>CAJYKV010000001.1 GCA_913774955.1 uncultured Acidovorax sp.
TCTCGGGCGCGATCCAGCATCTGGCGGGCATGAAGGACTCCAAGGTGATCGTGGCGATCAACAAGGATGCCGAGGCGCCGATCTTCAGCGTGGCCGACTACGGGCTGGAGGCGGATCTGTTCACCGCCGTGCCGGAACTGGTCAAGGCCCTCTGACGAGGTGACTACCCCCTGAGGCGCTGCGCGCCTTCCCCCTTCTCTCGCTCCGCGGGAAGGGTGGGAGTGAGGACCGCGGCTCCATGCCCGCCTGCGCGGGCATGGACGGGACGAACGCCCCCCGACTCTGGCGTGGGGCTGGCCGCCGGTGGCCCGGCAAAGCCGGTTCCACGGCGTCTGCTGGCATGGCCTGCTCCGCGGCCACCGGACATGAGGCGCCGCGCCGGTGGCCCGGGCCGCATACGGTGGTTCGCGCTGCCACGGCATCGCATGCGATGCCTTTTTTTTCGCCTGGAAAGCGCCTCCCCAAGCGCATTGTTGAAATATCTGGAGACATTCCCATGAGCTACACCGCCCCCGTCAAGGACATGCTGTTCGCCATAGAGCACCTCGCAGGCATCGCCCAGATCGCCGCGCTGCCGGGTTTCGAGGAGGCCGGCCTGGACACGGCGCAGGCGGTGCTGGAGGAGTGCGCGCGCTTCAACGAAGGCGTGGTGGCGCCGCTCAACGTGGCGGGTGACCGCAATCCGTCGTCGTGGAAGGACGGCCGCGTCACCACCACGCCGGGCTTCAAGGAAGCGTTCCGCCAGTTCGCCGAGGGCGGCTGGCAGGGCCTGCAGCACCCCGTCGAGAGCGGCGGCCAGGGCCTGCCCAAGACGATCGGCGCGGCGTGCGCGGAAATGCTCAACAGCGCCAACATGAGTTTCGCGCTGTGCCCGCTGCTCACCGACGGCGCGATCGAGGCGTTGCTCACCGCGGGCAGCGACGAGCTCAAGACCACCTATCTGGAAAAGCTGGTGTCGGGACAGTGGACCGGCACGATGAACCTCACCGAGCCGCAGGCCGGATCGGACCTGGCCCTGGTGCGCACGCGCGCCGAGCCGCAGGGTGACGGCACCTACAAGGTTTCGGGCACGAAGATCTACATCACCTACGGTGAGCACGACATGGCGGAGAACATCGTGCACCTGGTGCTGGCCCGCGTGGCTGGCGCGCCCGAGGGCGTGAAGGGCATCAGCCTGTTCGTCGTGCCGAAGTTCCTGGTGAACGGCGATGGCTCCCTGGGCGCGCGCAACGACGTGCACTGCGTCTCGATCGAGCACAAGCTCGGCATCAAGGCCTCGCCGACGGCGGTGCTGCAGTTCGGCGATGCGGGCGGTGCGGTGGGCTACCTGGTCGGCGAAGAGAACCGCGGCCTGGAATACATGTTCATCATGATGAACGCGGCCCGCTATGCCGTCGGCCTGCAGGGCATCGCGGTGGCCGAGCGCGCCTACCAGCAGGCCGTGCAGTACGCACGCGACCGCGTGCAGAGCCGCCCGGTGGACGGCAGCCTGCCCGGCAGCGCGCCCATCATCCACCACCCCGACGTGCGCCGCATGCTCATGACCATGCGCTCGCTCACCGAGGGCTGCCGCGCCATGGCCAGCGTGGCCGCCGCCGCGTACGACGCCGCGCACCACCATCCCGATGCGGACGTGCGCAAGCAGAATCAGGCCTTCTACGAATTCATGGTGCCCCTGGTGAAGGGCTACAGCACCGAGATGAGCCTGGAAGTGACCAGCCTCGGCGTGCAGGTGCATGGCGGCATGGGCTTCATCGAGGAGACGGGCGCGGCGCAGCATTACCGTGACGCGCGCATCCTGCCGATCTACGAAGGCACGACGGCGATCCAGGCCAACGACCTCGTGGGCCGCAAGACCGCGCGCGATGGGGCGGCCACGGCGCTCGGCATCGCGGCGCAGGCGCGTGCAACGGCCGAGGAATTGCGCGCGGCCGGCACGCCGGAAGCCGAGGCCATGGCCAAGCGGCTGGCCGAGGCATGCGATGCCTTCGAGGAAGTGGCGCGCTTCATCGCGTCGAACACCAAGGCCGATCCCAATGCCGCCTTCGCGGGCAGCGTGCCTTATCTGATGCTGGCCGGCAACCTGGTCGCGGGCTGGCAGATGGGCCGCTCGTTGCTCAAGGCGCAGGCGCTGCTCGCGGACGGGCAGGGCGACGCGGCCTTCCTGCAGGCCAAGGTGGCCACGGCGCGCTTCTACGCCGAACACATCCTGGTGCGCACGAAGGCGCAGCGCGACGCCGTCGTCGAAGGCGCGGCCAGCGTGACGGCGCTCGCGCTGGAAGCCTTCTGAGCAGCCCCCGCTTCCACCGCACCTGCTGCCATCCACCGAATTCCCAAAAACGACAACCCGGAGACTTTTCCCATGCGCACCCTGCCGCCCGTGTTCCAGAAACTCTCGCTGCCCGTCATCGGCTCGCCGCTCTTCATCATCAGCAACCCCCAGCTGGTGATCGCGCAGTGCCAGGCCGGCATCGTCGGCTCCATGCCGGCGCTCAACGCCCGGCCCGCCGAACTGCTGGACGAGTGGCTGGCCGAGATCACCGAGACCCTCGCGGCCTGGGACCGCGCGCACCCCGAGTCGCCCGCCGCGCCGTTCGCCATCAACCAGATCGTGCACAAGAGCAACGACCGGCTGGAGCACGACATGGAGGTGTGCGCGAAGTACAAGGTGCCGATCGTCATTACCAGCCTGGGCGCGCGCGAGGACGTGAACCAGGCCGTGCACGGCTGGGGCGGCGTGGTGATGCACGACATCATCAACAACAAGTTCGCCCACAAGGCCATCGAGAAGGGCGCCGACGGCCTGATCGCCGTGGCGGCGGGCGCGGGCGGCCATGCGGGCGTCAAGAGCCCGTTCGCGCTCATCCAGGAGATCCGCCAGTGGTTCGAGGGCCCGCTGGCGCTCTCGGGCTCGATCGCCTCGGGCGGTGCCATCCTGGCCGCGCAGGCGATGGGCGCCGATTTCGCCTACATCGGCTCGGCCTTCATCGCCACCCACGAGGCGCGCGCGCAGGAGGCCTACAAGCAGGCCATCGTCGACGGCAACTCCGACGACATCGTCTACAGCAACCTGTTCACCGGGGTGCACGGCAACTACCTCGCGCCCTCGATCCGCGCCGCCGGGCTCGATCCGGACCACCTGCCCGAATCGGACCCGAGCAAGATGAACTTCGGCGGCGACGCGAAGAAAGCCTGGAAGGACATCTGGGGCTGCGGCCAGGGCATCGGCGCGATCACCGAGGTGACGGGCGCGGCCGAACTGGTCGGGCGCCTGCGCAGCGAGTACGCGGCGGCCCGCGCGCGCCTCGCGCTGTGACGGCCTGAGCGCCTGAGCGCGCTTTCCGCAGGAGCGGCCGGTGGCGGCGCCTGCACATGGACTTCCTGGGGCACAATGCGCGCCCTCCACGGGTAAAACCACACCAAGATCCGCCAGCCGCGCCGCCCGCACGGGCGCGTGGCCCGCGCACGCTTTTCCGCATGCCTTCCTCGCCGTCCCGCAGCACCCTGATCGATTCGGTCAAGGGCATCGCCTGTGCCACGATCGTGGCGCACCATCTGGCGTTCTACGGACCGATGTCCGACGTGGCCCAGCCGCTGATGCCCACGCTCATCGCCTGGCTGTACGAATACGGGCGCATGGCCGTGCAGGTGTTCCTGGTGCTCGGGGGCTACCTCGCGGCGGCAAGGTTCTGCGCGGCGGACGGTGCGCGAGGCCGCGCCGCGGTGCCGGAGATCGGCCGCCGCTTCGTGCGGCTCGCGGTGCCCTATGCGGTGGCCCTCGTGCTGGCCGTCCTGGCGGCGGCGGCCGTGCGGCCCTGGCTGGACCATCCTTCCGTGCCCGGCGATCCCAGCCTGCCGCAGCTGTTCGCCAACGCGCTGATGCTGCAGGACGTCGTGGGCGAAGAGGCGCTGTCGGCGGGCGTCTGGTACGTGGCCATCGATTTCCAGTTGTTCGCGCTGTCGGCGCTGCTGCTGGCGGCCGCCCGGCGCGGCGCCCGCACACCATTCCTGCCCGCGTGGGCGGGGGAGCAGGCGCTCGCACGCGCGGCGGTGGCGGCCGCGGCCGCACTGTCGCTCTGGGTGTTCAACCGCCAGCCCGGGCTCGATGCCTGGGCGGTGTACTTCTTCGGCGCCTACGGCCTCGGCATGATGGCGCGCTGGGCCGTGGACGCACCGCGCGGCAGTGCCGGCGCGGCGGCATGGGTGCTGCTCATCGGCCTCTGGGGCGCCGTGGCGCTGGCGCTGGAATTCCGCACGCGCATTGCCGTCGCCTGGGGCACGTCGCTCTGGCTCGTGGCGGTGCTGGGCTGGCAGGCGCGCCGCGGCGTGGCCTTGGCAGGCCACGGCGTCGATGGTGCCCCGGCACGGCGACCGCCGTCCCGCTGGAACGCCTGGCGCGGCTGGCCGGCTCGCCTGGGGCGCATGTCGTACTCGGTGTTCCTCGTGCATTTCCCGGTCTGCCTGTTGGTGAATGCCGTGGTCTCCGGCCTCTGGCCCGCTTCGCCCGTCATCAATGCGCTGGGCATGGCCGCAGCCATGGCCCTGTCGCTCGCGGCCGGAAGGCTGCTCTACGACCGGGTCGAGCGCCGCGTGCCGTCCTGGGCGCTCGCGCTGCGCTGGCAGGCGGGGGTGGTGGGCGCGGGCATGGTGGTGGTTTTCGCCGCGGGCCGGCTGGGGTAGCGCCGGCATCTGCGGTGCCGCAGCCGGCGTGCGGCGGGTCCGCCGCGCTCAGGCGGGGACGTCGGCGAACAGCCCGGGGTCGAGCGCCTCGATATCCGCTTCGTACGGCCCCGCATCGCCACCGAGGCTGCGTGTGGCCTCGGCGCAGGCCCGGAGCACGTCGCGGCAGGCCGCCAGCATGGCCTGGGGCGGCGACAGCCGCTGCCGCGGGCCCGACAGGGCGATAGCGCCCTGCAGTTCACCAGTGACCGAGAACACCGGCGCCGCCACCGACGCCGTGTCCGGGTCGCGCTCGCCATACGACACCTGCCACAGCCGCGCGCCGGCCCGCACCCGCTCTCCCGTGGCCGGCGCGAAGGCCTGCAGCACCTTGCCCGATGCGCCCTGCGCGACCGGGTACGCCTGACCGATCGCCACGGCGGCCCGCACGGAGCGCGCGGGCTCGGTGCGGAACACCGCGATGCGCGACTCCCCGTGGCGCACATAGAACGATGCCGTTTCCCCCGTGGCCTGGCTCAGTCCCTTCAGCAGCGGCTCGATCACGTGGCCGACGTGGAACGAGCGCTGGTAGATCGCGGCCAGCCGCAGCGGCTGGGGGCCCACGGCGTACTGGCCGTCCACGAGCCGGCGGATGAAGCCGCCGTGTTCCAGCGCTCCCAGGAGCCGCAGCACCGTGCTCTTGTACAGCCCCGTGCGGCGCGAGAGTTCGGTCAGCGTCAGGCGGTCGTCGCCGGGGCCGAAAGCCGCGAGCAGCGCGAATGCGCGGTCGAGCACGGCCACGCCGCTGGAGTCGGGCGCGGCCGGGGAAGGGGAGTCAACCGGGTCAGTCATGCGGGCAGGGTCGGCGCTGGAATCCGAGGTTCGGGAAGACCGCCGAGTGTGGCATGCCACGGGGCAGGTCCCGCCGGCAGATGGCAGGGCAGGCCGCTTCCGTGCGCGGGAAAACCCTCTGAGGACCGCTGCGGCATCGGCCTTAAAGTTCTATCAGACGAATTAATGTTCTATCAGATAGAACTTTCAAGGAGACAAACACATGCAGACGATTCACAAGGCATGGGTGCGCGGCGCCCTCGTGTTCGCGGGGCTGTGCATCGCGGGCAGCGCGATCGCCCAGGGGGCCTATCCCGATCAGCCCGTCAAGCTCGTCGTTCCTTTCCCGCCGGCAGGCGGCACGGACGTGCTCTCGCGCCTCATCGCGAACGAAGTCGCGGCGAAAGAGAAGATCACTTTCGTCGTCGAGAACAAGCCGGGCGCGGGCGGCAACATCGGGCTGGACGCGGTGGCCAAGGCCCGCAAGGACGGCTACACCCTCGGCACTGGGCAGACGGCGAACCTCGCGATCAATCCGACGCTCTACACGAAGATGCCGTTCGACGCGGCCCGCGATTTCGCGCCGGTCGTCCTGTTGGCCTCGCAGCCCGTGCTGCTGGTGGTGCGCGCCGAATCGCCGTTCAGGACCATCGCCGATCTCGCCGCCCAGTCGAAGGAGCGGCAACTGACGATGGCCTCCGCCGGCACGGGCACGGTCGGCCACATCAGCGGAGAAATGTTCGCGAAACGCGCGGGCGTGCGGATGATGCATGTGCCTTACAAAGGCGCCGGACCGGCGACCACCGACCTGCTGGGCGGTGTGACCGATTTCTACTTCGCGACGCCGCCCACCGTGCTGTCGCTCGTCAAGGCTGGCAAGCTGCGCGCGCTGGCCGTCACGTCGGCGAAGCGCCTCGATCTCCTGCCCGATGTGCCGACGGTGGCGGAGTCCGGTTACCCGGGCTTCGTCGCGGAAGACTGGAAGGCCGTCGTGGCGCCCGCCGGCACGCCTTCCGCGGCGATCGCCCGCATCAACCAGCTCATGAACGCCGCGCTGAAGCGCCCCGAGGTGATCGGCCGGCTCCACGACGAAGGCAGCGTGCCCCGCGGCGGCACGCCCGACGAACTGGGGCGCTTCATGAAGAGCGAGCAGGAGCGCTGGGGCGTCGCCGTGCGCGAATCCGGCGCGACGCTGGACTGACACGCGGTGACGAACGGAAGCACAGGCATGGCCATCCAACCGCTCCAGGGCATACGCGTCCTCGACCTCACCAACGTGCTCGCCGGGCCGTTCTGCTGCCACCAGCTGGCGCACATGGGCGCGGACGTGATCAAGGTCGAGGCCCGGCTCACCGGCGATCTCGCGCGGCAGCTCGGCGCCGACGTGGAGCTGAACCGGCGCAACATGGGCGTGTCGTTCCTCGCGCAGAACCCCGGCAAGCGCTCCCTGACGCTGAACCTCAAGAACGCGCGCGCCAAGGAGGTGTTCCGCCGGCTTGTGCGGACCGCCGACGTGCTGGTCGAGAACTTCCGGCCCGGCGTGATGGAACGCTTCGGGCTCGGCTACGAGGCGTTGCTGGCGGAGAACCCGCGCCTCGTCTACTGCGCGATCTCGGGGTTCGGCCAGACCGGGCCGCTGCGGGACCTCCCCGCCTACGACCAGATCATCCAGGGCATGTCCGGCGTGATGAGCGTCACCGGCGACGCGGCCTCCGCGCCCCTGCGCGTGGGATACCCGATCGCGGACACCGTGGGCGGCATGACGGCCGCGTTCGCGGTCGCCGCCGCCCTGGCCGACACGCGCCGTACCGGCGGCGTCTTCATCGACGTATCGATGCTCGAGGCCACGATGGCCACCATGGGCTGGGCCGTCTCGAACTACCTCGTGGCCGAGCGCGAACCGGCGGCGATGGGCAACGACAACGTCACCGCCAGCCCGTCGGGCACGTTCCGCACGGGCGACGGCCTGATCAACATCGCCGCGAACAAGCAGGAGCAGTTCGAGGCGGTCTGCCACGTGGCGGGCCACCCGGAATGGATCGCGGACGCGCGCTTCGCCGACCGCTTCGCGCGCCTGGCGCACCGCGCCGAACTCACGGCGCTGCTGGAGGCGGCGCTGCAGGAGCGCGGCACGGAGGATTGGTGGCGGGCCCTGAATGCGGCGGGCGTGCCGTCCGGCCCCGTCTACACGGTGCCGCAGGCGCTGGACATTCCGCAGATCGCGGAGCGCGGCATGGTGGCCACCTATCCGCAGGTGCCCGGCGTGGGCCGCGACGTGCGGCTGGTGCGCACCGGCTTCAAGCTCAACGGCGAGGCGCCCTCGGTGGCCTCGCCGCCGCCCGAACTCGGGCAGCACACCGCGGCGATCCTCGCCGAACTGGGCTTCAGCACCCAGGACATCGAATCCCTCCAGCAGGAGCAGGCCGTATGACGACGAAGACCGCAGAAGAAGTCCGGGAGGGCGTGCGCGACTGGTGGCGCACCTCCATCATCGACATGGCACCCGGCGAGATCCGCTACCACGGCTACCCGATCGAGCAACTGATCGGGCGCGTGGGCTTCGCCCAGATGGCGTGGCTCATGACGCGCGGCGAGCTGCCGGGCGAGGGCCAGGCGCGGCTGCTGGAGGCGGCGCTCGTCTCGGCGGTGGACCACGGCCCGCAGGCGCCGAGCATCGGCATCGCCCGCATGGCCGCCACTTGCGGCGTGGGGCTCAACAACGCCATGGCCTCCGCGCTGAACGTGCTCGGCGACGTGCACGGCGGGGCGGGCGAGCAGGCCGTGGAAATGTACCTGGACATCGCGGCCCGCGAGGATGCGGGCGCCGACGCCACCACCGCGGTGCGGGACGGCCTCGACGCGGCCATCGCATGCCACGGCAAGTTCGTCTCGGGCTTCGGGCACCGCTTCCATCCCGTCGATCCCCGTGCGCCGCGCCTGCTGGCGCTGGTCGATGCGGCCGCGGCGCAGGGCCACGTCGGCGGCCGCTTCGCGCGCATCGCGCGGGCCGTGGAAACCGAATTGGCCGAGCGCAAGGGCGGCCGGCGCATTCCGATGAACATCGATGGCGCGACCGCCGTCATCTATGCCGAACTGGGGTTCCCGCCGCCGCTGGCGCGCGGGCTGTTCTGCCTCTCGCGCTCGGTCGGCATCCTGGCCCATGCCTGGGAACAGATGCAGCAGGGGGGCCGCAACAAGGGGCCGATGCCGCGCGAATACATCTGGCGCTATGACGGGCCGCCGCAGCGCGGAGTGCCCGGGGACATTCCCCCGCCCTGACGCACGCAGCGCGCATCCAGGGCCTGCCCCGGCGGGGATGGTCGACGGCGTAGGCGCGGGCACGGGCCGCGGTCGGCCCGGCGTGCGTCGGATGTCAGCGCAGCGGCGAGCCCAGGGGCCGGTCGGCCGGTTCCGCCAGCGGCACCGCAGAATCCGCGACGAACGCCGCGGTTGCGGACTCCACGGGAAGCACCGCCGCCCCCGCCGCCGTCACGGCAGCGCGCTCGCGGGCGGTGCGCCGGCGGTCGATGAACCAGGCCATGAACGGCAGCAGCAGCAGCGACCCCGGCACCGCCCACACCAGAAGGTAGGGGCTGACCGACGACGCCGAGCGCATCACGCCGCGCAGGCGCTCGCGCTCCTCGGCGCTCCAGCGGCCCTGGCGGCGCTGGCGCAGCAGCCACGCCACGGAGCCTCGCATGGTGGCCAGTTCCTTGCGGAACCGGCTCTGCTCGCGCTGGTTGCCGGCAAGGAAGGCACAGAACCATTCGGGCGTCCAGTCGCCCCGGCCCCATCGGCGCGTGGCGGCGCACCAGCCCGTGGCGGCGACCGCGGCGGCACCCGCCGATGCCTCGGCAACGGCAGCGGCACCGGACTCGCCGGACGCGGCACCGCCCGGCACCACATCCGCTACCGCTCCCGCCACCGCCACGGCCTGCGGCGGGAGCGCGGGCGGCAGTGTGTCTGCAGCGGTGACGGAAGAGGGCGCAGGCATGGTCGGTGGTCTGAAAAGGGTGGGCGAGGCAGGCAAAACGGGAGCAGGCAACGGCCAAGTGCCAAGCGGCGCAGGCCATCACCATACTGTGCCACGCCGCGAAATCTCCTGCTGCACGCAGTGTATCCGATGGCTGTATATTCATACAGTCACATGCGATGGAGTTGCCCTGTGAACGAAGAAATCCTGGTTCCGTTGCAGGCCATCAAGGGCCGCGGCACGGCGGCGCGCACGCCGCACCGCTTCATGCGCGACGTGCGTGGCGCGTTCGACGATGGCTGGGGCGGCCCCTCGGCCCAGGAAGAGGGCGATGCCGATGGCCATGCCGGCACGCCCGCGCCGCCGGCCACCCAGGTCATCCTCGAGACGGCGCGCAGCGCGATCTGCGCCAACGATTCGCCCGACATCTTCTTCGACCACTCGGTCAATCCCTACCGCGGCTGCGAGCATGGCTGCGTCTACTGCTATGCGCGGCCCACGCACAGCTACCTCAACCTGTCGCCGGGGCTGGACTTCGAGACCCGCATCATCGCCAAGCACAACATCGCCGGCGTGCTGCGCGACGAACTGGCGCGCCCCGGCCACGTGCCGCACCTGCTCAACGTCGGCTCCGCCACCGACTGCTACCAGCCCGTGGAGCGCGAACTCGGCCTGACGCGCGCAGTGATCGAGGTGCTGCGCGACGTGCGCCACCCGCTCTCGCTGATCACCAAGTCGAGCGGCGTGGAGCGCGACATCGACCTGCTCGCCCCGCTCGCGCGCGACCGCCTGGCCGCCGTGTACGTCACCATCACCACGCTCGATCCGGCGCTGGCCCGCCGGCTCGAGCCGCGCGCCGCCGCACCGCACCGTCGCCTGCGCACCATCCGCACGCTGGTGGAGGCGGGCATCCCCGTGGGCGTGAGCGTGGCGCCGCAGATCCCGTTCATCACCGAAGACATGGAGCAGGTCCTGGAGGCGGCGCGCGACGCCGGCGCCACCTCGGCCTTCTACACCGCCATCCGCCTGCCGTGGGAGCTCGACGGCCTGATGCGCGAATGGCTGGGCCTGCACTATCCGCAGCGCGCAGGACGCGTGATGGCGCGCATCCAGGATCTGCACGGCCTGGATGCGGAATCCCGTGCCGCCGGCCGCAGCTACGACAGCCGCTTCGGCTCGCGCATGAAGGGATCGGGCCTGTGGGCCGATCTGCTGCGCCAGCGGTTCATGGCGGCATGCCGGCGCCTGGGCCTCAACCGCGGGCGCATCGAGCTCGACATGTCGCAGTACCGGCCAGGGCTGGCGAGGGGGCAGGGGAGCCTGTTCTGACGCCCCCGGGCACCGGCCAGTGCTCCGGTGCCGCGGGCCGGGGGGCGCAGGCGGTCAGGCCGTGAGGCGCCGCGTGCCGCCCGGGAGTGGCGGGGTCGGCGCGCCCATGGGTTGCCCGTCCTGCAGCCGGAACACCGACAGCGCCTCGCGCAGCACCGACACCTGCGATGCCATGGCGGAGGTCGCCGCGCTCGCCTCTTCCACCATGGCGGCGTTCTGCTGCGTCATCTCGTCCATCTGCGTCACGGCGCGGTTCACCTCTTCGATGCCCGCGGTCTGCTGGGCGTTGGCCGCGGCGATGCCCTCCATGAGGCCCGAGATGCGGTGCACCGATTCCACCACCTCGCCCATGGTGCGGCCCGCCTGCTCGACGAGCTCCGATCCGCTCTGCACCTCGTTGACCGATTCGCTGATGAGCGACTTGATCTCCTTGGCCGCCTCGGCGCTGCGCTGCGCGAGGCTGCGCACTTCGCCGGCCACGACCGCGAAGCCGCGCCCCTGTTCGCCGGCACGGGCCGCTTCCACCGCGGCGTTCAGCGCCAGGATGTTGGTCTGGAACGCGATGCCGTCGATCACACCGATGATGTCGCCGATCTTGCGCGAGCTGGCATTGATGGCGCGCATGCTCTGCACCACCTGCTGCACTGCTTCGCCGCCCTGGGCCGCCGTCTGCGCCGTGGCGGACACGTACTGCGCCGCCTGGCGGGCGTTGTCGGCGTTCTGGCGCACTGTGGCGGTGAGCTCTTCCATGCTGGAGGCGGTCTGCTGCAGGGAGGAGGCCTGCTGCTCGGTGCGGCGCGACAGGTCGGCGTTGCCCTGGGAAATCTCCGCGGCCGCATGGTCGATGGTGCCCGTGGCCTGCTGGATGCGCTGCAGGATCGCACCGAGGCGGTCGCGCATGAAGCCGATCGCGTGCATCAGGCTGCGGTCGTCGCCGGGGCGCAGCGCGATCTTCGCCTGCAGGTCGCCCTCGGCCATGCGCAGCGCGGCCTGCGCGGCCGCACCGGGCTCGCCGCCCACCGAGCGTTCGATGTCGCGCACCACGAAGCCGGCGAACACCGACAGCGCCAGGCCCAGCAGCGCGAGCAGGCCGATGGCGCGGTAGAGCGTATTGCGGAAGGTCTGCTCGATGTCGTCCACGTAGTCGCCGGCCACCAGGTCCCAGTTCCAGGGCTTGAAGCGCACCGCATAGCCGATCTTGGGGCTGGGGGCGTCGCTGCCGGGGCGCGGCCACCAGTATTCGAGGAAGCCACGCCCTTGCGTGGAACTGCCGGCGGCAGCGATGTTCACGTACAGCGGCGTGCCCTTGGCATCCTTGAACGACAGCATGTTCTTGCCGTTCAGCTCGGGCTTGATCGGGTGCATGACCATCACCGAATCCGCGCCGATGACCGTGACGTAGCCGTCCTTGCCATAGCGCTGGGCGGCCACGCGCTCCCTGGCCGCGCGCTGGGCGTCTTCCTGGCCCATCTTGCCCGCCTGCGCCTGCTTCTCATAGTCGCGCAGTATGGACAGCGCCATGTCCGTGATGTCGGCCAGGGCCGTCTGCCGTGCCTCGTACTGCAGCGTGCGCGCCTGCCATGCGTTCGCGAAAGTCAGGGCGAGCAGCCCCAGCAATGCCAGGACCAGGGGCAGCCAGAGCTTCTGCCGGAGGGTGAGTTTTTTCATGGAGTGACCTCGAAGGACGCTGGGAGTGGTCCTGCCTGCAGCAACCTCGCTGCGAGTCACCATGGTGACGTAACCGTGCCCGCCGTGATGATGTCACCAGATGTTTTCCGTGGCGAGAAACTCGACAGGAGCCGATAACCCCTTCATGGGCCCGAAGTTTGATGGTTCCGCGCAACACCTGCGGAATCCCGGCAGGCGCCATGGCCCGCAGCCATCGCGGAGAGGCCGCCACCCGCCGGGCCGCCCCGGTGGCCATCCGGAGGGGCCATGCCAGCCCCGGCCCCCGCTCCCCACCGGTCCTGCGGGCCGTGCCTTGCCATTCCCCCGCTCAGCCCTGGCCGGCCTGGCGGCAGCCCGCGTACATGTCCTGCGCGGCCTCGTACACGCCCGTGCGCACGTCCATCAACCCCAGGACGGAGTGGAAGTAGTTGTCGTGCGTGAGATGCCGGCTGCGCAGGTCCTTCTGGAGGCACGCGGTGGCGATGCCCGTGCGCTGCTGCATCGCGGGGGAGAGCCAGGTGATCCAGGGCACGTGCTTCTGCACGTCGGGTGCGATCGCGTACGGCATGCCGTGCAGGTAGATGCCGCCTTCGCCAAGGGATTCCCCGTGGTCCGCCAGGTACACCATGGCCGTCTGTGCGCCGCCGGAGCGTGCCTCCAGCCAGCGGATGGTGCTGTTCAGGAAGTGGTCGGTGGAGACGATGCTGTTGTCGTAGGCGTTCACTACCTGCTCGCGGGTGCACTCCTGCAGCGCGGAGGTCAGGCATTCCGGCTGGAACTTCTTCTGCGACGGCAGCGACCGCTTGGTGTAGGCGGGCCCGTGGCTGCCCATCTGGTGCAGCACCACGACCACGCCGCGGGCGCGCTGGTCCGCGGGCAGGGCCGCGATGCGGTCGTCCAGGCCCTGCAGCATGACGTCGTCCAGGCATTCCCGGCCATCGGCGCACCACTGGGGGTCGGTGGGATGGGCGGAGGTGCTCGCGTTGGAAACGCGGTCGCACACGCCCTTGCAGCCGGACTGGTTGTCCACCCACAGCACGGCGAGGCCCGCATGCTGCAGCACGTCCATCAGGCCTTCGTAGTCGGCGGGCCGCTTCTCGTAGGCCTGGCGCCCCAGGTGCGAATACATGCAGGGCACCGAGGCGGCGGTGCTGGTGCCGCAGGACCACGCATCGGTGGCGCTGGCGAGGTCCTTGCGCGCCGACAGCTCCGGGGTGGTGTCGCGCGCATAGCCGTTCAGCCCGAAATTGCCGCTGCGGCCCGTCTCGCCGAGCACGAGGACCAGCAGCGGCGGCGCCGTCTGTCCCTGGTAGCTTGCGCCCAGGTGGGCGTCGCGGCCCAGCGGCTGCAGAGGGCCGCGGTCGTGCCGCAGCGGCTTGGCGGCCAGGCTGCCGACGGCATAGATGCTGTTGAGCGGATTGATGAGATAGCGCATGCGCGTGTGGTTGCGCATGGTGGACGAGAAATCCTGGAACACCGCGAGGATGCACACCGCCGCCACGGCGAAGGCACCCAGTGCGAAGGCGCCCTGGTGCAGCGCGCGGCGGCGCCAGCCCAGCGGCCGCACGCGTGCGCGCAGCAGCCAGACGAGCGGCGGGCCGGCCATCGCGAGCAGCGCGAGCGGCATCTTCCAGGTGAACAGGTCGGCCGCCTCGCGCACGTCGGTCTGGATGACGTTGGTGAGCATGCCGGGATCGATCACGATGCCGTAGGTGCCGCTGAAGTACGCGCCGGCCGCCGCCGTCAGCACCGCCACCGCGATCACCGGCGTGAGCGCGCGGCCCCAGGCGACGAGCGCCAGCACGCCGGCCGTGGCGAACGACACGGCCAGCAGGAAGGCCAGCGCGAACACCCCGCCCCGCAGCGTATGCGCGCCCGGCAATTGCAGCACCTCGCGCCAGAGGGGGATGTTGCACACCGAGCCCATCCACAGGCAGGCGAGCACCATCACGGCCATCGGGTGGGTGCCCGCGGCGACGGAAGAGGACCGGGAAGCGGTGCCGGAGGGGTGGGGCCGGGAGAGGCGGAACGGGAACGCGGAAGACAGGAGCATGGCCGGCAGTGTGGAAAGACCGGCTTAAGGCAGCATTAACAGTGCGTTCCCTCCAGGGTCCCGGCGCCGGTCGGCTCGACAATAGCCGCTCTTTTGCGTTGATGCCAGGGGAGATGCCTCTAATCGTCGCGGCGCGGCGACGGCCCGGCCGTCCACTTCGCGGCGAGGCTGGGTGCCCTGCGCCGCTCGTTCAGCGCAGGCGCCGCGCGTGGTGGGCGATGTGGTCGCCGATCACCGTCTGGATGAAGTAGTAGCCGTGGTCGTAGCCCGCATGCCGGCGCAGCGTGAGCGGCTGCCGCACGAGGCCGCAGGCGGCCTCGAAGACGTGCGGGTGCAGCTGCTCGGCGAGGAAGTTGTCTGCCGTGCCCTGGTCCACGAGGATGCCCTCCGGGTAGGGAATGCGTTCCTGCCGCTGCATCAGCACGGTGGCGTCGTGTGCCTGCCAGGCCTTGCGGTCCTCGCCCAGGTAGCGGCGGAATGCCTTGTCGCCCCAGGCGCACTGCGATGCCGCGCAGATCGGCGCGATGGCCGACAGCGAGCGGAACAGGCGCGGGTGGCGCAGCGCCAGCGTGAGCGCGCCATGGCCACCCATCGAGTGGCCCATGATCCCGAGGCGCGCGGTATCCACCGGCAGGGCCCGGCCCAGCAGGGGCACCAGTTCGCGCACGAGGTAGCTCTCCATGCGCCAGTGGCGGTTCCAGGGCTCCTGCGTGGCGTCGAGATAGAAGCCCGCGCCGATCCCGAAATCCCAGTGGTCCTTCGCGCCTTCGATCGACTCCACCGCAGGGCCGCGCGGACTGGTGTCGGGCGATACCAGCGCGATGCCGTGCTCCGCCGCGTAGCGCTGGGCGCCCGCCTTGATCGGGAAGGTTTCCTCGGTGCAGGTGAGGCCCGCGAGGTAGAGGAGCGTGGGCACCGGGCGATCGGGGTCGGCCACGGCCGCCGGAGGCAGGTACACGCCGAATTTCATCGGCAGGCCGATTTCGATCGAGTCATGGCGGTAGAACCGCTGCGAGCCGCCGAAGCAGGCGTGCTCGCCGAGCAGTTCCAGGCCGGGCGCATCGGCACCGCGGAGGCCGCGGGCGGCGGCGGTGTCGGGATTCAGGAGCGGAGATGAGGTCATGGGACGTGGATCGTGCCGTGCGCGCGCAGGCGTGCTCCGCGCGCGCGAAGGGGGAGGTCAGTAAACGACGACGCCGCGGATGGATTCGCCGCGCTTCATCAGGTCGAAGCCCTTGTTGATGTCCGCGAGCGGCATCGTGTGGGTGATGAGGCTGTCGATGTCGATCTTGCCTTCCATGTACCAGTCCACGATCTTCGGCACGTCGGTGCGGCCGCGCGCTCCGCCGAAGGCCGAACCCTTCCACTGCCGTCCCGTGACGAGCTGGAACGGGCGGGTGCTGATCTCGGCGCCGGCCTCGGCCACGCCGATGATGATGCTCTGGCCCCAGCCCTTGTGCGTGCATTCCAGCGCCTGGCGCATCACCTTGGTGTTGCCGATGCACTCGAAGGAGTAGTCGGCGCCGCCGTCGGTCAGCTGCACGATGGCGTCCACCACGTTCTCCACCTCGTTCGGGTTGATGAAGTGGGTCATGCCGAACTGGCGCGCCATCTCCTGGCGGGCCGGGTTGATGTCCACGCCGATGATCTTGTCGGCGCCCACCATCTTCGCGCCCTGGATCACGTTCAGCCCGATGCCGCCCAGGCCGAACACCACCACGTTCGCGCCGGCCTCCACCTTGGCGGTGAACAGCACCGCGCCGATGCCGGTGGTCACGCCGCAGCCGATGTAGCAGACCTTGTCGAAGGGCGCGTCCTCGCGGATCTTCGCCAGCGAGATCTCCGGCGCCACCGTGTAGTTGCTGAAGGTGCTGGTGCCCATGTAGTGGAAGATCGGCTGGCCGTCGATGCTGAAGCGGCTGGTGGCGTCGGGCATCAGGCCCTTGCCCTGCGTGCCGCGGATCAGCTGGCAGAGGTTGGTCTTGCGCGAGAGGCAGAACTTGCACTGGCGGCACTCGGGCGTGTAGAGCGGGATCACGTGGTCGCCCTTCTTGAGCGAGGTGACGCCCGGACCGACATCGACCACCACGCCCGCGCCCTCGTGGCCCAGGATGGCGGGGAAGATGCCTTCCGGGTCCGCGCCCGAGAGCGTGTAGTAGTCGGTGTGGCAGATGCCCGTGGCCTTGATCTCCACCAGCACTTCGCCGAACTTCGGGCCTTCGAGGTCCACGGTTTCGATGGTCAGGGGCTGGCCGGATTGCCAGGCGACGGCGGCTTGGGTCTTCATGGTGCGTGTTTCTCTGTGAAAGGGTGGGGCGGCCGTCCGGCCGCGGCGCGGCGATGGGGGACAATTCCGGCCACGGCGGCCGGCCCCCGCCGCCGGAGCGGCCCGGACGGGAACGAAAGATCAGTCCCCCCTTTATAGAGCAATGCCGGCCCCGCGGCCATTCCGGCCGCCCCCATGGCCGGCCGTCGGCCCGGTTTGTCCGATTCCCGCGCACCGTCTTCTCCTGCATGACCCCTGCTCAGCCCCTGTCCCTCCACATCGTCGTCTATCCCGGCTTCAAGGCCCTGGAAGCCGTGGGCCCGCTCTCGGTCTTCCACTACGCGAACGTGCACCTGGTGCGCCGCGGCCGGTCCGAGGGCTATGCCGTGGCAGTGGCGGCGCAGGCGCGCGGCACGGTGCGCTCCGATACGCTGATGGCGCTGGAGGCCACCGAAGCGCTCGGCGACGGGCTGGGAGGGCAGGGCGGGGTGCTGCCCGACACGGCGCTGCTCGTGGGCGCGCGCGACATCGAGGGCGCGCTGGCCGCCTCGCCCGCCATCGTGGACTGGGCGCGCGCCGCCGGCCCGCGCGTGCGGCGCATGGTGGCGCTCTGTTCCGGCAGCTTCTTCCTGGCCGCCGCGGGCCTGCTCGACGGCCGCCGCGCCGCCACCCACTGGGGCGTCGCGGCGCGGCTGCAGGCCCTGCACCCGGCCGTGGCGGTGGACCCGGACGCGATCTACGTGCGCGACGGGCATCTGTGGACCTCCGCGGGCGTCACCGCGGGCATCGACCTCGCCCTGGCGCTGGTGGAGGAGGACTACGGCCATGCGCTCGCGCTGGAGGTCGCGCGCGACATGGTCATGTACCTCAAGCGTCCGGGCGGCCAGTCGCAGTTCAGCGTGCAGCTCGCCAGCCAGGCCACCGCCCACCGCGGCATGCAGGACGTGCAGGCCTGGGCGCTGGAGCATTTGTCCGAGCCGCTCACGCTGCAGGTGCTGGCCGGCCGCGCCGCCATGAGCGAGCGCCACTTCCGGCGCGTGTTCGCGCAGGAGACCGGCCGCACGCCCTCCGCCTTCATCGAATCCGCCCGGCTGGAAGCCGCGCGCCGGCTGCTCGAATCCGAGGCCGCGCTGCCGCTCAAGACCGTGGCCGCACGCGTGGGCCTGGGCTCCGAGCAGGCGCTGCGGCATCTGTTCCTGCGGCACCTGGGCATTCCGCCGCAGGCGTACCGGGAGCGCTTCGGCGATTGAGTGATCACCATGCCATCCACTGCTTTCGCCGATACCCAGCTCCGCACGCCCCGCTGCATCCTGCGCCCGTTCCGGCCGGCCGATCTGGCCGGTGTCTTCGAAGGCCTGGGCGACCCCCGCGTCGTCGAGCATTACGGCGTGCGCTATGCCACGCTGGAGGGCACCACCGAGCAATTGGATTGGTACGCCCGCATCCAGCGGGAAGGCACGGGCCAGTGGTGGTGCATCTGCCTGGCGGAGGCCTCCGACCGGCTGATCGGCGCCTGCGGCGTCAACGACATCGACCGCGAACACCGCCGGGCCGAGATCGGCTACTGGCTGCTGCCGGCGTACTGGGGCCGTGGCCTGGCCCGCGAGGCCGTGGCCGAAGCGCTCCGCCATGCGTTCGCGCACCTGGCCATCCACCGCATCGGTGCCGACGTGGACATGGAAAACCACGCCAGCGCGGCATTGCTGGCAGCGCTGGGGTTCACGCGCGAGGGCGTCCGGCGCGGCTACGAAATGAAAGACGGACGGCCGATCGACCTGCAGCTGTTCTCGCTGCTCGCGACGGACGGTGCCGCCCGGACGGTGTAGCCGGTCACAGCCACGGGGCTGCGGATGTCTTCCCGGGGGCACGCATCGCCCGCACAGGGCAGGGCGGGCGAGGGGCCGTGCACCGGGTGGGCCCCAGCGGTCACCGCGCGAGGTTCACGCGCCCTGCAGGCAGGCTTCCACGGCGCGGCCCACCTGGAAGATGCGCGCGTCGGCGCCGTGCAGGCCGCCCACCGACAGGCCGACCGGCAGCTCGCCGGGCCCCTGGCACGGAATCGACAGCGCACAGCCGTCCAGGAAGTTGAGCACCGTGGTGTTGCGCAGCACCAGCCCGTTGGTGGCGATGAAGCGGGCCGTGTCCTCCTGCACGTCGGCCAGCAGCGGGGCGCGCACCGCCACCGTCGGCATCAGCCATGCGTCGAGGTCGCGCAGCCGCTCGCGGGCGCATGCCTGCAGCCGTGCGCGGGCGTCCAGCAGATCGATGTAGTCGGCCGCCGAGATCTGCGCGCCCCGGCGGATGCGCTGGGCCACGCGCGGGTCGTACTGTGCCTCCAGGGCCGGGTCGGCCAGCCGGGCCCGGTGCAGTTGCCAGGCCTCCGCCGCGACCAGGCCGCCGGCGGCATTGATCTGCGGCAGTCGATGCAGCTCCGGGAAACCGAAGCGCACGATGCGGGCGCCCGCGGCCGCCAGCCGGTCCAGTGCGCGCTCGAACGCCTCGGCCACCGCGGGCTCCGCGTCGTCCATCACGTAGTCCTCCGTCACGCCAAGCCGCAGGCCCGCGAGCGGTGCGGCCCGCGTGTCGAGCGCCTCGCCGCTCAGGATCGCATCGAGGATCGCGCAGCAATCGACGCTGCGCGCGATCGGCCCGGCCGAATCGAGGCTGCGCGAGAGGGGATAAGCCCCTGCCAGCGGCACGCGGCGTGCGGTGGGCTTGAAGCCGGTCAGGCCGCAGAAGGCCGCGGGGATGCGGATCGAGCCGCCCGTGTCGGTGCCCAGCGTTGCGGCGGCCAGGCCCAGCGCCACCGTCGCGGCACCGCCCGAGGTGGAACCCCCGGTGATCCGTGCGGGGTCGGCGGGATGCGCGGGGGTGCCGTGGTGCGGATTGAGCCCGAGGCCGGAAAAGGCGAACTCGCTCATGCTGGTGCGCCCCAGCAGCACCGCGCCGGCTGCGCGCAGCCGCGCGACGGCTGGCGCATCGGCCGTGGCGGCGGGTTGATCGGCCATCACGCGGGCCCCGGCCCGTGTGACCTGGCCCTGGACATCGAACAGGTCCTTGACCGACACCGGCAGTCCCGCGAGCGGGGACGGTACATGCCCTGAAGCCCGCAGCGCGTCGCTGGCGGCGGCCGCCTGCAGCGCAGCCCCGGCATCGACCTCGCCCACGTACGCGCTGCCGCCAGCGGCCCGGTAGGCGGCGATGCGCGCCAGGGCGTCCTCCACCAGCGAGACGCTGGTGGCCGCTCCAGAAGCTAGCGCGGTGGCGCATTCGCGCAGCGTGGGGGCTTCGGTGCGGGATGTGTGAGCGCGGGCGAAGGTGGTGGCAACCGGGGCGTCGGCGGGAGAAGGGACAGGAGCGCTAGCGTTCATCGGTCGAATTCCAGGATTTCGGATCGTTCATAGCGTAGCGCCGATCAGCGGTGGCCACCGCTTCTCTGCGACACCGGCTTTGTCCGCAGCGAATGCCGCAGTCTGCCCGCGCGCGCTGCAGGATCACGCCAGCGCCGTCCATGAAAAAACCGCCGCGGAGGGAGCCCTCCGGCGGCGGTTTCGTTCTGTCGGCCGGCATCGCAGCTTTTCGGCCGCGCCCTCACGGCATCAGCGCTGGGCGATCGGCTTGACCGTGCGGGCTTCGGCGCCCACGAACAGCTGGCGGGGACGGCCGATCTTGTACTCGGGGTCGCCGATCATTTCGTTCAGCTGGGCGATCCAGCCGACGGTGCGGGCCAGCGCGAAGATGCCGGTGAACAGGTTCACGGGGATGCCGATGGCGCGCTGCACGATGCCGGAATAGAAGTCGACGTTCGGGTAGAGCTTGCGCTGCACGAAGTAGTCGTCTTCCAGGGCGATCTTCTCGAGCTGCTTGGCCAGCGCGAACAGCGGGTCCTTTTCCAGGCCCAGCTCGGCCAGCACTTCATTGCAGGTTTCCTGCATGAGCTTGGCGCGCGGGTCGTAGTTCTTGTACACGCGGTGGCCGAAGCCCATCAGCTTGACGCCGGAGTTCTTGTCCTTGACCTGCTTGATGAACTCGCCGATCTTCTCCACGCCGCCCTGGGCCTGGATGTCGTGCAGCATGTTCAGCGCCGCTTCGTTGGCGCCGCCGTGGGCGGGGCCCCAGAGGCAGGCCACGCCGGCCGCGATGGCAGCGAACGGGTTCGTGCCGGACGAACCGCACAGGCGCACCGTGGAGGTGGAGGCGTTCTGCTCGTGGTCGGCGTGCAGGATGAAGATGCGGTCGAGCGCGCGCTCGAGCACCGGGTTGACCTTGTACTCTTCGCAGGGCGTGCCGAACATCATGCGCAGGAAGTTGCCGGCGTAGCTCAGGTCGTTCTGCGGGTACATGTACGGCTGGCCCACGCCGTACTTGTAGGCCATGGCGACCAGCGTCGGCATCTTGGCGATCAGGCGGATGGCCGAGATCTCGCGGTGCTGCGGGTTGTTGATGTCGGTGCTGTCGTGGTAGAAGGCCGACAGGGCGCCCACCAGGCCGGTCAGCACGGCCATCGGGTGCGCGTCACGGCGGAAGCCGCGCAGGAAGAACTGCATCTGCTCGTTGACCATCGTGTGCTTGGTCACGCTGTCGCTGAATTCCTGCTTCTGCGTGGCGTTGGGCAGCTCGCCCTTCAGCAGCAGGTAGCAGGTTTCGAGGTAGTCGCAGTTCGTGGCGAGCTGCTCGATCGGGTAGCCGCGGTACAGCAGCTCGCCCTTGTCGCCATCGATGTAGGTGATCGACGACTGGCAGGCGGCCGTGGACAGGAAGCCCGGGTCGTACGTGAACATGCCCGTCTGGGCGTAGAGCTTGCGGATGTCCACCACGTCCGGACCCACGCTGCCGTGGTACACGGGCAATTCGACGCTCGGGCTGCCATTGCTGAACGAGAGCGTTGCTTTGTTGTCTGCCAGTTTCATTTCGAGTTTCCTTGGGTGGTAGTAGTTAGCCCGCAAGCGGAGGGGTTGCCGGCGCGCGGTGGCGCAGCAGTTCGAGCACTTCCCTGACCTCGGCGGTGTCGGCTTCGCCCTGTGGTTCCTTGCGCCGCAGCAGCAGGTCCAGCAGGTCGTTGTCGGCGAGGTCCATCAGGGTGGTGATGCCCTGTGCCTGGCGATGCGTCAGGCGGGAGCCATGGTTGGCGAAGAACTGCTCGATGAAGAGGTCGTTCTCCACCAGGCCCCGGCGGCAGCGCCACCGGAGCTTGGCGACTTCACGGTCGTCGAGCACGTCTTCGGCCATGTGCAAAGTCAGACGGCGCGGCGCACCATCAGTTCCTTGATCTTACCGATGGCCTTCGTCGGGTTGAGTCCCTTCGGGCACACGTCCACGCAGTTCATGATGGTGTGGCAGCGGAAGAGGCGGTAGGGATCTTCCAGGTTGTCCAGGCGCGCGCCCGTGGCTTCGTCGCGGCTGTCGGCGATGAAGCGGTAGGCCTGCAGCAGGCCGGCGGGCCCCACGAACTTGTCGGGGTTCCACCAGAAGCTGGGGCAGCTGGTCGAGCAGCTCGCGCACAGGATGCACTCGTACAGGCCGTTCAGCTCGTCGCGTTCCTCGGGGGACTGCAGGCGCTCGCGCTCGGGCGCGATGCCTTCCGTGATGAGGTAGGGCTTGATGGAGTGGTACTGCTTGAAGAACTGCGTCATGTCCACGATCAGGTCGCGGATCACGGGCAGGCCCGGCAGCGGCTTGAGCACGATCGTGCCCTTGAGCGTGTTCATGTTGGTCAGGCACGCCAGGCCGTTCTTGCCGTTGATGTTCATCGCGTCGGAGCCGCAGACGCCTTCGCGGCAGGAGCGGCGGAACGAGATGGACGGGTCCTGCGCCTTCAGCTTGATGAGCGCGTCGAGCAGCATGCGCTCGTGGCCGTCGAGTTCGATCTCGACGGTCTGCATGTAGGGCTTGGCGTCCTTGTCCGGATCGTAGCGGTAGATTTGAAAGGTGCGCTTCATGGTGGTGTCTCGTGGGTTCTCGTGGGCGTATCAGAACGTGCGGACCTTGGGCGGCACGCTGTCCACGGTCAGGGGCTGGAGGTTCACGGGCTTGTAGGTGAGGCTGTTGCTCTCGCTGTGCCACAGCGTGTGCTTCATCCATTCCTTGTCGTTGCGGCCCAGCGGGAAGTCGGGGTGGTCGGCCGGGTGCTCGTAGTCGTACACCGTGTGCGCGCCGCGGCATTCCTTGCGGGCGGCGGCCGAGACCATCGTCGCCTGGGCGACCTCGATCAGGTTGTCCACTTCCAGCGCTTCCATGCGCGCCGTGTTCCACACCTTGGACTTGTCCTTCAGCGTGATCGCGCCCACGCGCTCGCGGATCGCGTTGATCTTCACGACGCCTTCGTCCATGCCTTCCTGCGTGCGGAACACGCCGGCGTGCTGCTGCATCGATGCGCGGATGTCGTTGGCGATGTCCTGGGCGTAGATGCCCTGGTTGGAGTCCTGGAGCTGGTTCAGGCGGGCCAGGGTGCGCTCGGCGCCGTCGGCCGGTAGCGGCTTGTGCTCGCCGCTGTTCTTGACCATCTCGACGATGTGGCGGCCGGCGGACTTGCCGAACACCAGCAGGTCGAGCAGCGAGTTCGTGCCCAGGCGGTTCGCGCCGTGCACCGACACGCAGGAGCATTCGCCCACCGCGTAGAGGCCGTTCACGACCTGGTTGTGCACGCCGCCGTTCTGGATCACGACCTGGCCGTTGATGTTCGTCGGGATGCCGCCCATCTGGTAGTGGATGGTCGGCACGACCGGGATAGGCTCCTTCGTGATGTCCACGTTGGCGAAGTTCACGCCGATCTCGTACACCGATGGCAGGCGCTTGTGGATCGTGTCCGCGCCCAGGTGGTCGAGCTTGAGCAGCACGTAGTCCTTGTTGGGACCGCAGCCGCGGCCTTCCTTGATTTCCTGGTCCATCGAGCGCGAGACGAAGTCGCGCGGTGCCAGGTCTTTCAGGGTGGGCGCGTAGCGCTCCATGAAGCGCTCGCCGTTGCTGTTGAGCAGGATGGCGCCTTCACCGCGGCAGCCTTCGGTCAGCAGCACGCCCGCGCCGGCCACGCCGGTGGGGTGGAACTGCCAGAACTCCATGTCCTGCAGCGGGATGCCGGCCCGTGCCGCCATCCCCAGGCCGTCGCCGGTGTTGATGAATGCGTTGGTGGAGGCCGCGAAGATGCGGCCCGCGCCGCCGGTGGCCAGCAGCACGGCCTTGGCCTGCAGGGCGTACAGCTCGCCGGTTTCCAGTTCGAGGGCCATCACGCCGACCACGTCGCCGGAGGCGTCGCGGATCAGGTCGAGCGCCATCCATTCGACGAAGAAGTTCGTCTTGGCCTTCACGTTCTGCTGGTAGAGCGTGTGGAGCATGGCGTGGCCGGTGCGGTCGGCCGCGGCGCAGGCGCGCTGCACGGGCTTCTCGCCGTAGTTGGCGGTGTGGCCGCCGAAGGGGCGCTGGTAGATGGTGCCGTCCGGGTTGCGGTCGAACGGCATGCCGAAGTGCTCCAGCTCATACACCACCTTGGGTGCTTCGCGGCACATGAACTCGATGGCGTCCTGGTCGCCCAGCCAGTCGGAGCCCTTGATGGTGTCGTAGAAGTGGTAGTGCCAGTTGTCCTCGCTCATGTTGCCGAGGGAGGCCGACACGCCGCCCTGCGCCGCCACGGTGTGCGAGCGGGTCGGGAAGACCTTGGACAGCGAGGCCACGTTCAGGCCCGCGCGGGAGAGTTCCAGTGCGGCACGCATGCCGGAGCCGCCGGCGCCGACGATGACGACGTCGAACTTGCGCGTGGTGATGTTCGCTTTGGTGTAGCTCATTGTTGTGTGCTTTCAGTCGCGGGGTGATCGGATCAGAGGCGCCAGAGGATCTGGATGCCCCAGCCGGCGCAGCCGACGAGCCAGAAGATCGTGAGCGCCTGCAGCGCGAGTCGCAGGCCGACGGGCTTGACGTAGTCCATCCAGACGTCGCGCATGCCGACCCAGGCGTGCCATGCGAGGCCGACGATGACGGAGAACGTGAGCACCTTCATCCACTGCGCGGCGAAGATGCCGGCCCAGCGGTCGTAGCCGATGGGGCCCTTGGTGAGCACCAGCTGCGCCAGCACGACGAGGGTGAAGACGGCCATCAGGGCCGCGGTGACGCGCTGGCTGAGCCAGTCGCGCGTGCCGTAGTGGGCACCGACGACGGTGCGCTTGGAGCCGTAGTTCACGGACATGGGGTGATCCTTGGAAATCGTTGGAATGGGGGAGGGCGGAGCGCCGGCCGGCGTGTATCAGTACAGGCCGAAGAGCTTGGCGCCGAGAACCACGGTGAGGCCCAGGCTGATCACCAGCGTGGCCTTGGCCGACTTGGAGCCGAAATCCTTGTTCACGGCGTCGTGGCTCACGTCCATCCAGAGGTGGCGCAGGCCCGCGGTGAAGTGGTGCAGGTAGGCCCAGATCAGGGCCAGGACCACGAGCTTGATGAACCAGCCGGGAATGAACGCCAGTCCCGCGCTGAAGGCCGAGGTGAACTTGCCGAACGAGATCTCCGACGACACGGAGGTGTCGAACATCCACAGCACGAAGGGCAGCAGCAGCAGCATGATCACGCCGCTGATCCGGTGCAGGATCGACACCCATCCCGCGGCCGGCAGGCGGTAGGTGGGCAGGTCCGTGAGGGCGTTGATGTTGCGGAATTCAGGCCGCTTTTTGGCAATCTCGGTCATGGCGGTGGCTTTCGTGGATGTAACTGCTTTGTAATTTCGCGCAGGCGAAACAGCCCAAAATTCTATTGCAATGCAACAACGTAGAGCTTGTGGACGCTACGATTTCCTTCTTGCGGCATCCGGATGGCTGTACGGACCGGCCCGCGGAATGGTTCACTGCAGGGCATTGTGGTAGTGGTGCGTGTCCGTGCGGTAGAGCCCCCGGCGTAACTCCATCGGAACATCGTTGTAGGTGTAGGCGATGCGCTCTACGCTCAGCAGCGGGGTGGCGGGCGTGACCCCCAGCAGGGCGGCCTGCGCGGCGTCGGGCAGCACGGCGCGGATCTTCTCGTCCGCGCGCACCATGCGCACGCCGAAGTCGAGTTCGAACATCGCATAGGTGGGGCCCGGGTAGCCCGCGAGCCGCTCGGCCGTGAGGCCCTTGAAGGTCTGGCCCGGCAGCCAGATGTCCTCCAGGATCGTCGGCACCTCGGAGAACGCGAGGATGCGGCGGGCCATCACCACCGCGTCGCCGCTGCGCAGCGCCAGCGCGCGGGCCACGTCGGCGCTCGCGCGGGTGCGGCGGCAGTCGACGATGCGGCGCTGGGCCGGCCCTTCGTCGTCCGCGTCGCCCTCGTCGGGCTGCAGCTTCAGGAACCGGTACTGCACATGGCGTTCCGCATGCGTCGCCACGAAGGTGCCCTTGCCCTGGCGGCGCATCACGAGGTTCTCGGAGGCCAGCTCGTCGATCGCCTTGCGCACCGTGCCCTGGCTCACGCGGAAGCGGGCGGCCAGGTCCATCTCGCTCGGGATCGCCTCGCCGGGCTTCCATTCGCCCTGCTGCAGGCTCTGCAGGATGAGCCCCTTGATCTGCTGATAGAGCGGGCTGAAGGCCGGCGTCGGCGCACCCGGGCCGCCGGCCGTCGGGGCGGGGCTGTCGGAGGTGGCTGCCGGTGGGGTGGACATGCGGATCGTGGGTGCTCGGGGCGCCGTTCGCGCCGGTCCGCATCATATCTTATATAAGACATAAGACAAATTGACCCTCCCTGGATTTCGGCGGTAAACTCGCGAGCTGTTCTGCAGGAGCCAGGCAGGCTGGATCGACTGGCGCTGGTGCCTCCTGCACCGACACCCGTTCCATCCCATCTTCTGGAGTTTTCCCCATGAGCAAGAAGCCCGTCCGCGTCGCCGTCACCGGTGCAGCCGGTCAAATTGGTTACGCACTGCTGTTCCGCATCGCCTCCGGCGAAATGCTCGGCAAGGACCAGCCCGTCATCCTGCAACTGCTGGAGATCCCCGACGAGAAGGCCCAGAAGGCGCTCAAGGGCGTGATGATGGAACTCGAGGATTGCGCCTTCCCCCTGCTGGCCGGCATGGAAGCCCACAGCGACCCGATGACCGCCTTCAAGGACACCGACTACGCCCTGCTGGTGGGTGCCCGTCCCCGCGGTCCCGGCATGGAGCGCGCCGACCTGCTGGCCGCCAACGCCCAGATCTTCACGGCCCAGGGCAAGGCCCTGAACGCCGTCGCCTCGCGCAACGTGAAGGTGCTCGTGGTGGGCAACCCCGCCAACACCAACGCCTACATCGCGATGAAGTCCGCGCCCGACCTGCCGGCCAAGAACTTCACCGCCATGCTGCGCCTCGACCACAACCGCGCCGCCAGCCAGATCGCCGCCAAGACCGGCAAGGCCGTGGGCAGCATCGAGAAGCTCACCGTGTGGGGCAACCACTCTCCCACGATGTACGCCGACTACCGCTTCGCCACCATCGGCGGCGAAAGCGTCAAGGACCTGATCAACGACCAGGTCTGGAACGCCGACACCTTCCTGCCCACCGTGGGCAAGCGCGGCGCCGCCATCATCGAGGCCCGCGGTTCCTCCTCCGCCGCCTCGGCCGCCAACGCCGCCATCGACCACATGCGCGACTGGGCCCTGGGCTCCAACGGCAAGTGGGTCACCATGGGCGTCCCGTCCCAGGGCGAGTACGGCATCCCCGAAGGCATCGTGTTCGGCTACCCCGTCACCACGGAAAACGGCGAGTACAAGATCGTCGAAGGCCTGGAGATCGACGCGTTCAGCCAGGAGCGCATCAACAAGACGCTGGCCGAGCTGCAAGGCGAGCAGGACGGCGTGAAGCACCTGCTGTAAGGCGGGCCTGCCCGACGGCTGCACCCGACCGCGACGCCATGCAAGACTGGAACCCTGCGCTCTACCGCCGCTTCGAGGACGAGCGCACCCGTCCTGCCCGTGAACTGCTCGCCCGGGTGCCGCTGGCCGGCGCCTCCCGCGTGGTGGACCTGGGCTGCGGCCCTGGCAACTCCACCGAACTGCTGGTGGAGCGTTTCCCCGAAGCGCGCACCACCGGCATCGACACCTCCGCCGCCATGCTGCAGAGCGCCCGCGAGCGCCTGCCTGCGGCGGAATTCGTCCAGGCCGACATCGCCGCCTGGGCGCCGCAGGAGGGCGAGGCGCCCGACCTGCTCTATGCCAACGCCTCCCTGCAGTGGGTGGGCGGGCACGATACCCTGATTCCCCGGCTGTTCGCGTCGCTGGCTCCGGGCGGCGTGCTCGCCATCCAGATGCCCGACAACCGCGAGGAGCCCTCGCACCGCACCATGCGCGCGGTGGCGGCGCAGGCGCCCTGGCGCGACACCATCGGCGACGCGGCCGCGGTGCGCACGCGCATCCTGGGCATCGCCGACTACTACGACCTGCTCGCGCCGGCCGCGCAGAGCGTGGACGTGTGGCACACCGTTTATCAGCATCCCATGGCCTCGGCCGCCGCCATCGTCGAATGGGTGAGCGGCACGGGCCTCAAGCCGTTCGTCGATCCGCTGCCCGAGGCGCAGCGGGCCGGCTTCCTGGCCGAGTACGAGCGCGGCATCGACGCCGCCTATCCCGTGCGGGCCGACGGGCGGCGCCTGCTCGCCTTCCCGCGCATGTTCATCGTCGCGCGGCGCGCCGCATGACCTCCGCCATGGCTGCCGATTCCTCCGCACTCCATCCCGCCGCGGTGCTGCTGGGCGCCCAGGCTGCCGTTCCGCGGCTGCCGGTCTGCGACCACTACAGCGGCGTCGAAGTGCGCATGCGCAAGAGCCTGCAGCTGCAGGCCGAGATGGCGGCCGAGTTCGGCCGCTGCGTGTTCGACGTGACGCTCGACTGCGAGGACGGCGCCCCCGCCGGGCAGGAGCGCGCCCATGCCGAACTGGTCGCCGCGCTCGCCCGCGACGCGCAGCCCGGGGCCCGCGTGGCGGCCCGGGTGCACACCGTCGATCACCCCGCCTTCGCGCACGACGTCGCCACCATCGCGGGAGAGGCCGGGCACCGGCTGTGCCACCTCATGGTGCCCAAGGTCGAATCCGTGGACGACGTGCTGCGCGCCGAGCGGGCCGTGAACGCCGCGGGCGCCACCGCGCTGCCGCTGCACGTGCTCATCGAGTCGCCCGCCGCCGTGCACCGGGTCTTCGAGATCGCGGCCCATCCGCGCGTGGAGTCCATCAGCTTCGGCCTCATGGATTTCGTCTCCGCACACGGTGGGGCGATTCCTGCCAGCGCCATGGGCGTGCAGGGCCAGTTCGAGCATCCGCTCGTGGTGCGTGCCAAGCTGGAGATCGCGGCCGCCTGCCATGCCCATGGCAAGGTGCCCTCGCATTGCGTGGTGACCGAGTTCAGCGACGCCGCCGCACTGCGCGCCGCCGCGGGCCGCGCCGCGCGCGAGTTCGGCTACACGCGCATGTGGAGCATCCACCCGGCCCAGATCCGTCCCATCCTGGAGGCCTTCGCGCCCGCGCAGGACGAGATCGCGCAGGCCGCCAGCCTGCTTTCCGCCGCCGAACATGCTGCATGGGCCCCCATCAGCGTGGACGGCGTTCTGCACGACCGGGCCAGCTACCGCTATTTCTGGCAGGTGCTGGAACGTGCGCACCAGACCGGCCGCGCGCTGCCCCCCGCAGCACGGGCCTGGTTCGAATCCGCCGGAGCGGGCGCTTCCTGACGACCGCCCCGCGCCTGCCGCCTTTTCCATTCCCCGTTCCCCCACGATCCTCCCTTGCTGGAGCCCTCATGAAACAACTCATCGCTTCCGCCCTGATGGTGCTGACCCCCGCGCTGGTGATGGCGCAGGACGCGGCCCCGGCCAAGCCGGCCGCCAAGGCCGCCGCGAAGGCCGAGCCGGCCAAGAAGTCCGAAGCCCGCAAGCCCGCCGCCAAGAGCACGCAGGCCGCGAAGTCTTCCTCCTCCAAGGAAGCCAAGAAGGCCGCGCCCACGCAGGTCGCCAAGGCCCGTCCGCAGAGCAGCCGCGCACAGCTCAAGAGCGCCACCAACCAGGTGGCCTCCGGCCTGATCGCCGCCGAGGCCGCGCTCAGCCCCGCCGAACTGGACATCGCCCAGCGCGTGCACACCGGCCACATCCCCTGCGAACTGGGCGCCTCGGTCAACATCGAGGCCGATCCCAAGTCGCCCGGCTACTTCCAGGTGGCCGGCAAGGGCTTCCACTACCGCATGTCGCCCGTGGCCACGAGCACGGGCGCGGTGCGCCTGGAAGACCAGAAGGAAGGCGCGGTCTGGATCCAGATCGCCAACAAGTCCATGCTGATGAACCAGAAGCTGGGCCAGCGCCTGGCCGACGAATGCATGAGCCCCCAGCAGGTCGCCGTCACCGAATCCATCCGCAAGAATCCGCAGCCCAGCCTGCTGGACGCCCCCGCGCCGGCACCGGCCGCCGCTGCCGCCCCGGCGGCGGAGGCACCCGCCAAGTAAGCGCCGCGGGCACGCCTCGCGGCGTGCGCAGCGATGGATCGGGCGGGCGCGTAACGGGCGCCCGCCGGACGCAGCATTGCCCCAAGAAATCCAAGATTGAACCCACCGGAGAACATGATGTTGAAAGCCTACCGTGACCACGTGGCCGAGCGCGCCGCCCTGGGCATCCCGCCGCTGCCGCTCGATGCGAAGCAGGTCGCCGAGCTGATCGAGCTGATCAAGAACCCGCCCGCCGGCGAGGACGCCTTCCTGCTGGACCTGCTCACGCACCGCGTGCCCCCGGGCGTGGACGATGCCGCCAAGGTCAAGGCCAGCTTCCTGGCCGCCGTGGCGCACGGCGACGTGAAGGTCGGCCTGATCTCCAAGGCCAAGGCCACCGAGCTGCTCGGCACCATGGTGGGCGGCTACAACGTGCACCCGCTGATCGAACTGCTGGACGACGCCGAAGTGGCGGGCGTGGCGGCCGAAGCGCTGAAGAAGACGCTGCTGATGTTCGACTTCTTCAACGACGTGGCCGAGAAGGCCAAGGCCGGCAATGCCAAGGCCAAGGAAGTCATGCAGTCGTGGGCCGACGCCGAGTGGTTCACGAGCCGCCCGGAAGTCGAGAAGAAGATCACCGTCACCGTCTTCAAGGTGCCCGGCGAGACCAACACCGACGACCTGTCGCCCGCGCCCGACGCCTGGAGCCGCCCGGACATCCCGCTGCACTACCTCGCCATGCTGAAGAACACGCGCCCCGACGCGGCCTTCAAGCCCGAGGAAGACGGCAAGCGCGGCCCGATGCAGTTCATCGAGGACCTGAAGAAGAAGGGCCACATCGTGGCCTACGTGGGCGACGTGGTGGGCACGGGCTCGTCGCGCAAGTCGGCCACCAACAGCGTGATCTGGGCCACGGGCGCGGACATCCCCTACGTGCCGAACAAGCGTTTCGGCGGCGTGACGCTGGGCGGCAAGATCGCACCCATCTTCTTCAACACGCAGGAAGATTCCGGCTCGCTGCCGATCGAAGTGGACGTCTCCAAGCTGGAGATGGGCGATGTGATCGACGTGCTGCCCTATGAAGGCAAGCTGGTGCGCAACGGCGAGACCGTCGCCGAGTTCCAGCTCAAGAGCGACGTGCTGCTCGACGAAGTGCGCGCCGGCGGCCGCATCAACCTGATCATCGGCCGCTCGCTGACCACCAAGGCCCGCGAGTTCCTGGGCCTGCCCGCGTCCACCGCGTTCCGCCTGCCCCAGGCGCCCGCCGAATCCAAGGCCGGCTTCACGCTGGCGCAGAAGATGGTCGGCCGCGCCGTCGGCCTGCCGGAAGGCCAGGGCGTGCGCCCGGGCACCTACTGCGAGCCGAAGATGACCACCGTGGGCAGCCAGGACACCACCGGCCCCATGACCCGCGACGAGCTGAAGGACCTGGCCTGCCTGGGCTTCTCGGCCGACATGGTGATGCAGTCGTTCTGCCACACGGCGGCCTACCCGAAGCCCGTGGACGTGAAGACGCACCGCGAGCTGCCGGCCTTCATCAGCAACCGCGGCGGCGTGGCCCTGCGCCCCGGCGACGGCGTGATCCACAGCTGGCTGAACCGCCTGCTGCTGCCCGACACCGTCGGCACCGGCGGTGACTCGCACACCCGCTTCCCGATCGGCATCTCGTTCCCCGCGGGCTCCGGCCTCGTCGCCTTCGGCGCCGCCACCGGCGTGATGCCGCTGGACATGCCCGAATCCGTGCTGGTGCGCTTCAAGGGCGAACTGCAGCCCGGCGTGACGCTGCGCGACCTCGTGCACGCCATTCCGCTGTACGCCATCAAGGCGGGCCTGCTGACCGTGGCCAAGGCCGGCAAGAAGAACATCTTCTCCGGCAAGATCCTGGAAATCGAAGGCCTGCCCGACCTGAAGGTGGAACAAGCCTTCGAACTGTCGGACGCTTCCGCCGAGCGCTCGGCCGCCGGCTGCACGATCAAGCTCAACCCCGAGCCGATCAAGGAATACCTCACCAGCAACGTCGTGCTGATGAAGAACATGATCGCCGAAGGCTATGCCGACGCCCGCACGCTCAAGCGCCGCATCGAGAAGGTCGAAGCCTGGCTGGCCAACCCCGAGCTGCTCGAAGCCGACAAGGACGCCGAATACGCTGCCGTGATCGAGATCGACCTGGCCGACATCACCGAGCCCATCGTCTGCTGCCCGAACGATCCGGACGACGCCAAGTTCCTCTCGGAAGTGGCCGGCACCAAGATCGACGAAGCCTTCATCGGCTCGTGCATGACCAACATCGGCCACTTCCGCGCAGCCGCCAAGCTGCTGGGCGGCCAGCGCGACATCCCCGTCAAGCTGTGGGTCGCGCCGCCGACCAAGATGGACCAGAACGAGCTGATCAAGGAAGGCCACTACGCCGCCTTCGGTACGGCCGGTGCCCGCACCGAAATGCCGGGCTGCTCGCTGTGCATGGGCAACCAGGCGCAGGTGCGCGAAGGCGCGACGGTGATCTCCACCTCCACCCGCAACTTCCCGAACCGCCTGGGCAAGAACACCAACGTGTTCCTGGGCTCGGCCGAACTGGCCGCCATCGCCTCGCGCATCGGCAAGCTGCCCACCAAGGAGGAATACCTCAAGGAAATGGGCGTGATCGATGCCGACAAGGCCAGCGTCTATCGCTACATGAACTTCGACCAGATCGAGGAATACGCGGACGCCGCCAAGTCGGTGGCGGCCTGACGCCGTGGGCCCCGCGAGGGGCCCGGGCGACGCGGCACCGCGCTGCGTAGGCAGTACGCGCGCGACGCGCAATGCAGGAGGCCCCGGGGAGCGATCCCCGGGGCCTTTTCTTTGGTGCGCCTTTCGCCGTTCCTTAGGCGGGGCTGAAAGGCGAGGGCGGCCACGGAACGTTTGCCGTCACGCCGGCGTCCCACCGCCCAGAACCACGACAACGCGGAACCACGATGTTCAAGTCCTTCTTTCTCTCCCGCCGGTGGTGGGCCTGGTCGATCGCCGGCTCGGTCTTCATCCTGCTCGCGACCTGGTACCGCGTCGAGCTCGACGTGCAGATCAACGACTGGTTCGGCACGTTCTACGACCTGATCCAGACATCGCTGGGCCACCCCGGGAGCATCACCGCGGGGCAGTTCTGGGGGCAGCTCTCCACCTTCTCGCGCATCGCCATGGTCTACGTGACCACCGCGGTGGTGGTGGACTTCTTCTGCAAGCACTACATCTTCCGCTGGCGCCAGGCGATGAACGAGCACTACATGGCCGCCTGGCCGCGTCTGCGACACATCGAAGGCGCGGCGCAGCGGGTGCAGGAAGACACGATGCGCTTCGCCACCACCATGGAGGGGCTGGGCCTCACGTTCCTGCGCAGCCTGATGACGCTCGGCGCCTTCGTGCCAGTGCTCTGGGTGCTGTCGGACAAGCTGACCGGGCTTCCGGTGATCGGCGCCGTGCCGCATTCGCTGGTCTGGGTGGCGCTCTTCTGGGCGCTCGGCGGCACGCTGCTGCTGGCCCTGGTGGGCGTGCGGCTGCCGGGGCTGGAGTTCCACAACCAGCGCGTGGAAGCCGCTTACCGCAAGGAGCTGGTGCTCGGCGAGGACGACCCCGCGCGCGCCGCGCCGCCCACCGCCGCCGCGCTGTTCGCCGACGTGCGCCGCAACTACTTCCGGCTGTTCTTCAACTACCTGTATTTCGACGTGGTGAAGTGGTCGTACCTGCAGGTGAGCGTGCTCGTGCCGCTGGTGGCCCTGGGCCCGACGCTGATCGCCGGCGCCATCACGCTGGGCGTGATGCAGCAGATCTCCCGGGCGTTCGACCGGGTGCTGGAGTCCTTCCAGTTCCTGGTGCAGAACTGGAGCACGGTGGTCGAGCAGATCTCCATCCACAAGCGGCTGCGTGCGTTCGAGCGGCAGATGCTGGCGGAGGGGCCGGCGCTGCCCGAAGCAGTTCCGGCTGCGGCCGCCCGGTGACTTCTGACCGCTGACCGCTGACCGCTGACCGCTGACCCGGCCACCGGGCCCGATGGCCGTTCCACCCCGTCAGGCCGTGGCGCTCTCCAGGATGCGCGCGATCATTGCGCCCTCCGCCGGCCCTTCCAGCGGAATGCGCACGCGCAGCGGGCTCCCGGCGGCCACGTGCAACGGCTCGCCCGTCGCAGCCGCCTGCATGCGCTCCAGGCGCACGGTGCGGTTGCCGGCGGGATGGATGACTTCCAGCCGGTCGCCCACAGCGAAGCGGTTCTTGGTCTCCACCTCGGCCCAGCCGTCGCCCCAGGCCACCACCTCGCCCACGAACAGGCTGCGCACGGGCTGCGAGCTGCCGCTCCCGTAGTTCTGCAGATCCTGCGCCGGCCGCCGCTGCAGGAAGCCGGCCGTGTAGCCCCGGTGGGCCAGGCCGTCCAGTTCGGTGAGCATCGACGGATCGAAATCCCGGCCCGCCACCGCGTCGTCGATGGCGCGGCGGTACACCTGGGCGGTGCGCGCCACGTAGTAGCGGCTCTTGGTGCGGCCCTCGATCTTGAGGGAATCCACGCCGATCGCCACAAGCCGGCGTACGTGCTCCACCGCGCGCAGGTCGCGGCTGTTGAGGATGTAGGTGCCGTGTTCGTCCTCCATCACCGGCAGCAGCTCGCCCGGGCGCTCCTTTTCCTCCAGCAGGTAGGTGCGGTCGGCCAGCGGATGGCGGGGCGCGCCGCCGCAGGCCGCGAAGGCGCCGTCCGCGCGCTCCTGGCCCGCCTGGGGATCGAAGCTGGGCACCATGGGCAGCGGCCGGATTTCGCCGCTGTCGGTGGCATCCGTCCCGGGCGATGCCGCATAGCTCCAGCGGCAGGCGTTGGTGCACGTGCCCTGGTTGGCGTCGCGCCGGTTGAAGTAGCCCGAGAGCAGGCACCGGCCGGAATAGGCGATGCACAGCGCGCCGTGCACGAACACCTCCAGTTCGATGTCGGGGCACTGCTGGCGGATGCCCTCGATCTCGTCCAGGCTCAGTTCGCGCGAGAGGATGATGCGCGCCAGGCCCATGCGTTGCCAGAACTGCACGGCCATCGCGTTCACCGTGTTCGCCTGTACCGACAGGTGGATGGGCATGTCGGGCCAGCGTTCGCGCACCATCAGGATGAGGCCCGGGTCGGCCATGATGAGCGCATCGGGCTCCAGTGCGATGACGGGCTCGATGTCGCGCAGGTAGGTGCGGACCTTGTCGTCGTGCGGCAGCAGGTTGCTGGTCACGAAGAACCTGCGGCCGCGCTCATGCGCCTCGCGGATGCCCTGGCCGATCTGTTCGAGCCGGAACTCGTTGTTGCGCGCGCGCAGGGAATAGCGCGGCTGGCCCGCATAGACGGCGTCGGCGCCGAAATCGTAGGCGGTGCGCATCTTGTCGAGCGAGCCGGCGGGCAGCAGCAGTTCGGGGGCGGTGGGAGAGGGCATGGGGCAGGTTCCTGATCACGCTGCCGCCCCGGCAGTGCGGCGATGGCGGTGGGGCGCGGTAGAAGGTGGGGCGTGGCGAGCCGGGCAGGAAGTGCGCGCGGCGAAGCGCGCGATTCTGCGGCGCATGGCGCCAGGCCACCTTGATCCAGGGCAAGCCGGTGGAGCAGTGAGAAAACCTGAAAGGACCAAGGACCAAGGACCAAGGACCAAGGACCAAGGACCAGGGGGTCGCAGGTTCAGCCCGTGGCCAGATGCTCCAGCAGGGCGCGCGCATGCATGGGCAGGGCGTCTGCCGGAATCCGTGCGCACAGCACCAACTCGCGCATGGCCCAGGCGTCGGTGAGCGCGACGCGCCGCAACCCGGTGGAGCGCGCCAGCCGGACGGCCGCCGCGCGCGGCACGATCGCCACCAGGCCCGCATTCAGCCCCACGAGGCGGCAGACGGCATCGACGTGCTGCAGCCGCGCGCGGTAGCGCAGCCGGCGGCCCTGCCGCATGGCCTGGCGGGCAAGGTGCATCTGCAGCGCGCTGTCTTCGGGCAGGCCCGCGAAATCCTCTCCTGCCGCCTCGGCGAGGGCCACGGCACCGCGGCCGGCGAGCGCATGGCCGCGCGGCACGATCAGGTCCAGCGGGTCTGCCACGAAGGGCCGCACCTCCAGCCCCTGCAGGTCGGCGGTGCGCGAAGCGATGCCGAGGTCGCACAGCCCGGTGCGCACACCGTCGGCCACGTCGTCGCTGGCACGCTCCTCGGCATCCACCGCGATGCGCTGATGCGCCGCGAGAAAGGTGGCCAGCGGTGCGGCCAGATGCTCGCTCATCGCCGAGGTGTTGCAGAACAGGCGCACGTGGCCCGACAGGCCCGTGCCGTGCGCGCCCAGTTCGCCGCGCAGCCGCTCCATCTGCTGCAGCACGATGCGCGCATGGTGGACGAGCGTGCGCCCGGCCGCCGTGGCCCGCACACCGCGGCGCTCGCGCAGCAGCAGCGGCGTGCCGAGCGCCTCTTCCATCGCCAGGATGCGTTCGCTCGCCGACGCCAGCGCCATGTGCGCCCGTGCGGCGCCGGCCGTGATCGTCCCGGCCTCGTGAACGTGGAGGAACAGCCGCAGGTCCGTCAGGTCGAAACGCATGCGCCACGCTACCACAGCTGCATCTTCTGCCTTCGGCCGCGCCGGAGCCTGGGCACGGAACATCCGCATCGCGCGCGGCGCCGGCGCCCTCCAGAATTCGCGCTATACGCCCCGGAGCAGGCCAGGGCGAGCGAAAGGAGCCGATGCATGGCAGCAGGGGAGTGGATGGACGCGGCGACGGCGGCGGCAGGACCGGTAGCGATGGGAGGCGCGGCGGCAGGCGCTGCACTGGTTTTCATGCTCGCCGGGTTGGTGAAGGGCGTCGTCGGGCTGGGGCTGCCGACGGTGTCGATGGCACTGCTCGCGCTCTGGATGCCGACCGCGCAGGCGGCGGCGCTGCTGATCGTGCCCTCGCTCGCCACCAACCTCTGGCAGGTGCGGCCCTGGCGCGGTTTTTCCGCACTGCTGCGGCAGCATGCGGGAATGCAGATCGGCATCTGCGCGGGCACCTGGGCGGGTGCCTGGTGGTTCGGCGCACCCCAGGGTGCCGGCGCGCGCGCCGCGCTGGGTGCCGCGCTCGTCGCCTATGCGGGATGGTCGCTGGCGGGTGCCCGGGTGCCGACCGTGCCCGCGCGGCACCGGGGCTGGCTGGGGTGGGTGGTGGGCGCCGCCACGGGCGCCATCACCGCCGCGACGGGTGTGTTCGTGGTGCCGGCCGTGCCCTACCTGCAGGCGCTCGGGCTGCAGCGCGACGCGCTGGTGCAGGCGATGGGGCTGTGCTTCACGGTATCGACGCTCGCGCTGGGCGCGGGGCTCGCATCGCAGGCCGGCCTGCCGCTCCCGGCGCTGGCCGGCTCGGTGGCGCTGCTGCTGCCGGCCATCGCGGGCATGGCGCTCGGCAGCCGGCTGCGCGGTCACCTCTCGCCGGAGGCCTTCCGGAAATGCCTGATGGCAGGCCTGCTGGCGCTGGGCCTGGGAATGCTGCTGGCTTAGAGCGGCTCACCCGGCTGGCCGTCACACCCGCTGCTTCCCCAGCTTGCGCGTGAGCGTGCGGCGGTGCATGCCCAGCCGGCGCGCGGCCTCGGAGATGTTGAAGTCGGTCTCGGCCAGCACTTCATGGATGCGCTCCCATTCGAGCGTCTTGATGGAGCTGGAGCGGTTGGTCAGCTCCACTTCCGTATTGCCTTCGGCGAGGCCGAAGGCGGTTTCGATGTCGTCGGTGTTGGACGGCTTGGCGAGGTAGTGGCAGGCGCCGAGCTTCACCGCCTCGACCGCGGTGGCGATGCTGGCGAAGCCCGTCAGCACCACGATGCGCATCTCGGGGTTGCAGGCGTGCAGCTTCTGCACGCAGGCCAGTCCGGACGCTTCGCCCTTGAGCTTCAGGTCGACCACGGCGTAGTCCGGATCGTGCGATGCGAGCAGCGCCTCCACGCCCGCCAGGCTGTCGGCCTGCAGCACGCGGTAGCCGCGGCGCTCGAAGGAGCGCGCGAGCGTCCGGGCGAGGGCTTCGTCGTCTTCCACGATCAGCAGCAGGCGTTCATCGTCCATGGTGTGCGGGTCCGGTGGTGGGCAGCGCGATCGCCGACAGGGGCAGGCGGATGGTGACCTCGGCGCCGCCCACGGGCAGGTTGCGCGCCGTCACGCTGCCGCCCAGGGTGCGCGCCACGTTCATGGCCAGGAAGAGCCCGAGGCCGCCGCCGGGACGCCCCTTGCTCGACTGGTACGGTTTGCCCAGCCGCATGAGGATGGCGGGATCGAACCCCGGCCCGGCATCGGTCACCGTGATGCGCAGGGCCTCCGCATCGCGCTCGGCGACCATGCCCACCCAGTCCGGCGAGGCGTCCCGGGCATTGTCCAACACATTGAAAACCATCTGTTGCAGCGTGGTGTCCGAGACCATGGGCGTATCGGCACCGAAGCGGTTCTCGTATTCGAACGCGGCGATGGTGCGGCTGGCGCGCCAGTCGCGCGCCAGCGCGTCGACGAAGGTCCGCACCGTGGTCTGGGCCGACGCCTCGCCGCGCGTCTCGCCGGCCGACAGCAGGATGCCGCTCACGATGGCCTTGCAGCGCTGCACCTGCGTCTGCATCTCGGCGATCTCGTCCTGCAGCACCGGGTCGGCGGCGAGGCGCGCATCGTGCCGCCAGTCTCCCAGGATCACGGCCATGGTCGAGAGCGGCGTGCCCAGCTCGTGCGCTGCGCCCGAGGCCAGCAGGCCCATGCGCACGATGTGCTCCTCTTCCAGGCCGCGCTGCCGCGCCGCCGCCAGCCGGGCGTCGCGCTGGCGCAGGTTGCGCTCGATGCGGGTGATGAAGATCACGAGCAGGATCGCGTTCAGCAGGAAGCACGCCATCAGGCCGAGCAGGTAGGGGCTCGCCAGGCCCAGGTGCAGGTCCGCGGACAGCGGGAGCGGCAGGTTGAAGCGCGACAGCGCCGCGAAGCAGGCGGTGGTGATCGCGACGATGGACCAGATGTAGAACCCGCGCAGCAGCACCGCGCCGACCGCGATCTGCAGCAGGTAGAGGAAGACGAACGGATTGCCGGTGCCGCCGCTCAGGTAGAGCTGCACGGTGAGCACGGCCACGTCGATCAGCAGTGCGAGGAACAGCTCCACCTGGCGCACGGCGTGCCCCGTGCGCCAGCGCAGCAGGCTCACGATGTTGAAGAGCACCAGGCAGCCCACCACCAGCAGCATCTCGTGCACGGGCATCGACAGCCCGAGGCTGTAGTAGGCGACCTCGATCGTGAAGATCTGCCCGATGGCCGCCACCCAGCGCAGCTGGATGAGCTGGTGCAGGTTCTTGAGCCCTGCGGCGGCGTTGGCGTAGCGGGCGTTGCGCACCGACGGCGCGGCGGGCGCCGCAGGGGGCGGCTTGGCGCCCGGGCCGGTATCAGGGCGTGGAGCGGTCGGAGGAGTGGAGGGCACGGTCGGCTGCGCGCGAGCGAAACTCGTAGCGTGCCACATACCAGCCCGCACCGACAACCATCAGCGCGAGCCCGTACCAGGTGAGGGCGTACACGAGGTGGCTGTTGGGGAAGCGGATCACCGTCAGGCCGGCGCGGGGCCAGGGGCCGGCGCTGGCGGCCGCACCTTCACCGATCGCCTGCGGCGGCTGCTTTGCCGTGGGCAGGCCGGCGTCGATGAAGAACGGCGCGGCACGCGGCAGTTGCCGGTCCGCCGCGATGGCGGCCACGTCGCGCGAGTACCAGCGCTGCGTGGCCGGGTCGTTGGCGCGCAGCAGGCTGCCGCCGGGCTCGCTCAGGCGCAGCAGGCCCTGGACGGTCACGGGCGCATTGCCCGCACCGCCGGCATCGGCCCCCGCGAGCGCGTCGCCGCCCGGCAGCCAGCGCGCGCGCTGGTCCTGCGGAACGAAGCCGCGGTTCACCAGCACCTGCGTGCCGTCGGCCTGCTGCAGCGGGGTCATCACCCAGAACCCCGCGCCGAGTTCGGTGGTGGCCTGGGCGAGCACCGTGCGGTCCGCGAGCCAGCGGCCGGTGGCCGCCACGGGCAGGTATTCGTAGCGCGCGGCGTCGATCTGCGGCCATTGGGCCGGAGGCGGCACGGGCACCGGTGCGGAATGCACGCGCTGGTCCACGCGCTCGATCAGCGCGAGCTTCCAGGCCCGGCGCTGCACCTGCCACGTGCCCAGGGCCATGAAGCCCAAAAACAAGGCGATGCCCACCAGGATGAGCATCGCCTTCAGGAGAGGAGAGCGCCGGCGCGGGCCGGCCTCCGTGCTGCCTTGCACCACCGTGTCGTCAGGGTGCGTTGTTCACCGGCGGGGGCAGCGGCGCGGTGGATGCGGGCATGGTGTGCTCCGGCATCATGTTCGTGTTCATGTGGAACATGACCCACAGCGTGCCGGCGATGGCGATGGCCACGAACACCACGGTGAAGATGGTGGACAGCATGGTCCAGCCGCCCTCGACCTTGCCGTTCATGTGCAGGAAGCACACCATGTGCACGAGGATCTGCGCCACGGCGAAGGCGCCCAGCACCAGCACGGCCGTGCTGCGGTCGGAGATCACCTTGGCCATCACGAGCCAGAACGGGATCGCGGTGAGGATGATCGAGAGCACGAAGCCGGTCATGTAGCCGGAGAAGGTGCTGTGCGGGCCATCGTCGTGGTGGTGGCCGTCGTGCGCGGCATGCCCGTCGTGGGCATGGGCGTGTGCGTGTGAATTCTGTGCGGACATGGTTACAGCACCCCCATCAGGTACACAAAGGTGAAGACGCCGATCCACACGACGTCCAGGAAGTGCCAGAACATCGACAGGCACATCAGGCGACGGTTGTTGGCGGGGATCAGGCCATGCTTGCCGATCTGCACCATCAGCACGACCAGCCAGATCAGGCCGAAGGTGACGTGCAGGCCGTGGGTGCCCACCAGCGTGAAGAAGGCCGACAGGAAGGCGCTGCGCTGCGGGCCGGCGCCTTCGTGGATCAGGTGGTGGAACTCATAGAGTTCGAGGCCCAGGAAGCACAGGCCGAACAGGCCCGTGATCGCCAGCCAGCCCAGCGTGCCGCGCACGTTGCCCTTCTGCTTCTGCAGCATCGCGAAGCCGAAGGTGATGGACGACAGCAGCAGGAAGGCCGTGTTGATGGCCACCAGCGAGAGATCGAACAGCTGCGCGCCGGTCGGGCCGGCCGCGTAGCTGCGGCCCAGCACGCCGTAGGTGGCGAACAGTGCGGCGAAGATGAGGCAGTCGCTCATCAGGTAGAGCCAGAAGCCGAGCGCGGTGCCGTTCTCTGGATGGGGCTCCTCCGCGAGATGGTAGTCGCGGGCAGCCAGGGCGCCTGCGGCGCCTGCTTGGTAACGGATATCAGACATGGGAGCGGGCGAGTTGGAGTGTGCGGGCTTCTTCGGTCTTGTTGACTTCATCGGCAGGGATGTAGAAGTCGCGCTTGTAGTTGAACGTGTGGATGATCGCGGCCAGCACGATGCCCAGGAACGACACGCCTGCGAGCAGCCACATGTGCCAGATCAGCGCGAAGCCGAGCACCAGCGAGAAGCCGGAGATCACCGCGCCTGCGCCGGTGTTGGCCGGCATGTGGATCGGCTGGTAGCCGGCCAGGGGGCGCTTGTAGCCGTGCTTCTTCATGTCCCACCAGGCATCGATCTCATGCACGTAGGGCGTGAACGCGAAGTTGTACTGCGGCGGGGGCGAGGAGGTGGCCCACTCCAGCGTGCGGGCATCCCACGGGTCGCCCGTGAAATCGCGCAGTTCGTCGCGCTTGAGGTAGCTCACCACCAGCTGGATCAGGAAGCAGGCGATGCCCAGGGCGATGATGCCGGCGCCGATGGCGGCGATGATGAACCAGATCTGCAGCGACGGGTCCTCGAAGTGGTTGACGCGGCGCGTCACGCCCATCAGGCCGAGCACGTAGAGCGGCGCGAACGCGACCCAGAAGCCCACCACCCACAGCCAGAAGGAGCGCAGGCCCCAGGTGCGGTCGAGCTTGTAGCCGAAGGCCTTCGGGAACCAGTAGTTGATGCCGGCGAACAGGCCGAACAGCACGCCGCCGATGATCACGTTGTGGAAGTGGGCGATCAGGAACAGGCTGTTGTGCAGCACGAAGTCGGCCGGGGGCACGGCCAGCAGCACGCCGGTCATGCCGCCGATGGCGAAGGTGGCCATGAACGCCACGGTCCACATCATGGGCAGCTCGAAGCGGATGCGGCCCTTGTACATCGTGAACAGCCAGTTGAAGATCTTCGCGCCCGTCGGGATCGAGATGATCATCGTGGTGATGCCGAAGAACGTGTTCACGCTCGCGCCGGAGCCCATCGTGAAGAAGTGGTGCAGCCACACGAGGTAGGACAGGATGGTGATCACCACCGTGGCGTACACCATCGAGGTGTAGCCGAACAGGCGCTTGCGGCAGAACGTGGCCACCACTTCGGAGAAGATGCCGAAAGCGGGCAGCACCAGGATGTAGACCTCGGGGTGGCCCCAGATCCAGATCAGGTTCACGTAGAGCATCGGGTTGCCGCCGAAGTCGTTCGTGAAGAAGTTCGTGCCGATGTAGCGGTCGAGCGACATCAGCACCAGGGCGGCCGTCAGGACCGGGAACGAGGCCACGATCAGGGCATTGGTGCACAGCGAGGTCCAGGTGAAGATGGGCATCTTCATCAGGTTCATGCCGGGTGCGCGCATCTTGATGATGGTGACGATCAGGTTGATCCCCGAGAGCGTCGTGCCCACCCCCGCGACCTGCAGCGCCCATATGTAGTAATCCAGCCCGGTCCCCGGGTTCTGCGCCCCCAGGTTGGACAGCGCCAGCCAGCCGGAGGTGGAGAACTCGCCCAGGAACAGCGAGATCATCACCAGGATGGCGCCGGCCGTTGTCATCCAGAAGCTGAAGTTGTTCAGGAACGGGAAGGCCACGTCGCGCGCGCCGATCTGCAGCGGCACGACGTAGTTCATCAGCCCGGTCACGAGCGGCATCGCCACGAAGAAGATCATGATCACGCCGTGGGCGGTGAAGATCTGGTCGTAGTGGTGCGGCGGCAGGTAGCCCATGTTGTCGCCGAAGGCGATGGACTGCTGCAGGCGCATCATCACCGCGTCGGCGAAGCCGCGCAGCAGCATGACGATGCCGAGGATCATGTACATGATCCCGATCTTCTTGTGGTCGATGCTGCACACCCAGTCGCGCCACAGCGGGCGCCACAGGCGGAAGCGCGTGACCGCGGCGAAGACGGCGAGGCCGCCCAGCACCACGGCGATGAAGGTCCACAGCACGATGGGCTCGTGCGCCATCGGCACGGAGTCCCAGGTGAGCCGTCCCAGGGCCCAGTGGGAGGCGGAGATTTGTTCGGAGGACATAACGGGTCTCTTCTGAAGGGGGCCTGCGCCGCTCGCGCGCAGCAGGCCCTACAGGGTCATTGCGGGGTGGGGGCGCGCGTGGCGTCGCGCGTTTCCAGGGAGGCGATCACACGGGCGGAGTTCTCGGCCGTGCACACGTCCTGCGGCAGGTTCAGGCCCACGGCCTTGAGGTAGGCCTCGCCGCCGTTCGCGTCGATGGCCATCATGTGGTGCATGCACATCTTGCCGTCTTCCACGCAGCGGTTGAGCACCTTGTCGTAGAGGCCGGCCTCGACCGACGCGAAGCGCTCCACGGGGTTGCGCTCGCTGGGCTTGGCCAGGGCCAGGTACGTCTTGGCGTCGAGTGCCTTGCCGGTGCCCTTCACGTCGGCGACCCACTTGTCGAAGTCGCCGTCGTTCAGGCCGTGGAACTTGAACGTCATGCCCGAGAAGCCCGGGCCGCTGTAGTGCGCCGAGAAGCCGTGGTAGACGCCTGCCTTGTTGATGATGGCGTTCAGCTCGGTCTGCATGCCGGGCATGGTGTAGATCATGCCCGCCAGGTCCGGCACGTAGAACGCGTTCATCGTGGACGTGGACGTGAGCTTGAAGACGATGGGGCGGTCCACCGGGGCGGCCACTTCGTTCACCGTCGCGATGCCCTGCTCCGGATAGAAGAAGGCCCACTTCCAGTCCATGGCCACGACCTGGATCTCCAGCGGCTTGACGCTGGCCGGCAGCGGCCGGGCGGCGTCGATGCGGTCCAGGGGCCGGTAGGGGTCGAGCTTGTGGGTGCTGATCCAGGTCAGCGCGCCCAGCGCGATGATGATCATGAGCGGCACCGTCCAGATCACCAGCTCCAGCGTGGTGGAGTGGTGCCAGTCGGGGTCGTACTCGGCCTCGGTGTTGGCCTGGCGGTACTTCCAGGCGAACAGGAAGGTGAGCAGGATCACCGGCACGATGATGATCAGCATCAGCAGCGTCGCGGTGACGACGAGCTGGCCTTGCTGCGCGGCGACGTCGCCCGCCGGATTGAGGACGACGGCCTTGCTGCAGCCGGCGAGGCCGGCAGCCAGGGCGGCCGCGCCGAGCCATGCGGGCCCGCGGAGTTTCATGGTTTTCGACATGCTTGGGGTGGGCGTAACAAAAGCGCGTTTAGGGCAAACGCGGATTACAGGATGGGGCAAATGTAATACGTTGGTGGGCCGTGTCGATTGGACATTTTGTCCAAGGTCAAAGCACGCGCCTCCGGCTTGCGCTGGCGCGACCTGCGGGCCGATGAGCGCAAAACCCTCAGAGTGTAAGGGTTTGTCCGACCCCCGGTAGGGGAAAAGTCGCCTTGTAGGGGGGTGAACCGAAGAGTAGAACGGAAGCCGTGTTCAGCATGAATCCAGGAGTTTTCATATGAGTGGGTCAGCCGCTACCTATCCTTCCGGGGATTTCCATCACGAGGAATCCCTGTCCCATGCGGACACCCATGAAGAAGCATCGCCCGGCGACATCGCCGTGGGGGTGATCATCGGCCGGTCGTCCGAGTATTTCGATTTCTTCGTCTTCGGACTGGCCTGCGTGCTGGTCTTCCCTTCCTATCTGTTCCCGTTCCTTTCGCGGCTCGACGGCACGCTGATGGCCTTCGCCATCTTCGCGCTGGCGTTCGTGGTCCGTCCGATCGGCACCGCCATCTCCATGGCCGTGCAGCGGCGCTGGGGCCGCGGCACCAAGCTGACGATCGCACTGTTCCTGCTCGGGGCCTCCACCGCCGGCATGGCCTTCCTGCCGAGCTACAACAATGCGGGCCAGGGCGCCATCATCGCGCTCATCGTGCTGCGGATCGGCCAGGGTCTGGCGCTGGGCGGCACCTGGGACGGCCTGCCCTCGCTGCTCGCGATGTCGGCTCCCAAGGAACGCCGCGGCTGGTACGCCATGATCGGCCAGCTGGGCGCGCCGGTCGGCTTCGTGATCGCCGCCAGCCTGTTCGCCTATCTCTACAGCAACCTCTCGGTGCAGGAGTTCCTGGACTGGGGCTGGCGCTTCCCGTTCTTCGTGGCCTTCGCCATCAACGTGGTGGCGCTGTTCGCCCGGCTGCGGCTGATCGTCGGCCAGTCGTACACGGACCTGCTGCAGCAGCGTGAACTGGCACCCGTAGGCGCGTTCGAGCTCATGCGCAACGAAGGCCGCAACGTGCTGCTGGGCGCCTTCGCCGCGCTGGCGAGCTTCGCGCTCTTCCACATGGTGACGGTGTTCCCGCTGTCCTGGATCTCGATGTATTCCGAGCAGTCGATCGTCCACGTGCTGGGCGTGCAGATCGCGGGCGCCTTCTGCGCGGCACTGGCCATCGTGGTGTCCGGCAGCCTGGCCGACCGGGTAGGCCGGCGCAACACGCTGGGCGTGATGGCCTGCCTGATCGGCCTCTTCAGCCTCGTGACGCCCTGGCTGCTGAGCAGCGGCACGACTGGCAACAACATCTTCATCATCGTGGGCTTCATTCTGCTCGGCCTGTCGTACGGCCAGGCGTCGGGCACGGTGACGGCGAACTTCTCGCCGCGCTTCCGCTACACCGGCGCGGCGCTGTCGGCCGATCTGGCCTGGCTGGTGGGCGCGGCGTTCGCTCCGCTGGTGGCGCTCGGCCTGTCGGCCAAGTTCGGCCTGGTGGCCGTGTGCGTCTACCTGCTCTCGGGCGCCGTCTGCACGCTGCTGGCGCTGCGGATCAACCGCTGGATCGAACGCCGCGAGGCGTGAGCCGGTTCTGAAGGCGCCAGCCGGCGCATTCACTCACCGCCGCGGGATTTGCCTCCCACGGCCGGTTGCCCATCGACGGGTCCCGTTCCACTGACGGGGCCCGTTTTCACATGGGGAAGAAAAGGTCCGTCACGGCAGGGGCGGGGCGCGCCGCATTCGGTGCGGTTCGTCCCCCAGGCCATGCCTGGCCAGGCCGCCCGGCCCGGTCGTGGCTCCCCGGTTCAATCCTTCGGCCGGAACCCGATCGACAGCGATGACGGCACGCGGCCGTCCACGTCGCGCGGCAGGGTGTCGGTCTTCTCGAGCGCGCGCACCACGGCATCGTCCCAGGACTTGTTGCCGCTGGACTTGGTGATGCGGATGCCCACGATGGTGCCGTCCGGCGAGGCCCGCACTTCCACCTGGGTCGTGAGGTTGTCCGAGATCGCGTCCGGGTAGACGATGTTGGGCTTCACCTTGGCCGCGACCTTGCCGCCATAGCTGCCCGAGGGGCCGGAACTGCGCTGGGCATTGCCGGTGGCGGTCTCGCCGCCCGTGGCGCCTGCCATGCCCAGCGTGCGGCGGATGTTTTCCTGGCGCTGCGCTTCCAGGCGCTTGGCTTCGGCCGCATCGGCCTTGCGCTTTTCTTCCGCTTTGCGCTTGTCTTCCGCCTGCTTCTTCTGCAGTTGCTCCTGCCGTTCCTTCTCGGCCTGCTGTTTCTCCAGCTTGTCCTGCTTCTCCTGCTGCTCGCGGCGTTCCTTCTCGCGCTGCTCCTTCTCGCGCTGCTGCTGCTGCTGCTGCTGCTGCTGCTGCTGTTCCTTCTCGCGCTGGGCCTTTTCCTTCTGCTGGCGCTCCTTCTTGTCCTGCTCGGCCTGTTCCTTGCGTTCGCGCTCCTTGCGGTCGCGCTCGGCCTGGAGCTGGCGCTCCTTCTTCTCCTGCTCGAGCCGCTTTTTCTCGCGCTCGATGGCGATGTCCGCCTCGCTCGGAGCGGCGGCGGCCTTCGGGGGGGGCGGGGGAGGTGGAGGCGGCGGCGGTGCCGGGGCGGGCGGCGGAGGCGGCGCGGGTTGCGGCACCGGCACGGGCGGCGGCGGCGGGGCGACCGCGGCCGGTGCAGCCTGCCGCGGAACGGTGTCCCAGATCTCGGCCTCGATGGCGGGCTGGTCCGCGCTGGTCTTCCAGTTCACGCCCCAGGTCAGGGCGCCGATGAGCGCGGCGTGGACCAGGACGGCCAGCGCGACGGCGCGCAGGCGTCCCGGCGGACGCGTGGGGGCGAACTGGTCTCGGTCGTTGTGGGCGTGCATCGCGTTCGGAAACGGCTCCGGAAGGGGCGCGGCGGGAAGGAGAAACGGAAGGAGCGGCGAAGGCGCGCAGTGCGCCTAGCCGCCCGACTTGACGGTGAGGCCCACGCGCTGCACGCCGGCGCGCTGCAGCGCATCCATGGCCTTGACGACGGACTCGTAGGTCACGCCCTTGTCGGCCGTGACCAGCACCGGCGTGCCTTCTTCCTGCGTCGCCTGCCAGGTCTTGGCGGCGGCGCCGAGTTCCTTGAGCGTCACGGGGCGTTCGAGGTCGCCCGTCTTGAGCTGCAGGCTGCCGTCCTTCTGCACGATCACCTGCCCGAAGGACTTGGGCGGCTTGGCGCCCTTGCCGACGGAGGGCACGTCGATGCGGCTGGGGGTGAGCATGGGCGCGGTCACCATGAAGATGATGAGCAGCACCAGCATCACGTCGATGAAGGGGACCATGTTGATCTCGTTCATCGAGCGGCGGCGGCTGCCGCCGCGCGAGGCCATGGTGGGCATGGGAGGGGGTTCCTTGCTGCGGGCGGAAAGGGGCGGCCGGTCAGTGGCCCGAGGCGGAGGCGGGCGCCGGGTGCGCGCCCAGGTTGCGCTGCAGGATGTTCGAGAATTCCTCGATGAAGGTTTCCTGGTGGATCGCCACGCGGTCGATGTCGCGCGCGAAGCGGTTGTAGGCGACCACGGCGGGGATGGCGGCGAAGAGGCCGATGGCGGTGGCCACCAGGGCTTCGGCGATGCCGGGCGCCACGGTGGCGAGCGTGACCTGCTCCATGCCGGCGAAGCCGGTGAAGGCGTGCATGATCCCCCAGACGGTGCCGAAGAGGCCCACGTACGGGCTCACCGACGCGACCGAGCCGAGGAAGGAGAGGCTGGACTCGACCACGTCCATCTCGCGCTGGAAGCTCGCGCGCATGGCGCGGCGCGCGCCGTCGAGCAGCGTGCCCGGATCGGTGATGCGGCGTTCGCGCAGCTTCTGGAATTCGCGCATGCCGCTCGCGAAGATGCGCTCCATCGGGCCGGCGTTCTTGGCGTTCTGCGCGGCGCTCGCATAGAGGTCGTTCAGGCTGGTGCCCGACCAGAACTCGCGTTCGAAATCGTCGTTGAGGGAGCGCACGCGCTTGAGCGCGAACAGCTTGCGGAAGATGGCGGCCCAGCTGGCGACGGACACGCCGATCAGCAGCGCCATGACGAGCTGCACCACCCAGCTGGCATTGAGCACCAGGTGCAGGATGGACATGTCTTGCGAATTCATGATGGTGAGAGTTGTTCCAGAAGGTGGCCGGGAATGCGGGCCGGGCGCAGGGTGGCGCCATCGACCCATCCGATGCGGACGGTGCCCTCGCACAGCGGCACCGCATCCGATTGTGTCATGTGCTCCGATTTCAGGAGCGCCCGCTGGCGTATTGTCAGCGATGCCTTCCCGCTTTCTTCGAGCACGGCCGTAACAATCAGTTCATCGTCGAGCCGCGCGGGACGCAGATAGCGCACCCGTGCGTCGGTTACGACGAACATCCCGCCCGTGAGTTCCCGCAATCGCTGCTGCCCGAGCCCGAGGGAGCGCAGCCACTCGGTGCGCGCGCGCTCGAAGAAGCGCAGGTAGTTGGCGTAGAAGACGATGCCGCCGGCATCGGTGTCTTCCCAGTAGATGCGCACGGGCCATTCGAAGCTCATGGGAAATGCCTGCCGGTGCCGCCGCGTCAGGCCAGCAGGCGGGAGAGCCGGGCGATGGCCTCCTGCAGCTGCGCCATGGAGTTGGCCGTGGAAAAGCGCACGAAGGTCTCGGGTGCATGGCTGCCGAAGTCGCGCCCGGGCGTGACGGCGAGGTGGGCGCGCTGCATCACCTCGTGGGCGAAGGCCCAACTGCCTTCCACCCCCAGGCGCCGCGCGGCGGCGGTGCAGTCGGCCCAGGCGTAGAAGGCACCGTCGGGGCGCACGGGCACCGGCAGGCCGATCGATTCGAGCGCCGGAATGAAGTAGTCGCGGCGGGCCTTGAACTCGGCGCGGCGGCGTTCGTATTCGGCGATGCTCCCGGGCTCGAAGCAGGCCAGCGCCGCATGCTGCGCCACGGTGCTCGGGCAGATGAAAAGGTTCTGCGCGAGGCGCTCGACCACCGGAACCATGGCCTCGGGCACGACCATCCAGCCGAGCCGCCAGCCGGTCATGTTGAAGTATTTGCTGAAGCTGTTGATGCTGACGATGTCGTCGCCGATCGCCAGCGCGGTCTGGCCGAAGGCCTCGTCGTGCGAGAGACCGAGGTAGATCTCGTCGATGACCGTGGTGCCGCCCCGGGACTGCACTTCGGCATGGATGCGGCGCAGTTCATCGGGCGCGATCGAGGTGCCCGTGGGATTGGAGGGCGAGGCCAGCAGCACGCCGCGCGTCTTCGGGCCCCAGTGGGCGGCCACCTTGGCGGCACTGAGCTGGAAGCGTTCTTCGGCGGTGGAGGGCACGAGCACCGCGCGGCCGTCCGCCGCGCTCACGAAATGCCGGTTGCAGGGGTAGCTCGGGTCCGGCATGAGGATCTCGTCGCCCTGCTCGATGAGCGCGAGGCAGGCGAGCTGCAGCGCGCCCGAGGCGCCCGCCGTGACCACGATGCGCCGCGCCGGCACCGCCACGCCGAAGCGCTCGGCATACCAGCCGGCGATGCGTTCGCGCAGCGCTTCCAGGCCCAGGGCGTTGGTGTACTGCGTGGTGCCGCTCCGCAGCGCGCGCTCGGCGGCCTCGCGCACCAGAGGCGGCGCGGTGAAGTCGGGTTCGCCGATGTTGAGGAAGATCATCGGCTCCGGGCCCTGCGCCACCTCGCGCGCCAGGGCCTGGGCGGCCTTGGCGATCTCCATCACGTAAAAGGGTTCGATGCGCTCGGCGCGCGAGGAGAACTTCATGGCAGTGCGGGAAGGAGGAGGGGGAGGGCGAGAAGGCGGAGCCGGCGCGCCCGTCCGCGCGGGCGGCGCGGACGGCCGCTGCAGCGGCGGCGGGTGGGGCAGGCCGGTCAGTCCGCGGACGGCACGGCGCCCGGGCCCCGGTCCGCGCCCACCTCTGCGGCGCGCAGCGTGGGCGCGAGGCCGTTGAGCACGCCGTTCACGTACTTGTGCCCGTCGGTGCCGCCGAACTCCTTGGCGAGCTCGACGCACTCGTTGATGACCACGCGCCACGGCACGTCCAGGCAGTTCTGGAATTCGTAGACGCCGATCCACATCGTCGCATGCTCGATGGGAGACAGCTCGGCCAGCGTGCGGTCGAGCTTCGGCTGGATCAGGGCGTCGAGCGCCTCGGCGTTCTCGATGCAGCCGTGCAGCAGTGCGTCGTAGTGCGCGGCATCGGCCTTGTGGAAGCCGGAGAGGTCGCGGGTGAACACGTCGATCGCGGTGGCTTCGTTGCGGCCCACGATGTGCTGGTAGAGCGCCTGCAGCGCGAACGCGCGCGAGCGGCTGCGGGCCGATTTGGAGGCGGCCTTGCGGGCGCCGGTGGCCGTGGTGCCGGTGCGCCCCTGGCGCGGCGGACGCTTGGCGCCGCCGGGCGCCGGGGTGGAGGCGGAATCGTCGCTCAAGACAGCTCCTCCAGCAGGTTCGCCATCTCCACGGCCACGCGGGCCGCGTCGCGCCCCTTCTCGGTCTGGCGGGCCACGGCCTGCTCCAGGTTCTCGGTGGTCAGGATGGCGTTGGCGATCGGGGTCTGCGTGTCGAGTGAGACGCGCGTCACGCCCGCGCCGGACTCGTTGGCCACCAGCTCGAAGTGGTAGGTCTCGCCGCGGATGATGCAGCCGAGCGCGATCAGCGCGTCGTATTCGTCCTGCTCGGCCAGGGCCTGCAGGGCCAGCGGCACTTCGAGCGCGCCGGGCACGCGCACGTGGCGGATGTTCTTGTCCTGCACGCCCAGGGCGAGCAGCTCTTCGCGGCATGCGGCCGCCAGGGCCTCGGTGATGCCTTCGTTGAAGCGGGCCTGCACGATGCCGATCTGCAGTTTCCTGCCGTCGAGCCTGTCCGCGGTTCCTTTGTCTGCGCCAAACATGGTGTGTCTTATTCCTTGGGGATGTATCCGGTGATCTCGAGGCCGTAGCCGGTCATGCTGGGCAGGCGGCGCTGCTGGCCCATGAGCTGCATGCGGGTGACGCCGCATTCGCGCAGGATCTGCGCGCCCACGCCGTAGGTGCGCAGGTCCATGCGGCCGCGTTCGGGTGCGTGCGAGGCGCGCGCCGTGCCGTCGAACTGGGACAGCAGCTGCTCGGCGCTCTCGCCGCAGTTCAGCAGCACGGCCACGCCGCTGCCGTGCTGGGCGATGTGGCGCAGGCTGGCGTCCAGGTCCCAGGAGTGCATGTCGCGGCCCACTTCGAGCGCGTCCAGCACCGACAGCGGCTCGTGCACGCGCACCGGGACGCTGTCGTGCTCGCCCCAGGAGCCGCGCACCAGCGCGATGTGCACCGACTGGCTGGGGCCGTCGCGGAAGGCATGGGCGATGAATTCGCCGGCGGCCGTCTGCAGCGGGCGCGTGCCCACCTTCTGCACCAGCGTCTCGTGGCGGCTGCGGTATTCGATCAGATCGGCGATGGTGCCGATCTTCAGGCCGTGCTCGGCGGCGAATTGCTGCAGGTCTGGCAGGCGGGCCATGGTGCCGTCGTCCTTCATGACCTCGCAGATGACGGCCGAGGGGCTGCAGCCGGCCATGGCGGCCAGGTCGCAGCCGGCCTCGGTGTGGCCGGCGCGCATGAGCACGCCGCCGTCCACCGCCTGCAGCGGGAAGATGTGGCCCGGCTGCACCAGGTCGGAGGCCTTGGCATTGGGTGCCACGGCGGCCTGCACGGTGCGGGCGCGGTCGGCGGCGGAGATGCCGGTGGTCACGCCTTCGGCGGCCTCGATGGAGGCGGTGAAGGCGGTGCCCATCTTGGTGCCGTTGCGCGCCACCATGGGCGGCAGGCGCAGCAGCTCGCAGCGCTCGCGCGTGAGTGTGAGGCAGATCAGGCCGCGGCCGAAGCGCGCCATGAAGTTGATCGCTTCGGGCGTGACGTGGTCGGCGGCGAGGACCAGGTCGCCTTCGTTCTCGCGGTCTTCCTCGTCCACGAGGATGACGATGCGGCCCGCGCGCATCTCGGCCACGATGTCTTCGACCGGTGCGATGGACGCGGGGGGGAGGGGGGTGTTCATGGTGGCAGGCTTTCGGTGGTCCGCGGCGGGCGGGCCGCGCCGCGGCCGGGCCGGTGGCGGGCGCGGCGCGCGGTGGGGCGCCGGGGAAAGGTGCGATTTTAGTGCAGCCCGCCCGTGCCTGGCCCGGAAGGGGCACCGGCACCCGGCGCGTCCGCCAGGGCGCCCAGGAGCAGGACGGCCGCGAGCAGCGCCAGTGAGAGCAGCCGGGTGCCCAAGAGCAGGGCCGTGGCACTCGGCCAGGAAGCGGCCGGAAGGCACAGCAGCGCGATTTCTCCCGCCGCGAAGAGGCGCATGGTCCAGTGGGCATGGCGCGCCAGCCAGGCGAGCGGCTTGCCGCGTGGCACGGCGTGCGCCACCAGCCGCCGCAGCGCCCAGGCGACGGGGTAGGCGATCCAGGCCACGCAGGCGACGGCGAAGGCGATGTCGAACGCGCGCGCCTCGCCGCGGGCGGCCCACAGTGCGGCCACGGCCACCGGCAGCACCCAGCCGATCGTGCGCCAGGGCTGGGTGCGCGGCAGGTGCTGGGCAGGCACGGCCGCGGCGACGGGCAGGGCGCTCGGGTCCACCACGTCGCCGGGCTCGCGCTGACGTGCGTTCAGGCCGGCCCACGCCCAGAGGGGGCAGTCGTAGGCCTGGTCGTGCATGGGCGTGTGCGGATCGCCCGGCTGCAGCTGGCTGCGGTCCATCCGCAGGCCGAGTGCGAAGGCTTCATCGGCCATCCAGCGCAGGGTGATGCGGGACAGGCCATCGCGCGCATAAGAGCCGCCCACGTCGCTGTGCACGCCGCGGAACCAGCGTTGCGCGAAGCTGCGGTGCGGCAGTTCGCGGGCGCTGAAGTGCGGGTCTTCGTAGCGGCGCGGCGTGTAGGGTTGGCGGGACTCGTGCAGCGACAGCGCGTGCCGCACGTGCACGAAGCGCTTGTTCGCGAAGTCCGCGGAGTTGCTGATCCTGAGGCCTATCAGCGGGCCGCCGATGGATTCCACCGTGTCCCACACGCCCGCGAAATGCACGAGCGGTGTGCGGCCTCGCGCGAAGTTCTCGACCACGTCCCGCGCGAAGTCCTCGCGCTGGCGCGTGCCGGAGGGGTTGTCCCGCCGCGGGGGCGCGAAATAGATGCGCACCATGCTGTCGAGCAGGGGCAGCCCTTCCGGATGGATGAGCCCGTACATGTTGAGCATGCCGGCGACGGCACGCGCGGTGAAGGCCCCGCGCGAGAAACCCAGCAGGTAGATGCGGTCGCCGTCGCGGTAGGTGCGCACCAGGAATTCGTAAGCGCCCGCGATGTTGGGGAACACGCCGCTGCCGAGCGCGAGGCCCGCGAGCCGTTCGACGCGTTCGCTCACCCGTCCGAAGAAGGAGTCGGGCGGGAACACGTTGTCCGTGCCCACGCCGGGGTCGTAGTAGACGAACTGCTCGGGGGCCTGCCCGTCGGGATCGGGGCCCTTGTGCAGCATGCGCAGCAGTTTGACGACGTTGGTGTCCTGGTCGTTGCCGAGGATGTTGCCCGTGCCGTCGAAGAGCAGCACCAGGTTGCGCCCGGGCCTTTCGGCCCACAGCGCTTCGGCCGCGATGCATTCGCGCAGGACGTCGTCGCGCGTGGGGTGGCCGGAGCCGGCGGCACTGGGCCGCGGCACCGCATGGGTGGTGTCGGTCATGGTCCTCTCTCCCTTTGTTGTCCCCGGAGGGTGGACCATTCTGTCGAAATCGCAGGGAATGCCGCAAGGGGGCGGATGCCCCCGTGGGCGCTACACCGCCGAGCCTTCCAGATGCAGGTCGCTGGTGGGGTAGGCCACGCAGGGCAGTACGCAGCCTTCGGCCTTTTCCTCCGCCGACAGGCCCGGCCATTCGATCGCGTAGCGCACGGTGCCTTCGGCGAGGATGCCGATGCAGGTGCGGCAGGTGCCGTTGCGGCAGGAACTGGGCCAGTCGATGCCGCCCTGTTCCATCGATTGCAGCAGCGTCTGTTCGGGCCATGCATCGCATTGGGTGCCGTCGGTGCCGACGCGCGCGATGAAGAACGGGGCTTGGGAAACGGGGGAAGACGTCATGGGAGACAGAGAAAACAGGTCGGAAAAACGGCCGCTGGAGGCAGGGCCGGGAGCACGGCGGAGCAGGTTGCCCACTGCACAAAATTTGGGCAGCGCAGAACTATCCCTTGCGGATCAATGACTTAACCCTGTCATACAGCGCTGATCCCGTGTTATCCACACAGTTGTCCAGCGCAGGGAGGGATAACGGGGGAGCATTGGCACAAGTGCTGCCCAAAAAATAGGCAGCGCGTGGGGTTTCCTTTGAAATCAACCACTTGCGCCAGCCGTACAGCGCCTGTCCCGGGTTATCCACATGATTGTCCAACGCCCGCAGGGATAACCGTATGCACCGTTTTCGGGGCCGCGCGCGGGGAATCCGGCAGGGCTGGCACCAGGAGGGGCGGGAGCCCCACCCTGCGCTCAGGCCTCGACCTTGACGCCTTTCCAGAACGCGAAGCGTCCGCGGATCTGTTCGGCCTCGGGCAGGGGATCGGCGTAGGTCCAGGCGGCGTCCGGATTGAGTTCGCCGTCGACCAGCAGCGACCGGTAGGTCGCCTGGCCCTTCCATGGGCAGGTGGTGCGGTGGTTGCTGAACGTGAAGTACTGGGCCTTCAGCGCGCTCTCGGGGAAGTAGTGGTTGCCCTCGACGAGGACCGTGTCGTCGCTCTCGGCGACGACCACGCCGTTCCAGGTGGCTTTCATGGGGATGGGGTGGGGTTGGAGGTGGATGGGGCTGCACGCTGGCAGGCGCGGACGCCGGGGGGCCTCCGCCACGCCTGCACCATACCCGGTTTTCAAGGGTCTGGGCGCTGCCGGCCGGGCCCGCTCACTGTGGCGAGGGGCTGGCTTCCACGGGGCCGCGGGCGGGCAGTTCGATGTGGAACACGGCACCGCCTTCGATGTTGCGCGCATGGATCCGGCCCTGCAGCGCCTCGACGATCTTGCGGCAGATCGCCAGGCCCAGTCCCGTGCCGCCGAAGCCGTTGCGCGTGGCGCTCGATTGGGCGAAGGCCTCGAAGATGCGTTCCAGTTCGGCCTCGGGAATGCCGGGGCCCTGGTCCTCCACCTCGATGTGGATCATGTCCTGGCAGTCGACGGCCGCGCGCAGCTGCACGCGGGAGCCGTCGGGCGAGAACTTGATGGCATTGGCGAGCACGTTGCGCACCACCTGCTGGAAACGCTGCGGATCCACCTTGGCGACGAGCGGGCCCTGCGGGAGATCGATGCGCAGTTCCTGCCGCCGCGACGCGACGAGCGGCTCCAGCTCGCGCGCCACCGTGCGGACGTGCCCGCGCAGATCGGTGCGCTCGAGGTGGAAGGTGCCGATGGAGCTTTCGATCTTGGCGACGTCGAGCAGGTCGTTGACGAGGGCCAGCAGGCGGTGGCCCGCCGCATGGATGTCGGTGAACATCGACCACAGCTGCGCCTCCTGAGTGCGCGCGGTGCCCAGCTCGGCGAAGCCGATGATCGCCTGCAGCGGCGTGCGCAGTTCGTGGCTCATGTTGGCGACGAATTCGGACCGGGTGCGCGCCGATTCCTCGGCCGCGTCGTGCGCCTCGCGGATCGCGCGCTCGGCCTCGCGGAACTCGCTGATGTCCATGAGGATGCTGAGCACGCCCGTGACCTCGCCACGGTCGACCTCCACGGCGGCCTTGAGCACGCGCGTCGCGCGCCGCACGCCGTCGCCGTAGGGAAGATCCATCTCCAGCGTCCTGCCGCCGCCGCCCTCGGCGATGGCTGCGTCGTCGGCCGTCTCGCCCGGGTACAGCTCCAGGCACTCGCCGACGATGCGGTCGCGGTGGCGTCCCATCGCCTGCTCCCAGGCACGGTTGACGAGGACGACGCGGTGGCAGCGGTCGGTGAGCATCATCGGCTGCGGACTGGTTTCCAGCAGCAGGTTCTGGAAGGCGAGCTGCGCGCGCAGGCGATGGTAGGCCTGCTCGCGCTCGGTGACGTCCACCGCGCTGCCGACGAAGCCGAGCAGCGCCCCGTCCGGCGCACACAGCGGGACCGCGGCCACGTCGAGCACGCGCTCACCGCCCTGCGGAGAGAGCAGCCGCACCTGGCGCGTGCGCACCGCGACGCCGGAATCGGGGGCGAGCATCGCGGCCACGCGTTCGCGGCTGTCCGGCTGGACGAGGTCCTGCAACCGCAGGCCGATGGCGGAGGCGGGCGGCTGGCTGCTGAGCGCCGTCCAGCGCGCGTTGACGTAAGTGATCGCACCGTCCCGATCGGTGCGGAAGATCAGCTCCTGCACGCTGCGCAGCAGCAGCGCAAGATCGCGCTCGCTGCGCACGATGCGCTCCTGCGCCGCATCGACGGCCCGGCGGGCGGCCTCCCGCGAGCGCAGGCTGCGCCAGGCGATCCAGGTGAGCGCCAGCGCGAGCAGCACCATGGTCGCCTCCACGGCCAGAAACGGGTAGTAGCCCGCGAACCAGCGTGCGAAGGCGGCGCTCTTCGGCTCTTCGACGATCACCACCAGCGGGCGGCTGCGTGAGGCGCGGTAGGCGACGATGCGGTCGGGGCCGAGCACGCCCAGGCCGGTGTAGCTGCCGCGTTCGTGATAGGGCAGCAGGCTGTTGAACACCGGCAGCGACGACACGTCGTGCAGGGGCAGGTCGCGCACGAAGATCGAGGACGCCAGCACCTGGCCGTCGTCCGACGCGATCACCGCGTCGTAGGAGAGCGCCTCCAGCGCGAGGTACTGGAAGTTCGAGAGGGCGTCCGGGTTGATCAGGGCCATCAGCACGAGCGGCGTGCCGGCGGCATCGCGGAATCCGTACATCAGCGGGATGAACGCCAGGCCGGGCGGGATGGAGGCCGCGGCGGCGGCGCCGCTCAGGCTTTCCAGCCCGCGTCCGGGAAGCAGCGGACCGATGCGCTGGATCCGCGCCGCGGGCAGCGGCCCGAGCCGGGCGGTGTCGATGCGGATGCCGGAGGCGGCCGGGTCGGTGCTCGCCAGCACGTGGCCTTCCAGGTCCAGCACCGCGACGCTGCGCACGAAGGTCAGTGCCGTGAGCACCTGCCGCATGGCGTTCTCCGTGCCGTCCCGGTCGGCGGACCCGGCCTGCAGTGCCGGCGTCTGCGACAGGCTGAACAGCACCATTTCCCCCGCTTCGAAGGTCCGCGTGGTCTGGTCTTCGAGCACGCGGGCCAGCAGCTGGGCCTGGCTTTCGCTGGTGGCGAAGGCGCCGCGCAGGTCGCCCAGGCTCACCACCAGCGCGCCGGTGAGCGCGGCGGCCGCCGCGAGCAGCCCGACGGCGAGCACCACGGTGCTCGCGGGCAGGGCGCCGCGCCGTGCGATGCAGCGGCCGCCGGCCCGCAGCAGCATCCTGTGCAGGAAGCAGCGCCAGATCATGGCACCACCAATGCGCCGAGGCCGTGGCGCTGCGCCGCCGCGGCGAGCCGGCCGTCGCCCTTGATGCGCGCCACGAAGTCGTCCACGACGGCGGTCCATTCCGCATCCCCCGGACGCACCGCGTAGGCCGACGGGATGCGCAGTACCTCCGAGGGCGGTGTGACCACCCGCATCCAGTCCGCGTTTTCCACGAGCTGGCGCGCGTAGATGTCGTTGGTCAGGAACACGTCGACGCGGCCCGCCGCCAGCTCGCGCTCCCGCGTGCGGGGCGCGGGCACGCGCACGACGGTGGCGCGCCGGAAGTACGCCAGGACGGCCGGCAGGATCGATGCGCCGTTCTGCACGCCGATGGCCACGCCGGGCTGGTCGATGTCGTCCCAGTCCCGCACCACGGGGTTGCTCTTGGTGGTGACGGCCTGCAGGCCGCTCTGGAGGTAGGGCCGGCTGAACCGCAGCAACTGCATGCGCGGCTGCAGCATGCCGATCGCCGACATGCCGACGTCGCAGCGCTGCTCCGTCAGGTCTTCCACGAGGGTTTCGTGGGCGGAATCCACGTACTCGAGCCGCACTCCGAGGTCGGCGGCGAACTGCCGCGACAGATCGATGTCCATGCCGCTCAGCTGCAGCGTGCGCGGATTGCGGTAGCTCACGCCGTGGTAGCTGGGCCAGATGCACACCCGCACCACGCCGGAGGCCCGCACGCGGTCGGCGACCGGTCCCGCCGAGGCGCAGGACCCTGCGCAGGCCAGGACGGCCGCCACGAGCAGGAAAAGCGGCCACGCCGCCGCATGGCGCCCGAGGCAGCGAAGGCGCGCAGTGCCGCTGGGGGAGGACTCCATCAACGGGCGGCGACCGGGGAGGGCCCCAGGCACAGCACCTTCTCGGCGATCTGTGCGGGACTGAACGGCTTGGCGATGAATTCGTCGGCACCGGCCTGCAGCCCAGCGTCCCGGTCACGCATGCTGTCGCGGGCGCTGAGCATGATCACCTGCGTACGCGCCAGCGACGGCGTGCTGCGGATGCGGCGGCAGACTTCCAGGCCGTCGATGCCGCCGGGCATCATCACATCCAGAAGCACGATGTCGGGGCGCTGGGCGTGCGCCATGGCCAGGGCCGCCGTGCCGTTCTCGGCCTCGTGCAGCGTCAGGCCCTGGTCCTCCAGCGTCATGCGCAGCAGGCGGCGGATATCCGCGTGGTCGTCGACGATCAGGACTGTTTTCATGAAATACGCAGGTGCGCAGGCAAAGTACGAATCATATTTATTAGATTTGACGTATGCAAGTGCTGCTTTCATATAGTTGTGCCACGGCCGAGCCTGTTGAGCATCGCGGACGGGCACAATGTCAACTATGCCGAATTCCGAAGTACCCCTGCCAGACCACTACACCACCCTGGAAACCGCCAAATTGCTAGGCATGGCCGTCCGGTCCATTCAGCTGATGGTGGACCGGGGCGAACTGGAGGCCTGGAAGACCCCCGGCGGGCACCGCCGGATCTCGCGGGATTCGGTCGAACGCTGGCTGCGCAGCCGTGAAGTGGGCGGCGCGTCGTCCGCTCCCGGCGCGGCGCCGATGCGCGGCGGCTTCTCGGGCCGGCCGAAGGTGCTGCTCATCGAGGACTCGGTCCACTACCAGAACCTCATCCGGCTGCTGCTCGAGCAGCAGTTCCCGGAAGTGGCGCTGCACATCGCCAGCGATGGCATCGCCGGCCTGGCCATGTGCGGCAAGCTCGAGCCGGACGTGCTGATCGTGGACATCCTGTTGCCGGGCCTCGACGGCGCGGCGCTCATCACCAGCCTGCGTTCGCACGCGCAGTTCGCCCGCGTGCAGCTCGTCGTGGTGACGTCTCTCACCGAAGAAGAGCGTGCCCCCTATGCGTTCGCGCTGCAGGGGCTGCCGGTCATCCAGAAGCCCGCACTGGTGGCGGAGCTTCCGGGCGCGCTGCGCACCTGTCTCTCGGCCGCGGTACGGGGCTGAGCGGCAGCCACCCCATGGGCCCAGGCGCGGCTTCGCCGAATCCGGTCGTCCTCCTGGTGGAGGACGACCCTTCGGTCGCGCGCTTCGTGGAAATGGCGCTCGACCGGCTGCCCGTGTCGGTGCAGGTGTCCCCAAGCGTCGAGTCGGCGCTCGCATGGCTGAAGGCGAACCGCGCGGCGCTGGTGATCACCGATCTGATGATGCCCGGGGAGTCGGGCGTCGGCCTGCTGCACCGGCTGCAGGCCACGCCGGCACTGGCCGCCGGCGCGCGCGTGGTGGTGCTCAGCGCCGGGCTCGACCATGCGGTGCGCCAGGATCTGCTCGACTGCGGCGCCTGGCGCGCGCTCGACAAACCGGTGGCCGTCTCGGTGCTGGAGGGCTGCGTGCGCGAAGCGCTGGCGGACCACCTGGCCGCGGCAGTTCCTGCCGCGCCGGCCGCCCATGCCGCGGACGGCGCGCAGGACGCGGCGTCCGCCGACGCGGTGCGGGCCGCTATCCGGGAATACTTCGGCGGCGATTCCGTGCTGTTCGACCAGTACCGCACCGCCTGCCTGGCGCAGTTCGCCCGCGATGCCGTGGACGGAGAGCGCGCGCTGCAGACCGCCGACCTGAAGGCATTGCGCCGTCTGGGCCACAGCCTGGCGGGCGTTCTGCGCGCACTGGGCCGGGCGGAGGACGCCGCGCTGGCCCGTCTCATGGAAGAGGCTGCTCTTCAGGGACGGACCGACGCGCTGCGCGGCCATTGGGCCCTTCTGCGCGAGCGCCTGGTCGCTCCGCGCTGAGTGCCACCGGCCGCGGGCCGGTGTTCCATGCTGGGGAATATGGAGAAATCCTGATTGGATTCATCTCCGACTGATGTCATGGAATTGATAGATGTAATCACGTGCGTGACCGATCGTTCATATCATTCGCCTGCCTTCTCCGCAGCCGCTGCCCATGCAGGGCAGCCTGCCTCCGCATCTCCAAAAGTATTCCAACATGACCGCTTTTTCCCGCATCGGCATCGCCAGACGGTTGTATGCCGTCTGCATCGTCCTCATCCTGGCGCTGGCCGGCGCCGCGGCCATGGCCTGGGTGCAGCTTGGCAACGTGGGAGCGCTGGCCCATGCCACCGAGCATGTGCGCGTGCCCCAGCTCACGCGCATCGCCGCGATCGAGCTGAGCATCACGCAGATCTCCCTGCAGATCCGCCACGCCATGCTGGTGCGGTCGCCGGAGGCCATCAAGGCGACGCTGGCCGATATCGACACGAAATACCAGCGCATCGCCGACAACGACGCCGCGTTCCTCGCAGAACTGCAGGACCCGAAAGCGCGCGATGACTTCATCCATGTCTGGCAGGCGATGGAACAGGAGTTCAAACCCATCGCGGACCGCAACCTGAAGCTGGCCGTCGAAGGCCGCACCGAGGAAGCGGTGGCGGTGCTCGTGGGCGAGACGATTCCCATGCGCAACCGCCTCCTGGCCTGGCTGGGCCAGGAGCGCGAGCGCCAGACCGCGATGCTGCGGTCGGAAATCACCAGCATCCAGGCGGATGCGCTGAAGACCCGCCGGCAATTGCTGGTGCTGGTGGTGGCGATCGCGCTGGGCCTCCTGGCTTTCTCCGGCTACATGGCCCATCTGCTCAAGCGCCGCGTGGCCGATTCGCGCCGGGTGGTCGAGCGCGTGCGGGACGGTGACCTGACCGTGCCGGTGGTGGACGGTGCCCGGGACGAATTCAGCCCCTTGCTCGCCTCCATGGCCGAGATGCAGCAGGCCCTGACGCGCGTGGTGTCCACCGTGCGCGGAGGCTCCGACAGCGTGGCGACGGCTGCTGCGGAGATCGCCCAGGGCAACAACGACCTGTCCGCCCGCACCGAGCAGCAGGCGAGCGCGCTGGAGGAGACCGCGGCGTCGATGGACGAGCTGGGCGCCACGGTGCGGCAGAACGCCGACCATGCGCAGCAGGCGAGCCAGTTCGCGCGCAGTGCTTCCGACGTCGCAGCGCGCGGCGGCGAGGTGGTGGCGCAGGTGGTGCGCACGATGCGCGGCATCGACGAGAGCAGCGGCCGGATCGCTGAAATCACCGGCGTGATCGACGGCATCGCGTTCCAGACCAACATCCTGGCGCTGAATGCCGCCGTGGAGGCCGCCAGGGCCGGCGAGCAGGGCCGCGGTTTCGCGGTGGTGGCGTCGGAAGTGCGGAGTCTGGCGCAGCGCAGCGCCGAGGCTGCGAAGGAAATCAAAGGGCTCATCACCGCCAGCGTGGAGCGGGTGCGCCAGGGCTCGGAACTGGCGGACCAGGCCGGCGAAACCATGACCGAGGTGGTCGACTCCATCCGCCGCGTGACGGAGGTGGTCTCCGAGATCAGCGTGGCGAGCCGCGAACAGAGCGCGGGCGTCGGGCAGGTGGGCGATGCGGTGACGCAGATGGACCAGGTCACGCAGCAGAACGCCGCGCTGGTGCAGCAGAGCGCCGCCGCTGCCGATGCGCTGCGGGCCCAGGCCGACCGGCTGGTGGCGGCGGTGGCGGTGTTCCGGCTGCAGGACGCGGAGACGCCCGGGGCCGGTCGTCCGCTGGCGGTGGGCGTGCCGCGCCCGGCGGCGCCTCGCACACCGGCGGCGCCGCGTCTCGCGCTCGGCGCGGGCGCGCTGGCTTAGCGCATGCCGCAGCGGCTCGCGTTGCACCGGGCAGCGCACTGCCGGATTCCGGGCAGGCGCCCGCAGGCCGTGCCGCGCTGCAGTAACCTCGGCGGGGTATGAGGCGTCTCTCGAATCACCGTCTGCGGTCGGGTCTGCGCGTGGCCCTGAGCCACTATGTGGCCAACGGCGTGTCCGTGGCCCTCGGGTTGCTGCTCATCTCCGTGCTGGTGCACGCCTGGCTCGGTCCCGCGGCTGCCGCGGCCGCTTCGGTCGGCGTGGTCGTCTGTTCGCCGCCCGATCTGCCGGGTCCGCGCCGCGGCAAGCTGTGGCAGATGCTGCCGGCGCCGCTGCTGGGCATTCCCCTCTTTTTCGCGGTGCAGTGGCTGCATGGCGATCCGCTGCATCTGGGCCTGCTGCTGGTGCCGGGCACCTTCCTGGCGTTTCTCGCGATGGCCTGGGGCCGCCGCGGCATTCCCATCGCCGTGGCGGTGATGTTCTCGATGATTTTCTCGATGGCGGCCGCATCGCGGGTGCCGGCGGGCACCGATCCGTTGCCCGCGGCGCTGGCGATCACGGCGCATTTCGCACTGGGCGCGGGGCTGTACGTGCTCTACGCCGTGGCCGCCAACCGGCTGCTGAACGCGCGCTACCGCGTGCAGTTCGTGGCGGATACTCTGCTGTCGCTGGCGGCCCTGATGCGCGCGCAGGCGCGGCTGTTCGACGGCGCGCATGCGGGCACGGCGGCGGCGACGGCGACCGCAGCCACCGCTTCGGCGCGGGACGAGGCGCATGCGGACGAGGAAGCAGGGACGCGTGCTGCGGGGGCGGAAGAGCCGCATGCGCTCACGGGCCTGCTGCTGCAGCGCCAGGCCGCGCTGGCCGAACAGCTGCAGGCGGCGCGCAATATCGTGCTGGAGTCTCCTACCACGCCGCGGCGCCAGCGTCTGGCGGGCATGCTGCTGCTGGTGCTGGAGATGCGCGACCACCTGCTCGCCTGCGAACTCGACGTGGAAACGCTCAAGACCCATCCGGGCCACGTGCCCGTGCTGCACGCGCTGCGCGGAGTGCTGCACGACGTGGCCCGGGAACTGGCCCACATGGCGGACGCGCTGCTGCGGGGCGGCCGGCCGGACCCGTTCACCGACGCTCGGCCCGCGCTCGCGCAACTGCGCTGGAGCGATCCGCTGCCCGCGCAGGCCGTGGGCGGGCCGTCTCCGCATGCGCTGGCCCGGGGTCTGGCGGACCGCGTGGGGCATATCAACGACGAGGCGCTGCGCCTGAACGCGCTCGCGCGTGGCGACGCTCCGCCGAACCTGGCGGTGGTGCGCGCGAGCTGGCAGATGTTCGTGAGCCCCACGGCCTGGTCGTGGGCGCCCCTGGCGACGCTCTGGCGCTGGGACGCGCCGCCCCTGCGCCATGCCGTGCGCGCGGCCCTGGCCCTGGCCGCCGGCTTCGTGGTGGCCCAGTCGCTGCCGTGGGGAACGCATGCCTACTGGATCCTGCTGACCATCGTCGTGGTGCTGCGCGGCAGCCTGGCGCAGACGCTGGAGCGCCGCAACAGCCGCGTGGCAGGCACCTTGCTGGGCTGCGTGCTGGCAGCGGGTGTGCTGGCCTCGCATCTCTCGGCCTGGCAGCTCATCCTGTGCCTCACGATCGCGCAGGCGGTGGCGCACGGGTTCGCGGTGCGGCGCTACCTCGTCACCGCCGTGGCGGCCACGGTGCTGGGACTGGTGCAGTCGCACATGCTGCATGGCGGCGGGAGCGGCAGCACCGCCATCGATCTGCTGGAGCGGCTGGCGGACACCCTGATCGGCACCGGCATCGCCTGGGCGTTCGCGTATGTGCTGCCGTCGTGGGAGCGGTCCCAGATCCCGGCGCTGGTGCAGCGGACGCTCGCGGCCCAGGCCCGGCATGCCCGCGAGGCGCTGGCCCTCGGACAGTTGCATGCGGTGGACAACGCTCCGGAGCTGGCGTGGCGGCTCGCGCGGCGGGAGGCGTACGACAGCCTGTCGGCGCTGGTCCAGGCCACCCAGCGCGCCATGGCCGAGCCACGCGCGGTACAGCCCCCGGTGGCCGCGCTGGAGCGGTTGCAGGCACGCTGCTACCAGTTGCTGGCGCAGCTGACGGCGATCAAGACCATGCTGCTGCTGCGGCGCGGACGGCTCGATGCAGAGGCTCTGCAGGCACCGCTCGCGCAGACCGCGCTGGCGGTCACGCAATGGCTGGAAGGGGCGCCCGACACCGCTCCGCCGCCGGTGTCAGGCCCCCTGGTGCCCGGCGATGCGCAGGGCTGGCCCGATCCCCAGGACGGTGACCTCGGGCCGTGGCTGGTCCGCCGGCTGGGGCTGGCCACGGAGCGCGCGGCCCAGGTGCGGGTGGCGGCGCTCGACGCCATGGCACCCGCCGGCGCTCCGGCGCCCGCGGATCCACCGGGCCGCTAGGCGCGGCGGCCTACCACTCCGCGAAGCTGCCGTCCTTGTGGCGCCACACGGGGTTGCGCCAGCGGTGGCCCTGCTGGGCGCGTTCGCGCACGTAGTCTTCGTTGACCTCGATGCCCAGGCCCGGGCCGCGCGGTATGGTGACCATGCCGTCCTGGTAGGCGAAGACCTCTGGATTGGAGACGTAGTCCATCAGGTCGTTTTCCTGGTTGTAGTGGATGCCTAGGCTCTGCTCCTGGATGAAGGCGTTGTAGCAGACCGCATCGAGCTGCAGGTTGGCCGCCAGGGCGATGGGCCCGAGCGGGCAGTGCAGCGCCAGGGCCACGTCGTAGGCTTCGGCCATGGATGCGATCTTGCGCGTCTCGGTGATGCCGCCGGCGTGCGAAGGGTCGGGCTGCACGATGTCGGCATAGCCCTCCTGCAGCACGCGCTTGAAGTCCCAGCGCGAATAGAGCCGCTCGCCCAGCGCGATGGGCGTGGAGGAAATGCGGGCAATCTCCTTCAGCGCCTCGTCATGCTCGCTGAGCACCGGCTCCTCGACGAACATGAGCCTGTAGGGCTCCAATTCCTTGATCAGCACCTTGGCCATGGGCCGGTGGACCCGGCCGTGGAAGTCCACGCCGATGCCCACGTGGGGCCCCACGGCCTCACGCACGGCGGCCACGTTCTGCAGGCAGCGCTCGACCTTGTCGAAGCTGTCCACGAACTGCATCTCCTCGGTGCCGTTCATCTTCACTGCGGTGAAGCCCCGGTCCACCGCATCGCGGGCCTGGCGGGCGGTCTCGGCCGGGCGGTCACCGCCGATCCAGCTATAGACGCGGATCTTGTCGCGCACGTTGCCGCCCAGCAGGTCGGACACGGGCACCCCCAGGGCCTTGCCCTTGATGTCCCAGAGCGCCTGGTCGATGCCGGCCAGCGCGCTCATGTGCACGCCGCCACCACGGTAGAAGCCGCCGCGGTAGAGCACCGTCCAGTGGTCTTCGATGTTGCGCGGGTCCTTGCCGATCAGGTAGTCGGCCAGTTCCGCCACGGCCGCGGCCACGGTCTCGGCGCGGCCTTCGAGCACGGGCTCGCCCCAGCCGACGATGCCTTCGTCGGTCTCGATCTTCAGAAAGCACCAGCGCGGTGGCACCAGGAACGTGGTCAGTCGGGTGATCTTCATGGCGGGGAAAGGGAGGGTGTCAGGAAATGGAGGCTGCGGTGGCGGGCTGCGGCGCGGGAGCCGCTGCTGCGGCCTGCCCGCAGGTGCGGGCCATGCCGTAGGCGTCGTGCCAGGCCTGGATGAAGGCCACGGCCTTGCGGGCCACGTCGGCGGCGCTGTTGCCGGGGCGGTAGAGGGCCGAGCCCAGGCCGAAGCCGCTGGCGCCAGCGGCGGCATAGGCCGCGATGCTTTCGGGCGCGATGCCGCCCACCGGCGCCAGCGCCACGCTGGGCGGGATCACGGCGCGCCAGGCTTTCAGCACGGACGGGGGCAGGGCCTCGGCCGGGAAGAGCTTGAGCAGGCTGGCGCCGGCAGCGAGCGCCGCATACGCCTCGGTCAGCGTAGCCACGCCGGGCGCGCAGGCGAGACCCGCCGCGCGGGCGGAGCGGATCACGGCCGCATCGCTGTGCGGCATGACGATGATCTGCCCGCCGGCCTCGGCCACGTCGGCGCAGTCCTGGGCTGACAGCACGGTGCCGGCGCCCACCACGCAGTCGGCCGGCAGGGCGTTGCGCAGTGCACGGATGCTGGCCAGCGGCTCGGGCGAGTTGAGCGGCACCTCGATGATGCGGAAGCCCGCGTCGTAGAGGGCCTGGCCGACGGGCTCGGCCTCATGGGGCTGGATGCCGCGCAGGATGGCGATGAGGCCGCAGCGCTGCATGGCGTGGAACAGGGTGTGGTCGATGGTGGTCATGCGGCAAAGCTCTCTGCGGATGAAGGTTGCGGCGCGCCCGGCACCAGCAGGCCGGCGGCCTGGGCGATCTGCCAGAGCCCGGTGGGCGTGGCCTGGGCGGCGATGGCGGGCTCGGCGAAGCCCTGCATCCGCAGGGCGAGGGCGTAGCGGCGGCACAGGTCCGGCTCGCCGCAGAGCAGCGGCTGGACGGGCGCTGCGCCACCGCCACCGGGCGGATGCACGCGGGCGAGGGCGGCGATCTCGTGGCCGATGAGCAGGCCCGAGAGGTAGTCGGCCTGGGCGCTGGCGGGCAGCACGCCGGTGAGGCCCAGCGTGCGCGTGCTGAAGATGTGCGAGAGCAGGCCCAGGCCGGCATCTCTGCCGCTCGCCACCCGCAGGCCGCGCACGAAGGCGTCGTCATGGGGCGGCGCTGCGGGGGCCATGGTCTTGCCCAGGATGGTGTGGCCGCGCAGGGCGGCGAACACTTCGCCGGTCATGAACGTGTGGAAGCCCGCGATGCCGCTGCGCCCCGCCACCACCCACTTGCTGTGGGAGCCGGGCAGGCCGACCAGCCAGGGGCCGGCGTCTTCGGCGGGCCGCAGGGCCAGCACGCCGAGCACCTGGGTTTCCTCGCCGCGCATCACGTTGGGCAATTCGCCGGGCTGCAGCAGGCCGGGCACAATGTGCAGCGGCTGGCCGCCCGGGCGCTCCACGCGGGTCAGGCCCTGGGCCAGCGCGTCAAGCGATGTGGGGGTGTGCAGGTAGCGCGCCTCGCGCCAGCCCTGGGCGCTGCCCACCATGCCGCAGGCCAGCAGGGGCAGGGCGGGGTCGGCGGCGAGCCAGTCGCCGCAGGTGTCCTGCAGGGCGCGCTCGAAGGCGGCCTCGGGGCTGGCGTCGGCGCCGGCCGGCGCCGGGGGCAGATGCATGATGCCCCAGGGGCGGTGGCGCAGTTCCAGCACGCGGGCCCCGTCGCCCAGGCGGTAGGCGCGCAGCGAGCTGGTGCCCCAGTCGAGCGCGACGAGGCGGGTGCCCAGGAGGTCGGCGGCGGAGTCGTTCATGGCTTGCAGCTCAGCGGGCCCAGCGCAGCACCAGCGGATCGAGCCGGCGCGCGATGTCGATCAGGCCGCGCCGCACCTCGGGGTGCATGGGTGGGAAGGGGTGGCGGCCGGCCTCGCAGGCGATCACTCCGCCTTCCTTCATCAGCGCCTTGGCGGTGAGGATGCCGCCCTGGCGGTTCTCGTGGTTGATGAGCGGCAGCCAGCGCTGGTAGAGCGCGAAGGCCTGGTCCATGTCGCCTGCGCGGTGGGCCTCGATGATGGGGCGGATGCCGTCCGGGAAGGCGCCACCCGTCATGGCGCCGGTGGCGCCCGCGTCCAGGTCGGCCAGCAGGGTGATGGCCTCTTCGCCGTCCCACGGGCCTTCGATGGCGTCGCCGCCCAGGCGGATCAGCTCGCGCAGCTTGCTGGCGGCACCGGGCGTCTCGATCTTGAAATACGCCAGGTGCTCGATTTCCTGCGCCATGCGGGCCAGGAACGGGGCCGAGAGCACCGTGCCGCTGGCCGGCGCGTCCTGCACCATGATGGGAATGTCGATGGCGTCGGACACGCGGGCGTAGAACGCGTGGATCTGCGCCTCGGGCACGCGGAAGGTGGCGCCGTGGTAGGGCGGCATCACCATGACCATGGCGGCGCCCATGTCCTGCGCGGCGCGGCTGCGCTCGGCGCACACGCGGGTGCCGTAGTGGGTGGTGGTGACGATCACCGGCACCCGGCCGGCCACGTGCTCCAGCGACGTGCGCGTGAGCGTCTCGCGCTCCGCGTCCGACAGCGAGAACTGCTCGGAGAAGTTGGCCAGGATGCACAGGCCATCGACGCCGGCATCGATCATGAAATCCAGACAGCGCTTCTGGCTCTCCAGATCGAGGCTGCCGTCCTCATGGAAGGTGGTCGGCACGACCGGGAAGATGCCGCGGTAGCGGGGATTTTGGGCGGAGTGTGTTGCTGGCATAGGTGAGGGATTCATGGGTTGATCAGGTGGACCCGGCGCATTAACTCGCGCGCGGCCGAAACGACTGGCGCGGCCCCAGGCCAGGGCAGCCGAGCAAGGGCCGCCCCGCAGCGAGGGCTGCGTCCCCCTGCCCGCATTGCGTAGCAATGCGAGAGCGGGGGGAAGGCGCGCAGCGCCTCAGGGGGGTGGTCATGGTCAATGCGAATGGCGTGGCACGGCGGAGCCCCGGCAGCCGACCAGGAAGTCGAAGTCGCAGCCCTCGTCGGCCTGCAGCACGTGATCGACGTAGAGGCGCTGGTAGCCGCCACGCCCTCCGTGGTCGGTGGCGGCCAACTCGGCCAGGCGCGCGGCCAGTTCCTCGTCGCTGATGTCCAGGTGCAGGCGGCCGTTCTCGCAGTCCAGCTCGATGAAGTCGCCGTCGCGCACGGCGGCCAGCGGGCCGCCGGCCGCGGCCTCGGGCGCCACGTGCAGCACCACGGTGCCATAGGCCGTGCCGCTCATGCGGGCGTCGGAGATGCGGACCATGTCCTTCACGCCGCGCCGCAGCAGCTTTGGCGGCAGGCCCATGTTGCCCACCTCGGCCATGCCGGGATAGCCCTTGGGGCCGCAGTTCTTCATCACCATCACGCAGGTCTCGTCGATGTCCAGGTCCTCATCGACGATGCGCGCCTTGTAGTGCTCCAGGTTCTCGAACACCACGGCGCGGCCCCGGTGGCGGAGCAATTCGGGCGTGGCGGCCGAGGGCTTGAGCACCGCGCCGCGCGGCGCCAGGTTGCCGCGCAGGATGCAGATGCCGCCGTCCGCGATCAGCGGGTTGTCCAGCGGGCGGATCACTTCGTCGTTGTACTGGGGCGCCTCGCGCACGTTCTCCCAGAGGCTCTTGCCGTTGACGGTGAGTGCGTCGGGATGCGGCAGCAGGCCGTTCTCGCCCAGGCGGCGCAGCACGGCGGGCAGGCCGCCCGCATAGTAGAACTCCTCCATCAGGAAGCGGCCCGAGGGCTGCAGGTCCACCAGCGTGGGTGTGCCGCGGCCGATGCGGGTCCAGTCCTCCAGGTCGAGCTGCACGCCCATCCGGCCGGCGATCGCCTTCAGGTGGATGACGGCATTGGTCGAGCCACCGATGGCCGCATTGGTGCGGATGGCGTTCTCGAAGGCTTCGCGCGTGAGGATCTTCGAGAGCGTGAGCCCTTCGTGCGCCATCTCGACGATGCGCTTGCCGGACATGTGTGCCAGCACGTAGCGGCGCGCATCCACCGCCGGAATCGCGGCGTTGTGCGGCAGCGAGGTGCCCAGCGATTCGGCCATGCAGGCCATGGTGCTGGCGGTGCCCATGGTGTTGCAGGTGCCGGCCGAGCGCGACATGCCGGACTCGGCAGCGAAGAACTGGTGCTCGGTGATCTCGCCGGCCTTCAGCGATTCGTGCAGCTGCCACACGGCCGTGCCCGAGCCGATGTCCTTGCCCGCCAGCTTGCCGTTGAGCATGGGCCCGCCCGTGACCACGATGGCCGGCACGTCGCAGCTGGCCGCGCCCATCAGCAGCGCCGGTGTGGTCTTGTCGCAGCCCGTGAGCAGCACCACCGCATCGATGGGGTTGCCGCGGATGGCTTCCTCCACGTCCATGCTCGCCAGGTTGCGCGTGAGCATGGCCGTGGGCCGCAGGTTGGACTCGCCGTTGGAGAACACCGGGAACTCGACCGGAAAGCCGCCGGCCTCGTAGATGCCGCGCTTGACGTGCTCGGCGATCTTGCGGAAGTGCGCGTTGCAGGGGGTGAGCTCGGACCAGGTGTTGCAGATGCCGATGATCGGGCGGCCGTCGAACTCGTGGTCCGGGATGCCCTGGTTCTTCATCCAGCTGCGGTACATGAAGCCGTTCTTGTCGGCCGTGCCGAACCATTCGGTGGAGCGGAGTTTGCGCGGAGGAGTAGTCATCTTGGGGCTCGGGAGGATGCGGGGAAAGGAAGCGTAAAAAGGCGTTAAGGGTCAACGCCGCCGCCCGGAGCGGCGGGTGAGCAGGCGCTGCAGCAGGCAGAAGACGAACAGCAGCACGCCGACGGCGATGCGCGTCCACCACGAGCTGAGGGTGCCGTCGAAGGAGATCAGGGTCTGGATGATTCCGAGCATCAGCACGCCGAACAGCGTGCCCGCCACGTAGCCCACGCCGCCCGTGAGCAGCGTGCCGCCGATGACGACGGCGGCGATGGCGTCCAGCTCCATGCCCACGGCATGCAGGCCGTAGCCCGAGAGCATGTAGAAGGTGAACACCACGCCCGCGAGCGCCGAACAAAAGCCCGACAAGGTATAGACCCCCACCAGCGTGGAGCGCACCGGCAGGCCCATGAGCAAGGCCGACGCCTCGCTGCCGCCCACGGCATAGACGGCGCGGCCGAACGGCGTGCAGTGCGCAATGAAGATCCCGGCCAGCACCACGGAGATGGCGATCAGCGCGCCCAGCGAGAGCGAGGCGGTCTCGGTGAGCTGCAGGCGCCACTGGGCCAGTTCCGAGTAGCCTTCGTGCGTGATGCTGATCGAGTCGATGCTGATGAGATAGCACAGGCCCCGCGCCAGGAACATGCCGGCCAGCGTGACGATGAAGGGCTGCAGGCGGAAGCGCTCGATCAGGAACCCCATGAACGCGCCGAAGCAGGTGCCCATGAGCAGCACCACCGGCACGGCGGCCAGCGGGCTCCAGCCGTGGTGCTCGACCAGCGCGGCGAAGACCATGGTGGTCAGCGCGACCACGGCGCCCACCGACAGGTCGATGCCGCCCGAGAGGATCACGAAGGTCATGCCCACCGCGACGATGATGAGGAAGGCGTTGTCGATCAGCAGGTTGAGGAACACCTGGGCCGAGAAGAAGCCCGCATAGCGCACAGAGCCCAGCGTGGCCATGGCCACGAAGAGCGCGATGGTGGCGGCCAGCGGCAGGTACTTGGCGTTCAGGCGCGGGCTGCGCGCGGCGGCGCTGCTGGCGGTGGGCGGGGTCATGACGGCGCTCATGGCAGGGCCCTCCGGGCGGCTGCGGGGCGGCGCGCCAGCAGGCCCACCTGGGCGCGGAATTCCGGCGACTGCAGCAGCATGACGACGAAGACCACCACGGCCTTGACCACCAGGTTGACCTCGGGTGGCACGCCCAGCGAATAGATGGCGTAGGTCAGCGTCTGGATGATGAGCGCGCCGATCACGCTGCCGGCCAGGCTGAAGCGCCCGCCCGTGAGCGCGGTGCCGCCCAGCGTCACGGCGAGGATCGCATCCAGCTCCATCAGCTGGCCGGCGTTGTTGCCGTCGGCGCTCTTCACGTTGGAGCTGATGAGCAGGCCCGCGATGCCCGCGCACACGCCGCAGAACACGTAGGCCGCCATGATGAGCCGGCCCGCCTGCACGCCCGCCACGCGCGCGGCCGTGGGGTTGACGCCCACCGCCTGGATGAAAAGGCCCAGCGCCGTGCGCGTGATGGCAAAGTACAGCACCGCGAACACGGCGGCCACCACGAAGAGCGAGAACGGCAGCCCGGCCAGGTAGCCCCCGCCGATGAAGAAGTAGGGCGCGTAGTAGATGGTGATGATCTGCCCGTCGGTGATGAGCTGGGCGATGCCCCGGCCCGCCACCATCAGGATCAGCGTGGCGATGATGGGCTGCATGCCCACCTTGGCCACCAGCACGCCGTTCCAGAGGCCGCACAGCAGCGCCACGCCGATCGCACCCAGCAAGGCGACCGGCAGCGGAAAACGGCTTTCGGTGGCCGACACCGATCCGCCGATCAGCCAGGCCGCCACGGCCGCGGCGATGGCCACCGTGGCGCCCACCGAGATGTCGATGCCGCGCGTGGCGATCACCATGGTCATGCCCAGCGACACCAGCACCAGCGGCGCGGCGCGGTTGAGGATGTCGATCAGGCTGCCGTAGAGATGCCCGTCGCGCCATTCGACGTGCAGGAAGCCCGGGTTGAAGGCCGTGTTGACGGCCAGCAGGAGCAGCAGCGTGATCACCGGCCAGGCGAGGCGGTGGCGCAGCAGCGCGGCAGGGCCGAAGGGGGCGGGGCTGCGTTCAGGCATGGGCGTGGTCCGCGATCAGTTGATAGACGTCGTCTTCGCTGCTGCCGGCGGGCAGCTCGCCCACCTTGCGGCGGTCGCGCAGCACCACGATGCGGTGGGCCACGCGCACCACCTCGCTCATCTCCGACGAGATGAAGAGCACGGCCATGCCGGCCTGCGCCAGGCGCAGGATCTGGTCCATGATTTCCTGCTTGGCGGCCACGTCGATGCCGCGCGTGGGCTCGTCGAGGATCAGAAGGCGGGGCTCGGTCGCCAGCCAGCGCGCCAGGATGGCCTTCTGCTGGTTGCCGCCCGAGAGCAGGCCGATGGGCGTTTCCACGCTGGCCGTCTTGATGCCCAGCAGCTGCACGTAGCGCTCGGCCAGCGCGGTCTGCTCTGCGCGGGAGAGAAAGCGCGTCAGGCCCATGCGCGCCTGCAGCGCGAGGGCGATGTTTTCGCGCACCGAGAGTTCGGCCACGATGCCGTCGGTCTTGCGCTCTTCGGGGCACAGGGCGAGACCCTGCCGGATGGCGTCCATGGGGTTGGAGAAGGCCACGGTCTGGCCGTCCACGCGCAGCAGGCCGCGGTCGGGCTGCTCCAGCCCGAAGAGCAGGCGGGCCAGCTCCGTGCGGCCCGCGCCCAGCAGGCCGGCCAGGCCGACCACTTCGCCCGGGCGGATCTGCAGGTCCAGCGGCTGCAGCTGGCCGGTCTGGCCCAGGCCTTCCGCCTGCAGCAGCGCGGGGGCTTGCGTGCCGGTGCCTTGCGGCGCCGGAGTCTGCTCGGCATGCGCGCCCAGCTCGCGGCCCAGCATGGCGGCGATCAGCGCCTGCGGGCCCAGGTCATTCGCGGCCCATTCGCCCACCCAGGTGCCGTTGCGCAGCACGGTGATGCGGTCCGAAACGGCATAGACCTGGTTCAGGAAGTGGGTGACGAAGACGATGGCGAGGCCCTCGCCGCGCAGGCGGCGCAGCACTTCGAAGAGCTTGCGGACTTCGTCGTCGTCCAGGCTCGACGTGGGCTCGTCCAGGATCAGCACGCGCGCATCGATGCTGAGTGCGCGCGCGATCGCCACCAGCTGCTGCACGGCCACGGGGTAGTCCGAGAGCAGCCGCGTCACGTCGATGTCGAGGCCGATGCGCGCGACCAGCTCGCGCGCGCGCTGCTGCATCTGCGCCCAGTCGATGCGAAGGCCCTGCGCCAGCCCGTGGCGCGGATAGCGGCCCGCGAAGATGTTCTCGGCCACCGAGAGATTGGGGCAGAGGTTGACCTCCTGATAGACCGTGCTGATGCCCAGGCGCTGCGCAGCCAGGGGCGAATCGGGCCACACCGGCTGGCCGGCCAGGCGCATCTCGCCGCCGCTGGCCTTGAGCACGCCCGTGAGCACCTTGATGAGGGTGGACTTGCCCGCGCCGTTCTGCCCCATGAGCGCGTGGATCTCGCCGGGGTAGAGCCGCAGCTGCACGTCCTGCAGCACCGGCACGCCGGCGAACTGCTTGCGGATTCCCGCCAGTTCCAGCACGGGCGCGGCAGCAGCGGTGGATCGAGTGGTCGAGGTCATGGCGGTGGAGGGCAGGGCGGGTCAGGCCTTGTTCTTGTGATAGACGTCCACCAGCACGGCGGCGAGGAGCACCACGCCCTTGATGACCTGCTGGTAGTCGATGCCGATGCCCAGGATGGACATGCCGTTGTTCATCACGCCCATGATGAAAGCGCCGATCACCGCACCCATCACCTTGCCCACGCCGCCCGAGGCCGAGGCCCCGCCGATGAAGCAGGCGGCGATCACGTCCAGCTCGAAGCCGAGGCCCGCCTTGGGCGTGGCCGTGTTGAGCCGCGCCGCGAACACCAGGCCGGCGAGCGCCGCCAGCACGCCCATGTTGACGAAGGCGTAGAACGACAGGCGCTCGGTCTTGATGCCCGAGAGCTTGGCGGCCTTTTCGTTGCCGCCCATGGCGTAGATGCGCCGGCCGATGGTGGTGCGGCTGGTGATGAAGTCGAACAGCACGATCAGCAGCGCCATCACGATCAGCACGTTGGGCAGGCCCTTGTACGAGGCCAGCAGGTAGCTGAAATAGATCAGCAGCGCCGCGAACACAGCGTTGCGCACGACGAAGAAGGCCGCTGGCTCGACCTGCACGCCGTGGCGCACGCGGTTGGCCCGGGAGCGGATGCCGGCCACCACCAGGGCAGCGGCCACGGCCACGCCCAGCAGCAGCGAGGTCACCTTGAGGCCCTGCATGCTGAAGAGGTCCGGGATGAAGCCCGAGCTCAGGCGCTGGAACGAGTCGGGAAACGGCCCCACCGACTGGCCGGCCAGCAGCGCCAGCGCCAGTCCTTTGAACACCAGCATGCCGGCCAGCGTGACGATGAAGGACGGGATGCGCGAGAACGCCACGAACCAGCCCTGCAGCCCGCCGATGAGGCCGCCGCACAGCAGGCAGACCAGCGTGGCCGGCACGAAATGCCAGCCGTGCTGCACCATGAGCACGGCCGCCAGCGCGCCGATGAAGCCGCTCACCGAACCCACCGAGAGATCGATGTGGCCGGCCACGATCACCAGCAGCATGCCCAGCGCCATGATGACGATGTAGCTGTTCTGCAGCAGCAGGTTGGTGAGGTTGAGCGGCTCCATCAGGGTGCCGTCGGTCATGTACTGGAAGAAGGCCATGATGGCCACCAGCGTGATGAGCATGCCGTACTCGCGCAGGTGTTGGCGCGCGTGCTCCAGCGGCGAGCGGCCGGCGCGCGCCGGCGCGGCTGCGGCTGCGGCTGCGGCGGTGGCTGCAGGGGCGGCCGAATGCACGGGGGAAGTGGAAGTCGTGGAGGAGGTCATGGAAGGCATTTCAGTGGGCTTTCACGATGGCGCGCATGATCTTTTCCTGCGATGCCTCGGCGGTGGGCATCTCGGCGACGAAGCGGCCTTCGTTCATCACGTAGAGGCGGTCGGTGATGCCCAGCAGCTCGGGCATCTCCGAGGAGATGACGATCACGCACTTGCCTTCGGCGGCGAGCTGCGCGATCAGGGTGTAGATCTCGTACTTGGCGCCCACGTCGATGCCGCGCGTGGGCTCGTCGAGGATGAGCACCTCGGGCCGGGTGAACAGCCATTTGCCCAGCACCACCTTCTGCTGGTTGCCGCCCGAGAGGTTGAGCGTCTTCTGGTCCACGCCCGACGAGCGGATGCGCAGGCGCTCACGGAAGCCCTGGGCCACCGCGTATTCCTCGCCGGCGTCGATCACGCCGGCCTGGGAGACGCCGCCCAGGTGGGCCAGCGAGATGTTGAACTGGATGTCCTCGCTCAGCACCAGGCCGTTGCCCTTGCGGTCTTCGGTCACGTAGGCGAGGCCCTGGCGCACGGCCTTTTCCACCGTGCCCACGTCGATGGGCTGGCCGTTCAGCCGCACTTCGCCGCTGATGCGCTGGCCCCAGGAGCGGCCGAAGAGGCTCATGGCCAGTTCGGTGCGGCCCGCGCCCATCAGGCCGGCGATGCCGACGATCTCGCCGCGGCGCACCTCCAGGTCGATGCCCTTGAGGAAGGGCGCCTCGGGCCGCTGCGGGTGGTAGGCGTGCCAGCCGCGCACCTCGAAGGCCACGGGGCCGATGTCGGGCGTGCGCTGCGGGTAGCGGTCGGCCATCTCGCGGCCGACCATGGCCTGGATCACGCGGTCTTCGCTGACCGGCGCGCTGCGGCAGTCCATGGTCTCCACGGTGCTGCCGTCGCGCAGCACCGTGATGGAGTCGGCCACGCGGGAGATTTCGTTGAGCTTGTGCGAGATCAGGATGCAGGTGATGCCCTGGCTCTTGAGCTCCAGCAGCAGATCGAGCAGCGCCTGGCTGTCGTTCTCGTTCAGGCTGGCGGTGGGCTCGTCCAGGATCAGCAGGCGCACGTGGCGCGACAGCGCCTTGGCGATTTCCACCAGCTGCTGCTTGCCCACGCCCAGCTGGCCCACCAGCGTCTCGGGGGATTCGGCCAGGCCCACCTTCTGCAGGAGCGCCTGCGTCCTGCCGTGCGCCTCCATCCAGTCGATGACGCCGAGCCGGGCGGTTTCGTTGCCCAGGAAGATGTTCTCGGCGATGGAGAGCAGCGGCACCAGGGCCAGTTCCTGGTGAATGATGATGATGCCGAGGTGCTCGCTGTCGCGGATGCCGGAAAAGCGCCGTTCCTCGCCGTCGAAAACTATCTCGCCGCTGTAGCTGCCGTGCGGATAGACGCCGGAGAGCACTTTCATCAGCGTGGACTTGCCCGCGCCGTTCTCGCCCACGATGGCGTGGATCTCGCCGGCCTGCACGCGCAGGTTCACGCGGTCCAGGGCCACCACCCCGGGGAAGGTCTTGCGGATGTTCCGCATTTCAAGAAGCATGGTCTTGCCGTCCGATGGACATCGCTGAAGGTAAATCGTCGGGGCGGCCTGATGCAGCGGCGGCGCTCCCCGGATGGAGGGCGCCACTGCCTGCTGCACCACGCCTGAGGGCGCCACCCCTTCCAAAAAGGGTGGCGCTCCGGCCCGTTACTTGATCTGCGATTCCTTGTAGTAGCCGCTGTCCACCAGGATCTTCTTCCAGTTCGACTGATCGACCAGCACCGGCTTGAGCAGGTACGAGGGCACGACCTTCACGCCGTTGTTGTAGGTCTTGGTGTCGTTGATCTCGGGCTGCTTGCCCGTGAGCACGGCGTCCACCATGTTGGCGGCGACCTTGGCGAGCTCGCGCGTGTCCTTGAACACGGTGGAGTACTGCTCGCCCTTCAGGATGGACTTGACCGAGGGCACCTCGGCGTCCTGCCCGGTGACGATGGGGCAGGGCTGCTGGGCCGTGCAATAGCCCACGCCCTTGAGGGACGAGAGGATGCCGATGGAGATGCCGTCGTACGGCGAAAGCACGGCGTCCAGCTTGTCCTTGCCGTAGTAGGCCGAGAGCAGGTTGTCCATGCGGGCCTGGGCCGTTGCGCCGTCCCAGCGCAGCGTGCCGACCTTGTTCATGCCGGTCTGCTTGCTGCGCACGACGAGCTTGCCGCTGTCGATGTAGGGCTGCAGCACGCTCATGGCGCCGTCGTAGAAGAAGAAGGCGTTGTTGTCGTCGGGCGAGCCGCCGAAGAGTTCGATGTTGAACGGGCCCTTGCCCTGCTTGAGACCCAGCTTGTCCACGATGGACTGGGCCTGCAGCACGCCGACCTGGAAGTTGTCGAAGGTGGCGTAGTAGTCCACGTTCTTCGAGCCCTTGATCAGGCGGTCATAGGCGATGACCTTCACGCCCTTGTCGGCCGCGTTCTGCAGCACGCGCGAGAGCGTGGTGCCGTCGATGGAGGCGATCACCAGCACCTTGGCGCCCTTGGTGACCATGTTCTCGATCTGGGCGAGCTGGTTGGGGATGTCGTCGTCGGCGTACTGCAGGTCGGTCTTGTAGCCGCGCTCCTTGAGCACCCGGGCCATGTTGTCGCCGTCCGCGATCCAGCGGGCCGAGGACTTGGTGGGCATGGAAATGCCGATGCTGCCCTTGTCCTGTGCCTGGGCCAGCGGCAGGGTGCCGAGTGCTGCCAGTGCGAGGGTGGCAGCGGCGGTTTTCAGAAAGAAGCGTTTCACGTCATGTCTCCTGGTTTTTATGGGTGTGATGGGTCTCGGGAACGGAAAAGTCGGGCCCCGCGGGGGCCGTGTCGCCTTCGGCGTCAGTACTTGCGCTTGGGGAACTCCTGTGCGGCAGTCTCCATGGGGAAGATGCCTTCTTCGGTCACGATGCGCTTGGGCACCGGCTTGCCGGCCTTGATGTCCTTGACCGCGGCCATGAGCTGCGGGCCCAGCAGCGGGCTGCATTCCACCGTGACGTTGAGCTTGCCGGCCATCATGGCCTCGAAGGCGCCCTTGACGGCATCGATGGAGATGATGGTGATGTCCTTGCCGGGCTTCATGCCGGCTTCCTCGATGGCCTGGATCGCGCCGATGGCCATGTCGTCGTTGTGCGCGTAGAGCACGTTGATCTTCTTGCCCTCGGCCTTGAGGAAGGCTTCCATCACCTCCTTGCCCTTGGCGCGGGTGAAGTCGCCGGTCTGCGAACGGATGATCTTGAACTTCGGGTCGGCCTTGATGATTTCCTCGAAGCCCTTCTTGCGGTCGATGGCCGGGGCCGAGCCCACCGTGCCCTGCAGCTCGACGATGTTCACGTCGCCCTTGCTGTCCTTCATCTTCTCGACCAGCCAGCGGCCGGCCTTGCGGCCTTCTTCCACGAAGTCCGAGCCCATGAAGGTGACGTAGAGGGATGGGTCCTTGGTGTTCACGGCGCGGTCGGTGAGCACCACCGGGATCTTGGCGGCCTTGGCCTCGCGCAGCACCGGCTCCCAGCCGGATTCGACCACCGGAGAGAACGCGATCACGTCCACGCGCTGGGCGATGAAGGAGCGGATGGCCTTGATCTGGTTCTCCTGCTTCTGCTGCGCGTCGGAGAACTTGAGCTCGATGCCGGCCTCCTTGGCGGCCGACTTGATCGACTCGGTGTTGGCGGTGCGCCATTCGCTTTCCGCGCCGACCTGGCTGAAGCCCAGCACGATCGGCTTTTGCGCCCAGGCGGCCGAGGGCAGCAGGGTGGCCGCGGGCACGCATGCGAGGGCCGCGGCCAGTGTGCGTCGGGTCAGTTTCGTCATCTTCGTCTCCTGTCTTTGTGGTGTTGTGAGGGGAACCGTGGAAAAAGGGGAAGGGCGGGACCGGCGTCTCAGGCCAGCATGTACCCCGTGCGGACCGTGGTGAAGAATTCCGCCGCATGGCGGCCCCGCTCGCGCGGGCCGTGGGCCGGCTCCCGGCGGTCGCCCTGGAAGTCCGCGCCGGCCGTGGGCAGGTTCACCATGGTCATGCCCGCCCGGGCGTGCCGCTTGAAGTGCATGGCGTGCTTCAGCGAGGTCGTGCAGATGCCCGCGCACAGGCCGCGGGGCGTGTCGTTGGCGAGCGCCAGGGCGTGTTCGTAATTGTCCGCGCGCAGCACGCAGGCCACCGGGCCGAAGGTTTCGTCGCGGGCGATCCGGTGCTCGGGGCGCGCGATGAACAGCGCCGGGCTCAGGTAGTGGCCCGGCGTGGGGCGGTCGATGCGCTCTCCGCCGAAGACGTGCTCGGCGCCGTCCTGGCGGGCGGCCGCGACGTGCTCCATATCCTGCGCCAGTTGGCGTTCGTCCACCACGGGCCCCATGCCGATGCCGCGCTCCAGTGCATGGCCCACCGGCAGGGCCGCCAGGCGCCGGTGCAGGCGGTCCACGAAGTCGTCGTGCACGCTGGCCTCGACCACGATGCGGCTGGACGCCATGCAGTGCTGTCCCGCCGAGCCGTAGGCACCCTGCAGCGCGCAGTCCGCGGCGTGCTCCAGATCGGCGTCGGCCAGCACCACCATCGGGTTCTTGCCGCCCATCTCCAGCTGCACCCGGGCGCCGCGCGCCGCCGCCGAACGCAGGATGCGCGCGCCGACCGGGCCCGAGCCTGTGAAGCTCACGGCATCGACGAGGGGATGGTCGACCAGGGTCTGGCCGACTTCGCGGCCGCTGCCCATGACGAGGTTGAACGCCCCCGCCGGCAGGCCGCTGCGGGCGATGATCTCGGCCAGCGCCCAGCCGCAGGCCGGCACCCGTTCGGCCGGCTTGAACACCACTGCATTGCCGAACGCCAGGGCGGGCGCGATCTTCCAGGCGGGCAGGGC
>CAJYKV010000002.1 GCA_913774955.1 uncultured Acidovorax sp.
GCGCCTGCGGCGCTGGTCCTTCACCACTACCTCTACTGACTCCGTATGCCTAGTCATATGCACAGTCCTGTTCCTATCTCCAAAGATAAGCGACAGGACGGGGCCGGGGAATCAGGGGGCTATCTCAGCCACGGCAAGCTTGTACAGATTGTCCATTTTGACGTGTCGTCCAACTGGCTGCTGCAGGGGACGAGATGGAATGAAATGAACAGTGCTCCATCTCCACTGCTGGCTTATCGCCCCCGTCCGACACCCACGGCCCCCTGCCCCTCGCACACTGCCTCCATGCTCCGCCCCCACGCCACCCTCGCCGCCCTCTGCCTCGCCCTTCCCGCCGGTGCCGCCGGCGCTGGCGCCGACACCACCAACCCCCTCGACGCCGAGCGCTGGGAGACCCGCCCCATCGTTGTCGTGGTGCCGCAGGACAGCGATCCCCTGCTCGTCAAGGTCCGCGCCGCCTTGAAGGAGACCGCGGCGCGCGAGGCGTTCCGGGAGCGCGACATGGCGCTTTTCACCGTCGTGGGCGGCGAGGGCCGCCGCAATGGGGAGCCGCTCGGTCCCGGGCGCACCGCGGCGATGCTGCGGGCGCTGCAGCTGGACGCCCGGGGGCCCGCCACGTTCGTCCTCGTGGGCAAGGATGGGGGCGTCAAGATGCGGGAAGAAGGCGCCGGCGTCGATCTGCAGGCGGTGTTCGACGAGATCGACCGCATGCCGATGCGGCAGCAGCAGCAGCAGCAGTAGGGCGGTCAGCCCCGGCGTGCTCCAGGCACGGTGTCGGGGTTCGCGTCCGTGCCGGATGCCGGGCCCGTGCCCGCAGCCGGCCTCCCCACCTGCACGCCCCGCGCCAGCCCGCGCTTGAGCTCCTGCAGCAGCATCACGACCTGCCGCGACGCGTGCCGGCAGCTCTTGAAGGCCTGCTGCGCCAGGCGTTCGTTGCCGGCCTCGGCGTACCGCACCACGTCGGCCGCCTGCTGGTGGAAGTAGCGGTGGCGGCGCGCCATCATGTCGAAGGCGGGCAGGTGCCCGAGGGCGGTGCGGCCCGGGCCGCGGAGCCACTGGCCGAGTTCGGAGCGGGTGTCGTCGCGGATGGCGTCGGGGCGCAGGCGTTCGTCGCGGGCGCCGTGCAGCAGCACCTGCTCCAGCCACGGCAGCCAGCGGGCCTGGCCAGCGATGGCGGCGTCGATGTCCACCTCGGCGAGGAGCCTGGCGGCCTCGTCGCTCAACAGGACCAGCTCGCTGGCCCGGCTGTCTTGGGGCAGCGAGGTCCAGTCGTCCTGCACGGGACGCCCGTCGGTCCGGGGCTGGAACAGCCGGCTGAAGAATCCCATGGTGGCAGACGGGGTGGAACGGAGGAGAGGTGGACCGGCGACCCGGCCATATCACCGAATACACCGTACTGTCGCGTTGGCCCCATTCTAAATGCCATCATTGATTTTGAAAATTTGATAAATCAATCGCAACTGCACCTTTCGCAAGGCTGCTTGACCGCATGGCCACAGCGGTTTTGGCATCGCCGCACAATGGATCGCATGACTTCCACGACGATCACCGCTCCGCTGGCTCCCTCCTCTTCCGTGCCCGTTTCCTCCTCGCCGGGCGCTGCCGGTTCCGGCGGCCGCCCGGCGCTGTCGATGCTGGACCTGGTGGCGGTGCGCGAGGGCGGCAGCGTGGCCGATGCGCTGGCGCTGGCGCTGCGCACGGCGCAGCACGTGGAGGCGCTGGGCTTTCAGCGCTACTGGGTGGCCGAGCACCACAACATGCCGGGCATCGCGAGTTCGGCCACGGCCGTGCTGGTGGGTCACATCGCGGGCGGCACGCGGACGATCCGCGTGGGTTCGGGCGGCATCATGCTGCCCAACCATGCGCCGCTGGTGGTGGCCGAGGCCTTCGGCACGCTGGCCGAGCTGTACCCGGGCCGCATCGATCTGGGCCTGGGCCGCGCGCCCGGCACCGACGGGCCGACGATGCGCGCGCTGCGCCGCGACCGCGTCGAGACCGAAGAAGACTTCCCGCGCGACGTGTCCGAACTGCAGCGGCTGCTGGGCCCCGCCCAGCCGGGCCAGCGCATCACGGCGGTGCCGGGGGCCGGCACGCAGGTGCCCATCTGGCTGCTGGGCTCCAGCCTGTTCTCCGCGCAGCTCGCGGCCGAGCGGGGGCTGCCGTACGCCTTCGCCTCGCATTTCGCGCCGCGGCTGCTGCACCAGGCGATCGACCTGTACCGCCGGCTGTTCCGGCCGTCGGCAGCGCTTGCGCGGCCCTACGTGGCGATCGGTGTGCCGGTGATCGCGGCCGAATCCGATGCCGAGGCCGAGTACCTGGCGAGCAGCACCTACCAGCGGGTGCTGGGCATCCTGACCGGGCGGCGCGGCCTGCTGCAGCCGCCGGTGGAGGGCTACGGGGCCCTGTTGTCGCCGCAGGAGCGCGCGGCGATCGGCGACTTCCTGGCCGCCGGCGTGGTGGGCGGGCCGGACACGGTGCGGGACGGCCTGCGCGCACTCGCCGAGGCCACGCGCGCCGACGAGTTCATGCTGGTGAGCGACGTGTTCGATCCGGCGCTGCGGCTGCGTTCGCTGGAGATCACCGCGCAGGCGCACGCGACGGTCTGACACCGGCAGCGGCTACCATCGTGGCCGGCGCGGCCCTGGCGGGGTGCGCCCCTCCGATCGACCGCCTCCTCCTCCGACGATTCCCGCATGCCCGCGTTTTCTTTCGAAGCCCTGGACGCCCAGGGGCAGACCCGCAAAGGCACCCTCGAAGCCGACAACGCCAAGGCCGCCCGCAGCCTGCTGCGCGCACAGGCGCTGGTGCCGCTGGCGGTGGAGGCGCTCGGCGCCGGCCAGGGCACGGCGACCGGCGGCAGCGTAACGGCGGGGCAGCGGCTGTTCACGCGCCCCGTGTTCGGCACGACCGCGCTCGCGGTGTGGACGCGCCAGCTCTCGGGGCTCGTCTCCTCCGGGTTGCCGCTCGAACGCGCGCTCACCGCGCTCGCGGATGAATCGGACGACGACCGCCAGCGCCACCTGGTCGCGACGCTGCGGGCCGAGGTGAACGCGGGCTCCACGTTCGCACGCGCGCTGTCGGCGCATCCGCGCGAGTTCTCGTCCATCTACTGCGCGGTGATCGGCGCGGGCGAATCCAGCGGCCACCTGGGCCTGGTACTGGAGCGGCTGGCCGATGACCTGGAAGAGCGCCAGGCGCTGCGCGCCAAGCTGATCGGCGCCTCGCTCTATCCGGCGATCGTGACGGTGATCGCCATCGTGATCGTGCTCTTCCTGGTGGGCTACGTGGTGCCGCAGGTGGCAGCCGTGTTCGCGGGCAGCAAGCGCGCGCTGCCGTTCCTCACGGTGGCGATGCTGGCGCTGTCCGACGCGGTGCGCGACTACGGCTGGGCGGGGCTCGGGGTGCTGGTGGCGGCGGTGGTGGCGGGCCGCTCGGCGCTGGCGCGGCCGCAGCTGCGCGAACGCTTCGATGCCGCCTGGCTGGGCCTGCCCGTGGTGGGCCGGCTTTCGCGCGGCTACAACGCGGCCCGTTTCACGGGCACGCTGTCGATCCTCGCGGGCGCGGGCGTGCCGATCCTGAAGGCGCTGCAGGCCGCCGCCGAGACGCTGGACAACCGCGCGATGCGCGCCGATGCGCTCGATGCCCTGGTGCTGGTGCGCGAGGGCGCGCCTCTCGCCTCCGCGCTGGCGCAGAAAAAGCGCTTCCCCGGGCTGGTGTCGATGTTCGCGCGCCTGGGCGAGCAGACGGGGCAGTTGCCGCTAATGCTGCAGCGTGCGGCCACGCAGCTCTCGGCCGAAGTGCAGCGCCGCGCGATGCAGCTGGCCACCATCCTGGAGCCGCTGCTCATCGTGGCCATGGGCGGGATCGTGATGCTCATCGTGCTGGCCGTGCTGATGCCCATCATCCAGCTCAACCAGTTCGTGAAGTAGGCGGCGGCCCGGAGCGTGGCCCGGGCGCACCAGCTGTCGCCGAACTTACACCGCAAACGGCTCGGCCTCGACAGGATGGGGGCTTCTCCCTGACCTGTCTGGAATGGCCATGCCCCTGATCACCGGTTCCTCCTTCCTCCGCCGCGCCGCGGCACCCCTGGCCCTGGCGGCCGCGATGGCCCTGGCGGGCTGCGGAGGCTCCAGCGGCCTCGGCACCGATGCGCCAGGCCGGCTCGTGAGCCAGTCGGCGCTGGACGGCGCAGCTACGCTTCCGGATGCCGGCGAGCAGTTCCGCATCCTCTACCAGTCCACGGACGGCGTCACGGGCAAGGGCACGGTACAGGTGTCGGGCGCAGTGTTTTTCCCCAAGACGCCGCGGCCTGCCGGCGGATGGCCGGTGGTGGCCTGGGCGCACGGCACCACGGGGGTCGGCGACGCCTGCGCGCCCTCGGCCAACCCGCGCTCGGCACGCGACACGGCCTACCTGGGCGCGTGGCTGCGCGAAGGCTTCGTGGTGGTCGCGACCGACTACCAGGGCCTGGGCACGCCCGGCCCGCACCCGTACCTGCACACCCGCGCCCAGGCCTACAGCATGCTGGACGCGGTGCGCGCGGCGCTCACGCTGCCGGGCGTCGCCAACCAGGTGGTTCTGGTGGGCCAGTCGCAGGGCGGCGGTGCGGCCTTCGGTACGGCCGGCCTCGCCTCCAGCTATGCGCCGGACGTGAAGGTGCTCGGCACGGTGGCCACCGGCACGCCGTACCTGGTGAGCAGCGCGTCCCCGGACCAGGGCTATTCGGACCGCATCGCGCCGCAGGTCGCCTATGCGATGTACACCGTGGTGACGGCGAAGCTGGTGCAGCCGGGTTTCGACCCGTCCACGGTTTTCCTGCCCGCCGCGATGCCGGCACTCGACGCCTCGGCGGAAGCCTGCGTGACGCCGCTGTTCTCGCGGCTGGTGAGCGAAGGCCGCACCGAGCGCAACACCTACCAGCCGGGCGGCCAGAAGCGCCTGTTCGAGCTCGTCGCACCGGTCACCGCCTATGCCACGCTCAAGCTCGACCAGCCGGTGTTCATGGGCATCGGCGGCAAGGACGTGGACGTGCCCACCGCCATGCAGCAGGCCCTGGTGCGCGACGCTTGCCAGGCCGGCTCGCGTATCGACGCGCATGTCTACGCCGACATGGACCACAGCGGCACGGTGAACGCCTCGCTGCAGGACTCGCTGCCCTTCGTGCGCAACCTGCTGGCGGGCAAGGCCGTGCCGTCCACCTGCGGCCAGTGAGAGCTGCTCTCGGCCCGCGGGGCGGCTGACAGGCGCGTGCAGCGCGTACCATGGCGGGCGCTGCAGCTTTTCTTCCTTCCTTCCTGACGCCCGATGCCCGCCACCCTGGACGACAAGCTCGTCGTCGCGATCTCCTCCCGCGCACTCTTCGACTTCGAGGAAGAGAACCGCCTGTTCGAATCCGGCGACGAGGCCGCCTACATGCGCCGCCAGCTGGAGCTGGTGCAGCAGCCGGCGCGCGCAGGCATCGCCTTTCCGCTGGTGCGCAAGCTGCTCGGCTTCAACACCGCGCAGGCGCAGCGCGTGGAGGTGGTGGTGCTGTCGCGCAACGACCCGGCCAGCGGCATGCGGGTGTTCGCGTCAGCTCACGCGGCGGGCATGCACGTCGAGCGCGGCGTGTTCACGCGCGGGCGCGATCCGTTCGCCTACCTGCGACCGCTGGGCGCGCACCTGTTCCTGTCGGCCAACGAGAAGGACGTGCAGCAGGCGCTGAACATGGGCTTCCCCGCGGCGCGGGTGATGACCGACTCCACGCCCGCAGGCGACCGCTATCCGCACGAGGTGCGCATCGCGTTCGACGGCGACGCGGTGCTGTTCTCCGACGAGGCCGAGCGCATCTACCAGCAGGGCGGCCTGCCGGCCTTCCACGAGCACGAGGTGACCAAGGCGGCCCTGCCGCTGGCCGGCGGCCCGTTCAAGCCGCTGCTCGCCGCGCTGCACCGGCTGCAGCAGCAGGCCGATGCGTCCGAGACGATGCGCATCCGCACCGCGCTGGTCACGGCGCGCAGCGCCCCGGCGCACGAGCGTGCCGTGCGCACGCTGCTGGACTGGGGCATCACGGTGGACGAAGCGATGTTCCTCGGCGGGTTGGAGAAGGGTCCGTTCCTGCGCGAGTTCGAGCCGGATTTCTTCTTCGACGACCAGCGCAGCCACGTGGCCTCGGCCGCGCGGCACGTGCCGGCCGGCCATGTGAGCGCGGGCATCGCGAATCTGCTGCGGAGCGAGGAACCTCCGGCGCCCGGCGCCATCCCACCCTGATGCGCATCCCCACCCGACCGCATCCCGCCGCCGCCCTGCGCCGGCACCTGCCCGCCCTGGTGCTCGGCCTGGCCGCCACCGCCGCCGCGTGGGCGGCCCTGTCCTCTCCCGCTTCCGCGACGGAGGCGTCGCCGAAAGCCGCGGCCAAGGCACCGACCGCCGCCGCGGCCCCGGCGGAGCCAGCGGCCAGCCAGCCGCTCAGCAAGGGCGAACTCAAGGCGATCCGTGAATTCCACATGCTGGATTTCAACGGCGACGGCAAACTGAGCCGCAAGGAAGTGGCCATCGTGCCCAAGGTGGCGGCTGCCTTCGACGACGCCGATACCAACCACGACGGCTACGTGACGCTCGACGAAGTGCGCGCCTACGCCGTCAAGTACCGCGCGGAGCGCGACCGCACCAAGGCTGCGGCTGCGGCGACGACGGCCTCCGCGCCGGTGGCCGCGCCCAAGGGGGCGGCGAAGCCCCTGCCGCAGTGATCCGCGCTTTCAGGCCCCGCCCGTGCGCTTGACCTTCGGATCCGAATAGGTGAGCGGCTGGTTCTTCTGGTCGCGGGCCATCTGGTCCTGCGGGTTGTTCTTGTTGAGCTCCTGCGCCATCTCCACGGCCGAGCCGCTCGCGCGCCACATCGACTGGATGAACTCCAGCAGCTGCTTGTAGATGGGCTCGGGCGGCGGCTCCTTGGCCTTCTCGGCCTCCTCCTTGGCCTTCTTCTCGACCTCGGTCCAGTCGCGGTTCGACAGGTCCTTGTCGGACGGCTTGTCCGGCTCGCGGATCGTGACGCCCTCGCCCAGGCGGTCGGCGGATTCAACCGGCATCACCCCGCTGACGGGCCTGACCGGCACCGCGCCGGAGGCGCCGGTGGAATACAAATCGGCGCCCTGAGGACGCCAGTTCGGCGATCGGTCGACAGGTGGCATTTGCATGGCAGGTTTCCGTAGGGTTGGCGAGGAACGAGCGGGCGGAGTTACTCCCGTCTCGTACATCCATAACGGCAAAAAAAAGGGGGGATTAAGGCCTTTTTTCGCCTTTCGGCGAATTTAAGGGTTTTCACCTACTTCTTCCAGACCCTCGCCTCCGCCCTTCCCCGGCAGCCTGCCTGCGGCCCCGTAACCCGGCCCTGGGCCCTCAGAGGAACCGTTCCAGCAACCGGCGGGAGGCCCGGTCGAGCGCCGCCACGTCGGGCACGCGGAACTGCACGCCGTCGGCCGACGCGATCAACAGCGCGCTGCGGCTGCCCAGGCGGCGGATGTCCTCCTCCCCCTTGAGCACCAGCTTCGCCGGGCCCCGGTCGGTCTCCAGCGTCCAGGTGCTGGGCGTGGTGAAGCTCGACACCGCTTCGATGCGCGTGATAGTGGGCACGAACTCACGCGCAGCCAGCTCGTCTTCGATCAGCGCGCGCAGGGCCGGCTCGACACGGTCCAGCCGGTCGATCCAGAGCAATTCGTGGCCGTGCTGGCCGACGAGAGAGAGCCCCTCGCCGGGCGCCGCGATCGGGAAGGCCCTTACCGGGGTGACGGCCTCATGCACCGTGCCGTCGGCCAGCGTGAGCACCAGCCGGCCATGGGTGTCGCGCTGCAGGCCGAAAGTGGGGAAAGCGGGAGCGGCGGAGGTGGAGGTCATCGGTCGGAGGCGCGCGCGGCGCCGGCAGCGAGGGGGGCGGAAGACGGGGAGGCGGCGGGCCGCATCAGGGGCAAAGTCAGGCTCATGACGTCCCCGCCGGGTGGGAGGGATGCAGCAGCGAACTGTCCACCACCACGAGGCCGGACGCCTGGGCGTCTTCCTCGGCGCGGCGGGCCTGGGCTTCGTAGAGGCGCCAGTAGGCGCCCTGCTTCTCCATGAGTTCGTCGTGCGGGCCGACCTCGACGATCTCGCCCCGGTCCATCACCACCAGCCGGTCGGCCTTGCGCAGCGTGGACAGCCGGTGGGCGATGGCGATGGTGGTGCGCCCCTGCACGAGGTTGTCGAGCGCCTTCTGGATCTCCTTCTCGGTTTCCGTATCGACGGCCGAGGTCGCCTCGTCGAGGATCAGGATGCGCGGGTCGATCAGCAGGGCCCGGGCGATGCTGATGCGCTGGCGCTCCCCGCCCGAGAGGCCCTGGCCGCGCTCGCCCACCAGCGAGTCGTAGCCGTGCGGCAGGCGCAGGATGAATTCGTGCGCATGGGCCGCGCGGGCGGCCGCGACGATTTCCTCGCGCGAGGCGTCGGGCTTGCCGTAGGCGATGTTCTCGGCGATCGTGCCGAAGAAGAGGAACGGCTCCTGCAGCACCAGGCCGATGTGGCGGCGGTAGTCGGCCACGCTCAGGCGGCGCACGTCCACGCCGTCCACCTGGATGGAGCCCTCGGTCGCGTCGTAGAAGCGGCTGATGAGGTTCACCAGCGTGCTCTTGCCCGAACCGCTGTGGCCCACGAGCCCGATCATCTCGCCGGGGCGGATGTCGAGGTTCAGCCCCTTGATGACGGAGCGGCTGCCGTAGCGGAAGCCCAGGTTGCGCATGGCGATCGCGCCGCGCACGTGGTCCATCTTCACCGGCAGCACCGGGTCCGGCACGTTGCTCACGTGGTCGAGGATGTCGAAGATGCGCTTGGCGCCCGCCGCGGCTTTCTGCGTGACGGAAACGATGCGGCTCATCGAATCGAGCCGTGTGTAGAAGCGGCCGATGTAGGCGATGAAGGCCGCGAGCACGCCCACCGTGATCTGGTTGTGCGCCACCAGCCAGATGCCGAAGCCCCACACCACGAGCAGCCCGATCTCGGTCATGAGCGACACCGTGGGCGTGAACAGCGACCAGGTGCGGTTGAGCCGGTCGTTCACTTCCAGGTTGTGCTGGTTGGCGTCGCGGAAGCGCTGGGCCTCGCGCTTTTCCTGGGCGAAGGCCTTCACCACGCGGATGCCCGGGATGGTGTCGGCCAGCACGTTGGTCACCTCGGACCAGACGCGGTCGATCTTCTCGAAGCCGGTGCGCAGCCGGTCGCGCACGTTGTGGATCAGCCAGGCGATGAAGGGCAGCGGCACCAGCGTGACCAGGGCCAGCCAGGGGTTGATCGAGAACAGGATGCCCGCCGTCATGAGGATCATCAGCACGTCGGTGATGAAGTCGAGCGCATGCAGCGACAGGAACACGTTGATGCGGTCCGTTTCCGAGCCGATGCGCGCCATCAGGTCGCCGGTGCGCTTGCCCCCGAAGTAGTCGAGCGAGAGCTTGAGCAGGTGCTCGTACGTGGTGGTGCGCAGGTCCGCGCCGATGCGCTCGGAGACCAGTGCCAGGATGTAGGTGCGCGCCCAGCCCAGCCCCCAGGCCAGCAGCGCCGACAGCAGCAGCCCGCCCAGGTAGAGCGCCACCAGATGCACCGGAATCTCCTGCCCGTTCTGGTAGGGGATGAGGATGTCGTCCATCAGGGGAATGGTCAGGTAGGGCGGCACCAGCGTCGCGGCCGTGGAGGCCAGCGTGAGCGCGAAGCCTCCGGCCAGTTGCTTGCGGTAGGGCCGGGCGAAGCGCCAGAGGCGCAGCAGCACCCAGGTGGACGGCGGCTGGACCGGCGCACGGGCGCAGGCGGGGCACTCCTCGCTGTCGGGGGGCAGCACGGCCTGGCAGGTCTCGCAGCGCGGCTCATCCGCATCCGGGGCTGCGCCGGGCAGCGCGGCCGGCCGACCGAGCCAGGCGATCTGCTGCTCGAACTTCTGCACCAGCCGCAGCGCCTGCGCGTGGCCGCCGAGGGTGAAGCGCCACACGGCCAGGCGCTGGCGGGTATCGTGGAGCTCCAGCGTGCCGACGCCGCCATGGTCGAGCAGCCGCACCGAAAGATCGGGCGCCAGCGGCCACTGCCGCAGCGCGCCTTCGGGATCGCGGGCGATCAGCCGCCGGTCGGTGAGTGCCAGCAGGCCCGGCGCGAAACGCATGGAGGCGCTCAGGTCAACCCCGAGCGCGGCTGTTACGTTTTCACCGGAAGCGAGTTCCGCTTGCAGTTCGGCCCCCGCGGGGCCCGTCAAGACACCGAAGGCGTCCACAGGATGGTCATTGTTCATTGTGTTGCGTGGTTCCGTCCCGGGTGGCGGGGAGACCTGCCGGTGGTCCGGCGGACATTGTCCCCGAAGCGCCGGGCCGCCGGACGGCATTCCTTCCTAACGCGGCCGGCCCGGCCGGCGCTGACACTCCCCGTGGCGGCCATGGGTTGATCGGCCGGCGCACCCGGGCTGGCGCACAATGGCCCGGATACCCCTTCCCTCGGCGACCGACGTCCCCCGGACGTTCCGGCCGGCCTCCGTTTCCTTTACGCTGCGACCCCATGGCGACGACATTCCCCGACATCCGACTGCTGCGCATCAACTACCTGCGCGGCCCCAACATCTGGACGTACCGCCCGGTGCTCGAGGTCTGGCTGGACCTCGGCGCGCTCGAGGACCATCCGTCCAACGCCCTGCCCGGCTTCAACGAGCGCCTCACGCGCTGGCTGCCGGCGCTCATCGAGCACCACTGCGGGGTGGGCGAGCGCGGCGGTTTCCTGCAGCGGCTGGAGGGCGGCACATGGTGCGGCCACGTGCTCGAGCACATCGTGATCGAGCTGCTCAACCTCTCGGGCATGCCCACGGGCTTCGGGCAGACGCGCAGCACCAGCCAGCGCGGCGTCTACCGCATGGTGTTCCGCGCCCGCGACGAACGCGTGGCGCGCGTGGCGCTGGAGCAGGGCCACCGGCTGATCATGGCGGCGATCAACGACGAGCCCTTCGACGTGGCGGCGGCGGTGTCGCGCGTGCGCACCGAGGTGGACGACCAGTACCTCGGCCCCAGCACCGCCTGCATCGTCACCGCCGCGACCGACCGCGGCATTCCCCACATCCGCCTGAACGACGGCAACCTCGTGCAGCTGGGCTACGGCGCCTCGCAGCGCCGCATCTGGACGGCAGAGAGCGAATTCACCAGCGCCATCGCCGAGGGCATCGCGAGCGACAAGGACCTCACCAAGAGCCTGCTGCAGTCCTGCGGCGTGCCGGTGCCGGAAGGCCAGATCGTGAACAGCCCCGAAGAGGCCTGGGAGGCCGCGCAGGACATCGGCCTGCCGGTGGTGGTGAAGCCCTCGGACGGCAACCACGGCCGCGGCGTGACGCTGGACCTGCGCCGCCGCGAGGACATCGAGGCCGCCTACCACGTGGCCTACCCCGAGGGCAGCGACGTGATCGTGGAACGCTTCATTCCCGGCGACGAACACCGCCTGCTGGTGGTGGGCGGCAAGGTGGTGGCGGCGGCGCGCGGCGAGGTGGTGGGCATCACCGGCAACGGCCGCTCCACCGTGCGCGAGCTGATCGACAGCCAGCTCAACTCCGACCCGCGCCGCGGCTATGAAGAGGAATACCCGCTCGAGATCATCGACGTGGCGACCGACGCGAAGGTGCAGCTCGAACTCAAGCGCCAGGAACTGGACGCCGACTCGGTGCCCGCCGCCGGCCGGCAGATCGTGGTGCAGCGCAACGGCAACGTGGCCGTGGACTGCACGGACGACGTGCACCCCGAGGTCGCCTACATCGCCCAATTGGCCGCCCGCGTGGTGGGCCTGGACATCGCCGGCATCGACATGGTGGCGCAGGACATCTCCCGGCCGCTGCAGGAACAGGGCGGCGCCATCGTCGAGGTGAACGCCGGCCCCGGCCTGCTGATGCACCTGAAGCCCGCCGTGGGCGCGCCCCGCCCCGTGGGCCAGGCGATCGCCGAGCACCTCTTCCCCGCGGCCGACGACGTGCCCGAGGGCACCATCGGCCGCGTGCCGATCGTCGGCGTGGCGGGCACGCGCGGCACCGCCACCATCGCGCGCGTGGTGGCCTGGCTCATGCACCTGGGCGGCCGCCACACGGGCATCGCCTGCCGCGAGGGCCTGTACCTCGACCGCCGCTGCGTCGAGACGGGCGACAGCGCCCACTGGGAGGCCGCGCACCGCCTGCTCATGAACCAGATGGTGCAGGCGGCGGTGATCGAGAACGACGCGCGCACCATCCTGCGCCACGGTCTTGCCTACGACCGCTGCCAGGTCGGCGTGGTGACGGACATGGACGGCCGCGAGGCCCTGGCCGAGTTCGACGTGCAGGAGCAGGAGCAGATGTACAAGGTGCTGCGCACCCAGGTGGACGTGGTGCTGCCGGGCGGCGCGGCCGTGCTGAACGCCGCCGAGCCGCAGGTGCTGGAACTGGCGCCGCTGTGCGACGGCGCGGTGGTGCTGTATGCGCAGGACGGCAGCCTGCCGGCCATCGCGGAGCACCGCGCCGAGGATGCCGGCCGCGCGGTCTTCGTGAAGAACGGCCGCGTGGTGCTGGCCACGGGCACGGCCGAGCACGTGCTGGCGCCGCTGGCCGACCTGACCTTCGGCCGCAACGCGGTGCAGGCGGATGCCGACACGCTGCTGGCGATCGTGGCCACGGCCTGGGCGCTGGACATCGCCCCGGACCTGATCGGCGCCGGCATCAAGACTTTCGAGCCCGAGCCGCCGTGCGCGGCGCCCGCACCCGCTGCGGCGGCCGCCGCCTGAGCGGCGCCGCGGCCCGCCGCACTGCCCCCACATCCCGAACCAGAGCACCCAAGAGAGCATTTTCCCCATGGACGTATCCCGCATCCGGGCCCTGCGCGGCCCCAACCTCTGGAGCCGCCACACATCCATCGAGGCCGTCGTGGCCTGCGGCGAGCACGAGCGCGCAATGGGCCAGATCGCCGGCTTCGAAGCCCGCCTGCGGGCCCTGTTCCCGGCCGTGGGGGTATTGCACCCCGAAGGCGGCGACAGCGACATCTCGCTCGCGCACGTGCTTCAGTCCGCGGCGCTCGCGCTGCAGGCACAGGCCGGCTGCCCGGTGAGCTTCAGCCGCACCTCTGCAACATCCGACCCGGGCGTCTACCAGGTGGTGGTGGAGTACACCGAAGAGCCCGTGGGCCGCCAGGCGTTCGCCGATGCGCAGGCGCTGATCGAGGCCGCCGTGAGCCACGGCCCGTTCGACGCCGATGCGGCCATCGCCCGGCTGCGCGAGCTCGACGAGGACGAGCGCCTGGGCCCGAGCACGGCCTCCATCGTCGATGCCGCCGTGGCGCGCGGCATTCCGTACCGCCGGCTCACGCGCGGCAGCCTGGTGCAGTTCGGCTGGGGATCGAAGCAGCGGCGCATCCAGGCCGCCGAGGTCGACTCGACCAGCGCCGTGGCCGAATCCATCGCGCAGGACAAGGACCTGACCAAGCGCCTGCTGCATGCGGCCGGCGTGCCGGTGCCGCTCGGCCAGCCGGTCGAGACCATCGACGAGGCCTGGGAGGTTGCGCTGAAAGTCGGCCTGCCCGTGGTGGTGAAGCCCCAGGACGGCAACCAGGGCAAGGGTGTGACGGTGAACATCACCGAGCGTGCCCAGTTGGAGGAAGCCTTCCGCGCCGCCGCCGAATACGGCACGGTGATGGTCGAGCGCTTCCTGCCGGGGCACGACTTCCGCCTGCTGGTGGTGGGCGACCAGCTCGTGGCCGCCGCGCGGCGCGAGCCGCCCCAGGTGCTGGGCGACGGCGAGCGCACCGTGCGCGAACTGGTGTACCTGGTGAACCTCGATCCGCGGCGCGGCGAGGGCCATGCCACCTCGCTCACCAAGATCCGGCTGGACGACATCGCCGTGGCGCGCCTCGCCGCCCAGGGCCTCACGCCCGATTCCGTGCCGGCCAAGGGCCAGCGCGTGATCCTGCGCAACAACGCCAACCTCTCCACCGGCGGCACCGCCACCGACGTGACCGACGACGTGCACCCCGACGTGGCCGCGCGCGCCGTGGCCGCGGCCCAGATGGTGGGCCTGCACATCTGCGGCGTGGACATGGTGGCCGAGACCGTGCTGCGCCCGCTGGAAGAGCAAGGCGGCGGCTTCGTCGAGGTGAATGCCGCCCCCGGCCTGCGCATGCACCTCTCGCCCAGCTACGGCAAGCCGCGCAACGTCGGCCAGGCGATGGTCGACAAGCTCTTCGCGCACGGCCAGGACGGGCGCATCCCCACCGTGGCCGTCACCGGCACCAACGGCAAGACGACCACCGCGCGGCTGATCGCGCACCTGTTCTCCGCCCAGGGCCTGCGCGTGGGCATGACCAACACCGACGGTGTGTACGTGAACGGCCGCCAGATCGACAGCGGCGACTGCTCCGGCCCGCGCAGCGCGCGCAACGTGCTGCTGCACCCCGAGGTGGACGCGGCCGTGTTCGAGACCGCGCGCGGCGGCATCCTGCGCGAAGGCCTGGGCTTCGACCGCTGCTCGGTGGCCGTGGTGACCAACATCGGCGCGGGCGACCACCTGGGCATGAACTACATCAACACGGTGGAAGAGCTCGCCGTGCTCAAGCGCGTGATCGTGCAGAACGTCTCGCCCGAGGGCTATGCGGTGCTGAATGCCGCCGATCCGATCGTCGCGGCCATGGCGGCCTCGAGCCCCGGAAAGGTGATCTACTTCGCGAGCGACCGCCACCACCCCGTGATGGCCACGCACCGCGCGCAGGGCCACCGCTCGGTGTACGTGGACGGCGACTCCATCGTCGCCGCCGAGGGCTCCTGGCGCGAGACGGTGCACCTGCGCGACGTGCCGATCACGCAGGGCGGCAGGATCGGCTTCCAGGTCGAGAACGTGATGGCCGCCGTGGCCGCCGCCTGGGGCGCCGGCCTGCCGTGGCAGACCATCCGCCGCGGCCTCTCGGGCTTCGTGAACGACAGCGACAACGCGCCGGGCCGCTTCAACGTGATGGACTTCCGCGGCGCGACGGTGATCGCCGACTATGGCCACAACCCCGACGCGATGCGCGCACTGGTCTCGGCCGTGGACGCGCTGCCCGGCAACCGCCGCAGCGTGGTGATCAGCGGCGCGGGCGACCGCCGCGACGAGGACATCCGCGAGCAGACGGTGATCCTGGGCGCGGCCTTCGACGACGTGATCCTCTACCAGGACGCCGCCCAGCGCGGCCGGGCCGACGGCGAGGTGATGGCGCTGCTGCGCGAGGGCCTGGCCCAGGCCACGCGCACGAAATACGTCGACGAGATCCGCGGCGAGTTCGTGGCCATCGACGCCGCGCTCGATCGCCTGCAGCCGGGCGACCTGTGCCTGGTGCTGGTCGACCAGGTGGAGGAGGCGCTGGCCCACCTCGCGAAGCGCTGCGCCGAGGGCGAAGCCGGCACCGGGGCCGCGGCATGAGCGCCGCCGCGCACACCCCGCTGCCGCGCAGGCTCGCACGCCCGCTGCTGGCCTGCCTGCTGGCCGGCACGGCGGGCCTCGCCGCGGCCGATGGCCAGAAGATCGGCTCCGTCGACACCGCCTTCCAGTGGATCGGGCGTGACCACGACATCCTCGTGGAGGCGTACGACGACCCCGCCGTGCAGGGCGTGACCTGCTACGTCTCGCGGGCCCGCAAGGGCGGCATCAAGGGCACGCTGGGGCTGGCGGAGGACAAGGCCGAAGCCTCCATCGCCTGCCGCCAGGTGGGCCCCATCGCCATCGCGCAGCCGCTCAAGGCCCAGGAAGAGGTGTTCAGCGAGCGCATGTCGATCCTCTTCAAGCGGCTGCGCATCGTGCGCATGGTGGACGCGCAGCGCAACACGCTGGTCTACCTCACGTACTCCGACAAGCTGATCGAGGGCTCGCCGCAGAATGCGGTGACGGCCGTGCCGGTGGACCGGGGCACGCCGATTCCGGTGCGCAAGTAAACCGCGGCCTGCGCCGAACGGGCTCCGCCCGCAGGTCAGCGCGGGCCGGAGCCACCTCCGGCACGGCGTCGCGGCATGCCGAGGCCCGCGGCGGCGGCCTTCACCGCCTCGGCGAAGGCCAGCAGCACCGGCGGGCGTTCCATGCCGTCCCGGCGGAAGAAGAGCCCGAAGGACGGCAACGGCACCTTGGGGGCGATATCCAGCCGCAGCACCTCGCCGCGCGCTATCTCGTCCACGGCGTGCTCCAGTCGTACCGCGCAGAGCAGCGACCGGTCCTGGCGCATCAGAGCGCCGATGGTCACGGACGAGATCGCCTCGATCACCGGTACGGGCGGCTGGGCGCCATCGTTCAGGAACGCCGTCACGAAGGCCTGGCGCACCAGCGTTTCCTTCGGCGGCAGCAGCCATGGGGCATCGCCGAGGTCTCGCCATCGCAGCCGCCGCCGGCCAGTACCGCCGCCCTTGCGCGGCAACGACGCCAGTACGCACAGCTCGTCCCGCAGCATCACGATGGGCTCCAGCAGCGGCGCGATGTCGGCGGTGATGAGCTCGGGCGTCACGGCGCCGTAGACGCAGTCGAGCTCGCCTGCCAGCAGCCGCTGGATCAGCTCCTGCACACGCCCCTCGCGGATTTGCACCAGGGCACCGGGCATACGCTCGCGCAGGCGGGCGATCGCCGACGGCACCGTGGCGGTGACGGATGGAGCGCCCACGCGGAGCACGGCATGCGCGCCCTGCTGCATCGCGCCGACGTCCTCGGTGGCGCGCGCCAGCTGGTTCAGCACCGCCCGGGCATGGAAGACGGCCGCGGCGCCCAGCGCATTCGGATGGATGCCCTGGTGGCTGCGCTCGAAAAGGCGCGCGCCGAAACAGGCCTCGATCTCGCCGAGCATCTTGCTGATCGCCGGCTGGCTCAGGTGCAGCTGCGCGGACGCGCTGCGCATGGTGCCCGCGTCGGCGAGCACGGCAAGCAGTTCCAGGTGGCGCAGCCGAAGCGTGCGCACGAGGCGGCCGGTGGTGGCGTCCATGCGGGTTCCTCCGAGTCGATTCCAGATCGTGATCACTCCATCACGATTATCGAATTCTCAAGAATCACCTGCGGCGATAAGGTCCGGCCATGCGAATCCAAGACCATGAGACATCGGCGCCCGCCACCCCGCTCGAGGGAATACGCGTGCTGGACCTGGGCCAATACATCGCGGGTCCTGGAGCGGCGATGGTGCTGGCCGAACTGGGCGCGGAGGTGGTCAAGGTCGAGCCGCTGGCGGGCGACCAGGCCCGGCACATCGGCAGCTACGGCGAATCGATGATCCGGGCCTACAGCCGCGGCAAGCAGTCGATCGCACTGGACCTCAAAAGCGAGGCGGGCCGCGAGATCGCCTGGCGGCTGGTCGCCCGCAGCGACGTGCTGATCCAGAACCTGCGGCCCGGCGCGGTCGAGGCGCTGGGTTTCGGCCCGGCGGCGGTGCGCGAACGCTTCCCCGCCCTCATCTACCTCTCCATCTCGGGCTTCGGCCACCGCGGGCCCTCGGCCGAACGGCCGGGCTACGACATCGCCGCGCAGGCCGAAAGCGGGCTCATGTCGGTCACCGGCGAGCGCGACCGGCTGCCGCAGAAAGTGGGCGTGCCGATCATCGACGCCGCCGCGGCCCACCTGGGCGCGCAGGCCGTGCTGGCGGCGCTGTACGGCCGCGCGCGCACCGGCCGTGGCGAGACGCTGCACACGTCGCTGCTCGAAGTGGCGATGCACCTGCAGGCCACCACCTGGTGCGACTACCTGGGCGGCGCTCCCGAGCCCACGCGCATCGGCGACGGCCAGCCCCACAACGCACCGGCGGCCGAAGTACTGCCCACGCGCGACGGCCACATCGTGCTGTCGGCCTATGCGGAGGACCACTGGGCGCGCTTCTGCCGCGCCGTCGGCCGCGAGGAACTCATCACGGATCCGCGCTTTTGCAGCAACGCGCTGCGCGTTCGGCACCGCGACGAGCTCAGGGCCGTGCTGCGCGACTGCCTGTCGGCGATGAGCAGCGAAGAATGCGTCGCACTGCTCGGCCGCCACCAGATCGTGGTCGGCGCCGTGCGCAGCTATGGACAGGTGCTGCAGAGCCCGGACGTGCAGGCCAGCGGCATGCTGGTCGAAGCAGCGTCGGCCGACGGGACACGGCACGCCGCGCTGGCCCTGCCCTACGCCTTCGGCGACGCACCCCGCGCCGCGCCGAGAGCCGCATCGGCCTGCGGCGGCGACACCGACGCCGTGCTCGGCGCGCTGGGCTTCGACGCGCGCCAGATCACCGCGCTGCGCCGCCAGGGCGCCGTCGCCTGAAACATCCCGTCCACAGCCCCCGCATTTCCGATGACGCTCCATCCCCCATCCGGCTCCGGCCCGACGGCCGCCGAGGCCGCCGTGATCCAGACACTGCCTCTCTTCGAGATGATGCGCATGCGCGCGGCCACCACGTCCAGGCGCCATCCCGCGCTGGGCTTTGCCTCGGACGAGCGCGGATCGGCCTGGCGATGGGTCAACCAGTTCACCCACACCCACCGCCGGCTCGGCCCCCAGGACCGCGAGGTCGTGAGCCCGAACAACGACACGGTCTACAGCAATGCATGGATCGACCTGTCCGAGGGGCCGGTGGTGATCGAGTCACCGGACATGGGCGAGCGCTACTGGACGCTCGGGCTGCTCGACGCCTGGACCAATCCCTTCGCGTATGTCGGCCGCCGCACCACCGGCAACCGCCCGCAGCGCACGCTGGTGCACGGCCCGGGCTGGCGCGGCGACGTTCCCGCGGAGGTCACCACCACCATCGCCGCGCCGGGCGACGACGCATGGCTCATCGGCCGCATCCTGGTCGACGACGACGGGCCCGATGCCGACCGCGTGCGCTCGCTGCAGCAGGCCTTGCGCATGCGGCGCATCGACGGCAGCGATGCCGCCATGCGTGTGGACACCGCCCTCGATGGCCGGGACACGGGCGTGCCCACCGCAGCACGCTACCGCGCGGTGGTCGACGCGGCACTGCGCGGCAACCCGCCCCCCGCTGGCGAATCGCTCGCGTGGCCGCCCGGGGACGAGGCACTGGCGGCGGCCCTGCCGGCTGTCTACGAACGGCTGCGCACCGCCGGCCAGCCCCACGCCCTGGGGGACGGCTGGGCCATCCCGGTGATGGTCCGAACGCACTGGGGCGACGACCATGTCTCCCGGGCACGCATCGCGCGCAACTTCATCGGCGCCCTGGGCATCGACGAAGCCATGTACCCGACGGCCGAGATCGATGCGGCGGGCGAACCTCTGCACGGCTCCCGGCGCTACGAACTGCGCTTCGCACCGGGGCGCGCGCCGCGGGTCGATGCGTTCTGGTCGCTCACCATGTACCGGCGCAGCGACTGCCTGTTCGTCGCCAACCCGATCCACCGCTATTCGATCGGCGACCGCACCCCGGGGTTGCGCGCCGAAGCGGACGGCAGCCTCGCCATCCGCCTGCAGGCCGACGATCCCGGGCCGGATGCCAACTGGCTGCCGGCCCCCGCGGGCGATCTCTTCTACGTGGTGCTGCGGCTGTACCAACCCGGCCGTGAGCACCTCGAACTGCGCTTCGACTATCCGCCGATCCGCCCGCTCTGACGCACGATTTCAACAAGACGGAGACAAGCGCCATGCCCATCCATCGCCGCCACCTGCTCGCCTCGGCCGCCGCCGGGCTGGCGCTGCCCTGGCACCTGCCCGCTCCCGCCCAGGCGTGGCCCGCCCGGCCGATCCGCCTCGTGTCGCCCTATGGTCCCGGGGGGTCGAACGACCTCCTCACGCGGGTGCTGGGCGAATTCCTGGCGCGCCGCCTGGGCCAGGGCATCGTGGTCGAGAACAAGGCCGGTGCCGGCACGCGCATCGCCAACGAATCCGTGGCCAAGGCCGCTCCCGATGGCTACACGCTGCTGCATGCCGCGGCGCCGATCGCGATCGGCGAGGCGCTCTACAAGGAGCTGCCCTACGACGTGCACAAGAGCTTCACCGCGATCGGCAGCACGGCCATCGCGCCGCTGTTCCTGGTGGTGAACGCCCAGGCCCCCTACAAGACCCTGGCCGAATTCATCCGGCACGCGAAGGAGGACCCGAAGGGCGCGACCTTCGGATCGCCCGGTGCCGGTTCGGCGCCGCACCTCACGGCCGAGCTGCTGCTGCGCGCAGCGGATGCCAAGGGTGTCGTCGTGCAGTACCGGGGCGATGCACCGGCCTACACCGAGCTGCTGGCCGGCCGGATCGACGCCACGCTGACGGCCATTTCCACGGCCGTGCCGCACATCCAGGCCGGCAAGCTGCGCGTGCTGGGCGTGGCGAACGAAGACCGCACGCCGCTCTACCCCGATGCACCGACCCTGCGGGAGCAGGGCCTTTCCACCGTGGTCGGCTACGGCTGGTACGGCATGCTCGCGCCGGCCGGCACGCCACCCGAGATCGTGGCGCGCCTCCACACCGAACTGCAGGCCGCTCTGGCGGATCCGGAGATCCGGCGCAAGGCGGAAGCCGCCGGCCTGCAGCCGCGCGGCGGCACGCCTGCCGAGTTCAGCGCATTCATCGCGAGCGAGACCCGCAAATGGGCACGGATCATCCAGGCCGCGCAGATCACGGCGGAATGACGTCCGCGCCGCGGCAGGTGTTCCACCCGCGAGGACAAAAAAATACCCGCCGGAGCGGGTAAACAGCAGCCATGTAAGGAGGGAGGGAGAAGAGACAGCGGCTGCCGAACCGCTAATGTGCTCTCCTTGACTTAGGCCAAACTTAAGGATGAGCTGCCCCCATGGCCGGGCCGCTTCGCTCACCTCTGGGCGGCGATCTGCCGCAGCGCCTGCTCGAACACCTCGGGCGGCTGTCCGCCCTGGATCAGGTGGCGCTCGTTCACGATCACGGCCGGCACGGAGTGGATGCCGTGCTGCTGGTAGAAGGCCTCGCGCTCGCGCACGGCATCGGCGTATTCATCGGAATCGAGCACCTCCTGCGCGCGCGCCGCATCCAGGCCGGCACCCGCGGCCAACCGCACCAACAGGGCCCGGTCGCCGGGGTCGCGGCCCTCGGTGAAGTAGGCGTGGAACAGGGCGCGCTTGAGCGCCGACTGCGCAGCGGGGCCCGCGGTCTCTTCCGCCCAGTGCAGCAGCCGGTGCGCATCGAAGGTGTTGTAGATGCGGCTGCGGCGGTCCATGCGGAACTCGAAGCCCAGGGCCGCGCCGCGCTCGGCGATGGCGCGCTGCGTCTGCACGGTCTGCTCGGCGGAGGCGCCGTACTTCTCGGCCAGGTGCTCGCCGATGTCCTGGCCGCCCGCAGGCATGCGGGGGTTCAGCTCGAACGGCTGGAAATGCACCTCTGCCTGCACGGTACCGCCGAGCGATTGCAGCGCACGGTCGAGCGACTGCAGGCCGATGGCGCACCACGGGCAGGAAATGTCGGAGACGAAATCGATCCGCAGCGGCACGGCGGCATTGGCGGGGGCGGGGGCGGGGGCGGAAACGGTGTCGGTCATGGATGGGCTCCTGAAGGCTCGTGTCCCGGCAGGGGACTGCCCCGCAGAGCATGCCAGGGCGCGAGAGCCCTTGCAGGAGCGCGGCGATGCCACCATCCTGAGACTGTTTCGGTTCGTTCCTCCCCTGCCCTGTTTGGCCTCCACTTCCATGACACCCGATCTGTTCGACGGCGACCCGCTGGGCGCGCCCCCTTCCGGCCCCCTCGTGCTCGGCCCGGGCGCGGCGCTGCTGCGCGGCTTTGCGCTGCCGGTGGCGCAGGCATTGCGGGACGAAGTGCTCGCCATCGCCCGGGCTGCCCCCTGGCGGCGCATGGAAACGCCGGGCGGGCGGCAGATGTCGGTGGCCACCACGTCGTGCGGCGAGCTCGGCTGGGTGAGCGACCGGCGCGGCTACCGCTACGTCGCCCGCGACCCGGTGAGCGGCATGCCGTGGCCGGTAATGCCTGCCGTGTTGCGTGCCCTGGCCCGCGAGGCCGCTGCAGCGGCAGGCCATCCCGGCTTCGATCCCGACAGCTGCCTGGTCAACCGCTATGCCCCGGGCACGCGGCTTTCGCTGCACCAGGACCGTGACGAGCGCGACCTGCAGGCCCCGATCGTGTCGGTGTCGCTGGGACTGGGTGCGGTCTTTCTCTGGGGCGGGCTCGCGCGCACCGATCGCGCGGAGCGTGTGCCGCTGCAGCACGGCGACGTGGTGGCCTGGGGCGGGCCGGACCGGCTGCGCTTCCACGGCGTGCTGCCGGTGCGCGAGGGAACGCATCCGCAATGGGGCGATGCGCGGGTGAACCTCACCTTCCGCCGCGCGGGCTGAACGGGCCGGCAACGGCCCCGCCCGCGCCCTGCCGCCGCGCTCAGGCCCGGGCGGATGCGCGCCGGGCCGCCATCGCGCCGCCGCCATGGCCCGGGCGGACCGGAGCGCGCGGCACGTTCTGACCGGCGGGCGCATCGGTGGACAGGGCCAGCGACGAATGCTGCGGAAGCTCGAAGCCCCGTGCCGGGTCCTGCACGGCCCAGGCGCGGATCTTCGGGGCGCTCGCCTGGACGCTGCCGAAGATGGTGGCGAACGCCACGTCGGCCGCATCGCGGCCGGTGGCCAGCCGCACCATGCCCATGGGAATCGCCGTGCCAGACGGATCGAACACGTACCAGCGGTCGCCCAGGTAGGCCTCCACGTAGGCATGGAAGTCCGGCGGGCCGAGGGCGGGATCGGCTCCGTAGTCGGTGCCGGTGGCGATGCGCGCCGGAATGCTCAGTGCGCGGCACAGGGCGATCATGAGGTGCGCGAAATCGCGGCACACACCCACGCGCTCCACGAAGGTGTCGACGGCCGAGGTGGTCGAGTTGGAGGTGTTCGAGCGGAAGGCCACGTGGCTGCGCACCCAGTCGCAGATCGTCTGCACGCGGCTGTAGCCCTGCCAGAGATGGCCGAACTCGCGCATCGCGAGGTTGGCGAGCCGGTCGGATTGGCAGTACCGGCTCGGCAGGATGTAGCCGAACACCTCCGGCGGCAGCTCGCGCACCGGCACTTCCGGAATGCGCGCCGGATCGGCGGTTTGGTGGTCCATGTCGATCGTGGCCGCATACGCTATGGCGAGCGGACCGGGACCGGCGTGCAGGCGCATGCCACGCGTGCCGGTGGCGGGGTCGGTGTACAGCTGCGGGACGACGGGCTGGCTGATCTCGAGGCTCTCGTCCACGACGCTCTGGCTGCCCGTCTGCGCGGCATGGATGTTGAAGACGAAGTCCGCGCCCGGGCCTTCGCCCACCTGGTACTCCAACTCGACCTGGAGCTTGATTCGGATCATGTGGTTCTCGATGCGGTGTTGGTGATGTCGAGCCGGCCGCCGTGGCCTGCTCGCCGCGGTCCGCCATCTCGCCGTTCAGTATCCGGCCGGCCTTCCGCGCGGGCTGTCAGCCGAAGGCGCATCGCCGCGCAGGGCGGGACGGAACCAAGCGCGCTTGTCCTACAGCCCGCAGCCCGGCCGCGGGCAAAAGATGCCCGCTTACGTTGCCGCGACCGTCGCCACCCCACGAGGATTCCCATGCCCAAGACTTCTTCCACTTCGCCCTCTTCTTCCGAAGCCAAGGGCACGAAAGCACTGAAACCCGCATCCGCGGCAGCGGCGGGCGACAGCGCCCGCGGACAGGGTGGCGAGCTGCAGCAGCAGGCCGGCGGCGACCATCCGGTGCTCACCACGCAGCAGGGCATTCCCGTCGCCGACAACCAGAATTCGCTGCGGCCCACGCCGCGCGGGCCGACACTGCTGGAGGACTTCATCCTCCGCGAAAAGATCATGCATTTCGACCACGAGCGCATTCCCGAGCGCATCGTGCATGCGCGGGGCAGCGCCGCGCACGGCGTGTTCGAACTCACCGAGAGCCTCGAGAAGTACACCACCGCCCGCATCCTCACCGAGGTCGGCAAGGAGACGCCCCTGTTCTGCCGCTTCTCCACGGTGGCCGGCGGCGCAGGCTCGGTGGACACGCCGCGCGACGTGCGCGGCTTCGCCGTGAAGTTCTATACCGACCAGGGCAACTGGGACCTGGTGGGCAACAACATTCCCGTGTTCTTCATCCAGGACGCCATCAAGTTCCCCGACCTGATCCACGCCGTGAAGATGGAGCCCGACCGCGGTTTCCCGCAGGCCGCGAGCGCGCACGACACCTTCTGGGATTTCGTCTCTCTCATGCCCGAGAGCCTGCACATGATCATGTGGGCGATGAGCGACCGCACGATCCCGCGCAGCCTGCGCACGATCGAAGGCTTCGGCGTGCATTCCTTCCGCCTGCTGAACGCCAAGGGCGAGAGCACGTTCGTGAAGTTCCACTGGCGCCCGCGCCTGGGCATCCAGTCCACGGTGTGGGACGAGGCGGTGAAGCTGCAGAGCGCCGACAACGACTTCCACCGGCGCGACCTGTTCGAGGCCATCCAGGCGGGCGATTTCCCCGAATGGGATCTGGCCGTGCAGCTCTTCACCGAAGAAGAAGCCGCGCGCTTCCCGTTCGACCACCTCGACCCGACCAAGCTGGTGCCCGAGGAACTGGTGCCTTTGAAGGTGATCGGCCGCATGACGCTGAACCGCTGGCCCGACAACTTCTTCGCCGAGACCGAGCAGGTGGCGTTCTGCCCCGGCAACGTGCCGCCGGGCATCGACTTCTCCAACGATCCGCTGCTGCAGGGCCGCCTGTTCTCGTACCTCGACACGCAGCTCTCGCGACTGGGCAGCCCGAACTTCGTGCAACTGCCGATCAACGCGCCCAAGTGCCCGTTCCACCACATGCAGCGCGACGGCCACATGCAGATGCAGGTGCCCAAGGGCCGCGTGGCCTATGAGCCGAGCAGCCTGCAGCCGGACACGCCGCGCGCCTCCACCACGCAGGGGTTCCGCCATTTCGCGGAGCGGCTGGCCGACGACGGCGCCAAGGGCCGCATGCGGCCCGAGAGCTTCGCCGACCACTACAGCCAGGCGCGCATGTTCTACCGCAGCCAGAGCGAGATCGAGCAGGCCCACATGGCCTCCGCCCTGGTGTTCGAACTCTCGAAGGTGGAAACCGAGCGCGTGCGCGTGGCGGTCGTGTCGCAACTGCTGAACGTGGACGAACAGCTCGCGCAGCGCGTGGCCGACGGCCTGGGCCTGCCCGAGCTGCCCGCCGCGTTCCCGGCCGCGGCACCCGTGCAGGACCTGCCGCTCTCCCCGGCGCTGCGCATCATCGACCGCATGCTCCCCACCCTGAAGGGCCGCTGCGTGGGCATTCTGGTGGCCGACGGCTCGGCAGCCGAGCCGATCGCCGCGCTGCGCAAGGCCGTGGAGAAGGCCGGTGCGCAAGTGAAGATCGTCGCACCGAAGGTGGGCGGCGCCCTGCTGGCGGACGGCACGCGCCTGCCGGCCGACGGCCAGCTCGCCGGCACGCCTTCGGCGGTGTTCGATGCGGTGGCCTCGGTGCTGTCGCCGCAGGCCGGCGCGCAGCTGGCCCGCGAGGCCGCGGCGGTCGACTGGTTCCGCGACGCGTTCGGCCATCTGAAGGCCATCGCCGCCTGCAAGGGATCGCAGCCGATCCTGGAGGCCGCGGGCATCGAGCCCGATGCCGGGGTGCTGAAGCCGGACGACACGGCCGCCTTCGTGAAGGCCGCCGCGACGCGCCAATGGGACCGCGAGTCGAAGGTGCGGATGCTGGCATGATGCAACCCGCGGCGACCGCGCCCCTGCAGGGCGCACCCCACTCATTTTCGCCCCGCGAAATCTCCGAAGGACAACAGACCTCCATGACCCCGCTGCGTATCCTCTACGTGGAAGACAACGCCGAACTCCGTGAAACCATCGGCATGCTGCTGGAGGGCGACGACCGCGATGTCGTTTCCTGCTCCACGGCGGAGGAAGCGCTCCAGCTGGACGCCCCGCGCCCCTTCGACATCGTGGTGACCGACGTGAGCCTGCCGGGCATGTCGGGCACCGATCTGTGCCGCCGCCTGCTGGCGGACGCGCCCCGGCGCTGGATCGTGCTCTGCTCGGGCTACCAGTTCGGCCACGGGCTCGACACGCTGGGACCCAACGTGCGCGCGCTGCTCAAGCCGTTCGAACTCGAAGACCTGGAGGCGCTGATGGAATCCATCTCCCAGGCGCTGCGGTCGCCGGCCGCTTGAAGGAGCAGGCCTCTCCGCCACCCGGAGAGGCCTGGAGAAGGCCAGGTCCGTCGCACGGCAGGCAATGCGCCTGGAGCGCGCTCACTGGATGTCCGGCACCTTGCAGGGCGGCGCCTCGCGCGGCAGCTCGACACGAAAGACGGTGCGGCCCGCCTGAGACTGCAGGCGGATGCTTCCACCGTGCCCTTCCACGATCTGGTGGACGATGTAGAGCCCCAATCCCAATCCCTGGTGCCGGCCGGGCTCGCGCTCGCGGCCGCGGAAGGGATCGAAGAGCTGCGGTATCAGCGACGCGGGAATCTCCCCGCCGTTGCGCACTTCCATCGCGACGCGCTGCGGGCCGCTGCCGTCCAGCACCACCTGCACGGGCTGCTGCGCGTCGCCATGGTGGATGGCATTGCCCAGCAGGTTGGCGACCACCTGGCAGAGCCTCTCGGCATCCCAGAGCCCCCGAAGGTCCCCCGACTGCTCCACGTCGATCGCACGGTCAGGGTGGCTCGTGCGCCATTCGGCCGCGGTCCGCTGCACGAGCTCGCCCAGGTCCGCGGGCGCGACGCGCACCGGCAGGCCGCCGAACTGGCGCGCCCGCGTGACGTCGAGCAGGTCCTCGATCATGCGGCCCATGCGCTGCGCGCTGATCTGCACCTTGTCGGCCATGGCGAGCACCTTGTCGGGCTCCTGCGTGCGCCGCAGCACCGCCGCGCTCGCCAGGATGGCGCCGAGCGGGCCGCGCAGGTCGTGGCTGAGCACCGCCATGAACATCTCGCTGAGCTTGAGGGCCTGGGTGCGGTCCTGCAGCTCGCAGGCCAGCGCCACCTTCTGGCGGTGCAGATCGAAGAACACGTTGGCCTTGTTGACCAGCATGTGCGGATCGATCGGCTTGTAGAGGAAGTCGACGGCGCCGTTCTCGTAGCCTTTGAACTGCCAGTTCTGGTCGCGCGAGCCGGCGGTCATGAAGATGAGCGGGATGTGGCGCGTGCGCTCGCTGCCGCGGATCAGCTCGGCCAGTTCGAAGCCGTTCATCTCGGGCATCTGCACGTCGAGCATGGCGAGCGCCACGTCGGTGTGGGCGAGCAGCAGCTCCAGCGCCTCGGGGCCGGAGGCGGCCTTGAGGATGTGCACGCCATCGCGGCGCAGCAGCGCCTCCAGCGCGATCAGGTTCTCGGGCACGTCGTCCACCAGCAGGCATTTGACGGGCATGGGCGGGCGCTGGGAGGCGGCGTCCGCCACGGGCATGCGCGGCGGCGCGATCATGCGCGCACCCCCTGCGGCAGCGCGGCGAGCCAGTCGGCGATGCGCTGCGGCGAAAGGACGTGGGTCGGCGTGCACAGCTGCAGCGCCGCTTCGGGCATGGAACTCATGGGAGCGCTTTCGGGATCTTGCACGATCGTCGTGCCGCCGGCGGCCTGCACCGCGGCGATGCCCCGGGCGCCATCGTGGTTGGCGCCGGAGAGGAGGATGGCCAGCAGGCGCCCGGCATAGGCGTCTGCGGCGGATTCAAACAGAACATCGATGGAGGGGCGCGAGAAATGCACCGGGTCGTCCACGGACAGGGCGAGCGAGGGCCCGGCATCGACGAGCAGATGGTAGTCGGGCGGCGCGAAATACACCGTGCCCGCCTCGACGGGCTCCTTGTCCTGGGCCTCGCGCAGCGGCAGCGCGCAGCGCGGCTGGAAGATGTCGCACAACAGGCTGGGCCGGTCGCGGGGCAGGTGCAGCACCACGAAGACCGAGGCCCGCTGCCTGGCAGGCAGGGCCGGCAACAGCACCGCGAGCGCTTCGATGCTGCCCGCGGAGCCGCCGATGACGATAGCGTCGAAGGGTGTCGCCGGGGCGATCGGCGCGGCGGCCAGACGCATCACGCGCCCCCCTTCTTCTGGTAGATGCGCTCGGGCGCGACCAGCTCGTCGAAAGTCTGCGCATGCGATGAAAACCGCAGCGACTCCTTGGAACCCAGGCCCAGGAAGCCCTTGCGGCACAGCGCCTCATGGAAGAGGCCGAGCGCGCGGTCCTGCAGTGCGCGGTCGAAGTAGATGAGCACGTTGCGGCACGAGACGAGATGCACCTCGGCGAACACGCTGTCCGTGGCGAGGCTGTGGTCCGAGAACACGATGTGCCGGCGCAGGCTCTTGTCGAACACCACGCGCCCGTAGGCGGCCGTGTAGTGCTCCGAGAGCGAGCCGCGGCCGCCGGAGCGGGCGTGGTTCTCGGTGAAGGACGGCACCCGCTCGATCGCGTACACGCCCGCCTCCGCCTTTTGCAGCGCGTTCGCGTTGATGTCGGTGGCGTAGATCAGCGTGCGCTCCAGCAGGCCCTCCTCGCGCAGCAGGATCGCGAGCGAATACACCTCCTCGCCGGTGCTGCAGCCGGCCACCCAGATCTTGAGCGAGGGGTAGGTGCGCAGCACGGGCACCACGGTCTCGCGCAGCGCGCGGAAGTAGCTCGGGTCGCGGAACATCTCGCTCACCTGCACGGTGAGGTATTCGAGCATGGCCGGAAATACCTCCGGGTCGTGCAGCACGAGGTGCTGCAGCTGCGAGAGCGTGCGGCAGTGGAACCGCGTGAGCGCCGATTGAAGGCGCCGCTTGAGCGAGGCCTGCGCGTAGCCGCGGAAGTCGTAGTGGTAGCGGCGGTAGATGGCCTCCACGAGCAGGTGCTGCTCGATGTCGAAGGTCCTGCGGCGCAGTGCCGAGCCTGTTTCGTCGTCGGGGGTCACTTGGGCATCCACACGCGCACCAGGGAGAGCAGCTTCTCGACGTCGAGCGGCTTGGCGATGTAGTCGTTGGCGCCGGCCGCGAGGCACTTCTCCTGGTCGTCCTTCATGGCCTTGGCCGTGAGGGCGATGATGGGCAGGCGACGCCACTCGTGGCGCTTGCGGATCTCGCGCATGGCGGTGAATCCGTCCATCTCCGGCATCATGATGTCCATGAGCACGAGGTCGACCTGCGGCGCTTCGCCGGCCTGCGAGCGCTCCAGCGCCTCCAGCGCCTCGCGCCCGTTGCGCGCGATCTGCACCTTGGCGCCCGTGGGCTCCAGCACGCTGGAGAGCGCGAAGATGTTGCGCACGTCGTCCTCCACCACGAGGATGGTGCGGCCCTCGAAAGAGGCCTCGCGGTCGCGCGCCAGGCGCAGCATCTGCTGCCGGTCGGTCGGCAGGCTCGACTCCACCTGGTGCAGGAACAGCGTGACTTCGTCGAGCAGCCGCTCGGGAGAGCGCGCGTCCTTGATGATGATCGACTTGGAGAAGCGCCGCAGCCGCTGCTCCTCGTCGCGCGAGAGCGAGCGGCCGGTATAGACGATCACCGGCGGGAAGGCCACGTCCTCCTGGCCAGCCATCTGCTCGAGCAGCTCGTAGCCGCTCAGGTCGGGCAGGTTCAGGTCCATGACCATGCAGTCGAAGGTGCTCTCGCGCAGCAGCTGCAGCGCGCGCTGGGCGGTTTCGGCGCCGACGATCTCCACGTCGCCGTTGGCGAGCAGGTGGCCCATGCTCTCGCGCTGGCGGTCGTCGTCTTCCACCACCAGCACGCGGCGCAGGGCCTGGGTGAATTTCGCCTCCATCCGCTCCAGGGCCTGCACGAGTTCGTCGCGCTTGACCGGCTTGAGCGCGTAGCCCATGGCCCCGAGGCCCAGGGCCTCCTGCGAATAGTCGGCGACCGACACGACGTGCACCGGGATGTGGCGCGTGGCGGGGTTGCGCTTGAGCTGGTCGAGCACGCCCAGGCCCGAGAAATCGGGCAGGTTCATGTCCAGCACCACGGCGCTGGGCATGTAGTCTGTGGCGGCCGCCAGTCCTTCGCCGCCACTGTGGGTGACGATGCACTGGAAGCCCATTTCGTGCGCGAGGTCGTGCAGGATGCGCGCGAAGCGCACGTCGTCCTCCACCACCAGGATGGTGCGCTTGCCGGCCTGCAGGCTGTCGCGGTCGTCCGCCACGGCGGAGGCCGGACGGCGCGGCGCCTCCGGCACGGGGGCGAGCACGGGCGCGGCCGGCACGTCGGCCGGCAGGGCGCTGGCGGGGCTGGCCGGCGTGGCGCTGGCCGTGGCCACGGCGCGCTGGGGCAGCCCATAGCCGGAAGCGGCGGTGTCGGTGTCGGTGTCGGAATGCGCGGGCTCCGGGGCCTGCAGCGGCAGCACCAGCGTGAACACGCTGCCCTGCCCCGGCGTGCTCTGCACCGAGACGCTGCCGCCCAGCAGCTGCGCCAGATCGCGCGAGATCGAGAGGCCCAGCCCCGTGCCGCCGTACTTGCGGTGGGTGCTGCCGTCGGCCTGGCGGAAGGCCTCGAAGATCAGATTCTGCTGGTGTTCCGGAATGCCGATGCCCGTATCGCGCACGGAAAACGCCACCCGCCCGTCCGGCTGCGCGGAAACGCGCAGGGCCACCTCGCCGCGCTCGGTGAACTTGATCGCGTTCGAGAGCAGGTTCTTCAGGATCTGGCCGAGCCGCTGCGCGTCGGTGCGGATCTGCTCCGGCACGCCGGGCTCCACGACCGCGCTGAACGCGAGGTTCTTCTCGCGCGCGAGCGGTCGCAGCGGATCGGCGATCGACTGCACCGCGCGCGCCAGATTCACCGGTTCGATGTCCACCGTGGCCTGGCCCGCCTCGATTTTCGCGAGATCGAGGATGTCGTTGATGAGCGTGAGCAGGTCGTTGCCGGCGCCGTGGATCGTCTCGGCATAGCGCACTTGCTCGGCCGTGAGGTTGCCGCCTTTGTTGTCCGCCAGCAGCTTGGCGAGGATCAGGCTGGAGTTGAGCGGGGTGCGCAGCTCGTGGCTCATGTTGGCCAGGAACTCGCTCTTGTACTGGCTCGCCTGCTCCAGGTCGCGCGCCTTGTCGGTGAGCGCATCCTGCGCGCGCAGCAGCTGCTGCTTCTGGTATTCGAGCTGCTGGGTCTGCTCTTCGAGCTGGGCGTTGCTCTGTTCCAGTTCGGTCTGCTGCGCCTCCATCTGCGCCTGCGACTCCTGCAGCACGCGGCTCTGCTGTTCGAGCTCTTCGTTGCTCACGCGCAGCTCTTCCTGCTGGGCCTGCAGTTCCTCGGCCTGCTGCTGGGTCTCGTCGAGCAGGGTTTCGAGCTGCGAGCGGTCCTTGGCCGAGCGCACGGCAACCGCCAGTTGCTCGGAAGCGCGGGCGAGCAGTTCCAGATCGACGTCCTGCACCGGCCGGAAGAAGCCCAGTTCGATGACGGCCTGCACGCTGCCGTTGTGCACCGCGGGCAGCACCACCAGTTCGCCCGGCGCGCTGTGGCCCACGCCGGACTGCACTTCGAGGTGGGCGGAAGGCACGTGCCGGGCATGCACCGTCTGCCGCGACTGGGCGGCCTGGCCCACGAGGCCCTCGCCTTCGGCCACGCGCTCCGGCCCCGGCGCGCCCGAGAGGGCGTAGCCGCCGAAGCGGCGGAACACGCCATGGCCCTCGGCCACGTAGGCCGCGCCCACGCGCGCACCCAGCCGGCGTGCGAGGTACGACAGCACGCGCGGGCCGAGTTCGTCGAGCCGCAGGTCGCCGCGCATTTCGTCCGACAGGCCCATCACACCGCTGCGGATCCAGGCCTCGCGCGCCTTGGCCCGGTGGTCGGCGCCGGTCATCGCGGCGGAACCGAGAATGAACACCAGCAGAACCAGCGACCCGCCCCAGGTGAAGTAGGCGGCGAAACGGGCCGAGTCCTCCCACATCGCGCGGCGCTCTTCCAGCTCCTCGCGCTCGGCCGTGATCATCTCGCGCACCAGGGAGCGGATGGCGTCCATCGTCGCGCGGCCGCGGTCGGTCCGCACCACGGCGAGGGCCGCGTCGATCTGGCCGGACTGGCGCAACTGGATCGTCTCCTGCAGCTCGGCCATCTTCTGGCGCGCCAGCGGCGCGAGCTGCTCGTAACGGCGCAACTGCCGCGGGGAATCGGCCACGAGGAGGCGCAGGCGCTCCATCTCGGACACCAGCGAAGCCTCGGCCGTCTCGTAGGGGCCGAGGTAGCGCGGCTCGCCGGCGAGCAGGTAGCCGCGCTGGCCGGTTTCGGCGTCCTTGATGATGGACAGCACGTACTGGATCTGCACCACCGACTCGACGGCCGTGTTGATGCGCCGTACCGCGTCCGAGCGGTCCTGCTGCGACTGGTACGTGAAGATGGCGATGACCGCAGTGGCCAGCGCGGCCAGCACGAAACCCATCAGCATGCGCAGCGGCATGCTGCTCTGGATCTTGTCGTTCGGAAGAGGTTGGGACGGCATGGCGGCGGAATGGGGAGAGCGGGCAATGATAGGGCTGCGCGCCACTATGCCGCGTAGGCCATATCCTTCAAAAGAAGGAGCAACTGTCCCGCACGCAGCCTTACTCTACGGTGAGCGCGCGCAGCCGTGCGACCTCTTCACGCAGCGCCTCGTTCTCGGCCGTGAGGGAGGCCACCTGGCGGCGCAGTGCGTCGACATCGTCCGTGACCGCGGCAGCCGGGGCGGCAGCGCTCTCTCCTGCGGAAACTTCGTTTTCCGCGGACTCCCGCGGCGCGTCCGCGCGGGGTTTGCGGCGCGCATCGCGCGCCCGCTTGGCGGCCTGGCGCAGCTCATCCTTGCCTGCCAGGGCCGCGGCACGCTGCTCCTCTTCGGGCAGGGTGGCCACCACCGCGGCGGTATTGATGGAGATCGCCCCCGAACGCACGGCCGCCACCAGTTCGGGCGCCGCCTGCTTCTGGATCTTCTCGATCATCACGACCTGGCTGCTGCTCAGCCGTGCCGCGCGCGCGATCGCCTCCCGGCTGCGCAGCGGCTCGGCCTGCGGCGCTGCGGCCTGCGCCGCCGCGGGTGGGGCGTCGGCCGGGCCGTCCCAGGGGGCATCGCCCTCGCCCGCGGCGCCAGCCGACGCGGCCTCGCCCGCTTCCGGAGCTGCCTGAGCATCGCCTGGGGTGCCGGCCGACGCCGCGCGGTGCGCGAGGATCTCGCGCTTGCGCAGGGCCAGCACGCCGCGCTGGAAGTCCGAAACGCTGCGGCGGCCCAGGTGCTGATCGATCATCCACAGATGGACGTCTTCCATGGAGCGGAAATGCGGATGCTGCACTGTATTGAAGGGCAGCCCGTGCTTCTGGCAGATGCCGTAGCGGTTGTGCCCGTCGATGAGGATGTCGCCCCAGAGCACGAGCGCGTCGCGGCAGCCCTCGGCCAGCAGGCTGCGCTCCAGCGCGGCGTGCTCCTCGGGCGTGAGCGGGTCGATATAGGCCTTGAGTTCTTCGTTGACGATGATGGACATGGGAAGGAATCCTGTGTGCGGTCCGCCGGATGGTCGCGGGCCGCGGAAGGGGCGGCATTTTAGGAGAGCCCCGCGGAGCGCGCCGGCCGCCGCGGAATCTCCCCGAACGGCGGTTTTCCTTCCCGGCGGTTGCCCGACAATGCCGCATGCATTCAATCCGCCAGCCGTCCGCACGCGTTCCCAGCCTGCGGGGACGGCTCACGCTGTGGTTCGGCGCCCTCACGCTCGTGAGCGTGCTGGGCGTGGGTCTGTACCTTGGACGCATCGCCACGCAGGACCTCGCGCGCTTCGCGGGCGAGGTCCTGCACACCACCGCGCGCTCCGCCACCGACCTGCTCGCCGCCAACCTGCGCGAGCGCGCGCTCGAGATCGATCTGCTGCGCAGGTCGCCGCTGTTCGTGCAGGGCGACCTGGGCGGCGACACCCTGCGCGGCGCGCTCGATGTTCGGAAGAACGCCCACATGGAGTACGCGTGGATCGGCGTGGCCAGCCCCGAGGGACAGGTGCTGCAGGCCGCCGGCGGCATGCTCGTGGGAGAGAAGGTGGACCAGCGCGAGTGGTTCCGCGAGGCCCGCACGCGTCTTTTCGTGGGCGACGTCCACGAAGCGGTGCTGCTTGCCAAGCGCCTGCCCAACAAGCATCTGGACCAGCCTCTGCGCTTCATCGATTTCGCGGCGCCCATTCTGGATTCCGCGGGGCAGCTGCGCGGCGTGCTCGGAGCGCATGCGCACTGGTACTGGGTGACCGAAACGGTGGAGACCGTGGCGGTGGACCGCGCAGCCGGCGCCGGCACCGAAGTGCTCATCGCCGACAGCGCGGGCAACGTGCTCTACCCGTTCCGGCTCGCGGGACAGGCCCGGCTGCCGGACGGTGCGGACCGCACGGGAGCCCGCTACGAGCGGCTGCTGTGGGCCGACGGCACGGAGTACCTGAGCAGCACCGTGCGCATGCCGGAGGTGACGGGCGCGGACCTCGGCTGGCGCATCGTCGTGCGCCAGCCGCTCAGGGAGGCGCTGGCACCCGTGCGCGCGATGCAGCGGCAGCTCGCCCTGCTCGGGCTGGCCGCCACGCTGCTCTGCGGCCTCTTCGCCTACCGCCTGGCAGCGCGGTTCAGCCGGCCGCTGGAGCTGCTCGCGCAGGCGGCCCGCACGATCGAGCGCCGCGACGGCGAGCCGCGCTACCCGGAGGGCGACACCCTCGAGGTGGCCCAGATGAACCGCTCGTTCCAGTCCATGACGGCGTCGCTGCTGGAGCGCGAGCGCGAGCTCTCGCGCCTCAATGCCTCGCTGGAGACCCAGGTCGAGGAGCGCACCCAGGCCCTGCACCGCGCCAACCGGGAGCTGGAGAGCCTCGCGGTGCGCGATCCGCTCACCGGTCTCTACAACCGGCGGCGCTTCGACGAGAAGCTGGAGGAATACGCCGCGACGTGCCGGCAGTCCGGCCGGCGGTTCGCGCTCATGGTCATCGACGCAGACCATTTCAAGCGCGTCAACGACACCCATGGCCACCAGACGGGCGATGCGGTGCTGCGGCACCTGGCGGGGCTGATCGCGGGCTGCGTGCGCTCCACCGATTTCGTCGCCCGCTTCGGCGGGGAAGAGTTCGTGGTGCTGCTGCCCGAGCCCAGCGACCGCGAGGAAGGCCGTCTGGTCGCCGAGAAGATCCGGATCGCGGTCGGCCATGCGCCCTTCCCGGGCGTGGGGCACCTCACGGTGAGCATCGGGCTGGCCTTCTGCCACGGCGGCGGCGAGCCGCTCGCCACCATCCTGGAGCGTGCCGACAAGGCGCTCTACCAGGCCAAGCAGGAAGGCCGCGACCGGGTCTGCGTCGCGCCGGCCGCGGGCTGACGCGCCCTGCCCCGCCAGGGGGCGGGCAGCGCACGCTCCCGGATGACACCGGCGGTAAGCGGCGTCCCACGCGCCGCAACGGGCCCGGGCCCGAGCATAGGGGCACGTACCGGCGCGCCATCGTGGCGCCCGGTGCACGGCCCTGCAACGATCGGATCGCCGCCATGCCCACCTCCACCTCCCCGGCCCCTGCCAAGCGGCCTCCCAGCCAGGCCCGCATCCAGGCGGCCCTGAAGCAATCCTTCGGCCTGCGCGCCCTGCGCGCGGGCCAGCGCGACGTGATCGACCGTGTGCTGCGCGGCGAGAACACGCTGGCCATCATGCCGACGGGCGCCGGCAAGTCGCTGTGCTACCAGCTGCCCGCGCTGCTGCTCGCGGGCCGCACGGTGGTGGTGTCGCCGCTCATCGCGCTCATGCGCGACCAGTGCGACGCGCTGCGCGAGCGCGGCGTGCCGGCCGTGCAGCTGCACAGCGCGCTGGACGCCGAGGAAACGCGCGCCGCCGAAGCGGCCGTGGCCGACGGCAGCGCGCGCATCGTGCTCACCACGCCGGAGCGGCTGGCGGACGCGGGCTTCCAGGCACTGCTCGAGGCCGGTGGGCCCGTGGATCTGCTGGCCGTGGACGAGGCGCACTGCATTTCGCAATGGGGCCATGATTTCCGCCCCGCCTTCCTCGACATCGCCCAGGCCCTGCCGCGCCTGGGCCGCCCGACGGTGCTGGCGCTCACCGCGACCGCCGCCGGCCCCGTGGCGCAGGACATCCGCCGGCAGCTGGGCATTCCGGCCGCGGGCGTGGTCGATACCGGCACCTACCGCCCCAATCTGCACTACCGCGCCGAGCAGCTCGCCGACGAGAAGGAAAAGCGCGACCGCCTGCTGCGCACCGTGAAGGAATCCGCGGGCTCCGGCATCGTCTACACCGCCACGGTGAAGGCCGCGGAAGAAGTGCATGCGCTGCTGGCCGGCGCGGGCGAATCCGCGGGCATCTACCACGGCCGCATGCCGGCCGCCGAACGCGGCGAGGCGCAGGACCGCTTCATGGCGGGCGACCTGCGGGTGATGGTGGCCACGAACGCATTCGGCCTGGGCATCGACAAGCAGGACGTGCGCTTCGTGATCCACTACCAGATGCCCGGCGGTCTGGATGCGTACTACCAGGAGTCCGGCCGCGCGGGACGCGACGGCCAGCCGGCACAGTGCACCCTGCTCTTCCTGCGCAAGGACAAGGCGGTGCAGCAGTTCTTCCTGGCCGGCCGCTATCCCACGCCGGACGACCTCGACGCGCTGTACGGCGCGCTGCAGTCGCCGCCGCCCGGCGCCCACGAAGGCTGGACGCTCGATCTGCTGCAGCAGGCGCTCGACCGCCCGCGCTCCAAGCTGCAGGTCGCGCTCGGCCTGCTGCGCCGCCGGCGCATCGTCACCCAGAAGGCCGACGGCCGCCTGGCGCTGCGCCGCGCGGACATCGACAGCGAATCGCTCATCGCCCTGCTGGAAGACTATGCGCAGAAGCGCACGCAGGACCAGGACGGACTCGAACGCATGGTGTTCTATGCGCAGACCGGCGGCTGCCGCTGGGAGGTGCTGCTCGACTACTTCGGCCACGCGCGCGAGACGCAGCGCTGCGGCACCTGCGACAACTGCCGCCGCATCGCCGCGCTCGATGCGCAGCAGGCGATCGCCAACGCGGCGGCGTCAGCGGCGGCCGTGCCGCCCACGCTCACGCCGGCCGCGCTGGCCACGGCCCGCAAAAAGCCATCGGACGTCTCGGCCATCGCCGTGCCGGTGCCGGACGCCGCCGCGGCGGACGCGAAGGCCGCTGCGCCCGCCCGGCCCGTGTTCGAACTCGGCATGCCGGTGCGCGTGAAGCGCTATGGCGAGGGCACGGTGCGCGCGATCGCGGCGGAATCGATCACCGTGGCGTTCTCGGACGGCAGCGAGCGCTGCTTCCACCCGGAGTACGTGCGCAAGGCGCGCCGACGGCGGGCGGCGGCCAACGACGCCGCGGTGGGGGACGCGGAGCCGGCCCTGGCACTGCGCAGCGCCTGATAGGCAAACACGCATGAAAAAGCCGCCACGCTCCTCGCGTGGCGGCTTTTTCCATTCCATTCGGCCCCGGGCCGGGGCAGCCCCCGCCCCGGTCGGAAGGCCACGGTTCAGGGATGCGATGCCACGAAGCGGCGCGTGGCATAGAGCCCCACCGGCGTCCAGTGCTCCGAGGGCGACATGGCCGTGACCAGCGCCTCGAACTGCGCATCGGCGTCCAGCGTGGCCAGGCGTTCCTTGAAGGCCACCAGGTCCGGATCGAGCACGTCCGCTGATCCTGCCGCACCCGCATCGCTCTTGCGCGCGCGCTGCAGCGCACGGAAGGTGGGGCGGCGCCGCGTCTCGTTGGCGGAGGCGGGCTCGAAGAACGCCTGCCCGTCGGCGCTGGCCTCGTCACCGCGGATCCAGTCGTGGATCACCTGCAGCTCATAGGGTGAGAACACGCCGAACATCTCCGAGCGCGGCCCCTGCAGCAAACCCCAGAAGCGGCTTTCTGCCACCGGGCGGCCGGGCTTGATCCAGTTCGCCTGCACCAGCGCTTCCAGGAAGGCATCCATGCCCTCGGGCGCCGACAGCCAGTCGTTCACGCTGCGGCCGGCCACCTTGCAATAGTCGGAATGCATGCCCTGGCCGGCACCGCACTTCGCCTGGAAGATGCGCACCACCTCGGCGCGGATGTCGAAGTCCGCGATCACGCGGGTGGTGCCCAGGCCCGCATCGCCCAGCCGGGCACCCTGGCGCACGCGCTGCCAGAAGGCCTCGGGGTCGCCATGGCGGGGCAGCAGGGCCAGCACCGCATCGCAGGCCTGGCGGGCATGGCCCGTGTCGGCGTTGTCCACCGTGACGTGCAGCTGGAAGTAGTACGGATCGATGCCCAGTTCGTTGAGCTCGTACGAGGTGATCAGCAGATGCAACGGCAGTTGCTCGTAACCCAGGTTGAAGCCGATGACTTCGGGGAGGAACTCTTCCGCGTTCCAGGCCAGCGCGAGCTGCACCGCGCCCTGCTCGTAGAGCGCGTCGGGCAGGGCCGGGCCCTGCGAGAGGCCGTAGCGCGACAGCAGCTGTCGGTAGAGCAGCACATGGTTCTTGTCGGGTGCGCCGTCGCCCAGCTCTTCCACGTACGTACGCACCAGTTCCTCCATGCGCGGGTTGCGCGCATGCCGCAGCACGCCATAGAGCCAGCTGCCGTCCACCAGCTTCGTCGGGGCCACCGCCCGCAGGAAATGCAGGGCATGGGCCCGGTTGCGGAAGTACCGCCGGCCTTCGCCCGCCTGCCGCGCGGCGAGGTATTCGCCGTACTGGGCCGACACGGCGGCGTGGCTCGCGGCCATCCAGTCGTGCAGGTCCTCCGGGCGCTCCGGCAGCGTGGCCGCCGGGAGGTCGGCACGGGCCTGCGTTTCGCGCAGCAGCGCGGCACCCTGGCGCCGCGCCTCGGCCGTGGGGGCGGTCTGGTGCAAGGCCGTATGCAGCGACTGGTAGCGCCCTTCCGGTGCGCGCACGGGCGCGTGCGCGGGCGTTCGTCGGGGGGCCTGGGGGGCGTCGTCGGCAGCGTCGGAGGTGGGGGCGGTCAGCGTGGAAGTTCTCATGATGGGGTACCGGTGGCGTATGGCTCCATGGTTTCCCAGCATGGGGTTGCACTCCATCGGTGCGTGGCCCCCCTGCCGGTCGGCCCGCTCCTACGGCCCCATCGGCGCAGGCGCCGTGCCCGCGTCAGGCAGCCGCGGCACCTCCGTGGGGCGTCCAGCCGCAGGCCGCACCAGGAGCGGCACCCCCGTGGATGAGCGCGGATTCGGTCATGCGGGATGCCGCCGGCAGCGCCACGCCGTTCTTCGCGGCCAGCACTTCGGCCAGCACGCTCACGGCGATCTCCGGCGGCGTGCGGCTGCCGATCGCCAGACCGATCGGCCCGCGCAGGCGCGCCAGCGCGTCCTCGCCGATGTCGAAATGCTCGCGCAACCGCTGCCGCCGCGCCGCCGTGGTGGCGGCGGAACCGATCGCACCCACGTAGAACGCGTCACCCTGCAGGGCTTCCAGCAGCGCGAGGTCGTCGAGCTTCGGATCGTGGGTGAGCGCGATCACGCAGGTGCGCGCATCCATGCCCATCGCCAGCACGGCGTCGTCCGGCATGCCGTCGACCAGCTCCGCGCCGGGCAGGTTCCAGCCCTGCCGGTGCTCTTCGCGCGGGTCGCACACCGCCACCGCGAAGCCGCACGGCATGGCCATGGAGGCCAGGCATTCGGTGAGCGCGCCCGCGCCGATCAGCAGCATGCGGTGCGAGGGCCCGAGGCGCTGCGCCAGCGTGTCGCCGTGGTCGAGCAGAGAGAGCGCGCCCTGCACGGGCGCGGCAAGGGTCTCGGTGGAAAGCGTCACCGCGCCGTCCGCGCAGCGCAGGTGCCGCCACACCACGCTGCGCTCCTGCAGCCACTGCACGAGGCGCTGCAGCCATAGCGGCTCGGGGTCGTATTCGAGCAGCAGCTCCAGCGTGCCGCCGCACGGCAGGCCGAAGCGGTGCGCCTCGTCAGCGGTGAGTCCGTAGCGCACGCGCTCCGGAGCCCGCCCGCCCCACTGCGCAGCTCCGGGCAGGCAGCGCCGCAGCAGGTCGTCCTCGATGCAGCCGCCGGAGACCGAGCCTTCGATCAGGCCGTCGTCCCGCAGCGCCATCCACGAGCCCACGGGCCGCGGCGACGAGCCCCAGGTGCGCAGCACGGTGGCGAGCACCGCGTGGCGGCCGGCGGCGCGCCAGCCGTGCAGCGCGCGGGCCACGCGCAGTTCAGGTGCGGAGTCGTGCGTCACCGCGGTTCGTCCATCGCCTGCGCAGCCACCGCGGCGGGCACGTGTTCCATGGGTTGGGGCGGCACGTCGGGCGCGGGCCGCATCACCTTGTCGGGCGTCATCGGCGTGGAGCGCACGCGCCGGCCGGTGGCATGGAAGATCGCGTTGCACACGGCCGCGGCCACGCCCACGATGCCGATCTCGCCCACCCCCTTGGCGCCCAGGCGGCTCACGATGCGGTCGTCCTCCTGCACGAAGATCACGTCGATCGGCGGCGTGTCGGCGTTCGAGGCGACGTGGTACTCGGCATAGTTGTGGTTCATGAACCGGCCCAGCGCATGGTCGGTCTGCGTTTCCTCGTGCAGCGCCTGGCTGATGCCCCACACCACCCCGCCGGTGATCTGGCTGTGCGCCGTCTTGGCGCTCAGGATGCGCCCGGCCGCGATCGCGCTGACCACGCGCGTCACGCGCACGGTGCCCAGTTCCTCGTCCACCTTCACCTCGCAGAACACCGCCGAATGCGTGGCGCGCACGTAGTTCTTCTGCTTCAGCACATTGGGCAGCAGCAGGTAGCGGGCCTCCACCTGCGAGCGCCCCTGCGCGGCGAGGATGTCGGTGAAAGCCATGCCGCGGTCTTCCACGGGCGCGCCGCGGCGGCGCAGGCGGCCGTCCACGAACTCCACGTCCCGCAGCAGCGTGCGCTCGAAGCCCGAGCCGCGCGTGCGCTGCGCCAGCGCCCACAGCAGGCGGCGCAGCTTCTCGCAGGCGCCCTCCACCGCCGAGCCGACGGTAGCCACGTGCGAGGAACCGCCTTCGATCGGCGCCATCGGCAGCGTGGAGTCGCCCAGGCGGAACGTGACACGCTCGAGCGGCAGGCCCATGGCCTCGGCCGCGATCATCGACATCACCGTGTACGTGCCGGTGCCGATGTCGGACGCCGCGCTGCTCACTTCCAGGCGCCCGTCGGCATGCAGCACCGCGCGCACCTTGGCGAACATCTGCATCGCATCCCAGGTGCCGGTGGCCATGCCCCAGCCCACCAGTTCGCGGCCCTCGCGCATCGAGCGCGGTTCGATCGGCCGGCCGTCCCAGCCGAATCGTGCCGCTCCCAGGCCGTAGCAGGCGCGCAGTTCCTTCGTGGAGAACGGCAGGTCCTTCGAGGCGTCGCGGTCGGCGTAGTTCTTCAGGCGCAGCGCCAGCGGATCCATGCGGAGTTCGTAGGCGAGCTCGTCCATGGCGACCTCGAGCGCATGCACGCCGTGCGCCGCGCCGGGCGCGCGCATGTCCAGCGGGGTGTACTGGTCGAGCGGCACCAGCCGGTAGCCGAGCCGCACGTTGTCGCAGCGGTAGAGCTGGCCGGACCAGTTCACCACCACCTCCACGTAGTCTTCCATGCGCGAGGTTTCCGCCACGGCCTCGTGCACGATGGCGTGCAGCGTGCCGTCGCGGTCGGCCGCGAGCTTCAGGCGCTGCCAGGTCTCGGGCCGGTGGCCGAAGGTGAACATCTGCTGGCGGGTGAGCACCACGCGCACCGAGCACTGCAGGTGCAGCGCCGCCATCACCGCGAGCACGAGCTGGTACTGCGGCCGCAGCCCGGAGCCGAAGGCGCCGCCCACGAAGGGGTTGCGCACCGTGACCTCGTCCTCGCCCAGGCCGAACACGCGCGAGACCAGCCAGCGGCTGTTCTGCGGGCTCTGCGTCTTGTCGTAGATGGTGAGGTGGCCGTCCTCGCCGCGCAGCACGGTGGAGGCATGCATCTCCATCGGGTTGTGGTGCTCGACGCCGCTGTAGTACTCGGCCTCGATCTTCACCGGCGCGCGCTCGAAGGCGCCGTCGGCATCGCCACGGGGCTTCGGGGGCGGCGAATAGCCGGCCTTCATGCGGCTGGGATCGCGCGCGCGGCCCAGGTGGCGCAGCAGGTGCGTCTCGTGGCGCTCCACTTCGTAGTCGATGTCCACCAGCGAGGCCGCGCAGCGTGCCGCCTCGAACGTGCAGGCCACCACCAGCGCGACGGGCTGGCCGCTGTAGCGCACCACGTCGTCCAGCAGCGGCTTGAAGGGCGAGCCGCCGGGCGCCGTCATGTCCTTGTAGAACAGGTCCATGGAGCGGACCTTCGGGCGGTTCTCGTGGGTGATGATGTCCAGCACGCCGGGCACCGCGCGGGCACGGTCGAGATGCATGCGCAGGATGCGGCCTTTGGCGATGCTGCTGTTGACCACCACGCCGAAGGCCATGCCCTCGTCGTGGTGCTCGGCCGCATAGCGGGCCTGGCCCGTCACCTTCAGGCGGCCGTCCACGCGCGAGACGGGCATGCCCAGCTTCACCGGCCCGGTGCCGGCATCGGCGCGGGGCTGTTGCCCCACCTGTGCGCGGTCCGCCGCTTCGTTCGGCATCGGTGCGTTCATGGTTGCGCGTCCTGTACGTGGCCGGCGCCCAGTTCGCCGGTGTTGGTGAGTTCGCCGTCACGCGCCATCTCCAGCGCGCGCACGATGGCCCGCCGGGCCAGTTCGATCTTGAAGCGGTTGTCGCCCGGGCCGCCGGGCGCGCCGTGGCCGCGCGCACCCTGCAGCAGCCGCTCGGCCACCTGCGCGAACGCCTCGGCCGTGGGCTCGCGGCCCGCCAGGGCCTCTTCGGCCTCCGGCACGCGCCAGGGCTTGTGCGCCACGCCGCCCACGGCGATGCGTGCCGCGCGGATGCGGCCGTCCTCGCCCAGGTCCAGCCCCGCCGCGACCGACACCAGCGCGAACGCATACGAGGCACGGTCGCGCACTTTCAGGTAGGCGCCATGCCGCGCGAAGCCCTGCGCCGGCAAGGCGATGTGGGTGATGAGTTCGTCGCTCGCCAGCACCGTGTCGCGGTCGGGTTCGCTGCCGGGCAGCCGGTGGAAGTCCGAGAAGGGAACCGTGCGCTCGCCGCGCGGGGAGCGCACGTGCACCACGGCCTCCAGCGCCGCCAGGGCCACGCACATGTCGGACGGGTGCGTGGCGATGCACTGTTCGCTGGTGCCCAGGATCGCCAGTTGCCGCGCCAGCCCGTCGCGCGCCGGGCAGCCCGTGCCCGGCTCGCGCTTGTTGCACGGCACGGCCACGTCGTAGAAGTAGTGGCAGCGCGTGCGCTGCATCAGATTGCCGCCGTTGGTGGCCATGTTGCGGATCTGCGGCGAGGCCCCGGCGAGGATCGCGGCCGCGAGCAGCGGATAGCGCTCGCGTACCAGCGGGTGCTTCGCGGTGGCGGCGTTGCGGGCCAGCGCTCCCAGGCGCACGCCGCCGCCGTCGGTCTCCTCGATGCCGGCGAACGGCAGGCGCCCCACGTCCACGAGGCGGCCCGGCCGCATCACGCTTTCCTTCATCAGGTCGATGAGGTTGGTGCCGCCGGCGATGAACTTCGCGGGCAGAGCGCGCTCGCTCGCGTGGTGCATGCCCTGCGGCATGGTGGCGAGCGCCATCTCGGCGTCGGTCGCCGGCACGTAGTCGAAGCCCCTCATGCCGCGTCCTCCCCGGCCGGCGCCGGCTGGGCCTGGTGCGTGTGCTGCGGCGGCTGTGATGGCCGCGCAGAAGCCTGCATGGGGCCCCGCAGCGGCACACCCGCCACTTCGACGACGGCCTGCACGATCTGCGGGTAGGCGCCGCAGCGGCACAGGTTGCCGCTCATGCGCTCCCGGATATCGTCGGCCGTGCGCACACCGCCCTCATTGAGCAGCCCCACGGCGGAGCAGAGCTGCCCTGGGGTGCAATAGCCGCACTGGAAGGCATCGTGGTCGATGAAGGCCTGCTGCAGCGGGTGCAGCGCATCGGCGGCCCGCGGCGCACCGGTTGGGGCGGTGCCGGCGTCGGAATCGGCATCCGCACCGTCCCGCAGGCCCGCCAGGCCTTCGACGGTGGTGATGTGCGCGCCGTCGTGCATCACGGCGAGGGTGAGGCAGCTGTTGATGCGCTGCCCGTCCACCAGCACCGTGCAGGCGCCGCACTGTCCGTGGTCGCAGCCTTTCTTGGTACCGGTGAGCTGGAGCAGGTCGCGCAGCGCGTCGAGCAGCGTGACCCAGCAGGGAATATCGAGGTACTGTGGCGTTCCGTTCACGTGCAGGCGCACGGCATGGACCGACACGGCGGATTCGGCCGGACCGCTGGGGCGGGCGACCGACGTGGGGTGGCTGGATGACATCTCGCTTCCTTCACGGCCGGTGGACCAGGAAGTGTCGTCGGCGCATACCCCGCCCCCTGTAGGAGGAGCGCGCGCACACGGTCGGCCTGCGGCGCAAATGCGCGGCGCGGCCGTATGCTGCGGCCATGCCCCCCGCGTCCCTCGTATCTCCCGCATCTCCTGCCCCCTCCGTGCCCACCGCCGGTCCAGCACCGTCCGGCATCGGGACGTCCGCGTTCCCGCAACGGCCCGGCGCAGCCGGGGTGGCAGGCATCATCCTCGCGGCCGGCACCGCCTCGCGCTTCGGCAGCGACAAGCGCCGCGCCCTGCTGCCGGACGGCACACCGATGCTCGCCGCCGTGGCAGGGGTTTTCGCGCGCGTCTTCGCGCGGACCGCGGTGGTGGTGCCGCCGGGCGATGCGTTCGGCCTGGAGCTGTGCACCCGCCTCGGGCTCGAGGCCGTGCCGAACGAACGCTGCCGCGAAGGCCAGGGCACGTCGCTGGCCGCGGCCATGCAGTGGTCGATCGCCCAGCCCGGGCTGCAGGCCGTGGCGGTGGGCCTGGGGGACATGCCCTGGGTGCGCGAGGACACGCTGGCGGCGCTGCGCGATGCGCTGGTGCGGTTTCCTGGAGAACCGGCGATGCCGCTCTGGCAAGGCCGGCCCGGCAACCCGCGCGGCATTCCACGAAGGTGCTTCGCATCCCTCGCGCAGGCTTCGGGTGCGCAGGCAGCCGCGCACCGCATCGATTGGGACGCTGCCCGCACCGTCGCCGTGGACGACCCGGGCATCGTGCGGGACGTCGACACGCCGGCCGACCTCGCGGGCGATGCGAAGGACGCGACCGCGCGTCGGTGAGCATCGGCGTGCTTTCTCGAGCGTGCGCCCTTCCTGCGTTACCGCCCTTGCCGGCTTCGCCAGAGGTTCAGCGCACTTCGGAGACGAACTGGTCGCGCGGACGGCGCACCTTCTCCAGGTTCACCAGCCAGTCGCCTTCGGGCTGGCGGTAGCCCAGCGGCAGCAGCAGCACGCTGCGCAGGCCGCGCGCGCGCAGGCCCAGGATCTCGTCCACCGCCTCGGGCTGGAAGCCCTCCATGGGCGTGCTGTCCACCTGCTCGGCCGCCGCGGCGATGATGGCCGCGCCGAAGCCGATGTACGCCTGCCGCGCGGCGTGCTGGAAGTTCACTTCCGCGCCGCGCTGCGGGTACGAGCCCAGCAGCATGTTGCGGTAGTTCTCCCAGCCTTCGTTGCGGAAGCCGCGCACTTCGTTGGTGTAGTCGAACATCGCGTTGATGCGCTCGGCCGTGTAGTCGTCCCACGCGGCGAACACCAGCAGGTGCGAGCCGTCCGTCACCTGGGCCTGGTTCCACGCCACCTCGCGGATGCGGGCGCGCACGTCAGGATTGGTCACCACGACGATCTCGAAGGGTTGCAAACCGCTGGAAGTGGGCGCCAGCCGGGCCGCCTCCACGATGCGGTCCACCTTGTCCTGCGGCACGGCGCGGGCGGGGTCCATCTTCTTGGTGGCATAGCGCCACTGCAGTACGTCGAGCAATTCCATGGGATCGGTCCTGGTTGTTGGGTTGAGGGTGTCAGGAACGGCCGAGTGTAGGAACCGCCGCGTGCCCGCGCTCGCACGGGGAATTGCGCATCGTGCTAGAGGCCGGCAGCGCCAGGCCTCTTGCGCGCGTCAGCCGAACAGCCCGCCCTCGTCCAGCAGCGCGAAGGCGATCTCCGGCCGCCGCTCCATCCCGCGCCGGATGGCCGCCGCGATCGCCTGCCGCGTCTTGCGGCACAGCCCGCGCTGCTCGTGCACCAGGATTGCGATACCGCGCAGCGTGCGCACCTCGCTCGCGCCCTGCGAGATGCCGAGGCGGATGCCCAGTTGCTCCTCCAGCCGGCCCTCGATGCGCCGCAGGTCCGCCAGGCTCTCGATCGCCTCCAGCCGCTGCACGAGGCGCTTCTCCTCCTCGCGCGTGAGGCGCAGCACCCGGCGGTCGGCCTCAGGCGATTCCAGCAGTGCCTGCAGGTCGCAATTGCACACGCCCGGTGGGCATTCCGGGCGCAGCGGCACGGGGAACGGCGGGGCGGAGGAAGCGGACGGTAACGGGCCGGAGGACATGTGCCCGCATTCTAGGAAGGCCTGGGAGGCCCCGCGGCACGAGGGCCCAACAGCCGTCCCAAGCCGCGCTAGCTGTTCAATCCGCGCACCACCACCGACAGGGACCGCCGGAACTTCTCCCGCAACCGGTACACCTGCGCCGGCCGGTGCGCCGCGCCCGACTCCAGCAGCCCTTCCACCGGCTCCAGCATGCCCAGCTCGTCGATCTTGCGCCGGAAGCTCACCTTGTTCACCGGCTCGCCGAGCACCGCCTCGTACACCGACTGCAGTTGCGGCAGCGTCATGCGCTCCCCGCAGAAATACACCGGCAGCGACGAGTACTGGCTCTTGGAGCGCACCCGCGCCACGGCCAGCCCCACCATGTCGGCGTGGTCGAAAGCCAGGGCCGGCAGCGCGCCCACCGGCGCCAACTGCCACCGGGCGCCCGTGCTTTCGCCCCGGGTGCCGCTGCGCTCCCCGGCCAGCAGCTCCGCCGGCACCAGCGCGCAATAGACGATCGAGACCGACCAGCCGCGCGGATCGCGCCCTGCCCCGGAATAGGTCGCGAGCTGTTCCAGGTAGGGGCTCTCGATGCCCGTCTTCTCGCGCAGCACACGGGCCGCCGCGTCCCAGGCCGTGCCGTCCTCCTGCGCATGGATGAAACCGCCCGGCAGCGCCCATGCGCCCGCATGCGGGCCGTCCTCGCGCCGCAGCAGCACGGCATGCAGCGCACTGCCCCTGAGGGTGAGCAGCACCACGTCCACGGTGCAGAGCACGGGAGGGAAGTCGGTGCCCGGCAAGGACGGCGAACCGGAAGGAGACGATGCGGCGGATGGAGGCGCGGCCATGGCAAGCGGAGGAATCGCGGAACCCCGGAGTGTGCCTGCGACCGCGCCCAGGCGGGCGCCCCTCGGGCCGCAAAAGCACTTTTTCCCGGCCCGACCATTCATCGCGCTGTCACGCCGCGCCGCAAGCATGCGTGCTTTTGTCACGCAATACAAAGCGAAGGAGAGCGCCATGGTGGCCAAGGTGTGGAGAAGAAACATGGGTGTGCGCCGCATCGCGCTGGGCGGCGCCGTGGTGGCCACGGCCGCCCTGCTGGCGGCCTGCGGCGGCGGAGGATCGGGCGGCGGCGGCCTGGGCGGACAGCCGATGGAACTCACCATACTGCACATCAACGACCACCACTCCACGCTGGAATCCAGATCCAAGACCCTGCAGCTCTCCGCGGGCGGTTCCGCGCCGGTCGCCGTGGCCGTGGACGCCGGTGGCTTCCCGCGCGTCACCGCGGCGATCGACGAGCTCTCCAAGCGCGCGCCCAACGTGCTCAAGCTGCACGCGGGCGACGCCCTCACCGGCACGCTGTACTTCAACCGCGCGGGCGCCGACGGCGAGGCCGATGCGGCGATGATGAACACCGTCTGCTTCGATGCCTTCACGCTCGGCAACCACGAGTTCGACAAGGGCGACACGGGCCTGAAAAACTTCCTCGACCTGCTGCACAAGGGCAACTGCAAAACACCGGCCCTGAGCGCCAACGTGCGCTTCGGCGCCAATTCCGCGCTCAACGCCGCCAAGGCACGGGGCGCCGTCCAGGCTTCCACCGTCGTGGAACGCGCCGGCCAGAAGATCGGCATCGTCGGCCTCACCGTCGCCGGCAAGACCAAGGCCTCGTCCAGCCCCGATCCGGACACGACCTTCGAGGACGAAGCCACCGCCGCCCAGCGCGAGATCGACCGCCTGCGCGGCCAGGGCATCAACAAGATCGTGCTCATGAGCCACATCGGCTACGACGCCGACCGCCAGATCGTGCCCAGGCTCTCGGGCGTGGACGTGGTGGTGGGCGCCGACTCGCACACCCTGCTCGGCCCCGACGCGCTCAAGGCCACCGGCGTGGGCACGCCCGGCGGCGCCTACCCGACGCGCACCACCGACAAGGACGGCCGCACCGTCTGCATCGTGCAGGCCTGGGAATACGCCCAGGTGGTGGGCGAGCTGAAGGTGAACTTCGATGCCGACGGCAACGTCACCCAGTGCGCCGGCACCCCGCACGTGCTGATCGGCGACACCTTCACCATCGGCGGCAAGGCCCCGACGGACGCGGAAGCGAAGGCCCTGCAGGCCAGCGTGGCCGCCACCGGCTTCCTGCGCGTGACCCAGCCCTCCACCGCGGCCACCGCCACCCTGCAGCCCTTCAAGGACCGCGTGGCCGTGTTCAACCGCACCCAGGTCGCCGTGGCGCCCGAAGAGCTGTGCTCGCGCCGCGTACCCGGCGGCGCCGGCTCTTCCGACTACAGCCGCTCCAGCGCCGCCTGCAACGCCGAAGGCAGCGTAAGCGCGCGCGGCGGCGACATCCAGCAACTCGTCGCCCAGGCGTACCTCGACGTGGCCAACACCCGCTACGGCGGTGCCGACATCTCGCTGCAGAGCGGCGGCGGCGTGCGCATCCCCCTGCAGGGCACCGTCTCGGCCGCCCAGGTCATCCAGGTGCTGCCCTTCGGCAACATGCTCTTCCGCCTCGACGTGACCGGCACGGAAGTGAAGGCCATGCTGGAGGACGGCATGGAAGCCGTCTTCGGCACCGGCGGCTCCACCGGCCCCTACCCCTACACCGGCGGCCTGCGCTTCGACGTGAACGCCGCTGCCGCGGCGGGCCAGCGCGTCTCCGGTATCGAAGTGCGTAATGCGGCTTCCGGCGCGTGGGAGCCGCTGAATGCCACGAAGACGTACAAGCTGTTCGTGCTGAGCTTCAACGCCACGGGCGGTGATGGGTACAAGACGCTGGCGGCGGTACCCGCGGCGCGGCGGCTGGATATCGGGGTGCTGGATGCGGATGTGTTCTTCAGCTACATCGAAAAGCAGGGGAGGGATGGGGCGACCGGGTTGCCGGTGCTCAAGCGGTTGCCGCGGGAGTGGTACAGCACGAAGACGTTCCAGGGGAGGTAAGGCGCCTCTGTGATGTGCTGCCCCGCTGGCGCTCGGCAAACGCGCCTTCGGGTCAGCAGCAGTCCTGGTGGCCTGTAAAACCCTTAATCTCGCCCAAGGATTGATGCGGCTACTGGGTGCAGGTCACAGGCGATGGTGCGCCGTCGTCGGTCAGCTGGCACACCGACGAGACATCAGTAATGCAGAGGTACCAGGAGTGCAAGGGGCATGGGTACATGCCCGTTGTAGCGACTCAGTTCAGCTCATCCGCGAGCGGTTCGATCAGTGCGTTCGAGAGTTGCAGCTCATGCAGCGCTTCGAGGGCGCGCTCCGACACGACCAGTCTCCCATCCGGCGCGGCACCGAAGTCATCATGTCCGGCTTCGCCAATCGGTTGAAGCCATGCGAACTCAGGAATGGCCCTTCCAGGCTCAATCTCGTCGAAGGCTTCGGACTTCGTCACTTCGACTTCAGCAAAGCGAGCGCCCGTCGCACCCAGGCCAAGAAGCTTGTCCTTGGCTCCCCGGGTCACGATGAAGCAAGGGAAGCTCTCAAGGAGAACATCACCAAGCCATCCCTCAAGCTGGTAATGCAG
>CAJYKV010000003.1 GCA_913774955.1 uncultured Acidovorax sp.
ACCGCCTCCCAGGGCGGCAGATCATTGGGCAGCATCCGCCAAGGAGCCCCCGCGCGCACCAGCCAGCGCAGGGCATTGAAGACTTCGCGCAGATCGTGTTCGCGCTGAGGAGCGCGCTGGTCCATCAGGGTCAGGTAGGGCGCAGCGAAGCTCCATTCCTCATCGCTCACGTCTGTTGGGTAGGGCTTGCGGGGCATCTGCAAACTCTACCCTCGCCTTCGCGCTCACGGAGCAAAGTTCATAACACGCTCTAGACATTCGGTACCGCCCCCAGGTGCCCCATCGTCCACAAGCGCGAAAGCGGGTAATCGCTATTCAGCGCCTTCAACTCTGGTGTCGGCTTCAGCCTTCGAACCACGGTGTGTCCGTTGCTGTCTCGGTCCACGGCGAACAGACGAACTTCGTCATTGTCCAGATCCAGTCCGTCAAGCACAGCAGGGTTGTGAGCTGTAAACATTAGCTGCCGGCTGTGGCCAACTTTGTCGTTGGCAACCGACGGCACCCGAGTCAACCAGCCTGCCAGCCGCGTCGTCAACGCGGTGACCAGCCGCGGATTCAACGCTTGGTCCAGATTGTCGATGGCGATCACCGCAGGGCTGCGCGGCGACAGGCACAGTGCGGCGGTAAACAGTACATACAGTACACCCTCGCTGGCATCAAAAGCCGTTAGTTCGTTACGGCTGGTGGCCATAAAACGATCGGTGAACTTTAAGACTTCTTGGCTGCGTGCCACTGATGGGGATAGCAGCGCCTGCACGCTGCGCGAGGTCCCGACATCCGCAGCCCAATCGACCAGGCGAAGAAGGTCATCCAGTAAATCACCTTGGGATTCCTCAGCGAAACGTTTCAAGTCGGATATCGCTTCGGCCAGTCGTCCTCCGGATAAACCCAGTGGTTCGCGTGTCTGTTGGTCAGGCAGGATGCCGCGCAAAGTGGGGGTGTTGGGGCAGTAGATCGCGTATTGCTGCAGTTGTTGCAACATCAAAGCCGCCGGGCTTTCAGGAGGCAACTCTACCAACCTGAGCGCTGCGAGACCAGCCTTCGGATTGAGATTGATTTTGTTGCGGACCCCGTCGGTCAGAATGGTTTTCTGACCATCTGTCAGCGTCTCGGTCTTGAACGACCAAGCTGGGTCTGGGGACTCCAGCGGGTTCAATAAACTGACCTTGTAAGTTGCGCCACTCTGCGCTACAGCTTCCAGACCAATGTGCGGCAGACTACGAAAGTCATGGAAAGACGATTTGAATAGTCGAGGCAAGCCAGGGCGCACGCCACGACGCTGCAGGGCCTCGTCGTCCACAGCGCCATTGGCTGCGGCCCCCAGAACGCCCAGGGCCTCCAGCACGTTGCTCTTGCCTACGCCGTTTGCACCAATGAAGCAGTTCACCACACCTAGCTCTATATCGAGTTCAGTGATGGACTTGAAGCCGCGAATCTTCAGTTTCCGGATCATTCTTCTTCTCCAGTGATGGCTCGCGACGGAGGGCAACGAGCACTCGCTTAAAACGGCGGACCTCAGCGTCCAACAGCGAATTCCCTATTGAGCACCACCTGGAGCTACCGCTCCGTTAGCCTGAAGTCGATGTCTTCTGCGCATGCCCGAAAGGTTGGCGATATTGTCGCAGCGCTTGATGGCGCTCGACGGCTAGCTCGGTTGAAGCTCTATAACAATGACTCTGAGGAACATCCGTGCAGCCGCGGCTGAAGTTAGGCAGGGAGCGCGATGGTGTCCGGGCTCACCGCAAAAACCGCTCCGCCAGCTGGCACCAGAAGGCCGCCCCATAGGGCAGGATGCCGTCGTTGAAGTCGTACCGCGGGTTGTGCAGGCCGCGCCCGCCCTCCGCGGGGCCGTTGCCGATGCGCACCAGCGCGCCCGGGCAGCGCTGCAGCATGTACGCGAAATCCTCGCTGCCCATGAGCCGTGGGAACTCCGCATCCACGGCCTCCGGCCCGACCAGGTCGATGGCCACCTGCGCCGCGAGATCGACGGACGCGGCATCGTTCACCACCACCGGGTAGCCTTCCACGTAGTCGATCTCGGCCCGGCAGCCGTGCGCCTCCGCCGTGCCCGTGACGAGCGCGGTGATGCGTTCCTTGAGCAGCGTACGCACTTCCGTGGAGAACGACCGGACGCTGATGCCGATCTCCGCCTCCGCGGGGATGACGTTGAGCGCATCCCCGGCCCGCAGGCGCCCGACCGTGACGACGGCGGATTCCGAAGGGTCCACGTTGCGGGCCACCACGGTTTGCAGGCCCATGACGATCGCCGAGGCAGCGACCACCGGGTCCACGGCCAGATGCGGCCGGGCCGCATGCCCGCCGAGGCCGTGCACCTGGATGAACACCCGGTCCCCCGCCGCCATGAACGGCCCCTTGCGCACGAGGAAACGCCCCGGGGGCATGCCCGGGTGGTTGTGCATCGCGTACACCGCGTCGCACGGAAACCGCTCGAACAATCCGTCCTCGACCATCGCCTTGCCGCCGCTGTCGAAGCCGCGCTCCTCGGCGGGCTGGAAGATCAGGTGCAGCGTGCCGGAGAAGGGGCGGTGCCGCGCCAGGTACTTCGCGGCGCCCAGCAGCATGGTCATGTGCCCGTCGTGGCCGCAGGCATGCATCAGACCGGGAACGCAGCTCGCATGCGCAGCGCCCGTCGCTTCCTGGATCGGCAAGGCATCCATGTCCGCCCGGATGCCCAGCGTCTTCGTGCCGTCGCCGTGGCGCAGGCGGCCGACCAGGCCGGTGCCGCCGATGCCCCGGGAGACTTCAAAGCCCCACTCGCCGAGCTTGCCCGCGATGAAGTCGGACGTTGCGTGCTCCCCGAACGCGAGCTCGGGGTGCTGGTGCAGGTGGCGTCGCACGGCGACCATCTCCTGCTCGTAGGGCAGCAGCTGGTCGATGCGCGTGTAGGCGCGGGTGGGGGCTGAGGGATGGGTCATTCGAGCACGATGTGGTTGGCCTTGGCGATCCGCTGGTAGAACTGGATGCGCTCGGCGATCTCTGCCCGGTAGGCCTGCGGCGTCACGTCCTCCGGCACCATCATGCCCTTGTCTTCCCACACGGGGCGGGTGGCCGGGTCCTGCAGCACCCGGCGCATGGCCTGGTAGAGCTTCTGGACGATGGCGTCCGGGGTTTTGGCGGGTGCCGCCAGGCCCGTCCAGGAAGTCAGGTTCAGATCCGGCAGCTTCAGTTCCGCGAAGGTCGGCACATCGGGAAGCTGGGGAATCCGCTGCGGAGAGGCCACGGCCAGGGCGCGCAGTTTGCCGGCACGGATGTTCGGAAGGTTGGACGACAGGTTGTTCCAGGTGACCTGCACCTGCCCGGCGATGAGGTCGGTCACCGCCACACCGGCGCCGCGGTAGGGAATGTGCGTCATCGGCATCTTCGCCTGGCTCTTCAAAAGCTCCATGCTCAGATGGGAGACCGACCCGGTGCCGGCGCTCGCGTAGTTCAGCGCGCCCGGATGGGCCTGGGCGTATTTCACGAGGTCGGCGAACGAGCGCACCGGCAGGTCGGCATTCACCAGCAGCACGTTGGCGAGGCGGTCGATCAGCGTGATGGGCGCGAAGTCCTTCACCGCGTCGTAGGGCAGGCTGGGGTTCACGGCCGGGTTGACCACGTGCGTGCTCTGCGACGTCACGATCAGCGTGTAGCCGTCGGGCTTGGCCCTGGCGACGTAGACGGAGCCCATCGTGCCGCCGGCGCCGCCCTTGTTGTCCACGATGACCGGAACGCCCAGCTCGCGGCTCAGGCGGTCGGCCATCAGCCGGCCCGAGTTGTCGACCGATCCACCCGGAGCGAACGGCACCACGAGGGTGACGGGCTTGTTCGGATAGGGGGTGGATTGCGCCCGTGCGAACGACAGCGGCGCCATGCTCCCCGCTGCGGTCGCTGCTGCGGCCATGCCCATGAAGTCGCGTCTTTTGATCTGCATGTGGTACCTCGGTGAAGAAGCCGCGAGATTAAGAAAACCGGGCGCCGGCAACAAACGACAAATACGCCCTGGGTGTTGACATGGTGTAATCACCCGCCATGAAGATCCATTCTCCGTCGCTGGTGGAGCTGCATGCGTTCCTGGCCGTCTGCCGGCACGGCAGTTTCCGCCGCGCGGCCGATGCTCTGTGCGTGACCCCCGCCGCCGTGAGCCGCGCGGTGCAGCGACTGGAAGAGCATCTTGCCGGCGAACGGCTCTTCGAGCGCTATGCGACGGGTGTCACGCTGACGGCGCGGGGAACGCAGCTGCGCCGGCTCACGGAGCGGCATGTGCTCGCGCTGGAATCGGCCGCCGAAGCCATGGGGCGCTCGGCCCTGCCGCAGCGGGTACGGCTGAGCGTGATCCCCACGCTGAGCATCCAGTGGCTCATGCCACGGATGCCCGCGTTCAGGGCCGAGCACCCGGGCATCGAGATCGAGCTGCGCCAGTTCAAGCACGACGAGGACTTCACGCGCGACGACGTCGACCTGTGGATCGAAGTGAAGCGGCCCCAGCGGCGATGGCCCGCGCACATCCGGGCGCGCTACCTGATCGGACGCGAGTTCATCGCGGTGTGCGCGCCGGGCCTGCGGCAGAAGTACCGCACGCCGCAGGCCCTGCAGTCCGCCACCCTGCTGCACCACACCAACTTTCCCGACAACTGGGAGCGCTGGTTCGCCCGGGCGGGCGCGCCGTGCACGCCGCGGCTCGGGCCGGGGTTCGATCTGACGATGCACCTGATCATCGCGGCGAAGGCCGGGATGGGCGTCGCCGTCGTGCCCGCTTGCCTGGTGGAGCGCGAGCTGTCGGTGGGGGAGCTGGTGATGCCGTTCGACATCGATGTCTCCTGCGGACGTGGCTACTTCGTTTGCTCGCGGCGCGACGGGCCGCCGTTTCCGGCGCTGGAAACCTTCGCGGGATGGCTGGAGGGGCAGGCGGGGCCGGGGCGACCGCACGATGCGGACAGGCTGCACCCTGCGGCCCCCGACCGGACATCGCACTGAGCCCACGTCGGTGCATCGGCCTACAGCGGTGCCCCCGCGGGCCACTTACTCTCGAAGCTCGTCCATGTCATCAACGAGACCAGGAGTGAATATGCAGCCATCCGCAGGCAAGCCAGACCTTGTGAACCTTGAAGATCCGGATTCCGTCGCGCGCTGGGTCAAGGAATTGAACACGACCGAAAGCCAGCTGCGGGATGCCGTGGCCGAGGTGGGCACGAAGGCGGCCGACGTCGAAATGCACCTCAAGGGCGCGCGCAGCTCCACCAACGAGGACCGCATGCAGCAGGCACCCTCCGCCGGGGATCGGTAACCCACGGTCCGATCGATCGCGCCGCGAACGCTGGCCTGCGCCGCTGGCCCGCCACGCTTCGCTGGCGCCGGGCGCCGCCTATGAACGGCGGTCAAGCGCCGTCGGTGCCCGGTATCTTCATTTCCGCCGCCATGTCCTCAGCCGCCGAGATCCGGGACAGGAATCTCTCCAACGCGCACACCGGTTTCGCCGTGCTGGCCGCCGCCATCAGCATCCTTTCGCTGGTGGGGTGGCTTGCCAATGAGCGGTCCCTTACAAGTCTCGCGCCGGGCCGTCCGCCCCTGTCCATCATGACGGCCGTCATGGTGCTGTTCGGTGTGGCAGCCGTGCTGGCGTCTCCGCTGAAAGGCGCGCGGTCGTGGGTCTTCGGTGTGCTGGTCGTGGCGGGCGGCGCTGCCGTCCTGCTGGTCCGGGCCGGGGCGTGGGCGGCAGGTGTTTCCCTGCCGCCGGAAATCTGGTCGGCCCCTCTGACGGGCGTGCTGCTGGTGTTGAGCGGCAGCTCATCGGCCATGATCGGCCGGCGGTATTTCGCGCAAGGCCAATTGGTCGCTTTCGGGCTTCTCTTGGTGTCGGTGCTGCTGGGGCTCGGGCATATGGCGCCGGACAGCCTCCTCTACCGCTACCTGCCGGGGACCGGGGTGTCGATCCCCACGAGCATCTGCTTCTTCTCGCTGGCGATCAGCGGTCTGCTGGCTTGCCGGCACAGCGGCATTGCCGCGTCGCTGTCCTCGGAAGGGGCGACGGGCAGGCCGGGCCTGAAGATGCTGTTGACGGGCGCGGCGTGCATCCTGGTGGCCAGTACCGCGGTGCTGGAAAGCCTGCGTGCCGGCGTCATCGATGCAGAAACCGCCCTGTTGCTCCTCTGCTGGTCTGCGCTGGCCGCGCTGGGTGGGACGCTCTGGGCCATGGCGGTCGCCGCCGACCGGGCCGAGCAGGCGATGGAAGATTCCAACCTCGAGAAAGACCGGCTGCGCCAGACCTTCGCGGCCGCCGTGACGCACGACCTGAGAAACCCCCTGCAGACGGCCACGCTGGCTGCCAATCTGCTGGCGAAGTTGAGCGACGACCCGAAATTCACCGGCCCGCTGGCACGGCTGCACCGCAGCCACAAGCGTCTGGACCGCATGCTCAGGGCATCGCTCGACAGTCTTTCGCTGGAGAGCGGAAGAGACATCGTGATGCACCGCTCCCCGGTGGATTTGCGCGGCATCGTCGAAGAGGTGGTGAGCGAGAACTCGGCCGTTCTCGAAGAGCGGGTGAGCGTGAAGGGGCACGGAGCCGGCGAGTGGGACGCCGACGCCCTGTTCCGGGTGGTGGAGAACCTGCTGCTCAATGCCCGCAAATACGGCAGCGAAAGCACCGTCATCGAGTGCTCCCTCCAGCGTTCGGCAACGCACGTCCGGTTGTGCGTCCGGAACGCCGGCACCCCGATCCCGGAAGGCGACTGGGAGCGGATTTTCGAGCCTTTCACGCGGGGCCAGAACCACCAGGGCCGGGTGGGGTGGGGCGTCGGTCTCGCCTTTTCCCGGTTGGTGGCCGAGAAGCACCAGGGCACCTTGAAGGTGCTGCGCTCCGACGCGCAGGGCACCGTCTTCGAACTGGCGCTGCCGGCGAAATCCCCCGACACCCCGGCATAGCGCGCGCCCGCCGGCGGGTTGACGTCGCGCGTTAAATGGAACATCATAAGTTACATGAAACGCGACAGCCGCCTCTCGTCGGTCCTCCACGCCCTGCTGCACATGGCGGAGCAGGAAGGGCGCATGACGTCCGACGCCCTGGCCCGGTGCCTGGGCACCAACCCCGTCGTCGTCCGGCGCACCATGGGATTCCTGCGCGACGCCGGCATCGTCCAGTCCGAGCGAGGCCACGCCGGTGGATGGCGCATCCAGGCCGACCTGCGCACGGTCACGCTGCGTCAGCTGCACGAGGCGCTCGGCGAGCCGGCGATGTTCGCCATCGGCAACCGCCATGAGGCGCCCGAGTGCCTGGTCGAGCAATCGGTGAATGCCGCGCTCGAAGGCGCGTTCGCCGAGGCCGAGGCGTTGCTGCTCCAGCGTTTCTCCGAAATCACCCTGGCCGACCTTGCCGCCGACTTCGCGCGCCGGCATGCGGCCGTCCAACGCACAAGGAACTGAGCATGCAGCACGACGTCATCGTCATCGGCGGAAGTTATTCGGGCATGGCCGCGGCCCTGCAACTGGTCCGGGCGCGGCGTGCCGTGCGGGTGATCGACGCGGGCGAACGCCGCAACCGCTTCGCCAGCCATTCGCATGGCTTTCTCGGCCAGGACGGCGTGCCACCGGGCGAGATCGCTCTGCAGGCGCGCCGCCAGCTGGAGGCCTATCCCACGCTGACGTGGCACGACGGGCGGGTCCACGCGATCACGGGGCAGTGGGACGCCTTCGAGGTCATGACGGCCGACGGCGTCTCGCACGCCGCGCGCCGCATTCTGTTCGCCAGCGGCGTGGCCGACCAGCTTCCCGCCGTACCGGGCTTGGCCGAGCGCTGGGGGCAGTCGGTTTTCCATTGCCCGTACTGCCATGGCTATGAGCTGAACCAGGGGCGCATCGGCATCGTCGGCAGCAGCCCGCTGTCGCTCCACCAGGCCGAACTGCTCACCGAATGGGGCGAAGTGACGCTGCTCGTCAATGGCGCCGTGGAGGTGAGCCCCGAGACCCGCGCGAAGCTGGAGCGCCGGGGCGTGGCGATCGAGCTGGCGCCCATCGACCGGATCTCAGGCCATGCCGACGTCATGCTGGCCGATGGGCGGCAGCTGTCCTTCGCGGGCCTGTTCGCGGCGCCACGCACGTCTCCATCGAATGGCCTGGCCGAGGGCATGGGTTGCGCGCTGGAGGAGACGCCCATGGGCATCCAGCTCCGCACCGATGCGGAGAACAAGACCTCGGTGGCCGGGGTGTTCGCCTGCGGCGACGTGGCGCGCGTGCCCCATTCGGTGTCGCTGGCGGTGGGCAGCGGGGCCATGGCGGGGGCCCAGGTTCACCGCTCGCTGGTCTGGCCGGAGACGTTCACGGCCTGACGCCCTCCGTGGCGTGCTCTGCGAACGCGTTGCGGCCCAGTTCGCGCGCCGTGGCGATGTGGGACACAGCGCTCGCGCCGTCGATGCCGTACAGGATGTGGGAAGTCACCACCGTGGCGCCGCAGTAGCCGAAGATGCCGTGGTCGATCTGCGTGCGCAACGCCGTGTCGTAGCCATGCCGCGCATACGTTCCCTCGTCGGCGGCGCCGATCCCGACCAGGTGGACGGCAAGGCGCCCGAGCCGTTTCTCGATGGCGCCGTCCGGGGTTTCCGAGTACGCCCAGCCGTTGGAGAACACGCGGTCGATCCAGCCCTTGAGCTGTCCGGGAAACGACCACCAGTAGACCGGGTAGACGAGCACCAGCGCGCCTGCGCGGTCGATGCGCTCCTGCTCGCGCAGCACGTCGGGCGGAGCGGACGCCTTCTGAAAAAACGTGGCCCGGTCCGCTAGATTGAAGGCGGGCTGGAACCCTTCCGCCGCGATGTCCGCCAGCTCGGTGGTGTGCTGGCCGAGCGCTTCGACGCCCTCGGCGAACGAGCGCGCGACCGCGTGGGTGAGCGACTGGGGGTCGGGGTGGCTGACGACGACGAGGGCATGCATGGCAACTCCTTGAGGTGGGCTTAAACTACCATTCGTATATTAGCACCGTAAATTACTTTTGGTAGGTTATCCATGTCAAGCCATCCGAAGCAGCCGGACGCGGGCCGGACGATCCAGCGGCGCCTGTCCAAAGAGGCCCGGCAGCGCCAGCTGCTGGACGTCGCGTGGTCCATCGTCCGCAGCGAAGGCGGCGATGCGCTCACGCTGGGCCATCTGGCCGAGCGTGCGGGCGTGACGAAGCCCGTCGTCTACGACCATTTCGGGACGCGCAACGGGTTGCTCGCGGCGCTCTACGAGGAGTACGACGGCCGGCAGCACGCGCTGCTGGACGAGGCGCTCGCCGCCTGCGCCAGGACACTTCCCGCGGTCGCCAAGGTCATCGCCGCGAGCTATGTCGACTGCGTCATGACCATGGGCCGGGAGATGCCGGGCGTGAGCGCGGCGCTGACGGGCTCCCCCGAGCTGGAGGCCCTGAAGAAGGCGCATGAAGCCCTGTTCCTGGACAAGTGCCGCCATGCGCTCGAGCCCTTCGCGAAGAAGCCTCTGCAGCCGGCCGCCATGCGCGCCGTGCTGGGGGTGGCCGAGGCGGTGTCTTTCGCGGCGCTGGCGGGGGAGGTGGACCCCGTGGACGCGGAGAACGAGATCTACGACGCGATTCAGCGGATCGTGCGCAGGGGCTGAGGCAACTCCGTCACGGGGCCTCGGGGCGTTGAGCGGCCGCGTCCCATACCTGCATGACCCCGGTCACTGCGCTGTCCAGGGCGGCCGAGGTCACACCATCCCGTGCCAGGGTGGACAGGCCCACCAGGAAGCTCCCGAACACCATCGCCAGCGAGCGCACATCGGTGCCGGCGGGCAGCTCGCCCGACTGCACCGCACGCTCGACACAGGCGGCGATGCCCTTGCGGGTACGGGCGCGTGCCTTGGCCAGCAGTTCCTGCACGTGGGTATGTTCCGGCGAACAGACGGCCGCTGACAAGACCATCAGGCACCCCTTGGGGTGGCCGCGTTCGCTCTGCATCCTGGCGGAGCGGCGCAGGGTGAGTTCGATGGCCTCGCGTGCGGGAACGCTGTCGTCCCACAGGCTTTCCTCCACGCGCCCGTGCGTGGCCAGGTAGTGCGCCACGACCTCCTTGAAAAGTTCCTCCTTGGAGCCGAACGCCGCGTAGAAGCTGGGCGCCGTGATGCCGCCGCCGATGCCGGCCTTGAGCTGGGCGAGCGAGGTGGACTCGTAGCCATGCTCCCAGAAGATGTGCATGGCCTGGTGGATGGCCTCGTCACGGTCGAAGCTGCGGGGGCGACCCATTTGCGCCACGGGAATCTCCTTTCAGGATGGATAAATACTAGTCGATACAAAAGTCGTTGACAAGGGGCGGCGGGCATCGCTACATTTGTACCGATTGATATGAAAGTAGTGCGATGACTGAAACGACCTTGTCCCCCCGCAAGAGGCCGCCGACCTCTGCCGACGCCGAGCGGCTGCCGATCGCGGCGCTGCTGGCACTGGCCATGACCGGCTTCATCTGCATCGTGACCGAGACCCTGCCCGCCGGCCTGTTGCCGCAGATCGGCGAAGGGCTGCGCGTGTCCCAATCGCTCGCGGGGCAGATGGTCACGGCGTACGCCCTGGGGTCGCTGCTGGCGGCCATTCCCCTCACCATCGCGACGCGCGGCTGGCGGCGCCGCAACGTGCTGCTGCTGACCATCGTGGGTTTTCTGGTCTTCAACTCCGTCACCGCGCTGTCGTCGAACTACGGGCTGACGCTGGTGTCCCGCTTCTTCGCCGGCACGGCCGCGGGGCTGGCCTGGAGCCTGCTCGCGGGCTACGCGCGCCGCATGGTCGCGCCGCACCAGCAGGGGCGGGCCATGGCTATCGCCATGGTGGGAACGCCCGTCGCGCTCTCGCTGGGCGTGCCGCTGGGAACCTGGCTGGGTGCTTTTGCCGGCTGGCGCACGGCGTTCGGGATCATGTCGCTGCTGACGCTGGCGCTGATCGTCTGGGTGCAGGTGAAGGTGCCCGACTACCCGGGTCAGTCGGGCCGCGATCCGCTGCCGCTGCGCCGGGTGTTCACCACGCCGGGCGTGCGCCCCGTCCTGGGCGTCGTGATCGCCTGGATGCTGGCCCACAACATCCTCTACACCTACGTGGCACCGTTCGTGGCTCCGGCCGGGTTGGCGGCCCACGTGGACAAGGTCCTGCTGCTGTTCGGGCTCGCCGCGCTGGCGAGCATCGGGATCGCCGGGCGGTGGGTCGATCGCCGGCTGCGCTCGGGTGTCCTGATCAGCCTTGCCGCGTTCGCCCTGACCGCGCTGGCGCTCGGCCTGTGGACGGCTTCGCCCCAGGTCGTCTACGCAGGCGTCGCGGTCTGGGGGCTGACGTTCGGCGGCGCGGCCACTTTCCTGCAGACGGCCCTGGCCGATACCGCGGGCGATGGCGCCGACGTGGCCCTGTCGATGAACGTGGTGGCCTGGAACGGTGCGATCGCCGGAGGGGGACTGTTGGGGGGCGTCCTGCTGGAAACAACGGGCGTGGCTTCTCTTCCCTGGGCGGTGCTGGCGTTGCTGTGCGTCGGCTGGCTGGTGGCCTGGTCGGCCCGCGCGCGGGGATTTCCTGCAGGCCCTCGGGCATCCAGCGGTGTGGTGGCGGGGCATTGATGCGCTCTCGGTGGAGCGCAGGGCGGCATGGCGCCGCGGCCGTCGGCGGACACTGACGCCCGTGGCCTCGCCTGCCTGGCACAGCCCGTGTCCTAAAATTGCGCTCCCGAGGAAAGAACCGGCATGGCCACCGCCATGGAAAGGCTTTCATTCTTGCAACCAAGCGTGGCGAAGATGAGCAAGCCTTTTGTTTCGCTGTGTCCTGAGGTGACACGCTCCGATGCCCTCGCGTTGATGCACTGGCTGGAGGACGACGCGGTCGTCCGCTACCTGAGCGACTCGCGGGACGTGTCCCGCACCATCGAGCGCGCGATCGATCGGGTGCACATGCCCATCCTTACGCACTTGTTCAACCAGGGTGGACGGTTCTTCATGGCCTATGACCGGCACGACCGGCCGGTCGGGTTCGTCCGCCTCGTGCCGTCCGGGCCGGACTGCGAGATGGTGCTCGTGATCGGGGACCGCGAGAACTGGGGCCGCCGGCTGGGTGGCAGCGCGATTGCCGAGGGGATGAAGCGGGCCTTCTTCGACCTGCGGGCCGAGAGGCTCATCGCCAAAATCCACACGGAGAACACCCGTTCGCTGAACGCATTCCTGCGCTGTGGCTTCGAGCCCGAGAGCGAAACGCCGACAACACTGCACTCCTTTTCCGTGACCGCGGAGCGCTACCTGAAGCTCCTGCGCGACCGAACCCTCGGCGGGCGCGGCGACATCCACATCCCCGAGATCGACAAGGCGCGGCTCATGGAACTGCTGTTCGTGCAGGAACAGGGCAACATGGCCATGGCCATGGCCGTGGTGGAACTGGAGCACGAACTCGAGCGCGCCATCGTCGTCGAGCCCCAGCGGGTGGCGCGCAATGTCGTCACGATGAACTCACGGGCGCTGGTGCGCCTGGATGAGGTGCCGGTCGAGGTGGCCCTGGTCTATCCCGGCGACGCGGACGAAAGCGCGGGAAAGCTGTCGGTGTGCTCCGACGTCGGCGCCGCGATTTTGGGTTTCCGGGAGGGCGACTGCGTGGATTGGCGGGTGGATGGCCGAACGCGCCGCATCCGTGTCGAGAGGGTGGTGTACCAGCCGGAGGCGGCGGGGGATTTCCACCTGTAGGCGCCGCCGGGATTGTTTCGGCATCACCGGTACAGTGGCGCCATGTCCAAAGCACCCCTTATCACCGGTCTCGACCATGTTGTGCTCACGGTAGCGAGCATCCCGCGCACCATCGCTTTCTACAGGCAGGTTCTCGGCTTCGAATCCCGGGAGTTCAAGCCCGGCAGGTATGCGCTGCATTTCGGACGGCAGAAGATCAATCTGCATGAGGTAGGTACGGTGGTGGACCCGAACGTACGCCATGCCACTCCGGGCTCGGCCGACCTGTGCTTTTTGACCGAATCGCCGCTCGATGAGGTCATTGCCCATTTGACCCATGTCGGGGTGGGCATCGTGGAAGGCCCGGTGAACGCCACGGGTGCCCGCGCCCGGTTGCGGTCGATCTACTTCTACGACCCCGATGAGAACTTGATCGAGGTGGCCAACGAGGTCGCCGATCGCGTGGTGAGGTAGGGAAGGTCTGCGGCGAACAAAGTCCCCGCGTTGCGGCGCCGGGGCGCGCCGCGCGCGAGGGCCTGTTCAGCGTCGCCTCAATTCGGGAAGGCGACCCCGACCAGCGGGCTGCGCAGGCTGGCCGCGTTGCGCGCCGACAGGGTATAGGTGCTGCCGTCGTCGATAGAGAGGTCGCTCACGAAGAAGAAGCCCTGCGCGGCACGCTGGTTCATGGCGGCGAGCTTCTGGTCCCCCGGCTGCTGCAGATTGACGGCGCTCAGGTCGTATTCGACGGGGCCGTTCTGCGCCGAGCTCTTCTCGAAAACCTGCCCGATGGCGCCACCCTGCAGCGAGAACGCACCCAGGTAGAAGCGGCCCTGCGCGCCCTGTTCGTTCAGCCGCTGGCGCAACGCTTCGCCGCTGGCCATGCCGCCGGAGCCGGTCACGGGAATCACGGTGTACGAATAGGTGGTGGCGCTGGAGTCCCTGGCGTAGAGGTTGAAGCTGTCCTGGCCCGCGCCGATCGGGCCGACCAGCCGGTAGCCCATGGCGCCCTCGGCGTTCAGCTGGGCCTGGAAGGCATCGCTGCTCAGGCTGCCGGAAATGGCCTGCCGCTCGTAGGCATAGGTGGCGCCGCGCGCCGCGTCGCGCACCGTGAGCAGGCTGATGCCCGGGCCGTCGGCCGACAGGTACGGCCCCTTGAAGGCGAAGCCGCGCGCGCCCTGCTGGTTGAGCTGGGCCACCAGCCCGTCGCCCGAATTGGCCTGCGCCACCGTCTCATAGGTCAGCCGCGAGCTGGTGTGCGCGGTGTCGGTCACATAGAAGTCTGTCTGCACGCCACCGCCCGTCACCATGGCCGACAGGTAGGCATAGCCGCGCGAGCCCTGGTCGTTCATGGCGGCCAGCAGCGCAGCGCCGGAGGCAGCGGGCTGGGCGATGTACTGGCCGGTGACCTGGGGCGAAGGAGTGCCACCACCGCCATTGCCACCCCCACCGTTGCCGCCGCCATTGCCGCCGCCGTCCACGCCTCCACCTCCACCGCCCCCGCCCGTGCCGCCCCCGAAGGCGTCTCCTCCTCCTCCGCCGCAGGCGGCCAGGCAGGCGGTCAGGGCAAGGGCCGCGGCGCGGCGGGTCATGGCGAGAGCATTCATGGAAATCCTTGGGTTACTGAGTGAGGGGGTATCGGCGGCAGACCGTCCTGTGGCATCGTTCGTCGCAACGCACCGAACAGCATCGGGCCGCACGCCGAGGGCAGAGGAAAATTATTGGCGCCAAGGCCGAGCGGCACTCACCCCACCCAAGCATGGTTTTTGTTTCACGCTGTAGCCCGGCGGATTCGGCGCGGGTCCTGCCGCAGGCTTGAAAATCCCGGAAGACCGGCATTCGAGCCCGCTGGCGCCTACATTCGCTGACACCTTCCGCTCGTTGCCTGCGCCATGTCATGGCACGGCGGTCGAAGGTTGCCGCTTGCGGGGCGGCTTTTGACAAGTCATCTCGAGCCCCTGCGACCGCCGTGCGATGCAGTGCGAAGGTGGATCAGTGGGATGAACGAAAACGCTATGGAGAACGCGATTGCGCGCCACAAACACCCAAGACTTCTACCTCGCATACATCGCTTGTCTCAATGCGCAGGACTGGTCCCGGCTGGGCGACTTCGTTCAGGCCGACGTGCGCCACAACGACCGCCCACTCGGTCTGGCGGGCTATCGGGCGATGCTCGAAAACGACTTCGCCAGGATTCCGGACCTGCGCTATGAAGTGGAGTTGCTGGTCGCCGATGTGCACTGCGTGGGAAGCCGGCTCAGGTTCAACTGCTCGCCGCAAGGCGAGTTCCTGGGGCTGCCCGTGAACGGCAGGAGGGTCGTGTTCTCGGAGAACGTGTTCTACGAACTCCGCGATGGCAAGATCGCCCGGGTCTGGTCCGTCATCGACAAGTCGGCAATCGAAGCGCAACTGGGCTGAGCTGGAGCGGTGCCCTGGCCGCAGCGCGCTCCGAGCAGGGCCGCATCCGAGGCGGCGTTCCGATGAAGGACAACCACGTCCTGCGAAAGCGCCGGCTGCACGGATAATCGTATGTACAAAAAGTCTTGCTCACGAGACATATCGTACATACAATAAGTACATGGAAATCGAGTTCGATACCGGAAAGGATGAGGTGAACATCGCCAAGCACGGCGTCTCCCTCGCCTTGGCCAGCAGCATCGAATGGAGCGATGTCCTGTGCGTGCCCGACAGCAGGCGTGATTACGGCGAAGTGCGAGAAATCGGGTTCGCTGTCATCGACCGTCGGTTGTACGTGGTGGTGTTCGTGCAGCGCGGCGAGGTGATGCGCATCATCAGCCTGCGCAAGGCCAACAGCCGAGAGGTGAAGCTGTATGACGAAGCGATCTAAGAACCTGGGCCTGATCGTGCCCACCGCTGCGGAAGATGCCGCCATTGCTGCGGGCATCGCGCAGGATCAAGACACGGAGGAAATCACCGCGGCTGAAATGGCCGCCATGAAGCCACTGCGCCGCATGGGTCGGCCTCCAGTGGAGCGTCCCAAGGTGCCTGTGACGGTGCGCGTGGATGCCGATGTGCTCGAGGCCATCAAGGAAACCGGCCCGGGCTGGCAAACCCGGGTCAATGACCTGTTGCGCGACGGAGTGCGGCGCGGGAAGCTGGCGGCCTGACACTGGACGATCGGGCAATGTGCATGCATCCGTGGGAATGCGGCCCCTGCCGGCACGACTTTGGCCAACGTGGACGCCGACCTGCAAAAGGCGATGGAACTGCTGACCGCAGCGAAGGGCGGGCTGCGCGATGCGGTGCGGGTTCCGTCGCCCGAGGCTGCGGGGACGATGGCTGCCATGCGCGGCACAGGCGGCGCACTAGCCTATCCAGACATTGGCCCGAATGGCGGCCAGATCATGAAGATCCCGGCGATCACCAGCGAATCTGCAGCCGGGTATCTCGGGCTGCTGGATCAACGCGGCTTGCTGGTCAACTCTGATGCGCGCACGACCATCGCACTCAGCCACAACACCACGTTGCAGATGACGGATGCGCCGACCACCGCGCCCGCCGCCCCCATCGAGCTGGTGAGCATGTTCACCACCGAGAGCGTTGCGTTCAAGGCGGTGCTGTACCGTGGCTGGCAGCCCCGTGCAGGCGCAGGTGCGTACATCGCAGGAGGCATCTGGTGAACCGCAAGGAAGTCGAAGCCATTCTCGATAGCGTGGTGACCGTCCTACGGCCGCTGAAGCAAGAACTGGCTGAGCTGCGGGAGCGCATCGATACCATGGAGGTCGCGCCGCTCAAGTTCATGGGCGAGCACTAGCCCGGCAGGCTGTACGCGAAGAATGCGCTGGTAACCTGCCAGCCGGGCGCCTGGATGGCGAAGCGCACCACTCAGCAAACACCGGGCGATGGTGATGCGTGGCAAGACTGCGGCGCACCGGAGGCAGCACCGTGAAGACGGCCGACGAGCTACGGGCGTGGATGGCCGAGGAGCGGGCCAGGGCGCGCGACAAGCTGCTGGCCGAGGGTGTGCCTGCGGCCGTCGTGGACGGCCTACTCAGTGAGGCGCGGGCGATACATGAGGCGCAGGCTGACTGCGCCGCTTGCATGGTTGGTGAAGCGCCGAAAGTGCAGGTCCACTGATGAGAGCCACCGTGAGGACCGTGCGCAGACAGCTCGCTCGCTGGGCTTGCGCTACTTTGCGGTGACCAGCGCCGGCCGCGAGACGTTCGTCGTGAGCCGAGGTTGCCAAGCGCTCCACCGCGCTGACGACTTGGAGGAGTCGCGGTGCTTGTTGATGGCATGGGGCAGCCATGTAGCGCGGCAGGGTCAGGACGGCAGGCGCTGACCGGCGCAACCAGACGGCCAGGGGCGGCGGCCCGAGGAAAAGAGCAAGCTCCCGGGAACCGACCTGTTCCCCTCGTGCAGCTAAACGTCCAGAAAAAAAGGTAAAACTTGTTAGGATTTTGTCGTAACAGTGTGCAGGCCCACCATTGGTGGTGATTTGCTCGAGGCTATATTTTTTGTGTGCGAGGGATTTACATGAACGTCAAAAAAGGCTACATCAAGCCACCCGCTAACCCCCATGGCGAGCCGCTTATTGACGGGCTCAATAGCGTATTCGAATCGCTGCACGAGCACGATGAGCGGGGGCTCGTGCTTACGCTTGCAGCGTTAGCCGAAGATTCCTTGGGCGTATTATTAATCAATTATTTACGCGAGGAGAAGCAGGCAAAAGAGTTGGTTGAGGGGTTTAATGCGCCTTTGGGGACATTTTCGTCCCGAATCAAGGCGGCTTTTTCGTTGGGATTGTTGATCAAAGATTCTTACGACACCCTTGAAGTGCTTCGAAAAATCAGGAATGAATTTGCGCACAATTGGACTGGAGTGTCCCTCGATCGTCAAGATATAGATATCAGAATTCGTCAGTTGACCCCTTCAATATCGGAGAGATTTTCGGCAGAAGGCCACGCGCAGTTGGATTGGGGGCTGCGTGAGCGTTTTCAGGAGAAAATGTTCGACGTGATTTCCGGCGTCCGTCTAAGCGCTAAGGCCATCCAACGTGCAAATATAAAAGTTCCATTGGTGGCGCAGGAGCGACATCCGATTCGAATGGATTTGGTAGAGGTCGATTCGTTTAAGAAATGAAAGGGGCTGAAGCCCGGAATGTCAGTACTCTATGTCCCCGGCGCTCGCTTTCTCTGCGTCGTGACCTTTTGTAGGACGAGCGTAAGAACCACAAACTCTATGCATGGTCCCGCCAACACATTCAGGAAATGACTTACAGCGTGGTGCTGAGCTGCTAAAGAGTTCTAAAGCGATTTCAGGGTGCATTGCGCACCGGGTAAAGTCCTCCGAGGAAGAAGTCCATCACCGGAGATATACGCGCTCACATGGCCTTTTAGTTGAGTGACCGCAGTTTCATAGACCGTAAAACGATATTTATTGCTGCGCCACTCTTTGTCACGGCTCTGAGCGGCCACTTGGACATGGTATTCACCCCGTTCCCAACTGAAACATTTGTCAAACTCATTCTTGGCTTGATCCCAGATTTCTGGAGGAGTCAAAGGCGGAAAATCGGCTTGGGGGTTCGTTGCTCTCGCTCCTTCTTCAATATTTCTGAAATGCGTTTGCAGCGAACTTATGAATGAGTTAAGACGATGTTCGTCTGACTCTGTCACCCTTTCGGCGCAATTGGTTAAGTGGGCCCACTCCGAACCAGCAGAGACGCTGAACGGGAATAGTGCCAAATGGCTTTCGGAGTTAACGTATTGAAAGTAACCAACAGCCGGCATTGTAATTAGTGCACCGCTCGGGCGGGTGACATCAAGTCTCAGCTTCGTCACGCGAACCGACCTTGCTCCGGTGTTTCTGATCGACAAATAGGCTTGGCAGTTCGGATGGCCGAGGAAGTGGCTGATGGTGAAGCGCTCATCAAGCTCTATGACCAGTCTGCCAGGACGCCACCATGTAACGACGGGGGGCAGCTGGGAGAGGATCAGAGATAGGCCCGCAAGCAGGACCGTCCAAACATTGGTGTCCGTGTACCAAACATCTACAGGCATCACAAGCCTCCCGTCTTTGATGGGTGGATTGATGGGTAAAACAAAAAACGCCCCGAAAGGCGCTTGTTTGTTGGTGTGCTGGCGGAGACTGTGTCATCCGCAGGCCTAGCAAATACGCGCCACAGAGCGCGATTAGGCTTCACTGTAGGCCATACCGTGGGCCATCAAAATTAGGCGCCTCCACGGGCCAGGAAAGGGCCTTGCCGAGCCTTCAGCGGCAGGGAGAACGCGGGCATCTGGCAACGCGTCAGATTCCGACGAAACCCGACACCGAAAGCCACCCCCAAAACGCCCGCGGGCCCGCGCCGGGCCTCGCCGGGCGTTGTGCCGGCACCACCGACGAAATCGACACATCAAGCGAGCGGGCGCGGCGGGGTCTCGACCGCGCGCCGAGGGTCAAACCCGCCCATACGAGGCAGGCGTAGGAGGGGGCCGGGGCAGGCGTATGGGGGTGCGCGAAGGCCCCCAGGAGGGCCGTAGAGCGACGAGCGGAGGCAAGGCAGGGGCCGAAGGGGTGCACGATCGTTGGAGGCCCTGGCGGGACGTGCCGGCCGAGGGCCACGGGGCGCGTCCTCAATCGAAAGCGCTTGCGTCACTCCGGAAACCGGAGTAATAATGCAGCCATGGCGGTCGCAGTGACCACCAACACCCACCGGCGGTGCATAGCCGGCAAATCCTCTTAGGAGTCGAACCATGCGCCAATACGCCGTATACCAACCCGTCGCCGGGGGCACCGCGTTTTTCAACCCTCTGCACTTCGCTATCCCGGCCGTTGGCGATGTGGTGCATGAGCACAGCGTCCTTCTGGTCGGGACGCTGCATGAGGCGGAAGAAAAGGTGGCCGCCATAAACGCCGCACTCCCGCAGATGCCGACGTTCGGCGAGTTGCTCGGCGATGCCGCAGTTTGATCGACACGTCCACCGGGCCCGCACTCACCTGCAGGCCCTGTCCGCCCGCTACACGCATGCGTGGCAATACTGCGAGCGATTCAGGGAGAACGCGGACTGGCCCGAGTGGTGTTTTCTGCCGATGCCCGGTTGGGCCGCTGCTCAGGCAGCATGCGTCGGGCGGCACCCATCGCGAACGGCGCTTGATTCGAGCGCCGTGCTCGACACGGCAAAGCTGGCAGCCCTGGGCGCGTGGCGCATGACGCAGGGTATCTACCGTTTCGATGCTGGCGTCTATTCAGCCGTGGCGGAAACGCCGATGGAACGAGACATCCCGGCTGATGTGCTCACACGTATGCCGGAGTGGTGCATCTACGTGGAAACCCCAGGGCATCGCTATCGGGGATTGGATGTGGCGGGCGCCTGGGTGCACCTTGACCATGGGACGCGCACGGGCCAGACCAAGCTGCGCCTGCTGGTCGACACAGGCCCAGGTCTGGAAGATCTGATCCCGTTGGGCGCGCCACTGGTGGGCACGCTCCAGCGCTCTATAGACGAGGCTGTGACGTTATCAGCGCTGCAGCTCGGGCATCACGGGCAGGCCATGCCGGACATCAGGCGCGAGGGGGCCGAGATCGTGAGCACTCTTGGGCCTATCGTCTCCCTCGTGCTCTACGTCTGCAGCGCCGGGGCGGAAATCACGCAGCGAGGCAAGCCACTGCGGCCGGGCAATCCGGAACCGCAGCGCACCCGACGGCATGGCACCAAGCTGTTCCCCGCGGCCGGCCCGCGCGAGTGGGATGTGGGTGTGCGCATGGGCGCGGCATTGCGCGCGGCGTACGCCGCCGAATCAGGCGAAGGCCGTGAACACCAGGGACCGCGAGGGCACATCCGGCGTGCGCATTGGCACGGATTCCGGACAGGGGCGCTCAAGCGCGAAGACGGCTCCGCGATCGCTGCAGCTGATCGACCGCTCGAAGTCCGGTGGATGCCGCCCATACCAGTCAATCTGCCCGACGTGGACAGCCTGCCGGCTACTGTGAGGCCCGTGAAATGACGTCTACAGAACTCCGGGCCTGGCAGGAAAGCATGGGCTACAGCTACGCGCAGGCCTGCGCCGAGCTGGGCGTGGGCAGCTCCACTTACGCGGACATGCTTTCCGGGGCCGCGAAGATCAACCGGCGCACGGCGCTCGCGTGCTCTGCGCTCTCCGCCGGGCTCGGCGAGTGGGCACCGATAGCGGCCGAAGAGGACACGCCGAGCGAGCAGGGATAGCAGGCGTCAGAGCCTGCCGGTGTAACGGGCCCGAAGCCATCCATCCAGGGGAATCAACGCCGCGCGCGTGGCTTCGGCGGTCGGGCCGCACAGCCAATCCTGAGGCCAGCACTGCAGGCGCCCGGCATCCCACTGCTTCCCGCGCAGCAGGTACACCCCATCCCGCTCTGCGACACCCGCCGCGCCGATCCGAAACAGCGGGAATGTCAGGGCGTCCTGGCCCGTCTGGTCGCTCGACAGATTGGCGCTCCACTCCTGAGTGCCTGTGGTCTGGCAGATGAGCCACCCCGCGCACGCATGGTGCTCCCACACCAGCGCGGCCGGCATGTAGACGCCGCAGAAGCGCAGCTGCGCAACGTGACAGCGCCAAGCGGTAGCCGCGGTGTCGGCCAGCCGGGCGGCGCTGCCGGGCGCGGAGTCGGATCGGAGGATGGCAGGCGGTTCCATGCCCGCAGGGTAGCGCGCCCGCCAGGGCGGGCACGCAGGATGGGGTCTACGCGGCCTGGGCGGCCTGCAGCAGGTACGGCCGGAACCGGCACACCTCCTGCCCTGCCCAGGTGTTGATCGCGTGTGCCATGGCCGCCTGCAGCGGCTCGATTTCGTTCCGCGCAAAGACCGTCGCCGCTTTCTCCACGTCGCCGAAGCCGCCCACGTTGTTGGGCAGCATGCCCATCAGCTGCGGCGGCACGCGGTGGGCCGCCAGCACGTCATCGCGGGTGGTGTTCTTGATGTTCAGAAAGTCATCCTTCGCCGCCACCTCGCTGATGGGGATCAGCTGGATGCCTTCCTTCTTCCCGCCTGGCGCGTAGTAGAAGAGATTCCGGAAGTTCCCTGCGCCCTTCGTCTTCGTGAGCTGCTCGCGCATCTTGTCGATGTCGCCCTGGGACTGCGCCGCATCCGTCACGTACAAGATGAAGCCCGCGTGCGAGCCGTTGTTGTAGTACCGGCGACGGAACAGCGTCGCCGACTCATTGAGCATGGCGGACTGCAACGCGCCCAGGTACGGCGGCAGGCCGTACACCTCCTGATGGATGTCCTGCTCGCGCAGCTGCAGCACCTCGCCGCGTGGGAATTCATGCGGGCTCTGCAGGTCCGTGACGAAGAAGAAGCGGTCCAGATCGATGCCGCGGCGCACGTACTTGCCCAGCGCGTGCCGCAACTCCAGCAAGCCACCGAGGGCGTTCCGCCGCCGCTCCAGGTACGCATTGCCCAGCACAAGGAAATCCAGCGCGAAGCCGCGGAAGGCCGCTGCGCTAAGCCACTGCGAGGGCTCCAGCGTGCTGGCCAGCACGTTGCATTTGAAGCGCAGCGCCGATTCATGGTGCGCGCCGACGCGCAGCAGCCGCGCGAGGGCGGCAAGGGACACGGGCGGCTCGTACCACTCGCCCGACTGCATGCACTCCGCGTACTCCAGCAGCGCCGACCGGCCACCAATGACGGGCTCGGGCTCGCCCAGGTCGAACGTGAAGGACTGAGCCTGTGGAGTTGCGGACGTGGCCGGCGCAGGCGGCGCGGCTGCAGGTGCGTGGAAGGTATTCGGGGCGGACCGGCGTTGTCGTTTCGTCATGGTCATTCGGAGATTTCAAGGAAGGATTGGCCCTGCACGTTGGCCAGGCCGGTGCCCACGTCGATCGGCTCGTTCGACAGCGCATTCATGCAGGCCCATGCCAGGTCGGCATGCCCCGCGTCTTCGCTGCGGCCCGCGGCATAGGTCACGCTGCGACCGCTCGCCGTCAGCTCGCGCTTGATGGCCATGAAGCTCACGGCCAAGTCGCGGTTCCCGGCGTCGAACTGCAGCCGGCCGGCGTTGATGACTTGCTGCGCCTTGAGCACCAGCATGGTCTTGCTCTCGACGCTGTAATTGATGCCGCGCGCGGCCGGAAAGAACTTCTGGACCAGCTGGAAGACGCCCTGGCCGATGCCGGTGGTGTCCACCGTGATCGCGGCGACGTTGTAGCGGGCGGTGATGGCCTTGATGGCCTTCGCCTGGGCCTCGAAGTCGTGGCCCTTGAACTGCTCCGTGTGCAGCACACGCAGCGGGCCGCCCGGCATAGCAGGCGGTGCCACCACCACGAGACCGGCGCTGTCGCCCTTGTGCGAGGGGTCATAGCCGACCCACACCGGCGCCCATCCAAAGGGGCGTTCGCTGAACGGCTTGAAGTCGCTCCACAGGCCCCAGCTGTCGACCATGCAAGGCTGCAGCGAAGCCAGCGGAAACACAGAGTGCGAGTCATCCAGAAACTCGCACATGAACAGATTGGAAAACTCGGAGTCCGAGCGCTCCTCGCGCACTTCATCCAGATCGATCAGGTTGCAGCCGCCCGCGAGCGCATCGATGACTGTGACGATGTGCCGCCACATGCGATCCTCGCCGGTGAAGCCACCCGCCAGCCTGCCGTGGGTAATGTCCACCTCGATCTTGCTTTTCTTCTTGACGCGCTCGCCGCTCCAGAACTTATAGGCCGGGTGCTGGATGCTGCTGGGCGTGCTGAAGTAGGTTCTCCGCCACTTCTTGTGCGTGGCCATGCCGCTGGCCACCGAGTTGAGCAGCTCGAAGTCCTGCGCCCAGAAGAATTCGTCGAAGTAAAAATTACCGTGGTAGCCCTGAGCCGTGCGCGCATTGCTCCCGAGGAAGTACAGCTCCGCGCCGTTGGCCAGAACGATGGGATCGCCCTTCAATTCGACGCCCAGCACTTGGAAGACGAATGCGCGGATGTACTGTCGGAAGAGATACGCCTGTGCCTTGCTGGCGGAGAGGAAAATCTGATTCCGGCCCGTCTCCAGCGCGTCGATGAGCGCTTCACGGGCGAAATACCACGTGGCCCCGATCTGGCGGCTCTTGAGGATGGCGCGCGTGCGCTGATCTTTCTCCTCCCACCACACCCGCTGATAGTCGTAGAGCGACCCGAGGAACGCGTCTTTGAGTTTCTGCACCTGCTCGGGCGATAGAAAGTTCTTCACCGGCGGCTTCTTCGGGTTCGCGTTGCGCGACGCGATCGCGGGATTCAGATCCACCTCGCGCCCTGTCTGCTGGTACTTGCCAATGCGCGCAAGCCGCTCCAGCTGACGACCCAGCAAGTCGATTTCCTTGTAGTCGCCGCCCGTCTTGCAGTCCTTCGCGATCAACGTGGCCAGGCGAACTTCCAGTGCGCCTTCGACGCGCTGCGCGGGCGATGCCTCGGCCCATTTCTCCGCCTTGTGCCAGCCGTGCAGGGTGGCGCGTGGAACGCCGAGGTGCTCCGAGATGTGCGTGAGTTTCCAGCCGCTCCAGAACAGCGTGCGCGCGTCACGGCGTTTGCTCGCGCCGCCGTCGATGGAGTCGGCGAGCTGGGTGGCCGCGCTCGCGCTGGGCCGCTTCCTCGGGCGGCGTGGGGCACTGGTGGTGGGCGTGGCTGCTGCTTCGGTCATGCCTGGGCAGTGTGTTTCGCGCGCGCGCGGAAAGCACGCGCGGCGAAGTGTGCTTCGCCCCCCCACAGCGCGCGCAAATTGCGCCGCACGGCCCAGGTGCGGAACATAGGCAACAGATCAACTTCATCGCACCGAGCCGCACATGCCCAGCAAATTCTTCCGCGTGGCAACCGAGGGGGCCACCACCGACGGCCGCGAAATCCAGCGCAGCTGGATCGAGCAGATGGCCAAGAACTACAAGCCTGCGACGTACAGCGCCCGCGTGTGGCTGGAGCACATCCGCGGCGTCACCGCGGACAGCGCCTTCGCCGCGCTGGGCGACGTGCTGGCGCTGGAGGCGCGCACGGTGGAAGACGGCAAGCTCGCTCTCTTCGCCCAGATCGAGGCGCTCCCTTCCCTCGTCGCCATGAACAAGGCGAAGCAGAAGCTGTTTTCCAGCATCGAGGTGGACCCGAACTTCGCGAAGACCGGCGAGGCCTACATGACGGGCCTGGCCGTCACCGACAGCCCGGCCAGCCTGGGCACCGAGGTGCTCAAGTTCGCCGCGGGCAACCCCACCGGCAACCCCTTCGCGGGCAAGAAGCACAGCGAAGGCGCGCTGTTCTCGGCAGCCGTCGAAACGGACCTGGGCCTGGAAGGCGAAGCGGAAAGCATCGCGTCGGGCCTGCTGTCGAAGTTCACCGACATGCTGGGCGAGCTGCGCACCGCCATCGTCCCGAAGCCGGCGCCTGCGCCGACGCCCGAGAAGCCCGAGGCCTTCGCTGCGCGGGCACTCGAAGTGCTCGGCGCCGCCGATGCTGCCATCCAGCAGCAGGGCCGCGAACTGGCAGCAGAGCGTGCCGCCCGCGAGAAGCTGCAGGGCGAGTTTTCGGCGCTGACGGAAAAGCTCAGTCGCCAGGACGGCAACCCGTCGCAGCGGCCCAGCGCCACGGGAACGGACGCATCCATGAAGGCCGATTGCTGACGGATCGACCGCGGAACCAGCACCACATCGCACCACGCACCACAGATCAAGGAAGACCATGAACAACGCAACTCGCGTCCTGCTCAATGCCTACATGGCGGATCAGGCGACCCTCAACGGCGTGCCCAGCGTGGCGCAGAAATTCGCCGTCGCACCCACGATCCAGCAGCGGCTGGAAAGCCGCATCCAGGAGAACAGCGACTTCCTCAAGTCCATCAACATCGTGCCCGTCGATGAGATGCAGGGCGAGAAGCTGGGCCTGGGCACCGATGGCCCGGTGGCAAGCCGCACCGACACCAACCAGAAGGACCGTGAAACGCGCGACGTGGCGGCACTGGATGGCCGCGGGTACGAGTGCAAGAAGACCGACTACGACACGCACGTCAAGTACGCGAAGCTCGACATGTGGGCGAAGTTCCCCGACTTCCAGCTGCGCCTGGCCCGCGCCATCCAGCGGCAATGCGCGCTCGATCGCATCATGATCGGCTTCAACGGCGTTCAGGCCGCAGCCAACACCAATCGCCAAACGGCGCCGCTGCTGCAGGATGTGAACAAGGGCTGGCTGCAGAACCTGCGCGATCAGGCTGCCGCGCGGGTCATGGCATCCGGCAAGACCGCGGGCAAGGTGGCGGTGGGCGCAAACGGCGACTACAAGACGCTCGACGGCCTCGTTTACGACGCCTACAAATCGCTGCTGGACCCCTGGCATGCGGAGGCAGGCGACATCGTGGCAATCGTGGGCCGCGGGCTGATGCACGACAAGCTGTTCCCGCTGGTCGATGGCCAGAAGGCGCCGACCGAGGTGCTGGCCGCCGACATCGTTCGCAGCCAGATGCGCCTGGGGAGCCTGCCGGCGATCACGGTGCCCTACGTACCGGAGCACTCCGTGCTCATCACCAGCCTGGACAACCTTTCCATCTACTACCAGGCCGGCGCGCGCCGCCGTGCCGTCATCGACAACCCGAAGCGCGACCGCATCGAAACCTTCGAAAGCAGCAATGACGCCTTCGTGATCGAAGACCTCGGCAAGGCCTGTCTGGTCGAAAACATCGAGATCGTGGCGGCCTAAGCCACAGCACCACCGGCCGCAAATAGCCGCTCTAAAAAAAGGGGCCGCTATTTGCGGGCAGCAGCCCGCCACATCCGAAGGAACCGACATGCGACAGACCCCGGCACAGCGCCACCGAATGCACCACCTCGCCCTGCAGCAGGCCGCGCTGGCCGAGGCCTCGAACGTCCATGGACAGACCGTGGGCACCGCCTACGAACTGCAGCTGGCGCAGCTGCACCAGCACCGGCTGGCCCTGAAAGAAATGCACAGCGTGGAACGCAAGATCGAAGCGAAGCGCGCGATGCTGCTGGACTACGACACCTATCTGGACGGCGTGCTCGAAGCGCGGCCGGGCACGCAGGACGATGTGCTGGCCACGGTGCTGGTGTGGCACATCGACGCGGGCAACTACGAACGCGGCCTGCAGCTCGCCGACTACGCCATGGCCAGCGGCATCAAGCCGCCGGACCAATACAACCGGAACCTGCCCACCATCGTGCAGGACGAAATCGCCGAAGCGATCCTGGCGGGCAAGAAGCAGGGGCCGGCGGCGATCCTCCTGGCCGCCCAGGCCATTGCCCTGACCGAGGCGGCAGACACGCCCGATCAGGCGAAGAGCAAGCTGTACAAGGCGGCCGGCTGGGCCGTGCTGGGCAAGACCGGCACGCACGACGTGGACATGAAAACGCGCCCCCTCAAGACGTGCAAGGAAGCGCTGCCGCTGCTGCAGCGCGCCATGGAGCTGGACCCCCGGGCCGGCGTGAAAAAAGACATCGAGCGGCTGGACCGTCGCCTGGCAGGAAAAGACCAGGAATAGGCCCAGCCGCTGCAAACCGAGCGTACCCCCGCACCGTGGCGGCCCCAGGGCCAAGGCATGCATGCATCGCCGCAGGCCCTGGGCCACCGCCACACCTATTCGAGAAACAGCTATGTCCTTCGTCGCCACCGCCAATCCCCCCGCCCGCGGTGCAGAACCGGCCGTGGCCAACGATGGATGGTTCCCCGACATCGAGCGCGAGCAGCTGCGCAAAGACATCCGTCTGGACGGCACCGCGACCGTTGAACGCCTCGCGATCGCGGTGGAAGCTGCCATGGCTTCCGTGAATGCAGAGCTGCAGGAGTGGGCCGCGGAGCAACGCGCGGCCGGCCACGCCAAGCTCGCCGACGTGCCCGCCCCGCAGGTCGGCGGAAAGAGCATCAAGGTGATGCAGTACCGCAACGCCATCTATTGGTACGTGCAGGCGGCGCTGGCCGAGGCCTACCGCGACATGGACACGCTGCCCCAGGGCGACGGCAAGGGCGCCCGCGTGCAGGCGGCACTGGATGGCCGCGTGGAAGGCTTCCAGCAGCAGCTGCGCTGGGCCATCGCGGACGTACAGAGCCGGTCCCGCGTCATCGCGGCGCTGCTGTGATGGCCGCGCGCGACGGCATCACCGTGCGGGCCGCCGCACACGACACGCTCGACGCGCTCGCGTGGCGCCGGCTCGGCACCACGGCCGGCCACGTCGAAGCCACCCTGGCCGCAAATCCCGGGCTGGCCCGATCGGCGGCCGACCTCTCCGAGGGCCAGGCGGTACGCCTCGTCCAAGCACCCGAGCCTGCCCGGGCGATGGTGCACCTGTGGGATTAACGACCATGAGCGAAAAGATGCTGAAAGACATTGCAGGCGAGGCAGTAAAGGCTTCGCCCCCCATTGCCGTGGTGGGAACGTCCATCGCGGCTGACTGGACCATCAACCACACCGTGGCGGCGCTCACCATCGTCTATCTGCTGCTGCAGATCGCGTGGTTGATCTGGCGCTGGCTCCGCGCCGCACGCGGCGGCACCATCGTGGAGGAATGATGGAACAGGCGAAGCAATCAGCGCTGCGCGTGGCGGTCGCGGCCCTCACCCTGTCGGCCGCGGGCTTCGGCGCGTGGCAGGCCAATGAGGGTTTCAGCGCCACGCCCATCATCCCTGTGGCGGGCGACGTGCCGACCATCGGGCACGGTTCCACCCGCTACGAAGACGGCACGCCCGTGCGCATGAGCGATCCACCGATTTCGCGCCAGCGCGCGGCGGCGCTCGCCCGCAACCTCGCGCGGGAAGACGAACGCAGGTTCGTCGCGTCCCTGCCGGGCGTCACCCTCTACCCGGGCGAATTCGACATCTACATGGATTTCGTCGGCCAGTACGGAATCGGCAACTGGCGCAAGCCAGGAAGCCCGCGCACATCCCTGCTGCGGGGCGACTACGTGCGAGCCTGTGGCGATCTGCTGCAGTGGCGCTTCCAAGCCGGCCGCGACTGCCGCGAGCCGCGCAATTGGGGCCCGACTGGATGCCGCGGCGTGTGGCTGCGCCAGCTGCGCCGGCACGACGCCTGCATGGAGATGCAGCAGTGATCGGCGCGATCAAGGGCTACGCCTGGCAGCTGGCCGCCCTCGGCCTCGCCGGTCTGCTGCTGTGGCAGACGCTGCGGCTGGCCGACGCGGAGGTGGACGCCGCCCACGCCCACGCCGATCTGCAGACCGAACGCGCCGCGGCCGACCGCACCGCGCGAGAACAATCCGAACGCCTCCGCAGGCTGGAAGGAACCCACCGTGAAGAACTCAACACCTCGCGCGCCAAGGGCGCGGCGGACCTGGCCGGCGCTCGCGCTGATGCTGACGCTGCCCTCGCTGCTCGCGACCGGCTGCGCAGCGACCTCGCCGCCTTCATCGTCGCCCATCGTGAAGCCACCCAAAATAGAGCCGCTGCCGGAAGCTGCCCGGCAGACACCGGCGCCCTCGATCTGCTCGCCGACCTGCAGCGCAGCGCTGACGATCGAGCGGGAGCGCTGGCGGCAATCGCTGACGATGCCCGCGCCCGCGGCAAGGGCTGCGAGCGCGAGCACGACAGCGCCCGCAAGATGATCGACGCGGCCCGGAGCGAGTAGCCATGTGGAAGCTGGCCAGCCTGCGCCGCGTGATCGAGGCCGCCGTCCCCGACCTGGCGCGCGACCCGGAACGCCTCATCGTCATGGCCGCCGAGGGCGCCGCCGTGTCCACCCTCGCCGGTGGCCTGTCCTTCGTCTACCAGTACACCGCGGCCATCACGGTGCTGGACTACACCGGCCACACCGATGCTCTCTTCGTGCCCATCCTCGCGTGGGCCCGCGTCCATCAGTCCGAACTGCTCGACAACCCGACGGGCCGCCGCATCGAATTCGACGTGGACCACCTCAACACCGCAGCGGTGGACATCGGCATCCGCGTGCCGCTCACCGAACGCGCCATCGTCAAGGCGGACGCGAACCACGAAACGCGGTTCAACGTCAGCCACCCGCCCGAGCCCTGCCACCCGGGCGGGCAGTGCCTGCCAGAGCATTGGGAGCTGTGGTTGAAGGACGAGAAGCTGGCGGAATGGGACATCCCCCTGCCGGAGGAGAAAGCGCGCTTCGCGCTGTAGCCCATGGCCGACCTCTCCGCCCTCGAAACCTGGGCCGGCGATCTGCTGGCCAAGCTGGAGCCCGTGCAGCGCCGCCGCCTGCTGGTGGACGTGGCGCGCCGGCTGCGCACCGCCAACGCACAGCGCATGCGCGCGCAGCAAGACCCGGCGGGCCAGGCCTGGGAGCCGCGCAAGCCGCCGGGCCCGGCCCTGCGCAGCCGCCGCGAACGCATCCGCCAGGCCGCGAAGCAGCGGCAACCCATGATGGCTAAGCTGCGCCAGGCGAAGAACCTCAAGGCAAAGAGCGAAGGCGGCGCCGCCGCCGTCGTGGAGTTCGCCGGCCGTGCCGAGCGCATAGCCCGCGTCCACCATTTCGGCGAATCGGACGCGGTGAAGCCCGGCGGCCCGCGCTACCAATACCCGGCCCGGCCGCTGCTCGGCATCACCGAGGCCGACCTGCAGACCGTGCGCGACGTGGTGCTGCGGCACCTCGCATAGCGCGGAAATGTGACTCTTCCACCCACAGCAGGCCCTGCTGGCTTCCGCGCGCGCGCGGCAGCAACATCCAGGGCATGCATTACGACACGCCCCAGCAAGACAGCCCGCAGGAAACCATCCGCCGGCTAGAAAACCTCGCGCGTGTCGGCACCGTCACTGAGGTGCGGCACTCGGGCCGCCCGCGCTGCCGCGTGCGGCTGGGCGACAACACCACCGACTGGCTCCCCTGGATCGCCGGCCGCGCCGCCGGCAACCGCGGCAGCTGCTGGTGGCCGCCCGAGCCCGGCGAGCAATGCGTGGTGCTCGCTCCCGGCGGCGACCTCGCGCAGGGCGTCGTCATGCTCGGCACGTACAGCGACGCCATGCCGGCCCCCGCCGACGAGGCCGGCGTCAACCGCACGCAGTGGACGGCCGACGCCTTCGCCGAGTACCGCCGCGAGCAGCTGACCATCCGCACGGAACGCGCCATCGTGCTGGAGGCCGGCGACAGCTGCCGCATCGCCATGGGCCCCGACGGCATTACCCTGCAGGTGGCCGGTGCCGTGCTGCACATCGGCCCGGACGGCATCACCAGCACCGTGGACATTCGCGCGGAGGGCATCAGCGCTGTGCACCACGTGCATGGCGGCGTGCGCCGCGGCGCCGACCCCACGCAGGAGCCGATGCGATGATGGACCGCAACACCGGCGGGCGCCTGACCGCCATGCAGCACCTGCAGCAGAGCATCGCCACCATCCTGGCCACGCCCATCGGCAGCCGCGTGATGCGTCGCGAGTTCGGCAGCCTCGTGCCCGCCCTCATCGACAAACCGCTCAACGCCGACACGCAAACGCGCGTGTTCGCCGCCAGCGCCTCGGCCCTCATGCGGTGGGAACCGCGCCTGCGCATCGACAAGATGGAGCTGCAGCGCGACGCGGAACGCCCCGGCCGCGCGCACCTGCACATCACCGGCAGCTACGTGAGCAGCTACGGGCGCGACCCGGCACCCATCGCACTGTCCGTGCCGCTCACCGGCCAGGGGGCGCGCGCATGATCGACTTGCAGGCCCTGCCCGCGCCCAGCGTGGTGGAGGAACTCTCCTACGAAGCGATCCTGGCCGCCGGCAAAGCCGACTTCGCCGAGCGCATCCGCCCGCACCTGCCGGCTGTGGATGACATCCTCGCGCTGGAGTCCGACCCGGTGGTGACGCTGCTGGAGTCGCACGCGTTCCGCGAGCTGCTGATTCGCGCCCGCATCAACGACGCCGCCCGGGCCCACCTGCTGGCGTTCGCGACCGGCTCCGACCTCGACCAGCTCGCCGCCCTGTTCGGCGTGGAGCGCATGGCCGGGGAAGCTGATGACCGCCTGCGCGAGCGCCTGCAGCGCCGCATCGCCGCCCTCGGCGCCCAGGGCACCGCCGAGCACTACGAATACCACGCCATGTCAGCCTCGCCGCTGGTGCGCACCGCCCGCGCCAGCCAGGCCGAGCCCGGCGCCGTGGTGCTGATGCTGTGGATCTCCGACCAGGCGCAGGCCGAGGCGGCACGCGTCGCCGTGGTGCAGGCGATCGCCGCGCGCGGCGTGCGCATCCTTGGCGTGCCGGTGGATGTGCAGGTGGCCGTGCCCCGCGCGATCGACATCACCGCGCGCATCGTGCGCACCCGCAGCGCGCCGGCCGACCTGTTGCCGCAGCTGCGCGCGCGGCTGGCCGCCGCCGTCGAGGGCATCGACGCGCTGGCCGGCAGCGTCGCGCGCTCCTACATCACCACCGTGCTCCACGTCAGCGGGGTGCACGCGGTCGAATACCCGGACCCGACCACGCCCGCCGAACTCACGCCGCTCGCCGTGGGCGAGTTCCCGGCCCTCGGCACCGTGCAGCTCATCGACGGGGGCATGGCGTAATGACTGTGCCGCGCACCGTCCTGCCCTCGGGCTCCACCACGCTGGAAGTGGTGTTGGACACCACGTTTCCGCGTGGATGGGGCGCGCTCGCCGACGCCGCCGAGCCGGCTGCCACCGGCCGCAACTCGGCCATGCGCCCGTGGCTGGCCCAGCAGTGGCAGGTGGCGCAGTTCGCGCCGTATTTCGACACCGTGGACGCGCTGCTCGAAGAGGCTGTGCCCTGGCTCATGGAGCGAGGCACTGCGGCCGGCGCCGAGCGCGCCCTGCGCTGGATCGGCTTCGCCGCCGCGCGCGTCGAAGAGGACGGCCCCTACCTCCACATCCACCCGGGGCGCCTGCCCACGCCCGAGGCCGTGCGCCAGATCGTGCATGTGGTCCGCGCATCCATGCCCGCCCATGTCGCGCTGTATCGCATCGTGCACGGCCTCGACCTGCGGCCCGTAGTGCTCGACGTGGGCCCACCGCTGGACACGGGCCTGCTCGATGGCTACTCCGGCGTGTTCGACCCTGAGCACGGCGTGGTGCTGTCCTTCGGCCGCAACCGCGTCGCGACTACCACAGCGCCAATGCAGGCTGCACCAGCAGGCCGGCGCACGAACCGGCGCATGGACATATCGCGCTACGACGATCAGCCGGTACTGGACACCTGGCGCCTCGACTCGCGGCTGCTTCAGGTCGTGGCGGGCGGCCTGCGGAAGCAACGATCGAACACCACCAGCGCGCCGCCGCTGGGTGCCGGCACGTTCCGGCGCAAGCCCGTGCGCAGCGCGGTCGCACCGGCCGCGCTCACGGTGGCACCCACCGCCGCAGCTCGCCGCCTGCGCGTGTCGCTGGCGCCTGTGCCGGTCAGCCCGCCGCGGCGTTGGGGCGGCCCGTGGGGCGGCCCGTGGCGCAGCCCCATCTACTTCATCAACCGATTCCGGAAGGATTGACCCATGGCCGTTTTGCAGGACGCCGGGCGTATCAAGGTCGCCCGCCTCGTCGCCACCCAGCCCATCTACCTTGCCTGGGGCCGCGGGCGTCCGGCGTGGGACGCGGCGGGCCCTGAGCCCGAGAACACCACCCACACGGGCCTTATCAGCGAAATCGGCCGGATCATCGCCACGTCGGTCCAGTTCGTCGTGCCCGACGATGCGGGAGCCATCGAAATGCCCGGCGGCAATCGCTACGCCCTCAGTGCGGTGCCCACACAGTGGCTCTACGTGAGCTGGGATTTCCGGTATGACGACGCGGCCGGCGAAACCGTGCGGGAGCTGGGCGTCTTCCTCGGCGGCACCGTCGCCGCGGGCCTCCCCGCGGGCCAGCGCTACTTCCCGGCGGAACAGGTCACATCGCCCGGTGACCTCTACACGCTGGAGCACCTGGCCGAGCCGTTCAAGCGCGTCGGCAACACCCTGGAAGGCCAGGGCTTCGTCCTTCCGTTCTGACCTCGCACTATGACCATCTACAACTATTTCGACGAGACGAAGAACCACGACTCCGTGCTGTTCGAAGCGGACCGCGTAATTCAGTCGCGGGAGCTGATCGATGCGCAGGAGATTCTGGCCCACCGGATCAAGGGCATCGCCGACGGCATCTATGCGAACGGCGACGTGGTGCGCGATGCGCGCCTGACGGTCAACCCACAGACCGGGGAGGCCGTGGCGGAAAGCGGAGCCATCTACCTGCAGGGCGCCGTGCGCGGCATCCCGCCGGCCTCGTTTGTAATCCCGGTGCAGGGCAATGTGGCCGTGGGTGTGTACCTCCGCAGCCGCCTCGTCACGGCGGCGGAAGACCCATCGCTGCTCAACCCTGCCAAGGGCACCCCGAGCTACAAGAAGCCCGGCGCCGCGCGCCGCGTCGTCAGCACCGCCTGGGGGTTCCAGGGCGACGGCCAGCCCGGCACATTCTTCGGCGTGTACGTGGTGGAGGATGGCGTGCTGCGCGCGAAGGCCGCGCCCCCGCACCTCTCCGCCATCACCCGCGCGATCGAGGATTACGACGTCGCCAGCACCGGCGGCGGCTCCTACATCGTGGAGGGCCTGCAGGTGGCCATGGCGCCCGATCTGCCCACAGGCGAACAGGTCTACACCGTCGCCGAGGGCGCCGCCCGCGTCGCCGGCCGCAGCCGCATCTTCCAGGCAGGCCGCCGCCTCGTCACCCTGGCCACGCCCGAGCTGTTCGCGGTGGACAGCGAACCGCACCTGTCCACCACGGAAGGCCCGCAGCGCATCGACATCGGCCGGCCCCCGTGCAAGGGCGTGCCGGAATTCCGCATCACAGCACGCCGCACCGTCACGATCGTGCACGGCGGCTTCGCGGGCGTGGCCGACGTGCTCCCCGATGCCAGCGTGATTTCGATCGAGGGCGTGAAGCAGGGCGGCACCAACTTCGCGAAGGACGCGGACTACCGCCTCACCGCCGGGCAAGTGGACTGGAGCCCGCAGGGCGCAGAGCCTGCGCCCGGTTCGTCCTACCAAGTGACGTACCTCTATATCAAGCGCGCCGAGGCCACGGCCGCCGACTCGCGCGGCGCCACCGTCGAGGGCGCGATCAAGGATTCCACCATCCTCGTGAGCTACCAGCAGCAGCTGCGCCGCGTGGACCGACTCTGCATCAACCGGGAGGGCGCCTTCGAATGGCTGCGAGGCGTCTCCAGTGCCTGGACACCCACGCCGCCGCAGGTGCCGGACGACATGCTGGCGCTTGCCAGCGTCTTCCAGACCTGGGACGGTACACGCCAGGTGGTTAGCGACGGCGTGAAGATCCAATCTCCGCACCGCATCGCTCTGCAGGAACAGCGCATGGACGCCGTGATGATCGACCTGGCGGAACTGCGCTTGGCCACCAGCGCGCAGGGCATGGACTCGGGCATCAAGAAAGGCCTGATCGCCGATCCGTTCTTGACCGACCGCCAGCGCGATGCCGGCATCGCGCAGACAGCCGCGATCGTGAACGGCGCGCTGCAGCTGCCCATCACTACCACCGTGCACCAGCTCGGCACGGCCCTGCCCGAGCGCATGGCCATCGAGCACTCCCACCGCGTGGTGCTGGAACAGACGTGGCGCACCGGCTCGCGGCTGGTGAACCCCTACATGGCATTCGACCCCGTGCCGGCGGCCATCGCGCTGGTGCCCAACGTGGACCGCTGGACCGTCGTAGATACGACTTGGAAATCAGCCATCACCGAACGGCTGTACACCGGCGCCGGTACAGAAGCCACGCTTACGGCCACTGCATCCGCCGTCCGCGTGTTGTCCGAAGAGTCGCGCCCCATCGAATACCTGCGCACCATCGCCGTGCGATTCGACATCGAGGGATGGGGACCGGGCGAGCTGCTGCAGTCCATCACTTTCGACGGCATCGCCGTGGGTGCTGAGCCGATCGCAGGTGGCGCCCTGCGAGGCGACGCCACCGGCAAACTGTCTGGCACCTTCACCGTGCCGGAGAAGGTCACGGCGGGCGCGAAGGCCGTGGTGTTCCGCGGCGCCCTCGGCAGCCGGGGTTCGCAGACCTTCTACGGACAGGGCACCAACGTGCTGCGCTCGCAGCAAAACGTCGTCACGGAAACCTACGCGCGATGGAGCCTCACCGTGATTTCGGTGGATGGCGTGCGCTACACGGACCGCACGCCCGCCTACTCGCCGGCAGCCACGGCCGGTGGCGCCGTATGGGGGCCATCGAGCAGCGGCACTACCGCGCCGCAGAACACCTCGGCCTGTGCTAAGTGGCTGTACGAGGGGTATTTCGATCCATCAGCGCAGTCCTTCGTGCTGGACGAAGACACGCAGTGCAGCGGCGTGCGCCTGCTCTTCACCGCCGCCGGCGGCCCGGTCACTGTGCAGATTCGCGAGGCGTCCGGCGGGGTGCCGGCGACCGCCGTGGTGGCCGAAGCCCGCGTGCCCAAGGAAAACATCCAGATCGACGCGCCCACCACCATCACGTGGACCCCTGCGCTGCTGCTGGCGGGCCGGGAATACTGCATCGTCACGCTGTGCGATGACGCGCAGACCGCCATCGCAGTGGCCGAGCTGGGCAAGCAAGACCCCCAGCGCGGGTACGTCGTCGCCCAGCCGTACCAGGTGGGCGTGTTCTCTACCTCGTCCAACAACAACGCCTGGACTGTCCACCAGGACGTGGACCAGTGGTTCCAGCTGCTGGCAGCGAGCTATACCGCCGCCGAGCGCGTCGTAGACCTCGGAACCGCCGACGTGGTGGCCGCCACCGACCTGATGGTGCTAGGTTTCGCCGAACGCCCCTCCGCCGCGTCGGGCGTGGTGTTCGAGGTGGAATTCCCGGAGGCTATGAAGAGCGAGGTGGTGCGCCTCAACGACGGGCAAATCGTGTGGCTCGCCGCACCGTTCACCGGCCGGCTCAAGGTGCGCGCGCGCATCACCGGGGACGCACGGCTCGCCGCCGTGCTGCAGAACGGCGTGCAGCTCATCGCCGGCCACATCGAGGAAACAGCCACCTATGTATCGCGCACCGTGGCCGCCACCGGAGCGAGCCGCCTGCGCGTGGTCTATGAAGGGGACATCCCCGGCGGCGCTTCGGTGCAGGTGCACGCCCAGGCCGCCTACGACGGCGCGCCCTGGGTGCTGGTGCCCTACCTCTCCGCGTCCACCAACACGAAGGGCGTGCGGGAAATCACCTGCGAACTGTCCGCGCTGCAGGCCGCCGCCGTGCGCGTGCGGCTCACGCTCACCGGCAGTACCACCGCCCGGCCCTACGTGCGCAATCTGCGCGGCGCTACCCTCTGAAAGCCATAGCCGATGCCACAGACCATCAAGGGCCAGCCCATTGACGAAAGGACAGCGGCGCTACAGCTGCCGCTGCCACATCTGAGCAACTGGCAGGACGACGACGTGCCCCGGCTGCGGACGGCCCTCGACCTTATCGACGCGGCCATGCAGCTGCTCGGCCTGGACATGGACACGCGCGATGAAGCGCTCGCCAGCCGCGCGCAGCGGTTGGAAGACCGCGCCGCACTGCTCGAATACGGCGCTGCCCGGCCCAGCGCCGTTGCCTACAGCTATGACGCGCAGGGCCGCGTGGCCGCCATCACCCAGACCATGGGCGGTGCCGCGCGCACCACCACCCTGACCTATGACCTCCAGGGCCGTGTGGCCACCGCCGCCTACCCGGTCGCAGGTGGCGCCACGCGCACCGACACCTACAACTACGACGCCGCCGGCCGCGTGGGCAGCGTCACATCCGTGGAAGCTAAACCATGAACCTTGACCCCGTCATCCTCGCCGAGCTGCAGCGCGGCGGGCCCGCCATGTGGGCGAGCGGGCGCACCTACCCAGCCGGTGCCGAGGTACGCAGTCCAACGAACCTGCAGCGCTACGTGCGCATCGCCGCCGGCAGCGGCACCACCGACCCCAGCGCCGACAGCGCGAACTGGCTGCTGTGGTCAAAGCGCGTGGAAGATGCCATTGCGACCGTCAGCACCAGCGTTACGCAGCTGGCGGCCAGGGTGGACACGCTCGGCAAGCTGTGGGCGACTGGCGCCGTGATCGACCAGGGGGCGCTCGTCATCAGCCCGGCCGACAGGGAAACGTACCGCCGCACCTCGGCCACGGGTGCGGCTGCGACAGATCCCGCAGACGACACCGCCAACTACGCCGCGGTCAGCTACTCGCGTGTGACGGCATTGCCAAATCCCGGCGCCACCTACGCAATTCCCACCGCCGACCAGGTGCGCGGCGTGGCCAAGACCGCACAGGTAAACGTCGCGGCGGGTGCCAGAACGCTCGTGCTGTCCGTGTCGGGCCGGGGCCAACTGCTGCATGTCGGAGCCTTCCGAGACGCGCCCAGCGCGGACCGTGGCGCCCGCATCGAAATCCAGATTGACGGCAGGAAGGTCTACGAGTGGGAGGGCTACGGATCGTCTCCGCACTACACGACCCACCACGGGAGCGTCAATCGCATTGCGGCCGGCGACTTCGTGACGCTCATGGCCACCCACGGCAGCCCGGCGGCGTTTCGCCGTTCGCTTGCCGTGTATCTGACGCCGACCTATGCCGACTGGGCGGCAAGTGCAAATTTCGTGGGCTACGCGGTCCGCATGGAGGCGTGAAATGGACGACAGAATGATCGAAACCACCATCGGCGGAGCGACTGTGCGTGTGTTCCCCGAACTGCCCGTAAACCCATCCGCCCCGCCGCGACGCATCAGCGTGGGCGCGTTCTTCGATCGCTTCGGCGCTGCGAAGTGGGCCATCCTTGCAGACGAGTCCGCCCAGGTGCGCGCAGTGGTGCGGGACGCCAGCGTGCGGCAGTGGATCGACCTCGCCAACCCGGATTTGCCGGCGGGCCTCGCCATCATCCACGCCGCGGGTCACGCCATTGACGCCGACGCCATCGTGAACAGTACCGTGCTCGACTCGGAGCGGCCGGCATAGCGCCAAGCCCTACACTCCGCACCACAAGCCCGCCGGCGCCCACGCCGCGCGGGCTTTCCTTTTTCTCCCCGCGCCGCCCACAGCAGCACCTGCTGGCCTTCGCGCGAGCCCGGCGGCACATTGGAGCCATCACGTTCCAAGGGCTCCACCAATGGCCATCGCAGATTTCCACCACGGCGTGCGCGTCACCGAAGTGACCGAGGGCACCAACACCCTGCGCCTCGTTTCCACCGCCATCATCGGGCTGGTCGCCACTGCCAGCGACGCCGACGCCGCCGCCTTCCCGCTGAACAAGCCGGTGCTGTTCACCTCCATCGCCAAGGCCCAGGCCAAGGCCGGCACGAAGGGCACGCTGGCCACCGCCCTGGCGGCCATCGCCGACCAGGCGCGCCCCGTGCTGGTCATCGTGCGCGTAGCGGATGGCGTCGGCGCCACCGAGCTGGAGAAGGAGGCGGACCAGACCAGCAAGGTGGTGGGCGACTACGTGGGCGGCACGCGCACCGGCATCCAGGCCCTGCTGGCCGCGGAACAGCAACTTGGCGTCAAGCCGCGCATCCTGGGCGCGCCCGGCCTCGACAACAAGCCCGTGGCCGAAGCCCTGACCGCCGTGGCCGAAAACCTGCGGGCCATGGCCTACGTGTACGCCCACGGCGCCGAGGACGTGAGCGAAGCACTGGCCTACGCCGAAGGCTTCGGCAAGCGCGAAACCATGGTGCTCTGGCCCAACTTCACGCAGTGGAGCACCGCCGAAAAGAAGGTGGTGGAAGTGCCGGCCGTGGCCCACGCTCTGGGCCTGCGCGCTGCCATCGACCAGACGCAAGGCTGGCACAAGAGCCTTTCGAACGTCCCCGTGAACGGCCCTACCGGCATCAGCAAAGACGTCTTCTTCGACCTGCAGAACCCCGCCAGCGATGCAACGCTGCTCAACGACGGGCACGTCACCACGTTGATCCGCAAAAACGGCTTCCGCTTCTGGGGCAACCGCACGTGCAGCGCGATCGAGCAGTTTTCCTTCGAAACGGCAACGCGCACGGCGCACGTGCTCGCCGACACCATGGCGGAGGGCCACTTCGAATTCATCGACAAGCCGCTGACGCCCGCGCTGGTGAAAGACATCCTCGAAGGCATCAATGCGCGCTTTCGCTCGCTCAAGGCCGGCGGCTACATCCTCGAGGGCCGGGCCTGGATCGACTTCGAAGTGAACACCACGGAGAGCCTCAAGTCCGGAAAACTCACCATCGACTACGACTACACGCCGCTGCCGCCGCTGGAAGACCTGGGCTTCGTGCAGCGCATCACCGACCGCTACTACGCCGATTGGGCCGTCCGCGTCGCCGCCGGCAACTGAGCCCGGACCCCCTGACCACACACGAAGGAAAAAGCCATGGGACTGCCCCGCGTCTTGAAGAATTTCGCCGTGTTCGGCGACGGCAACAACTACCGGGGCGAGGTGCCGGAAGTGAAGCTGCCCACCCTCTCGCGCAAGCTGGAGGAATACCGCTCCGGCGGCATGAACGGCCCGGTGGGCCTCGACTTCGGCCAGGAAAAGATGGAAGCCGAAATCAAGGCCGCCGGCTGGATCAAGGGCATGGCCGACAAGTGGGGGGCGCGCACGCACGACGCGTCCCAGCTGCGCTTCGTCGGTGGCATCCAGGCCGACGACGATGGCGCCGTGATCCCCGTCGAAGTGGTCATGCGTGGCCGCCTGCAGGAGATCGACCCGGGCACCGCCAAGGCCGGCGACAACACCGAACGCACGTACAAGTTCCACCTGTCCTACTACAAAGAAGTGGTGGACGGCCGCGTGGAAATCGAGATCGACCTCGTGAACATGGTGGAAGTCGTCAACGGCGTGGACAACCTCGCCGCCATGCGCGCCGCGCTGGGCATCTGACCCGGCCGCCAGTTTTTCCAGCAGCGGACGGGCGGTAAGCGCAACTCACCACGATGCCCGCCCGCTGCGCTTTCTCACCAGCACCACTTCGCAACGTCATGACCACCGAAAAGACCACCGCCACTGCAGCCCAGGCCGACCAGACGGCCACGGGCCGACCCACTGTGCCCGTACCGCTGCAGACGCCCATCGTGCGCAACGGTCAGACCATCGACACGCTGCACCTCATGCGTCCACGAACGGGCGATCTGCGTGGTGTGCTCCTGCTGGAACTGGCGCAGATGAAGGTGGACGCGGTAGCCATGGTGCTGCCGCGCATCACATTCCCGACCATCATCAAGGCGGAAGTGGAAGCGCTCGACCCCGCCGACCTCATGGCCTGCGCCGTGGAGGTGGCCGCTTTTTTGGCGCCGAAGGCGCTCTTGGAATCCCTGAACGCGTAGAGGCCGCCATGGCCGATGTGGCCATCCTGCTGCACTGGCCGCCGGCAGCCATGGACACCATGCCACTGGCCGAACTGATGCACTGGCGGCAGCTCGCCGTGGACCGGCACAACGCCATGCACGCGCAGCCCGCCCGATAGGCACCCCGAACCATGAACCAGAAACTACGGCTCGAAGTCCTGATGGTGGCCATGGACCGGGTGACGGCACCGCTCAAGCGCGTGCTGGGCGGCGCCAACTCCACCGCGCGCGGGGTGAAAGACCTCCGCGACAAGCTCAAGGCGCTGGGCGACCAGCAGGCCGCGGTGGGCAACGTGCAGAAGCACGCGGCCGAATACGCGCGTCTTACCAACCAGCTAAAGATCCACACCGCGGTGCTGGACGGCATGCGCCAGAGCGGCACCGCCACCGCCGCCAACGTCAAGCGCCAGGAAGCCGCGGTGCGGCGGCTGAGCGAAGCCCTGGAGCAGCAGCGCACCGCAGCCGGCAAGGCACGCATGGCGCTCAACGCGCTGGGCGTGGGCGGAAGCATCGGTGCGGCGCAGGACCGGCTGCGCGCCGGCATCGAGCAGACCAATGCGGCCCTCGACCGGCAGAAGCAGCGCCTGGTCAGCCTCAACGCAGCGCAGCGCCGGGCAGGCCAGCTCGCAGCCCGCGGCGCTGCCGTCAGTGCCACCGGCGCCGGGATGTTCTACGGCGGCGCGCGCGCGAGCCAGGCCGGCATGGGCGTGATGGGGCAGGCGCGCCACGCAGCAACGGAGGAAATGCGCATCAAGGCCCTGGGCCTGGGAAATGAAGAGTCGGGCAAGGCCATCGCGTTCGCGAAAGCCTTCCAGTCCTACGGCACCAGCCGCCTCGACAACCTGGAGCTGATGCGCGACGCGGTAACGGTGTTCAACGACCGCCACCACGCCGAAGAGGCCATGCCCATCCTGGCCAAGATGAAGTTCGCCAACGAAGCAGCCTTCGGCGGAGAGCACGGCGCCGACAACGCCCGCAAGTTCATGGACATGATGAAGGTCATCGAAATGCGCGGCGGGGCGAACAACAAAGAGGACTTCGAGCGCAACGCGAACATGGTGCAGCAGGTCATCACGGCGACGGGTGGCCGCGTCGGCGCGGCGGACTGGATGCACGTCATCCAGCGCGGCAAGCTCGCCGCCAAGGGCTTCGACGAAAAGGAATTCTTCTACCGCCTCGAACCCCTTGTGCAGGAAATGGGCGGCGACGCCGTGGGCACCGGCCTCACGGCGGCGTACCAGAACCTCTACCAGGGCCGCACCACGAAGCGTGCCGCGCAGAACCTGGAGAAATACGGCCTCATCGGTGATTTCTCGAAGGTCAAGCACGACAAGGTGGGTCAAACGTCCCAGCTCAACCCCGGGGCGCTCAAGGGCGCGGACATTTTCCGGCGCAGCCAGTTCGAATGGATGGAAAAGGTGCTCATCCCCGCGCTGCGCGCCAAGGGCGTGGCAGAGGGCCAGGAAACGCTGGACGCGATCGGCAGCATCTTTTCCAACACCAACGGGGGTGCGTTGATGGCCACCATGTACCAGCAGCGCGCCATGGTGCAGAAGAGCTACGAACTCAATTCGAAGGCGGCCAACATCGACCAGCTGCACGGGCTCGCACAGGACACGCCGGGCGGCAAAGAAATCGACCTCAAGAAGCGGCGCGATGACCTCTTCGCCGAAATGTCGAGCGCCGCGCTACCCATGTACGTGGAGCTGCTGGAAACGGTCACGAAGCTGACGCGCGCAATAGGCGAATTCGCGAGCCGACATCCCGGGCTGACGAAGGCCATGGTGTACACGGTCGGCGGGGCGGCGCTGCTGGCAACCGCTGTCGGCGCCATTGCCATTCCCATCGGCATCATCATGCTCAAGGGCGCGGCGCTGCGCCTGCTGCTCGCGCGGCTGGGAGTGCAGTTCACCTTCACGGGCGCCGCCGGGGCCATCCTTGGCCGTGTGTGGGGGTGGCTGGGCGTGGTGTTCTCGAAGCTGCCCGGCCTCATCGGTGGCGCGTTCTCCATCCTGCGCGCTGGCGCGGGAATGGTGCTCACCGGGTTGCGCCTGCTCGCCGGGTTCTTCGTCGCCAATCCGATCGTGGCGGGAGCCCTGGCCATCGGCACGGCGGCTTTCCTCATCTGGCAGAACTGGGACATGGTGAAGGGGTGGCTGCTCGCCATCTGGGACCGCCTGTCCGCAGGCGTGTCCGCATGGTGGGCGGAAACTTCCGCAGGTGCTGCAGCGCTGTGGGCCGACCTAGTGGCCCTGAAAGATCGCTTCATCACTGCTGGCGCCGATCTGATGGATGGCCTGGCCAGCGGCATCACCAGCAGGCTGGCGGCTGTGCGCGATGCCATCAGCACCGTGGCCGGAGACTGCATCGACTGGTTCAAAGAGCGGCTGGGCATCCACAGCCCGAGCCGCGTTTTCCTGGAGCTGGGAACCTACGTCGGCGAAGGCGCAGCGCTCGGCATCGAACAGGGCTCCGCCAAGGTGCGCGCGGCCGCGCTCGGCATCGCAGCCGCCGCGGTGGTGCCCATGGCCATGCCAGCGGCAGCGGCCGGGCCTGCCATAGCGCCGTATGCCGCCGCGCGTCCGGCCGGCATGGCAGCGCCGGCAGCGGGCGGCGTGGCGCCTCGCAGCACCATCCAAGTGACGATCAACGCGGCCCCGGGCATGGACCCACAGGCCATCGCCCGCGCCGTGTCGGCAGAGCTGGACCGGCGCGAGCGCGACGCCGCGAGCCGCCGCTACAGCCGCATGGACGACATCGACTGACCCCACCACGAAAGGACGCGGCACATGCTCGCAGCACTCGGGCAATTCGTCTTCGCCCTCGACACCATCGCCTTCCAAGAGCTGCGCCGCAGCACCTCCTGGCGGCATCCCAGCAACAGCCGGGTGGGCGCCATGCCGGCGCGCCAGTACATCGGGCCAGGCGATGACACCATCACGCTCACCGGCCTGCAGGCGCCGGAGTTCATGGGCGACCGCCGCGCCCTCGACCGCCTACGCGAAATGGCCGACCGCGGCGCGGCCTACGCGCTGGTCAACGGCGCAGGCGAAGCCTTCGGCGCCTGGGTCATCGAGAGCCTGGAAGAAACCGGCAGCATCTTCGTGCGTGAGGGCGTCGCGCGGCGCATTGAATTCAGCATCCAGCTCGCCCGCGTGGAAGACGAACTGGCCGACCCGGCCGGGGGCACAGACGGCGGCGAAGACTGGGGCGATTGGTGGGAAGGCGACGAGTGGGATTGGTGGGCCGACAGCGAAGGCGCCGAAGCTGGTGGACAGGGGGACGACGCACCATGACCGAAAGCACCGCCGTCTACCGCCAGGTGCGCTACACCCTCATCGTCAACGGAAAGGACGTTTCCCAGGCCGTGCGACCCCGCCTCAAGCGCCTGCGCCTGCGCGAGAGCCGCGGCGAGAAAGCCGACCAGCTGGATATCGAGCTGGACGACTCCCGCGGCGATCTGGCATTGCCACCCGTGGGCGCCGTCATCGCCCTGCAGCTCGGCTACGCGCACACCGGCATGGTGGACAAGGGCACGTTCACGGTGGACGAGATCGAGCACAGCGGCGCGCCGGACTCCGTTTCCCTTCGCTGCCGCTCCGCCGAGCTGCGCAGCACCTTGCGCCAGCGGGCCAGCCAGTCATGGCACGGCGCCACGCTCGGCACCATCGTGCGAGACATCGCAGCGCGGAACAAGCTCACCGCCAAAGTGGACGAGGCGCTGGCCGCCCTCGTCGTGCAGCACATCGACCAGACCAACGAATCGGACGTGCACTTCCTCACACGCCTCGGCCGCCAGCACGATGCCGTGGCCACGGTCAAAAAAGGCCGGCTCGTGTTCCTCCCCCTGGGCAGCACCAACAACGCCGCAGGGAAGGAAATCGAGCCCCTCACCATCACCCGCAGCAAGGGCGACCGCCACCGCTACCACGCCGCGGCGCGCGACAGCTACACCGGCGTGCGCGCCTACTGGCACGACGCGGGCAGCGCCAGCAAGCGCGCCGCGATCGCGGGCGAGGAAGGGAACATGAAAACGCTGCGGGACAGCTACGCCACCGAGGCCGACGCCCTGGCCGCTGCGCGCGCGGAGCAAGGCCGCATCCTGCGCGGCGGGGCCACGTTCGAACTGCAGCTGGCCATCGGCCAGCCCGCCCTGGCACCGCAAACGCCCGTCTACGTTGAGGGCTGGAAAGAAGAGATCGACGGCACCGATTGGCTATGCAAGACCGTCGAGCACTTTATCGAGGGCGAAGGCTTGGCCACGCGGCTGGAAATGGAGCGCCGCGGCGGAGTGCCGAAGAAGAGAAATCATGTGCTGAGAAAACGCCGATTGCACGGCTGATTTGTAGCACCGCTCACCCAATTGCGCGTACGAAATCAAAGGATGTAAGTCCGTCGTCCTGCCGTTCCACGTTTTTGACGACAGCAAGACGCATACCCTCTACTTTTAGCGCAGCGACATCATTCATCCGCTCCGAAGTATCCCATTCACATATCTTTGAAATCTCGTTTCCGGCCAAAGTCAAAGAAACCCTTCCTATATCAATTTTCTGAGGGGTCGAGCTGGAAAAATATAGGGATTCCGAAGAGCCTCGAAAAATCACGTTATTCGTTGGCCCGTAATCTAGGGATAGAGCGTTATTGGTCAAAAGTCCGGCAGAGCTAAGCTCCATAATTCTCAAGAACTTCAGCCCCTTAGAATCCCAAAAAGGACGAGCAAGATTAGTGCAAAACGGATAAACCGATTCGCCATCAGTCGATCGGAAAGAGTGTTTGCAAAGGGTGTTAAATAGCTCAGCCTCTTGTTTGCTGAGATTCTTCAGAACGCTAAGTGTCCTGACGGAAAATGATCCCGGATGCTTCACCTCTCCAGCCAGAATTTTGGACCAAATAGACTGTACCTCCTGATCGCCAATATCCTGGCATTCTGAAAAAAACCGGCTAGCCCAATCTGGATCAACGGGGTCAGCAGTCACCGATTCCAAACCAATTAACTGCTGTGCAGCTTGGCCGACGATGGAATCGACGTTGGATTGCTGTCGCTCTTCTGTGTACTGCCGTCGGGCCTGCGCTCGCAAAGCTATATCCGTAATATCCTGGTGATTGGCAGCCTCAATAAGGCGTGCTTCGGCCTCTGCGTGTGCCCTTCGACGTATACCGGTCGGCTCATATATACGACCACAACCCGCTGCTACTACTTCAATTAGTTTACTCACAGGCTGCGACAGAGCCTGCGCCGCTGCAACGATATCGAAATTCATTTCCCAACCCTATTAAAAATTGAGTTTTTTAGGAGCTTCAATAATAGGCCAAAGAGTGCAAAAAACTTTTGCATCAGCACGATGCATGATCTACGCTCATTTCAGCCAGCTACCAACCGAACAGCCCTCATGGAACCTTGCAGTGCCCTGGGCCGTTCATAAGGTAATTCGCGCTCTTGGTAGCCGGGAGCCACAGCTTTCCTCGGCGCGTAACACGGAAGGTGGTCCAGATCGGGCATTGAGCCTTCACGCGCTCGTTAGGCTCAGTCGTCGTGAACAGGTAGCTCACGTCACCACGCCGCAGCGTTCCCCCGCTCTGCTGGACATCATCGGTGGAAAAGCGAGACACCATGGCGAACTTCACGTCCATGTTGAGGCGTAGCAGCCTCTCTGCCAGGGTGCTGTCTTCTGGAGTGGTGGTAGGGATACTTTCCAGAATGGCCGCGATCTCCTTGGCATCCGAGCGCGTGCCTTCGACTACGGCAGGCGCCTTTCCTGCGGCGTGAACGGAAAAACAGAGCGTGAGCGCGGCGGCCAGCAATGGCTGGTTGAGGCGACGAAAAAATTGCATGTGTGGCTCGCTTTGATTTCAGAATCGTCGTCCATTCCAGCCGAAGACCACGCGCCCGCAGATACGCACAGGCTGCGATCCATCCAGCACTTCTACCGTCCGCACGTTCGGGTTATCGCTTGTGATTTCGTGCCGCCCATCCAGCAGCCGAGAAACGCGCTTGATGTACAGCTGCCCGTTGGCCTGCAGGACGTACACGCCGCTCACATCGGCCACCGTGTAGTCCGTGTCCACGATGGCGAAATCGCCCGAGCGCAGCGTGTCACCCATGGAGTCGCCGTAGGCGTGCACCAGCTGCAACGCCTCGGGCCGGCTGCGCGGCAGATTCACGGAAAGCCAGTGACGCGAGACGGGCACACGGCCGAGGATGACGTCTTCCGGGGTGAGGTCGTTGCCCGGGCCCATGCTGCCGGTGGCGCTGAGCAGCGGCAATGAAATGGCGTCCTCGTCGTCTGCCGGAGGAGGCGTCGGGCCCGTAAGCGAGCGAGAGCCCGTGAGCAGATAGGACACGTCCACCCCCGCATCCGCGACCTTCAACAGGTAGTCGGAAGACGGGGAGCGTTCTCCCTTTTCGTACGTGTGCTGCGCCAACTTCTTCACCCCCCCGGCCTCCGCCAAAGCCGCCTGAGACAGGCCAATGCGTTCGCGCTCTTCCCTCAGTCGTGCTGAAAAATTATTTGATTGCATAACAAGTCGCTTGACAGGTATGCGAATGCATACAACAATGCGGCGCAAGTCATCTAAACATTACGCCATCTAACAAGATGGTACACGCGCCACTTCTGGCAGGAGAACGCCCATGGCCTACGACAATCCAGAGCACCGTCGAAACGTCCGCCACACAGTGCGCTTTAAGGCGGCTGACGACGCGCTGATTGCCGTGCTGGCCGACCGCTTGGGCATGCAGAAGGCCACGCTCATTGAGAACATGGCGATCCGGCAGGCCGAAGCAGAGCTGCAGGCCTTGTGCGCCGCGCCCGGCGCGGCCCAGCGCGGCACCGCGTCCGGCATTTCCGCCAACCGCTGACGCGAAAGCCATGCGCAATGCGGACGAAAGAACGAACGGTGGAAGTCTCCGCCGAACTGCAGGAGCGGCTGGAAGCGCTCAGGCAGGCATACGGCATGCCGAGCACCACGGCAGTGCTGGAGCGGCTCATTAGCGCCGCAATCGATGACACCGTTTACCGGATGACGGGCATCCGGCCAGGCCCAAAACTGGCCATCGACAACACGCAGGCGCCAGAGGGGCGCGAAGGGGGCCAGCATGGCTAAAGAGCAGAGTTTTCAGGCCCTCGTGGCCGCCAACCGCCGCGCGGGCAACCTCCAGCCGCCCGAAGAGAACGCACCCCGGAAGACCATGGTGCTTTCCGGCATGCGCCTGTGGCCTGAAGAGTACGAAGAAGCCCGCGCCATGGCCGCCGCTGACGAACGCAGCACCGCAAGTTTCTTGCGCCGCGTGTACCTGCTCGGCATGGCCGCATACCGCGAAGAGCACAAGCCGGCCGAAGCGCAGAGCCAGCTGCCGCAGTAGCACGCCGCAAATAGCCGCTCAAGAGCCGCTCAAAAGCACCAAAAAACACACCGGGGGTACGGGCCGTGATGCAACCAGAAACCAGCGCCGCGCGCGATGCGGCAGGCGCGCGACAGCGCACAAGCCATCAGGGCCGTAAGCTGAAAAACGAGGGCACGCGCATGGCGTGCCCCCACTGCGATGCGCAGGCAGAAATCCGCACCAGTCGGGTGGTCAGCAAGACGATGCGCGAGCTGATCTACGCCTGCACGAATGCCGAGTGCGGCCACACCTTCGTCGCCGCCACCGAAGTGCTGCGCACCCTGAGCCCGAGCGCCACGCCAGACCCCACCGTCAACATCCCGCTGTCCTCGCATGTGAACCGCGACATGGTGCGCATCGTCCTCGACCACGCCGCCGAATCGGCCCACCAGCCGCAGTACACCGCGCCAACCACAGGCGACCTCTTCGCCGGGCCCCGCGGCACGTCGTAGCGCGCTGCTTCCGAGCCGCTGAATAGCAGCGGCCACCCATCACCACCACCCCACTGATTTGCATGGCGGAAACGCCTGCAGGGATTCGTCTTGCCCGAAGAAACCGGAGGTATCGCCATGTCTTCACGTAGCACCGCCCGCCGCGCTGCCGGCGGCACAGCGCCCACGCTGGCCGAGCAGGCCTTGCAGGCCGAAGAGGACCGGCACGCCTGCCGCCTTGCGGCCATCGCGCGCATGGACGCCCGCCTGCGAATGTTCGACGCCTTCATGCCGGCCGTCCGCGCCGCCGGCATCAACGTACATGCCCAGGAAATCAACTGCTGGGGCGCCAGCGCCCATAGCGTCCTCTACGTAGGCGGCCCCGTTCTGGACCCGCGACGCAATGCCGTCCTGGAAAAGGTCTTGCGCGAACAGGGCATGGAAGAAATCGAGCGCACGCCATGCCCGACCGGCGCCTACACGGTGAAGCTGAAAAAAGGCCGACTCACTGTGTCCATCACGGTGGAAGCCCACCGCCTGCCCCGCATGCAGGAGGGCAAGGCATGCGTGTGATTGCTGCTCGCGTGGCGGTGCTGGCCTGCGCCCTGGCGGCCCTCGGCGCCAGCACGCACAGCACCCCCGTCTTCTGGCTGGCCAGCGCCTTCGGCGTCGTGGCAGCCGGCGCCATGGCTTCCGCCCTGTGGGGTGCGCGATGAGCGTCTACGCCATGACCTACCGCACGGCCGAGGGCCTGCGCATGCAGCCCGTGCAGGCGCCCGACATGGCCGCCGCGTGGGAGCGGGCATTCGACCTGTGCCAGCAGCTCGACGTGCGCGGCTTCGGCCTTCGCCGCCTGGGTGGTGCATGAGCGACCAGCCCAAGCCCGAGCCGAGCAGCACCGTGAAGGATGACGAATTGGCCCGCCTCATGACGCTGCGCGACGAGTTCGTTTCGCTGGCCACCCGCGGCCGGTTCAACGACTCCGCCTCACGCGAATGGCGCCGCCTGCCGATGAACTGGCGTATGGCGCTGCTGCTGATTGCCGGCCTCGGCCTCGACGTGGACAACCTCGCCGACCTGGCCGAACGCGACTGGCTCGAAATGCCGCCGCCCGAGCGCGATGAGCTGCGCGGCGTCGTCCGCTCCGCCAAGAAGCATTTGGGCGCCCTCGTCGCCCTGGCCGCGAAGGTCTAGGCCATGGCCCGCATCCCGCGTAAACCGCCCATCGCCAGCCTCGCCCAGTGGGAGCGCGAGAAGCCCACCATGCATGCCGCGCACGGCCACATGGAACGGGTCATCAAGTGCGCGCCCGCCAGCTGGCAGGCCGCCGTCCGCTCGCGCTTCGCGCCGCAGGCAGCGCCGGCCGCGCCGCAGTCGGCGGAAGAGTATCTGGCGAGCCCTCCGGATTGGGCGCTGGCGTGGGACTTGATGCAGTCCATCGCCGACTTCGAAGACGCCTATGGCGCCGCATCGCTCTGGAACCTGCCGGACGCCGACATCTGCGCGATGGCCAAGAAGCTGGCCGCCGAGGCCGAAGAACTCGACGCCCTGGCCATCGGGCGCGGCGACGATCTGGCCGCCCGTGTGGATTCCATCCGCATGCTGGTGCGCTGCGCCGGCATCACCGAGGACAAGCCCATTCAGGGCCTGCCCGCCATCCTGCGCGCGCAGGATGCCGCGTGGTGGCGCCGCCGCCTCCGCGTGCACGTTGCGCGCGTCGTGGAAGCTGGAGCCGTTGGCCTGGGCCTCGTGCACAAGGCCGCGGGCGGCTACATCAGCGGCGACGGCCTGCTGCGCCGGGAAGCGCAGATCAAGCGCAACGCCGAAGCCCTGGGCCGCACGCTCTATCGCAATGAGGCCGGCCAGGTCTACACGCTGCGCGACCTCGCCGAGCTGGGCACCGCCAACCCGATCATCCGCGGCGGCGAGCTGATGACGCGCATCCGCGGCGCCGAGGAATATGCGGACTCGCGCGGCCACGTCGGCCTGTTCGTGACGCTTACGCTGCCCAGCCGCTACCACGCGATGAAGCTGGGCAGCGGCGGCCGGCCGTTCCCCAACCGCAACCACGACGGCAGCACCCCGCGTGATGGCCAGCTGTGGCTGCGCGACATGTGGGGCAAGACCCGCGCCGCCCTGGCACGCCGCGGCGTGCGCCTGTACGGCCTGCGCGTCGCAGAGCCGCACCACGACGCGACGCCCCACTGGCATGCCCTCATTTGGGCCGAAGACGAGGCCGGCGCGCAGGCGATCGAGGAACGCATTCGTCACTACTGGCTGAGCGACGACGGCGGCGAGCGCGGCGCGGTGGCCAACCGCGTCAACATCAAGCGCATGACGGCGGGCGGCGCGGCCGGCTACGTCGCCAAGTACATCGCCAAGAGCGTCGGCCATCTCGCCCTCGCCGAGCACCGCGACGTGGTGGACGGCCAGCAAATCAGCCTGGACTTCGGCGCGGACGCCAAGCCGGGAAGGCCCGACGTGAAGGAAACCGGCGTGGGCTTCCGCCGCGTGGACGCATGGGCGGCCACCTGGGGCATCCGCCAATTCCAGACCATCGGCATGCCGTCCGTCACCGTCTGGCGTGAGCTGCGCCGCGTGACGCCCGATCAGCTGGAACTGTTCGCGCGCGAGGGCGACCGGGCCACGGTCCGCGCCTTCCACGCGTGCCACCGCCGCGGCGACATTCGGGCGGACTGGCGCATCTTCATGGAGTCGATGGGCGGCCACGCCCTGCGCCGCGACCGCTGGCACCTGCGCACCGCGCACCGCACGCCGCAAGAAGGCCAGGTCAACAAATACGCCGAGCCCATCACCGTGGGCCGCATCGTCGGCCTGCAGGCCCAGCAGGGCCGCATGTGCGGCCGGTGGCTGGTGTCGCGCCGCATCGTCTGGTCCCCGGTGGTCGGCGAGGCCGTGGCCGAGCATGCGGCCGATGCAGCACAGCCGGCGCCGGCCGAGGCCCCGGCACGCGCGGCTCTGCCGCGCGCTTGGTCTGGTTTCAATAACTGTACGGCCCGCATCACGCACGAGCTTTCCCGGGCCGCTTTCGGCCGCGGAGAACACGAAATGAGCGATTGGGCGACCCCCGAAGTCGTCCAGCAGTTCCGGGCCATGCGCGCCGCGCCCACCTTCGCGAGGTGGGATTGATGAAAAAACAGGCAACCACCCGGACCACCGCCAGCCAGGCGCGCCGCGGCATGGGCGCGGAGGGCGAAAAGCTCACGCCGCTGCGCTCGATGGTGCTGCAGGCCGCCCGCCGCCGCTGCGACGACGTGGGCGACGGGCCCGAGGCCCGCGCCGCCATGAAGGCCGACGTGCTGGCCACGCCGCCCGAGCTGCTCGCCGATCTGCTCACCGCCCTCACCACCCTGCGCTACACGCGCTCGGACCTCATCCCGACCACCACCACCGAAAGGAGCGCCACCCCATGACCGCCACCCGAACCGAACCGCGCGTGCACTGCTTCAAGCGCCGCGTCGATGGCGACTACGTGCCATCCAGCGGCACCACGCCCAACCACCTGCGCGCGGTGTTCGACGCCGAGCGCCAGCGCCTGGCCCAAGCCGCGAAGCCGGCGCGCCGCCGCCGCCGGGCCGAGCCGGCACCGGCCGACCACCCCCACCAGGCCCAGTTGCAGCTGGTCGCGTGATGACCGCATCCGCACACGCGCCCACCACGCCGCCGATCTGCGAGCTGTGCCGGCACGGCTGGAGCGACGGGGAGCGCGTGATGTGCCTCTGCGCGCCGTTGGTGCAGCGCCACGGCGTGCAGCCGGTGCGCTGGATGCGCGACCGCGCAGACGCATGCGGCGCCGCGGCGGCGCATCGCGAACTGCAGCCATTCGTCCTTCACTGATTCCCACCACCCACCGAGAGAGCAACCATGAACCAGAACCCCGCCAGCCGCTACGTGGAGAAGCACCACGCCAAGCACAACCCGGTGCCGCCGGCACCGCAACCCGTCCCGCACGTCCAGGCCCTGCACAGCTACCGCGTGCACCTCGTGCCCGATTCCGTCCACCCCGACGACGTGGAAGACCTCGCGGACGAAGGCCTGCTGCCCACGATCCGCGTCAAGGCCGCCAACGCCGAACAGGCCCAGCACCGTGCGCACCTCGTGAGCGGCAAAGCCGTGCTGCGCGCCGACCGCGTGGAGGCCTGAACCATGGCCATCAAGAGCAAGCCCGCTGCCCTGGGCCATCCAGTGGGCGCCGAGAAATGGGCGCAGATCCGCGCCGCGGAGCGCGTGAGCTACAGCGGCCCCTACGGCGTCGCGCAGCCGCCGCAGATGTCGTGGAAAACGGGCGGCCCCTACACATGCCCGGAGCTGCACCACCGCAGCCAGGCCGACCGGTACCCCAGCGTCATTGCCGGCCGCCGTGTCATGAGGGGGAGCCGCGATGCAGGCTGATGCGCAGCCGCCCGCATGGCAGCTGATGCAGGGCGAAAGCATCGCGCTGCTGGGCCGCATGGTCGACGGCAGCGTCGATGCCGTCATCACCGATCCGCCCTACAGCAGCGGCGGATTCACCCGGGACGACAAGAGCAAGGCGCCGGAACTGAAGTATCAACAGACCGGCCTTGAGGACAAGTACCCCACCTTCGGCGGCGACTCTCGAGACCAGCGTAGCTACCTCGCATGGTGCGCGCTGTGGATCACCGAATGCGTGCGAGTACTTAAGCCTGGCGGCTACTTCATGGCGTTCACAGACTGGCGGCAGCTGCCCGTGCTGAGCGACGCAGTGCAGGCGGGCGGCGTTTACTGGCGCGGCGTGGTGGCATGGAACAAGGGGCGCGGCTCCCGCGCTCCGCACAAGGGCTACTTCCGCCACCAGTGCGAGTACGTCGTATGGGGTACCAAGGGGCCAGCCCTGCAGTTGAGCCACGACGGGCCATTCGATGGATGCATCCATGCGCCGGTGCGCCAGGACGACAAGCACCACATGACGGGCAAGCCGACAGCGCTCATGTGCGAGCTGGTCAGGCCGGTGGCACCGGGCGGCTTGATCCTCGATCCGTTCGCCGGCAGCGGCACCACTGGCGTGGCGGCGGTGATGACGGGGCGCCGATTCATCGGCATCGAGCGGGAAGCGGCCTACGCCGAAATCTCCCGCACGCGACTGCGCGAGGCCGAACTGCAGACAGCGCTGATGGGCGCCTTCAGCAGCCCTTCGCCACAAGAGCAAACCACCATCCAAGGAACTTGAGCATGCAACGCATCTACATCGCGGGCCCGATGACGGGCATCCCGGAACTGAACTTCCCAGCCTTCCACGCCGCCGCCGCCGCGCTGCGTGCCGAAGGCCACCACGTCGAGAACCCGGCAGAAATCAACGCCGATCCCGCGGCGCAGTGGCTGGACTGCATGCGCATGGACATCGCCCGGCTGGTCACGTGCGATGCCGTCTACATGCTGCCCGGCTGGCAGAACTCGCGCGGGGCCCTCGTGGAACACACGCTGGCCACCGGCCTGGGCCTGCAGGTGCTGCTCGCCAGGCAACCGCAGGACCGGGCCCGCCGTCGCACGGTGGCCCGGTGCGACTGCAGGAGCTACGAAGTAGCGGTGCCGGGGTGGACGCTGGCATGCGGCGCCGTGCTGCATCGCTCGCCGTTGGCCGGAGAAAAATACCGCCAGTTCAGCGACGACGCATGGGCCGTCACCGACGCGGTATCCGGCGCACGGATGGCATCCGGCAGCAGCATGGCCGAGGCCGTGCGTGCCTATCGCGAGCGCGCCAAGATGTACGGCGACGCGTGGGCCCAGGTCGTGGCGGACCGCCGGAAAAAGTACCTCGAAGACAAGGCCCAGCGTCCGGCGCGCAAACGCGCGGCGAAGCGCAAGCGCCCGGCCGTGGCCGCCCGCGCGCAGCCCACCGCCTCGGGAAAGGTGGCGTGATGTGGCTCTACATTCCATCGAACTCTGCGCCGGCGTCGGCATGCTCGGCGAAGGCGTCCGCGCCGGATTCGAGCTACTCGGCATCGAGCACCGCACCGTTTGCTACGTGGAGCGGGAAGCTCCTGCAGCCGCTCAAATTGCCGCGCTTATGGAAGCGGGAGCCCTTGATTCGGCGCCTATCTGGTCTGACCTGCTCACCTTCGACGGCGCAGCGTGGCGCGGATGCGTGGATTTCCTCGTTGCGGGCTCCCCGTGCCAGGACATCAGCATCGCCGGCCGCCGCGCAGGCCTGGATGGAAAGCGCTCCGGGCTCTTCTTCGACATCCTCGACATCGCCGACGATTGCGACGCGACAGGCCTCTTTCTGGAGAACGTCAGCGCCATCGCTACTGCCACCGCCACCGCTGTGGACGAAGCCGAAGGAACGCTCGAAGAACGCGCCGCCGCCCGCGTCCTGGGAGAACTGACCGATCGCGGGTGGGACGCGGAATGGATCGCTCTTTCCGCGTCCGACGTGGGCGCCAGCCACGGGCGCGCACGCTGGTTCTGCCTCGCATGGCGGCGCGTGGCCGACACCAGACACCGGGCACGAGCGCACGAATCGCTCGGCATCGCCGGGGGCGGCCGACCGGCCCACCATTGCGCTGGCAGCGAAGCTGTGGGCCAGTCCCACCGCGCACGACGGCCGGCGCCCGGGTGCGGACTTGGCATCAACGCAGGGCGCGAACCTGAACAGGGATGCGGCCATGTGGATGACGCCCAGCGTGTCGAACAGCCAGGGCAACGAATACACGCGCGATCGAGGCATGCCGGGACAGGAGCGGCTGACGCTGACGGGCCAGGCACAGAAGTGGCCGACGCCTCGCGCGAGCATGGCGAGCTGCGGCCGGGACAGCGACCAGGCGGGGCGACCAGGGCTCAAGGATGCGACCGAGCAGTGGCCAACCCCGACAGCATCGGACTGCGAGCAGGCGGGGGGAGCGAAGTGCATTGCGACGGGCAAGCGAGGCCACAGCTTGAACTCCATGGCGGGCGAGTGGCCCACGCCAGCGAGCCGGGATTACCGCACGCCGAACAGCGAGGCCAGCCAAGCCAGCCGCAACCACACGGGCGGCGAGCAGCTGCCGAACTACGTGGAACACCACTTTTCGCACCCGGTCCTCTCGACCCTCGATGGCCGGGAGTTATCGCCCACCGCCCGGACCTTGCCCCGGCGGTTGAACCCGGCGTTCGGATGCTGGCTGATGGGATGGCCTATCTGGTGGACGAATCCCGCGCTCACCAGCTGCGCCAAGTCGGAAATGGAGTCGTACCGCTGCAGGCTGCAGTGGCACTTGTCGAACTTGTGCGGCGTGCCGCAGCTTGAAGGAAATCCGCTGTGACTGCACCCCAAGTGTTCGCGTTGGCCAAGTCCGCCGGCATCGACCCCAATCCGCTCTACCGGCAGGGTATGTCCCGCGTCGGGTGTATGCCCTGCATCAACGTGAACAAGGCGGAACTGCGGCAGATCGCGGTGCGCTTCCCAGAGCATCCTGAGCGCATCAGCGAATGGGAGCGCATCGTGGGCATGTGCTCGAAACGCGGCTATTCCACCTTCATGACCGATGCCCACGCCGCGCCAGACCGCCGCCAGGTGTTCGCCGATCTCAACGTCTGGGCCCGCATCGAGTGGGCGAAGACCACGCGCGGAGGCCGCCAGTTCGACCTGCTGGCAACGCTGGACGAACCCACCTCCTGCAGCTCGGCATACGGGCTGTGCGAATGACCGCCATGCGCATCACACTTTCGAAAGAACAGCTCCTAGAAGAGCTGGACATCGTAGAAAACACCCTGCGTGCGCTGATCGACAAGCGCGCGTTCCCCCACCCTCGCAAGATCGGCCCGACGAAAATCCGCTGGCTGGTTGCCGAGGTGGTGGAATGGCTGCAGGCCCAGCCGAAGGCCTGGACCAACTTGGCGCCCGGTCAGGACGACGAGGCCGGCGCCGGCAACGCGTAGTCGGCCCACTCCTGCATGATGACGGTCCGCTTTTCCAGCATGTCGCCGCGCCGGTACGCGGCTTCCGTCTTAGTGTCGATCGCGTGCGCGAGGCACAGCTCGATGGCGTCGCGCGGATGGCTGGTCATTTCGCCCGCCCAATCCCGGAACGTCGATCGGAAGCCGTGCGGCACGGCTTCGAATTCGTGCCGGCGCATGAGCTGGGTCAGCGCCATGTCCGACAGCGGCCCGCGCCTGTTGGACGGAAACACATAGTCCACATCGGGCAGCCGCGGCTGGGCCTTGAGCAGCGCCACAGCCTGCCGCGAAAGCGGCACGCGGTGTTCCTTCTTCCCCTTCATCCGCTCCGGCGGTACGACCCACAGCGCGCCGTCCAGGTCGATTTCCGACCAGGTTGCGCCCCGCACCTCGCCCGACCGCGCCGCGGTCAGCACCAGGAAGCACAGCGCCCGCGCGCTCTGCCCCTCGATCGCGGCAATCTGCTGGTACACGGCAGGCAGATCGGCGACGTCCACGGCGGGGTGGTGCTTCACGGGCGCCACCTTCGACGGGTCGGCCAGGATGTGTTCCAGCTGTCCGCGCCATCGCGCTGGGTTCGTGCCCGTGCGGTAGCCATGGGCGGTCGCCCAGTCCAGAATCTGTTCGATGCGGCCGCGCAGGCGGGTCGCGGTTTCCGTCTTCACCTTCCAGATCGGTGCCAGCGCGCGCAGCACCCGCGCTTGATCAATCTCCGAAACGGGGACGTGGCCGAAGTGGGGTGAAGCGTAGGTGGCAAGGGTGCTGCGCCACTGTTGGGTGTGCTTGAGACTGCGCCATGTCGATTCGTGCTCGCGGATGTACTCGGCGGCGGCCTCATCGAAGGGCACCCGCTGGGCCGCGGCAAGACGCACCGTCTCGCGCTCGGCCTCACGCATTACGAGCGGATCTTTTCCCGAGTCGCGCAGCTTGAGCGCGGCCCTGGCGTCATCGCGGGCCGCGGCGAGCGAAACGCCGGGGTAGCTGCCCAAACCCATGCGCCGGCGGGCACGGGCGAAAACGTACCGCAGAACCCAAGAGCGAGAGCCGCCCTCGATCCGGAGATACAGCCCGCTCGCGCCGCCCACGGCATGCGATCCCTCCGCTTTGAGCCGTGACACTTCCAACGCGGTCAGTTCGCGCGCACGCTTCGGCATCAGCGGTTTCCGTAGGCCATACAGTAGGCCAAAAAAATTTGGATTGCGCGTGATAAGCGGCTGCATGGCCGCTGCATAAATACTGTATATAACACCATGAAATCAAGCGTAACACGTTGATATTTCACGGTCAATGCCACCTCCGGCGCGAAAAAAAACGCCCTGACGAGGGCGCTTGTTCGCTGGGTCTGGCGGAGACTGTGAGATTCGAACTCACGGACGGTTGCCCGTCGGCAGTTTTCAAGACTGCTGGTTTAAACCGCTCACCCAAGTCTCCGCAGGCTGCAGGGTTCGCATTCTAGCCGCGCGGGGCGGTCGTTCAATCCCGCCCCGCCTGCAGCAACCCTTTCTTCTCGATGAACCCGATCACCCCGTCCAGCCCCTGCTGCATCTTGAGGTTGGTCATCACGAACGGCTTGCTGCCGCGCATGCGGCGCGTGTCGGCCTCCATCACGTCAAGATTCGCGCCCACGTGCGGGGCGAGGTCGGTCTTGTTGATGACGAAGAGGTCGCTCTTGGTGATGCCGGGGCCGCCCTTGCGGGGGATTTTCTCGCCGGCGGCGACGTCGATGACGTAGATGGTGAGGTCGCTCAATTCGGGGCTGAAGGTGGCGGCCAGGTTGTCGCCGCCGCTTTCGACGAAGACGATGTCCGCGTCCGGGAACTGCGCGAGCATGCGGTCGATGGCTTCGAGGTTGATGGAGCAGTCTTCGCGGATGGCGGTGTGGGGGCAGCCGCCGGTTTCCACACCCATGATGCGTTCGGCGGGCAGGGCGCCGCTGACGGTGAGCAGGCGCTGGTCTTCCTTGGTGTAGATGTCGTTGGTGATGGCGACGAGGTCGTATTTGTCGCGCAGCGCCTTGCAGAGCATTTCCAGGATGGTGGTCTTGCCGGAGCCGACGGGGCCGCCGATGCCGATGCGCAGCGGGGGCAGGGGCTTGGTGCGGTTCGGGACGTGGTGCAGGGGCGAGGTGTTGGTGTGGGCGGTCGGGGTCGTGTTCATGTTCGTGCGGTCATGAGCGGAAGAGGCGGGAGTACTGCGTTTCGTGGCGGGCGGAGAGCACGGCCAGCATGGGGGAGAAGGCCTGGCGCTCCGCGTCGCCCAACTGCATGGCATGGGCCACGGCGCCGGGGATGGCGGCGGCGAGCCGCGCGAGGATGCGCTGGCCGGCGCTCTGGCCCAGGGGCACGGCCTTGATGGCGGCCTGGACCATGTTCTCGGCCCAGCCGAAGGCGCAGGCGAGCAGCACGTCTTCGGCGCGCGCCTGGGTGCGTGCGGCGGCGAGGGCGAAGGCCACGGGGTAGGTGGGCGGCAGGGCGGCGAGCCGGGCGACGTCGGCCAATGCCTCGGGATCGCCGGCGTGCTGGTTGCGCAGCCAGTCGCCGAGGGAGCGGCCCATCTGTTCGGTCTGCAGGCGCAGTTCGCTGGTTTCGCGGGTGTGCAGCACCCAGTCGTTGAGGGCGCGCACGCGCTCCGCATCGCCCGCGCGCCAGGCGGCGAGGGCCTGGTGGACGACGGCGAGGTCGCCGCGGGCCTGGGTGAACATGAGCTGTTCTTGCAGCCAGGCGGCGGCTGCGGCTTCGGTGGTGACGCCCGCGCATTCGACGGCGATCTCCAGGCCCTCGGAGTACGAGAAGCCGCCCACGGGCAGGGCGGGCGAGGCGAGCCAGATGAGCTGCAGCAGGCTGGCTGCGGGCAGGGCCTGGGGCATCGGTGCCGGACTTGGCGCCGGCGCGGGTGCCGGTGCTGGCGTCGGGAGCGCGTCGGCTGCGGCTGGGGCGGCGGGAAAAGTGTCGATCACGGGCGCCATGCGCGCTTTCAGCGGGCGAGGGAATGCGGATGGGCGTGGCCGTGGTCCTGGCCATGGTCGTGGTGGTGGCCGCAGTCGTGGTCGTGGCTGTGCTCTTGGTCGCAGGCTTCGGTGGCGTCGGTGTGATCATGTCCGTGGTCCTGCCCGTGGCCGTGATGCGGATGGTCATGGCCGTGTTCGTGCCCATGACCGTGGCCATGACCATGCCCACCCGCCGCGTACGCGCCGCCTTCGGGCTCGAACGGTGCCTGCTGCGCGGTGACGATGAGGTGCATGGCGCGCAGCATGTCGGCGAGCACGTGGTCGGGCTCGATCTGCAGGTGGTCGGGTCGCAGCTCGATCGGCACGTGGCGGTTGCCGAGGTGGTAGGCGGCGCGGATGAGGTCGAAGGGTGTGCCGTGCTGCGGGCAGTGGGTGATGCGCAGCACGGCCTGGGGCGCGGCGACCACGCGGACCATGCTGCCGTCCTCGGCCACCAGCACGTCGCCGCCGCGCACGACGGTGCCGCGGGGCAGGAAGACGCCCAGTTCGCGTCCGGTGGAGTCGGTGGCGGCGAAGCGGCTTTTCTGGCGCACGTCCCAGTCGAGTTCGACGGTGGCGGCACGCTTGAGCAATACGGGCGCGAGGCCGTGGCCCTGGGGAAGGAGTTTGTTGGCGGTCAGCATGTCGGGGTCCTGGGCGGCGAAAGCGCCATTCTGCGGCTTTGCGGCGCTCGCTGGGCGCGCGCGGCCGGACGGGGGGGCTGCGCGCAGGGGATCGTCAGGGTCAGAGCGCGCGCGTCATGAAATGGCTGGCCGGATCGAGCGTGTAGTTGCCGAACGGCGCGCAGTCTTCGAAGCCGTGGCGTGCATAGAGCGTTCGCGCGGGCGCGAAGAAGGGCTGGCTGCCCGTCTCCAGGCTGATGCGCGTGTGGCCCGCGGTGCGTGCCGCGTCGAGCACGTGCACCAGCATGCGGGCGGCGATGCCCTGGCCGCGCAGGTCGGCGGCGGTGCGCATCGATTTGAGTTCCGCGTGCCCGGCATCCAGCCGCTTGAGCGCCGCGGTGCCGGCCAAGTGGTCGCCGTCCGGCGTGTCCACCCAGGCGCTCCAGAAGCGGATCTCCGGGCGGCGCAGGCCGTCCAGGTCGAGCGCGTGCACGCTTTCGGGCGGCGAGATGCGGCGCATGTCGGCCAGGTGCTCCTGCAGGAAGGTGGCGATGCGCGGGTCGCTCAGGTCGTCCAGGCGGATGCGCAGGGTAGCCGGTGCGGTGCGGGGTAGGGCGTTCATCGGAGGGCGGGCTCAGAAGAGGAAGTAGCGCTGCGCCAGCGGCAGCCGGGTGGCGGGTTCGCAGGTGAGCAGCTGGCCGTCGGCGCGCACGGTGTAGGTCTGCGCGTCGATCTCCATGCGCGGGGTGTAGCCGTTGTGCACCATGTGCTGCTTGCGCACGCCGCGGATGCCGCGCACGGCACTGAGCTGTTTGGCCAGGCCGAAGCGTTCGCCCACGCCGGCCGCCAGGGCCGCCTGCGAGACGAAGGTGAGCGAGGTGCGTGCCACGGCGCCGCCGAAGGCGCCGAACATCGGGCGGTAGTGCACGGGCTGCGGCGTGGGGATGGAGGCGTTCGGGTCGCCCATGGCGGCCAGGGCGATGCTGCCGCCCTTGAGGACCATCGCGGGCTTCACGCCGAAGAAGGCCGGCTTCCAGACCACGATGTCGGCCCACTTGCCGACCTCCAGGCTGCCCACGTCGTGGCTCAGGCCGTGGGCGATCGCCGGGTTGACCGTGTACTTGGCGACGTAGCGCTTGATGCGGTGGTTGTCGTTGCGGGCGCCGTCCTCGGGCAGGGCGCCGCGCTGCTGCTTCATCTTGTCGGCGGTCTGCCAGGTGCGCAGAATCACTTCGCCGACGCGGCCCATGGCCTGGCTATCGCTGCTCATCATGCTGATGGCGCCCAGGTCGTGCAGGATGTCCTCGGCGGCGATGGTTTCCTTGCGGATGCGGCTCTCGGCGAAGGCGAGGTCTTCGGCGATGGCCGCGTCCAGGTGGTGGCACACCATGAGCATGTCCACGTGCTCGTCCAGCGTGTTGCGGGTGTAGGGCATCGTGGGGTTGGTGGAGGAGGGCAGGAAGTTGTCCTCGCCCACCACGCGCAGGATGTCCGGAGCATGGCCGCCGCCCGCGCCTTCCGTGTGGAACGCGCAGATGCCGCGCCCGCCCACGGCGGCGATGGTGTTCTCGACGAAGCCGCTCTCGTTGAGCGTGTCGGAGTGGATCGCCACCTGCGTGTCGGTGGCGTCGGCCACGTCCAGGCAATTGCTGATCGCCGCGGGCGTGCTGCCCCAGTCCTCGTGCAGCTTCAGGCCGATCACGCCCGCCTCGATCTGCTCGTGCAGCGCGGCCGGCAGGCTGGCGTTGCCCTTGCCCAGGAAACCGATGTTCATAGGGAACGCGTCCGCGGCCTGCAGCATGCGCTCGATGTGCCAGGGGCCGGGCGTGCAGGTGGTGGCCAGCGTGCCGGTGGCGGGGCCGGTGCCGCCGCCGAGCATGGTGGTGATGCCCGAGGCGAGCGCCTCTTCGATCTGCTGCGGGCAGATGAAGTGGATGTGGCTGTCGATGCCACCCGCGGTGACGATGTTGCCCTCGCAGCTGATGATTTCGGTGCCGGGGCCGATGACGATGTCCACGCCGGGCTGGGTGTCCGGGTTGCCGGCCTTGCCGATGGCGGCGATGCGGCCGTCCTTGAGGCCGATGTCCGCCTTGACGATGCCCCAGTGGTCGATGACGAGGGCGTTGGTGAGCACGGTGTCCATGGCCCCCTCGGCCCGGGTGCGCTGGCTCTGCGCCATGCCGTCGCGGATGGTCTTGCCGCCGCCGAACTTGACTTCCTCGCCGTAGCCGCCGGCGCGCAGGGTGAAGTCCTGCTCGACTTCGGCGACGAGGCCGGTATCGGCCAGGCGCACGCGGTCGCCCACGGTGGGGCCGAACATTTCCGCATAGGCGCGGCGGGAGACGGTGGCCATGGTGCTGTCTTGCCTTTCTGGGGGCGTGGCGTCTGTGGGAAGAGGCGCGGCAGGGGTTGTCAGGGCTGCGGCAGGCCGGAGGCGGCTTCTGCCGACGGCGCGTCCAGCGGGCCCTGCGTGTCGCCGCGGAAGCCGTACACGGTGCGGCCGCCGGCGTAGTCCACCAGTTCGACGGTGCGCTGCTGGCCGGGCTCGAAGCGCACGGCGGTGCCCGAGGTGATGTTCAGCCGCATGCCGTGGGCGGCGGCGCGGTCGAAATCGAGCGCGCCGTTGGTTTCGGCGAAGTGGTAGTGCGAGCCGACCTGGATGGGACGGTCGGCGCTGTTGCGCACCACCAGGGTGAGGGTGCGCCGGCAGGGGTTGAGGAGGTGCTCGCCGTCATCGATCAGCAGTTCGCCCGGAATCATGGTGCGCTCCTGGACGGCGTTCAGGCCAGGCCGCCCAGCAGGGCGATGCCGAACAGGCCGACGGCGGCGCCGGCCGCGCGCGGCAGCCAGCGGTTGCCGTCGCGCAGCGCGACGCCCAGGCCGATGCCTCCGGCGTGGAGGGCCAGAGTGGCGGCCAGCATGCCGGACAGGGTGGCCAAGGCATCGCCGTCGCCGGCCAGTTCCTGGCCGTGCGCGGCGCCATGGAAGATGGCGAAGACGCCGACCAGCGCCGCGGCGGCAGGCGCGGGCAGGCGGCGCTGCGTGGCCACCAGCAGGCCCAGCACCAGCAGCGAAGCGGCGATCATCGGCTCCACTGCGGGCAGCGAAAGGCCCGCGAGGCCCGCGAGCGCGCCCACGAGCAGCATGCCGGCGAAGCCCAGGGGCGCTGCCAGCAGCTCTCGGCGGCTGCGCGCCGCCAGGGCGCTCCAGAGGCCCACGGCCACCATCGCGGCCAGGTGGTCCAGGCCGGTGAGCGGGTGCAGGAACCCGGCGGTGAAGCCGTGGTGGTGGCCGGCGTCGGCGCCGGTATGGGCCAGCGCCGGCAGCGCGGCGGCGGCCAGCAGGACGGCGAGGAAGGGACGGGCAATGCGCATGGTGGTGCTCCGGGCAGGGACGGGGGAGGGGCAGGCCGCGTCAGGCGATGGGCTGGTGGACCGTGACGAGCTTGGTGCCGTCGGGGAAGGTGGCTTCCACCTGGATGTCGGAGATCATCTCTGGCACGCCGTCCATCACGTCGTCGCGCGTGAGCACTTCGCGGCCTTCGCTCATGAGCTGGGCCACGGTCTTGCCGTCGCGCGCGCCCTCCAGCACGGCCGCGGAGATCAGCGCCACCGCCTCCGGGTAGTTGAGCTTGAGGCCGCGCGCCTTGCGGCGTTCTGCCAGCAGCGCGGCGGTGAAGAGGAGGAGCTTGTCTTTTTCCCGGGGGGTCAGTTCCATGGAGGGGTTCCGTCGGTGGCCTCAACTGGGCGGCATCGTAAAGCAGGAAACCTGCCAGCGGACGGGCGCGGATCGCGACGGAGGTGCAGGTGGCATGAATGCTGCACCGCCAGGGGGTGCATCCATCCCACGTTCCCGCCACCGGCTCCCCGCAGGAGGCTGCCGCTCCCGCAGAGGGCGAAGCGCCGCAGCGCATCGTCAAGGTGCGCCGCGACTACAACAGCTGGGTGGGCAGCGAGACGCTGGAGGACTATGCGCTGCGCTTCACGCCGCAGCGCTTCCGCAAGTGGTCCGCCTGGCGGGTGGCCAACACGGCCTTCGGCGCGGCCTCGTTCCTGATCCTGGAGGCGGTGGGCGCCACGCTGCTGGTGCAGTACGGCTTCGCGAACGCGTTCTGGGCGATCCTGGCCACCGGGCTCATCATTTTCCTGGCGGGCGTGCCGATCAGCGTGTATGCGGCGCGCTACGGCGTGGACATGGATCTGCTCACGCGCGGCGCGGGCTTCGGCTACATCGGCTCGACCATCACCTCGCTGATCTACGCCAGCTTCACCTTCGTCTTCTTCGCGCTGGAGGCCGCCGTGATGGCCTACGCGCTGGAGCTGGCGCTGGACATTCCCCCGGCCTGGGGCTACCTCGTCTGCGCGCTCGTGGTGATACCGCTGGTGACGCACGGCGTCTCGGCCATCAGCCGGCTCCAGGTGTGGACGCAGCCGGTCTGGCTGCTGATGCTGCTGGTGCCGTTCGGATATGTGCTGGCGCGCGATCCTGGTGCGTTCGCGGGCATCGCGCACTATTCGGGGGATCGCGGCGGGTCGGCGTCCTTCGATCTGCACCTTTTTGGCGCGGCGCTCACGGTGGGCATCGCCCTCATCACGCAGATGGGCGAGCAGGCCGACTACCTGCGCTTCATGCCGGCGCGCACGCCCGCGAACCGCTGGCGCTGGTGGGCCGGGGTGCTGGCCGGCGGGCCGGGCTGGGTGGCCCTGGGGGTGTGCAAGATGCTGGGCGGCGCGCTGCTGGCCTACCTGGCGATCACCCACATGGTGCCGGCCGAGCGCGCGGTGGACCCGAACCAGATGTACCTCGCCGCCTACGGCTACGTGTTCGCGGACTACCGCTGGGCGGTGGCGGCGACCGCGCTCTTCGTGGTGGTGTCGCAGATCAAGATCAACGTGACCAATGCCTACGCGGGGTCGCTCGCGTGGAGCAACTTCTTCTCGCGGCTCACCCACAGCCACCCGGGGCGCGTGGTGTGGGTGGTGTTCAACACGCTCATCGCCTTCATGCTGATGGAGATGAACGTGTTCACCGCGCTGGGGCAGGTGCTGGGGCTGTACTCCAACATCGCCATCGCCTGGATCATGGCCGTGGTGGCCGATCTGGTGGTGAACAAGCCGCTCGGGCTGTCGCCGCCGGGCATCGAGTTCAAGCGTGCGCACCTCTATGACATCAACCCCGTGGGCGTGGGCGCGATGGCGCTGGCCTCCCTGCTCTCGGTGGTCGCGCACCTGGGCCTGTTCGGGCCGACGGCGCAGGCGTTCTCCGCGGTGATCGCGATGGTGACGGCCTTCGTCGCGGCGCCGGCCATCGCCTGGGCGACGGGCGGGCGCTACTACCTGGCGCGCACGGGGACGGCGACCCTGCCCGCGCCCGCGCCCACGCTCGCTCCCGCGCCGTGCGGGCAGGGCGGCTGCGTGGGCTGCGGTGGTGGCGCCGGTGCCACGGCCGCGGCGCCGGCCGTGCTGCGGTGCGTGGTCTGCGAGCGCGAGTACGAGGCACCGGACATGGCCCACTGCCCCGCCTACCGCGGCCAGATCTGCTCGCTGTGCTGCACGCTCGACGCGCGCTGCGGCGACATGTGCAAGCCCCATGCGCACCTGGCCGTGCAGTGGGCGGCGGCGCTGCGCTGGCTGCTGCCGCGCAGCGCCTGGCGGCTGCTGGATTCGGGGCTGGGGCACTTCCTGCTGCTGATGCTGGTGATCGCGCCGCTGCTGGCCGCGGTGTTCGGCCTCTTCTACCACCAGGAGCTGCAGTCGCTGGGCGCGGCCGGCGCGCCGGTGGCCGCGCTGCGCTCGGGGTTGCTCAAGGCCTACCTGGCGCTGCTGGTCATCTCGGGCATCGTCGCCTGGTGGCTGGTGCTCGCGCACAAGAGCCGCAAGGTGGCGCAGGAGGAATCGAACCGCCAGACGCACCTGCTGCAGCGCGAGATCACGCTGCACCGGCAGACCGACCAGGCGCTGCAGGAGGCCCGCCGCACGGCGGAGCAGGCGCGCGGCGTGGCCGAGGAGGCGCGCGAGGAGGCGGAGCACGCCCGGCGCCTGGCCGACCAGGCCAACCAGGCCAAGAGCCGCTACATCAGCGCCATCAGCCACGAGCTGCGCACGCCGCTCAACAGCATCCTGGGCTATGCGCAGCTGATGGGGGAAGACGCTTCCGTGCCGCCGCACCGCCAGCAAGCGGTGGGAGTGATCCGGCGCGGTGGCGAGCACCTGCTCACGCTGATCGACGGCACGCTGGACATCGCCCGCATCGAGAGCGGCAAGCTCACGCTGCAGGTGCGCCCGATGCGATTCGCCGACTGCGTGCACGAGATGGTGGAGATGTTCGAGCCCCAGGCCCGCGCCAAGGGCCTCGCGTTCCGCTTCGATCCGCAGGGCGTGCTGCCCGAGGTGGTGCGCGGCGACGACAAGCGGGTGCGGCAGATCCTGATCAACCTGATCGGCAACGCCATCAAGTTCACTCCGAGCGGCCATGTGCGCCTGGGCGTGCGGCACGCGCGCGAGCTGGCGCTGATCGAGATCGAGGACAGCGGGCCGGGCCTGACCGATGCCGAGCGCGCCAGCATCTTCGAGCCCTTTGCGCGGGGCGCGGCCAGCAGCCAGGGCGCGGCGCCCGGCGCCGGCCTGGGGCTGACGATCGCCAAGATGCTGACCGAGCTGATGGGCGGCGAGATGACCGTCACCAGCAATCCGGGGGCCGGCGCGCTGTTCCGCATCCGGCTCTTCCTGCCCGAAGTGCATCCCGGCGCGCTGGCCGCCGACGTGCACGCCGTCCGCCCGCGCGCGGTGCGGCGCGGCTATGCCGGCCCGCGCCGCCGCATCCTGGTGGTGGACAACGAAGAGCCGGACCGCGAACTGCTGGTGCAGCTGCTCGCGCCGCTCGGCTTCGAGCTGCGCACCGCCGCCAGCGGGCACGATGCGCTCGACCTGCTGGCCGCCGGCTATGGGCCGGACGTGGTCTTCATGGACCTGGCCATGCCGGGCATCGACGGCTGGGAAACCATCCGCCGTCTGCGTGCCGCGGGCCATGTGCGGACGCATGTGGCCGTGGTGTCCGCGAACGCCTTCGACAAGGGGCTGGAGAACGACGTGGGCATCCGGCCCGAGGACTTCATCGTGAAGCCTGTGCGCCATACCGAGCTGCTGGACTGGCTGGAGCGGCGGCTGTCCCTGCAGTGGCTCGCGGAGCCGGCGCCCTCCGTTCCTCCGCCCGGGTCCCCCGCGCCGCTGCCGGCGCCGGCGATGGCCGCGCCGGATGCCGCCCGGCTCGCCCCGCTGGCCGAGGCCGTGGAGCTGGGCTACTACCGGGGCGTGATGGCCCAGCTGGCAGAGATCGAGTCCGCGCAGCCCGAATGCGCCGCCTGGATCGCCCAGGCGCGCGCGCTGGCGCGGCAGTTCCAGTTCGAGGCGCTGGCCCGCCTCATGACACCGAACCGAGCCCCATGACCGACGTGCACATGCCTTCCGCCCCTGTTTCCGATTCCGCCGCCGCGCGCGCCGCGCCGCTGAGGGAGCACGACAGCGCCGGCCTGGTGCTGATCGTGGACGACGTGCCCGACAACCTGGCCGTGCTGCACGACGCGCTGGACGAATCCGGCTACACCGTGCTGGTCGCCACCAGCGGCGAGACCGCGCTGGCCCGCGCCGCCCAGGCCATGCCCGACGCGGTGCTGCTGGACGCCATGATGCCCGGCATGGACGGTTTCGAGGTCGCGCGCCGCCTCAAGGCCCAGGCCGCCACCGCGCACATCCCCATCATCTTCATGACCGGCCTCACCGAGACGGAGCATCTGGAGGCGGCCCTGGCCGCCGGCGCCGTGGACTACGTGACCAAGCCCATCAAGGCGCGCGAGGTGCTGGCGCGCATGAACGTGCATGTGCAGGGCGCGCGCCGCGCGCGGCAGGACATGCGCCAGGCGGGGCAGGCGCGCAATGCGCTCGATGCCTTCGGCTACGCCAGCATCACGGTGCGCGCGAGCGACGGCCGGCTGATGTGGCAGACCGCGCTGGCCCGTACGCTGCTGCGCGATTACTTCCCGGCCGAGGGCGATGCGCCGCGCGATCCGGCCGCCACGCCGCAGCCGGTGGCGGACTGGCTGCGGGCGCTGCTGCCGCAGGTGCCGTCGTTCGCCGCGCAGCAGACCGAGCCGCCGCGCCTGGTGGTGGAGCGCGGCGCGCGGCGCCTGTCGTTCAGCCTGCACCGGCAGACCGGCGACAGCGAGGGCGGAGGCGACTGGCTGATCGTGATGCGCGAGGTGTCCGATGCGGCGGTGATCGAAGCGCTGGCCCTGGGCTTCCGGCTCACCGCGCGCGAGGCCGAGGTGCTGTACTGGCTGCTCAAGGGCAAGACCAACCGCGACATCGGCGACATCCTGGGCTCCAGCCCCGCCACGGTGAAGAAGCACCTGGAACGCGTCTACGTGAAGCTGGGTGTCGAGACGCGCACGGCCGCGGCGGGCATCGCCATGGCGCGCATCCGGCAGACGCATCCGCAGTTCGAGGGGTAGGTGCCTTTCGTCCGCAGGGGCGCGAAGTAACCCTACGACGCGGCGAAATATACATTCTGTGACAATTGGCGCAGGGTGTGCGGCCTCGCGTCCGGCTGCCGAAGCCCGTTCGGCCATCGGCTTGCGCCCCTTCCCATGAACGACACCGTCCCCCCGCGCCGGGCAGACCCGCGCCGCGATCGCCCGCTGCTGCGCCGGCTGTTTCCCGCCATCTGGGTTCTGCTGGCACTGATCGGCCTGGGCGCCTACCTGCTCATCACCAACGCGCTCAGCCAGGACGCCGACGTCCTGGCGCGCTCGCGCGTCTTCATCCAGCGCAGCCTGGAGCAGCAGCGGGGCGAGATGGGGCGCAACATCATCAACTACAGCAAGTGGGGCGAGGCCTACCGGCACCTGCACCTGAAGGTGGACAAGTTCTGGGCCGACGACCAGCGCAACGTGGGCGACATCCCGTTCGACCTGTACGGCTACAACGGCGTCTGGGTGGTCGATGGGCGGGACCGCACGGTGTACGGCGTCATCGACGGCCGGCCCACCGCGCGGCCCCTCGACGACTGGCTGCAGGGCGACGTGGCCGGGCTGGTCGCCGAGGCACGCCGCCCGGAGCTGAAGGACGGCAGCGAAGTGCGGGCGATGGAAGTGGCAGGCAGGCCGGCGATCGTGGCCGCTGCCACCATCACCCCGGGGTGGGATGCGTCCGTGCCCGTGTCGCCCGGCCCTCCCTCCGTGATGATGTTCGTGACGGTGCTGGACGCCGCCCGGCTCGGGCAGCTGAGCGACACCTACGGCCTGCCGGCCCTCACCGTGTCGCGCCAGCCGCTGCCGGGCCACGAATCCATGCCGCTGCCGGGCTCCACCATCCGGCTGAACTGGCAGCCGCCCCGGCCGGGCCGCGACCTGCTGCGCCAGACCCTGCCCCTGTTCGCGGGCGGCGTGCTGCTGTTGCTCGGCGTGCTGTTCCGGCTGCTGCGCAACGCCCTCGCGTCGTCCCGGCAGATCGATGCGCAACTGCACGCCCTGCGCACGAGCCAGGCCGGGCTCCAGGACAGCGAGCGGCGCTTCCGCGACATGGCGGAGACCTCGTCGGACTGGCTGTGGGAGACGGATGCCGCGGGGCGCCTGACCTACCTGTCCGACCGGTTTTCGCAGGTCACCGGCCACCGCCGCGGCGACTGGCTGGGCCGGCCGCTGGACAGGCTGCTCCGGCCCGAGGGCGCCGAGCCGCTGCTGCCCTGGATGGAGCGTGCAGGCGCGCGCGGGAGCGAGGGCGCGCAGGGCTCGGCGCGCGGTTCCCTGACCTGCCACATCGACGACAGCGCGGGCCTGCAGCGCATCTGCCGCATCACCGCGCGCGCGGTCGGGGGAGGCCAGGGCTTCCGCGGCACGGCCACCGACCTCACCGAGGAATGGCAGGCCCAGGCGCGGGTGCGGCACCTTTCGCTGCACGACATGCTCACCGGCCTGCCCAACCGGCGGCGGCTGCACCAGTTCCTGGCGGCGCACCTGGAGCCGGGCGCGCCGCTGGTGCTGCTGTGCCTGGACCTGGACCGCTTCAAGCCCATCAACGATGCGCTGGGCCACGCGCTGGGAGACCTGGTGCTGCAGGAAGTGGCGCGCCGCCTCCTGACGCTGGTGGGGCCGCAGGATCTCGTCGCGCGGCTGGGCGGGGACGAGTTCGTGGTGGCGCTGCCGGGCGACCTGCCGGCGGAGGCCATCGACCGCTGCTGCGCCGCGGTGGTGGCCGCGCTTGGCGAACCCGTCGTGCCCGATGGCCGGACGACGGTGTTCATCGGCACCAGCGTCGGCGTGGTGCAGGCGCCGCAGCATGCAGACACCGCGCAGGAGCTGCTGCGCAAGGGCGACATCGCGCTCTACGACGCGAAGGCGGCCGGCCGCAACACCTGGCGCCGCTACACCGATGCGCTGGACCGGCAGGCGACGGAACGGCTGCAACTGGAGCAGGAGCTGCGCGGGGCGCTGCGTACCGGCACGCTGCGCCTGCACTACCAGCCCTGCTATGCGGTGGACGGCGGCGCGCTGCGCAGCCTCGAGGCGCTGGTGCGCTGGCAGCATCCGTCGCGCGGGCTGCTGCTGCCCGACGCATTCCTGCCGCTGGCCCAGGAGACCGGGCTGATCCGGCCGCTGGGCCGATGGGTGCTGGAGACCGCCTGCCGCGATGCCGCCGGCTGGCCTGCCAGCGTGCGCGTGTCCGTCAACCTCTCGGCCGGCCAGTTCGGCCGCGCGGGAGCGCCGGACGACGACCTGGCTTGCGTGGTGGCGGGGGCGCTGCGCGGCAGCGGGCTCGCGCCGCGGCGGCTGGAGCTGGAGATCGGCGAGGGCGTGCTGCTGGCGCATGGCCGGGAAGCGATGGAGTGCATCGCTGCGCTGAAAGCACAGGGGGTGCGCGTGACGCTGGGGGACTTCGGATCAGGCTTTTCGTCGCTGGCCTGTCTGCGGCAATTGCTGCCCGACGGCATCGAGATCGGCCGCAGCTTCGTCGCGCAGTTGCCCGAGCGGCCGCAGGACCAGGCCATCGTGCAGGCGGTGAGCGCCCTGGCGCATTCGCTGGGCCTGTCGGTGCGCGCCGAGGGCGTGGAGAACCAGGCGCAGCTCGACTGGCTGATGCGCCAGCCCTGCGACGAGGTGCAGGGCCTTCACTTCGGCGGAGCGCTGCCGGCCGACGCGCTGGGCGCACTCTGGCCGGCGGCCCCTTCCGCCCCGAATGCCGCCGCCTCCGAGACAAGCCCGGCGCACGGCGGCGCCGCGGACGGCGGCGCGCCGCCGGGTGCATGAACTCCACCGCCGCCGGTCATCGGCCCACGGCTTTTTCCAGTTCGGCCTTGTTCATCTTCGAGCGACCTGCGACGCCCTTCTTGCGGGCTTCCTCGTAGAGCTGCTCGCGCGTGCGGCCCTGCGCGCCGGCGTGGGAGCGCTTTCCGCCCCGCACCGGCGCGGGCGTGTCGTGGACGGTCTTCGGGTTCGCCTTCTTCGCCTCGCCGTGCTGCGCGCGCTCTTTGTTCACGGTGCGGGCCGCTATCTGCTCTGCCGTCTTCTCGCTGCGCCCGCGGTCCTCCAGGCTGTCCTTGATGTGCTCGTACTGGCGTTCGCGTCGGTCGCTCCAGGCGGCTCGGGGCATGGCGTACTCCTTGGGTTCCGGTGGAAGGATGAACGATGCCCGTGCGGCATCGCCCGCCCTGTCGGCGCAGGGGGAGTGACTCCGTAGGACGCCGCACAGCCTGCTGGGCATGCCGATTGCCGCGCATGGCGACAGGGATCCAGGCAGGCAGCGGTTCCAGTCGATGGGCATGGCAGGCTCCCGGGCTTCGCGGTGACTGGAAAGAGCGTAGGGAGGAGGTCAGGCGTACGGCACATCATCGCCACCGGTGCGCCGCCGAGCCTGTCGGAGGGCGCGTTGGCTCTTCACCGGCACCGCGACCGTGCTGCAGCCGCTCACGGGTTGGGGGCTGCAGCATCGCATGGGGCTGCCGTGGAGCACGCCGTGGCTCGCGTGCTCGATCGGGCCCTATGCGCTGGCGATGGCCTGCTGGTTGCCGACGGTCTGGATCCAGTCCGCATGCGCGACGCGGCCGTGCGCGCTGAAGCCGGGCACCGGGGCGCCTGGGCCGAACTGTGGCGCTTCTTCATCGCTTGGGTGCTGCTCGGCGTGCCGGCGTCGGCCGCATTCCTCCCGATCTTCTGGTTCATGGGGAGCAAACCGTATGGTAGCTAATGACCGGTCAATTGGTAATACCAATTTGTGTGAAATTCAATGCATTCTGAGGGTTTCCGGGTTAACCCTGTATATTTGCGCGGAGATCAGACTGGAGAATGCGCGCTGCTGTGTGGATTGGTTTAATTGGTATTACCAATTTTGGAATGACGCAGACCATGCAGCAGTTGTTCCGGCGGCCCGCCACAGCAGGCGCGCGCCGGCCTTCCATCACCGACCGACCTCGCCATGCAACCCCTCTGGCAGCAGAACTACGACCCCGCCGGAAACATCTGGATTTCCGCGCTGGTGGCGCTCATTCCCATCGTCTTCTTCTTCCTGGCCCTGACGCGGCTGCGGCTCAAGGGCTACCAGGCCGGCACCATCACCGTGCTGCTGTCGCTGGCCGTGGCGCTGTTCTTCTACCGCATGCCCGTGAGCGCCGCGCTCGCGTCGGCCGTGTACGGCTTCTTCTACGGGCTCTGGCCGATCGCCTGGATCATCGTGGCCGCGGTGTTCCTCTACAAGATTTCGGTGGCGACGGGGCAGTTCGCCGTCATCCGCTCGTCGATCCTCTCGGTGACGGAGGACCAGCGGCTGCAGCTCATCCTGGTGGGCTTCTGCTTCGGCGCCTTCCTCGAAGGCGCGGCCGGCTTCGGCGCGCCGGTGGCCATCACCGCCGCGCTGCTGGTGGGCCTGGGCTTCAAGCCGCTCTACGCCGCCGGCCTCTGCCTGATCGCCAACACGGCGCCCGTGGCATTCGGCGCCATGGGCATCCCGATCATCGTGGCGGGCCAGGTGTCGGGCGTGGACGCCTTCGCCATCGGCCAGATGGCCGGCCGCCAGTTGCCGTTCATGACGGTGCTGGTGCTGTTCTGGCTCATGGCGATCATGGACGGCTGGCGCGGCGTGAAGGAGACGTGGCCGGCCGTGCTCGTGGGCGGCGGCTCGTTCGCCGTCATGCAGTTCCTCACGGCCAACTACATCGGCCCCGAGTTGCCGGACATCACCTCGGCCATCGTCTCGCTGGTGGTGCTGACGCTGTTCCTGAAAGTCTGGCAGCCCCGCCGCATCTTCCGCTTCGAGGCGGAGCCGGTGGCCGCCGGTGCGCGCGCCGGCGCACGGCCGGCCGCGCGCGGCAAGGCGCCGACCCCGGCCCCGGCGGCTACCGGTGTCTCCAGCGGCGTGCCGCTGACCGCCGGTGCCGTCTTCAAGGCCTGGTCGCCCTTCATCGTCCTCACTGCCGTGGTCACGCTCTGGAGCCTCAAGCCCTTCAAGGCGCTGTTCGCGGCGCAGGGCGCGCTCGCTGCCACGGTGGTCAACATCCCGGTGCCGTTCCTGCACAACCTGGTGGAGAAAGCGCCGCCGGTAGTCGCGGCCGCCACGCCGTACGGCGCGGTGTACTCGTTCAACTGGCTCTCCGCCACCGGCACGGCCATCCTGATCGCCGCGCTGGTCACGATCGCCTTCACGCGCCTGTCGCCCGCCAAGGCCGTGGCGACGCTCGGCGAAACTTTCAGGGAACTCGCCGTGCCGATCTACTCCATCGGCATGGTGCTGGCCTTCGCCTTCATCGCCAACTATTCCGGCCTCTCCGCCACGCTGGCGCTGGCCCTGGCGCACACGGGCCATGCCTTCACCTTCTTCTCGCCGTTCCTCGGCTGGATCGGCGTGTTCCTGACCGGCTCGGACACATCGGCCAACGCGCTGTTCGCCGCGCTGCAGGCCACCACCGCGCAGCAGCTCGGCCTGCCGCAGGTGCTCACGGTGGCCGCCAACACCACGGGGGGCGTTACCGGCAAGATGATCTCGCCGCAGTCCATCGCCATCGCCTGCGCGGCGGTGGGTCTGGCCGGCCGCGAGTCGGACCTGTTCCGCTTCACGGTGAAGCACAGCCTGGTCTTCGCGGCCATCATCGGCATCATCACCACGCTGCAGGCCTATGTGTTTCCGTGGATGATCCCCGGCCATTGACACCACCCATCGAGGTTTGACATGCGCCTGGCCGATCACGTCGTCGAGAAACTGCTTGCCCTGGTGCAGGCCCGCGGGCTGCAGGCCGGCCAGCGGCTGCCTGCCGAGCGGCAGCTCGCGGAAGAGCTGGGCGTGTCCCGCACCTCCGTGCGCGAGGCGATCCAGAAGCTCGTGAGCCAGGGCGTACTGGCCAGCCGCCGCGGCGATGGCACGTACCTGCAGGCGGCCGGCGCCGCGGAATGGCTGCAGCCGGCCGTCGCCCCGCTCAAGCAGCTGATGGAGTCCGATCCGCACTACCGCTACGACGTGCTGGAGACCCGCCATGCGCTGGAGAGCAGCACCGCGTGGCTCGCCGCCCAGCGCGCCACGCCGCAGGACAAGGACCGCATCCGGCGCTGCTTCGAAGTGATGCTGCAGCACCAGCAAAGCGGCAATTCCGAGCTGGCGGCGCGGGCCGACGCGCAGTTCCACCTCGCCATCGCCGAAGCCTCGCACAACCTGGTGCTGGTGCAGGTGATGCACAGCCTGTTCACCATGGTGCTCTCCACCGTGGAGCGCAACCGGCACGACATGTTCCGCCTGAGCGCGCCGCAGACCCTGCAGATGCTCACCGAGCAGCACCAGGGCCTCATGCAGGCCATCCTCGACGGCGATGCGCAGCGCGCCCGCCTGTGCATCGGCGACCACCTGGAGCACGTACGCACCACCATCCAGCGCCTGGACGAAGACCGCGCCCGCCGCGAGCGGTCCACGCGCATGCCGCTCGACGCGGGACCCGCGCCGCTGCTGCCCAACGAATCCACACGACAGCCATGATCATCGCTTCCACCGCCGATTACCGAGAGGCCGCGCGCCGGCGCCTGCCTCCTTTCCTCTTCCACTACATCGACGGCGGCGCCTATGCCGAGCAGACCCTGCGCCGCAACGTCGAGGACCTGGCGGCGGTCGCGCTGCGCCAGCGCGTGCTCAAGGACATGAGCCGGCTCGACACCAGCATCGAGCTGTTCGGCGAAAAACTCTCGATTCCCGTGGCGCTCTCCCCCGTGGGCCTGACGGGCATGTACGCACGGCGCGGCGAAGTCCAGGCCGCGCGCGCGGCCGACCGGCACGGCGTGCCGTTCACCATGTCCAGCGTCTCGGTCTGCCCGATCGAGGAGGTGGCGCCGAAGCTCGGCCGGCCGATGTGGTTCCAGCTCTACGTGCTCAAGGACCGCGGCTTCATGAAGAACGCGCTGGAGCGCGCGCAGGCGGCGGGCTGCTCGGCGCTGGTGTTCACCGTGGACATGCCCGTGCCGGGCGCTCGCTACCGCGACGCGCATTCCGGCATGAGCGGCCCCCACGCCGCGCTGCGCCGCTACTGGCAGGCCGCCACGCACCCGCGCTGGGCCTGGGACGTGGGCGCGCTGGGCCGCCCGCACGATCTGGGCAACGTCTCGGCCTACCTCGGCAAGCCCACGGGCCTGGCCGACTACATGGGCTACCTGGGGGCCAATTTCGATCCGTCGATTTCCTGGAAGGACCTGGAATGGATCCGCGCCTTCTGGAAGGGCCCGATGGTCATCAAGGGCATCCTGGACCCGGAGGACGCGAAGGACGCGGTGCGCTTCGGCGCGGACGGCATCATCGTCTCCAACCACGGCGGGCGCCAGCTCGATGGCGTGCTCTCCTCCGCGCACGCGCTGCCGGCCATCGCCGACGCGGTCAAGGGGCAGATCAAGATCCTGGCCGATTCGGGCATCCGCAACGGCCTGGACGTGGTGCGCGCCATCGCGCTCGGCGCCGACGCCGCGATGATCGGCCGCGCCTTCATCTATGCCCTGGCCGCGGCCGGCGAGGCCGGCGTGAAGCACGTGCTCGAACTGCTGGAAAAGGAGATGCGCGTGGCGATGACGCTCACGAGCGTGGCGAAAGTGTCCGACATCACCGGCGACCTGCTGGTGAAGGCCTGATCCCCCCATGAGCGGCGCATCGGCCACCCCCTCCATTCCGCGCGAGGCGCTGCTGGCGCAGCTGCGTGCCGCAGTGGGCGCGGCCCACGTGCTCACCGGCGACCAGGCCACGCGGCGCTTCCGCAAGGGGCACCGCACCGGCGAAGGGCCGGTGCTCGCCGTGGTGCGGCCCGGCACGCTGCTGGAGCAGTGGCGCGTGCTGCAGGCCGCCGTGGCGGCCGGGCGCATCGTCATCATGCAGGCGGCCAACACCGGGCTGACCGGCGGCTCCACGCCCGACGGCGCGGGCTACGACCGCGAGATCGTGCTCGTCAGCACGCTGCGCATCCCCGGCGTGCAGGTGCTCGGCGGCGGCGAGCAGGTGGTCTGCCTGCCGGGCGCCACGCTGGACCGGCTCGAGCAGGTGCTGGCACCGCTCGGGCGCGAGCCGCATTCGGTGATCGGCTCGTCGTGCATCGGCGCATCGGTGCTGGGCGGCATCTGCAACAACTCCGGCGGGGCGCTGGTGCGGCGCGGCCCGGCCTACACCGAGCTGGCGCTCTATGCCCGCGTGCGCGGGGACGGCACGCTGCAGCTCGTGAACCACCTCGGCATCGCGCTGGGCAGCACCCCGGAAGAGATCCTCACGCGCCTGCAGAACGGCGACTACACCTCCGCCGAAGTGGCGCACGACCCGCAGCGCGCCGCCTCCGACCCGCGCTACGGCGAGCACGTGCGCGCGGTGGACGCCGACACGCCCGCGCGCTTCAACGCCGATCCGTCGCGGCTGTTCGAGGCCTCCGGTTCCGCCGGCAAGCTCTGCCTGTTCGCCGTGCGGCTGGACACGTTCCCGAAGGAGCCCAGCACCGTCTTCTACATCGGCAGCAATGCGCCGGACGACCTCACCGCCGTGCGCCGCCACCTGCTGGCGGCACTGCCGCGCCTGCCGATCGCGGGCGAATACATCCACCGCACGGCCTACGACATCGGCGAGCGGTACGGCAAGGACACCTTCCTGCTGATCGACCGCCTGGGCACGGCGCGGGTGCCGGCCGCGTTCGCGCTCAAGAGCCGCATCGACGGCTTCCTCGAGCGCTTCGGGCTGCGCGGCGTGACCGACCGCGCCATCCAGGCGCTGACGAATCTGCTGCCCAGCCATCTGCCGCCGCGAATGCGGCAGATGCGCGAGCGCTACGAGCACCACCTGCTGGTGCGCGTCTCCGACGACACGGCGCAGGCCACGCGCGAGTTCCTGGCGCGCCATTTCGGCGGCAGCGAGAGCGGGGGCTTCTTCGAATGCGATGCGCAGGAGGGCCGCAAGGCCTTCCTGCACCGCTTCGCCATCGCCGGCGCCGCCATCCGCTATCGCGAGGCGCACCGCGGCAGCGTGGAGGACATCGTGGCGCTGGACGTCGCGCTGCGCCGCAACGACCGCGAATGGGTAGAGCAGCTGCCGGCGGACGTGGAGGCCGGCGTCGTCCACAAGCTCTACTACGGGCACTTCTTCTGCCACGTGTTCCACCAGGACTACATCGTGAAGAAAGGCGTGGACCCGCTGGCGATGGAGCACCGCATGTGGGAGCTGCTCGATGCGCGCCGCGCCGAGTACCCGGCCGAGCACAACGTGGGGCACCTCTACGTGGCCAAGCCCGCGCTGGCGGATTTCTACCGCCAGCTGGACCCGACCAACACCTTCAACCCGGGCATCGGGCACACGCCGCGGCTGCGCGGCTGGGAGGCCTGCTGCGATGCGCCCGCGCAGTGGCCGAAGGGCTACTCCGAGCCTGAGGCGGGGCAGGAAGGCGTGGAGACCGCGGCGCTGCCCCGCTGAGCCGCGGTCCTGCACGGGGCCGTGCAGCATGCCGGCAGCCCCACGAGGAAGATCACATGCCCAGCGACTTGAGCAGATCGTCGGTGTCGCTGTCGTTGCCGGCGGCCGGCGGGGCGGACGGAGCGGAGGCGCCGTCCTGGTCCGCCTGCGCCAGCAGCGCGTCGGGATCGGGCGCTTCCTGCGGCTCGAAGTCGTAGAGCTTGATGAACTCGGTGCGGTCGATCGCGAGTTCGAGGTAGAAGATGTGGTTCTTGGCCGTGTAGAAGGTCACGCGGCGCGCCTCGGGCTGGTCCAGGTTGGCATCCACGCTCAGCATCACCTGCTTGTTCAGCGCCAGCATCTTGGGCTGGTTCTGCGTGATGTGCGTCTGCAGTTCGCGGCGCACCTTGCCGGTGAAGTCGCCCACCACCTGGTTCATCAGTTCGCCCATCACGTTCGCCACCTCGTCGGAGGTGTAGGAACTGGCGAGGTCGTCCTGCGACATGCCCATGCTCAGCAGGTAGGTCTGGTAGATCTCCATCGCCGCCTCCTTGCTGAGGTTGATGATCACCAGGCCCGAGAAGCCGCCATCGAACAGCACGAAGCAGCCGATGTCGGGGCGCAGGCAGGTCTTGGTGATGCGCTGCACCATGCCGGAGTAATGCAGCTGCGTCTGCGTGGCCACGCTCAGCACCCGCGTGACGGAATTGCACAGGCTGATCAGCAGGTCTTCGGTGCCGTAGGTGGGGGCGGACTTGTCGGGCGTGCTCATGGGAGTGCGGGCTGCGGTGGGGCTGGAGGGAGGGGAATGCGCGGGCGGGATGCCGGGCCGCCTGCAGTGTAGCGCGGGGAGGGGCCCGCGCGGCCTCCGCAACAGCCCGCGGTGCGGTATGCACGGGCCTGTGGACAGGGCCTAGCGGGTGCCGCGCTCCAGGCCGGGCTCGGAGATGCGCCGCGCATACACCGCGAGCACGATGCGCTCGGAATGCACCAGGTAGTCATTCAGGGCGGCGGCGGCCTCCTGCAGCCGGCCGGCCTCGAACAGCTCGACGATCTTCACGTTCATCTCCACATAGGGCGCGTGCAGGAATTCCGCGTCGTCGAGCAGCCCGAAGGCCAGGCGCAGTTCGGCCAGCAGGTGCGAGAACATCACGTTCAGCCGCTCGCTGTCGGCCAGTTCCACCACAGCCATGTGGAACTCCATGTTCGCCGTGCCCACGCCCTGCCAGTCGCCCGCGTCGCGGCAGCGCAGGGCGGCTTCCACCGCGTCGTGCAGATGCTTCTTCGCCGGATGGCGCGGATAGGCCTGGGCCAATGCCTGGCATTCGATGAGACGGCGCACGCGGTAGATGTCGATGATCGACGCGATGCTCGGGATGGCGACCGAAACCCCCCGGTTCGGCTCGTGCTTGACGAGGCCCTCCTGGGTGAGCAGGCGGAACACCTCGCGCAGCGTGTTGCGTGAGATGTCCAGGCTCTCGCTGAGCGCCGCTTCCGAGAGACGTTGCCCCGGAGAGAACTCGCCCTTCACGATCTTCTGGCGGATGAGCTCGGCGATGCGCTCGTTGAGCGTCCGGGCGTTGGCGGGAAATGCGGAGGTCATGCCGGGCGGGTGCGGGGTGCGGATGCGTGTACGGAAAAGCGGAAAGAGGGCGCCGACGCGGCCGGTCGCCGAGCAGGGCGACCCGTTTGTAGCAGATTCTCCCGCCGCTTCCGGGCCCCGGCCGATGCGGTTCACCCCATCACGGGCGGCCCGGCAGGAGGGCCGCACCGTGGAATCTCTCCTTCGCTCAGGGTTTACGCCAAGTTTTGCCTGCACTTTCGTTGGGCAAAATTTCCTAATCGTGAGACAAGTTGGTGTTCATTGTGCTTTTATGGTGCATGAATTGTTCAACAAAGCTATGAAGCATGATGGTTGATGGATGCGTTGTTGTTCATTGATTGGCATGCGAATTGCCTGTCGTCTCGCGTGCCGCCGACCAAGCGGGCATCGGTGGCCTCCGGGTCGTCCGCATTTCAAGGAACCTACATGCTCAACACCGTCAACCTGTGGCCGCTCATCGGGGTGGCCATCATCATTGCGGGCTTCATCCTGCGCTTCAATCCCATGTTGGTCGTGATCGTCACCGCGATCGCGACGGCCTTCGCGGCCGGCTTTCCGCTCGACAAGATCCTGGCGACCATCGGCACCGGCTTCATCAAGACGCGCAACCTGCCACTCATCATCCTGCTGCCGCTCGCGGTGATCGGGCTGCTGGAACGCCATGGCCTGCGCCAGCATGCGCAGAACTGGATCGGCAGCATCCGTTCGGCCACCGCGGGCCGCCTGCTGATCGTCTACCTCGCCGCGCGCCAGCTCACCGCGGCCATCGGCCTCACCAGCCTGGGCGGGCATCCTCAGATGGTGCGCCCGTTGATCGCCCCGATGGCCGAAGGTGCCACCGAGGCCCGCCACGGCCCGCTGCCCGAGCGCGTCCGGCACAAGCTGCGGGCGTTCTCGGCGGCCACCGACAACGTGGGCCTGTTCTTCGGCGAGGACATCTTCGTCGCCTTCGGCGCGATCGTGCTCATGACCACCTTTCTGCGCGAGGCCGGCATCGAGGTCGAGCCGCTGCACGTCGCGCTCTGGGGCCTGCCCACGGCGGTCTGCGCGTTCTGCATCCATGCGTGGCGCCTGCGCCGCCTCGATCGCGCGCTGGAGCGTGAACTGGCTGCTGAAAGCCTGGCCCGCACCTCTGCCGCAAGCCCCGCCGCCGCATCCTCCTCTTCCGCTTCGGGAGTCTGACCATGACGCTCACCATCCAGCACCTCTACCTCCTGGTGGGCGCCATCCTGGCGATCACCGCGGCGATGACGCTCGCCGACCGCAGCCACCCCAAGCGCTATTCCAGCGCGCTCTTCTGGGCGCTCTATGCGCTGGTCTTCCTCGTGGGCGATCTGCTGCCGCCCCTCTGGGTGGGCATGGGCGCCGTCGCGATGGCGCTGATCGCCGGCTTCGGCGGGGTCGGCGCGGGCCGCCACGCGCCGCGCAGCGCCGCCGAATACGCCGCCAGTGCCCGCCGCCTGGGCCACAAGCTTTTCATTCCCGCGCTGGCCATTCCCCTCATCACGATGGTCGGCACGCTTTCGGCCAAGCACCTGGTGTTCGGCGGCACGCCCCTGCTCGACCCCAAGAACACCACGCTCGTGAGCCTGGGCGTGGGCAGCGTGCTGGCGCTGGCGCTCGCCTGCTGGCTGACGCGCGAGACGCCGGTGCAGGGCATCCGCGAATCGCGCCGGCTCACGGACGCGCTCGGCTGGGCGCTGGTGCTTCCGCAGATGCTCGGCATGCTGGGCCTGGTGTTCTCCGATGCGGGGGTGGGCAAGGCGGTGGCGCACGTCACCACGACCTACATCAACATGGACCTGCGCTTCGTCGCGGTGGCGGTGTACGTGATCGGCATGGCGCTGTTCACCATCATCATGGGCAACGGTTTCGCGGCCTTCCCGGTCATGACGGGCGGCGTCGGCGTGCCGGTGCTGGTGGGCGTGTACCACGGCGATCCGGCCGTGATGGCCGCAGTCGGCATGCTGTCGGGCTACTGCGGCACGCTGCTCACGCCCATGGCCGCCAACTTCAACATCGTACCGGCTGCGCTGCTGGAGCTGCCGGACAAGAATGCGGTGATCCGTGCGCAGGTACCCACCGCGCTGCTGCTGCTGGCTGCCAACGTGGTGCTGCTCAACTTCCTGATGTTCCGCTGAGGTCGGTACCGCCCCCGGCAAAAATCTTACCGGGCCGCAGGCCCATCCCGAGGACTTCAAATGCAAATGGACCTGAACAGCGACCTGGGCGAAAGCCTGGGCGCCTGGCGCATGGGCGACGACGCCGCCATGCTGGACATCGTGAGCAGCGCCAACGTGGCCTGCGGCTTCCACGCGGGCGATGCCGCGGGCATCCTGCGCACGCTGCGCGACGCGCAGCCGCGCGGCGTGGTGGTGGGCGCGCACGTGGGCTACCGCGACCTCGCGGGCTTCGGCCGCCGCAACATGGACGTGGACAGCGCCGACCTGCAGGCCGACGTGATCTACCAGATCGGCGCGCTGCAAGGGCTGGCCCGCGCGGCCGGCACGACCGTGCGCTACGTCAAGCCCCACGGCGCGCTCTACAACACCATCGCCCACGACCGCCGACAGGCGGACGACGTCATCGCCGCGATCCTGGCGGCCGATTCCCGGCTGGTGCTGGTCGCGCTCGCGGGCTCGCCGCTGATCGGCTGGGCGCGCGATGCCGGGCTGCGCGTCGTCGCCGAGGCTTTCGCCGACCGGGGCTACACGCCGGCCGGCGCGCTGGTCTCGCGCCGCGAGAAAGGTGCCGTGCTGCACGACGCCGGCCGGATCGCCGAGCGCATGCTTCGGCTGGTCTCGGAAGGCACCGTGGAAGCGGTAGACGGCAGCACCGTGCGCATCGAGGCCGATTCCATCTGCGTGCATGGCGACAGCCCGGGCGCGGTCGCCATCGCGCGTGCCGTGCGGGATCGGCTGGAGCAGGCAGGGGTGACGGTGGCATCCTTCGCGGGCGCCGCGCAATGACGCTCGGCACCGCCCGCGGGCGATCGAGAGAGGTTCTCCCCCCATGACCATGCGTTTTCTTCCCGCCAACCTCGACGCCCTGATCGTCGAACAGGAAGGCCTGGAGCCCACCCTGGCCCTGCTGGAGTCGCTGCGGCGCGATCCGGTCGCCGGCATCGAGGAGATGGTGCCCGCGGCGCGCACGCTGCTGATCCGCTTCCGGCCCTGGGTCTGCAGCATGGCATCCCTCGTGGACGCCATCGCACGCCGCGACACGGGGGGCCGCGCGGCGCGCAGCGACACACTCGTGGAAATTCCCGTGCACTACGACGGCGAAGACCTGGCCGAGGTGGCGCAGATCCTCGGCGCCACGCCCGAAGAGGTGGTGCGCCGCCACACCGGCAGCGAATACACCGTGGCCTTCACCGGCTTCGCCCCCGGATTCGCGTACCTGACCGGAGGGCATCCCAGCTTCGACGTGCCGCGCCGCGCGACGCCACGCACCCGCATTCCCGCGGGCGCCGTGGGCCTGGCCGGCACCTTCAGCGGCATCTATCCGCAGGCCAGCCCCGGCGGCTGGCAGATCATCGGCACCACGCCGCTCGCCATGTGGGACCTTGCGCGCGAGGTGCCCGCCCTGCTGCAGCCCGGCTTCCGCGTGCGCTTCGTCGACATCGCGGCGCTGCCCACCGCCGCCCGGCAGGCGCTGGATGCGGCCTCGGCGCCTGCGGCCGCCCGCGAGCAGGTGACGCCATCGCCTGTATCTGCCACGGGACTCGCACGGGCTGGGGATGCGCCATCGTCCGGCGGCCCGGCGCTGCAGGTGCTGTCCGCGGGCCTTCAGACCCTGTGGCAGGACCTGGGCCGCCATGGGTACGCAGGGCAGGGCGTTTCGGCCTCCGGCGCGATGGACCGGGCCGCCTGCCGCGCCGCGAACCGGTTGGTGGGCAACCCGTCGGATGCCGCCTGCCTGGAAACCGTGCAGGGCGGCCTGCGCCTGCGCAGCCGCGGCGACACCGTCGTGGCCGTGACGGGGGCCGACGCGCCGCTCACCGTGTCGGCCGCCGACGGACGATGCTGGCCGGTCGCGCGCCACGCGCCGCTGGCCCTGGCGGACGGCGATGAATTGGCGATCGGCGAACCCCACGCCGGCGTCCGCTGCTACGTGGCGGCGCGCGGTGGCTTCGCCGTGGCGCCCGTGCTGGGCAGCTGCGCGACGGACACGTTGGCCCGCGTGGGGCCACCCGCCGTGGCCGCCGGCGACGTGCTGCCGATCCGCAACCTGCGCGCCCTTGCCTCCGTGGGCGCGGCGGAGCTGCCGCCCGAAGCCTTGCCCGAAGCCGGGCGGGAGGTCGTGCTCGACGTGGTTCCCGGCCCACGCACCGACTGGTTCACGCCCGAGGCCGTCGCGCTGCTGGCCTCCCAGCGCTGGCAGGTCACGCCGCAATCCAACCGCGTGGGCCTGCGCCTGGCGGGCGAGGTGCCGCTGGCGCGCGCCGTGCCGGGCGAACTGCCCAGCGAGGGCACCGTGGCCGGCGCCATCCAGGTGCCGCCCAGCGGCCAGCCGGTGCTGTTCCTGGCCGACCATCCGCTGACCGGCGGCTACCCCGTCATCGGCGCCGTCGCACCCCACCACCTGGACCTGGCCGGCCAGATTCCTGTCAACGCCTGGGTGCGCTTCCGTCCCCTCCGCGCCTTCGAACCCGTCACCCGCTCCTGAACACCATGAAAAAAGTCCGGATTGCCAACCGTGGGGAAAACGTTCGCGCAGCGGGCGTTTCTGCACATCGCCGTGCCTGCGCAGCAGGCTGCGGCGATCTCGCCGTCCCGCCGTCCGCTTCCACCGAAAGTTGATGTCATGAAGAAAATCCTGATCGCCAACCGCGGCGAGATCGCCGTCCGCATCGCCCGCGCCTGCGCCGACTACGGCCTCGGCTCCGTCGCCGTCTATGCCGATGCCGATATCGACGCGCTGCACGTCCGCATGGCCGACGAGGCCTGGGGCCTGGGCGGCGACCGCCCGGCCGATACCTACCTGCACATCGAGAAGCTGCTCGATGCCGCCCGCAAGAGCGGTGCGGATGCCGTGCATCCCGGCTACGGCTTCCTGTCCGAGAACGCGGGCTTCGCGCGGGCGGTGATCGGTGCCGGCCTCACCTGGATCGGCCCCCCGCCCGAGGCGATCGAGCGGCTGGGCGACAAGGTCGAGGCGCGCAGGCTCGCGCTGCAGGTGGGCGCGCCGCTCGTGCAGGGCACGGCCGACCCGGTGCAGGATGTTTCCGAGGTGCTCGCCTTCGCCGAGCAGCACGGCCTGCCGATCATCATCAAGGCGGCCTTCGGCGGCGGCGGCCGCGGCATGAAGATCGCCTGGCGCATGGACGAGGTGGAAGACCTCTACGCCTCCGCCGTGCGCGAGGCCACGGCAGCCTTCGGCCGCGGCGAATGCTTCGTGGAGCAGTTCCTGGACCGGCCGCGCCACATCGAGGCCCAGGTGCTGGCCGACACGCACGGCAACGTGGTGGTGCTGGGCACGCGCGACTGCTCCCTGCAGCGACGCAACCAGAAGCTCGTGGAAGAGGCGCCCGCGCCCTTCCTCACGCCGCAGCAGCGCGAGCGCATCCACACCGCCGCGCGCGACATCTGCGCCGCAGCCGGCTACACGAGCGCCGGCACGGTGGAATTCCTGCTCTCGGGCACGGGCGCGATCTCGTTCCTGGAGGTGAACACGCGCCTGCAGGTGGAGCACCCCGTCACCGAGCAGACCACGGGCGTCGATCTCGTGGTGGAGCAGTTCCGCGTCGCCGAAGGCCTGCCGCTGCGCGTCACGCAGACGCCCGAACCGCTCGGCCATTCGATCGAGTTCCGCATCAACGCCGAGGACGTGGGCCGCGGCTTCCTGCCCACGCCCGGTGGCGTCACCCGGTTCGATCCGCCGTCGGGCCCCGGCGTGCGGCTGGACACCGGCGTGCAGGCCGGCTCCATCGTGCCGGGCACCTTCGATTCGCTCATGGCGAAGCTCATCGTGTCGGGTTCCACCCGTGCCCAGGCCATCGCGCGGGCGCGCCGCGCGCTGCGCGAGTTCCGCATCGACGGTGTGGCCTCGGTGCTGCCGTTCCACCGCGCGGTGATGGAGCACGAGGATTTCATCAACGGTGAAGCCCTGCGGGTGCACACCCGCTGGATCGAAACCGATTTCGCCGAGACCCTGGCTGCCGCCGCGCGTGCCGAACCGCTGGCCGATACCGCCCTGGTGCGCACCGCGATCGAGATCGACGGCCGCCGGGTGGCGCTGGGCCTGCCGGCCGTTCTGCTGCAGGGGCTGCAGTCCGCGGGCGGCGGGGCCGGTGCGGTGGCCGCGGCCCCCCCGGCCGCCGCGGTGCAGGAAGGCACCGTGCCCGCGCCCGTGGCCGGCACCATCCAGGCCTGGAAGGTCGCCGAAGGCGACACCGTGGCCGAGGGTGAGCCGGTGGCCGTGATGGAAGCGATGAAGATGGAGATGCAGGTCACCGCGCCGCGGGCGGGGCGCATCACCGGGCTGGTGGCCGTCGGCAGCTACCAGGCCGCGGGCGCGCCGTTGGCCCGCGTGGCCTCCTGAGCGGTTCTGCCCGGCCCGGCCCGGCCCGGCGCAGGCGGCGGGCGAGGCCTGCCTGCACGCCCGGGGGCCGGGCGGCATCCCGGGCGGTGCCGGTGCCGGTGCCGGAAAGGAGACCGTCAGCGGCCGAACGGCCAGGCGGTCTGGCCGGCGGGGTTGTTGTGGTTGTCCCAGTTGACCGGCCGCGGATCCGCGAAAGTGTTCTCGTCCTGGCTGAAGCGACCGTACTGCGGAGCGATGCCCGGGTCGTCTTCCCAGGTCGCCTGCTGGGTGAACTTGCCGGTCTTGCGGTTGAACTTCAGGGCATGCATGGCGGTCTTGCCGCCCCAGTCCGTCGAGGGCAGGGAGATGAAGTTCACCGCGTACTCGTCGTCGGTCATCTTGCCGTGCACCACGAACACTCCGTAGTGCTCTTCGCCGGGCGAGATGATCTTGTAGACGCCGTTGTCGTAGTAGTACAGCGTGGCGTCCTCGAACGGCTTCTTCTCGTACAGCTTCTCGTAGAAGAGCTTCTGCGTGAAGGTCGGTTTGCCGAACTGGACCTCCACAGAGGGGGCGCGCGTGCCGCCACCCGTCTGGGCCGAGACGGCGCTGACCAGAGTGCAGGCGATGAGGGACATGAGCAATTTCTTCACGGGCTGACCTTTTTTGACGGGTTGAAAAGAGACATGCCGGCTGATCGTAGCCACTGCCGAGTTGCCTGGCGTGCTTTCTCGATTCACAAAAATTGAATCGTTGCATCAATTTCATTGAAGATTTCCGGGGGTTCCCGTTCTAGACTGCGGCGCACGCACCTGCTATGCGCCCCTGACCAGAACGCCCCTGCCGAACCCCCATGAACCCGACCCGCCCGGCCCGCTACACGGCCACCGCCATCGCCCTGCACTGGATCCTCGGGGCGGCCATCGTGGCCGTCTTCCTGCTCGGGCTGTATATGACGGGCCTGCCGTTCTCGCCGCAGCGCCTGAAGTTCTACAACTGGCACAAGTGGGCGGGCGTGGCGATCCTGGCGCTGTCGGCGCTGCGGCTGCTCTGGCGCCTCACGCACCGCCCGCCCGCGCTGCCCGCGGCCGTGGAGTCCGCGATGCCGGCATGGCAGCGCGCGGCGCACCACGGAACCCACCACCTGATGTACCTGCTGTTCTTCGCCGTGCCGCTCGTGGGCTGGGCCTACAGTTCCGCCGCGGGCTTCCCGATCGTGTTCCTCGGCATCGTGCCGTTGCCGAGCTTCGTGCCGGCGAGCCCCGAACTGGCCGAGGCCATCAAGCCCTGGCACTGGATCACCGCCTACGCCCTGGCTGCACTGGTCGTGCTGCACGTGGCCGCGGCACTGAAGCACCAGCTCATCGACCGCGACGGCCTCATCGGCCGCATGCTGCCCGGGCGGGCCTGACGGGCCGGGCAACGGGCACCGCAGGCCGTCCGCGTCCTGTCACCGAATCAACGAACGAACCTACGGAGCGATCCATGCAACGACTTCCTTCCCTCTTCGCCGGTCTCGCGCTGGCATCCTCGGCGCTGCTGGCCGGCGCTCCCGCGTTCGCGCAGCAGAAGCTGGTGCCCGAGCAGAGCGAGATCACCTTCGTGAGCAAGCAGATGGGCGTGCCCGTCGAGGGCCGGTTCAAGAAGTTCGATGCGCAGGTGGCGTTCGATCCCGCCAAGCTCGCCACCAGCAAGGTCACGATCACCGTGGACACCGGCAGCGCCACCCTGGGCGTGAAGGAGTCCGACGCCGAGCTGCCCAAGGCCACCTGGTTCAACGTGCCCAAGTTCCCGCAGGCGACCTTCCAGTCCACGGCCATCAAGTCCACGGGGCCGGGCAAGTTCGAGGTGGCCGGCAAGCTCAGCATCAAGGGCGCCATGCAGGATGTGGTCGCACCGGTCACGCTCACCCAGAGCGGCGCCACCACCGTCGCCACCGGCAGCTTCCCCATCAAGCGCCTCGCCTTCAAGATCGGCGAGAACGAGTGGGCCGACACCTCCATGGTGGCCGACGACGTGCAGGTGAAGTTCAAGCTCGCGCTCACCGGCGTGCCCAAGCTCTGAGGCCGCGCGATCCACGTTCCCCCGTTTTCCTTCGTTCCCCGTTTCCTTCGTTCCTGCTTTCTTTCAACCGGAGATACCGACATGCGCAAATCCCTGTTCGCCCTGGCCGCCGCGGCCGCCCTCGTTGCCGGTGCCGCCCAGGCGCAGACTGCCACGTACACGGTGGAGCCGACGCACACCTTCGCCACGTTCGAGATCAGCCACTTCGGTGCCAGCGTGAACCGCGGCCGCTTCGACAAGAAGGAAGGCACTATCGAGCTCGACAAGGCCGCCAAGACCGGCAAGGTGGACATCACCTTCCAGATCAACTCCATCAACACCGGCACGCCGCCCTTCGACAAGCACCTGCAGAGCGCCGACATCTTCGACGCGGCCAAGTACCCCACCGCGCGCTTCGTGGGCGACCAGTTCACCTTCGACGGCGACAAGCTCGTCTCCGTGGCCGGCAACCTGACCCTCAAGGGCCAGACCCATCCCGCGACCTTCAAGGCCAACCAGTTCGCCTGCTACCAGAGCCCGATGCTCAAGCGCGAAGTGTGCGGCGGCGACTTCGAAACGACCATCGACCGCACCCAGTTCGGCCTGGACTACGGCGTGCAGTACGGTTTCCCCAAGAACGTGCGCATCGTGGCGCAGGTCGAGGCCGTGAAGCAGTAATTCCCGACGCGCCGCCATGCGCCGGCCCGCAGGCCGGCGCAGCAGCCGCCCTCCGCCCCTGTGCGGACGGCGGCTTCTTCCTTGTGGCCGGGCGGGTTCACCTCACCGCTCGGGTGGCCGCACGGCCTGCACCGTGGCGTGCTTGCGCACCGGGCTGGAGAGCACGAGCGAGGTGGTGACCGAGCCATGCGCCGCCAGCGCGTCCACCACGCGCTGCAGGTCGGCCGGCTCCGCGATGGCGCAGCGCACGATGAAGCAGTCCTGCCCGGTCACCCGGTCGGCCTCCAGCACCTCGGGCATGCTCTCGAACAACGCCAGGTAGGGCCCGATGCCGCGGTGCGTGGTCTCGATGCGGATGATGGCCGTGAGGCCCACGCCGATGCGGCCCAGGTGGACCCGGGCGCCATAGCCTTCGATGATGCCGGCGTCCTCCAGCTTGCGCACGCGCTCGCTCATCGCGGGCTGCGACAGGCCGATGCGCTTGCCCAGCGCGGCCAGGCTCTGCCGCGCATCCGTCTGCAGGGCCTGCAGGATCAGCCAGTCCTTCTTGTCGATTCGCATGGAGTGTCGGGGCCGGGGCAGGGTGCCCGCGGCCGATGGTTCATCGCTGGGCGGGGGATTCTTCCGATGCCCGCCCCTGTGCGCGCACGCCGCGCATGCCTATCGTAGGGCACGTTCCCACAACCCGTCGCCGCCGTTGCGCGGCCAGTTCCAAAAAAGGATTTTGCATGCAGCTCTACGGAATGCTCGACTCTCCCTATGTGCGCCGCGTCGCCGTCACCCTGCGGCACCTCGGCCTGCCGTTCGAGCACCGGTCCCTGTCGGTGTTCGGCGATTTCGACGCGTTCCGCGCGGTGAACCCGGTGGTGAAGGCGCCCACGCTGGTGGCGGACGACGGCACGGTGCTGATGGACTCCACGCTGATCCTGCAATGGGTCGATGCCTCCGCGCCGGAGGCGGCCGCGCGTCTGGTGCCGAAGAGCCCCGCGGGCCGCCTGCGGGATCTGCGCGTGGCCGGCCTCGCGCTCGCCGCGTGCGAGAAGGCGGTGCAGATCGTCTACGAACAGCGGCTGCGCCCGCCCGAGAAGCAGCACCAGCCCTGGCTGGACCGCACCGGCCTGCAGTTGGATTCCGCCTGCGCGCAGCTGGAGGAAGCCATCGCCCATGCGGGCAGCATGGTGGACGCGGCGGACCTGACCCATGGCGGCATCGCCGCGGCGGTGGCATGGAGCTTCATCGGCCTGGTGCTGCCCGGGCGCATCGGCGCGCAGGCGCATCCCGCACTGGCGGGCTTCGCCGCGGCGGCGGAGGACCTGCCCGCATTCAGGGCGTGCCCGCAGGTGGGCTGAGGGCGGGAAGCCGAGGCGGCTGCCTTGCCGCGCGGGTCCTTCGCCCACGGCGTTCGTCCATGAAAAACGGGCCGGCATGTGCCGGCCCGTGTCGCGTGCGCTGGATGCGCAGCCGCTCAGAGGCGCCCGGAGGTGTCCATGTGCTCCGTCTTCTTGTCGAGGATGGCTTCCGGCTCCTGCGCGGCCACCCAGTCGGGGTTGTCCAGGCGCTGCCGGAGCTGCTCGGTGTCGAGGTCGCCCGTCCACTTGGCGACGACGATGGTGGCCACGCCGTTGCCCACGAGGTTGGTGAGCGCCCGCGCCTCGGACATGAAGCGGTCGATGCCCAGGATCAGCGCGAGGCCGGCCACCGGCACGTGGCCCACGGCCGAAAGGGTGGCCGCCAGCACGATGAAGCCGCTGCCCGTGATGCCGGCGGCGCCCTTGGAGGTCAGCAGCAGCACCAGCAGCAGGGTGATCTGGTGGGTGATGTCCAGCGGCGTGTTCGTGGCCTGGGCGATGAACACGGCGGCCATGGTCAGGTAGATGGACGTGCCGTCCAGGTTGAAGGAGTAGCCGGTGGGGATCACGAGGCCCACGGTGGTCTTCTTCGCGCCCAGGTTCTCCATCTTCTCCATCATGCGCGGCAGCACCGATTCGCTGGAGGAGGTGCCCAGCACGATGAGCAGTTCTTCCTTGATGTACTTCACGAACTTCCAGATCGAGAAGCCGTGGAAGCGCGCGATCAGGCCGAGCACGATGAAGACGAACAGCAGGCAGGTCAGGTAGAACGAGCCCATGAGCTTGCCGAGCGACAGCAGCGAGCCGACGCCGTACTTGCCGATGGTGAAGGCCATGGCACCGAACGCGCCGATCGGCGCCACCTTCATGATGTAGCCCACGATCGTGAAGAGCACGTGCGAGGTCTTCTCGATGAAGTCGAACACCAGCGTGCCGCGGCCGCCGAAGCGGTGCAGCGCGAAGCCGAACATCACGGCGATCAGCAGCACCTGCAGGATCTCGCCCTTGGCGAACGCATCCACCACGGTGGTGGGGATGATGTTCATGAGGAAGTCGGTGGTGGTGCCCATCTTGCCGGGCGCCGTGTAGGCGGCGATGGACTTGGTGTCGATCGCGGAGGCATCGACGTTCATGCCTGCGCCGGGCTGGAGCACGTTGACCACGATGAGGCCGATGACCAGCGCGACGCTGCTCACGATCTCGAAGTAGAGCAGGGCGAGGCCGCCGGTGCGGCCGACCTTCTTCATGTCCTCCATGCCCGCGATGCCCACCACCACGGTGCAGAAGATGATCGGCGCGATGATCATCTTGATGAGTTTGATGAAGCCGTCGCCGAGCGGCTTCATCTTCTCGCCGATCTCGGGGAAGAAGTGGCCCAGCAGCACGCCCACGATCACGGCGAACAGCACCTGGACGTAGAGCGAGCGGTAGAGGGGGAGTTTTCGGGCGGGGATGTGGGCGGGTGCGGTCATGCAGGCCTCTGGCGTCAAACAGGAAAAGAGCGGGCGCGGGGGCGTTGTCTACGGGCAGCCGTCGCGCGGGTGACGCACTGTAAGGCCGCGTTGCGCACAAAACATTGTGGGAAACCACATCGGTGACGCCGACGCCATAGCCGGAGCGAAGGCCTTCGCCAGGGCCGGCGTGCCGCGCGCGGCAGCGGCCGCCCCGCCTGCGCGGCGGGCGCCGCCGGCCCCGGGCGTACGCCCGTTGGCGTATTCCGCGCCGCGGCGGCGCTGTCCAGAATCGGCTCCATCGATCCACGGTCGTTCTTCATCCTTCCCCTTCCCGGAGCCCCACCATGCAACGTCGCTTCACCCTCAAGGCCCTGTCTGCCGCAGCCGCCGTGGCCAGCCTGGCCGTCTTCCCCGCCCACGCCGCCGACACCATCAAGGTCGGCGTGCTGCACAGCCTCTCGGGCACCATGGCGATTTCGGAGACCGTGCTCAAGGACACGGTGCTGATGGCCATCGATGACATCAACGCCAAGGGCGGCGTGCTGGGCAAGAAGCTCGAGCCCGTGGTCGTGGACCCGGCCTCCAACTGGCCGCTGTTCGCCGAGAAGACCAAGCAGCTGCTGGGCCAGGACAAGGTCTCGGTGATCTTCGGCTGCTGGACCAGCGTGAGCCGCAAGTCGGTGCTGCCGGTGGTGGAGGAAATGAACGGCCTGCTGTTCTACCCCGTGCAGTACGAGGGCGAGGAGCTGTCCAAGAACGTGTTCTACACGGGCGCCGCACCCAATCAGCAGGCGATTCCCGCGGTGGACTACCTCATGAGCAAGGATGGCGGCGGTGCCAAGCGCTGGGTGCTGCTGGGCACCGACTACGTGTACCCCCGCACCACCAACAAGATCCTGCGCGCCTACCTGAAATCGAAGGGCGTGAAGGACTCGGACATCGACGAGAAGTACACCCCCTTCGGCCACTCCGACTACCAGACCATCGTGGCCGACATCAAGAAGTTCAGCCAGGGCGGCAAGACGGCGGTGGTCTCCACCATCAACGGCGACTCCAACGTGCCCTTCTACAAGGAACTGGGCAACGCGGGCCTGAAGGCCAAGGACGTGCCGGTCGTCGCCTTCAGCGTGGGCGAGGAAGAGCTGCGCGGCGTGGATACCAAGCCGCTGGTGGGCCACCTGGCGGCATGGAACTACTTCATGTCGATCAAGAACCCGACCAACACGGCCTTCATCAAACAGTGGAGCGACTACGCGAAGAAGAACAACATCCCCGGCCACAAGGACAAGCCGCTGACCAACGATCCGATGGAAGCCACCTGGATCGGCGTCCACATGTGGGCCCAGGCCGTGGAGAAGGCCAAGAGCACCGATACCGACAAGGTGATCGCCGCCATGGCCGGCCAGACCTTCCAGGCGCCCAGCGGCATCGTCTCCAAGATGGACGAGAAGAACCACCACCTGCACAAGAGCGTGTTCATCGGCGAGATCAAGGCCGACGGCCAGTTCAACGTGGTGTGGAAGACGCCCGGCCCGGTCAAGGCCAAGCCGTGGAGCCCGTACATCGAGGGCAACGACAAGAAGAAGGACGAACCCGAGAAGAAGTGACACCCCCCTGAGGCGCTGCGCGCCTTCACCCCCTCTCTCACGCTGCGCGTGGGAGGGGGGACGACGCCAGCGGCCGGGCGGAGCCCGATCCGCGGCGTCTGCTGGCCTGGGGTGAGGTCACCGCTCTGCTTCTTTCTGACGTTTCGCTCCGGGTTTCATTTCCATGCTTCTTTCCATCTTCCATCGCTTGATCGCCTGCCTGCTGCTCTGCGCAGCGGTGCAGGCGCATGCGCTTATGGCGGAGGCCGCTCGGGCCATGGCTGTGGGCGATACCGACGAGCGCATCGTGGCGCTGCAGCAGGCCATCGCCACGCCGGACGAGGCCACCGTCGCCTTCATCCGCGCCATGGCGGACGATGCGGTCAAGGTTGCGGGCGGCAAGGCCATCGTCATCAAGGACGACAAGGGGCTGGACCCGGTGACGGGCTCGCAAGTGCCCGTGCCGGCCGATGCCGAGGACATCGTCAACAACAACCGCATGCGTGGCGAATTCGACGCCGCGCTGGCTTCGCTGCAGTTGCTGTCGCCCGACGCGGCCCAGCGGCGCGCCGCCATCGATGCGCTCAAGGAAGAGACCGACGAGGCGCGCCTGCCGCTCATCGAGAAGGCGCTGGCCGCCGAGGCGGACGCAGGCCTGAAGGCGCGGCTCTCGGGCATCCGAGCACGCGTGCTGATCGGCAGCAGCGATCCGGCCCGGCGGCTGGAGGCCGCGAACCATCTGGCCGACAGCGGCAACCCCGCCACGCGCACCGTGCTGCTGGAGCAATTGCGCAACGAACAGGATCCCAAGGCCAAAGCCGCCATGCAGGCCGCGCTCCAGCGCGTGGAAGACCGCCTTCAGTGGGGCGAGCGCCTGGCCGCGCTGTTCTCGGGCATCAGCCTGGGCTCCATCCTGCTGCTGGTGGCGCTGGGCCTGGCCATCACCTACGGGCTGATGGGGGTGATCAACATGGCGCATGGCGAGCTGATGATGATCGGCGCCTACGCCACCTTCGTGGTGCAGGGTCTGTTCCAGAAGTACCTGCCCGGCGCCTTCGACTGGTATCTGGTCGCGGCCGTGCCGGTGGCCTTCTGCGCCTCGGCGCTGATGGGCGCGGTGCTGGAGCGCGGCGTGATCCGCTTCCTCTACGGCCGGCCGCTGGAGACGCTGCTGGCCACCTGGGGCATCAGCCTCGTGCTGCAGCAGCTGGTGCGCAGCGTGTTCGGCGCGCAGAACGTGGGCGTGGAAAACCCCGCCTGGATGAGCGGCGGCGTGCAGCTGATGGACAACCTGCAACTGCCCTGGAACCGCCTCGTCATCGTGGCCTTCGCCTTCGCGGTGCTGGCGGGCGTGGCCTTCCTCATCAGCCGCACACGCCTGGGCCTGTTCGTGCGCGGCGTCACGCAGAACCGTCCGATCGCCTCGTGCATGGGCGTGAACACGGCGCGCATCGACACCTATGCCTTCGCGCTGGGTTCCGGCATCGCGGGCCTGGCCGGTTGCGCCCTGAGCCAGGTCGGCAACGTGGGGCCGGACCTGGGCCAGAGCTACATCGTGGATTCGTTCATGGTGGTGGTGCTGGGCGGCGTGGGCCAGCTGGCCGGCACGGTGTATGCCGCGCTCGGCCTGGGCGTGCTCAACAAGTTCCTGGAAGGCTGGACCGGGGCCGTGCTGGCCAAGATCGCCGTGCTGGTGTTCATCATCATCTTCATCCAGAAGCGGCCGCAGGGCATCTTCGCGGTCAAGGGGCGTACCGCAGATTGATATGAAACACCCCCCTGTGTCGCTTCGCTCCTTCCCCCCTCTCTCGCATCGCTGCGCCATGCGGGAGGGGAGACGCCGCCAGCGCGGCGGGGCGGCCCTTGCGCGGCGGCCGCTGGCGCGGGCCGTGACGGTGGCTGCGGCCTTGGGCAATGCCGAACGCTGAAAAAATATGACCACTCCTATTTCCATTCAACTGCCAGCTCCGGCACCGCTGCTCACCCGCACCGGCTGGACGGCCTTCATCGTCGCGCTGATCGTGGTCTGCGCGGTGGCGCCGGCGCTCAACCTGTGGATGCCTGCGGGCAGCCCGCTGCACCTGAGCGACTACGCTGTGGCGCTGCTGGGCAAGATCATGTGCTACGCCATCTGCGCGCTGGCCATGGACCTGATTTGGGGCTACACCGGCATCCTGAGCCTGGGCCACGGCCTCTTCTTCGCGCTGGGCGGCTACGTGATGGGCATGTACCTCATGCGCCAGATCGGCCGCGACGGCAACTACAAGAGCGACCTGCCCGACTTCATGGTGTTCCTGGACTGGAAGGAGCTGCCCTGGCACTGGGCGCTGTCGGACAGCTTCCTCGCCACGCTGGTCCTGGTGGTGGCAGTGCCTGGCCTGGTGGCCTTCGTGTTCGGCTACTTCGCCTTTCGCTCGCGCATCAAGGGCGTGTATTTCTCCATCATCACGCAGGCCATGACGTATGCGGCCATGCTGCTCTTCTTCCGCAACGAGACGGGCTTCGGCGGCAACAACGGCTTCACCGACTTCAAGCGCATCCTGGGGCAGCCCATCGCCACGCAGAACATGCGCATGCTGCTCTTCGTGCTCACCGGCCTGGCGCTGCTGGGTTGCTTCCTGCTCGGCCGCTGGCTGGTGCGCAGCAAATTCGGCCGCGTGCTGCAGGCCGTGCGCGACGCGGAAACGCGCGTCATGTTCTCGGGCTATTCGCCGCTGCCCTACAAGCTCACCATCTGGACCATCAGCGCCATGATGTGCGGCGTGGCCGGCGCGCTCTACGTGCCGCAGGTGGGCATCATCAACCCGGGCGAGATGAGCGCGGCCAACTCCATCGAGATCGCGGTCTGGGCCGCGGTGGGCGGGCGCGCGACGCTCGTCGGCCCCATCGTGGGCGCCTTCCTGGTCAACGGCGCCAAGAGCTGGCTCACGGTGACGGCGCCGGAATTCTGGCTGTACTTCCTGGGCGCGCTGTTCATCGCCGTGACCCTGTTCCTGCCCCACGGCGTGGTCGGCCTGCTGCGCCGGCCCGGTAAGGCCCGCGCGGCGGCGCAGGAGTCCGCCGCCCCCGCTCCGGCCGCCGCCCCCGTCCCGGCATCCGCCACCGACGCCAACGCAGCGAGCCTGCGCAAAGAGGAGGGCATGGCATGACCCCCGAACTGATGGAAGCAGGCGCCCGCCGCGCGAGCGGAGCGCAGGCCCCGGCCGAACCGGGCCAGACGGAATCCGGCGGCCGCGCCGCGGGCTTCTCGCGCCTGGCCGTGCCCGGCGAAGTGGACGTCACGCACGGCCGCATCCTCTACCTGGAGGACGTGCACGTGGCCTTCGACGGCTTCAAGGCGATCAACGGCCTGAACCTCGACATCGCCCCCGGCGAGCTGCGCTGCATCATCGGGCCGAACGGCGCGGGCAAGACGACGATGATGGACATCATCACCGGCAAGACCCGCCCCGACCGCGGCACGGTGTACTTCGGCTCCACCATCGACCTGCTGCGCCACAACGAGCCCGGCATCGCGCAGCTGGGCATCGGCCGCAAGTTCCAGAAGCCCACGGTGTTCGAGCAGCTCACGGTGTTCGAGAACCTGGAGCTGGCTCTCAAGACCCACAAGGGCGTGGCCTCGTCGATGTTCTTCCGCCTCGATTCGGCCCAGAAGGACCGCCTCGCCGACGTGCTGCGCACCATCCATCTCGCCCACCAGCCCGCGCGCCGCGCTGGCGAACTGAGCCACGGCCAGAAGCAGTGGCTGGAGATCGGCATGCTGCTCATGCAGGACCCGAAGCTGCTGCTGCTCGACGAGCCGGTGGCGGGCATGACCGACGAGGAGACGGCGCGCACGGCGGAGCTGTTCCTGTCCTTGAAGGGCAGGCATTCGCTGATGGTGGTGGAGCACGACATGTCGTTCATCCGCACGATCTCCGAGAAGGTGACGGTGCTGTGCGACGGCGCGGTGCTGGCGGAGGGGACGCTGGACGAGGTGCAGGGGGATGAGCGGGTGATCGAGGTGTATCTGGGGCGGTGATGTTCATGGGTTCTTGCTGGGTGGTTGTTTCCCGGGGCCGGGATGTGCGCCCGGCGGCGCACCTACTTTCTTTTGCTTCGCCAAAAGAAAGTAGGCAAAGAAAAGGCGACCCTGGTGTCTGCGACCCCCTTCGCCCCGGTGGGGCGAAGGGGGCAGCC
>CAJYKV010000004.1 GCA_913774955.1 uncultured Acidovorax sp.
GCGTGTCCTGCGGCACGCCTGCGCGCACCGCCCCCTGCGCTCCTCGGCGCAGACACAAGGGGTGGGTGCAGCAGACGGGCCATTGCTTCGCTCGGCCCTTGGTGCGCGAGTGCTTCGCACCGCGCACGATGTTTCGTGGGGGCGGGGCGCTGGGGTTTGGGCCGAGCGCAGCGACGGCCTGTCTTCCCGCAGGGGCCGAGCGAAGCAATGGCCCGAGTCGCTCCCTTCTGGATGCGCCTGGGGCGCGCAGGGGGCGGGGTGGCGGGCGTGCCGCAGGACACGCCCGCTTCGTGAACTGATCTGCCGTGGCTGTCTGAACGGAGCGCGCCAGCGCGCAGTGAGTTCCACGGCACACCCCGCCCCCGAGCACCCCAGGTTGCCCCGTTCGCCCCTTGGGCGAACGGGGACGCAGACAGCAGGGTCGCCTTTCTTTTGGGTACTTTTCTTTGGCGAAGCAAAGAAAAGTACCTCGCCCGCCGGGGCGAGACCCGGCCCCCGCCCCGCAAAAATAACCCCCCAAAAACATGCTCACCGTCCACAACCTCCACCAGTACTACGGCGGCTCCCACATCCTCCGCGACGTGAGCCTGACCGCGGCCCCCGGCAAGGTCACCGTCCTGCTCGGCCGCAATGGCGTCGGCAAGACCACGCTGCTCAAGAGCCTGATGGGCCTCGTTCCCGTCCGGAGCGGAACGATCGAATGGGAGGGCCGGCCGATCCAGGGCTGGACGCCGTACGAGCGCGCCCGCGCCGGCATCGGTTTCGTGCCGCAGGGCCGGGAGATCTTCGGCCGGCTGACGGTGGAGGAAAACCTGCGCATGGGACTGGCCTACAAGAGCGGCTCCACGCCCGTGCCGGAGCATCTCTATGCGCTGTTCCCGGTGTTGCGGCAGATGCTGGGGCGGCGCGGCGGGGATCTGTCGGGGGGGCAGCAGCAGCAACTGGCGATCGCGCGGGCCCTGGCGCCGAGCCCGCGGTTGCTGATCCTCGACGAGCCGACCGAGGGCATCCAGCCGAGCATCATCAAGGACATCGGCCGCGTGATCCGCCGCCTGGCCGACGAGGGGCTGGACGGGCATCCGGTGGCGGTGCTGCTGTGCGAGCAGTACTACGACTTCGCCGAAGAGCTGGCCGACGAATACCTGGTGATGGAGCGGGGCGAGGTCATCGCGCGCGGTCCGGGCAGCGAGATGCAGGCGAAGGGCGTCCGGCAGCTGGTGGCGATCTGAGGGGGCGCGGTACCGCATCCGGTGGTCGTGACGGGCGCATGACGCCTTGCGCTTGGCGGCGGAGGTGTTGCACGCGGCGCGGCGTCTGCTTGACCGCCGCGAACTCCAGCCCCTATGCTGGATGTGCGCGCGGCCGCCTCCCTTTCCCGCCGCGTCGCCGCACCTCCGGTCCCATCCACGCCATGTCCGATCCTTCCTCCGCCGGTACCGACGCCACGCCATCGCCACGGTCCCCGTCTTCCGAGCCGCTCTCATCGTCATCGCCTTCGTCGTCGCAGCCACCCCCGCTCCAGGAACGCGAGATCACGCTGCTCAAGGCCGGCGTGCGGGATTTCGCGCAGATGGCCGCATCGCTGCCGCCGCCGCGCGCCCGGGAGTGGATGGAGCGCATCCTGGCCTGCGTGCACGGGCTGCTGGCGGCGCACGGCGGGGTGCTGGCGCACTGGATGGACGACGGCGCGGCCGTGCTGTTTCCGTCAGAGGACGGTGGCCGTGGCGGAGACGGCAGCGACGGCGTGCGCCGCGCCGCCACGTACGCGGTGGCGCTGCAGATGGCGCTCAAGGAGCTCAACGACGCCTGTCGCCAGGAGCGCCTGCCGCCCGTGTACGTCGGGGTTGGCATCGCCTTCGGCACCGCGCTCGTGGGGAATCTGCCGTCGTCCGGCCCCGCCGGGCAGGCGCCCGTGCTGCTGGGGGACGTGGTGTCCGAGGCCGCGCAGCTGCGCGCGTTCGCGCTGCGCGGGCAGGTGCTGGTGAGCGAGGCGGTGTACCAGCGCTGCTGGACGATGGCCTCGCTGTCGGCGCCGGTGCAGGTCTTCGCCAAGGGCCGCACGGCACCGCTCGCGATGCGCGAACTCGTGGCCGTGCCGGGGCGCCGGCTGAAGGTGCCGCGCCAGGAGTTCCGGCGCAGCCTGCGGGTGGAAGCGAACCTGCCGTGCACCTGCCAGCGCGTGGAAGGCGGCGCGGTGCTGCCCCACCTGGTGCCCTGCACGGTGCGCGACATGGGCTACCACGGCGCCCTGCTGGAGCTGGCCGAGCCCGTGCCGATGCACGGCGAGCTGCGCCTGGCCTTCGATCTGCCCATCGTCCGTTACCAGGCCCGCGACGTGTATGCGCGCGTGGTGACCCTCAACACCACCGGCCCGCAGGTGCTGGCGGGTGTGGAGTTCACCGCGACCTGCGCCGAGTTCGACGCCCAGGTGCGCCGCTTCGTGCAGGGCATGGTCGCCCCGGGCTGAAGGGGGCACCGCCGGTGCCGGTGCCGCCGCGCGGCGTTCAGTCCGCGCAGCCCAGCGCGTCCGCGAGCGCGCCGATGTCCGGGCAGTGCAGGTCGTTGCCGGGCCGCGGCGAGACGTCCTTGCGGTGGGCCTCGCCGAATTCGAGCGGGCGCTCGATGTAGGCGGTGCGCAGGCCGCAGGCGCGCGCCGCCTCCAGGTCCTCGTGGTGCGCCGCGGCCATCAGCACCGCGCCGGGCGGCAGGCCGAAGACCTGCGCGGCGCCGAGGTACACGGCCGGATCGGGCTTGTACGCGCGGAACACCTCGGCCGACAGGATGCAGTCCCAGGGCAGGCCACCGGCCTTGGCCATGTCCGCGAGCAGGCCCAGGTTGCCGTTGGAGAGCGGGCAGACCATGAAGCGGCGGCGCAGCCGCTCCAGGCCCCCCACGCTGTCGGGCCAGGGCCGCAGCCGGTGCCAGGCACGGTTCAGGTGGTCACGCTCCGCTTCGCCCCAGTGCCCCAGCCCGAAACGCGGCAGCAGGCCGTCGAGGATCTCCCGGTGCAGCGCGTCGAGCACGGTCCAGCCGCGTCCGCCTTCGCGCACGCGCTGCATCGCCGGCTGGTACCCGTCGCGCCAGGCCCGTGCGAAGGCATCGCCGTCCACCTGCGGCGCGAGCGCCGCCAGTTCACGCACGAGGCTGCCGTGCCAGTCCACCACGGTGCCGAACACATCGAACACGATCAGCCGGATGCCGTCCTCCGCGCCGGACGGGCCGGCAGCGGCAGGGGATGAAGGGGAGGGGAGGGAAGCCATGGCGCCATCATGCCGCAGGGCCCGCGCGGCGTGCGCCCGGGCCTTCCCGGGATGCGGAACGGGCCGCCCTGCGCCGGGTGGGCACGGCGGTGCCGTGCCGGCAAAGAACGCCGAGGTACGGCAGAATTCAGGGTTTTCCCGCATCCATGCCGGTGACCGCCATCATGTCCGTTTATTTGCCGCTCTTTCCCATCGCCCCCCTGCCGGGAGCACGCATTTGAGCGGGCCTGCGCTTCCCGCCGGGGCCGTGGAGGTGCCGGTGCAGGCCACGGGGCGCGGCATGGCGGCGGCCCTCATCGGCCTCGGCGTGGGCGGGTTCTCCATCGGCACCGGCGAGTTCGTCATCATGGGCTTGTTGCCCGAGGTGGCGCGCGACATCGGCGTGACGATTCCCCAGGCGGGCCACGTCATCAGCTCGTACGCGCTCGGCGTGGTGATCGGCGCACCGGTACTGGCCGTGCTCGCCGCCGGCTGGGGGCGACGCGCATTGCTCATCGCGCTGATGGCCGTCTACGCGCTCGGCAATTTCGCCTCGGCGCTGGCACCCGGCTACCTGTCGCTGAACCTGATGCGCTTCCTCACCGGCCTGCCGCACGGCACGTATTTCGGCGTGGCGGCGCTGGTGGCGGCCTCGCTCGCGCCGCCGGGCCGCCGCGCGAGCGCGGTGGGCATGGTGATGCTCGGCCTGACGGGCGCAACGCTCGCGGGCGTTCCCATCGCGGCGGCGCTGGGCCAGCATTTCGGCTGGCGCGCGGCCTTCGTGTTCGTGGGAGCCATTGCCGTGCTGGCGATGGTGATGGTCCGCCGGGGCGTGCCCTACCTGCCGCCGGACGCAGGCGCCAGCCCCTGGCGCGAACTGGGCGCACTGCGGCGCAAGCAGGTGTGGCTCACCCTGGGCATCGGCGCCATCGGCTTCGGCGGCATGTTCTCGGTCTTCAGCTACATCAAGCCGACGCTGACCGAGGTGGCCGGTCTGCCCGTGGGCGGCGTGCCGTTCGTGCTGGCGCTGTTCGGCGCGGGCATGGTGGCCGGCAACCTCTTCGGTGCGCGGATGGCCGACCGGGCGCTGATGCGCACCATCGGCGCGCTGCTGCTGTGGTCGGTGGTGGTGCTGGGCGGATTCGTGTTCGCCGCGCACCACGTGGCGACGGCCGCGCTGGCGACCTTCCTGCTCGGCACCATCGTGGCCATCGGGCCGGCGCTGCAGATCCGGCTGATGGACGTGGCCGGCGATGCGCAGACCCTGGCGGCGGCGCTCAACCATTCGGCGTTCAACTGCGCGAACGCGCTCGGTGCCTGGCTGGGGGGCGTGGCGATCAGCGCCGGCCTGGGCTGGACGTCCACCGGCTGGGTCGGCGTGCTGCTGGCCCTGGGCGGGCTCGCGGTGTTCGCCGCATCGCTCGCGGCCGACCGCAAGTCCGCCTGAGCGGACCGGCGCTTCAGGCCGCCGCGGGCAGGCGGCTGCGGTGCCAGCGGCCCACGCCGTTCATCACGAGTACGCAGCAGGTCAGCCAGATGCCGCCGGTCACCCAGCCGGCGAGCACGTCGCTCGCGTAGTGCACCTGCAGCACGACGCGGCTCCAGCCCACCGTGAAAGTCACCACCGCGGCCGCGAGCACCGCGGGCAGGTGCCAGCGCGCCGGCAGCAGCCGCACGGCCAGGTAGGCCAGCATGGCGTAGGCCACCAGGGAACTGCTGCTGTGGCCGCTCGGGAAGCTGTAGCCGTCGGCCGCGGAGATGCCATGCACGTGCTCGGGCCGCACGCGTTCGAAGGCATGTTTGAAGCCCCGCGTGAGCAGGCCGTTCCCGGCCAGGGCGGCCACCCATCCCGCCGCGAGCAGCCGGTGGCGGCGCCACCACAGGGCCGCCGCCACGCCCACCGCCAGCACGGCCAGCACCTCCTTGTCACCCGCATGGGTGAGGCGCGCGAACAGCGTGAGCGTGGGCACGCCCGCGTGGGCGCGCAGCGTGGCCGCCAGTGTTTCGTCCAGATGGGCCCAGTGCGTGGTGTCGGACCACTCGTCTGCCAGTTCTCCCAGGATTTCGGCGCATCCCCAGAGCAGCAGACCGGACACCGCGAGCGCCATCCAGAGGCGCGGCACCGCGTGGCGCGGCTCCGACCAGCGCCCGAGCCAGGGCGCGCAGCGGGGCGAGGCGAACAGCACGGCACCGCGGGCGGCCAGCGTGGCGACCAGCACGAACACCAGGCCGGCGCCCCAGGTCGCCAAGGGATGGGTTCCGGCCCAGACGGCCCAGGACTGCAGCGGTGTCATTTCGGAGATTCAAGCGGTGGTTGAAAAACCGCGCATGGTGACACGCGGCACGGCGCGGGCGGGAGACAAGACCCACCTCGGCGTACGAGATTGCCCCGCACCGCCGCATCCGGATGTCGGTGCGCGCCGACACGGGCTGACTCTGCCCTCCGATGCGGCCGCGCTGGCGGACGCCGGCAGAATGGCTGTGGGCCATGGGGCCCCGTACAACGCGTATCCCAACCCTCCGTGGCGGTCCCGCTGCCGCGCAATCCACCGTTCCATGCCGCCCATCGTTTCGCCATCTCCTTCCGCCGGCCCCGGGCCGGTGCACCTGGTGGTGCCGCACCGCCCGGGAGCGGACCACGGCCAGGTGCGCCAGCGGCTGGAGGCGCTCGAGCCGCTGCGCGGGCATGCGGTGCAGTGGCACGTGCCCGCGGTGCGTGCCGGCATCGTGCAGGCCGCCGACGAAGCGGCGCGCGCCGCCAAAGCCTCGGGCGGCATCGTCGTGGCCTGCGGCGGCGATGGCACGATCAACGCCGTGGCCGCTGCCGCATGGCGTCACGAGGTGCGCATGGGCGTGATCCCGGCCGGCACGTTCAACTATTTCGCGCGCGAGCAGAGCCTGTCGCTCGATTTCCATCAGGCCGCCGAGGACATCCTCCGGGCGCTGCATGCCGGCGACGTGCGCCCGGTCCGGGTCGGCTACGTCAACGACCGCATGTTCCTCGTGAATGCGGCGATCGGACTGTACCCGCGGTTGCTGGAGCAGCGCGAGATGGCGTCGCGCCGGTTCGGCCGCTCGCGCTGGGTCGCCGTCGCGTCGGCCGTCTGGAGCTTCTTCCGGCCCGCTTCGGCGCGGCGCTGGCGCGTCTCGCTGCGCGCCCACCGCGGGGCCGATGCCCTGGTGAGCGAGGAGTTCTTCGCGTCCACCCTGTTCGTCGGGAACAATCCGCTGCAGCTCGAGCGCCTGGGAATTCCCCAGGCGCGCGACGTGGCCGAGGGCGACCACCTGGCCGTGCTGCTGCTCAAGCCGCAGGGCCGCTGGGCCACCGCGCGCACCGTATGGCACGCCGCGATCGGACAGCTCGACCGCGACGAGTCGGTGATCAGCCTGGCCTGCGCCGAGATGGAGGTCGAGCCCGCCAGCTGGCGGCCGGCGCAGGTGAAGGTCGCGTTCGACGGCGAGAGGGAGTGGATGCCGTCGCCGCTGCGCTTCCGCGTCGAGAACCGCCCGCTCTGGCTGGTGGCGCCCACCGCCACCGCGCGGGACGACGATGCCCAGGAGGCAGGCGACGCCGCTTCCTCCCCCCTGCGCGCCGCCCCCGTCGCCGAGGACCCGGACCCGCCCGAGCCTGCACCCCTCCCGGTGCCGGGTGCCGTTCCCGGCATGGCGACGGTGGCCTGAAACGGGCGTGCGGACGGACCATGGGCGTACTCATGCACCTGTCCGACCTGCATTTCGGTGCCCATGACCCGCGCGTCTGCGCCGCGGTGCATGCGCTGGCACGCCGGCTCGACGTGGCGGTGGTGGTCGTGTCCGGCGACCTCACCCAGCGCGCCACCGCGCGGCAGTTCGACGCCGCGCACGACTTCATCGCCGGGCTTCCCGCGCCGAACACGCTCGTGCTGCCCGGCAACCACGACCTGCCGCTGTTCGCCTGGTGGGAGCGGCTCGGCCATGCCTACCGGCGCTACGCCCGCTGGTGGGGCGACGATCTGGAGCCGGTGTGCGATGCCGGTGGATTCTTCGTGGTCGGCGTCAACACCACGCGGCCCTGGCGGCACCAGCGCGGCAGCCTGTCGCGCGCGCAGATCGACGCCACGGCGCGGCGCCTCGCGGCGGCGCCGCCGGGCCGCTGGCGCATCGTGGTCACCCACCATCCCCTGGCGGCGCGCCACGCGCGCGATGCCGAACACCGGCCGCACCGGGCCGCCGAGGCCCTGGCGCGCTGGCGCGACGCCGGCGCCGCGCTGTTGCTATCGGGCCACGCCCACGAGCCCGGCCTGGGCGAAGCGCTTCCCGGCCTGTGGACCGCGCACGCCGGCACCGCCGTGTCGGTGCGCCTGCGGGCGCAGGCACCCAACAGCCTGATCACCCTCGAGGATCGCCGAGGGAAAAGATGCCTCACGCGGTGGGATTTCGACCCTGCAGGGGGAGGCTTCGTGCCGCACCCCGGTGGCCCGCTGTCGATGTGACGGCCGGGCATCCCGGGCCGAAAGACGAATAAACCGCGCTTATCAGCATTTGTCGAAGGTCCGCGAAATGGTAAAAAACCGGGGCTACTGGGAGGAACCACATTTGGATGCGAAAGTCCGGGAGCCACGTGCCGGCGAACCCAACGATTGCCATGCGCCGCGACGCGCAGGGTCGTGCGCGCGCATCCGACCGGCGGCGCGCGCCGCCCTGATGGCCGCGGCGCTGCTCGCAGCGGTCGCGGCGCCCTGGCCGGCCGTGGCCACGCACGGTGCCTCGCCGCCTGCGTCGCCGCCGCCCGATGTGCGTGCCTCCGCGCCCGAGCAGGGCGCGTCGCGCGCCGCCGGCGCCACCTACCGCCTGCGCATTGTGGGCAACCTGGGAGCACTGTCGCAGTATTCCCGCCGCGAGGCACCTTTCTGGGCCCAGGAACTGCCGCGGCTGAGCGGCGGCCGGTTCACCGCCTCCATCGTCCCGTTCGACCGCGCGGGCGTGCCTGGGATTGAAATGCTGCGCCTCATCGAACTGGGGGTGGTGCCGATGGGCACGGTGCTGATGAGCTCGCTCACCGCGCAGTACCCGCAATACACCGCGCCGGATCTTCCGGGCCTCAACCCGACGCTGGCGGACCTGCGCGCCTCCGTGCAGTCGTTCCGCCCCTACCTCGAGGCGGCCCTGCGCGAGCACCACCATTTCGAGATGCTGGCCGTCTACGTGTATCCGGCGCAGGTGCTCTTCTGCAAGAACGCGGTCTCGGGCCTGGCGGACCTGAGCGGCCGGCGCGTGCGCGTTTCCTCTGCGGCGCAGGCCGATTTCGTGGCGGGACTGGGCGGAATCCCGGTACACACGGGCTTCAGCCAGATCGTGCCCAGCCTGCAGGCCGGCGACAGCGAATGCGCCATCACCGGCACCATGTCCGGCAACACGCTGGGCGTGCACCGCATGACGCGCTACCTGCACATGCTGCCGATCACCTGGGGGCTGTCGTTCTTCGGCGCCAACGACGAAGCCTGGGCGGCCATGCCGGCCGAGCTGCGCGTGCTGCTGCGGCGCGAACTGCCGAAGCTGGAGGAGGCCATCTGGCGCGATGCCGAGGCCGAAACCGCCGAGGGCGTGGCCTGCAACACCGGCGCGGCCGCCTGCATGCACGGGGACAAAGGCGCGATGGTGTCGGTTCCGCCATCGGCCGCCGACGAAGCGCGCCGCCAGCGCCTGTTGCGCGAGGCCGTGCTGCCCAACTGGCTGCGCCGCTGTGGCGACGGGTGCGCGGACGTCTGGTCCCGCACCATCGGCCGGGCGCGCGGCATTCCCGTGCCGGGGAGCCCTTGATGCGGGCGGTGTCCTTTCGCCTGCGATGGGCCGTGGTGCTGGCAGTGGCGGCCCTGGTGCTGGGCCTGGTGGGGGCTGCTGCCGCCCTGATCGTGAATGCGCGGCACGCGGCCCTGGCCGAGAGCGAGGCGCAGGTGGCACGCTTCGCGGCCGGCTCCGAAGCGGCGCTCAACCGGGCGCTGCTGGGCCTCGACGTGCTGCTTGCCAGCACCGACGACATGATCGATCTCTGGCGCGAGCGCGACCCGCGCCCGGATCCGGAGTTCATCGGCAGGCTGCTGCGCCGCGCGGCGCGGCAGAACATCCTCGTGCGCTCGGTGGTTCTGCTGGATGCGCGGCGCGCGGTGGTGGCCGCATCGGACGCGGTCGGCGCGCGCGTCACCTCGGAGCTGCCCGCGGGCTTTTTCGACGAAGCGATGGCGCAGAGCATGCCCACGCTGCTCCTCAGCGCGCCCACGGTCAGCTTCGCGAGTTCCGAGCGCGTGCTGTATGCGGCGCGGCCCATCCGTGCCGAGAACGGCGACCGCCTGCTGGCGGTGCTGCAGGTGCCCGTGAGCATGCTCGTCGGAGTGGTCATGCAGGGCGCGGACATTCCAGGGCTGGAAGTCTCGTTCGAGCGCGGCCGCGGCGACCTGATCATCGGCACCTCCAGCCGCGGCGAGGCGCGCACGCGCGCCCGCGTTCCAGCCCTGGGCGACGATGCGCCGGCCTTCAGCGCCTGGGGGCAGTCCGCGCGCCTGTCCGGGGTGGCCGCGCTGGTGGTGGCGCGGCCGCTGCTCTATCCCGGCCTCTGGATCGCAGCCAGCCTGCCGGAGTCCGCGGCCCTGGCGAACTGGCGCACGGAGCGCAACGCCATCGCGGCCGTGGCCGCGCTGCTGATCGCCACCGCGCTGGCCGCGGGCAGTTTCTCGATGGCCTACCTGCGCCGCATGAGCCGTGCGCGCAATGATCTGGCGCGCTCCAAGGCCACGCTCGAGCAGGCCCTCGGATCCATGGTCAGCGGCTTCGTGCTGCTGGACCCGGGGCACCGCGTGCTCCAGTGGAACGGCCGCTACGAAGAGATCTTCCCCTGGCTGCGCGACATCATGGCCGTGGGGCTGCCGTTCCGCACCGTACTGGAGGCCACCTCCCGCCACCACCTGCCGGACGCCGACGAAGGCATGCGCCGGGAATGGGTGGCGCAGCGGCTTCTGCTGCAGCGCGAGACGCGCGGCACGCACGAGCAGATGCTGCCCAACGGCCATTTCATCCAGATCACGGAGCGCGTCACGCCGGAGGGTGGGCTCATGATCACCTACCACGACGTCACGGAACTGCGCCGTGCCAGCGCGGAGATCGAGAACCTCGCCTTCTACGATCTGCTGACGGGCCTGCCGAACCGGCGCCTGCTGCTCGACCGCCTGCACCAGGCTCTGGCGACGGCCCAGCGCTCCCACCAGTTCGGTGCGTTGCTGTTCCTGGACCTGGACCACTTCAAAACCCTCAACGACACCCAGGGCCACGAGATGGGCGACCTGCTGCTGCAGCAGGTCGCCCTGCGGCTGCGGATCTGTGTGCGTGCCGCCGACACCGTCGCCCGGCTCGGGGGCGACGAGTTCGTCGTGATGCTGTGCGATCTGTCGCAGGACCGCGAGGAGGCCGCTTCGATCGCGCGGCGCTTCGGCGAGAAGATCCTGCACGCCGTGTCGCAGCCCTACCAGCTGCAGCAGCAGACGCACCAGCACACCTGCAGCATCGGCGCCGCGGTGTTCGGCGACGTCATGCAGAGCGCCGCCGACCTGCTCAAGCAGGCCGACATCGCGATGTACCAGGTGAAGGCGCGCCGGGGCAACGCCCTCTGCTTTTTCGATCCGCAGATGCAGGTCGTCATCAGCCAGCGCGCGCAGCTCGAATCCGACCTGCAGGCTGCCATCTCGGGCCAGCAGTTCCTGCTGTATTACCAGCCGCAGATATCGCGCGACGGCGGCGTCGTGGGAGCCGAGGGGCTGCTGCGCTGGCGGCATCCCGAGAAGGGGCTCATTTCCCCTGCGCAGTTCATCGGCGTCGCGGAAGAGAGCGAACTCATCGTGCCGATCGGCCAGTGGGTGCTGCGCAGCGCCTGCGCCCAGCTCGCCGCCTGGAGCCGCGATCCGCAACTGGAGAACGTGCACATCGCGGTCAATGTCAGCGCGCGCCAGTTCCGGCACCCGGACTTCGTCGCGAGCGTGGTCGATGCGCTGAACCATGCGGGCGTCCGGCCGCACCTGCTCGAACTGGAGCTCACCGAGTCGCTGGTGCTCGACAACGTTGACGACTCGGTCGCCAAGATGCACCTGCTGCGCACCAAGGGTGTCCGCTTCTCGGTGGACGATTTCGGCACCGGCTATTCGTCGCTCGCCTACCTCACGCGCCTGCCGCTGCACCAGCTGAAGATCGACCAGTCGTTCGTGCGCAACCTGGGCACGCGGCCGACCGACGACGTGATCGTGCAGACCATCATCGGCATGGCGCGCAACCTCGATCTGGAAGTCATCGCCGAAGGGGTCGAGACCGAGGAGCAGCGCAGCTTCCTGGAGCGCCATGGCTGCGACCTCTACCAGGGCTACCTGTTCGCCCGGCCCATGCGGGCGGAGGATTTCCAGGTGCGCTACGGCGCCGCGTCGGAGGCGGCGCCGGAAGGGGTGGCGGAAGGGGCCACCGGACCTGCGGCCGCCTGATCCGGCAGGCGTGGCGGGAGCAGGGCCACGGCCGCGGAAACAGGGCGGGCCGCCGTCGAGAAGGGTATCCAGGCTGTAACCGATCCTCCTGTGATCGGGACCGTCGCTACCCCTGGACGGGCTTTTGCGCCGCGTCTGCATGCGGCAGCCGTGGCTCCCTGCCCTCACCCCCGCCGCGACGACACCACGATCCCCGCCACGATCAGCGCGAACGCCGCGCCGTGGTAGAGGTGCGGCGTGTCGCCCAGCACCAGGGCGGAGAGCACGGCCGCGAAGAGCGGCGTGAGGTTGATGAAGAAGCTCGCCACGGCCGGGCCGGCGCGCTGCACGCCCACGCCCCAGCAGCGGTAGGCGAGCAGGGCGGGGCCGAGCGCGATGAAGGCGAGGGCCGCCACGAGCGGCCAGCCCCAGGTCGCGTGGGCGTGCCCGAGCGTCCATTCGCCCGCGGCGAACGCGCCGGACCAGGCCAGGCCGAACACCATCTGCGCCATGAGGAAGGCGGCCCAGTCGCCGCGCAGGCCCGCGGGCTCGGTGGTGCGCGACAGCAGCCAGCTGTAGAAGGCCCACGAGATGGTGGCCAGCACCATGTAGAGATCGCCGGGTACGAGCCGCAGCGCCAGCAGCTGCGCCCATTCGCCGCGGCTGAGCACCACCAGCACGCCGGCGATGGAGAGCAGCGCACCCGTCGCCTGCGCGCGCGTCACCCGGGCGCCGAAGCAGAGCGCGCCGATGGCCAGCATCCAGACCGGCAGGCCCGAGCCGACGAGCGTGACGTTGAGCGGCGTGGACGTCTGCAGCGCCATGTACTGCAGCGCGTTGTAGCAGCCGATGCCCAGCAGCCCGAGCATCGCGTAGCGGCGCCAGTGCGGCCACAGCGGGCTGCCGCGCTGCAGCACGCCGTGGGCCAGGGGAAGCAGCACGACGAAGGCCAGCGCCCAGCGGATGAAGTTGAGCGCGACCGGGGAGATGAGCGGATGCACGAGGCGGCCGACGACCGCGTTGCCGGCCCAGAGCAGCGGCGCGGCCACGAGCAGGGCCACGGTGCCGGACGAGAGTCGTTGTGTCATGGCCTGGAAATGTACCGGCCTGCGGGCTTCGCCGATCCGTGGCAGGATGCACGCCGGCCCCCGCGTGGGGCCATTCCGCGGGCCGGATGCCCATCTGCATCGCCTGGATCCGCTGTCCTGGTAGTTCCCTTTTCCTTCGCTTCCTTTTTTTTATCGTGTCTTCCACCGCAGGAGTCGCCGCATGAGCCTTGCCGTCCAGATCCGCCAGCACGGCGGTCCCGAAGAACTGCACCTGACCGACGTGACCGTGGGCGAGCCCGGCCCCGGCGAGATCCGCATCCGCCACCATGCGGTGGGCCTGAATTTCATCGACGTGTACCACCGCACGGGGCTGTATCCGCTGCCGATGCCGGCCACGATCGGCATGGAGGGGGCGGGCATCGTCGAAGCCGTGGGCGCGGGCGTGGCGCACCTCGCCGTGGGCGACCGCGCCGCCTATGCGAGCCAGCCGCCCGGCAGCTACGCCGAGGTGCGCGTGCTGCCCGCGAAGTGCGTGTGCCGGCTGCCCGACGCGATCGATTTCGAGACCGGCGCGGCGATGATGCTCAAGGGCCTGACGGCGCAGTACCTGCTGAAAAAGACGCTGCCGGCGGAGGGCCTGCAGCCGGGCGACCACGTGCTGTTCCATGCGGCCGCGGGCGGCGTGGGTCTGATCGCCTGCCAGTGGGCGAAGGCGCTGGGCCTGCAGCTCATCGGCACGGCGGGCAGCGACGAGAAGTGCCAGCTGGCGCTCGCCAACGGCGCGGCGCATGCCATCAACTACCGCACGGAGGATTTCGCGGCGCGCGTGAAGGAGATCACGGGCGGCAAGGGCGTGAAGGTGGTGTACGACTCGGTTGGCAAGGACACCTGGGAGAAATCGCTGGAGTGCCTGCGCCCCTTCGGGCTGATGGCCACCTTCGGCAACGCCTCGGGCCCGGCGCCGTCGTTCGCGCCGGGCATGCTGGGCGCCAAGGGTTCGCTCTACGTCACGCGCCAGACGCTGTTCACGCACATCGCCACGCGCGAATCCACCCAGGCCATGGCGGACGACCTGTTCGCGGTGGTGCAGAGCGGCGACGTGACGATCCACATCGACCAGCGCTATCCCTTGCGCGACGTGCAGCAGGCGCACCGCGACCTGGAAGCGCGCAAGACCACGGGCTCCACCATCCTGACGCTGGAATGAGCGGGCACCGCGAGATGCCGGTGCCCGCATGGGTGGCGCCGGCCCGCGCGCTGGCGCACCGGCCGCCCGTGGTGCCGCGGGTGCCGTTCGCCGTGGCCGGGCAGGCCGTGGGCTCGGTGGCGCCGGGGGTGATGGGCGGCATCGTGCTGGATCGGGGCGCTGACCGTGCCGAAGGGGGTGGCGCCACCACCGCTTCGCTCGTGAAGGAATCCCATGCCGGGGCAGAGCGTTGGCACCTGGCCTGCACCCCGGCAGATGCCACGCGGGCATTGGCGATGCTGGCGAATGCGCTGCGGCGCGCCGGCCGCTGCGGAGCGTGGCGCAACGAGCAGCTGGCGGTGTGCAACGCGGCGGGCGAGCGCATCGGCACCGTGGAGCGCGGCGCGGTGCGCGCGCTGGGCATCGCCACGCGGGCGGTGCACCTCGTGGCCTGCGCGCCGGACGGCCGGCAGTGGGTGCAGCAGCGCGCGTTCGACAAGCCCAGCCACCCAGGCCGGTGGGATACGCTCATGGGCGGCATGGTGAGCGCGCAGGACACCGTTGAATCCGCGCTGGCGCGCGAGACCTGGGAAGAGGCGGGCCTGCGCACCCAGGCGCTGCAGGATCTGGCCCACGGCGGCCACGTCGACTTCGCGCGCCCGAGCGACGAAGGAGAGGGCGTGGGCTACATGGTGGAACGCATCGACTGGTTCCGCGCCACCGTGCCCGAAGGCATGGTGCCCGCCAACCAGGACGGCGAGGTGGAGCGCTTCGAGCTGCTGGAGGCGGCCGAAGTGCAGGCGCGCCTCGCGCAGGGCGCGTTCACGCCCGAAGCGGCGCTGGTGCTGGCGGGCTTCTGCGGCTGGTGACCTTGCAGGTGGCGGTGCGGCGGGTCGACCGCGGGCGCAGCGGACGGAGCGCGGCCGGGACAGCGGAGCGTGCCCACGGGATCGATAATGCGGGGTTCTTCCGCACGCAGTCCCCTGCGCATCCGCCATGGCCCGTTCCCGTTTTCTGCCCGACAACTTCACCCTCGCGCTGATCGCCGTGGTCGCGCTGGCCAGCGTGCTGCCGGCCTCCGGCCAGGTGGCGCGCGGCTTCGAGTACGCCACCACGGCGGCCGTGGCGCTGCTGTTCTTCCTGCACGGCGCCAAGCTGTCGCGGCAGGCCATCGTCGCGGGCCTGTCGCACTGGCGGCTGCACCTGCTGGTGATCGCCTCCACCTTCGTGCTGTTCCCGCTGATCGGCTGGGCGCTGCGGCCCGTGCTGGAGCCGCTGGTCACGCCGGAGCTCTACCAGGGCGTGATCTTCCTGTGCGTGCTGCCCGCCACGGTGCAGTCCGCCATCGCCTTCACCGCCCTGGCGCGCGGCAACATGCCGGCCGCCATCTGCTCGGCCTCGGGCTCCACGCTGCTGGGCATCGTGATCACGCCGATGCTGGTCGGCCTGCTGCTGCCGGGCGTGCCGGGGGCGCAGGCCGGCGCGGCCACCGCGGGCTCGGCCGGCCACGACACGCTCGCGAGCATCGGCCGCATCACGCTGCAGCTGTTCGTGCCTTTCCTGGCAGGCCACCTGCTGCGGCCCTGGATCGGCGGTTTCGTGCAGCGCCGCGCGGCGGTGCTCAAGTTCGTGGACCAGGGCTCCATCCTGCTCGTGGTGTACACCGCCTTCAGCGCGGCGGTGATCGAGGGGCTGTGGCACGACATCCCGCTGCACGCGCTGGCGGGGCTGGTGTTCGTGTGCGCCGTCATCCTCGCGATCGCGCTGGCCGCCACCACCTGGATCAGCCGGCGCATCGGGTTCTCGAAAGAGGACGAGATCACCGTGGTGTTCTGCGGCTCCAAGAAGAGCCTCGCCAGCGGCGTGCCGATGGCCAAGGTGCTGTTCGCCTCGCACGCCGTGGGTGCGCTGGTGTTGCCGTTGATGGTCTTCCACCAGATGCAGCTCATGGTGTGCGCCGTCATCGCGCAGCACTACGCCCGCAGGCCGGTGGCGGACCTGCCGCAGGAACCGGCCCCGCGCGCCTGACGCTTCGCACCCCCGGGCCGCGCCTTCGCTCGTGCGTGCGCTGCAGTGCCGTGGTGCCGTCACAGTCCGGCGAAGACCCGGGTCCACGGACCGTGGATCCATTCGCCGGAGTCAGGGGAGGGAGGCGCCATGTTCGGACGGATTTCGAGGCTTGCCGGCTGCGGCGAGGCCTCCTGCATGACGCCGGCAGTCAGGGATTGCGCGGAAACCCGGCCAGCCGGCGGGCCCGCGTCCCGCGGCATGCCCGCCGCACCCGAAGGCCTGCCGGCCCGGCCGGCCGACGACGGCTGGCGCCGCGGAACGCCCACGGCCCTGGCCGTGCAGGGATGGGCCGGGCGCGCGCCCGCGCGCGGTACCGAACTGGCGGATTCCGACACGGCGCTGAAGGCGTACATGGCTGCCCGCACCATCGTGGGCCGGCCGCTGGATGCCGCGGAGGCGGAGCGGCTGCGGCAGGCGCACCGTTCCGTGGATGCCACACGCCGCGCCTTGATCGGCGGCCGGGGCAACGTGTCCGTCGACATCGCGAACACCTTGGGCGCCAGTTCCACCCGGTCCCGGGCCGGCCGCATGGCGGGCAGCTATCTGGATCGCCGGCATGCCACCACCGAGGGGGCTGGGCACGGCTACGCCCGGCAGCAGAACAAGCCGGATACCGTAGTCTCCGTAGCGACGGCCGCGCTCGCGGCAGGCGCCGGCCATTGTGCGGAGCATGCCGTGATCGCCGCGCTGGTGCACGCGCCCCATCTGGCGCCGCAAGAGGCGTTGCGCATCGTCCAGCACGCACATGCCGATCACATGTGGACGGAGCTGTACGCGCCGGATGGATCGGGCTCCGTGATCGTCCTCGATGCATGGAAGGGGGGGACTGCCGTGTTCCATGAAGATGCGCGGCTCGCCGCAGACAGGGATCAGGTGAGGCCCATGCGCACCCTGCGCCGCGACGATGGCATGGCGGCCGGGGATACGGTCAGCCGGTGGGTGCTGGACCCCGTACTGGGGGAGCGCATCGCACGGAATGAGCGCCGGCTGGGACCGGGGTTCCGTTACCCCGACAACAAGGTCTATCCACCGCTTCCCGTGGTGTCGCGCGCCTTCGCCGAGAACGTTCGTGAGCGCATGGATGCGCCCGTGGACGAGCGCGCATATGTTGGTATGGCCCACGCGCCGGGCCTGCCGGAGCGCATGCTCCGCCGCGGCCTGCTCAACGAAGTGGCGGCGGTGGGCGCAGCACGCCGCACCGGCAGCGGCGTGGCCCGTGCCGCGGGCGAGGCGCAGGACGTTCTGTCGGCCGTCCGCCGGCTGGACCGCTGAGCGGAGCCGCCTACACCCCGGCCTGCTGGTGGCGCCATTCCTGCGTCTGCCCGCCATAGCCGTAGGCCGCAGCGCGCGCATCGATCAGGTGCACGTAGCTCACCGGATGGAGGCGCGGCAGCAGCGCGGAGAACGCGGCGTGCACCTCGCGCAGATAGAGCGCCTTCTCCGCCTTGGTGTTGGTCTCGTCGGTGATGCTGATGTCGAGGTGGAAAGCGCTTTGGTCCCGTTCCGCGAGCGATGCGCCCCCCACGAACCACTGCGTGGCCGGAATGAACTGCACGGTGGTCGCGATCACGGGCAATTGCTTGCCGAGCACGCGCTGGGTGATGGCCGCGACCGTGTCGGCGGCGCGTCGGGCGAGCAGGGCGTCTGGCTCGCCGCTCAGATGGATCACGGTATGGGGCATGGCGGACTCCTGAAAACGAAGGAAGGAAAGCACGACTGCATTCTTGAGCTTCCAGATCCTTCGGAAAAGCAGGATGATCTGCAGATATCCTGCGGCAAATCCGTTGGATTCCGATCCATGCGCCCTTTCCACCTGGAACAGCTCAGAACCTTCGTGGCCGTGTGCGAGGCCGGCAGCCTGGCGGCCGGTGCGCCGCGGGTCTTTCTTTCACAGTCCGCCGTGAGCGAGCAATTGCGCAAGCTGGAGCAGCACGCGGGCCAGGCGCTGCTCGTGCGCTCCAAGGCGGGCGTGGCTCCCACGGCAGCCGGGCTGCGGCTGCTGGCCCATGCCCGGCAACTGCTCGCGATGAGCGAGGCGGCCTGGCGGGATCTGCAGGGCGCCGCCCTGGAGGGCACGCTGCGGCTCGGTGTGACGGATTACTTCCGACCCGCAGAGCTGGCGGGGCTGCTCGCACGCACCCAGGCCCGCCATCCGGGCGTGCAGCTGCAGGTGACGGTGCGCAAAAGCGGCGAGATCGAGGCGGGTTACGCGCAGGGCGAATTCGACGTAGGGCTGACGATGCGCCTGCCCACGGCCGCGGGGCCCGCCGCTGGCCGGCGCCCCGGGGGGACTCCGCTGCGGCGCGAGCCCCTGCTGTGGATGGGGGCGGTACCGCCGCTCGGTGCGGCACCTCCCGCGGCCGGCGCGCCGCTGCGCCTGTTGGCGCTGCCGGACACCTGTTCGTTGCATCGCTTCGCCGTAGCCCTCCTGCAGCGGCGCCGCGTGCCGTTCACGATGGCGCTGCAGGCCTCGGGCGTGGCGGGCCTGCAGTCCGCCCTGGCTGCCGGCCTGGGCGTGGCCTGCCTGAACGCATCGGCGCTGTGCGATGGCGTACAGGTGCTGCCCGCCGCGTGGAAGCTGCCCGTGCTGCCGCAGGCCCGCTTCCTGGTGCTGCCGCCGCGGGACGGCGAATCTGGTTTCGTGCAGCAGGCCCGCCAGCGGCTGGTGGCGGATTTCGCCTGAGCCTCGCCGTTCAATGCCGCTGCTGCGAAGCGGCGTCGTTCTCCGCGCTTTCTTCCTCGCCGGGCGGAACCTCCAGGCGGTCGTTGCGCACCTCCTTCATCATCGCCTCGCCGGTCGGATCGGTATCGTCGAGCGGCACGTCGTTTTCCTGGGTGACTTCGGGTTCGTCGCTGTGCGGCTTGCGGGGTGTGCTGGACATGGGTTCTCCTGGTTGGGGAATGAAAAGATGGCGGAGCCATCGATCCCCCAGGGTAGGGGCTCCGCGCCGCCCGGGCGGACCTGCGAATTCTTCGGCCCGCGTAGGACGCCGCGCCGCGGCCGGCAGCGGCTGACCATGGCCGCCAGGCTTCGCCCGGCACCTGCGCGTTTCGCGCCGCCGGGCATGGCGCGGGTGGCCGACGCCGATGCTGCGGCGTGTCCGTCCACCATCGCTCCGCGCACGCATCGCCATGGCCCGTTCCATCACCGCCTCCATCGCAGCCCCCACGCCGCCCCGGCCCGATGCGGCGGACCACGCGCCCGCGCCCGGGGACGAACCGCCCGCGCAGCGGCTCCGGCGGCCTGCGGACGGCCCCGGGCCGCCGGCGCGGCCGATGGCGGCGGCGATGGCGCCTCATCCCCTGCCGCCGCGCGCCGAGGGGCCTGCTCTCCCGATGACCGCCGCACGCGCCGAGCTCTGGCGGCAGGCGGAGGCTGCCCTGCTGCTGGACAACACGGCCGAGCTGCGGCGCATGGGCTGCGATTCCGTTGCGCCGCCGCTGCGGCGCGCGTCCCGGCCGGACCGGCCGGAAGCCGAGCGCCCTGGCGCGCTGTGACTCCCCATGGCATTGCCCCTGCGCCCGGCCCCGCAGCCCGCGCTGCCGCCCGGCGACCCGGTGGCGGCGCAGCGCAGGCAGGTGCTCGGCTGGCTGGGACGGCTGCGCGCCGTGGCCGCCGAAGTGCACGCCGAAGGCGCGAGTCCCGACGACGAGCCCGACGCGTTCCGCAAGCTCGACAAGCTGGCGATGCCGGCGATCGTGGCCGCGCTCAATGCGGAGGATCCGGGGCTGCGCCTCGTGTACGCCCACGTCGACCTGCCCGGCGACCAGGACGGGCCGCCCGGCAACGAGGGCTTCGGCTCCCGGGAGTGGACGCGGTTCCTCGCCGCCGCAGGCCCCGGGCGATGGCGCGTCGTGCTGGACAACATGACCCACAACCTCGCGCTGGATGTGCATCTCGAAGGATCGCCCGGCCAGGCCGGGCGCCACGGCTCCGTCGTGCACCTGAGCCCTTCCATGCCCCATGGCGCGGACCCGCTCATCACCGCGGCCGAAATGGCCAGCCAGCTGTGCCTGCCGCCGGACTGGCCGCTGCTGATCGCCGACATGCCCGCGCAGCAAAGCCTGCGGTCGTGCAGGATCTTCGCGCTGTCGATGGCGGCGGAATGCCATCGGGACGTTTCACTCGACACCCTGCATGCGGTGCGCCTGGCGGGAGGCCCGCTGCCCTTCCGGACGCTGCCGGTGGAGGCCGAACTGCTGTGGCCGGCGGAGGATCCCGGTGATTCCGACGGCAGCGAAAGCGGCGACGCCGTCAGGACGGACGGGCAGGGGGCGCCGCCGGCAGCGCGGGGGCTGCTCGCCCACTACGTCAAAACAGCGGCGGACGCATTCGGTCCCGCCTACATGAAACACGCCCAGTCGCGCGCAGCGGTGCTGGCGTACCTCGCGCTGCGTCCGGAGCAGGGCAGCGCCCCGGTGAACCGCAAGGGCCAGACGCTGCTGGAGCGGCACGATGCCCACCGGGTGGCCCGGTGGCCGCAGCAGTCCGGCAGCCGGCAGTCCGGACCGATGCTCCAGAGCGCGTCCATCGAGCTCAAGCGCATTGCCTTTCTCGACAAGGCGATCCGGCACGCCGCACGGTGCGATCCTGGAGACCTCTCCGTGCTCCACGCGCACATGGACGCCGTGGACAGCCGCTGGCGCGACTGGTACCTGCGCTGAGCGCTGCCCGCTGCCTGCGCTTCGATGCCTGCGCAGCCGCCCAGGCGCGGCTCAGTGGCCCACCGCGCCGGGGGCCGGCGCCTCCGGCGCGCTGCGCAGGCGGCTCGGTGCCAGCGCGCCCGCAGAGTCGAGGATCGGGTAGGCGATCGAGCAGATGTGCGAGTTGATGCGCTTCAGGTCGCTGATCAGGTCGATGTGCAGCGAACTGGTTTCCATGCTCTGCACGGTCTTGTCGGACAGGCGGCCCAGGTGGGTGGCCGCATAGGCGCGCTCCAGGTCGCGGAAGCGCGTCTTCTCCTCCAGCAGCCGCTGCGCATCGCGCACGTTGCCGTTGAGGAACACGCTCATTCCCAGGCGCAGGTTGCTCACCAGCCGGCCGTGCAGCTCGGTGATCTCGGCCATGCCCGCATCGGAGAAACGCCTGCCCTTGCGGATCTTCTTGTCCTCGATGTCGGTGAGCACGCGCTCGATGATGTCGGCCACCTGCTCCATGTTGATGGTGAAGCTGATGATGTCCGTCCAGCGCCGGCTCTCCTCTTCCCCGAGCGCCTCGCGGGAGATCTGCGTGAGGTAGTACTTGATGGACGAATAGAGCCCGTCCACTTCATCGTCCATCTTGCGCAGTTGCTGCGCGAGCTGCTGGTCGTCCTTGCGGATCACGTCCAGCACGCCGAGCAGCATCGTCTCCACCACGTCCGCCTGGTAGAGCGCCTCGCGCGCCGCGCACGACATCGCCAGCGACGGCGTGGAGAGCGCCGACGGATCGAGGTGGTGCGGCCGGCGGCTGGGCGGCCCTTCGGGCGGCGGCAGCAGCCGCGTGACGGCCTTGGCCACCCACTGCGTGAAGGCGATGAAGCCCAGGCTGATGACCACGTTGAAGGCCAGGTGGAAGAGCACCACGCCCTGCGCCGTGCCCGGCATGTGCGGATGCACGTAGCGCAGCCACAGCCCCGTGAAGGGCGCGACGAGCACCACGCCCATGAGCTTGAAGACGAGGTTGCCCACGGTCACCTGCCGCACCTCCACCGCCGACTTGGCGGTGGTGAGCACGGCGAGCAGGCCGCTGCCCAGGTTGGCCCCCAGCACCAGGCCGAGCGCCACGTCCAGCGGCACCACGCTGGAGGCCGCCATGGCCGCGATCAGCAGCACGATCGCCAGGCTCGAATAGGCGAGGATGGCGAGCAGCGCACCCATGAACACTTCCATCACGAGATCGCTGTTGAGCGAACCCAGCATGGCGCGGATGATGGGCGAGGCCAGCATCGGCCCGCTGGCCTGCACCACCATCTCGAGCGCGAGCAGCATCAGGCCGAGGCCGATGAGCACGCGCCCCACGCGCCCGGCCGTGCTGGCCTGCCGCGTGATGAAGAGCACCACGCCCACGAAGATGAACAGCGGCGACAGCCAAGAGAGGTCGGTGGAGAACAGCACCGACATGAGCGCGGTGCCGATGTCCGCCCCGCGCATCACCGCCAGCGCGGCGGGCAGCGTGATGAGGCCCTGGCCCACGAAGGACGAGGTCATCAGCGAGGTGGCCGTGCTCGACTGCACCAGCGCCGTGACCCCGATGCCCGACAGCGCCGCCGAGAAGCGGTTGCCCATGCTGCGCGCCAGCAGGGTGCGCAGATTGGCACCGAACACGCGCAGCACCCCGGTACGCACGAGGTGCGTACCCCAGACCAGCAGGGCCACGGCGGCCAGCAGATTCAACAGGTGCTTCATGGAAAGAGGAGATCGGTGCTCCGCCGGAGAACGGCCGCGCTGCGCGCCGTGCAAAGTTCCGGGGGGATGACAGCATACTCCTGATTCCATAGCAATCGGCGAGCAACCGCGGCCCGGGCCCGGTCACTCGCGACGGCTTTTCGCCTGCCGGAGCGCGGCTTCGCGGCCATAGGCCGTCGGGTGCCGCCGGGTTTCTACGCTGGGTCCTCCGATGCTCTAAAGATAGAAAGGCGGAGCCGCCATGGTCGTCCAACGCAACCCGGGGCCGCTGCTGCAGGCGGCCCGGCCTCCGGCCAGCGCCGCTGCCGCTGCGTCGGCACGTACGTTGGCACGTACGTCGGTGCCGCGGCCCGGTACGTCCGTGGGGATTGCGGCGCGGGCCGGGAGCACACCGCCTTCCGGGGCGCCGGAGCCCACGCACGGGCCCGAACACGCTGCGGCGACACTGCCACTGCTGCCGCCGCGGTCCCGGTCCGATGCGCCGCTGCGCAGCCGGGCCGCCGAGGCGGGGATGCACCGGCCGGCGGGCGCGGCGGCGGCAGAGGGGCGGGCGCTGGGCGTGGCGTACTTCGACCGCGCGGCGCTGGCGCTCACCAGCATGCAGAACGAGCCGAAACATTGCGCGAGGCCCGCCGGCACGGCGGATTCCGCGCACCGCGCCGCCCTGCAGGCGCGGATCGCGCGGCTGCAGAAGATGCTGACCATCCGCGGGGCCGCGCTGCAGACCCAGGCGGAACTGCGCGTGCAGTTCGGCATGCTGGATGGGCACGCGGACCCGGCACGCTACGCATCGTGGGCCGAGGCCGCCGCGCTGGACCTGAACGCGGTGTTCCAGGAGTCGCAGGACGCCCTGCGGTCCATGCAGGCGCACCTGGGCCGCACCCAGGCGCCCGCTCCCGTGCCGGCGGCGGGCGCTGCCTCCAGCGGGGCTGCCGACGCCGATTCGGACATCGACGAGGACGCCTTCGTGGACGCGCCCACGGAGCTTGCCGAAGCGGCAGATTCCGACGAGGACATGGAGGTGCCCGCGGGCAGACCGCACGCCGATGCGCCGCGGCACACGTCCACGGCCGCTCTGTCGCCACATCCCATCCGCTCACTGGATGCGGAAGGTATCGTGCTGGACTTCCATCCCGACGGCTCGCGGACTCACCAGGCCAACGGCTTGGCGCTGAAGAGGAAAATCGCCCGGCTGAAGGCGCTCCAGGCCGAACGGGCGCAGTTCAGCGAGGCCGATGCGGTACGGATCGACCGGACCCTGCGCGAACTGCAGGACCGCATGAGGGAGCTGGACGGCTACCTGGCCGAGAAAGGCATTCCCGGGTCGCTGTTCTTCCGCGAGCCCCGGCCGCTGGATGCCATCGAAGCCGCGCGCGAGCGGCGCCGTCGCGACGATCAGGAAGCACTGGACGCCGGGCACTACACCTTTTGATGCCGGCCGCGCCGGGGGATCGGCTCAGGACCCGCGCCGCACCCGCCGCAACTCGTCGATGATCAGGCAGGCCGCGCCCACCGTGATCGCCGAGTCCGCCAGGTTGAAAGCCGGGAAGTGCCAGCCGCGCGCGTGGAAGTCGAGAAAATCCACCACGTAGCCGTGCATCATCCGGTCCACCACGTTGCCGATGGCGCCGCCCAGGATGCTGGAGAGCGCGAAGCAGAAGAGCTTCTGCCCCGGGTGCGCGCGCAGCTGCCAGACGATGAAGAGCGCCGCCGCCACGCCGATGCCGGTGAACACCCAGCGCTGCCAGCCGCCCGCGTCCGCCAGGAACGAGAACGCCGCGCCGGTATTGTGCGCCCGCACGATGTTGAAGAAGCTGGTGACGTAGGTCGCATCGCCCAGGCGGTAATAGCCCAGGATCAGCGTCTTGGTGAACTGGTCGGCCACCAGGAGCAGCAGCGCCCAGGCCAGCCACGGCCAAAGGGCGCCGCCGCCCGCCGCCGTGTTGCCGCGGGCCGCCATCACGCGTGCTCCCGGTGCTCGCCGGCACCGAACAGGTTGCTGGTGCAGCGGCCGCACAGCGTCGGGTGCGCCGCATCGTGGCCCACGTCCGCGCGGTAGTGCCAGCAGCGCTCGCACTTGGTGTCGGTGCTGGGCCGCGCCGCGATGCCCACGGCGTCGCCCGAGGCCAGCTCGATCGCGGACGTGATGAAGACGAACTTCAGGTCGTCGCCCAGGCTCGCGAGCAGCGCATGGTCCTCCGGCGGCACGGTGAGCGTCACCACCGCCTGCAGCGAGGCGCCCACCTGGCCGGCCGCGCGCAGCGTCTCGATCTCCTTGTTCACCGCATCGCGCAGCGCGCGGATGCGCGACCACTTGGCGACCAGTGCCCCCTCGGCGCGCGGCAGGTCGGAATACGTCTCCAGGAAGATGCTCTCGGAGCTGCCGAACACCTTCCAGGCTTCTTCCGCCGTGAACGACAGGAAGGGCGCCATCCAGCGCAGCATCGCGTGCGTGATGTGCCAGAGCGCCGTCTGCGCGCTGCGGCGCGCGAGGCTCTTGGGTGCCGTGGTGTAGAGCCGGTCCTTCAGCACGTCGAGGTAGAAGCCGCCCAGGTCTTCGGAGCAGTAGAGCTGCAGCTTCGAGACCACCGGGTGGAACTCGTAGACTTGGTAGTGCGCCAGCACCTCGGCCTGGAACTCCGCGGCGCGCGTGAGCGCGTAGCGGTCGATCTCCAGCATCTGCTCGAACGGCACGGCGTCCGTGGCCGGATCGAAATCGCTCACGTTGGCCAGCAGGAAGCGCAGCGTGTTGCGGATGCGGCGGTAGGCATCCACCACGCGCGCGAGGATCTTGTCGTCGCCCGCGATGTCGCCCGAGTAGTCGCTCGCCGCCACCCACAGGCGGATGATCTCCGCGCCCAGCTTCTTGTTGATCTCCTGCGGATCGATGCCGTTGCCGAGCGACTTGCTCATCTTGCGGCCCTGGCTGTCCACCGTGAAGCCGTGCGTGAGCAGGCCCTTGTAGGGCGCGCGGTCGTACAGCGCGCAGGCCAGCAGCAGCGACGAGTGGAACCAGCCGCGGTGCTGGTCGTGGCCTTCCAGGTACAGGTCGGCCTCGGGGCCGCTGTCGTGGTGCACGCCCGGGTGCGTGCCGCGCAGCACGTGGAAGAAGGTGGAGCCCGAGTCGAACCACACCTCCAGGATGTCGGTGCTCTTGGTGTAGTGCGGCGCATCCTCGGCGCCGAGGATCTCTTCCACCGTCACGCGGCTCCAGGCCTCGATGCCGCCGGCCTCGACGATGTCGGCCGCCTGGTCGAGGATCTCCATGGTGCGTGGATGCAGCTCGCCCGAATCCTTGTGCAGGAAGAACGGGATCGGCACGCCCCAGCTGCGCTGGCGCGAGATGCACCAGTCGGGCCGGTTGGCGATCATGTCGTGCAGGCGCGCCTTGCCGTTCTCGGGGTAGAAGCTGGTGTGCTCGATGGCCGCGAGCGCCGTCTGGCGCAGCGTCTTCGGTGCCTTGTCCTTGGTGAAAACGCCTTCGCCTTCGTCCATGCGGATGAACCACTGGGCGGCGGCGCGGTAGATCACGGGCGTCTTGTGGCGCCAGCAGTGCGGGTAGCTGTGGACGATGTCCTTGGTCGCCATCAGGCGGCCTGCGTTGCGCAGCGCCTCGATGACGACGGGCACGGCCTTCCAGATGTGCTGGCCGCCGAAGAGCGGGAAGTCGGCCGCGTAGGCGCCGTTGCCCTGCACGGGGTTGAGGATCTCGTCCAGCGCCATGCCGTTGGCGCGGCAGGAGTTGAAATCCTCCAGGCCGTAGGCGGGCGAGGAGTGCACGATGCCGGTGCCGTCGTCGGCCGTGGCGTAGTCGGCGAGGAACACGGGCGCGAGGCGGCGGTAGCCGAAGCTGCCGTCCTCGCTCGCCACGTCGTACAGCGGATGCTCGAACTCCAGCCCGCCGAGCGCCTGGCCGGGCGCGGTGGCGAGCACGCGGCCTTCCAGCCCGTATCGCTGCAGGCACGACTCGACCAGCGGCTCGGCCAGCACCAGCAGGCCGCGCTCGGTCTCGACCAGCGCGAAGCGGATCTCCGGGTTCAGGTTCAGCGCCTGGTTGGCGGGAATGGTCCAGGCCGTGGTGGTCCAGATCACGATGAATGCGTCGCGCGCCAGGGCCGGCAGGCCGAAGGCGGCCGCCAGCGCCTGCGGGTCATGCGCCTTGAAGGCCACGTCCAGCGTGGTGCTCTTCTTGTCCTGGTACTCGATCTCGAACTCGGCCAGCGACGAGCCGCAGTCGAAGCACCAGTACACGGGCTTGAGGCCGCGGTACACGAAGCCGCGCTCGATCACGCGCTTGAACGCGCGCAGCTCGCCGGCCTCGTTGGCGAAGTTCATCGTCTTGTAGGGGTTGTCCCATTCGCCCAGCACGCCCAGGCGCTGGAAGTCGCCCAGCTGCTGCGCGATCTGCTCGGTGGCGAAGGCGCGGCTCTTCGCCTGCATGTCGTCGCGCGAGAGGCTGCGGCCATGCTTCTTCTCGATCGCGTTCTCGATCGGCAGGCCGTGGCAGTCCCAGCCCGGCACGTAGAGCGCATCGAAGCCTTCCAGCTGGCGCGCCTTGGTGATCATGTCCTTGAGGATCTTGTTCACCGCGTGGCCCATGTGGATCTGGCCGTTGGCATAGGGCGGGCCGTCGTGCAGGATGAACTTCGGGGCGCCGCAGCGCGCGTCGCGCAGCTTCTTGTAGATGCCCTTGTCCTCCCACTCCTTCACCCAGCCCGGCTCGCGCTTGGGCAGGTCGCCGCGCATCGGGAAGGGGGTGTCGGGCAGGTTCAGCGTGGCGCGGTAATCGGTGCCGGGGCTGGCGTCAGGGGCGGAATGCGTGGTGTCGGACATGGCTGGGCAGGGTGTGCCTGGCTGCCGGCGGATGCCGGGGCCGCCAGGGCGGAATGGGGCGGATGAACGGAAGAGGGGAGGCTGCGCCGCAGGGCGCGGCACGGGTGCGAAGGTGCGGCGGATGCGGGCCCGGCAGGTGCGGAGCCCGCGCCGGCGTCAAATTCGGTCGCGCGTGGTCTGGCGGCGGGTTTCCGTGTAGCTGGCCGCCGGGGTGGACGCGAAATACGCCCGCGCGTCCTCGCAATCCCGGGCGATGCCGGCGGTGAGGGCGTCGAGGCTGTCGTACTTCAGCTCGTCGTGCAGTTTGTGCAGGAGTTCCACGCGCACGATTTTACCGTAGGCCTCTTCCGTGCCGAGCGGGCGGGGCCACTCCAGGCAGTGGGTCTCCAGCAGCACGCGGCCGCCGTTGGCATCCTGAGGATCGAGCGAGGGGCGCACGCCCAGGTTGGCCACGCCGGGCAGCGGGCGTTCCGAGAGGCCATGCACCTGCACCACGAAGATGCCGGAGGCCGCGGGCTTCCAGTGGGCGAAGCGCAGGTTCAGCGTGCGGAAGCCGTCGCCCGCGCCCTCGGCGCTCGCGCCCAGCGCACGGCCGAGCTTGCGCCCGTGCACCACGTGCCCGCTGATCGCGTAGGGCCGGCCCAGCAGCGCCGCCGCGGCCTCCATGTCGCCGCGCGCCAGCGCCTCGCGCACGGCCGAGCTGGAGACGCGCAGTCCATGCACTTCATAACTGTTCATGCGCGCCACGTCGAAGCCGCGCTCGCGCCCCGCGGCGTCCAGCATGGCGTAGTCGCCCGCGCGCTGCGCGCCGAAGCGGAAGTCATCGCCCACCAGCACGTAGCGCGCACCCAGCCCGTGCACCAGCACGTCGTCGATGAAGGCCTGGGGCGGCTGGCGTGCCAGCCGCTCGTTGAAGGGCAGCACCACTGCCTGCTGCACGCCGCACCGCTGCAGTTCCTCGAGCTTGTCGCGCAGCGTGCCGATGCGCGCGGGCGCCAGCTCGGGCCGCCGCAGGGCGCTGGCGAAATAGTCGCGCGGATGGGGCTCGAAGGTGAGCACGCAGCTCTCCACGCCGCGGTGCGCGGCTTCGCTCGCGAGCAGCGCCAGCATGGCCTGGTGGCCGCGGTGCACACCGTCGAAATTGCCGATGGTGACCGCGCAGGCTGGGGCGATGCCGGGGTGGTGGAGGCCTCGGAAGATCTTCATCGGAATGCTAGGTTTTTGATAGCGTGCCACGCAGGTGCGCCAAGCGCTGGCCGCCAATCCGTCATGATTTGGGAGTATATTGTGCGGCACGGGCCCCCGCGGGCGGCCCGCGAGACATCAGCGTTCCGAATCTTGTCGTGTTGCAAGGAGGGTGTTGTGAAGGTCTTGAAGCTGTCGGCCCAGGGGCTGCCGCAATCGTGGATTTCGCTCGAACAGGCGGTCACGCACTATGCCGCGGGCGAGGTGCGCTGGGAGTCCGGCGGGCCGATCGCGGTGTTCCGCGGCGGGCACAACGCGCTCACGGGCGAGCAGTCGGTGATCGAGGTCAACAGCATCATCGGCACCAAGGGCGTGCCGGGCATCAACCCCTTCGGCCTGCGGCCCGCGCTCACCAACGCCAAGCTGTTCGCCCGCGACCGCAACGTCTGCGCCTACTGCGGCGGCCACTTCCACGAGGAAGACCTCACGCGCGAGCACATCGTGCCCTTCGCACGCAACGGCGAGGACCACTGGATGAACGTGGTCACCGCCTGCCGCGCCTGCAACCACCGGAAGGGTCCGCGCACGCCCGAGCAGGCGCACATGCCGCTGCTCTACACCCCCTACGTGCCCAGCCTGTGGGAAGACTTCATCCTGCGCAACCGGCGCATCCTCGCCGACCAGATGGAGTTCCTCATGGCGCACGTTCCGAAATCCTCCCGGCTGCTGAGCTGATCCGTTGGCGGCCGCATCGGGCCGTCCGGGCCGTCCGGGCCGGACGGCGGCGCGGTTCCGCCACGCGGGCGGTGCGCGCACGGTGGCGTGCTCAGGGCATTCCCGCTTCCGCGGCGGCCGTGGCCGCCGCCATAATCGCCGGCCGCCCCTGCGGCGCCGCACCCTTCACCGGCGGCCCCGCATGTAGGGCCCGTTCCCGTTTCCGTTCGCTCGTTTTTTCCGTTCCCTCTTCCCTTCTCACCGGACACCGAACCCATGCGCCACGCCGCCGATTCCGCCCTCGCTCCCTCCGTGCCTTCCGTGTCCCTGTCTCCGGCCGGAACCCTGCGCCGCCACGGCCTGGCCACCATCGCCGTGGCCGCCGTGGCTGCCATCGCCGGCCTGGCCGCGGGTGCCGCCCAGGCCCAGCAGGGCAAGGAGGTGAAGCTGGGCTATGCCCTGGCCGTCAATTCGCACTACGGCGCGGCCGCGCAGGCCTGGGCCGACACGGTGGAGAAGGGCACGAACGGCGCCTTCAAGTTCAAGCAGTTTCCCTCCAGCGCGCTCGGCGGCGAACGTGAGCTGATCGAGGGCCTGCAGCTCGGCACGGTGGAGGCGGTGATCGTCTCCACCGGCGCCCTGAGCAACTTCGTGCCCGACGTCGGCGTGGTGGACATTCCCTTCCTGTTCCGGGACACCGCCCACGCCCGCAGCGTGCTCGACGGCGCCTTCGGCCAGGAGCTGCTGGGCAAGTTCCAGAAGCGCGGCCTGATCGCGCTGGCCTGGGGCGAGCAGGGCTTCCGCCACCTCACCAACAACAAGCACCCGGTGAAGACGCCGGCCGATCTCAAGGGCCTGAAGATCCGTGTGACGGAGAACCCGGTCCACATCACCGCCTTCCGCACGCTCGGTGCCTCGCCCACGCCCATGTCCTGGCCCGAGGTGATCGGCGCGCTGCAGCAGGGCACGATCGACGGGCAGGAGAACCCGATGTCGGTGACCGTCTCGGCCAAGCTGCCGCAGGTGCAGAAGTACCTCTCGCTCACCGGCCACGTGTACGCCCCGATGGCGCTCATCGTCTCGCCCAACTTCTGGGGCAGCCTGAACGACGCGCAGAAGGCCGCCTTCACGCAGGGCGCCAAGGCCGGCGCACAGGCCTCCCGCAAGTTCGTGGACGACGTCGAGCAGAAGGGCCTGGCCGAGGTCAAGGCCGCCGGCATGCAGGTGGAGGAATCGGTGGACAAGGCCGCCTTCCAGAAGGCGCTGGAGCCCGCCTACAAGCAGTACGCCGCCAAGTTCGGCCAGAAGACGCTCGACCAGATCACCAGCGCCAAGTAAGCCCCCGCGATGCGCAGGGCGGCGCGAGCCTGCCGCCTTGCGCGCCGCCCTGCCGGTACTGCCGGCGCGGCGCATCGGCCAGCCCCGGCAGCGCCGTTCTTTCCGACCGGTGAACCGCCCCTGCACGGCCATGCGCCATCCGGCCGTGTTCCTTTCCCATCCCCCGTTCCGCTTCCAACGCCCATGCTCCGACGCTTCGAGCACGCCCTCGTGGCCTGCAACCGCTGGCTCCTCATCCTCCTGCTGCTGGCCATGGCCTGCATCGTCTTCGCCAACGTGGTGCTGCGCTACACCACGGGCGATTCCATCGTCTGGGCCGAGGAGGTGGCGCGCCACCTGATGATCTGGGGCACCTTCCTGGGCGCGGGACTGGTGCTGCGCTTCGGCGGGCACGTGGCGATCGACAACCTGCACCACGTCGCCGGCGAGCGCGGCGCGCGGGCCCTGCGGGCCTTCATCGTGGTGGCGCTGGGCGTGTTCTTCCTCGCGATGGCGTGGTTCTCGGTGCAGTACGTCTGGGCCACGCGCTTCCAGACCACGCCGGCCACCGACATTCCGTTCGCATGGATCTACGCGGCCATGCCCGCGGGCTTCCTGCTGCTGTTCGTGCACCTCCTGTTCATGGCACGCGGCTATGTGCTGGGTGGGCGCTACGTCGAATCCGACGAGATGGACGCCGAATCGGCGGCCTCGCTGTGACGGCCCGGGCACGCACAAGGAACTGACGCCATGGCACTCACCCTTTTCGTTTCCGCCATCGTGCTGATGGCGCTGGGTTTCCCGGTCGCCTTCGCGCTCGCGATGTCGGCCTCCATCGCCGTCTTCGTCGGCGGGCGCTATCCGCAGCTCATCGTCTTCAAGGAGATGTTCACGGGCATCGACAGCTTCCCGCTGATGGCCGTGCCGTTCTTCATCCTCGCGGCCGAGATCATGTCCGGCGGCGCGCTCACCGTGGTGCTGCTGCGCTTCGCGGCGCAATTCGTCGGGCACCTGCGCGGCGGCCTCGGGCATGCCAACATCCTCTCGCTCACGCTCTTCTCGGGCATCTCCGGCTCGGCCCTGGCCGATGCGGCCGGCCCCGGTTCGATGATGGTGAAGATGATGGACAAGGCCGGCTATTCGCGCGCCTACGCGGCAGCGCTCACGGCCAGCACCGCCATCGTCGGGCCGATCATTCCGCCCTCGATCATCATGATCATCTACGCGCTGCAGGACGAGCAGGTCTCGGTGGGCGGGCTCTTCATCGCGGGCTTCGCTCCGGGCATCCTCATCGCCGTGGCGATGGCGATCGTCAACTGGCGCGTCTGCGTGCAGCGCGACTACCGCTCGCGCGAGCCGCGCCCCACGGGCCGCGAAATGCTCTCCAACAGCATCCGCGCCATTCCCGCGCTGATGCTGGTGGTGCTGATCCTGGTCGGCATCCGCTTCGGCATCTTCACGCCCACCGAAGCCTCGGTGGTGGCGGTGTTCTACGCGCTGGTGTGCGGCAAGTGGATCTACCGCACGCTGGAGTGGAAGGCGCTGCCGCACATCGCGGCGCGCTCGGCGCTGCTCACGGCCTCGGTGCTGCTGGTGGTGGCGGCCTCGGCCGCCTTCGCCTGGGTGCTCACCATCGAAGGCATTCCGCAGCAGCTCGCGCAGACCATCGTCGGCTGGGACCTGTCGCCCGTCACCTTCCTGATCGCGGTGAACATCCTGCTGCTGCTCTTCGGCATCTTCATGGAGCCGCTGCCCGGCGTGATGATCCTGGTGCCCATCCTCGCGCCGATCGCGAGCGCCCTGGGCATCGACCCGATCCATTTCGCGATGGTGGTGATCGTCAACCTCACGCTCGGCATGATCACGCCGCCGGTGGGCGGGTTGCTGTTCGTCACCTCGGTGGCCACCAAGGTGCCATTGGCGGCGCTCACTCGCGAGTTGCCGCCGTTCCTGGTGGCGCACCTGATCGTGCTGGCGCTGCTGACTTTCGTGCCCGCCATCTCCACTTGGCTGCCGCATGCGCTCGGTTTCTGAATTTCCAGACACGGTACGCCCTGGCAGCCCCAGCATCGGGAGCCGAATGCATGCAAAAGGCGAATGGCAGGCATGCTGATTATTTTTTGTCGAAGATGAATTAATTTATTACATCTCTGGCAGGATGCGGAATCTGCACGGATGAGTTGCAGTTTCCGGAGATGTCCATGCCCCTTGCCCGATCCCTCACACTGGCACAGAAACTGACTGCGCTCGTGGCTTTTCTTCTGGCGGTGCTGCTGCTCGTGGGGGTGACGGGCCTCGTGCAGCTGCGCAATGTGAGCGCGGCGCAGCGGGAGATGTTCACCCACTCCGTGGTGCCATTGCGCAAGGTGGTGGATGGCGGGCGGCAGGCGGCGGTGCATTTCCGCCGCATGTATCCATTCATCCTCAAGACGGACGCGAAATCGCGCGAGGAAACGCTCTCCCTCAACCAGCAGTCGGAGCAGGCGGTGCTCGATGCCATCGGCCTGCTGCGGCAGCCGGACTCCAGCACGGAGCTGCGTTCGATCGGGCAGAAGCTGGCGGACACCTGGAGCCGCTACAAGGCCTCCGTGGCGAAGCTGCAGGAGGCCGCCCGGGCCGGCGATGCCGAAGCGGCGATGGCCGAGCTGAACACCTCCACCGATCGCCTGCACGTCGAGGTGCGCAACCTGCTGCTGGAGGCCGGCAAGCTGCAGGAGCAGCAGGCGCACGGCGAGACGGAGAGCGTCGCGGAATCCGTCGACCGCACGCTCCTCACGGTGTCCTTGCTGATCGTGGCCGGTACGGCGCTCGGGGTGGCGCTCGGCTGGGGGATGATCCGCTCGGTGCTGCGCCAGCTCGGGGGCGACCCGGCGCAGGCGGCGGCGATCGCACGGCAGATCGCCGCCGGCGACCTGCGCGAGACGTTCTCGGCCCGCGCCGGCGACACCTCCAGCCTGATCCACCATCTGGCGGCCATGCGGCTGCAGTTGGCGCAGGTGATCGGGCAGGTCCGGCAGTCCGCCGACACCGTCTCCCAGGCCTCCGTGGAGATCTCCGCGGGCACGAACGATCTGTCGGCCCGCACCGAGCAGCAGGCCGCGGCGCTGGAGGAGACGGCTGCATCGATGGAGCATCTGGGCACCTCTTCGCGCCAGAACGCCGACAGCGCCCGCCAGGCCAATCAGCTGGCCCTCTGCGCCAGCCAGGTGGCCGTGCGCGGAGGCGAGGTCGTGGCCGAGGTCGTGCAGACCATGCACGGCATCAACGAATCCAGCCGCAAGATCGCGGACATCATCGGGGTGATCGATTCCATCGCGTTCCAGACCAACATCCTGGCGCTCAACGCGGCGGTGGAAGCGGCGCGCGCCGGCGAGCAGGGCCGGGGCTTCGCCGTCGTGGCCGGCGAGGTGCGGGCGCTGGCCCAGCGCAGCGCCCAGGCCGCGCGGGAGATCAAGGAACTGATCGGCGCCAGCGTCGAGCGCGTGGGCGAGGGGTCGCACCTCGTGGACAAGGCCGGGACCACCATGGCCGAGGTGGTTTCCGCGATCCAGCGCGTGACCGGCCTGATGAGCGAGATCAGCGCCGCCAGCAGCGCCCAGAGCGATGGTGTCGCCCAGGTCGGCGAAGCGGTGGTCGTGATGGACCGGGGCACGCAGCAGAATGCAGCGCTGGTGGAGCAGAGCGCGGCGGCCGCCCAGTCCATGCAGCAGCAGGCTGCACAACTCGTGCGGGCGGTGGACGTGTTCCGGACCTGAGCGGCCCGGCTGGCTCTCTTCTTCCTGTCTCTTACTTGCGCGCGTTGACGAGGAAGCCCTGTACGGGCTGGTCGCCTTCGTAGCGCAGCACGAGGTCTTCGATCTCCACGGACGTGAAGCCCGCCTCGCGGCACACGGCCATGGCGTGGTTGCGCTTGTGGGCGTAGCGGCCATTGGCCTGCAGCACGAGGTCGGGACCGTCTTCGGGTGCGGCCTCGCACGAGAACAGGAAGTCGCCGTGCGGCACGATCAGCCGGAAGGCGTCGGGCACGGTGTCCGTGAGATCGCCCGCATAGATGAACACGTCCAGCGCCGCCACTACCTCGTAGGTGGAGTCGGGCGTGTCGCGCAGCGCGTCCAGCAGGTTCGCGTTGTGGAATCGGTCGTACACGTTGTGGCGCGCTGCCTGCTCGATCATCTTCATGGAAATGTCCACGCCGATGAGGAAGCCGTCGAGGCGGCCCAGGCACACGCCCAGCAGGCCGGTGCCGCAGCCCAGGTCCAGCACGTTGAGGTGCTTGTCGGGGTAGCGCGCGAGGATCTTCTCCGCGGCGATCTTCGGCAGCTTGTACTTGAGGCCGGCGACCATGTGCTGGTCGTAGAGGCTCGCGAGGCTGTCGAACATCGCGCGATGCAGTTCCGGCGGCTGGTGCTGCGGCGTGACGCCGTGGGCGATGGCGGTGTAGTAGGCCACCACCGAGTCGCCGGGCGCGAGTTCCATCAGCGCCGTGGTGTCGGCCACGGCCTGCGCCGGCTTGCCGGCGGCGATGCAGGCCTTCACGCGGCCGAGGCGGGACTCCGCATCCTGCGGGTTCTCGTCGATGAGCGCGCCCCAGGTTTCCAGCGCCTCGCCATGGTTGCCCTGGTCACCCAGGTCGCGCGCGAGCAGGCGGCGCAGCTGCACGTCGCCCGGCACCAGCACCAGGCCCCGGCGCAGGTGGCGAACGGCCATGTCGAGGTGGCCCGCGCGGTGGGCGATGTCCACCACGCCTGCGAGCACCACGAGATCGGTCGGATGGGTCAGGGCCAGCTTCTCGGCCAGCTCCACGGCCTCGCGCAGCTGGTTCTGGCGCGCATGGAGCAGGGCGAATTCGAGCTGGCCGGGGGCCCACTCGGGTGCCAGGGTCACGGCGCGGCGCAGCCCGTCGAAGGCCTTCGGAATGTTGCCCGCCTTTTCGGCCATGAGACCCGCGAGCATGAACACCCGCGGATCGTTGGGCAGTGTGCGCTGCGCCTGGTTCAGCGTGAGCGCGGCCTGCTGCAGTTCGCCGCGCGAGATCTGCTCGCGCGCCGTTTCGAGGTGTTGGCGGTTCGGGTCGGTGGGGGTTGCAGTGGCGCTCATGTCTCGTGCTGAAAATAGAGAGCCGGGCACGGGGCCCGGCTGCAGGGAATCACGGGATTATCCCGGATTCGCCCGCAGCGCCGCGGGCCGGTTTCAGCGGCGGCCCGACAGTTCGCGGCCGGCGAGGTCCACCAGCACGCCGTCGTCGTTCGCGAGCTCCCAGAACATCACGCCGCGCAGCCCGCCGAGCTTCACCAGAAGGGTCTTGTCGCGCACGCTCTCCGGGCCGTCCAGCGTCCAGAACGTGGTGCCGTCAAAGAGCCACGCGGAGCGGGACCAGGCATCCCAGTGCCGCGTGTATCCCTGCTTCTTGATCAGGTTGCGGTAATCCTCGAAGCTGCTTTCGTAGGTGCCCGGGGCCGGGCCCGTCGACATCTGGTAGAGGCCGTCGTTCGTCGCCGGCAGCCCCGTCCAGCCGCGCGAATAGAGCGGGATGCCCAGCACGAGCCGGGACGCCGGAACGCCCGCCTTCAGATAGCGTTCGACGGTTTCCACCACGGTCAGCCCCTCGGCGCGGTCCGGATCGCGCGGGCTGGGCAGGAGCGCCGCATGGAAATTGGCGCGCAGCTCCAGCGAGTTGTGCATGTCGTAGGTCATGAGGTTGATGAAGTCCACCGTGCGGGCGATGGCCGGCAGTTCGAGCTTGCTGCTGGCGTCCTTCGGGGACGGCGCCGCGACGGTCAGGCGCAGCGACGGGTCGATGGCGTCGAGCTGGCGGCGGAACTCCTGCAGCAGGAGCGTGAAATTCCGGGTGTCTTCCGGCCGTACGATGTTGCCGGGCGCGCCTTCGGCGGCGACGAATTCCCAGTCCAGGTCGATGCCCGAGAACAGGCCGGCGGCAGGACCGTCGCCCTCGCCCTTCTGCGCGGGATCGGTGCGGCCACGGATGAAGAGGTCGATGCACGACTTGACCATCGTGCGGCGCGATGCCTCGGTCAGGGCCGCGTCGGAGAACCACTTGGAGCCGTTCCAGCCGCCCAGCGAGACCACCAGCCGCAGGTCCGGGTGGCTGCGCTTGAGCGCGCGCAGTTGCTGGAAGTTGCCACGCAGCGGCTGGCTCTCGTCCACCGCGACGCCGTCGACGCTCTCCTGCGCCGTCCAGGGCCGCTCCACGTCGGCCCAGGCGTCGCCGAGCTGGCAGCCGATCGCGCCGGTGCCGTCCGCATTCGCGGGCTGCACGTTGCCGAAGGCGTAGTTGATGGTCGTGAGCCACTGCAGGGCAGGCTGCGCGGCGAGGTCTTTGACCGTGTAGCCGCGGTCGTACATGCCCCACGAGGTGAAGTAGGCCACGACCTCGCGGGCGGGCGAGGCCGGCGTGGCCTGGCGGACCAGCGTCTGCGGGAGGGAGGGCTGTGCGAAGGCGGAGGCCGCGGAGAGCAGGGCGGCGGATACCAGCCGGGTCAGGCCCGGCGTGCGATGAGGGAAACGCATGTGCGAAGCTCCTTGGGTGAGGGAGCTCGCACTCTGCGGGCCACGGCCGAGCCGGTCAATGCAGCGCCATGCATGCAATGGTGCGGGTGGCGCTTTGGTTTGCGTGCCTTCAGGCGAAAACGCCTGCCGTCTCCTGCATGCGCGCCGATACCTCGCCCAGGTGGTGCAGCGTGTCGCCCCAGGTCATTTCCAGCTGCGTGAGCTTCTTGAAGTAGTGGCTCCCGATGTACTCGTCGGTCACGCCGATGCCGCCGTGCAACTGCACCGATTGCTGTCCCACGAAGCGCATCGACTGGCCCAGCTGCACCTTGGCGCGTGCGAGCGCGCGGCGGCGCTCGTCGGCCGGCGCGCCGAGCTTCAGGCTGGCGTAGTAGCTCATCGAGCGCGCCAGTTCCAGCTGCATCTTCATGTCGGCCACGCGGTGGCGCAGCGCCTGGAAGCTCGCGATCGGCACGCCGAACTGCTTGCGCTGGTTCATGTAGTCCACGGTGAGCGCGACGGTCTGGTCCATCACGCCCACGGCCTCGGCGCAGGCGGCGGCGATGCCGATGTCCACCGCGAGCTCGAGTGCCGCCAGCCCGTCTTCCGCGACCAGCGTGGCCGGCGCGCCGTCGAACCGCACCTCCGCGGAGCGGCTGCCGTCCTGCGTCACGTAGCCGCGCGTGGCCACGCCCTGGGCACTGCGTTCGATGGCGAAGAGCGCGATGCGGCCCTGGTGCTGCGCCGGCACCAGGAACGCATCGGCCTGGTCGCCCGCGGGCACGAGGCTCTTGGTGCCCGACACCGTGATGCCGTCGCCCGAGCCGGTGGCCTGGGCTTCGCACACGTCCAGCCGGTAGCGCGCCTTGCGCTCCTGGTGCGCCAGCACCACCAGCGCCTCGCCGCTCGCGATGCGCGGCAGCCACCCGGCCTGCACGGCGTCCGGCGCGCACTGCGCCAGCACGGCGCTCGCCACGAAGGTCTGCGCCAGCGGCTCCAGCACGATGCCGCGGCCCAGTTCTTCCATGGCCACCATCGCATCCACCGCGCCCTGGCCCAGCCCGTCGTGCGCCTCCGGCACGGTCAGCGCCGTCAGGCCCAGCTCCGCCAGTTCGCTGTAGGCCGCCCGGTCGAAACCGCCCGCCGCCACGATGCCGCGGCGCCGCTCGAACGTATAGCCCTTGTCCACCCAGCGCCGCACCGCATCGCGCAGGGATTGCTGGTCTTCAGAAAAATCGAAATCCATGGTGTGTCTCCAAAAGCCGTCCAGAGCAGGGCGCTCATGCGACCCCTTCAAAATTCAGCGAAGCGCATGCTGGAACCCCCTCGCGGAGGGGGCACGGGGGAGCCGTGCGTCATCGCGCCAGCGAAACATCGTCGCTCCCCGGAAGCAAAATCAGCCCAGCACCGTCTGAGCGACGATGTTTCGCTGGACTTCGTTGCTCCCCCCGTAGATCGTGGTCTTGCGGAGGTTGAAGTAGGTCGACGCCAGCGGCGCGTTCGCCACCGTGCCGCCCGGGTAGCCGCCCAGCGCGCCCATGGCCGCATCGCCCTGCCAGCCCGCCTCCATGGCCTCTTCGATGAAGGGCAGGGAATAGGGCCCGGCGGCGAGCATCATGAGCTCGGCATAGCGCTGCTGGATTTCGCTGCCCTTGATCTTGAGCAGGCCGGCGATGTCGAGAGAGTTCTTGCCCGATTTCTCGGCCGACAGCACTCGCAGCACCAGCATTTCCAGCGCCACGATGTCCACTTCGAGCAGCGCGATCTGGTCGCGGAAGCGCAGGTCGTCCCACACGCCCTCGGTCCTGGCGATGCGCTTCAAGCGCTCCAGCTCGCGCTTGCTGCGGTTCACGTCGGCGATGTTGGTGCGCTCGTGGGAGAGCAGGTGCTTGGCGTAGGTCCAGCCCTTGTTCTCCTCGCCGATCAGGTTCTCGGCCGGCACTTCGACGTTGTCGAAGAACACCTCGTTGACTTCGCACTCGCCGTCCAGCAGCTTGATCGGCCGCACGGTGACGCCGGGCGACTTCATGTCCAGCAGCAGGAAGCTGATGCCGGTCTGCGGCTTGCCCTCGGTGCTGGTGCGCACGAGGTTGAACATCCAGTCGCCGTATTGGCCGAGCGTGGTCCAGGTCTTCTGTCCGTTGACGATGTACTTGTCGCCGCGGCGCTCGGCGCGGGTCTTGAGGCTGGCGAGGTCCGAGCCCGAGCCGGGCTCGCTGTAGCCCTGGCTCCACCAGACTTCGCCGCTCGCGATGCCCGGCAGGAAGCGCTGTTGCTGCTCGGGCGAGCCGAAGGCCATGATGACCGGTGCCACCATCACCGGGCCGAACGGCACGATGCGCGGTGCGCCGGCCAGCGCGCACTCCTCCTCGAACAGGTGCTTCTGCACGGCCGTCCAGCCGGGGCCGCCGAACTGCTTGGGCCAGCCGAAGCCCAGCCAGCCCTTCTTGCCGAGGATCTTGGCCCAACCCTGCAGGTCGTCGCGCGTCAGGCGCAGGGCGTTGTGCACCTTGTGCGCGGTCTCGGCCGGCAGGTGTTCGCGGACCCACGCGCGAATCTCTTCGCGGAAGGCCTGTTCTTCGGGGGTGAAAGCAAGGTCCATGCGGTGTCTCCGTGTGAGCGCCGACGTGGCCGGCGCGATACCGCAATTTGTAGCACGGTCGTGCTTTTTATGGCTGTCCGGGGAGCGACACCCCGAGCTGTCCGCACAGCGCCGCGAGCGATCCGCGCAGCGCGGCCACTTCGGCTTCCAGTGCCGCCACGCGTTCGGCCAGCGCCGAGTCGGTGGTGCGCGTGGAGGAGGCCGTGGAGGCGGAGGCCGTGGCCTGGGCGGCCTGCGTGGCCATGTCGGCAGCGCTGAGAGGTCCGCAGAGCAGGTGCGTCCAGCGTGGCTCCCGGGCGCCCGGCGCACGCGGCAGCAGGGCCACCAGGGGGCCTCCCTTGTCCTCGCTGCGCGACTGCAGCTCGTCCAGGAAGGCCTCCACCGAGGAAATGTCCGCGAAGCGGTGCCAGCGCTCGGCATTGATGCGCAGCTCGCCGGCCGTCTGCGGGCCGCGCAGCATCAACAGGCCGAGCAGGGCGGCCGACTGGTCGGGCACGCCCACCGCACGCGTGAAGTTGTGCTCCCAGCGCGTGGTGCGCTGGCCCCCGATCTCCACCACCATGGCGCGGCGCCGCAGGCTGTCCAGCGCCTCCTGCACCTCGGCATCCGACAGCGTGGTGACCGGATCGCGGCTGGATTTCTGGTTGCAGCCCGTCACCACCGCGTTCAGCGTGAGCGGGTAGCTGTCGGGCACGGTGCGGGCCTTTTCCATCAGGGTGCCGAGCACGCGGGCTTCGGCGGCGTCGAGGGGCTGCAGGCGGGGATCGAAGGGCATGGCGGGTCCGGTCGTGAGGTAACGGGGCAGTAAAGCGGGAGAAAGAGGGACGCGGCGATAATCCGCGCCCCATGAAGAACATCGTGATTTTGATCTCGGGCGGAGGCTCCAACATGGCAGCCATCGTGCGGGCCGCGCGCGCGCACGACTGGGCGGGCCGCCATGGCGTGCGCGTGGCCGCCGTGCTGAGCAACCGGGCCGACGCGGCCGGCCTCGCCTGGGCGCGGCAGGAGGGCATCGCCACCGGCGCCGTGGACCACAAGGCCCATGCCACGCGCGAAGCCTTCGACGCCGCGCTCGCCGAGCACATCGATGCGCACGACCCGGCCCTGGTAGTGCTCGCGGGCTTCATGCGCATCCTGACGCCAGGGTTCGTGGCGCACTATGCGGGGCGGCTGGTCAACATCCACCCTTCATTGCTGCCGGCCTTTCCGGGCCTGCACACCCACCAGCGCGCGATCGACGCGGGCTGCAGGGTGGCGGGCGCGACGGTGCACCTCGTCACGCCCGAGCTGGATGCGGGCCCGATCCTGGCCCAGGGCGTGGTGCCCGTGCTGCCGGGCGATTCGGCGGGCGTGCTGGCCGAGCGCGTGCTGGCGCAGGAGCACGCGATCTACCCGCCCGCCGTGCTGCAGTTGCTGCTGGCCGGTACCGGCCGTTGAGGCTTCGGCCACCGAACTGCCGGCCGCCTGCCTGCCCTTCAGAGCGTGGAGATGACCTTCTCGGCCCCGCTGCCTTGCAGCAGGTCCTGGGAGACCAGCGCCTGGTGCGAGTCCGTCGGGTGGATCACCACGGCCCAGTACCCGGCCCGCAGCGACGAGCGCACCTGCGAGATCAGCCGGATGTGGTCCGGGCGCAGCGTCACCAGCCCGCCCGCCATCAGCCCGAAGGTGGTCGCGAAGCCGACGATGGCGACGAAGGCCAGCAGGGGGCTGCCCGCCACCATCGGCTGGCCGCCGCGCAGCAGCCAGGCATAGAAGAGCACGCCCACCACGGCGCCGGCGATCCCGGTCACGAGGTGCGAGCGCACCAGGGTGCGGAAGATGCCGGCCTGCTCGGGCTCCAGGCTGCGCGCGACCAGGTCGCGGCGGGAAGCGCGCGCGTCCTGCGGGCCCAGCAGCCGCACCTGCGTGCGCTGCATGCCGGGCAGCCGCAGCGCGCGGCCGACCATGGCGTCGGCCTGGTCGCGTTCGGTATAGATGCCGGCGACCTTGGTGAGCGATTTCTCGCCGAACATTCCCTGCAGCAGATGGTCCATGGTGGATTTCCTCGTGTCGAAACGGCCCTGGGAGGGCAGACGGCGCGGGCGCTCGGGCGGCACGGTGGATGCAGGCGGAGCGCGGCGTCGCGAATGCCTCCAAGGTAAGGCGCGAGGGCGGGGCGGGCCTGTAGGACGCCGGCGGCGCGGTTTCCCGGCACACGCCTTGCACAGAGGAAGGAGGGAGGCCCCGCAGCGTGCCGGAAAGGCTGGCCCGTGGCATGGGCAGCTCGGGTTCGTCTGGTGCTTCGGTGGTGCGGCTGCAGGGGACCGTCGCTGGCGGTGGGCTCAGCCCGCGTCCGCCGCCTGCCCGACGAATTCGAAACGGGGCCGCTGCTGTCCGTCGATCGTCACCGTCTCCGCGAACATCGCCGCGGGCCGCACCCACAGGCCGCGCTCGCCGTAGAGCGCGCGGTACACCGTCATCGGCTCCAGTGTCTCGCTGTGCCGGGCCGTGCCCACCACGTCGTAGAGCATGCCCTTGTAATGCCGGTAGAGGCCGGGGGGCGTGGGAGGCAGGGGTGGCAGTTCGCCGTCGGGATGGGAGGGGCTGTGCATGGCCGGATTGTGCGCGCGGCCGGCGGGGCTTCGGCCGTGCGGGGCGCGCGGATGGGACAATCCCCCCATGCACCCGAAAGCCCTTCTGGACGCCTGCGCCGAACTCGTCAGGCTCACCCTCCAATTCGAACACCCCGCCGATGCCGTCGTGTCCCGCTATTTCCGGGACCACCGCTCCCTCGGCCCGCGCGAGCGGGCCACCCTCGCCGAAACCGCCTACACCGTGCTGCGCAAGAAGCTGCTGTTCGAGCAGCTCGCGCGCTCCGGCTCGGGTCCGCGCGAGCGGCGCCTCGCCATCCTGGGCTTCCACGGCCCGCGCGACTTCCTCAAGAGCGCGCTCAGCGATGCCGAGAAGGTCTGGCTCGACCAGTGCGACGCCGTGCCGGCGGCAGACCTGCTGGAGCCCCACCGCCACAACCTGCCCGAATGGCTGGTGCAGCCGCTCAAGCGGCAGGTGGGCAACGGTTTCTGGGCCCTGGCCGAGAGCCTGGCCCAGCCGGCGCCGCTCGATCTGCGCGTCAACGACCTGAATGCCAAGCGCGCCGACGTGCAGAAGGAACTCGCCAAGGCCGGCATTCCCGCCGTGCCCACGCCGTATTCGCCCTGGGGCCTGCGCGTGGACGGCAAGCCGCCGCTCACCAAGCTGGACGCGTTCGTGCGCGGAGCCATCGAGGTGCAGGACGAAGGCTCCCAGCTGCTCGCGCTGCTGCTGCAGCCGCGCCGCGGCGAGATGGTGGTGGACTTCTGCGCGGGCGCGGGAGGCAAGACGCTCGCCATCGGCGCGGCCATGCGCAGCACCGGCCGGCTGTACGCGTTCGACGTATCGGCGCACCGGCTCGACGCGCTCAAGCCCCGCCTGGCGCGCAGCGGCCTCTCCAACGTGCATCCCGCCGCGATCGCGCACGAGCGCGACGATCGCATCAAGCGGCTGGCCGGCAAGATCGACCGCGTGCTGGTCGATGCACCCTGCTCCGGCCTGGGGACGCTGCGCCGCAATCCCGACCTGAAATGGCGCCAGTCGCCCCAGGCGGTGCAGGAGCTGGTCGCCAAGCAGACCGCCATCCTGCAGAGCGCCGCACGCCTGCTCAAGCCGGGCGGCCGCCTGGTGTATGCCACCTGCAGCATCCTCCCGGAGGAAAACGAGGGTATCGCGGACGCCTTCACTGCGGCACATTCCGACTTCGTGGCGGAAGACGTGGGCGCGCTGCTCGAGCAGCTCAAAGTGCAGGATGCCGCATCGCTGTGCAGCGGCGGCGCCACGGGCACTGGCTATCTGCGGCTCTGGCCCCATCTCCACCAGACGGACGGCTTCTTCGCCGCCGTCTGGACTCGCAAGGGTTGAACGGCCGGTCGCACGGGTAGTGCAGGAAAAGCCGCACGGCGTGCGGTTCCTATGCAACTTCCGCACTCCATCGGCTTCTAAAATCCGCGAACTGCTCACGCCTGGATGGTGCGGAGCAGCCTTTCATCGTCCATCCGTCCGTTTCGCCAAAGGCTTTTCCATGCACCTTCCCGACTGGGCCGTTCTCCATGCCGTCATCGACTGGATGGCCCACGGCCTGCTGGACCTGTCGTGGTGGGAGATCGTTCTCTACACGCTCGCGACCACCCACATCACGATCGCCGCCGTGACGATCTTCCTGCACCGCGCCCAGGCCCACCGGTCGGTGGATCTCGGGCCCGTTCCCTCGCACTTCTTCCGCTTCTGGCTGTGGATCGGTACCGGCATGGTCACCAGGGAGTGGGTGGCGGTGCACCGCAAGCACCACGCCAAGTGCGAAACGGCGGACGATCCCCATAGCCCGCAGACGCGCGGTCTCGATACCGTGATGTGGCGCGGGGCCGAGCTCTACCGGTCCGAGGCCGCCAATGCCGAGACGATCGCCAAGTTCGGCCATGGCACGCCGAATGACTGGGTCGAGCGCAACGTCTACAGCCGCTTCGCGTGGCAGGGCGTGGGGCTGATGCTCATCCTGAACGTGCTGCTCTTCGGCGCCATCGGCGCGACCATCTGGGCCGTGCAGATGCTCTGGATCCCGTTCTGGGCCGCGGGCGTCGTCAATGGCATCGGCCATTTCTGGGGCTACCGCAACTTCGAGGCGCAGGACGCGAGCACCAACCTCGTGCCCTGGGGCCTGGTGATCGGCGGCGAGGAACTGCACAACAACCACCACACCTATCCCACGTCGGCCAAGTTCTCGGTCAAGCCCTACGAGTTCGACATCGGCTGGGCCTATATCAGCATCCTGCGCCGCCTGGGCTGGGCCACCGTGCGCAAGATGCCTCCCAAGCTGCGGCTGGGGGCCGTGAAGCCCGTGGCGGACGAGAAGACGCTGGAGGCGCTGATCGCCAACCGCTACGAGGTCATGGCCGGCTACGCACGCGGCGTGCGCCGGGCGTGCAAGGACGAGATCGCTGCGCTCAAGGCCCGCAACGCCGACGTGTCGGTGCTGCGCACCGCGCGCCGCTGGCTGCACCGCGATGCCGAGAAGGTGCCCGCCCGCGCGCAGGAGCAGCTTGCCCGCGCCCGTGCCGCGCATCCCGTGCTCGACACCATGGTCACCATGCGCGAGGAACTCCGACAGCTCTGGCTGAACACCTCGCATTCGCGCGAGCAGCTCACGGCCGACCTCCAGGCCTGGTGCCGCCGCGCCGAAGAGAGCGGCGTCGCCGCGCTGCGGGATTTCTCGCTGCGTCTGCGGGCCGCGCAGGCCTGAGCGGGCGGAGTCGGCAAGAGCGGACCGACCCGGGCCGCTCCATCCATCTGTGCCAGGATTCCTGCCGCGCAGGCCGGGCCCGTTCCGGCTGCGGCTGCGTTCGGCGTTATCGCACCGGGGTGGCCTGGGCTCCCGTCTGCTGTCGGTGGCCGGAAGTACCGGGTCTCTGCCCGCCACGCTCGTGCAGGGCGCGCGTCCCGCCGGCCAGCCGTTCCAGGCAGGCCCTGAACAGCCCCACCAGCGGCGACAGCACGGGTGCCGGCTCCCACAGCACGGCGTGCACCGTCGTGTGCCCCGGGTTGGACAGTTCCATCCACTCCGTGCCCGATCCTTCCGTGCCCGTCCGGCACTGCCCGGCCTCCAGCCGTCCCAGGGGGACGTGCGGCGCCAGCACCTGACCGCAGACCAGGGGGCCGGTGCGCAGGGCGAGGCAGCCCTGTTCCACCACCAGCGAGGCGCCGGGCGGCAGGCAGACCAGCAGCGTGTGGCCAGGGTGTACCGAGAGGCGCTCGGATGCCGGCGATGGGGTGGCGGGGAGGGCGGAAGGGGCGTGGCGAGCGGCGAGCGGCATGGGTTTTCTCCTCGGGACGGATGCTGCGGAACAGGGCTTCATCCTAGGAACAACCCGGATACGGCGGCAGGCACAGGCGGGCCGGCCGGCGAAGGGAACAGCGCAGGTTTTTCCGTCTCTGTTATGGTCCCCGCAGGGCCTGTCTGTACCTGTGCCGCGCGCCGCCGCCGCGGCATGATGGCCGGCACCGCACCGCTTTCCTCGCCTTCCGCGCCCTTCGGGGTGCCCTCGCCATGACCGACTCCGTCGCTCCCTTTCCCCTGTCATCCGCGGCGCGGGCCGCGGGCCTGCCGCGCTATCGGCAGATCGCGGGCCTGTACGCGCAGGCCATCGCGGCGGGCAGCCTGCAGCCCGGCATGCGCCTGCCGTCGGTCCGCGAGCTGTGCCAGCGCCATGGCGTGAGCCTCACCACCGCGCTGCAGGTGCTGCGCCACCTGGAAGCCGAAGGCTTCGCGCAGGCGCGCGAGCGGGTGGGGTACTTTGCCGCCGTTCCCGGCCGCGTCGCCCCGTTGCCGGCGGCCCGCGAGCCCGAACTGCACGAACCGCTGCCGCCCGATCCGCACGTATTCGCGGGCATCAACGAACGCATCTCCACCTTTCTGGAGAAAGCCCGGCGTGCGCCGTCCGCGCTCGACCTGGGCAGTGCCATGCCCGCGCCCGCGCTGTTCGATGCCGAGGCGCTCAACCGCCTCGCGATCCGGCTGCTGCGCGAACAGCCCGACATCCTCGTCTACGGCCCCTCCGCCCCGTCCACGCATCCGGAGTTCCAGCGCGCCATGGCGCACCACGCGCTCAGTTTCGGCCTGAGCCTCGCGCCCGAGGGCATCGGTGCCACCCACGGCAACTCGGAGGCCGTGAACCTCGCGCTGGATGCGGTGGCCGAGCCCGGCGACGTGATCGCGGTCGAGTCGCCGACCTTCTTCGGCATCCTGCAGGCGATCGAAGTGCGCGGCCTGCGTGCCCTCGAGATTCCCTGCAGCCCCCACACCGGCATATCGATCGAGGCGCTGGAACTCGCGGCCCGCAACGAGCCGCGGCTCCGGGCCGTGGTGGTGGTGCCACACCTGCAGATGCCCCAGGGCAGCGTCATGCCGGACGCGCACAAGGAGCGCCTCGTCGCGCTCTGCGCGGAGCACGGCCTCGCCCTGATCGAGGACGACATCTACCGGGAATTCGTCGAGTCGCCCCAGCCGATGCGCCCCGCCAAGGCCTGGGACCGTCCGGGCGATGCGGGGCAGGTGATCTACTGCGCGTCCCTGAGCAAGAGCTTCGCGCCCGGGCTGCGCCAGGGCTGGATGAGCGCCGGCCGCTGGAACGCGCGCGTGCAGATGATCAAATTCGCCCGCACGCGGAACATGCAGACCTGGTCGCAGTTGCTCGCGGCCCGCACCGTGGGCTCGCCCGCGTACGAGCGGCACCTGCGCCGCATGCGGGCATCGCTCAAGGAGCAGCGGGAGCAGTCGGCCCGCGCGGTGGCCCGCCACTTCCCCGCAGGAACGCGCCTCAGCCTGCCGCCTGGCGGTATCAGCCTGTGGCTGGAATTGCCCGCGGGCCTGTCTTCGTCGCAGCTCTACGACGATGCGCTGGCGCGCGGCATCCGCGTGGCGCCCGGCCCGATGTTCTCCAACACCGGGCGCTACGAACGGTTCCTGCGGCTGAGCTGCGGCATGCCGTTCACGCCGGCGGTCGAGGAAGGCTACCGCGTGCTGGGCGAGCTGCTGGCTGGCCAGTGCAGCGCCTTGCCGAAGGCCGGCCGCGCTGCGGGGACGGGTGGAGGCCGCCGGGCCGCTGCCTGAACTGGCATCCGGCGGCGCCCGGCGGGCGGCAGGGCCATCGCGGATCTCTCCGGGGGGGCGTGCCCCGGGGCGTCCGGTGGAGCGTCCCGCGCCTTCGAGCACGGAAAAAGAAAAGCCGCCCTCGGTGGGGCGGCTTCTCGGGAAAGCGCTGGAAGCGGCTGGCGCCTTACTTCAGCTTCATTTCCTTGTACTCGACGTGCTTGCGAGCCTTGGGATCGAACTTGATGATCAACATCTTTTCAGGCATCGTCTTCTTGTTCTTGGTGGTGGTGTAGAAGTGGCCGGTTCCTGCGGTGGATTCCAGCTTGATCTTGTCGCGTCCGCCTTTGGTTGCCATGATGCTACTCCTTAAGCCTGGCCACGTGCACGCAGGTCGGCGAGCACGGAATCGATGCCGTTCTTGTCGATCAGACGCAGGGCGGCGCTGGAAACACGCAGGCGCACCCAGCGGTTTTCGCTCTCGACCCAGAAACGGCGGTATTGCAGGTTCGGGAGGAACCGGCGCTTGGTTTTGTTGTTGGCGTGGGAAACGTTGTTCCCGACCATGGGCTTCTTGCCCGTGACGTCGCAGACGCGTGCCATGAGGACACTCCGATATTGTCAAATACAGCCGCAGGACATGCACGCTCCGCTGGTAGATTGCGGAGCCTGTCCCGAGCGGCCTCACCTCGCCAGAAAGGGTGGCGGTAACCCGGTTGGTATCTGCCGCGGCGCAGGATCCGCCAAGATGGCGGTGCGCAAGATGCAGCAAAGCCGCGCATTATAGCGCGGCCTTTGAAAGGATGTCCAGCCCGCCCGCCCGTGGCGCGTGCGGACGGGAGGGCCGGGCGTCAGATCACGCTTTCCTGTTCCAGGAAGCGCTGCGCATCGAGCGCGGCCATGCAGCCCGTGCCGGCGCTGGTGATGGCCTGGCGGTACACGTGGTCCTGCACGTCGCCCGCGGCGAACACGCCGGGCACGCTGGTCTGCGTGGCGAAGCCCTTGAGGCCACCCTGCGTCACGATGTAGCCGTTTTCCAGCGTGAGCTGGCCCTCGAAGATGCCGGTGTTGGGCGCATGGCCGATCGCGATGAAGCATCCCTGCAGCGCGATGTCCTGGGTGCTGCCGTCCAGCGTGCTCTTGATGCGGATGCCCGTCACGCCGCCGTCGTTGCCCAGCACCTCGTCCAGGGTGTGGAACACCTTCAGCTCGATCTTGCCGGCGGCGACCTTCTCGTTGAGCTTGTCCACCAGGATGGGCTCGGCCTTGAACTTGTCGCGGCGGTGCACCAGCGTCACCTTGCGGGCGATGTTGGAGAGGTAGAGCGCCTCTTCCACGGCGGTGTTGCCGCCGCCCACCACGCAGACGTCCTGCTCGCGGTAGAAGAAGCCGTCGCAGGTCGCGCAGCCGGACACGCCGCGGCCCATGAACGCCTCTTCGGAAGGCAGGCCCAGGTACTTGGCCGAGGCGCCGGTGGCGATGATGAGCGAATCGCAGGTGTAGGTGCCGCTGTCGCCGGTGAGGGTGAACGGACGCTTGGAAAGGTCGACCTGGGTGATGTGGTCGAACACCACCTGGGTCTTGAAGCGCTCCGCGTGCTCCAGGAAGCGCTGCATCAGCTCGGGACCCTGGACGCCATTCACGTCGGCGGGCCAGTTGTCCACCTCGGTCGTGGTCATGAGCTGGCCACCCTGGGCGATGCCGGTGATCAGCACGGGGTTCAGGTTGGCGCGCGCGGCGTACACGGCGGCCGTGTAGCCGGCGGGGCCGGAGCCCAGGATCATGACTTTGGCGTGTTGCGTAGTGGACATGGTGAAAGGTAAGAGTTTGTGCGGCCAGGGGGCCGGCGCATACCGCATGTGCGGTCGGTTCCCTGAGTATCCACCCAGGGGCCGCCCGCGCGGACGCAGGGATTTCAATCGCGGCGATTGTAAGAAGCCGCCGAAAACCGGACCGCCGCAAGGTCTGCGGGCGGCAGGGTAAGCCCGCACGGCCGAGCAGGGCATCGGGTAAGCTTGCCGCGCTTCCACCTATGACCTACTCCCTCAACACCCTCAATGCTTCTTCCGGGGGCAGATCGGCGCCGCGCAGCATGGCGGCGCGCTTCGGCCACGAGCTCGGCCTGGTGGTCGGGCTGCTGGCCCTCGTCTTCTGGCTGCTGGCCCTGGTCAGCTACTCCGCGCAGGATGCGGCCTGGTCCACCTCCGGCCTGCACGACAGCCGGGTCATGGCGAACTGGGCAGGGCGACTGGGCGCCTGGCTGGCCGACAGCAGCTATTTCGCGTTCGGCTTCTCCGTATGGTGGTGCGTGGCGGCCGGCGTGCGCGCCTGGATCGCCTCGCTCGCGCGCTGGATGCGCGGCGGCGAATCCGCGGCGTCCTCCCAGGGCCCGCTGGCGCGGCGGCTGATTTTCTGGGGCGGCCTCGCACTGCTGCTGTGCGCGAGCACGGCGCTGGAATGGTCGCGCCTCTACCGGCTGGAGCCGCTGCTGCCGGGCCATGCAGGCGGCGTGCTGGGCTACCTCACCGGCCCGGCCGGCGTGAAATGGCTGGGCTTCACCGGCTCCGGCCTCGTCGGCGTGATCGCCGTCGTCGCCGGAGCGGCGCTGGTGTTCCGCTTCTCCTGGGGCCAGCTGGCCGAGCGCCTGGGCGGCCGCATCGACGGCCTGGTCCAGGTCGGCCGCGCCCGCCGCGAGAAGGCGATCGACCAGGCCGCCGGCAAGCGCGCCGCGCGCGAACGCGAGGAAGTGGTGCAGGAAGAGCGCCACGAGTTCCGCGAGCAGGCGCCGCAGCCCGTGCAGATCATCGAACCCGTGCTGGCCACCGAGGCGGCGCCGAGCGCCCGCGTGGTGAAGGAGCGCCAGAAGCCCCTGTTCACCGAGATGCCCGACAGCCGCCTGCCGCAGGTCGACCTGCTCGACGGCCCGCTCGCGCGCCAGGAGACGGTGGCGCCCGAGACGCTGGAGATGACCAGCCGCCTCATCGAGAAGAAGCTCAAGGACTTCGGCGTCGAGGTGCGCGTCGTGGCGGCCATGCCCGGTCCCGTGATCACGCGCTACGAGATCGAGCCCGCCACCGGCGTGAAGGGCTCGCAGATCGTCAACCTCGCGAAGGACCTGGCCCGCTCGCTGTCGCTGGTGTCGATCCGCGTGATCGAGACCATTCCCGGCAAGAACTTCATGGCGCTGGAGCTGCCCAACGCCAAGCGCCAGTCGATCCGCCTCTCGGAAATCCTCGGCTCGCAGGTCTACCACGAGGCCAAGAGCCTGCTCACCATGGGCCTGGGCAAGGACATCGTGGGCAATCCGGTGGTGGCCGATCTCGGCAAGATGCCGCACGTGCTGGTGGCCGGCACCACGGGTTCGGGCAAGTCGGTGGGGATCAACGCCATGATCCTCTCGCTGCTCTACAAGGCCGAGGCGCGCGATGTGCGCCTCTTGATGATCGACCCCAAGATGCTGGAAATGTCGGTCTACGAAGGCATTCCGCACCTGCTGGCGCCCGTGGTCACCGACATGAAACAGGCCGCCCATGGCCTCAACTGGTGCGTGGCCGAGATGGAGCGCCGCTACAAGCTCATGTCGAAGCTGGGCGTGCGCAACCTCGCGGGCTACAACACCAAGATCGACGACGCCAAGGCGCGCGAGGAATTCATCTACAACCCCTTCAGCCTCACGCCCGAAGAGCCCGAGCCGCTGGAGCGGCTGCCGCACATCGTGGTGATCATCGACGAGCTGGCCGACCTGATGATGGTGGTCGGCAAGAAGATCGAAGAGCTGATCGCCCGCCTGGCGCAGAAGGCGCGGGCCGCCGGCATCCACCTGATCCTGGCCACGCAGCGCCCCAGCGTGGACGTGATCACCGGCCTGATCAAGGCCAACATCCCGACCCGGATCGCATTCTCGGTGGGCTCGAAGATCGACAGCCGGACCATCCTTGACCAGATGGGCGCCGAGGCGCTGCTCGGCATGGGCGACATGCTCTACATGGCGAGCGGCACCGGCCTGCCGATCCGCGTGCACGGCGCCTTCGTCTCCGACGACGAGGTCCACCGCGTGGTGAGCTACCTCAAGAGCCAGGGCGAGCCCGACTACATCGAGGGCGTGCTGGAGGGCGGCACGGTCGATGGCGACGACGGCGCGTTCGGAGAAGGCGGCGGGGGGGGTGAAGGCGGCGAAAAAGACCCCATGTACGATCAGGCGGTGGAGGTGGTGCTGAAAGACCGCAAGGCCAGCATCTCCTATGTCCAGCGCAAGCTGCGCATCGGCTACAACCGGTCCGCGCGCCTGCTGGAGGACATGGAAAAGGCCGGCCTCGTGAGCGCGCTCACGGCCAGCGGCCAGCGCGAAGTGCTGGTGCCCCACCGCGGTGAATGACTGACCCCGCCGGCCCGCCCGGAGCCTCGACGACAAGGATGGATGCACGCATGAAGACACGTTGGTGGGCCCTGGCCCTGATCGCCGCCGCCGCACAGAGCGCCTGGGCGGACGGGCTCTCGAGCCTGGAAGCCTTCATGAAGGGCGCCCAGGCCGGGCGCGCGGACTTCACCCAGACGGTGACCTCGCCCCCGAAGGACGGGCAGGCCGCGCGCACCAAGACCTCCAGCGGCACCTTCGAGTTCCAGCGCCCCGGCCGCTTCCGGTTCGCCTATTCCAAGCCGTTCGCGCAGACCATCGTCGCCGACGGCAAGACGCTCTGGCTCTACGACGCCGACCTGAACCAGGTCACCCAGCGCGCGCAATCCCAGGCGCTCGGCACCACGCCCGCCGCGCTGCTCGCCTCCGCACCCGATCTGCAGGCGCTGCGCAAGGATTTCACGCTCGAATCGGCACCCGACCAGGACGGCCTGCAGTGGGTGCTCGCCACCCCGAAGACGAAGGACGGCCAGCTCAAGAGCGTGCGCGTGGGCTTGCAGGGCGAGCAGCTCGCGGCCCTGGACATCCTCGACAGCTTCGGCCAGCGCTCCCTGATCCGCTTCAGCAACGTGCAGTCCAGCGCCTCGCTGCCGGCCTCGACCTTCGAGTTCAAGCCGCCGCAGGGCGCGGACGTGGTGCGCCAGTAAAGCGTTCCCGGGGCCCTTCCGGCGCCATCAGAGCCAGAGCAGCGCCAGACCCAGCGCGGCCGGCACCGCCTGGATGAAGAGGATCTTGCGGGACGCGGTGGCCGCGCCGTAGAGCCCCGCCACCAGCACGCACAGCAGGAAGAACGCCATCACCGCGCGGCCCTGCGGGCCGCCCAGCCACAGCCCCCAGAACAGCCCCGCCGCCAGGAAGCCGTTGTAGAGCCCCTGGTTGGCCGCCAGCACCTTCGTCGCCGCCGCGCGCTCGGGCGTGTTGCCGAATGCGCGCAGGCCCGCGGGCTTCTCCCAAAGGAACATTTCCAGCACGAGGATGTAGACGTGCAGCAGCCCGATCAGGGCGACGACGGCATGGGCGGCGAAGGACATGGGAGGGCTCCGGTGGGTGAATGGAGGGGCGGCACGCTCGGCAGTGCGGCGCGGCCGGCGCGCATTGTGCGCCCGTCTTTCAGCGCCCGAGCGCTTCGGCGACGTGGTGCCGCAGCGCGGGCAGCACCTCCGCCGCGAACCAGGGGTTGTGCTTCAGCCAGCCGTTGTTGCGCGGGCTGGGGTGGGGCAGCAGCCAGAGCCGCGGCGCGTCCTGGCGCCAGCCGCGCACCGCGTCCGTGAGCGAGGCGGCCGGCGCCGCGCCGCCCCGGTGCCACGCCAGCGCATGGGCGCCCAGCACGATCGTGAGCGCGATGCCGGGCAGGGCGTCCAGCAGCGGTTGCCGCCACCGGGCCGCGCATTCGGGCCGCGGCGGCAGGTCGCCCGAGCGGCCCGTGCCCGGGTAGCAGAAGCCCATCGGCAGGATCGCGATGCGCTCCGCGTCGTAGAACGTGTCCCGGTCCACCCCCATCCAGTCGCGCAGCCGCTCGCCGCTCGCATCGTCGAATGGGATGCCGCTGGCGTGCACCTTGCGCCCGGGCGCCTGGCCCGCGACGAGGATCCGCGCCCCGGCGGCGGCCTGCAGCACCGGCCGCGGTCCGTGCGGCAGGCTGGCGGCGCAGAGGGTGCAGGCCCGCGCGTCGCGGAGCAGGGCGGGCAGGTCGGTCATGGAAGCGAGCAGGAAAGACGGATCGGCAGGGCGGTGGACGGGGCGGAGTCCCCGGTTTGGTGCAGGATAACGGCTGCAGGAATAATGGGTGCGGCTTCCCCACTCCCGCCGCACCGCATTCCTCCGCCCATGGCCGATCTCTTCACCACCGCTCCCGCCGCCCCCCTGGCCGAAGCCCTGCGCCCCGCCAGCCTGGACGAGGTGATCGGGCAATCGCACCTCATCGGGCCGGGCAAGCCGCTGCGGCTGGCCTTCGAATCCGGCAAGCCGCACTCGATGATCCTCTGGGGGCCGCCCGGCGTGGGCAAGACCACGCTGGCGCGGCTCACGGCGCGCGCCTTCGGCTACGAGTTCATCGCGCTCTCGGCCGTGTTCTCGGGCGTGAAGGAGATCCGCGCCTCGATGGAGCAGGCCGAGCACAACCTCGCGCTGGGCAAGAAGACGATCCTGTTCGTGGACGAGATCCACCGCTTCAACAAGAGCCAGCAGGACGGCCTGCTGCCGTTCGTCGAGTCGGGGCTGGTGACCTTCGTGGGCGCCACCACCGAGAACCCGTCGTTCGAGGTCAACTCCGCGCTGCTGTCCCGCGCCCAGGTCTATGTGCTGCAGGCGCTGAATGAAGACGAACTCCGGCAGCTCGTGCGGCGCGCCCAGTCGGAGGTGCTCACGCACCTGGTGCTGGACGACGGCGCCGTCGACACCCTCGTGGGCTATGCCGACGGCGACGCCCGGCGGCTGCTCAATCTCGTGGAGCAGACCGATACCGCGGCGCGCGCGGCCGGCGTCGAGCGGGTGGATGCGGCCTTCCTGCAGAACGCGCTCACGCTCAACGCGCGGCGCTTCGACAAGGGCGGAGACAACTTCTACGACCAGATCTCGGCCCTGCACAAGTCGGTGCGCGGCTCGCACCCGGACGCGGCGCTCTACTGGTTCTGCCGCATGCTCGATGGCGGCGCGGATGCCAAGTACCTGTCGCGCCGCATCGTGCGCATGGCCTGGGAGGACATCGGCCTGGCCGATCCGCGGGCGCTGCAGATCGCCAACGATGCCGCCACCACGTTCGAGCGCCTGGGCTCTCCCGAGGGCGAGCTGGCGCTCGCGCAGGCCGTGCTGTATCTGGCCGCGGCGCCCAAGAGCAACGCCGGCTACATGGCCTTCAACCAGGCCCGCGCCCACATCCGCAAGGACAAGTCCCGCGAGGTGCCCGTGCACCTGCGCAACGCGCCGACCAAGCTCATGAAGGAACTGGGCCACGGCAAGGCCTACCGCTACGCCCACGACGAGCCGGGCGGTTATGCCGCCGGCGAGACCTACCTGCCCGAAGGCATGCCCGAGCCGGGCTGGTACGCGCCCGTGCCGCGCGGGCTCGAGGCGAAGATCGGAGAAAAGCTCGCCCACCTGCGCCAACTGGACGAGGCGGCCCGCCAGGGCGAGGCGGCGCTGCCCGGGGCGCCCCCCGAAGCCGGCTGACGGGCCCCGGCGCGTCCTTCCGGATCAGCGCCGCTAATGCCCGATACAGGCTGCTGATGGGCTGCCGATCCCCGGGAAAACCCCGTCCGGCCGTGGTAAGGCGGCTGCAAGGCATCTGGCTACAATCCCGCACCAAACCCGCGTGGCACCCGTCCTGGCGGGTTTTTTGCTACATGGCATTCGGGCCCAAAAGGCTGAACCGATTCCCGGCCCCATGACGGGTGGGACGTTACCAACGAAGGACTTTCTCTATGGACATTTTGCTGCAGCAGATCATCAACGGTCTGGTCCTCGGCAGCATGTACGCCTTGATAGCCTTGGGCTACACCATGGTGTACGGCATCATTCAACTGATCAACTTCGCCCATGGCGAGGTGCTCATGATCGGAGCGCTCACCAGCTGGAGCTGCATCGGCCTCATGCAGGAGGCCATGCCGGGCGCGCCGGGCTGGGCCATCCTGCTGCTGGCGACGATCATCGCCTGCGTGGTGGCCGCCGCGCTCAACTTCACCATCGAGAAGGTCGCCTACCGGCCGCTGCGCAGCAGCCCGCGCCTGGCCCCCCTGATCACCGCCATCGGCATGTCCATCCTGCTGCAGACGCTGGCGATGATCATCTGGAAGCCCAACTACAAGCCCTATCCGACGCTGCTGCCCACCACGCCATTCCAGGTCGGCGGCGCGGTGATCACGTCCACCCAGATCCTGATCCTGGGCGTCACGGCGATCGCGCTGGCCTCGCTGGTCTACCTGGTCAACTACACCAAGCTCGGACGCGCGATGCGCGCCACCGCCGAGAACCCGCGCGTCGCCGCGCTGATGGGCGTCAAGCCCGACATGGTGATCTCGGCCACGTTCATCATCGGCGCCGTGCTCGCCGCCATCGCCGGCATCATGTACGCCTCCAACTACGGCACCGCCCAGCACACCATGGGCTTCCTGCCGGGCCTCAAGGCGTTCACGGCGGCCGTGTTCGGCGGCATCGGCAACCTGGCCGGCGCGGTGGTCGGCGGCATCCTGCTGGGGCTCATCGAGGCCATCGGCTCCGGCTACATCGGCACCCTCACGGGCGGCCTGCTGGGCAGCCACTACACCGACATCTTCGCCTTCATCGTGCTGATCATCATCCTCACGCTGCGCCCCTCGGGCCTGCTGGGCGAGCGTGTGGCCGACCGTGCCTGAGGAGAGCACTCCATGAAAAACAACAAAGTCCAATGGATCCTCGGCGCGATCGCGCTGCTGGTGCTGCCGCTGATCCTGCAATTCTTCGGCAACGCCTGGGTGCGCATCGCCGATCTGGCACTGCTCTACGTGATGCTGGCCCTGGGCCTGAACATCGTGGTCGGCTACGCCGGCCTGCTCGACCTGGGCTACGTGGCCTTCTATGCCGTCGGCGCCTACCTGTTCGGCCTGATGGCGTCGCCGCACCTCTCGGACACCTTCGCGAGCTTCGCGGCCATGTTCCCGAACGGGCTGCACACCTCGCTGTGGCTCGTGATACCGCTGGCCGCGCTGGTGGCCGCGATCTTCGGGGCACTGCTGGGGGCGCCCACGCTCAAGTTGCGCGGCGACTACCTCGCCATCGTGACGCTGGGCTTCGGCGAGATCATCCGCATCTTCCTGAACAACCTCGACCACCCCGTCAACCTGACCAACGGGCCCAAGGGCATCGGCCAGATCGACTCGGTGAAGATCTTCGGCCTGGACCTCGGCCGGCGCCTGGAGGTGTTCGGCTACGACATCAATTCCGTCACGCTCTACTACTACCTGTTCCTGGTGCTGGTGGTGCTGAGCGTCATCATCTGCTATCGCCTGCAGGATTCGCGCATCGGCCGCGCGTGGATGGCCATCCGCGAGGACGAGATCGCCGCCAAGGCCATGGGCATCAACACCCGCAACCTGAAGCTGCTGGCCTTCGGCATGGGCGCGTCGTTCGGCGGCGTGTCGGGCGCGATGTTCGGTGCGTTCCAGGGCTTCGTCTCCCCCGAATCGTTCAGCCTGATGGAGTCGGTGATGATCGTCGCCATGGTGGTGCTGGGCGGCATCGGCCACATCCCGGGCGTGATCCTGGGCGCCGTGCTGCTGTCCGCGCTGCCCGAGGTGCTGCGCTACGTGGCCGGCCCGCTGCAGGCCATGACGGACGGCCGCCTCGACTCCGCCATCCTGCGGCAGCTGCTGATCGCGCTGGCCATGATCATCATCATGCTGCTGCGCCCGCGCGGCCTCTGGCCGTCGCCGGAGCACGGCAAGAGCCTGGTGCAGAAGTCCTGAGAACACCCTTCGAGAGCAATGAACATGGCAGAAACAACCAACGAAGTGGTGCTGAAGGTCGCCGGTATTTCCAAGCGTTTCGGCGGGCTGCAGGCCCTGTCCGACGTCGGCATCACCATCGGCCGCGGCCAGGTGTACGGCCTGATCGGGCCGAACGGCGCCGGCAAGACCACCTTCTTCAACGTCATCACGGGCCTCTACACGCCCGACAGCGGCACCTTCCAGCTCGCCGGCAAGCCGTATGAGCCCACGGCGGTGCACGAGGTCGCCAAGGCGGGCATCGCGCGCACGTTCCAGAACATCCGCCTCTTCGCCGAGATGACGGCGCTCGAGAACGTGATGGTGGGCCGGCACATCCGCACGCACTCGGGCCTGATCGGCGCGGTCTTCCGCACCAAGGCCTTCAAGGAGGAAGAGGCCGCGATCGCTAAGCGCGCCCAGGAGCTGCTCGACTACGTGGGCATCGGCAAGTACGCCGATTTCAAGGCGCGCACGCTGTCGTACGGCGACCAGCGCCGCCTGGAGATCGCCCGCGCCCTGGCCACGGACCCGCAGCTGATCGCGCTCGACGAGCCGGCCGCCGGCATGAACGCCACCGAGAAGGTGCAGCTGCGCGAGCTGATCGACCGCATCCGCCGCGACAACCGCACCATCCTGCTCATCGAACACGACGTGAAGCTGGTGATGGGCCTGTGCGATCGCGTGACCGTGCTTGACTACGGCAAGCAGATCGCCGAGGGAACGCCTGCCGACGTGCAGAAGAACGAAAAAGTGATTGAGGCCTACCTGGGCACCGGAGGACACTGAGCATGGCCGAGAAATCCAACAACGTACTGCTGTCCGTGAAGGGCCTGAAGGTGGCCTACGGCGGCATCCAGGCCGTGAAGGGCGTGGACTTCGAGGTGCGCGAGGGCGAGCTCGTCTCCCTGATCGGCTCCAACGGCGCCGGCAAGACCACGACGATGAAGGCCATCACCGGCACGCTGCCGATGAACGACGGCGACATCGAATACCTGGGCGAGAGCATCCGTGGCAAGGGCGCCTGGGACCTGGTGAAGAAGGGCCTCGTGATGGTGCCCGAGGGCCGCGGCGTGTTCGCGCGCATGACGATCACCGAGAACCTGCTGATGGGCGCCTACACGCGCAACGACAAGGCGGGCATCGAGGCCGACATCGAGAAGATGTTCAATATCTTCCCGCGCCTGCGCGAGCGCAAGGACCAGCTCGCGGGCACGATGTCGGGCGGCGAGCAGCAGATGCTGGCGATGGGCCGCGCGCTCATGAGCCAGCCCAAGGTGCTGCTGCTCGACGAGCCCTCCATGGGCCTGTCGCCGATCATGGTGGACAAGATCTTCGAGGTGGTGCGCGACGTCTACGCCCTGGGCGTGACCATCGTGCTGGTGGAGCAGAATGCGAGCCGCGCGCTGGCGCTGGCCGACCGCGGCTACGTCATGGAGTCGGGCCTGATCAGCATGACCGGCCCCGGCCAGCAGCTGTTGAACGACCCGCGCGTGCGGGCCGCCTACCTGGGCGAGTGACCCCGGGCGACCCTGCGCCGTCCACCCAAAACGAAGGCCCCTCGCGAGGGGCCTTTCTCATGTCCGCGATGTCCGCGTCCGGCAGGAGCAGGGCCCCGGCCGGCGCTCCCGCTCAGTAGCGGTACTGCACGCCGACGGTGGTCATGTCCACGTCCGACTTGCCGTCGGCGAAGTGCAGGCGGTGGCGCTCCCACTCCAGCACGGCCGCCCACTGCGGATTGAAGGCCCAGCGCACGCCGGCGCCGTACGAAAGCCCGAAGCCGTTGTCGTCGCCCGTGGCCACGCCGAATCCGGGATTGCCGGAGGTCTTGGTGCGCCCATAGGTCGTGCCGACCTTGCCGAACACGTCGAACTGCTCGCCGATCGGGGCGCGGCCCACCAGGCTGAAGTTCAGGCCCTGCGCTTTGGTGTCGCCCCCGAGGCGGCTGGCCTTGCCGAAGTTCAGGTAGCCGAATTCCACGCCGAAGTTGGGATGGAAGAAGCCGCCCGTGTAGAGCTTCCAGCCGGTGTCGCTGTCGTCGAAGTTGAAGAGGCTCGTGCCGTTGCGCAGGTCGTATTTCGATTGGCCGGCATTCAGGCCGATGTAGCCCTGCTGCGTGGCCGGAATGAAGGAGTTGCCGGTGTCCGCGTTGGTGCGGGTGGCCTGGGCGTGGGCCGTCAGCGTGCCGCAGGCGAGGGCGGCGGCGCAGGCGAGCAACCGGAGAGAGCGGGACGTTGCGTGCATGGGAAATCCTTGTGGGTGTGGCGGATGGGCGCTGGTCGTTGCGCGGCCCGGGCGGGCCGTGCGCTCCATTGGAAACGTCGAGGCATGCGAGGTTTGTGGGTGCTCACAATCGGCATTTGTAGGAGGGGGCTGACACGAAGGCCCGCTTCGACACCGAACATGCGGCTTCTGAGGCCATATGTGCGCGCTCGGCATCTCGGGGCCCGGCCCGGTTAAACTCGCGCCTTTCGTGAAACCGTCACCATTCCGTCACATACGCGGCGCTGCCGCACGTGGCGCGTGCCTGCCAGCCGTCCAGGAGTCCCCATGTTGTTTGGAAAGCTGTTGCCCCGCGAGGGCAATTTTTTCGAGATGTTCAACCAGCACGCGGACCGCATCGTCGAGGCGGCGCGCGCGTTCTCGCAGCTGGTGGCGAATTACAACGATCCGCACCTGCGCGACAAGTACAACCAGGACGTGGACAACGCCGAGCGCGCCGCCGACCGTGTCACGCACGACGTGAACCGCGCACTGCACAAGACCTTCATCACGCCCATCGACCGTGAGCAGATCCATTCGCTCATCAACACGATGGACGACGTGGCCGACCTGATCCAGGACTCGGCCGAGACCATGGCGCTCTACGACGTCCGCCACATGACCGAAGAAATCACGCGCCTCACGGACCTCAGCCTCAAGTGCTGCGAGCGCCTGCGCGATGCGGTGAAGCTGCTCGACAAGATCGCCGAACCGGCGGTGGCCGAGGCCGCGCTAAAGACCTGCGAAGAGATCGACCGCCTGGAGAGCGATGCCGACCGCGTGATGCGCAGCGCCATGAGCAAGCTGTTCCGCGAGGAGCCGGACGTGCGCGAGGTGCTCAAGCTCAAGGCGATCTACGAACTGCTGGAGACGATCACCGACAAGTGCGAGGACGTGGCCAACCACATCGAGGGCATCATCCTCGAGAACTCCTGATCCCGCGGCGGACGCCCAGCCACGCCCCGAGAAAAGCCAAGCATGGAAACCGTACAAACCGCCCTGTGGGTCGTCGTTCTCCTGGTCGCGCTCGCCATCCTGTTCGATTTCATGAACGGGTTCCACGACGCCGCCAATTCGATCGCGACGGTCGTCTCCACCGGGGTGCTCAAGCCCACGCAGGCGGTCGTCTTCGCCGCGTTCTTCAACTTCGTCGCGATCTTCATCTTCCACCTGAGCGTGGCGGCCACCATCGGCAAGGGCATCGTGCAGCCCGGCGTGGTGGACACCCACGTGGTGTTCGGCGCGCTCGTCGGCGCCATCACCTGGAACGTCATCACCTGGTACTACGGCATCCCGAGCAGCTCGTCGCATGCGCTGATCGGCGGCATTGTGGGGGCGGTGATCGCCAAGGCCGGGGTCGGCGCGCTGGTCTCCGCGGGCATCCTGAAGACCGTGGCGTTCATCTTCATCTCGCCGCTGCTCGGCTTCCTGCTGGGCTCGCTCATGATGGTCGCCGTGGCCTGGATCTTCCGCCGCGCGCGCCCCAGCAAGATCGACAAGTGGTTCCGCCGGCTGCAGCTGGTCTCGGCCGGCGCCTACAGCCTCGGCCACGGCGGCAACGATGCGCAGAAGACCATCGGCATCATCTGGCTGCTGCTGATCGCGACCGGCTACGCCTCGGCATCGGACGCGTCTCCGCCCACCTGGGCGATCGTGTCCTGCTACCTCGCGATCGGCCTCGGCACGATGTTCGGCGGCTGGCGCATCGTGAAGACGATGGGTCAGAAGATCACCAAGCTCAAGCCCGTGGGCGGCTTCTGCGCGGAAACGGGCGGCGCGATGACGCTGTTCCTCGCCACCGCGCTCGGCATTCCGGTGTCCACCACCCACACCATCACCGGCGCGATCGTCGGTGTGGGCTCCACGCAGCGCGCGAGCGCCGTGCGCTGGGGCGTGGCCGGCAACATCGTCTGGGCGTGGATCCTGACGATTCCGGCCAGCGCCTTCGTGGCGGCCATCGCCTACTGGATCAGCCTGCAGCTGTACTGACCGGGCGCTGCGGCCTCACTGCGAGATCTTGCGCGCCTCTTCGATCTGGTATTCGAAATAGTGCTGGAAGCTGTAGGCGATGCTCGCCATGAGCACCGCCGTGCCGACCATGAGCGACAGCGCGATCGCGAACACCGTGGCCCAGCGGGTGCGCCCGGCCGGCGCGTCGGGCACGCTGCCCGGGTTGAAGCGGGCGTTCCAGCGCTCGGGCGCCATCAGGCCGTAGAGGATCGCCCGCAGGGCGCATCCGGCGATGGTGAAGCCCAGCAGCGGGATCAGCATCCAGCTCAGGCGGTCGTCCTGGCCGAACTGCTGCACCCGCTGGATGCCGTGGATGCCCAGCGCCGTGGGGATCGGCAGCATCCAGCCGATCAGGTCGCCGAAGCCATGCAGGTAGAAGCGGTGCAGCCCGAGCGGGCCGCCGAGGAAGGCCAGCCATGCGGCGACCGTCTTGCTCTTGCTGCGGGTGCGGGCCATCGGAGCGGGGCGTTGCGCGGTCATTCGGGGGCCGTGGTGTCGGCGGCGCCCAGGGGTTTTTCCATCAGCACGACGTCGCGCCAGGCGCCGAACTTCCAGCCGACCGAGCGCATCACGCCGATCTCGGTGAAGCCGGCGGCACGGTGCACGCCGACCGAGCCGGCATTGGCGGAGTCGCCGATCACCGCCAGCAGCTTGCGCACGCCCGCGGCTTCGGCGGCCTCGCACAGCGCGTCCAGCAGCAGCCGGCCCACGCCGCGGCCGCGCGCGGCGTCCGCCACGTAGATCGAATCCTCGGCGGAAAAGCGGTAGGCAGGCCGCGGCTTGAACCAGTTGGCGTAGGCGAAGCCGAGGATCTCTCCCTGCTCCTCGGCCACGAGGTAGGGCAGGCCGCGGCCGAGCACGTCGGCGCGGCGGGCGGCCATGTCGGCGGCGCTCGGCGGATCGGTCTCGAACGTGCCCGTGCCGTGCAGCACGTGGTGGGCGTAAATGGCGGTGATGGCGGGAAGGTCTTCGTCGCGGCTCGGGCGGATGGTGGGCATAGATCGGGATGTGGCTATAATCGCGGACTTTGCAGCGTGTCGCTGGCCGGGTGGCCATGTCGCGTGTCTCAAACGCCGCAAAACCTCAGCAGATTTTGCTGTCCCACCCGAAGGATTCATTATGGTCGTCATTCGACTCTCCCGCGGCGGCTCCAAGGGCCGTCCGTTCTTCAACATCGTCGTCGCCGACAAGCGCGTGCGCCGCGATGGCCGCTTCATCGAGCGCCTGGGCTTCTATAACCCCACCGCCAAGGACGGCGAAGAAGGCCTGCGCATCGCCCAGGACCGCCTGACGTACTGGAAGGGCGTGGGCGCCCAGACGTCCGACACCGTCGAGCGTCTGATCAAGCAGGCTGCCAAGAAGGCCGTCGCCGCCTGATCCTCAGACGTCGAACCGGGAAATCCATCTTTCCCGGAACGAGGCGGGCTCCGTTGCCACGGCACACGGAGCCCGCTTTTTTTCTTTCCATCTCCTCTTTTTTGCCATGGCCACCCTTCCGATCCTCGATCCCGCCGAACTGCCCGCCGACGCGGTGGAAGTGGGGCGCATCGCGGATGCCTGGGGCGTCAAGGGCTGGTTCAAGGTGCTGCCCTACAGCGCCGATCCGGAAGCGCTTTTCTCGTCCAAGCGGTGGTACCTGCAGCCGAGCGAGAAGGGGGCGAAGAGCTTCTTCACCGGCACGGTGCTGCTGCCGATCCGCCAGGCGCGCGAGCATTCCGATTCCGTCGTGGCGCATGCCCAGGGCGTGGACGACCGCGACGCGGCCGAGGCGCTGAAGGGCGCCCGCATCTTCGTGCCGCGCTCGAGCTTCCCCACGGCGGCCGAGGACGAGTACTACTGGGTCGACCTGATCGGCCTGGCGGTGGTGAACCGCGAAGGCATCGCGCTCGGCACGGTGCGCGAGCTGCTGGCCACCGGGCCGCAGACCACCCTGGTGCTCTCCTATGCGCAGGAAGACGGCAAGGAGCAGGAGCGCATGATCCCCTTCGTCTCCGCCTTCGTCGACCAGGTGGACATTCCCGGGCGCCGCATCGTGGTGGACTGGCAGCCCGACTACTGAGGCGACGCCGGCATGCGCTTCGACGTCATCACCCTGTTCCCGGAGCTGTTCGCGCCGTTCCTGGCGAGCGGCGTGACGCGGCGCGCCTATGCCACCGGGCTCGTGGACGTGCGGTTGTGGAACCTGCGCGACCATGCGGAGGGCAATTACCGCCGCGTGGACGACCGGCCGTTCGGCGGCGGCCCTGGCATGGTCATGATGGCGGAACCGCTCGAACGCTGCCTGCTCGCCATCCGCGCGGACCGCGGCGAGCCCGCCGAAACGCAGGCCCCGCTCGTGATGTTCTCACCGACCGGCCGCAGGCTCGACCATGCCGGCGTGGTCGGGTGGGCCGAAGGGCAGGGCGCGATCCTGCTGTGCGGCCGATACGAAGGTGTGGACCAGCGGTTCGTCGATACGTATGTGAACGTTCAGCTGAGCCTGGGCGATTTCGTGCTGTCCGGCGGCGAAATCCCTGCGATGGCCCTACTGGATGCGGTGGCCCGGCTGCAGCCCGGCGTGCTGAACGACGAGGGCAGCCACCAGGAGGACAGCTTCAACGCCGCGCTCGATGGCCTGCTGGACTGTCCGCACTACACCCGGCCCGAGGCCTGGCAGGGGCAGGCCGTGCCCGCGCCGCTGCTGTCCGGCCACCATGCGCAGATCGAACGCTGGCGGCGCGACCAGCGGCTCGCGGTGACGGCACGCCATCGGCCCGAACTCATCGAAGCCGCGCGCGGTGCCGGCCTGCTGGACCGCGCCGACGAGGCCACCTTGGCGAAACTCGGGGGATTGCTATAATGGCGGGCTTTTCGATCCTCTGCCCGGCCGCTTGAGGCGCCTGGCAGCATCCCTCTTGGGGGTGCTGCCGAGACTTCAGCCTTCAAGCACATTCCCGTCAATCCCGACGCCCAGCCAATCCTGGCGCGGCCACGATCGCAAGGAAGACATCATGAATCTGATCCAGACCCTCGAGCAGGAAGAAATCGCCCGCCTGAACAAGACCATCCCCGAATTCGCCCCTGGTGACACCGTCATCGTGAGCGTGAACGTGGTGGAAGGCAGCCGCAAGCGCGTGCAGGCCTACGAAGGCGTGGTGATCGCCAAGCGCAACCGTGGCCTCAACAGCGGCTTCACCGTGCGCAAGATCTCCAGCGGCGAAGGCGTGGAACGTACGTTCCAGACCTACAGCCCGCTGATCGCCAGCATCGAAGTGAAGCGCCGCGGCGATGTCCGCCGTGCCAAGCTGTACTATCTGCGCGACCGTTCCGGCAAGTCGGCCCGCATCAAGGAAAAGCTGCCTTCGCGCGTCAACAAGGCTGCCGCTCCCGCTGCCGCCGCCTGATCGGCCCCGGCCGCTCTCGGCACCTGAAGCCGCTACAGGGTCCTGTAGCGGCTTTTTTCATGGCCGATGCGTTGCCAGCCCGGGCCGCGGCCTTCCCGCACAATCCTGCGCATGTCTTCCCCACTTTCCCCTGCTTTTGCCGATGCGTCCCCGGGCGGCGCGGCTCCGGCCGGTCCGGCCGGTCCGGTCGGCCCGCTCACGGCCCTGCCGGGCTTCGATCCGCGCAGCGTGCCGGTGCTGGGCGTGGACGCGCACCTGCCGCCGGTGCCGGCATCGGCCTGGGCGCCCGAGGCCCTGCGCCGGCGGTTCGCCGCGCCGCCGGTCTGGACGCCCGACGTGCTGCGCGAGCGGGCCATGACCACCCGAGCGCCGCGCGACGCCGCCGTGCTGGTGGCGATCGTGCAGCGCGACGAGCCCACCGTGCTGCTGACGGAGCGCACGGCGCACCTCTCCAACCATTCGGGGCAGGTCGCCTTTCCCGGCGGCAAGGTGGATCCGGGCGATGCCGATGCCGCGGCGGCCGCGCTGCGCGAGGCGCATGAAGAGGTCGGGCTGGAGCGCAGCCGGGCGGAGGTGCTGGGCACGCTGCCGGTGTATGCCACCGGCACGGCCTTCCTGGTCACGCCCGTGGTCGCGCTGGTAGCGCCCGAAGGCGAGCTGCGGCCCAACCCCTACGAGGTGGCCGAGATCTTCGAGGTGCCGCTCGCCTTCCTGCTGAACCCCGCGAACCACCGCCGCCATGCGCTCGACGTGGGCGGCGTGCGGCGGGAGTGGTTCTCGATGCCCTACGCCGACCCGGCCACGGGGGACGTGCGCTTCATCTGGGGCGCGACGGCGGGCATGCTGCGCAATCTCTACCGGTTCCTCCTGGTCTGACGCCCGGGGCACCAGCCGCAACGCGGCAGCCATGTATCCACAAGTACGGGCCAGTATGATGCCCACATGAGCTTCTTTGCCATCCTGATGGCGTTGCTGATCGAGCAGGCGCGTCCCCTGGCCCGCAGCAACCCGATCCATGCCGGCGTGCGCGCCTGGGCGCTGTCCGTGAGCCGCAATTTCGATGCGGGCAAGCCGCGCCATGGCTGGGTGGCCTGGGCGCTGGCCGTCTGCGTGCCCTCGCTGGTGGTGCTGGGCGTGCATTGGCTGCTGATGGTGGCCATCGGCTGGCCCGCGGCGGTGGTGTGGAGCGTGGCCGTGCTCTACGTCACGCTGGGCTTCCGGCAGTTCAGCCACCATTTCACCAACATCCGCGATGCGCTCGAAGAGCGCGACGAAGACGCCGCGCGCGCCCGGCTGGCCGCGTGGCAGCAGGTGGACGTGGGATTGCTGCCGCGCAGCGAGATCGTGCGGCACGTGATCGAATATTCGGTGATCGCCGCGCACCGGCACGTGTTCGGCGTGCTCGCGTGGTTCTCCGTGCTCGCGGCGCTGGGGCTCGGGCCGGCGGGCGCGGTGTTCTACCGGCTCTCCGAATTCGTGTCGCGCTACTGGAAGGCCGGCGGCCGCGGCGCGAGCCTCGTGCACCCGGGCAGCGAGCCGCTGCAGCGCGCGTCCGCCCAGGCGTGGACGGTGGTCGACTGGCTGCCCGCGCGGCTCACGGCACTCAGCTTCGCGGTGGTCGGCAGCTTCGAGGAGGCGATCGACGGCTGGCGCTTCCATGCGCAGCACTTTCCCAACGACAACGACGGCGTGATCCTCGCGGCCACGGCGGGCGCGATCAACGTGCGCCTGGGCGGGGAGGTGCTGCAGGCGCGCCCGGACCCGCTGGCCACGGTGCCGCCCGACGTCGAAGCGGTCGATGGCGACAGCACGCCGGGCCGCGAGCCGGAAGTGGGCCACCTGCGCAGCGTCGTGGGGCTGGTCTGGCGCTCGGTCGTCGTGTGGATGCTGCTGCTCGCCCTGCTGACGCTCGCGCGGCTGCTCGGCTAGCAGGGGGGAGCGGAGCGGGAGTCACCGCCTACCAGTGGCGGTGGGCGCTCAGCTCTTCGTGCAGCTGGCGGTAGATCTGGTAGCGGTTCGCGCCGATGCGCCCGGAGCCCGGCACCGGCGTGGCATCGGGTTCGTCCACCTGGGCCATCACCGCGCATCCGGGCTCGTGCAGGTGGGTGCAGTTGTAGAAGCGGCATTCGGCCGCGTGCTGGCCGATGTCCGGCATGAGGCGGGGCAGGTCCGCCGCGCCGATGTGGTGCAGCCCGAACTCCTGGAAGCCCGGCGAATCGATGAGCGCGGTGGTGCGCTCCTCCGGGTCCACCCAGTACCAGGTGGTCGTGGTGGTGGTGTGCCGGCCGGAATTGAGCGCCTGGGAGATCTCCCCCGTGACGGCGGACGCATGCGGCACCAGCAGGTTGATGAGCGTGCTCTTGCCCGATCCGGAGGGGCCGAGCACCAGCGTCGTCTTGCCCCGCAGCTGCTCCTGCAGGGCGGCCTGGTCGACCTCGGCCGAGTGGGTGAGCGACAGCGGCAGCACCTGGTAATGGTGCCGGCCCGCGCCGTCGCCGCACATGTGCCGGTAGGGCCAGAGCCGCTCCCAGGCGCGCTCGAAGGGCTCCACCAAGTCGCTCTTGTTGAGGGCGATGACCGGCGCGATGCGCTCGGCCTCCGCGGCGATCAGCGCCCGCGCGAGCTGGCTTTCGGAGAAGACCGGCTCGGCGGCGATGAGGATCAGGACCTGATCGAGGTTGGCGGCGAACGACTTGGTGCGGATCTCGTCCTGCCGGTAGAACAGGTTGCGGCGCTCCTTCACGCGTTCGATCGTGCCTTCTTCGCCCTGGCCGGGCGGCGGGGCCTGCCAGAGCACGCGGTCGCCGACGACCGCCTGGCTCTTCTTGCCGCGCGGATGGCAGATGCGCCGCGAGCCGTCGGGGCTTTCGACGAGGCAGTGCCGGCCGTGGCTGGCCACCACCAGACCTTCGAGGGGGCCCGAGCGCTCAGCCATGGGTCGCCGATCGGTGCGTCATTCGGAGGCCGCCAGCAGCGCGTCGAAGCGCGCGGCGCATTCGAGATCGGTGGTGGAGATGCCCTTCACGTCGTGGGTGTTCAGGCGGACCACGCAGCGGTCGTAGTGCACCGACAGGTCCGGATGGTGGTCCTGCGCGTTGGCGATGAAGGCGACGGCGTTCACGAACGAGATGGTCTCGTAGTAGTTCGCGAAGCGGTAGGTCTTCTCGATCGCCACCGCGGAGCCGTCGCCGCTCAGGGCCCAGCCCTGCAGGTCCGCCAGGCGCGTGACGATCTCGGTGGGGCTGAGTGCGCGGCGGGCCTGCGCGGACCAATCTTTCTTGGGAAGCATGGAAGTGGTCATGTCGATGGCTGGGGAAGGGGCATGCGCGCCAGCCGTTCGCTGGCCGGCGGATGCGAGTAGTAGAACCGCGCATACACCGGGTCGGGCGTGAGCGTGGAGGCGTTGTCTTCGTAGAGCTTGAGCAGCGCGGAGGCGAGTTCGCTGCCGTCCGCCTGCGCCATGGCATAGGCATCGGCCTCGAACTCGTCGCGGCGCGACAACTGGGCGAAGACGGGTGAGACGAAGAAGGTCAGCAACGGCGTGGCCAGCAGGAACAGCAGCAGCGCCAGCGCGTCGTTGGGGGCCGAGCCCTCGGGCTGGCCGGGCAGCAGCACCGCGGGCTGCACGCCCAGGCCCTGGTAGAACCAGGTCTGCCCCGAGAGCCAGCCCAGCAGCGCGAAACCGAGCAGCGCCATCGCGAAGATGCCCACCATGCGTTTGGTGATGTGGCGGTGCTTGAAGTGGCCGAGTTCGTGCGCGAGCACGGCCTCCACCTCGCCCGGCCGCAGCTGGCGCAGCAGGGTGTCGTAGAACACCACGCGCTTGGCGGCCCCGAAGCCCGTAAAGTAGGCATTCGCATGGGCGCTGCGCCGGCTGCCGTCCATGACGAACAGGCCCTTGGCCGCGAAGCCGCAGCGCTGCATGAGCGCCGTGACGCGCGCCTTGAGGGATTCGTCCTCCAGCGGCTGGAAGCGGTTGAAGAGCGGCGCGATGAACAGCGGATAGACGACCATCAGCGCCAGGCTGAAGGCCACCCAGGCACCCCAGGCCCAGAGCCACCACAGCGCGCCCGCGGCCCCCATGAGCCAGAGGATCAGCGCGGCCAGCGGCAGCCCGATCGCGGCGCCCATCAGCGTGGACTGGGCCAGGTCCTTCAGCCAGAGGCGCGGCGTGGTCTTGTTGAAGCCGAAGCGCTCTTCGAGCACGAAGGTCTGGTAGGCCGCGAGCGGCAGGTCGATCAGGCCGCTCACCAGCGCGAACGCCGCCAGCAGCGCGATCTGCTGCACCATGCCGCCGCCCAGCACCGACAGCAGCGCCTGGTTGAGCGCGTTCAGGCCGCCCAGCAGCGTCCAGCCCAGCAGCACGGCGGCGCCCAGCGCGGCTTCCAGCAGGCCCAGGCGCCCCTTGGCGATGGTGTAGTCGGCCGCCTTCTGGTGGGCGGCGAGGGGGATGCGCCCGGAGAACGGCGCGGGGACGGCGCCGCGGTGGAGCGCCACGTGCCGGATCTGCCGCGAGGCCAGCCAGAAGCGCACCAGCAGGCCGGCGGCGAGCAGCAGGGCGAAGGCCGCGGTCAGCAGGCCGGCGGGCGTGGTGAAGTAGGAGTGGGCGTCGGGTGCGGGAGGCATGTAGCGCGAGTTTAGGGCTTTGCGGACAGGCATTGGGGCGGCGGGGGCGCTGCGCCTTGGGAGACAATCCGGGCCATGTCCGATACCGCATCCGTTCCCTCCGCTCCCGCGCTTCCCAAATCCGACCTGAACTTCGTCTGGCTCGACTGCGAGATGACCGGCCTGAACCCCGAGACCGACCGGCTGCTCGAGATCGCCGTCGTCGTGACCGGGCCGGAGCTGGAGCCACGGGTCGAAGGGCCGGTGTTCGCGATCCACCAGTCCGACGCGCTGCTGAACGGCATGGACGCCTGGAACAAGGGCACGCACGGCCGCAGCGGGCTGATCGAGCGCGTGCGCGCTTCCACCGTGACGGAGGCCGATGCCGAGCAGGCGATCCTGCAGTTTCTCTCGGCCTACGTGCGCAAGGGCGTGGCGCCGATGTGCGGCAACAGCATCGGACAGGACCGGCGCTTTCTCGTGCGCTACATGCCGAAGCTGGAAGCGTTCTTCCACTACCGCAACGTGGACGTGAGCACGCTCAAGGAGCTCTCCCGGCGGTGGAAACCCGAGGTGTATTCCAGCTTCAAGAAGGCGCAGAAGCACACCGCGCTCGCCGACGTGCACGAATCCATCGAGGAACTGGCGCACTACCGCAGGCACCTGCTGGTGCCCTGACCGCGCAAGGGGCCGTGGCCGCACGCCGGCCCCGTACCCTTACCCGGCGCCGGTGCATTCGCCGTTTGCGGGAAAACCCGAATCGTGCGACAATCGACAGCTTGCGCGGAAAAAAACGGATTCACACTTTCCGATTCGCGCGATTTGCGCATCTCCCCTTCACACCGGGCCGCGGACGGCGGCGGATCTTCGAGATCCGTTGCACGACCTTCCGCACCAATGCTCACCTGCCCCGACACCCGGGCGCCGGTTCTGTTGAATGGTTGATGTTTTTTAACCATTGACGGAGCCCGCGCAGGCCTCTTTGCCTGCGTTCGTCTTCGTGTGAGAAACATAGACATGACCGACACTTTGCAAGTGCAGGGCGCTTTCGCGCCTGCAGATTCCTCTTTCGTGGCCGAAACCGAAGCCACCCTGGCACCCGCTGCCCCGGCCGCTGATGCTTCCGCCGCTGACACCTCCGCCGCCGCTCCCGAAGCCGCGGCACCCGAGGCCGCAGCAGACACCGTGGCCGTGCCCAACGGCTTCGTCGAACTGGGCCTGGCCCCCGAACTCGTGCAGGCCGTGGCCGACCTGGGCTACACCCAGCCGACGGGCGTGCAGGAGCGCGCCATTCCCCTGGCCATGGGCGCCGGGGCTGCCGACGGCAAGTTCATCGACCTGATGGTGTCCAGCCAGACCGGCAGCGGCAAGACGGCGGCGTTCCTGCTGCCCGTGCTGCACACGCTGATCGGCCAGCAGGCCGCGGCGGCGGCGGCTGCCCGTGCGGAATACGAAGCGGCTGCGGCCGAAGCCGCCGCCCGCGGCGAGACCGCTCCGAAGCGTGCCAAGCGCAAGGACCCGACCAACCCGCGCCACTTCAAGGCCGCCACCCCCGGCGCGCTGATCCTGTGCCCGACCCGCGAGCTGGCCCAGCAGGTGGCCCACGACGCGATCGAGCTCGTGCGCCACTGCCGCGGCCTGCGCGTCGCGAACGTGGTGGGCGGCATTCCCTACCAGCTGCAGATCGCCAAGCTGCAGAACGCAGACCTCGTGGTGGCGACGCCCGGCCGCCTGCTGGACCTGCAGCGCTCGATGCAGATCAAGCTCGACCAGGTGCAGTTCCTCGTGGTGGACGAGGCCGACCGCATGCTCGACCTCGGCTTCTCCGACGACCTCGCCGAGATCAACGAGCTGACCAGCCAGCGCAAGCAGACCATGATGTTCAGCGCGACCTTCGCGCCCCGCATCCAGCAGCTCGCGATGCGCGTCATGCACGACGGCGGCGCCTCGGTGAAGAAGGTGCAGATCGATTCCCCGCAGGAAAAGCACGCCAACATCAAGCAGACGCTGTTCTGGGCCGACAACGCCCAGCACAAGCGCAAGCTGCTGGACCACTGGCTGCGTGACACCACCATCAACCAGGCCATCGTGTTCGCCAGCACCCAGGTGGAATGCGACGGTCTCGCCAACGATCTGCAGCAGGACGGCTTCTCGGCCGTGGCGCTGCACGGCGCGCTGAGCCAGGGCCTGCGCAACCGGCGCCTGATGGCACTGCGCAACGGCCAGGTGCAGATCCTGGTCGCCACCGACGTGGCGGCCCGCGGCATCGACGTGCCCACGATCACCCACGTCTTCAACTTCGGCCTGCCGATGAAGGCCGAGGATTACACGCACCGTATCGGCCGCACGGGCCGTGCCGGCCGCGACGGGCTGGCCGTCACGTTCGCCGAGTTCCGCGACCGCCGCAAGATCTTCGACATCGAAGGCTACAGCCGCCAGCAGTTCAAGACCGATGTGATCGCCGGTCTGGAGCCGCAGCAGCGCGCGCCGCAAGCCCGTCCGGAATTCGGCGGCCGTGGCCGCGAAGGCGGCGGCGGTTTCCGTGACCGCCGTCCGGGCGGTGGCAACGGCGGCCGCGGTGGTTTCGGCGACCGGGACCGCGGTGGCTTCGGCGACCGCCATGCACGTGGTCCGCGCGATGAATCGCGTGGCTTCGCACCGCGCGGCGATGACCAGCGCGGTTTCGCACCCCGCGACGACCAGCGTGGTTTCGCGCCGCGTGGCGATGAACAGCGTGGCTTTGCGCCCCGCGGCGACGATCAGCGCGGCTTCGGCCCGCGCCGCGACGGCGATGGCTACGGCCGCAAGCAGGGCTTCGGCGAGCCCGCACGCGGTGGTTTCGGCGGTGGCCGCGGTGGTGATTTCGGCGGCGGCCGCGGCGGCGATTTCGCTCCGCGCAAGCCGGCGTTCTCGAAGCCGGGCGCGGGCGGCGGCAAGCCGTCCTTCGCTCCGCACGACGCGCGCAAGCGCCCGGCGCGTCCGGCCCGCTGAGCGGGGCGTTCCGGCCGGCGGCCCTGCAGAGGCGCCGCCGCACCAGCCAGCCTCCGGGCTGGCTTTTTTTCGTCCCTTGCCGCAGCGTGGAGCCTCCGCGCCGCGGGCCGAACCATAATCCCGTGGTCGAGCCGCGGTATGGCGCACGGCCCCATCGGCCATGCCGCGTGCCGGGTGTCCGCACCGGACCGTCGCGCCGTTTACCTCCGGCGCCGCCGTGCCACGTGCGGGCGCTTCTCGCACCAACCCTCGCGCAGGCCGGGCACGCTCCCTCCGGCCGCCCCGCATGCACGCACGGAGTGTTTCCGGATGACCCCTTCTCTTTCCCCTTCGACGGACAGCGATTTCGAGCACATGTTCGACCTGGCGCCCGTATCGCTCTGGCTGGAGGATTTCAGTGAACTGAAGACCCTGCTCGACGGCTGGCGCCGCGACGGCGTGGCCGATGCGGAAGCCTATGTGCGGGAAGACCCCGCGCGGATGCAGCGCTACGGTGCCTGCCTGAAGGTGCTGCGCGTGAACCGCCGCACGCTGGAGCTGTTCGCGGCGCACGACCAGGAGACGCTGCTGGCCTCGCTCGACCAGGTGTTCCGGGGCGACATGTTCGAGCAGGCGATCTCCGAACTGCGGCAGCTGTGGTCGGGGTCGCTGGAGTTTTCGAACCAGACCGTCAACTACGCTCTCGACGGTCGCAGGCTCGACGTGCACATCCGGGGGCGCATCCTGCCGGGGCACGAGGACCGCTGGGACCGGGTGCTGATCTCGCTGGAGGACAACACCGAGCAGATCGGCGCGGGCGCGGCGCTGCTGCGCAGCGAGCAGTACGCGCGCGGGCTGTTCGAGAATTCACCGGTGTCGCTCTGGGTGGAGGACTTCAGCTCCGTCAAGCGCCTGCTCGACGACGTGCGGGCGCAGGGCATCCGCGACTTCAAGACCTTCCTGAAGGTGCACCCGGAGTTCGTCACCCGCTGCATGCAGGAGATCCGCGTGATCGACGTGAACCAGCAGACGCTGGAGATGTTCGGCGCGGACAGCAAGGAGATGCTCTTCAAGCAGATCGGCAAGGTGTTCCGCGGCGAGATGCAGGAATCCTTCGCGGAGCAACTGCTCGATCTGTGGGAGGGCCGGCTCTTCCAGCAGCGCGAGGTGGTCAACTACAGCCTGTCGGGCGAGGCGGTCTATATCCACATGCAGTTCGCGATCCTGGAGGAGCACCGGCACGACTGGTCCATGGTGCTGCTCTCGCTGGTGGACATCACCGCCCGCAAGAAAGCCGAGGCCTACCTGGAATACCTCGGCAAGCACGACGTGCTCACGCAGTTGCGCAACCGGGCTTTCTACGTGGAAGAGCTCAACCGGCTGACGCGCAAGGGGCCCTGGCCGGTCGGGGTGGTGGTGGTCGACATGAACGGCCTCAAGGGCATCAACGACGATGCCGGCCATGCGGCCGGCGATGCCATGCTGCGGCGCGTGGGCGAGGTGCTGACCAAGGCGGTGGACTCTCCCGACTGCGCGGCCCGCATCGGCGGCGACGAGTTCGCGCTGCTGCTGCCGGCCACCGATGAGCGCGCCACCCAGGCCCTGATCGACCGCATCGGTTCGCTGCTGGAGCTGAACAACCAGTTCTATCCGGGCCGTCCGCTCAGCCTGGCCATCGGGATGGCGATCGCCGCATCGGGCGACCAGCTCGAGGCGGCCGTGCACCGGGCCGACCAGGCCATGTATGCGGAAAAGCTGCGCTACTACCAGGAGGCGGGCATGGAGCGGCGCCGCAACTGAGCGTCCCGCGGGCCCGGCAGACGCGGCCCGCCAGGATCAGGCGGCCGCCGCGGTGCGGCCGATGTCGGGCCAGCGGTGGTGCAGCACCACCCAGGCCGCCAGGCCCACGCACATCATTCCCAGCGACGCACAGGCCAGCAGCAGGGTGGAGTGCATCACCAGCGGCGCCACCACGCCGGCCACGAGCCCGTTGGCGGTGGAGCCGACGAAGGCCTGCAGCGACGAGGCCATGCCGCGCCGCTCCGGGTAGAGGTCCAGCACCAGCAGGGTCACCACCGGCACCATCAGCGCCCAGCCGAAGGCGAACACCGCGATCGGCACGAGCGCCCACGACACATGGGCTGGAAACAGCGCATTGGCCGCCAGGTTCAGCAGCGACATCGTGAACATGATCAGGAAGCCGTGGCGGATCTGCCGCTTGGGCGCGATGCGGCCGGCCAGGCGGCCGCTGAGCCAGGCGCCGCCCATGATGCCGGAGATGGTGAGGATGAAGAACCAGAAGAACTGCGTCGGCGCCAGGTGCAGGTGCTCGCCCAGGAACGCCGGCGCCGCGAGAACGTAGAGGAACATGCCGTTGAAGGGCACGCCGCTGGCCAGCGCCAGCAGCAGGAAGCGCGGGCTCGAGCCGAGCTGCCAGTAGCCCTGCAGCAGGTGGCGCGCGTTGATGGGCTGGCGGTGGTCCGCATGCAGCGTCTCGGGCAGCAGGCGGTAGTTGGCGATCCAGAGGGTGAGCCCGACGCCGGTGAGGAACCAGAACACGCTGTGCCAGCCGGTGTGGACGAACAGCCAGCCGCCGATGATGGGCGCGATGGCCGGCGCCACGCCGAAGTAGATGGTGACCTGGCTCATCACCTTCTGGGCCTGAGCGGGCGGGAACATGTCGCGGATGACCGCGCGCGAGACCACGATGCCCGCGCCCGCGGACAGGCCCTGCAGGGCGCGGAACAGCACCAGCTGGCCGATGCTCTGCGACAGCGCGCAGCCCGCCGAGGCGAGCGTGAACACGGCGATGCCCCAGAGCACCACGGGCCGGCGGCCGAAGCTGTCGGAGAGCGCGCCGTGGAACAGCGTCATGAACGCGAAGCCGAACAGGTAGGCCGACAGCGTCTGCTGCATCTCCACGGGCGTGGCGCCGAGCGCGGCAGCGATGCCCGAGAACGCCGGGATGTAGGTGTCGATCGAAAACGGGCCGATCATGCCCAGCACGGCCAGCAGCACGGCGAGGGCCCAGCGCGGTGCGCGCCAGAGTTGGTGGGCGTCTGGATTCATGGCAGGGGAAGCGGGCGGGCCGGCCTGGCAGGCCCGCGGGGAGGCGTGCGGGACGCGGGCGGTGAGGGAATCATTATGGGGGAGGCGGCGCCAGGCCGCGCGCCGCACCGCAGGATGCCCCCCGGCCGCCCGGGCATGCCTCAGTGCTGGTGGGCGCCGTGGCCGGCGTGCGAAGCGCCGTGGGCCGGGGCGGCGCCCGCCGGGGCGTTGACGGCGCGCACGGGGGCCTGGACGTCCACCGTCTGGCGCTTGCCGTCGGACGCTTCCAGCACGAGTTGCAGCGGCACGGTCTCGCCGGCCTTCACCTCCTTGGGCAGGTCCATGAGCATGACGTGGTAGCCGCCCGGCTTGAGTTCCACCGCCTTGCCGGCCGGCAGTTCGAGCGCGCCCGCCGGCCGCATCCGCATGACGTTGTCCTCGAGCTTCATCTCGTGGATTTCCGCGATCGGTGCCACGGGCGTGCGCACGCCCACGAGCTTCATCGCCTGCGGAGCGGTGATTTTCATGAATGCGCCCGTGGCCTTCTGTTGCGGGACGGTGGCACGCACCCAGGCATCCTGGATGCTGACGGTCTGGGCGTGCGCGGCCCAGGAGAACAGCGCGGAGAGGGCAAAGAGGGACGATGTGGCGATGCGTTGCGTGGTGTGCATGGGAAAGCTCGGTAAGGGGGTGGCCGCGTGGACGGGGCGCCGGCAGGGCGTGCCGTGAACCCGGTCGAACACGGCCGGAATCGGAAAAACGGCGAGAAGGAGAGGTCAGGCGCGTGCCGGGGGGCCCCGCGCGGGCCGGTGCGCGGTGGCGGGCATCTGCGGGCGCAGGTTCTGCGCGCCGGCCGGCCGCTCGTGCCCGGCGGCACAGGGCACCAGGCGGTGCAGGTCCGGCGTGCCGGGCGGGGGCAGGCTGGCCGGCAGGCAGGCGGGGCAATCGAGCGCATGCGCGTGCGGCAGGGCGGGCACGTCGCCGTCCGGGGCCGCAGCAGGCGCCCGCCGCGCGACGCCGTCCGCCGAGCAGACGGTGTCCGCCAGCACGCCGCCGGCAGCGGCCCAGGGCGACATGCCGGCCACGCCGACGGCCCACACGAAGCAGGCGAGTGCGAAGCGGCGGGCGAGGGCGCTGCAGAAGAAGGGCATGGTGCGGATGCGATTATCGTCCGCGTCCGCGGGCGGCGCATCCTCGGCCTCGGCCGGGCGTCCCGCGCCGGCTGGGAATCAGAGGCGCGCGGCGGCGCGCTGTTCCGCCGGCGGTATGCGCAACTGCTGCCGGTACTTCGTCACCGTGCGCCGGGCGATGCGGATGCCCTGGCGCTCCAGTTGCCGCGCGATGTCGACGTCGGACAGCGGGCGTGCTCCGTCGTCGGCCGCGAGGATCTCCTGCACCAGCCCACGGATGGCGGTGGGCGAGCTGTCCCGGCCGGCCGGCGTGGCCATGGCGCGCGAGAAGAAGTACTTCAGCTCGAACAGGCCGAACGGCGTCTGCATGTACTTGTTGTTGGTCACGCGCGAGATGGTGGAGACGTGCGCGCCCACGTCCTCGGCGACCTCCTTGAGCGAAAGCGGGCGCATGCCGACGGGGCCGTATTCGAGGAAATGCGGCTGGCGCTTCAGGATGGCCTGGGCCACGTCCAGCACGGTGGAAAAGCGCTGCTGCACATTGCGCACCGTCCACCGGGCCTCGGCCAGCTGGGCGGTGAGATCGCGGGACGCGGCCCGGGCGCCGTCGCCGGCCGGTGCTTCGTCCGCGGAGCCGGCCGCATCCTGCCGCTGCTGCAGCAGCTGCTGGTACTGCCGGTTCACGCGCACGCGCGGCACCACCGCTTCGTTCAGGGATACCGTCCACTGGCCGCGCGCCCTGTGCGCGATGACGTCGGGAACGATGTAGGGCACCGGCTGCGCGCCGTAACGCCAGCCCGGATGGGGATCGAGGTGCCGCAGGCGCTCCAGCGCATCGCGCACTGCATGGGGCGGTACGTCGAGCCGAGTGCCCAGTTGCCGCATGGCCTGTGGGCCGGAGCCCTCGGCCGCCTTCTGCAGCACGGCATCGCACAGCGCCCGCTGCAGCGGGCAGGACACCGCCGGCAGCTGCAGGCGCAGACATTCCTGCAGATCCCGCGCGCCCACGCCGGCCGGCTCCAGCGATTGCACGGTGCGCAGCGCGGCGTGCAGCTCGTCGCCATCGGCCGGCGGCTCCACGCCATAGTCCGCGCAGATCGACGCGAGCGGCGTGCTCAGGTAGCCATCGTCGGTGAGCTCCTCGATGATCAGGCTGGAGAGCAGGAACTGCCGGTCGGGCAGCCGCAGCAGCCGCAACTGCGCGTGCAGGTGTTCGTGCAGCGTGGGGGTGGCGGGTTCGCGGTCCAGCAACGACAGGCCATCGCCGCCGGCATCGTGGGACGCCCGGGCCGGTGGGGCGGCGGGAAGCCCCGGCCACTCGGCGGCGAACTGGGCTGGCGGTGCGGGCGCCTCGTCCTCTTCGAGGAACGGGTTCTCGTCCATGGCGCCCATGACGCTCTGGATGAATTCGGCCGTGGGCATCTGCAGCAGCTGCACGGCTTTCTGCAGGCGCGGAGAGAGGTGCGGGGTCTGGTTCTGTCGGGCTCCGAGTCTGAGCGATGGCATGGGAAAAAGGCTCCTGCGTGCGCCAGCCGAGTGGTGGCACCTGCAATGGGTCTGCAAACACCGTGCCGTGTTTGTCCGACACTGAACGGATGGATACTTTTGCAACAATCTCGGCCAACTCGGAGCGATGCACCGTAACAGATGCCATTTCGGGGAACCTGCCGATTGCCCTATGGTGCTGGGCCCGGGTCTCGCGCATCGCGTGCGCCCCCCGAACGGCGGCTGGAAGGTATTAATTGCGGAAACTATTGCATGCGCGAACACGCTGGGGCCGAAGACGGCCCGATGGCTCCTGAGTGGGCTGGAACCGAACTGCCGGAGCCGCCCACGACCGCTGCGCGAGGCGCATCCCTCGCCCGGTGGCTGGACCGCGCCTGGCCCTCGGGCTCGCTGCGTGCCTATCTGGTGGTCATGATCCTCGTGGCCACGCTGCCGATCGCGATGCAGCTCACCTACAAGGTGGTGTCCGAGCTGATGGATGCGCGGGAGCGCGTGCAGGCGACGCTGGGCCATTCCGCGGCGGGCCTGGCGCAATCCGTGGCCATCGAGATCGGCTCCACGGTCGATGCGCTGACGGCGCTGTCGAGGACCGACGCGCTGCAGTCCGGCCAGGCCCCGGTGCTGGAGCGGTGGCTGCGCCAGCGCCCGCCGATGCGGCCGCAGTGGCGCGGCATTTTTCTCATGGGCCCGGACGGGCGGTTGCTGTTCGACACGGCGAAGCCCCCGGGAAGCGCACCCGCGGACACCCCGCTGGAGGAACTGGCGCGCAAGGCCCTGGCGACCGGCGGGGCGGTGGTGTCGGACACGCTCTGGCCGTTCGCCGGGGAGTCGACATCGGCGGTGGCCGTTCCGATCCGCATGGGCGGGGCGGAGGGCTACGTGATCGGTGCCCGGGTGGACGCCGAGGTCTGGCAGCGCCTGCTGCTGCGGGGCCAGCCGCCACCGGGCGGTTTCGTCGCGCTCGTGGATGCGCGCCAGAACGTGGTGGCCTCCGTGGGCAATCTGCTGCGCGGCCGGCAGATCTTCGCCACGGGGGCGGAGCGTGCCCAGGCCCGCATGGGCTCGGACGGTGCGCCCGAGCCTGCCGTGGCCACCTGGCGCACGGTGGGCGCGTTCGATTGGCAGGTCAGCGCGGGCATGCCCGCCGCGCCCATCGAAGCGGCGGAGCGCAACAGCATGCTCTCCGCGCTCGCCACCATGGGCCTGTGCCTGCTGCTGGGGGTAGCCCTCGCGCTGCTGGTGGCCTGGCGCATCGCGCAGCCCCTGCAGATGCTGGCCCGTGCGCAGCGGCTGCCGCCCTCGCGGCGGGTGCCGGTGCGCGAGATCGCGCTGCTGCGCGACGCGCTCTGGACGGCTCAGCGCCGCGACGCCACGGCGCACCAGCGGCTGCATGCCAAGGCCGCCGAATTCGAGGCGCTCTTCGAGAACACCCCGATCGGGCTCGCGTTCGCCGATGGCGCGGACTGCGGGCACGTGGTCTACAACCCGGTGATGCGTTCGCTGCTGGGCATGGCGGACCAGGACGACGGGCGGGAGATCCCGGCACAGGTGTTCCGCGGCGGCAAACTGCTGTCGCCGGACGAACAGCCGCTGCAGCGGGCCTGCCGGCTGGCGCAGCCGGTCGGCCCGATGGAGCTGGAGATCCGCGTGCCCGGTCGCGCACCGGTGTCGGTCGTGGCGAGCGCGGTGCCGCTGCTGGACGAAAGCGGCAGGCCGCGCGGCGCCCTGAGCGCGGTGACCGACATCACCGAGCTGCTGCAGGTGATGGCCCTGTGGCTCGCGGCGGACCGCAAGCGCCAGGAAAAGCAGAGCCTGATCGACCTGGCCTGCGAGGCGGGGTGTGTGGGGTTCTTCGAGTACCGCTTCCGGCCGTCAGAGCTGGTGTGGACCGCGGGGCAGGCCGGACTGTTCGGGCGCGATCCGGTGGTGGACGCGGGGAGCACGCCCGAGCGCGGCCTGCGGGCCTGGACCTCGCTCGTGCACGCGGACGACCGGCCGCGCCTGCGCCAGGCGCTGGCCCGCGCGCTGCGCACGCGACGGCCCCGGGCGCACCTGGAATACCGGATCGCGGCCGCGCCCGATGCGGCGCCCCGCTGGCTCTCCAGCCGCCTGCTGCTGCGCTACGGCGCCCATGGGCGTCCCGAGCAGGTGGTGGGAATCACCGTCGATGTCACGGAGCAGAAGAACGCGGAGCAGCGGCGCGCGCTGCAATCGGTGCAGGAGCAGGCAGCGCGCCGCCAGGCGGAAGCCGCCAACCGCGCGAAGGACGAATTCCTCACGATGCTGAGCCATGAACTGCGCAATCCGCTGGCGGCCATCGCGGCCGCGTCGGACGTGCTCTCCACCGGCTCCGGTGGCCCGGATACGGCGGGGCAGGCGCTCGCGATCATCCAGCGGCAGACGCAGCACCTCGCCAGCATGATGCGCGACCTGCTCGACGTCAGCCGCGTGCTGCGCGGCAGCGCCGTGCTCGCACGCAGGCCGACCGATCTGGCCGAGCGCGTGCGCAGCGTGCGCGACGCCCTCTCGGTGGGCGGCACCATGCGCCAGCATGCGTGGACGTTCGATCTGCAGCCGGCCTGGATCCACGCGGACGCCACGCGCATCGAGCAGGTGATCGTGAACCTGCTGCAGAACGCGATCAAATACACGCCGGAGGGCCGGCACATCGACGTCAGCGTGGCCTGCGTGGAGGATGAGGCGGTGCTCTGCGTGGCCGATACCGGCGACGGAATCGACGCCGCCCTGCTGCCGCACATCTTCGACCTCTTCCGGCAGGGCGAGCGCATGCTCGACCGGCAGGACGGCGGGCTGGGCGTGGGGCTCACGCTGGTGCAGCACCTGGTGAAGCAGCATGGCGGCACGATCGAGGTGGACACCTCGGAGGAAGGCACGGCGTTCACCGTGCGCTGGCCGCGCGTGGCCCCGGCCTCCGCCGCCGCCGCGGGCACCGGGGCTGCGCGGCCGCGCGGCCCCGCGCGCCGCATCGTCGTGGTGGAGGACAATGCGGACATGCTGCGTTCCGTGACGGCCTACCTGCAGGGCGAGGGGCACACGGTGCACGCGGTCGAGGACGGGCTCGACGGGCTGGTGCTCATCATCGCCGAGCGGCCCGACGTGGCGATCGTCGACATCGGACTGCCCGGCGTGGACGGATACGAGGTGGCCCTGCGCGCGCGGGCCGCGGGCTATGCGGGGCGCATGGTGGCCGTCTCGGGTTACGGACAGCCGCAGGATATTTCCAAGGCGCGGAAGGCCGGCTTCGACGACTACCTCATCAAGCCGATCACGATGGAACAGTTACAAAACGCAATGGACCGGGCGTCCTGAGTCCGCGCCGTCACACGCACTTACACCGGCGGCGCCACGCGGGCCGCGTAACCATCACACTACGAAAGGGTGCATCTTGGAGGTTTCATGGGTTTGGCTCTGATCGTGGACGACGACGCCGATGCGGCGGACATGCTGGCGGCGCTGTGCAGTGCCGAGGGCTACCACGCCGCCACGGCGCACACGCTGGAAGAGGCGCGCCGCAAGATGGTGCTGCAGCCTCCGGACGTGGTCCTGCTGGACCTGCACCTGCCGGACGGCAACGGACTGTCCTTCATGAGCGAGCAGTCGCTGCGCTCCAACACCCAGGTGGTGCTGGTGACCGGGCATGCGACGCTCGAGACGTCGATCCAGGCGCTGCGGCTCGGGGCGGCCGACTATCTCGTGAAGCCGGTGAGCCTGCCGCAGCTGCGCGGCGTGCTCTCGCGCGTCATGCCGCCTTCCGTCATGGCCGCCGAGATCGAGACGTGGCGCAATACGGTGGACGAGACCGGCCGCTTCGGCCACCTCGTCGGGCGCTCGGCCTGCATGCGCCGGGTCTACGAGCAGATCGCGCGCGTGGCGGGCACCTCGGTGACGGTGTTCGTGACCGGCGACAGCGGCACCGGAAAGGAACTCGTGGCCCGCACGGTGCACGACCTGAGCCGGCGGCGCTCGCAGCCGTTCCTGGCGATCAACTGCGGCGCGATCTCGCCCCAGCTGATGGAAAGCGAGATCTTCGGCCACGAGAAGGGCAGCTTCACGGGGGCGGAACGCCAGCACCAGGGCTTCTTCGAGCGTGCGCACGGCGGCACGCTGTTCCTCGACGAAGTCACCGAGATGCCGATGGAGCTGCAGGTCAAGCTGCTGCGGGTGCTGGAGACCGGCACCTTCATGCGCGTGGGCTCGACCGTGGAGCGCGCGACCGACGTGCGCATCGTGGCGGCGACCAACCGCGACCCCCTGGCGGCCGTCGCGGGCGGCGCGCTGCGCGAGGACCTGTTCTATCGCCTGAACGTATTCCCGATCGAACTGCCCCCGCTGCGCGAGCGCGCCGAGGACATCGGCCTGCTCAGCGCGCATTTCCTGGCGTCCATCGCCCAGAAGGAAGGGCGGGCCAAGCGCCTCGATGCCATGGCCCTGGAGCGCCTGCAGCGCTACCGCTGGCCCGGCAACGTGCGCGAGCTGCGCAACGTGCTGCAGCGCGCCTACGTAATGGCGGAGGGCGACATCGTCACCGCGCAGTGGCTTCCGACCAACGGCGTGGAGGATGCCTTCGTCCCGCCTGTTGCCGCTGCCGTGCCGGGAGGCGCCGACCCGGGCGCCGCGCATGCGCCGCAGGAAGAGGGCGGCCCGGGCGCCTCCTCCGGCCAACTGCGGGTGGAGGTCGGAACGTCGATCGCCGACGTGGAGCAGCAGCTGATCCTGCGTACGCTGCGGCACTTCGACAACCACAAGGAGCGGGCCGCCGCCGCGCTCGGCGTGAGCCTCAAGACGCTCTACAACAAGCTGAAGGCCTACGAGAGCATGTCGGCCGATTCGTCGACGCGCTGACGCGGCGCTGCGTCCCGGCGTGACGCCCCGCGCTCCTGCGATGGCGTGCCGGGCCGCGGACTGCCACGGGAAGCCCTTTGGGAGCGGGCACGCCGTTTGCCCCTGTTTTTTGCGCCTGGCTGCCCCGCCAGGCGCGCCCCCTTGAGCCCGCCTCCATGGCGGGCTTTTTTTTCCCTGTACGGGTCTTCGCACGGTCGGGCACGCCGTTTGCCCCGGGGTGGGTGTGGCCCCGGCGGAACGGCCGGGCTGCAATTACTTCACTTCCACTTCCCATCCATTTCCCCTTTGAGAGGAGCGGCACATGGCCAACGAACCAACGAACGAACGCGACACGGGCAAGCAAGCACAGGCGGAAGAGGCGCTCAAGCAGGGTGCCCGCCGCACGGGCCCGGCCCGGCGCGGGTTCGCGGGTATGGATCCTGCCCGCCAGCGCGAGATTGCGTCCCTGGGCGGGCGCGCAGCCCATGCGAGCGGCAACGCCCACCAATTCACGTCGGAAGAGGCTCGCGAGGCCGGCCGCAAGAGCCACCGCAAGTCCGCGGCTGCCAACGGCGCTGCCGGCGGCACGAGCGCCGGTGCGGCATCGTCCTGATCGGCTGTGCAGGTTCCGGTCCCGGCCGCACCGACACCCGCCGACGGAATGACAGAAGCCCGCCGAAAGGCGGGCTTTTTTTCGTGCGTACCTTGCGAGGGTGCGGATTTTTTCAAGCGCCGGTGCTGGGGATTTCTTGCAGTAAAAACGCCTTCCCCAGGGCGCGCGACGCCGCGGAACCGGTGTGGGTCTAGGGCTGCCCGTGCCGGCATGCGGAAACCCGCGATTCGCTCCGCGTCGGCCTGCGAGCCCCTGAGAGGTTCGGGCCGCCGGGCCATTCCATGACCGGAAATCAGTGCTGCCGCATCACCTCCTTCTGAGAAAGAAGCACCGCCTTGAGGTCTTCCATCACGGCATCGATGCTGTGACCCATCTGCGCATGGACGATGGCGCCATCGACGACCAGGGACAACGCGCTTCCCGCCATTCCCGCGCCGCCAGCGAACAGGTGCTCCAGGACACAGGCCATCTCCTGCTTGTGGCGGCGGACGGTAGCCAGGATCTCAGGGTCTGACGAGCCCAATTCAGACGCTGCATTGAGGAATGCACAGCCCCGGAAGTCCGGCTGGCTGAACCAGTTTCCGAGGGTCGTGACGAGGGCCTCCAATGCTGACGCGCCGGCATCAGACGCCTCGTTCAAGCTGTTTCTGAACCAGGCCATCCATTTTTCATGGCGGTAATCGAGGTACGCCCGGATCAGGTCGTCCTTGCTTGCGTACTGACGGTAGAAAGTCACTTTGCTGACCGAGGACCGCTCGATGATCTTGTCCACTCCGGTGGCTCGGATGCCTTCGCCATAGAAAAGAGCATGGGCCACCACCAGGATGCGCTCGCGGGGAGGGAGCGATTCCGGAACACGTTGAGGAGTTGTCATGCGGCCATTGTAGACAGATCGTTCCACCTGCTTTGCGATAGGTCATGTAGACAGGTCGTTCTACATTATTTGAAAGGTCTCATCATGGAAACTCGCCCGCCCCTTCCACCGTTCTCGCTGGCAAGCGCTACCCAGAAAGTCCGTCTGGCCGAAGACGGCTGGAACACGCGCGACGCCGCCAGGGTTGCACTGGGCTACACGCTGGACACGCAATGGCGCAACCGGGCCGAGTTCGCCGATGGCCGGGCGCAAGCCCAGGCCTTCCTCGAGAGAAAATGGAAGAAGGAGCTAGATTACCGGCTGATCAAAGAGCTCTGGCTGTACGGAGACCATCGCATCGCAGTCCGGTACGCCTACGAGTGGCACGATGATTCCGGCCACTGGTTCCGGTCCTATGGCAATGAAAACTGGGAATTCGCTGCCGACGGACTCATGCAACGGCGTTTTGCCTGCATCAATGACATGCCCATCCAGGAGTCGCAGCGCAAGTTTCACTGGCCGTTGGGCCGCCGGCCCGATGACCATCCCGGACTGTCGGACCTTGGCCTGTGAACGAGACGCTGGCCTGCGGCCTGTGATGGAGGCGGCAGGCCATCCGAGCCCGGCGCGCGTGCGCCCACGAACCGAAAAAGGAAACCGGGAATGAAAAAAGCCGGGGCTACCTTTCGATAGCACCGGCTTTAGTAGCCTTGCGGCTGTGTGGTGGTGGGTCCTGAGTGACTCGAACACTCGACCTACGGATTAAGAGTCCGCTGCTCTACCAACTGAGCTAAGAACCCACAGTAACCTTTGAAACTGTGTCTGCATTGCTGCAGAGCCTCGAATTATGCACTACTTTTCTGCCGGTCTGCAAGAAGACCCGCAAAAAAGTTTTCGGGGCCTCACATCAGCAGGTGTTCGCCCGCGTTGTCGCCGCCCAGGATCACGTAGTTCACCTTGCGCACGTCCATCAGCTTGGTGCCTCCGGAGTAGCTGATGGAGCTCTGCACGTCCTGCTCCATCTCCACCAGCGTGTCGGCCAGCTTGCCCTTGATGGGCTCGAGGATGCGCTTGCCTTCCACGTGCTTGTACTCGCCCTTGTTGAAGTCGCTGGCGGAGCCGTAGTACTCCTTGTACTGCTCGCCGTCCAGTTCCACGGTCTTGCCGGGCGATTCCTCATGGCCCGCGAAGAGCGAGCCGATCATGACCATGGTGGCGCCGAAGCGGATGCTCTTGGCGATGTCGCCGTGGCTGCGGATGCCGCCGTCGGCGATGATCGGCTTGGTGGCCACGCGGGCGCACCACTTGAGCGCCGAGAGCTGCCAGCCGCCCGTGCCGAAGCCGGTCTTGAGCTTGGTGATGCACACCTTGCCCGGGCCCACGCCCACCTTGGTGGCGTCCGCGCCCCAGTTCTCCAGGTCGATGATGGCTTCGGGCGTGGCCACGTTGCCGGCGATCACGAAGGCCTGCGGCAGGTGCTGCTTCAGGTAGGCGATCATGGCCTTCACGGTGTCCGCATGGCCGTGGGCGATGTCGATGGTGATGTATTCGGGCGAGAGGCCTTCCGCCACGAGCCGGTCCACCGTGGCGTAGTCGGGCTGCTTCACGCCGAGCGAGATCGAGGCGAAGCAGCCGGCCGCGTGCATGTCACGCACGAACTGCACGTTGTCGAGGTCGAACCGGTGCATGACGTAGAAGTAGCCGTTGCTGGCGAGCCAGCGGCAGATCTTTTCGTCCACCACGGTCTTCATGTTCGCGGGCACCACCGGCAGGCGGAAGGTGCGCTGCCCGAGCGTGACGCTGGCGTCGCACTCGGAGCGGCTTTCCACGCGGCACTTGCGCGGCAGCAGCAGAACATTGTCGTAGTCGAAGATTTCCATGAGATTCCAAGCTCCATCGAGGGACGCGCCGGAAGGATTTCCGGACGCGGTGGGCGCTTGGCCTGCTGTGCCGGTTCTGCGGGAGACGCCGTCCCCGCGAGGGGAGGCCGGCTCCGGACCCTGCTGTGCGCAGGCGCAAAAAAACCGGGCGGCAAGAAACTTGGGCCCGGTGACTGATTCTACCCCTGCTGCCGGTCGGCCCCGCGCTGCGGGTGATTGGGGCGGTGCGGCGCAGGGTTACTCGATCTCAGTCTCGAGGCGATGCTGCATTGCAGCGGGAAGGCCTTCTTCTGTCACGCTGCCAGGACGAACCGGTCGTCACCCGCGGCGCGGCTGGCTTTGATGGCCTCCCAGCCGCGGCATGCCAACGCCACCGTGCGCGGCACGGGCTTTTCGCCGCTGCGGTAGTAGGCAAGCATGCGCGTGGATATACCGAGGGCCGCGGCGGCGGCCTCGATGGTGAGGCTGTTGCGGTACATCCATTCCAAGATGAACTCGTGCGAAATGCCGCCAGCCTGCTCGATCGCCTCGGCCCGCTTAAGTGCAACCATTGCATGGTGCAATGGTTGCATGGGGTGTGCGGGTCGTTCGACCCGGTGATCTTCACTCAGGATCGGCAACGCACCGCGCGCGGGCCGCCGCGACCACGTTGCCCTCCGCGTCCTGCATCCAGCCCACCATGCCGAGCCGTTCCACGCGGGCGCCCTCCGGGATGCGCATGGGCCGCAGCTCCGACCAGCCGGTGTTGCGCGGGCCTGCGTCCGCGGTCCAGGTGCCTTGCAGTGCATTGCGCACGATGTGCCGTTCGGCGGCATTGCCTTCCGCGCCGGCCGGCACGGTTTCGACGAGCGCGAGGGTGAAAGCAAGCGGCGCACCCGGGCGGGCGGTTCGCGGCGCATTGTTCGTTGGCGACGGTGTGAATGCGATGGTGGCGCCGACGTAGTCGTTCAGGGGCGGCCCCATGCCCACGCGCAGGCGGCCGGCATTGCGGCCTGCGCGGGCTGCGGTGAGCACGTCGGTGACGGCGGTATCGGTGGCCGGAGGTGGGCTGCGCCGCAGCGCTTCGAGCCGCTCCAGCGCATCGCGCGTGGCGGCGGCGGAGAGGGGAGCTTCGTCGCCCTGGCGGCCCGGCACGATCCAGTCCAGCACGACGGTCGAATCGCCGGGCATCGCAGCCGGTGCGTCGGCCCAGCACCGCTCGCAGTCGGCGCTCAGGAAGCGCTCGACCAGCACGCGCGGCGGGGGCTGCCCGTCGCTCCCGCAGGCGCCGGAAAAGGCCGATGCGGGCAGCGCGGCCCCGGCGAGCAGGACCGGCGCGAGGAACGGAAGCAAGTTGGAACGCAGGGCGGAAGAGGGGCACATCGGCGGGTCCTGAGTGGCTGTGCGGTGGGCCCGCGCATGTTCCCACACTCTGCGCCGCCTTGCGCCGCGCCGCACTGCCGGCCCTGCGTCGGCACGCGCGGGGCTGCCGCAGACGCTCTTACTCGGGCTTGATGTTGGCCTTGCGCACCACTTCGCCGTACGAGGCGAGGCGGTCGGCCATCATTTTCTCGAAGCCCGCGGGCGTCATCTCTTCGGGGGGGATCACGCCGCGCGTCTTGAGGTTCTCGATCATGGCTGGTTCGGTGGCCGCCTTGCGGATGGCCTTGTGCAGCGTGGCCACGATGGCGGCAGGCGTGCCGGCCGGGGCGGCGATGCCGGTCCACGACGGCTGGTTCAGGTCGGAGAAGCCCAGTTCCTTGAAGGTGGGCACGTCGGGCAGCTGGGCCACGCGCGCGTCCGACGCCACGGCCAGGGCGCGCAGCTTGCCGGCCTGGATGTGCTGCAGGAACACCACCAGATTGTCGAGCGCGAACTGCACCTCGCCCGCCAGGATCGCGGTCACGTAGGGCGAGCCGCCACGGTAGGGGATGTGCACGCCCTTGGCGTTCACGGCGAGCAGGAACGCCTCGGCATTGATCTGGCCCATGCTGCCGGCACCGGCGGTGGCGAAGTTCACCTGGCCCGGATGGGCCTTCAGGTAGGTCACGAATTCGGCGAAAGTCTTGGCGGGCACGCTCGGGTGCACGACCAGCACGTTCGGCTGGCGGCCCATGATGGCGATGTTCTCGAAGTCCTTGATCGGGTCGTAGCCCAGCTTGGGCTGCACCAGCGGGTTGGCCAGGTGGCTGCTCTGCGACGAGGCCACGAGGGTGTAGCCGTCGGCCGGGGCGCGCGCCACGAACTGCGTGCCGATGGAGCCGCCGGCGCCGGGCTTGTTGTCCACCACGATGGGCACGCCCAGGATGCGGCCGAGCGATTCGGTGTACTGGCGCGCCATCACGTCGACGGAGCCGCCGGGCGGGAAGGGCACGACCAGCGTGATCGGGCGGCTGGGGTATTTGTCGCCCGAGGCGAAGGCGGGCAGGGCGGCGGCGCCGGCGAGACCCAGGCCGGTGGCGAGGAGCTGGCGGCGGGTGGCGGGGAAGGACGTGCGGTTCATGGAGGACATCTGCGAAAGGTCGATGGGGAAATAAAAAAAAGGGGAGCGGCGCCGGCCGGATCAGCCCAGCGCCAGCAGCGTGAGCGCGAGCGCCTGGGCGCGCGGCACGAAGGTGGTGAGGTCGCAGAACTCGCGCTCGCTGTGCGCGTAGCCGCCCACGGGGCCCAGGGCGCAGAGCGAGGGAATGCCCATGTTCGACGTGATGCCGCTGTCGGCCGCGCCGCCGGTGGCTTCGCCTTCGACTGCGAAGCCGATCTGCTGCGCGCAGCGCTGGTAGGTCTGCAGCAGCGCGTCGGGCGTGCGCGCCATGGGCAGGGTGCCGGTCTTGGCGACGATGCGGCCGCTGGTGCGCGGCAGGGATTCTTCCTCGATGATGGCCTGGATGCGCGCGAGCACGCCCTCCAGGTCGTTGCCGGCGGTGTAGCGCAGGTCGACGTGCGCCGTGGCCAGGGGGGCGACCACGTTGGAGGCCATGCCGCCCTGGATGAAGCCCACGTTCACCGTGATGCCGGGTTCGCAGCCGTTGAGTGCGTGCAGCGCCAGGATCTTGCGGGCCAGCGCGTCGATGGCGCTTGCACCCTGGGCGGGGTTGATGCCCGCATGCGCGGCCACGCCCGTCACCTCGAAATCGATGCGGTAGGAGCCCTTGCGCTCGTTCACCACGTTGCCGCTGATGCGGCCCGGCTCGGCGTTCAGCACGGCGCGCGCGCCCTGCACGTGTTCGCGGATGACGGTGCGGCAGGCGGGCGAGCCCACCTCTTCGTCGGCGGTGAACAGCAGGTGCACCGGCGTGGCGTTGCCGCCGAAGCGCGCCAGGGCCTCGGCCACGAAGACGTTCATCACCAGGCCCGACTTCATGTCCGCCACGCCCGGGCCGAAGGCCTTGCCGGCCTCCACGCGCCACGGGCGCTGCGCCGCCGTGCCGAGCGGGAAGACCGTGTCCATGTGGCCCATGAGCTGGTAGTGGCCCGCGGCGGCCGCGTCGCTGCCCGGCACCTTGGCCAGGATGCACTCGCCCCAGCCCGGCGCGGGCAGGGTCTGCACGGCGATGCCGGCGGCCTCCAGGCGGCCGCGCAGCACGGCGGCGACCTGGCGCACGCCTTCCTCATGGCCGCTGCCGCTGTCGATGTTGACGACCTGGGCCAGCAGGTCGGCCATCGCCTGCTCCTGCGAGGCGAGCCAGTCGAGCAGGGGCTGGGCGGAAGCGGGGGCGGCAGAGGTGGTGGTCATGTCGGGCAGTGTTGCAGAAAGTAAGACTGATTGAAACGAAAATTTCATAAATGATATTGCCTTGCAATAGCCGTTGCAATCACGCCGTGCGGCCGGCGTGACGCGGCGTGCACAATCGGCGGCGAAGGCACGTCGCCCGTGCGTGGCCCGCACCCCCCTTTCCACCATGCTCTTGACCGAACGGCTCGCCGCCCGCGCCGCCTCCCTGACCGCCAGCGAGCGCGCGCTGGCCGACGATCTGCTGCGCCACTACCCCGAAGGCCTGCTCGATTCCGCCAGCGCCATCGCGGCCCGCACCGGCACGAGCGCATCGACCGTGGTGCGGATGTTCTCCAAGCTGGGCTACGACAGCCTGGCCGAGGTGCGGCGCGAGGCGCGCACGCAAGTCACCTCGCGCCTGCAGACCGCCGCGCAGCGCGCGCCCGCCACCCTGGGCGCGCAGCGCAGCCTCTCCGAATGCGTGGACGATGCGCTGCTGCACGACCAGCACAACCTGGCGGCCACGCGCCGGGGGCTGGACATGGCCGCGTTCGAGGCGGCCGCCCGGCGGCTGGGCGAGCAGGACGGACGGGTGTTCGTGCTGGCCGAGAAGAACAGCGCGCCCGTCGCCAGCCATCTGGTCACGCAGCTCAACATGTGCCGCCCCGGCGTGCAGGATCTGGGCGCGGGCGCGCCGTTCGCGGTGGACCGGATGCTGTGGGTGCAGCCGCAGGACGTGCTGCTGGTGTTCTCCATCCGCCGTTATTCGCGCGGCGCGCTGCTCGCGGCGCAGCACTTCCGCGCGCAGGGCGCGACGGTGGTGGCGCTCACCGACAGCCCGGTGGCGCCGATCGTGCCGCATGCCCAGCACACCCTGGTGGCGCACACGGCCAACGCATCGCCGTTCGACTCGTACACCGCGGCGTTCTTCCTCTGCAATGCGCTGGTGTCGGCGGTGGCGCAGTTGCGGCATGGCGCGGTGCGCGAGGCGCTCGAGCGGCGCGATGCCCTGTGGCAGCGGTTCGAGTCCGACGCGCTGGACGGCCTGCTGACGTAACCGCCTGCACGGGGCACGAGCGCTTGACCCTGCGGGCCGGGCAGGGAGGCCGGGTTCCTACAATGGCGGCATGCTCCCACACGATCTGTTTTCCGGCGCGCCAGCGCCTTTCGGCGCTGCCGAGCCGGGCCCCGCGGCCCCGCCGGCCGCCGCGTCGCCCCTGCTGCAGAACCTGAACGACGAGCAACTCGCCGCCGTCACGCTGCCCGCCGGCCACGCGCTGATCCTGGCCGGCGCGGGGTCCGGCAAGACGCGCGTGCTCACCACGCGCATCGCATGGCTGCTGCAGAACGGCCATGTCTCTCCCGGCGGCATCCTGGCCGTCACCTTCACGAACAAGGCCGCCAAGGAAATGACGGCGCGCCTCTCGGCCATGCTGCCGGTGAACGTGCGCGGCATGTGGATCGGCACCTTCCACGGGCTGTGCAACCGGCTGCTGCGCGCGCACCACAAGACGGCCGGCCTGCCCTCCACCTTCCAGATCCTGGACACGCAGGACCAGATCTCGGCCGTGAAGCGCCTGTGCAAGCAGTTCAACGTGGACGAAGAGCGCTTTCCACCCAAGCAGCTCGCCTACTTCATCAGCGGCTGCAAGGAAGAGGGCCTGCGTCCGGGCGACGTGGACGCGCGCGATGCCGACGGCCGCCGCAAGGTGGAGCTCTACCAGCTCTACGAAGAGCAGTGCCAGCGCGAGGGCGTGGTGGATTTCGGCGAGCTGATGCTGCGCAGCTACGAGCTGCTGCGGGACAACGACCCGATCCGCGAGCACTACCAGCGGCGCTTCCAGCACATTCTGGTGGACGAGTTCCAGGACACGAACAAGCTCCAGTACGCGTGGCTCAAGCAGATCGCGGGCGACATGGTGGACGGCCGCCTCGTCACGCACGGCAGCGTGCTGGCGGTGGGCGACGACGACCAGAGCATCTATGCCTTCCGCGGCGCGCGCGTGGGCAACATGCAGGATTTCGTGCGCGAGTTCGACGTGCGCCACCAGATCAAGCTGGAGCAGAACTACCGCAGCTACAGCAACATCCTCGATTCGGCCAACGCCCTCATCAGCCACAACAGCCGCCGCCTGGGCAAGAACCTGCGCACCACGCAGGGGCCCGGCGAGCCGGTGCGCGTCTATGAAGCGCCCACCGACCTGGCGGAGGCGCAATGGATGGTCGACGAGATCCGCCAGCTCGCGCGGAGCGACGGCTTCGAGCGCCGCGAGATCGCCGTGCTCTACCGCAGCAACGCGCAGAGCCGGGTGATCGAATCGGCGCTGTTCAATGCCGCCGTGCCTTACCGCGTGTACGGCGGCCTGCGCTTCTTCGAGCGCGCGGAAATCAAGCACGCGCTGGCCTACCTGCGCCTCCTGGAGAACCCGAACGACGACACGAGCTTCATGCGCGTGGTGAACTTCCCGCCGCGCGGCATCGGCGCGCGCACGGTCGAGGTGCTGCAGGACGCTGCACGGCAGGCCGGCTGCTCGCTGCACGACGCCGTGAGCGCCGTGCCGGGCAAGGCGGGCGCCAACCTGGGGGCGTTCGTCGCCATGGTGGACGTGATGCGCGAGCAGACCCAGGGCCAGACGCTGCGCGAGATCATCGGCCAGATGCTCGAATCGAGCGGGCTGGTGGAGCATTACCGTGCCGAGAAGGAAGGCGCGGACCGGCTGGAGAACCTGGAAGAACTGATCAACGCCGCCGAAAGTTTCGTGACGCAGGAAGGCTTCGGCCGCGACGCCGTAGCGCTGCCGGTGGACGAATACGGCACCAGCCTGCGCCAGAGCCCGGCCAGCCAGGGCATCGATCCGTCCCAGCCCGTGGTGGACGAACCCCTGCCGGGCGTGGTGGATGCAGACACCGGCGAGACGCTCTCGCCCCTGGTGGCCTTCCTCACCCACGCGGCGCTGGAGGCCGGAGACAACCAGGCCCAGGCCGGGCAGGACGCCGTGCAGCTCATGACGGTGCATGCCTCCAAGGGGCTGGAATTCGACGCTGTGTTCATCGGCGGCATGGAGGAGGGCCTGTTCCCGCACGAGAACTCGATGAGCGACCGGGACGGCCTGGAGGAAGAGCGCCGCCTGATGTACGTGGCGATCACGCGCGCCCGCAAGCGGCTGTATCTCAGCCACTCGCAGACGCGGCTGCTGCACGGGCAGACGCGCTACAACATCAAGAGCCGGTTCTTCGACGAGCTGCCCGAGGCGGCGCTGAAATGGATCACGCCCAAGCAGCAGGGCTTCGGCAGCTTCGCGCCGCAGGGAGGCGGCCGGGGCGGGAGTGCCGGATCGGCCTGGAGCGGCTTCGGGTCGGGCGGCAGATCAGAGACCTTCGCGAGCCCGCCCGTGCCGGCACAGAAGGCGCCGCCGGCCCACGGACTGCGCGTGGGGCTGGCGGTGTTCCACACCAAGTTCGGCGAGGGCAAGGTGCTGGCGCTCGAAGGCACGGGCGACGATGCGCGCGCGCAAGTGAACTTCCCGCGGCATGGCACCAAGTGGCTGGCGCTGTCGGTGGCCAAGCTCACGGTGGTGGACTGACGCGGAGGCGGGCCGGGCATCCGCCGGCCCGGCCGGTCAGTTGCGCGAAGGGAAATTGCCCTGCAGGGCGATGATGAAGTTGATGCAGAGATAGGGCTGCATGTTTTCGTGTGGCTGGCTACCCCCTGCAACACCGACGCTGACTCCCGACAGGCTGCCATTGGCGCTCTGATCGGTGTACTGGTCGTTGCGCTGATCGGACGCGGCAAGATACCTTCCATTCGGCGCCGCGGAATTGCCGGCACTGCTGTTCACACCCACCGAAGCACTGTGGTTGTGCATAGGCATCTGAGTAATGTTCAGCGCCACGGATTCCTGGCCGCCTAGCTGGCCTTGGACGTAGGATTGGAGGCCAGGCCCCTGGCCTGGCCCCACCATCACTCGTCCGCGCAGATCCGGCAGTGCGAACGTCGTGGTGCCGTTGCCGCCGTAGGTCGTGCCCAGCAGTGAAAAAAGCGCGGTGTTCTGCGAGATGGACAAGATTTGCCCCTGGCAGAACGCCCAGCCCCTGGGAGGAAAGTTGCCGGCGAATATGCTGATTTCGCCGATGAATGGATCCAGTGCCATGTTGTTCGTCCTTCATCAAGTCACGAGGTAGGGATTGGTCCAGCCGCTGCCCACGCGCTGGCGTGGAGCGGCGGCCAGTAAGGTGGTTTCCTGGATGGCGGCATGCAAATGGGCCACGGCCGCCGGTGGCCCGCCGTGGAACGCTGCCTGCCACCGGGCCAGCCGCTCCCCTGCATCCTTGCCCAACTGCAGCGCCGCAGCCGGGGACGACGCGGACAGCGGATGGTCGAATCCGACCGGGTTGCCCACCAGGGGCCGCCGGCCTTCCACGCCGTGGCGTTGCCACGCCGCGCGGAAGCGCCCGGCCTGCCGGCCGGAATAGAGCGCCACCACGAAGTCGGCGGACGTGCCTTTGAGCGCCGCGCCCAGCCCCTCGAACTCGGCCCGCCCATCCGGCAGGCCCGACACATGCAAGGCCGCCACGGTGCCGCCAGCGGCTTCGAACGCCGCGCGGAACTCGTGCGGGAAGTCGTACCCGCTTTCGAGAAAACCCATGCAGAGCACCGCCCGGGATCCCCAGCGCCGCGGCGCCTCGCGGCCGAGCACGGCGCAGGACTGCCACAGCGCCAGCGTGTGCGGTATGAGCCAGGGCGAGCGGGACGCGGGGTGGCCGGAGGGCCGGTCGGCGCCGGTATCGCTCGCCAGGAAGGGCACGGCATGCCGCTGCAGCAGCGGCACGAGGTCGGCCGCGGCGTCGGCCGGCAGCCAGCCGGCCAGCGCATCCACGCTGCCGGATTGCACGGCGGCCTGTGCCAGCCGCACGGCGGCCCGGGCGCTGCGCCCGTAGGGCAGGGGCAGCCAGCGCGGCGCCGGCAGGCCCGATGCGGCGGCGCCTTCGGCCAGCCCGGCGAGGAACTCCGCCGACAGCGTGGGATAGCGCGACGATTCCGGCAGCAGCACGCCCACCGTGCGGCGCTCGCCCGGTGCAGGAACGCCGCCGGATGCCGTGGCCACCGCGGCGAGGGCGGGTCCCGTGGCGCAGGCCGCGGCAGCGGCCGTGGAGGCCGACGCCCCGAGGAAACTCCGGCGGCCGAGCCGTGCGGGAGAGGAGGTCGAAGAGGTCATGGGAGTGTCGCTCCTGGGGCCGGCGCGGCGGGCCGTTCTCCGGTCGCCCGGGGGATGCCGTCCTGCGCGGCGCGCAGCCGTTCCAGGGCGTCGTAGTGCGGGGCGATCCATTGCTGCGCCAGCGCATGCAGGCGCTGCGGCGCCTCGCGGCGCTTGCGTTCGGCATCGGGCTCGAAGGGCTGCGCGGGATTCTTCGCATGCATGCCGGAGGTGGCCCGCATGCGTTCCCGGGCCAGGGCATCGGGCTGCAGCCCGAAATGCGGCGCGATGGCGTCCGCCAGGGCGGCCGGCAGTTGTCGGTAATTGAGCAGCAGGGTGCGGCCCGGCCGGAACTCGCGGACCATGGCTTCGTAGATGGCGCCCAGGCTGCGCGCGCAGTAGGCTTCCGGGCCCATGCGCAGGGCTTCGTCGAAGGGAATGCCCGCGGGATCGACGCCGAGCGGCCCGCCGGGAATGAGATAGGCCCCACGCTGCTGCAGTTGCGACACCAGCACCTCGACCGGATCGCGGTACAGGAACAGCCAGGGCGCATCGGGCCAGGCTTCGGCGATGCGCGCGGCGTGCGCGGTGGCCCAGCAGTCGCACTTGATGACGAGGTGCCGCAGCGGCGTGCCGTGCGCGGGCGCGGCCGGCTGGGCCCAGGCGCCCGCGAACGCCCGCGCCGCGGCGACCGCGCGCGCCGGCGCCAGGGACGGCAGGCGGCGCTCCGCGCGCAGCAGATCGTCCAGCGGTGGCGGCTCCGACAGGACCACGTGGCCGTCGAGTGCGGCGAAGGCCTGGCTGACGAGCGTCGAGCCGCAGCGCGAGACGTGGAAGACGATGCCCGAGGGCTGCAGGCCCGGCGACGCCTCGGCCCAGCCGAGCAGGTCCTCCAGGGGCGTCTGCCGGCGGAAGGCCTGGTGGAACGGGTGCTGCAGCGCATCCTGCACGCCGTCGGCGAAGAAGGGCTTGCGCGTGACCTCGGGCGGCGCGCGCATCCAGTCGACCTGTGGCCCGCCGCCCGGCTGTTCGTGGATGCGGATGGGCGACCAGCCCGTGAAGTTCAGACGATCCATTGGCGCATCCAGCTATCCCGCCCGCAGGCCATGGCGGAGAGCACTTCCGCTTCGGAGAAGTTCTGGCCGTGCTCGCGGCCCAGTTCCACGCAGGCACGGGCGAAATCCCCGCGTGCGCGAATGCCGAGCAGGCGGTCCTGCAGGTCCGGGTCGCCGAACACCTGCTGGCGGAACTGCGCGAACCGCCATTGCGGGTCCTGTTCCGGCGGGTAAGGATCGCCGGCGTCGCCCGCGGCGATGGCGTCCTGCAGCGCGGGCGTGGCTTTGCAGTCCACCACCAAGTGCAGACGTTCCTCTGTGCCGCGGTTGGAGACGCGGTGGGGCAGGGAGAAGTCGGCATACCACCACTCTCCCGCGCGCATGGGCACGCGCTCGCCGCCCACGTAGAAGAACACGGCGCCGTGGGTGCGCAGCGGCAGGTGGAGCCGGGCCTCGCCGTCCCGCAGGCCCACGCCCGGGTCGGTGTGCTCCAGGATCTCGCCGCCCGGCACCAGGCGGAGCACGCGCACCGATTTGAGCGGGGCGTCGCCGACGAGGGCGCAAACCAGTTCTTGCACGGCCGGGCAACGCTCCATCGCGGCGTCGTCCCGGTAGAGATCGGCGGAGAATTCGCCCGGCGCGGCGGGCAGTGGCGAGTGGGCCGTGCTGCGCAGCGCGGTCACGTGCCAGCCGCCGTTGTGCTTGCCGCTGTTGAAATGGGCACCCCATGCAGCATCCGGCAGCGCCCCGATCTCCGCCAGCGCCGCGGTCACGTCCACGCTGTGCGCGATGCGCCGGGCAGGGGGGAACGCGGCGCCGCTCGCGGCGGACGTGACGGGCCGGTCCGGGAGCGGCGCAGTGGTCATGGATGGCGGGTCGTCACTGCGAGCAGATGGCATAGGCCGTGCAGCTCTGCAGATTCGCGCGGTACGAGTTGAGCGCGCGCACCGACCAGCCGAATGCGCCCGGCGTGCCGCCGCAATTGGCGACCGGCCGGCTCTCTCCCACGTAGACGGCCGCGTCCTCGGGAGTTGCCTGCGCCGTGCTCGCCGCGTGGCCTCCGCCCAGCACTTTTTCGCCCGCATTGCAGCAGGAGATGACCGCGCAGCTCTCGGCATTCACGGGCTGCAGGGTGATTTCGCGCACCGTCACGGAGGCGCTGATGGAACCCGCGGCGCCGGTCGCGCCCGTGGCACCGGTGCTGCCGGTCGATCCTGCGGGGCCGGTGGCACCCGTCGCGCCGGTGGGGCCTGCCGGGCCCGCCGGCCCGACACCGCCCGCCGGGCCGACGCTGCCGGTGGCACCGGCGGCGCCCGTGGGCCCGGCCGCGCCGGTGGCGCCGGTCGATCCGGTAGCGCCCGCTGCACCCGTGGCGCCCGTGGCCCCAGCCGGGCCGGTGGCGCCGGTGGGGCCCGCGGTGCCGGTGGCGCCCGTCCCCGCGGGTCCGGTCGCGCCCGTTGCGCCCGCAGGTCCCGTCGCCCCGGTGGCCCCGGCCGGGCCGGTCGCACCCGTGGCGCCGGTCGCCCCGATCACGCTGGCGCTGCAGTTGCCGAGCACGCCGCCGGGACCGTGGCACACCAGCGTTCCCTGCTGGGGCGCGTTGGCGAGCCCCGGCACGGTCACGGTGCCGGACGCCTCGTCGACGCGCAGGCGGATCTGGGCCTTGTCGCTGCTGGTGACCGACAAGCCGCCGTTCGGTGGCGGTGCGAGCACGATATCGGCCGCCAGGGCGGCGTGGGCGTGCAGTGCGCCCGCGCAGAGGATGGCGATGAAGCGCTTGCGTTGCGGAGGAAGAAAAGACATGGCGTCCCCGACGGAAGAATCGCCGGAGTGTAGGGAGGCCCGCAGCAAAATGCGGTTTTCTGTAATGCGTTGTATTAAGCTTTCTTTCAACGTTCCGAAAACGGCTCAACCGTAGGATCGGACTCCACCGCTTCTGACTTCGTCGGGGTCCAGGGGCGGCACGGTGCATCCCCCACACATTCGCAGGCCAAAAAAAACGAGGCCCGGAAGGGGCCTCGCTGAAGACGTGCGCCATCGGGCGCGGGGCGTCCGCGGCGCATGCCGGCGGACGGTGCCTTGGGGATGCGGTCAGGCGCTCAGCTTCATCTGCTTGGGGGTGCCGGTCAGGTAGCCCACGGCGGAGCCGAACTTGTCCTTGTAGTTGGCGCGGATCAGGGGGTCGAGTTGGTCCTTCACCTTGGAGTGGATGCCGCCCCAGTCACCGGCGTGCTGGAAGTTGCTCATGATGTAGGTGAAGCCGTTGATCTCGTCCACGGCGTGCAGGCCGGTGGATTCGCCACCCGCGGGCACCGACATGAGGCGCGAGAGCTGCTTCGTGTCCACGTTGTAGGCCCAGAGGAAGTTGTTCACGTGCTGGCTGCTGTCCTCGCCGATGAACAGCGTGCGCAGCTTCTCGGAGAACTTCAGGTTGTCCGGGTTCGCGATGTTGTTGGGGTTGGCCGTGTTGCCCAGTGCGTCGGCGGTGATGTCCTCGCCGGCCAGCAGGGCCTTCGTGTCCACGGGCATCCACTCGCTGTTGATGGTGTTGCCCTGCGTGTCCTTCTGGCCGCCTCGCAGGTTGAGCGCCATCACCGCGCCGGCCACGAGCTGCTTGGGCACCGAAATGCCGTTGCCCGGCACGTTGGCGGCGTTGCCGGCCACCATCGACGATTGCACGTTCTGCAGTGCCGAGTAGGCGATCTTGTCGCGGGCGTTGACGGTGGTGCCTTCCATCTTGGTGAAGCCCAGGCTCGCGCCGGCGAACGCGGCGTAGCGGTGGGTTTCCAGGAAGGCGGCGGCCTTTTCCATGCCGGGGTTGATCTTGATCCACTCGGTCTTGCCGTTGGCGACGATCTTCGTGTAGCTCGCGTCCTTCGGATCGGTGGAGGTCACGGTCATGATGTCCGTGGGCTTGAGCGTGTTGGCCAGCTGTTCGATTTCCGCGCTGGTGGCCGAGCCGAGCTTGATCCAGGTGAGCGCGGCCGCCGAGTTCGCGGCCGGGTCGATCGAGAAGCCGGAGCCCACCTTGGCCGCGTACAGCGTGCCGGAGGACAGGTCCTTTTCCTTGTCGGCCACGAAGACGAAATAGCCACTGTTGGTCGCGTCGTCGCCCATCAGGGCCGTGCGCTGGTCGGGCATCACCTGCACCAGCTCATGGGAGATGCGGCCCATGCAGAAATGCTTCTTGATGGAGGCGGTGCCGTCGGCGTTCACGGTCACTTCGGGCATGTGGCCGTAGTGGTAGGGGTTGGCGGCCGTCTCGCTGCCGTACAGGTTCTTGCTGTAGGCCTTGAACTGCGCATTCGAGGCGGCGCTGAACGCATCGGGTTCGTACTCTTCGCTGGAGAGGTGCGTGCCCCAGGGCGACAGGCTGGCGCCGCAGGTGATCCACAGGCCGTGCACCTTGGAGGTGTCCACGTTGTGGTATTTCACGAGCGTGAGCTTGCCGGTGGCGGGGTCCTGGTCGAGCGTCAGCACCGCGATCGGGGAGGGCAGCTTGCCGTACATGTCGGTCTTGCCGTCCTGCGCCCAGGTGGTGTATTCGAACTGCACCACCGCGAACACCGGGTTGCCCTTCACGCCGTCGACCTTGGCGTTGGGCACGGTGAGCAGCGAGGTGCCGTCGGGCGAATCGGAGAAGAACTGGCGTTCCTTGCCGGCCACGGTCGCGTCGATGATCGGCTTGTTGTTGATGTCCACGTAGCCGCCGGCCAGGATCGTGCCGCCCTTGCCGTCGGACACGCGGTCGCCCGTGACGAAGAAAGGCTGGTAGGCGAGCTGGTAGCTCTGCACCGAGTCGTCGCTGAACTTGACGTTCAGCGTGGAGCCGACGGTGGTCGTCGCCATCGCGGCGGGCGTGGCCAGCGTGGGGGCGGCCATCGACGTGAAGCTGGCGGATGCGAAAGCGGGAGTGATGCCGCCGCTGCCGCCGCCACAGGCGGCCAGCAGGGAAGCGGCGGATGCGCTGGCGCCCAGCGGCAGCAGCGGCACGCCGGCCAGGAATTGCAGGGCCTTGCGGCGGGAGGGCATCGGGGTGTGGGACATCGTGGATTCCGGGTGGGTCGGTCTGCGGTGCGGCGCCGCCGCCGTCGCCTTCGCAGGAAGGACGATGGGGCAGGCTCTCGATGGGCGGGCCGGGCGATGCCGGGCCTGCCTCCGGACCGGGATGCTAGGAATCCGTGATGACAGTGGTTTGACGGTTGTATGACGGCGCCGTGACGTACGCCGCGGCGTGCCCCGGGCCCGCTGCCCGTCAGGCCGCGGTCGGGCCCGCGCCTTCTTCCACGGCGGGCCGCCGCTCGGGCGGCTCGAAGCAGTCGCGGAACGAGAACACGACCGAGGTGAAGAACATGGCGGCCAGCAGCATCGCGGTGCCCACCATGATCCCCGCCGCCAGCGCCGATCCCAGCCCCAGCAGCGCCAGCAGCGTCACGGCCACGCTGGCGGCGATTCCCGCGCCCAGGAAGACGCCCGTCCACGCAAGGCCGTAGACCGTGAAAGCACCGATGTTGCGCAGGCAGGCGACGATGCTGAAGAACAGGGCCTTCACGGGCGGGATGCCGTGCCAGTGCACGAGGCCCGGCGCATGCCAGAACAGCAGCGACAGCGGCAGGTAGAGCGCCAGCGAGAGCCACATCGCCGCCTGGAACTGCGGCAGCTCCGCCACTTCCCGGGTGAGTTCCTCGCCGCCGAGGTAGACGCGCGCGAACTGTCCGCCGTCCAGCAGCGCCGAAATGCTCATCACGGCCAGGAAGCCCAGGGCGTAGAGCGCGCCCAGCAGCAGCATGGAGCGCAGCCGCTGGCGTCCGGTGCGGAAGGCCACCAGCAGCAGCGCGGGCGTGGGGAAGCGCCCCTGCGTCGCGTCGCCGGCCGCCACCATCATGGCCAGCGTGGCCGAGGGCAGCAGGGCCAGCGCCACGGCCGGGCCCACGAGCGGCAGCAGGGTGGCGATCGACATCGCCATCATCGTCATGAAGAACAGCGCCGCGAGCGCCATGGGCTGGCGCCAGAACACGCGGATGCCGAGGCGGACCCATTCCAGGCCGGCGCGGGCGGGGACGATGTGCAGTTTCATGGCGGTGCGGTGTGCGTGGTGCGCGGGAGAGGGCGGGAGCGTCGGCAAATGGGCGTCGGAGCGGGGCGGCAGTCACGGGGCAAGCGGCATGCCGCTCCCCGCGTGCTGTCGGCCATTGTCGCGCCGAAGGCCCCTCGGGGTATGGTCCGCAGGGGATTTCCGTGGGGCGCGCGGGGATCATGGTGGCGGCGGGGCCACACTCCGGTCGCGCCGGGGCGTCGAGGGCGCGTTGCCGGCTCAGCCGTCGATGCCGCCGCCCGCGCGCGCATGCAGCGGCCGCGCGATCCGCCCGCGCAGCACGCGCTCGAAATGCGTGGGGTCGTGCGGCGTGAGCAGGCTGGCCTCGCGCGGCAGGTGGAAGTCCCACAGCCGGGAGATCCAGAACCGCAGCGCGCCGGCGCGCAGCATGGCCGGCAGCAGGGCGCGCTCGTCGGCCGTGAGCGGGCGCACGGCCTGGTAGGCGTCCAGCAGGGCCGCGGCGCGCGCGGGCTCGTGCGTGCCGGTCGGCAGGTCGATGCTCCAGTCGTTCAGGCACACGGCCAGATCGAACAGCCAGGTGTCGGTCCCCGCGAAGTAGAAGTCGAAGAAGCCGGTGAGCGTCTCGCCATCGAACATCGCGTTGTCGCGGAACAGGTCCGCATGCACCGGCCCGCGCGGCAGGCCCGCGTACGCCGCCGAGGCCGCGACATGGTTCTGATAGGCCAGCTCGGAGCGCAGCAGGGTGGCCTGCGCGGCATCGATGTGGGGCAGCACCACGGGCACCGTCTCGTTCCACCAGGCCAGGCCGCGCAGATTGGGCTGGCGCCGTTCGTAGTCGCGGCCGGCCAGGTGCATGCGGGCGAGCATGTCGCCCAGCGCCGCGCAGTGCACCGGTTCGGGCGCGAGCTGGCTCTTGCCCGCGAGCTTGTTGACCACGGCCGCCGGCTTGCCCGCCACCGTGTGGAGGATGTGGCCGTGCCGGTCGCCGCGCGGATCGGGCACGGGGATGCCCGCGCGTGCCAGGTGCTGCATCAGGTGCAGGTAGAACGGCAGCTGCTCGGCCGTGAGGCGCTCGAACAGCGTGAGCACGTATTCGCCCTGGTCGCTGGTGAGGAAGTAATTGGTGTTCTCGATCCCGCCTTCGATCCCGCGCAGCGACACCAGGCTGCCCAGTTGCACACGGCGCAGCAGATCGCGCGCCTCTTTCTTGGAGACTTCGGTGAAAACAGCCATTGCCGGGCGACGGAAACGTGAGAGGGGGAAGAAGAGGGGAAGGGGACCGGGAGAAGAAATAGGCGAAGCGCGGCGGGATAGAGGCTACGGGCTACGGGCTACGGGCCCACGGCCTACGGCCCTGCGCGTGCGGGGGCGAAACCTGCCCGGGCGATGCGGCGCGCCAACGGGGCGGGCGCCCTCAGAACTTCATGACGTTCCAGACGCGCGGGCCGGTGATGGTTTCCGAGCCGTTGCGGCCGCCGGGCTGGGCGCGCGCGCCGTCGGACGGCTGCACCTCGTATTCGGGCATGGTGCTGCCGGCCTTGGGCTGCACCGTGATGCTCTGCGTCTGCCCGCCCACGCGCACCTCGTCCACGCGACTGCCGCCGTCCTCGATGCGGATGCGTTCCACGCGCTGGTTCAAGCGGCCCGGTTCCGTGCCCGTGGCGCCGGCCTGACCGTCCGCGGCCACCGGGGCCTGGGCCGGTGCGGCCTGCGGAGCGGGAGCCGGTGCGGCGGTCTGGGCGAAGGCCGGGGCGGAGGCCAGGGCCAGGAGGGAGAGGAGTTGGGCGGCGCGCATGGGCGGATTGTAGGCCCCGGCGGGCGGCGGCGCCTGCCGGCGGGCACAATCCGTGACCATGAGCAAACCCAAGACCCTGGTGCTGGTGGACGGCTCCAGCTACCTCTACCGCGCCTTCCATGCGATGCCCGACCTGCGGGCGGTGCCCGGCGATCCGGCCAGTCCCGCCACCGGGGCCATCCGCGGCATGATCAACATGCTGCAGGCGCTGCGCAGGGACTACCCCGCCGACTACGCCGCCTGCGTGTTCGACGCGAGCGGGCCGACCTTCCGCGACACGCTCTACCCCGAATACAAGGCGCACCGCGCGCCCATGCCCGACGACCTGCGCGCGCAGATCGAGCCCATCCATGAAGTGGTGCGCCTGCTCGGCTGGCCCGTGGTCTGCGTGCCGGGCGTAGAGGCGGACGACGTCATCGGCACGCTGGCGGCCTGCGCGGCGCGCCAGGGCATCGACGTCATCGTCTCCAGCGGCGACAAGGACCTCTCGCAACTGGTCGATGAGCACATCACCATCATCGACACCATGAGCGGCAAACGCCGCGACGTGGCCGGCGTCACCGCCGAGTTCGGCGTGCCGCCCTCGCTCATGGTCGACTATCAGACCCTGGTGGGCGACGCCGTGGACAACGTGCCGGGCGTGCCCAAGGTCGGCCCCAAGACCGCCGCCAAGTGGCTGAACGAATACGGCTCGCTCGACGGCCTGCTGGCGCGCGCGGGCGAGATCAAGGGCGTGGCGGGCGAGAACCTGCGCAACGCGCTCGACTGGCTGCCCAAGGGCCGCGAGCTGGTCACCATCCGCACCGATTGCGATCTGGCCGGGCACGTGGAAGGCCTGCCTGCGCTGGACAACATCACGGCCGGCGCGCTGGAGACGGCGCAGCTCCGCGAGTTCTACGAGAAGTTCGGTTTCAAGGGGCTGGCCCGCGCGCTGGAAGACACCACGCCCGCCAACGCCACGGCCACGCTGCCCGGGGCGAGCGGCGACCTGTTCGCCGACAGCGGCCCGACCTTCGTGGCCGAGGCTGCGCAGGGGCGCGAGGTGGCCTATGACACGATCCTCACCTGGGAGGAATTCGACCGCTGGTTCGCCCGCATCCAGGCGGCTGACCTGGTCGCGCTCGATACCGAGACCAACTCGCTCGACGAACTGCGCGCCCAGATCGTAGGCCTGAGTTTCAGCGTGGAGCCCGGTGCCGCCGCCTACATTCCGCTCGCGCATTCCGGCCCCGACGCGCCCGAGCAGCTGCTGCTGGACGCCGTGCTGGAGCGCCTGAAGCCCTGGCTGGAGGATGCCTCGCGGCCGAAGCTGGGGCAGCACGTCAAGTACGACCGCCACGTGTTCGCCAACCACCGCATCGACGTGCGCGGCTATGCGCACGACACCATGCTGCAGAGCTACGTGCTGGAAGTGCACCGGCCGCACAACCTCGCGAGCCTGGCCGAGCGCCACACGGGCCGCTCCGGCATCAGCTACGAAGACCTCTGCGGCAAGGGCGCGAAGCAGATTCCGTTCGCGCAGGTGCCGGTCGACCAGGCCGCCGCCTATTCCTGCGAGGACTCGGACCAGACGCTCGACGTGCACCGCGTGCTGTGGCCGCTGATCGAGGCCGACGAGAAGCTCTCCGCCATCTACGCCCTGGAGATGGCCAGCAGCGAGGCGTTGTTCCGCATCGAGCGCAACGGTGTGCTGATCGATACGGCCACGCTGCAGCAGCAGAGCCACGACCTCGGCCAGCGCATCCTCAAGCTCGAACAGGAGGCCTACGACATCGCCGGGCAGCCGTTCAACCTCGGCAGCCCCAAGCAGCTCGGCGAGATCTTCTTCGACAAGCTCGGCCTGCCGGTCGTGAAGAAGACCGCTACCGGCGCGCGCAGCACCGACGAGGAGGTGCTGGAGAAGCTCGCCGAGGACTACCCGCTGCCCGCGAAGATCCTGGAGCACCGCAGCCTCTCCAAGCTCAAGGGCACCTACACCGACAAGCTCGGCCAGCTGGCCGACCCGCGCACCGGCCGCGTGCACACGCACTACGCGCAGGCCGTGGCGGTAACGGGGCGGCTGTCGAGCAACGAGCCCAACCTGCAGAACATCCCCATCCGCACGGCCGAGGGCCGGCGCGTGCGCGAGGCCTTCATCGCCCCGCCGGGCCGCGTGATCGCGAGCGCCGACTACAGCCAGATCGAGCTGCGCATCATGGCCCACCTGAGCGGGGACGACGCGCTGCTGCGCGCCTTCACCGACGGGCTGGACGTGCACCGCGCCACCGCGGCGGAGGTGTTCGGCGTCTCGGTGGACCAGGTGAGCAGCGAGCAGCGCCGCTATGCCAAGGTGATCAACTTCGGGCTGATCTACGGCATGAGCAGCTTCGGCCTGGCGCGCAACCTGGGCATCGACAACAAGGCCGCGGCCGCCTACATCGACCGCTACTTCCAGCGCTACCCCGGCGTGAAGCAGTACATGGACGAGACCAAGGCCGCCGCCAAGACGCGCGGCTACGTCGAGACCGTCTTCGGCCGCCGGCTCTACCTGCCCGAGATCAACTCCCCCAACGGCCCGCGCCGCGGCGCCGCCGAGCGCGCGGCCATCAACGCGCCCATGCAGGGCACCGCGGCCGACCTGATCAAGAAGGCCATGGTGGCCGTGCAGGACGTGCTGGATGCCGAAAAGCCCGGCGTGCTGATGATCATGCAGGTGCACGACGAACTGGTGTTCGAACTGCCCGAGGAGGAGTCCGGCTGGCTGCGCACGGAGGTGCCGCGGCTCATGGCCGGCGTGGCGGAGCTCAAGGTGCCGCTGCTGGCGGAAGTCGGCATGGGGCCGAACTGGGAGAAGGCGCACTGAGCCGCGTCGGCGGGCACCGGCGCTGCGGGGACACCCCTGGCGGGCTGCCCGCTGCCGGCCTCCGAGAAGCCAAGGCATGGAAAATCACGCCCCGGCTAAAATGTAAGGTTTTGTAGCGCCCCGGTGGCCCTGCCGCCTCCCGTGCCGACCGTGTCCTTGTCCGTGCCTTCGCCCCTTCCGTTCCTGCCCCAGGAAATCCGCCCCGCCTGTGCGGAACAGCAACAGCTGACGTCCCGCCATCTCGAGGGCCGTATCTCCGAGTTGGAAGGCTATCTGTACGCGCTGCGCCGCGAGATTGACGGCGAGCTGCTGGGCACGACGCCCCCGTACCGCAAGCCCTATCCCTACGGCTGCTGCCTGGAAATTTCCCAGGCGTTCGAGCGCAAACTGCGCGCGGCGGTGGCATCGGGGGCGTCGCGGCCCGGCCTGGATGCCATCCGTGCCTTCATGCAGGAGGGTGGCTACGTCGGCAGCGTCTGGGGCGCGCTGCGCGAGCGCTACTTCCAGAACGCGTTCCAGTTCGGGAGCCTGTACGTCGACGTCTCCAACGACACGGTGGACGTGCACAAGCCCGCCGTCGAAATCCTGCCCATGGCCGACTCCGGGCTGCTGAACGTGTCCGACGTGGCGCATTTCGTCCGCATCGCGCGTGCCTATTGGCAAGGCGAGTACTACGTCAACGACGTGTGGCCGGCACTGGCGCCGATCGCTCCGGTCGTGATGGTGGTGCCGGACCTGCAACTGGTGCGGTTCCCGACCGGATCGGCCTACATGGTGGGTTTGCAGCGCCGCGACCGCTACCAGTCTGCCGAGGCCTATCTTGCGGACGGCCCGGCGCTTCCTGCCGCGGCGCGCGAGGCACTGCTGGCCCGTCTCGCACCGCGCCGGAAGGTGGCCGACGCCCGCCAGGGGCGCGCGCTGGCCCGAGCCGCCTGCGCCTCGCTGCGGCGCGCGACGCCGCTCGAAGAGACGATATGGCTGAACCGGCAGTGCGTGGAGTGGGGCGCGTTCAACCGGACCGCATAGTCCCCGTTGCGGGTCGAGCCCCTGCCTGGCGGCGCCCTTTCCGCCAGGACCCACGATTCCTCAATACACGTCGCCCAGCGGGCAATCCGGCTCGGCCGGTGTGGCGAGCGGCAGGTAGTAGTAGGCCGCGGGCTGCCAGCGGCCCGGCCCCGCGGAGTCCGCGATGCGCACGTGCACGCCTTCACCCGATACGCAGTGGTCCACGCGCACCGACACCTTGCGGTCGGGCCACTGCAGGAAGAGCCGCTGGTCGGACGCGCGCGTCACCATGGCCTTGCCCTGCACCGCGAGCCCCGTGAACGGCGCGTCCGGCGCCTGCGTGAACTGCGCGGCGTGCTCGGCGGCGAGCTGCGAATCGTCGCCGTCGAAGCGGAGGATGGACACGTCCCGCGCAGGCACCGCCGCCTGCGGGCGCACGCAGCATTCGGGTGCCTTGGATGCGGGATAGAGCGGCAGGTAGTGCAACTCTCCCCCAGGCGCCGTCTCGCCGGACGCCAGTGCGAGGCGGACCGAGCCGGGGCTGGACGCATCCACCACGCCCACCCGGGAGGAGAGCGGGGCGCCCGCGTGCGCGGGTGCCTCGGTCGTGTGCGCCGGCGCCGCCACCGGAGTGCGTGTCCGGGCGGCCGGCCGGGCGCGGCCGCGGGCGGAGGAGGCCGGCTTGCCGGCGGATTTGGCGGAAGCCCTGGCAGGCGTTTTACTGGCGGCCTTGCCGGTGGCCTTGGTCGCCGTCTTGGCCGTCGTCTTGTTCGGGCTGGCGTGGACCTCGCCCACTCCGGTGAGCGCCAGGGACAGCGCGATGGAGAGGATCGGCCCGGTCAGGGCTGCTGCGTATCGGTGTCGTCGTTCAATGGCCATCTTGAGGGAAAAAGGGGGAATGCAGGCGGGATTCCGCCGCCGTGGCGGAGGCGCCACCGGAAAGCTGAGGGCCGAGTATGCGGCGGAGTTCCTGGCGTAGCGGTAAAGATGTGCATACCGCGAGAATTCCAGGAAGCGCAACGGCGGCCCAACGGTTCATGCCTATCCGCTCCGCTGGCCGTACCCCTTCACTCCCGCGGGCAGTCGGGCTGCACATCGGCGCCCAGGGGCAGGTAGTAATGGGCGGCGGGCTTCCACCGGCCCGCGCCCGTGTACTCGGCGATCTTGACGTGCAGGCCCTCGGCGGCGAGGCAGTGGTCCACGCGGACCTGTTGCCTGCTGTCCGGCCACCGCAGCAGGAGGCGATGGGAGGAGGCGCGCTTCACCGTGGGCTTTCCCTGCACGGCCAGTCCCACGAACCCATCCCCCGGCGGCTGGGTGAACCGTGCCTCGCGCTCGGCGGCGGGTTCGGTGTCCGCGCCCTGGTAGCGCAGCAGGCGGGTTTCCTGCGGATCGACCGGCGCCTGCGGGCGAATGCAGCACTCCGCGGCTCGGCCTGCTGGCGGCGACAGGCGCAGAAACCGCAGGTCTTGAGGCGGCTTGGCGTTGCCGGGCTCCGCTTCCGCAGGCGACTCCATGCCCGGCAAGGCTACCCGCGCCGCGTCAGGCATGCGTGCGTCCACGATGCCGACCCGAGCGGAAGGAGGGGCGGGCGCCGCCGCGTGGGCCGCAGCACAGCCGAGGGCGAAGATGAACACCAGCAGGTGCGTGGCGCGCGGTGTGAAGCGTGGCGCGGAGACCCTCGTCGCATGCGTCGGTGCTGTGAAACAGAGGCATTCGGTGGCGGGCGGTGTCATGGCCGGCGATTGTGCAGGGAAGCTCCGGCACTGGAAGGTAGGAAACGCTTTGATGCAATATCCCACCCTTTCCTCACCACTGCACCGTCTGCCCGTTCCATGCGCCTGCGCCACATCGAAGTCTTCAACGCCGTGATGCTCACGGGCAGCGTGAGCGCGGCCGCGCGGCTCATCAATGTCACGCAGCCCGCGGTCAGCCGCATCCTCGCGCATGCGGAACTGCAACTGGGCTTCGCGCTGTTCCACCGGCACAAGGGGCGCCTCGTGCCGACGCGCGAGGCGCAGACGCTCTATCCGCACATCGAGCGGTTGTTCACGCAGCTCGACGAGGTGCAGCGGCTGGCCGGCAGCCTGCGCGGGCAGCAGCGCGAGGGCGAACTGCACGTGCTGAGCGTGCTCGCCCTGAGCCACGAGGTGATGCCGCGGGCGCTGCGGGCCTTCCATGCGCTGCATCCCGGCGTGCACGTCACCATCGACGCGCTGCATTCCCCGCAGATCGTCTCGGCCCTGGTGCTGCAGGAGGCCGACGTGGGCTTCGTGTTCTCGGCGCTGTCGCACCCGTCGCTGGAGCAGGAGACGCTCGCCGAAGGCGCCGTCGTCTGCGTGGCGCCGCGCGGCCTGCTGGGTGCCGCGGTGGTGGACGCGGGCACGGTGCACCTGGCCGATCTGGCGAGTGTGCCGGTGGTGCGGCTGGGGTTGAACGATCCGCTCGGCACCATGGTGAACCATGCCTGCCGCGAGGCCGAGGTCGGGCTGCAGTCGGCGATCACGGTGCAGACCTACCATGCCGCGCTGGCACTGGCGCACCACGGCCTGGGCGTGGCGCTGGTCGACGCCTGCACGGCGGCTTCCGCGGACCCGCGGCAGGTGGACGTGCTGGAGCTGTTGCCGCGCATCGCGGTGCCGGTGAGGGCGCTGCGCATGCCGCACCGCCCGGCATCGCTGCTCGCCGATGCGATGGTGCGCTGCATGCGCGAAGCCGTGCTGCAGACCCTGCAGAACGGGCCGTCTCAGGCGGCGTGAACGGCGCCCGGCACGGCGGCGGCCCGCGGTTCCTGCGCCATCGCCTCCGCCAGCTGCTCCGCGGTGCCGAAGGAGAGCGTGAACCCCAGGGCGCCGTGGCCCGTGTGCAGCCAGGCGTTGGCGGGCCCGCCCGGCTGCCGACCCACCACGGGCAGACCGGTGGGCGTCGCGGGCCGCATGCCCGTCCAGGGCCGCAACGGCGCATCGGCGCCCGGGTCGTGGCCGAACACCTCGGCGACGGATCGGCGCAGGCGGTCGACGCGGTCCTGCGGAATGCTGCGGTCGTCGCCCACGAGTTCCGCCATGCCGGCCACGCGCAGCCGGTCGCCCAGGCGGGCGAACACCACCTTGCGTGCCGCGTCGGTCACGTTCACGTGCGGGGCCCACGCCGCATCGGCGGGCGCATCGAGCGTGAGGCTGTAGCCCTTGAGCGGGTACACGGGCAGCCGCATGCCCAGCCGCGCCGCCCAGGCGGCGCTGGCACTGCCCAGGGCCAGCACGAAGTGGTCGGCTTCCATGCGCACGTCCTCCGTGCTGCCCGCGTGGCGCAACTGCACCGCGGCGATGCGGCCGTCGGCCCTGCGCTCGAAGCCGCGCACCTGCGCGTCCAGCACGAAGCGCACCCCCCGCGCGGCCAGCAGCGCCTGCAGGCCTTCGCAGACCTTGCGGCAATCGGCCGCGCATTCGCTGGGCGTGTGGATGGCGCCGGCGATGGGGTCGGTACCGCGGCCGAGCGCGGGCTCCAGTTCCACGCAGCGCGCGGCGGAGACGGACTCCTGCTCGCAGCCCCAGGTGCGCTGCAGGGCCATCTGCCGCTCGGCGGCGGCCAGGGCCTCGGGCGTGCGGTACACCACCAGCTTGCCCGTGCGCGTGAAGTCGCAGGCGATGCCCTCGCGTTCCAGCAGGCCTTCGAAAGCCACGCGGCTGCGGGCGGCGAGCGCCAGCAGGGCGCCCGTGGTGGTGCGCGACGTCGCGTCGTTGCAGGCCGCGAGGAAGGCGGCACCCCAGCGCCACTGGTGCAGGCTCCACTGCGGCCGCAGCTTGAGCGGCGAATCCGGCGAAAAAAGGAGCTTGGGCAGCTGCCCCCATACCGAGGCGTCGGCCAGCGGCTGCACGTAGCTGTAGCTGAGCTGCGCGCCGTTGCCGCCGCTCGCGCCGCCGCCCGCAGGCCCCTGGTCGATCACCGTGACCTGCCAGCCCTGGCGCTGCAGCGCGTAGGCCGTCGCCAGGCCCGCGATCCCCGCGCCCAGCACGCATGCATGCCTGTCCGTTCCCATCGTTCGCTCCATCCGTTCCGTGCCATACGTGCCGGCACATCGGGGTGGACTGTAGGCCGGCGCACGCGGCTTGAACAATGCCGTTCGCCCGATCGCCCATGCCGTCAGGTTATGCACTGGAATGGGGCCTGCCGCCCCGGCGTGACATCGCAGAGCCGGGCGCGGTTCTTGCTGGATATCAGGGTTGACCCGGGCATGGCATAACTTTCCGGCATGGGACCGGCTTCGGAATGAATTGTTCAAGCCGGGGCCGCCTTCCTACAGTGCCTGCACCGTCGCGCCGCGCTGCGCGGGGCCCGAGCCGTCCGCTTTTTCCATCCAAGGAGTTCCCATGAAAACCACCCTCTGCTCCGCCGCGCTGCTCGCCTGCGGCCTGCTGGCCGGCGCCGCCGCCCAGGCCGATACCCTTAAGAAGATCGCGGACAGCGGCAAGATCACGCTCGCCTACCGCGAATCGTCGGTGCCCTTCAGCTACCTCGCCGGCGCCGGCACGCCCGTGGGCTTCTCGGTGGACATCTCCAATGCGGTGGTGGACGCGGTGAAGAAGAAGCTGAACAAGCCCGACATCAAGGTCGAACTGCAGGCCGTGACCTCGCAGAACCGCATTCCTCTCGTCACCAACGGCACGGTGGACCTGGAGTGCGGCTCCACCACCAACAACACCGCACGCGCCAAGGACGTGCAGTTCGCCGTCAACTACTTCTACACCGGCACGCGCCTGCTCGTGAAGAAATCCTCGGGCGTGAAGAACTACGCCGACCTCGCGAAGAAGACCGTGGCCAGCACCACCGGCACCACCAACGCCCAGGTGATCCGCAAGTACAACCGGGACAACAACCTCGACATGGACATCATCCTGGGCAAGGACCACAACGATTCCATGCTGCTGGTGGACACCGGCCGCGCGCTCGCCTTCGCGATGGACGACATCCTGCTCTTCGGCCTGAAGGCCAACGCGACCAACCCGGCCGAATGGGACGTGGTGGGCGATTCGCTGCAGGTCGAGCCCTATGCCTGCATGCTGCGCAAGGACGACCCGCAGTTCCAGGCGCTCGTCAACGGCGTGATCGGCGGCATGATGAAGTCGGGCGAGTTCGAGAAGCTCTACACCAAGTGGTTCATGTCGCCCATCGCGCCGAAGAACCAGTCGCTGGGCCTGCCGATGTCCAAGGAACTGCGCGACAACCTGACGGCGCAGAGCGACAAGCCGGCCGTCTGACCGGGGCCTGCGCGGGCCGGCCGGCCGGGCCGCCAGGCCCGCCGGTCACCGGGTGACGATGGGGAAGTTGCCGCTTTCCCGCCCGAGCAGGCCCAGGAGCCTGCGCAAGGCCTGGACATCGCCGCTCGCGCGAACGCCCGCCGCGGCCAGAGCCGTGTCGGGCGGAACCGCCCCCGACACCATCTGCAGGAAGGCCGGCCGGCCCATCGCCAGGCGGACCGTGGGTGCACCCCGCGCCGCGCCGCGCCGGTGGTGGAGGACGGCGTTCTCGACCCAGAGGGCCCAACGCTCGCCACTGTCCGTCAATTCGAGATCGACCGCGATCTCGAAGTTCTCCGCAGCGGGGCCGTCGAGACGTGCCTCCATGGCTTCCAGCAAGCGTTCGGTGGGTACGTGCGGCAGCATGTCCGCGAGGGAGATTCCGGAAGCGCGCGCAGGAGGCGGCCCCTGCAACAGCTCCCGCGCCCCGACGAGGTAGAAGTTCCGCCAGGATGCCGACTCGGCCTGGTAGGCGAGTTGCTCGAAGGCGCGCGCCTGGAGCTCACGCGCTTCCGTCAGGCCGGAGTCCGCAAGCACCACATGGCGCAGCAGTTCGGCGGTCCAGCGGTAGTCTCCTTCGGCATACGCCTGCCGGGCCTGCGCGATCGCGGCCTGCGAACCTCCAGCCAGCGCCACGTACCGCCGTGCGGCCTCCACCGGCGGCAGCGGATCCAGGTGGGCGGGGTGGGCGTCGAACCAGCCCAGGTAGTACTGGAACACGGCGCGCACGTTGTGCTTCACCGTGCCGTAGTACCCATGCACCGCAAGCCGCGCGTCGAGGCTGCGGGGCAGCCGCAGGGTCTCGGCGATCTCTGCAGCCGTCAGTCCCCGGTTCATCCCCCGCACGGTCTGGTCATGGATGTACCGGTAGCTGTCGCGGTGCGCCTTGAGAAAGTCCACGATGCGGTCCCGGCCCCACACGGGCCAGTGATGCTGGTTGAACAGCACCTCGGCATCGCCCAACTGGTCGATCATCCTGTCGATGTGGTCCGCCCACTTGCGGGCGTCGCGCACCTTCGCACCGCGCAGCGTGTAGACGTTGTGCAGGGTCTGCGTCACGATCTCCGCGCCCGCGAACGCCTTGCGGTCGGGCAGGGAGAACACCAGCTCCGCGGGCGCCTCGGCGTCGGGCACGCTGTGGAACACGAATCGCACGCCGTCGAGCGTCAGCTCCTGGCGGGGCTGGTCGATGAGCAGCGTGGGCGCGAGGATGCCGGCGCGCCCTGCGGGAGACGCCTTTCCCAGGCCGTTGTCCACCAGCCCGGCAGCGCTGCGCTCCAGGCCCGCGCCGTACATGTAGCCTGCCCGCCGTCCCATGGCCGGCCCTGCCATCAGGTTCTCGCTGGTCGCCTCCTCCATGAATCCGGACGGTGCGACCACGGGAACCGGGCGCGCCTGCGCCTCGTCGGCCGACAGCAGGGCCAGCGCCCCGCCGAAATGGTCGACATGGCTATGGGTGAAGACCATGGCCGAAACCGGCCGCTCGCCCAGGTGCTCGCGCGCGAACGCCATGGCCGCCTGCGCCGTCTCGCGGACGGTGAGAGGGTCCACCACGATCCACCCCGTGCGGCCTTCGATCAGCGTGAGGTTGGAGAGATCGAACCCGCGAAGCTGCCAGATGCCCTCGCTGACCTTGAACAGGCCGGCCTGGTTGTTCAGCCGGGCCTGGCGCCAGAGACTGGGGTTCACCGTGTCGGGCGGCGGGCCCTGCACGAATGCGAAACTGTCGAAGTCCCAGACCACGCGGCCGTCGGCCGCCCTGATCTGCCCGTGGGGCGCGGCGACCAGCCCCCGCGTGGCGTCGGCCATGGCAGCGCCGTCCTGCAGATCGTAGTTCCTGGCGACGGCGGCATTGCGTGCGCGCGTCGCATCCGTGGCCGTGCCGGACGCCCGGGGTTCGGACGTTTGCGCGGACCTGGAGGGCAGGTTGCCCGCGCAGGCGGACAGAAGTGCGGCGGACAGCGCCGCAGCGAGCATTCGAGCGTTCATCGTGGAATCCGGAGAAGGCGGCGCTCAGACCGGTTCGAGCCCGATCTTCTTCATCATCGCGGCCGTGATGCGCATCTCGTCCTTGATGCTCTGCACGAATGCCGCCGGCCCCTGCACGTCGACCCATCCGCCCTGCTCCTCGAGCCTGGCCACGACGTCCGGGTTCTTCATGGCTTCGGTGAATCCGCTGCTGATGCGCCCGACGACGGCCGCCGGGGTCTTCGCGGGCACGGATACGCCTCCCCACGAAGTGAGCTCGACGCCCGGGATACCCAACTCCGCCAGGGTGGGAACGTTCGGAGCCTTCGGGTTGCGCTGGCTGCCCGCGACCGCCAGGGCCCGCAGCTTGCCTGTGCTGAGCATGCCGTAGGCTGCCGCGAAGATCGGCATGCCGAAGGCCACCTGCCGGCCCAGCACCGCGTTGACGAGTTCGGACGCGCCCTTGTAGGGAACGTGCATGGCCTGCGTGCCCGTGGCGCTGAGGAACAGCTCCACGCCCAGGTGCGAAGGCGTGCCGATGCCGCCCGAGGCGTAATCGACCTGGCCCTTTCCGGCCTTCAGCCGGGCGAGCAGCTCGTCCATCGTGCGGATGTCCGAATCCGCGTTCACCACCAGCGCGACGTCGGAGCGGGTGAGGCGCATGACGTGGTGGAAATCGCTCAGCGCGTCGTAGCCGGGTGCCTTGTAGAGGCACATGTTGGCCGCGAGCGGCGTGCCGGTGTAGAGCAGGGTGTAGCCATCGGGCGCCGCCGACGCCGCGACGCGCGCGCCGATGTTGCCGCCGGCACCGGCCCGGTTCTCGATGACGATGGGCTGGCCCAGGATCGGGCCCACCGCCTCCGCCAGGATCCGCGCACCCAGGTCCGGCCCGGTCGCCGGCAGGTAGGGCACCAGCCACTTGATCGGGCGACTCGGGAATGCGGCCGGCGCCGCTCGCGCCACATGGGATGCCAGGGGCAGCGAGGCAGCCGCCAACGCCTTGCCGAACAGTTGCCGTCGATTGATCTCGTTCATGATTGTCTCCATCACCATCCGTCGAAGGGGGAATCCACTCAGCCCATCAGCTCCTTGGCGATGGTGTTTCTCTGGATTTCGCTGGTGCCGGTCAGCACGCGGTACATGCGGAGAACCCGGAACAGGAACTCCACGCGGCTGCCCTGGACGATGCCTTCACCTCCGTGGATCTGTACCGCGCGGTCCGCGATCCGGAACGCGGTCTCCGAGCAGAACAGCTTGGCCATCGCGCTTTCGGCCCGGCCTTCCGCGCCTGCGTCCAGCTGGCGCGCCGTGTGCAGCATGAGGGCGCGCGCGGCGGCCAGTTCGGTGGCCATGTCCGCGAGCATGTGCTGGATGGCCTGGAACTGGCCGATCGCACGCCCGAACTGCCTGCGCTGCATGGCGTGGCCCAGGGCATCGCGCAAAGCCACCTGGGCCAATCCCAGCATGGCGGGGCAATGCAGCAGCCGGTTGACCGTGATGCGCCCGAGCGCCAGGCCCAGCCCCCGGCCCCTTTCGCCGATGAGGCACGCTGCCGGGACGCGTGCGTTCTCGAACACGATGTTTCCCGTGCTCGACTGGCCCGCCATGGTCCGATAGCCCGACTCCACCCGCACGCCCGGCGCCCCCAGATCGACGAACAGCGCCGACACCTCGCGCTGCTCCGGGTTCTCCGCGGTGGAGCACACCAGGACCGCGAAGTCGGCGAAGGGCGAGCCGGAGATGAAGCGCTTGCGGCCATTGATGACGAAGCTGTCGCCCTCCTGCACCGCCAGCGTCTGCACCGCACCCGCATCGGAGCCGGCCTCTGCTTCGGTGAGCGCGAAGCAGATGGCCTTTTCCGCACGGGCCACCGGCAGGATGAAATGCCGCATCTGGTAGGGAGTGGCGAAGCGTGCGAGGGCGCCGACGCGGGGCGGGCCGCTCAGTTCGCCCATGACATGCGGAGCGAAGGGCGATCCCGTGGCGTAGATGGCCTCCTTGATCAGCGCCTGGTCCAGCACCGACAGCCCGAGCCCGCCCATCTTGTGGGGAAGGGTCATGCCGTAGAAGCCGAGCGCGTGCGAACGCTTCCACACCGCTCGCAGCAGTTCGCGGCCCGCACCCTCCTCATGGTTCACGCGGTGCTCGCGCGCGAGATCGGCCAGTTCGCCGTGCAGGAATTCCCTCAGGCGGACGATGAGCTCCGCTGCGCGCTCCGAGCCTTCGAAGGGGCCATTCAACATGTGAAGGGGTTCGCGCTCCTGCACGTCGGTTTTCGTGGCTTCCATGGTCAATTCACCTTCCTGTCGTGGCCGGCCCAGTAGGGCGCCTGGACGGTCTTGCGCATCACCTTGCCATTGGGGTTCTTGGGCAGGTCCGCCACGAACTCGATGTGCCGCGGCCGCTTGAAGCCCGCGAGCCGCTCACGGCAGAAGGCGTCCAGCCCGCCGCGGTCCAGGTCGTGCCCTGGCTTGGGCACCACGTGCGCGGCCACGGCCTCGCCCCACTTGTCGTCCGGGATCGCGATCACACAGGCGTCCTGCACCCCCTCGTACTGGTAGAGGACGGACTCCACCTCGGACGGGTAGACATTGAATCCGCCGCTGATCACCATGTCCTTCTTCCGATCGACGATGTAGACGTAGCCTTCTTCGTCCATCCGGGCCAGGTCGCCGGTGTGGTAGCGGCCGTCCTTCAGCACTTCGGCCGTCAGATCGGGCGCGCGCCAGTAGCCGGCGAACACGTCCTCGCCCTGCACGACGATCTCGCCGATGTCGCCGGCCGCCACCTCCCGGCCGTCGTCGCCCACGATCCGGACATCGCATTCCAGCAGGGGGCGTCCACAGGAGGCCAGCCGCTCGGGCCGCGCTGCGCGCGCGAACAGGTGGTCTTCCACGCTGAGTGCGCAGACGCCGGACGTGGTCTCGCCCGCCCCGTAGCCTTGTGCGAGCACCGGACCGAAAACGTCCATCGCCTTGAGGATGCGCGCCGGCGCCATCGGCGCAGCGCCATAGCCCAGGCGCTTGAGGTCTGGCAAAGGCCGGTAGCGGCCCTCCAGCTCGGTCAGCAGCATGCTGATCATGGTCGGCACCATGAACGTGTGCGTGATGCGCTCCGCCCGCATGTCGGCCAGGAACCGCCCGGGCTCGAAGCCCGAGAAGAGCCGGATCGTCATGCCGTTGCACAGTGCCGGCACGATCTGCATCCCGGAGGCGTGGGTGATGGGCCCCACCAGGCCCAGGGAGTGGCCTTCTCCGGATTCCGCGCGCATCAGGAACTTGCGCAGCTGTGCCAGGCGGTTGCCGAAGGTCTGCATGGCAGCCTTCAGTACACCGGAGGACCCGGAGGTGTAGTGCAGCACGGCCAGTTCATCGGCATGCACGGCGACGGGTTCGAACGCATCGCTGGCGCGGGCCAGGGCTTCCTCATAGCCCGTCGCGCCTGCGCCGTCGAGCAACAGCAATGGCGCAGGCGTGCCGCGCAGATGGGGGCGGAAGCCCTCGGCGCGTTCCGCCGTGCTGACGATGATCGCGGCCTCGCTGTTGGCCGCGATCTCGCCCACCTCCGCAAAGGAGAGGCGCGCATTGAACGGCGCCTTCACCAGGCCGGCCTTGTAGCAGGCCAGCTCTATCTCGACGATCTCGATGCAGTTGGGAAGGTAGATGCCGACGCGGTCTCCGCGCGCCAGGCCCAGGGCGAGCAGCGCGTTGGCCAGCCGATTGGAGCGCCGCTCCAGCTCGGCGTAGGTCACGCTCCGGGCAGGGCTCCTGACGGCCACACGGTCTGCATGGGCCCTGGCGGCGCGGGCCACGAGCGCGCCGACGTTCGCGACGGGCCGCGAACCGGAAGAAAGGGTATGGGGGTGAATGGTCGTCTCCTGAATGTGCCGCGCCCCGAGGCGCGTGCCGGTGAAGGCAATGTTTCAGAAAACGCGGGGGCAGAGGAAATACCGATTTCTGATGCCGGGCCATCAATTGCAGTGATGACCGCTTCCACAGGCGCCGGTGGGCGGCCGGATGCGCCCCGGCTTCAGGCGGGCGGGTCCTCGGTGTGCCAGTCGCGGCCGAGCCACTGGGCATCCCACTCTCCATGCTCGATCAGCCGGCGCACCTCGTGCGCGATGGCATGCAGCACGACCTGCGTTGCCCGGCTCGACGGCTTGCGGGACGACGTGGCCAGGGTGTAGGTGCGCGCCAGTTCCGGGCGGACCATGCGCGCAAGAACCCAGCCGGCCCCGAGATGCATGGACTCGTGCAGCGAGCATGCCGGCGTCACGGTGAATCCTGCTCCGCACAGGTACAGCGAGCGGATCACGCGCGCCGAGTCGTGTTCATGGACGATGTCGAGCGGCACGCCCAGTTCCCTGGCGGCGTCCTCGACGCACCGGCGCAGGACGAAGCGGCGCGACTGCAGCACCAGCGGCTGCCTGAGCGCGTCGCGCACCGCGATTTCTGGGGGGCGTTGCGCCGCGCCTTTCCGGCGGCTGCGCGGCTGGCGAAGCAACGGCAGGACGCGACCCTCCGGATCCCGTCCGCAGAAGTACAGGGCTTCACGCGCGAGGGGCCGGCAGTGCAGGTCGTCCAGCGTGGGAGTGTCCACCAGGATCCCGATGTCGGCGCGCCGCTCCCGCATGGCCTGCTGCACGGTCAGGCTCAGGCCATCGAGAACGAAGACCCGGATCCGGGGATGCGACCGCTTCAAGGCAGCGAGCACAGGCCCCATGAGCAGGGACACCAGCAGCAGCGGCAGGGCCACGGTGACGGACCCTTCCGCGCCCGTGGGCAAACGGAGCACCCGGTCGCGAACGGCGTCGGCGTCGCTGAGCAGGCGCCTGGCGTCATCGTAGAGCTGCAGTCCGGCGGGCGTGGGCGTGACGCCGGCATGGGACCGATCGAAGAGTTGCGCACCGAGTTCGTCTTCCAGCTTCTTGATCTGCGCGGTCAGCGCCGGCTGCGCGACATAGAGCGAGCCCGCGGCGCGGGACAGGCTGCCGGCTTCGAGCACGGCGATGAAGTAACGTAGCGTGCGCAGTTCCATGCGCGGTGAGCATATCCCCGATGCGGCAGCACGGTGGGGGAATCCGGGGTGCCGGGGTGCCGGGGCGCCGCGAACCGTGCCTATCCCCAGAGCGCGGGCTTGGCCACCATCAGGTAGTAGATCGCGAGCATCGCGATGAAGGCCGGGTAGCCCAGCGCTTCCCAGCCGCGCGCGCAGCGGCGGTAATCATCGGGCAGGGCGGTGCCCTGCTGCGCCGCGGTGCGCGCCATGTCCGCCATGCGCCACTGCAGCCACAGCACCGGCAGCCAGCACAGGCCCGCCAGCACGTAGAGGCCCAGCGAGGCGGCGATCCACGGCGTGGAGAGCGGCCAGCCGGCCATGTGGGCCAGGGCGGCCCCGCTGACCGGCTGCACGATGCCGGCGGGCGTGGTGAACCAGGTGTCCGCCCGCACCACGAGGCGCGACACCACGGCCTGCGCCTGCACGCTGCCGCTGCGGTTGGCGAAGAACAGGTAGAACGCCGAGCCGAACCCTGTACCCACCAGCAGCATGCTGGAGAGGATGTGCACCCACTTGAGCACGAGGTACGTGTTCATCGCGCTGGCCTTTCGGCAGCGCGCCACAGCACCAGCAGGATCGCGGCGATCGGCAGGTTCTTTAGAAGCCGGCCAAGCGGATCGAGCCACAGCGTGGGGATCAGCACGGTGCCGATCACCGTCATGGCGGCCATCAGCAGCAGCGCCGCGGCGTAGGCCGGCCGGCCCGGCCGCCACCACAGCCACAGGCCCACGGCCAGGTCGGCGGCGATGCCCGCGGCGATGGTCGCCCGCATCCAGGTTTCGTTCTGCAGCCCGGCGGCCACCAGCAGCCCGCGGCTCTGGCCGTGGAACTCCGCCAGGCTCGCGGCGGCGGTGCCGAGCCACACCGCCACGAGGCTCGCGCGCAGCCAGCGCTGCGCATCGGGGGCCATGGCGGGGCGCGGCGTGTTCATGCCTGTCTCCATGCGCGGGCGACGAGATCGCGGTAGGCGACCGTGTCGTGGCCCGCCAGCGCACGCAGCGGCGCCGCTTCGGCGGTGTTGTCGCTGCCCAGCAGGGCCAGGCTCTCGCTGCACCAGGGCGAGGCGGTGACGTGGTCGCCGAGGCGTGCGCTCCAGCGGCTCAGCATGTCCGGCAGCACCGCCACGTGCGCGGGCCCGTGCCCGCACTGCGACCGCAGGCTGGCGATGAGCCCGGCCATGGACACCGCCTCGGGCCCCGCGCATTCGATGACGCCCTGCCGATCGATGGCCGGGCCGAGCAGCGACGCCACGGCGTCCGCCAGATCCTGCACCGCGACGGGCTGCACGCGGGCCTGCAGCACGGCCCGCGGCAGCACCACCACCGGCAGCCGGGCCAGGTTCATGAAGAGCGCGGCGCTCGCGCCGCCGCGGCCGAACACGATGCTGGGCCGCAGCACGCAGGCGGCGAAAGCGGGCGTGGTAGCCGTCGCCGGACGCCCGGCCAGGCCGAGCAGGAAGTCGTCCGCCGCGCGCTTGGTGCGGGCATAACGGGTTTCGCTGCGGTCCACGCCCAGGGCGGAGATTTGCACCACGCGCCGCACGCCGGCCTGGGCGCAGGCCTGGAACAGCGCGCGGGGCGTGTCGCGGTGCAGCGCGTCGATCGGCCGTGCGGGGCTGTCGCGCAGCACGCCCACGGCGTTCACCACGGCGTCGATGCCCGCGAGACGGGGCAGCCACGCCTCCACGGCGGTGTCGCGCGCGAAGTCCATGGGCACCTGCCCGGGGCGGGCGGCGCCGTGGCGCGGCGAGACGCCCTCGTGCACGGTGTGGCCGTCGGCGCGCAGCCGGGTGGCGATGTGCCGGCCGATGAAGCCGCTGGCGCCGGTGAGGAGGATCTGCATTGAAGGCCTCTGGAGGTGATGGAAGGAGGGCGGCAAACCGCTTGCCGTGCGGTGGTCAGAGATCGCAGCGGTCGCCCGGGGCGCAGCGCCGCAGCGCGGCCCGGCGGCTGGCACGCTCGAACAGCCCGCCGACGAGCCAGCGCGGCAGCCGGTAGCGGTTGCGCGCCAGCACGGGATAGAGCCGGTCGGCCAGCGCTCCCACCACCGGCAGGCGCGTGGCGGCCGTCACCCATCCCAGTCCGACGGCCTCGTAGGCGCGGCGGAACACTTCCACGCCGCGCAGCACCCGGCCGTCCGCGGTCGTGCCATGGATCACGGTGAGCAGTTCCTCGTGCGTGGCGCCGGGAGGCCCTTCGAACCCGGGCGACCAGACGTCCGCGAATTTCAGCAGGCCGGCGCGGTCGCGCAGGCGCAGGTTCGTCATCTCGGCATTGCACAGGGGGCAGCGCGAGTCGTAGTAGAGGGTCACCGGGTAGATCGCATGCGGATCGGCGCAGGGGTGCATGGAAGGCTCCTGAAAGGTTGGCGGCGAAGGCTCAGAACATGGAGGGTCAGTGCTTTTTAGGGATTTCTGTAGAGACTGAAATTTTCGGAAGTGACAGGGCCCGCGGATGTGGGACGGGCGCTCAGTCCGTCGGCGGACGCGGGGCGGAAGACTTCGCGGCACGCGCCGCGCCATCGTCGCCCCGCACGAACTTCTGCACGCTCGCGCCCAGGCGCAGCACCTTCTCGAGCGTGGACGGAGTGAGCCGCAGCATCTCGTCCGTCCAGAGATCGAGCGACTCCATGAGGCGCAGGGTTTCGCGCACGCGGTCCTGCGCATCGGGCGCTTCGTCGGCCAGTTCGGGGCGGGCGACCAGTTCGCGCAGCATGCGCACGGTGGGTTCGAACTCGCGCTCCTTGCGCTCCCGCACGACGGTGCGGAACAGCTCCCACACATCGGTGGAGGTCTCGAAATAATCCCGCCGGTCGCCCAGCACGTGCGTGGCGCGGATCAGGTTCCAGTTGAGCAGTTCCTTCAGGCTGTTGCTCGCGTTGGAACGCGCCACGCCCAGGGTCTCGCAGATGTCTTCCGCATGCAGCGGGCGGCCGTGGAAGAAGAGCAGGGCGTGGATCTGGGCGACGGTGCGGTTCACGCCCCAGGCGGTGCCCATCTCGCCCCAGTGGAGGACGAAACGGCGGGCGGTGTCGGAGAGTTGCATGCTCTGAAGTCTATTGTTTCTGTAATTTCTGTCAACGCAGAAATTAAAACGCTGGAGTGGAATGTGCTGCGAGGATCCAGAAAAGCCCGTGACTCGCTAGACTCGCTGCGGCACGCCTTCGGCATTCGCCGGTCCCTTCCGTGCCTCACCAAGGAGCCTCCCATGCAGCACGACGACCTCCGGAAAGATTTCGACGCCCTGGTGCCCGGCCGCACCACCGATGCCGGCGCCAGCCGCCGCACCGCCCTGCGCGTGGCGCTGGGCGCGGGATTCGGGGTGGGCTATGCCGCGGCGACCCTGCCCGTCGCCGCGCAGACCGCAGTGCAGACGCCCGCCGACGGGCTCGTCGCGGGCAAGGTCGAGATCGACGTCGGCGGATTCAAGCTGCCCGCCTTCCGCGCCGCGCCCGAGGGCAAGACGGGCCTGCCCGTGGTGCTGGTGATCCAGGAGATCTTCGGCGTGCACGAGTACATCGCCGACGTCTGCCGGCGCTTCGCCCGGGCCGGCTACCTCGCGATCGCGCCCGAGCTGTTCGTGCGGCAGGGCGATCCGTCGCAGATCGCCGAGGTGTCCAGGCTCATGAGCGAGATCGTCTCCAAGGTGCCCGACGCGCAGGTGATGGGCGATCTCGACGCCACCGTGAAATGGGCCGGCGCCCACGGCGGAGACCTGGCCCGCGTGGGCATCACCGGCTTCTGCTGGGGCGGGCGCATCACCTGGCTCTACGCCGCGCACGGCCCGGTCAAGGCCGGCGTCGCCTGGTACGGGCGGCTGGTGGGGCAGGCGAGCGACCTCACGCCGAAGCACCCCGTCGACATCGCCGCGATCCTCAAGGCGCCGGTGCTCGGCCTCTACGGCGAAAAAGACAGCGGCATCCCCCTTGACACGGTTGATAAGATGAAAGCGGCCCTCCAGACCGGCTCCGCCGCCGCCAAGGCATCGGAGTTCGTCGTCTATCCGGACGCGCCGCACGCGTTCCATGCCGACTACCGGCCCAGCTACCGAAAAGAAGCGGCCGAGGACGGATGGAAGCGTACGCTCGCCTGGTTCAAGACGCACGGCGTGGGCTGATGCACTCCCCGGGAGCGCATCCTTTCGCACACCAAGCCCTTCGGGGCTTTTTTTCATGGGCGCCTCCGGGCTGCCTGACTTCGAGAACTGGGCGCGTACAGCTATGACTTTGATCGCAATCCTCCTGGCCACGCTGGCCGCGGGCATCGGCAGCGTGTGGGTGGCCGCATTGCTCATGCGGGCCGGCTGGGGCGATGGCCGCTCGGGCATCGGGCCGCAGCACCTGCTGAGTTTCGCGGCGGGTGCGCTGCTGGCCACCGCCTTCATGCACCTGCTGCCCGAAGCCTTCGAGAGCCAGGCGGGTGCGCACGAACTGTTCGCCACCCTGCTGGTGGGGCTGGTGTTCTTCTTCCTGCTCGACAAGGCGGAACTCTGGCACCACGGCCATGAGCACGGCGTGGGGCCGGCCAACGACGAGGAGCGCGGCGGGCACGTGCATCCGCACGCCCATGCCCACGATCACGCGCATGGACATGCCCACGGGCACGGTCACGGACATGGCCACCGCGCGCCCGGCGGCTGGGCGCTGCTCACCGGCGACAGCGTGCACTGCTTCGGCGACGGCATCCTGATCGCCTCGGCCTTCCTCGCGGACCTGCGCCTGGGCGCGATCGCCGCCCTGGCGGTGCTGGCCCACGAAGTGCCCCACCACATGGGCGATCTGGTGGTGCTGCGCCAGTCGAGCGGCAACCGCCGCGCGGCGCTCGCCAAGGTGTCGCTGGCCGGAGCGGTGACGGCGCTGGGCGGCATGGTGGGCTATTTCCTGGTCGGCGAGCTGCATGACTGGCTGCCGTACTTCCTGGCGATCGCCTCCAGCAGCTTCGTCTACGTGGCGCTGGCCGACCTGATCCCGCAACTGCAGAAGCGCCTGACCGCGGCCCAGACCCTGGCGCAGATCGCCTGGCTGGTGGCGGGCATGACCGTGGTCACATTGGTGAGCGGCCTCGCGCACTCGCACTAGCGGCGCGCCCTTCAACGGGGCTGCGCCAGCTTCTCGAAGTCGCGGTCCAGGCGGGCCAGGCTGCCGTCGATGCGGGCGCGCTGGGTGCCGATCCAGGCGGCCTGCTGCTCCAGCCGGGCGCGGGCGGAGGCCAGCATGCGGGCCATTTCGGCCGGCTGCGGGCCGCCGGCCGTCGCGCGGTTGCGGACGATGGCGACCGGGTCGAGCGTGGCGCGGAACTCCGCTTCGTCCATGGGCAGCTGCGCGGGGTATTCCGATCCATGCACGGCTTCCGCATAGATGCGGCGGGCCTCCGCATAGGGGAAGTCCAGCGGTTTGATGTCCTTGGCCTTGGCGTACTCCACCACCTCGGACGCGAAATGGTGCCCCACGCGGAACGGCAGCCGGTACTTGCGCATCAGCACGTCGGCCAGCTCCTGCGAGGCCGTCCAGTCGCTGTTGAGCTCTTCCAGCGCGCGCCGCGGGTCGATCACCAGTGCATTCAGAATGCGGTTCCACTGGTCGAGCACGCCGATCGCGCTCTGCACCATGGCGACGTTGTTGCGCGTCTCCTTCGGGTCCTGCATGCCGGGCGGGATGTTGTGGGCCTGGATGGCCGCGCCCATGCCGAGCGTCAGCGCCTGGGACGCATCGCGCCGCGTGCCGTTGAGCAGGCCCGGGTTGCGCTTCTGCGGCATGGCGCTGGAAACGTAGGTGTTGCCGTCGCCTTCCTGCAGCAGGATCCAGGGGCGCGGCTGCGCGTACTGCGTCATCACGTCTTCGACGAAGGTGCCGGCATGCAGGGAGACCGCCATCACGATCGCACCGGCCTCCACCGGCTGGTCCACCGCCGACACCTGCGCCGCGTCGTAGGCGTTCTCCACCGTGGTGGAGAAGCCCAGGTAGCCAGCCATGCGCTGGCGATCGAGCGGCCAACTGGTGCCATTCAGCACGGTGGTGCCCATGGGCGAGCGGTCGATGCGCGCATAGGCCTCGCGGATGCGCTGGGCATCGCGGTCCAGGCCGCTGGCGAGCCCGAGCAGGTAGTGGCCGTAGCTGTTGGGCTGGGCCGCCACGCCGTTGGTGTAGTTGGGCACCACGGTCGCCTGGTGCCTGTCGGCGAGCCGCACCATGGTGGCGGTGGTCCGGTGGAGCGCGTCGGCGAGCTTCAGCATCTCGTCGCGCAGGATCGCAGAGCGCACGGTGGAGAGCATGTCCTGGCTGGAGCGTCCAGCGTGCAGCAGCGTGATCTGCGGGCCCGCGGCCTCGATGAGCAGCGGCTCGAAGGTGATCACGAGGCGCGGCCGCTTGCCGCCCGGCCGGTTGCCGTCGGCCAGCACCTTGCTGATGCCCGCATAGGCCGTCGAGGCGAAGGACTTGTCGAGCAGGCCCTCGTCGATGTTGATGACGGCCGAAGCCTTGTTGATCTCGCCGAGCCAGAAGAACTCGTCGCGCGGCGCGGCGGCCGGGGCTTTGGCTGCGGCTGCCGGGCCGGCCGGCGCTGCGGCCGTGGACTGCGCGGGCGCGGTCAGCGGGGCCGGGGCCTGGGCCGGCACGGCGGTCTGGGCATGGGCCACGCCGGCTGCGCAGAGCGCCGCGGCGCAGGCCAGGGGTCGCAGGCTCGCCTGCAGGCGGTGCAGCGGACGGCGGGCGAGGGGGGGAATCGTGGTCATGGTCGTCTCCTGGGTTTTTTTGTCGTGGGCGGGATGGGGCCGGGCGTGCCCGGGCGGAATGAGGCAGCGCGCCGGTCGTCTTCGTCAGCCTGCGAGCGCCTCGCGCACCGCCGCCACCTGCCGGCGCGACACCGCGATCAGTTCGGGCAGCCCGTGCATGCGCACGGCCCAGCCTTCGCCTTCCGTGGGGTCGTAGTGCTTCTCGATGGCGCGCAGCGCACGGCGCGCGACGAGCGCATTGCGGTGCACGCGCAGGAAGTGCTCCGGGTGGCGGGCTTCCAGATCGCTCAGGGCGCCGTCGAGCACGTAGCTGCGGGTGCCGGTGCGCACCGTGAGGTACTTGAGTTCGGCCTTCACGTAGACCACCTCGTGCAGCGGCACGCGCTCGGTGCGTCCGCGGTCCTGGATCAGCAGCACCTCGCCGGCATCGGCGGGCGGGGGCGGCGGCGCGTTCGGGGCCCACTGTTCCGCGATGGCGCGCCGGGCCTTGGCCAGCGCCTGCTGCAGCCGCTCCTGGCGCACCGGCTTGGTGAGGTAGTCGGCGGCATCCAGCTCGAACGCGCTCACGGCATGGTCGGCATGCGCGGTCACGAAGACGATCGCCGGCGGGCGCGCCAGGCGGCGCAGGGCATGCGCGAGCGAGAGGCCGTCCTGGCCCGGCATGTGGATGTCCAGCAGCACCGTGTCGCAGGCGCGGCCGGCAAGGGTGCTCAGCCACTGCAGCGCTTCGGCGGCGTTCGCCGCCTCGGCGACGGTGTGCCCGCCGCCGTCGGCCAGCAGCGTGCGCAGGCGGCTGCGCGCCAGGGCTTCGTCGTCGACGATCAGGATGTGCATGGATCGGAAGGAGAGGGGGCGGCGGCGCCGCGGGTGCGCCGCCTCATGCGCGCAGCGGCAGCGAAATGCGCACGCGGTACAGCCCATTGTGCATGCCCGCCGAGAAATCGCACTGCACGTCGTGCAGCAGGCGCAGCCGGTCGCGCACGTTGGCCAGGGCGATGCCGTGGCCGCGCGGCGCGCCGGCGGGCCGCGGCCCGCCGGGCGGCACGGTGTTGGTGAGGGTGACCACGGCGCGGCTGCCGCGCAGCTCGGTCGTCACGCGCAGTTTGCCGCCCTGCGGCGCCGGCTCCACGCCGTGCTTGACGGCGTTCTCCACCAGCGGCTGCAGCAGCAGCGGCGGCAACTGCGCGCCCCCGGTGCGCGGATCGATCACCCACTGCACGCGCAGGCGCTCGCCGAAGCGCACCTCCTCGATCGCGAGGTAGCGCCGCGCCAGCGCGATCTCTTCGTCCAGCGTTGCGGATTCGCCCTGTTCCACCAGCGCGTGGCGGAAGAGGTCGCTCAGGTCTTCCAGCAGCGCCTCGGCGCGGGCCGGCTCGTCGCGCACCAGCGCGATGGCGCTGTTGAGCGTGTTGAAGAGGAAGTGCGGCCGGATGCGCGATTGCAGCTCGCTCAGCCGCGCCGTGGTGGCCGCGGGCGTGCGGGCCCGCGCGCGCAGCAGCAGCGCCGCCACGAGCACCGCCGACAGCAGCGCCCCGCTGGCTGCGCTGGCGAGCCACGGGGCCTCGTCCGGCACGCCGACCAGCACCAGCATGCCGCAGGCATGCAGGCCCGCCAGCGCGCCGAGCAGCACGCCCGCGGTGCACTGCAGCGCCACCGACCGGCGCTGCAGCACGGTCTTCAGGCTGCAGGCCGTGACCAGCCAGGCCAGCGTGGCCGGCAGCGCACCGCCCGTCAGCAGCGAGAGGCGGGCGAGCCAGGCGAGCGGGCTTTCCGCGCCGAACATCGCCCCCACGGCGAGCACCGTTTCCACGAACAGCACGGAGCGCAGCACCACGCCGACGTGGCATGCGTCGAAGACGAGCACCCGCCGCCCGAGCCCGTCGGACGGGGTTTCGGGCAGGGGCTGGGGCCGGGTCGATAAAATTTGCGTCTCTTGCATTGCGGCATCCGGGCGTTCCGGGTGACCGAAACCTCCGGATTATTGCCCTCCATGTCCTCCAGCCCCACCGCGCAACCCTCCCAAGACCAGCTCGCCACCAAGGCCCAGGCCTGGTCGGCCCTTTTCTCCGAACCCATGAGCGATCTGGTCAAGCGCTACACGTCGAGCGTGTTCTTCGACAAGCGCCTGTGGCAGGCGGACATCGCCGGCAGCCTCGCCCATGCGGAGATGCTGGCCGCGCAGGGCATCATCGGCCAGGACGACCACGCCGCCATCCAGCGCGGCATGGCGCAGATCACGCAGGAGATCGAATCCGGCGCCTTCGAGTGGAAGCTCGACCTGGAGGACGTGCACCTGAACATCGAGGCACGCCTGACCCAGCTGGTGGGCGACGCCGGCAAGCGCCTGCACACCGGCCGCAGCCGCAATGACCAGGTGGCCACCGACGTGCGACTCTGGCTGCGCGGCGAGATCGACCTGATCGCCGATCTGCTCAAGGAGCTGCAGGTGTCGCTGGTCGACGTGGCCGAGCGCAACGTGGACGTGATCCTGCCGGGGTTCACCCACCTGCAGGTGGCGCAGCCGGTGAGCTTCGGCCACCACATGCTGGCCTACGTGGAGATGTTCGCGCGCGACGCTGAGCGCATGCAGGACGTGCGCCGCCGCGTGAACGTGCTGCCGCTGGGCAGCGCGGCCCTGGCCGGCACCACCTATCCGCTGGACCGCGAGCGCGTGGCGAAGACCCTGGGCATGGTGGATGCGAGCGGCGCTCCCATGGTCTGCCAGAACAGCCTGGACGCGGTGAGCGACCGCGACTTCGCCATCGAGTTCACGGCCGCCGCCAGCCTGTGCATGGTGCACGTGAGCCGCCTGTCGGAAGAGCTCATCATCTGGATGAGCCAGAACTTCGGCTTCATCCGCATCGCCGACCGGTTCACGACCGGCTCGTCGATCATGCCGCAGAAGAAGAACCCCGACGTGCCCGAGCTGGCGCGCGGCAAGACCGGCCGCGTGGTGGGCCACCTGATGGGCCTGATCACGCTGATGAAGGGCCAGCCCCTGGCCTACAACAAGGACAACCAGGAAGACAAGGAGCCGCTGTTCGACACGGTGGACACGCTCAAGGACACGCTGCGCATCTTCGCCGAGATGGTCGGCGGCCAGCCCGATGCGGCCACCGGCACGAAGGATGGCGGCATCACCGTCAACCCGCAGGCCATGGAGCAGGCCGCGCAGAAGGGCTATGCCACCGCCACCGACCTGGCCGACTACCTCGTCAAGAAGGGCCTGCCGTTCCGCGATGCGCACGAGACCGTCGCCCATGCGGTGAAGGCCGCGACCTCGCACGGCGTGGACCTGTCGGAGCTGCCGCTCGCCGTGCTGCAGGGCTTCCACCCGGCCATCGGGAAGGACGTGTTCGACGCGCTGAGCCTGCGCGGCTCGCTCGAAGCGCGCAACACGCTGGGCGGCACCGCCCCCGCCCAGGTGCGTGCCCAGCTGGCGCGCCACCGCGCACGCCTGGCCTGAGCCCGGCCGCATCCCTTCCCGCGTTGTCCTGATCCGGACCGGAGCCCCGCCATGATCCTCTCCCGCCGCCGCCTGCTCTCCCATGCCACCCTTGCCGGCGCCGCGCTGGCGTCGTCGGGACTGCCGCTCGCGGCGCTGGCCCAGGGCGGCAAGACGCTGCGCATCCTCGTGGGCTTTCCGCCCGGCGGGGGCTCCGATGCGATCGCGCGGCTGCTGGCCGACAAGCTCAAGGATGTGCTCGGCGTGCCGGTCGTGGTGGAGAACCGGCCCGGCGCGGGCGGGCAGATCGCCGCGCAGGTGCTCAAGACCTCGGTGCCCGACGGCAATACGCTGTTCTTCACGCACGACCACACGATCTCGATCCTGCCCCAGGTGGTGAGGCACCCGGGCTTCGATCCGGCGCAGGATTTCATCGGCGTGGGCGGCGTGGCCACCTTCGTGAACTCGTTCGCCGTCTCCGGCGGCACGCCGGCCCGCAGCTTCGGCGATTACGTCGCCTGGGTGAAGGCGCAGGGCGGCAAGAGCGCGGTGGGCATCCCCGCGCCGGCCTCCACGCCCGAATTCCTCGTGAAGCTGATCGGCGAGCGCTTCAAGCTCGACCTGGTGTCGGCGCCGTACCGCGGCAGCGCGCCGATGATGGGCGACATGCTGGGCAACCAGATCGCGGCCGGCGTCGGCTCGGTGCCCGACTTCCTGGAGAACCACCGGGCCGGCAAGCTGCGCATCGTGGCCGTGCTGGGCGACCAGCGCCAGGCCGCGCTGCCCGACGTGCCCACCTTCGGCGAGCTCGGCCTGAAGGGCTTCGAGGATCTGCCGTACTACGGCTTCTACGCGCCGGCCGGCACGCCCGCGCGGGCCGTGCAGCAGTTCTCCGATGCGCTGGCCCAGGTGCTGGCGCGGCCCGACGTGCGCGAGCACCTCGTGGCGCTCGGCCTCACGGTGACGCCGATGACGCCGCAGCAGCTGACCACGCGCGAGCGCGCCTACACGCAGGCCTGGACGCGCATCATCCAGGCCAGCGGTTTCCAGCCGCAGTAGGGCGGCCTCGGCCCCCGTTTGTAACGGCGGCGTGCTCAATTGTAAAAATTGTGTGCGCCGGGGAATGGTGCGCCGGACAATCGCTCTCACGCAGTTGCACTTCCCGGAGCGCCGCTTCCCATGTCCCTGAGCCCCTCCCGCTTTTCGTGCCGCGGCCGCACCGCCGTGGCCGCGTTCTGCGCCGCGCTGTTGCTGGCCGCCGGCGCCTGGGCGACGCCCGCGCCTGCGTCGGTGCACGCGCCGGCCGCCGAGGAAACGGCCGCGCTGCCTGCGCCCTTCGCGCGCTGGCAGTCGAGCATGGATGCCTTCGCCGCCGCGGACAAGGCCGGGCTTCCGCAGGCCGGCGGCGTGCTCTTCGTGGGCAGCTCGACGATCCGGCTCTGGACCGACCTGCGGGAAGACTTCCGGCAGCTGCCGGTGGTGATCAACCGCGGTTTCGGCGGCTCGACCATGGCCGACTGCAATTACTTCGTGAAGCGCCTGGTGCTGCAGTACCGGCCACGCCAGGTGATCGTCTATGCGGGCGACAACGATCTGGCCGAAGGCCGCAGCCCGGCCCAGGTGCTGGAGAGCCTGCGCTCCTTCGCGGGCACCGTGCGCGGTGAACTGCCGGACACGCGCATCAGCTACGTTTCCATCAAGCCGAGCCCGCTGCGCAGTGCGCTGCTGCCGCAGATCCGCGAGGCCAACGGCCTGATCGCCGACTACCTGCGCGGCGTGCCCGGTACCGACTACATCGACATCTTCTCGCCCATGATGGCGGCCGACGGCCAGCCGCGCGCCGAGCTGTTCGGCCCCGACCGGCTGCACATGAATGCCGCGGGCTACGGGCTGTGGCAGTCGGCGATCCGGCCGTATCTTCAGGAGGCGGAGGGGCGCGGGACGCGGATGCAGGCGGATGCCGTGCCCGCACTGGCCCCACCGGCCGCGGCAGTGCAGGGGCTGGTGGCCGGCTCGCGCCCTTGATCGGCAACGGCGCCGGAAGGGGCGCGAGCGCCGCTCCTACAGTGTTCTGGCGGTGGAGGCCAGACCCTCGGGCGTTCGCGGCAGCTCGTCCTCGTCGTGGGTGAGCGGCGGCGGTTTTTCCGCGTAGGGCACGGGCGGCGGCAGCGGCACCGTGTCGTCGTCGGGCTGCCTGTCCAGCCACAGCGTCACGCGCGCCACGGCATAGAGCGCGCCGAAGCAGGCGGCCAGCAAGGCGATGTCCACCGGCCAGGGGCGCTGGTAGTCCGCGCCGAACCAGCCCAGCACCAGCAGCACCACCACGAGGTGGGCACAGAACACCGGCAGTGAGGCCCGGCCCAGCGTCTCCAGCCAGCGCAGGCGCGGCAGGCGCGCCATCAGTGCCGGCCCGAACCGGATCGCCAGCACCAGCAGTGCGAACAGATTGAGCACCCGCAGCGGGCCCAGCTGCCACTTGTCGAACGCCAGATTCCACGCCGGCAGGCCGTCGCCGAACGGCACCTGGCCGATGGCATGGCGCCATACGAAGCCCGCCACCGCCAGCACCGCGGCCACCGCCACCGCCCAGCGGGGGAAGGTGAAGGCCGGCGCCGCCGGGTCGTTGCGCGACGCCCCCATCCAGAGGCCCAGCACCCAGAGGAACTGCCAGCCCCACATCGAGAACGTGCCGGTTTCGTGGAAGGGAATGGGGTTCTTCACCACAGCGTTCGCGGCGTCGTACACCCACTGCGAAAGGCCGAACTGCGCGAGCAGCCACAGCACGGTGCTCACGGCCAGCACCGGGGCCCAGCCGCGGCGCAGCCCGACCGACATCACCCAGGGGCTCGCCAGCATGAACAGCACGTAGATGGGCAGGATGTCCAGCAGCGGCGGCTCATACACCAGGAGCAGCCCGCCGATCAGGGCATCGAGCGGCTGCGCGAAATAGAAGGTCAGCAAGCCCTTGATGGCGATCTCGTTCACCTCGATGCCGATGAAGGTGATGATGGTGAACAGGAAGAGCAGCGTGGCCGCCTGGCAGGCCCAGATCTTGGCGGCGCGGCGCAGAAAGGCGTGGCGCATGGCGGGAACGCCGCGCCGTGCGGCGGTGCGCCCGTACACCATGCCCGCCATGTAGGCGGACAGCAGCACGAAGCCCTCCGCGGCCGAGACGTAGCCGAATGGCTGGCCGAGCGGCAGCGTGAGTCGCGTGGGAAGGTGCGTGACCGTCATCAGGACCAGCATCAGTCCGCGGACGGCGTCGATTTCCCAGCGGCGTTTGGAGGGGGTGTCGGGCATGGGCAGGGGCGCTCTTGAAGGCGCCCCGCGATTGTGGGATGCATGCCGCCGTGCCCGTGTAGGCCGTTTACAACTCAGCGTGGCGGCCGGTGGTGGGGGCCCCGCCGATGGGCTACGCTTTCAGGGTTTGCCCTTTGCCTTTGCCGCAGGCGTCCCGAGGGGGCGCGCCACCGCACGCACATCCATGACAACAACAACGCAGCACATCCTCCGCACGGCATTCGCCGTTTTGCTCGGCTGGGGGGCGGCCAGCGCCGCCCAGGCCCTCTCCGTCGCCAGTTTCTCGCCGCAGGGCGAAGTGGCGCGCGTGCGGCAGGTGGTGGCCAAGTTCGATGCCGCCGCCGTGAATTTCGGCGATCCGAAGGCCCCTGCGCCCTTCACCGTGGAGTGCGAGGGCGGGGAGGCCGCGAAAGGCACCGGGCGCTGGACCGGCGAGCGCGAATGGGTGTACGACTTCGCGCAGGATCTGCCGCCCGGCACGCGCTGCACGGCCACGGCGAAGCCCGGCTTCAAGTCGGCGGCGGGTGCCGCGCTCACCGGCACCACCCGCTACGCGTTCAACACCGGCGGGCCGTTCGTGCAGAGCGTGCGCCCCGGCACCTACCAGCCCATCGACGAAGAACAGTTCTTCCTGCTGCAGCTGAACGGCCCGGCCACGGTGGAGAGCGTGAAGGCCAACGTCTGGTGCGTGGCCGAGGACGTGGGCGAGCGCATTCCGGTGCGCATGATCGAGGGCGCCGACCGCGCCGCGCTGCTGCAGTCGCAGGGGCTGGAGAGCGCCGCCAAGCAGGCGCCGCTGCGCTACGCGGCGCTCGCCTGCAACCGGCGCCTCACCTCCGGCAGCAAGGTGCAGCTGGTGTTCGGCAAGGGCGTGGCCACGCCGAGCGGCGTGCAGAACACGGTGGAGCGCCGGTATGCCTACACGGTGCGCGAGCCCTTCAGCGCCGATTTCGGCTGCGAGCGCGAGAACGCCCAGGCCGCCTGCCTGCCGATCCGGCCGATGCGCCTGTCCTTCAACGCCCCGGTGCCGCGCAAGCTCGCCGAGGCGATCCGCCTGAAGTCCGACAAGGAGACCTTCAAGCCGCGGCTGGACGGCGAGGGCGATGGCGACACGGTGGTGACGGGCGTGCAGTTCATGCCCCCCTTCACGCCGCAGACCGCGCTGCGCCTGGAACTGCCCAAGGATTTCAAGGATGCCTCCGGCCGCACGCTGCGCAATGCGGATGGCTTCCCGCTGGCCGTGGCCACCGGCGCGATGCCGCCGCTCGCGAAGTTCGCCGCTGCGCCGTTCGGCGTGGTGGAGCGCTTCGCCGAAGGCGACAAGGGCCCGGCGCTGCTGCCGGTGACGCTGCGCAACGTCGAGGCCGACCTGCGCGTGCGCGGCCTGGTGCCCGGCGCTGCGCCGGCACCGGCCGGTGCGGCCTCCGCGGCTTCCAGCGCTGCGTCCGCGTCCGCGCCCGCCGGCAAGGTGAGCACCCTGCAGCCCACGGCCGATGCGGACATCATCGCCTGGTACCGCCGGGTGCGCCGCTACGACGACTACCTCGTGCCGCGCGATGAAGCGCGCCGCGACGCGCGCGGCGCGCTGCCGCAGGTGTTGCAGGACGAGGACAAGGGCAGCGTGCAGTCGCGCATGGTGTCGCTGCTCGGCGCGCAGCCGCAGGCCCGCACGCTGGACCTGCCCAAGCCCGCCAATGGCGATCCGCGTCCCTTCGAGGTGGTCGGCATCCCGCTGGCCGCGGGCTTCCACGTGGTCGAGATCGCATCGCCGATGCTGGGGCAATCGCTGCTGGACCCGCGCCATGGCGCGGCACGCACGATGTACGTGCGCACGACCGCGCTGGTGACCAACCTGGGCGTGCATTTCAAGCTCGGCCGCGAGAACGCCGCCGCCTGGGTGACGACGCTCGACAAGGGGCAGGTGGTGCCCGGCGCGCTGGTGCGCGTGTCGTCCTGCGACGGCCGCGAACTGGCCACGGCGAAGACCGACGCGCAGGGCATCGCCCGCTTCGAGGGCCTGTCGCCCGAGCCGCCGTCCTGCCCCGGCCGCGGCGGGCTGGAGGGCATGAACGCCTACTTCGTGAGCGCGCGCGCCGCGGGGCCGGACGGCGTGCAGGACCTCGCCTTCACCTGGAGCGACTGGCAGCGCGGCATCGAATCGTGGCGCTTCAACGTGCCCACGAGCAGCCAGCCCGACCCCGACCAGATCGCGCACACGATCTTCGACCGCACGCTGCTGCGCGCCGGCGAGACAGTCTCGATGAAGCACATCCTGCGCACGCAGAACCGCCAGGGGTTCGGCCTGCCGGATGCCGAGCCGCACACGCTCGCCATCACGCACGTGGGCAGCGGCCAGCAGTACACCCAGCCGCTGCAGTGGCGCCGCACCCCCACGGGAGGCTTGAGCGCCGAGAGCAGCTTCGCGCTGCCGCCCGCCGCCAAGCTGGGGGTCTACAGCGTCGAACTGCGAGGCGACGAGGAAGGCCACGGCCGCAGCTTCACCTCCGGCGAATTCCGCGTCGAGGAGTTCCGCCTGCCGGTGCTGGAGGGCCGCATCGCGCCCGCGGACAAGAAGCCCCTGGTGCGCCCGCGCTCGGTGCCCACCGACGTGCAGGTGAACTACGTCGCGGGCGGCGCAGCGGCCAACCTGCCGGTGCGCGTATCGGCACTGGTGCGCGGCAAATCGCTGCAGTTCCCGGATTTCGATGCGTTCAGCTTCGAGCCGCCGCGCCGCAAGGGCGCCCAGCCCCAGGGCGCCTCCGGCGGGGATGACGAAGAACCCGCCGCCAGCGACGACGCCCGCGTGATCGCCGACAAGCTGGCCGTGACGCTCGACCGCAACGGCGCGGGCAAGGTGGCGATCGACAACGTTCCCAATGCCCGCCGCGCGCAGGACCTGGTGCTCGAAGCCACGTATTCCGACCCCAACGGCGAGGTGCAGACCCTGCGCAGCACGCAGACCGTCTGGCCCGCCGCGGTAGTGGCCGGCATCAAGACCGAGGGCTGGGTCTCGGCCGCGCAGAAGATCCGCTTCCAGGCCCTGGCGCTGGGCCTGGACGGCAAGGCGCAGGAGGGCGTGCCGCTGCAGGTGCAGGCGATCGCCCGCATCACCACCACCAGCCGCAAGCGCATGGTGGGCGGCTTCTACAGCTACGACAACAAGACCGAGACCAAGGACCTGGGCACGGTCTGCACCGGCAAGAGCGACAACCGCGGCCTGCTGCTGTGCGAGGCCAAGCTCGACGAGGCCGGCGAGGTGGAACTGGTCGCCACCGCGCGCGACAAGGACGGCAACCAGTCCGAGGCGGCCGCGTCCGTCTGGGTCACGCGCCAGGGCGAGCTGTGGTTCGGCGGCGAAGACCACGACCGCATCGACGTGCTGCCCGAAAAGAAGAGCTACCAGCCCGGCGAGACCGCCCGGCTGCAGGTGCGCATGCCGTTCCGCCAGGCCACGGCGCTGGTGAGCGTGGAGCGCGAGGGCGTGATCGACATGCGCGTGGTGCAACTGAACGGGCAGGACCCGACGGTGCAGCTCAAGATCGAGGAGGGCTGGGGCCCGAACGTCTACGTGAGCGTGCTGGCGCTGCGCGGACGGCTGCGCGAGGTGCCGTGGTACAGCTTCTTCACCTGGGGCTTCAAGGCGCCGCGCGAATGGTGGACGGCCTTCTGGTACGAGGGCAAGGAATACGTCGCGCCGACGGCGATGGTGGACCTCTCCAAGCCCGCCTACCGCCTGGGCCTGGCCGAGCTCAAGGTGGGCGCGAAGGCGCACCGCATCGAGGTGAAGGTGGCCGCCGACAAGGAAAGCTATGCGGTGCGCGGCAAGGCGCAGGTCACCATCAGCGCCACGCTGCCCGACGGCAAGCCTGCCGCGAACGCCGAGGTGGCGGTGGCTGCCGTGGACCAGGCGCTGCTGGAGCTGATGCCCAACACCAGCTGGAACCTGCTCGATGCGATGCTGCAGCGCCGCGCCTGGGGCGTGGAGACCTCCACCGCGCAGATGGAGATCATCGGCCGGCGCCACTACGGCAAGAAGGCCGTGCCCGCGGGCGGCGGCGGTGGCCGTGCGCAGACGCGCGAGCTGCTCGACACGCTGCTGCTGTGGCAGCCGTCGGTGCGGCTCGACGCGAACGGGCGCGCGCAGGTCACCGTGCCGCTGAACGACGCGCTCACCACCTTCAAGATCGTCGCGGTGGCCGATGCGGGCACGGGCCTGTTCGGTACCGGATCGACCAGCATCCGCGCCACGCAGGACCTGCAGATCATCAGCGGCCTGCCGCCGCTGGTGCGCGAGGACGACCAGTTCCGCGCCCAGTTCACGCTGCGCAACACCACCAAGGCGGCGATGAAGGTCGAGGTGGCGCCGCGCGCCACGCTGCTCACGCTGGAGAAGCAGACGGTGGACATCCCCGCCGGCGAAGCCCGCGAGGTGGCATGGAACGTCACGGCGCCGCCGCAGCTCGCGCAGACGCGCGCCGAGGCGATTCTCTGGGAGATCGAGGCGCGCGACACCACGCCCGGGGCCGGCGGCGCGCGCGACGCGCTCAAGGCCACGCAGCGCCTCGTGCCCGCGGTGCCGCTCACGGTGCAGCAGGCCACGCTGGTGCAGGTGGACGGCAGCTTCGGCATCGACGTCAAGCCGCCCGCCGACGCGGTCCCGGGCCGCGGCGGCCTGAAGATGTCGCTGCAGCCCAAGCTCGCCGAGGGCCTGCCGGGCGTGCGCGACTGGTTCGCCAACTACCCGTTCATCTGCCTGGAGCAGAAGACGAGCAAGGCCGTGGGCCTGCGGGACGGCAAGCTCTGGCAGACGGTGGTGGGGCAACTGCCCACCTACCTGGACGGCGACGGCCTCGCCAGCTACTTCCCGCCGCAGGCGGGCAGCGGCAACCGCGGCAGCGACACGCTCACCGCCTACCTGCTCGCGGCCACGCACGAGGCCTCGTCCCTCGACCCGGCCTTCGCGCTGTCGCCCGAGGTGCGCGCGCCGATGGAGCGTGGCCTGATCGCGTTCGTCGAAGGCCGCATCCAGCGCGACTTCTGGAGCCCGCGCAAGGACCTGGACATGCGCAAGCTCGCGGCCATCGAAGCGCTGTCGCGCTATGGCAAGGCCACGGGCCGCATGCTCTCGTCGATCACCGTGGCGCCCAACCAGTGGCCCACGCACAGCGTGATCGACTGGCTGAACGTGCTGCGCCGCGTGCCCGATGCGCCGCAGCGCGAGCAGCGGCTGGCGGAAGCCACGCAGATCCTCAAGGCACGCCTGTCCTACCAGGGCACGAAGCTGGTGTTCAGCACCGAGCAGGACGACTACTGGTGGTGGCTGATGCAGAACGGCGACGTGAACACCGCGCGCCTGATGCTGGCGGTGATGGACGATCCGGCCTGGAAGGACGACATGGGCCGGCTGGCGAACGGCTTCATCGCGCGCCAGCAGGGCGGGGCGTGGCACACCACCACGGCCAACCTGTGGGGCGGCCTGGCGCTGGAGAAGTTCAGCGCGAAGTTCGAGGCCACGCCGGTGACGGGAACCACCCGCGCCGCGATGGGCGGCAACACGGCCACGGTGGACTGGAGCAAGGTCGGCCGCGTGGCCACGGCCAGCGCTGCCGGCGCGCCGCACCAGACCACGTGGTTCGGCGCGCCCGCCGCGCCCGGCAACCTCACCCACAACGGCATGTTCCTGCCCTGGAGCGCCGCGGGCGGCAAGGAGACGCTCACAGTCACCCAGCAGGGCACCGGCAAGCCGTGGCTCACGCTGCAGTCGGTGGCCGCGGTGCAATTGAAGGCGCCGTTCTCCGCGGGCTACACCGTCAAGAAGACGGTCACGCCCGTGGAGCAGGCGGTGGCGGGCCAGTACACGCGCGGCGACGTGCTGCGCGTGAAGCTGGAGGTGACGTCCACCGCCGACATGACCTGGGTGGTGCTGACCGATCCGATACCGGGCGGTGCCACCATCCTCGGAAACGGCCTGGGCCGCGATTCCGAGATCGCGACGCAGGGCGAGCAGCGCGGCGGCGGCGGCAGTGGTTGGCTGGCGTTCGAGGAGCGCAGCTTCGAGGCTTGGCGCGGCTACTACGAGTACGTGTCGAAGGGGGCGCTCACGGCCGAATACACCGTGCGCCTGAACAACGTGGGCGAGTTCGCATTGCCGCCGACGCGCGTCGAGGCGATGTACGCGCCCGAGATGTTCGGCGAGACGCCCAACGCACGCATGAAGGTGCAGGCGGCGAAGTGACGGCGGAGGTGCCGTCGATCGGCGCGATGGCCCGGCGGGCCCTTGCGTTCAGCGCGCTGCTCCACCACCGGATGGTCCGGGTGGTGCGCTGGCCGCGCCTGGCGGCTGGCTGCCGGGCGGCGTCCACGTGAGCCAGTCGTCGCCGAACAGCTCCGAGGGGTGTTGCGTGCGCTCCGACCCGTTGCCGCACGCGAGCGCCTCCGTGGGGCAATAGCGGTCGCAACCCCAGCAGATCCGCTCCGGATGGGCGGGGTGTTCGGGAAATTTGCGCTGCATCGTAGGCGTGCCTCCTGAAGCCCCAGTGTGTAGCCCGCGCCGGGCATGCGGCTTGCGGTGCATCAAACCTGCGGTGCAGCCGACGCCACGTGCCGGACCGAAGTCGACAGTGATGTAAGTTTTCTGCCTACAAATCGCTTCAAGTTGTAAATTTAGTATCTCGGCAGTGCTTCCCATGACGGGTTGTTGCTGCGGCGGGACTGCAGCGGGCGCTGGTGGTCAGCCCCCCGTCGTGCACGGCATCGCTGTACGAAAGCGGGTACTTCCATGAACATTTCCCATTGGCCCCTGGCACGCCGGCTCGCGCTGGCGTTCGGCGGCGTGATTGCGATCTTCCTGGTGGTGATCGGCGTGGCCATCACCAGCCAGAACCGGCTGAAGGCGGCCGGGGACATGAACATCCACACCTACAAGGTGCTGGAAGGCGCGCAGCAGATGATGCTTGGCGTGGTCAACATGGAAACCGGGGCGCGCGGCTTTCTGCTGTCGGGCAATCCGTCGTTCCTCGGCCCCTGGAACCAGGGCCGCGAGGCGTTCGAATCGGCATGGCAGTCGCTGCGCACGCTCACCTCCGACAACCCGGAGCAGCAAAAGCGCCTGGAGGTGCTGCGCGCCCGGCAGTCGGATTTTTCCGCCGTGATGCAGTCGCTGCAGGCGATGCGCCGCGACGTGGATGCGGGCAACGTGCCGCTGGACGCCTTCGTGGCCGAATTCGGCCGGGCACGCGACAAGGCCGCGATGGACAGCTTCCGTGCGGTGCAGGCGGAATTCTCCAAGACCGAGCACGATCTTCTGGAAGTGCGCATGGCCGATGCGGAGGCCGCGCGCACCATGGCGCTGATGGTGGAAATCATCGGCACCGTCCTGGCGGTGGTCGTCGCCGTGCTCCTGGGCCTCTGGGTGACGCGGTCCATCACCCGCCCCATCGGCCGTGCGGTGGAAGTGGCGCGCGCGGTGGCGGCCGGAGACCTGACGCAGCAGATCGAAGTGAAGGCGCGTGACGAGGTCGGCCTGCTGCTGGAGAGCCTGCGCGACATGAACGCGTCGCTCATCCGCGTGGTCTCCCAGGTGCGCCAGGGCAGCGAATCGGTGGCGTCGGCCAGCATGCAGATCGCGCAGGGCAATTCGGACCTGTCGTCCCGCACCGAAAGCCAGGCCAGCGCGCTGGAGGAAACGGCCGCATCGATGGAGGAACTGGGGTCCACCGTGTCGCAGAACGCCGACAACGCCCGCCAGGCGAACCAGCTGGCGCAGGCCGCGAGCGGCGTGGCGGAGCAGGGCGGGGTGGTGGTCTCGCAGGTGGTCGACACCATGAAGGGCATCTCCGACAGCTCGCGCCGCATCTCCGACATCATCAACGTGATCGACGGCATTGCGTTCCAGACCAACATCCTGGCGCTGAACGCGGCGGTGGAGGCCGCGCGGGCCGGCGAGCAGGGCCGGGGTTTCGCGGTGGTCGCGGGCGAGGTGCGCAATCTGGCGCAGCGCAGCGCCGGTGCCGCCAAGGAGATCAAGGAACTCATCACGGCCAGCGTGGAGCGCATCGAGAGCGGTGCGCAGCTGGCCGACCAGGCCGGCAGCACCATGACGGAAGTGGTGGGCAGCATCCGCCGCGTGACCGACATCATGGGCGAGATCAGCGCGGCGAGCAGCGAGCAGAGCGCCGGGGTTTCGCAGGTCGGCGAAGCCGTCACGGAGATGGACCAGACCACGCAGCAGAACGCCGCGCTGGTCGAGGAAATGGCCGCCGCGGCCTCCAGCCTCCGCTCGCAGGCGCAGGACCTCGTGCAGGCCGTGAGCGTGTTCCGCCTGGATGCGATGCACACGGCCGCGCACGCCCATGCCGCGGCTCCCGCGACCGCCGCGTCGGCCGCCGCGGACACCGCCGCCGCGCGTGCGGCACTGGCAGCCCGTGCCCCGGCACCGGCCTCGCGGCCGCAGCGCAAGGTGGCCGCCAAACCGGCTGCGCCGGCACGGCGTCCGGCCGCGCGTGAGCCGGCCGCCCCGCAGCTCCGCGGCATCGGGCCTGCCCCGGCCCTCGCTGGCCAGGGCGCGCAGGGCGACTGGGAATCCTTCTGACCGGCACTCCCGGACCGTAGCGGTAGGGCGCCGCTTCCTCCCGGGCCGGTGTCTGGCCGCCGCAGGCTGTCCGCGGCGGCCATCTCTCTGGCGCCATTGGTGGTAGCCTGCGGTCCGACATGTTCCGCCGCACTGCCGCCCGCACCTCCGGGATCGCCTTCCGCTTTCGCACCACCGCCCGGAGCCCGGCCACCGGCCCGACGCTGCCGCTGCTCCCCCGCCTGCCGTTCGCTTCCGCACTGCCGCTGGCTCTGCTGGTTCTCGCGCTCTGCGCACCGCTGCCGGCACGCGCGCTGCCGGGCTATGCCGAGGTGCGGGCCGATTACCACCCCTCCGACACGCTGGTCCTGTCGCGCGAAGGCGAGGTGCTGCAGCGCCTGCGCACCGACAGCACCGTGCGGCGCGGACAGTGGACGGGGCTGGACGACATCTCACCGGCGCTGCGCGAAGCGCTGGTGCGCAGCGAGGACCGCCGCTTCTACGAGCACAGCGGCGTGGACTGGCGTGCCGTGTCCGCTGCCGCCTGGGGCAACCTGTGGAACCAGCGCACGCGCGGCGCCTCGACGCTGACCATGCAGCTCGCGGGCCTGCTGGACGGCGACTGGCGCCAGGGGCCGGGCGGCCGGACGGTCGCCCAGAAGCTGGGCCAGACGGTGGCGGCGCAGGTGCTGGAGCGGCGCTGGCGCAAGGACCAGATCCTGGAGGCGTATCTCAACCTCGTGCCGTTCCGCGGCGAGCTGGTCGGTATCGACGCGCTCTCGCGCACGCTGTTCGGCAAGGCGCCGCACGGCCTGGACGACCGCGAGGCCGCCGTGGCCGCGGCACTCGTGCGCGCGCCCAATGCCCAGCCCGCGCTCGTGGCCCGTCGCGCCTGCGGCGTGCTGCGGAGCATGGGAACGGGCCCGGCCACGCAGGGCGGCGGCGCAGGGGGTGGCACGCCGCGGCCGGAGGACTGCGACGCGCTCGACCTGTTCGTGGCCGCGGCCCTGCAGCGCCGCGACTATGCGGCGAGCGAGGGCGATGCGCCGCATTTCGCGCGCTACCTGCTCGCGCGCGCGGAGGGGCCGGCGCCCGCCACGGTGCGCTCCAGCCTGAGCGCGCCGCTGCAGCGCATGGCCGTGCAGTCGCTGCACCAGCACCTGCGCGAGCTGCACGGACGCCACGTCGAGGACGGTGCCGTGGTGGTGCTCGACAACGCCACCGGCGAAGTGCTGGCCTGGGTCGGATCGTCGGGCCTGCTCAGCCAGGCCGGCGAAGTGGACGGGGTGACCGCCGCGCGCCAGCCCGGCTCCACGCTCAAGCCGTTCCTCTACGCGCAGGCGATCGCCCAGCGCCGCATGACCGCCGCCTCGCTGATCGAGGATTCGCCGGCCTACCTTCCCACGGCCTCGGGCCTCTACATTCCGCAGAACTACGACCGGCAGTTCAAGGGCTGGGTGTCCGCGCGCACCGCGCTCGCCGCGTCGCTCAACGTGCCGGCGGTGCGCACCCTGGCGATGGTCACGCCCGATGCGTTCTTCCGCCAGCTGCGGTCGCTCGGCCTGCCGCTGCGCGAGACCGGCGACTACTACGGCTACAGCCTGGCGCTGGGCAGCGCCGAGGTGCCGCTCCTGCATCTGGCGAATGCCTATCGCGCGCTCGCCAACGGTGGCCGCGCCGGTCCGGTGGCGCTGCGGCCCGCCGCCGCGCCCGCCATGCCTGCGGTGGCCGGTGCACGCGGTGCCGGCCGCGCCGCCGCTGCCGCCGGTCCGTCGAAGGCGCCGGCCGGGCCCGCCACGGAACCGGCGATCGACCCGCGCGCCGTATTCATCGTGGGCGACATCCTCTCGGACGGCAATGCACGCGCGCGCACCTTCGGCACCGACAGCGTGCTCGCCACGCGTTTCTGGACGGCCGTGAAGACCGGCACCAGCAAGGACATGCGCGACAACTGGGCGCTGGGCTGGTCGCAGCGCTATACGGTGGGCGTCTGGGTGGGCAATGCCGGCGGCGCGCCGATGCACGACGTGAGCGGCACCAGCGGCGCGGCGCCGGTGTGGGCCGAGGTGATGGGCTGGCTGCACCGCTCCGGCACGCAAGGAGGCGGCGGGGCGCGCAGCCGTGCGCCCGCGCCGCCGCCCGGGCTGGTGCGCGCCGCTGTGCGCTTCGGGCCCGAGCCGGGCGGCACGCGGCTGATCGAGAGTGCGCGCGAGGAGTGGTTCATCGCCGGAACGCAGCAGCCGCTCTTCGCCGTCGATGGCGGCGCGTCCGGCGCCACTGCCATGGCCGCCCGGGGCCGCGCCCGCACTGCGGCCGGCACGGCTGCCGGCGATGGGAGCGCGGATGGCCAGGATGGGCTGCAGGCGCCCACGCCGCGCATCCTCTCGCCCGCGCCGGGCACGATCGTGGCGCTCGATCCCGACATTCCGCCTACCCGCCAGCGCCTGCGGTTCACCGCGGGCGGGGGCGGCACAGCCGCCGACGTGCGCTGGCGCATCGACGGAAAAGAGCGCGGGCGCGGCGCGGAATGGGCCTGGCTGCCCTGGCCGGGCCGCCACCGCGTCGAACTGGTGGACGCCGGCGGCCGGGTGCTCGACACGGTTCCCGTCGAAGTCCGCGGCGCGGGCGTCAAGTGATTTCCGTGATCCTGCCGTCCGCCCCTGTCCTCCCGCCATGAACGCCGCCGCTCCGCTGCTCTTCGTCGTCATCTGGTCCACCGGCTTCCTGGTCGGCCGGGGCGTGTCGGCGCATGCCGATCCCTTCTGGTTCCTGGCCGCGCGGTTCGTCGGCGTGGCGACGCTGTTCGCCGCCGCCGCGTGGTGGGCGCGCGTGGAGTGGCCGCGCGGGCCGCGGCGCATCCTGCTGCACCTGACCGCGGGCGCGCTCATGAACGGGCTCTACGTGGGCCCGAGCTGGTGGGCGATGTCGCGCGGGCTGCCGGCGGGCGTGATGGCGCTCATCGGCGCGCTGCAGCCGCTCTTCACGGCGCTGATCGCGGTGGCCGTGCTGCGCCGCCGCCTGGGCGCCAGCACCTGGGCCGGGCTCGCGCTGGGGTTCGGCGGCGTGGCGATGGTGCTCTGGCCGCGCCTGTCCGCCAGCGCCGGCGCGGCGGCGCTGGCGCTGCCCGTGCTGCTGGCCGCGGCCGGCAGCATCTTCGCGCTCACCGTGGGATCGATGGTGCAGAAGTCGCCGCTCGCCGCTGGCGACCTGCGCAGCGCCAGCGCGGTGCAGAACCTGGGTTCCATCGCCGTGCTGGTGCTGATGGCCGTGTGCCTGGGCGAGCCGCGCTGGGACGGCTCGCCGCTGCTCTGGGGCTACCTCGCCTATTCGGTGCTGGTGCTGTCGATCGGCGGCGCCTCGCTGCTCATCTGGCTCATGCGCCGTGGCGAGGCCACGCGCACCGCCGCGCTGGTGCTGGCCGTGCCACCGCTGTCGGCCCTGCAGGCCTGGGCCATCTTCGGCGAGACGCTCGGCGCACTGCAGGTGGTGGGCTTCGCGGTCGCCATCGCGGGCGTCGCGCTCGCCCGGCGCTGAGCCCGCGCGGCGGGCGAGCGCCGGGCAGGCCCTGCAAAAAGCCTCAACATGCCGGAAAAACCATCAGTACCCGAGCCGCCGATCCGCAGCTACGATGGTCCCGCGCCCGCTGCCCGCCGGGGCCGCGCGCCCCAGAACAACGACCAGGAGCATCTCCCGTGACCGACCTGTCCCGCATCACCTGCATCGAAGACCTGCGCGCCGTCGCGCGCCGCCGCGTGCCGCGCATGTTCTACGACTACGCCGATTCCGGCTCCTACACCGAGAGCACCTACCGCGCCAACTCGGAAGACTTCCAGGCGATCAAGCTGCGCCAGCGCGTGGCGGTGAACATGGAGAACCGCACCACGCGCACGAAGATGGTGGGGCAGGACGTGGCCATGCCGGTGGCGATCGCGCCCACCGGCCTCACCGGCATGCAGCATGCCGACGGCGAGATCCTCGGCGCGCGCGCCGCGCGGGCGTTCGGCGTGCCGTTCACGCTTTCGACCATGAGCATCTGCTCGATCGAGGACGTGGCCGAGCATGCCGGCCCGGGCTTCTGGTTCCAGGTGTACGTGATGCGCGACCGCGATTTCGTCGAACGCCTGATCGACCGGGCCAAGGCAGCGGGCGTCTCGGCGCTGCAGGTCACGCTGGACCTGCAGATCCTCGGCCAGCGCCACAAGGACATCAAGAACGGGCTCTCCACGCCGCCACGGCCCACGCTCGCCAACCTGATCGACCTCGCGACCAAGCCGCGCTGGTGTCTCGGCATGCTGGGCACGAAGCGGCGCAGCTTCGGCAACATCGTGGGCCATGCCAAGGGGGTGGGCGATCTGTCCTCGCTGTCGTCGTGGACGGCCGAGCAGTTCGATCCGCGGCTGAACTGGCGCGACGTGGAATGGATCAAGCGACGCTGGGGCGGCAAGCTCATCCTGAAAGGGATCATGGACGCGGAAGATGCGCGCCTGGCGGTGGACGCGGGCGCCGACGCCATCGTGGTCAGCAACCACGGCGGCCGCCAGCTCGACGGCGCGCCGTCGTCCATCCACGCGCTGCCGGGCATCGTCGATGCGGTGGGGCGCGACATCGAGGTGTGGATGGACGGCGGCATCCGCGGTGGCCAGGAGGTGCTCAAGGCCTGGGCGCTGGGCGCGCGCGGCACGCTCATCGGGCGCAGCTTCCTCTATGGGCTGGGCGCGTTCGGCGAGGCCGGGGTGACCCGGGCGCTGCAGATCCTGCAGAAGGAGCTCGACATCACCATGGCCTTCTGCGGCCACACGGACATCCACCGCGTGGACCGGTCCATCCTGCTGCCCGGGACCTTCCCCGTCTGATGCGCGCCGCGTCGCCACTGTCGCGTATGTTTGATGCAAAAAGTATCTTCAATATCGAGATGTTGCGGATGGCGGCCGGTTGACTGACAGGGAAAACCCTTTGTCTTGCCTAAAATTGGTGCAGAAGCGCTCATTTTCGGAGCGCTTTTGCACTTTTTTGGGGCAAATCCGGTGGGCCGTTGGCACTGGGGGCTTCGGGAAGGTGGCATTCATCGACCAAAGACTGCTCCCATGACCGCCTGGATCGGAAACCTGAAGTTCTCCCGCAAGTTCGTACTGATCGGATGCATCGCTTTCGCGATGTTCCTGCTGCCCACCGTGCTGCTGGTGCGCACCACCCTGGCCGACGTCGACACGGCCATGCGCGAACGCGACGGGCTCGCTCCCGCGCGGGAAATGCTCAAGCTGGTGCAGCTCACGCAGCAGCACCGCGGGCTCTCGGCCTCCCTGCTCGGCGGCAACGAGTCGGCGGCAGCGCCGCGGCAGGCCAAGCAGGCCGAGGTGGAGGCTTCCCTGGCCCGCACCCGGCAGGCGCTGGGTGATCTGGACGACGCTGCGCTGGGCCAGCGGCTCGACCGCATCCGCGCCGAATGGAGCACGCTCGCCGCGGGCGTGTCGGGCAACAGCGTGCGCGGCGCCGATAGCAACCGGCTGCACATCGCGCTCATCGACCGCGAACTCGGGCTGATCGACGACGTGGCCAACAGTTCGGGCCTCGCGCGGGACACCGATATCCGCACCCACTACCTGCAGAAGGCGGTGCTCGGCCAGTTGCCGCAACTGACGGAAGCGCTCGGGCAGATGCGGGCCCGCGGGGCATTGGTGCTCGCGCGCGGCGAGGTGGCGCCGGAAGAGCGGGCGCGCATCGAGGGCCTTTCGGACCGGGTCCGCCAGTACTACGGCGAAGCGCGCAAGTCGCTGGAGCTGGCGGCCGGCGGCAACCTGCCCGCCTCGGTGGAGAAGGCCCGCGACGCCGCGCTCGCGGCAGCCGAGGAGGGCTTCAAACTGGCCGACGAGAACATCGTGCGTGCCGAGGCGCTGCGCATGCCCTCGGCCGAATGGGTGGCGCGCATGACGCACATCATCGACACCCAGTTCGAACTGGTGGGGGTGTCGTTCGACGTGCTGCAGGAGTCGCTGGATGCGCAGATCGCGCAATTGCGCCGCGGCCTCGCCCTGCTGTGCGCAGCACTGGTGGTGCTGCTGGCGGCGGGATCGTGGGTCATGGTGATGGTCACCCGCTCCACCACCCGTGTCATCGGCGAGGCGGTGCGCCTGGCCGAGGCCGTCGCCGAGGGCGACCTCTCGGTGCGCGTCCAGCCCCGGGGGCGCGACGAGGTGGCGCGGCTGCTGCACGCGCTCGCGGCCATGACGGCCCGGCTCGGCACCGTGGTCGGCACCGTGCGGCTCAACGCCGAGAGCGTGGCCAGCGCCAGCGTGCAGATCGCCCAGGGCAACACCGACCTGAGCCAGCGCACCGAGAGCCAGGCCAGCGCGCTCGAACAGACGGCCGCCTCGATGGAAGAGCTGGGCTCCACGGTGCGTCAGAACGCCGACAACGCCCGGCAGGCCGATCAGCTCGCGCGGGACGCGGCCGGCGTCGCCACGCAGGGCGGGGTGGTGGTGCAGCAGGTGGTGGAGACGATGCGCGGCATCCACGCCAGTTCGGCGCGCATCGGGGACATCATCGGCGTCATCGACGGCATCGCCTTCCAGACCAACATCCTGGCGCTGAACGCGGCCGTGGAGGCCGCGCGCGCGGGAGAGCAGGGCCGGGGCTTCGCGGTGGTGGCCGGCGAGGTGCGCAGCCTGGCGCAGCGCAGCGCCAGCGCGGCCAAGGAGATCAAGGAACTCATCACGGCCAGCGTGACGCAGGTCGCCACGGGCACCGCGCTCGTGGACCAGGCGGGCTCGACCATGGGCGAGATCGTGGAGTCCATCCGCAAGGTGAGCGGCATCGTCGGCGAGATCAGCTCGGCCACCGTCGAGCAGAGCGAGGGCGTCGCCCAGGTGGGCGAGGCCGTGAGCCAGATGGACAACGCCACCCAGCAGAACGCCGCGCTGGTGGAGGAGAGCGCCGCCGCGGCCAGCAGCCTGAGATCGCAGGCGCAGCAGCTCGTGGACACCGTCGCCATGTTCCGGCTGCAGTCCGGGGCCTGAAGCCGCGGCGCCTGCAATGGCAAAAGCCCCGGAGGCGCAGGCTCCCGGGGCTTTTTTCTTTTCTGCATGCCCGGCCGTGCCGGGCAGGCGCCGATCAGGCCGCGCGCCAGAAGATGTAGTCGGCCTGGTACTTCACCACCTGCTTCTGGCCTGCGTTGGCCGCTGCGCAGGGCATGGCGGGCGCCACGCCGCCCTGGGTGGCCACGCGCTGGATGTACGACACGCCCTGCATCGCGCCCATGCCGGTGGCGGGGTTGGCCTTCACGAGCTGCAGCGGGATGTTGCCGCTGCCCGCGGGCGCCACGGCCACCTGCGTGGCGGTCACCTTGGAGCCGTCGCTGCTCTCCCAGGTGGCGGGCGGGCCGAAGTAGCGGCCGACCATGCCGCCCTTGCGGTCCATGAGCTTCGCATCCGGGCCGACGAACACCCATTCATAGTCGCTCGGCATGTCCTTCTTCGCGCGGCATTCATAGGTGATCTCACCCTTGCCCACGGTTTCGAGGGCCACCTTGTGGCCCGCGGGCACCTGCACGGCCGAGGGCAGCGACGATTGCGAGAAGGGCGCCATGGGGGCACCGCCCATGTGGCTGCAGGCGGCAAGGCCCAGGGTGGCGGCAATCGCGATGGGAAGATGGACTCGCATGGGAACACTCCTTGGTTGTGTGTGGATGAGGAAACGCAAGCGCACGGGAAACCGGACACCGTGCGGCCGGAACCCTCCGGACCGGCCGTCCCCGCGCACGGTGGCGCGGCCTCCCGGTCTGTTGTCCATTCTGCTTTCCGGGCGGGGTTGCATCCTGTACGCAGGCCGCGCCGGACTGGATTCAGATCCGCGCGATTTCCCCTGGATGACCCGGAGCGCCGCGGGGGCTTGTATCCGGACGCGGCCGGCGCGCGTATCACGTTCCATGGCGGCGCACACGGCCCGGAAGCTCCGCCTTTCCTTCACAATCGGCGGATGGGCACGCCTTGTACGGATCAGGAACTGATGGACCTCATCGAACGCGTCGCGCGGCGCGACGACGCCGCGCTGAAGCTTCTCTACGACCGCGCAGGCTCGCGGCTGTACGGTGTCGCGCTGCGCGTCGTCGGCCAGCGCGAGGCGGCCGAGGATGTGCTCCAGGAGGCATTCCTCGCCATCTGGCGCACGGCCGCCGGCTACCACGCCACGCTCAGCCCGCCCCTGGCGTGGATGGGCATGATCGTGCGCAGCCGCGCGCTCGACCACCTGCGCCGCCGCGCCTCCGACCGTGCGCACCTCACGCAGGAATTCGACGACGCGGTGGCCCAGACCCTGTCCGATGGCGATCCCACGCCCGCCGACCTCACCGAGGCGAGCCAGGAAGCCACGGCGCTGCACCAGTGCCTGGGCCGGCTCGAAAACCGGCAGCGCGAGGTGGTGAGCCTGGCCTACCTGCGCGACATGAGCCACGGCGAACTGGCCGAGCAATTGCAGCTGCCCCTGGGCACCGTGAAGACCTGGATCCGGCGCAGCCTCGAGAAACTGCGCGACTGCATGGCGCGCTATGCGTGATGCGGCCGCGAACGACATGGACATGAAGGCAGGCCCGCCATGGATCTGAACCGCCACCCCGAATTGCTGGAGCGCCTGGCCGCGGCCTACGCGCTCGGCACGCTGCGCGGCGGCGCGCGCCGCCGCCTCGAAACCCTGGCCCGCGAGCACGCCACCGTGCGCGCGGCCGTGCTGGTATGGCAGGGCCGCTGGGCCGGCCTCACCGAGCTGCAGCCCGAGCAGGAGCCTCCGCCCGCCGTCTGGGTGCGCATCCGCAACCTCGTCGATGCCGAGCAGGCGCGCGAGGCGCAGCGTGCCCGGCGCGCCCAGCCGGCACCTGCCGCGGCGGCCGCGCCCGCCGGCGGCGGCTGGCTGCGCAGCCTGGCGCTCTGGCGGGGCGCGGCGCTGGCCGGCGCCGTGGCGACGCTCGCGGCCGTCGTGGTCGGCGCCGGGCTGCACGGGCGCCTGCGCGAAGACAGCGGCGCGCGCATCGCCGCGCTGCAGCGCGAACTCGAAACCGCCGCGTCGCAGGTGCGCTACGTCGCGGTGCTGTCGGACCCGCAGGCGCATCCCTCCCTGCTGGTCACTTTCGACGCCGCGAAGAACGCGCTGGTGCTGCAGCGCGTGGGCGACTACCGCGAGGCGGCCGACAAATCGCTCCAGCTCTGGGCGCTGCCGCCGGGCGGCGGCGGGCCCCGTTCGCTCGGCGTGATCGGCAGCCAGGCGCTGCTCACGCTGCCGGCGTCCGAGAGCGCCGTGCACGGCGTGCCGGCCCTGGCCGTGAGCCTCGAGCCCCACGGCGGCGTGCCCGGCGACCGCGGGCCGACCGGCCCGGTGCTCTTCAAGGGCGCGCTCATCGAACGCATGACCTGAGATCGTCCTCACGTTCTCGGAAGGTGTGAGCTGCCGCGCACCGTCCAGCAGAACCGTTGGAAACCGGCAAAAACCAGAGACCGCTGAGACCCTCCCGCTGGCATACTTCGGCCCGGGAGGGTTCATCCATGAGGTTTCGCCGCCGGCTCGCCCTGCGAGCATTCCACGTGCCCGTGCTCGCCGGCCTCGCGCTGGCGCTGCCTGCGGCCACGGTCGCCGAGACCGGCAAGCTGCCGCTCACCGGCGGCGTCAGTTCCATCTCCGGCGCCGCGGGCGGCGGGCTCACGCCCTGGGCCGTCATCGGCACCAACGCCACCGAGGGCGAGATCGGCGTCAGCGCCTTCGCCACGCGACTGCGCACGCGGGACTACGGCCTCACCAGTTCCGGCCTCGCGCTCGGCCTCTACGACCGGGTGGAGCTGTCTGTGGCGCGCCAGGACTTCGGCGCGGCGCCCGCCGCGGCGCTCAACGCGGTGGCACCGTTCGGTGTGGAGCCCGATCTGCACCTCAAGATGGACATCATCGGCGCCAAGGTACGGCTGCTGGGCGACGCCGTGCTCGACAGCGACTCGCCCATGCCGCAGATCGCCGTCGGCGTGGAACACAAGCGCCTGCATCCCGCGTCGGCCGGCGGGGTGGTGCAGTTCCTGGGCGCGGACACGGAAGGCACCGACGTCTACATCAGCGCCACCAAGCTGCTGCTGGACCGCAACCTGCTCGTGCACGCCACGCTGCGCTCGACCAACGCAAACCAGAACGGGCTGCTGGGCTTCGGCGCGAACGCACCCGGCAAATCGGGCCGCTCGCTGCAGCCGGAATTCTCGGTCGCCTACCTGCTGCGGCGCGACCTGGCGATCGGCGCGGAATGGCGCTTCAAGCCCGACAACCTGCGGGCCCTGGGCCGCGCGGCCGGGCTCGGCGATGCGCTGCGCGAGGACGACTGGCGCGACGTCTTCCTCGTCTGGGCGCCCAGCAAGCACCTGTCCGTGACGCTCGCCTACGTGGACCTGGGCCGCGTCGTGCCCGGCGTGACGGCCAACCGCCGGCAGCGCGGCGCCTACGTGTCGCTGCAGGCCGCGTACTGAAAGAACCGATGCCGGAGCGCAGCGCCATGCCCACCCGTTTCCTTTTCTCCTCATCCGCCCGTTCGCCGCGCGGCGCGCCGTTCCGCCCGCGGCAACCCGGAGCTGGGCCGGCCCCGTCCCCGTCCCACCCGGCAGCCGTGGCCGTTTCAGCCGCGCTGGCGTTCCTGACGGCGGGAACGGCCCTGCAGGCCGGGGCGCAACCGGTGCCACCGGGGCAACCCGGGCCCGCTGCCGCGGCGCAGGCACGCGCAGCCCTCGCCCCGAGCGTGTCCGCGAGCGTGCCGGCCGGCGGCATTCCAGCGGGCCTCTACGACGCGCTCGGCCGCAAGGAGGGCATCGCGCGCATCATGGACCGCCTCGTCGATTCGGCTTTCCGCGACGCGCGCATCGGCCCGATCTTCAAGGAGACCAAGCCCCAGGCGCTCAAGGAAAGCCTCACCGACCAGATCTGCGTGCTGACCGGCGGCCCCTGCGTCTATGAGGGCGCCGACATGCGGGCCGCCCATGCCGACCTGCAGATCCGCAAGAGCGACTTCAATGCGCTCGTGGAACTTCTGCAGGCCGCGATGGACGCCGAGGGCGTGCCCTTCACCCAGCAGAGCCGCCTGCTCGCGCTGCTCGCGCCGATGCACCGCGATGTGATCACGGTCCGCTGAGCGTCGCCGTCCGCGCGCCCTGCGGACGTGTCTCGAAACGCTCCGCAGGCACTGCGGGGCTTCCCCGGCAGCGCCAGCGCGGCGCCCGCCCACGCGGCACAATCCGGGGCGTGAGCGCCCCCACCGATCCGTCCGTCCCGCCGCCGCCCGCACCGGTGCCGCCGCGGCCCACGGAGCCTTCGCCGCCGCGCCGCATCGCCCACCTCGACATGGACGCGTTCTACGCTTCGGTCGAGCTGCTGCGCTATCCGCAGCTCAAGGGCCTGCCGGCGGTGATCGGCGGCGGCCGGCGCAGCGAGGACGACGCGCTCGCGCGTGCCTACGCGGGCCGCGAATCCGAGATTCCCGTCGAGGCCTTCCCGCTGCTGCGCGACTACGTGGGGCGCGGCGTGATCACCACCGCCACCTATCCGGCGCGGCAGTTCGGCGTGGGCTCGGCCATGGGGCTCATGAAAGCCTCGCGGCTGTGCCCGCAGGCCATCCTGCTGCCGGTGGATTTCGCGTCCTACCGGCGCTTCTCGCGGCAGTTCAAGGACATCATCCTCTCGATCGCCCCGGTCATGGAAGACCGCGGCGTGGACGAGGTGTACATCGACTTCACGCACGTGCCCGGCGGCCAGCGCGAGGGTGGGCGGGTGCTCGCGCGGCTCATCCAGAAGAGCATCTTCGACGCGACGGGCCTGACCTGCTCGCTCGGCGTGGCGCCCAACAAGCTCATCGCCAAGATGGCGAGCGAATTCAATAAACCCAACGGCATCTCGATCGTGCACGAGGGGGATCTGCAGACGGCGATCTGGCCGCTCGCCTGCCGCAAGATCAACGGCATCGGCCCCAAGGCGGACGCCAAGCTGCAGTCGTACGGCATCCACACCATCGGCGACCTCGCGGCCCGCCCGCGCGACTGGCTGGTGCGCACCTTCGGCAAGGCCTACGGCGCCTGGCTGCACGAGGCCGCCTGGGGCCGCGACGACCGCGCCGTGGTGACCGAGAGCGAGCCCGTCTCCATGAGCCGCGAGACCACCTTCGACCGCGACCTGCATGCCGTGCGCGACCGTGCCGAGCTCGGCCGCATCTTCACCGACCTGTGCGAGCGCGTGGCCGAAGACCTGCGCCGCAAGGGCTACGTGGGCAAGACCATCGGCATCAAGCTGCGCTACGACGATTTCAAGATCGCCACGCGCGACCAGACGATCGCCAGCCACACGCGCGATGCCGCCGCGATCCGGCGCGCGGCCGGCGAATGCCTCAAGCGCGTGCCGCTGGACAGGCGCCTGCGGCTGCTCGGCGTGCGCGTGGGCAACCTGTTGACGGAAGAGGACGCGCGCGAGGCCGAGGCGGCGGCCCGGGTGCCCGAGACGGGGCGGTTGTTCGACGATTGATGCCGGCGCGGCACTGCACCATGTCGTGCCGTGCCTCGGAAGAGTTTCTGCCCCGTGCCATGGCTGGGCATGGCAGCGCACTCAGGCGCGCGCCGGCCCCGACGGCGTGCCCCCCCGCCCGAACCGGTGCCAGGCCCGGCGCAGTTGGGTGTCGGAGCTGAAGCCCGCCATCGCCGCCGCCTGCGTCACCGTGTGGCCCGCGTTCAGCGCCGCCTCGGCCGTGGCGAGGCGGATGGTGCGCAGCCAGGCCAGCGGAGCGATCCCTGCATGGTCGATGAAGAGGCGCGTGAGGTGCCGCGGCGAGGTATGGGCCAGCCCGGCCATGGCGGGCACCGTCCAGCCGCCGGCCGGGTCCTGCGCGACGGCGTCCTGCACGCGGTGCAGGGCGGGGTGCAGGTGGTTGCGGTGCGCCAGGAACGGTGAGAACTCCGGATCGTGCGGCCCGCGGCGCAGCGCCACCACCATGGTCTGCGCCACCTGCGCGGCGATGGCGGGGCCGCATTCGTCGGCGATGCGGTGCAGCACGAGATCGATGCCGGTGGTGACGCCCGCGCTGCTGTAGAGCGGGGCATCCGGCACGAACACGCGGTTGGCCACCACGTCGCACCGCGGCTCCACCTGCTGCAGCTCCGCGAGGTGCTGGTGGTGCGTGGTCGCACGCCGGCCCGCGAGCAGCCCGGCGTGCGCGGCCAGCACCGAGCCGGCGCACACGGTGAGCAGCTCCAGCCGCCCGCGCTCGGGCCGCAGGCCGCGCAGCCAGTGCAGCAGGGCGCGTGCCTCGTCGCCCGCCACGTCGATCGCCGCGCCGGGCAGGCCGATCAGCACCACACAGGCCGCATCGGGCCATGCGGTGGGCAGCGGCTCCAGCCCGGCGAGCAGGGCGCCCACCGAGGTGACCGACTGCGGTGTCGGGCTCGCGAAGCGCAGCACGAAGCGCTCCGGCCGCCCCTGCGCGCGCAGGCACTGGTTGGCGATGCGCAGCGCCTCCGCCGGCCCGGCCCAGTCCAGCACCAGGCTGTGCGGCAGCAGGGCGAAGACGACGTGGATCGGCGGCGGGCCGGCGTCGGCCGTCAGGGCTGCGGAATGCTGCGGGGATCGGGATTCCATGGCGTGTCCATCTGCCGGGCCGTGCGTTCGGCGAGCGCGCGGCCGGCGAGGCGTTCTACCAGATGCAGCGACAGATCGATGCCGGCGCTGATGCCTGCCGAAGTGAACAGCCGGCCGGCACTGTGGTGATCCACCCAGCGCACGCCGATGCGCACGTCGAGCTGCGGGTACCGTGCGCGCAAGTCGTTGATGTCCTCCCAGTGCGTGGTCACCGCGCCCTCCCGCACCACGCCCGCGGCCGCGAGCAGGAAGGCGCCCGTGCACACCGAGGCCGTCACGCGGGCCCCGGCGGCCGTGCGCGCGATCCACGCCAGGGTGGCGGGGCAGGCGAGCGCGCCGTCGACCACACCGCCCGGCACCACCAGCAGGTCCACGGGCGCGGCATCGGCGAAGCCGGCGTCCGGCACGATGCGCAGGCCCGCGCGGGCCCGCACCGCCGCGCCGGGGCCGGCATCGCGCGCCACGCAGCGCACGCCGAAGAGCGGCGGCGCATCGGCGTGCTGGCGCGCATGCATGCGCGCGGCGGTGGTGAAGACTTCGTACGGGCCGGCCAGATCCAGCGCCTCGACGTCGTCGAACGCGAGGATCGCGACGCGCCACGATGCCGGGGCTGTCGGTGCCTGCGCCGCGGGTGCCTGCACGTCGGTCATGCCTCCACCTCGGCGAACGCTTCCGCTTCCGGAGTGGCCCGTGCCAGGGCTTCCTCCACGGTGCAGAGGGTGGCGAAGCGCCCGGCCAGCACCGTCTCCGTGCGCATGCGGATGTCCGCTGCCGGCAGCACGCGGCCGTCCGGCTGGCGCATGTCCCAGGTCAGCGTGGCCTGCGTGACGTAGTCCACTTCCCAGCCCAGGTCGCTGGCATGGCGCGTGGTGGTCTCGCAGCACTGCTCGGTGCGGATGCCGCTCACGATCAGCCGGCCGATGCCGTGCCGCGTGAGCCAGACCTCCAGCCCCGTGCCTACCAGCGCGCTGTGGCGGTGCTTGGTGAATTCCGCCGCCGGAGTGAAAGCCGCCAGCCCGTCGAGGGGCCGTACGTGGCCGGATTCGACCGCGAACGGGTTCGAGGCCTCGGCCGGGCCGTCGCTGTGCAGGATGCGCACGACCGGCACGCCACGCGCGGCGCAGCCTTCGATCAGCGCGTTCTGCGCGGCGAGATAGGCCGGCAGTTCCGCGTCGGAGAAAAAGGGGCGGTGGCGGAACGACTCCTGCACGTCGATCACTAACAGACAGGTTTTCATGGCAATTTCCCCGGTCAAGGGGCGTGGTGGAATTGCCTGTATCGTGCCTTTGCGGCGCACCGCCGTCCGGTCGCGGCCGGACCAGTGTCGATCAATTTCGGACGTCTTCGTCCAGGCTGCGCCTCACACCAGCCGCACGGCTTCCAGTTCCTTCTTCAGGTAGGCATAGAAGAGCGGGGCCGCCACCAGGCCCGCGGGGCCGAACACCGCCTCGGCCACGAACATCACCGACAGCAGCTCCCACACGCCCATGTGCGTGCGCTGCCCCACCACTTTGGCGTTGATGACGTATTCGGCCTTGTGGATCAGCACCAGGAAGGCCAGGCAGGCGATGGCCGCGGTGGGCGAGACCGACAGGCCGACGATGGTGATGACCGCGTTGCACAGCAGGTTGCCGACGATCGGCACCAGCCCGGCGAGGAAGGTGAGGGTGATGAGGGCCGGCGTGTAGGGCAGGCGCAGGTCCCAGAGCGGCAGCACGGCCAGCAGGAAGAGGGCCGTGAGCAGGGTGTTGAAGCTGGCGATCCAGAACTGCGCCGCCACGATCTGCCGGAAGGCGTCGCCCAGGTAGGTGATGCGCTCGCCCAGCGCCACCGCGAGCGGCCCGCGAGCGCCGCCCAGCGGCCGCACGGCCGCCAGCGCCCCGATGAGCAGGCCCACGTAGGCATGCAGCAGGCCCGCCAGCCACACCCGCCCGGCCAGGGCCAGAGCACCCGCCTTGGCGCCCAGGTAGCCGGCGATGGTGCGCTGGATCTCCGCGGCACCCTCGGGCAGGTGCGCGCCGATGTCGGCGGGCAGCTTCTGGCGCAGCTCCAGCACGGTGCGGGCCAGGAAGTCGAGCAGCTCACGGTACTGCTGCGGCGCCTCGACGATGTAGGTGCGTGAGTGCGTGGCCGCGACCGCCAGCAGCACCAGCGGTGCGAGGCCCACCAGCGTGGCGGCGGCCACCTGGCCGGTGCGCAGGGCGCGGCCACTGGCCTGCCAGCCACGCGGCAGGGCGCCCGCCAGCCGCGGAGCGAGCCAGCGCGTGAGCAGGAAGCCCAGGCAGGCGCAGATCAGGCCGGGCAGCAGGCCCTGCCACATCACGAGCAGCAGGGCGCCGCCCATCAGCAGGTAGCTCGCCGTGCGCACGCCGCGCGTCGGCATGGCGGGTGGCGTCTCGGCCGTCGGGAGCGGCTCCATGGGGCGGGTGGCGCGAATCGAAACCGGGCGATGCCGGAGGATCAGCCCACCACGACCGGTGCGCCCGTGCCGCGCTCGGCGATCGTGCCGATGGTGTGCACGGATTCGCCCTGCGCGCGCAGCGTGGCCGCCACGGCCTCGGCCTGGGCGGCCGACACCACCACCACCATGCCGATGCCGTTGTTGAAGGTGCGGTTCATCTCGATGTCGTCGATGCCGGCCGTCTTCTGCAGCCAGGCGAACAGTTCCGTCTGCGGCCAGCTGCCGGCCGTGAGGTGCGCAGCCAGCCCTTCGGGCAGCACGCGCGGAATGTTCTCCAGCAGGCCGCCGCCCGTGATGTGGGCCAGGGCCTTGATGCCGCCGGCCTCGGCCGGGTGCTGCGCGAGCGCGGCCAGCACGCTCTTCACATAGAGGCGCGTGGGTTCCATCACGGCCTGCCTGAACGGCTTGCTGTCCAGCGTGGCGGGCGCGGAATCGCCGGCACGCTCGATGCACTTGCGCACCAGGCTGAAGCCGTTGGAATGCACGCCGGCCGAGGCCAGGCCCAGCACCACGTCGCCCACCGCCACGTCGCGGCCGGTGAGGATCTTCGACTTCTCGACCGCGCCCACCGCGAAGCCCGCGAGGTCGTATTCGCCGGCCGGGTACATGCCCGGCATCTCGGCGGTCTCGCCGCCGATCAGCGCGCAGCCCGAGAGCTCGCAGCCGCGGGCGATGCCGCCCACCACGGCGGCGGCGGTGTCCACGTCGAGCTTGCCGCAGGCGAAGTAGTCCAGGAAGAAGAGCGGCTCGGCGCCCTGCACCAGCACGTCGTTCACGCTCATGGCGACGAGGTCGATGCCCACGGTGTCGTGCATGTTCCACTCGAAGGCCAGCTTGAGCTTGGTGCCCACGCCGTCGGTGCCCGAGACCAGCACCGGCTCCTTGTAGCGCTTGGGCACCTCGAACAGCGCGCCGAAGCCGCCGATGCCGGCCAGCACGCCTTCGCGCATCGTCTTCTTCGCCAGCGGCTTGATGCGCTCGACCAGCGCGTCGCCCGCGTCGATGTCGACGCCGGCGTCTTTGTACGAAATGGGGGTGGAGGAGGCGGAAGAACTCATGGGCTGGATGGGAAGTGGTGCAGGGCCCGCGAGGCAGGCCGGAACGCGCGGATTCTAAGGCCGCGCCCGCCCGGCGGCCCAATGCCCCCTGGCGGCGCACCGGGCTCGCGCGGGGGTTGGCGGCGATCCGCGGGCCGGCCTCGCGCGTCCACGGGCCGCCCATGCACCGGGCCCGTGGCCGGCCCGCGGCCGCGCCAAGGCGCCGGGAACCTTCGCGGCAGACTAAAATCATCGGCTGCACCGCCAGGCCGGCCTCCCGCCAGGCAGGCCGGCCTGCCACACCGCAACACCGTGCGTGCCCGGAGCCGGCCGGGTGCGGCGGGCGGCCGTCCCTTGCACGGCATATCCACTGCGCTTCCTTTTCCACCGACTTCGTCCGCTTCTCCCACCACACATGCCGCTGCCGCCCCCACCGCTCCGCGCCGCCCCCGAGCACCCCGCCGTGCCCGCGGGCCTTCGTGCGCCGACGGCCGCCGCCTGCCGGCCGGAGGAGCGCGCATGAAGCAGCTGGCCCTCGACATCGGTCTGGCCACCGGTCCCACGCTGGCGAATTTCTTCCCCGGCGCCAACGTCCAGGCGCTGCAGCACCTGCGCATCGCGGTGGGCGAGGGCGATGGGGCCTCCGGTGCCGCGCCCGTGCGCTCCCCGGTGCCCACCTATCTCTGGGGCGAGTCGGGCAGCGGCAAGACCCACCTGCTCGAAGCCGTGCGCGAGGCGCTGCGCGAGCAGGGCTGCACGGTGGGCTGGCTCGACGCCTCCTCGATGCGGCCCACGGCGTTCGACGAGCGCTGGTCCGCCGTGGTGCTCGACGAGGTGCACCTCTATTCCACCGCCCAGCAGGCCGCGGCGTTCAACTGGTTCATCAATGCGATCAGCCCCGCCGTCGGCGCGCCGCGCTGGGTACTGGCCGCCGGCGACCTGCCGCCCGCCGACCTGCCGCTGCGCGACGACCTGCGCACCCGCCTGGGCTGGGGCCATGTGTTCCAGCTCCACCTGCTCGACGAGGCGGAGCGCCGCGCCGTGCTGCGCCAGGAGGCCGACGCGCGCGGCATCCTGCTCGGCGACGACGTGGTGAGCTACATGCTGCACCGCTTCTCGCGCGACCTGGGCAGCCTCATGCAGCTGCTCGACCAGCTCGACAGTTTCGCGCTGCGCACCCAGCGCGCCATCACCATCCCCCTGCTCAAGACCATGCTGGAGTCCGAATAGCGCGCCGACGCCGACGCCGATGCCCGCTGCCGACGACGCCTGTTCCCTCCCGCACCGAATGCCCGCATGACCTCCGACACCCCGGCCTCCGCAGACCGCCGCCCCCGGCTCGCGCTCTTCGACCTGGACCACACCCTGCTGCCGCTCGACTCCGATTACGAGTGGGGCGAGTTCACCATCCGCATCGGCTGGACCGACCGCACCGAATTCGGCCGCCGCAACAAGGAGTTCTACGACCACTACGTGGCCGGCACGCTGAACGTGCACGACTACGTGCGCTTCGCCGTCGACGCGGTGCGCGAGCGCGGCCCCGAGGCGGCCGCGGCGGCGCATGCGCAGTTCATGCGCGAGGTGATCGGCCCGGCCATCCTGCCGCCCGCGCTCGATTTGCTGCGCGCGCACCGGGACGCGGGCGACGAGGTGGTCATCATCACGGCCACCAACGAATTCGTCACCGCCCCGATCGCGCGCGCCCTGGGCGTGGAGCAATTGCTGGCGGTGGAACTGGAGCGCGACGGGAGCGGCTGGATCACCGGCGGCATCCGCGGCGTGCCCTCCATGCGCGAAGGCAAGGTGCAGCGCATGGAACAATGGCTGTCCGCGCGCGGCTGGCGCTGGAGCGACGTGGACGCCACGTTCTACAGCGACTCCATGAACGACGTGCCCCTGCTCGAAAAAGTCGACCACCCCGTCGCCACCAACCCCGACCCCCGCCTGCGCGCGCTCGCGCAGCAGCGCGGCTGGCGCATCCTGGACCTGTTTTCTACGCCATCACCATGATCAAGAAGTTCATCGACAAGCTGCTCGGCAAGGCCGCGCCGGGCACGGGCCGTGGAAAGAACCGCTTCGGCAAGCGCGAGGACGTGCCTGCCTCCGAACACGGCATCGATCCCGAACTCGTGGACCGCCGCGCCACCGAGGTGGTGCGCACGCTCCAGCAGGCGGGCTACGAGGCCTACATCGTCGGCGGCGCCGTGCGCGACCTGCTGCTGGGCCTCAAGCCCAAGGATTTCGACGTGGCCACCAACGCCACGCCCGAGCAGGTCAAGGGCCTGTTCCGCCGCGCCTTCATCATCGGCAAGCGCTTCCGCATCGTGCACGTGGTGCACGGCCGGGGCCGCGAGCACGAGGTGATCGAGGTCTCCACCTTCCGCGCCTACCTCGACAACACCGCCATCGAGCAGCAGGTGAGCGGCAACGAGAAGACCTCCCGGGCCGCGCTCGCCGGCATGCAGCACGCCGTGGACGCGAGCGGCCGCGTGCTGCGCGACAACGTCTGGGGCCCGCAGGACGAGGACGCCACGCGCCGCGACTTCACCATCAACGCGATGTACTACGACCCGGCCACGCAGGTGGTGGTGGACTACCACAAGGGCATCCAGGATGCGCGCAAGAAGGTGATCCGCATGATCGGCGACCCGGCCACGCGCTACCGCGAAGACCCGGTGCGCATCATCCGTGCCGTGCGCTTCGCGGCCAAGCTCTCCGGCGTCGGCTTCACCATCGAACCCAAGACCGCCGCGCCGCTCGTGCAGTCGCAGACCCTGCTGGCGGACGTGCCGCAGAGCCGCATGTTCGACGAGATGCTCAAGCTGCTGCAGACCGGCCACGCGATCGCCACGATCGAGCAACTCAAGAAGCTGGGCCTTTCCACCGGCATCTACCCGCTGCTGGACGTGGTGGTGGAGCGCGCCGGCACCTCCTTCGTGAGCGCCGCGCTGGCCGATACCGACCGCCGCGTGGGCGAGGGCAAGCCCGTGGCGCCGAGCTTCCTGCTCGCCTGCGTGCTCTGGCAGGACGTGAAGACGCAATGGGACCGCCGCCTCGCGCAGCGCGAGCACCCGTTCCCCGCGCTGCAGGGCGCGATCGACGACGTGTTCGACCAGCGCATCGGCGACGTGTCCGGCCGCGGCAAGCTCGCCGCCGACATGCGCGAGATCTGGGTCATGCAGCCGCGCTTCGAGAAGCGCGTGGGCACCACGCCGTTCAGCATGGTCACGCACCTGCGCTTCCGCGCGGGCTTCGACTTCCTGCGGCTGCGCGCCGACGTGGGCGAAGTGGACGAAGCCCTGGCCGACTGGTGGCAGGAATTCCAGCTCGCCGACGAGGCCCGCCGCGAGGACATGATCGACCAGGTGCGCGAAGAGCAGAAGCAGCGCGCGCGCAAGACCCAGCCCGTGGTGCGCCGCGTGCCCAAGCCGGCCGCGCCGGCCGACGAGTCCGCCGCCGCTGCGGCATCCGGTGGTACTGCGCCGGCAGCGGACGGCCTCCCGGACGATGCGGAGGGCAGCAGCGCCGAAGGGGCCGCCGTCAAGAAGCGCCGCCGCCGCCGCCGCAAGCCGTCCGGTGGTGGCGAGGGTGCGCCGCCGGCCGCGCCCGACGCGTGAGCGCAGTGGCGCTGCCACGCATGACAGTGGGCGGGCCTGGCGGCAACCACGTGTTGCCACAGCGCTCTCCACGCCCTCCGGTCATCGCATGCATCGGCCTGGGCGCCAACCTGGGCGATGCCCGTGCGGCGCTGCGATCGGCCGTGGCGTCTCTTGACGCACTGCCCGAGACCCGCGTCGAAGCGGTGTCCTCGCTCTATGCGAGTGCGCCGGTGGATGCCCAGGGGCCGGATTTCCTCAATGCCGTGGCAAGCCTCCGCACCGGCCTGACCGCGCCCGCGCTGCTGGATGCGCTGCAGGCCGCGGAAGCAGCCGCGGGCCGCGAGCGGCCCTACCGCAATGCGCCGCGCACGCTCGATCTGGATCTGCTCTTCTATGGCGACGCGCGCATCGCCTCGCCGCGGCTCCAGGTACCGCATCCGCGCGCGCTGGAACGGGCCTTCGTGCTCCTGCCGCTGGCCGACGTGGCGCCGCACCGCGTGTCCGCGGAGGATCTGCGGCGGGTCGCCGATCAGCGCGTGCAGGCCGTCGAGGGCCCGGACTGGAGCGGCCGCAGCGCGCACGCCTGACGACGGACCGCGGCCGACGTTCCCGGCAGCGCACCGGCAGGGTGCTTCCACCATGCGGCCAGCAGGCCATTCGGCCGGCATGCCGGGCGCGGTTCCCACCACGCACGGCGGTGGAACGGATCAGTCCACCTTGGCGCCGGAGGCCTTCACCAGCTGCTGGTACTTGGCGCGCTCGGACGCCATGAACGCATCGAACTGCTCGGGCGTGGACGACACGGGCTCGGCCATCAGCGCCGTGAAGCGCGTCTTGGTCTCCGGGGCGTTCAGCGCATCCACGAACGCTTTGTTCAGCTTGGCGATCACCGGGCGCGGCGTGCCCGCAGGGGCGACAAGCCCCCACCAGGTGTCGATCGAGAAGCCCTTGAACGTGTCCGCCAGCGGCGGCACGCCCGGCAGCATGGGGCTCGACTGCAGCGAGGTCACGGCCAGCGCCTTGATCTTGCCGGCGCGGATGTTCGGGGCCGCTGCCGCCAAGTTGTCGATGTTGAAATCCACCTCGCCGGCGAGCAGCGCCAACTGCGCCGGGCTCGCGCCGCGGTAGGGGATGTGCAGCGCATAGATGCCGGCGCGCTGCTTGAACATCTCGCCGGCCAGGTGGCCCGCGCTGCCGTTGCCGCCGCTGCCGTAGTTCAGCTTCGCCGGATTCGCCTTGGCATAGGCGATGAGGTCCGCCAGCGTGTGGATCTTCAGCTGCTCGGCCTTGGCCGCGTTCATCACCAGCACGTTGGGCACGCGGACCATCTGCGTGATGCCCGCGAAATCCTTCGCCGCGTCGTAGGGCATGCGGCTGTAGAGCCAGGGGTTCACCGCGTGCGTGGCGGTGGCCGCCAGACCGATGGTGAGGCCGTCCGGCGCGGCCTTGGCCACGGCATCGGCGCCGATGTTGCCGCCGGCACCGGCCTTGTTGTCGATCACGACCGTGCCCAGCGAGTCGCGCACGCGCTCGGCCAGCAGCCGTGCGGTGGCATCGAGCGGGCCGCCCGGGGCATAGGGAACGATGAGCCGGATGGTCGCGTCGTGGCCGGGAGCCTGTGCCAGCGCCAGGGGAGAAACACAGGCGGCGGCGGCGGCCGTCGCCGAAAGAAGGAAGTGTCTGCGGTGCGTCATGGGCGCCATTGTGCAGAAAAACCGCGCTACCGACGCCGGGAGCTTCGGTGCAGTGTCCTACAGCATCACCTGATGGCGGTTTCTATAAACGAGACATCGAGTGGCGCGGCGCTCGACTGCCGGGCCCGCGGCCCGAACGCGGCCGCGCCCGCGTCCATCGGCCGCCGGCCGCATCCTTTTCCTGGAGATCCCGCATGCAGACATCCCAGAACACGCTTCCCCCGTCCCGCTACGCCGACTGCATCCGCGCCTGCAACGATTGCGCGGATGCGTGCGACACCTGCGCAGCGTCCTGCCTGCGCGAGCCCGAACCGCGCCACATGGTGCGCTGCGTCGCGCTCGACATGGACTGCGCGGCCCTGTGCCGCTTGGCCGCCGGCGCCATGGCCCGCGAGAGCTCGCATGCCTATGAGATCTGCGCGCTCTGCGCCCGTGTGTGCGACGCCTGCGCCAGCGAGTGCTCCCGCCACGACATGGCGCATTGCCAGGCCTGCGCGGCCCTGTGCCGGCGCTGCGCCGAGATGTGCCGCGCGATGGCCTGACCCGCCGCGCGAGTCCCGCTTGTGCAGCGGCCGGGCCGGAGCCGGACCAGGCGCAGGCGAGCGCTCAGGCGGCGACCGTCTCGCCGTGCTTGTCGGCCTCGGACGTGAAGGCGTCCGCGTAGAACTCCTCCGGCGGCAGCCCGCGCTCGGCGCTGTAGGCCTTGCGCGCCGACTCCACGACCACGGGCGCCCCGCAGGCATACACCTGGTGCCCCGACAGGTCGACGTGGTCGTCCATCACCGCCTGGTGCACGAAGCCGGTGCGGCCGGTCCATCCGTCTTCCGGAAGCGCGTTCGACACCACCGGCACGTAACGCAGCTGGGGCATGTCGGCCAGGCGCTCCCGCACCCATGCGTCCATGTAGAGATCCGCCGGGCGGCGGCCGCCCCAGTACAGCGTGACGGGGCGGTCGATGCCCTTGAAGCGCAGATGCTCGATGAGCGCCTTCACCGGCGCGAAGCCCGTGCCCGAGGCGAGCAGGATGATCGGTTTGGGGCTGTCCTCGCGCAGGAAGAAACTGCCGAACGGGCCCTCCACGCGCAGGATCTCCTTTTCCTTCATGGCGCCGAACACGTGGTCCGTGAAGCGGCCGCCCGGCATGTGGCGGATGTGCAGTTCCAGGCCCGGAGCTTCCTCCTGCGTGTGCGGCGCGCAGGCCATCGAGTAGGCGCGGCGCGCGCCATCCTTCAGGATGAACTCGACGTACTGGCCCGCGTGGTAGCGGAACGTGTCGGCCGCGGGCAACTGCAGCCGCACCACCATCACGTCGTGCGACGCGCGCGTGAGCGTCGACACGCGCACGGGCATCTTCTTCACGGGGTAGGCGCTCTCGTCGGTCACCTGGCGCGATTCCAGCACCACGTCGGTGAGCGGCTGGGCGCAGCAGGTGAGCACGAAGCCCGCGTCGGCCTCCTCGGGTGTCAGTGCCTTGGACTGGTGCTCGCCGTGCACCACCGAGCCGCTCAGCTTGCGGCACTTGCAGGAGCCGCAGGCGCCGTCCTTGCAGCCGTAGGGCAGGCCGACGCCGCTGCGGATCGCGGCGCCCAGCAGGGTCTCGCCGGCCAGCGCGGCATAGGCGCGGCCGCTCGGCTGCACGGTGATCTGGTGGGAAGCTGCGGCGGTCGCTGCGGTGCTCATGGGGTCGTTATCCTTGCGTGTCTCATCGTTACCGGAACTGGATTTTGCCCTCAAACATGAATCCCCTCGGCGCGCTGCCGGCGCGTTTCCGCCGCGAGCGCGTGCTCATCGTCGGCTGCGGCGACGTGGGCCTGCGCGCCGTGCGCGTGCTGCGGGCCGAACAGGGCGCGCCGCGGCCGCGCGTGCTCGCGCTCACCTCGAGCGCCGTGCGCGTGGCCGAACTGCGCGCGGCCGGCACCCTGCCGCTCATGGGCGATCTGGACGACGTGCGCACATTGCGGCGCCTGGCCGGCCTCGCCACGCGCGTGCTGCACCTGGCGCCGCCACCCGGCGAGCGTGACGCGGGCACCGCGTGGTGGGCCGACCCGCGCACCGTGGCCCTGGCGCGCGTGCTGCGGCTGCGCGGCCTGCCGCGCGCGCTGGTGTACGGCTCGACCAGCGGGGTGTACGGCGACTGCGGCGGCGCGCGGGTGCCCGAGACGCGGCCCGTCGCGCCCGCCACGCCGCGCGCACAGCGCCGCGTGAATGCCGAGCGCGCGGTGCGCCACCTCGGCAGGGCGGGGGTGCGCGCGAGCGTGCTGCGCATTCCCGGCATCTACGCGCCCGACCGCGAAGGCGGCACGCCCGAGGCCCGGCTGCGCCGCGGCACGCCCGCGCTGGCGCATGAGGACGACGTGTACACCAACCACATCCACGCCGACGACCTCGCCCGCGCCTGCGTTGCGGCCCTCTGGCGCGGCCGGCCGCAGCGCATCTACCACGTGAGCGACGCGAGCGACCTGAAGATGGGCGATTACTTCGACCTCGCCGCCGACCTGTACGGCCTGCCGCGCCCGCGCAGGATCACGCGCGACCAGGCGCGGGAGGAACTCTCGCCGATGCTGCTGAGCTTCATGAGCGAATCACGCCGGCTCGATGCCACGCGGCTCACGGAGGAGTTGCGGGTGCGGCTGCGGTATCCGACCGTGGCCGAAGGACTGCGCAGTCACCGGAACGGCTGATACGACCCAGCGAAGCGGTGCTCGCGAGGCGCCGCGCCGCAGGCAGTACGGGCAGTACGGGCGGTACGACAGGATGCGGCAACGACGCCAGAAGGGTCGTGTCGGCCGTTCTCAACGGGGATAGATGTTCCCGTTGCCGTCGTAGCACCGGAACACGTTGCACTGCGTGCCCGGCGGCCTGGGCACCGGCACGGCCGGCTGCACGACCACGGGATGCCGTGGCACCACCACCACCGGGGGCACGTACACGTCCTGTGTGCCGTAGTTGGCCCCGCCCTGGCCGCGCGAGCGCTCCACCTGCGCATAGCCCGCAGGACCCAGGCAGTCCAGCTCCATCTGGCGCTGCGCGGCCGACAGGCGGGCCTGCGCGTCGTAGCTGCCCTGGCCGACCTCGGCGGCAGTGCGGTCGAGCTGGCGGCGCGAGCGCGCGCACTCCGGCGAGCGCGCCGGATCAGTGGACACCTCGCGCCCGGCGCGCGTGCGGGCCTCCTGCGCCTCGCGCTGCGCCTGCTGCTGGGCGGCGAGCGCGTCGGCCTGCTGGCGCTGGCGCTGCGCCTCCAGCGCGGCGCGCGCCTGTTCTCGTTCCTGGGCGATCTCCTCGGGTGTCCTGCGCCGCTCCACCTCGCGCGCCGACGTGCCCCGGTCGCAGTGGCCGTCCGTATAGGTCACCTGGCCGGTGGCGGGATCGGTGCAGCGCAGCACCTGGGCCTGCGCGGCCGCTCCCGACAGCCACAGCGCTGCCGCCAGGCCGGCCCAGCCCAGGGCGCTGGTCCGGATCCGGAGGGGGTGAACGGGTGCCCGTGCGTAGCGATCGCTCATTGCAAAAGGTTTTCGCGACCGGTCAGGGCCTTTGGAAGAGGCGGTTCGGCGCTTCCTGCGGCGGCAGGCGGCCCTGCGACCGCATCTCGTCGCGCCAGCGCTGCTGCTCGCCCTGGCGGCGGGCCTCGTCCTGCAGGGTGCCGCTGAGCGACGGGCCGGGCACGCGGGCGCGGTCCCGATCCCGGTCGCGTTCCCGCTGCCGCTCACGTTCGCGTGCCTCCCAGGCTTCGCGGTCGCGGCGCTCACGCCAGGCACGGTCCCGGTCGTCGCGGTCCCGGCGCTCGCGCCAGTTGTCGTCCCAGGGGTTGGGCCGCACGGCATAGCCCGGAGCCGGTACGACCACGGGATAGCCGGGCCGCGGCACCACGTAGGTGGGCTGCTCGTACACCGTGACGGAGCTGCCGTAGGCGCCATACGGATAGGACGGGGTGGCGGGATAGCTGTTGCCGTAGACCGCGCCGGAGCCGTATCCGTAATTGCCGTAGTAAGGATCGCCGGGCGCGGCGCAGCCCGCGGCCGTGGCGACCAGCAGCGTGGCGGCCAGGGTTCTGAGGAGAAGGGCAGGTGTGCGCATGGGGCTCTCTCGCGGCAGGGCGGCCCGGCGACGGGAGCGCGCCGGTCCGCGGTGGACGGCGCCCAGGCCGGCAGGCTGCCGACCGGGCGGAGGATGACGTCAATGTGACGTGTCAGCCGCCATTTTGGTTGACCTGCCCGTTGTCGTCTGTCGGCGCGCACCGCGACGCGGCCGTCTCCGCAGGCCTGCACCCGCGGCACTCCGACAGGCGGGGCGGGGCAGGGTGCGCTCCCGCTTTTTCCCTACACCACACCCGCTGCGCGCAGCCGGGCCACGGCGGCGGCATCCAGCCCCGCCTGTGCCAGCACCTCGTCGGTGTGCTGTCCCAGGGCCGGCGGCGCGTTGCGCAGCACGGGCGGCGTGGCCGAGAGCCTCAGCGGGCTGGCCACGCCGCGCACGGTGGCGATGCCGTCCTCGCCCGGGCTGCCGTCGGGCCGGCGCGGCAACTCCACCGCCAGGCCGCGCGCGCGCACCTGCGGGTCGTCGAAGGCCTGGGCGATGCTGTTGATCGGGCCGCAGGGCACGGCCTTGTCCTCCAGCAGCGCCACCCACTGCGCGGTGGTGCGCGTGCGCGTCACGGCTTCCATGAGCGGCACCAGTTCGGCGCGGTGCTGTACGCGCAGCGTGTTGGTGGCGAACCGCGCGTCCGTGGCCCACTCCGGCCGGCCGACGGCGGCGCAGAAGCGCGCGAACTGGCCGTCGTTGCCGATGGCCAGCAGCATGGCGCCGTCGGCCGTGGGGAAGTCCTGGTAGGGCACGAGGCTCGGGTGGCTGTTGCCCTGGCGCCGTGGCGATTCGCCCGTGGCCAGGAAACCTGCCGCCTGGTTGGCCAGCACCGCCATGCCCACGTCCAGCAGCGCCATGTCGATGTGCTGGCCCTCGCCCGTGCGCTGGCGCACGTGCAGCGCCGCCAGGATGGCGTTGCTCGCATACAGGCCCGTGAACAGGTCGATCACCGCGACGCCGACGCGCAGCGGCCCGCCGCCCGGCTCGCCGTCGGCCCGGCCGGTGATATCCATCAGGCCGGTCATGGCCTGCACCATCAGGTCGTAGCCGGCGCGCGGGGCATAGGGCCCGGTCTGCCCGAAGCCCGTCACCGAGCAGTAGATGAGCCGCGGGTTCAGCGCCCGCAGGCTTTCGTGGTCGAGGCCGTACTGCTTCAGCCCGCCCACCTTGAAGTTCTCCACCACCACGTCCGCCTCCATCGCCATGGCGCGCAGCAGCGCCTGGCCTTCCGGATGGGCCATGTCGATGGTGACGGAGCGCTTGTTGCGGTTGCAGGCCGTGAAGTACGCGGCCTGGTCCGTGTCCCGGCCCTCGGCATCCTTCAGGAAGGGAGGCCCCCACTGGCGCGTGTCGTCGCCGGTGCCGGGGCGCTCCACCTTGACCACGTCCGCCCCCAGGTCCGCCAGCACCTGCGTGCACCACGGCCCGGCGAGCACGCGAGAGAGATCGAGCACCCGGATGCCGGCGAGCGCGCCTGCCGCCGGAGCGGGGGCGGGCGCGGATGCAGACGGAGAGGAGCGGAGCGCGGCCGAGTCCATGGCGCCTTCGATCAGTTCGCGAACGCGGCGATGCCCGTCTGGGCGCGGCCCAGGATGAGCGCATGCACGTCGTGCGTGCCCTCGTAGGTGTTCACCACCTCCAGGTTCACCAGGTGGCGCGCCACGCCGAACTCGTCGCTGATGCCGTTGCCGCCCATCATGTCGCGCGCCATGCGGGCGATGTCCAGCGCCTTGCCGCAGCTGTTGCGCTTGATGATGGAGGTCGCCTCGACGGCGGCCGTGCCCTCGTCCTTCATGCGGCCCAGGCGCAGGCAGGCCTGCAGGCCGATCGCGATCTCGGTCTGCATGTCGGCGAGCTTCTTCTGGATGAGCTGGTTGGCGGCGAGCGGCCGGCCGAACTGCTTGCGGTCCAGCGTGTACTGGCGCGCCGTGTGCCAGCAGAACTCGGCGGCACCCAGGGCACCCCAGGCGATGCCGTAGCGCGCGCTGTTCAGGCAGGTGAACGGGCCCTTCAGGCCCTGCACTTCGGGGAAGGCGTTCTCTTCGGGCACGAACACGTCGTCCATCACGATCTCGCCGGTGATCGACGCGCGCAGACCCACCTTGCCGTGGATGGCCGGCGCCGTGAGGCCCTGCATGCCCTTTTCCAGCACGAAGCCGCGGATCGGGCCGACGGCGCCGGCCTCGCTCACTTCCTTCGCCCAGACGACGAACACGTCGGCGATCGGGCTGTTGGTGATCCACATCTTGCTGCCCTTGAGCTTGTAGCCGCCGGCCGTCTTGTAGGCACGCGTGGCCATGCTGCCGGGGTCGGAGCCATGGTCGGGCTCGGTCAGGCCGAAGCAGCCGATCCACTCGCCGCTCGCGAGCTTGGGCAGGTACTTCTGCTTCTGCGCCTCGGTGCCGAATTCGAAGATGGGCACCATCACCAGCGAGCTCTGCACGCTCGCCATCGAACGGTAGCCGGAATCGACGCGTTCGACCTCGCGCGCGATCAGGCCGTAGGCCACGTAGTTCAGGCCCGGGCCGCCGTACTGCTCGGGGATGGTCGGGCCCAGCAGGCCCAGCTCGCCCATCTCGCGGAAGATGGCCGTATCGGTCTTCTCGTGGCGGAACTGCTCCAGCACGCGGGTCGCCAGCCGGTCCTGGCAATAGGCGGCGGCGGCATCACGCACCATGCGTTCGTCGTCGCTGAGTTGCTGGTCGAGAAGGAAGGGGTCTTCCCAGTGGAAGGCTGCGGGGCGGGCCATGGTGTCTCCTGACGGAATGCCGGGGGGGCGGATCGATGGAATGAATGGGTGCATTTCATGCACGCATGGCACATCCTAGGCCCAAGGTTCTCCATCGGGCAAGCGAGGATGTCGCATCCAGAAATGAGGTTCTGGAATATCTGTGTAGCATCGCGACATGCGCCGCACCCTGCCGTCCACCCAGGCCCTGGCCTGTTTCGAATCCGCCGCCCGCCACGAGAGCTACACCCGCGCGGCGCAGGAACTGTTCCTCACGCAGAGCGCGGTGTCGCGCCAGATCATGGCGCTGGAGGAGTTCCTCGGCGTGGCGCTGTTCCGCCGCACCCGCCACGGCGTGGCGCTCACGCCCGCCGGCACGCACTACGCGGCGCAGGTGGCGCGCTGGCTCGAAGGCCTGGAGCGCGACACGCTCGACGTCATGGCCCACCAGGGGCAGGGCGGCTCGATCCGCCTCGCGGCCGTGCCGACCTTCGCGACGCGCTGGCTGGTGCCGCGCCTGCCGCAACTGGCCGCCCGCCATCCCGACATCGTGGTGCACATCGAGACCCAGGTGCGCCCCTTTCTTTTCGCCGATGCCGGCTTCGATGCGGCACTCTACGCCGGCACGCCCGAGCAGGTGGCCAACTGGCCCGGCACCCAGGCGCGCTGGCTGCTGCAGGAGGACGTGGCGCCCGTCTGCAGCCCGGCCCTGCTGCCGGAAGGCCGGCCGCTGGCACCCGAGGCCCTGGCCGCGCTGCCGCTGCTGCAGCAGACCACCCGCCCGCTGGCGTGGCGCCAGTGGTTCGAATCCATGGGCGTGCACGCGCCCCAGCATGCGCTCGACGGCCCGCGGTATGAGTTGTTCTCGATGTCGGCCGTGGCCGCCGCGCACGGGCTGGGGGTGGCGCTGGTGCCGCTGATGCTGATCGAACCCGAGCGGGCGCGCGGCGAACTCGTTCCCGCCTGCGACGTTCCGCCGCGGGGAGGGCGCGGCTACTACCTCGTCACCCCGGCACAGCCCCAGCCGCCGGTCGTCGAGGCATTCACTGCCTGGTTGCAGGACATGGCCGCGACTTGAGCGCTGCGGCATACCGTCCGGTTGCGCGCACCGTGCGCGCGGGCTAGGCTGTGCTGGCCTGTTGTCGAGTCTCCCGCGCAGCCCGCGGAGCGGCCCGGCCGAGGCGTTTTGGCCTTTTCTGCTTTCTGCCCATCGTCACAAGGAGTACCGGCACATGCAAAACAACACGAGCGGCATCTACCACACCCCCTATTTCGACCCGACGGTCGATGAACTCGAAACCCTCAAGCAACTGGAGATGGGCCGCGCCATCAGCGTGCCCGAAGCCCTGCGCCACCATCTGTCGGGCCGCCTGTACGAGCGGGGCTACATCACCAAGAACGCCGGCGGCGACCTCGCCATCACCGACAGCGGCCGGGCGCTGATCCGCCGCCAGGACGCGTGACGCCGTGACGCGAGCAGGACCGGCTCGTGGCCGGCCGGTCCGGACGTGGGGCACCCTCCCGTCAAAACCCTCCGACGGCGATACCGCCCTCGTCCTACACCACGGAATTCGTCCATTCCATACAGTCGTGGCTGTGCCTTGCAAGAGACGGGAATTGGTCCCCTCCTCGAGCAAGGTGCCCCGATCAAGCGAAAACGGCCATGCCCTGGAACCGGGGGCTAGCGGTCCGGCAGCCTGAAGTGGCAAGGATGTCCCTGTCATACGGCATCGAACCGCACGGAGATGCCGGGCGCGGCTTTTGCCCCCGACACCACCGTCCATCCCCCCGGAACAGCTGGCCGGTGTTCCACTTCCTGTTGACGGACGAACATCATGAAAGAAACCCTCACTGTCGTGGCCGGCTTCGTGCTCTTCTCCAGCCTGGGGATCGCCTACTTCGCCGCGTCCTATATGAGCGGGCTCTGATCGGGTCTTCCTATATTGCACCCCGGCCCACCCACATACCCACCGGCGCCGCGGTCTCCAAACTCTCCCGCCTGAACCATGCACTGCCTTCACCGCGACCCCGCCGACAAAAGCGACCAGCCCGTGGAGCCGGACGTGCCCGGTCAGCTGCCCGAACCGGCGGACCAGCCGCCCCATTGACGAAGGACACCCAGATGCTCTCCCGCGTTCAAAGTTCAGGCACCGCGACGCAGCAGCAGGTCGAGGCCGCGGAAAAGCGGGTAGGCGAGGTGCTGGAGCAGCTGGAAGACGCCACCCACGGCGAGGTGAGCAAGATCGCGCTGGAGGACGTGGTGGACACCAATCCGCGCACCGGCCGGCCCGAGGTGCAGAAGCAGGTGGACATCACGGTGCAGACCAAGCCTGAGCGGAAGTGGGTGCGCTGAGACTCGGCAATACAATCTCCGGGTGGCATCGAAGTACACCAAAGAGCAGAAAGAAGGGCTGGCGCGCTTCATCGACACCATCGCAGCGTCGTCGTTCATCGGCGGGGTGGTGGGGCTGACTGGCCATAGCCCCCTGAGCATCTGGGAGGTGATCACTCTTTTTGCCACCTGTCCTATACTTCTGCTACTGTCCTGGAGATTGAGGAAGCCATCATGATCATCACTGCACTCATCGTTTTCGTGATTGCCGCTGCTGGCGTGACCTGGTACGTCACCAGCCATTGAGCGCGAGGCAGTTTTGGCGGCAGAACGTGGGGCACTTCGGTGCCCCTTGTCGTTTCTTGGAGCCTGGGTTGCAGTCAGGCGCGCCATGAAACATGGCGCAATGCGCAAAGAGCGTGAACTCGGCGCTATGAGGGACGCCCGGTGGGAGCACGCAGGAGAGCCATCGTGCAGGTATGGGCGATGGTCAATGCAAGCAGTCCGGCGCGGGGATCTGCCCAAACCATGCCAAAGAGGCATGGTGCCCGGGGCCGGAATCGAACCGGCACGCCTTGCGGCGGGGGATTTTGAGTCCCCTGCGTCTACCAATTTCACCACCCGGGCGACGCGAAGAAGGAAGCCGCGGATTATGGCACAGTAGGGGGCTATGGCTACCACCTCCGCTCCCACGTACCCCACCATCGAAGACGCGATCGGCCGCACGCCGCTGGTCGCCCTGCAGCGCATCGGCGCGCAGGAGAACGCCGAGCGCGGCACGGTCGTGCTGGGCAAGCTGGAGGGCAACAACCCGGCCGGCTCCGTGAAGGACCGGCCCGCGCTGTCGATGATCCGGCGCGCGGAAGAGCGCGGGGAGATCAAGCCGGGCGATACGCTGATCGAGGCAACGTCGGGCAACACCGGCATCGCGCTGGCGATGGCGGCGGCGATCAAGGGCTACCGCATGGTGCTGGTGATGCCCGAAGACCTGTCGGTGGAGCGCGCCCAGACGATGAAGGCGTTCGGCGCGGAGCTGATCCTCACGCCCAAGAGCGGCGGCATGGAATACGCGCGCGATCTGGCGGAGACCATGGTGCGGCAGGGCAAGGGCGTGGTGCTCGACCAGTTCGCCAACCCGGACAACCCGCGCATCCACTACGAGACCACGGGCCCCGAGCTGTGGGAGCAGACGGGCGGGCGCATCACGCATTTCGTGAGCGCCATGGGAACCACGGGCACGATCACGGGCGTGTCGCGCTTCCTCAAGGAAAAGAACCCCGCGATCCAGATCATCGGCGCGCAGCCGAAAGAGGGCTCGCGCATTCCGGGCATCCGCAAGTGGCCGCAGGAATACCTGCCCAAGATCTACGATCCGCGCGCGGTGGACGAGACGATCAACGTCGGCCAGGACGATGCCGAGGACATGTGCCGGCGCCTCGCGCGGGAGGAGGGCATCTTCGCCGGCATTTCCGCCGCGGGCGCGTGCTGGGCCGCGCAGGAGATCGCCAGGCGCGAGCGCGATGCGACGATCGTGTTCGTGGTGTGCGACCGCGGCGATCGCTACCTCTCCACGGGCGTGTTCCCCGCCTGACGCAGGCCTGAAGCCTCGACACGCGCCAGGTCCCACCACTCCATGAACGCCGAACCCCGCTTTTGCCCGCAGTGCGCCACGCCGCTGGCCTGGGTGACGGCGCTGGAGGATGGCGGCGAGCGGCAGCGCCTGCGCTGCCCGGCCTGCGGCTGGACGCACTGGAACAATCCCACGCCGGTGCTGGCCGCGGTGGTAGAGCTGGACGGACGCGTGCTGCTGGCACGCAATGCCGCATGGGAGCACAAGGCGTTTGCGCTCATCACCGGCTTCATGGAGGCCGGCGAGACACCGCAGGAAGGCATCGTGCGCGAGGTGAAGGAAGAAACCGACCTCGACGTGAGCGCACTGTCGCTGATCGGGGTGTACGACTTCCAGCGCATGAACCAGGTCATCGTGGCCTACCATGCGGTGGCGCACGGCACGGTGCGGCTCTCGCCCGAGCTGGTCGACTACCGCCTGATCGTGCCGCAGGACCTGCGCTGCTGGCCCTCCGGCACGGGCCAGGCGCTGGCGGACTGGCTGCGCGGCCGCGGTATCGAGCCCACTTTCATGGAATGGCCGGGCCAGCGCAGCGAGTCGACCGCGACTGCGCCTGCGCCTGCGCCGATCACTCCGGTGGCAGCAGATGCCGCCTCCAACCCGGCGGCAGGCGTGGCGCGGCCCGGGCCGCTCTAGAATTCTTTCTCTCTTCGCCAGGAAGCCGACGACGATGCACATCCACAAGGAAATCGACACCCGGGGGCTGAATTGCCCTCTGCCCATCCTGAAGGCCAAGAAGGCGCTCGCGTCGATGGCCAGTGGCGAGGTGCTGAAGGTGGTGTCCACCGACAACGGCTCGCTGCGCGACTTCCAGGCGTTCGCCAAGCAGACCGGCAATGAACTGCTGGACCAGAGCACCGCGGGCGAGGAGTACACGCACGTGCTGCGGCGGCGCTGAACGCGCGCGTGCCGGCGGCGCTGGTACCCGAGAGGTCCACGAGACCCGCTGGCGAAGAGGGCTCTGCGGCAAGGCGACGCGGCTGGCAAAAAAGGCGCTCCAGGGAGCGCCTTTTTGCGATGGCAGCAGGAGCTGCCGTAGGCCGCGGCTCAGATCTCCACGGTCTTGAGGTATTCGCGGAACGCGGCGCCCACCTGGGGGTGCTGCAGCGCGAGTTCCACCGTGGCTTCCAGGAAGCCTTCCTTGCTGCCGCAGTCATAGCGCTTGCCGTCGTAGCGGAAGGCATAGACGGCCTCGCGGGCCATGAGGCGCGCAATGGCGTCGGTGAGTTGGATCTCGCCGCCCACGCCCTGGGGCTGGTTGCGGATCTCGTCGAACACGCCGGGCGTGAGGATGTAGCGGCCGGCCACGCCCATGCGCGAAGGCGCCTCTTCGGGCGACGGCTTCTCGACGATGCGGTCGATGCGGATCAGCGGTCCGCCGGCAGGCTCGCCCGCCACGATGCCATAGCGGCGCACCTGGTCCTGCGGCACTTCCTGGACTGCCAGCAGTGAGCGGCCCTGCTTGCGGAAGGCTGCCGCCATCTGCGCCATGACGGGCTGGCCGCCTTGCGGGCCCACCATCAGGTCATCGGCGAGCAGCACGGCGAAGGGCTCGCGGCCCACCAGCGGCTCGGCGCAGAGCACGGCATGGCCCAGGCCCAGCGAGCGCGGCTGGCGCACGAAGGCGCAGTCCATGTCGTTCGGCGCGACGGAGCGCACGAGTTCCAGCAGTTCCTTCTTGCCGGCGGCCTCCAGCTCGCTCTCGAGCTCGTAGGCGGTGTCGAAATGGTCCTCGATGGCGCGCTTGCTGCGGCCCGTGACGAAGATCATGTGGCGAATGCCGGCCGAGTAGGCCTCTTCGACGGCGTACTGGATCAGCGGCTTGTCCACCACGGGCAGCATCTCTTTCGGGGATGCCTTCGTGGCGGGCAGGAAGCGGGTGCCCAGGCCGGCCACCGGGAAGACGGCTTTGCGGATCGCGGAGTTGTCGCTCATGGAGATGATTCCTCGTTTCGAATGGGGGCGATTATCAGAAAAGGGTGGGAGCGCCACCGTAGGCCTTCGACCCAACCTGAGTCCCGTTACACCAGGAAACCTCTGCGCGAATCACCGCGCGGCTTGCGTCCGCGGGATCGGGCAGAGGTTCGCAGGTTCGTCAGCCCAGCCGCGCCAGTTGGTCCTTCAGCCGCGCGAGCGTGGCGCCGAAATCCGCCACGCGCTTCTGTTCCTGCTCGATCACGGCGGGCGGTGCCTTGGCCACGAAGGCCTCGTTGCCGAGCTTAACGCGCGCCTTGGCGATCTCGCCTTCGATGCGGCCGGCTTCCTTGGCGAGGCGGGCCTTCTCCGCGGCCACGTCGATCTCCATGTGCAGGCACAGGCGCGCGTCGCCCACCACGGCCACGGGAGCGGCCTGCGCGGCGGCGGCCCAGGCGGCCTCGTCGTCGAACACCTTCACTTCGCTCAACTTGGCCAGCGCCTGCAGCGCCGGGGCGGCCGCGCGCAGGAACTCCGCATCGCCCACCGCGTAGAGCGGCAGGCGCGTGGCGGGCGAGACGTTCATCTCGCCGCGCAGCGTGCGGCAGGCATCGACCACGGCCTTGAGCCGGGCAACGTGGGCGATGGCGGCTTCGTCGATGCGCTCGGGTTGGGCCTGCGGGTAGGCGGCAATGCTGACCGAGGCGCCGGCGCGGCCGGCCACCGGGGCGACCTTCTGCCAGAGCTCTTCGGTGATGAACGGGATCAGCGGATGCGCGAGGCGCAGGATGGTCTCCAGCGTGCGGATCAGCGTGCGGCGCGTGGCGCGCTGCTGGGCCTCGTTGCCGGTCTGGATCTGCACCTTGGCGATCTCCAGGTACCAGTCGCAGAACTCGTTCCAGACGAATTCGTAGATCGCCTGGGCGACGTGGTCGAGGCGGAACTCCTCGAAACCCTTGGCGACTTCGGCCTCGACCTTCTGCAGGGCCGAGACGATCCAGCGGTCGGGCTGGCTGAAGGCGAGGTAGCCGCCGTCGCAGTCGGCCTGCGTGTGGTCGGAGACGCCGCAATCGTGGCCTTCGCAGTTCATCAGCACGAAGCGGCTGGCGTTCCAGAGCTTGTTGCAGAAGTTGCGGTAGCCCTCGCAGCGCTTGCTGTCGAAGTTGATGCTGCGGCCCAGGCTGGCGAGCGCTGCGAAGGTAAAGCGCAGCGCATCGGCGCCGTAGGCGGGAATGCCCTCGGGGAATTCCTTCTGCGTGTTCTTGCGCACCTGGGGCGCGGTCTCGGGGCGGCGCAGGCCGGTGGAGCGCTTCTCCAGCAGCGGCTCGAGCGCGATGCCGTCGATCAGGTCCACCGGATCGAGCACGTTGCCTTCGGACTTGCTCATCTTCTTGCCCTGCGCATCGCGCACCAGGCCGTGGATGTACACATGCCTGAACGGCACGCGGCCCGTGAAATGCGTGCTCATCATGATCATCCGGGCGACCCAGAAGAAGATGATGTCGTAGCCCGTGACCAGCACGGACGAGGGCAGGTAGAGGTCGTAGTCCTTCGTGGCGGATGTGTTATCCAGCGCTTCGGGCCAGTCGAGCGACGAGAACGGCACCAGGGCGGAGGAGTACCAGGTGTCGAGCACGTCGGCATCGCGGGTGAGTTTCGCACCCGCGCCGGCCTGGGCCTGCGCTTCGGCCTCGTCGCGGGCGACGTAGACGTTGCCGGCCTCGTCGTACCACGCGGGGATCTGGTGCCCCCACCAGAGCTGGCGGCTGATGCACCAGTCCTGGATGTTGTTCATCCACTGGTTGTAGGTGTTGACCCAGTTCTCGGGCACGAACCGCACTTCGCCCGAGGCCACGGCGTCGATGGCCTTTTGCGCGATGCTCTTGCCCGTCGGGTCCTGCTCGCTCACCTTCGTCATCGCGACGAACCACTGGTCGGTCAGCATCGGTTCGACCACCTGGCCGGTGCGCGTGCAGATGGGGACCATGAGCTTGTGCTTCTTGGTCTCGACCAGCGCGCCGGCGGCTTCCAGATCGGCGACGATGGCCTTGCGGGCCACGAAGCGGTCCATGCCGCGGTACTTCTCTGGCGCGTTTTCGTTGATGGTGGCCTGCAGGGTGAGCACCACGATCATCGGCAGGTGGTGGCGCTGGCCCACCTGGTAGTCGTTGGGGTCGTGCGCGGGCGTGACCTTCACCACGCCGGTGCCGAATTCCTTGTCCACGTAGGCATCCGCGATGATCGGGATCTCGCGGCCCACCAGGGGCAGGGTCACGGTCTTGCCGACGAGGTGCGCATAGCGCTCGTCCTCGGGGTGCACCATGACAGCCACGTCGCCGAGCATGGTCTCGGGCCGGGTGGTGGCCACGGTGAGGCTGCCGCTGCCGTCGGTGAGCGGGTAGGCGATGTGCCAGAGCGAGCCGTCCTTCTCCTCGTTCTCGACCTCCAGGTCGGACACGGCGGACTGCAGCACCGGGTCCCAGTTCACGAGGCGCTTGCCGCGGTAGATCAGGCCCTGCTGGTAGAGGCGCACGAAGGTGTCGGTGACCACCTTGGAGAGCTTGTCATCCATCGTGAAGTATTCGCGGCTCCAGTCCACGCTGTCGCCCAGGCGGCGCATCTGCGTGGTGATGGTGTTGCCGCTCTTTTCCTTCCACTCCCAGACCTTCTTCACGAAGTTCTCGCGGCCCAGGTCGTGGCGGCTCGCGCCCTGGTCCTGCAGCTGCCGCTCCACCACGATCTGGGTGGCGATGCCGGCGTGGTCGGTGCCGGGCACCCACAGCGTGTTGAAGCCCCGCATGCGGTGGTAGCGCGTGAGGCTGTCCATGATCGTCTGGTTGAACGCATGGCCCATGTGCAGCGTGCCGGTCACGTTCGGCGGCGGCAGCTGGATGGAGAAATTCTCGTGGCGCGCTGCGGCGCCGGCATCCGGCGCGGAGGTGCCGCGGTAGCCGGCCACGCCGTAGCCCCGGCGCTCCCACTCGGGGCCCCAGTGGGCTTCCAGGGCGGAGGGTTCGAAGGACTTGGAGAGGCTTTCAAGGCCGGGCTGTTGCAGGGGCGAACTCATGGCGTGGGCAGGGGAGGGGACCGCGCCGCGCGATCGGGGCGCCGTCCGGTGACGGTTGGGACTCGAGCCCGGGATTCTACGGGCCCGTGGCGCACTGCCCGCAACCCCGCGTTCCGAGGGAAACGTGCGGTGCGTTGGTGTTGCGGCCTGTGGTCTTTGTTACGTGCATGCGGTGGACTTCGTCCGGTACGCTGCGAATAATGCGCCGCTTCGCATCCTGCGGCATCCGGAGGGAGCCGCGGGCCGTCAAAACCATTCCAAACAACGGCGCCCATGACGAACGCATCGACCCCATCGCACGCATCCGCATTCCGCAAAGGCCTCGCCAAAGTGGCCATGCTCGCGCTGCTCTCCCTCTTCCTGGTTCCGGCCCTGACCCTGCTCTTCGTGCACCATGTGCAGGACGCGGAGGACGCCCGCTTCCTGGCGGGCATCGAGCGGCGCATCGACGCCGAAGCCTCGATGCCGGCGGACGAGAAGGCCGCGGAGAAGGAATTCTTCCGCAGCCATCCGCCGTCGGGCGCCTGCCACGATCCGCATCCCCGGGTCGCCGAGGTGCGCGACCGCCTGTGCAGCCCGTATTCTTCGGCCTGGCAGTTCGACATGGCCCGGCGGGTTTCCCTGGCCGCGCTGCTGGCCGGCGGCGTGCTGCTGCTGGTGGTGCTGGCGCTCGGCGCGCTGGCCTTCGCCAACCGGCCGCTGCAGTACGCGAGCTTCATGGCGGGCTGGCGGATCACCACGTGGGCGAGCGCGCTGTCGCTGGTCGTGCAGGGCGCGCTGCTGACCTGGCTGGCGTTCTGGGTGCCGGCGTTCTTCGTCCACAAGTATTCGCCCAAGCTGATCATCCTGATCGGGCTCGGCGTGGCCGGGGCGGTGTGGATGGCGGTGTCGGCGATCTTCCGCAAGGTGCCGCAGGGCAACGAGGTCACCGGCGAGACCCTGTCGGAATCCGACGCGCCGCAGCTCTGGAACCGTGTGCGGGCACTGGCCGCGCGCCTGGGCACCGAGCCGCCGCGCCACATCGTGGCCGGCATCGACGCGAACTTCTTCGTGACGGAGTCGCCGCTCACCGTGCAGGGGCGTGAACTGACGGGCCGCACGCTGTTCGTCAGCATTCCGCTGCTGCGCGTGCTCGACCAGCAGGAGGCCGATGCCGTGCTCGGGCACGAACTCGCCCACCTGCGCGGCGGCGATACGCAGAGCAGCGCCCGGCTGGGCCCGAAGCTCGTGCAGTTCGACCAGTACCTGCACGCGGTGCGCGAAGCGGGCCTCTCGGCGCTCGCGTCGCCGCTGCTCACGCTCTACCGCACGATCTTCGAGGTGGCGCTGGCCCGGGAAAGCCGCGAGCGGGAATTCCTGGCCGACCGCACGGCGGCCGAGATCGCATCGCCGCAGGGCATCGCCCGTTCGCTCGTGAAGATCGCCGCCTATGCGCAGTACCGCCACCGCATCGAGGAAGACCTGTTCGGCCGCGACCAGCGCCAGACGGGCACGCTGGGCATCGCGGGCTTCATCGCGCAGGGCCTGGGGCGCTACGCGGGCTCGCCGGATTTCGCGGCGGCGATGCAGTCGGGCAACGTGCCGCATCCGTTCGATTCGCACCCGCCGATGCGCGAGCGCATCGAGCGCGTCGGCATCACGCTGGCGGAGCGCGACTACGGCGCCGTCGTGCAGCAGGCGCCCGCATGCACCTGGGTGCAGGAGATTCCCGTGGCGGAAGCGATCGAGCAGCGGCTCTGGGCGGCCTACGAATCGGACTTCGCCGAGAACCACGAACGCAGCCTGGCCTACCGTTACGAGCCCGCCAACGCGCAGGAACGGGCGCTGGTGCTCCAGTACTTCCCCGACCAGGTGTTCGAGGTGAAGGGCGGCGAGACGGTGACGGTGGGCATCGACGGCATCCGCGCCACGCGGGACGGCGTCCACGTGGTCTGGGATGCGGTGAAGGCCCTGCAATTCAACGAAAGCGCCTTCGCCGACGCGCTCGTCGTGACGCATCCGGAAAAAGCCCTGCTGCGCCACCGCACCACGAAGGTCGCGCTCAAGGGCATGGGCAAGGACAGGGACCGCTTCAAGGCCGTGGTGAATGCCTACTGGCAGCGCCACCAGGTGATGCGGGCGCAGCAGGCGCAGTCCGCCGGCTCGGAGCCGGCAGCGGCCTGACGGGCGGGGCCTGCAGAGGCGGTCACGGACGCGGGGCGCGTCCGCGCCGCCGCCCGGCCGGGGTCAGGCCGGGATCAGGCCTGGGTGCCGGGCACGTATTCGGGCCGGTCGTTGGACTGCGGCTTGAGCGGGGCGGCTTCCTGGCCCGCGGCGCGCTCGCGGCGCCATTGCTCCTTGCGCGCCGTCCATTCGGCGAGGCGCTGGTGGGCGACCTTGCTGTCTTTTTCCATGTGTTCCTCGTCGGCGAGCTGCGCGGCGAGTTCGAGCCGGATGCCGTTGGGATCGAAGAAGTAGATGCTCTTGAAGATGTGGTGGTCGGTGACGCCCAGCACCTCGATGCCGTGCGCCTCCAGCCGGGCCTTGGTGTTGGCCAGCTCTTCCACCGTGTTCACGCGGAAGGCGATGTGGTTCACCCACGCCGGTGTGTTCGGCGACGGCTCGGATTTCACGTCGTCGCCCAGGTCGAAGAAGGCGATGAACGAGCCGTCCTGCAGCCGGAAGAAGAAGTGCGTGTAAGGGCAGTACTCGCCCGTGCTGGGTACGTAGTCGCTCTGGATGATGTGGTAGAGCGGCAGGCCCAGGATGTCTTCGTAGAAGTGCCGCGTTTCCTCGGCGTCGCGCGCGCGGTAGGCGTAGTGGTGCAGCTGCTGCACCGCGGCGGGCGCGGGCAGGGTGGCCAGGTCGGGGCGGGGCAGTGCGCTCATGGATGTCTCCTTCGGATGGTGGTAGGAATTGTACTATCCGTAATTAATTTCATATAAAGCAATTTGCGGACTGCCCCTGCCGGCCGTATAGTCATGAAGCGGCCCCTGGATGCGGCCGCACCCTCCCACCCTTCACCGAGGTATTTCCGCCGATGCGCCTGTAAGCCCCCCTTCCGTCCGTTCCGCCTGGTTTCTGCACATTTCTTCTGCAGCACGGCGGCCGATCCCGATGGCATGGAGTGGCCTCATGGCGACATTCGACGCGGACCACCGTCCGCCTGGCAGCGCATCGCGCGCTGCTTCTTCCCCTTTCCCTTCTTCATCTTCTTCCTCCGTTTCTCCCGCCTTTGCCCACGCGGGTGCGCGGGGCGGCGTGCTGCAACTGCGGCAGGTGCAGTGGTGCCCGCCCGGCGGCGAGCCGCTCTGGGCCGAGCCGCCCACGCTCGCCGTGCCGCGCGGCATCACGGGCCTGGTGGGCGACAACGGCACGGGCAAGAGCGTGCTGCTGTCGATCGCGGCCGGTGTGCTGCAGCCGTCGTCCGGCAGCGTCGTGCGGGCAGGGACGCTGCATGCCGTGGGCCAGCGCCCGGCGGGCGCGACGGTGGCCGCCTTGGCGGGCGTCGACGGGGTGCTGGAGGCGCTGCGGCGGCTGGACGCCGGCCAGGGCGATGCCGACGATCTGCTGCGCGCGGACGGCCGCTGGGACTGGACGGCCCGCTGGCGGCGGGCGCTCGGCGACGCCGGGCTGGGCCATCTGCCGGACGATGCCGATGCCGCCTGCCTGAGCGGCGGCGAGCGTGCGCGCGTGGCGCTGGCGGGGGCCTTTCTGTCCGATGCCGACGTGCTGCTGCTCGACGAGCCCACGAACCACCTGGACGGACCGGCGCGGCGCTGGCTGGAGGACGCGCTGCGGGGCTGGCGCGGCGCCGCGCTGGTGGCAAGCCACGACCGGGCGCTGCTGGAGGGAGCCGACCGCATCGCCGAGCTGTCGCCGCGGGGCCTGCGGCTGTTTGGCGGCGGCTGGAGCGCCTATGCGGCGCAGAAGGCTGACGACACCCGGGCCGCGCAGGAAGCGCTGCGGCAGGCGCGCGTGCAGCGCGATGGCGCGCTGCGGGAATTGCGGCGGCAGGACGAGGCCCAGGCCCGGCGCAGTGTCCGCGGCACCGCGGCCCGCCGCGGCGCGAACCAGTCGCCCCTGGTGCTGGACCGCATGAAGGACCATGCCGAGGCGCATGCGGGGCGCAGCGGCGTGCTGCGCCACCAGGCACGCGAGCGGCTGGAGGGCGCCGTGCGCGAGGCCTTCGAGCGGGCCGGGCCGGACGCCGTCCTGGCGCTGCCCCTGCCGGCCAGCGCGGTTCCGGCCGGCAAGCCGGTGCTGCGGCTGGAAGGCGTGGTGCCGCCGTTCGGCGCCCGGGTGCCGCTGGACGGCGTGTGGAGCGGCCCGGTGCGCATCGCCGTGGGTGGCCCGAACGGCTGCGGCAAGAGCACGCTGCTGCGCCTGCTGGCGGGCGAACTGCAGCCTGCCCAGGGGCGCGTGCAGTGCTCGGTGCGGGCCGCGTGGCTAGGCCAGGAGGCCGGGGCGCTGTTGCCGCCGGACCGGAGCGTGCTGGAGGTGCTGTCGCAGGCCGGGTCACCGCTGCCCGTGCACGAACAGCGCACGCGCCTGGCGCAGCTCGGACTCGATGCGGAGCGCGCGCAGCGCCCGGCAGGAGCCTTGAGCGGCGGCGAGCGCGTGCGCGCGGCGCTGGCCTGCGCGCTCTGGGGCGCTGCGCCCGCGCAGTTGCTGTTGCTGGACGAACCCGCCAACCATCTCGATGCCCGTGCGGTGCAGGTGCTGCAGGAAGCGCTCGCTGCCTTCGACGGCGCGATGGTGGTGGTGTCGCACGACCGGCATTTCCTGAGGGCGCTCGCGCCGCAGGTGGCGTGGACGTGGGAAGGCGATCAGTGGAACCTGGACGGCGACCTCGATCGCCTGCTGGGGCCGGAGCGCTGACCGCCGGGCCGCGCTCCGGCTCGCAGCGACCGGACAGGCTTGCGTCAGGAGGCCAGGGCCGCGTTCTTCCAGGCCGTGGCGGCCGCTTCGGGGTCGCCGCGCCGCTCCGCCAGTTCGGCCAGGTGGCGCCAGGCACGGCAGCGCAGCGGGCCTGCTTCGAGCTGCTGCGTGGACTGCGTGAACAGCTGCTGGGCCTTGCCCCAGAGCTGGCGCCGCAGGCAGGCCATGCCCGAGAGATACTGCAGGCGCGCATCGCGCGGGTTGGCCTGCTGCGCCGCCTCGATGCGTGCCAGCCAGGTGGCGTCGAGCGCATCGAGGTTGCCCTCCAGCGCCGCCACCAGCCGAGCGGCGTGCGTGTCGGACAGCGGATCGGCCGCGTCCACCATGCGCTCCCAGGCGGGCAGCAGCCAGGTGCGCACCTGGCCCGGGTCGCCGCCGAGGGCGGTCAGGCGCTGGGCGGCGTGGATCGCGAGTTCGGGCATGGCGCGTTCGGCGGGCTCCAGCGACATCCAGGCTTCCTGCAGCTGGGAGGGATCGTGCGCGCCGTTCAGCAGTTCGATCGCCAGGCCGCGCACGATGCTCTGCGCCGCCACGGGCGAGAAGGCGCGGTGCTTGCCGAGGAGGCGCGCGGTTTCCAGCGCCTCGCGCGTCTGGTGCGACAGGCGCGTGGCCTTGAGGCGGGCGCGCAGCGCGAGCGTGCGCCGGGCCGCGCCCTGGGGCAGGGCGGCGAGGTGTTCGAGCGCGGTGATCGCGTCGCGCTCGTCGAGCGACCATCGGGCGGCGCGCAGCTGGGCGCCTTCGCGCAGTTCCAGCTCGCTCATCGGCGCGCGGTCGGGGATGTTGTCCAGCGCATGGCGCAGATGCGCCTCGCGCGTGGCGCGGTCCTGCAGCGCATGGGAGCTCTCGGCGGCGACGAGGTGGGCCAGCGTGCGCAGTTGCCGGCCATGGGGCACGGCCTCGCCGGCGGCTTCGAGGGCGGTCTCCTGCGAGAGCGCGGCCATGGCGGCCTTGCGCGAGCGCAGGAAGCGGCCGGCGAGCAGTTGCGAGAGCGCATCGAGCAGCGCGGCGTGCATCGAGCGTTCCTTCTGCTGCACGCGCCAGCGGCGTGCCTGGCCGGGCAGCTCCAGCAGCGCCGACAGCGCGCGCAGTGCCGCGTACAGCACCGCGAAGCCGCCGAAGAGCAGCAGCAGGACGAAGTTGAGCGACAGGTCGATGCGGTAGGGCGGCCAGAACAGGGTCACGGTGCCCTGGTTGTTGCCCGCGAACAGGGCGGCCGCCACCGCGACGCCGAAAAGTGCCAGGAACCAGAGTGCTGCGCGCATGGGAAAACGGGTTGCTTCTTGTCTTCGGCTCTCAGCGGCCGGCGGCGGCCGTGGACAGCGCGGCGAAGGTTTCGTCCAGCGTGGGCAGGGTGGCGCCCTTCAGGTGCATCTGCGCCTGCTGCAGCACGGTCGCGGCGTTCTGGGTGCGGCGCGCAGCCGGGTCGAAATACTTGCCCAGGGCGCCGCTGGCCGCGGACAGGTCGGCGCGGGCCGATTCGTACTGGCGCGCCAGGATCGCGAGGCGGGCGTTCATGAGCTGCAGCTTGATGTTCTCGCGCAGGAAGAACGCCTGGTCGGGTGCGATCAGGATGGCCTCCGGGCGGTCGATGCGGGACACGCGCAGCAGCTGGCGCGCCTCGTCGCGCACCACTTCCCAGCCGCGCTGCAGCGTGGCCTGCCACCAGGGCAGGGACGCGCCGTCGGCGGCCGGGGCGGACGCGCCCTCCGGCAGCGTGCGTCCCGCGGCGTTCATGCGCCGCGTGGCGGCGGCCTGGGCGACCGCGTTCTGCAGGGGCAGCTCGTCGACCTGGCGCATGAGGTCGTCGAGCCGCGCGAGCAGGCCGGCGGTGTCGGTGACCTGGGCGGCGCCCACGCGTTCCAGGTCGCGGCCGATGGCGCGCGCCACGGGCGCCAGGCGCGGCTGCGCGGCGCGCTCGATGCGCTGGCTGGCGCTCTTGAGCGCGGCGACTACGGGCTCCAGGCTGCCGGTGAGCTGGGCCTGCTGCTGCGCGAGGCGCAGCGCGGATTCGATGTCCACCACGAGGTTCTCGTCGCGCGAGCGCGAGAGGCTCTGCATCAGCTCCTCGAGCTGGCTGCGCTGCAGCGCGACTTCGCTCACGCGGGTTTCGTTCACGGCGACGCGTGCGGCCGCGTCGCGCGCCATGTCGAGGGCCTGGTTGGCGAGCGTGCGCGCCTCGATGGACTGGGCGCCGGCGTCGGCCGACTGGCGGGCCAGCTGTTCCTGGATGCCGCCCAGGCGCTGCCAGAGCATGACGCTGGTCGCGAGGCCGGCCACGGCGACCACGCCGAGCAGCAGCAGCACGGCGCGCTGCACACCGGAGGCCGGTGGCGAGGGCGGGGCAGGCGGCATGGAAGGGGCGTGGGAGGGCTCGGAGCTCATGGGTGGGATTCTATCGACGCAACCACGTCGTTCAGGGCGGGGCGGCACTGGCGCACGGCCCCGAAACCCGCGTCCTGCGCGGCCTGCGCGATGCGGGGATGGGTGGCCAGCGCCCGCGCCCCGGCCCAGTCCTGCTCCGGCAGCGCCTCGCGCAGATGGGCCACCGCCTCGGAACTGCTGAACAGCCAGAGCGAACCGTCGGCCGCGGCCGTGCGGGCGAGCTCCTGCTGTTGCGGGGTGAGGGTGGGTGCGCCGCGCTCGTAGGCGGCGACGAAGTCCGCGTGGCCGCCGGCCGACGCGATCTGCTGCGCCAGCCATTCGCGGCCCGTGCCCGCGACCGTGTCGGCGCCGTCGCTGCCGGCCTGGGCGCCGCGCACGATGAGGATGCGGTCGCCCGGCCGCACCTGTGACGCCACCTGTTCCCAGAGCGATTCGGAGTCGAACTGGGTGGCGTCGGCGGCGGGGCGGTCGATGGCTTCGGCGGGCACGCCGGCCTGCCGCAGCGCCTGGGCGGTGCCCGGGCCGGGCGCCCAGATGCGCGGCAGCAGGGCCGGATCGCCGGTGAACAGCGCGGCGCCGGTGCCCGGCGGATCGAAGAAATGGTGGGCGGCGTTGGTGCTCACGAACATCACCGCGCGCCAGCGGGGCCAGGCCTCGCGCGCCGCCTGCAGGGCCGCGCGGGCTTCGGGGCCCGCGCAGCCGCGGATCGCGATGAGGGGCAGGGCGACGGCCTCGATGCCGCGCGCATGCAGGTGCACGACCCACTGCGTGGCGTCGCGCTCCGGCCGCGTGACGATCGCGCGGCGCGGGGCGGCGGGAGTGGGGTCGGAACGGACCACGGAGCAGTGTCTTTCAGGCCGGGAGCTGCGCTCCGCTGGCGCGCAGCTGCGCCGCCACGGCGGAGCCGAGCGCCTCGGCCTCGGGCAGGGAGGCGACGGGCGCGGACACCTGCACGCGCACCAGGGGGCGCACGCCTTCCGGATCGCCCCAGGCGCCGTCGAGCCGCAGCGTACTGCCGTCATCGGCCCAGCGGCCGTGCGCCGCCAGTGGCACGGAGCAACTGCCGCCCAGCGCGCGGCTGACGGCGCGCTCGGCCGCCACGCAGAGCCACGTGGCCTGGTGGGCGAGCGGCGCGATGGCCTGAACCAGGTCATGGCGTCGCGCGCGCACTTCCAGGCCCAGGGCGCCCTGGCCGGCGGCGGGCAGCATCTCGTCGGGCTCGAACACCGCGCGGATGCGATCCTCCAGGCCGAGGCGCTTGAGGCCCGCGGCGGCGAGCACGATCGCGTCGTACTGGCCTTCGTCGAGCTTGCGCAGCCGGGTGTCGAGGTTGCCGCGCAGCGGCTGGATGACGAGGTCGGGCCGCAGCGCGTGCAGCAGCACCTGCCGGCGCAGGCTGGAGGTGCCCACCACCGCGCCCCGCGGCAGGTCGGCCAGGCGGGCGTAGCGCGGCGAGACGAACGCGTCGCGCGGGTCTTCGCGCTCCATCACGCATGCCAGCTCGAAGCCCTCGGGCAGCTCCATCGGCACGTCCTTGAGGGAATGCACGGCCACGTGGGCGCGGCCTTCCTCGAGTGCGGTCTCCAGCTCCTTCACGAAGAGCCCCTTGCCACCCACCTTGGAAAGCGTGCGGTCGAGGATCTGGTCGCCCTTGGTGGTCATGCCCAGCAGGTCGACCGCATGGCCGCGCGCGCGCAGCAGCGATTGCACGTGCTCGGCCTGCCAGAGCGCGAGCCGGCTCTCGCGCGTGGCGATGACGATGGAAAGGGGAGCGGAGGGAGCGGGGGACGTGGGGGTGGGGGAGGATGGCATCGCGGTGTTCCGGGCCGTACGGAAGAGCGCCGACGGGCCTTGGGGGAATGCTAGCATGCTGCGCCGCAGCACTCGCCCTTCGTGCGCGCGCCTCCAGGAGACCTTCTGCATGAATGCGACGCCTTCCCGCAAGACCCTATCCGCCCCGGAACCGGAGGCCCCGACCTCCACCGGCCGGCGCGCCGACAAGGACCAGCCGCTGATCCAGGACATCCGCCTGCTCGGGCGCATCCTGGGCGACGTGATCCGCGAGCAGGAGGGCGTGGCCGCCTACGATCTGGTGGAACAGGTGCGCAAGCTGTCGGTGGCCTTCCGGCGCGATGCGGACCAGGAGGCCGACAAGGCGCTCAAGAAGCTGCTCAAGGGCCTCTCGGGCGACCAGACCGTGAGCGTGATCCGCGCCTTCACCTACTTCAGCCACCTCGCGAACCTGGCCGAGGACCGGCACCACATCCGCCGCCGCACGGTGCACGAACGCGCCGGCAGCGCGCAGGAGGGCAGCATCGAAGTGGCGCTCGCCCGCCTGCGCTGGGCCGGCATCGCGCCGCGCGCCGTCGCGCAGACGCTGGCGCGCAGCTACGTGGCGCCGGTGCTCACCGCGCACCCGACCGAGGTGCAGCGCAAGAGCATTCTGGACGCCGAGCGCGACATCGCCGAGCTGCTCGCCGAGCGCGACGAGATCCAGGCCCGCGCGCAGCTCTACAAGGCCGCGCGCGACGCGCTCACGCCGCGCGAACTCGCCGCCAACGATGCGCGCCTGCGCGCCCGCGTGGCGCAGCTCTGGCAGACGCGCCTGCTGCGCTATTCCAAGCTCACGGTGGCCGACGAGATCGAGAACGCGCTCTCGTATTACGAATCGACCTTCCTGCGCGAAATCCCCAGGCTCTACGAGGACCTGGAGCGCGCGCTCGGCAGCCATCCGGTGGCGAGCTTCCTGCGCATGGGCCAGTGGATCGGCGGCGACCGCGACGGCAATCCCAACGTCAGCGCCGACACGCTCTCGCTCGCGCTGCGGCGGCAGGCCGAGGTGGCGCTGCGCCACTACCTCACCGAGGTGCACTACCTGGGCGGCGAACTGTCGCTCTCCGCGCGGCTGGTGCAGGTCTCGCCCGAGATGCAGGAGCTGGCCGAGCGCTCCCCGGACACCAGCGAGCACCGGCAGGACGAGCCCTACCGCCGCGCGCTCACCGGCATCTATGCGCGCCTGGCGGCCACGCTGCGCGAACTGACGGGCGGCGAGGCCGCGCGCCATGCCGTGGCGCCGCAGAATCCGTACCGGGATGCGGGGGAGTTCCTGGCCGACCTGCGCGTGATCGAGGCCTCGCTGCGCTCGCACCGCGGCGCGCCGCTGGCCGCGCAGCGCCTGCATCCGCTGGTGCGCGCGGTGGAGGTGTTCGGCTTCCATCTCGCCACGGTGGACCTGCGCCAGAGCTCGGACCAGCACGAGCGCGTGGTGGCCGAGCTGCTGGCCACGGCGCGGGTAGAGGACGACTACGCCGGCCTGCCGGAGCCCGAGCGCGAGGCGCTGCTGGTGCGGCTGCTGTGCGACGCGCGGCCTCTGCGGGTGGTGGGCGCCGAATACTCCGACCACACGCGCGGCGAGATCGCGATCTTCGAGACCGCACGGCGCATGCGCGAGCGGTACGGCGCCCAGGCCATCCGGCACTACATCATCAGCCACACCGAAACCGTGAGCGACCTGCTGGAAGTGCTGCTCCTGCAGAAGGAAGTGGGCCTGATGCACGGCACGCTCGATGCGCCGGACGCGCGCGCCGACCTGATCGTGGTGCCGCTCTTCGAGACCATCGGCGACCTGCGCAACGCCCAGCCCATCATGCGCGCGCTCTACGAGGTGCCGGGCTTCGCCGCCCTGGTGCAGCGCAGCGGGGCCGAGCAGGACATCATGCTCGGCTACTCCGACAGCAACAAGGACGGCGGCATCTTCACCAGCAACTGGGAGCTGTACTGCGCCGAGATCGCGCTGGTGGAGCTGTTCGACGCGCTCGAATCGCGCCACCGCATCCGGCTGCGCCTCTTCCATGGCCGCGGCGGCACGGTGGGGCGCGGCGGCGGCCCGAGCTACCAGGCCATCCTCGCACAGCCGCCCGGCACCGTGCGCGGACAGATCCGGCTCACCGAGCAGGGCGAGGTGATCGCCTCCAAGTACGCCAATCCCGAGATCGGCCGGCGCAACCTGGAAACCCTGGTGGCCGCCACGCTGGAGGCCACGCTGCTGCAGCCCACCAAGTCGGCCACGCCGGCCTTCCACGACGCGGCGGCCGAGCTCTCGGAGGCCAGCATGGCGGCCTACCGCGCGCTGGTGTACGAAACGCCGGGCTTCGCCGATTACTTCTTCAATGCGACGCCGATCCGCGAGATCGCCGAGCTGAACATCGGCTCGCGGCCCGCATCGCGCAAGCCGAGCCAGAAGATCGAGGACCTGCGCGCGATTCCGTGGGGCTTCAGCTGGGGCCAGTGCCGGCTCACGCTGCCGGGCTGGTACGGCTTCGGCGCCGCGGTGGAGGCCTTCGTGAAGACGCCGGGCGAGAGCCCGAAGGCGCGCATGGCGCTGCTGCAGAAGATGTACCGGCAGTGGCCGTTCTTCCGCACGCTGCTATCCAACATGGACATGGTGCTCGCCAAGAGCGACCTCGCGCTGGCGTCGCGCTACAGCGAACTGGTGGCGGACGCGCGCCTGCGCCGCAAGGTGTTCGGCGCGATCGAGGCCGAATGGCAGCGCACCGTGGACGCGCTCGCGCGCATCACGGGCGACCGGCAGCGGCTGGCGCACAACACCGCGCTCGCGCGGTCCATCCGCCACCGCTTTCCCTACATCGATCCGCTGCACCACCTGCAGGTGGAGCTGGTGCGCCGCTGGCGCGCCGGCGAGGGCAGCGACCGGGTGCAGACCGGCATCCACATCAGCATCAACGGCATCGCGGCGGGGCTGCGCAATACCGGGTGAGGGCGCCGGCTGGGGCCTGCCGCGGCAGGGTGGGTCTTCAGCGGATGCCGTCCGTCTTCGATGTTTTGATTGCTGCGTTGCATAACCAAAAAAATGCGCGACCCCGTGCTTGGGATGCTCTTTGTTTTCTAGACTCCGCGGCTCGAAAACAAGTGACGACCAACGGGGGGAGGGTTCATGGGCGGCGTGGTCAAGGTGGACACGGAGCAGTTGCGCGCGCAGCTGGAGAAAAAGTTGCCGCCCAAGGTGCGGATGTTCCAGCTCGACGATGTTCCTGGCGTGATGCGCTCGCGGATGGGATGGCCGGTAGCGGCGGCGCTGATGGAGCGGTGGTTTCGCGGGGCGGCTTTTGAGATGCCCGATGCGATGAAGCTGGGCGACAGTCCCCATCGAACCGTCACATTGAATGCGGTGCAACTGGATGAGAGCACCGTCTCCATGGCCTGGGCTCTGGGTTTCGCTCGGGTGCGGATGGCCGTTGCGACGTTGCAGGCGCAGTGGGCCAATCCGGCCGGTTTGGCACAACTGAGGAAGCGGGTGGAGCAGCAGGGCAGGGTGCGTCCTCAATCGTCTTGGCGGTTTGGCTCTCTGGGCCAGCCTGCCAAGGGAGTGGATGAAAGTTGCCAGGTGAATATTTTGAAGGTGGGGCGTTTGAGCGATCCGCTGGACGATTTCTACGGCGCGATGGGAGAGGCGACGCTCAAGGTGGCGGTGTCCGGCATCGTCACGTCCAACGGCGCTGGAAAGACGGCCATCCGGATCGATGAACTGGGTTTTTACCTGCGCGACTCCTACGATTTCAACGATGGCGACCGTGCCTTCCTCTCGCAGCCCCTGGGTTTCTGGGGGTTCGGGGGCGTCAGCCGCATCGACCTGGGGGGGCGGGTGTCGATTTCTGAACAGTGGTCGAATGAGGGAGAAGCCAAGGTGCGGGGCCATGCCTACTGGGTTCAGAACCGGGACTTCCGCCGATGGCGCGGCATGCACGGGCGGGGCGGCGACTTCATCGTCCTGTCCGACGTGCATCGGGTGCGTCTGCCTTTTGCCGTATCGCTGGAGTGGACATGAAGCTGCCCGATTTCAAGAGGGTTCCTTGCATCGCCTGGTGCCTTGCGCTGGACCTGTTGCTACTGGCGGGCTGGTATGTGTCCACCCCCACCTTCCGGTATAGCTACAACAGCCCCCGTATGGCGTACCGCCTGGAAATCTATGACCCGTCCATCTTGAAGAGTATTGTTCATCACGATTTCAGGCTGCCCAAATTTGCACGTCTGTACCAGGTGGATCCCCCGGCTTTGCTGGGCGAGAGTGAGGTGGTGGATATGAGCGACGGCAATGGCGAGATCATGTGGTTTGTGGAGCCTCCCAAGGACCTGAACGTGGTGAGTGTGGGCGTGAATGTGGAGTTCAAGAACATTCCGCTGGAATGCGCTGAGCAGGATTTGCATCTGCCCGAATGCCAGAAGAATTTCGGCAAGTGATGAAGATGCTTTACTTCTTCAAGAAAATCCCGTGCATCGGCTGGTGGCTGGCATTGCACGCTGCACTGTTCCTGGTTTGGTATGTGGCCACGCCGACGCTCTACAACCGCTACAACAGCCCTCGGTACGTGTACCGCCTGGACATCTACCACGCCTCCTGGTGGCAGCGGGCCAGCCACCCTGGGATGAAGAAGCCGGCCGTGGTGCGCCTGTACCGTTCTGAGTCCAGGGTGTTGCTCGGCGAGAGTCCCGTGGTTGATTTGTGGCACAACGACGGCATCGTCTGGGACGTGGACACGCCCGGCCCCGTGAACCGTGTGCGCGTGGGCCGCGATGTGGTGTTCGAGAAGCTTCCCTCGGAATGCACGCCGCCTTCGCCGCTGCTCAGTTGCGAAGGGCGCTCGTGAAGTGACAGTCGAGGGGTCTTGCCGCGTATCCAGGTTCTGGGCATGCTCCGCTGAATTTTTCCATCTCTTTGCAGGGCTGATGCGATCTTGAAAACGGCAATGGCAGCGTGGGCAAGGCGCCTGTGGGCGCAGGACGCGTTCGTCTACAGCCTGCGCGTGTTCATCGCGCTCAGCGGCGCCATGGCGCTGTGCTGGTGGCGCGACGAGGTGGCGCTGGTGACCCCGATCTTCCTCGGCATCATCGCGGGCGCGCTGGCCGAGACCGACGACAGCTGGCGCGGGCGGCTGCGCGCCGTGCTGGTGATGCTGGCCTGCTTCGCGCTGGCGGCCAGCTCCGTGCAACTGCTGCTGCCGCACCCGGCGTGGTTCGTGGCGGGGCTCGCGCTCTCCACCTTCGGCTTCACCATGCTGGGGGCGATCGGCGAGCGGTACCGCGCGATCTCGTCCGCTACCGTGATCCTGGCGCTGTACGCGGCCATCACCGCCTCGCCGGGCAGCGTCACCGCGCATGCGCCGGCCGGCGGGCCCTGGCACGTGCCCGCGCTGCTGCTGTCGGGCGCCGCGTGGTATGCCCTGTTGTCGCTGCTCTGGTGCGCGCTGTTCCCGCACCAGCCGGTGCGCCAGAACCTCGCGCGGCTCTATGGCCAGCTGGGCAGCTACCTGCGCCTCAAGGCCAGCCTGTTCGAGCCGGTGCGCGGCGTGGACGTGGAGCGCCGCCGCCTGGCGCTGGCCCAGACCAACGGCCGGCTGGTGGGAGCCCTCAACGCCACCAAGGAAAGCATCTTCAGCCGCTGGGGCGCGGGGGCGCGCGCCACCCTGCCCACGGGCCGCATGCTGCGGCACCTGAACCTGTACTTCCTCGCGCAGGACATCCACGAGCGCGCCAGTTCCTCCCACCACCACTACAACGAGTGGGCGGACGTGCTGTTCCACAGCGACGTGCTCTACCGCGCCCAGCGCGTGCTGCAGCTGCAGGGCGTGGACTGCGCGCGCATCGCACAGGCGCTGCAGATGCACGAACCCTTCGTGCGCGACGGCGCGGTGGCGCGCGCCATGGCCGATCTGCGCGACGCGATCGCCTACCTGGAGGCCCAGGGCCGCGCCGAGTGGTACCGGCCCCTGCGCAGCCTGCGGGCGCTGGCGCGCAACCTCGCCACGCTCGACGGCCAGCTCGATGCGGCGGCGCATCCGGACGGGGGCGAGCGCGCCGGCGACAGCAGCCTGCTGGACCGCTCCCCGCGCTCGCTGGCCGACGCGTGGGGGCGCGTGCGGGCGCAGCTGCATCCCGGGGCGCCGCTCTTCCGGCACGCCGCGCGGCTCTCGCTGGCGCTGGCGGCGGGCCATGCCATCATGCAGCTCATCGACCCGGTGCATGGCTACTGGATTCCGCTGGCCACGCTGTTCGTCTGCCAGCCCACCTATGGCGCGACGCTGGCGCGCGTGTCGCAGCGCATCGCCGGCACGGCCGTGGGCCTGGTCGTGGGCTGGGCGCTGCTGCGTCTCTTCCCGAGCCTGCCGCTGCAGGCGCTCTTCGCAGTGGCGGCGGGCGTGCTGTTCTTCGTCACCCGCACCACGCACTACCTCACGGCGACCGCCGCCATCACGCTGCTGGTGTTGATGTGCTTCAACCAGGCCACCGGCGCGGCGCACGGGCTGATCCTGCCGCGCCTGTGGGACACGATGATCGGCAGCGCGATCGCCGCCGCCGCGATGCTCTGGGTGCTGCCGGACTGGCAGGGCCGCCGGCTCGCCGCCGTCGCAGCCCGGGCCCTGGCCGCCCATGCCCATTACCTGCGCGAGATCCTCTCGCAGTACGCCACCGGCAAGGCCGACGACCTGGATTACCGTTTGGCGCGGCGCAATGCGCACAACGCCGATGCGGCCCTCTCCACCACGCTTTCCCACCTGCTGCAGGAGCCGCGGCACGTGCGCTCGCACTCGCTGGCGGGCATGCGGATGCTGGTGGCCTCGCACACGCTGCTGAGCTATCTCTCGGCGCTGGGCGCGCACCGGGCGGGGCCGGCCGGCGAGGCGGCGGATCTCGCGCAGGAAGCGGGAGGGTATGCGGCGGAGCGGCTGGAGGCGCTGGCGGCGGGGCTGCAGCGGCGGCAGGTGGATTCCGGGGCCGCAGGCGTATCTGCGGACGCGTACGCGGCCGCTGCCGCGTCTGCCTCCGTGACCCCGACGGAGGCGGATGGGGAGGCCGGCGGGGGACGAGCTCAAGTGCGGGCTGATGCGCATGCCCATGCGCAGGTTCAGGTGCACACGCCGACGCAGGCACACGCGTTGGCGCTGGCTGCCGCACTGGAGCAGGCGGCGGATGCTGGCGCCCTCCAGGGGGGTGATGGTGGAGTGTCGGCCGAGACATTGCGGGTGTTGCAGACGCAGGTGGCGCTGGTGTGCCGGCAGTTGGGGGTGATCGAGGGGGCGGTGGGGGAGTTGGCGGGGAAAGCGTAACTGGGGTTTTGTTGATTTTGGGTTACGTTGTGGGTTTGTTTCCCGGGGCCGGGATGTGCGCCCGGCGGCGCACCTACTTTCTTTTGCTTCGTCAAAAGAAAGTAGGCAAAGAAAAGGCGACCCTGGTGTCTGCGTCCCCCTTCGCCCCGGTAGGCGAAGGGGGCAGCCTGTGGTGCTCGGGTGCGGGGCGGCGCCGTGGAACTCGCTTCGCGCACTATGTGCGCTGCGCTCGGACATCCCCGGCGAGTCAGATCACGAAGCAGGCGTGTCCTGCGGCACGCCTGCCCGCCCCGCACCCTGCGCTCCTCGGCGCAGACACAAGGGTGGGGTGCAGCAGACGGGCCATTGCTTCGCTCGGCCCTTGGTGCGCGAGTGCTTCGCACCGCGCACCCGAATGGTTGGAAGGGGCGCGGCTGGCATTGGCCAAGCGCGGCGATGGCCTGACTGTCGCAAGGGGCCGAGCAACGCGATGGCCCGTGTCGCTCCCTTCTGGATGCGCCTGGGGCGCGCAGGGGGCGGGGTGGCGGGCGTGCCGCAGGACACGCCCGCATCGTGAACTGATCTGCCGTGGCTGTCTGAACGGAGCGCGCCAGCGCGCAGTGAGTTCCACGGCACACCCCGCCCCCGAGCACCCCAGGTTGCCCCGTTCGCCCCGCGGGCGAACGGGGTCGCAGACAGCAGGGTCGCCTTTCTTTTGGGTACTTTTCTTTGGCGAAGCAAAGAAAAGTACCTCGCCCGCCGGGGCGAGTCCCGGCTCCGGGAAGCAATAAGGACAAGTTCGCTCGATCAAGAACCCGAGCGATCAATCAGTCACTCATCAACTCCCCGATCGGCCTCAAATCCTCCACCCGATCGCACACCGCCTTCACCACCATCATCACCGGAATCCCCAGCAGCACCCCCCACAGCCCCCACAGCCACCCCCAGGCCAGCACGCTCACGAACACCGCCACCGGGCTCATGCGGCTGGTGCGGCTCGTGAGCCAGGGCGTGAGCAGGTTGCCCACCAGGGTATGGATGAGCAGCGACGCGCCGCCCACGGCCAGGGCCATGTCCACGGTGCCGAACTGCAGGAACGCGACGAGGGCCGATGCCCCCGTGACGATGATCGAGCCGACGTACGGCGCGAGGTTGAGCACGCCCGCCACGACGCCCCAGACGATCGCGTTCTCCAGGCCGAGCAGGGCATACGCCACGCCGGTGCCGATGCCGACCAGCACGCTCGTGGCCACCTGCACGAGCAGGTAGCGCTGGATCTGGCCGGAGATGTCGTCCAGCACTTCCATCGTGATCTTGCGGCGCTCCAGGCTGGCGCCGGCGATGCGCACGAGCTTGCGCCGGAACAGGTTGCCCGAGGCGAGCGAGAAGAAGGTGAGGAACACCACCACCGTGAGCTGGCCCGCGGCCGACACCAGGCCCATGGTGCCGGTCCAGACGTAGTCGCGGATGTTGAAGGGCGCGCGTTCGATCACCACGCGCTGCACGCCGCGGCGGGTCTGGGGCGGAATGCTTTCGGTGGCGGCCTGCTCGATCTGGCTGGCGGCCTTCTGCATGGTGTCGAGCGGGCTGGGGCCGCTCATGTTCAGGCGCATGGCGTCGCGCACCTTGCGGGCGGCGACGGGCAGGGAGTCGACCAGCTCGGCCGCGCCATCCGACAGCGACCACGCCGTGCCGCCGAGGCCGCCGACGATGCCCAGCAGCAGCACGCCGGCACCGAGCCAGCGCGGGATGTACCAGCGCCGCAGCGCTGTGACGATGGGTTGCAGCGCGATGGTGAGCAGCAGGCTCAGCATCAGCGGGATGAAGACGGCGGCGGCCCAGTGCAGCAGTGCCAGGGCGGCGAAGAGCGCGAGCAGGGCGAGGGAGAGGTTGCGCACGTCCACCGGCATGTGCAGCACCAGCGGCGAGGGCAGGGCGTGGGAGGGCGACGCGGACGCGGAAGACGAAGGAGGCGAAGAAGATGACGGCGAAGACGAAAACGCCCCCGCGGGCGGAGGCGGAGGCTCGGCGGGGCCGGGCGCCGGGGCGGGCGGATCGCCCGCCGGGGGCGATGCCGGGGGAGGGTCTCCGGCGGGGGGCGGGCCGGCCGGCGGATCGCCCGCAGGCGGCGGCGGCGGGTCGGTGTCCCGCGGCGCGGCGGGATCGTTGGGGGTGGCCAGGACGGAGGCGGAGGGCTGCATGCGCGGATTGTGGCGCGGCAGGAGCCCCTGTGCACGTAGGCGGGCGCCCGGCCGTGGCATCGGTGCCGATGGACGTGTGGGGAGATTCCGAATTTCTGCGGGCTGACGCGACGCCGGGCCGGGTCGGGCCGGGCCGGGCCAGGGCCATGGCAGCCGGCGGTGCGGGCTGCGCAACGGAGTAGGCGGGAAAAGCGCCGCTGTTCGGCCCATGCGCCCGGCGCGCGGCGGCTAGCATGGGCACATGCATTTCGAGGAAAGGTGCGCGCGCATGACCCCCGTTGCGGAACTCCCGCTGCTCTCCGCCCCCCGCGGGCTCCGGCCTTCGCTGGCGCTGCTGCTGTGCGCCGCGGGGCTGGCCGGCTGCGCCGCCCCGCCCGACCTGCCGCAGCCGCAGGCCCATGCGCCATCCACCCAGAAGACGGCCCGCGCCGTGCACCACTGGGACGTGCTCGCCGCCGACGTCGCGGCGCGCACCGCCGCCAAGCTGCGCGAATGGCCGGCGGGTGCGCACCCCATCTACGTCACGCCGGTCGAGGAACCGGGCGGGGTGCCGGGTTTCGGGGCGGGTTTCCGCTCCCTGCTGATCACCCACCTCGTGGAACGCGGGCTGACGATGGCGACCCAGCCGTCGGACGTGCGGCTCGCCGTGGGCGTGCAGCTCGTGCAGCACGTGGCGCCTCCCGGCGACGGGGCGCGGCCGGTGCTGCTGGGCGAGGGCGTGCGCGTGGCGCGCGACGCATCGATGGAGAACGGCGACTACCTGCTCGCGTGGGCGCCTCCGGGGCCGGCGCCGGTGGCCTTGTCTGGAGCAGGCGCCGGAGGCGCCATCGGGGTCGTCCCCGCGACGGTGTCCTCGGGAACCGTGGCGAGCGTGGTCCTCGGCGCTCCGGACGCGGCCCGGCCCGTCGTCGTCCAGCGGCTGGCTTCAGGCCCGGCCCGCACCGAGGTCCTGGTGACCACCTCGCTGGAAAGCGAGGGCCGCTACCTGGCCCGCACGAGCGATGTGTATTCGATCGACCAGGCCGATGCCGCGCTCTACCTGCCGGCACTGCCCGCGCCGCCGCCGGCCATGGGGCCCCCGCCCGCACCGGTGAAGACCTGGCAGGTGGTGCCATGACGCGGCCGGTCCCTTCCCGGAACCCGGCCGGGGGCATGGCCGGCCACGCGCCGGTGTGCGCGTCCGCTGTGGCTTCTTCCTCCGCATCCACCCCTGCCTCGCGCCGCGCATGGCTGCGCACGGGCCTGGCGGCCGGCGCCGTGGCCCTGCTGCTGCCGGGCTGTGCCCGCTACTACTACGGCGCCGCCGCCGTGCCGAACGGCGGCAGCCCGGGCGCGCTCGGAGCGCTGGGCCTGGGCCCCACCGCGGCCGAAGCGCTGCTGGAGGCCAACTATGCCGCGGCCGACGCCCTGCTGCTGCAGGTACCGCAACTCGATCCGCGCCAGCCGGTGCTGGTGGGCACACTGGTGCACATCGACCGCCTGGGTGAATCGTCGCGGCTGGGCCGGCTGTGCTCCGAGCAGATCGCCGGCCGCCTGGTGCAGCGCGGCGTGCGCGTGACCGAACTCAAGATGCGCGAGACCCTGGCGATGGTGCCGGGCCATGGTGAGCTGCTGCTGTCGCGCGAAGTGCGCGAGGTGAGCCGCGCGCAGTCGGCGCAGGCGGTGGTGGTGGGCACCTATGCGGCCACGGCCCAGTCGGTGTTCGTCGGCCTGAAGCTGGTGAGCCCGGCCGGCAACACCGTGCTGGCCGCGCACGACTACGTGCTGCCGGTGGACGACAACGTGCGCATCCTGCTCTCCATGCGCTGAGGGCGCTTCCCGCGCACTGGGCCGGGGTGGGCAAAAAAAATCCCGGCACGCGGCCGGGAGAGGGGGGTTACTCGCGTCGAAAAAGGATCAGTGCAGCATCAGCGCGCCGGCCGACTTGCTCTTGCCGGCACGGGCCGGGGGATTGCAGAGTCCGCAGGTGTAGGCGCGGGCGTTCTCGTACATCTCGGTCACGAACTGGCCGCCGCACTGCGAGCACTTGGTGCGCGTGAGCATGCCGGCATCCACGAACTTCACGAGGCGCCAGGCGCGGGTGAAGGACAGCAGGGGCTCGATCTCGGCCGTGGCGACCTGCTCGTTGTAGAGGCGGTAGGCCTTGGTCAGCAGCTCGACCGAATCCAGGCTCACGCCCTTGGAGAGGTATTCGTAGATGTTCAGGAACAGCGAGCTGTGGATGTTTTCCTGCCAGGTGAGGAACCAGTCGGTCGAGAACGGCAGCTGGCCCTTGGACGGCGACTTGCCCGCGATTTCCTTGTAGAGCCGGATCAGGCGCTCGTATGACAGCGACGTTTCCGACTCCAGCACCTGCATGCGGGCGCCCATCTGGATGAGCATGGCGGCGCGCTCGATCTGCTTGGATTCGTTCAGGACGCTCTTCACGGGGGCGGCTGCTGCTGCGGTCATGGCGGGCTTTCGAAGGACGGGACGGGCGGGAGGACGGAGAGGAGCGGGGCGAGCCGCTCAGAGCACTTCCGACACGCGGCTGGCCATGAGGATGTTGGCGTGCAGCGTGTTGGTGGCTTCGTTGCCGACCTTCTTGGGCGTGTTGTGGTTGGTGAGCAGGCTCCAGACGAGGTTGTCGTCGACGCGGAAGCTGCACAGCAGGGTGTTGCGGGAGGCCAGCTTGAGCACCTGTGCGGCCGAGAGGGAGGCCAGGATGTCCGCGGCGTCTTCGTTGATGCCCAGGCGGAACACGGCTTCGGCTTTGTCCTGGCGGATCAGCGTCTGGGCCAGCATCAGGTACGTGAGGTTGGCTTCGCGGATTTCGGCGAGAAGTTGTTCCGAGGTCATGTTCAATCCTTTTCCGTTACCAGATCCCGAGGCCCCTGGCGGGGTGCAGGTGTGTCGCGATCCGTTGAAATGGATTGTGAATCCGGCCCAATCGGAAATTAAGTCGGGGTTTGGATGTGCAGCGTGTCTCGCTGCCAAGCCGGGTTTGTAGGAATTTCCCTTACAGGCGCGCCAGGGGCGGGACCGGCGTGCGAGGGCAGGCTTGCTGCGCGCGGTGGCAGGTGCCGGAGAAAGCCTTCGGTGCGGCTATCGGGTGGATATGAAGTGCCTATGGCTCGGCCGTGGCGTGCTGGCCTTGCTCACGGCACGCCCGCGGCGCGTGCCGTCAGCCGCGCTCGACCGGGCGGGACGGATCGCTGCACCACTCGCTCCAGCTGCCCGCGAACAGGGTGGTGGGGCCCAGCCCGGCGATCTGCATCGCCAGCAGGTTGGGCGTGGCGCTCACGCCGCTGCCGCACTGGTGCACCACGGTGGCCGGGTCGCGGCCGGCGAGCAGCGATTCGAACTCGGCCCGCAATTGCGCGGCCGGCTTGAAGCGGCCGTCGGGCCCGAGGTTGTCGGAGAACGGCCGGTTCAGCGCGCCCGGAATGTGGCCGGCGACCGGGTCGAGCGGTTCCACCTCGCCGCGGTAGCGGGCCGGCGCCCGCGCATCCACCACCGTCTGGCCCGGCTGGCCGAGCGCGGCCTGCACCTGGGCGGCGGTGGCGAGGCGCTGCAGCGGCTCGCCCAGCGCGAAGTTCGCCTGGAAGTGCGCGGGCTCCTCGCCGTGCGCCAGCTCGCCGCCGGCCTGCTCCCAGGCCTGCAGCCCGCCGTCTAGCACCGCCACGGCCCCGTGGCCGGCCCACTGCAGCATCCACCAGAGGCGGCCACAGAAGTTGGTGCCGTTGCGGTCGTACACCACCGCCTGCATCGCATTGGAAAAGCCCACCGACGACAGCCACGCGGCGAAGCGCTCGGGGTGCGGCAGCGGATGGCGCCCGCCGGACGACGGCATCTCGCCTTCCTTCGCCACGATGGTGCCGCCCGCGCCGGGCACTCCGTGCGGGGCGCTCAGCGCCTCGTCGAGGTGCGCATACACCGCGCCGGGAATGTGCGATTCCAGGTACTGCTGCTGCCCGCGCGAGGGGTGCGCCAGATCGAAGCTGCAGTCGAAGACCATCAGGGGAGCGCCGCTCGCGCGCAGCGCCCGGAGTTCGTCGGCGGAAATGAGGGTGGTATAGGCCATGGCGTGTTCAGTCGATGGTGCGTGAGGGAATGGGAGCCGGCGTTCCCGGACGATGCGGCCGAGCAGAACCCCATGGTGCGGATTGTGCCGCCTCCCATGGCGGCGCCGCGTCGGCGCAGGCCGTCAATCCGTCGGGCACGGCCGGCCGGCCGTGCTGCCGGCGACATGTGCATGGGTCGTGCCGGCTCAGTGCTCTTCCGCCGGCGCCCCCGGCGCGGCACGCGCCCGCAGTACCGTCGCGACGACCCCGCTCACGATGATCAGCGCCATGCCGGCCCAGCCGATGGGCGGGATGTCGTCGCCGAACAGCACCACGCTGTAGACGCCCGCGAACACGATGCCCGAATACTGCAGGTTGGCGACCACCAGGGTGCCGCGCTGCGATCCCGCCCGCGCATAGGCGCGCGTCATGCAGAGCTGGCCCGCGGCGGCGAGGAAGCCGATCGGCAGCAGCCACAGGCCCGGCCAGCCCGGCCACGCCGAGGCGCCCGTGAGCAGCATCGCCGCGCCGCCCGCCACGGCCGAGCCGACCGCGAAATAGAACACGGTGCGCGTTTCCGGCTCGCCGATGCGCGACAGCGCCATCACCTGCATGTAGGCGAACGCGGCGGACAGGCCCGAGAGCAGCCCGATCAGGCCGGCGAACATCTCGTGGGCGCCGAGGCTCGGGCGCAGCATCATGACCACGCCCGCGAAGCCGGCCATCACGGTCAGCACCAGCGGCGCCTGCAGGGGCGGACGCGTGCCGCCCGCGCCGCCCGAGGGCCGCCACGCCAGCAGCGCGCCGCCGACGATGAAGGCCGCGATCCACACGCTGCTCATGTAGTTGAGCGTCATGGCGGTGGCGAGCGGCAGGTGCGCGATGGCGTAGAACCATGCGCCCAGCGACACCACCCCGATCAGGCTGCGCCAGGCGTGCATGCCGGGATAGCGCGTGCCGAGGCCCACGCCCTGGCGCCGCGCCAGCGCCCAGAGGATGGCCATGCCGATGATGCCGCGGTAGCACACCAGTTCGGCCGCGTTGAAGTGCGCGGACGCCATCTTCACGCAGACCCCCATGCTCGCGAAGAGGAATGCGGCGAGGACCATCCAGAGGGCTTGCATGGGCGTGGGGCGGAAGATGAGGGACCGAAGGGGAAGGCCGATGTTAGGCCACCCCGGCGTCCGCATTCCGGAAAGATGCCTCGGAAAACCCGCCCTCCGGGACTCGCAGTGGCGATCGGCGCCCGTTCAGCGCTGCGGAACGGCTTCGCCCATCGCGCCGCGGTACCACTCGTGGAAGTGCTGCATGCCGTCTTCCATCGGGCTCTGGTAGGGGCCGACCTCGTTGTCGCCACGCGCCAGCAGGGCCTTGCGGCCGGCGTCCATGCGCTCGCCGATCTCGTCGTCCTCGATGCAGGTCTCCATGTAGGCGGCCTGCTGGGCCTCGACGAACTCGCGCTCGAAGGCCGCGATCTCCTCGGGGTAGTAGAACTCGACCATGTTGAGCGTGCGCGTCGGGCTGATCGGGTGCAGCGTGGACACGGTGAGCACGTGCGGGTACCACTCCACCATGATGTGGGGGTAGTAGGTGAGCCAGATCGCGCCACGCTCGGGCATGCGGCCCTCGCGGTAGTTCAGCAGCACCTCGTGCCACTTGCGGTATACATCCGAGCCGGGCTTGCCGAAGGTGGAGGCCACGCCCACGGTCTGCACCGAGTAGTGCTTCTGGAACTCCCAGCGCAAATCGTCGCAGGTCACGAAGTTGCCCAGCCCCGGGTGGAACGGGCCCACGTGGTAGTCCTCGAGGTAGACCTCGATGAACGTCTTCCAGTTGTAGTTGCACTCGTGCAGCTCGACCTTGTCGAGCACGTAGCCGTCGAACGACAGCTCCGAGCGAGGGCCCATGCCGGCGAGGTCGGCGGCGATGTCGCGGCCGTTGTCCTCGAAGAGCAGCCCGTTCCACTCGCGCAGCCCGTAGTTGTTCAGGTTCAGGCAGGGATCGTGCGAGAAGTGCGGCGCGCCCAGCAGCTCGCCCTGGGGCGAGTAGGTCCAGCGGTGCAGCGGGCAGACGATGTTGCCCGCGGCATGGCCCTTGCCGTTCGTGCGCAGGTTGCCGCGGCCCTGCAGCATCACCGCCTGGCGGTGGCGGCACACGTTGGAGACCAGTTCGATGCCGCCCTGCGCGTTGCGCACCAGGGCACGGCCCTGTCCTTCCTGCGGCAGCGCGTAATAATCGCCCGGTTCGGGCACGCTCAGCTGGTGCCCCACATAGCGGGGCCCGCGCTGAAAGATGGTGTCCAGCTCGCGCCGGAACAGCGCATCATCGAAATAGCTTGAAACTGGTAGTTGGCTTGCGGCCTGCTGCAGTTGAAGACTTAAATCAGACATGGGTGACCTGACCTAAAGACTCCCCACAGGGAGGGTGCGCGTGCGCACGGGGACGTGGAAAAAACGAAACCGGCCGAGCAAAGTACCCACAGCCGGTTCGACGAAGAAATGGGATTGTAGCCAATGGGGTTATTTCCGGACCCCCCGTGCGTGTATTGCGGTTCCGTGGCGTGCGTGTGACGTGGGGCGCTGCCCGGGGAGCGTGCCGGCATGCGCCTAAAATGGCCCGTTTTATCCGCGCCCGCCGGCGCGGCTTTCCTGCCATGCCCAAGGCCTCCCCTACCGCCACCGCCCCTGCCTCTCCCGAGCCCGCGAGCTACGAAGCCGCGCTGGAGGAGCTGGAACAGCTGGTGGGCCGCATCGAGTCGGGCCAGCTGCCGCTCGAGCAGATGCTCGCCGGCTACCAGCGCGGGGCGGAACTGCTGGCGTTCTGCCGCGGCCGCCTGGAGGCGGTGCAGGACCAGATCAAGGTGCTGGAAAACGGCACGCTGCAACCGTGGACGCAAGACTGATGGGCACCGCCGCGTTTTCCCCTGGTGCCGGCGACGCCGGCTTCGATCTGTCCGCCTGGAGCGCCGAGGCGCTGCAGCGGGTGGAGGCCGCCCTCGAGTCCTGGGTGCCCGCCGATGCGCCCGGCGGCCTGGGCGACGCCATGCGCTATGCCGTGCTGGGTGCCGGCAAGCGCCTGCGCCCGCTGCTGGTGCTCGCCGCGGCCGAGGCCGTGGCCGGACATGCCGGCGCGGCGCTGCGCGCGGGCTGCTCGGTGGAGCTGATCCACGCCTATTCCCTGGTGCACGACGACATGCCGTGCATGGACAACGACGTGCTGCGCCGCGGCAAGCCCACGGTGCACGTGCAGTTCGGCCAGGCCCAGGCCCTGCTCGCGGGCGACGCGCTGCAGGCGCTGGCCTTCGAGCTGCTCACGCCCGATGACGACGTGCCCGACGCCATGCAGGCCCGGCTGTGCCGGCTGCTCGCGCGCGCCGCGGGGGCCGACGGCATGGCGGGCGGGCAGGCGATCGACCTGGCCAGCGTCGGCATCGCCCTCTCGGAGGACGAACTGCGCCGCATGCACCGCCTCAAGACCGGCGCGCTGCTGCAGGCGAGCGTGCTCATGGGCGCGGCCTGCGGCGACGCATCCCCCGCCGCCTGGGAAGCCCTGTCGCGCTACGGCGCGGCGCTGGGGCTCGCGTTCCAGGTGGTGGACGACGTGCTCGACGTGGTGGCCGATTCCGCCACGCTCGGCAAGACCGCCGGCAAGGACGCCGCGAGCGACAAGCCCACCTACGTGTCGCTGCTGGGGCTGGACCGTGCGCGCGCCTATGCCGCCACGCTGCGCGACGAGGCGCATGCCGCGCTGGCGGCGAGCGGCCTGTCGCGCACGCGGCCGCTGGCGGCGCTGGCCGACATGGTGATCGACCGGTCCCGCTGATACTGGCGGGCGGACCGCGCCGCCCGTGCCGCCGCGCCACGCCCGAAAAGGCGCGCGGCGGTTGCCGGAAAGCGGCGCCCCATGGTTTCCCCCGCGACCGGCATGACGGGTGCCGGACCCTTCCAACCAAGAGCAATATGTCCACGAACTCCTTCCCCCTCCTGCAGACCGTGAACGATCCGGCCGACCTGCGCCGGATGTCGCGTGCCCAGCTGAAAGAACTGGCCGAGGAGCTGCGCGCGTTCGTGCTCGACAGCGTCTCGAAGACGGGGGGGCACCTCAGCTCCAACCTGGGCACGGTGGAGCTCACCGTCGCGCTGCACGCGGTGTTCGACACGCCGCGCGACCGACTGGTGTGGGACGTGGGCCACCAGACCTACCCGCACAAGATCCTCACGGGCCGCCGCGACCGCATGCCCTCGCTGCGCCAGCTGGGGGGGCTCTCGGGCTTCCCGCAGCGCACCGAGAGCGAATACGACACCTTCGGCACCGCACACTCCAGCACCAGCATCTCGGCGGCGCTCGGCATGGCCATGGCGGCCCGCCAGCGCGGCGAGGACCGCCGGGCCGTTGCCATCATCGGCGACGGCGCGATGACGGCCGGCATGGCTTTCGAGGCGCTGAACAACGCCGGCGTGGCCGACGCCAACCTGCTCGTCATCCTCAACGACAACGACATGAGCATCAGCCCGCCGGTGGGCGCGCTCAACCGCTACCTGGCGCAGCTCATGAGCGGGCAGTTCTACGCCGCCGCCAAGAACGTCGGCAAGACCGTGCTCGGCCCCGTGCCGCCGCTGCTGGAGCTCGCCAAGCGCTTCGAGCAGCAGGCCAAGGGCATGGTGGTGCCGGCCACGCTGTTCGAGAAATTCGGCTTCAACTACATCGGCCCGATCGACGGGCACGACCTCGATTCGCTCATTCCCACGCTGGAGAACATCAAGGGCCTGAAGGGCCCGCAGTTCCTGCATGTGGTCACCAGGAAGGGCCAGGGCTACAAGCTCGCCGAGGCCGACCCCGTGGCCTACCACGGCCCGGGCAAGTTCGATCCCAGCGTAGGCCTGACCAAGCCCGCCACGCCGCCCAAGCAGACCTTCACGCAGGTGTTCGGCCAATGGCTCTGCGACATGGCCGCGCAGGACGAGCGGCTGGTGGGCATCACCCCCGCGATGCGCGAAGGCTCCGGCATGGTGGAGTTCGAGAAGCGCTTCCCAGGCCGCTACTACGACGTGGGCATCGCCGAGCAGCATGCAGTGACCTTCGCCGCGGGCATGGCCTGCGAGGGCGTGAAGCCGGTGGTGGCGATCTACTCCACCTTCCTGCAGCGCGCCTACGACCAGCTGATCCACGACGTGGCGCTGCAGAACCTGCCGGTGGTGTTCGCGCTCGACCGGGCCGGCCTCGTCGGCGCCGACGGTGCCACGCACGCGGGCGCCTACGACATTCCGTTCGTGCGCTGCATCCCGAACATGAGCATGGCCTGCCCGGCGGACGAACGCGAGTGCCGCCAGCTGCTGTCCACCGCCTTCGTGCAGGACCATCCCGTGGCCGTGCGCTATCCGCGCGGCAGCGGCGCGGGCATCGAGCCCCTGCCGGGCCTGGAGGGCCTGCCCTTCGGCAAGGGCGAGGTGCGCCGCACCGGCCGGCGCATCGCGATCCTGGCGTTCGGCACGCTGCTCTATCCCGCGCTGCAGGCCGCCGAGACGCTGGACGCCACGGTGGCCAACATGCGCTGGGCCAAGCCGCTCGACACCGCGCTGCTGCTGCAGATCGCCGCCACGCACGACGCCTTGGTCACGGTGGAAGAGGGCGCCGTGATGGGCGGCGCCGGCAGCGCCGTGTGCGAGGCCCTGAACGCAGCCGGCATCCAGAAGCCCGTGCTGCAGCTCGGCCTGCCGGACGTGTTCATCGAACACGGCGACCCGGCCAAGCTGCTGGCGCTGCAGGGCCTCGATGCGGAAGGGATCGTGCGCTCCGTCACCGCGCGCTTCGGCCCTCTGGGCGAATGACGGGCGGGCCCGGCGCGCAAAGGCTTGCAGAAGCCTGAATCCGCGCGGCCCCGCCAGGGGGGTCGCGGGAAAACCCCCAAGAGCGTGCGCAGGGGCGTTCCTACAATCGTTTCCGGCTGAAACCTGGCCTGCAGGCGGGCAGAGCGCCCGCCGGCAGGCATGCAAACAATCATCACCGGAGACCCATCCATGGACCGTCGTTCCATCCTCAAGCACGCAGGCATCGCCGGCGTCCTGGCGGCCGGCGCAGCCCCCGCTGTGCACGCCCAGGCCAGCATCCGCTGGCGCCTCGCATCCAGCTTCCCCAAGTCGCTGGACACCATCTACGGCACGGCGGAAGTGTTCTCCAAGAAGGTCAGCGAAGCCACGAGCGGCAAGTTCCAGATCTCGGTGCATGCCGGCGGCGAACTGATGCCCGCCTTCGGCGTGGTGGACGGCGTGCAGAGCGCATCGGTCGAGATGGCGCACACGGCGCCCTACTACTTCTACGGCAAGGACCCGACCTTCTGCCTGGGCTGCGCCGTGCCCTTCGGCCTGAACGCGCGGCAGATGAACGCATGGATGTACGAGGGCAACGGCCTGAAGCTGATGCGCGAGTTCTACGCCAAGTACAACATCATCAGCTTCCCCGGCGGCAACACGGGCGCGCAGATGGGCGGCTGGTTCCGCAAGGAGATCAAGTCCGTCGCCGATCTGAAGGGCCTGAAGTTCCGCACGAACCCCTTTGCGGGCAAGGTGCTGGAACCCTTCGGCGTGATTCCGCAGTCCATTCCCGGTGCCGACCTGTACCCCGCGCTGGAAAAGGGCACGATCGACGCGCTGGAGTGGGTCGGCCCCTACGACGACCAGAAGCTGGGCTTCAACAAGGTCGCACCGTTCTACTACTACCCCGGCTGGTGGGAGGGCGGCCCGCAGCTGGACTTCTACATCAACACCAAGGCCTGGGAAGGCCTGCCGGCCGAGTACAAGGCCGTGGTGGAGGCAGCCGCCTCGCACGCGCACGTCACGATGCTCTCGAAGTACGACGCACGCAATCCCGTGGCGATCAAGCAGCTCGTGGGCTCGGGCACCAAGCTGCGGCCGTTCACGCAGGACGTGATGAATGCGGCGTTCAAGTCGGCGCAGCAGATCTATGCGGACTTGAACAACACCAATCCGGAGTGGAAGAAGGTGTACACGGATTACGCGAAGTTCCTGGCGGACGAGAATGCGTGGTTCCGGTTCACGGAAGGCACGTTCGATCGGTTCATGCAGGCGCAGAAGCTGTGATGGAGATGTTCTCTTCTTTGGCATAAGAAGAGGCTGCGTTTTGGTGGGGGGACGGTCTTTTGGGGCCGTTCCCCTTTTGTTTTTTGGGGTGGGTTTGTTTTCCGGGGCCGGGATGTGCGCCCGGCGGCGCACCTGCTTTCTTTTGCTTCGCCAAAAGAAAGTAGGCAAAGAAAAGGCGACTCTGGTGTCTGTGTCCCCCTTCGCCCCGGCGGGGCGAAGGGGGCAGCCTGCGGTGCTCGGGTGCGGGGCGGCGCCGTGGAACTCGCTGCGCGCTGGCGCGCTGCGCTCGGACATCCCCGGCGAGTCAGATCACGAAGCAGGCGTGTCCTGCGGCACGCCTGCCCGCCCCGCACCCTGCGCTCCTCGGCGCAGACACAAGGGCGGGGGCAGCACACGGGCCATTGCTGCGCTCGGCCCTTGGTGCGCGAGTGCTTCGCACCGCGCAGCCGACTTGTGGGGCGAAGCGCTGCTGGTCTTTGGCCGGGCGCAGCGACGGCCTGCCTTCCCGCAGAGGCCGAGCGCAGCGATGGCCCGAGTCGCTCCCTTCTGGATGCGCCTGGGGCGCGCAGGGGGCGGGGTGGCGGGCGTGCCGAAGGACACGCCCGCTTCGTGAACTGATCTGCCGTGGCTGTCCGAACGGAGCGCGCCAGCGCGCAGTGAGTTCCACGGCACACCCCGCCTCCGAGCACCCCAGGTTGCCCCGTTCGCCCTCTGGGCGAACGGGGTCGCAGACAGCAGGGTCGCCCTTTCTTTGGTTACTTTCTTTCGGCGAAGCGAAAGAAAGTGACTCGCCCGCCGGGGCGAAATCCCGGCTCCGAAAAGCAATTTCTCAGCGAGCCGGTGCCTCGGGCAGAGACGCGGGCACGGCCCCAGCCCCCGCCCTCACCACACTCTCCCCGAACGCCACCAGCAACCCCGCGTCCGCCGCATGCACCCACGTGATCCCGCCGCCCTTGCGCCGCAACAGGATCCGTGGAGCGATGACGGCCTGGAACCACGGCCAGTGCACGATCTTGAAGCTCGCCACGTCGGCAGCGCGCACCCGCTTGTCCCACAGCCACGTCTGCACGATCACGCCGCCGCCGCCTTCGCTGTAGCAAAAGCGCGTGCGGCTGAACACCATCCACCAGCCCACCCAGCCGATCAGCACGGCCGCGAGGCCGAAGGTGGCAAGGGCGGGGAAGGTCCACTGGGCACCGCGCAGCGCGGGGAGGGACCAGAGCGCGAAGGCCGCCAGGCCGCCGACGATGACGACGGCGAGCAGCCGCACCAGGGGCGGGAAGGCGGCGCTTTCGAGGTCGATATCGACATCGGTGTCGGTATCGATGGTGCCGGCGACGCCGGCTCCGCCGTCCGTGCCGTCCCCGTGCGCGGGCTGTCCGCTCTGCGTCATTGCGGCGTGCTGGCCGCGCCTTCCGGCGCGGGTTCGGGGGCCGCCGGCTCGGGCATCGGTTCCGGCATCGGCATGTCGGGCTCCGCGCCGGGGGCGGCGGAGGCGCCGTCCGCGGGCTTGCTGCCGGTGCCGAAGGGGTCGTCGAGGTTGATCGCAGGGCCGGAGGAACTGTCCGCGGGCATGTCGAGCTGGACCTTGTCGAGATCGACCACCTTTTCCTTGTCGAGGAACACGGTCACGGTCTGCGGGAAGAAGATGACGATCGCCACGAGGATCAGCTGCATCACGACCCAGGGGATGGAGCCCATGTAGATGTCGCTCGATTTCACCGGCCGGTCGATGCGCTTTTCCTTGAACAGCGTGTCCGAGATGCCGCGCAGGTAGAAGAGGGCGAAGCCGAAGGGCGGGTGCATGAAGCTGGTCTGCATGTTCACGCACAGCAGCACGCCGAACCAGACGAGGTCGATGCCCAGCTTGTGCGCGACGGGGCCCAGCAGCGGCAGGATGATGAAGGCGATCTCGAAGAAGTCGAGGAAGAACGCCAGGAAGAAGATGAAGATGTTCACCACGATCAGGAAGCCGATCTGGCCGCCCGGCAGGTCGGTGAGCATGTGCTCGATCCAGATCGCGCCGTCCACGCCCTGGAACACCAGCGAGAACACGCGCGAGCCGATCAGGATGAACACCACCATGGCGGTGAGGCGCATGGTGCCGTCCATGGCTTCCTTGATGAGCTGCCACGTGAGGCGCTTGTGGATGGCCGCGAGGATCAGCGAGCCGACGGCGCCCATGGCGCCCGCCTCGGTGGGCGTGGCGATGGCGTGGTCCATGAACGGCAGGCCGCCCATGGAGCCCAGCACCGCGAAGATCAGGATGGCCGAGGGGATGATGCCGCGCAGGCACTTGCCCCACAGGGCCCAGCCGTGCAGCGTGCGCGCCGTGCGTGGCAGGCCGGGCACGTATTCGGGGCGGATGCGGCCCAGCAGGAAGGTGTAGACCGCGAAGATCAGCACCTGCAGGATGGCGGGACCCCAGGCGCCCTTGTACATGTCGCCCACCGAGCGGCCGAGCTGGTCGGCCATGACGATCAGCACCAGCGAGGGCGGCACGAGCTGGGTGATGGTGCCCGACGCGGCCAGCACGCCGGTGGCGTAGCGCATGTTGTAGTTGTAGCGCATCATCACCGGCAGCGAGATCATCGCCATGGCGATCACCTGGCCGGCCACGGTGCCGGTGATGGCCCCGAGGATGAAACCCACGATGATGACCGAATAGCCCAGGCCGCCGCGCACGGGGCCGAAGAGCTGGCCCATGGAGTCGAGCATGTCCTCGGCGAGCCCGCATTTCTCGAGCACCGCGCCCATCAGCGTGAAGAACGGGATGGCCAGCAGCAGGTCGTTCGACAGGATGCCGAACATGTTGATCGGCAGGTTGGCCATGAAGTTGGCCGGAAACCAGCCCATCTCGATGGCGAAGAAGCCGCTGAACAGGCCCAGGGCCGCGAGCGAGAACGCGACCGGAAAGCCGATCAGCATGATCACGATCAGCCCCGCGAACATGATCGGGGCGAAATTTTCCATGTGCATGGGGAGGGTCTTCCTGGAGAAGTCGGGTCGGTCGGCGCTTTTTTGTCGATGCGGTTACTGCACCGGCTTCTCGTAATGCGTGCTGATCTGCAGGTGGCCGGTGAGATAGGCCACGCGCTTGATGATCTCGGCCAGGCCCTGCAGGAACATCGCGCCGAAGCCCACCGGCAGCAGCAGCGCCGCGGGCCAGCGGATCAGGCCGCCGATGTTCCCGGACATCTCCTTGGTGACGAACATGTTCCAGAAGAACGGCCAGGTGAGCCAGGTGAGCAGGCCCATCACGGGCAGCAGGAAGAAGACGAGGCCGAAGAGATCGACGAACACCGGGCCACGGCCGCGCAGCTTGCCGTAGATGATGTCCACGCGCACGTGTTCGTTGAGCTTGAGCACCACGGGGGCGCCGAGCATCACGGTGGTGCCGAAGAGGTACCACTGGATCTCGAGCCACGCGTTCGAGCTCATGTCGAGCCCGTAGCGCACGAGGGCGTTGCCGGCGGAAATCAGGGCGGCGGCGAGCACGGCCCAGCCCGCGACCTTGCTGAGCTTGGTCGAAACCCAGTCCATGCCCCGGGCCAGTTGGAGGAGTCCTGTCACGCTTGCTGTCTCCTGTCGTTCATTGGTGTTGTGGGTGGACGCGCACGACGAAAAACCCGGCACCGCGTCCGCCCGGCATTAGAGCGGATCGTACGGCGCCTGGGCTGAGAAAAGGCTGACGCGGGGGGCTGGGGTTTTCCCGTGCGTGAAAGTGCGTGAACGCAAGGAAAACGGCCCGTGCCGTCCGAAGACACGGGCCGTTCAGGCGGGAGGGGCGTGGCAAAAAGCGCGGCGGGTCAGAACCCCGGATCGCGCGGATCCCGGGGATCGCGCGGCGGAACCCGCGGATCCCGGCCGGCGGGCGCATCGCCGCGGCGGCGCGGCCACCACTGCTCGATGCATTCGGCGGCGCGCTCGCGCCCGCCCAGGCCGAAGGCGAGCGCCAGGCCGAAGACGATGCCGCCCAGCAGGATCAGGAAGCTCTGGCGCACGATGTCGCCGCCGATGCCGAGCTGATCGAGCGCGATGAGCACCGAGAAGATGACGATCGCGTACTGCGCGATCTTGCCGAGCAGCACCGTGTCCGCCATGCCGGCGCGCCGGCAGTAGGCCGACACCATGTCGCCCACGAAGCGCGCGAAGTACGCGCCCAGCGCCAGGATCAGCAGCGCGATGAACAGGTTCGGGATGAACCAGAGCACCCGGCTGAGCAGGGCGGTGACGTAGCTCAGGCCCATGCCGTTGAAGGCGATCAGCAGCGCGGCGAGCAGCACGATGCCGTAGGCCAGCAGGCCGAAGAGGCCGATGGTGTCGGTCTTGGCGCCGGCCTGCCGCAGGAAGCCGTCGAGGCCCGCGCGCTCGGCGAGCACCTGGACGTTGATGGCGCGCAGGCCGCGCGTCACCGCGAAGCGCGTGGCCTTGGCGACCAGCCAGCCCACCGCGACGACCACCAGGGCCACCAGCAGGCGCGGGAGGAAGGCGCCGAGCTGGAACAGCATGGCGCGGACGGGCTCGAGGGGAAAGGCGAAATGTTCCATGGATGAAGCCTCGGCGAAAGGGGTGGGGCCCGCGGGCGGGCTTTCGGGGTGGGAAGGCGGCAGAAACGGGGCCCGCCAGGAGGCTGGCCCCCGTGCGGTCAGGGCGCTTCCGTGAAACCTCCGGGTGGGGGCGGCAGGGTGGGCACGGCGGGCCGCGGCGTCGGGGCGGCCGCCGCGCCGATCAGCGCGAGGATGCCCTGCAGCGGCACCTGCGCCCAATCCACGCGGTTGCCCAGCTCGTAGCGCAGTTCGTAGAGGGCTTTCTCCAGTTCGAACAGCGCCACCAGTTCGAGGTCCGGGTGGGTGCCGGCGGTGGCATACGCCTCCAGGAACGCGTCGCGGGCATGGTGCTCCCAATCGCGCGCGGCCTCGTCCAGGCGGACCATCTCCTCGGTGGACTGCGTCATGTGCCGCAGCGCCGCCCAGCGGGCATAGTTGAACGAGCGCAGCATGCCGGCCACGTCGCGCAGCGGCGATCCCTTGGCGCGGCGCTGCTCGAAGCTGCGGCCCGGCTCGCCCTCGAAGTCGATGAGCACGAAGTCGTTGCCCGTCACCAGCACCTGGCCCAGGTGGTAGTCGCCGTGGTAGCGGCTCTTGTGGCCCGTGGGAACCTGCCCGCGGTCGGCCGCCAGGCGCTCCAGGATCGCGCCGCGCCGCGCCAGCACCGCCTGCGCGTCGTTCTGCGTGGCGGGCGGCAGGTCGTGCAGGCGCCGCTCCAGCAGCGCGAGCGTCTCTTCCGCCTCGGCGCGGGCCCGGTCGCGGAAGGCCGTGACGTCCTGCGCGGTGATCGGCTCCGGGTCGAAGGCCGCGTCGCCCGTACGCAGGCCGAGCGCCTGGTGCAGTTCCGCCGTGCGCCGCCCGAGCGTGCGGACCAGCGCCAGGAAGCCGCCGTGCACGTCGGGCACCACCGCGTCGGGCACGGTGCGCGTGTCCTCGAGGAAGCGCTCCAGGTAGCCGAGCGTGTACTCCCAGCCGTCGCCCTGGTTGGAGACGTAGGCCTGCACCAGCGCCAGCGTCATGGTTCCGCCGCCCGGCGCCATGTATTCCACGGCGCCGAGCACCGGCACGCAGTGCGGGAAATGCGCCACTTCGGTCAGGAAGCGGCCCACTTCCAGCTCGGGGTTGATGCCCTCGCGCAGCCGCCGGTAGCCCTTGAGGAACAGCGTTTCGCCGACCGACACCACGGTGTTGCTGCTCTGCGCGCCGGGGCGTGCCACGGGCAGCGCGTCCAGGCCCTCGGCCAGCGCCGCGAAGGCCGAAGTGTGGGAGAAGCGCACGCTGCCGCCGCGGTCCGTCGGCAGGGCGGTGTTCTCGCCCAGGGCGCGCACCACGGCGCGGCAGAAGGATTCGTCGTGGAACGCGTCGCCCATCACGCCGACCTGCGCCTGCTGGCGCACGCGCGCCACGCCGGCCGGGGAGATGCGGCGCATGCGCTCCTCGCTGCCTTCCTCCCAGGCGAGCGCGAGCGGCACGAAGTACGGCACGCCGGAAGCCGCGCCGTCCGCGGCCGCGGCCGCGGCGCCCTTGCCGCCAATGCCCGCATCGGTGTCCACCGCGACGAGGGGCAGCATCCATTCGCAGGCATCGCCCGCCTTCCACACGGTGTGATCGACGATGCGCGCGCCGGCGATGGCCGCGCCCTTGTCGGCATACCAGCGCTGCAGTTCGATGAAGCGCGGCAGGGTGTCGCCCTCGAACTGCGCGCGCATGCGCTCGGCCATGCCGATGCGCCAGGGCATCACGCGCTCGCGGAAGAAGCTGGTCCAGCCGTCGAACAGCACCAGCACCGGGCGCTCCTGCAGGTCCAGCCCTTCCTGGTGCCAGGAGGGCACGGGCGCCTCGTTGGAGAGGCGGAACCAGTAGAAGCCGAAGGAGTGCAGCGTGAGCAGGTAGGGCAGGTCGCCGATCGGCGGGAAGGTGACGCGGCCCAGCATCTCGATCGGCGTGCGGCCCCGGTAGGCGGACAGGTCCAGCTCCACGGGCTGCGCGGCGCGCGAGAGGTTGAACACGGTGAGGATGATGTCGTCCTCGTGCTCGCTTACGTAGGCCAGGATCTTGCGGTTGCCGGGTTTCAGGAAGGTGCGGCGCCCGCGGCCGAAGGCGCGGCTGGTCTTGCGCACGGCCAGCATGCGGCGCGTCCAGTGCAGCAGCGAGCTCTGGTCGCCCGACTGGGCCTCGACGTTCAGCGCCTCGTAGCCGTACACCGCGTCCATGATGGGCTGCAGGTAGAGCCGCTGCGGATCGGCGCGCGAGAAGCCGCCGTTGCGGTCGGGCGACCACTGCATGGGCGTGCGCACGCCGTTGCGGTCTCCCACGAACACGTTGTCGCCCATGCCGATCTCGTCACCGTAGTAGATGATGGGCGAGCCCGGCATCGACAGCAGCATGCCGTTCATGAGCTTCACGCGGTCGGCGTCGTTCTCCATCAGCGGCGAAAGCCGACGGCGGATGCCGAGGTTGATGCGCGCGCGCATGTCGGCCGCGTACATGCTGTACATGTAGTCGCGCTCCTTGCTGGTCACCATCTCGAGCGTGAGCTCGTCGTGGTTGCGCAGGAAGATCGCCCACTGGCAGCCGTCGGGAATGTCCGGCGTCTGCTGCATGATCTCGACGATCGGGTGCCGGTCCTCCTGCGCGATCGCCATGTACATGCGCGGCATCAGCGGGAAGTGGTAGGCCATGTGGCACTCGTCGCCGTCGCCGAAATACTCGCGCACGTCCTCCGGCCACATGTTGGCCTCGGCGAGCAGGAAGCGGTTCTTGTACTCGGCGTCGATGGCCGCGCGCAGCTTCTTGATCACCGCGTGCGTCTCGGGCAGATTCTCGTTGCTCGTGCCGTCGCGCTCCACCAGGTAGGGGATGGCGTCGAGCCGGAAGCCGTCCACGCCCATGTCGAGCCAGAAGCGCATGGTCTTGAACACGGCTTCCAGCACCGCCGGGTTGTCGAAGTTCAGGTCCGGCTGGTGGCTGAAGAAGCGGTGCCAGTAGTACTGCTTGGCAACCGGGTCCCAGGCCCAGTTGGAGGTCTCGGTATCGGTGAAGATGATGCGCGTGCCCCGGTAGATCTGGTCGGTGTCGCTCCAGACGTAGAAATCGCGCTCGGGCGAGCCGGGCGGGGCGTGCCGCGCGCGCTGGAACCAGGGGTGCTCGGACGAGGTGTGGTTGATGACCAGCTCGGTGATCACGCGCAGGCCCCGCGCGTGGGCGGCGTCGAGCATCTCCTTGAAGTCTTCCAGCGTGCCGTACTGCGGGTGCACGCTTTCGTAGTCGGAGATGTCGTAGCCGTCGTCGCGCAGCGGTGACGGGTAGAAGGGCATCAGCCAGATCGTGTTGACGCCCAGGTCCTTCACGTAGTCCAGCTTGGCGGTCACGCCCTTGAAATCGCCGTAGCCGTCGTTGTTGCTGTCGTAGAACGCCTTCACGTTCAGCTGGTAGATGACGGCGTCGCGGTACCACTGGGGATCGCCCTGGGTGTCGATCTCCGGGGTTTCGGGAGTGATCGCGGGGCCCGGTTCGGGCAGCGTCTCGGCCATGGCGGGCGCCGTGGTGGCGCTCGTGCCGGAAGGGGAGGTGTGCAGCAATGGGGCGTTCATGGCATCACTGGAAAGGGTCGAGGTTTCCGGCGCTCGCCACGCGGCGCCGCACGGCGAAGATATGGGCCGGCGCGCGACGCGGGTCGAGCAGGATGTAGTGGTGCTCGCCCTGCCAGACGAAGCGCTGCTGGCTCAGCAGGTCGTGCATCTGCCAGTCGGCGGCGGGCGGGTCGTCCTCCGCGATGGCGATGTCCGCGGGCGAGAGGCGCATCCAGCCCGATTGCGCATGGTGCGGATCGAGGTTGACGACCGTCACGATCACGTCGCGGCCGTCGGGCGAGCGCTTCATGTAGGCGAGCAGCATCTCGTTGTCCACCGGCAGGAAGCGCAGGCCGTGGTCGGCCTGCAGCGCGGCATGCTCGCGGCGGATGCGGTTCACGCAGGCGATCAACGGGCGCAGGCTGCCGGGCCGGTTCAGGTCCCAGTGGCGCAGCTGGTACTTCTCCGAGTCGCGGTATTCCTCGCTGCCGGGCGTGCGCGGTTCGTGCTCCAGCAGTTCGTAAGCCGGGCCGTAGATACCGTAGTTGGCCGAAAGCGTGGCGGCCAGCACCAGCCGGTAGGCGAACACGGCGGGCTCGCCGCCCTGCAGGTGGGCCGGCAGGATGTCGGGCGTGTTGGGCCACGCGTTGGGCCGGAAGTAGTCGCAGCCCGGCGCGGTGTTCAGTTCCGTGAAGTAGTCGGTGAGCTCCTGCCGCGTGGTGCGCCAGGTGAAGTAGGTATAGGACTGCGTGAACCCGCGCTTGGCAAGGCCGTGCATCACCTTGGGCCGGGTGAACGCCTCGGCGAGGAAGATCGTGCCGGGGTATTCGCGCTGGATGTCCTGGATCACCCATTCCCAGAACGCGAAGGCCTTGGTGTGGGGGTTGTCCACGCGGAAGATCTGCACGCCCTGGCCGATCCAGTGCGCGAACACGCTGCGCAGCTCCTGCCAGAGGCCGCGCCAGTCCTCGCATTCGAAGTGGAAGGGGTAGATGTCCTGGTATTTCTTGGGCGGATTCTCGGCGTACTGCACGGTGCCGTCGGGCCGCCAGCGGAACCAGTCCGGGTGCTCGCGCACGTAGGGGTGGTCGGGCGCGCATTGGAAGGCGATGTCCATCGCGACCTCGATGCCGTGCTCGCGTGCGCGGGCCACCAGCTGGCGGAAGTCCTCCGCCGTGCCCAGTTCCGGGTGGATGGACTTGTGGCCGCCTTCGTCCGCGCCGATCGCCCAGGGGCTGCCCACGTCGCCCGGGCCGGCGGTGAGCGCGTTGTTGGGGCCCTTGCGCTGCACCCGGCCGATCGGGTGGATGGGAGGCAGGTACAGCACGTCGAAGCCCATTTCGGCGATGCCGGGAAGGCGGGCTTCCACGTCGCGGAAGGTGCCGTGCATGCCAGGCACGGGCGAGGCCGAGCGCGGGAAGAGTTCGTACCAGCTGCTGAAGCGCGCGCGTTCGCGGTCCGCCCGCAGCGGCAGCGCCACGGGGTGGAGGGTCTGCAGGCTGCGGTCCGGGTGGCGGCGCATCGCCTCGGCGGCGTCGTCCTGCAGCGCCAGCGCCTTGAGCGCCTCGGCGGCGCCGTCCGGGCCCTGCGCGCCCTGTTCCAGGTCCGCGGCCCAGGCCTCGAGCAGCCGGGCGTCGGCGGCGGCGGTGTGCGAGGCCGCGCGCATGGCGGCGGCGCGCGCCTCGGCGGCGCCCACGCGGGCCGCCACGCGGATGTCGGCCGCATCCACGCGGCGCTCCATGTCGTGCCGCCAGGATTCGAAGGTGTCCACCCAGGCCGCCACAGTGTAGCGGTAGAGGCCCGGCTCTTCGGGCGTGAACTCGGCCCACCACTCGTCGTTCACCTCCAGCTGCATCGGCACTTCGGTGGGCGCTTCCGGGGCCGGCGATCCGTCCTCGGCATCCTTCCACCACCGCAGCATGGCGCGCGGCACGTCGTGGCCGTCGGTGAAGCAGTGGGCGGTGATACGCACCGGCTCGCCGGCCACCCGCTTGACGGGGAAGCGCCCGCCGTTCACGGCCGGCAGCACCGCATCGATCACGGCGCGGCCGCGGCCTGCGTCGTCGGGCGGCATGGTGCCGGAGGGCGCCGCGGCGCGCGGTGGTCCCGGCGGCGCAGACGCCGGGGCGCGGGAAGAAGACGACGTCGAGGACAAGGGCGAAGACGAGGGCGCGGGATCACGGGGTGCGGGCATGGCGTGCGGGCTCCTGTCGAAGAATGAGGGTGGACAGCGGCGGCAGCGTGAGGCAGATCGACTGCTCACAGTGGTGCGAGCGCACGGGCGCGGCCTGCAGGCCGCCCAGGTTGCCCCAGCCGGCACCGCCGAATTCGCGGGCGTCGCTGTTGAACAGCTCCTGCCAGTAGCCGGCGGTGGGCACGCCGACGAGGTAGTTCTCTTGCGGCACCGGCGTCAGGTTGCAGACCACCAGCACCGGGCCGGCGCCCTGGCGCTGGGCCTCCGGGCCCGGCTTGCGCAGGAAGGCGAACACGCTGCGGCCGGCATCGTCGGCCTCGACCCACTGGAAGCCCTCGGGCGAGAAGTCGAGGTCGTGCAGGGCCCGTTCACTGCGGTAGACGCGGTTGAGCTCGCGCACCATGTGCTGCAGGCCGCCGTGCAGGGGGCTGTCGCACACCCACCATTCGAGTTCGCCCTCGTGCGTCCATTCGCGGCGCTGGCCGAATTCGCCGCCCATGAAGAGCAGCTTCTTGCCGGGGTGGGCCCACATCAGGCCGAAGAGCGCGCGCAGGTTGGCGAACTGCTGCCACTCGTCGCCGGGCATCTTGTTGATCAGCGAGCCCTTGCCGTACACCACCTCGTCGTGCGAGAGCGGCAGCACGAAGTTCTCGTTGAACGCATACACCAGCGAGAACGTGAGCTTGTGGTGGTGGTGCCGGCGGTTGATCGGGTCTTCCTTGAAGTAGGCCAGCGTGTCGTGCATCCAGCCCATGTTCCACTTCATGCCGAACCCGAGGCCGTTCATCTCCAGTGGCCGCGAGACCATGGGCCAGGCAGTGGATTCCTCCGCGATGCTCACCGTGTCCGGATGGTCGCGGTAGAGCGAGCGGTTCAGCAGCCGCATGAACTCGATCGCCTCCAGGTTCTCGCGCCCGCCGTGGCGGTTGGGAATCCATTCGCCGTGCTTGCGCGCGTAGTCGAGGTAGAGCATGGAGGCCACCGCATCCACGCGCAGGCCGTCCAGGTGGTATTTGTCGAGCCAGAACAGGCCCGACGAAATCAGGAAGCTGCGCACCTCGTGCCGGCCATAGTTGAAGATGGCCGAGTTCCATTCGGGATGGAAGCCCTGGCGCGGGTCCGAATGCTCATAGAGGTGCGTGCCGTCGAATTCGGCCAGGCCATGGCCGTCCATCGGGAAGTGCGAGGGCACCCAGTCCAGCAGCACGCCGATGCCCCGCTGGTGCAGGTGGTCCACGAAGTACATGAAATCCTGCGGTGTGCCGTAGCGCGCGGTCGGCGCGAAATAGCCGGTGGTCTGGTAGCCCCAGGAACCGTAGAAAGGGTGCTCGGTCACCGGCATCAGCTCCACGTGCGTGAAGCCCATCGACTGCACGTAGTCGCCGAGCACGTGGGCGAGTTCGCGGTAGTCCATGAACTGCCCGTCCTTGCGGCGCCACGATCCCGCGTGTACCTCGTAGATCGACATCGGCGCGCCGAGCGCGTTGTGCGGCCCGCGCGAGGCCATCCAGTCGCCGTCGTTCCAGGCGTAGTCGAGGTCCCAGATCCGCGAGGCGGTGCGGGGCGGCAGCTCGGAGCAGATGGCGAGCGGATCGGCCTTCTCCAGCACGCGGCCGCCGTTGCGCGAGACGATGCGGAACTTGTAGGCCTGGCCGTGCGCGGCATGGGGCGCGAAGCCTTCCCACACGCCGCTGCCGTCGTTGCGCGCGGCCAGTGGATCGGCGTCGGCGTTCCAGCCGTTCCAGTCGCCGATCACCGACACCGAGGCCGCATTCGGTGCCCAGACCGAGAAGTCGGCGCCGCGCGTGTCGCGCGCCGGCGTGCCGTCCTCGCGACGCAGATGGCAGCCGAGGGATTGGTAGAGCCGCGCGTGCGTTCCCTCGCGCAGCAGGTAGGCGTCATGGGCGGTCAGCAGGGTGGAATCGTTGGACGGCACGGTGGGATCCTGGATAGGTCGTGGGGGAAAGAAGGGGCAACGGCATGGCTTCCGCACGACCGCGTCGGCTGAAGCCCATTGGCGCACGCCCTGCCCGGTCGAGCTCGCGCGGCGGTGGCGATTGGGGCTGTAGGACGGGGCCGCTTGGGGCGCGGCCCCGATTCGCGCGCGTCAATCGCGCATGGCCATTTCGCGCAGGCGGCGGCGCAGCGCGCGTTCGCGCTGGCGTTCGGCCTCGTGGTCCTCGCGCACCGCGCGCATCAGCGCCACCGCCATGAGCACCAGCACCAGCGCGAACGGCAACGCGAACACGATGGTGGCCGTCTGCACCGCCTGCAGCCCGCCCGCGAACAGCAGCGAGAGGGCGATGCCCGCCACCAGCAGGCCCCAGACGATCTTCACGCGGGCGGACGGATCGGGGTCGCCGCGCGTGCTCATGGTGCCCAGCACCAGCGTGGCCGAGTCGCCGGACGTGACGAAGAACACCACCACCAGCACCGTGGCCACGATGGACATCGCGAGACCCAGCGGCATGGCGTTGAACATCGTGAACATCGCCGTGGCCGGGTCGGCCTGCGCGGCGGCGGCCAGCGGCACCTGCTGGAAGATCTCGAGGTGCAGCGCGGTGCCGCCGAAGATCGAGAACCACAGGAAGCCCACCAGCGTGGGTGCGACCACCGTGCCGAGGACGAACTGCCGGATGGTGCGGCCGCGCGACACGCGTGCGATGAACAGGCCCACGAACGGCGACCACGCGATCCACCACGACCAGTAGAAGATGGTCCAGTCGCCCACCCAGCTGCTGTCACGGAACGGCGACATGCGCAGGCTGGTGCGCACGAACTCGCTGATGTAGGCGCCCAGCGTGTTGGTGAAGGTGTTCACGAGCGACACCGTGGGCCCGAGCAGGAACACCACCAGCGCCAGCAGGGCCGCCAGCAGCAGGTTGGCGCTGGAGAGCCATTTCACTCCCCGGTCCACGCCGCTCACGGCGGAGGTGATGAACAGCGCGGTGGTCACCAGGATGATCACCGCCTGCGACCATGGACCCACGGGAACCCCGAACACCGCCTGCAGGCCGCCGTTGATCTGCGCGGCACCCATGCCGAGCGAGGCGGCCACGCCGAAGGCCGTGGCCACCACCGCCAGCACGTTCACGACCGGAGACAGGTGCCGCATGCCGTGCCACGGCAGCGATTCGGTGGCCGAACTGACCAAGGCGGGGGCCTGGCGTCGGAACTGGAAGAACGCGATCGTCAGGCCGACGATGCCGTAGATGGCCCAGGGGTGCAGCCCCCAGTGGAAGAACGCATAGCGCATGGCGGCGCCTGCTGCCTCGGGCGTCTGCGGCGCGATGCCGGGTGGTGGCAGGGCGTAGTGCGACACCGGCTCCGCCACGCCCCAGAACACGAGGCCGATGCCCATGCCGGCGGCGAACAGCATCGCGAACCAGGTAGGGGTGGAGAACTCGGGCTCGTCGTCTTCGTCGCCGAGCTTCAGGTCGCCGTATCGGCTCAGCGCCAGGAAAAAGGCCAGCCCGACCAGGCCCAGCACCACCCACAGGTAGAGCCAGCCGAAGTTGCGCGTGATGCTCGCCAGCAGCGAGCCGAAGAAAACGCCCAGCGTGGCCGGCGATACCAGTCCCCACAGCACGATGGCGGCGATCAGGCCGGCCGAGACCGTGAGCTGCAGGTTGCTGCCGGCCGCGGCCCACAGGCGGGCGGGCAGGGGGCGCGGGGCGGAGGTGGGCGGGGGCTGGGAAGAAAGCGGCATGCGCGCAGTGTGGCGGCGGACGGGCCGCCGGTCTGTCAGCCGAAACCGGCAACGGATGAGCCCCGCCCCCGAGGCCACGCCACCACCAGCGTTGCGGCATCATTGCGCCCATGTGCCCCAGAACCCCCAGGCCCGCTCCCGCAGCGGCCCCGATCGCCTTCTCCGACGCGTTGGCCCACGGCCCGGCCGACCGCCGCGTGGCCGTGCTGCGGGAGATCGGCGCGGCCGGCTCGATCTCGCAGGCCGCCCGCGCGGTGGGCGTGAGCTACAAGGCCGCCTGGCAGGCGGTGGACACGCTCACCAACCTGGCGGGAACACCGCTGGTGGAGCGGGTGGTCGGCGGCGCGGGCGGGGGCGGTGCGCGCCTGACCGGGGCCGGACAGGCGCTCCTGCGCGCTGCCGACGCGCTGGCCCAGGCCCGCGCCGGCGTGCTGGCCGCGGTGGCGCCGGGGGGCGGGGGCGCGGCCGGACCGGCGGCGGGCCAGGCGCAGGCGCAGGCGCAGGCCGTGCGTCCGGCCGCGGCGCTGGCCCTGCGCACCAGCATGCGCAACCAGTGGCCCTGCGTGGTGGACGCGCTGGAGACGGACGGGGCGGTGACGCGGGTGCGGCTGCGCGGGCCTGCGCCTGCAGAAGCGCCGGCTCGGGGAGCGGCGCCCGCGGGCATGCGCCTGGCCGCGCGCATCACGCGCGAGAGCAGCGAACTGCTCGGGCTGCGCCCGGGCACCGCGGTGCTGGCGCTGTGCAAGGCCACCGCCGTGCGGGTGCGGGCCATGCCTGCCGGGCAGGCCACGGGCCGGAGCCAGGCCCCGCCACCGGACGCCAACACCTGGACGGCCCGCGCCGTGCGGGTGTCGCGCGGCGGGGCGCAGGGCGATGAGGTGGTGGCCGATCTCGATGCCGGCGTGCGCATGGTGGGCTTCGCGCCCGATGGATCGGGGTTGCGCGCCGGCCGGCGGGTGGCGCTGGCCGTGGACGAGTCGGCCGTGGTGCTGGCCGTGGTGGACGCGGGCTGAGTCGGCGGGCGCTGCGCTCGCGCTCAGTCCAGCGCGAAGCGCTCCCGGAAGGCGTCGCAGAACGGTGCGGTGCCGCAGAGCGAGAGGGTGATCGTGTGGCGCGGTGCTCCGGCCGCGCCGGCAGCGGACACCACGCGCCGGGTGTCTTCGTCGTAGTGCAGCGATTGCCCGGTGGCGGTCTCTTCCACGGCCTGCAGGTCGTAATCCCAGAGCGCGCCATCCTCGATCGGCCCGCGCTGGCCGCCGAAGCGGTCGTGCGCCCAGTCCAGCACCGCGGCGATCTCGGCATGCAGCGCCGGCAGATGCTCGCCGGTCACGCTCGCCATGGCATCCCAGGTGCCGCAGCCGTCGCTGTCTTCGCTGTAGTCGAAGTCGAGGTAACGCAGTGTCATGGGGCTCAGGAGGGGGACGGGGGAAAGGGGAGCGTGCGACGGCACAGGACGGCCTGCACCGCGCGCTCCACCCCTCCATTGTCGGGCGGAAGGCGCCCGCCGTGCCGGAAAATAGCGTGAAACCACACCATGGAAAAACCCGCCATGTCCTCCGAGATTTTCTCAGCCCCGGCATCCCTTTCGCACCGCCCCCTGGATGCCGCCAGCCATCCTGCTGCCGCGCCGGGCCCCGCGGCCGGCACCGGCCCGGTGCTGTGGGCATGCACGGGTCTGCGCCACGCCGTGCCCGGGGCGGAAGAGCCGCTGTTCGGCGGCATGGATCTGTGCATCGCGCCGGGCGCCACGCTGCTGCGGGGGGGCGACGGCCGGGGCAAGACCACGCTGCTGCGGATCATGGCCGGCCAGCTGCATCCCCGGCAAGGGCGCATCGACGCCACGGCGCGCGACGTGTTCTGGATCGATCCCCGCAGCGACGGCGCCGAGGGCGGCGGGCCCGAGCCGCAGCAGACGCCCGAGGACTGGTGGGCCGCGCAGGCGGCGCGCCGCCCGGGCTGGAGTGCCGACGCGCTGGCGGCCCACGTCCGGGGTTTCGGGTTGGCCGAGCACGCCGGCAAGCGCATGGAGCAACTTTCCACCGGTACCCGCCGCAAGGTGCTGCTCGCGGCCGGTTTGGCGAGCGGCGCGGCACTGGTGCTGGTGGACGAGCCGGTCGCCGGGCTGGACCGCGCCTCGATCGCCTACCTGCGGCAATGCCTTCGGGATGTGGTGGCGGCGGCATCCACCTCCGCATCGCCTGCGGGCGGAACCGCGGTCGTGGTGGCGCACTACGACACCCTGGGCGACGTACCCTGGACGCAGCGGGTGGACCTGGGCGATTAGCCCGCAGCGCGCGCGGCTCCAGGCTCCGCGGCAGGGGTAACTCTACAGCAGGAAAGCGTGTTTTTATCATTGAAAGCAGGCCGTTGCGTGGCCACGGCTGCTTCCTCCGTGCGCGCAGGGCAGTGGCCCGCACAAAGCCGGTGCTACGGCCCGGGAATGGAAAGGGGCACCGGAACGAACTCACACATCGCTGCTGCCCGTGGGCACGGCGGCGCATGTCGCACCCGCCAGCAAAAAAATGGAAAGTAAAAAAAGAAAGGACACGACCAGATACTTAGCTACTGACTATGTGATAAAAATGATCCATTCGACACTGTCTGATGTTCATTTTCTGGCGGTGCTGACAGGCAGCTCATCCGGAAGGCATCCATGGCATCTCTGAAAGTCTCGACGCGCGTCACCCTGGGGTTTGGCGTATTGGCCCTGGTAGGAATCCTGATCGCCGCCATCGGCGCACTGAACATGCGGACGGTGGCCCGGGACCTGCATGAGGTCGCTACCGACCGCATGGTGAAGGTGGCGCAGTTCACGGAACTCAAGGACAACCTCAACGCCATCGCGCGGTATGCGCGCAATGTGGTGATCTCCACCGATCCCGCCGTCCAGCAGCAGGAGAAGGGCCGGATCGGCGAGATGCGCCAGGCCAACGAAACCATCGTCCGGGAACTGGAAAAGACGATTGCTTTGCCGAAGGCCCGCGAGCTCCTGGACGTGATCCTGCAGACCCGCGGCAGCTACAACCAGGCGCTGGAGCGGGCGATCGGCCTGGTGGACCAGGGCGACCGGGCAGGCGGCGGGGCCCTGCTGATGGGCGATGTGCGGGCGCGGCAGAACGTGCTGTTCAAGGCGGTGGACGACTCCCGGGCGCTGCAGAAGCGGATCGCGGACGAGCTGGCCTCGGACGCCTCCCGTCTGGCCGCCCGTTCCACCTTGCTGCTGGCGTCGCTGGGCGCCGCCATGCTGGCCATCGGCCTGCTGGTGGGCTGGATCATCGTCCGCGATCTGTCGCGTGCCCTGGGGGCCGAGCCGGCGGACCTGGCCGCCGCCGCGCAGCGGGTGGCCGCGGGCGACCTGAGCATGGAACTGCGCGCACGCCCCGGCGACCGGGCCAGCGTGATGGCGGCCATGGCCACGATGCAGAGCGCGCTCGCTGCGGTGGTCGCCACCGTACGCAGCGGCGCGGACGGCGTTGCCACCGCCAGCTCCGAGATCGCACAGGGCAACGCCGACCTCTCCAGCCGTACCGAGCAGCAGGCCAGCGCGCTCGAGGAAACGGCCGCATCGATGGAGGAGCTCTCCAGCACCGTGCGGCAGAACGCCGACAGCGCCCGCCAGGCCAACCAGCTGGCGGTGAATGCGTCCACGGTGGCGGTGCAGGGCGGCGACGTCGTCAGCCAGGTCGTCGAGACGATGAAGACCATCAACGACCGGTCGAAGAAGATCGCCGACATCATCGGCGTGATCGACGGCATCGCCTTCCAGACCAACATCCTGGCGCTGAATGCCGCCGTGGAGGCGGCGCGGGCGGGCGAGCAGGGACGCGGCTTCGCCGTGGTGGCCAGCGAGGTGCGCAGCCTGGCGCAGCGCAGCGCCGGCGCCGCCAAGGACATCAAGCTGCTGATCGACGGCAGCGTGACCGAGGTGGAGCGCGGCACCGCCCTGGTGGACCAGGCCGGCGCGACCATGACGGAGGTGGTCTCCGCGATCCGCCGCGTGACCGACCTGATCGGCGAAGTGAGCGCCGCCAGCGGCGAGCAGAGCCAGGGTGTGGCGCAGGTGGGCGAGGCCGTCTCCCAGATGGACCAGGTCACGCAGCAGAATGCCGCGCTGGTGGAGGAGAGCGCCGCGGCGTCGAGCAGCCTCAACCACCAGGCCCGGCAACTGCAGCAGGCGGTGGCCGTGTTCCAGCTCGGCGGTGCCGGGCACCGGGACTTCCGCCCCGCGGCCGCCCCCGCGCCGGCCACCGCGCCCCTGGCTGCGCCCGCCGTGCCGGCAGCCCCGGGCAGCGCAGCGCGCCCCGCGGCGGCCTCGCCGCGCCCGCGGTTGGCGCCCGCCCGGCCGCAGGCCCGCAGGGCCGCCGCGCCGGCCGCCGCGCTCGCGCCGGCCCCGTCACCGGCACCCGCTGCGGGGCGCAGCGGCGGCAACGACGAGTGGGAAAGTTTCTGAGCGCCAGGGGGCTGCACAGCGGGGCGGCGGGCCGTTACCATCGCGAGACATCCGCCACCCCACCTCACCCTGCACCATGGACGCCCTGCTGTTCGCTCCCGTGGCCGTCGCGATTTCGCTCACGCCCGGCCCCAATAATTTCTGCGGCCTGAACAACGGCATCCGCGCCGGCGTGGGGGCGGCGATGGTGGCCACCATCGGCCGCGCCGCGGCGTTCGCCATCTTCCTCACGGTGTCCGCCGTGGGGCTGGGGGCCATGCTGCTGGCGTCCGAGGCGGCGTTCACCGCTGTGAAGTGGGTGGGCGCGGCCTATCTGTTCTGGCTGGGCTGGCGTGCCTGGAACAGCCGGGAGTTCGGTGGGCTGGAGCTGGTGGAAGGCGGCGAGGGCGCCGCGGCACCGGCCGCCCGCGCTGCACCGCCGGCCTTGCGGTCGCTCGTCGCGCAGGAATTCCTGCTCGGCATCACCAATCCGAAGGCGATCATCCTGTTCGCGGCCGTCTTTCCGCAGTTCATCGATCCGGCGCAGCCGGCCGCGCGGCAGTTCCTCGTGCTGGGCTCCGTCTACCTGCTGGCCGAGTTCGTCTCCACCGCCGTGTACGCGAGCTGCGGCCGGCAGATCCGCCGGGTGATCCGTTCGCAGCGCGGCGTGGTCCGGCTCAACAAGGCCACGGGCGGCTTCTTCATGGGCGCCGGCGGGCTGCTGCTGGCCGCCAACCGCTGACCCCACGGGCCTGCGCCGGGCGCTGCGCGGGGCGGCGGCACGCGCGCGCCGTCACATGGGCTTGAAGCGGTGCGCGTGCAGCCGGCTCACCGGCAGGCGCTCGGAGCGCTCGCGCAGGTGCAGGTGCAGCCGTCCGGCCTCGTCCCGCTCCACCGACGCGATGGCTGTCGCGCGCACCAGGGTGCCGCGGTGGATCTGCCAGAAATCGTGGGGCTCCAGCTGTGCCGCGAGCTCCTTGAGCGGCGTGCGGATGAGGTATTCCTGCTGCGCCGTGAGCACGCGCACGTACTTGTCGGCGGCCTCGAACACCAGCACGTCGGCCACGGGCACGAAGTGGATGCGCGCACCGCTGCTGGCCTGGATGACGGAGAGAGGCCCGGTCTCCGCCGTCCGGTGGGGCTGCGGCCGGTCCGCCGCGCCGGAGAGCGCGGTCCCGCCGCCCTGCACCAGACCGCGCAGCTGCTCCAGCAGCGCCTGCAGGTCCGCCTCGCTCCGGGGTGGCGCGTGCGGGCCTTCCCCGCCGGCGTACGGGGGCCGTGCGGCGCGGCCCGCCAGCGCCGCCTGGATCTTTCGCACCGTCTTGAGCAGCCGCGTTCCCTGCACGGGCTTGAGCAGGTAGTCCAGCGCCTGCGCCTCGAAGGCCTGCACGGCGTACTGGTCATAGGCGGTCACGAAGACCAGCGCGGGAAAAGGCGCGAGGTCGAGCGGCCAGGCATCGGCCAGTTCCAGCGCGGCCTCCAGGCCGCCGAGACCGGGCATGCGGATGTCGAACCAGAGCACGTCCGGGCGCAGTTCCAGCGCCCTGCGCACGGCGCTGTGGCCGTCGCCCACGGTGGCCGCGATCTCCAGCGCGGGCCAGGCCCGGGCGAGTTCCAGCCGCAGGGCCTCGGCCAGCAGGGGTTCGTCTTCGGCGATCAGGGCGCGGGGGGATGGCATGGCGGCGGGGTGTGCGGGAGGAAAGAGGATGCCGGGGCGAACGGGGCCGGAGCCCGCCCCGCCAGCGGAAGGACCATGCGCACCCGCGTGCCGCGGCCCGCATCGCCCGGGCCCAGTTCCAGCACGGCGGTGGACCCCTGCAGCGTGGCGAGGCGCTCCCGCACCTGGGCGAGGCCGAAGCGGCTTCCGGCCTGCGCGGGGTTCCGGCCCAGACCGGCACCGGTGTCGATCACGGTCAGCTCCAGCCGCCCCGGCGTGCCGGCCAGCGTGCGCGCGGCCACCGCGATGCGCCCGCCCTCCACCTGCGGTTCCAGCCCGTGGCGGATCGCGTTCTCCACCAGCGGCTGCAGCAGCAGGGGCGGCACGGGCACGGCGCGCAACGGCTCGGGCAGATCGAGGGTGTAGGCGAGCCGCGCTCCCATGCGCACGGCCATGAGCTCCAGGTAGTCGCGCAGCAGCTCGAATTCATCGGCCAGCGGGTGCGCCGTGGTGCGCGAGGCCCCCAGGGTGGCGCGCAGGTAGGCGATGAAGTGGTCCAGCATGGCCTGGGCGCGCGCCGGGTCGACCGCGATGAGCATGCGCAGGTTGGCCAGCGTGTTGAACATCATGTGCGGCTCCAGCTGCGTCTGCAGCAACCGCAGCCGCGCTTCGGCCGCATCCCGCTGCGCCTCGGCGATCCGGCCCTCCAGGTAGCGGGCCTTGCCCTGCATGTAGAAGAACAGCGAGATCGCCACGCAGGCGAGCACCGTGGTGAGAACCGCGGAGCCCGGCACACCCGGCGGCGGGACGCTCTGCTGCGCCAGGCCGATGGCGCGGCCGTACGCGTCGCCGATGGCCGAACCGATCTGGAAGCCGATCGTGCCGCCCGCGGCCACCAGCGCCCAGCCGCGCCAGCCCGCCGGCCAGGGGATGGGGCTGCGGCGCGTGAGCCAGAACCGGCCCGCTTCGATGAGCAGCCAGCTGCAGAGGCCGATCGAGAGCGAATACACCGCCTGCGCGTGCCATGGGCCGCGGCCGTAGCCGACCTGGATGGCGGCGATGGCGCAGCAGAAGACCACCACGAGCAGGCCATGGCGCACGATGTGGCGCGACCCGGCGGCGGGCTCCGGGGACGGCTGGGAGGGTGGGGAGGGCGGATGCGGCATGGGCACTGCGCCGCGATTGTGCGCTCCGGCCGCGGGACCCGTCACGCCTGGCGGCCGCGCAACGCGGTGCGTTCGCGTTCCAGCAGGCGGCGGTAGAGGCCTTCCCCCGGGTGGGACAGGGCCACGGCGGCGCCGTGCGCGAGCAGGCCCACGCCCCAGCCGAGGGCGGGAAAGACCGCCCAGTGCCGCCCCTGCCACGCGGACAGCGCGGCCAGGCCGAGGTTCACGCACAGATAGACGCCGGCATGGATGAGCCAGCCCAGCTTGGCCCCAGCGCGGCGCCGGGCGAGGCGCTCGGCATCGCCGGGCAGCCGGACGCCGTCGGGCGCAGAGGGGGCGTGGGCGGAGCGGGAGGGGGGCGTCGGTGTCGAGGGCATGGAGACTCCTGGAGCAGGGTGGGGCCGGTCGGGACCGGGCCGGGCGGGCCCCGCGGCGGGGCCACGGACCGGCCCGGGGCATGGCTGCACTGTGGCCCCCTGCGGGCCCCCGGGCCAGCGCGGTGCGACGAAGCGACCGCGGGGCGGCGCGGAATGCGCGGGCGGGGCGCGGGCTGCAGACCGCGGCGCCGCCGGGGCCTGCCGCGGACGCCGGGCCGGTGTAGGGGATTTACGTTTCTTCGCATGCCGGCGGAAAAAACGCCACGTTGAGCTTCTACGATCGGGGGCGCCGGGCACCGCGTCCGCCGGACCCGGCCGGCCGTTGCGCGGCCGCCTGCCTTCCGATGTTCCTGCCACCGCTTCCACGCCATGAGTTCCAACGATCCCCACGCCGTTCCTCCCGCTGATCCCGCACCCGGCCCCGGTGGCGGGGCCCGGCCTCCGGGGCGGCGCGCGCGCTGGCTCGGCACCGGCGTGGCCCTGCTGGCGGTGGCGTTGCTGTGCGGTGGCGCATGGTGGCTGGTGCAGCGCTCCAAGGCGCCCGAGGGCGGGGCCGGGTTCCCCGCGGCGGGCGGCCCGGGCGGTCCTGGCGGGCCGGCACGGCCCGCAGGCCCCGGCGCGGGCGCCGGGGGCGGGCGCGCGATGGTGACCGTGGGCGACGCCACGGTCCGCACCCTGCGCCTGCCCGTGGCCATCGAGGCGCTCGGCACGGTGACGCCGGTGATCACGGTCACATTGCGCCCGCAGGTCTCGGGGATGCTCACCCAGGTGCTGTTCACCGAAGGGCAGATGGTGCGCAAGGGCCAGGTGCTGGCGCAGATCGATCCGCGGCCGTTCGAGCAGGCGCTGATGCAGGCCGAAGGCACGCGGCGGCGCGACGAAGCGCAGTTGGAGAACGCGCGCATCACGCTCGAGCGCTACCGCACGCTGCTGTCGCAGGATTCCATCGCCCGGCAGGACGTCGACACCCAGGCCGCGCTCGTCAAGCAGCTGGAGGGTACCGTGATGACCGACCGGGCGCAGGAGCGCACCGCCCGGCTCAACCTCGGCTACACCCAGGTGACGGCACCGGCCGCGGGACGCATCGGCCTGCGCGCGGTGGACGCGGGCAACTACGTCACCACGGGCGACACCGCCGGGATCGCCACCATCACCCAGACCGCGCCGATCGACGTGGAATTCACCGTCACCCAGGACCGCGTGGCCGACGTGCAGACCGCGGCCGCCGAGGCCGGCACCGGCGGGCTGGCGGTGGTGGCCAAGGACCGCACCCGCGCGCAGGAGCTGGGCCGCGGGCGGTTCTCCACGCTGGACAACCTGGTGGACACCGCCACCGGCACGGTGAAGGCCAAGGCGCGCTTCAGCAATGCCGACGGCCGCATGTTCCCCAACCAGTTCGTGAACGTGCGGCTGGAGCTGCGCGAGCTGGAGGCGCTGGTGGTGCCGGTCACGGCCGTGCGCACGGGGGCCAACGGCGACTTCGTGTACGTGATCAACGAGGACCGCACCGTGACGCTGCGCAAGGTGCGCCGCGGCCAGTCCACGGTGGAGTGGGCGGCGATCGCCGAGGGCCTGCGGGCCGGCGAGCGCGTGGTGACCGAAGGTGGCGACCGCCTGCGCGACGGCGCGCGCGTGCAGCTCCAGGGCGACGCTGCACCCGGGGCGCAGCCGGGCGCTTCCGTGCGCCGTGGCCGGGCCTCCGGCGCATCCTGGCCGGCCGGCACGCCCGGCGCCGCGGGCGAGGGCGGCGGCCACCGCCGCCACGGCCCGCGCGCGGGTGCCGAGGGCGCCTCCGCGCCTGTGGCCGGTGCCCCGGGCGGCGCCGCGAGCGCACCTGCCGGCACGGCGCCCGCCGCTTCCACGGCTTCCTCCGCCCGTCCCTGATCCGACGCGCCGCCGCAGCCCATGAGTCCGTCGCGTCCCTTCATCGAGCGGCCCGTCGCCACCGCGCTCCTCATGCTGGCCATCGTGCTGGCGGGGCTGGTGGGGTTCCGCTTCCTGCCCCTGTCGGCGCTGCCGCAAGTGGACTATCCGACCATCCAGGTGCAGACGCTCTATCCCGGCGCCAGCCCGGAGGTCATGAGCCGCAACGTCAGCGCGCCGCTGGAGCGGCAGTTCGGACAGATGCCCGGGCTTGCCCGCATGGCCTCGACCAGCGCGGCGGGCGTCTCCATCGTCACGCTGCAGTTCGACCTGGGCCTGGCGATCGACGTGGCCGAGCAGGAGGTGCAGGCGGCCATCAATGCCGGCTCTTCGCTGCTGCCCACCGACCTGCCGGCTCCGCCGGTCTACGCCAAGGTGAACCCGGCCGACGCGCCGGTGCTCACGCTGGCGATCAGCTCCGATACCCTGCCGCTCACCGAGGTGCAGAACCTGGTGAACACGCGCCTCGCGCAGAAGATCAGCCAGGTGCCGGGCGTGGGGTTGGTGACGCTCGCGGGCGGTCAGCGGCCCGCGGTGCGCATCCAGGCCGACACCAAGGCCCTGGCCTCCCACGGCATCGGGCTGGACACGCTGCGCAGCGCCATCTCGGCGGCCAACGCGAACAGTGCCAAGGGCAGCTTCGACGGGCCGCAGCGCGCCTACACCATCAACGCCAACGACCAGCTGCTCACCGCGGAAGACTACAAGCGCCTCGTCGTGTCGTGGAAGAACGGCGCGCCGGTGCGCATGGTGGACGTGGCGCGCGTGGTGGACGGCGCCGAGAACGACCGGCTGCGCGCCTGGGCGGGCATCGGCGCCGCTCCGGAGGCCACGCTCACGCCAGCCATCATCCTGAACGTGCAGCGCCAGCCCGGCGCGAACGTGATCTCCACGGTGGACAGCATCCAGCGCCAGCTGCCCGAGCTGCAGGCGGGGCTGCCGGCCAGCCTCGACGTGCAGGTGCTCGCCGACCGCACCACCGGCATCCGCGCCTCGGTGCACCACGTCGAGATGGAGCTGGTGCTCGCCGTGCTGATGGTGGTGCTGGTGATCTTCTTCTTCCTGCACAGCCTGCGCGCCACCGTGATCGCCAGCCTCGCGGTGCCGATCTCGCTCATCGGCACCTGCGGAGTGATGTACCTGCTGGGCTACAGCCTGAACAACCTGAGCCTGATGGCGCTCACCATCGCGACCGGTTTCGTGGTGGACGACGCGATCGTGATGATCGAGAACATCGCGCGCTACATCGAGGAGGGCGAGCCCCCGTTCCAGGCCGCGCTCAAGGGCGCCACGCAGATCGGCTTCACCATCATCTCGCTCACCGTGTCGCTGATCGCGGTGCTGATCCCGCTGCTGTTCATGAGCGACGTGGTGGGGCGGCTGTTCCGCGAGTTCGCGGTGACGCTGGCGCTCACCATCCTGATCTCAGCGGTGGTCTCGCTCACGCTGGTGCCGATGATGTCCGCGCGCTGGCTGCGGGCCCTGCCCGATACCCCGCCGCGCGGGGTGGGCGGCGCGATCCAGCGCGGCTTCGACCGGGTGATCGTGCGCTACGACGGCTGGCTGCAGTGGGTGCTGCGCCACCAGGGCGCCACGCTGCTGGTGGCGCTGCTCACGCTCGCGCTCACCGTGGTGCTGTACGTGTTCATCCCCAAGGGGCTCTTTCCCACTCAGGACACGGGCCAGCTGCAGGGGCGCCTGGTGGCCTCGCAGGACGTGTCGTTCGAGCGCATGAGCACCCTGCAGCAGGCCGCCGTGCGCGCGATCCTGCAGGACCCGGATGTGGCCTCGCTCAGCTCGTTCGTGGGCGTGGACGGTGCCAACAACACCATGCTGAACACCGGCCGCATGCTCATCAACCTCAAGCCCGGCCGCGACGCCCAGGACACGGTGATGCAGCGCCTGCGCGACCGGGCGGCGTCGGTCGCGGGCGTCACGCTCTACCTGCAGCCCACGCAGGATCTGTCGATCGATGCGGAGACCGGGCCCACCGAATACCGCGCCACCATCGGCGGCGTGGATTCCGCCGAGGTGAACGCCTGGACGAACAAGCTGGTGGAGCGGTTGCGCACGGTGCCCCAGGTGCGCAATGCCACCACCGACGCGGGCGCGCAGGGCCTGTCGGCCTTCGTGGACATCGACCGCGCGACGGCCGCGCGCCTCTCGGTCACGGCCAGCGCGGTGGACGACACGCTCTACAGCGCCTTCGGCCAGCGCATCGTCTCCACCATCTTCACCGAAACCAACCAGTACCGCGTGATCCTGGAGGCCCAGCAGGAGGGCCTCTCCAGCCCCGAGGGCCTGGGCACGCTGCAGCTGCGCACGGGCGGCGGCGCGCCCACCCCGCTGTCGGCCGTGGCGACGATCCGCGAGCAGCCCGCGCCGCTGCAGGTCACGCGCGTGGCGCAGTACCCCGCCGCCACGCTCGGATTCGACAAGGCCGGGGGCGTGTCGCTGGGTGAATCGGTGGATGCGATCCGCGCCGCGGCGCAGGAGATCGGCATGCCCGCGGGCCTGTCGCTGCAGTTCCAGGGCGCGGCCGGCGCCTACGAGAAATCGCTCACCAGCCAGCTCTGGCTGATCCTGGCCGCCATGGTCTGCGTCTACATCGTGCTGGGCGTGCTGTACGAGAGCTACGTGCACCCGCTCACGATCCTCTCGACGCTGCCCTCGGCCGGCGTGGGCGCGCTGCTGGCGCTGATGCTCACCGGCAATGACCTCGGGGTGATCGGCATCATCGGCATCATCCTGCTGATCGGCATCGTCAAGAAGAACGCGATCATGATGATCGACTTCGCGATCGACGCCGAGCGCGGCCAGGGCCTGCCGCCGCAGGAAGCCATCCACCAGGCGGCGCTGCTGCGCTTCCGCCCCATCCTGATGACCACGCTGGCCGCGCTGTTCGCCGCGTTGCCGCTGATGCTGGGCTGGGGGGAGGGCGCCGAGCTGCGCCGGCCGCTGGGCCTGGCGATCTTCGGCGGACTGGTGCTGAGCCAGCTGCTCACGCTGTTCACCACGCCGGTGATCTACCTCGCCTTCGACCGGCTGGGCCGCCGCTGGACGGGCCGCGGCACGGCCGCGGCGCCCGAGGTGCCCGCGCCCCCGGCGGCGGAGGGCCGTCCGTGAACCTCTCGCGCCCCTTCGTCGAGCGGCCCGTCGCCACGGTGCTGCTCACCATCGGCATGGCGCTCGCGGGCATCGCGGCCTTCTTCCTGCTGCCGGTGGCGCCGCTGCCGCAGGTGGACTATCCGGCGATCTCCGTCTCGGCCAGCCTGCCCGGCGCCAGCCCCGAGACCATGGCCACGAGCGTGGCGACGCCGCTGGAGCGGCGCCTGGGCGTGATCGCGGGCGTGAACGAGATGACGTCCTCCAGCTCCAGCGGCTCGGCGCGCGTCAGCCTGCAGTTCGACCTGAACCGCAAGATCGACAGCGCCGCGCGCGAAGTGCAGGCGGCCATCAACGCCTCGCGCGCGGACCTGCCCGCCACGCTGCGCAGCAACCCCACCTACCGCAAGATCAACCCGGCCGATTCGCCGGTGATCATCCTCGCGCTCACCTCGAAATCGCGCACGCCGGGCGAGATCTACGACGCCGTCTCCAACGTCGTCAGCCAGCGCATTTCGCAGGTGGACGGCGTGGGCGACGTGGAGATCGGCGGCGGCTCGCTGCCGGCGGTGCGCGTGGAGCTGCTGCCGTTCCCCCTCAACCGCTACGGCATCGCCACCGAAGACGTGCGCGCCGCGATCCAGGCCGCGAACGCCAACCGGCCCAAGGGCGCGATCGAGAGCGACGGCCGGCGCCTGCAGATCTACACGCCGTCCCCCTCGCGGCGCGCGGCCGACTATGCCGACCTCGTCATCGCCTGGCGCGACGGCGCGCCGGTGCGGCTGGGCGACGTGGCGCGGGTGGTGGACGGCGTGGAGAACACCCGCACCCTCGGCCTCTTCAACGGCGAGCCGGCCATCATCGTGCTCATCACGCGGCAGCCGGGCGCCAACATCATCGAGACCGTGGACGGCGTGCGGGCGCTGCTGCCCGCGCTGCAGGCGCAGCTGCCGCAGGACATCCGCATCGCCGTGGCGTCCGACAGCACCAATTCCATCCGCGCGTCGCTGCGCGAGATCGAGGTCACGCTGATGGTCTCGATCGCGCTGGTGGTGCTGGTGGTGGGCCTCTTTCTGCGCAAGGCGCGCGCCACGGTGATTCCGGCCGTGGCCACGGTGGTGTCGCTGCTGGGCACCTTCGGCGTGATGTACCTGCTGGGCTTCAGCCTGAACAACCTGAGCCTCATGGCGCTCACGGTGGCGACCGGCTTCGTGGTGGACGACGCCATCGTGGTGCTGGAGAACACCGCCCGCCACATCGAGGCCGGCATGGACCGCATGGCGGCCGCGCTGCAGGGAGCGCGCGAGGTCGGCTTCACGGTGCTGTCGATCAGCCTCTCGCTGGTGGCGGTGTTCATTCCGCTGCTGTTCATGGACGGCCAGGTCGGGCGGCTGTTCCGCGAGTTCGCCGTGACGCTCTCGGTGGCCGTGGCGATCTCGCTGGTGATCTCGCTCACCACCACGCCGATGATGTGCGCGCTGCTGCTGCGCTCGGAGTCCGAAGAGGCGCGCCGCCGCGGCGGGCCGGCGAAGCCACCGGGCCGGTTCTCGCGCGCGGCGGCCCGGGCGCAGGACGCGGTGCTGCGCGGCTACGGCCATGCGCTGGACTGGGCGCTGGCGAGCAAGGCGCTGGTCATCGCCATCCTGCTGGCCGTGATCGGCCTGAACGTCTACCTGTTCAGCCACATCCCCAAGGGATTTTTCCCGCAGCAGGACAACGGCCAACTGGTGGCGGGCCTGCGCGCCGACCAGAGCATTTCGTCCGGGGCGCTGGCGGACAAGCTGCGCCAGGCCGTGGAGATCATCCGCAAGGACCCGGCCGTGGACACCGTCGTGGGATTCTCCGGAGGCGGGCGGGCCGGCGGCGGCTTCATGTTCGTCAACCTCAAGCCCGTGTCCGAGCGCAGCGACCCCAGCATGGCCGTGGTCAACCGGCTGCGGCCGCAGCTCGGGATGCTCACCGGCCTGCGGGTCTTCCTCTCGCCCGTGCAGGACCTGCGCATGGGGGGGCGTTCCAGCAACTCGACCTACCAGTACACGCTCAAGAGCGACAACCTCGCCGACATGCGCGTCTGGGCGACCCGGCTGGCCGAGCGCCTGAAGCAGGAGACGCTGCTCACCGACATCGACACCGACCAGGCCGACAACGGCTCCGAAACCTTCGTCGAGGTGGACCGGGAGAGCGCCGCGCGCATGGGCGTGAGCGCATCGGCGGTCGATGCGGCGCTCTACAACGCCTTCGGCCAGCGGTCGGTCGCCACCATCTACGGCGAGCTGAACCAGTATTCCGTCATCATGGAATGGGCACCGGAATACACGCGCGGCCCGCCCGCCCTGAAGGACATCTTCGTGCCCGCCAACCTCTCGGGCACCACCGGCTCCTCGGCCAACCCGGGGCAGCGCGGCGCCTCCACGGGGCAGGTGCTGGCCACCGCCACGCAGACCATGGTGCCGCTCTCGGCCATCGCGAAGGTGGTGGAGCGCTCAGCGCCCACCTCCATCAGCCACCAGGACGGCGAGCTGGCCACCACCATCTCCTTCAACCTGGACGGCAACACCTCGCTCAGCCAGGCGCGGCAGATCATCGAGCAGGCCGAAGCCGACATCGCGATGCCCACGAACGTGCGCGGCAGCTTCGAGGGCACGGCGCGCAGCTTCCAGGACACCCAGGGGCAGCAGTTCCTGCTGATCCTGGCGGCGATCGTGGTGATCTACATCGTGCTGGGCGTGCTCTACGAGAGCCTGATCCATCCCGTCACCGTGCTCACCACGCTGCCCTCGGCGGGCGTGGGCGCGGTGCTGGCACTGCTGCTCTTCCGCATGGAGTTCACCATCATCGCGCTGATCGGCGTGTTCCTGCTGATCGGCATCGTGAAGAAGAACGCCATCCTGATCATCGATTTCGCGCTGGACGCCGAACGCGCGCGCGGGCTCTCCGCCACCGAGGCGGTGCGCGAGGCCTGCATGCTGCGCCTGCGCCCGATCCTGATGACCACGCTGGCCGCCGCCCTCGGCGCGCTGCCGCTGGCCATCGGTTTCGGGCAGGGGTCGGAGCTGCGCCAGCCCCTGGGCGTCGCCATCATCGGCGGCCTCTTCGCCAGCCAGCTGCTCACCCTGCTGACCACGCCCGTGGTCTATGTGCTGCTCGACCGGCTCCGCCGCCCGTCGGGCAACGAACGCCACCTCGCCCGCGCCGCCGACCCGGCGCCGGCCGCGCCCGCGCAACCATCATGACCCAGCCCGTTCCTTCCGCCGCCGCATCGCCCCTGCGCTCCCCGGGCCCTGCACCCGGTGCATCCCGCGTGCCGGGCGTGCCCGACACGGCGCGCCTGCCGCGCATGCCGCTTCTGACGCGCGCCTGCGCCGCGGTGCTGCTGCCCGCCTGGCTGGCGGGCTGCTCCGTCGCGCCGCCCTACGAGCCGCCCGCGCTCGCCACGCCGCTGCCCACCGCCTTCAAGGAAGCCGGAGCCCTCTGGCAGCCCGCCGCGCCGGCCGACGCGATCGACCGCGGAGCGTGGTGGACGCTGTTCGGCGATCCGGACCTGGACCGCCTCGCCGCGCAGGTGCAGGTGTCGAACCAGAACATCGCCGCCGCCGTGGCCGCCTATGCCCAGGCGCAGGCGCTGGTGCGCGAGCAGCGCGCCGGCCTGCTGCCGGGCGTGAACCTGTCGGCCAGCGAAACGCGCTCGGGCGGCGAGGGCTCCGCACGCCGCGGCACCACCGCGCAGGCCGCGCTGGGCGCGAGCTGGGCGCCGGACGTCTGGGGCCGCCTGGGCAGCACGGTGGACAGCGCCCGCGCCAGCGCCCAGGCCAGCGAGGCGGACCTGGCCGCGGCGCGGCTCTCGGCCGTGGGCTCGCTGGTCACGGCCTACTTCCAGTTGCGCGAGGCCGATGCCGAGGCCGACCTGCTGCGCGCCACGGTGGAGGCCTACGAGCGCAGCCTGCGCATCGCCCGGAACCGCTACGACGCGGGCGTGGCGGCCCAGTCCGACGTGCTGCAGGCCCGCACCCAGCTCGCGAACGCGCGTGCCGATCTGGCCACCGTGCAGCGCAACCGCGCCGGCTACGAACACGCCATCGCGGTGCTGGCGGGCCAGCCGCCGTCCGCCTTCGCGCTGCCGCCCGGCACCTGGGTGGCCCGCGTGCCCGAGGTGCCCGCGGCGCTGCCCTCCACCCTGCTGGAGCGCCGCCCGGACATCGCCGCCGCCGAGCGCGCCGTGGCGGCCGCCAACGCGCAGATCGGCGTGCAGCGCTCCGCCTACTTCCCGAGTTTCAGCCTCACGGCCTCCCTGGGGCGCAGCGGCGCCGGCCTGGGTGATCTGTTCAGCGCTTCGGGTGCGCTCTGGTCGCTGGGCCTGTCGGCCGCGCAGACGGTGTTCGACGGCGGGGCCATCGCCGCGCGCGTGGAGCAGGCGCGTGCCGCCCGCGAGGCGCGCATCGCCAACTACCGCCAGACGGTGCTGGGCGCGTTCCAGACGGTGGAAGACCAGCTCACCGCCGTGCGCACGCTGCAGGCGCAGGAGCCGCTGCGGCAGGAGGCCGTATCGGCCGCGCAGCGCACCGAGGAGCAGCTCCTCAACCGCTACCGCGCCGGCCAGGTGGGCTACACCGAAGTGGTCACCGCCCAGGTGGCGGCGCTCTCGGCACGGCGCGGGCTGCTGCAGCTGCAGGTGAACCGCCAGCTCGCCGCGGCTTCGCTGGTGCAGGCGCTCGGCGGCGGCTGGCAGGCGCCCTGGAGCGGCACGGGTACGGCGGGCATGGCCGAGCAGGGGGCCTCCGTGCCCCGATAATCCGCGGCGGCCGTCCGTGTGCCGTCGTGTGTTCGTCTGTTCGATTGATTGATTGAAGGATTTCCGTGGATTTCATCCTGCTGGCCAAGGCCGCCATCATGGGCGTGGTCGAGGGCCTGACCGAGTTCCTCCCCATCTCCTCCACCGGCCACCTGATCCTGGCCGGCGCGCTCCTCGGCTTCGACGACGAGAAGGCCAAGGTCTTCGACATCGCGATCCAGACCGGCGCCATCTTCGCGGTGATCCTCGTGTACTGGCAGAAGATCCGCGAGACGCTGGTGGCGCTGCCCACCCAGCCTCGGGCGCAGCGCTTCGCGCTCAACGTCCTCATCGGCTTCCTGCCGGCCGTGGTGCTGGCGCTGATCTTCGGCAAGGCGATCAAGGCGCACCTGTTCACACCCACGGTGGTCGCCACCACGTTCATCCTGGGCGGTTTCGTCATCCTGTGGGCCGAGCGGCGCGCGCCCGGCACGGCGCGCGTCACCTCGGTGGACGACATGACCCCGCTCGACGCCCTCAAGGTCGGGCTGGTGCAGTGCCTCGCCATGGTGCCGGGCACCAGCCGCAGCGGCGCCACCATCATCGGGGGCATGCTGCTGGGACTCTCGCGCAAGGCCGCCACCGATTTTTCGTTCTTCCTCGCGATCCCGACGCTGATCGGCGCGGGCGTGTACAGCCTCTACAAGGAGCGGCACCTCCTGTCGCTGGCCGACCTGCCGCTTTTCGGGGTGGGGCTGCTGTTCTCGTTCGTGAGCGCCTGGCTCTGCGTGCGCTGGCTGCTGCGCTACATCAGCACCCACAGCTTCGTGCCGTTCGCCTACTACCGCATCGCCTTCGGCATCGTGGTGCTGGCCACCGCGTGGAGCGGCCTCGTGGCCTGGACGGACTGAGCGGCCCGCGTCAATCGGCAGTCCACACGATCCCGCCAGGTGGGACGGCTCATATCACGTCATAGCACGCAACGCTATGAAAAAGATCAAAGTGATAAGCTGCCGCCACATTTGAGTTCAAGACCCCGGGCCGTGCGTCATCGCCGCGAGGGGATGGAGCAGGCTGTTGCCTGGCTTGCCGGTTTGCCCCCGCACGCGGGAGCCGGCAGTCCATGCGTACGAGGGACCCGTGGCCATGACGCCGAACGAATTGCCATTGGAGGGCGCGCTTTCCGCCGGGCCGTTCCCCGGCCTGCCGGATTCCGAGGTGCTGCAGGTGCTCACGCGCAACGTGGGCGCCACGGTGGCCGTGGTCAGCCGCGCCCTGCGTGTCGTCTACGTAAACGACGAGTACGCGCGCTGGTTCCGCGCCGCGCCCGCGGACATCGTCGGCAAGACCCTGATCGAGCTCTACGGCGAATACAACCATTCGCGCTTCATGCCCTACGTGCGGCGGGTGCTGGCCGGCGAGCGCGTGAGCTACCAGCGCCTGGTGCTCGACCCGGAGGGGCGCGAATCCTGGCGCACCATCTGCGTCTCGCCCTGGCGCGATGCACGTGGCGGCATCGCGGGCTTCGTCACGGCGGCGCTCGACGTGGACGAGCTGCAGGTCGCCATGAACGCCCTGAGCACGGCCAACCAGCGCCTCGCTTCCCACATGGACAACAGCCCGCTGGCCGTGCTGGAGATGGACGACCAGTTGCGCGTGCTGCGCTGCTCGCGCCGCGCGATCGAACTCATGGGCTGGCAGGACCTGGTGCAGGTCGAGTGCCGCCGCCTGCACGAGCTGCCGGGCACGGCCGCCATGGAGCCGCATCTCTCGCAGGCCTTCTCCGACCTGCGCTCGGGGCGCACCACGCGCAACCGGGTGGAGTCCTGCGTGCGCCGGGCCGACGGCTCGGAAGTGCATTGCGAGTGGTTCAACTCCGCGCTGACCGACGCCGGCGGCCGCGTGACGTCCATCATGTCGCTCGTGCAGGACATCTCCTCCAAGATCGAGATCGCGCGCCAGCAGCATTACCTGGCCAACCACGATTCGCTCACCGGCCTGCAGAACCGCTCCGCCTTCCACAGCCGCTTCGAGCACTCCCTCTCGCGGGTGCGCTCGCGCGGCGGCGCCGTGGCACTGCTGTTCATTGACCTGGACGGCTTCAAGAGGGTGAACGACGGGCACGGCCACAAGGTGGGCGACGAAGTGCTGCGCTGCGTCGCGCGCCGCCTGGCCCATACGGTGCGCGGCAGCGACACGGTGGCGCGCCTGGGCGGCGACGAATTCCTCGTGATGCTCGATACCGACGTGGAAGCGGACCTGGTGGGCCAGATCGGCGCGCGCATCGTCTCGGCGCTGGCCGAGCCCATGGAGGTCGACGGCCTGGCGGTGCAGGTGGGCGCGAGCATCGGCGTGGCCATGCACCCCCCGCTCGAGGGCGACATCGAACTCCTCATGACCCAGGCCGACCAGGCCATGTACGCCGCCAAGCGCACCGGCCGCGGCTGCGTGCGCTACGCCGGACAGGCCTGATGCGGCGCCGGTCGCCGCAGTGCAGTGCAGTGCAGTGCAGTGCAGTGCAGTGCGCCCCCGGCAAGGCGCGCGGCGCGGGCCTGCCGGGTCAGGGCAGCTTCACGCTCTGCGCGAAACGGAAGAAGTTGCCCGGGTCGTACCTCTGCTTGACCTGCTGCAGGCGCGCGTAGGTGTCGGTGCCCCAGTAGGCCTGCGGAGAGTCCGCGAGCGAGCCGTCCGGATAGTTCTGGTACACCGCGCCGGTCAGGAAGGGTCGCATCAGCTCCATGAAGCCCGCCAGCCATTTTTCCGTCCGTTCACGCTCGGCGGCATCGGTCCAGAACACGTCCGCGACGAGGTCGGCGTCCACGTCGCGGTGGACGAAGGCACTGTCCCTGGCCGGATAGCGCTGGATCGCGCCGCCGTAGGGCTCCAGGTAGAACATCGAATAGGTGTTGGGCGAGGTCACGAAGTAGTCGATCGCCGCCTGCCACTCTTCCTTCGTGAGCGCGCGGCCGATGTAGCCGCTCGATTTGCTCTCGCGCACGTGATCCGGCAGATCCTGGGGGAGTTCGTAGGGGTGGTCCTCCAGCCAGTGGTTCATCGCGGGGTAACTGCCCGAATCGTCCGCCAGCAGCCGGGCGCTCGGCAGCGCCAGCAGGGGGGCGATGGCGGCCCGGCCGGCGTCGGACGTGCCGCAGTACATGCCCTGGATCATGAACACCGGTTTCCCGTCGCGGAAGCCCAGGTTCATCATGTAGCCCAGCGCATCGGGCGCGCCGGTGCGCATGAAGTCCTTCTGCAGCAGCACCAGCACGTCGGCCGCGTCGGCCGCGTCCCAGCCGATCGACCAGGCCCACACGCTCGGCAGCAGCTCCATGCGGTAGGTCACCTGCAGCAGCACGCCGAAGTTGCCGCCCGTGCCGCCGCGCAGGGCCCAGTAGAGGTCCGCATGCTCGGTGGCGCTGGCGGTCACGATGGTCTCGCCGTCGGCCAGCAGCACGCGCATCGATTCGACCATGTCGCTCTGGATGCCGAACTGGCGCGAGGTGTAGCCGTAGCCGCCGCCCTGCACGAAGCCGCCCACGCAGACGTTGCCGCAGGCGCCCGTGGGCACGTGCCAGCCCGTCGCCCCCATGGCGCTGTTGAAGTGGTCGAAATCCGTGCCCGGCAGCACGTGCACGCACTGGTTGGCGGTATCGAGGGTCACGCCGCTCAGCCCCTTGAGGTCGATCACCATGCCGCCGGTGTTGACCGAATAACCCGCCGTGCTGTGGCCACCGCAGCGCACGGCCACCCAGAGCTTCCAGGTCTGCGCGAACCGCACGCACAGCTTCGCGTCGTTCTCGCTCTCGCAATAGGCGATCAGCAGAGGGAAGGCCTGGAAGGCGGGGTTCGACTCCTGCCGGTCGTCCGCGTAGCTGGCATCGGTGGGCAGCACGACGTGGCCGACCATGGCCTTCTCGAGCGCGGCCAGAGCCTCCCAGGGCCATGGTGACCCGGTCGGCGTGTTGGCGGCGGCCAGTGCCAGCAGGCCGGCGATGCGCTCGTCCTTGGCGCGGCGGGCAGGGCTCTTGCGTTGGGCCATGGTGGTTTTCTCCCTCGGTGGTTCGTATTGGTTGGATGGAGGCTCCCGGTGTCCACAGGCCTGCAGGAGCGTGGCTTGGGGAGGCCCGCGCAGGGCGCGCATGTGTCCGCATGTAACATGCTGTGGGGCAGTGTAGGGGATGGTGGTGGCAAGCACGCGGCGATCCGTCGCACCTGCGTTCTGCGCCGTGGAAGCTGGGGTACACCCTGACGTCAGGCAGCGCCGGGCGGCCGCCGGCCCGCAAGCGGGCGGCGGATCCGGGATCCCGCGCAGCAGCAGGAGAGGGAGGGCGTGCCTGCCGTATTCAGGAGGCGCTGCGGTCGTTTCAGCCCGTGGTGCCGGCCAGGTTCAACACAGCGGCTTCGATCGCCGCCGCCGTCGCGCGCGGCTGCTCCATGGGGAACAGGTGGCTGCCGTCCAGCATGGTGATGCGGCCCTGCGTGACCCGCCGCGTCAGGTCCATGCCGACCTGGCGCAGTTCTTGGGACGCCAGGCCCCCGATGAACGCGGCCGGGCAGCGCAGCGGATGGGTGGCGAGCAGCCGGCCCAGGTTGTGCGGCAGGGTGTTGTAGATGGCGGTTTCCACCTCGCGCTCGAAATGCAGCGCCAGCCCGCCTTCCGCATGCGGGCGCAGCCCTTCGGCCACGTAGTCGCGCAGCACCGCCTCGTCCCACTGCGCGAACGCCTTCTTGCGCCGGAAATGCTCCAGCGCTTCGTCGGCGCTCTCCCAGCGGTGCCGGCGCGCACGGCTGATCTTGCCCGGCGACACCGCGCCCACGACCTGCGTGCGCTTGGCCATGCCGAGCGCGCCGGCGCGCCAGCCGCCGATGAGCGGCGAATCCACCATCACCACGCCGCGTGCCAGCTCCGGATGCCGCGCCGCGGCCATCACGCTCAGGAACCCGCCCAGCGAATGCCCCACCAGGAACACCGGCCCGCCCGCGCGTTCGGCCTGCTCGCGCGCATAGTCGGCGAGCTGCTGCACCAGGGCTGGCCAGTTGCTCGTGACCGGATAGCGATCGTCGTGGCCGAAGCGGTCCACCGCGTTCACGGCGAAGCCGCGCTCGCGCAGATGGCCGAAGAGCACGCGGTAGGTGCCGGCCGGAAAACTGTTGGCGTGGGAGAAGACCAGCGGCAGGGGGCGCATCGCGGAACGTCCCGTGGGACGGTGAGGAAGGGCGGTGGGAGGACCGGGCCTGGGCGCCCGGCGGTCAGATGAGCCGGTCGTCCGGGGTGACGATCTTGCGCAGGGGGCGGCTGCGCGCCGGCTCCGCCAGGATCGGCACCTCGGTCGCGCCGCCGTCCCACGCCGGGTCTTCGATGCTGTCGAACACCTGGCGCAGCCGCTCGCCCCAACTGCTGCGCAGCATGCGGAAATACGGGTTGTGCTCGTCGATGCAGACGATCTTGTCGGTGGCGAGGCGCCCGGCTTCATACACCACCAGGTCCAGCGGCAGGCCTACCGACAGGTTCGACTTCAGCGTGCTGTCCATCGACACCAGCGCGCACTTGGCGGCCTCGTCCAGCGGCGTGTCGGGCGTGAGCACCCGGTCCAGCACCGGCTTTCCGTACTTGGACTCGCCCACCTGGAAGTAGGGCGTCTCGGTCGTGGCCTCGATGAAATTGCCGGCCGAGTACACCTGGAAGAGACGCATTCCCTCGCCCTGGATCTGGCCGCCGAACACCAGCGACACGTTGAAATCCACGCCCGAGCGCTTCAGCGCCGCACCGTCGCGCTCGTGCACGTGCCGCACGGCCGAGCCCAGCACCCGCGCCGCGTCGAACATGCTCTTGGCGTTCCAGATCGTGATCGGCTCGGTTTCATCACGGTCGAAGAGCTGCTCGGTCTGCAGGATCTCGCGCACCGACTGCGAAATGCTCAGGTTGCCGGCCGACAGCAGCACCATGAACCGGTCGTCCGGCCGCTCGTAGATCATCATCTTGCGGAAGGAGCTGATCTGGTCGAGGCCGGCGTTCGTGCGGGAATCGGACAGGAAGACCAGTCCGGCATTGAGCTTGATGGCGACGCAATACGTCATTGGGGATCGTCGGGGAAAGGAAGGCGAAGGGGGGAGTGTAGTGGGGTGGGGGCGGGGCTGCAGGCGCCATGCGGACACGGCCCATGGCCCGCTCGGGAAACCGGCCTCGCGTGCGAGGGGCCGATGCCGTCAGAGAGAGGAGGTGCCAGACATGCCGGGGCCGCCGGGATGACGCGCGTCGCCCGTTTCCTGGCGGGCCGCATCCCGCAGCGCCTCCATGTCCGTCCCGCACAAGTCCGCCTTCTCCGCCCGCTCCAGCGCATACGCCGACAGCCGTTCGCTCGGCTCGCGCAGGGCGGGGTGCAGCGTGCCCACCGACCGCAGCGCGCGCTGCAGTGCGATGCCGACTTCGACGGCACCGGCCGCGTAGCGGGCCAGGGGCTCGAACACGTCCTCCACCATGCCGGCTTCCCGCAGGGCCGGGGCGGTGACCCGGTCGCAGGATGGCGGGGACGGGGCAGCGGAAGATGCGGATGCGGAGGCCGGCGATGAGGCCGCCGCCCGCTGCCGCGCCGCCCAGTGCGCCAGCGTCCGCACGCCCGCGCCGATCACTTCCAGCGCGGTGCCCGGGTCGTTGATGGACGCCGACATGGCGCGCGCAGCGATTTCTCCCATGACGACGAAGCCGTAGCGCGGGTCGTGGTCGAAGGTGCGGCCGTTGCCGATCAGCATGGCCTGGCGGATGGCGTCGCGGGCCGCGTCGTCCAGGGGCCGGTCGCTGCTGGCGAGCACCGCGCCGGGGGCGACGAAGGCGCCGGGCAGCACGTGCAGGTGGATCTCGCCGTCTAGCGCCTCGGCACGGCCCTGCAATTGGTCCATGGCGACGTGCTGCACGAAGCCGGTGGCGTCGCTGCGCACTTCATGGCTTCCGCGCTCGCCGGGCTGCTGGCGGCGTCCGCCCAGGTAGGGCTTGTCGATCCGCTGGTCGATGGCCTTGCGGCTGGCCTCCTCCAGCCGGCGGATGGTTTCGCCGAGCCGGCCCAGCACCGAGAGGTAGTCGATCCAGCGCAGCAGCACCACCACCACGCCGAGCAGGATGAGCAGGGTGAAGCCGAACAGCACCAGCCGGCCGCCGTCGCCGTACACGTGGGCATGCAGGCCGACCAGGGCGATCACGCCGTAAATGAAGGCGCCGATGAACACCGCGAGCGTGTTCTGCACGGTGGAGTCTTCGATCAGCAATTGCGAGGCGCGCGGCGTGGCGCTGTTGGCCACGGCCGAGAAGGCGGCCACCATGGTGCTCGCCGAGAAGATCGACACCGTGAGCATGCTGGAGGCCAGGATGTTCAGCAGGCTGTCCAGCGCGTCGGAGCCGAGGTCGATCGCGGTGCCGTCCGGAATGTAGGGGCCCGCCCAGGTGGCGAGCATGACGGCCGCGCACGCGAGCAGGGCGAAGAGGGCGCAGCGCAGCCAGGTCTTGCGCACCAGCCGCTGCAGGAAGAACACCAGTTTTTCCGACATGGGGCCACTATCGCCACGCGCCGGCCGCCGTGCGCTGCCCACGGTCGCGTTCCGTTGTAGGCCGGCGCCTTCAAGTTGGCCCGCCCGCCCGCGCTCCGGGCCGCTCGTCCCGCACTCAGCGCATCACCAGCCCGCCATCCACGTACAGCACCTGCCCGGTCATGAAGCCGCTCCACTCCGAGGCGAGGAACAGCACCGGGCCGGCCACGTCCTCGGGCCGGGCGATGCGCCGCAGCGGCGTGGCGGCGGTGATCGATTCGCGCAGCGCCTCGGGCGTGGCCTGGCTGGCCTGCGTGGGATAGACGAGCCCCGGCGCCACGCAGTTCACGCGGATGCCCTGCGGCCCGACCTCGGCCGCGAGGTTGCGGCTGAAGGCCACGAGCGCGGCCTTGGCGGTGGTGTAGTCGTGGTAGGGCACGACGGGATGCTCCACCAGGTTGGTGGCGATGTTCACGATGCTGCCGCGCGCGCGCTGGCGCAGGTGCGGCAGCACCGCGCGGCAGACGTGGAAGGCGCTGCCCGCCGCGCCGTCGAACTGGGCCTGGTAGTCGCTCCACTGCAGGCTGTCGAACAGTGCGCGGCGGCGTGGATCGAACGCATAGGGGCGGAACGCGTTGTTCACGACCACGTCGATGCGGCCCGCCTCGCGCAGCACGCCATCCACCATCGCCTGCGCGGCGGCGGCGTCGCCCACGTCGGCTTTCACGGCCCAGGCGTCGCCGCCTGCGGCGTGGCAGGCGGCGACCGTCTCGGCCGCCGCCGCGTCGTTCGACAGGTGGTTGACGGCCACGGTGGCGCCCTGCTGGGCGAACGCCCGCGCGATCGCGGCGCCGATGCCCCGTCCCGCGCCCGTCACCAGCACGACCTGGCCCTTGAACTGCATGGTCATCCTTCGTTCTTCGTTTCGTTTCGGTGCGTGCCGCGCCGCGCCGCTCAGGCGGCCGGCAGCAGGCTGGTGTCGACCACGTCGGCCACGCGGATGGGGCGCTGCACCAGGCCGAGCGCGCGGTAGGCATCGGCGGCCTGCTGCAGCGATGCGAGGTTGAAGGCGCCCAGCGGCTGGCCCGGCAGCGAGGGCTGCGCGGCGGCGTTGCGCAGGCGGATGACCTCCAGGTTCACGTCCGGCTGCGTGCCGTCGATCGCGTGCTTCACGGCCAGGGCCGCGGCCTCTTCGGGGCGCGCGATCATCCAGGCCGCGCTGTCGCGGTAGCCTTTCAGGAAGGCCTGCAGCAGCGCCTTCTTCTGCGGCAGCACCTCCTGCCGGACCACGAACAGGTCGCTGGAGACGTTCAGGTAGTCGCGCACCTGCATCACGTTCACGGGTCCCAGGCCTTTGCGGCGGCCCACGGCCAGGCCGGTGTCGGTGGCGGCGGTGGCATCGACCTGTCCCTGCAGCAGCGGCGCGAAATTGAGCAGGCCCGTGACCACGATGGTCACGTCGGATTCCTTCAGCCCCGCCTGGTGCAGCAGCACCAGCAGGTTCTGCCGCGTGCCGCTGGAGAGGCTGTAGACGCCGATGCGCTTGCCCTTCAGATCGGCCGGCGTGCGGATGCCGGAGGACTGCAGCGACACCACGTTGAACACGTTCTGCGGGTAGATGTCGTAGATGGCGGTGAGGCGCTCGCCCTTGTCCAGCGCCAGGAAGAACGAGCCTGGATCGGTGAAGGCCACGTCGCCCTGGCCGCTCAGCGTGTTGCGCAGCGCGTCGCCGCCGCCCGCGCCGGGCAGGTAGCCCAGCTCCAGCCCCTGGGCGCGGAAGAAGCCCTTGTCGGGCTCGGCCAGCAGGTTGGTGATCTCGCTGATCGGCTTGCTCCAGCCGGCCACGGTGACCTTGCCGCGCACCGGCGGCTGCGCAGGGGACTGCGCCAGGGCCGTGCCGGCCCAGGGGGCGGCGGCGAGGCCGGCGGACGCGGCGAGCAGGGCGCGGCGGGAGAGGGGGTGGCGGGAGGTGGGCATGTGCGTTGTGCTCGGGGGATCGGAGAAGTAAGGTCAGTCAATGCCTGCATGGGCGCGCAGCAGCCACCGCTCGAACAGCAGGGTGGCCTGGTAGAGCAGCAGCCCGATCGCGGCGATGAGCACCAGCGCGGCGAACATCAGGGGGGTGTCCATCATTCCCTGGGAGGCGATGATGACCGCGCCCAGGCCGCGGCTCGCGCCGATGAATTCACCCACCACGGCACCGACCAGCGCCAGCACCACGGCCATGCGCAGCCCGGCGAGGATCGTCGGCAGTGCGATCGGCAGCTTCAGCCGCAGCAGGGTCTGCCAGCGCGTGGCGCCCAGCATGCGAAAGAGCTGCAGCCGCTGCGGATCGGCCTGCTTGAGCCCGGTGAGCGTGTTCTCCATCAGCGGGAAAAAGCAGATCAGGCCGGTGATGAGGGCAGTGGACGTGATGCCGAAGCCGAACCACAGCACGAAGAGCGGCGCCAGCGCCAGCTTGGGCACCACCTGGCTCACCACCACGTAGGGCCGCAGCACGCGTTCCAGCAGCGGCGATTCGGCCAGTGCCGCGCCCGTCAGCAGGCCCGCCGCGCCGCCCCCGGCCAGGCCCAGGCAGAGCGCCTGCAGCGTGGCGCCCAGGTGGGGCAGGAAGTAGCCGGAGCGCAGCCCCGTCCAGAGCGCGGCCGCCACCGCCGAGGGCGCGGGCAGCACCAGGGCGGAGAGCCCCGCGTGCCGCGCCGTCCACTCCCAGCCGGCAAGCAGTGCCACGAGCAGTGCGGCCCCCAGCGCGCGGTGCAGCCAGGGGGCGGCGGCCTTGGGCGAGGTGGCGGGCGTCATGCGGCAACTCCCGCGCCGTCCACGCCGTCCATGGCGGCCCGCACCCGCGCGCACAGGTGGTTGAACGGCGCTTCGTGCCGCATCGCCTGTGTGCGGGGGGCGGGCAGATCGACACGGATGTCGGCCGCCACGCGCCCGGCGTGCAGCACGGCGATGCGGTCGCCCAGGTACACGGCCTCGGTGATGTCGTGCGTGACGAAGAGCACCGTGGTGCCGTGCCGGCGGCAGGTGCGCAGCAGGTCGTCCTGCAGATCCGCGCGGGTGATCGCGTCCAGCGCGGCGAAGGGTTCGTCGAGCAGCAGCAGTGCGGGCTCCAGCACCATCGCGCGCGCCAGCGCGACCCGGCTCTGCTGGCCGCCCGAGAGCTGGCGGGGACGGCGCTGCGCATGGCCGGACAGCCCCAGTTGCTCCAGCAGGACGCCCGCGCGTTCCACGTCGCTCGGCTGCGGCCGGCGCTGCAGCGACACCGGCAGCAGCACGTTGTCGATCACGCTGCGCCAGTCGAGCAGCGTCGGGGCCTGGAACATGTAGCCGAGCCACGGTCCCGGTGCGGGCACCGGCCCGCCCCGCAGGCGCACCGTGCCCGACTGCGGCCGCAGCAGCCCGGCGGCGAGCTGCAGCAGCGTGGTCTTGCCGCAGCCGCTGCGGCCGACGAGGCAGTGCAGCGCTCCGGCACCCACGCGCCAGCGCACGCCGTCCACGGCCGGCGGCCGGCCCGGATAGGCGAACGAGGCCGCCTCGATCTCCAGGAAGGGGACCGGGGAGGGCACGGCATCCACCCGTGCCTGTACCTGCGGGGCGTGCGCCTGCGGATCAGTCGGCATAGGGGGCGAACGGTTCGGCGGCGGCTTCGGCGGAGGGTTCGATCTCCACCATGCGCACGAGGTCCAGCAGGTTGAAGCGCCCGTCGTGGTGCCAGCCGGCCTCGGGCGTGCTCATCGCGCCGATCGCGCAGACGCGGCTCACGCCGGCGTCGCCCAGCAGCGCAGCCAGGCGGTAGAGCGCTTCGGGCGGCGCGGCCAACCCGGCGGTCTGCAGGTAATCCTTCTGCGCGGCGACGGCGGCGACCGCGTCTTCCAGCGCATCCACGGCCACCACCTGCACCGTGCGCTGCAGCGCCGTGGGCGCCAGGGCGCGTGGCCCGTCGGCGAAGGCCACGCTCCAGGCATCGTCCAACGTTCCGAAGAGCTGCTCGGCGGCTTCTCCGGATGCGCCGGGGATCGATCGCCATTCCACGCCCTGGCGCCAGTGGGCGAGGGCGGCGGCGTCCTCCACCGCCAGTGCCCGGCGCGGGAAGCGCCGCTGCAACTGCGCGAGCTCGCCCGCCAGCCGTCCGGCGAAGTCGCGCGGCGCGATGGCGCCGCCGCGCTCCACGTAGAACACATGCGGCGAGTAGCAGCCCTGCTGGTCGTAGCGCATCACGTCCCAGGCGGCCCGGCGCGCCAGCGCGGGGCCTTCGAACGCATCGAGCGCCGCGGCTGCCACCAGGCCGAAGCCCAGCTTGTGCCCGTGCGGCAGGAAGCGCGTCGTGACCGGCAGGCGCCGCCGGATCGCATCCAGCGATGCGTTGCCGCCGTAGGCCAGCACCGTGTCGGCCCGGGCATAGAGGGCGGACGCGTCTTCCGCGCCCGCGCCGCGCCACCACACCACGGCGAGGCAATCGGCGAGCGGCGGATGCACCTCGGCGAGCAACTGCGCGAACCAGCCTGCGAAAAGCGGCTCGGCGCTCGGCACCTTGCCGATGTTGCCGGCCTTCACCAGCAGGCCGCACACCAGGCTCCAGAGCGGCAGCGCCGGCACGTTGCCGGCCCAGCTGTGCACCAGCAGGCCGGGCCCGAGGGCCCGCACCGCGCCGCCCTTCGGCGCAGGCTGGAAGCCGTCGAGCACCAGCGGGTTCGCGAAATCCTCCGCCACGAAGCGCCGCAGCTGCGGTGCGCGGAAGGTCGTGAAGAAGCCCGTCAGCCCCAGGCGCACCATCTCGGCGTCGTAGCCGCTCACGACGGGCAGCAGCGCCTCGGCCTGCCGGCGGAACGCATCGGAGCGGTCGAGCAGGCGGGCGACGGCGCGGTCGATCACGTCGATGATCTGGGCCACGGTCATCGTCTTCAGGTGCCGGGCGGCCGCCTGCCGCACGCGGTCGGCCAGCGCTTCCATCTGCGCCGCGGAGAGCACCGGCACGGCCACGTCCACGCGGGTGCCACCCTGTGCGAACGGCAGCACTTCCCAGGCGACCTCGTCCGCGCCGATGCCTGGCAGGTAGCCGGCCCGGATCTGCGGAAGTCCTGGCGGCTGCGAAGGCGTCATGCCGAGGTGGCCCGCATGAATTCATCCACCGCCAGCGAGCAGCCCTTGGCCTGCGCGCCCTCGGCGCGGCCGAGCAGCAGGAAGCCGCCGTCGGCCCAGAGGCCCACGTCTTCCGTGAGGATGGTGGTCACGGAGTTGACGTTGGCGAGGTCGCAGTGCACGAGGATGCCGCGCTCGCCGGCCGGCACGTCGCGGCCCGTGACCGGGTCCACCAGCCGCGAGCGGATCCAGTGCGGCCCCGATTTGACCGAGGGCACCGCCGCGTTGCCGCCATCGTAGAACTGCGTGCTGAGTTCGGTCATGCCGTACATGTTGATGCAGTGCTCCCGCGGCACGCCCAGGGCCTGCGACAGCTCGGCGTAGAACGCCTCCAGCGGCAGCTCGCGCGACTGGCCCTTGTAGCCGCCGGTATCGAGCAGGCGGCTGCCGGGCGGCAGCCGGAAGGTGCGGCCCTGGGGGCGCAGCGCATCCATCAGATGAACGAAGCTGTAGCTCGCGCCTAGCAGCGCATACGGCGTGCCGGTGCGCTCGGCGGCTTCCAGCACCTGCCACAGCGCGTTCCAGTCGGTGCCCTGCGGCCCCACGAAATGCCGGCTGCCGGGCGCACCGAAGGTGGATTTCGCGAGCGCGAGATAGTGCGCGAGCGACGAGTTCGGCATCGCGTCCTCGTCCGGGAACAGGATGCCCATCGGCATGCGCTCCTGCCCGCGCATGAACCGCTCTGCGAAATTCCGCTCCATCGAGCGGTCGTACACCGCGAGCCGCGGGTGGAAATGCCGGCCGCGCGTGTCGCCGCGCGTGGTGCCGCTGGTCATGAAGACGCGCTCGCCGGGCACGGCGGGTTCGCAGCGCAGTGCCTGGGCCTTGAAGGCGTCGATGGGCACCGCGGGAATGTCGCTCCAGGCCTTCACGCTGCGCGGCGTCGCGCCCCGGCCCTGGCAGAAGGCGCGGTAGGGGGCGTTGGCGGCGTACTGGTGGGCGAACAGCCGCAGCGCGAGCGCGTCGAACCGGGCATCGGTGCAGCCGTCCTGCGCGATGAATGAGAGAACTTCCGCGTCCAGCGGAGCGACCGATTGCATGGGATTCCTTAAGGGCCTGTGGCAGGAGGCTCCGAAGGTGTCCCGCGCCCGCGCCGGGCCGCTGGCGGCCGCGTCGGGACGGTGGCTCTTCTTCCGCCGGCATGACCCGGTTCAAGTTCGCGGGTGTGGATCTCAGCACAGGTGTGCACCCCGGAGCGCGGTCGGATCTTAACCCGGGGGCGATTCCCGCGCAGGGGCGGGGCGCGATGCCCGCCAGGCCGCGCGCCCGTCGCGGCCGGGCCGCAAGCCCGCCGGGGCGCCGCTCAGCCCGGCTGCGCCAGCCGCTTGAGCTGGTAGAGCGCGTCCAGCGCCTCGCGCGGGCTCAGGGCGTCGGGGTGGATGTCCTGCAGCGCGGCCTCCACCGGGCTCGCGCCCGGCGCCTCGGATGCGGGCGGCGGGGCGAACAGGTCCACCTGCGTTTCGCCTTCGTTGGCCCGCTCCTCCAGCGCCGAGAGCGCGTGGCGGGCGTGGTTCAGCACCGGCGCGGGCACGCCCGCGAGCCGCGCCACGTGGATGCCGTAGCTGCGGCTGGCCGGGCCGGGCTGGATCTCGTGCAGGAAGACGATGTCCGAACCGGATTCGGTGGCACCCACGTGCACGTTCACGGCATGCGCATGGCGCGCGGCCAGCTCCGTCAGCTCGAAATAGTGCGTGGCGAACAGCGTGAAGGCGCGCGTGCGGTCGTGCAGGTGCGTGGCGATGCCGCTCGCCAGCGCCAGGCCGTCGAAGGTGCTGGTGCCGCGGCCGATCTCGTCCATCAGCACCAGCGAGTGCGGCGTGGCGGCGTGCAGGATCTGCGCGGCCTCGGTCATCTCCATCATGAAAGTGGACTGGGCGTTGGCGAGGTCGTCCGCCGCGCCGATGCGGGTGTGGATCGCATCGATCGGGCCCAGCCGGCAGCGCGCGGCCGGCACGTGGCTGCCCATGCTCGCCAGCAGCACGATCAGCGCCACCTGCCGCATGTAGGTGGATTTACCGCCCATGTTCGGGCCGGTGATGATCTGCATGCGCGTGTTGGCGTTCAGCCGCGTGTGGTTGGGGATGAAGGCGCCGGCCGAGGTTTCGGCGAGGCGCGCCTCCACCACCGGGTGGCGTCCGCCCTCGATCTCGATGCAGGGCTCGGCCGCGAACTGCGGCGCGCACCAGCCCAGCGTGAGCGAGCGTTCGGCGAGCGCGCAGAGCGCATCGAGCGTGGCGATGGCCTGCGCGGCGCGGATGAGCGCCGGCACGTGCGGCTGCAGCTGGTCGAGCACCTGTTCGTACAGCCACTTCTCGCGCGCCAGTGCGCGTTCCTGCGCCGACAGGGCCTTGTCCTCGAAGGCCTTGAGTTCGGGCGTGATGAAGCGCTCGGCGTTCTTCAGCGTCTGGCGGCGGCGGTAGTCGTCCGGGATGCGGTCGAGGTAGCTGCTCGTCACCTCGATGTAGAAGCCGTGCACCTTGTTGAACTGCACGCGCAGGTTGGGGATCAGCGTGCGGGCCTTCTCGCGCGTCTCCAGCGCCAGCAGGAAATCGTCGCAGTGGTTCTGGATGCCGCGCAGCTCGTCGAGCTCGGCATCGAAGCCGTCGGCGATCACCCCGCCGTCGCGCACCAGGGCCGACGGCTCCTCGAGAATGGCGCCGCCCAGCAGCGCACCGCAGGCCGGCGGCGCATGCAGATCGCCGGCGATGCCGGCGAGCAGCGGATCGTGCCAGCGGTGCTCCGCGGCGATCCGTTCGGCCTTGTGCAGCGTCTTGCAGAGGGCCACCAGCTCGCGCGGGCGCACCTGCCGCAGCGCAATGCGCGCGGTGATGCGCTCCACGTCGCTCACGCCGCGCAAAGCCCCGCGCAGGGCCTGCCAGCTGCCCGTGCCACCGTGCGCACCGTCGCCGCCGTCCCCGCGCAGTTCCGCGGTGGCCGCCAGCCGCGCGCGGGCTTCGGCGCGGTCGCGTCGCGGCTCCAGCAGCCAGGTCTTGAGCAGGCGGCTGCCCATGCCGGTCATGCAGGTGTCCAGCAGCGAGAAGAGGGTGGGCCCATCCTCGCCGCGCAGCGTGCGCGTGAGCTCCAGGTTGCGGCGCGTGGCGGGGGGCAGGGCGATGAGGGCGTCGTTCTTCTGCACGCGCACCGCGTGGATGTGCGTGAGCGCGCGGCCCTGGGTGTGTTCGGCGTACGAGAGCAGCGCGGCGCTGGCAGCGTGGGCGTGGGCGAGGTCCTGCGCATCCCAGGCGTTGAGGCTGGCCGCGCCGAGATGCTCCAGCAGCTTGCGCGCACCCAGGGCGCCGTCGAACTGCCAGTCCGGCCGCAGGCTCAACGGACAGGAGAGCACGCCGCCCTGGCGCAGCGCCTGCAACTGCTGCTCGAAGCGCTCGGTCACGCCCGCGCTGTAGAGCACCTCGCTCGGGCCGATGCGCGCGATCCAGGTGCCGACCTCGTCGTGCGTGCATTCGGCCAGGTGCACCACGCCCTGCGTGACGCTCAGCCACGCCAGCCCGCAGCGCGCGCGGGGCGCCTGGTGCACGGCCAGCAGCATCGCTTCGGCCTTGTCCGGCAGCAGCTCGCTGTCGGTGAGCGTGCCGGGCGTGACCACGCGCACCACCTTGCGCTCCACCGGCCCCTTGGAGGCCCCCACTTCGCCCACCTGCTCGCAGATCGCCACCGACTCGCCCATGCGGATCAGGCGGCCCAGGTAGTTCTCCAGCGCATGGAAGGGCACGCCGGCCATCACCACCGGCTGCCCCGCGGATTGGCCGCGCTGCGTGAGCGTGATGTCCAGCAGGCGCGCGGCCTTCTCGGCGTCGGCCCAGAACAGCTCGTAGAAATCGCCCATGCGGTAGAAGACCAGCGTGTCGGGGTAGCCCGCCTTGAGGGCGAGGTACTGCTGCATCATGGGGGTGTGGGCGGAGAAATCTGCGGGGTTCCCCTCGGCCATCGGCGATGGCTCTTTGTCGTTCTGCAAATTGATACCTTTGTCCATGGCGCTGGGCGGGCGCGCCGAAACCGGGGCGTCCGCCGGATGAGTCCGATACGATGGGCGATTATCCCGCGTGGCCGAGTTTTCCCCCTTTTTTGCAAGCACCGGCGCCGTGCCCGGGCCGCATACTCGGTCTCTCTCCAGAGGTACTTCCATGCCGGACCACGAATCGTCTGCCGCTGCCCGCGAGAGGGAGCGGCTCCATCTTCTCGAATGCTCGGGGCTGCTCGACACTCCCGCGAGCGAGGAGTTCGACCAGATCACCCGCCTGGCGGGCCAGGTCTTCGACATGCCCGTGTCGTTGGTGACCTTCGTGGATGCCGACCGCCAGTGGTTCAAGTCGCGCCTCGGCTTCTCGCTGGCGCAGACCGACCGGTCCTCGTCGTTCTGCGCGCATGTCGTGGAGACGGCCGAGGCCATGGTGGTGGAGGACACGGTGCTCGATCCGCGGTTCGCGCGCAATGCGCTGGTGACGGGCGAGCCGTACATCCGGTTCTATGCCGGCGCGCCCCTGCGGCTGGATTCGGGCCATGTGCTGGGCTCCCTGTGCGTGCTCGACCACCGGCCCCGCACGTTCGGTCCGCAGCAGCGCGCCCAGCTGGCCACGCTCGCCAGGATGACCATGGCGCACATCGAACTGCACCAGCGTGCGGGCCGGGTCAATGCCGTGACGCGGCTGCCCAACCGCACGCAGCTGTTCGAAGACCTGCGCGGCCGCCCCGCCGGTACGCCGTCGGCGCTGATGATGGTCGAGATCATGGGGCACGAGCGCATGCTGGCCGAATCGCGCGCGGTGGGGTCCGAACCGCTGGAGTCCCTCGCCATCGCCTTCGCAGGCAGACTCCAGCGGCTGGCAGGGCGGGGCGTTGCCGTCTACCACGTGGGCGAGATGCGTTTCTGCCTGGAGCCCGCTGGCGGCACGCGCGCGCAACGCGAGCAATTCGCCGCGGAGACGGTGGCCGCCCTGAGCGGCCCCATGGCCTTCGACGGGCGTGCGATCGAACTGGCGCCCATGGCCGGCCTCGTGGAGTTCGATGCCGGTGCCGTGGGCCCCAGCGACGCGCTGCGGATGGCCAGCGCGGCCCTGCATTCCGGCCTGTGCCGCGGGGCGGCGCTGGCCTGGCACGATGCCGCGCTGGATGCGGCCCACCGCCGGGCCTACCGCCTGGTGCGCGAGATCCTGCCGGCGCTGGCACGCGGCGAGTTCCGGCTGGTGTACCAGCCCAAGCTCAACCTGCGCGCCGGCGCGTTCACCGGCGTCGAATCGCTGGCGCGCTGGCGCCATCCCGAACTGGGCGACGTGTCGCCCGGAGAATTCATACCGCTGGTGGAGAGCGGGGCGCTCATCCACGAATTCACGCGCTGGGTGCTGCGCACCGCGCTGGAGCAGCTCGGCCGCTGGCATGCGCAGGGGATCGAGCTCACGATGGCCGTCAACGTGTCGTCCCGGAACCTGGAGGAGGCTTCCTTCGTGCGCGACGTGCGGGTGATCTGCGCGGCCTCCGGCGTCGATCCACGCTACCTGCACGTGGAATGCACCGAAAACGCGGTGATGACCAGCGCGCGCACCCAGGCCGCCCTGGAGGAAATCCGGGGCATGGGTGCGCAGATTTCGCTGGACGACTTCGGCATGGGGTATTGCAACCTCGCCTGCCTGCGGAGCCTTCCGGTGGAGCTGTTGAAACTGGACCAGTCGCTGATCAAGCCGATCGACGGCGACGGCCGCGCATGGCTGCTGGTGCAGTCGCTCATGGCTTTGGGCCATGCGCTCGGCTACCGCATCCTGGCCGAAGGCGTGGAGACCCGCGAGGCGTTCACGATGCTGGCGGGGGCCGGGTGCGATGCGGTGCAGGGCTACCACCTGTCGCGGCCGCTCGAGGCGGAAGCGATTCCCGAGTTCCTGCGGCGGCCGTTGCCGGAGTGGCGGGCCTAGTCCGCCGCACCCGCACCCGCACCCGGCCGGAGGGCCGGGCTATGCCGCCGGGTTCACGCGCCCGTCGAACGCGGACGCAGCCATCTGTCCGGCGCGCCCCATCAGCATGAATTCCGCCGGGCCGTCCCCGTCCGCCCGCAGCCGCACGCGCGCTGTCCCGGAGTTCCCCAGGGGCTGCACCGCCTCCACGTGTGACCACGGCACGGTGATCGGCGGGCGGTGGAAGAACACGAACCATGGCGCGGACAGCGACAACCCCTCGGGTCCCGCGGCCACGGTGAGGCAGTGCGCGAAGTGGATCGGCATGGCGTGCACGCGCCCCATGCGGGCGGAGGCGAAGCGGACGGCCTCTCCGCCCGGCGGCGCGTGCTGTGGGTAGCGGGCCGCGAGGGCGCGCCAGCCCGAGCGCGTGGCGAGGATCCGGCAGGCATTGAGCCAGAAGAGGGGGAGGAGCAGCAGGAACCAGAGCGTGTTCATGGGGTGGTCCGTCGGAGGGCGGAGCCACCGATTATTGGCGCGGCCCGGTGGGAAAAGCTCGGCTCCCGAACCGCGAGGGGCTGCGGCCCCTCACCCCCCCGGCACGGGACGGCCGCGGGCGTCCGGCACGGGGGGCACGTCGCGCGGAGTGGCCGAGGGCTTCGCCGCTCCCTGTTCGCCCGCCAGCAGCGCGCGGGTCTGCGGCAGGCAGTCCGGGTACTCGCGCTGCATGAAGGCCACCAGCGCCTCGCGCACGCGGCAGCGCAGATCGAAGGCAAGGCCCGACGAGCGCGCCGACACCAGCACGCGGATCTGGATGGTGCGCTCCGACACGTCGGTGAGCTGCAGCACCTTCACGCGCTGGTCCCACTCGGGGGCCGTGGCCAGGATGCGGTCGAGTTCCTCGCGCAGCGGATCCAGCGGCATGCGGTAGTCGGCGTACAGGAACACCGTGCCGAGGATTTCCGAGCCGGTGCGCGTCCAGTTCTGGAACGGGTTCTCGATGAACCACTGCAGCGGGATGATGAGCCGCCGCTCGTCCCAGATGCGCAGCACCACGTAGGTGCCGGTGATCTCTTCCACGCGCCCCCATTCGCCTTCCACGATCAGCACGTCGTCGATGCGGATCGGCTGCGCGAGTGCGATCTGCAGCCCGGCGATCATGTTGCTGAACACCGGCCGCGCGGCGAGGCCGGCCACGATGCCGACCACGCCCGCGGAGGCCAGCAGGCTGGCGCCCACCTGCCGCGCTCCGGGAAAGGTCATGAGCATCAGCGCCAGGGCCGCCATCAGCACGCCCGTCATGGCGGTGCGCGACAGCACGCGCGCCTGCGTGGCGATGCGGCGGGCGGTGAGGTTGTCCTCCACGTCCGCCGGGTAGCGCGCGATCACCCCGTCGGCCAGGCCGCCGATGCCCGTGATCAGCAGCCAGGCCACCGCGGCGATCAGGGCGAGGCCCCCGGCATGGCGCACCGTCCCGATGTAGGCCTGGTCGTTGGGGGCAGCCACCCACACCAATTGCAGCGCCGCCAGCGGCAGCAGCACGCGCACCACCGGCACGCACACCTGCACCACCCTGTGGAGCACCGGCAGGCCGCGCGTGGCACGCAGGGCGATCAGCGAGGCGATGCGGTGCACGATGGCGGCGGCGGTGACGCCGATCAGCGCCGCGACGGCGGTGGCGAGCCACGGGGAGAGATGTGTAAAAAAATCCATGCTTTGTTACCTTTTGCCATACTGTGGCCTGGGTATGCGGCAACCGCATGCCCGACCTTGCCCCCGATGTGTTTCCTCCCGTTTGCGAAGGTTCAAAGCGACCGTGTCTGTCGATGCCTTTTCCGTCCACGTGGCTGCCGCGGCGCCACTGCCCGGCCATTGCGGAGCGGGGCTGCCGCCGGGTATGGGGCTCGGCAGTACGGGCCGGGCTGACCCGCGGCGCAGGCAGGGAGCGCCCGCATGCGCCTGAGCCCGCGCCCGCGCGCCCGGCTGGGGGGCCTGGCGGCGCTGTTCGACAAGGTCGCGGCACGCGATGGCCGGTGGCTGCGCGGCTGGGCCGCGGTGCTGGCGCTGGCGGTGGCCGGTGCCTGGCTCGCGGTGCAGGCGGTGGCCCAGTGGCGAGAGGCCGCCCGCGCGCAGGAGCGCGAGAGCCTGCTGGCCCACATCACCGACATCCTGATGAGCCAGACGGCCGGCAGCCCGCTGCTGGGTGCGGTGGCGCTGCTGGGCCTGAGCGAGCCCGCGCTCAAGGAGGTCGCGCTCGGCACGCTGCCGCCGAACGCGCCGCAGGCCCTCGCCCGCCTCGCCGTGGCGCGTGGCCGCTTCCTCGTGAGCGGCGTCTATGTGCTGGCGGCCGACGGCCGGGTGGTGGCGCACGAGACGCCCGGCAATGCCGCGGTCGGGCTCGACCTCTCCAGCCGGCCGTACTTCCACCAGGCGATGCGCGGGGCGGTGAACGTCTACCCGGCGCTCGGCAGCAACACGCAGGAGCGCGGGCTCTACTACGCCGCGCCGCTCTACGAAGGCGACACGCCGGCGAGCGCCATCGTGGGCGTGGTGCTGGTGAAGATGTCGTTCGAGCCGTTCGAGACGCAGATGCAGCGTTCCGGCTTCCCGATGGTGCTGCTGTCCCCCCAGGGCGTGGCTTTCGCGGCCACGCGGCCCGAGTGGCGGTATGCGATGTCGCCGCCGCTCACGCAGGAGCGCATCGACGCGGTCCGCCGGCAGCGGCAGTTCGGCGCGCTGTTCGATAACGGCGTCGCCCAGGCGCTCCCGTTCCGACCCGACGCGCGCGAGGCGACGCTGGGTGGCGTGCGCTATGCGCTGGAGCGCCGCCCGCTCGAGTGGCACGATCCCGACGGCGCCTGGCAGATCGTCATGCTCGACGACCTGCACGCGCTGCTGCCCGCGGCGCAGCGCTGGCAGATCGGACTGGGCGTGTTCACGCTGCTGCTGGTGCTCGGCGGCATGCTGCTGGACATGCTGCGCCACCGAGCACGCATGGCGCTGGCGATGGAGCGCTTCCGGGTGCTGGGCGCCGCGCTGCAGTCCAGTCCCGTGGCGGCGGTGATCACCGATGCCGACGGCTGCATCGACTGGGTCAACGCGCAGTACGAGGCCAACACCGGCTATTCGCTCGATGAAGTGCGCGGCCGCAAACCTTCGCTGATCGCCTCGGGCCTCACGCCGCCGGAAACCTACCGGCAGATGTGGGCGCGGCTGATGGCGGGGCTGCCGTGGCGCGGCGAATTCATCAACCAGCGGCAGGACGGCACGATCTACCACGACGAGGCGACGCTCTCGCCGGTCTTCGACGACCGCGGCCGCCGCATCGCCATCGTGGGGCTGCACGAGAACGTGACCGAGCGCGTCACCGCCCACCAGGCGCTGCAGCGGCGCGAGCGCGAACTCAACGATGCGCTGGCGCTGCAGACGGCGATCTTCGACAACGCGCCGCCCGTGGTGCTGGTGGGCGATGGCCGCGTCCTGCGCTTCAACCCGGCCTTCGCGCAGCTGATCGGCCGCCCGAACGCGCAACTGGACGGCCGCGCCGTGGCGGACCTGTTCGGCGGGGCCGAAGCGCATGGGCGCTTCCTCGAAGCGGTCGGCCCCCGGCTGGACGCCGGCGAGGCGGTGCGCGAGGTCGTGCCGCTGGCGCGCCGCGACGGCATGCCCTTCGAGGTGCGGCTCTCGGGGCGCACGCTGCCGCTGGAGGGCTATGCGCGCGCCAGCCTCTGGGTGGTCGAGGACGTCACCGAGGCGCGCCGCGCGGAGACGGCCATGCGCGAGATGAACGAGCGCCTGGTGCTCGCCCAGGAGGCGGGCCGCGTGGGCGTCTTCGACCTCGACATCGCGCGCGACCATCTCGTGTTCAGCGACAAGCTGGAGGCGCTCTACGGCCTGGTGCCCCGGCCGCAGGGGCGACGGCTGCGCGACTGGCTGGACGCCCTGCACCCCGAGGATCGCCCGCGCGCGCAGGCGCGGCTGGAGAGGGTGCTGGCCGGCAGGGCTTCCGGGCTGCAGGACTCATGGCGGGTGGTGCGGCCCGACGGCACCGCGCGCTGGCTGCTGTGCACCGCGCGCGTCGAGCGCGACGGGGCAGGGCGGGCCCGCCGGCTCATCGGCGTGCAGGTGGACGTGCACGACCAGAAGGAGCTGGAGGCGCGCCTGGCGGACCAGCTGGCCTTCCAGCAGGCGCTGGTCGACGCGATTCCGATCCCGCTCTTCCACAAGGACGGGCAGGGGCGCTACCGCGGCTTCAACCGCGCCTACGAGGAGTCGTTCGGCATCCGCCGCGAAGATTTCGTCGGCAAGACGGTGCTGGAGGCCGGTTTCCTGACGGAGGAGGACCGCGCCGGCTTCGACGCCGATGCCCGCGCCATCCGCGCCGGCGGGCCGCCGATCCACAAGGAGGTCGATCTGACGTACGCCGACGGGCAGGTCCACCACACGCTGTTCTGGATGCACGGCTTCCAGCGTCCCGACGGCACGCCGGGCGGCGCCATCGGGACGCTGGTGGACATCACCGACCGGCAGCGCGCCGAGCGCGAACTGCGCCGCGCCAAGGAACTGGCCGAGGAGACCACGGCGCTGAAGTCGAACTTCCTGGCCAACATGAGCCACGAGATCCGCACGCCCATGAACGCGATCATCGGCATGTCGCACCTCGCGCTCAAGTCGGGCCTCACGCCGCGGCAGGCCGACTATGTCGGCAAGATCCAGCAGGCGGGGCAGCATCTGCTGGGCGTGATCAACGACATCCTCGATTTCTCGCGCATCGAGGCCGGCAAGCTGGTCGTCGAGAAGCAGCCGTTCGTGCTCGACCGCGTGCTCGAGGGCATGGCCGACGTGGTGGGCTACAAGGCGGGCGTGAAGGGACTGGAGCTGGTGCTCGACGTCGCCGCGGACGTGCCGCCCCACCTGGTGGGGGATGCGCTGCGGCTGGGCCAGATCCTGATCAACTTCGCCAACAACGCGATCAAGTTCACCGAGCGCGGGGAGATCCACGTGCGCGTGCGGCTGATGGAACGCGACGGGCGGCGCGTGCAGCTGCGCTTCGAGGTGCGCGACACCGGCATCGGCATCGCGCCGGATCAGATGGGCCGCCTGTTCCAGAGCTTCCAGCAGGCCGATGCCTCCACCACGCGGCGCTTCGGCGGCAGCGGCCTGGGCCTCGCGATCAGCAAGAATCTGGCCGAGCTCATGGGCGGCGAAGTGGGGGCCGAGAGCGTGGTCGGCGAAGGTTCGACCTTCTGGGTCGCGCTGCCGCTCGAATGCGCCGAGGGCGCGTCGTCGGCGCCGCCGCTGCCCCCCGCGCTGCGCAACGGCCGCGTGCTGATCGTGGACGACAACCACACCGCCGCCGCCGTGCTGGCGGACATGCTGCGCACCATGGGCTTCGAGACCAGCGAATGCCACGCCGGCGCGCAGGCGCTGGAGATGCTGCGCGAAGGCGCGGACGGCGGCGAGCCGTACGGCCTGCTGCTCATCGACTGGCGCATGCCGGGCATGGACGGCATCGAGCTGGCCCGCCGCATCCACGAGCTGGGGCTCGACCAGGCCCCGCAGATGCTGATGGTGACCGCCTACGGCCGCGACGAGATCATGCCCGCGGCGCGCGCGCAGGGCATCGAGACGGTGCTCGTGAAGCCGGTCAGCGCCTCGGTGCTCTACGACACGCTCGCGCAGCCGCTGGCGCACGGCTGGCTGCCGGCCCATGCCCACCTCGCGCGGCCCGGCGACGAGCAGCCGCCGCCCCAGCTGCGCGGCGCCTCGGTGCTGCTGGTGGAGGACAACGAGCTGAACCAGCTCGTGGCGGTGGAGCTGCTGCGCGGCGCGGGCTTCATCGTGGACGTCGCGGCGCACGGCCAGGCGGCGCTGGACTGCGTGGCGCGCACCGGTTACGACGTGGTGCTGATGGACATGCAGATGCCGGTGATGGACGGCGAGACCGCCACGCGGCGGCTCCGGGAGGATCCGCACCATGCGCAGCTGCCCATCATCGCGATGACCGCGAATGCCATGGAATCGGACCGCCAGCGCTGCTTCGAGGCCGGCATGAACGACCACGTGCCCAAGCCCATCGAGCCGGGCGTGTTGTGGCGCGCGCTGGCGCGCTGGGTGCGGCCGCGCCCGGGCATCGGCATTGACGCCGCGCTCGGCGGGGCGCCGGCCGGCGCGGAGGGCATGCGCGCCGGGCAGGGCGAGGGCGGCGTCCCGCTGCCGGTCGGCGTCCCGGGGCTGGACGTGGCCTCCGGGCTGCAGCGTGCGCTCGGCCGGCCCGCGCTCTACGCCGATCTGCTGTTCCGCTTCACGGATGGCCAGCAGGGCACGCGCGAGGCGCTGGGCAGCGCGCTGCGCACGGGCGACCACGCTACGGCCGAGCGGCTGGCGCACACGCTGAAATCGGTGGCGGCCAACATCGGCGCGACCGCGCTGTCGCATGCCGCGCACCTGCTGGAGCAGGGCCTGCGGTCCGCGGCGCCCGACGGCGACGAGGCCCTGGCCGCGCATGCGCAGGCGGTGCTCGACCGTCTGGAGGCCCTGCTGCGGGGCCTGTCGGCCTGGCGCCTGGTGGCGGCCGGGCCGCCGGCCGGGCCCGCATCCGCCATGGCAGGGGAGCTGCCCGACGGCGGCGGCGAGGGCGCAGCGCAGGCCGCGGTGGAGCGCCTGAGCGGCCTGCTGGCCGCCGACGACCCCGCGGCGCTGGACTTTCTGCAGCAGCAGACGATACTGCTGCGCGGCGCACTGGGCGCGGGCTTCGTGCGTGTGGAGGCGCATGTCCGCGACTTCGACTTCGAGCAGGCGCTGGCGCTCATCGGCGCCCCGCCGGAGCCTTCCGGGGAGGCGTCCACCGAGGCTCCCCAGGAACCTGCCGGCACCTGAGCACCCGACAGCACATTACAGAAAACAGGGAGAAGCCGCATGGACACCACCCCGTCCTTCGAAGAACACGTCCTCAAGGACCGGACCATCGCCACGGTGCTGGTGGTGGACGACACGCCCGACAACCTCGCGCTGATGTCCACGCTGCTGCGCGACCATTACCTCGTCAAGGTCGCCAACCACGGCGAGAAGGCGCTGCGCATCGCCCAGTCGGACGCACCGCCCGACCTCATCCTGCTGGACATCATGATGCCCGGACTCGACGGCTACGAGGTCTGCCGCCAGCTCAAGGCGCATTCCGTGTCGCGCGACATTCCGGTGATCTTCCTCACCGCGCGCAGCACACCCGAGGACGAGCGGCGGGGCCTCGCCGCGGGCGCGGTGGACTACATCACCAAGCCCATCAGCCCGCCCATCCTGCTGGCGCGCGTGCACACCCACCTGGCTCTCAAGGCCACCGCCGACTTCCTGCGCGACAAGAGCGCCTACCTGGAGCGCGAGGTGGCGCTGCGCACCCTGGAGGTGCAGGCGATCCAGGACGTGACCATCATGGCCATGACCTCGCTGGCCGAGACGCGCGACAACGAGACGGGCAACCACATCCGGCGCACTCAGCTCTACGTGAAGGCGCTGGCCGAGCGCCTCGCGCGGCACCCGCGTTTCGAGGCCGTGCTGAACGACCGCATGATCGATCTGCTCTACAAGTCCGCGCCGCTGCACGACATCGGCAAGATCGGCATTCCCGACAGCATCCTGCTGAAGCCGGGCAAGCTCACGGCGGATGAGTTCGAGGTCATGAAGACCCACACCACGCTCGGCCGCGACGCGATCGAGAACGCCGAGCGGCGCCTGGGCATGCGCGTGGCGTTCCTGAGCGTGTCCAAGGAGATCGCCTACAGCCACCAGGAGAAGTGGGACGGCTCGGGCTATCCGCTGGGACTGGCGGGCGACGCGATTCCCGTGTCGGCGCGCCTCATGGCCGTGGCCGACGTGTACGACGCGCTCATCAGCCGCCGTGTCTACAAGCCCGCCTTCTCGCACGAGCAGGCCTGCACCACGATCGTGAAGGGCCGGGGCAGCCATTTCGATCCCGACATGGTGGATGCCTTCGTCGAGCTGGCGGAGGATTTCCGGCAGATCGCGCTCAAGTACCCGGACCCGGAGTGAGGTCCTGCGACGCGGCGTACCAGTCCCGGCCTGCGGCACCCAGGGCCGCCCGCAGCGCCGGCTCCGCATGCAGGCGCAGCACGGCCTGCGCGCATTGCTCGGGAGTCTCCGCCGGCAGGTAGTGGAGCCCCGGCACCAGCCGCAGCCCGCGCACCGCCTGGCTGCTCGCGACCACCGCCATGCCCCGCGCCAGGGCCTCCAGCGTCTTCAGCTTGGTGCCGCCGCCCGCCAGGACGGGCAGCAGCGCCACCGTGCAGGCCGCGTACACCGGCTCCACGTCCGGCACGTCGAACCACGGCCGCACCCCCTCTGCCGCCTGCAGACGTGCGCGCAGCCAGTCCGGCGGGCGGGCACCGGCGACGTGCAGGGTCCACGGCGCTGCCAGGCGTGCGCGCAGCACCGGCGCCAGCCCTTCGGCCAGCAGCAGCGCGGCCTCCTGGTTGGGCGGGTAGTCCAGGCTGCCGACGAACACCATCTGCACGCCGCCGGGCGCTGCGGTGCCTGCGCGGGCGGGCTGCGGCAGGGGCAGCCGGTTCGGCCGCACGGCGGCGCCGGGAAAGGCGGGAAGGTCTTCGTGCGCGGCCAGCCAGCGGGCGTCGTACCCGGCCGGGACGCTGCGCTCGATCGCGCGGTACTGCAGGGATTCCCGCCACGCCAGCGCCGCGTGGAGCCGCCGGCCCATGCGCCACTGGGCGCCCGCGGTGCTGCGCATCGTGGCGGAGTCCCAATCGTCCAGGTCGAGTTCCGCCCGCTGCACCGGCAGCCCGGCGCGCAGCCGCGCCGCCACGCCGTGGAGGTAGAGCCGGAACACCACCAGCCGCGCGACCGGGCGGCCGCCGATCGCTCGGGCCATCGCCGACAGCGCCGGCGGATGCGCCCTGGGCAGGTGCCAGTGGGCCACCATGCCGGGCCGGCGGGCGCCGAGCCCCGGCAGCAGCCAGCCCAGCCGCCGGGCCCACGGCGCGGGCGGCTCCAGGTCCTCCGCACCCGCCCAGGCGCGCGCGCCCGTCGGCCAGCCTGCCGTGGAGCCGGGCGCCTGCGATGCCCAGACGTGCAATTCGTGGCCGGCCGCGAGTTCCTGCATCCAGTCCCAGGCGCGCAGCGCGCGTCCGCTGCCGCCCGGCTGTGGCCAGACCGGGCTGAGCAGGACGGCCACGGGCCGCGTCATGCGCGTGCCTCCGCCTCCAGGCGCCCATCCCTCAGGCGCCACACCGCCTGGGCGAAGCGCAGCGATGCTTCGCGGTGGGTGATGAAGAGCACGGTGGTGTCGGGCAGCGCGGTGCGCAGCGCAGCGAACAGGGCGGCCTCGGTGGCTTCGTCCATCGCCGCGGTGGCCTCGTCCAGCAGCAGGAGGTCCGGCCGGCGGTACACGGCCCGGGCGATCGCCAGCCGCTGCCGCTCGCCGCCGGAGAGCTGCAGCGATCCAGCCGCCGGATCGCGCCCGGCCAGTTGGGCCACCACCAGCGCCGCGCGCACATCATCGTCGCGCCCGCCGTCCATGCCGAACACCACGTTCTCGTGCAGGCTCGCATCCAGGATCGCCACATGCTGCGGCACGTAGGCGATGCGCGGCGGCATGCCCGCGGGCGTCTGCCAGACGACCCGCCCGCTGGAGCGCTGCAGTCCGGCGACGACGTCCAGCAGCGTGCTCTTTCCGGTGCCCGAGGGCCCGGCCAGCGCGATCCAGGCCGGCCGTGCCACCTGCACCGAAACGTCCTGCAGCACGGGCGCCGCGTGGCCCTCATGCACCACCTCGACGCCTTCCAGCCGCAGCGCGGGAGCGCCCGGGCACGTGTCCATGGTCTTCACCTCGCGGCGCAGGGCCGCGGCACGGTCCAGTTCCTCGCCCACCAGCCGGATGTTCAGCGCCGCGCCCCGCAGCGACGTGCGGATGCTCAGCAGCTGCATCATGGCCGGCAGCAGACTGCGCGCCACCACCGCGTAGAAAACCAGGTAGGGCAGCAGCCCGCCCAGCGGGCGGCCGCTCCAGGACCACACCAGCACGCAGCCCAGCACCACGGCGAATGCCAGGTAGTCGAGCGCCACGCGCGGCAGCACGGGCATGAACGCCAGCCAGCGGTTGGCGCGGGCCAGCGAATCCAGTTGCCGGTCGATCCCCTGGATCACGTAGCTTTCGGTGCCGTGGGCGCGCAGCTCCTGGAACGCGTCGAGCGCCTCGCCCATGCCCAGATGCCAGCGGCGCTGCGCCTGCTCGCGCGCCTCGGCCGCCTGTTTCTGCCGATGGCCGGTGAAGCGGTGGACGGCGCCGTTCAGCGCCACGAAGGCCGACGCCAGCGCCAGCGACACCACCGGGTTCACGGTGAGCATCAGCGCGGTGAGCACCAGCACGATGAGGCCGCAGGCGATCGCCGAGACGGCCTGGTTGCAGGCAAAAGCCGCGTCCAGCGCGGTGGTCGCGCAGCGGCGGAAGTAATCCCGGGGGTTGCGGCGGCGGTACCCGTTCCAGTCCTGGGCGAGGTAGGCCTGCAGCAGCCGCAGCACGGTGTGCCGCTGCACGTCCTGCTGGAAGCCCGTCACCCGCCACTGCAGCACCATGTCGGCCAGCATCTTGACCGACATCAGCGCGAGCAGCAGCAGCGAATACGCCATCACCGGATCGGCACCCGCCGCCCCGCCGATGCGCCCGACCACGCCGCACTGGCGCGTGCCCAGGCAGTCCATGTAGGGCAGCGCCGCGGCCGCCACCAGCATCTCCAGCAGCGAGAACACCGCGCTCAGCACGCCGATGCGGTGCAGCGTCCGCCGGTGCTCGGGCACCAGAAAGCCCTGCACGTCGCGCTGCAGCGCGAACACGTCGGTCACCAGCGACCGCAGTGCGCCCCAGGCCCGGCCTACCACGCGCGGCTCCAGGCCTCGCGCAGTGCGCGCAAGGGGTGCCTGCACTCTTCCCGGAAGGCCGCCCACTGCTGGCGCCGCCAGTCCGACCGGTCCGGATGCAGATCCTGCGGCAGGAAAGGCCGCGCCAGCCGCGCATAGGTGGTGCGCGCGAACGCCACGTACTCGGGCGTCAGCCGGCCGGCGTGGAAGCGGGAGAAGTCGCGCCGCGCCGGCGACCACCACAGGTGGTTCCAGAGGTGCAGGCTGCACGCCCCGGAAGGCAGGGGACGGTCGCGCAGGAACAGGTCGTCGATGCGCTCCGGCCGCCAGTCGAACGCGTAGAACGAGGTTTCGGGCTCCACATGGAGCGCTCCCGGCATGCGCTGCGCGAGCTGGTAGGGCAGCAGCGTCGAGTGCCCGCTCCAGCTGCCGTCGAAACGGTCGGCCATGCCGGACAGCCAGGCGCGGCAATACGGGTCGCCGGCCGGCGCCGCGATCCACGCATTGCAGTAGGAGGGCTGGGACGGATCGGGCGAGCGCTCCTCGCCGAGCACGCAGGTGCCGCGCCGCCACAGGTCCGCGGGCAGGCGGCGCACGAACAGCGTGTCGATGTCGGCATAGACGCCTCCCTCGGCAATGAGTGCCTGCAGCCGCACGAAGTCGGCGGCATGGGCGTAGCGGTAGCGCGCCACTTCCGGATCGGGGTACCGGAAGTTCTCCACCAGTTCGCAGCGCTCGGCGCGGCGCAGCTGCAGCACGGGCCGGATGCGGTCCCACCAGGGGCCCCAGGGCTCGTGCTCGTAGTGCAGCACGACCGATTCGGGCTGCTCCACCGCCAGGCACGAGGCCAGGCACAGGTAGTACATCAGGTGGAACGGCTCCGTCTGCGGCTTGAGGCCGAACACGAAGTGGAAGGTGCGCGGGATCATGCCGGGCGCTCCAGTGCCGTCCGCAGCGCCGCGAGCACCCGCTCCACGGCGAATTCCGTGCGGACGTGGGCCGCCAGCCGGCCGCCGCGCGCGCGCGCGGAGGCGGGATCCGCGGCCCATGCCCGCATGCAGCGACCGGCCTGCGCCGCGTCGGGCTCGGCCCAGGCATCGCGTGGCGAATAGCCCCGGGCCCACAGGGGCTCGTGGGCCGGCACCATCCGGTAGTCCAGCAGGCAGGCCAGTTCCGGCGGCAGGAAGTCGGTCTGGCCGCCATGGCCCGTCATCACCACCGGATTGCCGCTCCAGGCCGCGTCGAACGCGCCCAGGCCCCAGCCTTCCGTGCGCGTCAGGGACACGAAGGCGTCGCCCACCGTGTGCAGCGCGCGCATCTCGCCGTCGGTCAGATCGTCGTCGTCGATCACCCGCCACGGCGCGGGCGCGGGGTATCCCGCCGCCAGTGCCGCCGCGCTGCGGGAGGCGCGCGGATGCTGCCGCCGCCAGGCGGAGCGCCAGCGGCGGCTCCAGCGCGTCAGGTCCCGCGAGGACGTCTTGAGGATCAGCGTGACGGGATCGGCGCTGGTGAAGGTATCGAGGTAGGCGCGCAGCACGCGCTCCATGCCCTTGCGTTCGCTCCAGACGCCGATACCGTAGAACACGAAGCGGCCCTCCAGCGCCTGCGGGCCTCCCAGGCGACGGAGCAGGGCCGAGCGGCCCGCGGCATCGTCCGCATCGCTGTCGAACTGCGACAGATGCGGCACCACATGGATGGGCACGGTGACGCCGCCACGGCGGAACACTTCGACGTTCCAGCGGCAGGGCACGATCACCGCGTCGAGCCGGTTCAGCAGCGCCGGCCAATGGGCGGGCAGGCGCTCCAGCTCCCAGACCGTGTAGCCGACGACGCGCCGGCCGGCGGCCCGTTCGGCATCGAGCCATTCGGGGTAGTACTCGGGCACCGTGTGCAGCAGCACGGTGTCGTAGTCCAGCGGACGGTGCGCGAGCGGGCGCAGCTCGTCCTCCGTCACCTGGCCGGGCGCCACGGGCTGGTAGCGCGCGCCGGGGCAGCGCAGCGGCGTCCATTGCAGCGGCACGCCCGCTCCATGCAGCGCGCGCAGGTAGCCCTTGGCGGCGGTCGCATAGCCCGTCGTGTCCGCTGGCGAGACGTAGCGCAGCCCGCGCATCAGCCGCTGCCTTCCCTGCGTGCCGCCCGGGCGTAGCGCCACGCGCCGACGCAGACGCCGGCGATGCGCGCCGCATGGGCGATGCTGACCCAGCCGCGGAACACCAGCGCGTGCAGCCCCGCCGAGCCCAGCGTGAGCACCACCCAGCGCAGCGTGTGCCCGCCGAAGCGCCGCACGACGAACGCACCGTCGCCCTGCGCGTAGCGGTAGAAGCGCCGTGCCGCCCAGCGGTTCCATGGAGGGATCTTGTCGGGGTGCTCCATCTGGATCGCGGGATCGAAGCGCGCCCGCCAGCCGTGGCCCTCGCGCAGCATCCGGTCCACCAGCTCCACGCCTTCCGCGGCCGGGAAGGGCGCGCCCGGCCCGAAGCGGGTATCGAAGCCGCCCGCGGCCACGAACAGCGCGCGCTCCACGAACAGCGTGGCTTCGGTCAGGCAGGCGAACATGGTCCAGCGGTCGAAATCTCCGGCCGCCCGGCGCCAGCGCAGCACCGACGGCCGCTGCTCGGCAGTCACGGTGCGGCCCGTGGCGATGCGCACGCCGTCCATCGACAGCACCCGCCGCGCCGCGGCGAGCGTGTCCGGCTGGTAGCGGCAATCGTCGTCGGGAAACCCGATCCACCGGCCACGTGCCAGCGCGGCGCCCGCGTTGCGTGCCGCTGAGGCGCCGCGCGCGGGCAGGCACAGGCGCCGGATCTGCAGGCGGCCGGCGACGCCGTCGATCACCCGCGCGAGGTGGTCGCCCTGCGTCTGGTCGGCAACGATGACCTCGAAGCTGCGCTCGGTGCTGTGCGCGAGGCTGTCCAGCAGGGCCTGCAGCAGTGCGCCGTCGGGATCGATGGTGGCGACGACGAGCGAAAAATCCGGCGCCGCGCCCGCAGCGGGGCGACCGGGCAGGGCTCCGGACGGCGCCGGATGGGAAACGGAAGCCGGGTCGGCTGTCGGGGAAGCGGGGAAGGGGGCGGACATGGATCGTGGGACAGGGCATCGGCTGCCTGCACGCCCGGGCAGGGCGTGGCTCCGGACCGGCAGCCGTCCGCTCGACGCTGCCATCGGGTCCCGGATGAGGGCCGTGGCTCAGCGGAGCCGAAGGGGGACCGTGGGAGTCCGATCCTGCCAGAAACCGCCGACTCAGCCTTGCCCTATCCCCCACCGCCTGTGCGGTACGGCAGGCCGCATTTGCGCTTTTCCCCGGTGCGGAAGGCGCCGGACCTGGCGCCATGCATGGCAGGCCGCGGGCGTGCCCCGGAGGCGCCGCGGCCCACGACTTCTTCGTGTCAGAACGGCGCGCGCGGCGCCTCCTCGGTGCCGTCCGCTTGAGGAACCTGCGCCGCTTCCGGTTCCGCAGCGGGCACGCCCGCCGGGGTGTCGCTCTGCACGGCCTGCCGCACGGCGGCCTTGTCGCCGGCGCTCGCGAACTTGCTGTACTTGGTCAGGATGGGCACGAGCTGGCCGTAGATGCGGGGCGAGGCCGCCAGGCATTCGCGCTGCTCGAGGAAGTCGGCCTCGCCCGTGAAGTTGCCCACCAGCCCGCCGGCTTCGGTCACCAGCAGCGAGCCGGCGGCCACGTCCCAGATCGACAGGCCCGTCTCGAAGAATCCTTCGGTGAAGCCGGCCGCCACGTAGGCGAGATCCAGCGCGGCGGCGCCGGGGCGGCGCAGGCCGGCCGTGCGCTGCATCACGTCGGACATGATGTGCAGATAGGTCTTGAAGTTGTCGCCCGGGCGGAACGGGAACCCGGTGGACAGCAGGCTTTCCTTCAGCTGCGTGCGCTTGGAGACACGGATGCGCCGCTCGTTCAGGTAGGCGCCGCGGCCCTTGGTGGCCGTGAACAGGTCGTTGCGGGTCGGGTCGTAGATGACGGCCTGCTCGACCTTGCCGCGCACCATGAGCGCGATGCTCACGCAGTACACGGGAAAGCCGTGGATGAAGTTGGTGGTGCCGTCCAGCGGGTCGATGACCCAGATGAATTCCGAATCCTTGGCACCGTACTGGCTGCCCGACTCCTCGGCCAGGATGCCATGGCCCGGGTAGGCCGTGAGCAGCGTCTCGATGATCGCCTGCTCGCTCGCGTGGTCCACCTCGGTCACGAAGTCGTTGATCTGCTTCTGCGAAACGCGCACCGCCTCGACGTCGAGCGCCGCGCGGTTGATGATGGCGCCGGCGGCGCGTGCGGCCTTGATGGCCACGTTGAGCATGGGATGCAGATTGGACGACATGAATTGTGGTGAAGGAGCGGCCGCCGGGGCGGAAAAAGGAATCGCCCGGCGATGCGGGCGTGATGGACCGGTATTTTAACGCCCCCGCGGAATTTCTTCAGCGGCCTGCCCCAGTGCCCGGCGCCGCCCTTCGGCTCAGCTACCCGTGGAGGCGTAGCGCCGCACACCTGAGCGCCAGAAGAACGACGATGCCCCGAGGAACGCGAAGCCCGCGAGCGGCGACACCCATCCCACCCACGCCGGGGCGCCGAGCGGATCGGCCCGGCCGAGGATCGGCAGCACCGGGTAGTAGGCCACGCAGGCGAGCGGCACCGCGAAGGTGAGCAGCCAGCGGAACCAGCGCGCATACAGCGCCAGCGGGTACTGCGCCGCCTCCACGCCGCCGTAGGTCAGCACGTTGGCGATCTCCAGGCTCTCCACCGTCCAGAACGACAGCGCGCCCTGCAGCACCAGGATGCCCAGGAAGAGCGCCACGCCGCCCGCCACCGCGAACACCGCCAGCGCCACCGCCGGCACGCTCCATGCGACGCCGGCCTGCGCCGCGCCCCAGGCCAGCACCGCCAGCCCCTGCAGCTGCCGGCCCAGGCGGCTCACGCGCACGTCGTGGCCCATCAGCTGCAGCCACACCGGCCGCGGCCGCAAGAGCAGCCGGTCGAACGCGCCGGTGCGCAGAAACTGCGTGCCCAGCACGTCGAAGCCGCGGCCCAGCGCGTCCGCGATCGCGAACATGCAATTAACCAGCCCGTAGAAGACGGCCACTTCGCCGATGCGCCAGCCCTGCACGTCGCCGAAGCGGTGGAACAGCGCCCACACCGCGGCGACCTCGATCCCTGTGACCAGGAACTGGCCCAGGGTGAGCATCAGGGCCGATCCCGGATAGCGTGCCTGCCCGCTCAGCGAGGCCCGCGCGAGCCGCAGGAACAATGCCATCGATCCCGTGCGCACCTCAGCCTCCCTGCACTTCGAGGCGGCGCATCGTGCGGGCCATGCAGGCGCGGCCCAGCAGCACCAGCAGCAGCGTCCAGAAGCCTTGCAGGGCCAGTCCCGCCAGCGCGTCCAGCCCGGCGAGGCGCCCGAAATAGATCCGCGCCGGAATGTCCACCACGCCCGCCAGCGGCTGCAGCAGCAGTGCCGCCTGCCAGGCATCGGGCAGCAGCGCCAGCGGCAGCAGGTTGCCCGACAGCACGATCACCACCGGCGCGGCCAGCGTGTTGATGCCGCGCTCGTTGAGCGCGGCGGCGGTGGCCACATTGAGCAGCATCACCAGCGCGGTGGAGAGCAGCAGGGCCAGCACCAGCGCCGCAATGGATGCCGCCAGCGCGGCCCCTCTAGCCGGCGGCTGCAGCCCCCAGGCACCCAGGCCCGCCAGCGGCAGCGCCACGCCGGTGAAGGCGGTCATCATGGCCATGCGCGGCAGCACGCGCGCGGCCGTCCAGCCGGCGGAGCGGGAGAACCAGAAGGTGTAGGCATCCACCGGCCGCAGCCGGTCGTAGGCCACCGAGCCCGTGCGCACCGCCTGCGCGATCTCCGGGTCGCTGCCCCAGGGCAGCAGCGCGAACAGCCCCTGCGCCAGCCAGACGTAGGTGATGGCCTGCTCCAGCGACAGGGGCGCGGGTGCCTGCGCCGCGGCCGCGCCGCCGTAGAACGCGGCCAGCACCATCGCCTTGATGCCGCCCCACCAGCACTGCGTGGCGAAGCCCGCCCAGGCCGCGGTGCGGTACTGCAGCATCACCAGAAAGCGCGACACGAAGGCCGCGGCATAGGGCCGAACCATGGACATGTGCGCGGCCCTCAGCCCTCGGCCGCGCCGTGCAGGGCGTAGAAGCGCGCGATCACGGCCTCGATCGCCAGGTCGTCGTCGGCCTCGGCCTCGGCGCCCATGCCCTCGGCGCGCCGCGCGGCGGCGACCTGCGCGCGCAGCCCCTCCACCGGCCCGTCGGCCAGCACGCGGCCATGGCCGATCACGATCACGCGCCCGGCCAGCGCCTCGATGTCGTGCATGTCGTGCGTGGTGAGCAGCACCGTGGTGCCGCGCTCGCGGTGGGCGCGCCGCACGAAGTCGCGCACCGCCAGCTTGGAGGGCGCGTCCAGTCCGATCGTGGGTTCGTCGAGGAACAGGATGTCCGGCTCGTGCAGCAGGGCGGCGGCGATCTCGGCGCGCATGCGCTGGCCCAGCGACAGCTGCCGCACGGGCTGGTCGAGCACGCGCTCCAGGTGCAGCAGCGCCACCAGCTCGTCGCGCGTGCGCTCGAAGCGGTGCGCGTCCACGCGGTAGATGTCGCGCAGCAGCGCGAAGCCGTCGCGCACGGGCAGGTCCCACCACAGTTGCGTGCGCTGCCCGAAAACGGCGCCGATGCGGCCCACGTGCCGCTCGCGGTCGGTGAACGGGTCGCGGCCGTCGATGCGGACGCTGCCGCCGTCGGGCCGCAGGATGCCCGCCAGGATCTTGATGGTGGTCGACTTGCCGGCACCGTTCGGGCCGATGAAGCCCAGCATCTCGCCGCTCTGGAGTTCGAACGACACGCCGGAGAGCGCTTCCACGGTGCGGTAGCGCGGGCGCACCATCGCCCGCAGCGCGCCGAGCACGCCGGGGTCGCGTTCATGCACGCGGTAGGACTTGCGGAGCTGGTGGACGACGATCTGGGCCATGGCAGGGGGCGCGAATGCTACATGAATGGATGGCGGTGCGACAGCGCTCCCTCCGGATGCCGACGCGAAACCCTCGCTGGAAAGACGAAGCACCATCCTGCTGCAATCATTTTGCGACGCATAATAAATATTCGGGATCAATTAATGCGGCGGCCCTGTGGTCAAAGATAAACTGCATTCCATTATTTCCGGAGGGTCCGGAAATGTTTCACCAGGGCCTCGCCGTCTTGTCGATTATCTCTCGCGCCAGGCGGCGGTCGGGGGTAATGGCGGCTGGCTGCGATCCCATGGCACGCAGCCTTCGCGCAGAAAGACACCAGGCCCACTGCCAGAAAAGGAAATCTATATGGTCAGGTCCGTTTCGACCTCTTCCCGCCATTCCGCCTTCCAGGCGTCCGCCGATCGTCCACCGGCCCCTGCCCCAGACGGCACGCAGCCGCAGCAGCCGCCCGGCGAAGCATCGGCGCATTCCGTGCTGTCTTCGCTGCGCAAGCGGCGCCGGCCCCCCGGCGACGGCACGCCGTCCCTGCAACGATCCTCCGGGCCGGAGGGCCGCCTGGTGGTGGTGTCCAACCGGATGGTGGATCCTTCGAAGGCCGCCGCAGGGGGAGTCGCGGTCGCGCTCGCCGATACCATGCAGGGCAACGAAGGCCTCTGGATGGGCTGGAGCGGCGACATCGGCGGGAGGCCGGGAACCCCGAAAATCAAGACCCAGCCCTTCGGAAAATCCACGCTCGTGGGCATGGATCTCAGCCGTGCGCAATTCAATCATTATTATTCCGGCTTCTACAATTCGGTGCTCTGGCCGGTCATGCAGAACAGCGCGCAATGGGCGGATCTGAAGCCCGGGCATTACGGCGTCTACCGGCAGGTGAATCAGATATTCGCCTCGCAGCTGGCGCCGCTACTGCGCGACGACGACGTCCTCTGGATCCACGACTGCCATCTGATACCACTGGCCGAAGAGCTTCGCAAGCTGGGCTGCCGACAGCGCATCGGCTTCTTCAACCACAGTCCGTTTCCGGCGCCGGACGTCTTCAAGGCGATCCCGCAGCACAGGGAACTCATGCAATCCCTTTTCAGCTACGACCTCGTGGGCATGCAGATTCCCAGGGACGTGGACCACCTGCGCGAGTACGTGCGCGCCGAGCGTGCGCAGGAGGCCGAGGATGGAAAGACCCTGCAGGCCTATGGCCGGCGCATCCAGCTCGAGCACTTTCCCATCGGCATCGATTTCCAGAATCTCATGGAACTGAAGCCGGATGCCGATTCCGACTGGATCCTGGACAAGGTCCGGGCCGAGAAGGACCAGGGCCGCATGCTCATGGTGGGCGTGGAGCGGCTGGATTACGCGAAGGGCATTCCGGACCGGCTCTCCGCGCTTGGGGATCTGCTGGAGAGCCGCGCAGACCTGCGCGGGAAGGTGACCTTCGTGCAGATCGGCGCCCCGTCCCGGCAGAACGTGCGGGCCTATGCGGACCTGGCCCGCGACACCCGCAAGCTCGTGGACGGCATCAACCAGCGGTACGGAACCGGGTCCTGGCAACCCATCCTCTACATCGACCGGTCGGTCAAGCGCAATGCCCTGCCGGACATCTACCGCATGAGCCGGGTGGGGGTGATCACCTCGGTGGCGGACGGCATGAACCTGGTGTCCAAGGAGTACGTGGCCACGCAGGATGCGAATGACCCTGGCGTTCTGGTGCTGTCCGAAGGCGCGGGCGCCGCCTACCAGCTCAAGGATGCGGTCCAGATACCGCCGTCCGACCTGCATGCCATCACCCGCGCCTACGAGCAGGCCCTTTCCATGGGGCCGGAAGAGCGCAAGGAGCGCCATTCACGGCTGCTGGACAACGTCAGGACCGAAGACCTGGCCCAGTGGCGCTCGAATTACCTCTCCGCGCTGCGCACGGTTCCGCCGTCGGCTCCCGGTGACGGAAGCTCCGTGCCCGGGCGGGTTGCGAAGCGGGCGCGTCCCTCGGCCTGACGGCGCCGTCCGGAAGCCGGTGCGCCTGGATGCGCGCCGGCAGCGGGTCCGGCCGCGCGCAGCGGCAACGGGCGGGGCCGGGAGCGGCACGGTGGTGCGGCGACAATCGCGGGTTCGTTCCGTCCCACGCTGTCCGCCCGCCTGCCGCACTTCGCCATGAAAACCCGCTTCATCCTCATCCAGACCAGCCATGCCGGCAACGTTGGCGCCGCCGCGCGCGCCATGAAGACCATGGGCTTCGGCGACCTGGTGCTGGTCGCCCCGCGCTGGGCCAACGTGCTGCGCCGCGAGGAAACCATCCAGCGCGCGAGCGGCGCGCTCGACGTGCTGGAGAACGCGCGCATCGTCGAGACGCTGGACGAGGCCCTGGACGGCATCAGCCACCTCTGCGCCACGGCGATGACGCCGCGCGATTTCGGCCCCCCTACGCGCTCGCCGCGCGAACACTTCGCATGGCTGCTGCAACAACGCCGGACCGGGATGGACGCAGCGCCCGAACCGAGCCCGCTGGCCGACCTCGCGCTGGAGGGGGCAGCGCCCGTGGTGCCGTCCGCGTCAGCGGAGGAGGGCGACGGCGCGGCGGGGCCGGCAGGCGGCGAGACCGGTGTCGCCTTCCTCTTCGGCTCCGAGCGTTTCGGCATGGCCAACGAAGACGTCTACCGCTGCCACGTCGCGCTCTCCATTCCCACCAACCCCGGCTTCGGCTCGCTCAACCTGGGCGCGGCGATCCAGGTGATCGCCTACGAGTGGCGGCTCGCCCTGGGCGGATTTCCGGTGCGCGACGCCACGCCCGCGCCGTCCCGGGCCGACGCGGCGCAGGTGGCCGGCATGCTCGCGCACTGGGAGCGCGCGCTGGTGGACATCGGCTTCCTCGACCCCGCCGCGCCCAAGAAACTCATGCCGCGCCTCAACCAGCTTTTCAACCGCGCGCAACCCACCCCCGAGGAAATCCACATCCTGCGCGGTGTCGCCAAAGCCATGTCGGAAGCGGCGCAGGCGAAGCGATAGACTGCACGGCTCTTTTCGTGCAGAGCTTATTCAAAGCCTCGACTCTCCATGCTTGCCCGCCTCCGCTCCGACATCCAGTGCATCCTCGACCGCGACCCCGCGGCCCGCAGCACCTGGGAGGTGGTCACCTGTTACCCCGGCCTGCACGCCATCTGGCTGCACAGGCCGGCGCACTGGTGCTGGACGCACGGCCTGAAGTGGCCGGGGCGATTCATCTCGCACTGCGCGCGCTGGCTCACGGGCATCGAGATCCATCCGGGCGCGAAGATCGGCGAGCGCGTGTTCTTCGACCATGCCATGGGCGTCGTCGTCGGCGAGACCGCCGAGATCGGCGACGGCTGCACGATCTACCAGGGCGTGACCCTGGGCGGCACTTCGCTCTACAAGGGCGCCAAGCGCCATCCCACGCTGGGCCGCGACGTCGTGGTGAGCGCGGGCGCGAAGGTGCTGGGCGGTTTCGAGGTGGGCGACGGCGCGAAGATCGGCAGCAATGCCGTCGTCATCAAGCCCGTGCCCGCCGGGGCCACGGCCGTGGGCATCCCCGCGCGCATCGTGCCCTCCAAGGCCGGTCAGAGCGCCGACGTGACCGAGGCGAGCGCGCCCCGGCCGGCGCCGCGGGCTTTCTCCGCCTACGGCGTCACGCAGGAAGACGACCCGCTCTCGCAGGCCATGCGCGGCCTGATCGACAACGCTTCGTCGCAGGAGCGGCAGATCGCGCTGCTCTGGGCCGCGATCGAAGAGCTCTCGCATGCGGCCCCACAGGCGCGCGATTGCGTGCCCTGCGACGCCGCGCGCAACGAGCAGTTCGAAGCCGAGAAGCTCAACGCGCTGGTGGGGAAGTAGGGGCTTCCGGCCGCGCCGGCCGCCGCGCGTCCTTGGGCCGGAACGCCTTGCAGACCGACTCGCGCGTTTCCAGATAGGGCCCGCCGATCAAGTCGATGCAGTAGGGCACGGCCGCGAAGATGCCGGGCACGACCGTGCCTCCGTCGGCGTCCTTCAGCCCTTCGAGCGTTTCCGCGATCGCCTTGGGCTGGCCCGGCAGGTTGACGATCAGGCTGCCGTGCCGGATCACCGCCACCTGCCGCGACAGGATGGCCGTGGGCACGAAGCGCAGGCCGATCTGCCGCATCTGCTCGCCGAAGCCCGGCATCTCGCGGTGGGCGACGGCCAGCGTCGCCTCGGGCGTCACGTCGCGCGGCGCAGGGCCCGTGCCGCCCGTGGTCAGCACGAGCTGGCAGCCCGCGGTGTCCACCAGCTCGGTCAGCGTGGCGCTGATGCGCTCCTGCTCGTCGGGAATCAACCGCTCCTCGAACTGCACCGGGTTGTGCAGCGCGCGCTCCAGCCACTCGCGCAGCGCGGGCAGGCCCTTGTCCTCGTACACGCCGCGGCTCGCGCGGTCGCTCACCGACACGATGCCGATGCGCACCGGCTCGGGCGCGGGAAGGGGTTCATGCATCGCGCTCGGCCTCTTCATGGCGGGCGTGGAGTGCCGCTTCGTCCATCTGTTCACGCACCAGCTGGAACAGCTCGCGGTAGGCACGGCCCTTGCGCGGCGCGAGACCCTGGGAGACCTGCACGTTGGCTTCCTTGCCTTCGGGCGCGTCCTTGCGGGCCTGTCGGATCAGCGCGCGCAGCTGCTGGGTGTCGGTGCGCGGGAAGCGCTCCATCCAGAGGGGCAGGGCGCCGTCATCGGCGATCAGGCGTTCGCGCCACTGCTCGGCTTCGTGCAGCGCGAGCTTCTCCGTGGCCGAGCCGTTGTGCTGCTCGTCCAGCGCGGCACGCGCGGCCACCACCGTCGACGGATCGAGTTGGCGCATCAGCTTGCCCACGTACTGCATCTGCCGGCGCTTGCCTTCGAAGTTGGTGATGCGGCGGGCCTCGGCCAGCGCGTCCTGCAGCTTGTCGGGCAGTTGCAGGCGCGCCTGCAGATCGCTGCGCAGCGTCAGCAGGTCCTGGCCGAGCTGCTGCAGCGCATCGCTTTCGCGCTTCATATCGGTGCGGCTGGCCTCGGTCGTGCCTTTGAGCTCGGCTTTGAGCTGCAGGTCCAGTTCGCTGCCTTCGGCGACGAAATGGCCCTTCACGAAATAGCCTTTTTTGGGTTTGCGGGACATGGAAGAGGGGACAAAAAGAGGCCCTGGGCGGGGGCGGAAGGCGGCAAGTATCATAGCCGGCGATATGAAGACCACCCGCCCCCGTACCGCAGCCCGCGCCGCTGCCCCTTCCGCCCGCCCCTCCGCTCCCGCGTCCGCGCCTGCCGGCGGCGATGCCGGCAACGGCTTCAGCTACAGCCGCGGGGTGTTCGAGGAACTGGTGGACCGGGCCCTGGCCCATGCGCTGCGGCTGGGCGCCACCGACGCGGGCGCCGAAGCCTCCGAAGGCTGCGGGCTCTCCGTGAGCGTGCGCAAGGGCGAACTGGAGACGGTGGAGCGCAACCGCGACAAATCCCTGGGCGTCACCGTCTACGTCGGCAACCGGCGCGGCAACGCCAGCACCTCGGACTTCTCCGAGCGCGCCATCGAGCAGACCGTGCAGGCCGCCTACGACATCGCGCGCTTCACCGCCGAAGACCCGGTGGCCGGCCTGCCCGACGTGGCGGACGTGGCCGCCCCCGGAACGCACCGCGAGCTGGACCTGTTCCATCCCTGGGCCATCACCAGCGAAGAGGCCGCGCGCATCGCGCTCGAATGCGAAGAGGCGGCCCTGCGCACGCACCGCCGCATCACCAACAGCGAGGGCGCCGGCGTCTCGGCCCAGCAGAGCCATTTCTTCAGCGCCCACACGCACGGCTTCCGAGGCGGCTACGCGAGCTCGCGCCACAGCCTCTCGGTGGCGCCGATCGCCTCCCTGCCGGGCCGCAATGCCGAGATGCAGCGCGACGCCTGGTACTCCTCCATGCGCGACGCGGCTGAGCTGGCGTCGCCCGTGGCGGTGGGCCGCTATGCGGCCGAGCGCGCCCTGAGCCGCCTGGGCAGCCGGAAGATCCCGACCATCGAATGCCCCGTGCTCTTCGAATCGACGCTGGCCTCCGGCCTGCTCGGCGCCTTCACCCAGGCGGTGAGCGGCGGAGCGCTCTACCGCAAGAGCAGCTTCCTGCTGGATTCGCTCGGCCGCCGCGTTTTCCCCGACCACATCGACATCGCCGAAGACCCGTTCATCGCGCGCGGCAAGGGCAGCTCGCCCTTCGACGAAGAGGGAGTGCGCGTGGCGCCGCGCAAAGTGGTGGACGCGGGCGAGGTGCAGGGCTACTTCCTCAGCACCTACTCCGCCCGCAAGCTCGGCATGCGCACCACGGGCAACGCCGGCGGCTCGCACAACCTCGCGCTCACCTCGCGCCTCACGCAGGCGGGGGACGACCTCGACGCGATGCTGAAGAAGCTCGGCACGGGCCTGTTCGTGATCGAACTCATGGGCCAGGGCGTGAACTACGTGACCGGCGACTATTCGCGCGGCGCGAGCGGCTTCTGGGTCGAGAACGGCGAGATCGCCTTCCCCGTGCACGAGATCACCATCGCGGGCAACATGAAGGACATGTTCCTCGGCATCGAGGCCGTGGGCGCGGACGCCTACAACTACGGCGCCAAGACGATCGGCTCGGTGCTGGTCAACCGGATGAAGGTGGCGGGCAGCTGACCGCGCGGTGCCGTGCGCGGCCGGCCACCGGCCGCCGGACCATGAAGAAACCCGCCGATGGCGGGTTTTTCTTGGCCGGGGCTGGAGGCTGGTTTGGACGGACTGGCCCCGTGCGAGGGGTCAGTAGCCTGCGCCGGCCCTGGAGGGCGCCGCGTCGGCTTCCCCACCGAAATGCGCCCGCAGCCTGCGTGCCGCACCCACGAACATCAGCACGTCCACCCCCACCGCCACGAAGGTGCAGCCCAGATCGAGGTAGCGCTGCGCCAGGGCGGGGTCGGAGGTGAGGGTGCCGGCGGCCTTGCCGCTCGCGACGATGGTGCGCATGGCGTCCTCGATCGCGGCCTGCACTTCCGGGTGGCCGGGGTTGCCGCGGTGGCCCATGGAGGCCGCCAGATCCGCCGGCCCGATGAAGACGCCGTGCACGCCCTCCACCGCGCAGATCGCGGGCAGGTGGCGCAGCGCGGTCACCGTCTCGGCCTGCACGAGCAGGCAGACCTCGTCGTCGGCCACGGCGAGGTAGTCCGCGCGGCCGCTCCATTGCGACACGCGGCCCACCGCGCTGCCCACGCCGCGGATGCCGTGCGGCGGGTACTGCGTGGCGGCGGCGATCGCACGGGCCTGTTCGGGCGTGTCCACCATCGGCACCAGCAGCGTGCGCGCGCCGATGTCCAGCACCTGCTTGATGAGGGCGGTGCTGCCCTCGGCGATGCGCACCACGGGCTGCGAAGGGTAGGGTGCCACGGCCTGCAGGGCGCCGAGGGTGCTGCGCAGATCGTTGGGCGCATGCTCTCCGTCGATCAGCAGCCAGTCGTAGCCGGTGGTGGCGGCCGCCTCGGCGAGGTAGGGATCGGCCATGGAGAGCCAGAGGCCGATCTGCGGTTGGCGGGCGGCAAGCGCCGCCTTGAAGGGGTTGTGTGCGGGCATCGGTGGGTTTCCTGTCGGGTGCGGAGGTCGGGTGGGCATCAGCCGAGCCCGCCCTGGCAAAGGTACTTGGTGTGCAGGTAGTCGTCCAGTCCGTGGGTGGAGCCTTCGCGGCCGTAGCCGGATTCCTTCACGCCGCCGAACGGCGCGGCCTCGGCCGCGAGCGCGCCTTCGTTGATGCCGACGATGCCGCTCTCCAGCGCGTCGGCCACGCGCCAGATGCGGCGCACGTCGTTGCTGTAGAAATACGCGGCCAGGCCGAACGGCGTGTCGTTGGCGGCGGCGATCACTTCCTCTTCGCTGTCGAAGGCGGTGAGCGGCGCCACCGGGCCGAAGGTTTCCTCGCAGGCGCAGGCCATGGTGGCATCCGCACCCGTGAGCACGGTGGGCGCGTAGTAGTGGGCGCCCAGCGCATCCAGGCGCCTGCCGCCGGTGAGCACCTTGGCGCCGCGCGCCACGGCATCCTGCACGTGGCGCTCGATCTTCTCGACGGCGCGCGCATTGATCATCGGGCCGATCTGCGAGGCCGGGTCCGTCGCCGGGCCCACGTGCAGGGCCTGCACGCGCGCGGCGAGCTTTTGTGCGAATGCGTCGTGCACGGCGCGGTGCACGAACACGCGGTTCGGGCACACGCAGGTCTGCCCGCCGTTCCTGAACTTCGCGGCCATGAAGCCGTCCACCGCCGCATCCACGTCGGCATCCTCGAACACGATGAAGGGCGCGTTGCCGCCCAGCTCCAGGGAGAGCTTCTTGAGCGTGTCGGCGCTGCGGCGCGCCAGGTGCTTGCCGACGGGCGTGGAACCGGTGAAGGTGATCTTGCGCACGCGGGAATCGTCGAGCCATGCATCCACCACTGCGGGCGTGTGCTCGCGGGATGCGGTGACGATGTTCAGCACGCCGGGCGGAATGCCGGCCTCCTCGGCCAGCGCCACCAGCGCGAGCGAGGTGAGCGGCGTGTCTTCCGCGGGCTTGCAGACCACCGTGCAGCCGGCGGCGAGCGCGGGGGCGATCTTGCGCGCGATCATGGCGGCGGGAAAGTTCCATGGCGTGATGGCGGCCACCACGCCCACGGGCTCCTTGAGGGCGAACATGCGCCGGCCCGGCACGGGCGCGGGGATGATCTCGCCGTTCATGCGCGTGGCCTCTTCGCCGAACCATTCGATGTAGCTCGCGGCATAGGCCACCTCCCCCTTGCCTTCGGCGAGCGGCTTGCCCTGCTCCAGCGAGATGAGCGCGCCGAGCCCGTCCTGATGGGCCAGGACGAGATCGTTCCAGCGCTTGATCAGGGCCGCGCGCTGTTTGGCCGGCACGCGGCGCCAGGTGGCGAATGCCGTGTGGGCGGCATCGGTGGCGGCGCGCGCGTCCTCGGCGGCGCCGTCGGGCGCGTGCGCGATCGTCTCGCCCGTGGCCGGATCGGTGACGGCGAAGGTGGCGCCGCTGGCGGCGGCCTGCCAGCGGCCGCCGATGCACAGCTGGCTGCGCACCAGGGGGCGGGCAGCGGAGAGGGAAGAAGCAGGTGATGAAGAGGAGGTGGTCATATCGCGCAAGGAGAACGAAAAGCAGTCCGTGCTGCCGGAAACCATAGCGGTGCCGCATCCGGCGGTAAAGGCAGGGTGTCGCGCTAGTGCCTGCATGGCAGCGTGTGTGGGCCGGAACGCCACGCCCCGGCGCCAGTGCTCAGCTCACGATGCCCAGGTGCCAGGGCACGAACTCGTGGTCGCCCAGGCCCAGCAGCTCGCTCTTGGTCGCCTCGCCGCTCGCATGCCGCAGGATCTGCGCGAAGATGCGGTCGCCCATCTCGGGCACCGTCAGCTCGCCGTCCAGGATCACGCCGCAGTTGATGTCCATGTCCTCCTCCAGCCGGCGGTACATGGGCGTGTTGCTGGCGAGCTTGATCGTCGGCGCCGGCTTGCTGCCGAACATCGAGCCGCGCCCGGTCGTGAAGCAGATGAGTTGCGCGCCGCTCGCGATCTGGCCCGTGGCGGCCACCGGGTCGTAGCCCGGGGAATCCATGAACACGAAGCCGCTCTCGTCGATGCGCTCGGCGTATTCGTACACCGCGCGCAGCGGCGTGGTGCCGCCCTTCATGGCCGAGCCGAGCGATTTCTCGAAGATGTTCGCCAGGCCTCCGGCCTGGTTGCCATGGCCCACCACGCCGTTGAACTGGGCGTTCTGCCCGGCGGCGTAGCGCTCCCACCAGGCCAGGCGGTCGAGCAGCTTCTGTCCCACGGCCGGAGTGACCGCGCGGCGCGTGAGCATGAACTCCACGCCGTGGATCTCCGGTGTTTCCGACAGGATCGCGGTGCCGCCGTGGCGCACGAGCACGTCCATCGCCGCGCCCAGCGCCGGGTTGGCCGTGATGCCCGAAAAGCCGTCCGATCCACCGCATTCGAGCCCGATCTTCAGGTGGCTGGCGGGCACCGTGCTGCGGCGCGCGGCATCGGCCGCGGGCAGCATCGCCTCGATGGCCGCGATGCCGGCGGCGATGGTGGCGCGCGTGCCGCCCACGTCCTGCATGACCAGCGTGTGCAGCAGCCGGCCGCGCTCCAGCCCCTGGGATTCCACGAGGCCGTCCACCTGGTTGCGCTCGCAGCCCAGGCCCACGATCAGCACGCCCGCCAGGTTCGGGTGCCGCGCATAGCCCGCGATCGTGCGGCGCAGCACGTCGAAGTGCTCGCTGGGCGACGACATGCCGCAGCCGCTGGTCTGCGCGAAGGCGACCACGCCGTCCACATGAGGAAAGTCCCGCAGCCGCTCGGGCGTGAAGTGCGCGGCGATCTGCTTGATGACCGTGGCGGAGCAATTCACCGACGACAGGATGCCGATGAAATTCCGCGTGCCCACGCTGCCGTCGGCGCGCACGAAGCCCTGGAACGTCGCGCGCTCGCTCTCGGGCACGTAGTCCACGGGACGCACGTCCGTGCCGAAGGCCGGGTCGCGGTAATAGTCCACGAGCTGCAGGTTGTGGCTGTGCACGTACTCGCCGGGCTCCAGGTCGCGCGTCGCCACGCCGATCACCGTGTCGTACTTCTTCACCTGCTCGCCCTGCGCGATGCGCCGCGCCGCGATCTTGTGGCCCGGCGGCACCTGCGCGCGCGTGCGCACGCCCAGCTCGGGAATCTCCTGGCCCAGCGCCAGCGCCGTCTTGGCGACGAACACGTTGTCGTGGGGGTGCAGGTGGAGCAGCGGACTGTCGAGGCGGGGCATGCGGGTTTCCATCGTGGTGGGCGATCAGGACTTCATCAGTTCGCGCAGCTTCAATTTGTCGATCAGCACGGTCTCTTTCGCGTACACCGTGTTCACGTACTTCTCGTAGTCGGGGCCGTCCAGGTACAGCAGCGGCGCGTCGAGCTTGTCGGCCACGGCCTTGAACTCCGGGCTCGCGACGGCCTGGCGGAAGGCGTCGCGCAGTTTGGCCGCCACGGCCGGATCCAGTCCTTTCGGTGCGCCGATGCCGTTCGGTGCGTCCACCACCACGTCCCAGCCCAGCTCGCGCAGCGTCGGCACGTCCTTGAAGCGCGCGGTGCGTTGCTCGCCCCAGGTGGCCAGCAGCCGCAGCTTGCCGGATTCCACGTGCGGTGCCCACGAGCTGGAATCCGCCAGTGCGTCCACGTGGCCGCCCAGCACGCCCTGCAGCGCTTCGGCGCCGCCTTTGTAGGGCACGTGGTTCAGCTGGATGCCGGCCACGCTGGCGAACTCCTCCATGCCCACGTGCGTCGCACCGCCCACGCCGGCATGCGCATACGTCACCTTGCCCGGATGGGCCTTTGCGTAGTCCACGAACTCCTTGAGCGTCTTGAACGGCGAATTCGCCGGCACCGCGATGCCGAAGGTCTGGCCCGAAGTGCGCGCGATGTACGTGAAATCCTTGCGCGGATCGGCCTGCAGCGTGCCCAGTTGCGAGAAGCGGGTGACCGAGATCGGGATCTGCCCGATCGTGTAGCCGTCCGGCTTCGCGCCGGCCAGGGCTTTCGAACCGATCATGCCGGAGGCGCCCGCCCGGTTCTCCACCGCGATCGGCTGGCCGAGCACGCGGCCCGCCACCGTGCACAGCGTGCGCATCGACTGGTCGGCCGTGCCGCCTGCGGGCCACGGACAGATGAAGGTGATCGGGCGGTCCGGGTAGGTGCCCTGCGCCAGCAGGCGGGCGGGCGCGGAGGCGAAGGCGAGCGTGGCGGTGCCGAGGGCGCCCAGAACGAACTGTCGCCGGCCGCAGTGTGGGGTCTGCATGGATTTGTCTCCTGTTTTTTTGTCGTCGGTGAGGACAGCCGCCATTGTTCAGAAGCGGCCCATGCCGATCCAATGACAATATCGACTCTCTTCATAACCTTCACGGAATGAACGGCCATGGCCCAGATCGACCGCGTGCTGCGCTCCAACCTCAAGCTGCGGCATCTGCAGATGCTGGTGGCGCTCGACCAGTTCCGCCACGTCGGCCGTGCGGCAGAGTTCCTCTCCGTTACCCAGCCCGCCGTATCGAAAACGCTCGCGGAGATCGAACGCATGTTCGGCCTGCTGCTCTTCGAGCGGTCCACGCGCGGCACCGAGCCCACCGCCGCGGGTGCGAGCGTGGTGCGCTTCGCACGCTCGGTGCTCGCCGGCTACGAGCGCACGCGGGACGAGATCGCGTCAGAAGCCAGCGGTGCACGTGGCCGCACCAGCGTGGGCGCCATGGTGGCGGCCACCCCGGGGCTGCTTGCGCGGGCCGTGGAGGCGTTCAAGGCGCGCTCGCCCCACGCCACGGTGCTGATAGAGGAGGGCGACCTGACCCGCCTGCTGCCGAAACTGCGCCTGGGCGAGCTGGACCTGTTCGTCGGCCGGCTGGAGCCCGGCTACGCCTCGCCCGATCTGGAAACCGAGGCGCTCTACGACGATCCCATGGTCGCCGTCGTGCGCCCCGGCCATCCCCTGGCCCGCAGGCGCCATCCGCGCTGGTCCGACATCGCCGCACAGCCCTGCGTGCTGCCCCCGCCCTGGGCCTCGCTGCGCGTGAAACTGGAGCAGCAGTTCTTCGCGCACGGCCTGCACCCGCCGGCCGACATCGTCGAATCGGCCTCGTTCCTCTCGCAGATCACCTTCGTGCAGCAGCGCGGCGCCGTGGCCTTCATGGCACGCGCCGTGGCGCGGCATTGCGCCGAGCAGGGCATGGTGGCGGTGCTGAAGCTGCCGGTGCCGGTCGAATTGCCACCGGTGGGGATCATCCGCATGCGGGGGAGGGAGGGGACGGCGGTGACGGAAGGGTTGGTGGACTGCCTGCGGGAGTGCAGCGCCCGGCAGTGAACACCAGCGGTCCGGGCGCCGTCCCGGCGCGCGCCTCCGGCACGGCCCACGGTTCACCCGTCGCTGCCCAGCGGCGGCGCGATCTCCTCCAGCGATTTCCGCTCCGCATCCACCGCCCAGCGCCACGTCACGCCGGCCGCCAGCAGCACCAGCGCCGCGCCCAGCAGGTAGCCCATGAACACATTCTCGCGGCTGCCCGTGTCGATGAGTGCGCCGAACAGGGCAGGGGCCGCGAAACCGCCGACGCCGGTGCCGACGGCGTAGAAGAGGGAAATGGCGAGCGCGCGCATCTCCAGCGGGAAGACCTCGCTCACCGTCAGGTAGGCCGAACTGGCCGCCGCCGAGGCGAGGAAGAACACGACCGACCAGGCGACGGTCTGCGTGGTGGCGTCGAGCCAGCCGTTCACAAAGCCGATGCCGGTGGCCGCGAGCGCGATGCCGGCCAGCGCATAGGTGGCGGTGATCATCACGCGGCGGCCGATGCGGTCGAACAAAGGGCCGAGCAGCAGCGGGCCCAGTACGTTGCCTGCGGCGAACGGGAAAATGTAGAGGCCGACCCGGCTGGCGTCCACGCCGTAGAACCGGGTGAGCACCAGGGAATAGGTGAAGAAGATCGCGTTGTAGAAGAACGCCTGCGACACCATCAGGGCCAGCACCACGGCGCTGCGCTGCGGGTAGCGCCGCAGCAGCACATGCACCACCTGCCGCGCGGTGGGCAGCCCGCCGGGTTGCCGGGAGGCGTGTGCGGGGGCGGGGGCGGGGGCGGCCGGTGTCGCATGGCCGGGGCGTTCCGCCGGGAGCACCGTCGGGGCGGGCGGCGCTGGCCGCGGCGCCGGGCCGTACACGCGGCGCTCGATGTCCGCCACGACGCGTTCGGCTTCCTCCGCGCGGCCGTGCGTCAGCAGCCAGCGCGGGCTTTCCGGAACGTGCCGTCGGACCAGCAGCACGGCGACGCCGAGCAGCGCGCCCATCAGGAACGCGGCACGCCAGCCGTGCTCCGGGCCCAGCACGCGGGCGTCCAGCAGCACGAGGCTCAGCGCGGCCCCGAGCGCCGCGCCCAGCCAGAAGCTGCCGTTGATCGCCAGGTTCACGCGGCCGCGCACGCGGGCGGGGATGAGTTCGTCGATGGCGGAATTGATCGCCGCGTATTCGCCGCCGATGCCGATGCCCGTGAGGAACCGGCAGAACGCGAATGCGGCGAAGCTGCTGGTGAAGGCCGTGGCCACGGTGGCGGCCATGTACACCATCAGCGTCAGCATGAAGAGGCGCTTGCGGCCCAGGGCATCCGCCATGCGGCCGAAGACCAGCGCGCCCAGCACGGCCCCAGCCACGTAGAGCGAAGCCGTCCAGCCCACCTGCGAGGCGCTCAGACCCAGCGTGTCGGGGCGTTCCAGCGCGCTGCCGAGCGAGCCGACGATGGTGACCTCCAGCCCGTCCAGCACCCAGGCGATGCCGAGCGCGACGACCACCCGCCAGTGCCATCCCGACCAGGGAAGGCGATCGAGCCGTGCCGGAATATCGCTGCCGAGGGACATGGCGGCACCTTACGCCGCCCGTCCGGGGCCGGCCGTAGGAGGCGGGCGCATGCGTGCGCGCCGGGCTGCGTCCCTGGGGGTATTCTTCGGCGCATGTACATCCCCGACCATTTCGCGGTCACCCGCCCCGAAGACCTCGCCCGCATCGTCCAGGACCACCCCCTCGGCATGCTCGTCACGCACGGCGAGGGCGGGCTGGACGCCGACCACATCCCGTTCGCGTTCGACCCCGGCGAGGGGCCGCACGGCGTGCTGCGCGCCCACGTGGCGCGTGCCAACCCGGTGTGGCGGCGCTGCGCGGGCGGGGCGCCGGTGATGGTGGTGTTCCGCGGAGCGGAGGCGTACGTCTCGCCCAGCTGGTATCCGAGCAAGCACGAGGCGCACCGGCAGGTGCCGACCTGGAACTACGAAGTGGTGCACGCGCACGGCACGCTCACCGTGCACGACGACGAGCGCTTCGTGCGCCGCATCGTCGCGCGCCTCACGAAGCGGCACGAGGCCGGCGAGCCCGTGCCCTGGAAGATGGGCGATGCCGCGCCGGGCTTCGTGGACGAACTGCTGCAACACATCGTCGGCATCGAGATCGCCGTGACCTCGCTGGTGGGCAAGGCCAAGCTGAGCCAGAACAAGGCGCCGCGCGACCGTGCGGGTGCGGCCGATGCGCTGCAGGCCCGCGGCCACGGTGCGGCGGCGGACGCCATGCGCGCCGCCGGCTGACTCGGTAAGGTGTCAGGGCGCTGGGCAGGAGCCGTCCAGCCCCGCGATGCCGGCCAGCTTCTGCAGCCGCGAGCGCTGCTCCAGGCAGGCCTGGTGCTGCGCCCCGGCGGCCTTCTGCTGGGCGAGCCGGGTGGCCTCGGCCCGCGCGGCCTGCAGTTGCGCGATGCGTTCGCGGATCTGCGGCATCGCGGCCAGGGCGGCTTTCTCGCCCTCCAGAATGGCGCTGGCGCGCTGCGTGAAATCGGCCGCGCCGATGTCCAGCACCTGCGGGCGCACGACGACGTCGGCCCGCGCCAGTTCGGCCTGGCCGAGCTTCTGCCCCATGATCGCGATCGACTGGCCCAGGGTGCCGACCATGCCGGCCGGCGTCTGGCCGCGCGCCTTGTTGGAAATATCCACGGCGACCACCACGTCCGCGCCGAGCTGGCGTGCCGCATCCACCGGCACGGGGCTCACCACGCCGCCGTCCACGAAGTGGACCTTGCCGATCGCCACGGGCTGGAACACGCCCGGGATGCTGCTGGAGGCACGCACCGCCTGGCCGGTATTGCCGCGCGTGAACACCGTGCGCTCGCCGTCCTCCAGCCGCGTCGCCACCGCGGCGAACGGCCTGGCCAGCCGCTCGATCGGCTGGTTGCGCAACTGCGCGTTCACGTAGTCTTCGAGCTTCTGGCCGAGGATGAGCCCGCCGGAGGCCAGCTGCAGGTCGCGGATCTTCGCCTCGTCGAGCGCCACGGCCTTTTCCTGCAGCTCGAACGCGTTCATGCCGCTCGCATACAGCGCGCCCACCACGCTGCCCGCGCTGGTGCCGGCCACCACGGCGGGCGCGAACCCGTTCGCCTCCAGCATCTTGATGACGCCGATGTGCGCGAAGCCCTTGGCCGCGCCCCCGCCCAGGGCGATGCCCACCTTGACGGGCGCCGGCTGGGGGGCGGGTGCGGGCGCGGTCCGGGACGGCGCGGCCGGCGACGCCGCCGGTGCCGCGGGCGGCGCACTGCCACAGGCGGCCAGGGCCGCCGCGCTCAGGATGCCCAGGGGGCGCAACAGGGCGTTCAATCGCATGCCGAAAGGAAATGCAGTGGGGAGGCGGCCAGTTTATCGGGCCGCCGCCCACCCCGGGCATGCAGGGTTGCGGCCCGTGCTGGCGACGGCGGTGGTCCGCGCGTCAGCCCTGCGCGATCGCCGCCGCGATCGCCTCGCCCACCTGCGTCGTGTTCGCCGTGCCGCCCAGGTCCGGCGTCTTCGGTCCGGTCTTGATCACCTGCTCGATCGCCGCGACGATCGCATCGTGCGCCTGCCGGCCCGCGCCCTGGCCCCGCGTGAGGAAGTCCAGCATCAGCGCCCCCGACCAGACCATCGCGATCGGGTTGGCGATGTTCTTCCCGTAGATGTCCGGCGCCGAGCCGTGCACCGGCTCGAACAGGCTGGGGAACGTGCGCTCCGGGTTCAGGTTGGCGGAAGGCGCCAGGCCGATGGTGCCGGTGGTGGCGGGCCCCAGGTCCGAGAGGATGTCGCCGAACAGGTTCGTCGCCGCCACCACGTCGAAACGCCCGGGCTGCAGCACGAAGCGCGCCGTCAGGATGTCGATGTGCTGCTTGTCCAGCGTGATGCCCGGGTAGCCCTGGGCCACGTCGTCCGCGCGCTGGTCCCACCAGGGCATGCTGATGGCGATGCCGTTGCTCTTGGTGGCGAGCGTGACGTGCTTCTTCGGGCGGCTCTGGGCGAGGTCGAAGGCGAACTTCAGCAGCCGCTCGGCGCCCTTGCGCGAGTAGACCGATTCCTGGATCACGATCTCGCGGTCTGTGCCCTCGTACATGATGCCGCCGAGCGACGTGTATTCGCCTTCGGTGTTCTCGCGCACCACGTAGTAGTCGATGTCGCCGGGCTTGCGGCCGGCCAGCGGGCAGGGCACGCCTTCGAACAGGCGCACCGGGCGCAGGTTGATGTACTGGTCGAACTCGCGGCGGAACTTGAGCAGCGAGCCCCAGAGCGAGACGTGGTCCGGCACGGTGGCCGGCCAGCCGACGGCGCCGAAGAAGATCGCGTCCATGCCCTGCAGTTGCGCCTTCCAGTCGTCGGGCATCATCTTCCCGTGGGCGAGGTAGTAGTCGCAGCTCGCCCACTCGAAGGTGTGCAGTTCCAGCGCGATGCCGAAGCGCTCGGCGGCCGCCTGGGTGGCACGCAGGCCCTCGGGCATGACTTCCTTGCCGATGCCGTCGCCGGGCAGGACGGCGATCTTGAAGGGGGCGGGGTGGGTCATGGGCGAAGTCTCCGGAAAGTGGTGGTGGGTGCGAAAGGATGGAGCGGAGGGTCGGCATGCCGAGGGGCCCGACCGACCGCATGCCGCCGATTCTTCGGCAAACCGCCGCGCAATACAATCCGCCACCCGTGGTTCCATTGTTCACGCAACGTGCATAAAACCCCCGCTACCGACGACCTGCGTGTCTTCACCGCCGTGGTCCGCCGGGCCAGCTTCGCCCAGGCCGCTGCCGAGCTGGGCGCATCGCCTGCCTACGTCAGCAAACGCATCCGCCTGCTCGAAGAGGAACTGGCGGTGAAGCTGCTGCACCGCACCACGCGCCGCGTGGCGGTGACGGAGGAGGGCGAGCGCGTTTTCCACTGGGCGCAGCGCATCCTCGACGATTGGGACCAGCTGCTGCAGGAGGTGGCCGTGACGCGCCGCGAGCCGCGCGGGCTGCTGCGGGTGAGCTGCAGCTTCGGCTTCGGCCGGCGCATCGTGGCGCCCGCGGTGTCGCGGCTGGTGGAGCGCCACCCGGGCCTGCAGGTGCGGCTCGAAGTGTTCGATAGGCTGGTGGACGTGGCGGGGGAGGGGTTCGATCTGGACGTGCGCGTGGGCGACGAGATCGCGCCGCACCTCATCGCCCGCCGGCTGGCCGGCAACTGCCGCGTGCTGTGCGCCGCGCCGGCCTACCTGGCGCGCAAGGGCATGCCCCGCGCGCTGGACGACCTGGCCGGCCATGACTGCCTGGTGATCAAGGAGCGCGACCACCCCTTCGGCGTCTGGCGGCTGCGCAGCGGCGCGGCCGACCGCACGGTGAAGGTGCGCGGGCCGCTGTCGGCCAACCATGGCGAGATGGCGGTGCAGTGGGCGGTGGACGGGCGCGGCATCGTGCTGCGGTCGCTCTGGGACGTCGGGCCGGAGCTCGCGGCCGGGCGGCTGGTGCGGCTGCTGCCCGAATGGCGGCAGGAGGCCAATGTCTGGGCCGTGTACCCCACGCGGCTGGAGCGCTCGGCCAAGGTGCGCGTGTGCGTGGAGTTCCTGCAGGCCCATCTCTCGCGCGAGACCTGGGGAACGGAGGCCGCATGAACCGTCCCGTCCGCTCCGCCCGGCTGCTGCAGTTGCTCGATGAACTGCGCCGCTGCCGCCATCCCGTCTCCGGAGCCTTGCTGGCCGGGCGCCTGGGCGTGAGCCTGCGCACGCTGTACCGCGACATCGCCGTGCTGCGGGAGCAGGGGGCCGACGTCGCGGGCGACGCGGGCGTCGGCTACCAGCTGCGTCCCGGCTTTCTGCTGCCGCCGATGATGTTCCCACCCGAGGAGCTGGAGGCGCTGCTGCTGGGCGCGCGCTGGGTGGCGGCCCATGCCGACCCGGTGCTGGCCCGCGCCGCGGCGCAGGGCATGGAGCGCATCGCCAGCACGCTGCCGGCCCTGCTGCGCCTCGAGGTGGAGACCAGCGGGCTGTTCGCGCCGCAGTGGTCGGGCCCGCCGCCCGAGCCCTGGCTGGGCACCCTGCGCAACGCGATCCGGGCGGGCCATGCGGTGCGCATGCGTTACACGGATGCCGGCGACGCCGTGACCGAGCGCGTGGTCTGGCCGTTCGCCATGGCGTTCCTCGACCGGATGCGCCTGCTGGCGGGCTGGTGCGAGCTGCGCCAGGACTTCCGCCACTTCCGGGCCGACCGGGTGCTGTCGCTGGAGGACACCGGCATGCGTTACCCGGCCCAGCGCCACGACCTCCTGCGGCGCTGGCGCAAGGAGCGCCTGCAGCAGGCCGGCAGCGGCGTGCGGGAACTGACTGCTGACAGGATCTGACATCGGCCGCGCGCAGACTGCGGGCTCTTTCAACCCTGGAGCCCGCGATGCAGACCGAATCCCTGACCTTCTACACCCACCCCATGTCCCGCGGCCGGGTCAGCCGCTGGATGCTGGAGGAGATCGGCCTGCCGTACGAGGAGGTCATCCTGGACTACGGCAGCACGATGAAGTCGCCGGATTACCTCGCCGTGAACCCGATGGGCAAGGTGCCCGCGCTGCGCCACGGCGGCGTGACGATCACGGAGAATGCCGCCATCTGCACCCACCTGGCGGACCTGGTGCCGGAGAAGGCGCTGCTGCCGCAGCCCGGCTCGGCGCTGCGCGGCCTGTGCTACCGCTGGCTGTTCTTCGCGGCCGGGCCGGTGGAGTCGTTCCTCACCGCGCGCAAGTACGGCGCCCTGGCACCCACGTCGGAGGCGGGCTACGGCAGCGAGGCCGACCTGCTGCGCACGCTGGAGCAGGCGGTGGCCGGCAAGGCGTACGTGGTGGGCGACGGCTTCACCGTGGCCGATCTCTACCTCGCCTCGGTGATGGGCTTCTACATGCGCTTCGGGATGCTGGAGCGCCGGCCCGCATTCGAGGACTATGTGCGGCCTCACCAGCAGCGCCCCGCCGCGCTGCGCGCCGCCGCCCGTGACGACGCCCTGATGGCGGCCCATCCTCACCCGGCGGCAGCAGCGGCCGCGGCGGCCGCCACGTCCCGCACTGCGGCAACGACGGCACCATGAAAAACTGCCAGCCTCCCTGGGGGAGCGCTGGCAGCGATGTACGGGGGCAGCGCACGGCCGCGCCTCCGGAGAAGGGGCGTGGCCCGTCAGCCGGCCAGGGCCGCCTTCACGGCGGCCGACACCTGGCCCATGTCGGCCTTGCCGGCCAGGCGCGTCTTCACCACGCCCATCACCTTGCCCATGTCGCCCGGGCCCGCGGCACCCAGCTCGGCCACGATGGCCTGCACGGCCGCCGTCACCTCGTCGGCCGACAAGCGCTCCGGCAGATAGGCCTGCAGCACGGCCATCTCCGACTTCTCCTTGTCGGCCAGGTCCTGGCGCCCCGCGCCCTCGAAGGCCGTGATCGAGTCCTTGCGCTGCTTGATGAGCTTGTCCACGATCGCGACGATGGCGGCATCGTCCAGTGTGACGCGCTCGTCCACTTCCTTCTGCTTTATCGCGGCCTGCAGCAGCCGGATGGTGCCCAGGCGTTCGGAGTCCTTGGCGCGCATGGCGGTCTTCATGTCTTCGGTGATCTGTTCCTTGAGGCCCATGATGGTTTTCCTTGTATTTGATTTGATGGATCAGGCAGAGCGGAAGGGTTTGCACAAAGCCCCTCCGGCGAGGCGTAGCGCCGCAGACAGTAGTGTCGCTACGGCAAGGCGCTGCAACGACGCCAGGAAGGCTTTTTGCAGACCCGTAAAACGACAAAACCCGCGCTTGGCGTCCCTAGCGCGGGTTTCTCGGCGGCGAGGCCGGCCGTATGACTCGTCGATACGGCGGCCGACAAGCCGATCAGTACAGCTTCTTGGGCAGCTGCATGCTGCGGACGCGCTTGTAGTGGCGCTTCACGGCGGCAGCCTTCTTGCGCTTGCGCTCGGCCGTCGGCTTTTCGTAGAACTCACGGGCGCGCAGGTCGGTCAGCAGGCCCAGCTTTTCGATGGTGCGCTTGAAGCGGCGCAGTGCCACGTCGAAGGGTTCGTTCTCTTTTACACGGATGGTGGTCATTCAGTGATGTTTCCAGTATGTGCTGCCAGCGGGTTGCGGGGAAGATCGGGCCCTGCAGCCATTCACAGCGGGTTTCCCCGTCTCTAACTAGTATTGGCCGACGGGGATTTGCCAGCAAAGCCTTGGATTGTAGCGTTTTCTGGCGATGGTGTGTCAGGGGATGGCTCAGGGCCATTGCCGCGTTGCGCTTCCGGCAGTCGGAACCTTGCCGCCTGGGTGTGGATGTTGCTAACCGATGGGAGAGCCCGGATCCGCGGGCGTTTCCGGAGGGCGGGGCACAGGGGTGCCAGCGCCTCCCCATCGGGACTCTATGCCGAACCTGCACCGCATCACGGGCCGCCTCACGCGCTGGCTGGGCCGTCTCAGCGTGGGCCGCAAGCTCATGCTCATCTACCTGCTCGACCTGACCGCGGTCATCTACGTCTCGGGCATCCTGATCCACGAGAAATACCTGGCCATCGATTTCGCACGCAAGGAAATCGTGGGCACGGCCTATGCCGCCGTGGTGCGCGACGGGCTCATGGGCGCCTTCCTTCCGGGCGATCCGACGGCGCGCGCGCTGCTGCGGGGCCGCATGCGGGACGTGCGGGAGGCGCACGACGCTGCCCTTCACACCGAGGACATGGCCGGGCGTTTCGAGCAGGCGCTGCAGGCCGAAGGCGGCTCCGCGGCCGGGGCGCCCCGGGCCGGCCCGCCGCAGGACCGCGGCACGCTGCTGCGACAGGGCCGCGAACTCCTGACCACCGTCGCCAACCAGTCCAACCTGATCCTGGACCCGGACCTGGACAGCTATTACGTGATGTCGCTCACCATGCTGCGCTATCCCGAGCTGCTGCAGGTGGTGCACGACACCCAGGGCTTCCTCGCCCAGCGGCCCGCGCCCCGGCAGCAGACGGCCGTCGGCTCGCACCGCGCCGCCGAGCTGCTGACCCTGGTGGGCCGGCTCGACGCGGTGCTGGTGGGCATCGACTCGGACTTCGACCAGGCCTTCATCGCCGGCAAACCCGCGCTGCGGGATCGCCTGGAATCGACGCGCCATGCGCTGCAGACCTCCGGGCAGGCGCTGCAGACGCTGCTGCAGCGGGTGGCGCAGGGCGACGTGGGCCCGGATGCCGCGGCCCTGGAGCTGCGCGAGCGCCAGCAGGCGCTGCTGGGCGCGCTGGGCAGCGCCTGGGTGGCGGGCACGGACGCGATGGAAGAGCTGCTGGCCACGCGGGTGCACGACCTGTTCGCCCGCATGTGGCTGCACCTGGGAACCGCCGTGCTGCTGCTGGGCTGCATCCTGAGCCTCGTCACCCTGGTGGCGCGCCAGATCGCCAAGCCGCTGCAGCAGCTCGCGCGGGTGGCCGGCGAGGTGCGGCGCACCGGTGACCACACGCTGCGGGCCCACTGGAGCAGCGGCGACGAGATCGGACGGCTCGTGACCGCGTTCAACGAGATGCTGGCCCAACTGGACCACGAGCGGGTGCTGCAGCAGGAGCTGGCCGCGAGCGCCCGCGCCGCCGAAGCCCAGCGCGAACTCGTGGAGGCGCTGCCGATCCCGATGGTGGTGACCTCCGTTCCCGAGCACGAGGTGCTGCACTGCAATGCGCCGGCCAGCCCGTGGCTCGGCGGCGTCACGCACGATCCGTGGCGCACGGGGCTGGAGCCCGGCGTGCGGGCGCGCTTCTTCCAGCGCCTGGCCGACCACGGCGTGGTGGACGAGTTCGAGGTGCGCTGGAAGGGCGGGGCCGAGCCGTCCTGGGCGGTGCTGTCGGCGCGGCGCCTGCGCTTCCAGGGCCGCGACGCGATGCTCACGGCGTTCGCGCCGATCAACGTGCTCAAGGTGATGGAGCAGCGGCTGGAGCTGTGGGCGAAGGTGTTCGAAGCCTCGTCCGAGGGCATCATCATCATGAATGCCTCGCAGCGCATCCTGAGTGTGAACCAGGCGTTCTGCCGCAGCACGCACTACGATTTCTACGAGGTGATCGGCGAGCATCTGGGAATGCTGCTGGAAGCGCCCGCCGAGCCCTCGCCGGGCGCCGTGATCGCCCGCGCGCTGGCCGAGAAAGAGTCCTGGCAGGGCGAGGTGCATTTCCGGCGGCGGTCGGGCGAGAGCTATCCGGCCTGGCTCATGGTGTCGGTCGTGCGCGAAGGCGGCAAGGGCGGCGCGGTGACCAACTACATCGGCATCGCGATCGACATCACGGACCGCAAGCGCAACGAGGAGCGGATCCGGTTCCTGGCGCACCACGACGTGCTGACCGAACTGCCCAACCGCTCGCTGTGCGTGCAGCGCCTGCAGGCCGGACTCGACCAGGCGGCGCTGAGCGGCGAGCGGCTGGCGGTGCTGTTCATCGACCTGGACCGCTTCAAAGCGATCAACGACACCCTGGGCCACCACATCGGCGACGGCCTGCTGCGCTCGGTGGCCGCCCGGCTGGTGCAGGCGGTGCGCGACGGCGACACGGTCAGCCGCCTGGGCGGGGACGAGTTCGTGGTCGTCATGCGGCAGGTGGAGGGCGCCGGGCAGGTGCTGCGCGCGGTGGAGGAGCGCCTCATCCCGCTGATCCGCCAGAGCCATCCGGTGGACGGCCACGAACTGAGCGTGTCGTGCAGCGTGGGCATCGCCGTCTATCCCGAGGACGGGGCGGACCTGGACGAGCTGATGCGCCGGGCCGACGCGGCGATGTACGAGGCCAAGACCGCCGGCCGCGACATGGCCCGGCTCTACTCGCTGGAGACCGACCGGCGCGTGCAGGCGCGGCAGGCGCTGGAGCAGGCCCTGCGGCGGGCGCTGGAGCGCGACGAGTTCGTGCTGCACTACCAGCCGCGCATGTCGGCGCGCACCGGCTGGCCCACCGGCGTGGAGGCGCTGCTGCGCTGGAACCACCCCACGCTCGGGACCGTGCTGCCGGGCGAATTCATCCCGATCGCGGAAGAGGCCAACCTGATCCGGCCGATCGGCGCCTGGGTGCTCGACCAGGCCTGCGCGCAATGGGCGGTCTGGCGCGCCTCGGACGCGGGCGGCTGGCTCGCGGGGCTGCCGGTGTCGGTCAACCTGTCGGCGGCGCAGCTGGCCGATCCGCAGCTGGTGCCGGACATCGCGGCGATGCTGGCGCGCCACGGCATGCCGGCGCGCTGCCTGGAGCTGGAGATCACCGAGTCGCAGCTCATGGACCACGCCGGCATGGCGCAGGGCCAGCTCGCGGCCCTCAAGCGATTGGGCGTGCAGCTGTCCATCGATGATTTCGGCACGGGCTATTCCAGCCTGGCCTATCTGAAGCGCTTCGCGATCGACACGCTGAAGGTGGACCGGTCCTTCATCCGCGACATGCTCTCCAGCCCGGCGGACATGGCGATCACGCGCGCCATTATCGGCCTGGGCCGCACCCTGGGCCTGCAGGTGGTGGCCGAGGGCGTGGAGGACGAGGCCACGCTGCGCATGCTGGCCTCGCTGGACTGCGACGAGGTGCAGGGCTACTTCTTCAGCCGGGCGCTGCCGCCGCAGGCGCTGCAGCGGTGGCTGTCGGAACTGGCCGCGCCGCCGCCGCGCCTGCAGGGCCCGGCAAGGGCGCAGTAGCCGCTCCGTCCGGCGCACCGCGCCGGTCGTGCGGTCCGTAGTCGCGCAGCACCCGTGCCACGCGCAGCCGGTAGTCCGTGAACACCCCGCCGCGCCCGGCGGCCTGCGCCGCGCGGTGGCCGGCATGGCTGCGCCACCGCGCCACGGCGTCTTCGTCGCGCCAGAACGACAGCGACAGCAGCTTGGCGGGCGAGGTCAGGCTCTGGAAGCGCTCCAGGCCGAGGAAGCCGTCCATGCCCTCCAGGTCGGCATGCAGGGCCGCGGCGCGCGCCAGGTATTCGTCGCGGCCGTCGGCGCAAGGGTGGGCCTCGAACAGGACGGCGATCATGGTGCGGTGCCCCCGGCGTTGCAAGCGGCTGTTGCCGTGCGATCCCCTTGGGCCGGCAGCCCGAGGGTGCCCGGCACCGCCAGCGCGAAGCGCCGCTCCTCGCGGAGGATGAAGCGTCCCCGCTGCGCCCGCTCGAAATTCGCGCGGCCCTCCGGGTCTGCCCGCAGCCGTTCGCGGTAGGCCTCGTAGGCCGCCAGGCTGTCGAAGGCGATCAGGCCCCAGGCCTCGTAGTTGCTGCCCTCGTGCGGCAGGAAGTAGCCCAGCAGGTGGCCGCCGCAGCGCGGGATGATGCGGCCCCAGTGCCGGGCGTAGTCGCGGAAGGCGTCGATCTGGAACGGATCGATCTCGTAGCGGATGAAGCAGGTGATGGACAAGATGGGCTCCTGGATGCGGGGAAGGGCCTCCCCGCGATGGCATGCCGCCATTGGATGCCGCGGTGCAGGGCCGACGTTTCGCCGCGGAGCGAAGCGTGCCGGCCGGCCCGTGGGGCACACTGCGGTGCGTGAAGACCAACCAGATCGCCCATGTGGCCGCCCTCATCGGCGAGCCCGCGCGCACCGGCATGCTGCTCGCGCTGATGGACGGCCGCGCGCTCACCGCGCGCGAACTCGCGCAGGCCGCGCACGTCTCGCCCGCCACGGCGAGCCGGCATCTCGCACTGCTGGCCGAGGAGGGCCTGCTGTCGGTGCAGAGCCAGGGCCGCCACCGCTACCACCGGCTGGCCGGGCCCGAGGTGGCGCGGCTGCTCGAAGGGCTGATGCAGTTCGCCGTGCGCCCGCGGGACATTCCCGTGCGGGCCGTGGCGGCCGGGCCGCGCGACGAGGCGCTGCGCCGCGCGCGCACCTGCTACGACCACCTGGCCGGACGGCTGGGCGTGGCGGTGGCGGCACACCTGCTGGAGGAGGGTGCCGTCGTGTTCGACAGCGACGAAGGCGGGCATGCCACGGACCGGGCCGCGGCCGTGCTGGCGCGGCTCGGCGTGGACGCGCCGGGAGCCGCCGGCGCGCTCGATTCGGCCACGTCCCGCCGGCCCGTCTGCCGCCCCTGCCTGGACTGGAGCGAGCGCCGCCCGCACGTGGCCGGGCGCATCGGCGCGCTGGTCTGCGCGCATTGCCTCGCGGAGGGATGGCTGGCGCGCACCGCCGGATCGCGGGCGCTCGCCGTCACGCCGCGCGGGGCGGTCGCGTTGCGCGACTGGCTCGGGATGGCGCGCTGGGGCGAGGTGGCCGGCAGCGGCATGCCGGGTTGATCTGGCACTGCGGCGCGGGCCGGGCGTGGCCCCCGCGGATCAACCGGCCGCCAGCGCCTGCGCGCAGGCGTGGGCGCTCGCCCAGGCCCACTGGAAGTTGTAGCCCCCCAGCCAGCCCGTGATGTCCACCACTTCGCCGATGAAATACAGGCCCGGCCGGGCTTTCGCCTCCATCGTCTGCTGCGACAGTGCGGACGTGTCCACGCCGCCCAGCGTCACCTCGGCCTTCTTGTATCCCTCGGTGCCCGTGGGCACCAGCTCCCAGCGCGCGAGTTGTTCCGCCAGCCTGGCCAGGGCCTTGTCGGGGGCCTCGTTGATGGGGCGCTGCAGCTCGGGGTGCCGTTCCACCCAGGCATCGGCCAGGCGCGTGGGCACCAGCGCGGCCAGTTCGTTGGCCACGCGCTTCCTGGAGCGCAGCTTGGCCTGCGCGAAAGCCGCGGGCAGATCGGTGCCGGGGGCCAGGTCGAGCGCGATCGGCGTGCCGGGCTGCCAGTAGCTGGAGATCTGCAGCACCGCCGGGCCCGAGAGGCCGCGGTGGGTGAAGAGCAGGTCTTCGTGGAAGGCCATGCGCGTCTTCTTTCTGCCGCTGGGCCGCCCCGAGGCGGAAACGGCCCCCTCGGGGGGCAGCGACCCGCGCAGCGGTGGAGCGTGGGGGGGGGCGGAGACGCCCGTGGACATCTCCACCGGCAGGGCGAGCCCCGCGAGGCCGGCGTACGGCGCCCAGCCGTCGCCGTCGAAGGTGAGCGGCACCAGGCCCGGCCGGCGCTCCACCAGCGGCAGGCCGAACTGCTGTGCCACACGGTAGCCGAGGTCGGTCGCGCCGATCTTCGGGATCGACAGCCCGCCCGTCGCGATCACGAGACTGCGGCTGCGCACCGCGCCGCGGCCGGTCTGCAGCAGGTAGCCGCCGGAGCCCGACGCGCCCGCATCCCCTTCGGCCCAGGCCACCGAGCGCACGTCGCACGGCTGCCAGCGCTCCACCCGGCCGGCCTCGCATTCGGCGAGCAGCATCGCGATGATGTCTTCCGCCGAGCGGTCGGCGAACAGCTGGCCCTTGTGCTTCTCGTGAAAGGCGATGCCGTGCTTCTGCACCAGCGCGATGAAGTCCGCCGGGGTGTAGCGCGACAGCGCCGAGCGGGCGAACTGCGGATTGCGGCCCACGAAGTGCCGGTGCGGCGCGGCGGCATCCAGGTCGCGGTTGGTGAAGTTGCAGCGGCCGCCGCCGGAAATGCGGATCTTCTCGGCCACTTTTTCGGCGTGGTCGATCAGCAGCACGCGCAGGCCCCGCTGGCCCGCCTGGGCCGCGCAGAACAGGCCGGCCGCGCCGGCGCCGACGACGACGGCGTCGTAGCAATGGGCAGCGGTGTCCATCAGCCCTTCCAGGTGAACGGGAACTTCAGCTGCTTCACGAAGCCGTTGGGCACGTAGTCGCCCAGCACGCCGTATTTCTCGGGCCAGAGCCGGTCGCTCTTCACGGCGGTGCCGAACAGGTAGTCGATGAACGCGAAGTGCGCCGCATAGTTTCTGTCGAGCGCCTCCTGGTCCTGGCTGTGGTGCCAGTGGTGGAAGTTGGGCGTCACCAGCACGTAGCGCAGCGGCCCCAGGCGCACGCTCACGTTGGCATGGTTGAACACGGCCTGGAAGCCCACGATCACGATGTAGGCGTCGATCACTTCCTTCGAGAAGCCCAGCACGTAGATCGGCGCGAGCACCAGCGTGCGCGTGATCAGCAGCTCCAGGATGTGCTGGCGCGAGCCCGCCATCCAATCCATGCTTTTCACGCTGTGGTGCACGGCATGCAGGCGCCACAGCACCGGCACCTCGTGGTAGGCGCGGTGCGTCCAGTACTGCACCAGATCGGCCACGAGAATGATGAGAAAGAGCGCCACCCAGAAGTTCAGGCCCTGCACCCAGCCGCGGATGCCGTCGCTGGCCGCCCAGCCGAACAGCCGGTGCACGAGCAGGTTGGTGGCCAGCAGCACGAAACCCACCACCATGTGGTTCACGATGAAATGGTGGAAGTCGCACTGCCATTCGGAGCGGAAGATCGGCTGGTCGCGCCGCAGCGCGAACAGCTTCTCGATGAAGATGAAGATCAGCGCACTGCCGAGCAGATCGAGGATGAACCAGTCCAGCCCGATGTAGGGCGTGTTGTCGGCGAAGTCGTGCACCGGCACCTTGTGGCCGCCCAGCAGCGCGGCCGAGGTCACGAGCAGGAAGGCCGTGGACGAGAGCCAGCGCGACCGGTTGAAGACGATGTTCACGAGCGACAGCCCGCCCGCGATCACCAGCGCCGCGAACATCAGCGTGCGGATCACGTCCACGTTGTAGGCTTTGCGCAGCTGCGGCGTGGTCAGGTACTGCGGGAAATGGAACGCCAGCACCCCGAGGAAGCAGAGGATGCCCAGCGACAGCGCGATGACGCCGGAGATATGGCCCCGGCCCGGGCGCAGTTCGCCGTGGCTGGCCGTGAAGTCGTTGAGTTTGTCGAGCATGGTACGGCGCGCCCGGCCCGCGGGCGCGCCGCCCCACGGGCGTGCGCCGCGGACCGCCGCAGCGGTCTGTGGAGCGAGGCGCGAGTGTAGCGAACCCCCGCGACCGGCGCCGTGTCCATCGGTATCACGGCGCGCAGCCGGGGCGGCAGAGCGGCCGCGGGCCTCTGGTCAGCGGGCCGCCGGGACGGGCCGTGCCCGTGGCCGCAGCAGGGCCAGCAGCCCGGCCACGCCCACGGCGCCGGAAAGGCCCGCCTCCGGCATCTGGGCCGGCAGTGATCTGCATTCCACCTGGATGCCGCGTTCATCGGCATGCGCCAGGAAGTCCTGCAGCGTTTCCCGGATGTCGCGGTCGAGGAAGCGGCAGTCGCTGCCCTCGATCACCAGTGCATCGCCCTCATGCACCCGCGAGAGATAGCCGCGCAGCGTCGCGCGGCTGAAGAACGAGACGTCCTTGTTGAGCCGCAGCAGGTGCATGCGGCCCTCCGTGAGCATCGACAGCGCGCCGCGCGTGTTCGATTCGATGACGAACAGCATGCTGCTGGCCAGCCCGATGAGGATGCCCATGAGCAGGTCGGTCGCGAGGATGGCGCCCACCGTCACGGCGAACGGGATGAACACGCCCCAGCCAGCCCGCCACGCCGCGCGCACCAGGGCGGGCTTCGCGAGTTTGTAGCCCGTGTGCAGCAGCACGGCGGCCAGCGCTGCCAGGGGAATCCATTCCAGGAACTCGGCGAGGAACAGCAGGCTCGCAAGCAGCAGCAGGCCGTGCAGGATGGCCGAGAGCCGCGAGCGCGCACCGGCCTGCACGTTGGCGGAGCTGCGCACGATGACGGCAGTGATCGGCAGGCCGCCGAGCAGCCCCGCCACGATGTTGCCGATGCCCTGCGCGCGCAGTTCCCGGTTGGGCGGCGCCACGCGTTTCAGCGGGTCGAGCCGGTCGGTGGCCTCGAGGCTGAGCAGCGTCTCCAGGCTGGCGACCAGGGCCAGCGTGAGCGCCACGGTGTAGACCCGGGGATCGGCGAGCGCGGTCCAGTCGGGAGCGGCGAACTGCGACCAGAGGCCCGCCAGGCTGTGCACCTCGGGCAGGTTCACGCGCTGTGCCTCGGTGAGCGCGGCGGCGGGCACGGTGGCGAGCGCCGCGGCGTGGCAGCCCACGCCCCAGACCACGGCGAGCAGCGGCCCCGGCAACCGCCCGATGAGCGGCAGGCGCCTGGCGAAGGGCGTGTCCCAGGCGAACAGGATCGCCAGCGCCCCGGCCGCGGTCATGGTAGCGCTCAGGCTGGCCGCGCCGAAGAGGTGGCGCGCGGCATCCAGGCTGTCCGCGGCCGAGGGCACGGTGCCCAGCGCCTGCTCCGTGGACTGGAACCCGAACGCCACGGGCAGCTGCTTGATGATCAGCAGCATGCCGATCGCCGCGAGCATGCCCTGGATCACCGGCGCGGGAAAGCACGCGCCGATGTTGCCGGCGCGCAGCCTGCCGAGCACCCACTGCAGGGCCCCTGCCAGCACCACGGCGGTGAGAAACGCCGGATAGCTGCCCAGGCTGGCGATGGCGCCCACCACGATCACCACGAGCCCGGCGGCCGGGCCGCTCACGCTCAGGTGCGAGCCCGAGAGAGCGCCCACGACGAGGCCGCCCACGATGCCCGACACCAGACCGGCCATGAGCGGCACGCCGCTGGCCAGCGCGATGCCCAGGCACAGCGGCAATGCGACGAGGAAGACCACGAGGCTGGCCGGCGCGTCCTGGCGCAGGTGTGCGAACAGGCCGGCGGTGCGTGCGCCGGGCAGGTGGGGCCCGTGCGCGGAAGCAGCGGCGGGGGTGGCGGAAGCGGGAACCGCGTGCAGATCGCTCGGAGGGGTCATGGTGCGTCTCCCCGGCATCAGGCGGCTTCGGCCCACTGGAGGCCGCTTCCGTCCTGCGACACCACCTCGCGCAGCCGGCCGTCGCGCAGCGCATACACCCAGCCGAGCAGCGCGAGCGGTTGCCCACGCTCCCAGGCACGGCGCACGGGGGCCGTGGCGGCCAGGGCCTGCACTTGCTCGGCGACGTTCAGGGCCACGAAGCGGTCCACCCGTTCGCAGAGGCCCTCTTCGGTATCGTCGCAGCCGTCGCCGGCCTCGATCTCCCGCGCGCGGCGCCGGTAGAGCGCACGCAGCGGCCGGATGTGGTGGCCCAGGTAATCGCCTTCGCCGGGCTCGCCGACGCGCTCGCGAGACTGCAGCAGGGCAGCGCGCACGCCGCCGCAGCCCTCGTGCCCGCAGACGATGACGGCGGGCACGCGCAGCACGTCGATCGCGTACTGCAGGGCGCTCATGATGTTGGTGTCGTCGGGCTGCACGAGGTTGGCCACGCTGCGGTGCACGAACAGCTCTCCCGGCAGGGCGTTGGTGATGCGCTCGGCCGGCACACGGCTGTCGGCGCAGCCGATCCAGAAGGCCCGCGGCTGCTGGCCGCCCACCAGTTTCCCGAAGAAGGCGGGATCGCGCGACGTCATTTCGTCGGCCCAGGCTCGGTTCTGAAGCAGCAGTCGGGTCGTCAGGTCCATGGTTCCTCCGGAGATTCGTTGTGGATGTTGCGTTGCAGCATCGAAGGCTAACGGTATCCGGAGATTCCTTTGTGCGGAATTTCCAAGGCTTACATGGTTGTTTCTTTGCACGCATGCGTTGACATGTCGTTGCAACTGGCTGGACGGTACGCCTTCTTGCCCTGCACTTCGTAAACGGAGCAGAACCTGGGCCCCAGGCGTGCGGGCTCGGCTGTGGCGCCCGCCTGCGCGCCCCCTAGAATCCGGGCCATGACCATGCCCCACAGCCCGGCCCACCAGCTCAGCATGACGGTGCTCATGTCGCCCGACATGGCCAATTTCTCCGGCAACGTGCACGGCGGTGCCATCCTCAAGCTGCTGGACCAGGTGGCGTATTCGTGCGCCGCTCGCTATTCGGGCAGCTACGTGGTCACGCTGAGCGTGGACCAGGTCACGTTCCTGCAGCCCATCCACGTGGGCGAACTCGTCACCTTCCTCGCGAGCGTGAACTACACGGGCACGTCGTCGATGGAGATCGGCGTGAAGGTGGTGGCCGAGGAGATCCGCACGCAGATCGTGCGGCACGTCAACAGCTGTTTCTTCACGATGGTGGCGGTGGACGAGGCCCGCAAGCCCACGCCGGTGCCGCCGCTCGCGCCCTCCACGGCGGACGAGCGTCGCCGCTGGGAGGCCGCGCTGCTGCGCAAGAACCTGCGCAGGGAGCAGGCCGAGCGTTTCGCCCAGATCCAGCGCGAAGCGGCCGCGGCGCACGGCTGAAGGCCGCTTCCGGGCGGCGTGCCGCGCAAATCCTGCGTGCGTTCAGCCGGCGTGGCGCAGCGGCGCCGGGGCGGCAGGCACCGGCTGGCCCAGTCCGGTGCCCGCCGCGGCCTCCACACCGGCCGCCACGTCGCCCACCACGATGACGGAGGGGCTGCCGAGCTGCTCGCGCTCGATGGTGGCGTGCAGCTCGCCCAGGGTGGTGAGCGCATGGCGCTGGCAGGGCAGGCTCACGTGCTGGATGACGACCACGGGCGTGCAGGCGGGCAGGCCGGTCAGCAGTTCCTGCTGGATGTGCGCGGCGCTGCTCACGCCCATGTAGATCACCAGCGTGAGACGGGCCGCGCGCGCCGTGGCGGCGAGCTGCCGCCAGTCGGTGCCGCTGTCGCCGGGCTTGGCGTGGCCGGTGACGAACACCACGCCGTGCGCATGCTCGCGGTGCGTGAGCGGCGTGCCCAGCAGGGTCATGCCCGCCAGCCCCGCGGTGATGCCGTTGACCACCGTGACCGCAATGCCGGCGGCGCGCAGGTGCTCCACCTCCTCGCCGCCGCGGCCGAAGATGAACGGATCGCCGCCCTTCAGGCGCACCACGTTCTCGCCCTCGTGCACGGCCATTACCATCAGCTTCTCGATGAAGGCCTGCGGCGTGCTCTTGCAGCCGCCGCGCTTGCCGACGTGGACAATGCGCGCGCCGGGCTCGGCGAGGGCGACGATTTCGTCGCTCACCAGGTCGTCCACCAGCAGCACGGTGGCGGCCTGGATCGCCTTGAGGGCTTTCAGCGTGAGCAGTTCCGGATCACCCGGGCCCGCGCCGACGAGCGTGCAGGTGCCGCGCGGCAGCGCGCCATAGGGGCGGCGGTTGTCGGAGGTATCGGTCGGCGGCGTGGTGGGGCGGTTCATGGGGCAGTCTCCGGAGTGGTCTGGCGGGCCAGACGCAAAATGTGTTCCACCTGGCGGGAGAGCGGGCCCGGCACCGGCAACTCGCCCGCGAGCACCTGCTGCGTGTAGCGCGCGGTGGCCTCCACGCCGATGTCGGCGGGCAGGCCGGGCACCTCGCTCGCGGTGCCGGGCTGCTGCTCGTCCCACACATGGTGCGCGCCGCGCACGAAGGCGTCGTAACGGGGCGTGCGGCGCGGATCGGCGGCGACCTCGCCCTCCAGCCCGCGCGAGAGCAGCACGTCCATGCCGCGCGCGGCGAAGGTGGCGTGCAGCATCTCCTGGTATTCGGGATGGGTGTAGGCCGTGACCAGCAGCGACGGGCCGCGCACCGGATTCATGAGCTTCACCACGCTGTGGCCGGGATTGCGCAGGCCGACCACCTCGCGCACCGCCAGCAGCCGCGCGAGGCCGGGGCACAGCAGCCCGGTGTGGATGTGGGCGACGCCGCCCGCGGGCACCGCCTCCAGCGACTCCATCGGCGCGGTGCCGAGGGCGCTCAGCACATCGCTGGCCAGAACGCGCCGTGCCTCGGTGCGCATGCCGTGCAGCAGCACCGGAAGGCCCTCGCGCGCCAGCAGCAGCGCGAGCAGCGGCGTGAGCACCGGCAGCTTGCGGGCGCCGTTGTAGCTGGGCAGCACCACGGTCGGCACGCCGCCGGCCGGGATCGGCGCGAGCCGCGCATGGGTGGCGTCGAGGAAGCCGCACATCTCGTCGGCCGTCTCGCCCTTGATGCGCATGGCGATGCAGAAGGCACCCACTTCGTAGTCGGTCACCTGTCCGTCGAGCACCTGTCCGAAGAGATCGGCGGCCTGCTCGCGGCCGATGGCGCGCGCGCCGCGCGCACCCCGGCCGAGTTCCTTGAGGTAATGGCTGATGCTGCCCATGGGAGCGAAAAAAGAGGATCGTGGAGCGGAGCGGAGCGGGACCGCAGGGACGCGCATTGTCCCGTAATTCAGAGAACTTCTGGTTATATGGAGGTCTCGGCCGGCAGGGGGGCGGGCGCGCAGGCCTGCACCATGCGCCGCAGCTCGGGCACGCAGGAGCCGCACTGCGTGCCGCAGCCCAGCGCGGACTGCAGCTGGGTCAGCCGCTCCGCGCCGCTGCCGCGGCAGTGCGCCAGGTGGCCGGTGATGGCGGTATCGGTCACGTTCATGCAGCTGCACACGGGCTTGCCGCGCGACTGCACGGCGAGCGGCCCCGCCGGGGCCTGCGCGCCCGGCGCGAGCAGCAGCCGGCCATAGGCCTGCGCGGGCTGCTCTTCCTGCAGCAGCGTGCGCAGCCAGGACCCGGCACTCGTGTCGCCGGCCAGCAGCACAGCCTGGAGCCGCAGGTCGGCGTCGGCAGCGCCGCCCGCGCGCTCCAGGCGCAGCGCGCGGCGCTGGCCGCGCCGCCGGTCGGCATAGCGCAGCGTGTCGGGGCCGGCCAGGCCGAGCAGGGATTCGATGCGCGCCAGCGCCGCGTCCGGCACGGGCTCGTGCGCCGCCGCGCGCAGCAGCATGCCGTGGCGTTCGCGGCCGGGCTCCGACAGCGGCGTGTTGTTGCTGAAGGGCACGCAGACGGCGAAGGGGAATTCGGCCATCAGCTCCGCGATCCGCGCGCGCACCGACAGCACCTCGCCCTCGGGCAGCCACGCGAGGCCGAGCAGGCGCCAGGGCAGATCCACCTTCTCGATCCGGACCGGCGTGTGCTTGAGTTCGGGCTGCTTCGACTGGGGGCAGAAGGCCGGCGTGGTGAGCGCGTTCACCCCCAGGGCCGCGCCGCCGGTGCCGCCGTGGCCACCCAGCACCTCGCTGCCCCAGTGCATCGCGATGAAGGCCTGCGTGAGGCCCACGTCGGTGCTCGCCTGCACGGGCACGATGACCGTGCCGCGCTCGCTGGTGACCTGGGCGAGATCGCCTTCGGCGAGCCGGCGGCGCTCCATGTCCTGCGGGTGCAGCTGCACGCAGGGCTCGGGCACGTGGCCGAACAGCCGGCCGATGGTGCCCGTGCGGCTCATGCCGTGCCACTGGTCGCGCAGCCGGCCGGTGGTGAGGCTGAACGGATGGCGCGCATTGCGTGGCTCGGCCACCGGCCGCCAGGGCGCGGCGGCGAAACGCGCGCGGCCGTCGGGCGTGGGGAAGATGCCGTCCTCGTACAGGCGCGCGCGCCCTGCGGCGGCGCCTTCGGGAAACGGCCAGTGCTGCGGCCCGCGCGATTCCAGCAGCGGCCAGGAGAGGCCGGTGATGTCCAGATCGCGCCCGCGCGTGCTCTCGCGGTGCTCGTTCCAGATCGCCTCGGCGCCGGCCTCCGGCTGGGCCGTCTCGTAGGGAAACAGCGTGGGGCGGCCCGGGCGCAGCCGCGCTTCCAGGCGCCTTGCGAACTCCGTCGCGATCGCCCAGTCGTGGCGCGCATCACCGGGGGCCGGCACGGCCGCGCGCACGCGCGAGATGCGCCGCTCGCTGTTGGTGACGGTGCCGGTCTTCTCGCCCCAGGTGGTGGCGGGCAGCAGCAGGTCGGCGTATTGCGCGGTGGCCGTGGTGGCGAAGGCTTCCTGCAGCACGACGAACTCGGCGCGCTCCAGCGCGCGGCGCACGGTGGCCTGGTCCGGCAGGCTCTGCGCCGGGTTGGTGCAGGCGATCCACAGCGCGCGGATATCGCCATCGGCCGCGGACTGGAACATCTCCACCGCCGTCTTGCCGGGCGTGGCGGGCACGTCGGGCACGCCCCAGAGCGCAGCCACTTCGGCCCGGTGGGCCGGATCGGCGAGATCCCGGTGCGCGGAGAGCAGGTTGGCCAGGCCCCCGACCTCCCGCCCGCCCATCGCGTTGGGCTGCCCCGTGAGCGAGAACGGCCCCGCGCCGGGCCGCCCGATCTGCCCGCAGGCGAGGTGCAGGTTGATGAGCGCCGCGTTCTTGTCGGTGCCGCTGCTGCTCTGGTTCAGGCCCTGGCAGTACAGGCTCAGCGTGGGCGCGCGTGCCGTGCTGCCACCGCCGGCTGGCGCCGCGTCGCCACCGCCCAGCGCGAACCAGCGCGCGGCCGTGGCGAGCTGCGCCTCGGTGATGCCGCAGGTCTGCGCCACGCGCGCGGGCGTGCAGTCGCGCACCACGGCCTTGAGCGCGTCGAAGCCGCGGGTGTGGGCGGCGATGTAGTCCGTGTCCACCCAGCCTTCCCAGAGCATGAGGTGCAGCATGCCGTGGCAGAGCATCACGTCCGAGCCCGGCAGGATGGGCAGGTGCAGGTCCGCCATCGCGGCCGTCTCGGTGCGGCGCGGATCGGCCACGATGATCTTCAGGTGCGGATTGGCGGCGCGCGCGTCCTCGATGCGCCGGAACAGGATGGGGTGCGCCCATGCCGTGTTGCTGCCCGTGATGAACAGGCACTGCGCGAGCGCGAGGTCTTCGTAGCAGGCCGGAGGCGCGTCCGCACCCAGCGTCGCCTTGTAGCCGGCGACGGCGCTGCTCATGCACAGGCGCGAGTTGGTGTCGATGTTGTTCGTGCCCACCAGGCCCTTGGCGAGCTTGTTGAACGCGTAGTAGTCCTCGGTGAGCAGCTGGCCCGAGACGTAGAAACCGACGGCATCGGGGCCGTGGGCCTGCACGATTTCGGCGAACTTCGCGGTGGCCATGTCCAGCGCTGCATCCCAGCCGATGGCGGCGGGGGCCTGGCCGCGTTGGGCGCGGTGCAGGGGAGCGAGCAGGCGGGTCTGCAGCGTGACGGGCTGCGCGGCGGTGAGGTGGAGCGTGGAGCCCTTGGTGCAGAGGCGGCCGAAGTTGGCGGGGTGGGTGGGGTCGCCGCGCACGCCGGTGATCCGGCCGGCGGTGGATTCGATGATGACGCCGCAGCCGGTGCCGCAGTAGGGGCAGGTGGATTGTGTTTCGGTGTGCATGGCAGGGCGGCTGGGTTTGTTGAGGGGCTTTTTTAGGGCTGTGCGTTTGTTTTTATGGGAGTCGCTTTGTTGTTTTCCGGGGCCGGGATGTGCGCCCGGCGGCGCACCTACTTTCTTTTGCTTCGCCAAAAGAAAGTAGGCAAAGAAAAGGCGACCCTGGTGTCTGCGACCCCCTTCGCCCCGGTGGGGCGAAGGGGGCAGCC
>CAJYKV010000005.1 GCA_913774955.1 uncultured Acidovorax sp.
CCCGCCGCGTCGCCGACCTCATCGCCGAGATCGGCGCCGCCACCCACGAGCAGGAGCAGGGCATCTCCCAGGTCAGCGACGCCGTCAACCAGCTCGACCAGGTCACCCAGCAGAACGCCGCCCTCGTAGAGGAATCCGCCGCCGCCGCCGACAGCCTCAACTCCCAGGCCGCACGCCTCGTGCAGCTCGTCAGCGTCTTCCAGATCGATGCCGCCGCGCACGCCGCGCAGGACACGATCGCGCAGGCACAGGCGCACAGCCGCGCGACCGCCCGCGCTGCAGCCATCGCCGCGGCACCTTCCGCGGCACAGGCCGGCGGCCTTGCCAACGCACCCGCCGCTCCACGGCCTGTGCCGGCCCCGCAGAAGAAGCCTGCAACCGCGACTGCGGCATCGGCTGCGGCATCCGCCCCCCGTCTGGCGGCCACGGCCACCGTGGGCAAGGCATCGCAGGACGACTGGGAAACCTTCTGAGCCTCCTGCGACTTCCGGGCGCCCGCCCCGCTCAGGTGCGCAGCCAGAGCTGCATGTGCGGATAGGGCTCGCAGCCCAGGGCCTGGGCCCGCGAAGGCCCCAGCGCCATGCCGGAGGCCTCCAGGCCCGCCAGCCCGAGATAGACCCCCATGCCGAAGGTGAAGCGCAGGCTCTGCGCCTGGCCGTGGTAGCCGCCGGCGTGGAACAGCACGGCGGGATCGAGCCCCAGATGGCAGGACGCGGCCCAGGCCCAGGCCGTGGCCTCGATCTCGCCGCCGTGCTCCACGGCCGGCAGTTCCTGCAGCGCATCGTCCATCTGCACGCGCAGCGCGGCGGGCACCACCGCCAGATGGCCCGCCTCGTGCAGCAGATCGCCGGGCCACCGCAGCCGCGCCCGGTCCACGCAGAGCCCGCCGCGCTCGATGCGCACGCCGGGCAGGAAGGAGCCCTGCGGCAGCGGCGCCTCGCGCACCGGCAGCCCGATGCCGCGCAGGAAGTCGATGAGGCGCAGCGCCAATGCGCCGTGGTCCGGGTCCGCGGAAAGGTGCGTGTGCATGGGTTGCTCCCCGGCGGCCATCAGCGGGCCAGCAGTTGCGCCACGCGCGCCTGCAGCGCCTCGGGCTGCACCGCCTCGGGTCGCATGGGCGCGCCCACGTGCAGGCCGACGCGGTTGAAGAAGCCCCGGCGGAACGGCCGCGCCATCGCCGTGCCCTCCACCCGGCTGAAGAACGATCCCCACAGGTTGGTGAGCGCCACCGGCACCACCGGAGGTCGCAGGCCGTCTTCCGCCGCGCGTTCCAGGATCTTCATGATGCCGCCCTTGAAGGGCTGCAGCCGCCCGTCGCGCGTGATGCCGCCCTCGGGGAAGATCGCGAGCAGGTCGCCCTCCTTCAGCACCTGCGCGGCGCGCTCGAATGCGGCTTCGTAGACGGCCGGGTCCTCCTTCTGCGGCGCGATCGGAATCGCCTTGGCAAGCCGGAACAGCCAGCCCAGCACCGGGACGCGGAAGATGCGGTGGTCCATCACGAAACGGATCGGCCGGGGGCTCGCCGCCATGAGCAGCACCGCATCGACGAAGCTCACGTGGTTGCAGACGAGCACCGCCGCGCCCTGCGCGGGAATGTGCGCGTCGCCCGTCACGCGGAAGCGGTACACCAGCCGCGAGAGCACCCAGGCCACGAAGCGCAGCAGGTATTCCGGCACGATCAGGAAGATGTAGCCCGCCACCAGCGCATTGGCGATGCCGGTGAACAGGAACACCTGCGGCACGCTCCAGCCGGCCGACAGCAGCGCGCCGGCGATCACCGAACTGGCGATCATGAAGAGCGCGTTCAGGATGTTGTTGGCCGCGATGATGCGCGCGCGGTGCGTGGGCTGGCTGCGCATCTGGATGAGCGCGTACATCGGCACGCTGTAGAGCCCGGCGAACAGCGACAGCAGCAGCAGGTCGGCCATCACGCGCCAGTGCGCGGACTGCGCCAGGAACGCGGAGAGGCCCATCGCGGGCACCGCCGGCAGGCCGCGCGAGGCGAAGTACAGGTCGATGGCGAACACGCTCATGCCGATCGCTCCGAGCGGCACCAGACCCACCTCGACATGCCGGCGCGAGAGCACCTCGCACAGCAGCGAGCCGATGCCGATGCCCACCGAGAACACCACCAGCAGCAGCGATGCCACGTGCTCGTCGCCGTGCAGCACCTCCTTGGCGAAACTAGGGAACTGCGACAGGAACACCGCGCCGAAGAACCACATCCAGCTGATGCCGAGCAGCGAGCGGAACACCACCACGTTGCCGTGCGCGAGCTTCAGGTTGCGCCACGTCTCGCTGACGGGATTCCAGTTGATGACCAGGCCCGGATCGGTGGCCGGCGCGCTCGGGATGAACTGCGCCACCAGACGCCCCGCCAGCGCCACCAGCACGCAGGCGGCCGCCACCCAGGCATGGCCCACGCCGGGCACCGCCACCAGCAGCCCGCCCGCCACCTGGCCGAGCAGGATCGCGACGAAGGTGCCCATCTCCACCATGCCGTTGCCGCCCGTCAGCTCCCGGTCGGACAGCACCTGGGGCAGGTAGGCGAACTTCACCGGGCCGAACAGCGTGGAGTGCAGCCCCATCAGGAAGGTGCAGGCCAGCAGCACCACCGGGCTCGACGCCACGAAGCCCCAGGCCGCCACCAGCATGATGGCGATCTCGAGGTTCTTCACGAAGCGGATCATCCGCGTCTTGTCGACCTTGTCGGTGAGCTGGCCAGACGTGGCCGAGAACAGCAGGAACGGCAGGATGAACAGCGCGCCGATCACCAGCCCCGCCATGGACGGCGGCATCCACGACACGCTCAACTGGTAGGTCACCATCACGGTGAAGGCGAACTTGAAGAGGTTGTCGTTGGCCGCGCCCGCGAACTGCGTCCAGAAGAACGGCGCGAACCGCCGCTGGCGCAGCAGCGCGAACTGGTTGGGATGGTCCCCATGCCCGCCGTCGGCAGCCGTGGAAACCTCTGTCGTCGCCGCCCTGCGGATCTGCTCCTGGCTCATGCCCTGCTCCTGGGATGTGTCGAATCGGTTCATCGCGTCTTCGTACCGGCGGGCATTGTGCCTTCGCCGCCGCGGCGCCAGGGCGTGCCGCGTTCGCAGCGCGCGAAATAGCGCCCGGGCGCCAGCGCCGACAACACCGGCCAGGCCGCCATCGCCGCGGCCAGGTGCTTGAGGCCGTGGCCGGACACGAGGTGGCCGGTGGCCGCGAACACCGCCGCATCGCCCGCCTCCAGCAGCTTGGCGAGCGCGTACCAGCCGATCACCGCGGCCAGCGGGACGCCCAGGCGCCCCGGCAGCGGCGCGCGGCCGGCACGGCGGCTCCGCCACGCATCGGCGGCCAGCGCCAGCAGGAGCAGCATGCCGCCGCCCTGCAGCACCGCCCAGGGCCACTGGTCGCCCGTGATGCCCCAGGTGCGCAGCGCCGCCCCGCCGCCGGCCAGCACCGCCACCGCGGCGAGCGCCGCGGCGCGGACACCGATGCGCTCGTCCACCGCGAGCGCCAGCATGCCGGCGAAGGCCACGAGCATGACCGCGCGGTCGGCCAGCAGCGTGATGCCGTGCGGTTGCCAGTGGTAGAGCGCCGAGCCCGCCGCGGTGAGCAGCAGCCCCGCGAAGAACGTGCCCGCGGCCAGGGCGGTGGCTGCACGCAGCGCGCCCTCCCGCACACGGGCGGCCAGCCGCGCCAGCCCGAAGCATCCCAACCATGCGAATGGCAGGTTGGTGAGCACGTCCAGGGCGTGCGGCAGGCCCCAGAACGTGCGCTGGTCCGCATAGGCATGGGCCTGCGGCCCGGGCAGCAGGGTGGGGCCCGCCAGTGCCAGCGCCAGGCAGGCCAGCAGCGTGGCGCAGAGCGCGGCTTCGCGCCGGGAGGGATGCAGGCGGGCGGCGCGGATCGGGGTTTCGGGAGCGTGTTCCATGGGGATCGGCAGGGTGGGTGGAGGGGCGGGCCGGCAGTTGCGGGCCCTTGGGTGGCAGTCTCATGCCGAGCCCCTCCCCCAGCATCGTGCAGTGCCACCAGGCCTCCCCACGGCCACTTCCAGTATCCATAATCGATACCATGAGCACCACCGCCGATCTCATCGCCGCCCTGAAGAAGGAACTCAAGGCCGCGCACATGACGTATGCCGACCTCGCGCAGTCCCTCGGCATGGCCGAATCCAGCGTCAAGCGCATGCTGGCGCGCGGCGACATGCCGCTGTCGCGCATCGACGCCATCTGTCGTACGCTGCGGCTGGATTTCGCGGACCTCGCGCGCCGCGTGGCCGACAACCAGCCACTGCTCGACCAGCTCTCGCTGGAGCAGGAGCGCGCCGTGGTGGCCGACAAGAAGCTGCTGCTCATGGCGATCTGCGTGCTGAGCCAGTGGACGCTGGAGCAGATCCTCGGCACCTACCGGCTCTCGGACGCGGAGGGCGTGAAGTACCTCGCGCAGCTGGACCGCATCGGCATCATCGAGCTGCGCCCGCTCAACCGCTACCGGCTCAAGCTCGCCAAGACCTTCCGCTGGCGCGCGCACGGTCCGGTGATGCACTACTTCCGCGACCATGCCCTGCTCGACTACTTCGCGGGCGGCTTCGACGGGCCCGGCGAAGGCGTGCTGATGGTGCACGGCGCGATCGGCCGCAGCCTCGCGCCGGCCTTCCAGGAGCGGCTGCAGCGGGTGGCGCACGATTTCGCGCAGCAGCACCTGGCCGACCAGCGCATGCCCGAAGGCGAGCGCGAGGGCTACACCGTGCTGCTGGCCATGCGCCGCTGGGAGTTCGAGGCGTTCACCGCGATGCGGCGCTGAGGACTGCATGGCTGCGGCAACGGGCGCGAAACACCTGCACACACAGCTTCGCACGGCGGCGACACGGGAGCGACATGGCCTTGACGCAGGGCCGCGACGATGCCTCCATGGGCTCGGAGACGAGCCTGCCTCGCAGCTACCAGGAGACTTCCCATGACCACCCGCAAGGCCCTTTCCCTCTCCGCCGCCTCGCTCGCGCTGGCCGCGTCCATGGGCGCGGTGACCGCCACCGCGCAGGCCGCGACCAGCGCCACCGTGATCGTGCAATCCGGGCCGCAGTACGTCGCCCCCGCCCCGGTGGCGGTGCAGCACTGGACGCCAGCGCCGCCCCCGCCGCCGCGCTACGAACGGGTGCCGCCGCCGCGCCGCGGCATGGTCTGGGAACAGGGCCATTGGGAATGGCGGGGCCGCGGCCACGCCTGGGTGCCGGGCCACTGGCTGCGCGCACGGCCGGGCTACGTCTACCGGCAGCCCGGCTGGCAGCAGCACGGCAACCGCTGGGAGATGCGCCGCGGCGGTTGGGACCGCGACGGCGACGGCGTGCCCAACCGCCAGGACCGCCGCCCGAACGATCCGTACCGCTACTGAGAGAAGGACGGCCCGCCCGGGCCTTGCGGCCGCCGCGACGGGCCGCGGAGGCACCCACGGACCCCATAACCATATAGGCGGGCGGGCATGAAGGCTTGCCCACAATGGCGCATTCCTTGCTTGGCCGCAGGCCGACCCACCCGGGCGGTCCTGCCGAGGCAGGGCTCCTGTTTCTTACCTGGAACCCTTCGCACATGCGCCGTTTTTCCGACTCCTTCTCCTGGCTGGGTGCCGCCGCGCTCGCCGCCGCGGCCTGGACCGCTGCCTCCCCGGCCCTGGCCGCCGATCCGCACGGCGCCGCCGACTGGCCGCGCCAGCCCGTCACGCTCATCATGGGCTTCCCGGCAGGCTCCGGCGTGGATGTGGTGGCGCGCTCCGTGCAGGAGCCGCTCAGCCAGAAGCTGGGCCAGCCGGTCATCATCGACTACAAGTCCGGCGCGGCCGGCAACATCGCCAGCGAATATGTCGCCCGCGCCAAACCCGACGGCTACACCCTCGCCTTCGGCACCGCGGCCACGCACGGCAGCAACGCCGCGCTCTACAAGAAGCTGCCGTTCGACGTGGAGGCCGACTTCGTGCCCGTGGGCACGCTCATCGACGTCTCGAACGTGCTCACCATCAACCCGAACGTGATCGACGCGAAGACCCTCAAGGAATTCGTCGAGATCGTGAAGGCGAACCCCGGCAAGTACAACTACGCCTCGACCGGCAACGGCGCCGGCACGCACATGGCGTTCGCCGAATTCAACGCGCGCCTGGGCCTGAACATGGTGCACGTGCCCTACAAGGGCGGCCCGGAAGCCATCACGTCGGTGGTGCGCGGCGAGACCTGCTGCATCATGAACCAGGTGCAGACCGTGCTGCCGCACTACAAAGCCGGCAAGGTGCGCCTGCTCGGCGTGACCACCGCGAAGCCGGTGGCCGCGGTGAAGGAGGTGCCGCCGATCGCCGCGAGCGGGCTGCCCGGTACCCAGGGTTTCGACAGTTCGATCTGGTTCGGCATCTTCGCGCCCAAGGGCACCGACCCGGCCATCGTGCACAGGCTGAACACCGCACTGCGCGAAGTGCTGGAGCAGCCCGACGTTCGCCAGCGCTTCGAATCGCAGGGCAACACGGTGCGCATCGAGACGCCGGAGCAGTTCGCGCGGACGGTGCACCAGGACCGCGCGAAGTGGGCGCAGGTGGTGAAGGACGCGAAGATCAGCGTGGACTAGAGATCAACCCCCTGAGCGGCTTGCGCCGCTCCCCCCTTCTCGCGTGGCGCTGCGCGCCTCGGGAAGGGGGGCACCCCCTGTGGCCTGGCAAAGCCAGTTCCACGGGGGTCGCTGGCTTGGGCCGCGCCGGTTTTCAACGTCTTCACGAAGCGGACCGCGTTGTCATCGCATTCCGCGGCGCTGCCTCAACGCCCTTCCGCCTCCTGCAACAATCTTTCCATGGCTCTTTCTTCTCCCCTGGGTGCGGCCGGGCTGGCCGCGCTGGAACAACGGCTGCAGCACGATCTGCTGACCCTCAACTGGCACGCGAAGCCGTGGCTGCCGCAGCGCACGCACGGCGGGCGGCCGGTGGTGGACGTGCTCATCATCGGCGCGGGCCAGGCAGGCCTGGCCGCCAGCATGGCGCTGGCGCAGCAGGGCATCGCGTCGGTGCTGCTGGACCGTGCGCCGCTGGACCACGAAGGCCCCTGGGCCACGACCGCGCGCATGGAGACGCTGCGCTCGCCCAAGGAACTCACGGGCCCGGCGCTGGGTGTGCCGTCGCTCACCTTCCGCGCGTGGTTCGAGGCGCAGTGGGGGGGCGATGCCTGGGCGGCGCTCGACAAGATCCCGCGCCTGCAATGGATGGATTACCTGCGCTGGTACCGCCGCGTGACGCGGGCCGACGTGCGCAACGGCCATGCGGTGACGGCGCTGCGCCCGCGCGGTGACGGGCTGGTCGAGGTGGACGTGCGCACCGAAGGCGCCGAAACCGCCACGACCTGGTTCGCGCGCCGCGTGGTGCTGGCCACCGGCCGCGACGGCCTCGGCGGCCCGCAGATTCCGGCCTTCATGCAGGGCGTGCCGCGCACGCGCTGGGCGCACTCGTCCGACGTGCTCGATTACCGCACGCTGCGCGATCGTCGCGTGGGCGTGATCGGCATGGGCTCCTCCGCCATGGACAGCGCCGCCACCGCGCTCGAGAACGGCGCGGCCAGCGTGGACCTGATCGCACGCCGCGCCGAAATGCCGCGCATCAACAAGTCCAAAGGCTCCGGCGTGCCCGGCCTCGTGCACGGCCATTCGCTGCTGCCCGACGCCTGGAAGTGGCGGCTGCGCCACTACATCGGCGCCCAGCAGGTGCCGCCGCCGCACGGCAGCACGCTGCGCGTGTCGCGGCATCCGAATGCCTTCTTCCACTTCGGCTGCGCGGTGCAGCGCGTGCACGACACGCCCGAGGCGCTGCACGTGGACACCGCGCGCGGCACCTTCGCGTTCGATTTCCTCATCCTCTCCACCGGCTTCGCGATCGACTGGCGGCAGAAACCGGAATTCACGGCCATCGCGCCGCACGTGCGCGCCTGGGGCAGCCGCTACACGCCGCCGCCCGGCGAAGAAGACGCGGAACTGCGCGATTCGCCGGACCTGGGGCCGCTGTTCGAGTTCCAGGAGAAGCTGCCCGGCGACTGCCCAGGGCTGGACCGCATCCACTGCTTCTGCTATCCCGCCGCGCTCTCGCACGGCACCATCTCGGGCGACATTCCCGCCATCAGCGACGGCGCACGGCGCCTGGCCGGTGGACTGGCGGGCCTGTTCTACCGCGAGGACGTGGAGCACCATTTCGCGGCGCTGCAGGCCTATGCCGAGCCGGAGCTGCTGGGCCACGAGTGGACGCCCGCGGACACCGCCCGGCGCGTCATCGCGCAGGCCGCCCCGGCTGCGGCCACCTCTTCCGCGCCAGCGCCTTCCGGCTCCACTGCTGCCCCCTCCCGCTGATACCCGGGCCCGACGCGGCACCGCGCGCGCGGTGCCTTCCTCAACGACCGCATTCCCTCTCTCCCACGACATGACCACGCCGAGCACCACCGCCCCCACGCCATCCCACGACACCATCGACCAGGCCGCCGGCCTGGCACCGGGCCGCTCCGCGCACACCGTGCGCCACCAGCGCGACAAGGTCGCCATGGCCACGCAAGCCTGCGAGGAGGCGCTCTTTGCCGGCACCCTGCCCGGCGCCTTCACCCCGGCCGAGCGGCTGGCGATCGCGCACGACGTGGCGCGCGTGAGCGGCGTGCCGGCGCTGGCCGCGCACTACCGCGCCCGCCTGGAGGCGGCCGGCGCCCCCGTGCCGCCCGCGCTGCAGGCCCTGCTGGACGATACCGGCGAAACCAGCGACGTGGCCGGCATCCCGGGCTTCGGCGATGCAGAGCCGCGCCTGCAGGCCGCCGTGCGCTTCGCGCGCACGCTGGCGCTCGAGCCCGCGCGCAGCGACCGCGATGCCCTGCTCGCGCTGCCGGCCGCGGGCCTCTCCACGCCGGACGCCGTGCTCATCGCGCAGCTCGTGGGCTTCGTGACCTACCAGCTGCGCGTGGTGGCGGGCGTGGCCGCCCTCGATGCCCTGCACGCCCCCGAAGCGAGCGGCGATCCGGGCACGTCGACGTCCGCGCCGTTCGCCAGCGACGGGCCCTTCGTCCATCCCGCCAACCTGCCCCCGCCCGGCCAGCCCCTGCGCGTGGCGGGCTACACGAGCGAGACGCTGGACTGGAAGTCCTGGCTGCCCGTGGTCGATCCGCAGCAGGCCAGCGCGGAGCAGCAGGCGGTGCTCGACCTCAGCCACCCCAAGGCCCGCACGTCCGACTTCTACCTGCTGCTGGTGCACCAGCCCCAGGTGCTCTCCGAACGCTCGCAGGCCTTCAACGCGATCATGTACGCGCCCGGCGGCCTGAACCGCGCGGAGCGCGAAGTGGCCAGCACGGTGGTGTCGCGCGTGAACGGCTGCGTGTACTGCGCCTCGGTGCATGCGCAGCGTTTCGAGCAACTGGCCAAGCGCAACGACGTGATGGCGCAGATCTTCGAAGACCCCGACACCGCCGGCACGAACGTGCGCGAGCGCGCCATCGTGCAGGCCAGCGCCGCGCTCACGCGCGCGCCCGGCGGCTTCGGTCCGCAGCACCTGGCACCGCTGCGCACCGCGGGCCTGTCGGACCTGGAAATCCTCGACGCACTGCACGCCGCCGCGCTGTTCGCCTGGGCCAACCGGCTGATGCTGAACCTGGGCGAGGCCGTCTTCCCCGAGGCCGGCTGACGGCCCGCCGCCGCGGCGCCCGGGCTCTTTTGCTTTGCGCCGCGCGGCTTCGCTGTTACGATCCGCCACGCAGGAGAGCGAACGGACGGCACCGCCGGCGTTCCACCGAAGGCGCAAACTCCCATACACGCTCAGGTCCCGTACTGCACCACCACACAGCCGTCTGGAGAGCCGCCACGCCACGTGGCGCACCGAAGGAGCAAACCCCGCGCGGCGGTCGCGCAGGGTGAATCTCTCAGGTACCGAGGACAGGGGGAGCGGCAGCCAGGCCTTGCGGCCCCGGGTTGCTGTCCGCCATTCCGGTGGCACGCACCCCGGCACCCGCCACCGCACGTCCTGGCCCCCCCGATGCGGGTCTGCCCGCGGCATGGGAGCCTCGCGCGGCATCGCCGCGCGGCGTGTTCCCGCCGCCGCGACAAGGCCCGCATGGAAAGGCATCTGAACCATGCGCGTTACCGTCCTCGGCGCCGGCCTGCTCGGCACCACCTCCGCCCACTTCCTGCGCCAGCTCGGCCATGAAGTGACCGTCATCGACCGCCAGGCCACGCCCGGCGCGGAAACCAGCTTCGCCAACGGCGGGCAGATCTCGGTGAGCCACGCCGAACCCTGGGCCAACCCCGGCGCTCCGCTCAAGCTGCTGCAATGGCTGGGCAGGGAAGATGCCCCGCTGCTGTTCCGCCTGCGCGCGGATGCGCGCCAGTGGCTCTGGGGCCTGCAGTTCCTGCGCGAATGCACGCCCGCGCGCACCCGCCACAACATCGAGCAGATCGTGCGCCTGGGCACGTACAGCCGCGCCACGCTGCAGCAGCTGCGCCGCGACACGGGCCTGCAGTACGACCAGCGCACGCAGGGCATCCTGCACTTCTACACCAGCCAGAAGGAGTTCGATGCCGCCCTCGCGCCGGCCGAGCAGATGCGCGCGCTCGGCTGCGAGCGCCGCGTGGTCGGTGCCGACGAAGCCGTGCGGCTGGAACCGGCCCTGGCCCCCATCCGCCACCGGCTGGCCGGTGCCACCTATACGGCCGAGGACGAATCAGGTGACGCCAACGCCTTCACGCGTGCGCTGGCGCAGGTGGCAGAGGCCCAGGGCGTGCGCTTCCGCATGGGCTGCCACGTCACCGCGCTGCGCACTGCGGGCGGCTCCATCGACCATGTCGAGATCACCGACGAAGAGGGCCGCTACGAGCGCGTGCGCAGCGATGCCTACGTGCTCGCCATGGGCTCGTTCAGCCCGCTGCTGGCGCAGCCGCTCGGCCTGCGCCTGCCCATCTATCCGGCCAAGGGCTATTCGGCCACGATCCCGGTGCGCGCCCCCGCCGCGGCCTACGAAGTGAGCCTGACGGACGACGAGTACAAGCTGGTGTTCTCGCGCTACACGCGCCCGGCGCAAGGGGGCCAGCCGGCGCGCGACGTGATGCGCGTCGCCGGCACGGCCGAACTGAACGGCTACGGCCGCGACCTGAACCCGGTGCGCTGCGAAGCCATCGTGCGGCGCGTGGAGCAGCTCTTTCCCGGCGCGGGCGACACCGCACAGGCGCAGTTCTGGTCCGGCCTGCGCCCCGCGACGCCGAGCAACGTGCCGCTGATCGGCCGCACGAAGCTGCCCAACCTGTTCCTCAACACCGGCCACGGCACGCTCGGCTGGACGCATGCCTGCGGCTCCGGCCGGGCGATCGCCGACATCGTGAGCGGCCTCGTGCCCGAGGTCGATTTCGCGTTCACCGGCATGCCGCGCGGCGCCGCCGCCGTGCCGGCGCTGGCCTGACGGTCCAGCCGGCGGGTCAGAGGCTGGCGGGCAGGCCGTCGCAGGTGAACACGGTGAGCACGCCCGTGTAGCCGTAGAGCCGGTGGTGGGCGATCTCGCCGCCCGCGAAGAACCCCACCAGCGGCACGTCGCCCAGGGCGTGCCGCACGATCTGCAGCTCGGCCCCGGGCCCGCCGAAATGCGGGCCGCCACGGCCCGAGCAGCTCACGTAGATCGCGCCCGCGATCGTGCGCTCGGGCATGCCGTCGGTCGCATGCGCCAGCGCCTGCATGAGCGCCGCGCGCTCGTTGCCGGCCAGTGGCGGCGGTGCGGCCGGCTCGGCCTCGGGGGCCAGCTCTTCGCGGATCTCCGCGCAGATGCGCATCAGGTCGGCACGGGCGGCCGCCACGTTGCGCTGGCAGAACGCGAGCTGCATGCCCTCTTCCACCTTGTCGGCGAGCGCCACGCCCTGGCGCATCGGATCGAGCCCCACCAGGTGCCGAACGCGCACGTCCGTCCCGAAATGGCCCGTGCGCCCCGTGGGCCGCGCGCCCTCGTCCACCAGGCCCGCCAGCGTCGCGCGCAGCGCCCGCAGCGCGGGCTGCGGATCACCCTCCAGCGTGATGCCGAGCGTGCGCAGCAGCACATCGAGCGCGGGCTCGCCGTCCAGTTCGAGCACCACGTTGTCCTGCGCGCGCGTGATGCGCGCGAACGGCGCCACCGGCTGGCAGCCCTGCGTCACGCGCGACAGCATGCCCACGTCGCGGCTGAACGCCACCCCCGAAAGACCGCCGCCGAACACGCCCCGCGCGGCGCCCTGCCCCGCGATATTGCCGTCGCCACCCACCGCGAACTGCACGCTGCGCCCGCGGCTCGCCGCGATGCCGCCGAACAGGTAGCCCGACTCCGTGCGGTCCGACATCTCGGCGATCAGCTCCGCAAGGTCCGGTGTGTCGCCGTCGGCATGCACCAGCGCGGTATGCGGCACGAAACCGCCGCCCGCCGCACCGCCGCGCGACAGCGGCGCCACGCCGGAGAACACGCGGAACCGGTCCGCCGGCAGGTCCAGCAGCATCACGGACAGCGCGGGCTCGTCGAAATACTCCGCGTTGTTCGCGGCCACGCCCACGCCCACCGTGCCGCTCCAGTCGGTCACCTCGGGCAGTTCGGCGGAGAGGAAATCGAGCAGCAGCTCGGCCTCGTCCGCGTAATGATCGGTGATGTAGACCAGCCCCAGCGCGGGAGCCGCCGCATAGTGCGGCAAGGCCATTTGCGCGCGCAGCTGCGCCAGCACCAGCGCGGCGGCCATGCGCCACTGCGGATGGGTGGCGTGGCCGTTCGGGAAGAGCTTCATGGTGGGACGAAAAAGAGTGGGCCGTGGACGGAAGATGGGCGGATGCGCCGCGCCTTCAGGAACGGTTCCTGGGATCGGCGGAGCGGCGCGCAGCGGCCGCAGGCGGCGCACCCGCGGCCGGCGTTTTCTTCGCACGCGGCCTGGCGGCCGGCGGCGCGTCCGGCTCGGCCTGCGCGCCCCCCGGGGCCGCACGCTTCGCGCCGCGCGCCGCTGGTGCGCGGTTACCCTGCACAGATTCAGCCGGCACGCCGGAGGCCTTGCGCGCGGCCTCCTGCACGTCCTGCATTCCCTGCATGCCCTGCGCCGCGAACTGCGTGGCCATGTCGGTGGCCGTCTTCAGCGCTTCGGCCGCCATGCCGCGCGTCGCGTCCATCGCAGGCAGCTTCGACACGTCGCCCATCGCGTTGGCCGCGATCTGCTGGAACTGGCCCGTGAGCGCGGTCCACCACTGCATCGGGTCCACCACACCGGGCGCGGAGGCCGCGCCCGCACCCGCACCCGCAGCGCCCTGCGCCGGCGCGCCTGCGGGTTCGCTGCCCGATGCGGACGGCGCAGCGGAAGGTGCCTGCGCCGCCTGCGGGCGCGCGAACGGATCGGGCCGGGGCGCCTGCGCCGCAGGAGCCGGAGCGGGCGCGGGCGCGGCCTGCGCGCGATGGTCCTGCGATGGCGCCGGCGACGGCGGCTGCGGCGTGAACGCCTTGGCGATATCGCCCATCGCCACGTTCATGCCCTGCAGCGTGGCCAGCGTCATCTTCTGTACTTCCAGCGCCTGCACGGTGGCGCTCAGGGCGCGTGAATTCTGGTCCAGCCAGAACTGCACAGCCTTCAATTCCTCGATGCGCTTTTCCAGCTCTTGCACGCTGATCGTGGGCGCCACCCAGCCCGAGAGCGAGGGCATCTGCGGCATGCCGGCGCTGGCGCCCTTGGCCAGGTTCTGGAGGAAATCGAAGCCTGGCACGAAGCGGCCGAAGCCGAAGGGGGACGTGTCGCCGGCGGGCGGGCTGGTGTGGCTGGTGCTCATGGCATGGCTCCTCGTTCGGTGCGGATGCGAAAGAAGGGTTGGGCACGTGGGGCGTGTGCGTAGCGCCAGCTTAACGCGATTGCGCGGCCCTTCCAACGCGGCCATCCCCGCCGTCCACGCGGGTTTCCTAGGCATTGCTCGCGGGCACGTCACAGCGGCGCGATCGGCCGCGAAAACGAGGCTGCAGGCCCTCTGCAGCGGCAAAAGCGCGCGCAACCCGCGCCACGGGCCGGCAAACGCCCTAGAATCCGCCGACCAGCCCGTCTGGAACTTCAATACTCAACACGAGAAAACCGACATCATGGCAACTGCAAAGAAAACTGCTTCCGCCCCGGCCAAGAAGGCGGCCACTCCCGCGGTGAAGAAGGCCGCGGCTCCGGCACCGGCCAAGAAGGCCGCTCCCGCCAAGAAGGCTGCAGCAGCCCCCAAGGCCGCTGCTCCCAAGACCGCTGCCGCCAAGACCGCCGCCGCGCCCGCCGCGCTCAAGCCCCTGAAGGGCACGTTCACCAAGACCTCGCTGATCGCCCACCTGGCGGAGCAGGCCGGTGTCGAGCCCAAGGCCGCCAAGGCCGTGATGGCCGCGCTGGAATCCGCGATCCTCGGCTCCGTGCACAAGAAGGGCTCCGGCGAATTCACGCTGCCCGGCCTGATGAAGATCGGCCTGCAGCAAGTGCCCGCCAAGAAGAAGCGCTTCGGCAAGGACCCGTTCACGGGCGAAGAGCGCTGGTTCCCCGCCAAGCCCGCTTCGGTCAAGATCAAGACCCGCGCGCTGAAGAAGCTCAAGGACGCGACGCTCTGATCGCTGCTTGAGGAAAGAAGGCCCTGCAGCCGCGGCTGCACGGTACTCCGAACGAAAAAGCCGGTGCACCGCACCGGCTTTTTTTTGCCCGCGCGCGCCAGGATGGCGCGCACCAGCGCCGTCGTCAGGCGAGCGGCTGCAGGTAGAGCTGCGCGAGCCGTTCGCGCTCCGCGGGTCCCACGCCGAGGCAGCGCTCGAGGTAGCGGTCCACGCTGCCATGGTCCGCATCCACCGCGTCCAGCGCGGCCTCCAGAAAGTCCTCCTGCACGCGCCACAGCACGTTGAGCACTTCGTCGGGCGCCGTGCCTTGCAGCAGCGCGGGGCGCCGGTAGAGGCCGTTGGTGAGCAGATAGTCCTGCATCACCACGTCGCGCGGCACGCCCAGGGCCAGCAGGATCATCGCGGCCGCGAAGCCCGTGCGGTCCTTGCCGGCGGTGCAGTGGAAGACGAGCGGCACGTCGCTCTCCAGCAGGTGCGCGAACAGCGCCGCGAACTCCGGCGCGTTGTGCGCCACGAAATCGCGGTACGTGTCCTGCATCAGCGCCACCGCGATGGCGGGCGTGATCTCGTGGCCCGACAGCGCCATGTCCTTCGCGCGCTGCACCACCGTCGGCTCGATCGAGAGCGCGTGGTAGGCGACGTCGGGCAGGGCATACGGCAGCGTGGCGCGTTCGTGCGCGCCCCGGAAGTCCACCGCGCGGCGCAGCCCCAGCTCCGCGATTGCCTTCGCGTCTTCCGGCGTCAGCCCGGCGAGGTGGTCCGAGCGGAAGATGCGCCGCCAGCGCACGCGCCGTCCGTCCTGCCCCGCATAGCCGCCCAGGTCGCGGAAGTTGGTGGCGCCGGAGAGGTTGAGGGATCGGGTGTAGGTTGAATCGTCCATGGCGGCCACTGTATGCGAGCCCTGTGCAGCGCGCGTGAATCTCCGTGTCCCGGGGGTGCCAGCGGTTCGCAGACGCCGCACGGCCTTCGCGGCCCGCGCGGCGGTCCTGGCTCACGCGCCACGGTCCTACGCCGACGGCATGCAGGCGGAGAGCATAGTGGCCGGACACGCACTTTCGCCGCAGCGCCCTCGCCGCCCCTGCCCGCAGTACCGGCGAAGCGCGGCCCGCCCACTCCATCGGCGCCCCACGCCGTCTCAAGGAGCCTTATGGCCACCGATCCCGCCCAACATCCCCTGCACCAGGTCCCCGAAGAACTGCCGCGTCCGCCGGGCGATCTGCCGCCGGCCCCGCCGCCCTCGCCCGCGCCGGTTCCCGCGGCTCCCACCACCGTGCCGGATTGACGCACGCGGCCGTGCCGCAAACGCGCGGCCCCTCCACGCAACGGCGCAAGCAGAAGGTTACGACTGCGCGGCTTGCGCGCGACTGCTCCTACACGGCAGGGCGTTTTCCGCCGACCGACAGGCAGCGGACGGGACTCGAAGAATGCGTGGGACACGCTCTCCGCACGCCACCCTTCCGACACTGCCCACCCATCGGTGGGCCCACCAGCGAGCCGATCCATGCACCCCAGAAACCTCGCGATCCGCTCCGGCGCCATCGCCCTCTCCCTCGCTGCCTGCGGCCTCGCCGCGCACGCGCAGCTTCCGCCCGGCGATGGCCCCACCACCGTGGCGGGCGGCGTGCTCGAACCCACGCCCGTGCGCTTCGAGGAATCGCTGATCGGCCAATTGCGCGTGCCGGCCGGCTTCAAGGTCTCGGTGTTCGCCAAGGACCTGAACAACGTCCGCTGGCTGGCCGTCGCGCCCAACGGCGACGTGTACGCCAGCCGCCGCGAGCAGGGCGACGTGCTCTGGCTGCGCGACACCGACGGCGACGGCCGCGCGGACCAGCAGAAGGTCGTTCTGCAGAACGCGAAGTACGCGCACGGCCTCGCGCTGCGCGACGGCCGGCTCTACCTCGTGACCGACAAGAAGCTGATGGTGGCCGACGTGCAGCCCGACGGCACGCTCTCGGCGCCGCGCATCCTCGCCGACGACCTGCCCGATGCCGGCCAGCATCCCAACCGCACGATCGCCTTCGGGCCCGACGGCTGGCTGTATCTCACCGTGGGCTCCACCTGCAACAACTGCCGCGAGACCAACGGCGAATCGGCCACGATGCTGCGCATGCGCCCGGACGGCTCGGGCCGCGAAGTGGTGGCGCAGGGGCTGCGCAACACCATCGGCTTCGGCTGGCATCCGCGCACCGGCGTGCTCTACGGCTTCGACCACGGCTCCGACTTCCAGGGCGACGACACGCCGCCCGAAGAGCTGAACGCCATCCTGCCGAACAAGCACTACGGCTGGCCCTTCTGCTGGGGCGACCGGCAGGTGACGAAGTTCCAGGTCAACGAGCCGCCCAACACCACCAAGGCGGATTTCTGCCCCACCACCGAGGCTCCGCTGCTGCAGTACACCGCCCACGCCGCGCCGATCGGCTTCGTCTTCTACACGGGCGAGCAGTTCCCGCAGCAGTACCGCGGCGATGCCTTCGTGGCCTTCCGCGGCTCGTGGAACCGCTCGCAGCCCAGCGGCTACAACGTGGTGCGGGTGCGCTTCGATGCCGAAGGCCGTCCCACCGGCTCGGAGGAATTCGCCGGGGGCTGGCTCATGTCCGCGCCCGCGCCGGTGGCATCGCAGCCCGGCCCCTCCGCCGCACCCGCGGAGCAGGACAAGGCCCGCCGACCGGCGCAGTTCGGCCGCCTCGCAGGCCTGGCCCAGGCGCGCGACGGCGCACTGCTGCTCGCCGAAGACCAGAACGGCGTGATCTACCGCATCAGCCACGGTAGCCGCTGACCGGCGCCCCCTCCGCCCTTCCCCACATTTGCCGCGTGCCGCCATGAACCATTCCTTCCGACTGTCCTCCCTCGCCGCTGCCTGCGCCACGGGCGCCGCCGCCCTGCTGCTTGGTGGCTGCGCCGCCCTGCAGAACTACGACATGCCCCCCGCGCAGAACGCCATCGGCATCCCCGGCAGCGCCGGCACGGCGGCCGACATGGGCGCGCCCGATGCGACCTCGGCCGTCGTGGCGTTGAAGACCGCCGCGGGCGCACCGGCCGGCCGCGCCCTGCTCACGCAGCTGCCGCAGGGCGGCGGCGTGGAGATCGCGATCGAAGTACAGGACATGGCGCCGGGCCCGCACGGCTTCCACATCCACGCGAACGGCGAGTGCGCTCCCGGGCCCGATGCCGCCACGGGCCGCGTCGTCGACTTCGGCGCCGCGGGCGGCCATTTCGATCCCTACATGACGCGCAACCACGGCCGCCCGGGCCAGTCGCCGCACGAGGCGCATGCGGGTGAAGCGCCTAACATCCAGGTGGGTGCGGACGGCAAGGGTTCGCTGCGCTTCACCAACCCCCACGTGACGCTGCTCGCGGGCAAGACCTCGGTGCTCGGCCGCACCCTCATCGTCCACGAGAAGCAGGACGACTACGCCAGCGACCCGGCCGGCAACTCCGGCGGCCGCCTGGCCTGCGGCCTGATCGAGCCGGCCGCGCCCAGCATGGTGCAGGGCCGCGCCACCATCGAAGGCGCCAACGCCTATCCCGAGGGCATCGCCGTCGATCCGCGCACCGGCATCGCCTATGTGGGCTCCAGCACCGAAGGCCACATCTACCGCATCGCCCGGGGCACGCAGAAGGCCGAGCGCTTCCAGCTCGGCGGCTCGCCGGGCCGCCAGGCCGCCCTCGGCATGAAGGTGGACGGCAGCGGCCGCCTGTGGGTGGCGGGCGGCGCCACCGACACCGTGGCCGTGGTCGATCTGCAAAGCGCCGCGACGCTCGCCGTGATCGAAGGTCCGAAGGACGGCCAGGCCTTCCTCAACGACATCGCGCTCGCACCGCAGCACGCCTACGTCACCGACTCTTTCCGGCCCGTGCTCTGGCGCATCGCCACCGCACCCGGCGCCCCCGCCGCGCTGGAGCCCTGGCTCGACCTGCGCAACACGCCGATCCGCTACCAGCCGAACCAGATGAACCTGAACGGCATCGTGGCATCCGAAGACGGCCGCCGTCTGCTCGCCGTGCAGCATGCGACCGGCCAACTCTGGCGCATCGACACCGCCACGCGCGACGTGGCCGAAGTCCGCCTCGAAGGCGGCGACCTGCGCAACGGCGACGGCCTCGTGCTCGCGGGCCCGGGCGATCTCTACGTGATGCGCAACGCGAACAACGAACTGGTGCGCGTCGCCCTCGCCAGCGACTGGGGCAGCGGGCGCATCGTGCAGCGCCTGCGCGATCCGCGCCTGAAGTACCCCACCACCGCCGCCCTGCACGGCACCGCGCTGCTGGTGGTGAACGGTCAGCTCGACAAGCAGAAGGCACCGCCTCCGCAGTTGCCCTTCGACGTGCTGCGCATCGCCCTGCCGCGCTGAGGCCTGCCGGGCGAAAGGCCTGGATCGCACCCATGTGCGGTTCAGTGCCTGCTGGCCAAGGCGAGGAATTCCGGCCTCCGGCAGAGCACCTGCCGAGCTCGGCGTGGCCTCCTACGCCGCCGCCATGGTCCGGCTGACGCCCTCGGCCGGGCGGCCACGCGCACAGTGGAGCACCCCTCCATCCTGCCGTGGCCCGCATGCGCTCCCATCACGCCCCCTTCCTTTTCGCCCGCCGCCCGGCGGGCAGCGCTCCAGCCGGGGAGGCGCAGTGAGTTCCCGCACCGCCCCCCCTGCCGATCCGATCCCGCCCTATCCGCACGCATCCGGCGGCTGGGGTTCGATGAAAGCCGTCGCGGTCAGCGTCCTCAAGGAGGGCTCGCCGCTGACTACGCTCAACGCCCTGCGGCACCAGAACAAGGCCGACGGCTTCGCCTGCACGGGCTGCGCCTGGGGCAAGCCGGCCAAGCCGCGCGCCGCGGAGTTCTGCGACAACGGCGCCAAGGCGACCGCGTGGGAACTCACGGACAAGCGCGCGGGCCCGGACTTCTTCGCGCGCCACACGCTCGACGAACTGCGGCAGTGGTCCGGCCTCGACCTGGAAACCGCAGGCCGCCTGACCGAGCCGCTGCGCTACGACGCCGCGCAGGACCGGTACGTCGCCGTCACCTGGGACGAAGCCTTCGCCGGCATCGGCCATGCGCTCAAGGAGCTGCGCGCCGAAGACCCTCAAACTGCCATCTTCTACGCCTCCGGGCGCGCATCGCTCGAAACCAGCTACCTGTACCAGTTGCTGGCCCGGCTGTACGGCAACAACAACCTGCCCGACAGCTCCAACATGTGCCACGAGAGCACGTCGGTCGCGCTGCCGGAAACCATCGGCGTGCCGGTGGGCACCGTGCGCCTGGAAGATTTCGAGCACGCCGAGGCCATCTTCTTCTTCGGCCAGAACGTCGGCACCAACAGCCCGCGCATGCTCCATCCGCTGCAGGAAGCGCGCGAGCGCGGCGTGCCCGTGGTGACGTTCAACCCCATCAAGGAGCCGGGGCTCCTGCACTTCGCCAACCCGCAGTCGCCCGTGGACATGCTCACGCCGAAGGACACGGCGATCAGCACCCAGTACCTGCAGGTGCGCAACGGTGGCGACCTCGCCGCGCTCACGGGCCTGTGCAAATGGCTCATCGAGGCCGACGACGAGGCGCAGATGCACGGCGCCATCCGCGTGCTGGACGTGGACTTCATCGCCCAGCACACGCAGGGCATCGACGCGTTCGCCGCCGCGATGCGCGCGAGCCATTGGGACGACATCGAACGGGAGAGCGGCCTCTCGCGCGCCGCGCTCTCGCAGGCCGCGCAGACCTATGCGCAGGCCGGCACCGTCATCGCCGTCTACGGCATGGGCCTGACCCAGCACCGCCACGGCGTCGCCAACGTGCAGATGGTGAGCAACCTGCTGCTGCTGCGCGGCAACATCGGCAAGCCGGGCGCGGGCATCTGCCCGGTGCGCGGCCACTCCAACGTGCAGGGCCAGCGCACCGTGGGCATCACGGAAAAGCCCGAACTCGCGCCACTGGACCGCCTCGCCGAGCTCTACCGCTTCGAGCCCCCGCGCCACAAGGGCCGCGACACCATCGCGACCTGCGAAGGCATCATCGACGGATCGGTGCGCGCCTTCATCGGCCTGGGCGGCAACTTCGTGCGCGCCGCGCCCGACACGCGCCGGCTCGAAGCGGGCTGGGCCCGCCTGCGGCTCGCCGTGCACGTGGCCACGCGCCTGAACCACACCCACACCGTGCCGGCGCAGGACACCTACCTGCTGCCCTGCCTCGGCCGCATCGAGATCGACGCGCAGGCCTCCGGCCCGCAGACCGTGTCGATCGAAGACTCCATGGGCGTGATCCACCCGTCGCACGGCGTCGCCGACCCCGCCGCGCCCACGCTGCGCTCCGAGGCCGCCATCGTCGCCGGCATCGCCCGGGCCACGCTGCCGGACAACCCGCACGTGCCCTGGGAGGCCTGGACGGGCGACTACACGCTCGTGCGCACCGCCATCGAAGCCACCTGGCCGGACATCTTCCGGAACTTCCACCACCGGCTGCGCGAGCCCGGCGGGCTGCCCAAACCCAACGCCGCCCGTGAGCGGCACTGGAAGACCCCCAGCGGCAAGGCCTGCTTCGTGGTGCCGCCAGCAGGCATCGCCATGGCGCAGGACGCCGACGTGCTGAACCTCATGACCCTGCGCAGCGAGGACCAGTTCAACACCACCGTCTACAGCCTGACCGACCGCTTCCGCAACATCCATGGCACGCGCAACGTCTTGCTGATGCACCCCGACGACATGGCCCGCCGCGGCCTCGCGCAAGGCGATGCCGTGCACGTCACCACCGCGGTGGACGACGGCCATTCGCGCCAGCTCTCGGGCCTGACAGCGGTGCCCTTCGACCTGCCGGCCGGCTCCGTGGCGGGCTACTTCCCCGAATGCAACCCGCTCGTGCCGCTCGGCCACCACGCGGACAAGAGCCACGTGCCCGCATCCAAATGCATTCCAGTGCGCGTCGAGCGGGCCACGGCCGGCGCCCCGGCCCCATCCGCCCCGCCAGCGCAGCCCTGATCGCACCGTTCCACCCCACACCTTCCCGCGCCGCCACCATGCCCCACCCCAACCCCACTCCGCCGCTGCACCCCCTGCCCTACAGCCCCGACTACGAAGTCCCCGAAGAGGACGAGGAACAGACCAACGCGGAGCTGCTCGCGGCCATGCGCCGCATCAGCGAAACCGTCGCGAAGGACGAAGGCCGCGCCTACCGCAGCGTGCACGCCAAGTCCCACGGCATCCTGCACGGCACCCTGGAGGTGCTGCCCCTGCTGCCACCGCTCGCGCAAGGCCTGTTCGCGCGGCCCGGCACGCACGACGTCGTGATGCGCATCTCCAGCACGCCCGGCGATCTGCTGGACGACGGCGTATCGACGCCTCGCGGCCTGGCGCTCAAGGTGCTCGGGGCGGACGGCCCCCGGCTGGACCCGGCCGACGGCCTCGCCGAGCAGGATTTCCTCATGGTCAACGGCCCCGTCTTCACCGCGGCCACGGCAAAACAGTTCCTGCGCAGCCTGAAGCTCCTGGCCGCCACCACCGACAAGGCCCCGCAGGCCAAGAAAATCCTCTCGGCCGCCCTGCGCGGGCTCGAGAGCCTCGTCGAGAAAGTGGGCGGCGAGAGCGCGACCCTCAAATCCATGGGCGGGCACCCGGCCACCCACCCGCTGGGCGAAACCTATTTCACGCAGGTGCCGCTGCTGTTCGGCCCCTACATGGCCAAGTTCTGCCTCGCCCCCGTCTCGCCGGAAATCGCCGCCCTGAAGGAAGCCCCCGTGGACCTCTCCGCCAGCCCGCAGGCCCTGCGCGATGCCGTATCCAGCACCCTGCGCACCCACGGCGGCACCTGGGAGCTGCGCGTGCAGCTGTGCGTGGACATCGAGAAGATGCCGCTCGAAAACGCCTCCGTGGAATGGCCGCAGGACCTGTCGCCCTACGTCGCCATCGCGCGCGTCCACGTCCCCGCCCAGGAAACCTGGGACGATGAGCACAGCCCCCAGGAAGACGACCGCCTCTCTTTCAGCCCCTGGCGCGGCCTCGCCGCGCACCGCCCCCTGGGCTCGATCATGCGCGTGCGCCGCGCGGCCTATCCGGCGGCGGCGCGGTACCGGCAGGCGTTCAATGCGGGTGAGATCGGGGGCGAGGAAGAAGGCAAGTCCGCCGTGGGGTGACGGGGCTCACTCGCCATACAGCGTCCAGGGAAGACAGAACAACGCACAGATCAGAAGCTGTAAATCCCATTTACTGCGTATACTGCGTAAATTCGATATACAGCCCGAGGTTTGTATGCCCGGATTCACGGTCCGCACGGCAGATCAACTGCCCGCCCTGCTCCAAGCCTTCCGCAAGCAGAGTGGGCTGACGCAAAGCGACGTAGCCTTGCGCCTGGGCGTCACCCAGCAGACGTACTCCGCCCTGGAGCGCAATGCGGCGAACATGGGCGCGGCGCGGTTGCTGCAGTTGTTGAGCATCCTGGGCGTGGAGATGGTGCTCGACCAGTCCGGGCCGGCACTGTCCCCGAGCCCCGGGCCGCGGCACATGGTGGGCGACACTCCGGATTGGTGAACGCCATGGGACGCCGTTCACACAAGCGCTCTCTGAATCTCTGGATGAACGGTGCCTTCGTCGGCACCTGGCACCTGTCTCCGAACGCGCCGGACACCCTGCAATACGACACCGCGTGGACCCGGTCGGAGCAAGGGCGAGCGCTGTCCCTGTCCCTGCCTTTCACCCCGGGCAATACGCCGCATCGCGGCCCCCAGGTCCGGACATACTTCGAGAATCTGCTGCCCGACAGCAAGGACATTCGCGAGCGGATCGCCCGGCGCTACCGGACCGGCAGTACCGACGCCTTCGACCTGTTGGTAGAAATCGGCCGTGACTGCGTGGGTGCGCTGGAAATCCTGCCTGACGGCGGGGCCTCGGCAGGCATCGCCTCCGTGCAGGCGGAGCCCCTCGGCGAATCACAGGTCGCACAGATCCTGCGCGGCACGACGGCCACGCACATCCTGGGCATGGCGGGCAGCGACGACGATTTCCGGATCTCCATCGCAGGGGCCCAGGAAAAAACCGCACTGCTCCACCACGATGGGCAATGGAAGCTGCCACGCGCGAGCACGCCCACCACGCACATCCTCAAACTGCCCCTGGGGCTGATCGGTGGCCTGAAAATCGACATGCGCGACTCCGTCGAGAACGAGTGGCTGTGCTCGCTGATCCTGCGCGAATTCGGTCTGCCCGTAGCGGTGTGTGAACTCCACCAGTTCGAGGACATGAAGGCCCTGGCGGTCGAACGCTTCGATCGGGCATGGTGGAGCAGCCCTGCGGGCGATCGCCGCCTCGTCCGGCTTCCCCAGGAGGACATGTGCCAGGCCACCGGAACGCATCCCGATGCCAAGTACGAAGCCGATGGCGGCCCGGGCATGGACCGCATCCTGGATCTGCTGGCAGGCTCGGTAACGCGAGAGCATGACCGCCGAACCTTCTTCCTGGCGCAGGTACTGTTCTGGATGCTCTGCGCCACGGACGGCCACGCCAAGAATTTCAGCCTGCACCAGAGGCCTGGCGGGCGCTACCAGCTCACCCCCCTCTACGACGTGCTGTCGGCCTGGCCGGTGCTCGGTGAGGGCCCTGGAAAGCTTTCACCCTTCAAGGCCCGGATGGCCATGGCGGTGCGATCGAAGAATGCACACTGGAAGATGCGCGACATCCTGCGCCGGCACTGGCTGGCCCTGGGAGCCCGCCATGGCATCGTGACCGGCGATGGCCGGGAGGTTGCCGTCATCCTCGATGACCTGACCGCGCGCACGCCCCAGGTGATCGATGCGGTACGGGCGAAGCTTCCGAAAGACTTTCCGCAGCAGGTGGCTGACAGCATCCTGGACGGCTTGCAGAATGCTGCGCACCGATTGGCCAGCCAGGATGGAGCGCCATGAGCGAACGCTCGATGGTGTGCTTCGCCCATGTCCGGACCGTGACCGCCAACCGGGCGCGGATTCGCTAGGCTCAAGCCTGTCGCAGCCAACCTGCAAACCTCGCGCAAGCGGGCGAGAATCCTTTCAAGAATGCCGGTCTCTTCCGCCGCCATCCGCCCAACACCTTCGCCGTGCCCGAACCCTCCACCCGCCCTGCAGAACCCGCGGCAGACCGCGCCCCGCCCTCGCGCGCCCTGTGGGCCATGTTCCTCTGCCTGCTGTCGGGCTTCGCGCTGAGCCAGGCCTTCCGCACGGTCACCAGCATCATCGCCACCGGCCTGCAGGCCGACTTCGGCATCTCGCCCGATTCGCTCGGCGCCTTTGCCGGCCTGTTCGGCCTGTCGTTCGGCGTGACCCAGCTGCTCATGGGCATCGGCATGGACCTCTACGGCCTGCGCCGCACGGTGCTGACGGCCTTTCCCCTGGCGGTGATCGGCGCGGCGGTCTCCGCCGCCGCGCCGAGCTACGGCTGGCTGATGCTCGGGCAGATGCTGATCGGCGTGGGCTGCTCGCCGGCCTTCCTGGCCTGCACGGTCTTCATCGCCCGGCACTTTCCAGCCCAGCGCTTCGCCTTCTTTTCCGGCGTGGGCATGGGCGTGGGCGGCCTGGGCCTGATCTTCACGGGCACGCCCCTCGCCTGGCTGGTGCAGCACGGCGGCTGGCGCCTGGGCTTCGGCGTACTGGCGGCGCTCTCGCTGCTGTCGTGGCTGCTGATCTACCTGCGCGTGCACGAACCGGAACTGCCGGAATCCCAAGACCGGCCGAAGGAATCCTGGGGACAGGCCGCCAGCCGTTTCGCAGACCTGTTCCGCATGCCGCACACCTGGGGCATCCTCATCCTCGGCATGTGCTGCTATGCCGCCTTCCTCACCCTGCGCGGCCTGTGGCTGGGCCCGCTGCTCATGGGCCGGTTCGGCTTCTCGCTGGTCGAAAGCGGCAACGTGGCCCTCGTGCTCTCGCTGATCGCCCTCTTCGTGCCGGCGCTCTTCGGCCGGCTGGACCCGGGCGCGCAGCGCCGCCGCCGGTGGATCACCTTCTTCTCGCTGCTCATGGGCAGCCTGTTCCTGCTGATGGCCTTCCTGCACCACGCCACGGCCACCGTCGTGCTGATCTTCGCGATGGGCCTGCTGTCGGGCTACGGCGTGCTGCAGTACGCCGACGTGCGCTCCTCCTACCCCGCCCAGATGACGGGCCGCGCCCTGTCGCTCTACACCATGTCGATGTTCCTCGGCGTGGCGCTGATGCAGTGGCTGACCGGGCTGCTGGCCGCCTGGGCGCAGCACCATGGGCATGATCCTTATCGGGCAGTGATGCTGTGCATTGCGGGGATGCTGGCGGTGGCGTCGACGGCGTTCAGGTTCTTGCCTCGGTCGCCGTTGCTGCCGCGACATGGGACGGCGTGACGAATGGGCGGGGGCGAGGATGCAGGCAAGGACCGCAGTTCAAGATCTGCGAACAAAACCCACGCCTCAAGCAAAAAGCCCCTGACCTCGTAAAAGATCAGGGGCTTTGCGTTTTGGTGGCCTGGGACGGAATCGAACCATCGACACGCGGATTTTCAATCCGCTGCTCTACCAACTGAGCTACCGGGCCTGAGCCTTGAATTATAGCCAGAAAAAACGGCCTGCACGCAAGGATCGCAAAATTTCTGAAAAAACGTCCGCAGCGACTGCTACCACCGTCGTAGCCGCCCCCATCTCCCTCACTGGTTCCGCTTGGCCCGCCCCAGGTCCACTCCCAGCTGCCGCAGCTTGCGGTACAGGTGGGTGCGCTCCAGGCCGGTCTTCTCGGCCACGCGCGTCATCGAGCCGCCTTCGCGGGCCAGGTGGAATTCGAAGTACGCCTTCTCGAAGCCGTCGCGCGCCTCGCGCAGCGGCCGGTCGAGGTCGAACCCCTGGTGGGCGCTGGGGCCGCTCGCTGGCAGGGCCGCGGGCGCCATGCCGGCGGGCTGTACGGCATGCGTCGTGTCGGGTGCCGGGGCCAGTGCGTTCGCGCTCTGGGGGGCATGGCCACCCAGCGCCATGGCGGAGGCCGTCGGCGCAGCGGCTGCCACCGGCGCGGGCGCCGCGGTGCGCGCCAGGCCCTGCTCCACCGCCTTCAGCAGCTTCTGCAGCGTGATGGGCTTCTCCAGGAACGAGAAGGCGCCGATGCGCGTGGCCTCCACGGCGGTATCGATCGTGGCATGGCCGCTCATCATGATCACGGGCATGGTGAGCGTGCCGGCCGTGGCCCACTCCTTGAGCAGCGAGACGCCGTCGGTGTCGGGCATCCAGATGTCGAGCAGGACGAGGTCGTAGGCGTGGGCCGCCCGCGCCGCCCGGGCCTGGGTGGCGTTCTCCGCCAGATCCACGCTGTGCCCTTCGTCGTTCAGGATTTCGGACAGCAGGTCGCGGATACCGAGTTCGTCGTCGACCACCAAGATGTTTGCCATGTACGGATGCAGCGGGTGCGTGTAACTTGTTGTTAATAAGCCACGGAGGGCTCAGGCGCGAATGATAGCGACACTTGCGCGCCCTTCACCACGCCGTCCTCCACACGATTGGAAAGATCGATGCGCGCCCCGTGTTCGTCGGCGATCTTCTTCACCACGGCCAGCCCCAGGCCCGTGCCGCGGGGCTTGGTGGTGACGTAGGGCTCGAAGGCCCTTTGCAGGATGTGTGCCGGGAAGCCCGTTCCCGCATCGCTCACCGTCAGGCGCACGCGGCGCGAGGTCTCGCTCCAGCGGGTGGCGATGCGCACCGGGGCCGCCGCCACGCCCTGCTCGCGCGCGCGCTGCTCGCTCGCGTCCTGGGCGTTCTGCAGCAGGTTGTGGATCACCTGCCGCAGTTGCTGCGCATCGCCGGCGATCGCGGGGCAGCGCGGATCGAGTTCGGATTCGACCGGCACCGTGGCGTTCTCGGCACCGTACAGGTGCAGCACGTCGGTCACCAGCGCGTTCACGTCCAGCCGCTGCAGCTCCGCGGCCGGCAGGCGCGCGTAGTCGCGGAACTCGTTGACGAGGCGCTTCATGGCGTCCACCTGGTCCACGATCGTCTTCACCGACTTGGCCAGCACCGCTTCCTCCGCGCTGCCCAGCTTGCCGGTCAGCTTCATCTCCAGCCGCTCGGCCGAGAGCTGGATCGGCGTGAGCGGGTTCTTGATCTCGTGCGCGAGGCGGCGCGCCACCTCGCCCCACGCCTGGGCGCGCTGGGCCGAGACGATCTCGGAGATGTCGTCGAACACCAGAAGCCGCAGCCTGTCGGGCAGCTCCGCGCCCCGCGCCACCAGGCTGGTCCGGTCGTTCCCCGGGCCCGCGTGGGGGCTGTCGCCCCCGCTCCCGGAGCCGTCCGCCGGATGCAGTTCGAACGGATGCTGCCAATGGTCGAGCCCATGCTGCTCGCGGTCGCCGAGAAACGCATCGAAATGCGCCTGCACCGCGGCGGCGAAGGCCGCGAGCCCCGGCACCTCCGCCAGCGGCCGGCCTTCGAAAGCCGCCATGGGCGCGCGCAGGATGCGGGTGGCGCCGGGGTTGGTGGACTGGATGCGGCCCTGCGCGTCCAGCACGATCACGCCGGCCGTCAGGTTGTCCAGGATGGTCTGCAGCCGGTCGCGGGCGGCGTCCACCTCGCCCATGCTGCGCTCTACCGCCGAACGCGCGTCGGCCAGCTGCTGCGTCATGACGGCGAAGGAGCGCGTCAGCCCGCCCAGCTCGTCGCTGGTCTGCAGCACGGCCTTGGGGCTCAGGTTGCCGGAGGCCACTTCCCGCACCCCTTCGGCGAGCACCAGCAGCGGCCGCGCCAGCTGGCGCCCCAGCAGCACCGCCAGCAGCACCGCGCCGAACACCGCGAGGAACAGGCTGAGCGTGAGCGTGCCGATGTACATCCGGCGCAGGCCGCCGCGCGCCAACGCCCGTTCCTGGTACTCGCGATTCGCCTCCTGCACCGCCAGCGCGTTGGCCACGACCACCTGCGGCATCCGCATGGTCGCCTGCAGGAAGCGCGGCTCGGCCAGCAGGCCGACGCTCGCCGTGCCGACGGCCACCAGCGTCTTCACCCGCGCGTTCTGCACGGCCTGCTGCGGGTCGGTGGCGTCGTCCAGCCCCTCGATCTGGAAGGCGGATCGCTGCTGCCGGGCGTTGCGCAGCAGCTGAGGCGCGGGCCGCTCGGGGTTGAGGTCGAAACGCGACTGCCCTGCGCTCGCCACGGGCTGGCCCGCCGCGTTGAACAGCACCACGTCCGTCGCCGCGAGCTGGTCGCGGATGCGCTCCAGCACCAGCCCCGCCGCCGCATCCGGCACCTGCGCCAGCTGCAGGCTGGCCGTGCGCGTCTGCGCGGCCATGTCGCTCGCGAGCGTGTCCAGCGTGGCGCGCGCCAGGCTCACCCCGGCGGACAGCGCGCCCTCCACCTTGACGTCGAACCAGCTCTCGATGGACCGCGACACGAACTGGTAGGACACCACGTAGATCAGCAGCCCGGGCAGCAGCCCCACCACCGCGAAGATGCCGGCCAGCTTGACCAGCAGGCGGCTGCCGAAGCGCCCGCCCCGCAGGCGTGCGACCAGGCGTGCGGTCACCCAGACCAGCACGGCGAACAGCAGCAGCGCCACCAGCACGTTCAGCCCGAACAGCCAGGCATAGTTGCGCTCGTACAGCGCGCGGTTGTTCGTCGAGACCGTGAGCAGGAACAGCAGCACGAGGCCGATGGCGCTCATCACGGCGACCGCGACACCCAGCGCCCAGCGGGCCGCGCGGGTCTGCCGCCCGCTGCGCGCCGCCGCGGCTTCGGTCACGGATGCGGGATCGGACGGGGGCGGGGACGGGCTCATGGCTGCGGCTCGATGGACAGGCGTTCGGTGCGCGACAGCACGAGATCCCAGCCGGAGCGCCCCATGGCCCCGATCTGGAATGGCCGCGGCAGCTGCGACATGTCGAGCCGGAAGCGCAGGTGCACCAGATGCGCGGCATTCCGGTCGATGTCGTCGATGTCGGCGATCTTCCAGCGCGCGATGCGCTGCATCGCGGCCAGCGCGTCGCCCAGGTCGTCATAGGTCTGGCCCAGCGCCGAGCCCAGGCCCAGGCCGCTCGCGGAAAACGGCGCCGCCGCCTGGCTGAGGCGCCACCGGCGCGTGAGCGGCTGGTAGCTCAGCCGCAGATAGCGGGTGGCCCGGGCCACGGCCTTGTCCGTCCAGTACCAGCGCTCCCGCAGCACTTCGGCCTCTTCGACGAAATGGATCGAAATGCCTTTGAGCAGCGCATCCTCGGCCAGGGGCGGCAGCTCGAAGCGCAGCGCCGCCGACAGGTACAGCCCCCCGTCCGACGCCTCCAGCCGCAGGTCCGAGATCCCGTCGCCCGCGGCCGCGCCGGCCTGGGCGGCCGCCAGCCCCGGCGCGCAGAGCCACCCGCACAGGCACAGGCACGCGCACAGGAGCAGCCACAGCCGGCCCAGGCCGTGCCGGGCCACCTGCCCTGACGAACGCGCGCGCGGGCGCCCCCCTGCCGCCATGGCGGCCTCAGCCGGGCCGCTTGCCCAGCAGTGCGTAGAAGAATCCGTCGTGCTCACCGGAGGGATTCTCGCGGACACCGCCGCCTTCGCCCGCATCGCCCGGCAGCAAATGCCCCGGAGACGGCATCAAAGCGGCATCGCTGTTGTTCGCAAGAAACGCCCGCACCTGCCCGTCGCCTTCCGCGCGGAAGACCGAGCAGGTGCAGTAGAGCAACCGCCCACCCGGGCGCAGCAGCGGCCACAGGGTGGACAGCAGGCGGGCCTGCTGGGTGGCCAGCTGCGCGATGTCCGCGGGCCGGCGCAGCCACCGCACGTCCGGATGCCGGCGCACGATGCCCGAAGCGGTGCATGGCGCGTCCAGCAGGATCGCATCGAACGGCTCCCCGCCGCAGGCCTGCTGCCACCATGCCTCCGGCCGCCCCGCATCGGCCACCAGCACCTGCGCCTGCAGGCCCAGCCGCTCGAGCGTCTCGCCGATCCGGGCGCTGCGCACGGGATCGATCTCCAGCGCCGTCACCTGCACCGGCGACCCGGCCCCGGCCTGCTCCAGCAGGTGGGCCGTCTTGCCGCCCGGCGCCGCGCAGGCGTCCAGCACGCGCAGCGGGCGTGTCGTATCCAGCCCCTCCAGCAACAGCGGCCCCGCCTGCTGAGCCGCCAGATCCTGCACGGACACCCACCCCTGCCCGAACCCCGGCAGGCGCTGCACCGGCTGCGGCGCATCCAGCACCAGCCCCACGTCCGTCACGACGGTGGCAGGCAGCCCCTCGGCCTCCAGCGCGGCCGCATACGTGGGCATGTCCACTTTCTGGCGGTTGATGCGCAGGGCCATCGGCGCATGGCTGTTGTTGGCCCGCAGGATGCGCTCCCAGTCGGCCGGATGGTCCTGGCGCAGCCGCTCGATCCACCAGGCCGGATGGTTCCACCGCGCCACCGGGTCGCCGTCGGTCGCGGCCACCAGCGCATCGCGCTCGCGCAGGAACCGGCGCAGGCAGGCGTTCACGAAAGCGGCCTGCCCGCGCGTCGCGGCATGGCGCTTGGCGGCCTCCACGGCCTGGTTCACCAGCGTGAAGGGCTCATAGGCCGCGCCGTCCGGCTGCCAGCCCAGCGCCAGCGTCGCGCACAGCAGCGCATCCACGCGCGGCTTCGGGCGGCGCGGCGCCAGTTGCGCGCGCAGCGCCTCGGCCCGGCCGAGGTACCGCAGCACGGTGAAGAACAGCGCCTGCACGCCCGCGCGCAGCGACGGCTCCACCGCGGCCAGCGCCGCCGTGCCCGACTGCCCCGCGCGCACGGCCATCAGCGCGTCCGCGACGGCATCGAGCTGCCGCCACAGCGGAATCGCGCCCGCGGAGTCCGGGCGGCGGGCGGGAGGGGTCGTACGGGGTGGGGTCATAAAGAATGGATGTGAACCGGAAAGAATGTGAACCTTCGGAGCGGTTCACACGGGACAGCGAAGCGGTTCTGGCGAGGCGCCGCATCGGAGGGCAGTAGCAGCGCCATGACAAGATGCGGCAACGACGCCAGAAGGACCGTGTGCGCCACCCTCAGAGCGCCTGCGCCGCGTGGAAGCCAAAGAGCCAGGCCAGCAGGCGCGCCGGAAACTGCCGAATCGCGGTGTTGTAGGCAGCCACGGCATCGTTGAACTGCCCGGTGGCCAGCGCGCTCTGCGCCCACAGCTCCTGCCAGCGCTGCTCCCACAGCGCCAGCGCGTCGTCCTCCGGTGCCGGTGCCGGTGCCGGTGCCGCCACGGGTCCCCGGGGCGCCTTCTTGCCGCGCGGGGCCCTGGCGGGCGCTGCCCGCGGCTCCCGTGCGGCACGCACCATCGTCGTCCAGGCCGTGCGCAGCACCTCGCGCCCCGCGCTCAGCGCGGCCGCGCCCCCGGCATCGAGCGGCCGGGCACGCGCCACGGCCAGGCAGGCGCCGAACTGCGTGGTCGCCGCCCACAGCGCCGTGCGGGCCTCCGACTGGCCGGCCGGCGCCGGACTCTGCGCGGCCTCGTATTCGCCCATCATGCCCATCACGCGCACGAAATGCACGTCCAGGCCGCCGAACGCCTGGATGGCGGCCGAGCGCAACCGCACGAGCCGGTTGTACGCGCCCACCGCCCAGAACAGCAGCACCGCCAGAAGAATCCAGGTCGTCAGCATGGCCCACCGCATGCGCGCTCCCGCTTCGGCCGGGCCGGGGGACCGCGCGAAAAGAGAAAAGAGGAGAGGGGAAAAAGAAAAGGCCAGGGGTCACCCCCTGGCCGGTTCCTGTGAAAAAACGCTCCCGGCCTGCCGTGCCGGCAGAGCGGGAGCGCGGCAGCGGGCCCGGGGAGGCCCGCCGGAGCACCGGGATTACTCGGCCGCGCCGTTGTCCACGCCGGAGTTCTCGACCTCGGACGCCTCTTCGGGCACCGTGGTCTCCATCTCGGCGGCTTCGGCTTCGGCGATGGCGCGGCGCTCGGCGTCGTCCATGGCTTCCTTGGCCTTGCGTGCCTGGTGGTAGGCCAGCCCCGTGCCCGCCGGGATCAGGCGGCCCACGATCACGTTTTCCTTCAGGCCACGCAGCTCGTCGCGCTTGCCCATGATGGCAGCCTCGGTGAGCACGCGGGTCGTTTCCTGGAACGACGCGGCCGAAATGAACGAATCGGTGGACAGCGACGCCTTCGTGATCCCCAGCAGCACGTTGCTGTAGGTCGCGGGGATCTTGTCCTCGGACTGCAGCTGCTCGTTGGTGTTGAGGATCTCCGAACGCTCGACCTGCTCGCCGCCGATGTAGCCGGACTCGCCCGGGTTCTCGACCACGACGCGCCGCAGCATCTGGCGAACGATCACCTCGATGTGCTTGTCGTTGATCTTCACGCCCTGCAGGCGGTACACGTCCTGCACTTCATCGACGATGTAGCGCGACAGCTCCTCGATGCCCAGCAGGCGCAGGATGTCCTGCGGATCGGCCGGGCCGTCGACGATCAATTCGCCCTTGTTCACCACCTGGCCTTCGTGGACCAGCACGTTCTTTTCCTTGGGCACCAGCTCGTCCCAGACCTTGCCGTCCGGATCGGTGATCTGCAGGCGCACCTTGCCCTTCGTCTCCTTGCCGAAGGACACCGTGCCGGTGATCTCGGCCAGCATGCCCTTGTCCTTGGGCGAACGGGCTTCGAACAGCTCGGCCACGCGCGGCAGACCGCCGGTGATGTCGCGGGTCTTCTGGCCTTCGACCGGGATACGGGCCAGCACTTCGCCGGGGCCCACGTCCTGGCCGTCGCGCACCTGGATCAGCGCGCCCACCTGGAAGCCGATCGTCACCGAGTGGTCGGTGCCGGGGATCTTCACTTCCTGGTTCTGCGCATCGATCAGCTTCACCTGCGGACGCACCACCTTCGCGGAGCCGCGGCGCTTCGGATCGATCACGACCAGCGTGGACAGACCCGTCACGTCATCGACCTGCTTGGCGACCGTGAGGCCTTCCTCGACGTTCTCGAACTTCACCTGGCCGGCGAATTCCGTGATGATCGGTCGCGTCAGCGGATCCCAGTTGGCCAGGATCGTGCCGGCCTTGACCGTCTGGTCGGCCTTCACCGTCAGCGTGGCGCCGTACGGCACCTTGTGGCGCTCGCGCTCGCGGCCATGCTCGTCCTGGATGATGACTTCACCCGAACGCGCGATGACGACCAGCTCGCCCTTGCTGTTGGTCACGTAGCGCATCGTGGCGTTGAAGCCGATCACGCCGTTGGACTTGGCTTCCACGGTCGAGGCGATGGCGGCACGCGAAGCGGCACCGCCGATGTGGAACGTACGCATCGTCAGCTGCGTGCCGGGCTCGCCGATCGACTGCGCGGCGATCACACCCACGGCCTCGCCGAGGTTGATCAGGCCGCCGCGGCCCAGATCGCGGCCGTAGCACTTGGCGCACAGGCCGTAGCGGGTCTCGCAGGTCAGCGCCGTGCGCACCTTCACCTCGTCCACGCCCGCGGATTCCAGCTCCTCGAGGGTGTCCTCGTCGAGCATCTGGCCGGCCTTGGCCAGCACGGCGCGCGTTTCGGGGTGCAGGATGTCGTCCGCCGTGGTGCGGCCCAGCACGCGGTCGCGCAGGGACTCGATCACTTCACCGCCCTCGACGATGGCGCGCATCACCGAACCGTTCACGGTGCCGCAATCCTCTTCGGTCACCACCAGATCCTGCGTCACGTCCACCAGGCGGCGCGTCAGGTAACCGGAGTTGGCCGTCTTCAGCGCCGTATCCGCCAGGCCCTTCCGGGCACCGTGGGTGGAGATGAAGTACTGCAGCACGTTCAGGCCTTCACGGAAGTTCGCCGTGATGGGGGTCTCGATGATCGAGCCGTCCGGCTTGGCCATCAGGCCACGCATGCCGGCCAGCTGGCGGATCTGCGCGGCGGAGCCCCGTGCGCCCGAGTCGGCCATCATGTAGATGGCGTTGAACGACTCCTGGTTCACTTCCTTGCCGTGGCGGTCGGTGGTCTTCTCGACCTTGAGCTGGTCCATCATCACCTTGGACACGTCGTCGCCGGCCTTGCCCCAGATGTCCACCACCTTGTTGTAGCGCTCGCCGGACGTCACCAGGCCGGAGACGTACTGCTGCTCGATCTCCTTCACCTCGGCTTCGGCGCGTGCCAGGATGTCCGCCTTCTGCGGGGGCACCAGCATGTCGTCGATCGCCACCGAGAAGCCGGCGCGCGTCGCCAGACGGAAGCCGTTCTGCAGCAGCTTGTCCGCGAACACCACGGTTTCCTTCAGGCCGCACTTGCGGAAGCTCACGTTGATGAGCTTGGAGATTTCCTTCTTCTTCAGCGACTTGTTGATGTTGCTGAACGGCAGGCCCTTGGGCAGGATCTCGGACAGCAGTGCGCGGCCGACGGTCGTGTCGACCAGCGAGGTCGAGGGCACGAATTCGCCGGTGGCCTTGTCGCGGGTCCATTCGGTCAGGCGCACGCTGATCTTGGCATGCAGCTCCGTCTGGCCGGCATCCAGCGCGCGCTGGACTTCGCCCGTGTCGGAGAAGATCAGGCCTTCGCCCTTGCCGTTGATCTTGTCGCGGGTCGCGTGGTAGAGACCCAGCACCACGTCCTGCGAAGGCACGATGGAGGGTTCGCCCGACGCGGGGAACAGCACGTTGTTGGAGGCCAGCATCAGCGTGCGGGCTTCCATCTGCGCTTCCACCGACAGCGGCACGTGGACGGCCATCTGGTCACCGTCGAAGTCGGCGTTGAAGGCCGCGCAGACGAGCGGGTGCAGCTGGATGGCCTTGCCTTCGATCAGGATCGGCTCGAAGGCCTGGATGCCCAGGCGGTGCAGCGTCGGAGCCCGGTTCAGCATGACCGGGTGCTCCTTGATGACCTCTTCCAGGATGTCCCAGACCACCGGCGTGCCGGATTCGACTTCCTTCTTCGCGGCCTTGATGGTCGTGGCGATGCCCATCTGCTCGAGACGCGAGAAGATGAAGGGCTTGAACAGCTCCAGGGCCATCAGCTTCGGCAGGCCGCACTGGTGCAGCTTGAGCGTCGGGCCCACGGTGATCACGGAACGACCCGAGTAGTCGACGCGCTTGCCCAGCAGGTTCTGGCGGAAGCGGCCGGACTTGCCCTTGATCATGTCGGCCAGCGACTTCAGCGCGCGCTTGTTCGCGCCCGTCATCGCCTTGCCGCGGCGCCCGTTGTCCAGCAGCGAATCGACGGCTTCCTGCAGCATCCGCTTCTCGTTGCGCGCGATGATCTCCGGAGCCTTCAGCTCCAGCAGGCGGCGCAGGCGCGAGTTGCGGTTGATGACGCGGCGGTACAGGTCGTTCAGGTCGGAGGTCGCGAAGCGGCCGCCGTCCAGCGGCACCAGCGGACGCAGGTCCGGCGGCAGCACGGGCAGCACGTCCAGCACCATCCACTCGGGCTTGATGCCCGACTTCTTGAACGCTTCCAGCACCTTCAGGCGCTTGGCGTTCTTCTTCACCTTGACTTCGGAGCCGGTCAGGTCGCCGCGCAGCTTCTCGATCTCCAGATCGATGTCGATGCCTTCGAGCAGGTCCTTGATGCCTTCCGCGCCCATCTTGGCGATGAACTCGTCGCCGTATTCCTTGCGCTTCGCGTCATGGTCGTCCTCGGACATGATCCCGAACTTCTTCAGCGGGGTCATGCCGGGGTCCGTCACCACGTAGGCTTCGAAATACAGCACGCGCTCGATGTCGCGCAGCGTCATGTCGAGCACCAGGCCCAGACGCGACGGCAGCGACTTCAGGAACCAGATGTGCGCGCAGGGCGCGGCCAGGTCGATGTGGCCCATGCGCTCGCGGCGCACCTTCGTCTGGGTCACTTCCACGCCGCACTTCTCGCAGATCACGCCGCGGTGCTTCAGGCGCTTGTACTTGCCGCACAGGCACTCGTAGTCCTTGATCGGGCCGAAGATCTTGGCGCAGAACAGGCCGTCGCGCTCGGGCTTGAACGTGCGGTAGTTGATCGTCTCGGGCTTCTTCACCTCGCCGAAGGACCAGGAACGGATCTTCTCGGGCGACGCCATGCCGATGCGGATGGCATCGAAATGCTCGTCCGGCGTGAATTGCTTGAACAGGTCGAGTAGAGACTTCATAAACCCTATCTCCTAGTACTTAAGAACGTTCCAGTTCGATGTCCAGGCCCAGGGAACGGATTTCCTTGACCAGCACATTGAACGACTCGGGCATGCCTGCCTCGATCGCGTGTTCACCCTTGACGATGGACTCGTACACCTTGGTACGGCCCTGCACGTCGTCGGACTTCACGGTGAGCATTTCCTGCAGCACGTACGAAGCGCCATACGCTTCCAGCGCCCACACTTCCATTTCCCCGAAACGCTGGCCGCCGAACTGGGCCTTGCCGCCCAGCGGCTGCTGCGTCACGAGCGAGTACGGACCGGTGGAACGGGCGTGCATCTTGTCGTCCACCAAGTGGTGCAGCTTCAGGTAGTGCATGTAGCCGATGGTCGTCGGGCGCTCGAAGCGCTCGCCCGTGCGGCCGTCGTACAGGTATGCCTGGGTACGGCTGTCCGTGAGACCCTTGCGCTCCTTGATGTCGTCCGGATAGGCCAGCTTCAGCATGTCCTTGATCTCGGCTTCCGACGCGCCGTCGAACACCGGCGTCGCGTACGGCACGCCGTTGGTCAGGTTGCCGGCCATGGCCAGCACCTCGTCGTCGCTCAGCTTCGACAGGTCTTCCTTGCGGCCGCGCGAGTTGTAGACCTCTTCGAGGAACGTGCGCATCTCGGCCGCCTTGGCCTGGTCGCGCAGCATGTCGCCGATGCGCTGGCCGATGCCCTTGCCGGCCCAGCCCAGATGGACTTCCAGCACCTGCCCGATGTTCATCCGCGAAGGCACGCCCAGCGGGTTCAGAACGATGTCGGCAGGCGTGCCGTCGGCCATGTAGGGCATGTCCTCGACCGGAACGATCTTCGACACCACACCCTTGTTGCCGTGGCGGCCGGCCATCTTGTCGCCGGGCTGCAGGCGGCGCTTGACGGCCAGGTACACCTTGACCATCTTCAGCACGCCGGCCGGCAGCTCGTCGCCCTGCGTGAGCTTCTTGCGCTTCTCTTCGAAAGCCAGATCGAAGCTGTGGCGGGTCTGCTCCAGCGCGTTCTTGATCGACTCCAGCTGCGCGGCCACCTCGTCCTCGGCGGGACGGATGTCGAACCAGTGGAACTTCTCGACGGAGGCCAGGTAGGCCTTGTCCAGCTTCGTGCCCTTGGCGAGCTTCTGCGGGCCGCCGTTGGCCACGCGGCCGTTCAGCAGCTTCTCGATACGGTCGAACGCGTCGGCCTCCACGATGCGCAGCTGGTCGTTCAGGTCCAGGCGGAAGCGCTTGAGTTCATCGTCGATGATCTGCTGGGCGCGCTTGTCGCGCTGGATGCCTTCGCGGGTGAAGACCTGCACGTCGATCACGGTGCCCGACGAGCCCTGGTCCACGCGCAGCGAGGTGTCCTTCACGTCGGACGCCTTCTCGCCGAAGATCGCGCGCAGCAGCTTCTCTTCCGGCGTCAGCGTGGTCTCGCCCTTCGGCGTGACCTTGCCCACCAGCGTGTCGCCGGGCTGCACTTCCGCGCCCACGTAGATGATGCCGGACTCGTCCAGGCGGTTCAGCTGCTGCTCCGACAGGTTCGGGATGTCGCGCGTGATTTCTTCCGCGCCCAGCTTCGTGTCGCGGGCCATCACCACCAGTTCCTCGATGTGGATCGAGGTGTAGCGGTCTTCGGCCACCACGCGTTCGGAGATCAGGATCGAGTCTTCGAAGTTGTAGCCGTTCCAGGGCATGAACGCGATCAGCATGTTCTGGCCGATGGCGATCTCGCCCAGGTCGGTGGAGGCACCGTCCGCGATCACGTCGCCCTTGGCCAGCACGTCGCCCTTCTTCACGATCGGGCGCTGGTGGATGTTCGTGTTCTGGTTAGAACGCTGGTACTTGATGAGGTTGTAGATGTCCACACCCACTTCACCGGCCACCGCCTCGGCGTCGTTCACGCGCACCACGATGCGGGTCGCATCCACGTAGTCCACGATACCGCCGCGGTTCGCCGTCACCACCGTGCCGGAGTCCACGGCCGCCACGCGCTCGATGCCGGTGCCCACCATGGGCTTTTCCGGACGCAGCACGGGCACGGCCTGGCGCGACATGTTGGCGCCCATCAGTGCGCGGTTCGCGTCATCGTGCTCCAGGAAGGGCACGAGCGAGGCGGCCACCGACACGATCTGCGCGGGCGACACGTCCATGTACTGCACGCGCTCGGCGGACAGCAGCGTGGATTCACCCTTCTCGCGGGCCGACACCAGGTCGCCGGTCAGGCGGCCCTCGGCGTCCAGCGTCGCATTCGCCTGGGCGATGACGTACTTGCCTTCCTCGATGGCCGACAGGTAGTCGATCTGGTCGGTCACCTTGCCGTCCACCACGCGGCGGTACGGCGTCTCGATGAAGCCGTACTCGTTCAGGCGGGCGTACAGGGCCAGCGAGTTGATCAGCCCGATGTTCGGGCCTTCAGGCGTTTCGATAGGGCAGACGCGGCCGTAGTGGGTGACGTGAACGTCGCGCACTTCGAAGCCGGCGCGCTCGCGCGTCAGACCGCCCGGGCCGAGTGCGGACACGCGGCGCTTGTGGGTGATCTCGGCCAGCGGGTTCGTCTGGTCCATGAACTGCGACAGCTGCGACGCACCGAAGAACTCCTTCAGCGCCGCGGAGATCGGCTTGGAGTTGATCAGGTCGTGGGGCATCAGCGGCTCTTGTTCGGCCTGGCCCAGACGTTCCTTCACGGCCTTCTCGATCCGTGCCAGGCCCGTGCGGTACTGGTTCTCGGCCAGCTCGCCCACGCAGCGCACGCGGCGGTTGCCCAGGTGGTCGATGTCGTCGACTTCGCCCTTGCCGTTGCGCAGGTCCACCAGGATCTTCACCACGGCGAGGATGTCCTCGTTCGACAGCACCATCGGGCCGGTCGATTCGTCGCGGCCGATCTTGGCGTTGAACTTCATGCGGCCCACGCGCGACAGGTCGTACGTGTCCGGGTTGTAGAACAGGCGCTGGAACAGGGCCTGCACCGCGTCTTCCGTCGGCGGCTCGCCGGGGCGCATCATGCGGTAGATGGCCACGCGCGCGGCGAACTCGTCCACTGTTTCGTCGATGCGCAGCGTCTGCGAGATGTACGCGCCCTGGTCGAGTTCGTTCGTGTAGATGACCTGCAGGTCCTTGATGCCGGCGGAGCGCAGCTTCTTCAGCAGTGCTTCGGTCAGCTCTTCGTTGGCCTTGGCCACGATCTCGCCCGTGTCGCCGTCCACCACGTTGCGTGCCACCACGCGGCCGATCAGGAAGTCTTCCGGCACGCTGACGTGCGTCGTGCCCGACTGCTCCAGCTCGCGCGTGTGGCGGGCCGTGATGCGCTTGTCCTTGGCAACGACGACCTTGCCGGCCTTGTCGGTGATGTCGAAACGCGCCACTTCGCCCTTCAGGCGGTCGGCCACGAATTCCATCTGCGCGCCGCTGTCCATCAGGCGGAAGTTGTCGTTGACGAAGAAGTTCGCCAGGATGGACTCGGGGTTCAGGCCGATGGCCTTGAGCAGGATCGTGACCGGCATCTTGCGGCGGCGGTCCACGCGGAAGTAGAGGATGTCCTTCGGATCGAACTCGAAGTCCAGCCACGAGCCGCGGTAGGGGATGATCCGTGCCGAGAACAGCAGCTTGCCCGAGCTGTGGGTCTTGCCCTTGTCGTGCTCGAAGAACACGCCGGGCGAGCGGTGCAGCTGGGAGACGATCACGCGCTCGGTGCCGTTGATGATGAACGAGCCCTTGTCGGTCATCAGGGGCACCTCGCCCATGTAGACCTCCTGCTCCTTCACTTCCTTCACCACCTTGGACTGCGACGTCGAGGACTCGCGGTCGTAGATGATGAGCTGCACCTTGGCTCGCACGGCCGAGGCGAAGGTCAGGCCGCGGGTCTGGCATTCGCGCACGTCGAACGCCGGCTTGGCCAGGTTGTACTCCACGAACTTCATCTCGACGAAGCCGTTGTGCGAGACGATCGGGAATGCGGCGTCGAAAGCGGCCTGCAGGCCTTCATTGGTGCGTTTCTGGGGTGCCCGGTCCGCTTGGAGGAAAGCGGTGTACGCGTCCTTCTGCATCTGCAGCAGGTACGGCACTTCGAGCACGCTGTCGCGGCTACCGAAGCTCTTGCGGATGCGCTTGCGTTCGGTATAGCTGTACGTGGATGTTGGGGCCATGAGATCTCCGGGCAAAGACATGAGTCCTGGGTCTTCGACGAGTGCCCCACAAGGGGCGTTGCCTTGCGGGCTTGGCGGTTGGCCACTACCAACCATGGCGGACGGCGATGCGTTGCACATCGCCCGAACCAAGGCGTCTTCTGTTGTCGGGTTGTCAGAAGACACTAGAAAGCAGGCGGATCGGACGGCCGGGATGCCGTTCCTGCTTTCTGGTGTGCTCTGTCGAGATTGCGCCTCTCAGAAGCGCGGAAAGGCTGGAGGCCCTTTTCGGAGCCTCCAGCCTTGCCAAAGCAGCCGAATTACTTGAGTTCGGCCTTGGCGCCGGCTTCCACCAGCTTCTTGACAGCGGCTTCGGCGTCGGCCTTGGCGATGCCTTCCTTGACGTTCTTCGGAGCGCCGTCCACCAGGTCCTTGGCTTCCTTGAGGCCCAGGCCGGTGATTTCGCGCACGGCCTTGATGACGGACACCTTGTTGGCGCCGGCTTCGGTCAGCACGACGTTGAACTCGGTCTTTTCTTCGGCAGCAGCAGCTGCACCGCCGCCACCAGCGGCAGCAGGCGCGGCCATGGCGGCAGCGCTCACGCCGAACTTCTCTTCAATGGCCTTCACCAGGTCATTGAGTTCCATCACGGACATGCCGTCCAGGGCGGTCAAGAATGCGTCTTTATCGAATGCCATAATTTTTCCTAACAATTGGTTGTAAAGAGGGGGACGATCCTGCAAACCTCAAGCGGCTGCAGCTTCGCCTTCGCCTTTCTTTGCGGCCAGAGCGCCCAGCACCACGGCGGTGCGGGAGATCGGCGACATCAGCAAGCCACACAGCTGGGCCAGCAGCACTTCCTTGGAAGGGATGTTGGCCAGTTGCTTCACGCCGTTCACGTCCAGGGCCTTGCCTGCGAAGGCGCCGCCGCGAATCACCAGCTTGTCGTTGGTTTTCGCGAAATCGGCCACCACCTTGGCGGCGGCCACAGCGTCTTCGGAGAAGCCATAGATCAGAGGACCGGTCATCTGGTCGGCCACCACGTCGAACTGGCTGCCAGCCACAGCACGGCGGGCCAGGGTGTTCTTCAGAACACTCAGGCTCACACCCTTGCTGCGGGCGTCAACGCGCAGTTTGGTCATGTCGGCCACCGTGATGCCACGGTATTCCGCGATCACGAGCGTTTGAGCTTTTGCGGCGAGGCTGGTCACTTCATTGATGACCGCTTCTTTCTCACTGCGATTAAGACTCAAGGTCTACTCCTTCATATGCGCACTCGGGGAACCCCTCGTGCGCGCTCTTGTTGCAGCGACCAACTGTTTCGGAATCGAATTCCATCTGCAGCGGGATCGCCATCTGCGCTGGCTCCGTGGATTTAAATGCAGCCGGGGCTGCACACCAGCGGTCTTGGATGGCCCGGCACATCGCTGTGCCGGCCCACCACCGAGGCACCTTGCGGCGCCTCACGATCTCGTGTTGGCGTCAGGCCGCCGAGATGGATTGGGTATCGACGCGGACGCCGACGCCCATCGTCGAGGACACGGCCACCTTGCGCAGGTACTGGCCCTTGCTGGTGGCGGGCTTGGCCTTGTTCAGGGCTTCGATCAGCGCCACCAGATTGCCCTGGAGCTTCTCGTTGTCGAACGAACGGCGGCCGATCGTGCTGTGGATGATCCCTGCCTTGTCGACACGGAACTGCACCTGGCCGGCCTTGGCGTTCTTGACGGCCGTGGCGACGTCGGGCGTCACCGTACCCACCTTGGGGTTCGGCATCAGGCCGCGCGGGCCGAGGATCTGGCCCAGCGTACCCACGACGCGCATGGCATCGGGAGCGGCGATCACCACGTCGAACGGCATGTCGCCGGCCTTCACCTGGGCAGCCAGGTCGTCCATGCCGACGATGTCGGCGCCGGCGGCCTTGGCTTCCTCAGCCTTGGCGCCCTGGGCGAACACGGCCACACGGGTCGTCTTGCCGGTACCGTTCGGCAGCACCACGGCGCCGCGCACCACCTGGTCCGACTTCTTCGCGTCGATGCCCAGCTGCACGGCCACGTCGATGGACTCATCGAACTTGGCGGTGGCGGCTTCCTTCACCAGCACCACGGCGTCGGCGAAGGGGTACAGCTTCGTGCTGTCGATCTTGCCTTGCAGGGCCTTTTGCTTCTTGGTCAGCTTAGCCATTTAGAGGCCCTCCACCGTAACGCCCATGGAACGGGCAGAACCAGCCAGCGTGCGGACGGCAGCGTCCACGTCGGCGGCGTTCATGTCCTTCAGCTTGGTCTTGGCGATCTCTTCCAGCTGTGCGCGGGTGATCTTGCCGACCTTCGTGCTCAAGGCGTTGGCGGATCCCTTTTCCAGCTTGATGGCCTTCTTGATCAGGGTCGTCGCCGGGGGCGTCTTGATGATGAACGTGAAGCTCTTGTCCGCGAAGGCCGTGATGACCACGGGCAGCGGCAGACCGGGCTCGACGCCCTGGGTCTGGGCGTTGAACGCCTTGCAGAACTCCATGATGTTCAGACCACGCTGACCCAGCGCGGGACCGATCGGAGGAGAAGGATTGGCCTTCCCTGCCGGCACTTGCAGCTTGATAAAGCCGACGATTTTCTTCGCCATAGCGACTCCTTACGGGTGATAGCGCCTGACTGACAGGCTCCCCGGGGTTGATGACTCCACTTCTGTGCGCCGAGTCAGGAAAAGCGCAGGATGCACCGCGAGGTGCGGGTCAGGTTTTTTCGACCTGGCCGAATTCGAGTTCCACCGGAGTGGAGCGGCCGAAAATCATGACGGAGACGCGCACGCGGCTCTTTTCGTAGTTGACTTCCTCGACCGAGCCGTTGAAGTCGGCGAACGGGCCTTCCTTCACGCGGACCAGCTCGCCCACCATGAATTCGACCTTGTGGCGCGGCTTGTCCGTGCCTTCCTGGATCTGATTGACGATCTTCTGGACCTCGTCCTCGGAGATCGGCGCGGGACGGTTCTTGGCACCGCCCACGAAACCCGTCACCTTGCTGGTGTGCTTCACCAAGTGCCAGGTGTCGTCGTCCATCACCATCTCGACGAAGACATAGCCGGGGAACAGGCGACGCTCGGTCGTCTTGCGCTGGCCGTTCTTCATCTCCACGACCTCTTCGGTCGGGACGAGGATGCGGCCGAACTTGTCCTGCATGCCCGCGCGGTGGATGCGCTCCGTGATGTTGCGCTCCACGGCCTTTTCCATGCCCGAGTAGGCATGGACGATGTACCAGCGCAGATCCGGATTGGCGGACGATGCGGGAACAGAGGCGGGAGAAAGGTTTTGATCGACGGCGTCACTCATGTTATTTCCTCCAGCCCAGAATCAGATCGTACAGAACCCACTCCAGCGTCTTGTCGGTGAACCACAGGAAGAGGGCCATCACCAGCACGAACGCGAAGACGTAGGCCGTCATCTGCAGCGTTTCCTTGCGGGTGGGCCAGACGACCTTCTTGACTTCCTTCCAGGCGTCCTTCGCGAAGCCCGTGAAGCGGCGGCCCGACTCGGACACTGCGAACACGGCGGCAGCGGCGACGATCGCGACGATCAGGATCGCCCACTGGACCAGCACACCCTGCTTGGCCAGCAGGTAGAAGCCGGCAATGCCCGCCACCAGCAGGGCGACCACCAGCGCCAGCTTGGCCTTGTCTGCCCCTGTGCTCACAGTTTCAATTTGCGGAGACGCTGCCATTCTTCACATTCCGGTTGCAACTTGTGCCTTCACAAGACACGGAAGCCCGCCAGAGGTCTGGCGGGCTTTTTTTATGCCAGGTGACTGGCAGGGGCAGTAGGAATCGAACCTACAACCTTCGGTTTTGGAGACCGACGCTCTGCCAATTGAGCTATACCCCTATGACTCCTGATCAAGCAATGATCTTGGCCACGACGCCGGCGCCGACCGTGCGGCCGCCTTCACGGATGGCGAAGCGCAGGCCTTCTTCCATGGCGATGGGGTTGATCAGCTTGACGGTGATCGACACGTTGTCGCCGGG
>CAJYKV010000006.1 GCA_913774955.1 uncultured Acidovorax sp.
GGGATGTCTATGCCGATGCCGGCTACCAAGGCGCGGGCCAACGCCCTGATGCCAGGCGCGACGTGAACTGGCACATCGCCATGCGGCCGGGTAAACGCCGCCTGCTGGATCCGGCCAAACCGATCGAAGCCTTGACCCGGCAACTGGAGCGCGTGAAGGCGAGCATCCGGGCGCGGGTCGAACATCCATTCCGAGTGCTCAAGCGCCAGTTCGGGCATGCCAAGGTGCGCTACCGAGGGCTGGCGAAGAACACCGCGCAATTGCACACGCTGTTTGCACTGGCCAATCTCTGGCTGGTGCGGCGCAAACTGCGGGCTGCCTTGGCATGAGTGCGCCCGCAGTTCGCCAAGCAGGCCACCTCGGCCGCCAATCCGCAGCCGCGGACGCCTGAACTGGGGTGAAACAGGTCTTTGCCGCGTTGCAGATCGATAGGTTCAGACGTCAGCACGCTTATGCGTGTGTTGTGCAGACCTTCCTTAAGACCTTACTTGGACAAAATATGTGGAAAGACGTTATTACTCGCTTGGCGAGCGTCGGCAAAGTCATGGCTCAGTGGCGATTGGGTTCCGGCGCGAGGTTGTATATGTACGTTCCGGCTGCGGCGGACCTGGGAGACGAGACAGTGAAGCCTGATTCGGACGTGCGCTTCGAGGAGTTGGTGCAAATGGACATCATGCGGTCAATGCCATTGGGAGGGCTGACTGCTACGAATGACGTGGACGCCTGCCGGCGCGCACTGGTGTCGCTACCTCGCGTGCGGGTGACTGAGGTCCCCGATGGAATCCAGGTTAGCTTGGACGAGTAGCTTCAGCGCTTGGCCGCTGAGCCTGCGGCGTGCAGCTGGGTCAAGGCTGGCCGCGAGCCACCCGAAGGGCTCGGCCTTGATGTGGCATCACGCCGACCGACGCTTGCCGTGTGAGGTGCTTGGCCGTTGAAGGCGCGGCAGCTTCGCGCAGTCGTGGGCGACCACGCGGGTGTACTACGACGCGGCGGGCCGGCAGGTGGGCGTGCGCGAAGCATTCGGCCACCTCAACGCGCAGGTGCGCGATCTGGCGGGCAACGTGGTGGAGGAGCGGCGGGCGGACGGCGGGCGCATGGACTACGGCTACAACGCCTTCGGCGACAAAACCTCATCGGCCGAACTGATGTCGGCCGGCCGCACGGTGGTTACGACCTACCCCTACGACCAGCTCTCGCGGCTCTCACAGACCTCGCTGCAAAAAGCCATCTCGCGTTACGAGATCCGCAGCATGAATGGCTCCGTGGTGGGCCCATCGAATGTGATCCAGCACGAGGACAACGGCGTGACGGGGGGTGAACCCCGAGAACGCGATCCAGCAGACGGTGCTGGAGACAGTGCAGTACGACGAAGCCGGTCGGAAGGCGCGGGTGACCAACGGCAACGCCGAGACGACACGCTACCGCTACGACCGCATGGGCAACGTGGTGCTGAGCGGGCAGGAGACGGTCAACGGCGCGGGCGGCGAGACGGCCCCGCTGGCCTACGCCATGCGCTACCGCTACGACGCGCTGTGCCGCAAGATCGGGCAGACGGATGCGATGGGCATGACGCAGGCATGGAGCTACGACTTCTCCGGGCGCATGGTCGGCCGCACGGACTCGCAGTCGAATGGCGGCGCGCCGGTGGACTTCAACTTCCACTACAACTTCGCAGGGCAGCTGGTCCATGAGGACAACACCCGCGTGGAGCCGGGCGTGGGCGGGGCCGCAGCTGGCAACCTCAAGGGCGTGCGCCAGGAGGCCGACGGCCAGGCCACGACCACGACGTACCAGTACACGTACCTGAACGGCAGCTGGCAGCAGAGCGCGGCCCTCACGCGCCGCGGCGGCGACGTGGTGGGCACGATCACGCAGCGCGACGCCAACGGCTTCGTGGTGGGTATCCGCCAGCCGAAGGCGACGGGCAGCGCGGCGCAGGCGCCGGACGGGAGCCTGGCGGCGGCGCTCACGAACCAGGCGACGCAGCCCACCAGCAACGACGCGCGCTATGACCGCACGTTCGTGAACGACGCGAGCGGCACCACGGTGTTCGTGAGCCAGGGCGGGTTCAACGCCCAGGGGGAAGTCAACAGCAGCATCGCCAACCCGGCCTCGGGCTACCAGGGCGGGGTGACAGGGAGCAGCCTGACCCCCGGCCACGTGCAGCGCCAGCTGGTCGCCAACGGCGAAGTGCTGGCCCGTTACGGCGACGCCCCCACCCAGGAGGAGAACACGGAGCCGAGCAACAACCCGGTGTACGTGGACATAGCCGACTTCCGCATGCAGGCCGCGCAGATCCGCCCGCGCCACAAGAGCATGACCCGATCGCCTACACGGTGGTGGGCGGCGAGACGCTGAAGGACATCGCGCGCAACGTACTGGGCGACGCGAGCCTGTGGTGGCGCATCGCGGAGGCCAACAGCCTGGCGGTGTCGGGCGACGGGCAGCTCACGGCGGGGCAGACGCTGACGATGCCGAAGCTGTCGCTGAACGCGAACAGCGTGGATACGTTCCAGCCCTACGGCCCGAGCAGTGATGGAGAGCTTGGATCCAGCGCAGAATCTTGAAGAGACCACGTTCATCATCGATGCGACGTGACGTTGTTCCATGTGCTGCAACCGTGATGCTCAGCCTGTTTACCCTATTGAGGAGTTGACCCCATGCCTCTCGCGTCCCCCGACCTCACTTCCACCTTCGCTCCCACCGGCCGCCTGCGCGCTTCCATCAACCTCGGCAATCCCATCCTCGCCCACCGGGACGCGCAGGGCGAACCGGGTGGCGTCTCCGTCGATCTGGCCCGCGAGCTGGCCCGCCGCCTGGGCGTGGAGGCCGAGCTGGTGGTGTTCGATACCGCGGCGAAGTCGGTGGAGGCGGTGCGGGCGGGGCAGGCGGATGTGGGCTTTTTCGCGATCGATCCGCTGCGGGGCGAGGGGATCGCGTTCACGGCGCCGTATGTGCTGATCGAAGGTTCCTATCTGGTGCGGGAGGATTCGCCGATCACCGACAACGCGCAGGTGGACCGTGACGGTGTGTCTGTCGCGGTGGGGCAGGGCAGTGCCTATGACCTGTTCCTGACGCGCGCGCTGCAGGCCGCGCGCATCGTGCGGGCGCCGAGTTCGCCGGCGGTGGTCGGCACGTTCCTGGAGCAGGCGCTCGACGTGGCGGCGGGCGTGCGGCAGCAGCTGGAGGCGGATGCGCAGCGCCTGCCCGGCCTGCGCCTGCTGCCAGGTCGGTTCATGGTGATCCAGCAGGCGATGGGCCTGCCCAAGGACCGCCCGGAGGCTACCGCCCGCCTGCTGCGGGATTTCGTGGAGGACATGAAGGCGACGGGCTTCGTGGCGGACGCGATGCGGCGGCATGGCGTACAAGGCGCGTCCGTCGCGCCCGCGGCGCAGGCGGGCTGACGCACGTCGCCGCGCACCGCCGCCAGGACGGGCAGCGGCGCGCCCTGGGCCGACAAAGCCGCTCAGACTGCGCCGACAGGCAGCACGGCGGCGCGCGGCGAGGATGGCGGCTGCTCGTTTCCCAAGGAGAATCCTGTGCCGTCATCCATTCATCCCACCAGCACCTCGACCCCTTCGCGCCTGGCCCTTCCGGCGCTGCTGGCAGCGTGTCTGCTCGCCGCGCAGCCCGCCATGGCGCAGCAGCAGCCCGGGCAGCCCGCGCCTGCGGGCAACATGGCGCCTTCCTCCGCTAACGCGGCTCCGGCTGCTGCTACGGCTGCGGCTGCGGCCCCCGCGCCGTCCGCCGCGCTGCCCGAAACCAAGACGCAGGGCTCCCTGCGCTACACCTGCGGCGGCATCAGCGTGGACGAGTCGCAGGCCATGCGCGCCGCGATGAAGGACCATCCGCTGTCGCTGCTGTTCGCGGCGCAGGGCGGCGCCTACCTGGCCGATGTTCAGGTCAAGCTGGTGCCGCAGGGCTGGGGCGATGCCGGCGCGCTGACGTTCACTGCAAGCGGCCCGGTCTGCCTGCTGGATCTGCCGGCTGGGTCGTACGAGGTGGAAGCCAGCGCCGGCGGCAAGGAAAAGCGCCAGACGGTGATGGTGGGCAAGGACGCGAAGACGCTGGACTTCCGGTTCTGATACTGACAAGCGTCCTGCGGGCGGGCCGTCCGCGCCCGCTCAGTCGCCCGCCAGCAGATGGTCGACGATGTCGCTCCATTCGGCCGCCTCGACGGGCGTGATCGAGAGCCGGTTGCCGCGCTGCAGTATGCGCATGCCGGCCAGGGCCGGGCGCGCCCGCAGTTCCGCCAGACCGACGAGGCGCGTCTTGCGCAGGGCCTGCACGTCCAGCAGCAGCCACCGCGGTTGCGCGGGAGTCGATTTGGCGTCGTAGTAGGGCGATCGGGGATCGAACTGGGTGGGGTCGGGCCGCGTGCCCGAGGCCACCCGGGCGATGCCGGCGATGCCCGGCTCCGCGCAGGTGGAGTGGTAGAAAAGCACGCCGTCGCCCACCTGCATCGCATCGCGCATGAAGTTGCGCGCCTGGTAGTTGCGCACGCCGGTCCAGGCCACCGTGGCGTTCGGCGCGGCTAGTGCGTCGTCGATGGAGCATTCGGCGGGCTCGGATTTCATGAGCCAGAAGCGCGGGGCGCCGGGCGGCGCTTTCGTGCCTGGGGGTGCTTGTTCGGCGGTGGAGGATGGGGCCGGCGAGGTCATGGCGCGATTGTGCCGTCAGCCGCCAGGGGCATCGGCGTTGCCATGGCCTTGCGGCGCGGCGAGGCGGGTGCGGCGCTTTCCGGTGCCGCCCCAGCGCGGGTCGTCGTCCGCAGGGATGGCGAGCGGATTGCGCAGTGGTTCGGCCAAAGGGGCCAGCAGGGCGTCCAGGTCCGCGGGGGTGAATTTCGGCATGCCGTCGGCATCGTGGCCGAGCACGCCGTCCGCCAGGGCCTGCTTGCGGGCCTGCAGCTCCAGCATGCGTTCCTCGATGCTGCCATCCACCACCAGGTGGTAGATGAACACCGGCTTGTCCTGCCCGATGCGGTGCGCGCGGGCGGTGGCCTGCTCCATCACGGCCGGGTTCCACCACGGGTCGAGGTGGATGACGGTGTCGGCGGCCGTGAGGTTGAGGCCCGTGCCTCCGGCTTTGAGGCTGGCCAGCAGAATGGGCGCGGAGCCTTCGGCGTCCGGCGCCTGGAAGCGCCGCACCACGGCGCCGCGCTGGCGCGGCGGAGTGGCGCCGGTGAGGGCCAGCCAGGGCAGGCGCAGCGCATCCAGCCGCTCCGCGACCAGGTCGAGCATGCGGGTGAACTGCGAGAACACCAGCACGCGCCGTCCTTCAGATACCAGCGCCGGCAGCAGCTCGGCGAGCCGTTCGAGCTTGGCGCCCTCCATGCCGGGCGTGGCCGCAAGGCCCGGGACGAGCCGGGGATCGCAGCACACCTGCCGGAGCTTGAGCAGCGCGTCCAGGATGGTGATGAGTGCGCCTTCGAAGCCCTGGCGTTCCAGGGCGCGGCGCACCTGCCGGTCGGCGCCGGTGCGCACGGCCTCGTAGAGTTCGCGCTGGCGGCCCTGCAGCACGACGCGTTCCACGATGGTGGTGCGCGGCGGCAGTTCGGGCGCCACGTCGTCCTTGCGGCGGCGTAGGATGAACGGGCGCACGCGCAGCGCCAGCAGTTGCGCGCGCAGGGTTTCGCCGTTCTCCTCGATCGGCTTGCGCCAGCGCTGGGAGAAGCTGCGTGCGTCCCCCAGGAAGCCCGGCATGAGGAAGTCGAAATGCGCCCAGAGCTCGCCCAGGTGGTTCTCCAGGGGCGTGCCGGTAAGGCACAGCAGATGGTCCGCGCGCAGCCGCCGCAGCACGCGGGCACCGCGGCTGCCGGCGTTCTTGGCCATCTGCGCTTCGTCGAGGATGAGCAGGTGCCAGGGTTGCGCGGCCAGGGCGTCGGCATCGCGCCAGAGCAGCGGATAGGTGGTCAGCACGAGGTCATGCTCTGCTGCCCGCACGAAATGCCGTGCCCGGTCGGGACCCTGCAGTACCAGCACGCGCAGGCCCGGCGCCATGCGCGCCGCTTCCGCCTGCCAGTTGAAGAGCAGCGAGGTCGGCACCACCACGAGCGCGGGCCGCGCCAGCCGGCCGGCCTCCTTCTCTGCCAGCACGTGGGCCAGGGCCTGGGCGGTCTTTCCGAGGCCCATGTCGTCCGCGAGGATGCCGCCGAGGCCCTGGGCGCGCAGGTACTGCAGCCAGGCCAGCCCTTCGCGCTGGTAGGGGCGCAGCGTGATGGCGAGGCCTTGGGGCGGCGCGACCGGCTGCGGCGTGCCGGCGTCGCGCAGGCGCCGGGCCAGTTGCGCCAGGCCGGCGTCGCCCTGCAGCTGCCAGCCCAGATCCTGCGCGGTGTGGGTCTGGCGGCGCGCCACGCGGCCGGCCTGGTCGAGCGCGGCGCGCAGGGCGTCGATGCGGTGCGCCTCCCAGGCTCCGAGCCGCAGCGGTTCGCCAGCACGTCGCTGGTGCAGTGCCGGATCGGTGAGCAGATCCACCATGGCGCCCACGATGGCCTTGAGTGGTGCCGCGGGTGCGTCGATGCGGCGACCGCCGGGCGCGCGCAATGGGATGGTGGCGTGGTCGTCGATGTCGGCGAGGGCGCGGGCGTCCAGCCAGCGCGGATCGCGGCGCAGCAGGTCGGCCACCATCGGGGCGAGGTCGAGGGTCTCGCCGTCGATCTCCACGCCCAGGCTCAGCAGCCAGGCGCCCTCGCGCTCGGGCAGGCGCAGCTTCTGCACGGAGCGCCCGCGGCGTGCCAGCGGGCCGGCCTCACGGCCCCGCGCCTCGCCGGTGGCGGCGTCGAGCACGATGCGCCAGCCCTGCACCGGCACGCTCTCGTGGGCGAAGCCCGGCACCACCACCACGGACCAGCCCGCGGCCTGCAGGCGCGGCACGGTCTCGGCCCAGAAGTCTCCGAAAGCCGCCTCCTGCGGCAGCGTCCACAGCGGACCGGGCAGCGCGGGCGCCGCATCCGGTGACCCGGCAGGCGGGCGCTTGGCGGGAGGCAGGCCCGGGGGCACGTCGGCGAGCGCATGGCCGATCAGGCCCGCGCCGTCGCCCGGAGCGCGCCACTGCAGACGGTCGGCCGCTATCGGAACGAGGCCGGTATCGCGCAGCCCATCGATCGCATCCGCCTCGGCACGCACGTCGCGGTGCAGCCAGCCATCCGCCATGCCTGGCACGGCGACGCGCGCGGGAGCGCGGGTGTTCAAGACGCTGGTGGGCGCAGGCACGCTCCAGGGGGTGCCGTCGTCCAGCCGGTAGGTCCAGTCCACCTGCGCCAGCGTGACCTGCCCGCCGCGCGGGCCAATCGCGCCCTGCGCGCGCATGCCCAGCAATCCGTCGCCACGGCCGAGCGTGCGCAGCGTGAGGCGGGGACGGAAAGCGGACCCCTCGGGCGTCTGCGGAGGGCGTGGCTCTTGCGCAGGTCCCGCGGTGCCGAGGGCCGGCACCGGGGTGCCGGAGGATGCCGGCAATGCGGAAGCCGTATCGCGCAGCAGTGCGAGGGCCTGCTGCGCTTGGTCGCCCGTCAGGGGCGGCAGATTTTCCCGCAGAGCGGCACCGTCCTGCGCCCGCAGGGCCTCGACCCACCTGTGGACGGCGGCGCCACCGTGCGGTGAAGGCGACGGCGGCGTTGCGGCGGGCGGAGGTGCGGCGGGCGTGCGGCGCGGGCGAGGCATGGGCCGATTGTGCCGATGGCGTCGCGGAATGGGGCCGGCCCGCGATCGGGGCGGGCCATGGCTTCACGCCCGCGCAACCCGCTGCCGGTGCAAGCGCCCTGCGGGCCGTTCAGGCCGCGTCCTTACGGCGAGGGGCGGGGGCGGGTGTGGGGGCCGGCAGCAGCAGATCCGCGGTCTTTGCGACCTCCACGCAATCGCGCAGGTGCATTTCTCCGAGGTAGCGCAGCGTGGCGTAACCCAGCGCGGCCGAGGCCGCCTGGCCGGCGAGCGGCACGAACTTGGCGGCCTGCTGCGCCGTCAGGCGCACGCCGACGATGCGCAGGGCCCGCATGACGAGTTCGCGGGTGATGAGCCGGCCGATGAGCGCGGAGCCCACCATGCCGACCGCCTTCTGCACCTGTTCGCGCTTGTGGGGCGCGAGCCGGTCGAGCTGCGCGGGCGTCAGCCCGAACTCGGCATTGATCTGGGGAATGAGCCGCGTCAGCAGGGCCGCATCCACCGCCCAGTCGAGGCCGGGTACGGGCACGACGCCTGCGGCCGCGGCCATCATCGCGCGGCGGTGCAGCAGCTTGCGGCTGCGGGCGACGGCGGCCTCCAGCGCGGGATGGCCGCGGGCCATCGCCTGCGCGTCGGGCGCGCCGTCCTTGTGGGCGCCGGGCGGCTGTGAACGGTCTTTGCGGGCAGGTTTCGAGAACAGAGCCATGGCGCTATGGAGCGGACGGCGCTGGATCAGCGGGCCTTGCTGCGGATCAGCCCATAGATCACGAGCAGCACGATCGCGCCAAGCACGGAGGCGATCCAGCCCGCGGCTTCTCCTTGCTGGTACCAGCCCATGGCCACACCCAGGTAGGTGGCCAGGAAGGAGCCGGCGATGCCGAGCAACGCGGTCATGATCCAGCCGAGCTTGTCGTCACCGGGCTTGAGCGCTCGGGCGAGAAGGCCGACGATGAGGCCGACCAGCAGGGTTCCAAGGAGGGAGAACATGGTTTTTTCGCTTTCCGGTGTGAAGGGATGAAGATCGGTGATTCCAACGGGGGCGGGCTCCACGCCAGGGGCCGAGCAGACGCCGCCAATCTACCCGGCGGTCCGGCATGGTCGTGTCAGACAAGGTGCACAGCCCGCCACGGCCGGCAGCGCCCGACACGGCAACCGCCTTGTGCAAGGGTGGTGGGGACGGAGTTGGCGCGACCCGTGTGGGAGCCATCCCACAGGCCGTTGGGAGCGCTTCCGGCGCGTGGGCCCGGTCGACAGTCTTATCGTTGTCCCACCAGCAAGCCCCGAGAAAGGACGGATGCCAGGATGTTCGATGCGAGCGGTGGTGCGGTGGGCGAGCGCCGGGTCCGGCAGTGGCTGGCCACAGGACTTTTAGGCTGCGCCCCCCTCGCGTGGGCCGCCTCTCCAGATACCGACAGTGCATCACTCGACCGCGGGGCACGGCCCGACACGACGGCGGAACAGCGATACCAGTCGGCCATCCGGGAAGCGGGCGGGGGGCTGAAAGCCGCGTTGGCGGAGTGCCGATCCCAGGCCGCAGCGGTGCGTCAGGGGTGCGAGGACGAAGCGCGCAAGCGCTACCAGCAGGACATGGCGGAAGCGAAGGCGCTAATGCATCCGCCGGGTACCCGGGCTTCCGGTGCGCCGGCCGGCCCGAACAAGGAAGTGGAGCCGCGGATCGTGGGAAAACCCCAGCCCGGTTCCTGAAATGCACAACGCCCGCAGAGCGGGCGTCGGATGGCACGAAATGGAACAGGACGAACGGATCAGTTGATCGGATTCTGGGCCGATGCCTTGGGCAGCAGGCTGGCGGACTCTTCTTCGCTGAGAACGCGGCGGGCGCCGTTGAAGCGGAGCTTCCAGTAGGAAGCGCTCATGTCCTCGACGCGGACTTCGGCGCCGGTACGGGGCGCATGAATGAACTTGCCTTCGCCGAGGTAGAGGCCCACGTGGCTGTAGGCGCGGCGCATGGTGTTGAAGAAGACGAGATCGCCGGGTTGGAGATCCTTCTTGTCGATCTTCTCGGTGGCCTCGGCCTGCTCATTGGCACGGCGGGGCAGTGCGAGCCCGACGGTCTGGCCATAGATTGCGCGGATGAAGCCGCTGCAATCGAAGCCGCTGTCGGCCGTATTGCCACCACGGCGGTAGGGCACGCCGAGGAATCCCATGGCGGTGGAGATCAGCTCGCCGGTACGGTCCTGGACGGAAGCTCGCACTTCCCGCAGCTGATTGAGCACCTGATGGCGGTCGATCAGGAACCGATCGAGGTCATCAGTGGCCGAGGCGGCTGCGTTGTTGTGGGGAGCGGCCTGGGCGGTGGCGCTGGCGCAAACCAGTAACAAAAGGCAAATCCAACGTGACATGGGTCGCGAGAGTACCACGCCTCACGGCCGGTCAAAATGCAAAAAATGTTGCTGCAGGTCTTTTCTTCATCGGTTTAGCCTATCGGACAAGTCCTACAGGCGGGGTGCGAACGTCTTCAGTGGTGGTGCAGGACAGCATCTCATGGATGCCCGGATCGCGTGTTGAAAGCTCACCAAAAGGGGTGTTGATGCGTTTTTACAAGCAGTTGGCAGCTTTTGTGGTTTGTTCAGCCGTCTCCGCCACCGGCGCCTCGGCACAGCCCGTAGGGCCTGCAGCGCCCGCTCCCGTCGCTTCCCGAATGCCGGTTACGGTTGAACACATCACCGAAGGGTTATCGAACCCCTGGGGCCTCGCATTCCTGCCCGATGGCAGTTTCCTCATCACGGAACGGCCTGGACGCCTGCGCATCGTGTCGGGCGATGGCCGTCTCGGGCCGCCGTTGCCGGGCCTGCCGAAGATCGATGCGGGTGGCCAGGGCGGGCTGCTGGACGTCATCACCGACGCACAGTTCGAGCGCAACCGGCGCATCTTCTTCTGTTTCTCCGAGCCCGGCGAAGGTAGAGGAAGCAACAACGGCACGGCATTGGCCAGCGCCGTGCTGCCCGCTGCCGGAAAAGCGCTGGAATCCGTGCGGGTGATCTTCCACCAGCAGCCCAAGGTGGCGAGCCGGCTGCATTTCGGTTGCCGCATCGCGCAGGCGGCGGACGGATCGCTGTTCCTGACGCTCGGCGAGCGCTTCGAGCGCAAGGACGATGCCCAGAAAACCGACAACCACCTCGGCAAGGTTGTGCATGTACAGCCCGACGGCAGCCCAGGTCCCGGCAATCCGTTCACGGACGCAAAGGGTGGCTTGCCTGAAATCTGGAGCTGGGGCCACCGGAACGGGCAGGGCGCGGCCATCGGGCCTGACGGACGGCTCTGGATGCACGAGCACGGCCCCCAGGGCGGCGATGAACTCAACATCCCACAGGCGGGCCGCAACTACGGCTGGCCGGTGGTCACCTTCGGCGAGAACTACGGCGGTGGAAAGATCGGCGAGGGCCTGACCCAGAAGTCCGGCATGGAACCGCCCGTGCACTACTGGGTGCCGTCGATTGCACCCTCCGGCATGGCGTTCCTGACCAGCGACCGCTACGGCGCCGCGTGGAAAGGCAGCCTGTTCGTCGGCTCCCTGAAATTTGCGCGCCTGCACCGCCTGGAACTGAAGGACGGCCGCGTCGTGCGCGACGAATACCTGCTGGCCGACCTGGGCCAGCGCATCCGCGACGTGCGCCAAGGCCCCGACGGATGGCTCTACCTGCTCACCGACAGCCCGCAGGGCCAACTGCTGCGCCTGCGCCCCGCATCGCCATGAGGGCGTCTTTCACAGCGCACGGCACGGAAGGACATGAAGTGCAGTGAGTTGAAGGAAACGGACGATAAGGGGGCGTCATGGCAGAGCCCTCACCAGGCCGAGAGCGCCGGGTGGCCCCTGCAGCGAAATCAAGGAGGAGGCCGCAGGCCGGGGGACAGTCGCGGAAGGGGCCACCCGGCGATCCCGGCCCGAGCGCAGATCCCGCGCATCCCTGCCCCCGCATTCCGCATTCGTGCACGGTCACACGGTCACACGGCCGCCATTCCCCGCCCCCTCCACCCCCATCGCTCCCCCACCGCCCAGGTCTTGCGACAATCCGACATCCCCCTCATCGGAACACCGCCCCCGCCCCATGCTGCTAGACGCCCTCGAATCCCAACTCGTCCTGATCGACTACCAGGACCGCCTCATGCCCGCCATCTCCGACGGCCCCGCCGTGCTCGCCAACGCACGCCGGCTCGCGCAGGCGGCCCGTGCCCTCGACGTACCCGTCTGGGGCACCGAACAGAACCCCTCCAGACTTGGACAGAACGACCCCGCCCTGCGCGCCCTCTGCCGCAAAACCCTCGCCAAAATGCAATTCAGTGCCGCCGAGGAAGGCCTGGGCGAATGGCTGCGCCCGCCGGCCCGTCCGCAGCAGGGCGGCAACGCCCGCAGCCTCCCGCGCCACCTCCAGAAACCTGTGGCCCATCAGCCCGCCGACGCGCGCAGCAGCATCGTGCTCGCCGGCTGCGAGGCCCACGTATGCCTGCTGCAAACCGCCCTCGACCTGCTGGAAGACGAATTCGAGATCTGGGTCGTCACCGACGCCTGCGGCTCCCGCACCGAGCGCAACCGCGACGCCGCGTTCGACCGTCTCGCCGGCGCCGGCGCGGAACTCGTGACCACCGAAATGGTGATCTTCGAATGGCTGCGCGGCTGCGAACACGCGGAATTCAAGGACATGCTCGCGCTGGTGAAGTAACCAGGCCACCAGGCAAGCCGGTCAACACGCACGCACGGCTGCCCGGCGGGAGAGTGGCTGTGGCGACTGCGGCGGCCGTTTCGCCGGCGGAGTGCGCGCACCGCGGCGTCAGCCTGCCGCAAGCGCATGGTGGATGATGGAGCCCGCGCGGCCCGGGCCAACCGGCCCGCGGCCCGCGTGTGCGGGCCATAACAACCACCAGGAGACCTCGATGGGCCCCCATGCCGAATCCGCCGCGTATGCGGCATTCCACCAGCGCTCCCTTGCCGAGCGGGACGCCTTCTGGGCCGAGCAGGCCCGACTCATCGACTGGCAGGCGCCGCCGCAGCGCATCTGCAACTACGACCGGCCGCCGTTCGCGCGCTGGTTCGAAGGCGGCACCACCAACCTCTGCCACAACGCGGTCGACCGGCACCTGCCGGAGCGCGCCGGGCAGACGGCGCTGATAGCGATCTCGTCCGAGACCGACACGGAGCGCAGCTACAGCTTCGCCGAGCTGCACTCCGAAGTGCAGCGCATGGCGGCGGCGTTGCGGTCGCTGGGAGTGGAGCGCGGCGACCGCGTGCTGATCTACATGCCGATGGTGGCCGAGGCGGCGTTCGCGATGCTGGCGTGCGCCCGGATCGGCGCGCTGCACTCGGTGGTGTTCGGCGGGTTCGCCTCGGGCGCGCTCGCCTCCCGCATCGACGATGCGGAGCCGGTGGCCATCGTGAGTGCCGACGCGGGCTCGCGTGGCGGCAAGGTGGTGCCGTACAAGCCGCTTCTGGACGAGGCGCTGCGCCTCGCCCGCCACCGCCCCCGCGCGGTGGTGCTGGTGGACCGCGGCCTCGCGCCCATGGAACTGCAGGACGGCCGCGACCACGGCTGGGCTGCGCTGCGCGCCCGCCATCTGGACGCGCAGGTGGCATGCGAATGGCTGGACTCCACGCACCCGAGCTACACGCTCTACACCAGCGGAACCACGGGCCGGCCCAAGGGCGTGCAGCGCGACACCGGCGGCTACGCGGTGGCGCTCGCGGCGAGCATGCGGCACATCTTCGGCGTGGGGGCCGAGGGTTCAGGCGCCGGCGCCCAGGACGGCAGCGCCGGAACCGCGGGCCGCGCGCAACGCGGCGTCTTCTTCGCGACCAGCGACATCGGCTGGGTCGTGGGACACAGCTACATCGTCTACGGCCCGCTGATCGCCGGCATGGCGACGGTGATGTACGAGGGACTGCCGGTGCGCCCGGACGCGGGCGTGTGGTGGCGCATCGTCGAGCGGCACCGCGTGACGCACATGTTCTCGGCGCCGACGGCGGTGCGGGTGCTGAAGAAGCAGGACCCGGAATGGCTCCGGCGCTATGACCTCTCCAGCCTCCAGGCCCTGTGGCTCGCGGGCGAGCCGCTGGATGCGCCGACGGCGCAGTGGATCGGCGACGCGCTGGGCGTGCCGATCGTCGACAACTACTGGCAGACCGAGACGGGATGGCCGATCCTGACGCTCGCCAACGGCGTGGAGCCGCAGGCGGCACGCGCCGGCAGCCCCGGCAAGGCCATGTACGGCTACGACGTGAAGCTGCTCGACCAGGCGACGGGCGAAGAGCTCACGGCCCCCGGCGAGAAGGGTGTGCTCGCGATCGAGGGGCCGCTGCCCCCTGGCTGCATGCAGACCGTCTGGCGGGATGACGCGCGTTTCGTGCAGACGTACTGGAACGGCATTCCGGGGCGGCTGATCTACAGCACCTTCGACTGGGGCATCCGCGACGATGACGGCTACTACTTCATCCTCGGGCGCACGGACGACGTGATCAACGTGGCCGGACACCGGCTGGGCACGCGCGAGATCGAGGAAAGCATCGCCGCCCACCCGCAGGTGGCGGAGGTGGCCGTGGTCGGCGTGGCCGACGCGCTCAAGGGCCAGGTGGCGCTCGCCTTCGCCGTGGCGCGCGATCCCGCCGCCGCGGCCGACGACGCGGCGCGCCGCCGGCTGGAAGCCGAGGTCATGCAGCTCGTGGACCAGCGGCTGGGGGCGGTGGCGCGGCCGGCGCGTGTGCATTTCGTGGCGCTGCTGCCCAAGACGCGCAGCGGCAAGCTGCTGCGCCGGGCGTTGCAGGCCGTGGCCGAGCGCCGCGATCCGGGCGACCTCACCACCATGGAGGATCCTTCGGCGCTGCAGCAGGTGAAGGACCTGATCGGATAGGACGGCGCAGCGCGCAGCGCGACGGCGGCCGGGAGCGCGCTCAGCCCACGGCCTCTCGGCGCCAGCTGTCGGGAGCGCGCCAGGCGCTGGCCCAGCCCGCGAACTCCTCCGCCGCCATCGGCCGGGAAATGCAGTATCCCTGGGCCAGCGTGCAGCCCAGCCGCAGCAGGGTCGCGCCCTGCGCCTCGGTCTCCACGCCCTCGGCGACGATGGAGTAGCCGAAGGAGTGCGCGAGCCCGATCACGCCCTTCACGATGGCGAAGTCTCCGCGGTCGCTCATCATGCCGCTCACGAAGCTGCGGTCGAGCTTGAGGGTGTCCATCGGCAGCCGCCTCAGGTAGGACAGCGAGGAGTAGCCGGTGCCGAAATCGTCGAGCGACACCGTCGCCCCGAGCAGGCGCAACTGCGTGAGCTGGGGTGCCACGTGCTCCATGTCGTAGAGGGCCGCGCTTTCGGTGATTTCCAGGTCGAGCAGCCGGGCCGGCATATCGGGGCACTGCGCGAGCCGGCCGGCCACCCACTGGGCGAAATCCTGCTGCTGCAGATGCCGCGCGGAAATGTTCACGCTCACCGGCAGCTCCAGGCCCCGGGCGCGCAGCATCCCGATGAGTCTGAGTGCCGAATTCACCGCCCATTCGCCGAAGAGGGCTTCCATCTCCGTGTTTTCGATGAGCGGCAGGAAAGCGCCCGGCGCGAGCAGGCCCCGCTCCGGATGCTTCCACCGTGCCAGCGCCTCGGCGCCCACCACCAGGCCCGAGCGCATGTCCACCTTCGGCTGCAGGTAGAGCACGAACTGGCCGTGCGACAGGGCATCGCGCAGGCGCCGTGCCTGGTCGACGGAGGCCTCGCGCGCCCGCTCCTGCGCGGCGTCGAACGCCTGCACGCGGTTGCGGCCCCCCTGCTTGGCGCCGTACATGGCGTGATCGGCATGGCGCAGCAGCGCGTCGGCATCGGCACCGTCCTCGGGGTAGAGCGTGTAGCCGACGCTTGCCGTCACCGTGGCGTGCTCCGTGCCGAGCGTGTAGGGCGCCGAGAGGTTGTCCATGAGGCGGTGCAGCAGCTCTTCGGCTTCGGTGCGGGTGCGCAAGCCGGGCAGCAGGATGACGAACTCGTCGCCCCCAAGCCGGGCCACGCAATCCACGGGCCGCAGCGCCCGCAGCAGGCGCCCGGCCACGATCACGAGCAGGCGGTCACCTGCGCTGTGGCCCAGCCGGTCGTTGACGGGTTTGAACCCGTCGAGATCGAGATAGGCCACGCCCAGCAGCCGGCCGTCCTGCTGCGCACCCGCCATGGCCTGCTCCAGCCGGCTTGCCAGCTGCACGCGGTTGGGCAGGCCGGTCAGCGCGTCGAAATGGGCCAGGCGGTGCAGCAGGTCTTCCTGCACGCGCTGGCTGGTCACGTCCATGGCCACGCCGAGCATCCGGCGCGGGCGGCCGCGCGCGTCGTGGTCGACGACCTTGCCGAGGTGCCGCACCCAGCGCCCGTTCGCGCCGGGGTCGCCCCCCCTCGCTGCGTGCGTGCGCGACGTGGAGGGCGAGGACGGCAAGGCCACGTGCCACGTGGCGTCGAAGTGGGAGTCCGGTCCGGCGAGGTGGCGCTCCAGTTCCTGCGTGACGGTGTCGATGTCGCCGGGGGCCATGCCGCTGGTCCAGTGGACGCCGTCCGCGGCCGCGGTGCCCTGCGTGTCCGGCAGCCCATGGAGTTCACGCCAGCGTGCATCCCCGGCGACCGTGCCGGTAGCGAGGTTCCAGTCCCACAGGCCGAGGGAGGCAGCGGACAGGGTGAGCGACAGCAGGGCCTCGCGTTCGCGCACGAGGTCTTCGCCGCGCTTGCGCTCGGTGATGTCGTAGGCCGACACCAGCCACACGGGTACCCCGTCCAGTTCCGCGGCATGCATGGACTGCAGCAGGGTGCGGGTGCCGCCGTTGCGGGTATGCACGGCGATTTCCAGGCCGTTGTGCACGGTCCGGCCGCTCATGTCGTGTAGCAGCCGCCGCCGGCCCTCCGGAGTGAAGATGCCGAGTTCGATCGCGGTGCGGCCGATCGCCTGCTCCCGCGGGATGCCGGTCAGCCGTTCCCAGGCCTTGTTGACCACCAGGTAGGTGCCATTCGCCCGCTCCGACATCAGCACGGGATAGGGCATGAGCTCGAAGAGGTGCATGAAGCGGTCTTCGGACTGGGTGAGCCGCTCGGCGGCGCGCCGCCAGCCGTCGATGTCCTGGATGATGCCGCGCATGCCCGTCGCCACGCCGTCCCGCAGCACCGGCTCCGCATGGATCCGGACCCAGACGGCGCGGCCGTCGTCGGCCCGCTGCACCTGCAGCTCCATGCTCCAGCCCGAGGCGGTCTCCAGGCCGTGGCGCATATAGCCGTCCAGCGGCGCCCGGAACGGCTCGACCACGAAACGGTCCAGGTATTCGGCGGGGCAGGGGAGGCGGGAGCCGCGGGGCACTCCGTGGATGTCGAAACACGCGTCCGACCAGTACACGAGCCCGATGCCGCGCCCGTGCTCCCAGACGCCCAGCCCGGCCATGTGGCCCGCCTGCAACAGCAGTCCGTGCGCCGCGGCGAGCTGATCGTGCGCACGCTGGGTCTCGGACGTGTCCTGGAAGATGGAGACCAGGCAGTCGCGGTCGCCGACGCGCATTTTCCGGGCGGAGAACAGCCCGGTGATGGTCCGGGTCCCGCTCAGCAGCGTGGCGGGCATCTTCTCGACGTAGCCCTGCCGGCGCAGCAGTTCCGTCATGCGCTCGCGTTCCTCTGCAGACGCCCAGACGCCCAGGTCGAGGGTGGTGCGGCCCAATGCCTGCTCGCGGGCGACGCCGAAAATCTTCGTGAATGCGGGATTCACATCGATGCAGAGACCGTCGTCGACGGCCGTGATGGCGGCTGCATCGGGCAGCATCTGGTAGAGGACCGATTGCTGCTCGTGTACCCGCCGGGCGGCTTCCTGCTCGTCGCGCACGGGCGTGGCGTCCAGCATGGCCTGCAGGTCGGCCTGGCGGCGCAGCAGCGCATCGGTGGTGCGCGCCCGTGCGATCACCAGAAGGGCCCCGCCCCCGAGGACCAGGGCGCCCGCGAGCGTCGGCCAGAACGGCGCGCCGGTCCATGCGCGCGCGGCCGGGGCCAGCGTCGCCGCCAGGCCGATGACCGCAACCCCGCCGAGCCCCGGCCGGCGCATTTTCCGCAATGCGCCCCAGGCGCAGCCCAGGGCCCAGGCACTGGCGAGCAGGCCCGCGCCCGCGCCCGAGGTGTTCGGACGGAAGGCCGCTTCACCCACCGTGGCGGCGAGCCCGCTCAAGGCCCCGGCCAGGGGGCCGAGGCATGCGGCGGCGATGGCGGTGGGAACCGCGTCCGCCGAAGACGCCGCCCAGAGGGAAAGGCACGATGCAGCCCCCGCAGCCAGGCCGCCGCCCGTCTGCAGCCACCGGCCCGGGGGCGTGGCGGCCAGCCGGCGGGTGGGCACGAGGGCCAGCGCCGCGACCAGCGCCACATGGATCCAGAGCAGCACCCCGGTATCAATGGCCATTTCGCAGGGGCGATCCGGCCATGCGAACACCCGCCTGGAGGGCAGTGCGGGCGCGGGCGGGGCGGGCGATGTCGTGCATACGGTCGAGTTTAAAGCTCTACCGTGTCAGCGTCCGTATGGCCCGTATCGGGGTTTCCACACGCTTGCGCCGCCGCTGGATTCCGGCTTTCTGCCTCGCAGAATGCCCGGTCAGCGCCGCCGCGGGCCTACCAACCCGGTGGACAGAAGGGTGCCGCCCACGATGATGCCGCCGCACAGGACCATCCAGGGCGTCACGGATTCCCCGAGGAACAGCACGCCATAGGCCACGGCGAAGACCGGCGCCAGGAACGTGACGGCCAGGGCCCGGCTGGGCCCGGCGTGCGCGATCAGCCGGAAGTACAGGATGTAGGCGATACCGGTGCACAACACGGCGATGGCGATGATCGCGGCCCAGGCGCGCAGGCCCGGGGCCTGGGATGGCCAGGCCCACAGCGCCGGGACGGCGAGCGCCAGCGCGGCGCCCAGCTGGCTGCCGGTGGCAGTGGCCAGCGGCGGCAGCCCGACGAGGTACCGGCGCGCATAGCTGGCGCCGACGGCGTAGGAGGTGGTGGCCAGCAGGCAGGCGCCCATGGCCCATCCCGCGTGGCCCGACTTGAAGCCGATGGCCGCGGGCGCCCTCCAGGCCAGCAGGGCCACGCCCAGGAAACCCAGCGCCAGTCCGGCCCAGCGCAGCCGGCCGATGCGGTCGCCCAGCCAGATCCAGGCCACGAGTGCCCCGAACAGCGGCACGGTGGCGTTGAGGATGGAGGACAGGCCGGTGGTGATGTGCAGCACGGCCCAGGCGTAGAGCGCGAAGGGTATGGCGGAATTGACGATGCCGCCCAGGAGGATGGGTTTCCAGTGGCGGCGAAGGGCCGGCCATTGGCCCTGGCGCAGCAGGATGGGCCAGAGGAAGAGCGTCGCGAGCGCCACGCGCAGCCCGGCCGTGGGCAGCGGGCCGAACTCCGATGCGCCCATGCGCATGAACAGGAAGGATGCGCCCCACAGCGCCGACAGCACCAGGAATTCGCCCAGCCAGTCGCGTGCCGGCGCTCCGGCGGCGGCCGCCGCGCTCACGCCAGCGCTCCGGTGGACGGTGCCGAAAAGCCTCCGGCACCAGCGGCCACCCCGTCGCATGGCCAGAGCGGCAGGCCGTGCAGGCGCGCGGGCAGGGCGCCTTCGATCCGCAGCAGGGCGGTCTTGCGCGGCAGCCCGCCCGCGTAGCCGGTGAGGGTTCCGTCGGAGCCCAGCACGCGGTGGCACGGCACGATCACGCTCACCGGGTTGCGTCCCACGGCCGCGCCGACCGCCCGCACGGCCAGCGGCCGGCCCAGGTCGCGCGCGAGCGCCGCGTAGCTCGTCACGGCGCCATGGGGAATGGCGGCCAGGGCCCGCCAGACTTCCTGTTGGAAGGCCGTGCCCGCCGCCAGATCCAGCGGTAGGTCGAAGCGGCTGCGGGTGCCCTGCAGGTACTCCAGGAACTGGGCGGCCGCGGCCATCAGCAGCGGATGGGTGGGGTCTTCGGGCCAGGCGTCCGGACCGTCGAGCCGGTCCGCGGGCTGGTGCCGCTGGCCGTCGAACCACAGGCCGGCAAGGCCGTGCGGGGATGCGGCCAGGCGCACGTCGCCCAGCGGCGTGGCGATGCGCGTCTGTACGCGGGAAGAGGGGTGCGCGATGGGCATGGTGGTGGCCTGTGGCGGATGGAGAGGAGATGGCGGAAACGGGGGCGTAGACAAAGACGCGGTGGTGGGCCTCATCGGACGGCAACCCGGGGCATGCGCTCCACGGGCGCTGGGCGCTGTTCTGCGCAGGGTTTCTCGGACGTGCCCGCGGGAAGCGCGGACTCGGCCGCAGCACGGCCCAGGCCGCTCCAGGCGCGGACCACGGCATAGCTGCGCCAGGGACGCCAGGCCTGCGAGGCCTCTTCGGCGGCCTGCGCGGGCCGGGGCGCCGACCGGACGCCGAGGGCCTTGTGCAGCGCGACGTCGCCCGCGGGAAAGGCATCGGGCCAGCGCAGTGCGCGCATCGCGATGTAGTGCGCCGTCCAGTCGCCGATGCCGGGCAGGGCGCGCAGCGCGGCGAGGGTGGCCTCGACGTCGACGGCGGCATGCAGCGCGAGGCGTCCCTCGGCCACGGCGCGGGACAGCGCCAGGATCGCGGCCTGCCGCTGGCGCACGATGCCGAGCTGCCCGAGGGCGTCAGGCTCGCACGCGGCGAGTACGCAGGGTGAGGGGAACAGCCGGGTGAGCTCCGGCCACGGCGTCTCGATGGGTTCGCCCCAGCGTTCCACCAGCCGCTGTGCCAGCGTGCGGGCGGCCGCCACGGTGACCTGCTGGCCCAGCACGGCCCGGACCGCCAGTTCGAAGCCGTCCCAGGCACCCGGCACGCGCAGGCCCTCACCCTGCGGGAAGTCCGCCCGCAGTACGGCATGGATCGCGTCGGGGTCGGCGTCCAGATCGAACAGGCCGCGCACGCGGGCGATCACGCCCGGCAACAGGGGCAACAGGCTGGCGGAGACCTGAAGGTGCACCTGGGGCTTTGGCGCCCCGCCGCGCGGCCCGGGCCCGGTGTCGAAACGTGCGGCTATCCAGCCCGTGCAGGCCCTGCCTTCGGCATCCTGCAGCCGCACGGTGCGCCGCAGTTCCAGCGCCCGTTCGTCCACGGTTTCCATGCCCTGGATGCGGCGCTGCGCGAAGAAGGCCAGCAGGGCCCGCGCATCCAGGGGCGGCCGGAAGCCGAGCCGCACGGCGCCCGCGGCGGCACCGATGGCGAGTGCGCTGCCGGAGCGGCGCAGGGCGGTCGGCTGCAGGCCATAGTGCTGGGTGAACGCCGCGTTGAACCGGCGCACGCTGCCGAACCCGCTGGCCATCGCGACGGAGGTGACGGGAAGGGCCGTGTCGGTCAGCAGCTGCTTGGCGGCCAGCAGGCGGCGGGTCTGCAGGTACTGCAGCGGGGAAATACCCAGGGCCGACTCGAACACGCGCCGCAGGTGGCGGTCGCTCACCCCCAGGCGCGCCGCCACCCGCTGGATGGGCGCGGCGCCATCCTGGATGCCGCGGCCCTGCGGCGTGCCCGCGGGGGTGCCATCCCAGAGCGAGCCTTCTGCATCCAGGCAGCGCAGGGCCTCGCGCACCAGGATGCCTTGCGCGTCCTGGATCGACCAGGCCGGCAGCCTGGGGGCCAGTTCCGGCCGGCAGCGCAGGCACGGGCGGAAGCCCGCGCTTTCCGCCTGGGCGGCGAGGGTGAAGAACCGGCAATTCTCGCGGCGCGGCGTGCGGACGGCGCACACGGGCCGGCAGTAGATGCCGGTCGACGTCACCCCGGTGAAGAACCGGCCGTCAAAGCGCGCGTCCCGCGCGGCGAGCGCCAGGTAGCGGGCCTCGTCGTGCGCATCGGCGGCTGGGGAGGCGGTGGGGGTGGTGCGCGGCATGGAGGACATCATAGGCCGCGGCCCCAAGGCTGGCTGGCCGTTTCCGGACATGTCCCCAACCGGCCGGAACGCGGCCGTGCATCGGAGAAAATGCGGCCTCAGCCTACGCGCCGCGACCGCGCCGCCGGGCTGCCCGACGCCTACAATTCCCCGCGATCCGCCGGCCCCGCCGGTGCGGACCCGATCCGGACGCCGCAGCGCAGGCCCTTGCGCAGGCTCTCCCTTCATCCCTGCCAGCAAAGGAACCCTCCGTGCAGCTCCATTCCGCCATCTTCAAGGCCTACGACATCCGCGGCATCGTGCCGAGCACCCTGACCGAAGAGGTGGCACGCGCGCTCGGCCGGGCCTTCGGCACGGCGGCTCGGCGCGAAGGCCAGGCCACGGTGGCGGTGGGACGGGACGGGCGGCTGTCGGGCCCGGCGCTGTCGCAGGCGCTCATTGCGGGCCTGGTGGATGCGGGCATCGAAGTGATCGACGTCGGCGCGGTCACCACGCCGATGCTGTACTTCGCGGCGCACACCCTCTGCCAGAGCGGCATCCAGGTGACCGGCAGCCACAACCCCAAGGACTACAACGGCTTCAAGATGGTGCTGGCCGGCCGCGCGATCTACGGCGACGAGATCCAGGGCCTGCGCCGCACCATGGAAGACGAAAGCTGGGATCTGCAGCCCGGCGGTTCGGTGCGGCAGGCCGACGTGCTGCCGGCCTACGTGCAGCGCATCACCTCCGACGTGAAGCTCGAGCGCCCGATGAAGATCGTGGTGGACAGCGGCAACGGCATCGCCGGCGCGTCGGCGCCCGGCATCTTCCGGGCCTTGGGCTGCGAAGTGACCGAGCTGTTCTCCCAGGTGGATGGCAACTTTCCCAACCACCATCCCGACCCGAGCAAGCCCGAGAACCTGCGCGACCTGATCCGCGCCCTGCAGGAAAGCGACGCCGAGCTGGGCCTGGCCTTCGACGGCGACGGCGACCGGCTCGGCATCGTCACCAAGGACGGCCAGAACATCTTCCCCGACCGCCAGATGATGCTGTTCGCACGCGACGTGCTTTCGCGCGTGCCGGGTGCGCCGATCCTGTTCGACGTGAAGTGCACGCAGCGCTTGGCACCGGCGATCGAGGCCGTGGGCGGCCAGGCGGTGATGTACAAGACGGGCCACTCGCTCATCAAGGCGCGCATGAAGGAGCTCGATTCCCCGCTGGGCGGCGAGATGAGCGGCCACATCTTCTTCAAGGAGCGCTGGTTCGGCTTCGACGACGGAACCTATGCCGGCTGCCGCCTGTTGGAGATCCTGAGCCGCCACGACGACCCGAGCGCGGTGCTCAACGACCTGCCCACGAGCCACTCCACGCCCGAGCTGAACGTGGCCTGCGAAGAGGGCGAGCCGCACCGCCTCACGGCCGAACTGCAGGCCATGGCACAGGAAGCCTTCCCCGAGCCGGCGCGCATCAGCGCCATCGACGGCCTGCGCGTGGACTGGCCGGACGGCTTCGGCCTGATCCGCGCGAGCAACACCACGCCGGTGCTGGTGCTGCGTTTCGAGGGCCACACGCCCGAGGCGCTGCATCGCATCGAGGCCGCGATGATGGAACTGCTGCAGCGCGTGAAGCCCGGCGCGACGCCGGGGGCGGCAGCGCACTGAGCGCCACCGCCATGCGCGTCGCAGCGGCCCAGACCACTTCCCGGCCCGGCGGGCCGGCAGCCAACATCGGCACCCACCTGCGGTTCGCCCAGGCTGCCGCGGACGCCGGCGTGAACGTGCTGGTGTTTCCGGAGCTGTCGCTCACCGGCTACGACCTGCCTGCGCTGGCGCAATGGGCGCGCGCGCCGGAGGACGAGGCTTTCGCGGCACTGCGGGAGGCCGCGCGGCGCCACGGCATGTCGCTGGTGGTCGGTGCGCCGGCCCCCGCGCAGCGGCAGGGCGGCAGGCCGGGCATCGGCGCGATCACGTTCCGGGCGGACGGCGGTACGCGGGTCTACCGCAAGCGCCACCTGCACCCCGGCGAGGAAGCGCACGCCGAGGCAGGTACCGAAGATGCGCAGGTGCAGGATTTCTCGGGCCTGCCCGTGGCGATGGCCGTGTGCGCGGACATCGGCCATGCCGTGCACGCCGACGCCGCCGCCCGCGCGGGTGCGGCGCTCTACGCCGCGGGCGTGGTGGTGTCGGACGGGGGCCACGCCCACGATACGGCCTGCGCCCAGGGCCATGCGAAGCGCTGCGGCATGGCGGTGCTGCTGGCCAACCACGGCGCGCCCACCGGCGGCTATGCCTGTGTGGGCCGGAGTGCCTTCTGGGCCCCGGACGGTGCGCTGCTGGCCGAGGCACCGGGCACGGGCGACTGGCTGGTCGTCGCGGAACGCTCGCCCGCGGGCTGGACCGCGCACACGCGCCCCGTCGCGCCGTGAATCCGGCACGCCTGCTGTATTCCGCGCTCATGGCGGGCGCCCAGCCGCTGCTGCGGCGCAAGCTCCGGCGGCGCGCCGGGGCCGAACCCGGGTATGCGCGCGCCGTCGAGGAGCGCTTCGGCCGGTACGGCGATGCCGTCGGGACGGCCAGCGCGTCCGTAACAGTTGCCGGGCCGCTCGTCTGGATTCATGCGGTCTCGCTGGGCGAGACGCGGGCCGCGGCCATCCTGCTCGGCGTGCTGCGGCCGCTGCTGCCCGGCATGCGGCTGCTGCTCACGCACGGCACAGCCACGGGCCGCGCCGAAGGCACGAAGCTGCTGCAGCCGGGAGATCTGCAGGTCTGGCAGCCCTGGGACACCCCTGCGGCGGTGGGACGCTTCCTGGAACGCTTCCGTCCCGCCATCGGCGTGCTCATGGAGACCGAGGTCTGGCCCAACCTGATCGCGGGATGCCAGGCGCGCGGCGTGCCGCTGGTGCTGGCGAACGCGCGGCTCAACGCGCGCTCGCTGGCTGGCGCGCAGCGGCTCGCCTGGCTGTCGCGCCCGGCCTATGGTGCGTTGGCTGCCGTGTGGGCGCAGACCGCAGGCGACGCCGAGCGCCTGCGCGCGGCCGGCGCGCGTGTTAACGGCGTGTTCGGCAACCTCAAGTTCGACGTGGTGCCCGATGCGGCGCAGTGGGCCCAGGGGCGCGCATGGCGCGGCGCGCAACGGCGCCCCGTGGTCCTGCTGGCGAGCAGCCGGGAAGGCGAGGAGTCGATGTGGCTGCAATCCCTGCCGCGGACGGCGCCCGGCGCGGCTCGGCCCGTCCAGTGGCTGATCGTGCCGCGCCATCCGCAGCGGTTTGCCGAAGTTCGCGCGCAACTGGAGGCCGCGGGCCTGAGCGTGTCGTGCCGCAGCAGTTGGGGCGCAGCGCCCGCGCCGGCCGACGTGTGGCTGGGCGATTCGATGGGCGAGATGGTGCTCTACTACGGCCTGGCGCATGCGGCGCTGCTGGGCGGCAGTTTTGCGCCGCTGGGCGGGCAGAACCTCATCGAGGCCGCCGCCTGCGGTTGCCCTGTGGTGATGGGGCCGCACACGTTCAATTTCGCCGAGGCCGCGGACAACGCGGCGCTGGCCGGTGCCGCGCTGCGCGTGGACGGCATGGCGCAGGCGGTCGCCACCGCCGAGGCGCTGGTGCTCGACGCGCCGCGGCAGTCGGCGCTGGAGCAGCGGGCCCTGGAGTTTTCCACTGCCCATCGCGGGGCCGCCCTGGCCACGGCCGAGGCCGTGGCGGGCGTGCTCCACGGTAGAAGGCCGCCTCGGGCGGATTAGGCCACCTGGGGTGCGATCCGCTGGCGCAGGTGCTGCGCCGCGACGCTCGACAATGGGCCCGGAGGTGTTGCCGGGTCCGCCGATCCGGCGCTTGCTTCGCCATGGAGGATAAGGAATCCCTTTTTCCGCCATAGCCAACCACGATCGGCAAGTCAGTATCCATTCAGGTTGGCGGCCCTTTAATGGGCTATCGACTTCCGGCGGAACCCTTCCCATGAACCTACAACACCTGCGCATCGGCCTCAAGCTGGCGATCGCGTTCACCCTGGCCACCCTGCTGACGCTGATCACGGGCCTGGCCGCCGGCATCCAGATGCGAGCCATCCAGGCGGGCTCCGAAGACCTCGCCACCAACTGGCTTCCCAGCGTGCAGGCGATCGGCAACGTCCGCGTGGCCGCCAACCGCGTGCGCCGGACGGAGAGCGAACTGTTCCTGCCGGAGGCCGGGGAGGCCGCGCCCGGGCGCCGTGCCGAGCTGGTGCAGCGCATGGAGCTGCTGGCGCAGACCGAAGCGGCCTATGCACCCTTGGTCACGCCTGGCGAAGAGCAGCGCCTGTACGACGAATACCGTGCAGCGCGCGAAAAGTATGCGGGCGTGCAGGCCCGCCTGCTGGCGCTCGGGCAGCGGCCGGAGGCCCGCACGGAAGCAGCGCGCATGTTCTTCGGCGATTCCGAACGCGCCTTCGACACGCTGGCCGAGGACCTGGGCGCGCTGGCGGAGTTCAACCGCAAATCCGCGGACGCCGCCCAGCAGAACGTGCGCAGCATCTACGACCGCGCCGTCGTCACGCTTTCCGCGCTGGTGGCAGCGGCCATCGCCGCCGCCGTGGCGCTGGCCTGGTGGATCACGCGGCTCATCACCCGGCCGATCCGCGAGGCGGTCCTGATCGCGCAGGGCGTGGCGGCGGGCGACCTCACCATGCGCATCGCGCCACAGGGCCGCGACGAGGCGGCCCAGCTCATGCATGCCCTGGCCGGTATGCAGGGCAACCTCTCGCAGGTGGTCGGCGGCGTGCGCGCGAATGCGGAGAGCGTGGCCACCGCGAGTGCCGAGATCGCGCAGGGCAATACCGACCTGTCGTCGCGCACCGAGCAGCAGGCCTCCGCCCTGGAGCAGACCGCCGCCTCGATGGAAGAGCTGGGCTCCACCGTGCGCCAGAACTCCGACAACGCGCAGCAGGCCAGCGCACTGGCGCAGGACGCGGCCTCGGCCGCCGCACGCAGCGGCGAGGCCGTGCAGACCATGGTGGGCACGATGCAATCCATCGATGAGGCCTCGCGCCGGATCGCGGACATCATCGGTCTGATCGACGGCATCGCCTTCCAGACGAACATCCTGGCGCTGAACGCGGCGGTGGAAGCCGCCCGCGCGGGCGAGCAGGGACGCGGCTTCGCGGTCGTGGCGAGCGAAGTGCGCAGCCTGGCGCAGCGCAGCGCCGAGGCCGCCAGGGACGTGAAGGTCCTGATCGCGACCAGCGCGCAGCGGGTGCAGGACGGCTCGCAGCAGGCGGAGCAGGCAGGGGCCGCCGTGCAGTCTTCCCTGGAGCGCATCCAGAAGGTGGCGGCGCTCGTGCTGGAGATCAGCGTCGCCACGCGCGAGCAGAGCGACGGTGTCTCGCAGGTGGGCGAGGCGGTGGTGCAGATGGACCAGGCCACGCAGCAGAACGCCGCGCTCGTCGAACAGAGCGCCGCGGCGGCTTCCAGCCTCAGGGCGCAGGCGGAGCAACTGGTGGGGGCGGTGTCGGTGTTCCGCCTGCCGGGCGGCGCGGGCGCGGTGCGCCAGCTCGCGGTCTGATCCGGCCCCGCAGGCCGGAAAGATCCGGGGTTTTGCCGCAGCGCAGGCGGCGCCGGAGGGCCATGCCGCACAATGGCAGCTCCCCCGGGCGCCACCGATGCCGGCGGGCCGCCACATGATCGAAAAGCACTACCTCACCCCGCTGTTCGCGCCCAGTTCCATCGCCGTGCTGGCGGGGCGGGCCGACGCACCCGACACCCTCACCCCGGCCGCACGCGCCCTGCACGAGGCGCTGCGCGCGCAGCGCTTCACGGGCACGCTGCAGTTCCTCGACATCCACACCAGCGGCACGCTGGCCGATCTGGCGCAGACGCGGGCCGATCTCGCCGTGATCGCCCAACAGCCGCAGGACACGGCCGCGGCGCTCGAAGTCGCCGGCCGCATCGGCTGCCGCGCCGCGCTGGTGCTGTCGCACGGCATCGACGCCGACGCTGCGCTCCAGCTCAAGAAGATCGCGCGCCGCGAAGGCATGCACCTGCTCGGCCCCAACTCCCTGGGCCTGCAGCGGCCCCATTTGCAGCTCAATGCGAGCGCGGCCGGGCCGCTGGCGCGCGAGGGCTCGCTCGCGCTGGTGTGCCAGTCGGGCGCGCTCACCGCCTCCATCCTCGACTGGGCGCACAAGAACGCCGTCGGCTTCTCCACCGTGGTGTCCCTGGGGCCCCACACCGACGTGGACATCGCACAGGTGCTGGACTTCCTCGCCAACGACGGGCGCACGCAGAGCATCGTGGTGTACATGGAGGGCATCGGCAGTGCGCGCCGCTTCATGAGCGCGCTGCGCTCGGCCGCCAACGCCAAGCCGGTGGTGGTGCTCAAGGCCGGCCGCAAGCCCGCCGGCAACGAGGCGGCGCAGACCCACAGCGGCACCATCGTGGGCAGCGACGACGTGTTCGATGCGGCCCTGCGCCGCGCGGGCGCCGTGCGGGTGCGCTCGTTCGTGGAGCTGTTCTCCGCCGCCAAGTGCCTGGCCTCGCGCTACCGCCCCGTGGGCAAGCGGCTCGCGCTCATCACCAACGGAGGCGGCCCGGGCGTGCTCGCCGCGGACTGGGTGAACGAGATCCTGCTGGAGATGGGGCGGCTTTCTCCCGAATCGGCGCGCGCGCTCGCCCCGCAGCTGCCGCCGCTCGCGTCGCTCACAGACCTGATGGACCTGTCGGAAGAGGCGGGGCCCGCCCATTACCGCGCCGCCATCGAGGCCGCCGAGAAGGACCGCCAGATCGACGGCGTGCTGGCCATCCATTCGCCCAAGGCCGGCACCGATCCGGCCGAGGTGGCCACGGCGCTCGCGGAAGCCAAGCGGCTGATGGGCAAGCCGCTGCTGGCCTGCTGGATGGGCGACGCCACCGTCGGACCGGCGCGCGAGGTGCTGCGCGCCGCGGCCATCCCGAATTTCCGCACGCCCGAGGCGGCCGTGGGCGCGTTCGGCAACATCGCCTCGTTCTACCAGAACCAGCAACTGCTGCAGCAGACGCCGCCGCCACTGTCTGCGCTCTCCAAGCCCGACATCGAGGGCGCGCGCCTGCTGATCGAGAGCGTGCTGGCCGAGCGCCGCCACGTTCTCACCGAGATGGAGTCGAAGACGCTGCTGGCCGCGTTCCAGGTGCCCGTGACCAAGACGCTGCTGGCCCGCAGCGCGCACGAGGCGATGATGATCGCCACGCAGCTGGGCTTCCCGGTGGCGCTCAAGATCGATTCGCCCGACGTCTCGCACAAGTCCGACGTGGGTGGGGTGGCGCTCGACATCCACAGCGGCACGGCCGCGCGCGACGCCTACACCGACATGGTGCAGCGCGTGGCGCGCTTGCAGCCGGGCGCGCGCATCAACGGCGTGACGGTGCAGAAGATGGCGCGCGCACGGCGGGGCCGGGAGATCTGCATCGGCCTGGTGACGGACGACCCGTTCGGCCCGGTGATCACTTTCGGCGCCGGCGGCACCATGATCGAGCTGATCGACGACCGCGCGATGGAGCTGCCGCCGCTCAACCAGTTCCTCGCGCGCCGGCTCATCGAACGCTCGCGCGTGGCCGAGACGCTGGGCGAATGGCGCGGCGCAAGCGCGGTGGACCGCGACGCGCTGGAGCAGGCGCTGCTGCGCGTCTCCGAAATGGTGTGCGCGCTGCCGCAGCTGCGCGAGATGGACATCAACCCGCTCATCGTGGATGCCGGCGGGGTGGTGGCGGTGGATGCGCGCATCGTCGTGCGCGATACCTCCCAGGGGGCCGGCGGCCGCAGCGAAGGCTACGGGCACCTGGCGATCCTGCCGTACCCGGCCCGCTACGAACAGATCTGGCCGATGCGCGGCGGCGGCGAATTCCTCGTGCGGCCCGTGCGGCCGGACGATGCGCAGATGCTGCAGCGGCTGGTGAAGGAGCTGTCGCCCGAAAGCCGGTACTTCCGCTACATCTCGCAGATCGCCGAGCTGCCCGCGCCCATGCTCGCGCGCTTCACGCTGATCGACTACGACCGCGAAATGGCGCTGGTCGCCGTGCACCGCGAGCGCAGCGCGGGCGAGGACGGCGAGATCCGCGGCACCGAGCGCATCGTGGGCGTCTCCCGCTACGTGACCAACCCGGACCAGACCAGCTGCGAATTCGCGCTGGTGGTGGCCGACGACTTCAACGGCCGCGGACTGGGATCGCGGCTGATGCTGAGCATCATGGAAGCGGCCCGCGACAAGGGCCTGACCGAGATCCAGGGGCTGGTGCTCTCGCACAACCCGAGCATGCTCAAGCTCATGCGGCGGCTGGGATTCGAGGTGCGTGCGTATCCGGACGATCCGGAGTTCAAGCTCGTGGCGCACCAGCTCTGACGGCACGCGGCCGGCGCACCCCAGCCACCCGCCCGGATGCGCCGCGGGCCCGCGGTAGGCCCGCAGCAGGCCGTCGGAGGGCCGTCAGCGGGCCGAAATCGCCTCGATCGGCCGCAGGTCGTCCGGCGTCAGCGTGCCCGCGGCCTGGCGCAGCCGCAGCGACCCGAGCAGCACGTTGTAGCGCGCCTGCGCGAGGTCGCGCCGGGTCTGGTAGAGCTGGCTCTGGGCGTTGAGCACGTCGATGTTCACGCGCACGCCGACCTGGTAGCCGAGCCGGTTGGCATCCAGCGCGCTCTGGCTCGAGACTTCCGCGGCCTCCAGCGCACGCACCTGGCCCCGGCCGGACTGCACGCCGAAGAAGGCGCTGCGCACGGCCTGCGCCACCGTGCGGCGGGCATTGTCCAGATCCGCCACCGCTTTGTCCTCCAGCGACAGGGTCTCGCGGATGCGGTTCTGCACCGCGAAGCCGGCGAACAGCGGCAGCGTCATCTGCACGCCGATGCTGGCGTTGCGGGCGTTGGAGTGCAGGTGCGGCGCGGTCACCGTGCCATTGGGGTTGCGGGCCGCCTGGTAGCCGGCCTGCAGGTCCACCGTCGGCAGGTGGCCCGTCTCGGCCTTGCGGATCTCGAGCCGCGCCACGTCCAGTGCGATGGCGGCCTGGCGCACCTGGGGCTGCAGTTCCTCCGCGGTGCGCACCCAGGTCTCGACCGTGTCGGGCACCACGGCAGGCAACTGCACGGGCAGGGCGAGCGGCAGCGGCGAGGTGCCCGGACGGCCCACCAGCTGGTCCAGCGCGAACTGCTTCACGCGCAGGTCGTTGTCCGCCGCGATCTCCTGCGCCTCGACCAGGTCGAAACGCGCCTGCGCCTCGCGCGAGTCCGTGATGGTCGCATTGCCGACCTCGAAATTGCGCTGCGCCGAGGCGCGCTGCTCCGACACGGCCGCTTTCTGCGCGCGCAGGGTTTCCAGCGTGTCGCGTGCCGCCAGCACCTCGAAATACGCCTGCGACAGCCGCACGATGAGGTCCTGCTGCGCGGCCTCCAGGCGGGCCTGGGCGATGTCCACCCCGCGCTGCCCCTGCTCGAAGGCGATCCGGTTGGCGGGCCGGTAGAGCGGCTGCGATGCCGTGATGCCCGCGGTCTGCTGGGGCGTGGAGAGATCGATCGGCGGGCGGTTCACGTCGGTGCGCGTGTACGACGCGCCGGCCGACAGGCCCGCGCTCGGCAGCAGCCCGGCGCGGGCCTGCTCGGCCCGGCTCACCGCCGCACGGGCCTCGGCGAGCGCGGACTGCAGCGGCGCGTCGTACCCCTGCGCGATATCGTAGAGCGCCGGCAGGCTCTGCGCCGATGCCGGAGATGCGGCCCACAGAGCGGACACCACGGGCAGCGCGAGCCACAGTACGCGGGTGGCGGCCGTGCCGCGGGAGGAGGGCGATCGGAGGAAGGTCATGGCGGACAAGCGTCTCTTTCCTGGCAGATGAACCGGGGAATCGGATTCCGACGGGCGGCCGCATCCCCGCCCGGCTCCCTGCGGGAGGCGGGCGCGCGCCGGCCGGCCCGGCGATGTCAGTAGCGGGGCACCCCGGGATCGCGCTCGTGCGACCAGGCGTCGATGCCGCCCGAGATGTTGGCCAGCCGCTGGAATCCGTGCTGTTCGAGGAAGGCCGCCACGCGCAGGCTGCGCATGCCGTGGTGGCACAGGCAGGCGACGGGGCGCTCCGCTTCCAGTTCCTCGAGCCGGGCGGGGATCTCGCCCATGGGAATGGCGACGACGTCGAAGCCGCCGCCCTCCGCCGCGCGCACGCTGGCGGTCTGCAGTTCCCAGGGCTCGCGCACGTCCAGCACCAGGGGGCGGCCACCGCCGGCTTCGGCGGAGAACCATTCGTCGAGCTGGGCGGGACGTACGTGGTCGATCATGGAAGGGAGTCCTGTGTCAGGAAAGAAGAGTGAGGAGGACGCTCGCGCCGCTCAGAACGTGAAGCGCGGGCGCTCCGGGAAATTCAGCAGGCGCGCCGCGTTGGTGTCCCAGGGCGTGCTGGCGGCGAAGCGGTCGCCCGCGCGGCGCACGAAGGTGGCGCGCATCACGGGCTCGTCGCCGGTGATCGCAGCCAGGCGGCCGCCTTCGCGCAGCAGGGAAAGCAGGTTCTGGGGCACTTCATGCACCGAGCCGCTCAGCACGATCACGTCGAACGGGCCGTCGGCGATGGCGTCACGCGCACCGTCGCCCTGGCGCACGACCACGTTGTCGATGCCCGCGCCGAGCAGGTTCTCACGCGCGAACTCGACCAGGTCGGGCACGATCTCCAGGCTCACCACGTGTTCCGCGCGGTGCGCGAGCAGGGCGGCCATGTAGCCGGAGCCGGTGCCGATCTCCAGCACGCGGTCGGTCGGGCGCACCTGCAGGTCCTGCAGCAGGCGGGCTTCCACGCGCGGGGCCAGCATGCACTGGCCGAGGCGCTGGGCTTCCTCGGCGGACGGGTTCAGCGGGATCTCCATGTCCATGAAGGCCATGCCGCGGTAGGCGACCGGCACGAAATCCTCGCGGCGCACGACGTTCAGCAGGTCCAGCACGTCGGTGTCGAGCACGTTCCAGGGGCGGATCTGCTGCTCGATCATGTTGTAGCGGGCCAGGGTCACGGGATCGCTCGCGTCGGCAGTCGTGTTGTAGGGAAGGGTCATGGGGGATTTCTCCGGTGCACGGGGGTCAGGTCGGGACAAACCCACGATTCTAGGCCGGGCGCACGCAAAAGCCCGCCAGCAGGTTGTCGAGCTGCGCGTCGATGAAGCGCTGCGGGGTCACGTCCTGCGACTCGGGCATGCATACGCCGGAGTGGCGCCACATCATCATGAACACCAGCGGGGCGACGACGACCTGCACGGCGCAGTCCAGGTCGAGCGGGCGGAATTCGCCGCGCTCCACGCCGCGCTCGAGGATGCGCCGGATCAGCCGGTTGCTCGGCAGGACGACTTCGGCGCGGTAGAACGCCGCGATGTCGGGGAAGTTGTGCGCCTCGCTCAGGATCAGCTTGGACAGGCCCGAGGCCTTGGTGGAGCCGATGTGGGTCCACCACAGGTCATACGCGTGGCGCAGCAGCTCGGAGGTGCCGTGCGGGTACTGCTCGATCTCCACGTCCCATTCCGCGAAATGGCGGCCCATGTTGTGGCGCACCACCTCCTTGAAGAGGTCTTCCTTGCTGGGGAAATACAGGAACAGCGTGCCCTTGGACACGCCGGCACGCGCGGCCACCTCGTCCACCTTCGTGGCGGCGTAGCCCTTCTCCACGAACAGATCGAGCGCCGCGTCGATCAGCTCGCCCGGGCGGGCGTCCTTGCGCCTTGCGCGCCGGGGGGACGGCGCGGGCGCGGAGGATGGAGGGGCGGATGCGGGGGAAACCATATTAATGACTGACTGGTTAGTAATGTAGCGACCCCGCGCGATGGAGTCAACGCGCCAGCGCGGACAATTCCCACATGCGCGGCGCCGCGGTTCCTCTACCGTGTCGTTTTCTTCACAGCGAGGTTTTCATGGGTTCAGAAACCATCACTTTGGGCGGCGGCTGCTTCTGGTGCACCGAAGCGGTCTTCGACCGCGTGCGCGGCGTCACCGACGTCGAGAGCGGCTACGCCAACGGCCACGTGGCCCGGCCCACCTACGAGCAGGTGTGCTCGGGCACCACGGGCCACGCGGAGGTGGTGCGCCTCACCTTCGATCCGTCCGTGATCGGCCTGCGCGAGATCCTGGAAATCTTCTTCGCGACGCACGACCCGACCACGCTCAACCGCCAGGGCAATGACGTGGGGCCGCAGTACCGCAGCGGCATCTACACCAGCACCCCCGAGCAGCAGGAGATCGCCGAATCGATGGTGCGGCAGATGTCGCAGGACCGCCTGTTCGGCGCGCCGGTCGTGACGGAGGTGGAGCCGCTGCAGTCGTACTGGCCCGCCGAGGATTACCACCAGGACTACTACCTGCAGCATCCGGAACAGGGTTACTGCGCGTTCGTCGTGGGCCCCAAGGTCGAGAAATTCCGAAAGACCTTCTCGCGCTATCTGAAGGCGGAGTGAGGCGCGCCGGGTGGCGTGTGCATAATGCAACCCGATTGCATTAACCAGCGCATGCCAGGCCTTCTTCCGCCGCCCGGGTTCCGGCCCGGCTGACCTGGAAGAGGGCCGGGCGTGCGAGCCCGCCATGCCTGCTCCCGTCCGTCCTCCGCGTTCTTCCCGCGCCGCGCCGTCTGCGGCGTCGCCCCTGGCGCCGGCGGCTGCACCCGCGGCCCCGGAGCGCGCGCTGCCCCAGGGTTTGCGCTCCACGCGCGCCACCCGCGCGGTGCTCGCGCTCATGGAATCCGATCCGTCGTCCGCGCGCTCCGGCACCGAGGTAGTGGCCGCGCTGGAGCGCCGGGGCGTGCCCGCCAACCGCGTCACCGTGTACCGCCTGCTGGACCGCCTCGCCGTGGCCGGGCTGCTCGAACGCCACGTGGACGGCCAGCGCATCACCCGGTACACGCTCGCCGGCACGCCCGCCGAGCGCTGGGCTCCCCGTTTCGAATGCACCGACTGCCACCGGCAGATCCGCATCGGAGACGGCGCCGCGCCGCTGCGGGCGGCGATGCGGCGCGTCCTGCAGGCGCTGGCTGCGGCGGGACACGAGCAGCTCGCGCCGGACATCGCCGTGCAGGGCCGTTGCGCGGACTGCGCGCAGGGCGGGGCGCCCTGCGGATGATCCAATCCCGCGCGCTGGCATTCGCACATGCCGGTGGCTCCCCCCTTCGTTTCCCCGATGCCGACCTGCCGCAGGGCGGCTGCCTGCTGCTGCGCGGTCCCTCGGGTTCCGGCAAGTCCACCTGGCTGGCGCTCGCCGCCGGCCTGCGCACCGCCACCGAAGGCACGCTCGTGGTGGCCGGCCGGACGCTGGCCGGTCCGGGGCAGCTGCCGCGCGCGGCCCGCGATGCCTGGCGTGCACGCCACCTCGGCTTTCTGCCGCAGGCGCTGCACCTGTCTCCGGCCCTGTCGGTCGCTGAGAATCTGGCGCTGCCGTTTTTCGCCGCGGGCCTGCAGCGCGACCACCGGGCGATCGCCGATGCGCTGGACCGGCTGGACCTGGGCGCACTCGCCGGGCGGCGGCCGCACGAACTCTCCGGCGGCCAGGCCCAGCGCGTGGCGCTGGCGCGTGCGGTGCTGCTGTCGCCGCGCGTGCTGCTGGCCGACGAGCCCACCGCCAGCCTCGACGACGGTGCCGCGCAGGCCGCGCTGGACCTGCTCATGGCCTGCGCGGCCGACTGCACGGCCACGCTGGTCGTCGCCACGCACGACCGGCGCGCGGTGCAGGCCCTGGAGGCCCGGCCCGGCACGGTGTCGATGCTCCTGGGCGCCGGCGCACCGGACCCGCAGGGCACTGCCGGTCCGGGCGGGAGGGACGGGCCATGAGCGCGGCGATGCTGCGCGCCGGCGACGTGCCCCGGCTGGCGTGGCGCTACCTCTGGTCCAGGCCGCTCACTTCGGCGCTCAACCTGCTGCTGCTCACGCTCGGGCTGGCGGCGGTGACTCTGGTGCTGCTCGTGGCGACCCAGGTGGACCGGGGCTTCGAGCGCGACTTGCAGGGCATCGACCTGGTGGTCGGGGCCAAGGGCAGCCCGCTGCAGCTGATCCTGGCGGGCGTGTTCCACATCGACGTGCCGCCGGGCAACATCGCCCTGGAGGATTTCGAGACCCTGCGGCGCAACCCGCTCGTGGCCCAGGCGATCCCGATCAGCCTCGGCGACAGCTTCGCGGGCTACCGCATCGTGGGCACGACGCCCGAATACCCAGCGCACTATGGCGCGGAACCGGCGGCCGGGCGGCTCTGGAACGCGCCCATGGAAGCCGTGCTGGGTGCCACGGTGGCGGGCGCCATGCAGCGCGCGGCGCAGGGCCCCGGTGGCGACGGCCATCCCGCCGGTGGCGCGCAGGGGCTGCTGGGCCGCACGTTCTTCGGAACGCACGGCCTCGCGCCGGGCGGCGAAGAGCATGGCGGCCATCCCTACCGCGTGGCGGGCGTGCTCGCTCCGTGCGGCTGCGTGCTCGACCGGCTGGTGCTCACCGCCACCGAATCGGTGTGGCAGGTCCACGAATCCGCGCAGGCGGACGACCCGGAAGACCTCGCGGTGCTGCGCCAGGAGCGCGAGATCACGCTGGCGCTGGTGCGCTGGCGCAGCCCGCTCGCCGCGGTGACGCTGCCGCGCGCCATCAACGCCACCACCCCCATGCAGGCCGCGGTGCCCGCCGTGGAGATCACCCGGCTGGCCCGCCTGCTGGGCGTGGGGGCCGACGTGCTGCGCGCCTTCGGCGGCGTGCTGCTGGTCGTGGCGGCGCTGAGCGTGTTCATCGCCCTGTGGAACGCGGTGCGCGAGCGCCGTGCCGACCTGGCCATGCTGCGCATGCTGGGCGCGCCGCCCCTGCGCGTGGGCAGCCTGCTGCTGTGCGAGGCGCTGTGGCTCGCGCTGCTGGCCTCGGTGCTCGGCCTCGCGGTGGGGCATTTGCTCGCCGAAGGCGTGGGACGCCTGCTCGCCGCCCAGAACGCCATGCCGGTGACGGGCGCGCTGTGGCTGCCCGGCGAATGGGCCGTTCCGGGTCTGGCGGTGGTCCTCGCCTTCGCCTCCGCGCTGCTGCCGGCGGTCCAGGCCTACCGGGTGGACGTGGCCGAACTGCTGGGGCGTCCATGAAGGCCGGGTTGCAGAGAGCGTCACCCCTACGGCGCCGAAGGTTCGTCGCCCGGTCCTGCCCACTGCCTGTTTCCGTTTTCATTTCCGTTTCCGTTTCCGTTTCCGTTTCCGTTTTCATCCTCCCGTTCTTCTGAAGGAACCGCACCATGCGCCAATCCCTTGCCCGATCCGTCATCGCCCTGGCCTGCGCCCCGTTGCTGGCGCTGGGCGCCCTCTCCGGCGCCCATGCACAGGACACGAAGGAACCCCATGCCCATGGCGACAAGGAAATTCAGGCCGATGTGCAGCGCCACCGGGCCATGGCCGCAGCCCACGAGGCCGCGGCCCAATGCCTGCAGGCCGGCAAGGGCCATGAACAGTGCGTGAAGGATCTGCAGGCCGCGTGCAAGGGGCTGGCGATCGGGAAGTACTGCGGGATGAAGCATCAACACTAGACCACCCCTGAGCGGCCGTGCCGCGCCGCGCTGCCGCCAGAGGTCGGGAGATGCCCGCTCCATGGCGTCTGCAGGCCCGGTCTGCTCCGCGCCCATCGGCCGGGACAAGCGGTGATGTTTTTCAGTCCCACGGCATGGGCTTGCTCTGCCGTGGGACCGCCACATGGTGGAAAATGGCGTCACCTGAAAGGTTTATCCGCTCCATGAAACTCTCCTCCCTTCAGCTGGCCGGAACGGTCGCCTGCGCCATGGCCTGGGCGGCTGCGTGCATGGCTGCGGGTACGCCGTCGGCGCAGGCACGGCTGGGTGAAGCTGGAGCCCCGCCGCCGCTGTCGTCCCCGCTGGGCGGCCCTCCCGGCGCGGGCGGGTTGCCGGCCGGCAAAGGTGCGGGCTTTCACAGTCCGCAAAGTCCGATCAAGCCGCTGCCGCGCCGCGAGGACGTGGTGCCGTGGTCCACGCTGACGGGTCTCACCAAGAAGACGCTCAAGACCCGCATCGCGCCCGTGTTCAATGCCGAGCAGAAGGCGCTGGACGGCAAGTTGCAGCGCATCCAGGGGTTCATGGTCCCGATGGACACCCGCCCGCTGCAGCGGCATTTCCTGTTGACCTCCGTGCCGCTCACCTGTGCGTTCTGCATCCCCGGCGGGCCCGAGAGCATGGTGGAGGTCAAGGCCTCGGTGGGCGTGCCGTACTCGCTCGAGCCGGTCGTGGTCGAGGGCGAATTCAAGCTGCTGGGCAATGACGAGTACGGGCTCTTCTACCGCATGGTCAACGCCGAGCCCGTGAAGTGATCCGCGCTACAGCCATCCTCCACATCGCCCGGGGCGCCCAACGGTCGGCCGGAGCGATGTGGAGGATGGCTGTAGCGCGGATCACTTCACGGGCTCGGCGTTGACCATGCGGTAGAAGAGCCCGTACTCGTCATTGCCCAGCAGCTTGAATTCGCCCTCGACCACG
>CAJYKV010000007.1 GCA_913774955.1 uncultured Acidovorax sp.
GGCCACCTCGGCCGCCAATCCGCAGCCGCGGACGCCTGAACTAGGGTGAAACAGGTCTTCTCCGCGTTGCAGATTGATAGGTTCAGATGTCTGCACGCTTATGCGTGCGTTGTGCAGACCTTCCCTAGCGCCATGAGCGCGAATAGTACCGCGGCGAAACAGGGGCAAAAGATATTCCAGATAAATAATGCCATTTATATGGAGAGTCCAGATATTGTCGATACAAAGTTGGCAGCCCATAGCGAGGCAACTAAGAATAAATTGCGGAAAGCCTTGATTTCTGGCTATGAGGTCACAGTTCATGAGTCGCCAATAACTGCCAACCGGTGGGTCGGTTCGGGATTCGTTATCATCGATCCGGCGACGGGATCTGGTGCTTACACAATAGAAGGTGGAAGCAATGGTGGCGCCTTCAATCTTCCCTCCGCTTTTTCCCTATGTACTGGTTTTTGGTCAAGTCTTTGGATAAATTTTTCTGTTACCAATGCAATTATTCCAGGAATTGCATTGCCTATGGGCGTGACGTTGCTTACTGGGTCTTTTGTTGTGGATGCATTGGGAGGAATAACGCTGCTGAAAATATTCCTCAATTGGAATGCCTTGGTGGCCGCATGGGCGATTGGTCCTGCCATTGTTATGGCAATAGCGGTGTCATTGATTAATTTTATTTTAATGTCCTTGGTTTTTGAACTGGGAATATTGATTGGGTCGGCTGCTGTCGCTGCGGCGAACACCTGCAGGAAGGGGAATTGATGCTATTGCATTTTTTGAGAAATAGTTCTTATAAAAAATTGATTGTTTTTTTATACTTGATATTTTGGCTAATTGCTATTCCATACACATGGACTCATTGGAATCAAATGGGTCTGGCTTTCAAGGTGTTCTTGGTGATTTTGGAAATAATTTTCCTGCCTGATATCAAGCTCTTTAAATCAATTATTTTTGATAAGTGAGTGAGAAACCGGGCTCGCGTCGAGCAGCCGTTGCGATTGAATTGCTCGCCAGCTTGCGGGCCAGTACATGAGTGCGCTGGAGCACACGGTGCCGTAGCGGTTCTTCAGGACCCTGCGAAATGCAACTTGGCAGGCAGCACCGATACGGTGGCCGGGCTGCCGGAATGTCTGCAAGGCATCAGTGCGGTGAAGGCGCTGGGCTGGCAGCAGTGGGGCCAGAGGACATACACGATCACGCCGCAGGTCTATGCGAACCAGCCCAACATCGTGAACACGGCGCTGGTGGCGCACAGCCCGAGCACGCGGGCAAAGGTGCAGGTGGCGCTGGACGAGGGCAAGGAGGTGACCATCCACGAGGCGCCGATTGCGCAGAGCGGGTGGGTCGGGGCGGGGTTTACGGTGATCGAGGAGGGGACGGGGGCGGGGGCTTATACGATTGAAGGGGGAAGCAATGGAGGGGTTCTCGCATGGTGGGAAGGTAATGGAACTTACGTAGGTCTCGCTGTGACTTTACTTTCTTGGATCGCCGTATTTTTACCAGTTTCCTTCCCCATCGTGGTGATGCTGGCAGCTCTTTCGATTTTCGTGGCGTTCATGAATATTTTGATTATTGATCTGCAGGTGATGGAGAACAATTGCCCTCCCAGGATGTCCAAGTTTGGGCGTAGCGTCGAGTTGTTTGCATTTGTGGCTGGTTTTTTTGGCGCCCCTGGAGTTGCCGTTGGCTCGTTCCTTTCCTTTTTGACCGGTGGAGCAATTGGTTCCGCTGTGGCTGCCTGTAGGAGGTGAATATGCAAGAATTTCTTCTGAGTATATATCTTGCGAGTTTGGGAGGGCTGGTGGGGGTTCTGTTGGTCGGTGTCGGAAGAATAAGATTCGAGGTGGCAATTGTGTTCTTTGTGATGATTTCTGTTTTGGGCGGAATGTTTCTCAAGGTGTGGATTGGCGATTTTGATGTCTGGTGGAAAGTCTGGTTTGTAATGGGGATCGGCTGTTGCTGTTTCCTAAGTGCTTTTTTGGGGTGGAAAAGCGAAATGATGAGCGACAGCTTGCAGTTGCGGTGGTCTCGCATATCGTTCGCCATTTTGATGCTGGCCTTTTGTTTGTATTTTTCGTTCAACAACGACAAGTTGTTGTTGAATCTTCATTTCGCCGGTGACGGACGATGGGAGATTTTTCCTTTGCTGCTGCTGGGAGAATCCGCCATGGGCCTGCTGGGAATGTTCCTGCTCTTCAGGAAAGACAAAGCAATTGACGGCGGTTGAGGGTTAACAGTCACAAGAAGAGATTGGTCCTACGCGTGCCAAAGCCACCGCAAGTCTTGGTGCGTGCGTTTGTGTGTGTAGAGCGCTATCGACGAGAAAGGCTGCGCGCAATGTGTGCCAGAGCATTTTTCGGCGATAATCCCCCCGTGAAGCGCGCCAGACCGCCGCTGGTGCACGTGCCGAAAGGCCGCACTGGAGGAACGTCCGGACTGCACAGGACGGCGTAGCAGCTAACGGCTGCCCACCGCGAGGTGAGGATCAGAGCAACAGAGACGAGTCCGGAAGGAGTGCCGCAAGGCAGACCAGCCGGGGTGAAACGGGCAATCTCTACGCGCAGCAATACCAAGTAGGCCAGCGTTGACGTGGTTCCGCGGAGCTGGCGGGTAGGTAGCATCGAGCCGGGTGGGCGACCCCCGGCCCAGAGTAATGGCGGTCACATGCGGGCAACCGCATGCACAGAATCCGGCTTATCGGCGCGCTTCACACTTTTGGATTTTTTCCGTGCGCCTGCGCCCCGCAGGCGGCGCCGCACGCCGGGCCGCAGCCGCAGCCGCATCTTTCAGTTCCTTGCATTCCCTTCAAGGCCGAGCGCAGTGCGGCGCATGGCCGGCGCGCAGTTCGGCGGCGCGCTGCTCGGTGCCCGGATGGGTGGCGAGCAAGTCCATCCAGGCGCTGTCGCCGCTGTCCTTCCGCGCCTTTTTCTTCGTGTCGGAGCCGGAGGCGCCGTTCTTCTCTTTCGACTCCTCCCGCTGCTCCGGCGCGATCGCCAGCAGCAGGTCCGCCATGGGCGCGGTGGGCAGGCGCGCGCGGTCCATCAGCGCGAGGGCATAGCAGTCGGCCTCGCGCTCGTGCGCGCGGCTGTAGGCCAGGCCGGTGACGAGGGCGCCACCGGTGGACAGCAGGCTGGATACGTCCCCCAGCGCCAGGCCCAGGCCGATGTTGAGCACGCCCTGCTCAACCACGGTGCGCGTGGTGTGGCGGTGCACGACGTGGCCGATCTCGTGGGCGAGCACGCCCGCCACGGCATCGTCGCCCAGGCCCCGGCGGGAGGCGGTTTCCGCGAGGCCGTCGGTGATGACGACGGTGCCTCCCGGCAGGGCGAAGGCGTTGGCGCCCAGGCCGCGGCGGAACTCCAGGCGCAGCGCGGGCGCGTAGCCGGCATAGCGCTGCGGAGCGGCCGGCACGCCCTGCGCGAGCGCGTCGAAGCGGGCGCGCAGCGCCTGCTGGCGTTCCGGGGCGAGGCGGGAGGGCTTCAGCAGGTCGCCGTCCATGCGTTCCAGGGTTTCGCGGGCCAGAGCGGTTTCCCAGCCCAGGGGCACGGCCCGCGTGAGCTGGGTGGCCAGCCACGGCGTGCCGTAGCGGTAGAAGAGCGCCAGCACCAGCACCGAGGCGAGCAGCACCACGGCCAGCACGCCCCAGCGGGCCTGCATGCGCTGGGCGATGCCCGCACGGTGGCCGGCGGCCTGCAATGCCGCGTGCCAGCGCGCGATGCCCTCGCCCGCGATCTCCAGGCTGCCGCGTTCGCCCAGGTCCACCGCCAGGCGCGGCGGCGGGCGGCGCGGGTTCCAGGCCTCGGGCCAGTCCACCGCATCGTGGGTGAAATGCTCCGGCGCGCCGCCCTCGGCGCCCACGGGGTGCAGGGTGAGTTCGGGGCCGCGGGGCCCTGCCGCGATGGCGGCGAGCACGGCGTGGCCCTGGCTGCTGCGGCCGTCGAACCAGCGCGCAGGCACGGGCTGCGGCGCTCCGGTGGAGGCCTGCGGTGCGGGGCCTGCGGCCTGCGCGGATGCGCTTCTGGAGTCTGGCGGCGGCACGGCAGCAGTCATGGCGGGCAGGCGACGTTCAGCCGATCAGGTCCAGGCCGGCGGCATCGGCCAGCGCATCGCCCACGCCGTTCTGCTGCTGCCGCTGCAGCTGCCCCGCCAGCTGGTCCACGCCGCCCTTGACGTGCAGGGTGACGGATTCGAGCTTCATGCGGTACTCGCTCACGCGGGCGAACGGGCGGTAGAAGCCCAGGGTGAGCAGGGTGAGCACCAGATTCTTGATGCGCAGCGCGACGAAGCTGCGCGCCCGCAGCCGGCATTTGAAGCGGGCCACGTGGCTGACGCCGATCTGGTTCCAGGTGATCTGGAACATGCGCGCCTCGCGGTAGGCGCGCGCCGGCGCGGAGATCAGCAGTGCCAGGAAGGTGAAGAAGACGATGCCGAAGAGGATGAGCAGGAACAGCCACGGCCCCATCCCCCGGGCCTTGCCGGACAGCAGCGCCAGCGAGCCGCCGAAGGCGGCGCCCACGGCGGCGCTCATGACCGCCACGGTGAGCAGGAACACGCCCAGGGTGGCGAGCCAGACCTTCACGAAATCCATGTAGACCGGCTTCCAGCGGCCGGGCTCGGTGCCCAGGCGCGACTGCAGCACCAGCATGCTGCGGTAGTTGTATTCGAGCCGGATGGCGCACAGCACGGTGAGCACCAGCGTCAGCGCGAGCAGTCCCCACATGGCGCCCGTCACCTGCGGCAGCCTGCGGCCGGAGGCGCCCGCCACGGGTTCCGGCACGAGCGCCTGCAATCCGTAGAACGCCGCCAGCCACACGGCGGCGATGGCGAACACGGGCCAGCTCGCGGCATAGACCTGCCGCCACCCGGCGGTGAACTGCAGGCGCAGCCCGCGCCAGCGCGTGTTGCCGAGGCGGAAGCGCATGGCGCTGCCCCAGATCAGCGGGGCGAGCGCCGCGCCCGCGAGGATGAAGAGTGCCACCGTGGTGTCCTGGCCGGTGCGCGCCGCGATCTGGTAGGCGGCCGTGAGCACCAGCAGCACGATGAAGCCGAACACCATGCGGCGCTGCTGCGCGGTGAATTCGAGCGGACTGCCAGCCACCAGGGTGTGGCCGTAGAAGTACTGCACGGTGCGGCGGCGCGCCCACGGGGTGTAGAAGCCCAGGGTCACGATGCCCAGCAGCACGTTGACCAGCCAGACGCGGAAGTATTCGCCGCCGCTGCCGGTGAATTCCAGCGGGTGCGGCTCGATGCCCTGCGGCGAAAGCGATGACGGCATGCGGCCCGGGCGGGGCTCGGCGTGCAGATCCATGGTGTGGGGTCCCCCTCGAAGAGGCGGGCAGTGTAGCGCGCGCGGCCTCTGGCGCGGGGGCCGGGCCGCGCCCGGCGCGCAGGCTCAGAAGCGTTCCCAGGGCAGCAGGTAGCGCCACTGGCCTTCGGGCACCTTGGCGAGCGACACGCTGCCGATGCGCAGCCGCTTCAGGGCCACCACGCGCAGGCCCACGGCCTCGCACATCGCGGGAATCTGCCCGGGGCGGATGCCCTTGGTCGCGAAGCGCAGCCGCGTCTCGTTCTGCCAGCTCACCTTGGCGGGCGGCAGGGGCCGGCCGTTGAACTCCAGCCCCCGGCACAGGCGCTCGAGGCCGCCTTCGGCGATATGTCCTTCGACGGTGGCCAGGCATTCCTGTTCGAGCAGTTCGATGTCTTCGGCCAGGCGGCGCGCCATGCGCCGGTCCTGCGTGTAGACCACGAGCCCGGTGGCCGCCGATGCGAGCGGCGTGAAGCACTCCTGCTGCCGGAAATGCCGCTGCAGCACCCGCACGGGCGGGCTGTCGCCCACGTACCGGCGGCCCGGCTCCAGCAGCGCGATCGCGTCCGGAGCCCCGTCGCCGCGCGCCTGGCGCGGATCGCCCGCCGGCCCGTGGCCGATGCCGGCCTCCCAGCCGGCGGGCTTGTGCAGCAGGATCGTGACGGGCGGCGCTTCCTCGGCCTTCGCGTTCGGCGTGACCGTGACGTCCTGGTCGGGGCGGACGCGGGCGCCCGGCGCTTCGGTCATCCGGCCTTGCACCTGCACCCAGCCGCCCTCGATGAGCCACTCTGCCTCGCGGCGGGAGCAGCCGCGCATCTCCGCGACGCGTTTCGAGAGGCGGATGTGGCCGGCGTCCGCCGCGCCGCTGTCGTGGGACGGGTCATGCATGGCCGGCCTCCAGGGTGCGCAGGCGCTCGACGTGGGCGAGCAGGGAGCGCTGCGCCACGGGCCACAGCCGCTCGGGCACGTCGCCGTAGGCATGGCGCACCCAGTCCTCGGTGCTGCCCTCGGGCAGCGCCTGCATGGCGGCCAGCACCTTGGCCTCGCGCGCGAGCCGGTGCGCCTTCAGCCGGGCGATCGCCCCACGCGCACCGGCGATCGCGTAGCCGTGGGCCGGCAGGATGAACTCGACGCCATGGCGTTCGCAGAGCGCGTCCAGCCGGTCGAGCGAGGCGAGGTAGTCGTCCATGTTGCCGTCGGGCGGGTCGATCACGGTGGTGCTGCCGTTCAGGATGTGGTCGCCGCTGAACAGCAGGCCGTCCTCGCGCAGCAGCAGGCACAGGTGGTTGGCGGCATGCCCGGGGGTGTGGACCACCTCCAGGGTGTGCGTGGCGTCGCCTTCCAGCCGGTGGCCGGCGAGCGGGAGCAGTTCGCCATCGGCCAGGGCCCGGTCGGGCGTGAAGCGGGCGGCCGCGCGCGCCGTCGGGGCCGAGGGCAGGCCCAGCACCGGCGGGCGCGGGCGGCCCGCGGCGGCCACGCGCGCGGCCAGCGGGGCGGCGCCGGGCGCATGGTCGGCGTGGGAATGCGTGCAGACGATGGCGCGGATGTCGCCGCCGGCCGCATGCCAGAGGCGTTCGAGGTGCACCTCGTCGGCCGGGCCGGGATCGATGGCGATGTAGCCGGTGGACGGATCGCCGACCAGGTAGCTGTTGGTGCCGGGCCCTGTCATCGCACCCGGGTTGGCGGCGGTCAGGCGCTGCACGTTGCGCAGCAGCGGCACCGGGCGCTCGGGCTGCCAGTCGAGCGGGTGCACGATCTGTCCATGGGGGCAGACCAGGGCGAGTTCGCCGTAGGGCGCCTCGTGCTCCATGTACCGCGCCTCGCGGCCCGCGAGCAGGCCGGCGCGCGGGCAGCTGGTCCAGAGCGGCTGCCCGTGGGCCACGGCCGCGAGCACCGCGTCGGCGCTGGCGAACTCCGCGAGCCGCTCCAGCGTGCGGATGGTCGGGAAGATCATGAAGAACTGCCCGGCCGCATGCCGGTCCAGCGCATCCCGCGGGCGCACCCAGACGGGCTCGAACTGCTCGGTCTCGTCGGCCACGGGCTCCTGGCCCTGCGGCATGCGCGCGACCAGGAAGGGCACGTCGAAGCGCTTGGGCAGGTCGCGGTCGGCCGTCCAGTGCGCGAGCAGGAAGACCGCATCGGCCGCCAGCCGCAGGCCGCGCGCGGCGCACTGCGCAACGAAGGGCGCGGCGCGGTCGAGCGCGGCGATGTCCCGGGCGTCGGCGAAGCGGCCGTCCGCATGCCGCGCGAGCAGCACGCCCAATTCCTCGAAGCTCTCGCGGATGGCGGCGACGGCCTGGGTGACGCGCTCGCCCGCCTGCTCGGGGCGGTGGTCGACCTGGGCATGCGTGGCGGCCTCCGCGTCCTGCGCGTCGATGGCGCCGCCGGGAAACACGTAGGCGCCCGGCGCGAAGCTGGCCTGCGGCGAGCGCCGCGTCATGAGCACTTCGAGGCCGGCGCCGCCGGGCGCGTCGCGCAGCAGCAGCACGGTGGCCGCCGCGCGCGGAGTGGCGGGCTCGCGGTGGGGATGGAGTTGTTGGGAGAGGCGGGGCATCGGGGGATTATCGGCAGCGGCCGCCGCCCGCGCGCGAGGGCCGCCCGCAGGCCACCGCGCCGCAGGGGCATGGACGCTGTCAGGCCGCCGGCTGCGGTGCCGTCTGCCGGTGGCCCGCCGCGGCCTTGTAGCTGCGCACCCAGTCGGCGAGCATCGATGGATCGAGCACGTCGTCGATGCGTTCGAAGCCCTCGGGTGCACGCTCTTCCACCATGTCGAGGATCGCGTCCAGGCCTTCCGCGCGGTTGAGTTCCACGATGCGCGCGGTCATGGGCCGGCGGCCGTTCTCGTAGGCATCGAGCGCGGCGGGCAGGTCGTGCGGGCAGGCGGCCAGTGCGTCGGCGATGGCGCGCGCGTCCAGCAGCGCCTGGGTCGCGCCGTTCGAGCCGATCGGGTACATCGGGTGGGCCGCATCGCCCAGCAGCGTCACGCCGCGGCCCTGGCGCCAGCGCGGCAGCGGGTCGCGGTCCACCATGGGCCATTCGAGGATCTGCGTGGCCTGCGCGATCAGGCCCGGCACGTCCACGAAGCCGAAGCGCCAGTCGCCGAAGGTGGGAAGCAGATCGTCCACCGAGCCGGGGCGGCTCCAGTCCTCGCGGCCGGGCGCCGTGAGGCCGCCGCCGAAGCCGTCCTCGCGCAGCCGGCGGTCCGCCACCCAGTTGATCAGCTGCAGGCCGTCGTCGCGCGGCGGGGCGATGGGGTAGACGACGAATTTCGCGCGGCGGTGGCCGGCCTGCACCATGGTGCGGCCGTCCATGAACGGGCGCGCCCAGGTGGTGCCGCGCCACATCATCATGCCGTTCCAGCGCGGCGCGCCTTCCTCGGGATGGAACTGGCGCCGCAGCGCCGAATGGATGCCGTCCGCCCCGATCAGCAGATCGCAGCGCAGCGTGGCCGTGCCGCCGGCCGCGAGGTCGGCCTGCGCCAGCACGTGGCCGTCCGCCTCTTCGGTGCAGCCGGCGATGCGCGTGCCGGCACGCACCCGGTCCTCGCCCAGGCGCTGCAGGCAGGTGTTCCACAGCAGCATCTGCAGCTCGCCGCGGTGCACGCTGTACTGCGGATGGCTGTAGCCGGCCTCGGTGCCGCGCAGGTCTTCGAAGATCGGCTGGCCGTGCCGGTTGGCGAACACCAGGGCGCGGGTGCGCACGGCCATGGCGTCGAGCGCCGGCAGCAGCCCGAGGCTGTCCAGCACGTCCACCGCATGCGGCAGCAGGTTGATGCCCACGCCCAGCGGCTGTGGCCGCGCCGCGGCCTCGCAGACCGTCACCCGGTGCCCCTGGGCGGAGAGCGCGAGCGCGGCGGCCAGGCCGCCGATGCCGCCGCCGGCGATCACGATGTCCAGCGGGCGCGGCGTGGTCATGGCGGCGGGCCGTTTGCTGCCGGCGGAAGGGGAGGAGGGAAGGGTCATGGCGGTGCTGTCTCCGGGTTATGCCGCTTGACGCGGGTCAAATCGCACGCCTATTGTTGCGCCATGCAACAACCTTCCCGATCCGCAGAAACCCGGAGGCGCGGCGCGCGTTCAACTGCCGGTGCCCCGGTGCGTGCCGCGCAGGCCGCCGCGCCCGCCCGTGCGCCCGCCCGCGCCGCCGATGCGCCGGAAGGTTCGCTGCGGCCGCTGCCCGGGCTGCGCTACGGCGTGCTGGATTCGCTCATGGGCTATGCGCTGCGCCGTGCGCAGAACGCGCTCTACCTGGATTTCCAGCGCGCGGTGGGCGACGACGTGAGCCCGCAGCGCTTCGCCGCCCTGGTGCTGGTCGTGGGCAACCCGGGCCTGCGCCAGGGCCTGCTCGCCGAGGCGATGGGCCTGCACCGCAGCGGCGGCATGCGCCTGGTGGACTGGCTGCACGCGCAGGGCTGGGTGCGGCGCGAGGCCGATCCGCAGGACCGCCGCTCCTGGCTGCTGCACCCGACGCCCGAAGGCGCGGACGCGCTGCGGGCGCTGTCCGCCCGCGTGCGTGCGCACGATGCGGCGCTGGTCGCCGCGCTCGGCCCGGAGGGCGCGGCGCTGCATCCGCTGCTCGATCGCCTCGCGCGCGCCGCGCCCGGCGGCTGACGATCCCCACGCCCCCGCCGGCACGGGCTCTGCAGTGCGGCATGATTCGAACCATACACAAGGAGACGACGACCATGGCATTCCATCCCCCGCGGGACACCGCGCTTTCTTCCCTGCCGGCGGGCATCCGCCGGCGCGAGGCCGGCATCGCCCTGGCCGGGCTGTGCTTCGGCGCGGCCGGGCCCGTTGCGGCGCAGCAGGGCGTGCAGCGCATCGTGGTGGGCTTTCCCGCCGGCGGCTCGATCGACGTGGTCGCGCGCCGCCTGGCCGAGAGCTGGCGTGCCCGCACCGGCGCGACCACCGTGGTCGAATCCCGCGTGGGCGCGGGCGGGCGCATCGCGCTCACGGCGCTGAAGGACGCGCCGCCGGACGGGCAGATGCTGGTGCTGAGCCCGTCGTCCATGCTCACGATCTATCCGCACGTCTACAAGCGCCTGCAGTACAAGCCCGCGACGGATTTCACGCCCGTGGCGCCGGTGGCGCTCTCCACCTGCGGCTTCATGGTGGGCCCCAAGGTGCCCGAATCGGTGAAGACGCTGCGGCAATTCTCCGACTGGTGCAAGGGCCGGCCGGAACCCGAAGGCTACGCATCGCCGGCGGCCGGCGCGATGCCGCACTTCATCGGCAACCAGTTCGCCCGCGCCGCGGGCATCGCGCTCACGCACGTGCCCTACCGCGGCGCGGCGCCGGGCCTGCAGGACCTGATGGGCGGGCAGGTCGCCTCGGGCTGCTTCAGCGTGGGCGACTGCCTGCCGCACATTCCCACGGGCCGCGTGCGCGTGCTGGCCGTGAGCGACGTGCGCCGCTCGCGCTTCCTGCCGGACGTGCCGACCTTCGCCGAGCAGGGATTCAACGGCATCCAGGGCGTGGAGAGCTACGGGCTCTACCTGCCCGCGCGCGCCCCTACCGCCGTGGTGGAGCGCTGGGCCGATGCGGCGCGGCAGGCCGTGCAGGAGCCGGCCGTGATCGAGGCGTTCGCCAAGCTCGGCTTCGAGCCCGCATCCGGCACGCCCGAGGAATTCGCGCGCCAGCTCGGCCAGGAGCGCGACCGCTGGGCGCCGGTGGTGGCGGCCTCGGGCTTCTCGTCGGAGGAGTGACCGGACCACGGCGCAGCCAAGGCCGGTGTTCCGCGAGAATCGCTGCCCATGCCTTCACCGCGCCCCCCTGCCGCCGCCGGAGCGCCCCCTTCCACCGTGTCCCTGCCCGAAGCCCTGCGCTTCTGGTGGAAGCTCGGCTGGATCGGCTTCGGCGGCCCGGCCGGGCAGATCGCGCTCATGCACGACGAACTCGTGGAGCGCCGCCGCTGGATCTCCGAGAAGCGCTTCCTGCACGCGCTCAACTACTGCATGCTGCTGCCCGGGCCCGAAGCGCAGCAGCTCGCCACCTACCTCGGCTGGCTGCTGCACCGCACCTGGGGAGGCATCCTGGCAGGGGTGCTCTTCGTCCTGCCCTCGCTGTTCATCCTGGTGGCGCTGGCCTGGCTCTACATGGCGCACGGCGATGCCCCCGCGGTGGCCGGCTTCTTCCACGGCATCAAGCCGGCCGTGACGGCCATCGTGGCGCAGGCGGCCGTGCGGATCGGTTCGCGGTCGCTGCGCAATGGCTGGCTCGGGTCCATCGCCCTGGGCGCATTCGTCGCGCTTTTCGCATTTGACGTGCCGTTCCCTGCCATCGTGGCGTCCGCCGCGGTGCTGGGCTACGCCGGCGGCAGGATGCGGCCGGCCGCGTTCGGTGCCGCGGTCGCGGCGGCGCCGGTGCCGGGAGCGGCGCGGGCGCAGGGCCGCGCGCTGATCGACGACGACACGCCCGTGCCCGCCCACGCGCGCTTTTCCTGGCGGCGGGCCGGTCGCGTGCTGCTCGTGGGTGCCGGCCTCTGGCTGCTGGCCATCGGCGCACTGTGGGCCGTGTTCGGCGCCGATGCCGTGCTGGTCCGGATGGCCTGGTTCTTCACCAAGGCCGCGCTGATGACCTTCGGTGGCGCCTATGCGGTGCTGCCCTACGTCCACCAGGGCGCGGTCGAGCACTTCCAGTGGATCACCCCGGGGCAGATGATGGACGGCCTGGCGCTGGGCGAGACCACGCCGGGGCCGCTCATCATGGTGGTGTCGTTCGTCGCGTTCGTGGGCGGCTGGGCGCGCGCACTCTTCGGTCCCGAGGCGCTGCCGCTCGCGGGCGCCACGGCCGCGGCGGTGGTGACGTTCTTCACCTTCCTGCCGTCCTTCGTCTTCATCCTGCTGGGCGGCCCGTTCATCGAGTCGACGCGCGGCAACTTCCGGCTCGCGGCGCCCCTGGCGGGCATCGCTGCCGCGGTGGTGGGGGTGATCGCGAACCTGGCGCTCTTCTTCGCCCTGCACGTATTCTGGCCACGGGGCCTGCATGCCGGCCCCGACGTGGGCGCGCTGCTCATCGGCTTGGCGGCGGCGGTGGCGCTGATGCGCTGGCGGGTGGGCGTGGTCCCGGTCATCCTTGCCGCGGGGCTCGCCGGGCTCGCCATCGGTCTGTGACCCACGGACAGGGCGCCAGCAGGGGCGGGGGCAGGGCCTAGTTTCGCGCGGGAATCTCCAGCCCGCGCGCCACGGCGGGCCGCGCCACGAAGGCGTCCAGCACCCGGCGCACGTGCGTGAAGCGGTCGAACTCCACCAGCTCGCCCGCCTCGTAGAAGCCCACCAGGTTGCGCACCCACGGGAACACCGCGATGTCGGCGATGGTGTAGTCGTCGCCCACCAGCCAGGCGCGGCCGTCCGCCAGCTGCCGGTCGAGCACGCCCAGCAGGCGGCGGCTCTCGGCCACGTAGCGGTCGCGCGGGCGCTTGTCCTCGTAGTCCTTGCCGGCGAACTTATGGAAGAAGCCGAGCTGGCCGAACATGGGGCCGACGCCGCCCATCTGCCACATCAGCCACTGCAGCGCGGCGTAGCGCTGCGCGCCCGCCGGGGCCAGGAAGCGCCCCGTCTTGTCGGCCAGGTAGACCAGGATGGCGCCGGACTCGAACAGCGCCAGCGGCTGGCCGCCCGGGCCGTTCGGGTCCAGGATGGCGGGGATCTTGTTGTTGGGATTGAGGGAGAGGAATTCCGGCGAGGTCTGGTCGTCCTGGTCGAAGCGCACCAGGTGCGGCTCGTAGGGCAGGCCGGTCTCCTCCAGCATGATGGAGGCCTTCACGCCGTTGGGCGTGGGCAGCGAATAGAGCTGCAGGCGGTCGGGATGGCGGGCGGGCCATTTGCGCGTGATGGGGAAAGCGGCGAGCGCGTCGTCGGTCATCGGGACTCCTCTTGTGCGGATGGGACGGATGGGACGCCATCATCGCGCGGCCCGCCGGCCCTTGCCGTCGCGGGGCCATGCGGGGCCCGCCGGGCGCAACGATAATCGTGCGGATGCAGATCCGCTTCACCAAAATGCAGGGCGCGGGCAACGACTTCGTCGTGCTCGACGAAACGCAGGGACGCCTGGGCCTCACGCCCGCGCAGTACCGCTTCCTCGCCGACCGCCACTTCGGCGTCGGCGCCGACCAGATCCTCACCGTGCGGCCCTCGCCGGCCGACGGCATCGATTTCGAATACGTCATCCACAACGCCGACGGCGGCGAGGTCGAGCAGTGCGGCAACGGCGCGCGCTGCTTCGCCCGCTACGTGCGCGACAAGGGGCTGACGGCCAAGGACACCATCCGCGTGCAGACGCTGGCCGGCGTGATCGCGCCGCGCCTCACCGACGACGGCCGCGTCACGGTCGACATGGGCCGCCCGCGCTTCGCGCCCGAGGCACTGCCCTTCGACGCCTCGGGCCTGGAGCCGGTGGCGCAGGGCGCAGGGCAGACCTGGCCGCTCGAACTCGGCGCCGGCCAGGAACGCGAAACCGTCCAGGTCGCCACCGTGTCCATGGGCAACCCGCACGCCGTGCAGCTGGTGGACGACGTGGACACCGCGCCCGTGGCGCGCACCGGTCCGCTCATCGAGGGCCACGCGCGCTTCCCGCTGCGCGTGAACGCCGGCTACCTGCAGATCGAAGACCGTGCCCACGTGCGCCTGCGCGTGTACGAGCGCGGCGCCGGCGAAACCCTGGCCTGCGGCACCGGCGCCTGCGCGGCCGTGGCCGCCGGCATCCGCCTGGGCCTGCTGGATGCGCGCGTCGACGTGCGCACGCGCGGCGGCCTGCTCACCATCGCCTGGAGCGGCGACCCGGCCGAGTCCCTGTTCATGACCGGCCCGGCCACCACCGTCTTCGAAGGCCAGATCGACATTCCCGACGCACCATGACCCATCCGCATTCCCCCGCCCAGGCCGTTCCTCCCATCACCGAGGAGGACATCGCCGAGTTCCTCGCCAACAACCCGGGCTTCTTCGAGCGCCACGCCGAGCTGCTGACCGGCGTCGTCCTCACCAGCCCCCACGGCCAGCGCGCCGTGAGCCTGCAGGAGCGCCAGGCCGAGATGCTGCGCGAGAAGATCAAGGCCCACGAGCAGCGCATCATGGAAATGGTGCGCCACAGCAACGAGAACACCGCCATCGCGCAGAAGATCCATCAGTGGACGCGCGAGCTGGCGCAGGCCGGCGACGCGGCGCTGCTGCCGGGCGTGGTGGAGCAGGGCATTCGGCGGCTGTTCGACGTGCCGCAGGCCGCGCTGCGGCTCTGGGACCTCACAGCGCCCTACGCCGGGGCCGCCTTCGCGCAGGGTGCGAGCGCCGACGCCCGCTCTTTCGCCACCTCGCTCACGCAGCCGTTCTGCGGCCCCAACCTCGGCTTCGAGCCCGCGGGCTGGCTGCCCGATCCGGCCGCGGCGCAGTCGATCGCCCTGCTGCCGCTGCGCCAGGGCGCCATCGACGGCAGCGCGCCGGCCTTCGGCCTGCTGGTGCTCGGCTCGCACGACCCGCAGCGCTTCGCGGCGGAGATGGGCACCGATTTCCTGGTGCGCATGGCCGAGCTGGCGAGTTCGGCGCTCACGCGCCTGCGCTGAAAATCCGCGCGCAGCAGGAATGGCTTCTCTGCCCGCCGATGCGGATACCTCCGGGCCGGACGCGGCGGCCGCGGTCGATCCCCACGTGCTGCGCTATCTGGAGCACGTGCGCGTGGAAAAGCGCCTGGCGCCGCGCACCGTGGCGCTCTACACGCTCGACCTTCGCAAGCTGGCGGCCTTCGCGCAGGAGGCCGGGCAGCCCCTGCTCGGGCTGCAGGCCGCGCACATCCGCCGCTTCGTGGCGCAGATGCACGCCAAAGGGCGCGGCGGCCGCGGCATCGCGCTGATTCTCTCGGGCTGGCGCGGTTTCTTCGCCTGGGCCGCCCGGCAGGGGCTGGTGCCGCACAACCCGGTGCAGGGCGTGCGTGCGCCGCGCGCCCCGAAGCCGCTGCCCAAGGCGCTGGGCGTGGACGACGCGGTGCGGCTCGCGGACTTCGAAGGCTCCTCGGGCACGGACCCGTGGCTGGAGGCGCGCGACGCGGCGATGGTCGAACTGCTCTACGGCTGCGGCCTGCGCGTGGGCGAGCTCGCGGGGCTGGACGCCGTGCCCGGCCCGGACACGCAACGCGATGGCCGCGGATGGATCGACCTGGAGGCCGGCGAGGCGCACGTCTTCGGCAAGGGATCGAAGCGGCGCAGCGTGCCGGTGGGCTCGGCCGCGCTGGCGGCCGTGCAGGCCTGGCTGGCGGTGCGGCTGCAGCCCTTCGGCGGCGCGCAGTCGGCCCGGGCGGACGCCGCGCTGTTCCTGGGCCGCCGCGGCGCGCGGCTCACGGGCCAGTCGATCTGGTCGCGACTGCGGCAGCGCAGCCAGCTCGCAGGCCTCTCCACGCCCGTGCATCCGCACATGCTGCGGCACTCGTTCGCGAGCCACCTGCTGCAGTCCAGCGGCGACCTGCGCGCCGTGCAGGAGCTGCTGGGCCACGCCAACATCACCACCACCCAGGTCTACACGCGGCTCGACTTCCAGCACCTGGCCAAGGTCTACGACGCTGCCCATCCGCGCGCGCGGCGCAAGCCGCAGTCGTAGGGCGTTTCGCTCCGCCTCCGTTCCGCTGCGCGGACAATACGCCCCATGAAAACCCTCCGCCTGCGCCCCGGCAAGGAACGCTCCCTCCTGCGCCGCCATCCCTGGATCTTCGAATCGGCCATCGCCAAGGGCGGCGGCGACAGCGGGGAGACCGTGCGGGTGGAATCCGCGGACGGCCGCTTTCTCGCCTGGGCGGCGTTCAGCCCGACCTCCCGCATCCGTGCACGCGCCTGGAGCTTCGACGAGGCGCAGCGCATCGATGCCGCCTTCTTCGCGGCGGCCGTCGGCCGGGCCGTGCGCGCGCGGCAGCGCTTTTCCATCGAGAGCGACGGCGTGCGGCTCGTGCACGGCGAATCCGACGGACTGCCCGGCCTCATCGTGGACCGCTACGGCGACACCCTGGTGGCGCAGTTCACCAGCGCCGGCACCGAGCGCTGGAAGGCGGTGCTCGCCGATGCCCTGCTTGCGGCCACCGGCCTCACGAAGCTGTACGAGCGCTCGGATGCGAGCGTGCGGCAACTGGAAGGCCTGGAGCCCGCCACCGGCTGGCTGCGCGGCGACGGTCCCACGGAGCTGTCCATCCGCGAGCACGGCTGGCGCCTCACCCTGGACATCGCCGAGGGCCACAAGACGGGCTTCTACCTCGACCAGCGCGACAGCCGCCACCGGTTCTCGGAGGCGGTGCGCCGGCTGGGCGCGCGCAGCGTGCTCAACTGCTACTGCTACACCGGCGGCTTCACCGTGGCGGCGCTCGCGGGCGGCGCGGAACACGTCACCTCGATCGACTCCTCGGGCCCCGCGCTGGAGCGCGCGCGGGCCCATGCCGCGCTCAACGGCTTCGACGCCGGCCGCACCGAATTCCTCGATGCCGACGTGAACGCCTCGCTGCGGCGTCTTCTCCAGGAAGGCCGACGCTTCGACGCCATCGTGCTCGATCCCCCGAAGTTCGCGCCCACCGTCGCCCATGCCGAGCGCGCCGCGCGGGCCTACAAGGACATCAACCGCCTCGGCCTGCAACTGCTCTCGCCCGGCGGGCTGCTCTACACCTTCTCGTGCTCCGGCGGGATCAGCGCCGACCTGTTCCACAAGATCGTGGCCTCGGCCGGCGCCGATGCGGGCGTGGACGGCTACATCCTGGAGCGGCTCGGCGGCGCGCCCGACCACCCCATGACGCTCGAGTTCCCCGAGGGCGAATACCTCAAGGGGCTGGCGGTGATGCGCAAGGGGGATTGAGGGGCGCCACCGGCCCGGCGTCGCCCGGTGCCGCCATCTCGACGCGGCCGCGGCCGCCGCGCTTGGCGGCATAGCAGGCGGCATCCGCATCGGCCAGGAGCGTCTCCGGCGTTTCCTGCCCGCCGCCGAACGGCCGCACGCCGATGCTCGCGCCGATCCGGAAGGTGTGCTGTGCCACGTGGAACGGTTCGCCGCGCAGCCCGTCCACGATCTGCAGGCCCACGTCCCGGGCCCCATGCCGGCTGCAGTGCCGCAGCAGCACCACGAATTCGTCGCCGCCCAGCCGCACCAGCGCGTCGTCGCCGCGCACGCACCGGCGCAGCCGGCCGGCCACCTGGCAGAGCACCTGGTCGCCCGCCGCATGGCCGGCTTCGTCGTTCACGGCCTTGAAGCCGTCCAGGTCGATGAACAGCAGGGCATGCGGCCCGGAATGTACCGACAGCTCCTGGATGCTGCCGGCCAGGCCCCGCCGGTTGAGCAGCCCGGTGAGCACGTCGTAGCGCGTCTCGGTGCGCAGCTGCTCGGCAAGCACCCGCAGCTGCTGCTCGCTTTCGCGGGCGCGCAGTTCCGCGGCACGCAGCTCGCTCTCGTGGCGCTTCACCGCGGAGATGTCGGTGTGCAGGGCGTGGTTCTGGCCGCCGGCGCTGCGGTTCATGGCCACGCGCATCCAGCGGTGCCCCGGCAGCGGCACCTCGAACGGCGCCCCGGCGAAGTAGGCCGCATCGTGCAGGGCCGCGGCGAGGTCCTGCGCCCGCTGCCGGCGCTCGTCCGGGTCGGGCGCCGCATCCCAGAGCCGCTGCACGATCTGCACGTAGGTCTGCTGCTCCAGCGCCGAGCGGGAGGGCAGGCCGTACAGCAGCAGGAAGCGCTCGTTCGCGAACAGGATGCGGCCCTCGTCGTCCAGCACCGTCGCGGCCTCGCCGACGTCCTCCAGCATCCGCCGCGTGCCGGACGACGGCAGCGGCGCCTGGCCGTCGGGCAGCACGTCCAGGCCGGCTTCTTCGTTCGCATGCGCGACGTGCTGCCAGACGCGCACCCGCCAGCCATCGGCCTGCGGCACCGCGGCCACGCGCAGCCAGCGCCCCCGGTGCTGGAACACGAAAGGGCGCGTCTGCGTGCGGTGGCGCACCAGGCCGTCGGCGATGAAACGGTCGATATGGGGCAGGTCGTCGGCCGGCAGCCGCCCGAGGTAGAAGCGCCGCAGGTTGTCGGCGTAGGGCTCGCCGGCATGGACGTGGCCCTCGTGCTCGGGGAAGAAGCGCAGGAACGATGGATTCCAGAGCACGGTGCGCTCCCCGGCATCGAACACGCACATGGCAATGCCCAGGGAATCCAGCAGATCGGCGGTCAGGCGGAAGTCCATGGCCTGGGGCGGGAACAACGACAGGGAGCGGATCGGAAGGGCGATTCCATGGAGCACCACTATGTAACAACGGCCGCGTCGGCGATGGGAACAGATGGCGGCCGTCCTTGCCGCTGTTGGGGCTTGACAGCCTCGCTAAACTTTTGCCATGGCGTGCCGCACCGGCGCGCCGCATTTCGCCGAAAGCATTCCAGACCATGTCCCTCATCCCCGTCACCATCCTCACCGGTTTCCTAGGCTCGGGCAAGACCACCCTGCTCAAGCGCGTGCTCACGGAGGCGCACGGCCAGAAGATCGCCGTCATCGAGAACGAGTTCGGCGAAGAGAACATCGACAACGACATCCTGGTGACGGATTCCAAGGAGCAGATCGTCCAGATGAGCAACGGCTGCATCTGCTGCACCATCCGCGAGGACCTGCGCGAGACGCTGCAGCTGCTGGCCGCCAAGCGCCGCAAGGGCATGCTGGAGTTCGACCGCATCGTGATCGAGACCACCGGCCTGGCCGACCCGGGGCCGGTGGCGCAGACCTTCTTCATGGACGAGGAGATCGCCGAGACCTACCTCATCGACTCCATCCTCACCCTGGTGGATGCCAAGCACGCCGCCCAGCAGCTGAACGACCGCCAGGAGGCGCGCCGCCAGGTGGGCTTCGCCGACCAGATCTTCCTCTCCAAGACGGACCTGGTGGCGGCGGAGGAGACCGACGCGCTGATCCACCGCCTCAAGCACATGAACCCGCGCGCGCCGATCAAGGCGGTGCATTTCGGCGAGGTGCCGATCGCCGAGGTGCTCGACCTGCGCGGCTTCAACCTGAACGCGAAGCTCGACATCGACCCCGACTTCCTGAAGGAGGAAGACGGGCACGACCACGGCCACGACCACGCGCATGGCCACGACCACGATCACCACGACCACGACCATGCGCACGGCGAGCACTGCAGCCACCCCTCGCACCAGCAAGGCGGCCATGGCCACCACCATCACCACGACGATGACGTGAAGAGCTTCGTCTACCGCGCCGACCGCCCGTTCGATCCGGCCCGGCTGGAGGACTTCCTGGGCGCGATCGTCAACATCTACGGCCCGCGCATGCTGCGCTACAAGGGCGTGCTGCACATGAAGGGCACCGAGCGCAAGGTGATCTTCCAGGGCGTGCACCAGCTCATGGGCAGCGATCTGGGCCCGCAATGGGCGGAGGGCGAGAAGCGCCAGAGCAAGATGGTCTTCATCGGCATCGAGCTGCCGCAGGACATCTTCCAGCAGGGCCTGGAGCAGTGCCTGGTCTGACGGCTGTGAGGGGCGGCTTGTAGGATAACCGCCACTTCTCGCCTCCCGGCCGTGCGGACGCGGGATCGGTCGATACAATCGCGCCCCGGCAAAAACGGGAGGGAACCACCGCCGCACCGACCGCTTCCGCGGCACGGCGCGGCACGGGTGGAACCGGGTTTGCCGCAACGCCGTTCCATCGTCGTGGAAACCGCCGGACGGGGGAGGTGGACTTCTTCCCGTTTGGATCAATTGACCGTACCATCCACGGCACCGTCGCCGGCCACCCCGCCGGCGCAGCCAGCCCATTAAATACCATGCCTACGACCCTGCAAGCGCAAACGCCCGTCACGGCCGCCAAGAAAGACCCGAAGCTGGCCAACAACTGGAAGACCAAGCCGGCCGAGGAGCTGACCGACGCCGAGGTGCTTTCCATGCCCGACGGCGAGTACATGAACGAGAAGCAGCTGGCCTTCTTCCGGCACAAGCTCGTTCAGCTCAAGCAGGACATGCACAACAACGCGGGCGAGACGACCGAGCACCTGCGCGAGGACACCGTGGTGGTGCCCGACCCGGCCGACCGCGCCACGATCGAGGAAGAGCACGCGCTGGAACTGCGCACGCGCGACCGCGAGCGCAAGCTGCTCAAGAAGATCGAGCAGTCCATCGCGCGCATCGACGCGGGCGACTACGGCTACTGCGACGAGACCGGCGAGCCGATCGGCGTCGGCCGCCTGCTGGCCCGTCCCACCGCGACGCTCTCGCTCGAGGCGCAGCAGCGCCGCGAACTCAAGCAGAAGATGTTCGGTGACTGAGACGGTGTAAGCTCGGCCGTGCGGAGGGTGCGTCCCGCAGGCTCCGCCGGCATTCCGCCTTTCGCCATCTTCCGCCCGGCCGCCAGCGTGCCGCGGCGAGCGCCCGGAGCCACGACCCGCCCATGAGCAAGGAAGAATCCTCCCGCGGCCTGTTGTCCAAGGTGGTGCGCTTCGTGCGCAATCCCACCGTCAACTGGAACGAACTCGATTCGATCGACGAGGATCGGGAGAGCCAGTACAGCAAGCAGGTGCTCAAGGAAATGATCGAGCGCAAGCGCCGCAACGACTTCGTGCGGCGCCGCGAATTCGATCAGCTGCGCAAGCTGCGCCAGCGGGAGGCGCTGCACGGCCAGCAGTCGGAGGACCACGCCGCGCGCGCTTCGTTCTTCCACACCAGCATCACCTCGCCGGACGACCGGGCGGTCACGCTCAAGAAGATCGACGAGATCGAGGCGCAGATGTCGCAGCAGTGGTGGAAGGGCAAGCAGTCCTCCGGCACCACCTCGCCCGGTACCCTCGCGCCGCCCCCGCCGGCCGTGCCCGGCACCGCCGAGGCCGATGCCGACATCGACGCCGTGCACGCCCGCGCATTCGCCCCGACAGCGCCGGCGAGCCTGCCGGCCCACCTCGCGCAGGCCGGCGTGCAGCCGCTTTTCTCCGGAGAGAGCATCGCGCCGCCCGCCGCGGATTTCGGCGCCGCCACGGAACCGCTGCCCTATCCGGGGGGCGCCGCGTCCTTTCCGATGTCTCCCCCGCTGCTCACCGAGCGCGCCGAGCCGCAGTACGCGCCGGCCCCTGCGGCGCAGCCCGAGCCCTTCGTGCACGAGCCCGATCTCGAAGAAGCCGCCATCCTGTTCGCCAACGGCGACCAGGCCGGCGCCGAGGCGGCCCTGCTCGACGTGCTGCGGCAGCACGAGGGCGACGCTCCGGAGCGCCAGGCCGAATTCTGGATGGCGCTGTTCGATCTCTACCGCGCCATCGGCGAGCACGAGCGCTTCGAGTCGCTGGCGATCGATTTCGCGGCGCGGTTCGGCCGCTCGGCGCCCCTGTGGTTCTCCGTTCCCGAACTGCTGGGCCTGCAGGTGGCCGCGCCATCGGCGCCGCCGCCGGCTTCCGCGTCCGCCGGCGCCGCGGTGCCAGCGCGCGAATTCGTGTGGAACGCGCCTTCCGTGCTCGCGCCCCAGTCGGTGGCAGCGCTCCAGGCATCCGTCGCGCGGGCCACCAGCTCCCCCTGGACGTTCGCCTGGACACGCCTCATGTCCATCGAGGAACCGGCCCTGCCGGCCCTCGCGCAGCTGTTCGGCCGGTGGGCGGATGGCACCGACGCCATCGTCTTCAAAGACGTGGATGCGTTGTCCAGCCTGCTCGAGGCCCGCACCCCGTCGGGCGACCGGGGCGTCGCCCCCGACTGGTGGCGCCTGCGCATGGCCGCGCTCCGGCTGATGGGGCGTCCCGACGAATTCGAGCTTGTCGCCCTGGACTACTGCGTCACCTACGAAGTCTCGCCTCCGTCCTGGGCGGCACCCCGGTGCAGCTATTCGGACGACGGCGGCACGGCCGGCGCCGCGGTGGCACCGTCCGGCGCGGCGGGTTTCGAGGCGGACGCCTTCTCGTCGGGCTTCGGCGAGCCGTCCTCCCGGCCCTCGGGGCTGGAGGAAACCGCGCCCGCGGCGATGCTCTCCGGGCACATCGAAGGCGACGCCACCCCCATGCTGGAGCCGCTGGAGGCGCACATGCGCCCTGGCGTGCCCTTCGCCATCGGCTGCGATCGGCTCGCGCGCGTGGATTTCGCGGCCGCCGGCTCGGTCCTCAACTGGACGGCCGCCCACCAGGACCAGGGCCACATGGTGCAGTTCACCCAGATGCCGCGGCTGGTGGCCGTGTTCTTCAACGTGATCGGCATCAACGAGCACGCGCTCATCGTGCCCCGCCGCAACTGAGGCGGCTGGCCCGGCCACCGAGGCCCGTGGGCGGCCCGCAGCACCCTGCGAAGCGGCTCCGGCGAGGCGCCGCATCGCAGGCACTCCACTGTTGCAATCCGGGTGCCCGGCCCCACCTCCGGACGCTATGGAACAGTTTCACGGCACCACCATCCTCAGCGTCCGCCGCCAGGCCGCGGACGGCACCATCCAGGTCGCCATCGGCGGCGACGGACAGGTCACGCTCGGCAACATCGTCGTCAAGGGTTCGGCGCGCAAGGTGCGCAAGCTGCACCACGGCCGGGTGCTCGCGGGCTTCGCAGGTGCCACGGCCGACGCCTTCACGCTGTTCGAGCGCTTCGAGGCCAAGCTGGAGAAGCACCAGGGCCACCTGACGCGCGCCGCCATCGAGCTCACCAAGGACTGGCGCACAGACCGCGTGCTGCGCCGCCTGGAGGCCATGCTGGCCGTGGCGGATGCCAGCGCCTCGCTCATCATCACCGGCAACGGCGACGTGCTGGAGCCCGAGCAGGGCATCGTGGCGATCGGCTCCGGCGGCGCCTATGCGCATTCGGCCGCCAAGGCGCTGCTGAACCACACCGAACTCTCCGCCGAGGAGATCGTGCGCAAGTCGCTGGCCATCGCGGGCGAGCTGTGCATCTACACGAACATGCACCACACCGTGGAAACGCTCTGACGCCCCGGCGCCGCTGCGCAGACCCCGTCGCGCGCGGTGGGCCGTCTCCGCCTGGCCCGTCCGCCGCCCTTCCTTCCGGCCGCTTCCCGGCCCCGTTCCGTACCGAGTGACCCCCATGTCGTCCATGACCCCCCAGGAAATCGTCTCCGAGCTCGACCGCCACATCGTCGGCCAATCGGGCGCCAAGCGTGCCGTCGCGATCGCGCTGCGCAACCGCTGGCGCCGCCAGCAGGTCGAGGCCGGGCTGCGCCAGGAAATCACCCCGAAGAACATCCTCATGATCGGGCCCACCGGCGTCGGCAAGACCGAGATCGCCCGGCGCCTCGCCCGGCTGGCGGATGCGCCGTTCATCAAGGTGGAGGCGACGAAGTTCACCGAGGTGGGCTACGTCGGCAAGGACGTGGATTCGATCGTGCGCGACCTCGTCGAGGTGGCGGTGAAGCAGACCCGCGAAACCGACATGAAGAAGCTGCGCGCCCGCGCCGAGGATGCCGCCGAGGACCGCATCCTGGACGTGCTGGTGCCTTCCGCCCGTACCGGCGAGCAGCCGGCCGACAACACCGCCCGCCAGGTGTTCCGCAAGAAGCTGCGCGAAGGCCAGCTGGACGACAAGGAAATCGAGATCGACCTCGCCGATGCCCGGCCCCAGCTCGAGATCATGGGCCCGCAGGGCATGGAGGAGATGGCCGAGCAGCTGCGCGGCATGTTCAGCCAGATGGGCCAGGAGCGCCGCAAGACGCGCAAGCTGCGCATCGCCGAGGCGCTCAAGCTGCTCACCGACGAGGAGGCCGGCAAGCTGGTGAACGAGGAGGACGTGAAGACCCGCGCGCTGCAGAACGCCGAGCAGAACGGCATCGTCTTCATCGACGAGATCGACAAGGTCGCCACACGCCAGGAGGCGGGCGGCTCCGACGTGTCGCGCCAGGGCGTGCAGCGCGACCTGCTGCCGCTGGTGGAGGGCACCACCGTGAGCACCAAGTACGGCATGGTGAAGACCGACCACATCCTCTTCATCGCCTCGGGCGCCTTCCATCTCGCCAAGCCCAGCGACCTGATTCCCGAGCTGCAGGGGCGCTTCCCGATCCGCGTCGAGCTGGAGTCGCTGTCGGTCGGCGACTTCGAGGCCATCCTCACCCAGACGCACGCCTCCCTCGTGAAGCAGTACGAGGCGCTGCTGGCCACCGAGGGCGTCACGCTCGAGTTCGTGCCCGAGGGCATCACGCGGCTGGCACGCATCGCTTTCGAGGTGAACGAGCGCACCGAGAACATCGGCGCGCGGCGCCTCTCCACCGTGATGGAGCGGCTGCTGGACGAGGTGAGCTTCGATGCCGCGAAGCTCTCCGGCCAGACCGTGCGGATCGATGCCGCCTATGTGGACGGACGTCTGCAGAGCCTCAGCCAGGACGAGGACCTTTCGCGCTACATCCTGTAAGAAGCGCTCTTTTCCTACAGACAAGCAGGAATTTGCGAGAAATTTCTGCGCCCCGTGCTGCCGCCCGTGCACTCCGCTGCCGGGCGGCAGCTTGGTTTTTGCGCCACATTCCAGCCGCTTGGGGGACGGGGGGCAGAGGGGCCGCAGGCCGTCCCCGCAGCCCGCTTACTCTCAGGTATCACTTGCATACGGATCGCTAAGTGCTTATCCATCAAGGGATTTTGCCTTCCGAGGATTTTGTCAATCGCCGCTAAGTTGTTGATTTCATTGCAATACTTTGTTGCACCCGGACCGCCGGCCGGGGCTTTTCCTGCTACAGTGCAAAAAAGTGCAATTAAGTGGTGAAAAGTGCCCTCCGAACCCGTTTCCGCGGGATGCGGCGGCGACAACATTGTCGGGATCTGATCGGTGTTTCAAGGGGCGTCATCGCTGAGTCTGGATGCGAAGGGTAGGCTTTCCGTGCCCACCCGGCATCGTGACGTCCTGAGCGCCACCGCTGCCGGCCAGCTCACCATCACCAAACACCCCCACGGCTGCCTCATGGTCTTCCCCCGCCCCGAATGGGAGAAGTTCCGCGAGCGCATCGCCGAGCTGCCGATGTCCGCCCAGTGGTGGAAGCGCATCTTCCTGGGCAACGCCCAGGACGTGGACATGGACGGCACCGGCCGCGTGCTCGTGGCGCCCGAGCTGCGGCAGGCGGCCGGCATCACGCGTGACGCCATGCTGCTGGGCATGGGCCACCATTTCGAACTCTGGGACAAGGCCACCTACGAGGCCCAGGAGGCCCAGGCGATGCAGGGCGAGATGCCCGAGGCTTTCAAGGACTTTTCTTTCTGAAGGCCATGGCTGATACCGCTCTCATGCACACCACCGTCCTGCTGGACGAGGCGGTCGATGCCCTGCTCGGGGGCGCCGGTCCCACGCCCGCGGGCGTCTTCGTCGATGCGACCTTCGGCCGGGGCGGGCATTCCCGCCGGATACTGGAGAGGCTGGGGCCGGATGGCCGCCTCGTGGCCTTCGACAAGGACCCCGAGGCGATCCACGAAGCAGCGCGCATCACCGATGCGCGCTTTTCCATTCGGCACGAAGGTTTTCGCCATATGGCCGAGCTGCCGGAGCGCAGCGCTGCCGGCATCCTCATGGATCTGGGCGTGAGTTCGCCGCAGATCGACAGCCCCGAACGGGGCTTCAGCTTCCGCTTCGACGGCCCCCTCGACATGCGCATGGACACCACGCGCGGCGAGAGCGTGGCCGACTGGCTCGAGACGGCCGAAGTGGGGCAGATTGCGGAGGTGATTCGTGAATACGGTGAAGAACGGTTTGCTGGCCCCATTGCAAAGGCGATTGTTGCTCGGCGCGCGGAGCGCGGCCCGCTGCGCACCACTTCCGAGCTGGCCCAGCTCGTGGCTGGCGCGGTCAAGACCCGCGAAGCCGGGCAGAACCCCGCCACCCGGACCTTTCAGGCTCTTCGGATTTTCATCAACGCCGAGCTGGAAGAGCTGCAGGCCGCGCTAGAGGCGTGCCTGCGCGTGCTGGCGCCGGGCGGCCGGCTCGCGGTGATCAGCTTCCATTCGCTGGAAGACCGCATCGTCAAGCAGTTCATCGCGCAGCATTCGAAAGAGGTCTACGACCGCCGCGCACCCTTCGCCGCGCCGCAGCCGATGCGGCTCAAGGCGCTGGAGCGCATCAAGCCGAGCGCCGCCGAGATCGAGGCCAATCCGCGCGCGCGCAGCGCGGTCATGCGCGTGGCCGAGCGCACGGAGGTGCCGGCATGACGCGCCTGAGCCTCGTGCTGCTGCTGGGCGTGCTCGCCAGCGCGCTCTACCTCGTGCACACGCAGTACGAGTCGCGCCGCCTCTTCACCGAGCTGGACCGCGCCATCGCCGAGTCGCGCCGCCTGGAGACCGAGCACCAGCGCCTGCAGGTCGAGAAGCGGGCCCAGGCCACGCCGCTGCGGGTCGAGAAGCTCGCGCGCGACCGGCTGCAGATGCGCACGGCCACGCCCGCGATCACCCAGTACGTGGCCGGCGACGGCACGCCCGTCGTGACGGCGGCCGCGCCCATGGCCGGCGCTTCGGTGAGCGCGGCGGCACCGCGGGGAGCGCGCCGATGAGCCGCAGCGTGCTCTATACCTCCAGCCCGCTGCTGGCGAGCAAGACGCCCGTCTGGCGCAGCAAGTTCATCGTCGCCATGGTGGCGCTGGGCTTCCTGGCGCTCGCCGGGCGCGCGGCCTACGTGCAGGTGATCGGCAACGACTTCTTCCAGCGCCAGGGCGAGGTGCGCTTCGCGCGCACGCTGGAGCTGCCCGCCAACCGCGGCCGCATCCTCGACCGCAACGGGCTCATCCTCGCCTCCAGCGTGCCCGCCGCCAGCATCTGGGCCATTCCGGAAGACGTCGAGCAGGACAAGCCCGAGGTGCAGGCCAAGCTGCCCCAGCTGGCCAAGCTGCTGGAGATGCCGCTGCCGGCCCTGAAGGCGAAGCTGGCCGACGAGGACAAGACCTTCGTCTGGATCAAGCGCCAGCTCGACTGGGAGGTGGGCCAGCAGATCGCCGCGCTCGACATCAAGGGCATCTACCAGCGCAAGGAATACCGGCGCCAGTACCCCGAGGGCGAATCCGCCGCGCACGTGGTGGGCTTCACCAACGTGGAGGACCACGGCCAGGAGGGCGTGGAACTCGCTTTCGACAAGGACCTGGCCGGCAAGGCCGGATCGCGCCGCGTCATCAAGGACCGCATGGGCCGCGTGGTGGAAGGCGTGGGCGCCGAGGTGCCGCCGGTGGACGGCCGGGACATGCAATTGTCGATCGACAGCAAGGTGCAGTTCTTCGCCTACCAGAAGCTGCGCGACCAGGTGGCGCTGCACAAGGCCAAGGCCGGCAGCGTGGTGGTGATCGACGCGCACACCGGCGAGCTGCTGGCGCTCGCCAACTACCCGAGCTACGTGCCCGACAAGCGCCAGAACCTCACCGGCGAGCAGTTGCGCAACCGCGCCATCACCGACGTGTTCGAGCCCGGCTCCACCATGAAGCCGTTCACCATCGGGCTCGCTCTGGAGACCGGCCGCGTGCGGCCCGACACCATCGTCGACACCAACCCCGGGCGTGTCACGATCACGGGCTCCACCATCTCCGACACCCACAACTACGGGGTGCTCACCGTGGAGGGCGTGATCCAGAAGTCCAGCAACGTCGGCACCACGAAGATCGCCATGCAGATGCCGGCCAAGGAGATGTGGGAGACCTTCTCCGCCGCCGGCTTCGGCCAGAAGCCGCAGATCCACTTCCCCGGCGTGGTGAGCGGCCGGCTGCGCCCCTACAAGACCTGGCGCCCGGTGGAGCAGGCCACCATGTCGTACGGCTACGGCCTCTCGGCCAGCCTGCTGCAGATGGCGCGCTCCTATACGGTGTTCGCCAACGACGGCAAGATCATTCCCGCCACCATGCTCAAGACCGGCGAGCCCGCCGTGGGCGTGCCGGTGTTCTCCCCGCGCACCGCCACGCAGATCCGCAAGATGCTGCAGATGGCCGCCGGCCCCGGGGGCACGGGCCAGCAGGCGCAGACCGTGGGCTACTCCGTGGGCGGCAAGTCCGGCACGGCGCGCAAGCAGGTCGGCAAGAGCTACGCCTCGGGCAAATACCGCGCCTGGTTCACGGGCATGGCGCCCATCGAGAAGCCGCGCATCATCGTCGCCGTGATGATCGACGAGCCCAGCGCCGGCTCGTTCTACGGCGGTGCCGTGGCCGCGCCGGTGTTCAGCGAGGTCGTGCAGCAGACGCTGCGCATGATGGGCGTGGCCCCGGACATGGCCGTGAAGCCCCGCATCGTCGCCAACAGCGTCGAGGAGTCGCTATGAACGAGATCGGACCCGTTCCCGAGAACCCGACCCCGCCGTTGCTCGGCTCCGTGCCCGAGGCGCTGGAGTGGCTGCGCGCGCGCATCGGCGCCGGCAGCGGCACGCTGCGCACCGACAGCCGCCAGGTCGAGCCCGGCGACGTGTTCATCGCCTGGCCCGGCGCCGCCACCGACGGCCGCATGCACGTGGGCGAGGCGCTCGCGCGCGGCGCGGCGGCCTGCCTCGTCGAACGCGAAGGCGTGGAGGCGTTCCGCTTCGGTGCCGAGCGCGTCGCCGCGTTGCGCGATTTGAAGGCGGCCACCGGCCTGCTGGCGTCCGACTGGTTCGGCATGCCCACGCAGCGGCTGGACGTGATCGCGGTGACGGGCACGAACGGCAAGACCAGCACCACCTGGTGGCTGGCCGATGCGCTCAACCTGCTGGCCGGCGCCGGCCTCGCATCCCAGGGTGGCTGCGGCCTGGTCGGCACCCTGGGCGTGGGCGTGCCGCCCGCGCTGGAAGGCACGGGCCTCACCACGCCCGACCCGGTGCGGCTGCAGCGCGCGTTCTCCGGTTTCGTGGCGAACGGCCTGGGCGCCTGCGCCATCGAGGCATCGTCCATCGGGCTCGCGGAGCACCGCCTCGCCGGCATGCGCATCCGCGTGGCCGTGTTCACCAATTTCACGCAGGACCACCTGGACTACCACGCGGGCATGGCGGCCTACTGGCAGGCCAAGAGCGCGCTGTTCGACTGGCCCGGCCTGCAGGCGGCCGTGGTGAACATCGACGATCCGCGCGGCGGCGAGCTGGCGGGCACGCTCGCGCAGCGCCCGCTGGACCTCTGGACCACGTCGGCCACCGGCCCGGCCCGGCTGCAGGCCCGCGACATCGCCTGGGGCGAGGGCGGCCTGCGCTTCACCGTGGCCGAAGGCGTGCAGGCCCACGTGCTGCAGACGCGCGTGATCGGCCACTACAACATCCACAACCTGCTGGCCGTGGTCGCTTCGCTGCGCGCGATCGGCATACCGCTGGAGCATGCGCTCTGGGCCTGCGCGCAGCTCGCGCCCGTGCCGGGCCGCATGGAACTGCTCCACGAGCCCGGCCGGCCGCTGGTGGCCGTGGACTACGCCCACACGCCCGATGCGCTCGAGCAGGCCCTGCAGGCATTGCGGCCCGTGGCCGCGCAGCGCGGCGGGCGCCTGTGGTGCGTGTTCGGCTGCGGCGGCAACCGCGACCGCGCCAAGCGCCCCCTCATGGGACGCATCGCCCAGCACCGGGCCGACGCCGTGATCGCCACCAGCGACAACCCGCGCAACGAAGACCCCGGTGCCATCCTGCACGAGATCCTGCTGGGCACCGTGGCGGGCACGACCGTGCAGGTGGAGCCCGAGCGCGAGGCCGCCATCGCGCGCGCCATCGCCGAAGCGGACGCGCGCGACGTGGTGCTGATCGCCGGCAAGGGCCACGAGGACTACCAGGAGACCGCGGGCGTGCGCCGTCCGTTCTCCGATGCCGCGCAGGCGCGCGCCGCGCTGGCGCTGCGCCCCGCTGCGCCCATCGCGCCCGCTGCGGGCCCGGGAGCCGCCGCATGAACGCCTCGGCGACGATGCTCACGCTGCAGGAGGCGCATGCCCTGGTGCAGGCGCGCGTTCCGCAGGCGCGCCTCGTGGGCGCGCCGGGCACGCAGCCGCTGCCGCTCGGCCGCGTGCACACCGACACGCGCACCCTGCAGGCGGGCGACCTGTTCGTGGCGCTGCGGGGCGAGCGCTTCGACGCCAACGATTTCCTCGCCCAGGCGCGGGATGCCGGTGCCGCGGCCGCACTGGCCCACCCGGGCCGCCTCGCTGCCGCGGGCCTGCCGGGCATCGAAGTGCCCGACACCCTGGCGGCGCTGGGCGCCCTGGCCGCGGGCTGGCGCGCGCGCTTCGATCTGCCCCTCGTCGGCGTGACGGGCAGCAACGGCAAGACCACCGTCACCCAGATGATCGCGTCGGTGCTGCGCGCCTGGAAGGGCGACGCCGCATTTGCAACGCAAGGCAACTTCAACAACGACATCGGCGTGCCGCTCATGCTGCTGCGCCTGCGGGCCGCGCACGAGGCCGCGGTGATCGAGCTCGGCATGAACCACCCGGGCGAGATCGCCCTGCTGGCCGGCATGGCGCGTCCCACGGTCGCGCTGGTCAACAACGCGCAGCGCGAGCACCTCGAATTCATGCACACCGTGCAGGCGGTGGCGGAAGAGAACGGCTCGGTGATCTCCGCGCTGCCGCCGGATGGCGTGGCGGTGTTCCCGGCCGCGGATGCCTATGCAGCGCTCTGGCGCGGTCTGGCCGGCTCCCGCCGCTGCCTCACCTTCGCCGACCAGCCGGGCGTGGCGGCGGACGTGCGCTGCACCCATGCCCGCTGGGAAGCCGGCGCGTGGAACGTACAGATCGACACGCCGCAGGGCGCGTTCGGTGGCACGCTGCGCATCGCCGGCCGCCACAACGTGGCCAACGCGCTGGCCGCCACGGCCTGCGCGCTGGCCGCGGGCGCACCGCTTCATGCCATCGCGCGCGGCCTCGCGGCCTTCGAGCCGGTCAAGGGCCGCTCGCGCGCCTTCGCCGCCACCGTGGTGCAGCCCGGCGAGGCGCCGCGGCGGATCACGGGGGTGGACGACACCTACAACGCCAATCCCGACTCCATGCGCGCGGCCATCGACGTGCTGGCCGAACTGCCCGGGCCGCAACTGCTGGTGATGGGCGACATGGGCGAGGTGGGCGACCAGGGGCCGCAGTTCCATGCGGAGGCGGGAGCGCATGCGCGCGGGCGCGGCATCGGCCGGCTGTTTGCGCTGGGAGCGCTCGGCATTCACGCCGTGCAGGCCTTCGGGCCGGATGCACGGCATTTCGACGACATGGCATCGCTGCTCGAAGCGGTGCGCAAGGCCGCACCCGAGTCGGGCAGCGTGCTGGTGAAGGGATCGCGGTTCATGAAGATGGAACAGGTGGTGCAGGCGCTGGAAGCGCCGGAAGTGCCGGACGTATCGGCGCAGGGCCACCATCGGCAGGGAGGCGTCGCATGCTCCTGATGCTCTCCCAGTGGCTGCAGGGCCTGTCGCCCGAATTCGGCTTCTTCCGCGTCTTCCAGTACCTCACGTTCCGTGCGGTGATGGCGGCCATGACGGCGCTGCTCATCGGCCTGGTGGCCGGCCCCAAGGTCATCCGCATGCTCACCGCGCTCAAGATCGGCCAGCCGATCCGCGGCTACGCGATGGAGTCGCACCTGTCCAAGAGCGGCACGCCCACCATGGGCGGCGTGCTCATCCTGGGCGCCATCGCCATTTCCACGCTGCTGTGGTTCGACCTCTCGAACCGCTTCGTCTGGGTGGTGCTGGCCGTCACCCTGGGCTTCGGCGCGATCGGCTGGGTGGACGACTGGCGCAAGGTCGTGCGCAAGGACCCGGAGGGCATGCGCTCGCGCGAGAAGTACTTCTGGCAGTCGGTCATCGGCATCGTGGCCGCGCTCTACCTGGTGTTCTGCATCTCCGAGAACTCCAACGCCCGCGTGTTCGAGCTCTTCGTCACCTGGATCCAGTCGGGCTTCTCGATGGACCTGCCGCCCCAGGCGGGCCTGCTGGTGCCGTTCTTCAAGGAAGTGAGCTACCCGCTCGGCGTGCTCGGCTTCGTGATCCTCACCTATCTCGTCATCGTGGGCTCCAGCAACGCGGTCAACCTCACCGACGGCCTCGACGGCCTCGCGATCATGCCGGTCGTGATGGTGGGCGCGTCCCTGGGCGTGTTCGCCTACGTGACGGGCAGCGCGGTCTATTCCAAGTACCTGCTCTTCCCCTACATCGCGGGCGCGGGCGAACTGCTGATCTTCTGCTCGGCCATGGCCGGCGCGGGGCTCGCGTTCCTGTGGTTCAACACCCATCCGGCACAGGTCTTCATGGGCGACGTGGGCGCGCTCGCGCTCGGCGGCGCCCTGGGCACCATCGCCATCATCGTGCGCCAGGAGATCGTGCTGGCCATCATGGGCGGCATCTTCGTGGTCGAGGCGCTCTCGGTGATGCTGCAGGTCACCTGGTTCAAGTACACCAAGCGCCGCTACGGCGAAGGCCGGCGCCTGCTCAAGATGGCGCCGCTGCACCACCACTTCGAGAAGAGCGGCTGGAAGGAAACGCAGGTCGTCGTGCGGTTCTGGATCATCACCATGCTGCTGTGCCTGATCGGCCTCACCACCCTGAAGCTGCGATGAACCCGATCGACCGCGACCGCCTCACCCCCCCCGGCGGCAGCCCCGAGGCCGCCGCCGCGGAGCCGTTGCCACGCGCGGTGGCCGCACCCGCGGTTCACGAAGGCGGAGCGGTGCCGGATGCTCCCGCCCCGGCCGACGCGGTGCAGTGGCCGGGGAAAGACAACGCCACGGTCGATGCCTCCGCCACCGACGTGGCTGAAGTTCCGGAACCCGGTCCGGCAGCCGGCGGCACGGAGCCCGCTGCTCCCGCCCCCGTCTCCGCCGTGGACGCCGCGATGGCCGGGATCGACATGACCGCGCCGCGGGTGTCCGCCGCGCAGCAGGCCGCGGAGTTCGTGGCCCGCATCTTCGCCGACGTGCAGCCGGAGAGCGAAGCAGCGCCTGCCGCGGCGGACCGCGACCCGCCCGCTGCGGCGCAAGCCGATGCCGAAGCCGGCACTGCGAGCGTGGAGGGTCACGCGCCGGCCACGCCGGAGCAGGGCGACGCCGCGGCGCCGCAGGGCCGGCCCGCCGACACGCTGCGCCCGTTGGCCGGGCAGCGCATCCTCATCCTCGGCCTGGGCGCCTCGGGCCTGGCCATGGCCCGCTGGTGCGTGCGCTGCGGCGCCGACGAGGTGACCGTGGCCGATACCCGCTCCGCGCCGCCGCAGCTCGCCGCCCTGCAGGCGGAACTGCCCCAGGTGCGCTTCGTGCCGGGGGCGTTCGATGCCGCTCTCGTGCAGGGCCGCGCGCTGCACGCGGTGTACCGCTCGCCCGGCCTCTCGCCCGACACGGTCGCGCCGGTGTTCGTGGCCGCGAGCGCGGAAGGCATCGCCACGGGCGGCGAACTGGGCCTCTTTGCGATGGCGCTCGCCGCGCTGAAGGCATCGCACGGCTACGCGCCCGCGGTGCTGGCGATCACCGGCACCAACGGCAAGACCACCGTGACCTCGCTCACCGGGCTGCTGGTGGAATGCGCCGGCCGCTCGGTGGCCGTGGCCGGCAATATCGGCCCGACGCTGCTGGACACCCTGGGCGGGCGGCTCGACGGCGACGCGCTGCCCGAGGTGTGGGTGCTGGAGCTGTCCAGCTTCCAGCTCGACGGCGCCACCGGCTTCGAGCCGACCGCCGCCACGGTGCTCAACGTCACGCAGGACCACCTCGACTGGCACGGCGACATGCCCGCCTACGCGGGCGCCAAGGCCCGCATCTTCGGGGAATCCGGCCTCATGCTGCTCAACCGCGACGATGCCACCGTCATGGCGATGCTGCCGCCGCCCGTGCGCGTGAAGCTCCAGAAACCCCAGTTGCGCGCCCACGTGACCTTCGGCGCCGACATGCCCCAGCGGCCCGGCGACTTCGGCATCGAGACCGTGAACGGCATGGCCTGGCTGGTGCGGGCGCTGGAGGCCGACGAGACGGCCAAGCGCACGCGCGGCCGCGCCGAGGAAGACCTGCACATCCAGCGCCTGATGCCGGCCGACGCGCTGCGCATCCGCGGCCGCCACAACGCCGTGAACGCACTGGCCGCGCTGGCGCTCGCGCATGCCGCCGGCTGCGCCCTGGCGCCGATGCTGTACGCGCTGCGCGAATACCGCGGCGAGCCGCACCGCGTGGAGCCCGTGGGCCGCGTGAACGAGGTCGAATACTTCGACGACAGCAAGGGCACGAACGTGGGCGCCACCGTGGCCGCGCTCGGCGGCCTGGGCGCGGAGCGCCGCATCGTCGTCATCCTGGGCGGCGAGGGCAAGGGGCAGGACTTCTCGCCGCTCGCCATGCCCGTGTCGCGCTACGTGCGCGCGGCCGTGCTGATCGGGCGGGACGGCCCGCAGATCCGCGCCGCGCTGCGGGACGCGGGCGTGCCGCTCGCCGACGCCGCCACGCTGCCCGAGGCCGTGCGCCTGGCCGCGCAGCGGGCCCATGCCGGCGACGCCGTGCTGATGTCGCCCGCCTGCGCGAGCTTCGACATGTTCCGCAACTACGAACACCGCGCCGAGGTGTTCCGCGAGGCCGTGCAGGCGCTCGCGGAAGAGGCCGGGCAGGCACTGGAAGGGGGGCTCGCATGAGCGCCGACGCAACGGTTTCCCGCGGATGGCGCCAGCGCATGTACGGCTGGTTCGGCGGCGGCGAGGCCCCGGCGGCCGACGTGCTGCCCGTGCGCGTGGGCGGCACCGAGTACCGCCAGACCACGACCACGCCGGCGCGCGTGCTCGGCTTCGACCAGGCGCTGCTCTGGGTCGTCGTGGCCCTGCTCGCCTGGGGCCTCGTCATGGTGTATTCGGCCTCGATCGCCATGCCGGACAACCCGCGCTTCGGCAAGATCGCGCCCACCCACTTCCTGATGCGCCACATCTTCGCGCTGGGCATGGGCTTCGTCGCCGCGCTGCTGACGTTCCAGGTGCCGATGTCCGTCTGGGAGCGCGTCGCGCCCTGGCTGTTCATCGCCTCCATCCTGCTGCTGGTGGCGGTGCTGGTGCCCCACGTGGGCACGGTGGTGAACGGCGCGCGCCGCTGGCTGTCGCTCGGCATCATGAACTTCCAGCCTTCCGAACTCGCGAAGTTCGCGGTGGTGATCTACGCGGCCGACTACATGGTGCGCAAGATGGAAGTGAAGGAGCGCTTTTTCCGCGCCGTGCTGCCGATGGGCGTGGCGGTGGCGGTGGTCGGCGTGCTGCTGCTGGCCGAGCCCGACATGGGCGCGTTCATGGTGATCGCCATCATCGCCATGGGCATCCTGTTCCTGGGCGGCGTGAACGCCCGCATGTTCTTCCTGATCGCCGCCGTGCTGGTGCTGGCCTTCGCCATCATGGTGATGGGCAGCCCCTGGCGCCGCGAGCGGATCTTCGCCTACCTCGATCCGTTCAGCGAGGCGCACGCGCTAGGCAAGGGCTACCAGCTCTCGCACTCGCTGATCGCCATCGGCCGCGGGGAGATCTTCGGCGTCGGCCTGGGCGGCAGCGTGGAGAAGCTGCACTGGCTGCCCGAGGCGCACACCGACTTCCTGCTCGCAGTGATCGGCGAGGAGTTCGGCCTCATGGGCGTGCTGATGGTGATCGTGCTCTTCTTCTGGATGACGCGCCGCATCATGCACATCGGCCGCCAGGCCATTGCGCTCGACCGCGTCTTCGCCGGCCTCGTCGCGCAGGGCGTGGCGATCTGGATGGGCTTCCAGGCCTTCATCAACATGGGCGTGAACCTCGGCGCCCTGCCCACCAAGGGCCTGACCCTGCCGCTCATGAGCTTCGGCGGCTCGGCCATTCTCATGAACCTCGTGGCGATCGCGGTGGTGCTGCGCGTCGATTATGAAAACAAGCACCTCATGCGCGGAGGCCGCGTATGAGGTGCTTGTTTCGCCAAAACAATGCACTCGCCACGCGCCAGCGTGGTGAGGCGCGCAGCGCCATGCGCGGAGGCCGCGTATGAGGTGCTTGTTTCGCCAAAACAGGCATTCGCCGCGCGCCAGCGCAGCGGGGCGCGCAGCGCCGATGAGAGGGGGACGCGTATGAGCACCCCCAGGACTGCCCTCGTGATGGCCGGCGGCACCGGCGGCCACATCTTCCCCGGCCTCGCCGTGGCCGAAGAGCTGCGCGCGCGCGGCTGGACCGTGCACTGGCTCGGCACGCCGGGCAGCATGGAGTCGCGCATCGTGCCGCCGCAGGGCTTCGCCTTCGAGCCGATCGATTTCTCGGGCGTGCGCGGCAAGGGCCTGGCCACGCTGGCGCTGCTGCCGCTGCGGCTGCTGCGCGCGTTCTGGCAGGCGCTCGCCGTGGTGCGGCGCGTGCGGCCCGACGTGGTCGTGGGGCTGGGCGGCTACGTCACCTTCCCGGGCGGCATGATGGCCGTGCTCTGCGGCAAGCCGCTCGTGGTGCACGAACAGAACTCGGTGGCCGGCCTGGTCAACAAGGTGCTGGCCGGCGTGGCCGACCGGGTCTTCACCGCTTTTCCCGATGCGCTGCGCAAGGGCGCCTGGGTCGGCAATCCGCTGCGCACCGCTTTCACGCGGCAGGCCGGTCCGCAGGAGCGCTTCGCCGGCCGCAGCGGCCCGCTGCGCCTGCTGGTGGTGGGCGGCAGCCTGGGCGCCAAGGCGCTGAACGACATCGTGCCGCAGGCGCTGGCGCTCATTCCCGCGGACCGGCGCCCGGTGGTCACCCACCAGAGCGGCGCCGCCCAGATCGACGCCCTGCGCGCGAACTACGCCGCCGCGGGTGTGGAGGCCTCGCTCACCCCCTTCATCGACGACACCGCCACCGCGTTCGCCGAGGCCGACCTCATCGTCTGCCGCGCCGGCGCGAGCACGGTGACCGAGATCGCCGCCGTGGGCGCGGCGGCCGTCTTCGTGCCGTTCCCGCACGCGGTGGACGACCACCAGACGGCCAATGCCCGGTTCCTCGCCGACGCCGGCGGCGGATGGCTCGTGCAGCAGCGCGACCTGTCCGCCGGATCGCTGTCTCAATTGCTACAAAATACGGAGCGCGCGGCGCTGTTGGAGCGCGCGCTGAAAGCCAAGACGATGCAGAAGATCCACGCCACCCGAGAGGTGGCGAACGCGTGCGAGGAGCTGGCCTCGTGAAGCACGCCATCCGCCATATCCATTTCGTGGGCCTCGGGGGTGCCGGCATGTGCGGCATCGCCGAGGTGCTGTTCAACCTGGGCTACGAGATCTCGGGCTCGGACCTCGCCGACAGCGCCACGCTGCGGCGTCTCTCGGCGCTGGGCATTTCCACCCACGTGGGCCATGCGGCCGCGCACATCGAGGGCGCCGACGCGGTGGTCACCTCCACCGCGGTGCAGGCCGACAACCCCGAGGTGCTGGCCGCGCGCGAGCGCAAGATCCCGGTGGTGCCGCGCGCGCTGATGCTCGCCGAGCTGATGCGCCTCAAGCGCGGCATCGCGATCGCCGGCACCCACGGCAAGACCACCACCACCAGCCTCGTGACCAGCGTGCTCGCGGAAGCCGGCCTGGACCCAACCTTCGTGATCGGCGGGCGCCTCAACAGCGCGGGCGCGAACGCCAAGCTGGGGCAGGGCGACTACATCGTGGTCGAGGCCGACGAATCCGATGCCTCGTTCCTCAACCTGCTGCCCGTGATGGCGGTGGTGACGAACATCGACGCCGACCACATGGAGACCTATGGCCACGACTTCGGCCGGCTCAAGTCGGCGTTCGTGGATTTCCTGCACCGCATGCCGTTCTACGGCACGGCCATCCTCTGCACCGACAACCCGGCGATCCGCGAGATCCTGCCCGACGTGACCTGCCCGGTCACGAGCTACGGCTTCTCGGAGGACGCCCAGGTGCGTGCCGTGGACGTGCGGGCCGACGCGGGCCGCATGCGCTTCCGCGTGCAGCGGCGCAACGGCGTCACGCTGCCCGACCTCGACGTGGTGCTGAACCTCGCGGGCGAGCACAACGTGCTGAACGCGCTCTCGGCGATCGCCGTGGCGGTGGAGCTGAACGTTCCCGACGAGGCGCTGCTGCGCGCGCTCGCGCAGTTCAAGGGCGTGGGCCGGCGCTTCCAGCGCTATGGCGAGCTGCCCGCGCAGGGCGGCGGCAGCTTCACCCTCATCGAGGACTACGGCCACCATCCGGTGGAGATGACGGCCACGATCGCCGCGGCGCGCGGCGCCTTTCCGGGCCGCCGCCTGGTGCTGGCCTTCCAGCCGCACCGCTACAGCCGCACGCGCGACTGCTTCGAGGATTTCGTGAAGGTGATGGGCAGCGCCGACGCGGTGCTGCTCACCGAGGTGTATGCGGCCGGCGAGACGCCGATCGTGGCGGCCGACGGCCGTTCGCTCGCCCGCGCGGTGCGCGTGGCGGGGCAGGTGGAGCCCGTCTTCGTGGACGACGTGGCGGAGCTGCCCCGGCGCATCGCGGACAACGCGCGTGCCGGCGACGTGGTGCTGTGCATGGGGGCCGGCTCGATCGGCGCCGTGCCCGCGAAGGTGGTGGACATGCTGCGCACGGACGTGCCGGCGATGCAGGAGGGGCGGTGATGGTCGTGGGCTTACCTGAAACCGAAATCGACGTGCGCGCGCTGGGCAAGGTGGCCGTTCTGATGGGCGGCGACTCCGCCGAGCGCGAGGTCTCGCTCATGTCCGGCGGCGGCGTGCTGCAGGCGCTGCGCGGCCGCGGCGTGGACGCGCATGCGTTCGATCCCTCGCAGTCCGACCTGTCGGAGCTCAAGAGCCACGGCTACACGCGCTGCTTCATCGCGCTGCACGGCCGCCACGGCGAGGACGGCACGGTGCAGGGCGCGCTCGAGCTGCTGCGCATTCCCTACACCGGCCCGGGCGTGATGGCGTCGTCCATCGCCATGGACAAGATCATGACCAAGCGCATCTGGCGCTTCGAGGGCCTCTCGACCCCCGACTGGCGGCTGGTGTCGAGCGCCGCGGAAACCGCGCAGGCGTTCCAGGAGCTGGGCTCGCCGATGATCGTCAAGCCCTCGCGCGAGGGCTCCACCATGGGGCTCACCAAGGTCACCTCCCCGGGCCAGTGCGAGCAGGCCTACCTGCTGGCCTCGCGCTACGACCCCGAGGTGCTGTGCGAGGAATTCATCGAGGGCGAAGAGACCACCTGCCCCGTCCTCGGCCAGGGCGCGCAGGCGCGCGCGCTGCCAGTGATCCGCATCGTGGCGCCCGAGGGCAACTACGACTACCAGAACAAGTACTTCACCGACGTCACGCAGTACCACTGCCCGAGCGGCCTGCCCGAAGAGGAAGAGCGCGAGATCCAGCGCATGGTGCTGCAGGCCTTCCGCACGCTGCAGTGCCGCGGCTGGGCACGCGCCGACATCATGATCCGCGCGCGCGACCGCAAGCCGTTCCTGCTGGAGATCAACACCTCGCCCGGCATGACGGGCCACTCGCTGGTGCCGATGTCGGCGCGCGCCACGGGCATGAGCTACGAGGAACTGTGCGTGCGCATCCTCGCGAGCGCGTCGCTCGATGCCGAGCAGGGCCGCCAGCCCGCGGCGGGACGGACGGTAACGCCATGACCACGACGACCTCGCTGCCCGCACCGCTGGACGTGAAGCTCATGAACTGGACCGCGGCGGTCCTGTTCGTGGGCTGTGCCGCGGCCGTGCTGGTGGCGGCGGGGTCGTGGGCGCGGCACCACCCGATGTTCGCGATCGGGCGCATCGTGGTGCAGGGCGAACTGGTGCACAACAACGCGGTCACGCTGCGCGCCAACGTCGGGCCGCACCTCGTCGGCAATTTTTTCACCATGGACCTGGCCGCCGTGCGCGAAGCCTTCGAGCAGGTGCCGTGGGTGCGGCGCGCCATGGTGCGCCGCGAGTTCCCCAACAGCCTGCGGGTCGAGCTGCAGGAGCACGACGCCTTCGCCTACTGGGGTCCCGAGGAGGGATCGACGCTGCTGAGCACCCGGGGCGAGGTGTTCGAGGCCAGCGCGGACGACGTGGACGACGACGAGCTGCCGCGGCTGCAGGGCCCGCAGGGCCAGTCGGCGGCGGTGATGCAGATGTACCAGCGGCTCTCGCCGATCGTCGAGCCGCTGGGTGCGCGCCTCGCGACGCTGGAGCTGTCGCCGCGCGGCAGCTGGCGCGGCACGCTCGCCAGCGGCGCGTCGATCGAACTGGGCGGCGGCTCGCCGGACGACGTCGAGACGCGCACCCGGCGCTTCGTGCGCACGCTGGCGCGCGTGACGGCCCAGTACGGCCGCCGCCCAGATGCGCTGGAATCCGCGGACCTGCGTCATCCGGACGGCTACGCCATGCGTTTGCGCGGCGTGACCACCGTGGACGGCGACGCGCCGCGGGCGGTCGTGCGGCGCCCGGCGACCAGCAACAACGGCGCGCGGCGCGAGCCTCCGAGGAATCGCTGACACAAGTCAGGACACACAAGATATGGCACGAGAATACAAAGACGTGGTGGTGGGGCTGGACATCGGGACGGCCAAGGTGATGGCCGTGGTGGCCGAGGTGCTCCCGGGCGGAGACCTGAAGCTGGCCGGCCTGGGCGTGGCGCCGAGCAACGGGCTCAAGCGCGGCGTGGTGGTCAACATCGACGCCACGGTGCAGAGCATCCAGCAGGCGCTGAAGGAGGCCGAGCTGATGGCCGACTGCAAGATCCAGCGCGTCTACACCGGCATCACGGGCAGCCACATCCGCGGCCTCAATTCGAGCGGCATGGTGGCCGTGAAGGACAAGGAGGTCACCCCCGCCGACGTGGCGCGCGTTGTCGAGACCGCCAAGGCGATCAACATCTCGTCCGACCAGCGGCTGCTGCTGGTGGAGCCGCAGGAATTCGTGATCGACGGGCAGGACGTGCGCGAGCCCATCGGCATGAGCGGCATCCGCCTGGAGGCCAAGATCCACATCGTGACCGGCGCCCAGAGCGCGGCCGAGAACATCATCAAGTGCGTGCGCCGCTGCGGCCTGGAGGTCGAGCAGCTCATGCTGAACCCGCTCGCCTCCAGCCAGGCGGTGCTGACCGACGACGAGCGCGAACTCGGCGTGGCCGTGGTGGACGTGGGCGCCGGCACGACCGACGTGGCGATCTTCACCGGCGGCGCCATCCGTCACACCGCCGTGATCCCGATCGCGGGCGACCTGATCACCAGCGACATCGCCATGGCGCTGCGCACGCCCACCAAGGACGCCGAGGACATCAAGGTCGAGAGCGGCTACGCCAAGCAGCTGCTGGCCGATCCCGAGGCCCAGGTGGAAGTGCCGGGCCTGGGCGACCGCAGCCCCCGCATGCTGTCCAAGCAGGCGCTCGCCGGCGTGATCGAGCCGCGCGTGGAGGAGATCTTCTCGCTGGTGCAGCAGGTGATCCGCGAATCGGGCTACGAGGAAGTGCTGTCGTCGGGCATCGTGCTCACGGGCGGCAGCGCGATCATGCCGGGCATGGTGGAACTGGGCGAGGACATCTTCCTCAAGCCCGTGCGCCGCGGCATTCCGAAGTATTCCAGCGCGTTGTCCGACATGGTGGCCCAGCCCCGTGCTGCTACTGTCATGGGTTTGCTCGAGGAAGCGCGGCAGGCACGCCTGCGCGGCTTCAAGGTGGCCCAGAAGAGCGGGTCGGTGAAAACGGCCTTCGGACGGTTCAAGGACTTCATCGTCGGGAACTTCTGACATGCACGCCCCTCTGCACCGGCTCGCCCGTGGAAGTCCTTCGGTCCGCCGCCGCCGCCGCCGTCATCGATGGCGCGGCACCGGCCCGCCGGGCGCGTGTTTCCGCACCGCCCGACCGTTTTCTTCGAACCCCCACAACGGCCGCAACGGCCAACCGTACATCGCACGTAAAGACCAGGACCTAGGAGCACCAGCATGACCATCGAAATGATCGAAGCCGAAGAGTTCAACCAGGGCACGCAGATCAAGGTGATCGGCGTCGGCGGCGGCGGCGGCAATGCCGTCGAGCACATGATCGCGCGCCAGGTGCAGGGCGTGGAGTTCGTCTGCGCCAACACCGACGCGCAGGCGCTCACCCGCAGCAGCGCCCACCGCGTGATCCAGCTGGGCCACAGCGGCCTGGGCGCCGGCAGCAAGCCCGAGAAGGCACGCGAGGCAGCCGAGGCCGCGCAGGAGGACATCCGCCAGGCCATCCAGGGCGCGCACATGCTCTTCATCACCGCCGGCATGGGCGGAGGCACCGGCACCGGCGCGGCCCCCGTGATCGCGCGCGTGGCCAAGGAGATGGGCATCCTCACCGTGGGCGTGGTCACCAAGCCCTTCGAGTGGGAAGGCGGCCGCCGCATGCAGAACGCCGACAACGGCCTCTCCGAGCTGGAAGCCAACGTCGACTCCCTGATCGTGGTGCTCAACGAGAAGCTGCTGGAAGTGCTGGGCGACGACATCACCCAGGACGAGGCCTTCGCGCACGCCAACGACGTGCTGAAGAACGCCGTCGGCGGCATCGCCGAGATCATCAACGAGTACGGCCACGTGAACGTCGACTTCGAAGACGTGCGCACCGTGATGGGCGAGCCCGGCAAGGCCATGATGGGCACCGCCGTCGCGAGCGGCCCCGACCGTGCCCGCATCGCCGCCGAGCAGGCCGTGGCCTGCCCGCTGCTGGAAGGCATCGACCTGTCGGGCGCCAAGGGCGTGCTGGTGCTGGTCACGGCCGCCAAGGGCAGCCTCAAGCTGTCCGAGTCGCGCCTGGCGATGAGCACCATCAACGCCTACGCCTCGCCGGATGCGCACGTCATCTACGGCGCGGCCTACGACGACAGCCTGGGCGACGACATCCGCGTGACCGTGGTGGCCACCGGCCTGTCGCGTGCCAACGCCCGCCGCCAGCCGATCTCGGTGGTGCAGGGCGGCCTGCGCACCGGCACCGACAACCTGGCCTACCAGGTGCCGATCTCGGGCGCGACCGTGGGCGTGGCCAGCGGCCTCGTGGGCGGCGGCGCGGCTTCGCAGACCGACTACGGCAACATGGCGGTGCCCAGCGTGTGGCGCACCAACCGCACCCAGGCCGCGGCCCGCGTGGACGCGCTGTCCTCCGGCGGCATGGACGATCTGGAAATCCCGGCCTTCCTGCGCAAGCAGGCAGACTGATCGGCTCTCCCGGAGGCTCCGGCCTCGGGGGCTGCCCGGCCACTCCGCTCCTTTCAGGAGCCGGGCGGCTTTTTTGTTTCCTTTGGTGACCTCCGCGCTATGGAAGCCATAGCCATGGATGCACGCAGGGGTGGGAGCCGCCACCTAAAATCGGCGGATGCTCCAGCAACGCACGATCAAGACCCTCACCCGCGCCGTGGGCGTGGGCCTGCACAGTGGCCAGCGGGTCGAGCTGACGTTGCGTCCGGCCGCGCCGGACACGGGCATCGTGTTCCGCCGCATCGATCTGCCCGAGCCCGTGGACATTCCGATCCGGGCCGAGTCCGTGGTGGACACGCGCATGGCCTCCACGATCGGCGTGGGCGGCGCCAAGGTGCATACGGTGGAGCACCTCATGTCGGCATGCGCCGGCCTGGGGCTCGACAATCTGTACATCGACATCACGGCCGAGGAAGTGCCGATCCTCGACGGCTCCTCCGCATCGTTCGTGTTCCTGCTGCAGAGCGCCGGCGTGGTGCTGCAGAACGCGCCCAAGAAATTCATCCGCGTCACGCGCCCCGTCGAGGTGCGCGAGGGCCAGGGGCAGCAGCTCAAGTGGGCGCGCCTCGAGCCCTACCACGGCTACAAGCTGCGGTTCGAGATCGACTTCGCGCACCCGGCGGTGGACTCCACCGGCCAGAGCGTGGAATTCGACCTGGGCGCGGGCAACTACACGCGCGACATCGCCCGTGCCCGCACCTTCGGTTTCACCAAGGATGTGGAGATGATGCGCGCGAGCGGCCTGGCGCTGGGCGGCGGGCTCGACAACGCGATCGTCATGGACGACTACAAGGTCCTGAATGCCGACGGCCTGCGCTACGACGACGAGTTCGTGAAGCACAAGATCCTCGACGCCATCGGCGATCTCTACATCGTCGGCCGGCCGCTGCTCGCGGCCTACAGCGCCTTCCGGTCGGGCCACGCGATGAACAACCTGCTGCTGCGCGAACTGCTGGCAAACGAGGATGCGTGGGAGATCGCCACGTTCGAGAGCGAGCGGCAGGCGCCCAAGGGCTTCGCCCTGCCCGCCCAGGCCTGGTGAGGCGGCCGCGATGCTGCTGTTCCGCGGGCTGTTCTTCTTCCTGCTGCTGCTGGCGGTGGTGTGCTTCGTGTTCTACATGGGCACCGGCCAGCCGCGCTACAGGCGCTACGGCATCGTGATCGTGAAGTGGACCGTGCTCTCGGCCTTCGCCTTCTTCGCGGTGCTGGCGCTCGAGCGCTTCCTCTGACGTTCCTTCGCCCGCGGCCGCTCCGGCGCGGCGTGACACGGCCGGGCATCGCTCCTATACTCGCGCCTGCTCCGGGGTGCACGTATGGCGTGCTGAGATGGCGGACCTGACCGCCGGAACCGCGAACTTGATCTGGTTAGTACCAGCGTAAGAAGAGCTGCAGCCGGGATTCCCGCGCCTGCAGGCGAAGGCCGTCGCCGGCGTTCGTCTGGCCGCCACGCGCCACCCGTTCCCTTTCGGCCGAAGGGGCACGGGCCGCGGAGCGGGCGCCCCCACGAAGGGGCCGGCACGGGCGCACCGGCCCCATGCGGAGCACATTTCCATCCACCCGAGGAGATTGCCCGCATGAACGCCCCCGACAAGTTCGCCCAGCTGCTCGCGCTGACCCGCGAACCCTTTCCCGCCTCCACCAAGAGCTACCTCATCGGCAGCCGCCCGGACCTGCGCGTGCCGGTGCGCGACATCGCGCTCACCAACGGGGAGCAGGTGAGCGTCTACGACACCTCCGGCCCCTACACCGACCCCACGGCGGAGATCGACGTGCGCCGGGGCCTCGCCAGCGTGCGCGGCGCCTGGATCGAGGGCCGCGGCGACACCGAGCGCTACGAAGGCCGCAAGCCGCAGGCGCTGGACGACGGCAGCAAATCCGAAGACGCTGCCCGCCTCGCGGCCCTGCGCGCCGACTCCGCCGCCCTGCAGCGGACGCCCCTGCGCGCGAGGAGCGGCGCCGGCCACAGCGGCAACGTCACGCAGATGCACTATGCGAAGAAGGGCATCGTCACGCCCGAGATGGAGTACGTGGCCCTGCGCGAGAACGGCCGCCGCGAGTGGATGGCGCAGTACCAGCAGGACGCCGCCCGCGAGCAGCGCCTGGCCGGCAATCCGCTGGGCGCGAGCATCCCGAAGATCATCACGCCCGAATTCGTGCGTGACGAAGTGGCGCGCGGCCGGGCCATCATCCCCGCCAACATCAACCACCCCGAGGTCGAGCCCATGGCCATCGGGCGCAACTTCAAGGTCAAGATCAACGCCAACATCGGCAACTCGGCCGTCACCTCCAGCATCGAGGAAGAGGTCGAGAAGCTGGTCTGGGCGATCCGCTGGGGCGCGGACAACGTGATGGACCTCTCCACCGGCAAGAACATCCACACCACGCGCGACTGGATCGTGCGCAACAGCCCGGTTCCCATCGGCACCGTGCCGATCTACCAGGCGCTGGAGAAGGTGGGTGGCATCGCCGAGGACCTGACCTGGGCGATCTTCCGCGACACGCTGATCGAGCAGGCCGAGCAGGGCGTGGACTACTTCACCATCCATGCCGGCGTGCGCCTGGCCTTCATCCACCTCACGGCCGGGCGGCGCACGGGCATCGTTTCGCGCGGCGGCTCCATCATGGCCAAGTGGTGCATGGCGCACCACAGGGAGAGCTTCCTCTACGATCATTTCGAGGACATCTGCGACATCATGAAGGCGTACGACGTGTCCTTCAGCCTGGGCGACGGCCTGCGGCCGGGCTGCGCGAGCGACGCCAACGACGAGGCGCAGTTCGCCGAGCTGCGCACGCTGGGCGAGCTCACGCAGATCGCCTGGAAGCACGACGTGCAGACCATGATCGAAGGCCCCGGCCACGTGCCCATGCACATGATCCAGGCCAACATGACCGAGCAGCTCAAGACCTGCCACGAGGCGCCGTTCTACACCCTGGGGCCGCTGACCATCGACATCGCTCCGGGCTACGACCACATCGCCAGCGCCATCGGCGCGGCCATGATCGGCTGGATGGGCACGGCCATGCTCTGCTACGTGACGCCCAAAGAGCACCTGGGCCTGCCCGACCGCGACGACGTGAAGCAGGGGATCATCGCGTACAAGATCGCCGCGCACGCGGCCGACGTGGCCAAGGGCCACCCGGGCGCCCGCGCGCGCGACGACGCGCTCTCCCAGGCGCGCTTCGACTTCCGCTGGCAGGACCAGTTCAACCTGGGCCTCGACCCGGAAACCGCGCAGCAATACCACGACGAGACGCTGCCCAAGGACTCGGCCAAGGTGGCGCATTTCTGCTCCATGTGCGGGCCGAAGTTCTGCTCGATGAAGATCACGCAGGAAGTGCGCGACTTCGCCACCCGGGGCCTGCAGGAGAAATCCGCGGAATTCCGCAGCGGCGGCGGGGAACTCTACGTGCCGATCCAGCCCGTCTGACGGCAGCGGGCATGCGGCGCCCGCGCACTGCCACGCTGCCGGGCACGGCGTCTGCCCTGTACCGCCAACGCGACAGTGGTTACGCCCGTGTTGCGCGATGATCAACCCGGCAGGAAAAGCCACCCCGTGGTTTCCCTGCCGGCCACCACGGTGCGCCGCCCTATAGTGGCGCCCCGGCGGCCCACGAGGCTGCTTCGGACTGGGCGCGGTTATTGCATGCGCCCGTGTAACTGTTTGTAGAGGACACCATGAATATCCTGGGACGCCTGTCGATACGCGCGCGCCTGTATTTCGGCACGATCTTTTCCCTGGTGCTGCTCGTCATCATCGGGGGCCTGGGTTACCTGGCCCTCGACCGCACGCGCGACACGCTCCAGGAACTCTTCGCGCAGCGCGTGCAGACGCTCACGGACATGGCCGATCTGCGCACGACGCTCGGCAACCTGCGCCGCAGCGAGAAGGACATCATCCTCAACTTCAACAATTCGGTGGAGGTGGCCGCCCAGCGCGAGGCGTGGACGAAGACGCTCGCCGCCCTGCGCAAGAGCCTGGCCGACGTGCGGCAGGTGCAGTCGGGCGACGCGGCCTTCGTGGCGGCCATCGACAAGGCGCTCGCGGAGATCCAGCAGTACGAGGCCGGCATCTCCCCGATCTTCGAGCAGATCGAGCGGGCGCAGCTCGACGGTGCCGGCGGCGCGGCCTATGCCGACCGGCTCAAGGGCCACATGGAGACGACCGACCAGTTGCTCGCGAGCCTCGCCAAGAGCGCGCGCGAGAAGATGGACGAGGCCCGCGACGGCATGGACGCGCGCACGGCCACCATGTCCGCGGTGATCGGCCTGGGGCTGGTGCTGGCCCTGGCGGTGCTGATCCCGCTCACATTCTTCAGCGTGCGATCCATCACGCGGTCGCTGGCCCAGGCGCGCGCGCTCGCCGAGCGCATCGCCGGCGGCGACCTCTCGCACGAGGTGCGTCCCACGCAGATGGACGAGGTCGGCCAGCTGGTGGTGGCCATGGGCCGCATGCAGGACGCGCTGCGCGGCCTGGTGCGGCAGGTGCAGGAGGCGTCCGGCAACATTTCGACGGCGAGCACCGAGATCGCCACCGGCAACCACGACCTGAGCCAGCGCACCGAGCAGACCGCCGCCAACCTGGAGGAGACCGCCTCCTCGATGGAGATGCTCACCGGCACCGTGCAGCAGAGCACCCAGTCGGCGCGGCAGGCGAGCGATTTCGCCTCCACCGCGGCCGAGGTGGCCGCGCGGGGCGGCAGCGTGGTTTCGCAGGTCGTGGACACGATGGGCCAGATCACCGAAAGCTCGCGCCGCATCGCCGACATCACGGGCGTGATCGATTCCATCGCCTTCCAGACCAACATCCTGGCGCTGAACGCGGCGGTGGAAGCCGCCCGCGCGGGCGAGCAGGGCCGGGGGTTCGCGGTGGTGGCGGCCGAGGTGCGCACGCTGGCCCAGCGCTCGGCGGCGGCGGCCAAGGAGATCAAGGAGCTGATCGGCTCGTCGGTGGAGCGCGTGGAGAGCGGCTCGCGCCTCGTGGGCCAGGCCGGCGCGACGATGACCGAGATCGTGGACAGCGTGCGCCGCGTCTCGGAGATGATCTCCGAGATCACCGCCTCGTCGGCCGAGCAGAGCGACAACATCGGCCAGATCAGCCAGTCCGTGAGCCAGCTCGACCAGATGACGCAGCAGAACGCCGCCCTGGTGGAGCAGTCGACCGCGGCATCGGAATCGCTGCGCGAGCAGGCCGTCCAGCTGCTCGGCGCCGTGCGCCGTTTCCAGCTCGACGAGGCCGGCAGGGCCGCCTCCGGCGCCGTGGACGTGCTGCCCGCCTCCCGGAACGCGGCGCTGCTGCCGCGGTAGGCCTGGGCCCGGGGCGGCCCGCGGCGGCCGCCCACGCGTTGTTACGACCGCACGGCCGTGCCGGTGATACCCTGCGGCTTTTGCGACCGAGCATCGCCATGGCCATGACTTCCTCTCCCGACCTTCCTTGCGCCGCTCCGGCAGCGGCGAGCGCCCGGCGCCTGCGGTCCCTCGGATCGGCGCTGGCCGTGGGCCTGTCCGCGCTGTGCGCGCAGGCCCAGCCCTTCGACGGGGTGCCGGGCCGCGAGCGCGAGTCCGCCCGGCACGGCCATGGCCCCGGTCATGGCCCCGGTCATGGCCGAGGCCCCGACCACCACCGGGGCGGGCCGGGCTACCACGGCCCGCGCCACGCTCCGCCGCCGCCCGGCTGGCAGGGCCTCCATGCGAAGCCGCCGCACCACCATCCCGGCCCGCCGCCCCATGCGCGGGCCCACGGCCGGCGCCATGGCGCGGGGCCGCACCACGACTGGTACCGCGGCAGCCGCGTGCCGCCGATGTACCGATCGCACCACTACGTGGTGCAGGACTGGCGCATGCACCACCTGGCCCCGCCGCCGCGCGGCTACCACTGGGTGCAGAACGGCCCCGACTACCTGCTGGTCTCCCTAGGCTCCGGCGTCATCGCTCAGATCGTGTTCCGCTGACCGCCGGCTACAACGTCCTTCCGTTGCGGTACATCGCGTGCTGGCGGCGGTTGAGCGTCGTGGCCTCTCCCAGCCGCGCCATCGCCGCGCCCGCATGGGCATGGGTGATGGCCAGGCCCAGGGCGTCGGCCGCGTCGGTGCCCGGCAGCCCGGGCAACTGCAGCAGCCGCCGCACCATCTCCTGCACTTGCGACTTGGCCGCGCGGCCGCTGCCCACCACGGCCTTCTTCATCTGCAGGGCGGTGTACTCGGCCACGGGCAGGCCGCTCGCGACCAATGCCGTCAGGCAGGCGCCCCGCGCCTGGCCGAGCAGCAGGGTGGATTGCGGGTTCACGTTGACGAAGACGATCTCGACCGTGGACGTGTCGGGCTGGTAGCGCGCGGCCACCTCGGTGATGCCGTCGAACAGGATCTTCAGGCGGCCGGGCAGGTCGCCCAGGGCCGCGCCCGTGGTGCGGATGGTGCCGCTCGCCACGTAGCTCAGGTGGTGCCCGTCCACGTCCACCACGCCGAAGCCGGTGGTCTGCAGGCCGGGATCGATGCCCAGGATTCTCATGGGGTGCCGCTCAGAGGCCGAAGTACCAGCGGGCCGAATGGAAGAACACCGGCCCGGCGAAGCACAGCGCGTCCACGCGGTCCAGCAGGCCGCCCGCGCCGGTGGTGGATTGTCCCTGCAGGCCCCAGCTGGTCACGCCGCGGTCGCGCTTGAGGGCCTTCATCACCAGGTGGCCGAGGGTGCCCGCGAGGCAGGCCAGCAGCGCCATGCCGAGCGCCTGCCCGACCTTGAACGGCGTGATGAACGACAGCGCGACGCCAGCCAGGCCGCCGACCGCCACGCCGACGCTCCAGCTCAGCCACTGGAAGCTCTGGCTCACCTGCGGGGCCACGGGCCGGTGCGGAAAGCGCCGGCCCAGCAGGTGCTGGGCGATGACGCTGGTCTGCACCACGGCCACGAGGAAGAAAACGAGGAAGGCGCCCCGGCCCTCGTAGTTCGGGAAGTCGAGCAGCAGCAGCGCGGGCACATGGCTCATGCCGTACACGCAGACCATGATGCCCCACTGCAGCTTGGCATTGCGCTCCAGGAAGCGTTCCGGATCGTTGGCCAGCGCGCTCGCGACGGGCAGGGCCAGGAAGACGTAGACCGGAATGAACACCGTGAGCAGGTCGAACTTGCGCATTCCCACGATCGCGAACTGCAGCGGCAGCACGACGAAGAACGCCAGCGCGAGGCTGCGGTGGTCGCCGCGCCGCGTGGGCGAGAGCGTGATGAATTCGCGCAGCGCCAGGAAGGAGACGATGGCGAAGAGCACCGTGGCCACGGTGTCGCCCAGGGCCCAGCCGACCCAGAAGACCGTCGCCATGACCCAGGACGTCTTCAGCAGGCTCCAGAAGCGGCGCCACTCCTGCAGGTGCACCTCGTGCGCGGCCTGGTCCTCGGGGCCGGGGCCGCGAGCCTCCCGCAGGGTCTGGAAGAACGCGTAGAGCGTCACCAGCGACAGCAGCCCGAACATGGCCACGAACAGCGCGCCGATCTGCTGCGTGGTGGTGAGGTGGCGCAGGAAGTCCATCATGGCTCACACCTCCCGCAGCGCGATCACCGCGCGCCGTGCGCGGTCGAGGAAGGCGCGGCGCTCCTCGCCGGACGCCAGCTCGATGGGAGCGCCGAAGGTCACGGAGCACAGGATGGGCACGGGTACCACCTCGCCCTTGGGCATGACCCGCTGCACGTTGTGGATCCAGGCGGGCACCAGCACCACCTGCGGGAACATCTGCGCGAGCCGGTAGAGCCCGGACTTGAACGGCTGCGGCTCGTCGCCGTGGCCGCGCGTGCCTTCGGGAAAGATCACGATCGAATCGCCACTTTCGAGCGCGCGCACGAGCGGCGCGAGCGGGTCGCCCTCCGGCAGGGCGGCGCGCATCGCTTCGGGGTCCGGCGTACCGGTGACGCGAGCGGGCGTTGGAGCGGGCGGCGCCTCGCCGGCGGGCTGCGGCGCGGGCGTGCCCGAGACCCGGTCCACGTACACCGCGTTGAACACGGCGGTGGTGATCCATTGCCGGAAGGGCGTCTTGGTCCAGTAATCGCGGGCGGCGATGGGCCGGGTGATGCTGCGCAGTTCCTGGGGCAGGGCGGCCCAGATCATGACCAGGTCGGCGTGGCTCTGGTGGTTGGCGAAATAGATGCGTTGCTCGGCCTTGGGCGGGCAGCCATACCACCGCGCCTGGGAGCCGGTGAGAAAGCGCACCAGCCCGAGCAGGAAAAGGCTCATCAACTTGGACAGCATGCCCGGAATCATACGGGGCGCGCCGGCCCCGGCGCCCACTGGCGCCGTGGCGCCTGGCCAGTGGGGGTTTCCCCTGGTCCCGCGCAGCGGGAAAGCGCATGATCCGCGGAATGGGACGGCTTCGTTCCATCCGCCGGAATCCGGAAAGTTCGCCGACCATTCGGCGAATCCGGCTTCTAGACTTCCGCCACAAGGAATTCAAAATGTTTTTTGGTTCTTTTTCATCATATTTATCAAAAGAGGGATCCCGTTCCATGCCAGTCACCCACTCGCTGTCCCGACGCAAAGCGCTTGCGCTCTGCGTTGCGGGCTCATCCGTGCCGTGGACTGCGTTCGCGCAGAGCTCCCAGGCAGGCGGTGCGGGTGCTGCAGGAATGGAATTCCCGGTCAAACCGGTGCGCCTGATCGTGCCGTTCGCGCCTGCCGGATCGACGGACATCCTGGCCCGGCTGCTGTCGAAGCACCTGTTTCCCGCCAGCGGCCAGCCGGCCGTGGTCGAGAACGTGGCCGGCGCGGGGGGCAACCTGGGCGCGGCCGTGGTGGCGCGCGCGCCGGCCGACGGCTACACGCTCGAGATCGGGGCCATGTCCACGCATGCGATGAACGGCAGCCTCTACCGCCAGCTGCCGTTCGATCCGATGAACGACTTCGACACCGTGGCCATGCTGGCCTACGCGATCAACGTGATCGCGGTGTCCGCCAGCCTGCCGGTGCACACTTTCCCGGAACTGCTGGCCTACATCCGCGCGAACCCCGGCAAGATCAACTACGCCTCCGGCGGCATCGGCACCCATAACCATCTCACGCTGGCGCTGCTCGCCAAGACCGCCGGCCTGGACATCGTGCACGTGCCCTACAAGGGCGGCGGCCCCGCCGTGGCGGCCCTCGTGCAGGGCGAATGCCAGATGTTCGCGGGCGGCGCCTCGCTGCTGCTGCCGCATGCGCAGGCCGGCAAGATCCGCCTGATCGCCGTCACCGAGAAGAACCGCACCGACCTGCTGCCCGGCGTGCCCAGCGTCTCCGAGACGCTCAAGGGTTTCGAGGTGACGAACTGGTACGGCGTGTTCGCGCCGCGCGGCCTGGAGGCCGGCCGGCGCGCGCAGCTCAATGAGGAAATCAACCGCATCACCGCGCTGCCCGAGATCGCCGAGCGTTTCAAGGGCCTGGGCATGGTGCGCTCCCCGCTGTCGCCACTGCAACTGCGCGCCGTGCTGCAGGCCGACCACGACCTGTGGTCGCGCACCATCCAGGCCCTGCGCATCGCCCCCGAATGAACCCACCACCCTCCACCCCCCTCCCGCCCGAGGCGGCCGCCGCCCTGCACAGCGTCGACTGGAGCGCGCTGGAATGGCAGCCCGTGCGCCGCGGCATCGAGCGCAAGGCGTTCGGCAGCGACCAGGTGACGCTGGCGCTGCACCGCCTCATGCCCGGCCACGAGCCCCGTCCCCACGCGCACCCGAACGAGCAGGTGATGTACATCCTCGCGGGCGTGCTGGACGTGCACGTGGACGACCGCGTGGTGCGGCTGGGGCCCGGAGGGCTGCTGCTGATACCCCCCAACGTGCGCCACTACGGGGTGGTGGTGGGGGACGAGCCGGTGCTGAACCTCGACGTCTTCACGCCCGCGCGGCCGGAATACCTCGCATGAGCACCGCGGCGGATTTTTCCCACGCCGAGGCGTCCCCGCCGGCCCGGCTGCGCCAGCGCATCCTGGCGTGCGACCGGCTGCTCGCGACCTTCGTCAAGACGACGTCGCACCAGACCGTCGAAGTGCTGGCCGCGACCGGGCTGGACACGCTCGTGCTCGATGCCGAGCATGCGCCCTTCGGTCCCGAGAGCCTGGACCGCAGCCTGCTGGCCGCCCATGCCTGCGCACTGCCCGTGCTGGTGCGCGTGCCGTATCCGCGCGCCGCGGCCATTCAGCAGGCGCTGGACCTGGGCGCGGCCGGCGTGATGGTGCCCCACGTGGACGACGCCCGCATCGCCGCCGAGGTGGTGCGCGCCGCCCGCTACGGGCAGGGAGGCGCGCGCGGCTTCAGCAATTCCTCGCGCGCGGGCGGCTACGGTGCCCGCGGCATGGCGGAGCACCTGCGCGCCAGCGATGCGCACACCACCGTCATCGTGCAGATCGAGAGCGCCCAGGCGGTGGCCGAGGCGCCCGCGATCGCCGCCGTGCCGGGGGTGGACTGCCTCTTCGTCGGACCCGCGGACCTCGCCGTTTCGCTCGGCGCGCAGGGGCTGGACGACCCGCGCGTGGCCGATGCGGTCGCCGCCGTGAGCGCTGCCGGGCGCGCCCGGGGCCGCGCCGTCGGCTGTTTCGTGCCCGACGTGCGTGCCGTGCCCGCGCTGGCAGCGCAGGGCATTTCCTTTTTCGTGGTCGGGTCCGACCAGGCCTTGCTGCGCCGCGCGGCGCAGCAGGTCATGGCGGACGCGATCGAATCCGAGGCGGCCTGAACGCCGTCCGCATGCATCCCGGCTGCATCCCCCATTTCCACGGAGAAAACACCCCATGAGCACCGAAGTCCGTTCCGTACAACGTGCGCTGCTGATCCTGCGCGTGATGAACGAGCGCTCCACCTGGAGCCTGCAGGAGCTGCACCAGCGCACGGGGCTGGCCAAATCGACGCTGCACCGCCTGCTGGGCACGCTGGAGTACGAGAAGTACGTCCGCAGCGATCCGCACGCTTATGGGCAGTACCAGCTCACGCTGGCGGTGAGCAACCTCAGCAGCGGCGTGAACGAGAAGCTGCGGCTGGCCGAACTGGCCGCGCCGCTGATGATCTCCGCCACACGGCAGATCAAATGGCCGCTCTCGCTGGCCGTGATCGACGGCCACCAGATGCGCGTGGTGTTCTGCACCATGCCCTACAGCCCCTACGCGATCCGTCCGTCGAGCCTGGGCCGCCGCTACGACCTGATCCCTTCGGCGCTGGGCCGCGCCTACCTGGCCTACTGCACGCGGGCCGAGCGGCGCATTCTGGTGGAAGCGGCCAACACCCATGGCGAGCCCCACCAGAAGATCACCGACATGTGGGCCCTGCGCAGGACGGTGCGCGAGACGCGCCGGCAGGGCTACGCCATCCGCTACGCCAAGAACAACTCCGAGAGCACCGCCTTCGCCGTGCCGGTGTTCGGCGGCGGCGTGCTGCGCGGCGCGCTGGTGTATTCCACCTTCGCGAGCCAGATGGACGACCGCATGCTCAAGCGCTTCCTGTCGCTGGTGCAGTCCACGGCCTCGCGCATCGGCGAGGAGGCCGCCGCGTCCGCCCAGCTGTCCGGCATGTCGATGCCGGCGCAGACGGCCGGCATGCTCGCGGCGCCGCAGCCCATGCTGCAGCCTGCCGGCGCCGTGCCGTCGTTCGCCCACCACCACCCCGTGGCCGCCTGACGGGGAGCGGGCCGCTCCGGGCCACGCCGCGCCGCGCCGCGCGCGAGGCGCGCCCTACGGCAGTTCGGCGCTGGCCATCCGGCCCAGGATCACCCGGGTGCGGCCCGACAGGTAGGCCGATCCGGGGCTCTTCTCGAAACGCCGGGGCGCGGGCAGCATCACGGCCAGGCGCGCGGCCTCTGCGGCGCTCAGTTGCGCGGCGCTCTTGCGGAAATAGCGCTGCGCCGCCGCTTCGGCGCCGAACACGCCTTCGCCCCATTCGACGCTGTTGAGGTAGATCTCCAGGATGCGCTGCTTGCTGAGCAGCTGCTCCAGCGCCAGCGTCAGCACGAATTCCTGGCCCTTGCGCAGCAGCGTGCGCTCGCCCGACAGCAGCAGGTTCTTGGCGAGCTGCTGCGTGATGGTGGAGCCGCCGCGGATGCGTGCCGGCCGCGCGGCGCGCCCGGGCTGGGCATCCTGCAGCCGGGCGGCCTGCGCTTCGGCACGCGCATTGCGTTCCCAGGCCTTCTCCACCGCGGTCCAGTCCACGCCGTCGTGGTTGACGAAACCGTCGTCCTCCGAGGCGATCACCGCGCGCTTGAGCGTGTCCGCGATGCGGTCGTAGGGCACCCATTCCTGGCGCCAGTGCAGGCCGTCGCCCGCCGCCACCTGCGCCCAGATTTCGGAGCGCTGGAAGCTTGTGGACTGCGGATCGATCGCCGCCATCGCGGCGATGCGCAGCACGAAGAACAGCTGCAGGGCCACGCCGGCCAGCAGCACGCAGCCGATCCAGCGCAGCAGGGCCTTCATAGCTGCGCGCGCAGTTCCTGCAGCACCTGCGCGGCCGGGGGGCGCACGCCGCGCCAGAGCGCGAACGCCTCGGCCGCCTGCTCCACCAGCATGCCGAGCCCGTCGCGCGGCACCGCGCCGCGCGTGCGTGCCCAGTCCATGAAGCCCTGCGCCGCGGGGCCGTACATCATGTCGTAGGCCAGCGTGCCGTCGCGCAGCACCGCGCCGGGCACCGGGACTTCGCCGCCGGCCAGGCTGCTCGCCGTCGCGTTGACCACCACGTCGAAGCCGGTGCCGGGCTCGTCGATCGGCAGTGTCTGCAGTGCGACCTGCCGGACCGCCGCCAGGTCGGCATGCGCCTGCACCAGGGCCTGCGCGCGGGCGGCAGTGCGGTTGACCACCACGATCCGGCGGGGCCCCTGCTCCAGCAGGGGCGCGAGCACGCCCGCGGCCGCACCGCCGGCGCCCACGAGCAGCACGTCGCGGCCCGGCAGCTCCACGCCCGCGTTGCGCACGATGTCGGCCACCAGACCCAGACCGTCGGTGTTGTCGGCGTGCACGCTGCCGTCGGGCAGGAAGGTCAGGGTGTTGGCCGCGCCGGCGCGGCGCACGCGCTCGCTGGCCACGGTGGCAAGCCGCGCGGCATCGTGCTTGAACGGCACCGTCACGTTGCAGCCGCGGCCGCCGGCCGCCGCGAAATCCGCGAGGGCCTGGGCAAAGCCGTCCAGCGGCACCAGCCGCCGCGTGTAGTCGATGCGCTCGCCGGTGAGTTCGGCGAAGCGCGCATGGATCCACGGCGAGCGGCTGTGCTCCACGGGGTGGCCCATCACGCAGTAGGCGTCCGGTGCGGGGGTCGTCGTCATGCGGCAGGAGGAAGGAGAAAGAAGAAAAAAGGGGAAGAGGAGGGAGCTGCGCCGGCCGGGGGGCAAGGCGTGCGAACGGGTGGGGCGGGCCGGGCGCGTCAGCGCACGCTGGTCTCCAGCGTCTGTTCGCGCGTGAACTTGAACCGCGACACCACGGCGATCTGGTCGGCCCGGGCCCGCATCGCGGGGCTGAACGCGCCGAACGGGCCGGAGGCGCGCACGATGGCCTGGGCGCGCTGGTCGAGCAGGCGGCTGCCGGAGCCCTGCACGACCTCGGTGTCCAGCACCCGGCCGTCGTGGTTCACGGTGACGATCATGGTCAGCTCGCCGTAGAGCTTCTTGCCGCCCTGTTCGGGAAAGCTTTCCGTGCCCTTGTCCTCGATCCTGCGGCGCAGCCCGTCGTAGTAGATGGCGTACACCTCCTCGCGCGTGGCGGGGCTGATGTAGCGCTTCTTGGGGCGTGAGTTCTCTTCGTTGATGCGCTTTTCGATCTCGGCGAGCAGCTTCAGCAGCTGGCGGCGCTTCTCCTCCTGCTGCACGCGGTCGGTGTTCGGGCTCTGGTCGCGCGGGTCCGGCGGGGGCATGGTCGCCAATTGCCTGCGCAGCTGCGCGAGCAACTGGGCCTGCTGCTCCTGCATGGCGTCGAGCTTGCGCTGCGCCTCCTCGAAATCCTCGCCCACGTGGGTGACGGCGGAGTAGGGCAGGGGGCTGGTGGCGCGGCCCTTTTCCGCATCGCCGCCGCCCGCGAGCGACGCCTGGGCGATGGCCTGGGCCTTCTCGGGCTGCTCGCCGGACTTGGCGTTCACCAGGATCACCTCCAGTGGCGTGTCCTGGAAGACGCGGTTGAAACTCTCCGGATCGACGAAGCGCACGGACAGCAGCGCCGCATGCACCGCCACCGACAGGGCGAGGGCGATCTGCAGGGTGCTGAAGCGCTGGAGGAAGGCGGGGAGTCTCACGGCGGCCGATTATGCGGTGGTGCGGGCGGGCCCGGCCGTGGTCAGGAAGCGGCCGCCGGCGGCGTGCCGGCCCCCTCGGCCTCGTTCACGTCCACCGCGATGGCGATCGGGCCGGCCACGGACTCTTCGTCGTCGCCCTCGGGCTCGGCCACGGCGGCGTCGTCCGACGGGTCGGCCGGATCGTCCAGGCGCTCGGTCACGGTGCCGCTCACGTCCAGGGTGATGTCGTCGATCTCGCCGAGCTTCACCCGCACGCGCGCACCGCGCGGCAGGGCCTGGGCGCCCAGCACCGGCAGCACCAGCGGCAGGTCGTCCGCGCGCACCAGGTAGCTGCCGCCGCCGCCTTCCTTGATCACGCTGGCGTCGATTTCCGTGATGCCGTTCTGTCGCAGGTACTGCAGCGTCCAGAAGCGCTCCATGCCGGCCTGGTAGCCGTTGTAGGCGCCATAGGCCGCGTCGAAGCTGCTGATGATCGAGAACAGGTCCGCGTCCTTGGGCTTGAACGGCGCGGCGAGCGCGGCCGTCTTGCCGTGGCGCACGCAGGCGATGATCTGCCACTGGTTCACCAGATCGACGTAGCGGCGCAGCGGCGAGGTCGCCCAGGCGTAGCTCTTCACGCCGATGCCCGCGTGGGGCAGGGCCTTGGTGCCCATGCGCACCTTCATGCCGGGCGCGAGGCTCGCCTGGCTGCGGTAGATGCCGGGCACGCCGTGCTCGGCCAGCAGGCCGCCCCAGGTGCTGTTGGCCACGATGGCGGCCTCGGCCACGATCAGGTCCAGCGGCGCGCCGCGGCGGCGCGTGGTGATCGAGACGGTCTCGGCGCCGGTCGGCTCGCCGCCCTCGGGCACGCCCGCGAGGCGGAAGTTGTAGTCGGGCCGGTTGAAGGTCTCGGGTTTGCCGCGCACCACCTCGCGCTGCGCCTTGAGCTTGCGCGCCAGGCGGTGCAGGAACGACAGTTCGGCACGGCGCTCCTGCAGGGCGGCGGGCGTGCCTTCCACCTCCAGCGACGGGTCCTGCAGCCATTCCTCGGTGACGATGTGGTCCAGCCGGTCGTGGCGCAGGTTCACGGCCACGGGCACGCGTTCCAGCTTGGTCTCGGTGCCGGTGATCTCCAGCGTGGCCTCGTCGATCGTCGCGTAGAGCGAGACGGCCGGGTTGGCGCGGCCCTCGTCGAGCGTGTAGATCTGCACCACGTCGTCCGGCAGCATGGTGATCTTGTAGCCCGGCATGTAGACGGTGGACAGCCGCTGGCGGCCGAGCTGGTCGAGCGGCGAGCCCGGCACGATCGCCAGGCCCGGCGCCGCGATGTGGATGCCCAGCACCACCGTGCCGGTGCCGAGGCCCTGCACCGAGAGCGCGTCGTCGATCTCGGTGGTCTGCGAATCGTCGATCGAGTAGGCCTGCACCGGTGCCAGCGGCAGGTCGGCCGGCGGCTGGGGCGCGGTGAGGGACGGGAAGCCCGTGCCCTTGGGGAAGTTGTCGAACAGGAAGCGCTTCCAGTGGAACTGGTAGGGCGAATCGATCGCGCCGGCCTGCTGCAGCAGATCGAGCGGCGCCTTGTGCGTGGCGCGGCTGGCCTCCACCACGGCCTTGTATTCGGGCGCGTTCTTGTCGGGCCGGAACAGGATCTTGTAGAGCTGGTCGCGGATCGGCTGCGGGCATTCGCCGCGGCCCAGCTGCTCCGCCCAGGCGGCGATCTGCTCCTGGAGCAGGCGCTTTTTCTCGATGCCGGCCAGCGCCTGCTGCAGGATCTCGGCCGGCGCCTTCTTGAAACGGCCCTTGCCGGCGCGGCGGAAGTAGTGCGGCGCCTCGTAGAGGGCGAACAGCGCGCCGGCCTGCTGCGCGAGCGTGGCGTTCTCGGAGAAGTAGTCGCGGGCCAGGTCGGCGAAGCCGAATTCCTCTTCGGGTGCGAACTCCCAGGCCAGGGGCAGCTCGATCGTGGCGGCCAGGGCCTGGCCCTCGCGCAGCAGGTCGGCGGGAGCGGGCTTGTCGAACTTCAGCAGGATGTGGGCGGCCTTCACCTTCACCCGCTTGCCGGAATCGAGCTCGATCTGGGCCGAATTCTCGGCTTCGGACAGGATGCGCCCGGCGAGGAACTTGCCGGCTTCTTCAAACAGTGCGTGCATGGGGAGGATTCTCCCATGGGCCGGCCTGCCCGCTGCCCGGCCCGGCCGTGGCCGCGCGCCCTATGATCCTGCGCTGGCCGGCACGCGGTGCCCGGCCGCACCCTTCTTCCTTCGCCCCTGCCCGCTGCCGCGGCCCACCCTCTTCCCGATGAACGCGCTTCCTCCTGCGCCGCCCGCCACCTCCGCTCCCGCATCCTTGGCCGCGCCCTCCGCCGTGCGCGCCTTCGCGTCCGCGCCATCGCCCTGGCCGGCCCGCGCCCTGGGGGGCATCGCCGCGGCGGCCATCGCCCTGCCGTTCCTCTACGGGCATACGACCTCGCCGCTGTCCAATTTCTGGCCGCTGGTGGTGTCGGCGCTCTGCGCGCTGGTGGTGGCCACCGCCTTCGCCATCGCCTGGTCGCGCCAGCCGGCGGGCGATGCGGGCCACGCGCTGCGCCAGCACGCCGCCCGGGCCGTGGCGGCGGGCGCGCTGCTGGCGGGCCTGGCCGGCGCCGGCATCGGCCTGGCCCAGTTCTTCATGGGCGATCCGGGCTGGGGGCCCTGGATCTATCCCTCCACGCACGGCGTCGCGATGGGCAACCTGCGCCAGCGCAACCAGCAGGCCACGCTGCTGTGCATGGGGGCCTGGGCGCTGGCCTGGTGGGTGGCGCGCATGCGCGCTGCACCGGCCCTGCCCGGCGGCCCGCGGCTTCGGCCGGCCACGGTGGGCGCGGGCGTGCTGGCCTGTGGCGCGCTGGCGCTGCTCGCGGCCGGCGCGGCCGCCACGGCGTCGCGCACCGGGGCACTCGAATGGGGCTGCATGCTCTTCCTGCTGCTGCTCTGGCGCCGCAGCCTGGGCGCCCCCGCGCTCGCGCTGGGCCTGGCGGGCATCGCGCTCTATGCCGCGTTCTCGGGGCTGCTGCCGGTGCTGCTGGAGCGCTGGACGGGCTTTTCGATGGACGGCCTGTTCGCACGCCTGTCGGCCGCCGAGCACGCGTGCGACAACCGCCGCGTGCTCTGGTCGAACGTGCTGCACCTCATCTCCGAAAAGCCCTGGACGGGCTGGGGCTGGGGCGAGCTCGCCTACGCGCACTATGCCGCCGACTACCCCGGCAAGCGCTTCTGCCTGCTGGTGGACAACGCCCACAACCTGCCGCTGCAGCTGGCGGTGGAGCTGGGCCTGCCCTTCGCGCTGGCCGTGTGCGGGGTGGCGCTCTGGCTGGCTTGGCGCGCACGCCCCTGGCGCGAAACCGAGCCGGCGCGGCAGCTCGCCTGGGGGCTGCTGGTCCCCATCGGCGTGCACAGCATGCTGGAGTTCCCGCTCTGGTACGGGCCCTTCCAGCTCATGGCCGCCTGTGCGCTGGCGCTGCTCTGGCCGTGCCTGTGGCGGGCCCCGGCCCGCGCCGCGGTGCGCGTCCCGCTGCTGTGCGCCGCCGGGCTCGCCGCGGGCGTGTGGCTGGCCGGCATCGCGCTGCTGGCGCGGGATTACCACCGCGTGTCGCAGCCCTATCTGACCGCCGACCGGCGCGATCCCGGGTTCCGCGACGACACCGCCCGCCGCGTGGCCGCCGCCACCGTGTTCTTCCGCGACACCCTCGACTTCGCGGTGCTCACCACGATGCAGACCACGCGCGAGAACGCCGCGCGCGTGCACGCGCTGGCGACGCGCCTCGTGCATTACTCGCCGGAGCCGCGCGTCATCGAGGCCTTGATCGACAGCGCGACGCTGCTCGGCCTGCACGACGAGGCCGCGCTGCACGCCCGGCGCTACCGGGCCGCCTATCCGCAGGAATACGACCGGTGGCGGGGGCGGCAGGCGCCGGCCAGCACGCCCGCGCCCTGAGCCGGGTCAGCGAAGCCGTTTCACGCGGGGCGGGCGTCCAGCCCGCAGAACGCCACCACCGTGCCGATGTGCTCCGCGAAATCGCTCAGGGCATGGTCGCCGCCTTCCAGCAGCACCACCCGGGCGGCGGCGTAGCGGGCCGCCATCTCGCGCCAGTCCAGCAGTTCGTCGCCCTTGGCGATGATGGCGAGTTCCGGCCCGGCGGCGGGCAGGGCCCGCACCTCCAGCGCCCGCAGTTCGGCGATGTATTCGGGCCGGAAGTGGAACTGCTCGGACGGATCGTGCCAGGCCGTCTGCTGGCCGATGTAGCGCTCCAGGTCCCGCGCCGGGTCCACGGCCGGGTTCAGCAACACGCTCGTGCAGCCGGGCTTGTGCTGCGCCACCCAGCTCGCGTAGAAGCCGCCCAGCGACGAGCCGACCACCGCCATCCGCTGCGCCGGCCAGCCCTCGATGCCCTGCGCCACCAGCGCCATCGCGTCGCGCGGCGAGGGCGGCAGCTGCGGGCACCAGAACCGTACGTCCGGCCGGTGCGCGGCCATCCAGTCCGCCATCTGGCGGGCCTTGGCCGAACGGGGCGACGAGCGGAATCCGTGCAGGTAGAGCAGGTGGGTGGTGGCGTGCGGCATGGGCGCGGATGGCATCGGCATGGAGCGGGCATTGTGCCGCCACGGCCGGCCGCCGCGGGCCGCCGCCGATAATGTCGCCCCATGTCCGCCGCCTTCGACAAGCCTTCCCTGCTGCAGCGCATCCTGCCCCTGTTCCGCGGCTTCGACTGGCCGCTCATCGCGGTGCTGCTGACGCTCTCGTCGATCGGCCTGGTGGCGATGTATTCCTCGGGCTACGACCACGGCACCCGGTTCTACGACCATGGCCGCAACATGGTGCTGGCGGCGGGCATCCTGTTCGTCGTCGCGCAGATCCCGCCGCAGCGGCTCATGATGCTGGCCGTGCCGCTCTACACGGCCGGCGTGGCGCTGCTGGTGGCGGTGGCGCTCTTCGGCATCATCAAGAAGGGCGCGCAGCGCTGGATCAACGTGGGCCTCGTCATCCAGCCGAGCGAGATCCTGAAGATCGCCATGCCGCTCATGCTGGCCTGGTGGTTCCAGAAGCGCGAAGGACAACTGCGCCCGCTGGATTTCGTGGTGGCCGGCGCGCTGCTGGCGGTGCCCGTGGGCCTCATCATGAAGCAGCCCGACCTGGGCACCTCGCTGCTGGTGCTGGCGGCGGGGCTGTCGGTGATCTTCTTCGCCGGCCTGCCCTGGAAGCTCGTGCTGCCGCCGGTGATCCTGGGCGGCATCGGCATCGCGCTCATCGTCTGGTTCGAGCCGCAGCTGTGCGCAGACGGCGTGCGCTGGCCGGTGCTGCACGACTACCAGCAGCAGCGCATCTGCACACTGCTCGATCCCACGCGCGATCCGCTGGGCAAGGGCTTCCACATCATCCAGGGGATGATCGCGATCGGATCGGGCGGCGTCTGGGGCAAGGGCTTCATGGCCGGCACGCAGACCCACCTGGAGTTCATCCCCGAGCGCACCACCGACTTCATCTTCGCGGCCTATTCGGAAGAGTTCGGGCTCGCCGGCAACCTGTTCCTGATCGTCTTCCTGCTGCTGCTCGTCTGGCGCGGCCTGGCCATCGCCCTGGGCGCGACCACGCTGTTCTCGCGCCTCATGGCCGGCGCCGTGTCGATGATCTTCTTCACCTATGCCTTCGTGAACATGGGCATGGTGAGCGGCATCCTGCCCGTGGTGGGCGTGCCGCTGCCCTTCGTGAGCTATGGCGGCACCGCCATGGTCACGCTGGGGCTGGCGCTGGGCGTGCTGATGTCCATCGCCCGCGCGCAGCGCCAGCCGCTCGCCCCGGCATAGCGGGCCGCGGCCTGCGGCCCCCCGAGAGGCCACGCCGCCGTACGGGGTGTGCGCCGGCCGCAGGGCGGTGGCGGCCGGGGGCTTCTAGAATCCGCCCATGATCTCCCGCGAACCGACCATCGAACGCCTGTCCATCGCCCGCCAGCTGCTGCTGGAGCCTTTCGGGCTGGACGAAACCCACCTAGCGCGCGCGCTGTCGGACATCCGGGCGCACCGCGTGGACGATGCCGACCTGTACTTCCAGTACACCCGCAGCGAGGGCTGGAGCCTGGAGGAGGGGATCGTCAAGACCGGCTCCTTCAGCATCGACCAGGGCGTCGGCGTGCGGGCGGTGAGCGGCGAGAAGACGGCCTTCGCCTATTCGGACGACATCTCCGAGGCCTCGCTGCGCGACGCGGCGCATACGGTGCGCTCCATCGCCGCGGCGTCGCAGCAGGGCCGCGCGAAGGTGGCGGCGCGCAAGGTGGCCGCCAGCCGTTCGCTCTACCCGGACCTGGACCCGATCGCGACGCTCGACAGCACCGCCAAGGTGGCGCTGCTGGGCAAAGTGGAGCAGCTCGCCCGCGCCAAGGACCCGCGCGTGTCGCAGGTCATGGCCGGCCTCGCGAGCGAATACGACGTGGTGCTGGTGGCGCGCGCCGACGGCACGCTGGCCGCCGACGTGCGCCCGCTGGTGCGCCTCTCGGTGACGGTGATCGCCGAGCAGGGCGGCCGCCGCGAGATGGGCTCGGCCGGCGGCGGCGGCCGCTTCGGCCTGGCCTACTTCGACGACGCCCAGATCGGCCGCTACGTGGACGAGGCCGTGAACGCGGCCCTGGTGAACCTCGAATCGCGCCCGGCGCCGGCCGGCGAGATGACCGTGGTGCTCGGCCCCGGCTGGCCCGGCATCCTGCTGCACGAGGCCGTGGGCCACGGGCTGGAGGGCGACTTCAACCGCAAGGGCTCGAGCGCCTTCAGCGGCCGCATCGGCCAGCGCGTGGCCGCCAAGGGCGTCACGGTGCTGGACGACGGCACCATCGCCGACCGCCGCGGCTCGCTCAACGTGGACGACGAGGGCCACGCCAGCCAGCGCAACGTGCTGATCGAGGACGGCATCCTCAAGGGCTACATCCAGGATTCGCTCAACGCCCGCCTGATGGGCGTGGCGCCCACCGGCAACGGCCGGCGCGAGAGCTATGCGCACATCCCCATGCCGCGCATGACCAACACCTACATGCTGGGCGGCGACAAGGACCCGGCCGAGATCGTCGCCAGCATCCAGCGCGGCCTCTACGCCACGAATTTCGGCGGCGGCCAGGTGGACATCACGAGCGGCAAGTTCGTGTTCTCCGCCAGCGAAGCCTACTGGGTCGAGAACGGCAAGATCCTCTACCCCGTCAAGGGCGCCACGATCGTCGGCGGCGGGCCCGAATCGCTCAAGCGCGTGACCATGATCGGCAACGACATGGCGCTCGACAGCGGCGTCGGCACCTGCGGCAAGGAAGGCCAGAGCGTGCCCGTGGGCGTCGGCCAGCCCACGCTGCGCATCGACGGTTTGACGGTGGGCGGCACGGCCTGACGGCTGCACCGCCGCGCGGGCGGGGCACACGGCAAAAAGCCCGGCGGAGAGCAGTCTCCACCGGGCTTTTTTCCATTCGGCATCCCCCGCCAGAGGCGGAGGATGGGAGCCGGGAAGGCCGCTGCGCCAGCAGCCTTCGGTCGGGTTCGATCAGGCCGCCACGACCACGCCGGCCGGACGCTGGCGGCGGAAGCCCAGCATGCCGGCGCCGGCGGCGACCGCGGCGCCGATCAGCAGCACCACCAGGGTGCCCCAGGAGCCGCGGGCCACGTTCTTCGCGGCTTCCGCGCCGGCCTCGCGGGCCTTCTGCTCGGCCTGCTGCTTGGCTTCCTCCAGCTTGGCGCGCGCCTCGTTGTAGGTCTGCTCGTAGTTGTTGGCGATCTGCTCGGCCTCGGCGCGGGACTTGCCCGTGCGCGCCACGATGATGTTCACCAGCGCTTCCTTGTCGGCGGCGTTCAGCACGCGCTCGCCGCGCTGGATGACGCTTGCCAGCCAGCCCTTGGCATCGGCGTCGGCGGTCTGCGGTGCCTGGGCGGCGCTGCTGGCGCTGGCCTGGGCCTCGCTCGCGGCGGCCTGCGCCTCGTTCTTCAGGTTCTCGGGCTGCAGCTCGGGCTTGCCGGTCTGGCGCAGCAGCTTTTCCAGTTCGGACTGCAGGCTGTTGGCATCCAGCGAGATGCCGGCCTGGTCCAGCTGGCGCTGCACCGCGCCACCCAGCGCCGGAGCGGCGGCCGAGACCCCGGCGCCGGCCACCGCGCCCGCGGTGGTCAGGCCGGCCTTGGCCGCGCCGCCCGCCACGCTCAGGGCGCTGCCCGTGGCGCTGATCAGCAGGTACACGGTGAAGAGCGTGGTCAGGCCCCAGGCCAGCAGGCCGTGCAGCGCGCCGGAGCGGCGTGCGAGGTTGCCGGCCACGTAGCCGCCCACGGCGATGGCCAGCAGCGTCGTCACGCCGGCCCAGATGCCGGCGCCCACGCCGAAGCCGCTGAACGGATTGCGGTCGCCCATCGGGTCGATGGCCGAGGCGCCGATCGCGGTGCCGAGCACGGACAGCACCAGGTAGACGATCAGCGAAAGAACGAGCCCCGCGAAAACGGCACCCCAGGAGACGGTGGGAGCCCAGAGGCGTTCTTCGGGAAGGACAGCAGTGGATTGGATGGACATGGTCGGCTTTCTTGGGGATGGGATGGCACGCTCGGAACGGCTGTACGCCGGACCGAGGCCGGATACCGCAGGCCCTCTCGCCCGCCGGTACGGAAGAGCTTATGAACCGGGCTGCCCGCCCCGCGTCTGCCGAAGCAGTGCTCGACCGTAGGACAACGCCCGCAGCTGGGCCATGCAGGCAGGGGGAAGACTGGTTACATTGCCGTTTCCATCCATGGCTACCACCCAGCTTCCCTCCAGCCTGCAGACCTTCGGCGACATCAGCCGGTGGCTGCGCGAGAGCGCCGCAGACGAAGATTCGCTGCAGTTCCGCGATGCGGTGACGGCGCTGTCGGCGCAGGTGGAGCAGGCCGTGTCCACCCGCCGCGCGCCGGATGCCGACCCGCAGGCGGTGCTGGCGTGCGTCACGGCCTTGCTGGACGAAGCCCGCCGGCACCAGCTGTTCCTCTCGGGCCTCGGTTCGGGATGGCATGCGCTCTACGAATTCGGCGCCTACGAGAACGCCCTGCGCCAGCTCGTGCGCGCCGCGGCGTCCTGGCAGCATGCCCTGCAGCGGCGCAGCCGCGACGAATCGCCGTGCTTCCATGCGTTCGAAGGCCATGCGTGGCGGGCGCTGGGACAGGCCGTGCTCGCCATCGACCTCTACCAGCAGGGCGGCGTGGACGCGAGCGAGTGGCAGGATCTGCGCACGGGCGGGCCCGCGCCCGGCCTGCGGCGCGGCTGGTGGACGCGTCTCGGCGCATGGCTGTCGCGCCGGGGCGGGGCAGGGGGCTGAAGACCTGCGGCAAGGGAGCCTGTCGCCACGCTGCAACGCATTGCCGCGCCACGGCCCGCGAAAGAGTGCTACATTGCCGGTTATGCCGATTCGCAGCGCGTTTTACTTTTGGTCCTTTTGGTTCTCTGTCCCTGGCGGATGAGAGGTTAGCGCGCAGCCCCCCCAAAGCACCTACCCCCTGACGACCGCCGACGCTGAAAAGCCCGGCGGTTTTTGTTTTTTCCGGCCTCCCTTTTTTCCGAACCACTCCACGAGGAAGCAGCCATGACGGCCCCCACCCAGTCCGCACCCTCCACCAGCGATGCCTGGTACCGCAACGTCGAGAAAACCAGCCAAACCGACGACGAACGTATCCAGGACATCACCGTGCTGCCTCCTCCCGAACACCTGATCCGCTTCTTCCCCATCCGGGGCACGGCGATCGAAACCCTCATCGCCCGCACGCGCCAGCGCATCCAGGACATCATGGCCCGCCGCGACGACCGCCTGCTGGTGGTGATCGGCCCCTGCTCCATCCACGATCCCGCCGCCGCCCTCGAATACGCGCGCCGCCTGCAGTCCGTGCGCGCCCAGTACGCCGACACGCTGGAGATCGTGATGCGCGTCTACTTCGAGAAGCCGCGCACCACCGTGGGCTGGAAGGGCCTCATCAACGATCCCTACCTCGACGAGAGCTATCGCATCGACGAGGGCCTGCGCATCGCGCGCCAGCTGCTCATCGACATCAACCGCCTGGGCGTGCCGGCGGGCAGCGAATTCCTCGACGTGATCTCGCCCCAGTACATCGGCGACCTCATCAGCTGGGGCGCGATCGGCGCGCGCACCACCGAGAGCCAGGTGCACCGCGAACTGGCCTCGGGCCTGTCGGCGCCCATCGGCTTCAAGAACGGCACGGACGGCAACATCCGCATCGCCACGGATGCCATCCAGTCCGCGAGCCGCGGCCACCACTTCCTGTCGGTGCACAAGAACGGCCAGGTGGCGATCGTGAACACGCAGGGCAACCGCGATTGCCACGTGATCCTGCGCGGCGGCAAGGCGCCCAACTACGACGCCGACAGCGTGGCCGCCGCCTGCAAGGACCTGGAAGCCGCCAAGCTGCCGCCGACGCTCATGGTCGACTGCAGCCATGCCAACAGCAGCAAGCAGCACGAGCGCCAGCGCGACGTGGCGCGCGACATCGCCGGCCAGATCGCGGGCGGCTCGCACAGCATCTTCGGCGTGATGGTGGAGAGCCACCTCGTGGCCGGCGCCCAGAAGTTCACGCCCGGCAAGGACGACGCCTGCGGCCTGGAGTACGGCAAGAGCATCACCGATGCCTGCCTGGGCTGGGACGATTCGCTCGGCGCGCTGAAGGAGCTGTCGGACGCGGTCGCCGCGCGCCGCTCCGCTGTCGCCCTCGCCGCTTGACACGGCGTCCCCCGGGTTAACCGGGAGCCCGGGGCGGTTGCGGATGGGCGAGGCCGCCGTGTAAGCTTTTCCCATCCGCCGGCGGGGCCCCCGGGCTCCGCCGCTTTCCCGATCCGGCAAGAAAGGCCCTTTCCCCATGCGCAGCGAAGTCACCGTCCTTCTCGGACCCGGCCAGGAGTTCCGCTTCGACCTCGAGGGCGAGGTGCCCATGGCCCACGAGATCGCGCGCCGCTGGCTCGACGATGAATTCATGCGCCTGGAGTGCGAGCCGCTGCGGGCCAGCGGCAAGGTGCTCACCGCCGACAAGGTGCTCGTGGTGGCGCAGGCCGCGGGCCCGGCGCTGCTGGCGCAGGACTGGGGCCGGCAGTTCGCCATGGCCGCGAGCGCCGCGCTGGCGCGGCCGGTCGTGCGGGTCGATCTGCCCGCCATGGCGATCAGCTACTGAGGGCCCGGCGCCCCCGGTTCACGCGGCGCGGCCTGCCAGGGCTTCCAGCAGCCGGGCATGCACGCCGCCGAAGCTGCCGTTGCTCATGCACACCACGTGGTCGCCGGGCCGGGCCTCGGCGGTGATCTGGTCCACGAGCGTGCCGATGTCGGCGGCCGTGCGGCCGCGGGCGCCCATCGGGGCCAGCGCCTCGGCCGCATCCCAGTCCAGCCCGGCGGTGTGGCAGAACGCCAGATCGGCCGCTTCGAGCGCCCAGGGCAGCTGCGACTTCATCGTGCCGAGCTTCATGGTGTTGCTGCGCGGCTCGAAGGCAGCGAGGATGCGCGCTTTGGGGCCGACGCGGCGGCGCAGCCCGTCGAGCGTGGTGCGCAGCGCGGTGGGGTGGTGGGCGAAATCGTCGTACACCGCGACCCCGCCGGCCGTGCCGCGCAGTTCCATGCGCCGCTTGACGTTGCGAAAGCGCGCGAGCGCCGCCGCCGCCTCGGCGGGCGCCACCCCCACGTGGTCCGCAGCGGCGATGGCGGCCAGCGCATTGAGCTGGTTGTGCACGCCCGACAGCTCCCACTCGACGCGGCCGACCACGTGCCCGTTGCGCAGCACGTCGAACGCCCCCGGCTCGCCGCGCGCGGTGAAGTCGCTCACCGCCGCGCCGAAGCTGGCCACGCCGCTCCAGCAGCCCTGGTGCAGCACGCGCGCGAGGCTGTTCTCCAGCCCGTTGAACACCACCCGGCCGGAAGGCGGCACGGTGCGCACGAGGTGGTGGAACTGCCGCTCGATCGCGGCGAGGTCGTCGAAGATGTCGGCATGGTCGAATTCGAGGTTGTTCAGCACCGCGGTGCGCGGGCGGTAGTGGACGAACTTGCTGCGCTTGTCGAAGAAGGCGGTGTCGTATTCGTCGGCCTCGATCACGAAGAGCGGGGCGCCGCCCGCCGGCCCGTCCGATGCCACCGGCCGGCCCGCGAGCCCGAGCCGTGCCGACACGCCGAAATCCAGCGGTACGCCGCCCACCAGGAAGCCGGGCTGCAGGCCCGCGCATTCCAGCACCCATGCGAGCATCGAGGTGGTGGTGGTCTTGCCGTGGGTGCCGGCGACCGCCAGCACGTGGCGCCCCTGCAGCACATGTTCGGCCAGCCACTGCGGCCCGCTGGTGTAGGGCACGCCTGCGTCGAGGATCGCTTCCATCAGCGGGAACTTCGGGCTGCCGTCGGCCAGCCGCGCACGGCTCACCACATTGCCCACCACGAACACATCCGGCGCGAGGTCCAGCTGGTCGGCGCCATAGCCCTCGATCAGCTCGATCCCCAGTGCCCGCAGCTGGTCGCTCATCGGCGGGTACACGCCGGCATCGCAGCCCGTGACCCGGTGCCCCGCTTCCCGCGCCAGCGCGGCCAGGCCGCCCATGAACGTTCCGCAGATGCCCAGAATGTGAATATGCATGGGCGCCGATTCTACGGTTCGGCCACGCGCGGCAAGCCGTCGGTCGGGCAGGTTGGGGTGCTCTCTTTTTGATAGCTTCCGGCGACTGCCGCCCGTGTTTTCCGGCAAGACCCCGCCATGCGCGGGCGCATTGCTCCCACGGCGCATGCCCGCCGGGCCACAATGCGGGTTCTCCCTGTCTATTCTTTCCCACGCCGTCCAACGGGAAGCCGCCATGCCCAACGCCCTCGCCACCGAGATCGCCAATGCCGCCGCCCGCTTCGTCGTGGAGGAAGGGCTCGAATGGGGCCCGGCCAAGCGCCGGGCCGTCCGGCAGCTCGGCCTGCCCGCGCGCTCGCCGCTGCCGGACAACGACCTGGTGGAAGACGCGGTGCGCGAATACATCGGCCTCTTCTGCGCCGACACCCAGCCCGCCGAACTGCGGGCGCTGCGCGAGCTGGCGCTCGTCTGGATGGAGCGCATGGCGGAGTTCCGGCCGCACCTGGGCGGCGCCGTCTGGTACGGCACGGCGACCCGGCTGTCGGACATCTACCTGCAGCTCTTCTGCGACGACTGCAAGTCCGCCGAGATCGCGCTCATCGACCACCATGTCGATTACGAGCCCCGCACGGTCACCGGCTTCCACGGCGAGTCGGTCGAGGCGCTGAGCATAGCCGGCCGTTCTGCCGCGCTGGGCGAGACCATCGGGGTGCACCTGCTTGTCTATGATCTGGACGACCTGCGCGGCGCCCTGCGCCCCGACGCGCGCGGCCGCGTGCCCCGCGGCGATGCCCGGGCCGTGCGCAGGCTGCTGGACGAGGAACCCTCCGTATGACCGACCCCCTTCCCGCGCCCGGCGCGCCCGCCCCGACCCCGGCCGACCGTTCGCGCCGCCGTGCCCTCTATGCTGGAGCGGCCGCCGTCGCTGCGGCCGCGGGGGCCGGCCTGGCATGGTGGCGCCTGCGGCCCCACGCGGCGCTGCCGGAAGCTGAAGCCGCGATGTGGGCGCAGCGGTTCGACGCTCCCCGGCAGGGCGACGCGGCCGTGGAGATGCAGGCCTTCCGCGGCCGGCCGTTGCTGGTCAACTTCTGGGCGACGTGGTGCCCGCCCTGTGTGGAAGAGCTGCCGATGCTCAACGGTTTCTATCGCGAGCACCGCGCACGGGGGTGGCAGGTGGTGGGTCTGGCGATCGACCAGCCTTCCGCGGTGCGGAAGTTCCTGGAACGCGTTCCATTGGATTTCCCCGTCGGACTGGCGGGACTGCAGGGCACGGACCTGGGCCGGAGCCTCGGCAACCTCGCCGGTGGCCTGCCTTTCACGGTCCTGTTCGGCACAGATGGCAGCATCATGCATCGTAAAATGGGGCAGATCACGACCGAAGACCTCCGGCAATGGTCGGCATTGGGCTGATCCTTCGGCATTCCATTCGAAGATGATGGAATTTGCGCTCGGATAGGGGTCGAAACGGTCAAATTGGGGTAAATTCGCGCCCTATTTCGTTTTAGGCGTTGGAGTCCCCATGGATTTGCGAAAACTCAAGACCTTGATTGACCTCGTGTCCGAGTCGAATGTGTCGGAACTCGAGATTACCGAGGCGGAAGGCAAAGTCCGCATCGTCAAGAGCGGCGGCGCCGTCGTGCAGCAATTTGTGGCCGCCCCGGCACCCGCGCCCGCCGCAGCGCCCGCGCCCGCCGCCGCCCCCGTGGCCGAGCTGCCCGCCCCTGCGGCACCGACCGGCCACATCGTCAAGTCGCCCATGGTGGGCACGTTCTACCGCGCCTCCAGCCCCGGCGCCAAAGCCTTCGTCGAAGTCGGCAGCCAGGTCAAGGAAGGCGACACCATCTGCATCATCGAGGCCATGAAGATCCTCAACGAGATCGAAGCCGACAAGTCCGGCACGGTCACCCGCATCCTCGGCGAGAACGGCCAGGCGGTGGAATACGGTCAGCCGCTGTTCGTCATCGAGTGAGCCTCGCTGCGCTACCGTAGTCCTGCAGCGAACCAGGAAATTCGTGTTCAAAAAGATCCTTGTCGCCCATCGCGGCGTACTTGCCACAGGCAAGGCGAAGCAAAGCGCCCTGGCACGCGCCAGCGTGCGGCGATGAGCCGCGAGAGAGCCCATGTTTAAGATCCTTGTCGCCAATCGCGGCGTACTTGCCGCAGGCAAGGCGAAGCAAAGCGCCCTGGCACGCGCCAGCGTGCGGCGATGAGCCGCGAGAGAGCCTATGTTTAAAAAGATCCTTGTCGCCAATCGCGGCGAAATCGCCCTGCGCATCCAGCGCGCCTGCCATGAGCTGGGCGTCAAGGCCGTGATGGTGTATTCCGAGGCCGACCGCGACGCGAAGTACGTCAAGCTCGCCGAAGAGGCCGTCTGCATCGGCCCGGCCCCTTCGCCGCTGTCCTACCTCAACATGCCGGCGATCATCTCGGCCGCCGAGGTGACGGACGCCGAGGCCATCCACCCGGGCTACGGCTTCCTCTCCGAGAACGCCGACTTCGCCGAGCGCGTGGAAAAGAGCGGCTTCCAGTTCATCGGCCCCACGCCCGAGTCCATCCGCACGATGGGCGACAAGGTGTCGGCCAAGCAGGCCATGATCCGCGCGGGCGTGCCCTGCGTGCCGGGCTCCGACGGCGAACTGCCCGACGATCCGGTGCAGATCCGCCGCATCGCGCGCAGCGTCGGCTACCCCGTCATCATCAAGGCGGCGGGCGGTGGCGGCGGGCGCGGCATGCGCGTGGTGCACACCGAGGCCGCGCTGGTGAACGCCGTGCAGATGACCAAGGCCGAGGCCCAGGCCGCCTTCGGCAACCCGGCCGTGTACATGGAGAAGTTCCTCCAGAACCCGCGCCACATCGAGATCCAGATCCTGGCGGACAAGCACCGCAACGCGGTGTACCTGGGCGAGCGCGACTGCTCCATGCAGCGCCGCCACCAGAAGGTGATCGAGGAAGCGCCGGCCCCCGGCATTCCGCGCAAGCTCATCGAAAAGATCGGCGAGCGCTGCGTGGCTGCCTGCAAGAAGATCGGCTACCGCGGCGCCGGCACGTTCGAGTTCCTCTACGAGAACGGCGAGTTCTACTTCATCGAGATGAACACGCGCGTGCAGGTCGAGCACCCGGTGACGGAGTGGATCACGGGCGTGGACATCGTGAAGACCCAGATCATGGTCGCCGCCGGCGAGAAGCTGCCGTTCACGCAGCGCCAGATCGAGATCCGCGGCCATGCGATCGAGTGCCGCGTGAACGCGGAGGACGCGTACAAGTTCACCCCGTCGCCCGGACGCATCACCGTCTGGCACGCGCCGGGCGGCCCGGGCGTGCGCGTGGACTCGCATGCCTACACCAACTACTACGTGCCGCCGAACTACGACTCCATGATCGGCAAGATCATCGTGCACGGCGACACGCGCGAGCAGGCCCTGGCCCGCATGCGCACGGCCCTGTCCGAGACCGTGATCGAAGGCATCCACACCAACATCCCGCTGCACCGCGAGCTGATGGTGGATGCCAAGTTCGTCGCTGGCGGCACCAACATCCACTACCTGGAAGAGTGGCTGGCCGCGCACAAGCGCTGAACCCGTGCCGGCCCCGGCCGGCCCCCGCGCATGCTGGCGCTCCGGTGACGGGGGCCGGCATCGCCGTTTCTGGAGATGGATGCCATGTTTGAGCTGAGCCTGTTGTGCCCCGAAGAGCGGATCGAAGCCGTGGGCGACGCCCTGGAGGCGCTGGACGCCCTGAGCGTGTCGGTCGAGGATGCCGACGCCCAGACCGATGCCGAGCAGGCGCTGTTCGGCGAGCCGGGCATGCCCCCTCCGAAGGACGGCTGGCAGCGCAGCCGCGTGGTGGCGCTGTTCCCCACGCAGGAGGCGGCCGGCGAGGCGCGCGCGCTGCTGGAGGTGCAGGACTTCTTCGCGGGCTGCCGCGTGCTGGGGCTGGCCGACGTGCCCGACCAGGACTGGGTGCGGCTCACGCAGTCGCAGTTCGCGCCCGTGGAGATCACGCCGGAATTCTGGATCGTTCCCACCTGGCATGAGCTGCCGGCCCAGGCCACGCGCCACATCCGCCTGGACCCGGGCCTGGCCTTCGGCACCGGCACGCACCCGACGACCCACATGTGCCTGCGCTGGACCGCGCGGCGCGGCGGCGGTTTCGGCCGGGTGCTGGACTATGGCTGCGGCTCGGGCATCCTCGCGATCGGTGCCGCCAAGTTCGGCGCCGTGGACATCGACGCCGTGGACATCGATCCCGCGGCCGTGGAATCGACCCGGCTCAATGCCGAAGCCAACGGCGTGGCGCTGCAGGCCGGCCTGCCGGACGCCGCCCAGGGCCTCTACGGCACCGTGTTCGCGAACATCCTGGCCACGCCGCTGAAGGTGCTGGCGCCGCTGCTGTGCGCGCACGTCGATGCCGGTGGACACCTGGTGCTGGCCGGCATCCTGGAGCGCCAGGCCGCCGAGCTGCAGGAGGCCTACGCACCCTGGCTGCCGCTCGAGGTGAGCGACGCCGAGGACGGCTGGATCCTGATGACGGCCTCGCGCTGACGCGAGGGCGGGCCGCACCGGGCCAGGCGCCACCTACAATCGCGAGCCCATGAGCCAGATCACGCGCTGCCCCGCCTGCGGCACGACCTTCAAGGTCGTCGCGGACCAGTTGCGCATCTCGGACGGCTGGGTGCGCTGCGGGCAGTGCAAGGACGTGTTCGACGCCTCCGCCCACCTGCTGCCGTCGGGGCCGGCCCGGCGCGGCGCACCACCGCCGCCGCCCTCGCAGGCGGCTGTTCCGGCGCGTGGCGCTGCGCCCGCCTCTCCCATACCCTCCACTTCGCCGTCTGCATCGACCTCGCCGTCCGCATCCATCGCGTCGGAGCGCAGTGCACCGCCGCCTGCCGCGCAGGTGCGGGTGGCTGGGCCCGACATGCGGCCGGCGCAGCCCGCGTATGTGCCGCCGCCCCCGGTGCAAACCGCACCGCCTGCGGTGCTCCCACGCGGCTTCCCGCTTCCGCCCGAGGCATCCCCGCCGTCCGCGGGTGCGCCGGGCCACCTGCCGGAGGCTCCGCCCGTACCGGCTTTCCTGGAACGCCGGCGGGAGGCCGCCGCCCGGAGCCTGGCGGCCGACGCGCCCGACCGGGCATGGAGCCTCGAGCCGGTCTCGCCGCTCGCCTGGCGCGTCCGCCCGCCGGGGTCCGCTCCGTCCGCCCCGACGGCTACGCAAGCGCCGGGTCCAGCTCCCGGCGCGGACGGCTCCGTCCTTCCGGAACCCTCCTCAAGCTCCGCATCCCTGCCGGCGCGGCCCGCACCGCATCGCCAGGCGCCCGATCCGCTGGTGGGCTACGAACTGCCTTTCGCCGAACTGCGCGACTCCGGCTGGCCCGAGGAATTCGACACCGATGGCGCGGGCTTGCGCGAGGAAGGGCAGGGCACGCCGCCGGCCGACCGCTTTGGGGCCTCCGACGCTGCCGGACGGGATGGCGCCGCACCTGCCGAGGAGGGCGGCCCGCCGCCTTCGACGCTGGAAGACGACGCCCTGGAGCAGGAGCTGGCGAGAGAACTCGCGCACGAGGGCGTCGATGTCGATACCGATGCGGTGGACGTCGCCACCCAGGCCATGCCGCTCGCCGCCGATGCCGCGATGCCGGGTGACGCACCCGTGCCCGCTCCGTCGGTATGGCGCTCCGCGCGCAATGCGGCCATCGCGCAGGCAGCGCCGCGCCGCGGGTCGCGCCAGGACGACAACGAAGACGGAGCCGACGACGATGGCGACGACGGCCATGGCGATGCCGGCAACGACGAGCCGGGCTTCATGCGCGCCGCGCGGCGCAGGGCCTGGTGGCGCCGGCCCGCGGTGCGCATCGCCCTGGGCCTGGCGGGTGTGGTGCTGCTGGGGCTGCTGCTGCTGCAGGTCGCTCTGCAGGAGCGCGACCGCCTCGCATCGCAATATCCCGCGATCCGGCCCCTGCTGCAGGTGCTGTGCGCGCCGCTGCAGTGCCGCATCGATCCGCCCCGCCGCATCACGGACGTGGTGATCGACAGCTCCTCCTTCAACAAGGCGCGCGGCGACGGCTACGTGCTCGCGGTCACGCTGCGCAGCCGCGCGGATTTCCCCGTCGCCACGCCGGCCCTCGAACTGACGCTGACCGATGCGCAGGAGCAGCCCGTGCTGCGCCGCGTGCTGATGCCGCAGGACCTGAACGCGCCCGCCGAGCTGCCGCCGGGCGGCGACTGGGGCGGCTCCTGGCCGGTGAGCGTCGCGGGCGCCGCGGCGCCGCGCGTGGCGGGCTACCGGCTGCTGGCGTTCTATCCGTGAGCCGCGCAGGTTCTTCTTCGGCGTGCCCGGCGGCTGTCCGCGATCCCGGCAGTCTCCGGTATGCCCGTCATGCGGTCATCTGCGTCGGCGGCAGCGTCGGGCTTTCCAATTCCGTTTTCCCCGCTTCTTCCACTTCCTCCCGATCTACAGGATTTCTATGGCTGCCCTGATTTGCGGTTCCCTGGCCTTCGACACCATCATGACGTTCGAGGGCCGCTTCGCCGAGCAGATCCTGCCCGACCAGCTGCACATCCTCAACGTGTCCTTCCTCGTGCCGTCGCTGCGCCGCGACTTCGGCGGCTGCGCCGGCAACATCGCCTACAGCCTGAAGCTGCTGGGCGGCACCCCCGTGCCCATGGCCATGCTCGGCAGCGACGGGGCCGAGTACCAGCAGCGCCTGCAGGGCCTGGGGATCGACACGCGCCACGTCGGCCGCGTGGACGAGACCTACACCGCGCAGGCGCTGATCATGACCGACCGGGACAACAACCAGATCACCGCTTTCCATCCGGGCGCGATGATGCTCGCGCACCAGACGCGCATCACCGCCGAGCCGGACCTGCGCCTGGGCATCATCGCGCCGGACGGACGCGACGCGATGATCGAGCATGCGGCCCAGTTCGCGGCCGCCGGCATTCCCTTCGTCTTCGATCCGGGCCAGGGCCTGCCGATGTTCGGCGGTGAAGAGCTCGCGCGCTTCATCGGCCAGGCGGACTGGGTGACGGTGAACGACTACGAGGGCCGCATGCTGTGCGAGCGCACGGGCTGGAGCTTCGCCGAGATCTCCCGCAAGGTGCGCGGCCTGGTCGTCACCCTGGGTGCCGAGGGCTGCGATGTGTGGGAAGACGGCGTGGCCACGCGCGTGCCGCCCGTGCAGCCGGCCGCGGTGGTCGATCCGACGGGTTGCGGCGACGCCTGGCGCGGCGCGCTGCTCTTCGGGCTGGAGCAGGGCTGGTCGCTCGCGCGCTGCGCCGCACTGGGCAACCGCCTGGGCGCGCTGAAGATCGCACAGCGCGGACCGCAGAACTACCAGCTCGACTTCACGCCCGCCTGAGATCGCGCGGGCATAAAAAAACCCGGTGCAAGCACCGGGTCGGTCGGCCCAGCCCCACGCACAGGGGGCCCGGGTTTCCGCCTCAGGGCTTGGTGCCCGTCGGGAACGGCCATGCGGCCTGCGGGTTCAGCGTGGTCTGGGCTGCGGGCGCAGGGGCCGGAGCGGCGGCCTTCGTGGTCTTGGCAGCGGCGGACTTGCGCGGAGCGGTGGCCTTCTTCGCCGTGCCGGTGGAGGCGGATGCAGTAGCCTTCTTGGCGGGAGCGGCAGCAGCCTTCTTGGCAGGGGCCGCGGCCTTCTTCGCGGGTGCAGCAGCCTTCTTGGCCGGAGCGGCAGCCTTCTTCGCGGGCGCGGCGGCCTTCTTGGCAGGAGCGGCAGCCTTCTTCGCGGGCGCAGCGGCCTTCTTGGCAGGCGCTGCCTTCTTCGCAGAGGCAGCAGCCTTCTTGGCCGGAGCCGCAGCCTTCTTCGTGGTGGTCGAAGCGGCCTTCTTGGCGGGAGCCGCAGCCTTCTTCGCCGTCGACGATGCCGACTTCGTGGTGGACGAAGCAGCCTTCTTCGCGGGAGCGGCAGCCTTCTTCGTCGTGGTGGAAGCGGCCTTCTTGGCGGGAGCGGCAGCCTTCTTCGCCGTCGTCGTCGAAGCCGACTTCGTGGTGGACGAAGCGGCCTTCTTCGCGGGCGAAGCGGCCTTCTTCGTGGTGGTCGAAGCAGCCTTCTTGGCCGATGCCGTGGCCGGGGCCGCAGCGGCCTTCTTCACGGTCGTCGATGCCTTGGTGGTCGTCGCCGATTTTTCCTTCTTGGCGGCGGGTGCAGCCTTCTTGGCGGCGGTCGTCTTTTTCGCAGTTGCCATCATTTTCTCCTTGGGTCGATTTGCAAAGAGCGCTCCGTGCCTGCATTGGACATGGAGCGATCCATGGCGATGGGGCCCCGGGGGCACCCACCGCCATGAACGCGGGAACGCCCCGCGCGGCAGGGCCCTTGCGGGCTGCCGGTGCGGGGCGTGGAATGAAAAATCATGGCCTGGAATTACCGGGATCGACTAATCCCAGGACAGAGCGCCGCCGGACTGGTACTCGATGACGCGCGTCTCGAAGAAGTTGCGCTCCTTCTTCAGGTCGATCATCTCGCTCATCCAGGGGAAGGGGTTCTCTTCGTTCGGGAAGAGCGCCTCCAGGCCGATCTGCGTGGCACGGCGGTTGGCGATGTAGCGCAGGTAGCCCTTGAACATGGAGGCGTTCATGCCGAGCACGCCGCGGGGCATGGTGTCTTCGGCGTACTGGTACTCCAGCTCGACGGCCTTCATGAACAGGCCCTTGATCTCTTCCTTGAACTCCGCCGTCCAGAGGTGCGGGTTCTCCAGCTTGAGCTGGTTGATCAGGTCGATGCCGAAGTTGCAGTGCATCGACTCGTCGCGCAGGATGTACTGGTACTGCTCGGCGGCACCGGTCATCTTGTTCTGGCGGCCGAGCGCGAGGATCTGCGTGAAGCCGACGTAGAAGAACAGGCCTTCCATCAGGCAGGCGAACACGATCAGCGACTTCAGCAGGGTCTGGTCGGTCTCGGGCGTGCCGGTCTTGAAGTCGGGGTCCATGATCGCCTCGATGAAGGGGATCAGGAACTCGTCCTTGTTGCGGATCGAATCGACCTCGTTGTAGGCGTTGAAGATCTCGCTCTCGTCGAGGCCGAGCGACTCCACGATGTACTGGTAGGCGTGCGTGTGGATCGCTTCCTCGAACGCCTGGCGCAGCAGGAACTGGCGGCACTCGGGCGCGGTGATGTGGCGGTACGTGCCCAGCACGATGTTGTTGGCGGCCAGCGAATCGGCGGTGACGAAGAAGCCGAGGTTGCGCTTGACGATGCGGCGCTCGTCCTCGGTCAGGCCGTTCGGATCCTTCCAGAGCGCGATGTCGCGCGTCATGTTCACTTCCTGCGGCATCCAGTGGTTGGCGCAGGTGGCGAGGTACTTCTCCCAGGCCCACTTGTACTTGAAGGGGACGAGCTGGTTGACGTCGGTCTGGCCGTTGATGATGCGCTTGTCGGCGGCATTCACGCGGCGGTGCTGGATGGGTGCGGCGGCGGCGGAAGGCGCGGCTGCGGCGAGCGGCGCGGAGGCGGCGACGGACTGCAGCGCGGGGCTCTGGAAAGACGCGGGGGGCGCCATGTCGGGACGGTGGCTTTGCAGACCGCCGTCCGGAGTTTTCTGCGATGAGGGCTTGACTTCTTCGTCCCAGTTCAGCATAGGTATTCCAATGGTCGGATTATGAAAGCAGCGCTGCAAAAATAAAAGCGCCGCAGCGTGGCGCAGCGATGTTTTTGTTGCTTCAGAGCACACGCGCGGAAGGTCTCGCGATGGGGCCTTCCGCGCGGCGCATCACATCACTGGCACGCTTCGCAGGTCGGGTCGTCGATGGCGCAGAACTTCACGTCGGTCGCGGGCAGCGCGGCGGCCTGCGATTGCGCAGCGGCCGCGGCCGCATCGAGCGCGCTGGGGCGCGCGGCGCCGTTGCCGGCGGCCTGCATCGCACCGTCGCTGCCCGACGAAACGGCGTTGAGCTGGCGCGTGTTCACGGTGCTCATCTCGACGTGCGTCGCGCTCTGCGTGCGCAGGTAGTACGTGGTCTTCAGGCCGCGCACCCAGGCGAGCTTGTAGGTCTCGTCGAGCTTCTTGCCGGAGGCGCCTGCCATGTAGATGTTCAGGCTCTGCGCCTGGTCGATCCACTTCTGGCGGCGCGATGCGGCCTCGACCAGCCAGGTGGGCGCCACTTCGAAGGCCGTGGAATACAGCGCCTTCACGTCCTGCGGCACGCGGTCGATCGGGTGCAGCGAGCCCTTGAAGTGCTTGAGGTCCATGACCATCACGTCGTCCCACAGGCCCAGGCGCTTCAGGTCGCGCACCAGGTAGCCGTTGATGACGGTGAACTCGCCCGACAGGTTCGACTTGACCGACAGGTTGCCGAAGGACGGCTCGATCGACGCATCCACGCCGACGATGTTGGAGATGGTGGCCGTGGGGGCGATGGCCACGCAGTTGGAGTTGCGCATGCCGTCCTGCGCGATCTTTTGGCGCAGCGCATCCCAGTCGAGCGTGGCGGCGCGGTCCACTTCCACGTAGCCGCCGCGGGCCTTCTCGAGCAGGTCGAGCGTGTCGATCGGCAGGATGCCGCGGTCCCACAGCGAGCCGGGGTAGCTGGAGTACTTGCCGCGCTCCTGCGCGAGTTCGGTGGAGGCCCAGTAGGCGTAGTAGCAGATCGCTTCCATCGAGCGGTCGGCGAATTCCACCGCGGCCTGCGAGGCGTAGGGGATGCGCAGCTCGTACAGGCTGTCCTGGAAGGCCATCAGGCCCAGGCCCACGGGGCGGTGGCGCATGTTGGAGGCCCGCGCCTTCTCGACGGCGTAGTAGTTGATGTCGATCACGTTGTCGAGCATGCGCATGGCCGTGGAGATGGTCTTGCGCAGCTTGGCGTGGTCGAGTTCCTTGCCGTTCGGGCCGTCCTTGAGGTGGCGCACGAGGTTCACGGAGCCGAGGTTGCAGACCGCGGTTTCGGCGTCGCTGGTGTTGAGCGTGATCTCGGTGCAGAGGTTGGACGAGTGCACCACGCCGGCGTGCTGCTGGGGCGAGCGCACGTTGCAGGCGTCCTTGAACGTGATCCAGGGATGGCCGGTCTCGAACAGCATCGTGAGGATCTTGCGCCACAGGTCGGTGGCCTGCAGGGTGCGCGAGGGCTTGATCTCGCCGCGCGCGGCCTTCTCTTCGTACGCGACGTACGCCTTTTCGAAGTCGGCGCCGAACAGGTCGTGCAGGTCCGGCACGGAGGAGGGCGAGAACAGCGTCCAGGTGCCCTTTTCCATCACGCGGCGCATGAACAGGTCGGGGATCCAGTTGGCGGTGTTCATGTCGTGCGTGCGGCGGCGGTCGTCGCCGGTGTTCTTGCGCAGTTCCAGGAACTCCTCGATGTCGAGGTGCCAGGTTTCCAGGTAGGTGCAGACGGCGCCCTTGCGCTTGCCGCCCTGGTTCACGGCCACGGCCGTGTCGTTCACCACCTTGAGGAACGGCACCACGCCCTGCGATTCGCCGTTCGTGCCCTTGATGTGCGAGCCCAGGGCGCGCACGCGCGTCCAGTCGTTGCCCAGGCCGCCCGCGAACTTGGACAGCAGCGCGTTTTCCTTGATGGACTCATAGATGCCGTCGAGGTCGTCGGGCACCGTGGTCAGGTAGCAGGACGAGAGCTGCGAGCGCAGCGTGCCGCTGTTGAACAGCGTGGGCGTGGACGACATGAAGTCGAATGACGACAGCACCTCGTAGAACTCGATCGCACGGGCTTCGCGGTCGGTTTCGTTCAGCGCCAGGCCCATGGCCACGCGCATGAAGAAGCACTGGGGCAGCTCGATGCGGGTCTTGCGCACGTGCAGGAAGTAGCGGTCGTACAGCGTCTGCAGGCCGAGGTAGTCGAACTGCTGGTCCCGGCCCGGGTTGATCGCGGCGCCCAGGCGCTGCAGGTCGTACTGCAGCAGGCGCGGGTCGAGCAGTTCGTTGTCCACGCCCTTCTGGATGAACTGCGGGAAGTAGGCGGCGTAGGCCGGGCCCATGTCGGCGGGCACCACGTCCTGGCCCAGCACCTCGCGCACGATCGTGTGCAGCAGCAGGCGGGCGGTGGCGTAGGTGTAGTCGGGGTCCTTCTCGATCAGCGTGCGCGCGGCCAGGATGGAGGCCTTGTACACCTCGTCCATCGGAACGCCGTCGTACAGGTTGCGCAGCGTCTCGGCCACGATGGGCGCGGAGTGCACGTCCGCGCCCAGGTTGGCGCAGGCGGAGTCGATCAGGCCGAGCAGGCGGGCTTCGTCGAGCGGCACGCGCTGGCCGTTGTCGATCACGTGCAGCACCGGCGTGGAGGGCACGGGCTGGCGGTCGTGCTGCAGGTGCGCGCGCTCCTGCGTGCGGCGCTCGCGGTAGAGCACGTAGGCGCGGGCGACTTCATGGTGGCCGCCGCGCATCAGGCTCAGTTCCACGTTGTCCTGCACGTCTTCGATGTGGAACGTGCCGCCGCCCGGACGCGAGCGCATGAGCGCGCGCACCACCGACTGCGTGAGCGTGTCCACCGTCTCGCGCACGCTGGCGGAGGCGGCGCCCTGCGTGCCGTGCACTGCGAGGAAGGCCTTCATCATCGCCACGGCGATCTTCTGCGGCTCGAACGGCACCACCGCGCCGTTGCGGCGGATGATCTGGTAGTGCGAGAGCGGGTGGCCGCCGGCGTCCGGCGCGAGGCCCTGGGACGGGGCTGCCTGGTCGGGGGAGGTCGTGGCGGATGAAGGGTTCAGCGCAGGCTGCATACAGGAAACCTCGGAAGATGGGGTGGCAGAAAAGGGACAGTGATGTAGGCCGACGCCGCTAGCGCATTGCGCCATGCGGAACGCTATAGGTAGCGTGTCGATGCCTGTCCGGGCACTACATGTAGTGTATCTCCGGATCGGCGACGGGTGTGCGGAGCGTGCGGTGACGCGATGTTTCGGGCGCGCCGGACGCTTCCCAAGCATGGGCTGCGAAGCCGCGCCGAATGGAGATCCCGAAGCACCATGCGAGGCGTGGCGCGCGCTGCGGGGCAGGATCGCGTGCCGGGCCTGCGCCAGTGCTGGAAACGCGCAAGGGGAGCGAGTGTCGCGATTTGCCTGCACCCGCGCCAGCGGTTCGGGAAAACCCTTGCTGGCCGGTCAGGAGGGGTTGACTTGCGGCGGAAAGGCGATGGCCGGCCGGTCGAGCCCGCGCTCCAGGGCATTCCAGTCGAAACCAGGGCCGGGATCGCGCTTGCGCCCCGGCGCGACGTGTTCGTGGCCCGCGATGTGGGCGACCGGATAGCGGTGCGCGATGTCGCGGCACAACACCACGAGCGCCTGGTACTGGGCGGGCTCGAAGCGATCGCCTTCGAGCCCTTCGAGTTCGATGCCGATCGAATCGTTGTTGCAGTTCTCGCGGCCCCGGTAGGCCGAGGGGCCGGCGTGCCAGGCCCGGTCGTCGCAGCTCACGAACTGCCAGACCTGGCCATCCCGCTCGATGAAGAAGTGGGCCGATACCTGCAGCCCGCGGATGCCGGCGTAATAGGGATGCGCGTCCCAGTCCAGCGCATTCGTGAACAGGCGCTGCACTTCGCCGGTGCCGTACGCGCCGGGCGGCAGGCTGATGGAGTGCACCACCACGAGGTCGATGGCCGTGCCCTGGGGGCGTGCGCCGAAATTCGGCGAGGGCAGGGCGGTGGCAGGCGCATACCAGCCGCCGCGCCAGGGCGCGTCGCAGGCGGGTCCGCCATCCGGCGGCGGCGCGGAGGTGTCAGCAGGCAGCATGGTCGTCGGGCGCGTCGTCGTCCTGCGGGGTGGCGATCGCGAGCCGGTCGATGCGGTAGCGGATCTGCCGCAGGCTGATGCCCAGCCGTGCGGCGGTGGCGGTGCGGTTGAAGCCGTGCTCGCGCAGGGCACGCACGAGGATTTCGCGCTCCTGCTGGTCCAGCCAGCCCTGCAGGTCGGCGGGCAGCGGCACGGTCGCTCCCGGCTGCGCATCGCCCGCGCCGTCGGCCGCCGCCGCGCCCGGGGGGGCGGCCGCAGGAGCGGCTGCGGGGCGCGGGGCCGGCACCGCGGCGCTGCCCGGGAGCGGACCTTCTTCGATGTGCAGGTCTTCCGCATCGCTCAGGGCCACGGCGCGGTGCAGCAGGTTCTCCAGTTCGCGCACGTTGCCGGTGAGCGGATGGCGCTCGAGTGCCGCGAGGGCCTGTGCCGTGAGCGCGGGTACGGGCAGGCCGGCCTCGCCGGCGATGCGGTCGAGCAGCGCCGCGCACAGGGCCGGCAGGTCCTCGCGGCGCTCGCGCAGCGGCGGGATCACGATCTCGATCACGTTCAGCCGGTAATAGAGGTCCTGGCGGAACCGCCCCGCCTGCACGTCGGCCGCGAGGTCGCGGTGGGTGGCGCTCACGATGCGCACGTCCACCGTCTCTTCCTGGGTGGAGCCGAGGGGGCGCACGCTGCGCTCCTGGATCGCGCGCAGCAGCTTGGCCTGCATGGCCAGCGGCAGGTCGCCGATCTCGTCCAGGAACAGCGTGCCGCCGCGCGCGGCCTGGAAGTAGCCGTCCCTGTCCGCGTTCGCGCCGGTGTAGGAGCCTTTGCGGGCGCCGAAGAATTCCGCTTCCAGCAGGTTCTCGGGGATGGCGCCGCAATTGACGGCCACCAGCGGGCCGTCGGCGCGCTGGCTGCTGGCGTGCAGCGCCCGGGCGACCAGCTCCTTGCCGGTGCCCGATTCTCCGCGGATCAGCACCGGGGCCATGCTGCGCGCGACCTTGGCGATGCGCTGCTTGACGTTGCGCATCGCCTCCGATTCGCCGACGAGGCGCTCCAGTTCCGAGGGCGCGCCTGCGGCCGTGGACTGCTGCGCGGCGGTGCCCGCCCGCGGCGAGCGCGGCGCGGGCACGCCGCCCGATCCCTGCACGGCGGAAGCGACCACGGAGCGGAACTGCTTGAGATCGACCGGCTTGGTGAGGTAGTCGAAGGCGCCCGAGCGCAGCGCCTCGACCGCGTTCTCGGCCGAGCCGTAGGCGGTCATGACCACGCAGCGCTCGCGCCGCTTCTGCTGGCGCAGGTCCTGCAGCAACTCCATGCCGAAGCCGTCCGGCAGCCGCATGTCGGTGATGACGGCGTCGAAGCGGCGTGCCTGCAGCTGGCGCCGTGCCTCCTCCACCGTGGCCGCCGTCTCCACGCGGTAGCCCTCGCGCAGCAGCGTGAGTTCATAGAGCGTGCGCAGGTCGGGTTCGTCATCGACGACCAGGATGGTGGCGGCGGGGGCGTTCATGGCAGGAGCGTACGGTGGCGCGGAGGGCCTTGTCAGACGACGATTGTGTCAAACAGCGAGGCCGGCCCGGGACGGTGGGCCCGCCGGAAGGCCACGGTGAAGGCGTTGCCGCCGACCGCGCCGCGCTCCAGCACCCGCGTGAGCCGCTGGTAGGCGATGGAGGCGCCGTGGCGCTGGCAGAGTTCGCGGCAGATGTAGAGGCCCAGGCCGCTGGAGCGGCTCTCCGAGGAGAAGAAGGGCTCGAACAGATGGCGCTCCACGGTCTTGTCCAGCGGCGCGCCGTCGCTCCAGACCTGCAGGTGGGCCTGGCCCGCGCCATTCACGTACGTGGCGATGCAGAGCGAATCCGGCTCCCCGCCCATGTAGCGCAGGGCGTTGTCCAGCAGATTCACCAGCACCCGCCGCAGGTGCTCGGCATCGAACTCCACCTGCGTGCCCGCGGCATGCAGCGCGAGGTGCGCGCGCCGGCCCTGCGGTGCGTGCGCCATCCAGTCGCGGCAGGCCTGGGCGACGGAGTCGTCCAGCGGCAGCACGCCCGCGGGCGCGTGGTGGATCTGGTGCTGCACGCGCGCGATGTCCAGCACGTCCTCCGCGATGCGGGCGAGACGGTCCGCGTTCTGGCCCACCATCTGGGTGAGCCGCCGGTGCGCGGGATCGGCCAGGTCTTCTTCCAGCAGTGCGTTGGCCTGCACGATGGCCGCCAGCGGGTTGCGGATCTCGTGGGCCACCGCCGCCGACATGCGGCCCATGGCGGCCAGCTTCTCGGTGCGCAGGCGGGCCTCCATCTCGCGCAGGTCGTGCAGGAACATCACGCACAGCTGCGCCCCGCCGGTGCCGGGCGCGACCAGGGGCGAGGCCGTGAGCCAGGTCCGCACGTGCAGTGCCAGCGGGCTCTGGCCCGGGTGCAGCACGTCCAGCCCGGCGCTCTGCGGCTGGGCCTTCTGGAAGGTCTGCCGGGCCAGGTCCAAGAGCGGCGCCCAGGAGGGCGTGCCGCCGAGCGCGAAGGGCGGCGCGGGCGTCGGCGCGCCGCCCAGGAAGAGCAGGGCCGCGGGATTGGCCAGGCGCACCGTGTCGCCGCCGTCCACCACCAGCACGCCGTCCGAGAGGTGGTCGATGACCAGCGCGCTCACCTGCTCCTGCAGCTTGGCCGCGAGCAGCCCCTCCTGGGCGCGCTCCTGCTCGCGGTGCAGGCGCGTCGCCAGCTGGTGCACGAGGTAGGCCACGATGAAGTAGCCGGTGCCGGTGAGCGCCGCCTGGAAGTAGCGCTGCGTGGATTCGGCCGTTCCGGCGCCGCCCAGCCACCAGGTCCAGGCGAGCAGCATCAGCGTGGCGGCGGCGGTCGTGCCCAGCGCGAGCGTGAGGGTGCCGAGCACGCCGGCCATGAGGATGGGCAGGCCGAACAGCGGCGTGAAATTCATCGCGCCGGACTGCAGGATCTGCAGTCCCATGATCGCCGCCAGATCCACGCCGATGGTGGGCAGCCAGCGGATGCCGGCCTGCGGCGGCGGGGGCGCGGCGCGCGAGAACGCCAGCGCCATCACGGTGGCCAGCAGATACAGCGTGCACACGGTCGCCAGCACCGGCTCGGCATGCTGGTTGAAGGCGAAGCCCAGGGCCTGCAGCAGCAGCAGCGCCACCGCCACCAGCACGCGGCCGGCGAGAAAGCTGGTCCAGAGGCGCAGGAAGGGCGGGTCCGCCGCAGGCACCTGCAGGGTGGACGCGGTCCAGTGCAGCACGGGCAGCCCGGTCGTGCCTATGCCTGGCGCGGGCCCAGGCGGCGGTGCTCGGGGCTGCAGTAGTTGCGGCCACCTTCCGCGACCGCCTGCGGCGCGGGCACGTGCACGCCGCAGTGGGCGCAGGCCACCATGTCCTGCGGCGTGGCCAGCCGGCGACGCTCGGTGTGCGCGGCCACCTGCCCGCGGCGCGCGCCGCCGCGCCACAGCCACCAGGCCACGGCTAGCACGAGCAGCAGCACGAGGTATTTCACAGCGTGCGCCCCAGCACCACTTCGAGCACGAAGCGCGAGCCCACGTAGGCGAGCAGCAGCAGCCCGGCCCCGGCGTAGAGCACCCGCACGGCGATGCGTCCGCGCCAGCCGAAGCGCGAGCGGCCGATCAGCAGCACGGCGAACGTGAGCCACGAGAGCACGGAGAACACAGCCTTGTGGTCCCAGTTCCAGGCCCGGCCGTAGAGCGTCTCGCCGAAGAACAGGCCCGCCGCGAGCGTGGCGGTGAGCAGCACGAAGCCGGCCACGACGAAGCGGAAGGTGAGCCGCTCCAGCGTGAGCAGCGGCACCCCGCTGCGCGGATCGGCGGCCAGGCGGATGCGGCGCTCGGCGCGCGTCATCAGCCAGGCATGCACCACCGCCGCCGCGAACAGGCCATACGAGGCGATGCCCAGCGCGAGGTGCAGCGGCAGCCAGGCCGAGGCGTTGACGTGCAGCGGCTGCCCGGGAAACACCTGGGCCAGCAGCACCGCCGCCGCGCCCAGGGCGGCCAGCATCCAGCGCGTGCGCATCTGCGGGAACACCTGGTGCTCGATCGCGTAGACGGTGAGCACCAGCCACGCCGTCATGGAGAGCGCGGGCGCGAAGCCGAAGCGCGGCACGCTGCCCAGCAGGCCCCAGGCCAGCACGGCGGCATGCAGCACCCAGGCCATCCAGAGCGCCGCGCGGCCGCGCTCGGGGCCGAGCCGCGCGGCCGCCAGCGCCGGCACCGCGTAGGCCAGCGCCGCGCCCAGGGAGAGCAGCCAGTGGGCGGGAGAGACGCTGGGTAAAATCATGGGCCCACAGTTTAGCCCGCCACCGCCGCGCCCCGCGCGGCCCGCGCCCGGATGCACGTCCGGCCCGCCCAACCGGAATACGTCCCATGGCATCCGCCCTCACCGAAAAACTCTCCCGGCTCGTCAAGGAGATGCGCGGCCAGGCCCGCATCACCGAATCCAACGTGCAGGACATGCTGCGCGAGGTGCGCATGGCGCTGCTGGAGGCCGACGTGGCCCTGCCGGTGGTGCGCGACTTCATCGCCCGCGTGAAGGAAAAGGCGCTGGGCCAGGAAGTGCTGGGATCGCTCAAGCCGGGGCAGACGCTGGTCTCCATCGTGAACCGCGAACTGGCCGCGACCATGGGCGAGGGCGTGTCGGACATCAATCTCGCCGCCCAGCCCCCGGCCGTGATCCTGATGGCGGGCCTGCAGGGCGCCGGCAAGACCACCACCACGGCCAAGCTCGCCAAGCACCTGATCGAGAAGCGCAAGAAGAAGGTGCTCACCGTCTCGGGCGACGTGTACCGCCCGGCGGCCATCGAGCAGCTCAAGACGGTGACCAGGCAGGCCGGCGCCGAGTGGTTCCCCAGCACGCCGGACCAGAAGCCGCTGGACATCGCGCGCGCCGCGATCGACCACGCCCGCCGACATTACTTCGACGTGCTGCTGGTCGACACGGCCGGCCGCCTCGCGATCGACGAGGCGCTCATGAACGAGATCAAGGAGCTGCACGCGGCCCTGAACCCGGTCGAGACGCTGTTCGTGGTCGATGCCATGCAGGGCCAGGATGCGGTGAACACCGCCAAGGCTTTCAAGGAGGCGCTGCCGCTCACCGGCATCGTGCTGACCAAGCTCGACGGCGATTCGCGCGGCGGCGCGGCGCTGTCGGTGCGGCAGGTGACGGGCGCTCCGATCAAGTTCGCGGGCGTGTCCGAGAAGATCGACGGCCTGGAGGTGTTCGACGCCGAGCGCCATGCCGGCCGCGTGCTGGGCATGGGCGACATCGTGGCCCTGGTGGAGCAGGTGAGCGCCGGGGTCGACCTGGAGGCCGCGCAGAAGCTGGCCGCCAAGGTGAAGAGCGGCGACGGCTTCGACCTGAACGACTTCCTGGGCCAGCTGCAGCAGATGAAGCAGATGGGCGGCATCTCCAGCCTCATGGACAAGCTGCCCTCCGAACTCATGGCCAAGGCGGGGCAGGTGGACATGAACAAGGCCGAGAAGGACATCCGCCGCAAGGAAGGCATCATCCAGAGCATGACCGCCCAGGAACGCCGCAAGCCCGAGATCATCAAGGCCACGCGCAAGAAGCGCATCGCGGCCGGCGCGGGCGTTCAGGTGCAGGAGGTGAACCGCCTGCTCAACGAGTTCGACCAGATGCAGGGCATGATGAAGAAGATGAAGGGCGGCGGCCTCATGAAGATGATGAAGAAGATGGGTGGCATGAAGGGCTTCGGCGGCGGGGGCGGCATGCCCAAACTGCCGTTCTGATCCCGTTCCGCCCGCCCCGTAACGAAGCCCCGCCACCGCGGGGCTTTTTTCATGGACCGCCCGCCGCGCCCGGCCATGAAAAAGGCCGGCCCTGGGGGGCCGGCCTGGAAGTGCGCGCCGGGCGCGCACGAGGGGCAAAGGGGCGTCAGGCCGCCTTCAGCAGCGGAGCGGGCTGGCGCTGCGGGCCACCGTTCTTGAGCTGGGTGGCGTGCATCCAGGCGCGACGCAGCACGGGCGGCGACCACGATTCCTCGGGGATCAGCAGCAGGCGCTGGGCGCGCAGGGTGCGGCCGAGGGCGATCTGGCTGGACAGCACCACCAGCGGGATGGCCAGCACCAGCGGCAGGCCCACGGGCATCAGCCAGACCAGGGCCGTCGGGTCGAGGAGGGCCACGCCGACGCCCAGCAGGGCGATGACGATGCTCATCGGGGCCAGCTGGCGCAGGGCGTCGCTCCAGGGCACGGCATTGGCTTCGCGGGGGGGCGACTTCCAGTCGAGCTTCAGGCCGGTGAGTGCGATCAGCACGAACAGCGAGTGGCCCAGCATGCGGATCGGGGCCTGCAGGATGGCCATGGCGCTTTCCAGCACGGCGCTCTTGAGCAGGCTGGCGGTGCCGCCGTACTGCTTCTGCTCGCCCTTCATGAGGATGGCGGTCACGCCCAGCACGCGGGGCAGGAACAGCATGCACAGCGTCCAGGCCCACAGGGCCATCAGCTCGCCGGGCAACACGTTCCAGTCGGCCACGAGGCGGGCGCCGGAGAGCCACAGCACGGTGCCGAAAGTGATGAAGGCCAGCCACAGCGGTGCCGAGAGGTAGGCCATGGCGCCGGTCACGAACATCGCGCGGTGCACGGGGTGGATGCCGGGCTCGGCCATCAGGCGCGCGTTCTGCAGGTTGCCCTGGCACCAGCGGCGATCGCGCTGCAGTTCGGACAGCAGGTCCGGCGGCTGCTGCTCGTAGCTGCCCACCAGATCGGAGACCAGCCACACGTGGTAGCCGGCGCGGCGCATCAGCGCGGCTTCGACGAAGTCGTGGCTCATGATGCCGCCGCTCATGCCGCCGGTGCCCTTGATCGGGGCCAGGGCGCAGTGGTCCATGAAGGGCTGCACGCGGATGATGGCGTTGTGGCCCCAGTAGTGGGACTCGCCCAGCTGCCAGTACTGCATGCCGAGCGTGAAAAGCCGGCCGGTGACGCGCGAGGCGAACTGCTGCGCGCGGGCGTGCAGCGTGACGTGGCCGATGGCCTGCGTGGCGGTCTGGATGATGCCGGCGCGCGGATGGGCTTCCATCAGCTTGGCCATGGAGACGATGCAGTCGCCGCTCATCACGCTGTCGGCGTCGAGGACCACCATGTACTTGTAGTCCTTGCCCCAGCGGCGGCAGAAGTCGGCCACGTTGCCGGCCTTGCGGTGGCTGCGGCGGGTGCGCAGGCGGTAGTACACCTCCACCTGCGGCTGGCTGGCGTTGGCCGCGAGCACGGCACGCAGCTCTTCCCAGGCGGCGCGCTCGGCGGCGGCGATCTCGGGGTCGTAGCTGTCGGAGAGGATGAACACGTCGAAGGTCTTCGCGTGGCCCGTGGCCGCGACCGATTCACACGTGGCGCGCAGGCCTGCGAACACGGTGGACACGTCCTCGTTGCAGATCGGCATGATGATCGCGGTGCGTGCGTCGGGGCTCAGCACGTCGTCGCGCACGCTTTTCGCCGACAGGGCGTGGCGGTCGCCGCGCAGCATGACCCAGAAGCCCATCATGGCCGTGAGGAAGCCGGTCACCACCCAGGTGGAGAGCAGGGCGAACAGGGCGAGCTGGCCGTATTCGAGCCAGGCGCTGTCGTAGTTGGGCTGCACGCCGGCGAAGAGCGTGGTGGCCAGGGCGCTGGTGGCGAGGGCCAGCAGCAGGAAGACGTTGCGGCGCTGGCCGGCGATGCGCTCCCAGCCTTCGCGGGGCGCTGCAGCCGTGCCGGCGGACGCCTTGCCGCGGCCGTTGAGGCGCATCAGCAGGGCCGTGCCGATGCTGTTCCAGAATCCGCGCCAAGGCAGCGGCGCCATCGAGCCGCGGTGCACGGGCGGTGCGGTGAGCGAATTGGGATGGCGTTCTTCGCGCAGCGTGCTGCGCGACGATTCCACCGGGCGGGGGTAGCGTGCGCCACGGCGCGCCACCACAGCGGGAGCGGCGACGCCCGCGGGTTTGCGGGGCGCGGCATCCGGTCGGGAGGATAGGGTTTCCATGGTTGTGCTCACTCGGTTGTGGTGTTCCAGGGCAGGTGCGTAACCCTCTCGCGAACGCGTTGCGGCCGGTGTCGGCGCATCGCTGGAGGGGGAGTAGGCCTGTTGCATGCGAGCAATAGGGCAAACCCTGTGCCAGCCTGGAAAAATCCTTGTGGATCAAGGACTTGCGTGCACTTTTCCGTGTAAGCAGTTGTGCGGGGCGCCTGGGAGGGCCCAAAACCCGGGTTTTTGTCGCAATCCGGCGACCGATTCCACGCAGGGAAAGTGAATTCCCTTTGGAATCAACGACTTAGTCTTGTCGCTCTTCGGCGACATCGTCGCCGGCGGCCGCATCGCTCTTGAACTGGCCGGGTGTTAGCGCATGCTTTTGCAGAAGGCGGTAGAACTCCGTACGGTTGCGCTGCGCGAGCCGTGCGGCGTCGGCGACGTTGCCGTCCGTCATCTTCAGCAGGTCCACCAGGTATTCGCGTTCGAAGCGCTGCCGCGCCTCGGTGAAGCTCAGCACCTGGGCCGTCGGCGTGCGCAGGGCGCGCTGCACCAGCCCCAGCGGCACCAGCGGCGTGGTGGAGAGCGCGCAGGCCTGCTCCACCACGTTGTAGAGCTGCCGCACGTTGCCGGGCCAGGGGGCGGCCGTCAGCGCCTTGAGGGCTTCGGGCGAGAAGCCCGAAAGGCGCTTGTCGTACTTGCGGGACAACAGATCGAGGAAGTGGTTCGCCAGCAGCGGAATGTCCTCGCGCCGGTCTGCCAGCGTGGGCAGCGTCAGCGTGACCACGTTGAGGCGGTAGTAGAGGTCTTCGCGGAACTGGCCGGTGGCCATGGCGGCCTCCAGATCGCGGTGGGTGGCCGAGACGATGCGCACGTTCACGGGCGTGGCCTGGCTCGCGCCCACGGGGCGCACCGCCCGCTCCTGCAGCACCCGCAGCAGCTTGACCTGCAGCGCCGGCGGCATGTCGCCGATTTCGTCGAGCAGCAGCGTGCCGCCGTCGGCCGCCTGGAAGAGGCCCTTGTGGTTGCTGTGCGCGTCGGTGAAGGCGCCCTTCATGTGGCCGAACAGTTCGGACTCCAGCAGGGCCTCGGGAATGGCGCCGCAGTTCACGGCCACGAAAGGCCGCGCCGCGCGCGGGCTGGCGCGGTGGATGGCGCGGGCCAGCAGTTCCTTGCCGCTGCCGCTGTCGCCCAGCAGCAGCACGCTCGCGTCCGACTGCGCGACCATGTGGGCCTCCGCCAGCAGGTCGGCCATGCGGTTGGAGCGGCTCACGATCTCCGCCCGCCAGGTGCTGTCGGACTGCGGGCTCCGGGTGGCGGGTGCGCTCAGTGCCAGGGCCTGCGCGATCTTGTCGAGCAGATCCTTGGCGTCGTAGGGCTTGGTGAGGTAGGTGAAGACGCCGCGCGCCGTGGCCTCCACCGCGTCGGGAATCGTGCCGTGCGCGGTGAGCAGGATCACCGGCAGCGAGGGATGGCGCGCACGCACCTCGTCGAACAGCGCCAGGCCGTCGCGGCCGGGCAGGCGCACATCGCTCAGCACGAGCTGGGGCCGGTGGGTCTCCAACTGCGCGAGCGCGGCCTCGGCCGAGGGCACGGCCGTGATGTCGTAGCCCGCCGCGTTGAGCCGCAGCGACAGCAGCCGCAGCATGTCGGCGTCGTCGTCCACGACGAGGATGCGCGGCCGGGGCGCGGAGGGCGGGGCTTTCGGGGAGGACGGGGCGGGCATGCGCGGGACCGGGTCAGCGGGGGGTGTCTGCGGAGGCCGGGTGCGAGCGGCCGTTGCCGGGCGCGCCCGGGCGGGCGTTGAGGCTGCGCTCGATGGCGCGCATCGCCTCCAGGCGTTCGTTCAGCTGGTCGATGCGGCGCTGCAGGTCGCGGATCTGCTGGCCCTGGCGGTCCGCCTGGTCTTCCAGCCGGCGCTGCTGGAGCAGGCGGTTCTCGATGAGGCGCGCCAGCGGCTGCAGCAGGACCGCGGCCGGCCGGCCGTCGGCCAGCAGCTTCTGGAGCAGCCCCAGGGAGCGGGCCGTGTCGGCCGGCTGGCGCGTCTGCAGCAGGGCCAGCGACAGCTGAAAGGCGTTTTCCGGGGCGGCGCCGCTGCCGGACTGCGCATCGGACAGGCGGGCGATCTCGGCCGTGAGCTCGGGCGGCGAGAGGCCGCGCACGCGGTCCGCGTACTGCAGCATCTGCCGCGGCAGCGAGATGGAGGCGGCGCGCACGGCCTGCGGTGCGTCGGCGGCGTCGCCCTGCGCACGGGGCGCGGTGGCGGCATCCGCGTCGGGCCTGTCCGCCTCGGGCTCCGGCTCCGGCGCAGGCCGCGGCAGGGCGGCCTGCGCCGGAGCCGGGGGCTCGGCGGCGGGCTCGGGCGGCACGGCGCAACCGGAGAGCGCGAGCGTGAGCGCCGCCCCCAGCGTGCATAGCGCAAGGCGGATCGCCGGGCCGGCGGACAGTGCGCGGGGGCCCGGCAGCAGATGGTCAAGAGGCATGGGGCAGTTCGATGCGGAAGGGGGTACGTTCGCCGGCCTCGACGAGGCTCACGCGTCCCCCGTGGGCGGCGACGTATTCCTGGACGATGGACAGGCCGATGCCGGTGCCGCGGGCGGCGTCTTCCGGCTGCCGCACTCCGCGGTAGAAGGGCTCGAAGATGCGGGCACGGTCATTTTCATGCACGCCGGGACCTTCATCGGCCACATCGATGCGGATGAGGTCTTCGAAACGTATGAGTTGAATCAAAATCCTGCCGCCGCGCGGCGAGAAACGGATCGCGTTGGAGAGCAGGTTGCCCACGGCCGAGGCGATCTTCTCGGCATCGATCGGCAGCGTCACGGGCCGGCCCTCCACCACCACGTCGAGCTTGCGGGCCTGCCAGTGCAGGCGCTGCGCCTCCACCTGGGCCTCGACCAGCGCCAGCAGATCGGTGGGCACGCGGTGCAGCTGGCGCGCCTCGAAGGCGGCGGCGTTGAAGCGCAGCAGCGCCTCGATCTCGCCCTGCAGCACCAGGGTGTTCTGGTGGAGGATGTCCACCACCTCGCGCTGGCCGGGCGTGAGTTCGCCGGTCACGCCGTCCTGCAGCAGCGCCACGCCCTCGCGCATCGAGGCGAGCGGGGTCTTGAGTTCGTGCGAGACGTGCCGCAGGAACCGCGCCTTGTCGGCGTCGAGCTCCAGCAGCCGCACGCGCAGCCATTCGAGCTGTTGGCCCACGCGGCGCACGTCCACCGGCCCCGGGATGTCGACGGGCTGCGCGAGTTCGTTCTCGCCCAGCAGGCGGATCGCGTGGCGCAGGTGCCTGAACGGCCGCGCGAGCCAGATGCCAAGCGCGAGCGCGAGCACCAGCGCCAGCACGATCACGCCGACCACCTGGTGCGTCACCTCGCGGCGGCTGGCCTCGATCTTCTCCTGCAGCTCGGTGCTGCGCCGCGCGTTGATGTCCTGCACGGTCTGGGCGATGGCACCGTTGACGCCGTCGATCTCCAAAAACAGCCCGGCCACGGCGCGCTCGTTGTCCAGCGACAGCGCGGGCGGGCCGTCCAGCAGGGTGTTCACCTGGTCGAGGTGGGCGCGCCACTGGACGGCGAGGTCCGGCGGCAGGCCGTTGGCCTCCAGGCGCTGCAGGATGTCGCGCGCCTCGCGGGCGATGTCGTCGAAGCGGCGGCGCAGCGTGCGGTCGGCCAGCACCAGCGACTGCCGGGCGGCCCGTTCCATCGTCTGGCTGCGCGCGTTCAGGCTCTGGGCGGCGGCGTTGAGCTGGATCGCCTCGGCGGCGCCGTGGCGGCTCTGCACCATGAGCTGCTCCAGCGTGAAGATGGCGCGCAGCGAACTCGCTCCCTGCAGCCCGGCGATCAGCAGGAACGCCAGCAGCAGCATCTGTTGGAAGGACAGCCCCCCGAGCGCGGCGACGCCCTGCTGGCGGCGGAAGAGGCGTGCGGCGAAGCCCATGCGCACCCGGCCTCAGTGCGTCGCCAGTGCGCCATGGTCCGCTATGACCACCTCGCCGCGCAGCGTGTAGGCCTTGGCCTCGGTGATGGTGACGTCGACCATCTGCCCGATGAGCCGGGGCTGGCCCGCGAAGTTCACCACGCGGTTGCATTCGGTGCGGCCCATCAGCTCGCTGCCGTCGCGCTTGGAGGCGCCCTCCACGAGGATGCGCTGCACGGTGCCCACGCGGCTTTCGCTGATCGAGCGGATGTTGGCGTTGATCACGGCCTGCAGCTCCTGCAGGCGGCGCAGCTTCACCTCGTGCGGCGTGTCGTCGTGCAGGCCCGCGGCCGGCGTGCCGGGGCGGGGGCTGAAGATGAAGCTGAAGCTGTTGTCGAAGTGGATGTCGTCGATGAGCCTCATCATCTTGGCGAAGTCGTCCTCGGTCTCTCCGGGGAAGCCGACGATGAAATCGCTGCTCATCGCCAGGTCGGGCCGGATCGCGCGCAGCTTGCGGATGGTGCTCTTGTATTCCATCGCCGTGTAGCCGCGCTTCATCGCCATCAGGATGCGGTCGGAGCCGTGCTGCACCGGCAGGTGCAGGTGGCTGGCCAGCTGGGGGATGCGCGCGTAGGCGTCGATCAGGCGCTGCGTGAACTCGTTGGGGTGGCTGGTCGTGAAGCGGATGCGCTCGATGCCCGGGATGTCGGCCACGTATTCCAGCAGCAGCGCGAAATCGGCCACCTCGGCCGTGCCACCCATCTTGCCCAGGTAAGCGTTCACGTTCTGTCCGAGCAGCGTGACTTCCTTCACGCCCTGGTCGGCCAGGCCCGCGACTTCCACGAGCACGTCGTCGAAGGGGCGGCTCACTTCCTCGCCGCGCGTGTAGGGCACCACGCAGTAGCTGCAGTACTTGCTGCAGCCTTCCATGATCGAGACGAAGGCGCTCGCGCCCTCGACGCGCGCGGGCGGCAGGTGGTCGAACTTCTCGATCTCGGGGAAGCTGATGTCCACCTGCGGGCGCGCCAGGGCGTCGCGCTTCGCCAGCAGCTCGGGCAGGCGGTGCAGGGTCTGCGGGCCGAAGACCACATCGACGTAGGGCGCGCGCTTGATGATCTCGTCGCCCTCCTGGCTGGCCACGCAGCCGCCCACGCCGATCTTCACGCCGCGCGCCTTCAGGTGCTTGAAGCGGCCCAGGTCGCTGAACACCTTTTCCTGCGCCTTCTCGCGCACGGAGCAGGTATTGAACAGGATCAGGTCGGCCTCTTCGGCGTTCTGCGTGGGCTCGTAGCCCTGGGCGGCATGCAGCACGTCCACCATCTTGTCCGAGTCGTACTCGTTCATCTGGCAGCCGAAGGTTTTGACGAAGACTTTTTTGGCCATGGCGGGCAATCTCGGGAAAGGGAAGGGCGGCACCCTGCGGATGCCGCATCCGGGCCGCGCATTGCAGCGGCCGGAAACATCAGAAGAAAAACGGATGGCGGAGCGGCGGTGGCCGCCGCGGCGGCGACAGCGGTAGCGGTAGCGGCCGGCGCCGTCAACGGCCGGAGCCGAACAGCGAATCGAAGAACGAGCCGCCGCCGCTGCCCTTGCGCGGCACCGCGGCTTCCGCCTTGGTGAGGATCCAGACGGTGTGCAGGAGGCCCGTGGACGGCTCGATCGTGTAGTTCACCGTGAACGACTGGCCGATCACCGAGTGGGCCATCACCAGCGTGTTCTGCGGGCTGAAGATGCGCAGGCCGGGCGCCGTGCGCACGGTGTCGCCATTGAGCCTGGCTTCGGCCGTGCTGAGCACCACCAGGGTGCCGCGCTGCGCGGCTTCGGGGAAGTTGCGCAGGCTGCCCATGCCGGGCTGCACCTCCTGCGCCGCCGCCGGAGCGGCCAGCAGGGCGGAGGCCGTGGCCGCGCACAGCGCGAGCAGCAGCGCGGCCATTGCCTTCGTGCGTTGCGGGGTGGCCCAGGGCAGGGTGGCGGGTGGGGTGGTGGTGTTCTTGCAGCGGGTCATGGTGTTCATCCAGGGGCTGAAGGGCGGAATTCTACGGCCCGGCCTCGTGGGCGGTCCGTGGGCGGAATCGAACGGTGCAGGAAGTTGTTGTGTGCCCTGAAAAAAGCGCTATACTTGAGGGCTTAGGCGCTTTAGCTCAGTCGGTTAGAGCGATGGAATCATAATCCACAGGTCCGCGGTTCGAATCCGTGAAGCGCCACCAGATACGAAAAGCCTTTCAGGTCGACGACCTGGAGGGCTTTTTCATTTGCCGCTCCAAGAGCGAATGGCTGCGCGGGTGGCAAGTGCCAGGCGCCGCATCCATCGAGGCGCGCCAGTCAACAAGACCATGAGGCCGAGGCCGCAGGCACTCCACAAGGCGGCCCAAAGCAACGTTCCCATGGCGATGCCGTCGGCAGCGGCGCACGCAAGCCATGCCAGCGCCCCCAGCCCCGCGGAGACGATTCGCAGGCCCACCACCGACCGGGTGGGCAGGGGAGCGGGAAAGGTGTCCTGCACCCGCCGGGTCGCCAAGTACAGCAACCACCATGCGGCGCCGATGCAAGCCGCTGCGCAGGCCGTGAACGCGCCCGCACTCATGCGGCAGCACTTCCGCGTGCGATGCGCTGCGCAGACCATGCCGCCACGGTGGCCAGCAGCAGCAACATCGCGTCCACACCGAGTACGGCTGCCGGCGTGCGTGGCCATGCGGCGCCGTAGGCATCCGTCGTGAGCGCATTCAGCGCCACGCACCACAGTGCCAGGCCGGAGATGGCCATGGCCTGATCGCGCCAGGCGTTGGGCCCACGCACCAACGCGAGCGCCAGGCAGGCCACCCAGGCGCCGTAGAACGCGGACGCCTCCAGTTCCGCACGGGTCCAGCCCATGGCGTGCGCGGCGTCGGGGAGAAGGCGATTGGCCGCCAGGAAGGCCAGCGTGGCCACGACGGTGCCGGTCGTGCCGGCGATGCACAGCGACTCGACCAGGCGCCAGCGCAGGCCCGGCGGCGTGCGTGCTCGCCGTGCCGCCAGCCAGTGCACCAGGCCGCTCGCGATGAGCACGCAGCCCGACAGTCCCAGGCCGAAATACAGCCAGCGCAGCAGCGGATGCTCGAACTGGATGAAATGCAGGCCCGAGATGAAGCGCTGCACGTCCATGGCCGGCGCAGCCTCGAAGCGGTGCAGGGGTTGGCCGGTGGCGGCGTCGAAGAAAAGCTGGTCCAGGTTCATCGGCACCTCGCGCGCATAGGAGCGGCGCAGCTCCACCGTGGCGTGCCGGTCGCCCGGGTTCCACACGCGCAGGAAGTACGGCTCCGCGCCCGCGCCCCAGGTGCGGCGTGCCGCGTCGGCCATGGCGTCCAGCGACGCCATGGGCTGCGTCGCCGGCCCTGCGCGCGGGCGCTGGTAGCGGCCATAGCCGTCGGCCTGCACGGCGGCGCGGGCCTGGGGGCCATCGCCGTAGACGCCGACGTGCGCCTGCGGAAAGTACAGCGACCAGAAGATCACCAGCCCCGACACCGTGATCGCCACATGGAAGGGCAGGCCCATCACGCCGGTGACGTTGTGCAGGTCCAGGCTGCTGCGCGGCAGCCGGCTGCGCGTCCGGAAGGTGAAGAAGTCCGCCAGCAGGCGGCGGTGGATCACCACGCCTCCCACGAGCAGCACCAGCATGCCCATGCCGGCCAGGCCCACCAGCCACTTGCCCAGGTCCTTCCAGTCCCAATGCAGGCCATAGTGGAACGGGAAGATGAAGCCGCTGGCGCCCCAGGTCCCCGGCGCGGGCAGCACGGCCAGCGTGGCCGCATCCAGGTACCGCTGCCCCCGCACGCCGTCCGGGCCCTGCCAGGACAGGCGCAGCACGGGCGTGCGCGGCGTGGCCCAGTCGATGCGCCATTGGCGCGCGCCTGCCGGCACCAGCGCCTGGACGACGGGCTGCAGCGCGTCCAGCGGTGGCGGGCGATGCGGGGCTGGCAGCCGGGTGGCGGGCATCATCCAGCGGTCCAGTTCCCGGTCGAACACGCTGAGCGTGCCCATCCAGAAGACGACCAGCAGCAGCACTCCCAGCACGATGCCGCACCAGGTGTGCACACCCGACATGCGCGTGCGCCAACCCGCAGCGGGAGCCGGTGCCGCTTTCATGCGGGTATGCCCGGTTGCAGCCACCAGCCCAGCGCGGCGCAGCCCGCGGCGGCTGCGCCCAGCACGCCGGCCAGGTGCAGCAACCGTGTGCACGCCAGCGCCCAGAGCAACACGCCCAGGTAGGCTGGAAAGCCCAGCATGGCCGCCGCCACGACGGCATCGGACGGCGCCAGCCCGAAGCGGGCCAGCGCGCTGGCGGTGGCCGTTACTGCCAGCTGCACCACGCCGTAGCCGCCGGCCACGGCCACCACCGCGCGTGCCGTGGTGCACGCCACCGTCGCTGCGCTGTAAGCCATCAGAAGTCCACCGAATAGCCCAGCGTCAGCGTGCGGCCGCGTCCCGCGAAGTACCGCAGCGGCTCCACCAGCGCGCTTTGCGAGTAGTACGTGATGTAGTCGCGGTTGAACAGATTGGCCACGGCCAGCCGCAACCGGCCCTTGGGCAGCCGGTACTGCACGCTGGCGTCCACCAGCGTGTAGCCGCCGAAATTCATGGCCGGGTTGTCGAAGGTGCGGCTGAAGGCGTGCTGCACCTGCACGAAGGACGAGAGCTGCGCATTCCACTGCGCCGTCCAGCTGGCCACCAGCCGGTCGGGCGCGATGTTCAGGCCGTCGAGCCGCGCGTCCAGGCGGCCATCGCCGTTGCTGTCGTAGCGGCCCTTGGTTCGCGAATAGGCCAGCCTGGCCTTGTGGGCGCGGTCGACCTGCCAGCCCAGGCTGGCCTCCAGCCCGTCGATGCGGTTCTTCTCGCGTGCGAGCATGAAGGCCTCGTTCACCCGCAGCACCCGCGTGCCGTAGTCGGAGGACGACCGGAACCAGCTCGCCTCGGCCTCCCAGTCACCGCGTTTCACGCGCGTGCCCAACTCGACGCTCTGGGTGACGATGGGGCTCAGGCTCTTCATGTCGTCCACGTTCTGGCCCGGCGTGTTGATGGACCGCAGCACCCGGCCCACGTCCGGCATGCCGAAGCCTTCGGAATAGCTGGCATAGACGTTCCAGTCCTTCGCGGGCTCGTACACGATGCCGGCGTTGTAGAGCGTGTCGTTGAAGTCGAGCGTGCCGCCCTGCACCGCTACGCGGTTGTAGGCCGCCAGCGTGCGGTAGCTGTCGATCTTCAGATCCGCGGATTCCCTGCGCACGCCGCCGTGCAGCGTGACCTGATCGAACAGCCTGTACTCCCCCTGCAGGAAGAGCGACAGGTTGCGGTATTCCGATTCGGGCACGTAGGTGCGGCCGGTACCGAACAGGTCCTGCTTGCCTTTGTCCACCAGCGTGTCGAAACCGCCGGTGAGCTTGAGCCGGCTGTCCAGCAGATCGGCCTTCGTCAGCGTGACCTTGGTGCCCAGCTTGGACGATTTGGCGCGCGACTGGTCCACCAGCGTGCCGCGCGGCGCGATCAGCGGGTCCTGGAAGGTGGCCGAGCGGTCACCGCCGAACAGCGCCTCGAACTCCTGGCTGAACGCCAGGGCCGACAGCTCCATGCCCGCCAGATCGTAGTGGTCGTAGGTGATGGCCGAGGTCTGGACCTCGTTGAAGGGCGGCGCGCCCGCTGGCGTGCCCCGGATGGAGGTGGTGGGAATGCCGCGCGTGCGGTCGCCCGCCACGCCGATGTAATGGGCCTGCGACTTGATGCGGTAGCGGTTGACCGACAGTTGCAGCCGCTGGTTGTCGTCCAGCCAGTAGCCCAGCTTGCCCAGCACGTCGTAGCTGCGCGCGTCCATCAGGTCGCCCTGGGTGTTGTCCGCGCCGATGCCGCGGCCCTGCGCGTCGCGCCACAGGCCCTGGTCCTCGGCCGCGAGGGAGAACAGATAGTCCAGCTTCTCCTGCCGGCCGTTGGCGCTGTAGGCCATCTTGGTGGACAGGCCGTCGCTCCCGCCGTGCCCGGCGGGCACTGTGGCCTGCACGTCCACGTGCTGGTTGAGCGCGCCGTTCTCGGGCCGCTTGGTGATGAGGTTGATGGTGCCGCCCGTGGCGCCCAGGCCGTTGATGGCGTTGGCGCCCTGCACCACCTCCACCCGGTCGACCATGGCGAAGTCGATGGTGTGCGCCTCGCGCCCGGTGGGCCGGATGGGGTTGGACTGCGGCACGCCGTCCACCAGGATCAGCGGCGTGCGGCCCCGCAGCGTCTCGCCGCTGCCGTTCATCTTCCCGCGGCTGGGCGTGTACGACGGGATCAGGTTGCTCAGCACGTCCGACGAATTGGTGGAAAGCGCCAGCTGCTGCTCGATCTGCGCGCGCGTGATGACCTGCACCGTCTGCGGTGCCTTCTCGGCCTCCATGTTGGAGCGCGAGGCCGACACGGTCACCGTTTCCAGCGTGTCGCGGCCCGCTGGCGTGCGGACTGCCGGGGTGTCCTGCGCCGCGCCGCCGGTGGGGGCGGCCGCGTCGGCGGCCACGGTCTGCGCCGGAGCCGCCTGGGCGCCCGTGCGGTCTTGGTCACCGGCCGCGGGCGCCGCGGCAGGCAGTGCAGGTGCGAGTCCATAGCCGGCACCGGACCTCCGAATGGCGTAACCGCTGCCCCTGAGCAGTTGCGCGAAGCCTTCTTCCACGCCATAGCGGCCCTGCAGGCCGGCGGTGGTGGCTCCGGCCACCCGGCTGGCATCCACCGCCAGCGATACGCCCGCTTCTTGCGCGAAGCGGTTGAGCGCCGGGCCCAGCGCGCCGGGCGGGATGTCGTAGGCCCGAACCACGGCAGCGGCGCCGGGCTGGGCATGCACCGCGGGAGACAGCGCCGCCAGCGCCATGGACAGCGACAGTGCCAGGGTCGTCAGGCCGCCGCGCGGGCCAAAACGCATCGAGTCGCGCATGTGAGAGATCCTTTGTTCATTGGGTTCACAGCCCTTGACGGGCCAGAACGCAAAACCCGAACCTCTTCACGCGAAAAAAATGCGCTCCTCAGGGCGGCGCCGCTGCCAGACCCACCCACATCCAGCGCGAGGCGAGCGACCGTACCCGCAACTGCGGGAAGGTCTGCCGCAGCAATTGCAACGCCTGCCCGGGATCGTCCAGCGGCAGAACGCCCGTCATCCGCACCCTGGACAGTGCAGCCCGGTCGTAGTGCAGGCTGCCTGTGTGGTGGCGGGCCAGTTCGTCCAGCACCTCGGACAGCGGCCGGTCATCCACCACCAGCTGATGGCGGCGCCAGCCCTGCTCCACGCCTTGCGGGTCCAGAGGCTCGATGCGGCCCACGCCGGTATCTCCCAGGGTCACGCGCTGGCCCGCGCTGACTTCCACGGCCTCGTGGCTGCCGGACCGCCACTGTTGCGGCGTCTGGACCGCCACGCGCGATTCGAGCATTTCCACCCGTACGCCGGCCGCGTCGTAGGTCACGGTGAAACGGGTGCCCAGCGCACGCACCCGGCCGAGCGGCGTCTGCACGTAGAAGGGCCGCGACGCGTCGTGGGCCACCTGCACCAGAACGCTGCCGCGCAGCAGTTCCACCACGCGCTGATGCCCATCGAGATGCCAGCGCACCGCGCCCGCACCGCTCAGCGTGAGTTGCGAGCCGTCATCGAGCACTTGGTGGCGCCACTGTCCTTCGGTGCTGCGCAGGTCGGCCAGCTCCTGTGCCCAGGGGCTGGCGGGGTGGTCGCGCAGCAGCCACCATGCGGGCACGGCCAGCACCGCGGCCAGCGCCAGCACGCTGCCCCACCGGCCGGCGCGCTGGCGGCGGCGCAACTGCCCTGCCACGCGCATCGCAGCCTGCGCGGCCTGCCGGCCTCCAGGCGCCTGCCCGCGCACCGCCTGCACTTGGCCGATGAAGGCCTCCATGCGCGCTGCCGCCTGCGCGTGGCGCCGGTCCTGTGCCTTCCAGGCGGCAAAGCCGGCCTGGGCCCTAACGCGTTCTTCCTCGTCGTCGCTGCCCAGGCGCACCATCCATTCGGCGGCCTGTTCGGCGATGGCGTTGCCCTCGCGCGGCAACCTGCTCACCCTTCCATCGCCTGGTGGCAGCACACCAGTGCCTGGACCAGGTACTTCTGCACCATGCGGGTGGAGACGCCCAGCGCGGCCGCCACCTCCGCGTGCGGCAGTCCTTCCAGGTAATGCAGCAGAAAAGCCTGCTGCGCCTTGGCCGACAGGTCCTGCAACGCGGCCTCGATGCGTACCAGCGCCTGTATCGTCTCCACCACCTGCTCGGCCGAAGGCCCGCCATCGGCGCCCGCCACCACGGCCAGCGCGTCCAGGTAGGCCTGCTCGATCACGCGGCGCCGCGCCTCGTCGATCAGCAGGCGCCTGGCGGTGGTGACCAGGTAGGCGCGAGGCTCGCGCAGCGTCGGCAGCGCCGCGGGCGAGCCCAGGATGCGCAGAAAAGTGTCATGGGCCACATCGGCCGCCTGATGCCCGCAACCGAGCTTGCGGCGCAGCCACGCCAACAACCATCCATGATGTTCGCAATACAGCGCACTGACATGCTGCTGCCGCGCCGTTTCCACGGCTGCCATACCCCGACCCTTCATAACCTCGGCAGGGCGCCGAGTAAGTGAGAACGGTTCTCAGTCTAACTGAGCCGCGGGATTGTCTCCGAATGGCCGTGCAGTGCGCAGAGCTGCGGGCCCTCTCCTTTACAGCCGGAACACGCCGTCGTCATAGGCGGCGTTGTACTCGGCCGCGTCGCGCAGCGTCTTCTCCGCCATCTCCACCGCGGCGGCCTGCAGCCGGGCCTGCCATTTGTTGTGGCGCGCGTAGTCGATCAGTTCGTCCGCGATGGCCGAGCCCTGGCGGCCGGCGCTGCGCAGCTGGCCCCAGGCGACCAGCCGCCCCATGGTGGCGGCGACGCCGCGGATGTCGGCGAGCTTCTGCCGGGCTCCGGCGATGGTCACGCGGTCTTCGATGGGCTGCAGGCCGCGCAGCACGTAGGGCCGCCCGCCCATCTCCACCGGCTGCAGGAACGCCATCGAGACGGCCTGCACGCGCCGCTGCACGGCCACCACCCGCTCGGCCTGCGTGTCCCAGCGGGGCTGTTTCGTCTTCAGGTGCGGCACCAGCGACGAGGGCAGGGCCTGCTTGAGGTCGAGCAGATAGTTGCCGTCGGGCGAACCCTTGCCTTCCACGAGGACGGCGTAGCGGTCCACGCCCAGGCTGCCGGTGCCTGCGATGCGGCGCGCCACGTCGAGCACGCGGAAGAACTCCGGATGGTGCGGGTCGGGCGGTTGCGCCTGGGCAAAGGTTTCCATGAAATCCAGCACCTCGGCGCGCTGGGCGACGGATGCGGGCAGGGCCTTGCTCCCGTCGGTGCGCAGCGTACGCTTGCGGCCTTTCTTCACGGTGCGGCTGTCGAGGAAGGCCGCGCGCTGGCGGTCCCGCAGCCCGTCCAGCAGCGTGCGGACCAGCCCCTGCGCGGTCTGCGGCTCGATCCAGTAGGCCTTGCCGTCGCCGAGGGCCTGCACATAGGCGGACAGGAAGGCCGTGCAGAGTTCTTCCGCCGCGAGGGGGTCGAGCTGCAGGCTGCCGGCGCCCACCCGCAGGCTGGCCAGCAGCCGCACCAGGTCCCAGGTGGCCGGGGCGAGCGCGGCCTCGTCGAAGTCGTTCAGATCGAAATACGCGATCCGGTGCTGGCCCTTGTAGCTGCCGAAGTTCTCCAGGTGCAGGTCGCCGCAGCACCAGGCGGGCGGCGCCGACCTGAAGATGCCGCCCCGCGGCAGGCGGGCGTAGAACAGGTGGCAGGTGCCGCGCAGGAAGACGAACGGGTCGCTGCGCATGCGCTGGTACTTGAGCGCGAGCCGTTCGGGGTCGCGGCCCGCGTTATAGCGGAGGATTTCCTGTACGGCGTCCATGGGGCGAACTCGGCTGTGGGGAGCGCCATTGTGCGCCTGCTCTGCAGGCCGCGGCAGGCAGTGCGCATCCGCCGACTGGCTCTTGCCAGGAGCCAGCCCGGCTTCGCGCTGGCGCTGCCGGGGCCGTCAGCGGTGCGTGAAGGCCGCCGGGCGCTTCTCCAGGAAGGCGGCCATGCCTTCCTTCTGGTCCTGCGTGGCGAACAGCGCGTGGAACAGGCGGCGCTCGTACATGAGGCCGTCGGAGAGCGAGCCCTCGAATGCGCGGTTGACGGTTTCCTTGGCCGCCATGACGGCCACCTGCGAGAAGCCGGCGATCATCAGGGCCGCGCCCAGGGCTTCGTCCATGAGCTTGTCGTAAGGCACGACGCGGCTCACGAGGCCCGCGCGCTCGGCCTCCTGCGCATCCATCATGCGGGCGGTGAGGGCCATGTCCATGGCCTTCGACTTGCCCACGGCGCGCGGCAGGCGCTGCGTGCCGCCCGCGCCGGGAATCACGCCGAGCTTGATCTCGGGCTGGCCGAACTTCGCGTTGTCGGCGGCGATGATGAAGTCGCACATCATCGCCAGCTCGCAGCCGCCGCCCAGTGCGAAGCCGCTCACGGCCGCGATCACCGGTTTGCGGATGGAGCGGATGCGCTCCCAGTTGCGCGTGATGTAGTCGCCTTTGTAGGCATCGGCGAAACCGTACTTCGCCATGGCCCCGATATCGGCGCCCGCGGCGAAGGCCTTCTCGCTGCCCGTGAGGATGATGCAGCCGATGCGCTCGTCCGCGTCGAAGGCGGCCAGCGCGTCGCCCAGCTCGTCCATGAGCTGGTCGTTGAGCGCGTTGAGCTGCTTGGGGCGGTTCAGCGTGATGACGCCGACCTTGTCCGCCTCGGTGCGGACCTCGATGACTTCATAGGCCACGGGGATCTCCTGGGTTGTCGTTGTGGTGCGGACGACTATACCGAAGGGCCGCCCCCGCACGGCCCCGCGCCCGTCACACCGCGGACACCGGACCGGGCACGGAGCCGGCCGCTGGCTGGGCCTGACCGCCCTGGCCGTCCAGCCAGCGCCGCGCCAGCGCCGCATCGCCGAGCGACAGCGCGATGGTGTCCTGCGGTGCGGTGCCTTCGTGCTCCAGCGCCAGGGAGAGCCGCAGCACGCGGCGGTCGCGCGCCACCAGGGCCGTGATGCGCTTCTCGCGCCCCGCATAGAGCGCGACGTCGTCCAGCCGCTGCACGCGCCAGGTTTCGCCATGCGTCTCGACGGCCAGCCATTCGTCGCCGGCCGCGAAGCCGGCGGCTTCGGCGAGGCCGCCGTGCAGCACCACCTTCACCTGCAGGCCCTGCGTTTCGGACACCCGCATTCCCAGGCGCTGCGCCGGCTGCGCCGTGTCCGCGCGCAGCACCACGCCGTGCGCGGCCAGCAGTTCCGCCAGCGGCAGGTCGTCCGTGCCGTGCACCCAGGCCGCGATCTCCTGCGCGAACGGGCGCCCGGAGAGGGATTCGAGCACTGCGAGCAGGTCGTCCTCGGTCATCGGGCCCGCGTCGCAGCGCGCCCAGAGCGCGCGCATCACGTCGTCGAGCGTGGTGCGGCCTTCGCGGCGCAGCGCCAGGTCCAGGCACAGACCGACGAGCGAACCCTTGGTGTAGTAGCTCACCGTCGCGTTCGGCGTGTTCTCGTCCTGGCGGTAATACTTCACCCAGGCGTCGAAGCTCGCATCGGCCACGCTCTGCACGAGGCGCCCCGGCGTCTGCAGCACCTGGTTCACCGTCTTGGTGAGCAGGCGCAGGTAGGCGGCGTCGTCGATCAGGCCGGCGCGCCGCAGCAGCAGGTCGTCGTAATAGCTGGTGAACCCTTCGAAGAACCACAGCAGGCGCGTGTAGTTCTCCTGCGCGTAGTCGTAGCGCGCCAGTTCCGAGGGCCGCAGGCGCTTGACGTTCCAGGTATGGAAATGCTCGTGGCTGATGAGGCCGAGCAGGGTCGTGTAGCCCTCGGGCGCCTTGGCCTCGCCCTGGCGCGGCAGGTCGCGGCGGCCGCAGATCAGGGCCGTGGAGTTGCGGTGCTCCAGGCCGCCGTAGCCGTCGTCCACCACGTTCAGCAGGAACAGGTACTGGGTGTAGGGTGGCGCGCCCGCGCCGTGCCAGAAGCGGATGCCTTCCTCGCAGATGCGGCGCGTGTCGGCCAGCAGGCGCTCGCCGTCGAACGAGGGCGCCGCGCCGGCCACCACCAGGCGGTGCGGCACGCCGCAGGCCGTGAAGCGGGCGCTCCAGAAGGGGCCCATCTCCACCGGGCAGTCGACCAGTTCGTCGTACGAGGCCGCGCGGTAGGTGCCGAAGCCCGCGCGCGTGGTCTTCTCCGAGGCGAGCCCGGTGGCCACGGACCAGTGCGCCACCTCCGGCGTGGCGATGATCTCCAGGTCGTGGCGTGCGTCCTCCTGGCCGTGCACGCGCAGGCACAGGCTCGTGCCGTTGAAGAAGCCGCGGGACGCATCGAGCCAGGCCGTGCGCACGGAATTGTCGTAGGCGCTGACCTCGTAGGTGAGCACCAGCGGCGAACCCTCGCGGCACCCGGCCTGCCACAGGCACTTGCTGCGCTGCATGAGCGGCACCTCGTGGCCACCCTGGTGTGCACGCAGGTTCTGCAGGTTCCTGGAGAACTCGCGCACGAGGTAGCTGCCGGGAATCCACACGGGCAGCGACAGTTCCTGCTGCGCGGCGGGCCGCTCCACCGTCAGTGTGACGTGGTAGAGGCGCGCCTGCAGCTGCGCGGGTTCCACCCGGTAGTGCACGGGCGAGGCATGGTGGCGAAGGGAAGGCATGCGGCGGCGGAGGGCAGGGAAGCGGGTACGGGCGGGCGGGGGATCAGTTCGTTGCGGGGGCGGGCGTGCCGGTGGCGGGGCCCGCATCGGCGAGCCGCTTCTCCACCTCGCGCGCGTCGATGGCGCCGGGCACGCGCGAGCCGTCGGTGAAGATCAGCGTGGGCGTGCCGGTGATCTTGTGCTTCTTGCCGAAGGCCAGGTTGCGCTGCAGGGCCGCAGTGTCGCAGCTCGCGGCCGCCGGGGCCTTGTCGCGCACCATCTGGTCCTGCCAGGCGGCGGCCCGGTCCTTGGCGCACCAGATGTTGCGCGACTTCTCGGCCGAATCGGGGCTGAGGATCGGGTAGAGGAACAGATACACCGTGACGTTGTCGACGTTCTGCAGATCCTTCTCGAAGCGCTTGCAGTAGCCGCAGTTCGGGTCTTCGAACACCGCGAGCTTGCGCTGCCCGTTGCCCCGCACGATGGTGAAGGCATCCTGCAGGGGCAGCGAGGCGAAGTCCACCGCGGTCAGCTTGTTGATGCGGTCCTCGGTCAGGTTGCGGCGGGCCTTGGTGTCGATCAGCTCGCCCTGGATGAGGTAGTTGCCCTTGGCATCGGTGTAGAAGACGTCGGTGCCCATGCGCACTTCATAGAGGCCCGGCATGGGCGTGGCGCGCACTTCGTCGATGTTCTGCAGCTGCGGGATGCGGCTGCCCAGCGCCTTGCGGATCGCCGACTCCTGGGCGTGGGCACCGAAGCCGATGGTCAGTGCGGCGGCGCCGGCGAGCAGGGCGGGAATCAGTTTCATGGTCTTCCTTCGTGATGCGTGAATGTCGTGTGGCCGCCGGTGCGTCAGGGTCGGCCCGGGAGTGCCGCGCGGACGTCAGCCCAGGCCCATGGCCTGGCGCGTGACCCAGTCCTTGAGGAGGCCGCTGCGCTCGAAGCCGCGCATGCCCCAGTTGCGCAGCCAGGGCACGGGCCCCTCGTTGCGGGAAAAGAGTTGCTGCAGGCCGTCCATGGCCCAGCCCATCGGCAGCAGCGCGGCCTTGCGTTCGCGTTCGTAGTGCCGCAGCAGTTTCAGGTCCGCCACGCCGCGCCAGTAGTCGCGCTCGCGCAGCACGCGGGCCAGGCCCTGCGCGTCCGCCAGCCCCAGGTTGAGGCCCTGGCCGGCCAGCGGATGCACGGCGTGCGCGGCATCGCCCGCGAGCACCCAGCTGCGGGCGGGTGCCGCCTTCGGCTTGCCCTGGGCCGGGTTGCCCGCCGCGGCCGCCATCGGCCCGCACCAGCGGTCCGCCCGGGCCTGCTGCAGCGGCCATGCGGCGCGTGGGGCGTCCAGCGTGACGGCGCCCAGCGTGTCCTGGCTCGCGGCGCGGATGCGTTGTTCGAAATCGTTGGGTTCCATGGCCAGGAGGCGCTGCGCCTCGTCCTGCCTGACGGACCACACGACGGCCACGGAGTTCCCCTCGGGGCCCTCCAGCGGCAAAAAGGCCAGGATGCCGTCGGGCAGGAACCACTGGCGCGCCACCTGTCCGTGCGGCCGCTCGCAGCGCAGCCGCGTGGCCACCGCATGCTGGCCGTAGGGCACTTCGTCGTAGTGCACGCCGAACTCCTCGCGCGTGCGGCTGGCGCGGCCTTCGCAGACCACCGTCAGCGCGGCCGGCACGGGCGCATCGACCACCTCCACCTGCGGCTGGAAGCGCACCGCGTCGGCGAGGCGCGCCTCCAGCGCGGGCACGTCCACGATCCAGGCGAGCGCTTCGGTGGAGGGGTGGCGCTGCGCGTCGAACGTGACCTCGCCGCCCATGTCGCCGTGCACGTCCATGCGCAGCACCGGCGTGGCGTGTTCGGCGTCCGGCCAGCTGCGCACGGATTCCAGCAGCCCGCGCGACGCGGCGTTGAGCGCGTAGGCCCGGACGTCGGGGCCGCCCGCGGCCGGCGCGGGGCCGGGCACCAGGGCCACGCGCAGGCGCTCTCGCGCGAGAAGCAGGGACAGCGTGCGGCCCACCACGCCCGCGCCACGGATACAGACATCGAAGGATTGCGCCATGCGGCCATTGTAGGAGCCGCCCCCGTGCTCCGCCGTGCCGGAGGCACAATCCCCGCTTTCCCGTCCCACCTTGCTTTTCCCGGAGCCCCGCGTGACCTTCCGCACCGACCGAGACCTGGCCGGCACCATCTCCCGCCTCTTCGTCCATCCCGTCAAGTCCTGCGCGGGCATCGCGGTGCGCGAGGCCCGGCTGACGCCCACCGGCCTGGAGTGGGACCGCGCCTGGATGGTGGTCGATGCCGAGGGCGAATTCCTCACGCAGCGCACCCTGCCGCGCATGGCGCTGGTGCGGCCGGAGCTCGGCAGTACGGAGCTGGCTTTGCGGGCTCCCGGCATGCCGGTGCTGCGCGTCGCGATGGAAGCCGCAGGCCCGGCCGCGGCGGTGCGCGTGTGGGACGACGCCGTCCCCGCGCTGGAAGCGGGCGAGGCGGCCGCGCAGTGGTTCACGGAATTCCTGGGCCTGCCGTGCCGCCTGGTGCGCTTCGACCCGGCGCACCGCCGGCTCTCCAGCCTGCGCTGGACGGGCGGTGTCGAGGCGCCCAACCAGTTCGCCGACGCCTACCCCGTGCTGGTCGCCAGCGAAGCGTCGATCGAGATGCTCAACCACCGCCTGGACGGCATGGGCGCGCCGCCGGCCACGATCGAGCGGTTCCGCCCCAACGTCGTCATCGCCGGGGTCGATGCGCACGACGAGGACCGGATCGGCAGCCTGTTCGTCGATGCCGGCGGCGGGCAGGCCTGCCTGCAGCCCGTGAAGCCGTGCACGCGCTGCCCGATCCCCGACATCGACCCGGCCACCGCGGAGAGCACCACCGACGTGGGCGACGCGCTGCGCACCTACCGGCAGGACCGCCGCATGGACGGCGCCATCACCTTCGGCACGAACGCCATCGTGCTCGAAGGCGCGGGCTGCGTGCTGCGCGTGGGCCAGCGCGTATCGGCCGACTGGCAGTTCGACTGAGCGCCGGGCGGCCCGCCGCGGCGGGCCGGTAAAATCGCCGGTTTTCCCCAGAACCCTGAAAGCCCTGCCATGAGCCTGAAATGCGGCATCGTGGGCCTGCCCAACGTCGGCAAGTCCACCCTCTTCAACGCCCTGACCAAGGCCGGCATCGCGGCCGAGAACTACCCCTTCTGCACCATCGAGCCCAACACCGGCGTGGTGGAAGTGCCCGATCCCCGCCTGCAGCAACTGGCCCAGATCATCACGCCCGAGCGCATCGTGCCGGCCATCGTCGAGTTCGTGGACATCGCCGGCCTGGTGGCGGGCGCCTCCAAGGGCGAAGGCCTGGGCAACCAGTTCCTGGCCCACATCCGCGAGACCGACGCCATCGTCAACGTGGTGCGCTGCTTCGAAGACCCGAACGTGATCCACGTCGCCGGCCGCGTGGACCCGATCGCCGACATCGAGGTCATCCAGACCGAGCTGTGCCTGGCCGACCTCGCCACGGTGGAGAAGGCCCTGAACCGCTACAGCAAGGCCGCCAAGTCGGGCAACGACAAGGAAGCCGCCAAGCTGGTCTCGCTGCTCACCCCGATCCAGGCCGCGCTCGACGAAGGCAAGCCCGCGCGCACGGTGCCCGTCGGCAAGGAAGACGCGCCCCTGCTCAAGCAGTTCTGCCTGATCACCGCCAAGCCGGCGATGTTCGTCGGCAACGTGGCCGAGGACGGCTTCGAGAACAACCCGCTGCTCGACCGCCTGAAGGAATACGCCGCCGCGCAGAACGCGCCCGTGGTGGCCATCTGCGCCAAGATCGAATCCGAGATGAGCGAAATGAGCGACGAGGACCGCGACCTGTTCCTGGCCGAGATGGGCCAGGACGAGCCCGGCCTGAACCGCCTCATCCGCGCCGGCTTCAAGCTGCTGGGCCTGCAGACCTACTTCACCGCCGGCGTGAAGGAAGTGCGCGCCTGGACCGTGCCCGTCGGCGCCACCGCGCCGCAGGCCGCCGGCGTGATCCACGGCGACTTCGAGCGCGGCTTCATCCGCGCCCAGACCATCGCCTTCGACGACTTCATCGCCTTCAAGGGCGAGCAGGGCGCCAAGGACGCGGGCAAGATGCGGGCGGAAGGCAAGGAATACGTCGTCAAGGATGGGGACGTGATGAACTTCCTGTTCAACGTCTGAGTCGCGCAAGCCATTTCGGTCACTGCGTCCGCTGGTGCGTGGGCAGTGGTCGATAGAAGCCTTTGATTCAACGACGGATGTCGGCGTATTGCCCGACCTGTATCGCCCGTCTATCGACGATAAGGCGCAATTTGTCTGATAGAGCAGTCATGCCACTGCCCAGTACCGACGCCAGCGGTTGCTGCCCTCGAAGCGGACTTCCCCGCGCCCGATCAACTCCTCCAGGGCCCGCTTGACCTGCTTGGCATGTATTTCACCGCCGACGCGCCGGTGGATGTCGCTGATGGCCGATCGGGGATAGCGCTGCAGGTCTTCCATGACCAGCGCAGCCAGGCGGTGCGGTTCGATGCGTTTGAGGGTGGTTTCCCCGGTGAACTGCAGGCTGCGCAGCAGTCCCGGATCGACAAAGTAGCGTGTTGCCTGGGTGCGCCCGGCGCTTTGCACCAATTGCCAGCCCAGCAGGCGCTTGAGCCAGGGCTGCAGTGCCTCCACCGATGCCAGATCCAGGGCGTTGGTCAGTTCGCGTGCGGTCAGTGCGTCGTGCTGTGCCAGCAGTCCCAGTGCGATCCGTTCCCGTTGCGTGAGTTGATAGGTCTGGTCGGCCTTTGTGATGAAGTCGATGACCTCGGGTTTGAGGATGCGTCGGCGCACCGTCACCTGCACTCGGTCGTGGGTTTCGCTCAATTCGGGAGCGGGGCGACCTTGCGAGAGCAGCACCTCGAAGATCTTGTCGAAGCCACTGCCCTCGCGTTCCATCAGTTTCAAGTCATGGAACAGTCGGGCCAGGTGCTCGTTGCGGCGCACCGTGGTGTGCAGGATGTTTCTTGGCGAGACACCCAGAGGCAGCGGTCCCGGGTTGACCACTTCCAGCCGGTCTGGATGCAGGTTCAGGAAGATGTCGCCGCGCTGGGTGTAGGGACGGTGAACCAGCGCGTTGACCAGCAGTTCGCGTACTACGATTTCATCGAAAGCAGGCACGTTGTGGCGATACAGGCCATCCGGCAGTTCGTAGCGCTCACGGAAGTCGGGCACCTCATGCCATACCGCTTCGATCAGCTCCATCGGGCTTTGTGTGTGATCGTCCCACACCAGCTTGTTCACCTTTTGCCCGTGCTCGTCGTATTTGATGAACTGGATGACCGGCGCCGTGGTCAATTGGGCGCGCTGATGCTGGCGGCCGAGGCTGAGCACGCCCAGGTGGGTGAGGTTCGATCCGTGTGCGAGTTGATAGTGATCGAGGAGTTCGTCGTCGGACTTCTCCTTGACGGAAGGCTTGACGCGATCCGATGCGCGCAGCGCTGCAAGCAGCTTGTCGCGTTGGGCACCATCTACCTCGGCACGTGGAACATGCAGGGTGGTTTGCGTTTCCCAGGGCAACGCGGAACGCTCGCTGGCCAGGCGCATCACGTCATCGCCCGTCACGGGCTTGCTCTGGTCGGCTACCCGCAGGAAGTAGCGACCGTCCGTGGTGGATGCCACGGCCATGGAGCGAGGGATGCGCAATTCGACGTACTGACCGCCATTGGGCGAGGTGCTGACATCCGGCAATACGGTCACGTTGACCGTGCGCTCTGCCAGCTTGCGGCGAAGTGTGTCAGGCAGGTCTGACGGAATACGCTGGTCGGCAGGAGGCTCGCTCTGGCCATCCTCTATCCCAGCAGCAGGCGGCCTCCCGTCGCATTGGCAAAGGCGATGCAATCCTTGGCGATTTCGCTCCAGTCCGCCGTCTTGCCGGTGACCGCTCGCAAGGATTTCTGGTCCAGGAGTTGTCCTTCCTGGCTCACGAGCCACCTTCCTCTGCTGGAGTCATTTTTCCTTCCATGCGGGTCATTGGGAATCTTTTCGAGTCTACCCGCTGGTGTCTGAGAAACCTGGAGCGATCGGGTTGTTCAGCGCGCTGGACCGGTGGATTGGGGCAGGCGAGATGGCACTGCCCGTTTCCTCGATTGGGTATGCTTGCGTCATCGTGCGGGGCCTGCGACGCATCACGAGCGGTGCTGCGTTGCACTCAGCAAATACGAGAATTTTGCAGTTGTCTTTAGATCCGATGCCTGAGCGTTGCTGTTCGCCGTCCGCGGGCCGAACAAAGCGCGGGACTCTGGCCCACGCCCCTTCCATCCCATGCGCGGCCGCCTGACCGCGCGCCTGCGCCACGCCGCGCTCGCCCTCCGTCCCGCCCCCATGCACGTGGACGCCCGCGAGCGTCTGCGGATGGCCGCGGGCGCGCTGCTCGGCATGCTGCTGGCCGGGTGGCTCAGCCGCTGGGTGGGCGGCCACTGGGGTGTTTCCCCGTGGCTGGTCGCACCGATCGGCGCGAGCGCGGTACTGGTGTTCGGGGTGCCGGCGAGCCCGCTGGCGCAGCCCTGGCCGGTGGTGGGCGGCAATACCCTGTCCACCCTGGTGGGCGTGGCCTGCGCGGCACTGGTGCCCGAGCCGGCCGTGGCGGGGGCGCTGGCCGTGGCGCTGGCGATCGCGCTCATGGTGCCGCTGCGCTGCCTGCACCCGCCGGGCGGTGCGGCCGCGCTGTTCGTGGTGATGGCCCACGGCGCGAAGCCGCAGTTCGCACTCTTCCCGGTGCTCACCAATTCCCTGTTGCTGGTGGCGGCGGGCATGGCGTGGCATGCGGCGACGGGCAAGCGCTATCCGCATGCCCAGCAGGCGCGGGCGCCGGCGGGCGCGGCGCCTGGGGGCAGTGCTCCGCGCGCCACGGGCCGTTTCACGCCCGAGGATCTGGATGCCGCGCTGCTCCATTACAACCAGGTGCTGGACGTGAGCCGCGACGACCTGGAGGCGCTGCTGCACCACGCCGAGGCCGAGGCGTACCGCCGCAATTTCGGGCAGCTGCGCTGCGGCGACATCATGTCGCGCGAGCCCGCCACGGTGGCGTTCGGCACGGAGCTGCAGGAGGCCTGGGCGCTGATGCGCCGCCGCCGCATCAAGGCGCTGCCGGTGGTGGACCGCGCGCGCCGCATCGTGGGCATCGTCACCACGGCCGATTTCATGCGCCAGATCGATCTCGACGTGCACCACGGCATCGGCGGGCAGCTGCGCGCCCTGGTGCGCCGCGTGGGCGCGGTGCATTCCACCAAACCGGAAGTCGTGGGCCAGATCATGACGCGGCAGGTGCGGGTGGTGAGCGAGCAGCGCCCGGCGCTCGACCTCGTGCCGCTGTTCACCGAGGACGGGCACCACCACATTCCGGTGATCGACGCGGAGCGGCGCCTGGTCGGCATCATCACGCAGTCGGATCTGGTGCGCGCCCTGCACCGGGCGGTGGGCTGAGCGCGGCCCTGGAGCCCCGCGTGCCGGGCGCGGCGCTGCACGCGCGGCGCACCTGCGATAGCATCGCCGCCAGTCCCGCTTTGCCACACCATTCCATTCCCGCCCCACCGGGCGGGCCGCGGCAGCGCGCTCCCGGTGCCGCAGCGCGGCCGTGCGCGCGCACCGCCAGCCACACATTCTTCCGCTCCCATGCAATCCGGCATCCTCTACGCCACGCTCGCCTATGTGGCGTGGGGCGTTTTCCCGCTCTACTTCCACCAGGTGGCCTCGGTGCCGGCGCTGGAGGTGGTCATGCACCGCACGCTCTGGTCGATGGTGCTGCTCGCCGCCGTGCTGGTGGCGCGCCGGCAACTGGCCTGGGTGGCGGAACTGCGCCGCCAGCCGCGCGTGGTCGGGGCGTTCCTGCTCTCGGCGCTGCTGCTGTCGGTCAACTGGCTGCTCTACGTCTGGGCGGTGCACCACCAGCACGTGGTGGACGCGAGCCTGGGCTACTTCATCCTGCCGCTCGTGAACGTGGCCATGGGCTTCGTCTTCCTGCACGAGCGCCCCCGGCCGGGCCAGTGGGCCGCGCTGGCCGTGGCGGCCGCGGGCGTGCTCTGGCTCACGGTGCAGGCGGGGCGCCTGCCCTGGATCGCGCTGGTGCTGGCCGTCACGTTCGGCTTCTACGGCCTGCTGCGCAAGACGGCGGTGCTGGGGGCCATGGAAGGGCTGGCGCTGGAGACGGCGCTGCTCGCCCCGCTGGCCGTGGGCGGACTCGCCTGGCTGGCCTTCACGGGGCAGGCCGCGTGGACGCAGGCGGATGCGGCCACGCTGGGCTGGCTGGTGGCGGCGGGGCCGATCACCGCCGTCCCCCTGCTGCTGTTCGCCGCGGGCGCGCGGCGCATCCCGCTGGCGACCATGGGCGTGCTGCAGTACATCTCGCCCAGCCTGCAGTTCGGCCTGGGCGTCTGGCTGTTCGGCGAAGCGGTGCAGCCCGCGCGGCTCGCGGGCTTCGCGCTGATCTGGGGAGCGCTCGTGCTCTACACCCTGGAAGGCACCTGGAAGCGCCGCCGCGCGGCCCGGTGAGCGGATGCGCCGCTCTCGGTGCGGCTGACACTGCCCAGCGCGGCGGTTCTGGCGACGCGCCGCATCGCAGACAGCACGAGTAGTGCGACAAGATGCGGCAACGACGCCAGAAGGGTCGTCTCAGCAGCCCTCAGTGCGGCAGGGCGTCGGGCCAGAGGTACATCAGGCTCGCCGTCATGGCGAGGTAGCGCAGGAACTTGCCCACGGCCATGTAGCCCACGCAGGGCCAGAAGGGCAGCTTGAGCCAGCCCGCCACGGCGCACAGCGGATCGCCCACCACGGGCAGCCAGCTCAGCAGACAGGCCTTCGCACCGAACCGGCGCAGCCAGCCGAGCGCGCGCACGTTGGTGTGCTCGCCGCGGGCCTTGTCCACGGCCTTGTGGGCGCCGAGCCCCATCCACCAGCTGACGGCGCCGCCGAGGGTGTTGCCGGCGGTGGCCACCAGGATGGCGGGCCAGAAGAGTTCCGGATTGAGCTGGATGAGGCCGAACACCGCCGGCTCCGAGCCCAGGGGCAGCAGCGTGGCCGAGATGAACGACACCAGGAAGACCGTGCTGAGCCCGTACTGGGGCAGCGCCAGCAGGTCCATGAGGTGTTGCATCCAGATTTCCATAGCTGGGCGGGAGTGTAGGGGCGTGGGTGCCGCCCGCTTTGTAGCCCGGCACGCCGTCGCCCTGTGGCGGCACGGCGCGCGCCTGCCAAGCGTTCCGTTAGGCGGATTCGATCGGGTTGCCTTCCGTGTGGTGAAATTGCCATACATCCCTGCCGCGCGTCCATGTAACATTCGGTAAGGCGATTGCGCCGCCGTAGGCACATTCCAAATAACCAGCAGGTACAGGACAGTCCGGTACCGCGGAGAGGGCATCCGTCGTCATGGGTCTTGCCAAATTGTGGGGTTCGCTGCGCGAGCGCGGACCCGGGCGTTTTTCCAATACAGCGGCCTTTGGCCCGAGCGAAGCCTTCGCTCCCAGCGAAGCCTTCGCCACCAGCGAGGGGTTTTCGGAGTTCGACGATTCCGTGCATTTCAAGGGATCGGACCTGCAGGCGGCCCGCATCCTCGAGCGCCGGCTGGGCCGCCCCCACAAGCGCCTGGTGCCGGTGCTGCTGGGCGCGCTCTACTTCCTTTGCATGCTGGCGTTCTATGCCATGGGCATGGTCGCCGGGCCCCTGGTGCTGATGGTGGCCGCGCTGATCGCCTGCGGCACGGTGCTCGGCGTGGTCTACGTGCGCATGCGGCAGCAGGAGGAGCGGCGCACGGGCGACCGGCAGTTGCGGCTCCCGATCGTCATCGGCGCGGTCGTGATCCTGCTGCTGGTCTTCTACATAGAGCCGATCACCCAGATCGCGCTGGCGCCCTTCATGTTCCTCTCGATGGCGTACGGGCTGCTCACGCTCTCGCGCCGCACGGCGCTGCTGCTGTGCGGCGGCATCCTGGGGGGCTATGCCCTGGTGGTGTTCGCGCACTACCTGGAGCGGGACGACACCGCGCTGCTGCGCCTGGAGGCGCTGCACTTCATGGCGCTGGCGCTGGCCCTGCCTGCGTACGTCCTGCTGATGGGCCGCGTGCGCGTGCTGCACCGGCTGCTGCAGAAGACCAGCCACGAGATGCGCTCCATCGCCGAAAGCGCGCGGCTCGACGTGCTGGGCTGCCTGAACCGCCGCTCCATCCTCGCCGCGCTGGAAGAGCAGAAGCAGCTGGCCGACGAGAGCGGCATCCCGCTGTGCCTGGCGGTGGTGGACCTGGACCACTTCAAGCGCGTGAACGACGAACTGGGCCATCTGGGCGGCGACGAGGTGCTGCGCACCTTCACGCAACTGGCCCAGCAGACGGTGCGCACCGACGATTTCTTCGGCCGCTACGGCGGCGAGGAATTCCTGCTGATCTTCCCCGCCACGCCGCTGCTGCCGTCGCTCAACAGCTGCGAACGCATCCGCGCGCTGGTGGAATCGCACCAATGGCAGGAGCCGCTGCGGGGCCGCGTCACGGTGTCGATCGGCGTCACGCAGTACGTGCTGGGCGAATCGGTGCTGGAGTTCTTCTCGCGCGCCGATACCGCGGTGTACCTCGCCAAGCAGGGTGGCCGCAACCAGGTGGTGGTGCAGGAGCCGGTGGGTGCGTTCGCTCCGGCCGAGGGCGGAGAGCCGCAGGCACCAGCGCACGGCTACTTCTGAAGACGGGACATCCGCGGCGGCGGCCCGGCGGTCCGCCCCGGGTGCGCGCGGGCCGGCCTGTCCGGCGCGATGCCTACGGACGCGGTCCGGGATGCCCGCTTTTCGTTTGCTGAAAATTTGAGCAGGTACAATCCCGCCTCCGTTTTCCTCCGCCTGTTTTTTCAGCACTTCCGCGCGCCATGCAGATCGGCCACATTCCCCTGGCGAACCGCCTCTTCGTCGCGCCCATGGCGGGGGTGACGGACCGGCCGTTCCGCCAGCTTTGCAAGGCGCTCGGCGCGGGCTATGCCGTGAGCGAAATGGTCACCTCGCGCAAGGACCTGTGGAACAGCCTGAAGACCTCGCGCCGCGCCAACCACGACGGCGAGCCCGGGCCGATCGCCGTGCAGATCGCCGGCACCGACGCGGCCATGATGGCCGAGGCCGCGCTCTACAACATCGACCGCGGTGCCGAGATCATCGACATCAACATGGGCTGCCCCGCCAAGAAGGTCTGCAACAAGTGGGCGGGCTCCGCCCTCATGCAGAACGAGGCGCTGGCGGTGGAGATCGCGCAGGCCGTGGTCGAGGCCTGTGCGCCGCGCAACGTGCCGGTCACCCTCAAGATGCGCACCGGCTGGTGCCAGCAGCACAGGAACGCCGTGCAGCTCGCGCGGGCCTTCGAGGGCGTGGGCATCCGGATGCTGACGGTGCACGGCCGCACGCGCGAGCAGGGCTACAGGGGCCATGCCGAATACGACACCATCGCCGCCGTGAAGGCCGCCGTGCGCGTGCCGGTGGTCGCCAACGGCGACATCGATTCGCCCGAGAAGGCGCGCGACGTGCTGGCGGCCACGGGCGCCGACGCGGTGATGATCGGCCGCGCGGCCCAGGGCAGGCCGTGGATCTTCCGCGAGATCGGCCACTTCCTCGCCACGGGCGAACACCTGGCGCCGCCGCTGGTGGCCGAGGTGCGGCGCCTGCTGCTCGACCACCTGCAGGACCACTACGCGCTCTACGGCGAGCTGACGGGCGTGCGCAGCGCGCGCAAGCACATCGCCTGGTACGTTCGCGCGCTGCCCGGCGGCGAGGCGTTCCGGCAGCACATCAACACCGTGGACGGCTGCGACGCACAGTGGCGGGCCGTCGACCTTTTCTTCGAGGGGCTGGGCCAGCAGATGGACCGCCTCCCCGCCGCACCGGTCCCGGGGGCCGGCACGGACACCGACGACGCACAAGAACAAGAAGGACTGCCCGCATGAGCAACAAGAACATCGAGGACTGCGTGCGCGAGAGCCTGCAGAGCTATTTCAGCGACCTGGGAGGCGAAACGCCCGACGGCATGTACGACATGCTGGTGCGCCTCGTCGAGAAGCCGCTCCTGGAGGTGGTCATGACCCACGCCGACAACAACCAGTCCCGCGCCGCCGAATGGCTGGGGCTGAACCGCAACACGCTGCGCAAGAAGCTCGTGGACCACAAGCTGCTCTGACCACCGGCGCCGCCGGCGCGCATGCCGGCGTGTGCCTCCCCGTCCCGGCCGCCGGCCGCTGCCCGGCCCGGCCGCACCCGATTCCACAACCTCCCCCACCGCCATGAACGCACTCCTTTCCGTCTCCGACAAGACCGGCATCGTCGAATTCGCCCGGGCCCTGCATGCCCTGGGCATCCGCCTGCTGTCCACCGGCGGCACCGCCAAGCTGCTGGCCGAGCAGGGCCTGCCCGTCACGGAAGTGGCCGAAGTGACGCAGTTCCCCGAGATGCTCGACGGCCGCGTGAAGACGCTGCACCCCAAGGTGCACGGCGGCCTGCTGGCCCGCCGCGAGCTGCCGGAGCACATGGCGGCACTGAAGGAGCACGGCATCGACACCATCGACCTGCTGGTGGTCAACCTCTACCCGTTCGAGGCCACCGTGGCCAAGGCCGGCTGCACGCTGGCGGACGCGATCGAGAACATCGACATCGGCGGCCCGGCCATGGTGCGCAGCGCCGCCAAGAACTGGAAGGATGTGGGCGTGGTCACCTCGGCCGACCAGTACGACGCCGTGCTGGGAGAGCTGAAGGCGGGCGGCAAGCTGTCCGACAAGCTGCGCTTCGCGCTGTCGGTGGCCGCCTTCAACCGCATCGCCCAGTACGACGGCGCGATCAGCGACTACCTCTCTTCCGTCACCTTCGAGGCCGAGAAGCTGTCCGAGGCCTACGTGCCCGAGCGCAACCCCTTCCCGGGTCAGAGCAATGGCCAGTTCGTCAAGCTGCAGGACCTGCGCTATGGCGAGAACAGCCACCAGCAGGCCGCCCTCTACCGCGATCTGCATCCCGCGCCGGGCTCGATCGTCACGGGCGAGCAGCTGCAGGGCAAGGAGCTGTCGTACAACAACATCGCCGACGCCGATGCCGCATGGGAATGCGTCAAGAGCTTCGACGCCGCCGCCTGCGTGATCGTGAAGCACGCCAACCCCTGCGGCGTGGCCGTGGGCCTGGATGCCGCCGACGCCTACGGCAAGGCCTTCCAGACCGACCCCACCAGCGCGTTCGGCGGCATCATCGCCTTCAACCGCCCGGTGGACGCCGCCGCCGCGCAACTGGTGGTGAAGCAGTTCGTCGAGGTGCTGATGGCCCCGTCCTTCACGCCCGAAGCGCTGGAGATCTTCAAGCCGAAGACCAACGTGCGGCTGCTGAAGATCGCGCTGCCGGACTCCAAGGGCGCCCGCGCCTGGGACCGCGGCCGCAATGCCATGGACGCCAAGCGCATCGGCTCCGGCATGCTGCTGCAGACGGCAGACAACCATGAACTCTCGCTGATGGACCTGAAGGTGGTCACGAAGAAGCAGCCCACGCTCGAAGAGATGGAGGACCTGCTGTTCGCGTGGAAGGTCGCCAAGTACGTCAAGAGCAACGCCATCGTCTTCTGCAAGGGCGGCATGACGATGGGGGTGGGCGCGGGCCAGATGAGCCGCCTCGACTCCGCCCGCATCGCCAGCATCAAGGCCGAGCATGCCAAGCTCTCGCTGCAGGGCACGGTGGTGGCGAGCGACGCCTTCTTCCCGTTCCGCGACGGCCTGGACGTGGTGGTGGACGCGGGCGCGACCTGCGTGATCCAGCCCGGCGGATCCATGCGCGACCAGGAGGTGATCGACGCGGCCGACGAGCGCGGCGTCGCCATGGTGTTCAGCGGCGTGCGCCACTTCCGGCATTGATCCGCGTCTGAGCGGAGGAACGCCGCCGCCCGCTTCCCGCGGGCGCGGCGCGGGCGGAGCGGCTCCGCCCGGGCCCGATGTCAGCCGGCGGCAAGCGTGCGGAACACCTCGTGCGCGATGGCGACGGTGTCCTCGATGTCCTGCGCGGTGTGGGCGCTGCTCACGAAGCCCGCTTCGTAGAGCGCGGGCGCGATGTAGACCCCGCGGTCCAGCAGGCCGTGGAAGAGCGCGTTGAACCGCGCACCGTCGGTGGCCATCACGGTGGGGTAGTTCTGCGGCAGCTCGGGCAGCAGGAAGAAACCGAACATGCCGCCTTCGCTGTCCGCGCTGAACGGGATGCCGGAGGCCGCCGCCGCCTGCGCCAGGCCCTGCGTGAGCGCCTGCGTGTGCGCCGCCAGCGATTCGTAGAAGCCCGGGCGGGCGATCTCGCGCAGCGTGGCGAGGCCGCAGGCCGTGGCGACCGGGTTGCCCGACAGCGTGCCGGCCTGGTAGACCGGGCCGAGCGGCGCGAGCTGCTCCATCACCGCGCGCGGGCCGCCGAAGGCCGCGAGCGGCATGCCGCCGCCGATCACCTTGCCCAGCACCGTGATGTCCGGCTTGAAGCCGGGAATGTCGCGGGCATACACGCTCTGTGCGCTGCCGAGCGCCACGCGGAAGCCCGTCATGACCTCGTCCAGCACCAGCAGCGCGCCGTGCTGCGTGCACAGCTCGCGGCAGCGGCGCATGAAGGGCACGCTCGCGCGCACGAAGTTCATGTTGCCGGCGATCGGCTCGATCATCAGGCCCGCGATCTCGCTGCCGTGCAGCGCGAAGGCTTCTTCGAGCTGGGCGATGTCGTTGTATTCGAGCACCATCGTGTGCTGCACCACCTCGGCGGGCACCCCGGCGCTGGTGGCGTGGCCGAAGGTGGCCAGGCCCGAGCCGGCCTTCACCAGCAGCGCGTCGGCATGGCCGTGGTAGCAGCCGTTGAACTTGATGATCCTGCTGCGGCCCGTGGCGCCGCGCGCGAGGCGGATGGCGCTCATGCCGGCCTCGGTGCCGGAGCTCACCAGCCGGATCATCTCCATGGAGGGCACGTGCCGGAGGATCTCTTCGGCCAGCTCGACCTCGCGTTCGGTCGGCGCGCCGAAGCTGAAGCCGTCGAGCGCCGCCTTCTGCACGGCCTCGAGCACGGCCGGGTGGCCGTGGCCCAGGATCATCGGGCCCCAGGAGCCGATGTAGTCGATGAAGCGCTGGCCGTTGGCGTCCCAGAAATAGGCGCCCTGCGCGCGCTGCACAAAGCGGGGCGTGCCGCCCACCGCGCGGAATGCGCGCACGGGCGAATTCACGCCGCCGGGGATGAGCGCCTTGGCGCGCTCGAAGAGGGGAAGATTGAGGTCAGTGCTGGGTGTCATGGGTAGGCATCACGAAGCCGTCGGTGGACGTGGGATCGGCCGCCGGGCCGTCGTCGGGGTCTTCGCCGTCGTCATCGTCATCGTCGTCGTCGTCGTCGTCGGGCTGGGCCCAGAACATCCGGTCGGGCAGGAAGTGGCCCATGCCGGGGCGGAAGCCGGCGTCCAGGCAGCGGTCGAGGTAGGTGAGCGCCTCCGTGGAGGCTTCGGCCAGGTCGTTGCCGCTCGCCACGAGCGCGGTGAGCGCGGCCGACAGCGTGTCGCCCGCGCCGGTGAAGGTAGCGTCGAACAGCTCGAAACGGGTCGTGCCCAGCACCGTCTGCGCCGAGGTGAGCACGTTCTCGACGTGCTGCTCGGCCGCGGGCACGCCGGTGACCAGCAGGTAGGGCACGCCCAGTTCCGACGCGGCCATGGCCAGGTCGCGCGCCGAGGGCTTGCGGTCGCTGCTCCAGTCCGGCAGCAGCCAGCGCGACAGCGTGCTGTAGTTGCCCACCAGCACGGAGGTCAGGGGCATCAGCAGCTCCTGGAAGGCATCGAGGTACTGGTCGATGAGGTCGTCGCGCCACCACGACAGGTTGGGCATGTAGGCGATCACCGGCACGTCGTCGTAGTCGGACGCGATCGAGGCGATGGCGCTCAGGTTTTCGGGGCTGCCCGCGAAGCCGACCTTGATCGCCTGCACCGTCATGTCTTCCAGCACGGTGCGGGCCTGTTCGGCCACGGCCTCGTCGTCGAACGCGTAGTGGTCGAACACCTGGGCCGTGTCGCGGACGTAGGCCCCGGTGACCACGGCCACCGCATGGCCGCCCACGGAGGCGACGGTGGCGATGTCGCCCGTGAGGCCGCCGGCGCCGCTCGGGTCGCTGGCGTTGAAGACCATCACGCACACGGGCGCGCTGTCTTCGGCGGCTTCGGCGGGGGTGTCGGGAGGGGACGGCGGGAGGGAGGAGGGTGAGTCTGTGGTCATTGCGCCGCACCAGCGTAACGGGTGGCGCGGAAGCTGCGTCCCGCGTTCATGTCTAGATACAATCGTTGCATTCTATGTGAAGGCCCCTTAAGCTGTGACAGACCCTAAAACCTGGATGTGCCTGATTTGCGGCTGGATATATGACGAAGCCGCAGGTTCCCCGGAGCACGGAATAGCGCCCCAGACCCGCTGGGAAGATGTGCCCATGAATTGGGCCTGCCCGGAATGCGGAGCCCGCAAGGAAGACTTCGAAATGGTCCAGATCTGAATCTTCCTGCGCAGCGTCGTTTTTTACCATCATCAACGGTGACGAAATTGACCCAGACCCCAGGCGCCACCTTCAAGGTTCTCGTCGTCGACGACAGCAATACCATCCGGCGCAGCGCCGAGATCTTTCTCAAGCAGGGCGGTCACGAAGTGATGCTGGCGGACGATGGTTTCGATGCACTGGCCAAGGTCAACGATTATCAGCCGCAGCTGATTTTCTGCGACATCCTGATGCCGAAACTCGACGGTTACCAGACCTGCGCCATCATCAAGCGCAATGCGCGTTTCGCGGATACGCCGGTCGTCATGCTTTCGTCGAAGGACGGAGTATTCGACAAGGCCCGGGGGCGCATGGTGGGCTGTCAGGAATATCTCACCAAACCATTTACCAAAGACCAGCTGCTGAAAGCCGTACAGCAGTTCGGTAATGCCCAACAAGGAGCCATGTAATGCCCATCCAGAAAGTTCTGGTCGTTGACGACTCGAAGACCGAGTTGATGTTCCTGACCGACTTGCTGCAGAAGAAAGGCATGCAGGTGCGCACCGCGGAAAACGCCGACGAGGCCTTCCGCCGGCTCGCGGAAGAAAAGCCGGACCTGATCCTGATGGACGTGGTCATGCCCGGCCAGAACGGCTTCCAGCTCACGCGCGCCATCAGCCGCGATCCGCAGTACGCCGACGTGCCGATCATCATGTGCACGAGCAAGAACCAGGAGACCGACCGGGTGTGGGGCATGCGCCAGGGGGCGCGCGGCTACATCACCAAGCCGGTGGATCCCGCCGAGCTGCAGGCCAAGATCGACGCGCTGAACTGACCGCCGTCCGTCCATGGCCAATCGTGAAGCGCTCCGAGAGCTCCAGACCCGGCTGGCCGCCCGCTTGCAGGCTGCGCGGTTCGAGGGCTCGTCCGTGTCCTCCTGGCTGGCGGTGGAATCCGCGGGCCGCCGCTTCCTGCTGCCGCTCGGCCAGTCCGGGGAGATCTTCCCGTGGGCCGGCGTCCAGCCCGTGCCCTACACGCAGGACTGGTTCCTCGGGGTCGCCAACCTGCGCGGCTCCCTGATCGGCGTCGTGGACCTGGCGGGCCTGCTGGGGCAGCCGGTCGCGCGCACCGAGCAGGCGCTCGGCGAGGCCAGCCTGCTCGCCTTCAACGCCGCCCTCGAAGTGAACGCGGCGCTGCTGGTCGACCGCCTGGCGGGGCTGCGCGGCACCGATGCGTTCGTCGATTCCGCGCCCCCCGGCGCCGACGCGCCGCCGTACTTCGGCACCACCTACCTCGACGCGGACGGCACCCCCTGGCAGGAACTCAACCTGCAGGCCCTCTCCCGGCATCCCGCGTTCCTCAGCATCAGCGCTTGAGCTTTTCCCCTTTCTGAAGGCCGAACCATCATGTCCGTCGTGAACCCGTTTGCAAAACTATTCCATCGGAAGCCCGCGGAAGGCGACGCCGGGCAGGATTCGCTCTCGGCCGCCTCCTACCAGTCGGACGGCATGCAGAGCGTGCAGGGCGATCCCTCGGCGAACCTGCCCGAGGGCGACATCGCGGAGCAGGATCTCGTCACGCTGCCCCTGCTGGGCCGGGCGACCGCGGCCGAGCACCAGCGCCGCCTGCTGACCCTGCTGGCCGTGGGCGTGGTGGTGCTGGCCCTGATCGCCGGCTGGGTGCTGAAGCAGGCGGACCGCTCCGCGCAGCAGCTCGCCGCCACCGGCCAGGCGCTGATGCAGTCGCAGCGGCTCGCGAAGTCGGTGTCGCAGGCGCTGGTGGGCAGCCCGCAGGCTTTCCCCGACGTGGCCGACAGCTCCGGCGTGCTGGCGCGCAACGTGCGCGCGCTGGTGTCCGGCGACGACGAGCTGCGCGTGCAGGCGCTGGGCGAAGGCTACAAGTCGGACCTCGACGCGATCGTGCCGCTGATGGAGCGCGCCGAGCGCAATGCGTCCGTGGTCATGGGCCAGCAGAAGATCCTGACGCAGGTGGGCGACGCGCTGCGCACCATCAACCGCCAGTCGTCCGACCTGCTCGAGATCGCCGAAACCATCTCGTCGCTCAAGCTGCAGCAGAACGCCCCCTCGTCGGACATCTCCGCCGCCGGCCAGCTCGTGATGCTGACGCAGCGCATCGGCAAATCCGCCAACGAGTTCCAGACCACCGAGGGCGTGAGCCCCGAGGCCGTGTTCCTGCTGGGCAAGGACCTGAACACCTTCCGCGAGATCGCCCAGGGCATGCTGGACGGCAGCACCGACCTGCGCCTGGCCGCCACGCGCGATCCGCAGACCCGCGAGCAGCTCGAGAACCTCATCAAGGTCTACGACCAGACCCGCACGCAGGCCGGTGCCATCCTCGGCAACCTGCAGGGCCTGGTGTCCGCGCGCGAGGCGCAGTCCGCCATCATCGCCGACAGCGAACCGCTGCGCCGCCAGCTGGAAGGCCTGCAGACCAAGCTGTCCGACCAGACGGGCCTGGGTGCCGGGCAACTGGCCGCCCTGGTGGCCGCCGGCCTGTTCGTGCTGCTGTGCGGCGTGGGCATTTCGCGCGTGCAGCTGATGGACAGCCGCACCCGGCAGGTCGCCGCCGAAATGCAGCAGCGCGATGCCCGCCGCCAGGAGCAGGAGGCCAAGCGCGTCAACGATGCCAACCAGGCCGCCATTCTGCGGCTCATGAACGAACTGCAGTCGGTCGCCGAGGGCGACCTGACCCAGGAAGCCACCGTGACGGAGGACATCACGGGCGCGATCGCCGACTCGGTGAACTACACGGTGGAAGAGCTTCGCCAGCTGGTGGGCAGCGTGCAGAACACGGCCACCCGCGTGGCGCAGACGACGGCGCAGGTGGACAGCACCTCCACCGAACTGCTGGCCGCCTCCACCGAGCAGCTGCGCGAGATCCGCGAGACGGGCCGCTCGGTGCTCGACATGGCCACCCGAATCAACGAAGTGTCCGCCCAGGCGCAGGAATCGGCCTCGGTGGCCCGCCAGTCGCTGCAGGCGGCCGACTCCGGCCTGCAGGCCGTGCAGAACGCCATCGGCGGCATGAACTCGATCCGCGACCAGATCCAGGACACTTCCAAGCGGATCAAGCGCCTGGGCGAATCGTCCCAGGAGATCGGTGAAATCACCGAGCTGATCTCCGACATTACCGAGCAGACGAACGTGCTGGCCCTGAACGCCGCCATCCAGGCCGCGTCGGCCGGTGAAGCGGGCCGCGGCTTCTCCGTCGTGGCGGAAGAAGTGCAGCGCCTGGCCGAACGCTCCGCCGACGCCACGCGCCAGATCTCGGCGCTCGTGAAGGCGATTCAGACCGACACGCAGGATGCGGTGGCCGCCATGGAGCGCTCCACGCAGGGCGTGGTCGAAGGGGCGCGGCTGTCCGACTCCGCCGGTACGGCCCTGTCCGAAATCGACCGCGTGTCGCGGCGCCTCGCCGAGCTGATCGAGCAGATCTCCTCCTCCGCGTCGCGCGAGGCCGAACTCGCCAACGGCGTGGCCGACAACATCCAGCACATCTTCGCAGTGACCGAGCAGACTGGCGAAGGCACGCGCACGACGGCCCAGCAGGTGCGGGAGCTGTCGCACATGGCCGAGGAGCTCCGCCAGTCCGTGGCGCGTTTCAAGATCGCCTGACGGGCCGGCCTGCAGCCAGCTAGCATCAACGAAACGGCTCGCGGAGCCGGGGACGAATTCATGTCACCTTTTGACGCCGCAAATGCCTCGGGCGCGGACTGGAGCCAGGGAGAACAGGACCTCGGGCCCCTGGCCTGGGTGCTGGACGAGTTGCGCAAGTCGCTCGACGGGGCCGTCAAGGCCATGCGCCGCTTCGTGCGCGATGCCGAGATGGCGCGCGAATCCGACATCGCGGCACTCGATGCCGGGGCGCTGCGCATCGCGCGCCAGCAGCTGCACCAGGCCAGCGGCGCCCTCGAAATGGTGGGCATGGGCCCCCCGGCGCTCGTGCTGCGCTCCATGGAAGAGGCCGTCCAGAAGTTCGTGCAGCGCCCCGAGCTCTGCAGCGACGAGGCCGCCGCCGTGATCGAACGCGCCAGCTTCGCGCTGGTGGAATACCTGGAGAGCGTGCTGGCGGGCAAACCGGTGTCGCCGGTGGCGCTCTTCCCCCAGTACCGCGATGCGCAGGCCCTCACGGGCGCCGAGCGCGTGCATCCCGCGGACCTCTGGCCCGTGGAGCGCCGCTTCCGCGAGCCGGACATCGTCGTCGATGCCGCTCCGCTGGCCTACGGTCCCGAGGCGCGCAGCCGCATGGACACCGCCGTGCTGCGCATCGTCAAGACCGGCGATGCGGCAGCGGCGCGTGACCTGCAGAACATCTCCCTGGGCTTCGCCGCGGCGCAGGCCGACCGGCAGGCGCGGTCCTTCTGGAAGATCTGCGCGGGCTTCTTCGAGGCGCTGGCGCTGGGGCATCTCACGCCGGACGTCTACGTGAAGCGCGCGGCCTCGCGCGTGCTCATGCAGTACGCCATGCTGGCCCGCGGCGAGACCACCATCGCCGACCGGCTCGTGCAGGACCTGCTGTTCTTCTGCTCGCAGGCGCGCCCCGCGCCGGCGGCCGCGGCTGCCGCGACAGCGGCCGAGCCGGACGACCGCTCCGCGCTGCGGGCGGTGCGCCAGGCCTTCGGCCTCGAGCGCTTCCGGCCGGTGGACTATTCCACGCCGCGCTTCGGCCTCTACGACCCGGCACTGCTGGCCCAGGCACGCAAGCGCATCGCCGCGGCGACCGAGACATGGTCCGCCCTGGCGGGCGGCGACCGCAACAAGCTGAAACCCGCCGCCGACCAGTTCAGCCTGGTCTGCGACTCGCTGGCCCGGCTCCAGCCCGGCAGCGAACCGCTGGCCCAGGCCCTGGCGCGGGCCGTGGAGGGCACGGCGCGCTCCGGCGAGCCGCCGCAGCCCGCGCTCGCGATGGAGGTCGCCACGGCGGTGCTGTACCTGCAGGCGTCGTTCGAGGAGCTCGAGTCCGCGCAGGACCACATGGCCGACCGCGCCGCGCGGCTGGCCGAACGGCTGGACAGCGTGGCCGCGGGCGGCGAGCCCGAGCCCCTCGAATCCTGGATGGAGGAGCTCTACCGCCGCGTGAGCGACCACCAGACCATGGGCAGCGTGATGGACGAGCTGCGGGCCACGCTGGGCGAGGCCGAGAAGTCCATGGACCAGTATTTCCGCAACCCGGCGGACCTGGCCGCGCTCGGCAACGTGCCCGGGCGGCTGGCGCAGATGCGGGGCGTGCTTTCCGTGCTGGGGCTGGACCAGGCCTCGCTCGCCGTGCTGCGCATGCGGGAGACCGTCGAACGCCTGCTGCTGGGAGAAGTGCCCGAACAGGAGCGCCCGGCGGTGTTCGAGAAGCTCGGCGGCAACCTGGGCGCTCTGGGTTTCCTGATCGACATGCTGCGCTACCAGCGCACCATGGCGCGCAAGCTGTTCGTCTACGACGCGGACCGCGACGAACTGCGCATCCTGATGGGCCGCACCCGCACCCGGGCCGGCGACCTGCCGGAAGAGGCGGACATCCACCGGGAGGCACGCGGCGCACGTCCGGTGCCGCCGCAGCTGGGCGGAGAACGCACGCAGCAGCCCCCCGAGGACCGGGATCTGCCTCCGCTCACGGAAGTCGCCGTCCCGCCGGACCTCCCCGCGCCGGCGCCCGCCGCCGAGGGGGCGGAGCCTGCTCGAGCGCTGCAGGCCGGCGCGGACGTGCCGGCCGAGGCCGAGGCTGCGGCCACCGAGGCCGGCGATGGCACCGCGCCGTCGGCGGCTGCCGCTGCGCCGATTTCTGCCCCCGCGTTTGCCGCCACGGACGACGCGGACGATGAAGGCGAGCTGCTCGACATCTTCCTGGAAGAGGCCCGCGAGGTCGTCGCGAACGGCCTGGAAGCCGTGGAAGGCCTGCGCGCCGAACCGGGCGACCTGAGCGGCCAGACGACCCTGCGCCGCGCCTTCCACACGCTCAAGGGCAGCTCCCGCATGGTGGGGCTGGGGGCGTTCGGCGAAGCCGCCTGGTCCATGGAGCAGGTGTTCAACGCCTGGCTGGCCGAGCAGAAGCCGATCCAGCCCCCGATGCTGCAGCTCGCGGACGACGCGCTGCGCGCCTTCGGCCGCTGGGCGGACGACATCTCGGCAGGCCAGGCGGACGCCTGGACGCCCCAGGGCTTCGCGGAATCCGCCCAGGCCATGCGCGAGCGCGGGGAGTACCTGCCCCTGGCCGGGGAGGCAACGCCGAAGCCCGCGGAGGACCTGCCGGACCTGGAAGCGATGGAACCCGCGGCGCGTGCCGGCGGCGAGGCGTCGACACCGGCTTCGGCGCTCGAGACTGCAGCAGAAGCAGAAGCAGAAGCAGAAGCAGAAGCAGAAGCAGCGGCTGCAGGCGACGAGCTGCCGTCGCTGCCCGATCTCGCGTCCGAGGCGGAAGCCGCATGGCCCGCCGGCGACGAAGCGGCGGCGCCACAAGCGTCTGCCCCCGACGCCATGCCGGAGTTCGGGCCGGACCTGGATCTGCCGGGCGCCGTGCCCAGTGCCGACACGTCTCCGGCGCCCGCCGTGGACGCCAGCACCGATTTCGCGGACACCTGGCCTTCGCGCAACGAGGCTGAGGCCGAGGCAGGCCGAGGCGCCGAAGCGCCTGCGGCCGTCCCGGCGGCGGAGATGGCCGAGGACATCGATTTCTCCGCCTTCTCCGAAGCGTTCGCCGACGACGGTGCACTGCGCGATGCGCAGCCATCCGAAACCACCCTGGCTTCCGGGGACGCCGCGCAGGAGACGGGCACCGCGGACGCCGACCTGCCTGCGCTGCAGCAGGGCCTGGAACAACAGGCCCAGGCCTGGCCCGATCTGTCCCTGGACGGCATCGACGGCACGCCCCCGGCCGACGTCCTCGATACCGACGCGCACATGCCCCACGTGCCTGCGGAAACCGCAGAGGCGGCCGCGCCACCGCAGGACCAGGACACGCTGCAAGCCCCGGATAACGCGGACACCCTGCCCGGGGTCGATGCCGCGGATGTCGCCGATGCCGCCGATGCCGTGGATGCCCCCCAGGACGGCATTTCAGCGCTTCCCGAAGTACCGGGAATGGTCGATACCGGCATGTCCCCGGGGGCGCAGCCCGACGCCGATGTCCCGCATGCCGCGGCATCCGAGGCCCCGGCGCCCTTCGACTGGCTGGCCGAGGACACCGGTGCTGAGGCCGAGGCTGAGGCAAATGCCGAGGCAAATGCCGAGGCAGATGCCCATGCCGAAACAGAAGCAGCAGACGACCGTGCGGAGGCGACCGACGCCTTGCTCCCGGACGCGCTGGAGGACGCACTGGACGGCCAGGGCGAATGGGACGCGCCGGCCGAGGCTGCCGCCGCCGGCCCGGAACTGCAGGAATCCGACGCTCCCCCTCTGCCGCTGATCGCCGAATCGCCGGAAGAGGCGGTGAAGGTGATCGAGACGCTCCGTATCGGCATTCCGCTCTACAACGTCTACCTCAACGAGGCGGACGAGTGGTCCCGCCGGCTGGTCACCTGCCTGCAGGAATGGTCCCTGGAGCTGCACGAGCCGCTGCCGGACACGGCGGTGGCCCTGGCCCATTCGTTGGCGGGCAGTTCCGCGACGGTGGGATTCCAGGCGCTCTCGGACATGGCGCGCGCGCTGGAGCATGCGCTGCAGCACGTGCAGCTGCAGGCGCAGGGCACGCCCGAGCAGGCGCGGGTCTTCATGGCGGCAGCGGACGACATCCGCCGCCTGCTGCACCAGTTCGCGGCCGGCTTCCTGAAGGAACCCCATCCCCAGATCCTGGCCCAGTTGCGCGAGATTCTCGCCACCGAGGTGGCGCCCGACGCGCCCTATGCCGCCGACGCCGCTGAAGAGGCAGGCGACCTGCCGCTGCCGGCGGCCGGCACTGCTGAGCCGGACGCGGCCGGTGTTCCGGCGGATATTCCGGCCGGGACGGAAACCGAGCCCCTGCCCGCCGCCGCGCCCGAGGAGCCCGAGCCCGAGCCCGAGCCCGAGCCCGCTCCGGGCAGCCGCGGCCATGTCGCTCCGGCACTGTCGGTGCCCGTGGACCCGCAGGGGGCCTCCGCGGATGCCGGCCGCCCGCCGGCGGAGCCCGCGGTCACCGACATCGACGACGACATCGACGCGGTCGACGTGATCGATCCCGACCTGTTCCCGATCTTCGAGGAAGAGGCCATCGAGCTGCTGCCCTCGCTGGGCGCCGCGCTGCGCCAGTGGGCGGCCCGGCCGGAAAACCTGGGGGCCCGCAACGAGGCCCTGCGCGCGCTGCACACCCTGAAGGGTAGCTCGCGGCTCGCGGGTGCGATGCGCCTCGGCGAAATGGCGCACCGGCTGGAATCGGCGGTGGAACAGGTGGACACGGAGGCGCCGAGCGCCGAGGCGATCGAGCCGCTGCTGGTGGCGTTCGACGGCCTGCAGTCCAACTTCGACGCACTGCGCACCATCGGCGCGCAGGGGCTGGCCGAGCCCATGGCGGTGTCCCCCGCTGCGGAGGCCGCGCCCGAGCCGTCGGCAGCCGCTCCGTCAGCGTCAGCGCCTGACTCCGACCTGGCACCTGCCCAGGCACCCGTGCCGCGCCCGGCGGTCCGCCTGCCCGGGGCCTCGCAGCTCACGGCCGCGCGGCCGGTGTCGAGCCAGTCGGTGCGCGTTCGCGCCCAATTGCTCGACCGCCTGGTCAACCAGGCCGGCGAGGTGATGATCGCCCGCTCGCGCCTGGATGCCCGCATGGTGCAAATGAAGGATTCGCTGGCGGACCTCACGGGCAACCTGGAGCGCCTGCGCCAGCAGCTGCGCGACATCGAGGTACAGGCCGAGACCCAGATGCAGTCGCGGCTGGCGCTGTCGAAGGATTCGTCGGCCGATTTCGATCCGCTCGAGTTCGACCGCTTCACGCGGGTGCAGGAGCTGACCCGGATGATGGCCGAGTCGGTGAACGACGTCGCCACGGTGCAGCGCAACCTGCAGCGCGCCATGGAAGGCGCGGAAGACGACCTGATCGCTCAGGGGCGGCAGGCGCGCGAGCTGCAGCGCGATCTGCTGCGCACGCGCATGGTGGAGTTCGAAGGCATTTCCGAGCGGCTCTACGCCGTGGTGCGGCAGGCGTCGAAGGAGACGGGCAAGCAGATCAAGCTCGACATCACGGGCGGGTCCATCGAAATGGACCGCGGCGTGCTGGACCGCATGACGCCCGCCTTCGAGCACCTGCTGCGCAACTGCGTGGCGCACGGCATCGAGGCACCCGAAGCGCGCACGGCGGCGGGCAAGCCGGCCACCGGCTCCATCACCGTGGCGCTGCGGCAGGACGGCAACGACGTGTCCGTGGAATTCCGCGACGACGGCGCGGGGCTCGATCTGGAGCGCATCCGCGCCAAGGCGGTCAGCCAGGGGCTGATCGCGCCCGAGGCCCCGGTGGGCCCCGCCGAGGCCGCGCAGCTGGTCTTCATGCCGGGCTTCTCGACGGCCACGGAAGTGACGGGCCTGTCCGGTCGCGGCATCGGCATGGACGTGGTGCGCTCGGAGGTGAACGCCCTGGGCGGCCGGATCGAGACCACGACGGAGACCGGGCAGGGCACGTCGTTCCGCATGGTGCTGCCGCTCACCACCGCCGTGACGCAGGTGGTGATGCTGCGCGCGGGTGCGCTCACGCTGGGCGTGCCGGCCAACCTCGTGGAGATCGTGCGCCGCACGACCGGCAGCGAGCTGGACGAGGCCTACCGCCAGGGCGCGTTCGAGGACGGCGTCGAGGCGCTGCCCTTCTTCTGGGCGGGCGCGCTGCTGCAGTCGTCGGCGCGCAGCCAGGAGACGTCGGGCCGCACGCGCCCCGTGGTGATCCTGCGCAGCGCGTCCCAGCGCATCGCGCTGCACGTGGACGAAGTGCTGGGCAACCACGAAGTGGTGGTGAAGAACCTCGGGCCGCAGCTCTCGCGGCTGCCGGGCCTGGCGGGCATGTCGGTGCTGGCATCGGGCGCCGTGGTGCTGATCTACAACCCGGTGGCGCTGTCGACCGTGTACGGCGAGCAGGTGCGGGCCCGGATGGCCGCGCCGGCCGCCGCCGATGCGGATGCCGCGGTGCAGGCCGGGGGCGGGACGGCGGCGTCCAGCGCCGCCGGAGCCGGTGGCGGCGGTGCGCTCGGGCAGGCCGCCCAGGTGCCGCTGGTGCTGGTGGTGGACGATTCGATCACCGTGCGCCGCGTCACGCAGCGCCTGCTCAAGCGCGAGGGCTACCGCGTGGCGCTGGCCGCCGACGGCCTGCAGGCCCTGGAGCGGCTGCAGGAGGAGCGCCCGGCCGTGGTGCTCTCGGACATCGAGATGCCGCGCATGGACGGCTTCGACCTGGCCCGCAACATCCGCGCGGACCGTGAGCTGCACGATCTGCCGATCATCATGATCACCTCGCGGATCGCTCAGAAGCACCGCGAGCATGCGGCCGAGCTCGGCGTCAACCACTACCTGGGCAAGCCGTATTCGGACGAGGAGCTGCTGAGCCTGGTGCACCACTATGCGCAGGCGGCGTCCGGCGCGGCATCGGCGGTGCAGGGCGAGCCGGCCGCTGCGGCCGAAGCCGTGCCGGGCTGAAGGTCCGGCCCGCACGGCGGCAGCGAAAGGCCACGGCCCCGGTTCGGGGGCGTGGCCTTTTTTTGGGGCCCGTGCCGGTCAGTCCGTGCCAGCGCCCGCTTGAGCCCCTGCCCCTGCCTTGACGACCGCATAGCGTTCCAGGGTGCGCTGCCGGGCCTCGTCGTGGTCCACGATGGGACGGGGGTAGGTGTCGCCCAGCCGCACCCCGGCCGCCTCCAGCTCCAGCGGGCTGGCCTCCCAGGGCGCATGCACCAGCGCATCCGGCAGCGCGGCCAGCTGGGGCATGTAGGCGCGGATGAACTTGCCCTTGGGGTCGAACTTGCGGCTCTGGCTCAGGGGGTTGAAGATGCGGAAATAGGGCTGCGCGTCGCAGCCGCTGGAGCTCGCCCACTGCCAGCCGCCGTTGTTGGCGGAGAAGTCGAAGTCGTTGAGTTTTTCCGCGAAGTAGCGTTCGCCCAGGCGCCAGTCCACGCCGAGGTCCTTCACGAGGAAGCTCGCCACCACCATGCGCAGCCGGTTGTGCATGTAGCCCGTGCGGTTGATCTGGGCCATCGCGGCATCGATCAGCGGGTAGCCGGTGCGCCCTTCGCACCAGGCCGCGAAACGCTCCTCGGCCTCGGGGCCGCCCTCCCACGCGATGGCGTCGTAGGCTGGGCGGAAGCTCGCGCCGCCGGCCAGCTGCGGATGGTGCGACAGGACCTGGAAGTAGAAATCGCGCCAGATCAGCTCGCTCAGCCACGTGGCGGCGCCTTCGCTGCCCTTCTTCGCACGGGCGTGGGCCTCGCGCGCCGCGCGCCGCGGCGACAGCGTGCCGAAGCGCATGTGCACGCTGAGGTAGCTCGGTCCCTTGACGGCGGGGAAGTCGCGCGCCTTGCCGTAGTCGTCGATGCGCCCGAGGAAATCCTCGAACAGGGCGTTCGCGCCGTCCATGCCGGGCGGCAGCGGCAGGGCGTCCAGGCCGGCCGACTCGAAGCCGATGTCCGCCAGGGAGGGCACGCCGCCGCGCGCCCATTCCGGCCGGGCCGCCAGCCGGCGCGCGTGGCGCTCCACGGGATAGGCGCTCAGGTAGAACGCATCCACCTTGCGCAGCCAGGCGTTCTTGTAGGGCGTGAACACGGTGTAGGGCGAGCCCTGCTGCGTGAGGATCTCCGCGCGCTCGAAGATCGTGTGGTCCTTGGAGGTATGGAACTGCACGCCGCCCGCGCCGAGCACGTGGCGCACGCGGCCGTCGCGCTCCAGCGCGGCGGGTTCGTCGTCGTGGTTGGCGAACACCGCCTGCACGCCCAGGCGCAGCGCCAGCTCGGGCACCTCCCGCGCCGCGGCGCCGTGGCACACGATCAGCCCCCCGTGCCGGTGGCCCGAAAGCGTGCGCAGCGAGGCGTCGAGCGCCACCAGCGATTCGCGGATGAACTCCACGCGCCGGTCCGCGCGCGGCAGCGGATCGAGGATGTCGGTGTCGAACACGAACACGCAGTGCACCTCGCCGCACTGGCGCAGCGCATGGTAGAGCGCTGCATGGTCGTCGCTGCGCAGGTCGCGCCGGAACCAGACCAGACCTGAAGAAAAAGTGGCTTCCATGATCGTCGTTAAAATTGCGGGATGCCTGCCGATTCTGCGCCCATGAACCTGACGCACCACTTCCTGATCGCCATGCCCGGACTGGAAGACGAGTCGTTTGCCCGCAGCGTCGTGTACCTGTGCGAACACAGCGAGCGCGGGGCGCTCGGGCTCATCATCAACAAGCCGTCCGACCTGAGCCTGAAGGGCCTGTTCGACAAGGTCGACCTGTCGCTGCGCCGCGACGACCTCTCGAAGGAGCCCGTCTTCCGCGGCGGGCCGGTGCAGACCGAGCGCGGCTTCGTGCTGCACGAGCCCATGAGCCCGCCGCCCTCCCTCGAGAAACCGAAGGCAAAGGCCGAAGGGGAGGACGAGGGCGACGAGGATTCCGAGCCCGAATCCGCCTACGCTTCCACCATGTCGATCCCCGGCGGCCTGGAGATGACCACCAGCAAGGACGTGCTGGAAGCCCTCTCCACCGGTGCCGGCCCGCGGCGCGTGCTCGTCACCCTCGGCTATGCCTCCTGGGGCGAGGGCCAGCTCGAATCCGAACTCGCCGAGAACAGCTGGCTCACCGTGGGGGCCGATCTGTCGGTGATCTTCGACACCCCCGTCGGCCAGCGCTACGACAAGGCGCTGGGCCTGCTGGGCCTGCAGACCTGGATGCTCTCGCCCGAGGCGGGGCACGCATGAGCGGCACCGTGCCGGAGCCGTCTTCCGCCGCTGCCGATCCCGCCGTTTCCGCCGTTCCCGCGCACCTGCAGTCGTTCCTGGCCTTCGATTTCGGCGCCAAGCGCACCGGGGTCGCCGTGGGCACGCGGATGCTGCGCACCGCCACCCCGCAGACCACGATCCGCGCGGAAGGGGCGGACGCGCGCTTCGCCGGCGTGGCCGAGCGGGTGCGCGAATGGCAGCCCGATGCGCTTGTCGTCGGCGTGCCCTACCACCCCGACGGCGCGCCGCACGAGAACACCGCGCGCGCGCAGAAGTTCGCGCGCCAGCTGCGCGGGCGCTTCGGCCTGCCGGTCTTCGAGGTGGACGAGCGCTACAGCACCACCGAAGCCCATGCGGCCGGCGCGAAGGACGCCGACGCCGCATCGGCCTGCATCATCCTGGAACAGTTCCTGAGGCAACTCCCATGAGTCCGACGTCTTCCTCCGCCCCGGCCGGGGCCCTCACCCTCGACGCCGAGGCGCTCTACCGCGAGCTGCTGTCCGGCGTGCGCGCGCTGCGCACCCCGCAGACGCAGCTCGCCGGCATCGCGTCCGGCGGCGCCTGGCTGGCCGAGCGCCTGCAGCAGGACCTGGCCCTGCCCGGCGAGGCCGGCGTGCTCTCTTCCGCGCTGCACCGCGACGATTTCTCCCAGCGGGGCCTCGCCGCCAGCGCGCAGACGCGCCTAGGCTTCGACGTGGACGGCGCGGACATCCTGCTGCTGGACGACGTGCTCTACACCGGCCGCACCATCCGCGCCGTGATCAACGAGCTGTTCGACTATGGCCGCCCGGCGCGCGTGCGCCTGGCCGTGCTGGTGGACCGCGGCGGCCGCGAGCTGCCGGTGCAGGCCGACTTCGCCGCGGCGCGCGTGGCGCTGCCGGCGGCCCAGTCCCTGGCGCTCGCCCGCGCGGACGGCGGCGCCTTCCATTTCCACGTCCAGGAGGCCTGACGCCGTGCTCTCCAAGCGCAACCCCCAGCTCAACCGCCACGGCGAGTTGATCCACCTGCTGTCGATCGAGGGCCTGCCCCGCAGCATCGTCACGCACATCCTGGACACCGCGGCCAACTTCGTCTCGGTGAACGACCGCGAAGTGAAGAAGGTGCCGCTTTTGCGCGGCAAGAGCGTGTTCAACCTCTTCTTCGAGAACAGCACGCGCACGCGCACCACCTTCGAGATCGCGGCCAAGCGCCTGTCGGCCGACGTGATCAACCTCGACATCGCGCGCTCCTCGGCCAGCAAGGGCGAATCCCTGCTCGACACCATTGCCAACCTCTCGGCCATGGCCGCCGACCTGTTCGTGGTGCGGCACAGCGAATCGGGCGCGCCCTACCTGATCGCGCAGCACGTGGCGCCCCACGTGCACGTGATCAATGCGGGCGACGGACGGCATGCGCACCCCACGCAGGGGCTGCTCGACATGTACACCATCCGCCACTACAAGAAGGATTTCTCCAACCTCACGGTGGCGATCGTGGGCGACGTGCTGCATTCGCGCGTGGCGCGCTCGGACATCCACGGCCTGACCACCCTCGGCTGCCCCGAGGTGCGCGTGGTGGGCCCGCGCACGCTGGTGCCCGGCGACCTCTCGCAGATGGGCGTGCGCGTGTGCCACACGCTCGAAGAAGGCATCAAGGACGCCGACGTGGTGATCATGCTGCGCCTCCAGAACGAGCGCATGAGCGGGGCGTTGCTGCCCTCCAGCCAGGAGTACTTCAAGAGCTTCGGCCTCACGCCCGAGAAGCTGCAGCTGGCCAAGCCCGATGCCATCGTGATGCACCCCGGCCCGATCAACCGCGGCGTGGAGATCGACTCCGCCGTGGTGGACGGCAAGCAGAGCGTGATCCTGCCGCAGGTGACCTTCGGCATCGCGGTGCGCATGGCCGTGATGTCCATCGTTGCCGGGAATGAAGCGTGACCGCCGGGCCAAAGGCAAGCAGGGCTTGAAACCATGAAGATACTGATCCAGAACGGCCGGGTGCTCGATCCGGCGAGCGGCCTCGACAAGCAGGGCGACGTGGCGGTGGCCGCGGGGCGCGTGATCGCCCTCGGCCGCACGCCGCCGGACTTCCAGCCCGCGCGCACCATCGACGCCACGGGCTGCATCGTGCTGCCGGGGCTGGTGGACCTCGCGGCGCGCCTGCGCGAGCCGGGCCACGAGCACGAAGGGATGCTCGAATCCGAGATGTCCGCGGCCGTGGCCGGCGGTGTGACCAGCCTCGTGTGCCCGCCCGACACCGATCCGGTGCTCGACGAGCCGGGCCTCGTCGAGATGCTGAAGTTCCGCGCAGAGAAGCTGCACCAGGCGCGCCTGTTCCCGCTGGGCGCGCTCACGCGCGGGCTGGCCGGCGAAGTGCTGACCGAGATGGCGGAACTCACCGAGTCGGGCTGCGTCGGCTTCGGCCAGGCCGAGGTGCCGCTCGCCAGCACGCAGGTGCTGCAGCGCGCCCTGCAGTACGCGGCCACCTTCGTCTACACGGTCTGGCTGCGGCCCCAGGAGCTGCACCTGGGCAAGGGCGTGGCCGCCAGCGGGCCGCTCGCCACGCGCCTGGGCCTGTCGGGCATTCCCGTCGCGGCCGAGACCATCGCGCTGCACACCATCTTCGAGCTGCTCAAGACCACCGGCGCGCGCGTGCACCTGTGCCGCCTCTCCAGCGCGGCGGGCGTGCAGCTCGTGCGCCAGGCCAAGGCCGAGGGCCTGAAGGTGAGCTGCGACGTGAGCATCAACTCCCTGCTGCTCACCGACACCGATATCGGCTACTTCGACAGCCGCGCGCGCCTCTCGCCGCCACTGCGCCAGCAGCGCGACCGCGATGCGCTGCTGGCCGCGCTGGCCGACGGCACCATCGACGCGCTGGTCTCGGACCACAACCCGGTGGACGAGGACGCCAAGACGCTGCCCTTCGCCGAGGCGGAGCCGGGCGCGACGGGGCTGGAGCTGCTCGCGGGCATCGCGCTCAAGTGGTCGCGCGACCACGGCGTGCCGGTGGACCGGGCCTTCGCCACGGTGACCTCCGAGCCCGCGCGCGTGCTGGGCTCCGCGCTCGGCACGTTCGCGGCCAGCGCCGGCCGGCTCGTGGAAGGCGGCGTGGCCGACCTCTGCGTGTTCGATCCCGCCGACGCCTGGACCATCGCCCCCGGCGCGCTGCGCAGCCAGGGCACGCACACGCCGTTCTCCGGCTACGAGCTGCCGGGCCGCGTGCGCTGCACGCTCGTGGGCGGCATCGTCGCGTTCGAGCGCGGTTGATGCGGTCGCTGCGCGCGGTGGCGCGCCTGCTGCGGCTCCTGGCGCACATCCTGGCCGGGCTGGGCACGGTGCTGCTGCGCTTTCCCCGCATGGCGCCGGAGGTGCAGCATGCGCGCGTGCAGGTCTGGTCGCGCGAACTGCTGGCGCATGCCGGCATCGCGCTGGAGATCCGCGGCACCCCGCCGGTCTCGGGCCCGGTGCTGCTCGTGGCCAACCACCTCTCCTGGCTCGACATCTCCGTCATGCATGCCGCGCGGCACTGCCGCTTCATCTCCAAGTCGGACGTGGAGCGCTGGCCCGTGATCGGCCGCCTTGCCACCGCCGCGGGAACGCTCTACATCGAACGCAGCACGCGCCGCGACGCCATGCGCATCGTGCGCCTCATGCAGGAGGCGCTGGCGCGCCGCGAAGTGCTGGGCGTGTTCCCGGAGGGCACGACGTCCGAGGGCACCGAACTGCTGCCCTTCCACGCCAACCTGCTGCAGGCTGCCGTGCTGGCCGATGCGCCCGTGCAGCCCGTGGGCCTGCGCTTCGTCGATCGCGCCACCGGCCGTCCCAGCGCGGACGCGCTGTACGTGGGCGACGACACGCTGCTGGCGTCGCTCTGGCGCGTGCTGCGGGCAGAACCGATGGTGGCCGTGGTGCACTACGGCAAACCCGAGCGGGCCGCGGGCCGCGACCGGCGCGTGTGGGCGGAGGATCTGCGCCGGGCGGTCGACGCGCTGCGCAAAGGCTGATTTGTCGAGCGACGCCATGGCGCCAGAAGTCGGGAAAAGATACTTTTGCCCCGTCAATATTTTCTGACTGGGGTCAAAGCAACAAATTGACTCTTTGGTAACAAAAGTATGCAGGAACTGTACAATGGTTAAGTTATTTCACTGACCATTGCCATGTTTACTCGCGTAACCATCGTCCTTTTTGCCGCCTTTCTGACTGGGTGTGCAGTCAAGCCTCAAATGCCTTTGTCCCTGGACAAAAGTACCTTGGGCCCAGCCACTGGAAAGGTCGGTGTCGCCATGGCGACTCTTCCCAAGGTCGACACTTCGTTGCCAGGCGCTGGATGCCTTCTGTGCATCGCCGTCGCAACTGCTGCCAATTCCACCTTGATCGACTATTCCCGCACACTGTCCAAGGAGGACATGTTGCCCTTGAAGGAGGACATGGCGAGAGCGCTTCGTGAGAAGGGTGTCGATGCCGTGGTCATCGCCGATGAGATCAACATGGAGAGCCTCGAGAAGAACGCTAGTGAAGGTGAAAATCTGGCGCGCAAGGATTTCTCATCCCTGCGGAACAAGTACCGGATCGACAAGCTGATGCTTGTCGAGGTGGATTTCATCGGGTTGGAGCGGCAATATGCTTCCTACATTCCGAGCAGCCCTCCGAAAGCGGTTGTGCGAGGCAAGGGGTACATGGTGGACCTCAAGAGCAATACCTATCTCTGGTACCTCCCGCTGAACGAAATCCGTGGTACGGATGCGGAGTGGGATGAGCCTCCGAAATTTCCTGGCCTCACGAACGCGTACTACCAAGCCATAGAGTCGGGAAAGGACCGCATCATGGACGGCCTGCGCAAGTGACGGCACGCCATATGCGCGGCTTACGAGCCATTTCGTCAGCGCTGGCTCGCGGAGCCTTGTTCCCAGCCTTGCTGTTCCTTGCGCACGCCGCTCCAGCTCAAGGCATGGAAGAGTGGTCGGCATCCGTCGTCCCTGCGGGTCCAGTCACTTTGAAGGCGGAGCTCAATGTGGATGAGGTGGGGATTGCGGCCAGCAATATGCTCTATCCCGCGCCCGGTGTGGCAGGATTGATCGTCGCCGTAGTCACCCATGGGGCCATCATGAGTGCTGCGCAGAAGGAGCAGTTGGCCCAAAAGCAGCGCGAGGCGGATGAAAAGCTGGCGGCATACCAGCCCCTTCTGGCGGATTTCGATACGCAAAGACTTCTGAGCGACAGTTTCCAGGATCTGGCGTTGGATGAAAAGGAGAGCGCACGTATTGCAGACGGAAAATCTGCCGGTTTGATCGTGGAGTCCACGCCGGAGTTTTTCGTCAGTCTGGATGAGCGGGCGTTGGTGCTGATCAACAAGATCAGTGTCCGGCCTGCCGGAGCCGGGTCCGATCCCGTCTATCAAAATATCGTCAAGATCGTTTCTGATCCCATCCGGGGCGCTGAGCCTCGGCAGGCATGGGTCGCGGAAAACGGCAGGCTTCTGAAGAGGCAAGCCGCCTGGCTGCTGTCAGAGTCTTTAGTAATTTCTAAAACGATGGCGAAGCGTGATGCGACGGCCGATGGGCCCGAAAAGACATACCGCTACTCCCATGGCGGCACCCAAAAGATGGAGCGCGCCAAATACATCAGCGGAGATTGCAAGCGAACGCTTGTTATGACGCTGCGGGGCACTTTGATGTCGGTTCCCGAAGTGGCCTCCGGCGGGTGTGTCGGACAGCAACTGGCCGTGGTGAGGAAATAACGACTGTTCTGATCTGTTGCGATTCGGTGGTCGAAAAGGGACCTTTACGTTTCTTTCGCAGGAAGCTGAGCTCTGACACATCCATCCGTCAGGATGGGGTGCTCGGGCCTGCATTCGCTTCAAAGCGGCGAACACCAGTCGACGGAGAACATTCCCGCGGGAACGCCACGACGTGGTCCACCTGCGGCCGGATGCCGATCCAGTCCCCGACCGCATGGTCGTGGTGGCTGGGCACATGGGCCATCACCGTGAGGCCGCCTTCCAGTTGCAGGGTGTAGAGGAACTCCGACCCCCGGAACGACTTGCGCACCACGCGCGCGCGCACGGGCGCGTCGTCGTCGTGCACCACGTCGTCCGCGCGCAGCAGCACGTCGCAGGCGCCGCCGGGGTAGCTGGAGGGCAGGGGGCATTCGGCCAGGTCGGTGAGATCGCCCAGCGGCGTGCGCGCCACCACGGTGTCGCCGCGCTGCTCCAGCGTCGCGGGGGTGAACACGCCGTGGCCGATGAAGTCGGCGACGAAGCGGGTGGCGGGCCGGTGGTAGAGCGCATAGGCATCGTCCCACTGGTGCAGCGTACCGCTTTCCATCACGCCGATGCGGTCGCCGATGGCGAAGGCCTCCAGCTGGTCGTGGGTGACGAAGAGCGCCGTGGCGCCCGCCGCCTTGAGGATGCCGCGCACCTCGTGCGCGAGCCGTTCGCGCAGGTCCACGTCCAGGTTGGAGAACGGCTCGTCCAACAGCATGAGGCGCGGCCGGGGCGCGAGCGCCCGGGCCAGCGCCACCCGCTGCTGCTGTCCGCCGGAGAGCTCGTGCGGATAGCGCGCCGCGCTGCCTTCGAGGCCCACGAGGCGCAGCACCTCGTCCACGCGCGCCGCCTGTTCCGCCTTCGGCAGCCGGTGGATGCCGAAGGCCACGTTGCGGCCCACGGTCAGGTGCGGGAAGAGGGCGTAGTCCTGGAACACCATGCCGATGCGCCGCTGCTCGGGCGGCACGCTGCGGCCGGCGCCAGCGCCGCCGACGCGCTCGCCTCCCAACCGGATCTCGCCGGCCGCCACCGGCTCCAGGCCGGCGACGGTCCGCAGCAGCGTGGTCTTGCCGCAGCCCGACGGGCCGATCAGCACGCCGATCTCGCCGGCGGCCAGGCCGAGGGTGGCGCCGCGCACGGCCGCCTGCGCGCGGCCGGGGTAGCGCACGTCCAGTTGGATGACTTCGAGGAACATGCGGGGATTCTAGAAGGGGGCAATGCGTAGAATTCGCATTTGCATCCATGGTGGTGCCGTCCTCCCTTTCCGGTCGTCCTTGCTTCATCGCACCGTTTTGCGCTTTCTCTCCGCCCTGCGCGCCGTTCCGCTGCTGCTGCTCGCCTTCGTCCTCACCCTGCCGGTGCTGGCCGTGTTCGCCTCCTGGCTGCCGTGGGGGCATGGCGGGGAAGAGTCGCTCGCCATCCTGCGCGGGATGGCGGCCACGGTACTGCCGGACTATCTCGCCACCACCGTCTGGCTCGCGATCGCGGTGGGAGTGGGCGCGGCGCTGGTGGGCACGGCCACCGCAGCGGCGGTGACGCTGTTCGACTTCCGCGGCCGGCGCACGCTGGAATGGCTGCTGCTGCTGCCCCTGGCCATGCCGGCCTACGTCACGGCCTATGCGTACACGGATTTCCTGCAGTTCAGCGGGCCGCTGCAGGTCTGGCTGCGCGCCACGTACGGTCTGGAGGGCCAGCTGCTGCCCGAGGTGCGCAGCCTGGGCGGCGCGGTGTGGGTGTTCGTCTTCTCGCTCTATCCGTATGTCTACCTGCTCGCGCGCACGGCGCTCGGCGAGCGCGCCGCCCACCTCATGGAGGCCGCGCGCCTGCTCGGTGCGCCGCTCGCGCGCCGCGTGCGCACCGTGGCCCTGCCGCTCGCACGCCCGGCGGTGGCGGCGGGCGTGGCATTGGCCCTGATGGAGACGCTGGCGGATTTCGGAGTCGCGAGCTATTTCGGCATCCAGACCTTCACCACCGGCATCTACAAGGCCTGGCTGTCGATGGACAACCGCCTCGCGGCTGCGCAGCTCGCCACGCTGCTGCTGGTGCTGGTGGTCGTGCTGCTGCAACTGGAGCAGCGCGCGCAGCGGCGCCTGCGCTTCGCCACCAGCGGCGTGGGCCGCGCGGGCTCCGCCGAGGCCCAGCCCCAGCGGCTGACCGGGTGGCGCTGCGCGGCCGCCTGGCTGGTGTGCGGGCTTCCGGTGGTGATGGGTTTCTTCGCGCCGGTGGCCTTCATGCTGCGGCCGCTGGCCGCGGACTGGTCCGTGCTGCCCTGGGACCGCTTCGTGGAATGGGCCGGCCACAGCGTGCGGCTGGGCGCCATCACCGCGGTGCTGGCCGTGGGCGTGGCGCTGGCGCTCGCCTTCGCCGTGCGGCGCCGTGCGGGGCGCCTGACGCGCGCCGTGGTGCAACTGGCCAGCGTGGGCTACGCGGTGCCGGGCGCGGTGATCGTCGTCGGCCTGCTGCTGCCCGTGGGCTGGATGCAGGCCGCGGTGCCGGAGTGGCGCGTGCCGGCGCTGATCACCGCCACGGCGGTGGGCATCGTCTGGGCCTACCTCGTGCGCTTCTGCGCGGTGGCGCTGCAGTCGGTGCAGAGCGGTTATGCACGCATCCCCGCCAGCCTGGACGATTCCGCGCGCATGCTCGGCACGGGCGGCCTGGGGCTGCTGGCGCGCGTGCACTGGCCGCTGCTGCGCCGCTCCACGGCGGCGGCCGCGCTGCTGGTGTTCGTGGACGTGATGAAGGAGCTGCCCGCCACCATGGTGCTGCGGCCGTTCAACAGCGACACCCTGGCCGTCGTCGCCTACCAGCTCGCGCGCGACGAGCGGCTGGGCGAAGCGGCCCTGCCGTCGCTCGCTCTCGTGGCCGTGGGGCTGGTGCCCGTCATCCTGCTGAGCCGCACGTTGCGCGCCTCCGGCCCGCGCTGAGCCGCGGCGGGTATCGGAAGGGGCCCCAACGCCAGCGGCGTGCGCTGGCCGATGCCCGTGCGCCTCAATCGCGCGTGACGCGCAGCACTTCCTCGGGGCTCGTGATCCCTGCCCGCACCAGCCGCTCGCCGTCCTCGCGCATGAGCGTCATGCCGCCGGCGATCGCGGTCGCCCGCAGTTCCGCCTCGGCGGCCTGGCCGTGGATCTGCGCGCGCAGCGTGTCGTCCACCACCAGCAGCTCGAACACGCCGGTGCGGCCGCGGTAGCCGCTGGGCTCGGTCGGGTCGAGCTTGCGCACCAGCCGCTGCGCCAGAACGCCCAGCAGCGAACTGGAGAGCAGGAACGGCTCCACACCCATGTCGGTCAGGCGCGTGACGGCGCTGGCCGCGTCGTTGGTGTGCAGCGTGGCGAGCACCAGGTGGCCCGTGAGCGAGGCCTGGATGGCGATCTGCGCGGTCTCGAAATCGCGGATTTCTCCGATCATGATGACGTCCGGGTCCTGGCGCAGGATCGCGCGCAGCGCCTTGGCGAAGGTGAGGTCGATCTTGCTGTTGACCTGCGTCTGCCCCACGCCCGGCAGCTCGTATTCGATCGGGTCTTCCACCGTCATGATGTTGCTGCCGGCGGCGTCCAGCCGGCCCAGCGCCGCGTACAGCGTGGTCGTCTTGCCCGAGCCCGTGGGCCCGGTCACGAGCACGATGCCGTGCGGCTGATGGATCAGGCCGTCGAAGCGGCGCAGCGTGTCGCCCTGCATGCCCACGGCTTCCAGGCTCAGCTTGCTCTCGCTCTTGTCCAGCAGGCGCAGCACCGCGCGCTCGCCGTGGGCGCTCGGCAGGGTCGAGACGCGCACGTCGATCGCGCGCGTGCCCAGGCGCAGGCTGATGCGGCCGTCCTGCGGCAGGCGCTTCTCGGAGATGTCCAGGTCCGCCATGATCTTCAGGCGCGAGATCAGCGCCGCATGCAGTGCGCGGTTGGGCTGCACCACCTCGCGCAGCGTGCCGTCCACCCGGAAGCGCACGCTCGAATGGCGCTCGTAGGGCTCGATGTGGATGTCGCTCGCGCCGTCGCGCGCGGCCTGCGTGAGCAGCGCGTTCAGCATGCGGATGATGGGTGCGTCGCCGGCGGATTCGAGCAGGTCCTCCACGGCCGGCAGCTCCTGCATCATGCGCGAGAGGTCGGCATCGGACTCGACCTCGCTCACCACCGTCGCCGCGCTCGACTCGCCCTGCGAATAGGCCGCGCTGATGCGCTGCGCCATGGCGTGCGCGTCCAGCGGCATGAGTTCGCGCACGGCATGCTTGCGCATCACTTCGGAGAGCGCGCCCGCGTCCGGCGCGGGACCGTGCCAGAGCACGCAGGTGTGGCCGTCGTCCTCCAGCAGCAGCTGCGAGGTGCGCGCGAAGGCGTAGGGGAGCGGGTGGCGCATGGCGTGGTGGAGGAGGCTGGGGGCGGGGTGCCCGTTACTGCGGGTTGTAGGCCCCGGCATCGGCCGGCGCCGGGGCGCGGGCGGGCACGGGTGGCAGCGGCGGGGGTGCGAGCGGCACCAGCGGCGCGGGCGGTGCGGTGCGCACGGCGGGCGTCGCGGGCACCACGCCCTGCGGCGTGGTGGCGGTGGCAGGTGCCGGCGCGGGCGAGGGCGCGAGCGGCGGCAGGATCGGCGCTTCCGACACCGCTCGCATCACCGTGCTGGGCGCCGGCTGGATGTTCTGCTGCAGCGCGCGGATCGCTTCGTAGCGGTCCACCATGAGCGCATCGCTGGTGGCGGCGTCGCGGATCACCACCGGACGCAGGAAGACCATCAGGTTGGTCTTGCGGCGCGAGCGGTTCTCGTTGCGGAAGAGGCCGCCCACCACGGGCAGATCGCCCATCACCGGCACCTTGTCCTGGCCCAGCGCGTAGCGGTCCTCCAGCAGGCCGCCGAGCACGATCACGCTGCCGTCGTTCACCAGCACCGTCGATTCGATCGAGCGCTTGCTGGTGGTCGGGCCGTTGGCCTGCGACAGCGTGCTCGCGTCCACCTGCGACACCTCCTGGTAGAGCGTGAGCTTCACGGTGCCGTTCTCGCTGATCTGCGGGCGCACGCGCAGCATCAGGCCCACGTCCTTGCGCTCCACCGTCGTGAACGGGTTCACGGTGCTGCTGCCGGTGCTGTTGGCGTAGGAGCCGGTCACGAACGGCACGTTGTTGCCGATGATGATCTGCGCCTCTTCGTTGTCCACCGTCATCAGGTTGGGCGTGGAGAGCACGTTGGCATCGCCCGTGTTCTCCAGGAAGTTGGCGAGCGCGCCCAGGTAGTAGTTGCCGTTGATGCGCGGCGCGATCGCCAGGTTGAGGCCGTTGCCCGGGCGGGCGCCGTTGGCCGCCAGCGCGGAGGTGACGCCGCTTACGCTGCCGCTGGCCGCCGCGAGCGCCAGGTTCAGGATGTTCGCCCCGCCGGACGCGCTGGAATTGGTGCCGATGATGCCGACGGTGCCGCTGCCGTAGTTGCCCATCACCCCCTGCCACTGGATGCCGAAGTCCGCCACCTTGTTGGCCGCGACCTCGACGATCAGGCTCTCCACCAGCACCTGCGCGCGCCGGCCGTCGAGCTGCTCGATCACCGCGCGCAGCTGCCGGAACTGCGGCTCGGGCGCCGAGATGATGAGCGAGTTGGTGGACGGGTCGGCCTGGATCTGCCCGCCGGTCGAGGGCTGGTTGCTGTTGGCGCTGTTCAGGCTGCCCGCGCTGCTGCCCAGGCCACCGCCGCTGGAGCCGCCTCCGCCCATCCCGGTGCCGCCCATGCCGCCGCCGGTGCTGGCCTGCAGGAAGCCCGAGCCGCCCGAAAGCCCCGTGGACCCGGAGCTGCCGCCGCCGCCGACCGACGGCGCGGCCGACGACCCACCGCCGCTGCCGTTGCCCATCGAGGCGGCCAGTGCGGCGCGCAGCGTGGTGGCCAGCTTGGTGGCATCGGCGTTCTTGAGGTAGACCACGTGGATGTTGCCGGAGGCCGACCCGCTGCCCGCGATCGGCGCCTGGTCCAGCTTTTCGACCAGCGTGCGCACCAGCGCGAGGCGCGCCGGGTTGGCCGCGCGCACGATCAGCGAATTGCTGCGCGGCTCCGGCAGCAGCGTCGTGCGGTAGGCGGTGTCGCTCTGCCCCGGCACGGCGCCCGCCGTGCCCGGAGCGGCGCCGCCCGCGCCCGCGGCGCTCCCGGTGCCCTCGACCAGGCGGGACACCAGCGGGGCGAGTTCGCTCGCCACGGCGTTGCGCAGCGGGATCACTTCCACGTCGCTCGCGTTGGAGACGTCCATCGCCGCCACGATGCGCGCGATGCGCTGCAGGTTGTCCGCGTAGTCGGTGATCACCAGCGAGTTGTTGCCGGGGTTCACGTTGATCGTGTTGTTCGGGCTGATCAGCGGCCGCAGCACCGGCACCAGGTTGGCCGCGTTCTCGAAATTGAGCTTGAAGATCTGGGTGACGATCTGCCCGCCGGCCGGCGCCCGGCCCGAGCCGCCCTGAGTCACGGTCACCCCGCCCGACTGCAGCTTGGCGTCCGCCTCCGGCACCACCTTGTAGAGGCCTCCGGCCTCGACCACGGTGAAGCCCTGCAGCCGCAGCGCGGCGAGGAACTGCTGGAAGGCGGCGGCCGGCGGCACCGCCCGTTCGGTGACCAGGGTGAGCTGGCCCTTCACGCGCGGATCCACCACCACGTTGCGCCCGGTGATGGTGGCCATGGTGCGCGCCACGGCCTCGATGTCGGCGCCCGCGAAATTGAGCGTCACCGGCTCGCCGGGCCGCACGCTGGAAGGCGCGGCGCCGGTGGCGGCGGTCTGGGCATGCAGCGGGCCGCAGAGCGTCGCGAGCATCGCCCCGAAGGCGATGGAGTGGAGGGCGAATGCGAACCGCAGGCGCTGCGAAGTCGAGGAGGTCATAGGATTCAACCGACGGTGATGAGGGACCGCGCGCCCGTGCGCCGTCCGATGATGTTGAGAAGGTTGGAGAGCGCGCCTTCGCGCTCCGGCGCGGCCGTGGCCTCGCCCTCGAAGCGCAGGCGCTGCCCGATCCAGCGGCCGCTGCCCGTCAGGCGCAGCGCGCCGTCCAGCGTCGCGAGCGTCAGCGTGGTCGCCTCGCCGCCCTGCAGCGTGAGCCGGTAGCTGCCCATGGGGCGCAGCGTCGACAGGCGCGAGGACATGCCGAGCGCATCGAGCTGCGCCTGGCCGGAGACCACCACGCGCCCGGCCGCGCTGTCCAGCGCCAGGCCCTGCGTGCGCAGCGCCAGCCGGCCCTGGGGCTGCAGCGTGTTGAAGGGGGTTCCGAGCCCGGAGAGTACCGCGGCCGGCCACTGGCTCTGGCCGTCGGCCACCGCCACGTGCACGCCGCCCCAGCGCAGCGCCGCGCGCGCGGCGATCGGCGCCGGGGTGCAGCAATCGGCCTCCAGCTGCGCCTGCAGGCCGCCCCATGCGGGGCGCAGCCGCCAGTGCAGCCGGCCGGGGAGCGCGGCGCGGTCGGCGCTGCCCTGGCCGCCGGTCAGCACCAGCTGGGCGGAGCCGGTCCAGACCGTGCCGCGCGGCTGGGCGAACAGGACCTGGCCGCCGCTCGCGCGTTCCACGCCCGCGGCCAGCCAGGCGGCCGGCGCGAAGAGCAGCAGCACGGGCAGCGCCCCCAGCAGGCAGCCGGCCACGGCCCAGGCGCGGGGAGAGCGCGGCGGGCGGGCGTCGGAGGCGCGGAGGGTGCGGGAAGGGCTGCGGAGCACGGTGAATGGAGGCGGAGAGCCGGGCGTTTGGACGGAAGGGGGCTGCGGAGGCCGGTGCTGCCGCGCCTACCGCGCGGGCAGCGCCAGCACCAGCGTGCCATCCCAGCGCGGCATGGAATCGTCGGCGGCGGGTGCCGGGGCCGGAGCGCCACGCGCGACCGCCGAGCGGGGCGAGATCGTCGGGCCGATCACCGAAGACGCCGACGGCGTGGCGGCGGCCGGGGCCGCCGTGCTGCGCGCCAGCCGTGCCTCGACCGGCACGGTGCGGGCGTTGCTCCGGGCCTGCGCCAGCCATTCGGCGAGTCCGTCGGCGGGGGCGGCCTTCAGCGTGACCGTGGCGCGGTCGCCCAGGACCGCGATCTGTGCCTGGGGGCCGAGCCGCTGCGTGAGCGCGTTGCGCAGTGCCTGCGACGGGTCTCCGGGCGGTGCGGCGGGAGCGGCCTGCAGTTGCAGCGCCTCGGCCTGCAGGGCCTGCATGCGCTGCAGCTGCGCATCGAGTTCGGCATGGCGCAGCGGTGCTTCGCGCAGCGTGCGGATGGCGGGCGCCAGCAGCACCCACCAGAGCAGTGCCAGCGTGACCAGTGCGGCGGCGGCCAGCACCAGCGACTGCTCGCGCGGTGCCAGCGCCTTCCAGCGGGCGCGCAGCGCCTCGGTGCGGGCACCAGCGCCGGCGGCGGGCCGGGCCGGGGCCGGGGTGCGCTGCAGCGGTTTCATGGGCGGGCTCCCTGGCGCACCAGCAGTGCGCCGTCCTGCGGGGCGGCCTGGTAGCCGGCCGCGGCCAGCCGCTCGTTCGCGGTGGCCAGTTCATCGGGTTGCAGTTCGATGCCCCGCAGGCGCAGTTCGCCGGAGGCATAGTCGATCGCCGTGGGCAGGCGCCCGGCGGGCAGCGCGCCGCCCGCGGCGGCCAGCAGCGGCTCCAGGTCGCGCGGGGAGACGCTGCCTGCCTGCTGGCGCAGCCGGGCCACCTCGCGCTCCATCTGGACCGGCGCGTCGACCACCACCTGCACCTGCGGGAAGGTCTGCGTGAGCGCGCTGCGGATGCCGGCCTGCTTGGCCGCCAGCGCCTGCCGCTCCTGCCAGGCCCAGGCGTTCAGGCCCACCAGCTGGGCCGCCACGCATACGCCCAGCGCCCAGCGCGCCGCGCGCCACTGCGGGGCGCGCGCGAAGGTGCCGAAGACCGAGCCCGCCTTGCGCAGCGTGCGCGTGCGGCGGTTGCTGGCGAACTCGAACTGCGCCAGGTCCCAGGGGCCGCGCGCCGCCGCCAGCGCGCGCTGGCTGGCCGTGTGCAGCACGGCGGGGCGGCCGAGCATTCGCTCCGTCACGGTGGTGACGGCCGGCTCGGCCAGCACCTCGGGCGGTGCCCCGTTCTGTTCTTCGCCTGCGATGCCCGGGCCGTCCGGGCCGCCGGGGCGCACCGCGCCCGTGAGCTGCAGCGCGGCGGGCGAGAGCGGCAGCACCGCCGGCACGGCATCCGGCCCCTGTCCGGCGGCCACCAGGAACGGGTCTTCGGGCGTGCCGATCACGAAGTAGCCGGAGGGGCCCTCGTCGCCCGTGCCGGGCGCGAACTCCGGCACGATCCGCTGCACGGGGCGGCCCGCGGCCTCCAGGGCCTGCAGCGACGCGCGCAGCCAGGCCCGGTCGCAGACGGCGACCCAGACCGGCACGCCGGGCCGCGCGCCGGGCTCCAGCGCGAAGTGCAATTGCTGCGGATCGTCCAGCAGCCGCTCCTCGAGCAGGCCTTCCAGCACGGCGCGCAGGCGCGGGGCCTGCGCGCCCGCGCCCTGCGGCAGCGTGACCCGCTGCCAGGACAATGCGCGGATGGGCACGACGGCCACCACCTCGCCCGCGCGGCCCGGATCGGGCAGCAGCGGGGCGGGGGCGCTGTCATGGCGGGTCGCGGTATGGCCGTCCGTGGTCAGCGCGTAGCTGTATTCGGTGGCTGGACCGGGGGCGCTGCCCTGGGGCAGGAAAAGGACGAGGGTGCTCATGGATGGAATTCGCGGGCCATTTTAGGGGCCTCGCATGACGGTCCGCCGCGGCCTCCGCGCAGCTCAGGTCGCCGGGGCCGTGCTCCTCACGAAGGCGCCGCGCTCGCGCCACAGCGTGCGCGCCGTCGACCCCGCCTTGTAGACCAGCGATCGCTCCTCCACCACGGTGTCGCCCAGGCGCAGCCGGCCCCGCACTTCGTAGTACGCGGACATGGTCGAATGCGTCTCGGAGGCGATCTGCAGCGTGCCGCCCAGCTGCCGGCTGGCATCCGACAGCGTCTTGAAATGCTGCGACTCCCGCGCCTGCACCAGCCGCTGCGCGCCGGCCATGTCCAGCCCGTCGATGCTGGCCTGCAGCACCTGTGCGCTCGCGGTATTGATGTTCACGGGCGTGCGCCGCGGCAGCAGCGTCGCGTAGGGCTCCAGCGCCGCGACGGTCGCGGGCGACAGCCCCAGCCAGGTGAGCTGCGTGAAGCTGCGCGGCATCAGCGGCACGGACGACAGATCGGTGGGCTGAGCCGCCGAGCCCTGCGCGGCCGGGGCCGGTCCCGCTGCCGGCGTGCCGTCCGGAGCGCCGCCCGGCCCCGTCGCCGCGTTGCCGCCGGACACCGACAGCGCTCTCTGCAGGTTCGCTGCGAGGCCCTGCAGCTCCGGCTGCGGCAGTCCCAGCGATTCGAAGAGCCGGGTGAACTGGCGCAGCGCGGTGGCCGAGATCGCCTTGCCTTCCACGAGGTTGTAGACGTTGAGGCGCGACTGCAGGTCGATGATCTGCCCGGACAGGAACGCGTTGGCCGTGTCCGTGCTGGCATCCGCCTCGGCGGCGGCGCCGTCGGGGCCGGCCGCCAGGAACGTCGACAGCCGCGCTTCCTCCAGCGGCACCGCCCAGGGCTCTGCGAGGTGGTCGGTGCCGTCGCCACCACGGGCGAACAGGTCCTCCCGCAGGATCAGCCGCGACCAGTCGAGCGCGCCGACCAGCAGCCAGGCGGACTGCACCCGCGCGCGCTCCGACGTTTCCACCTCGACGGCGCGCCACTGCTGCCACATGGCCGTCGCCGCGAACGTGGCCACCAGGGTGACGGTGAGCATGGCCGCCAGCAGCGCCGCGCCGCGCGCCGCCGTCCGCCGGGGGCGCTGGAGAGGGGCCGCCGTGCGCTTCACGACTTGCCTCCGCCGTTGGTCGGATTGACCCAGTCGCGCGTGACGGTGCCGGCGAGCGCCCGCCCGGGCGGCAGCACCAGTTGCAGCCGCACGCCGTCCGGAACCGTGGTGGGCGCGGTCGGGCCCGGGCTCTGCGCGACCGGGGCCGTGGCGCTGCTCGACAGGGCGTTGTACCAGGCGCCGTCGCGGTAGTAGAAGAGGCGCCAGTCCTGCAGCGGCATCAGCACGGTCTCGCCGCGGTCGGTGGCCGCGCCGCCCGCGCCCCCCGAGCGTGCCCACAGCGCGGCGCGCTGCCACGCGATGTTCCATTCGCCCAGCGTGCGCAGCGGCGGCGACTGCCAGCGCAGCCACTGGTCCGTGCCGCCCACGGCGCGCCGCGCCCAGGCCACCACGAAAGCGCCTTCGTCGGGCGTGGCGCTGCCGCGGCGCGTCAGCCGCAGCACCTGCCCATCCCAGGCGATCGGCGTGGTCTGGTCGATCGCCTGCACGGCGTCCAGATCGGCCGCCCACTGCGACAGTGCCGCCTGCATCACCAGCAGGTCATCGGAGCGCGCGCGGGTCTGTTCCTGCGCGCGCGCCATGCCGTCCAGGCCGCGCCAGCTCATGATCGCCAGCAGCGCCATCACCGCGATGGCGACCAGCAGTTCGACCAGGGTGAAGCCGGTGGTGCGGCGCATCGTCAATACCGCCCGACGATCGTGGACAGCCGCAGCACCGGGCCCGCGGCGTCGAACACCTGCGCGTCCACGCGGCGGAACTGCGGGTTGGGCGTCGGCCGCACGGCCACCGCCACGTCGTAGCGCAGCCCGGCCTGCTCGCAGGGCACGGTGCTGTCGCCGATGGACGGCATCTGGCGCGACAGCCGCACCTTCACGAGTTCGTTCTCGGCGCACACGTGCGCCAGCATCACGTCGGCCTGCCGCGCGGCATTGCGCGCCAGCGCCGAGGTGGCCTGCGTGCCGGCCGTGAGCGCGATGGCGACGATGGCCAGCGCCACCAGCACCTCGACCAGCGTGAAGCCGGCGTGCCGGCCGGGGCGGGGCAGGGGGGCACGGCGCCGGCGGCGCCCGGGCGTCACTGCAGCGCCTCCGCGGTGAACGGGCGCAGGCCGTCGGTCGCCACGCGCACCGCCCGGCCCGGGTGGGCCTGGTTCGCGATCACCACCTGCTGTGGTGGGATGAGCGGTTCGGGGCCGAGCAGCAGCAGCGCCGGCCCGACCACGTAGGTGGACGCATCCAGCCAGGTGCCCGGCGCAGGGTTGCCGGGCAATCCTTCGAATCGGAACGTTCCGCCGGCCGCGCGCCAGCGCACCGGGGCGCCGGAGGCGCGCGACTGCGCCCTGCCGGCTTCCAGCAGCGCGGCGAGGCGCTCGCCCTCCCGCTGCAGGGCCGTCCTGCCGTCGTCGCGCAGGGCGAAGCCCACACCCGCCGTGGCGATGGCGATCAGCGAAACCACCACCAGCAGCTCCAGCAGCGTGAAGCCCCCGGAGCGGGGCCGGGAGCGGCGCGGCCCGCCCTTACTGCCAGCTGCCGACGTCGGCATTCTTCCCCTCGCCGCCCGACTGGCCGTCGGCGCCGAAGGACATCACGTCCACTTCGCCCTTGATGCCAGGATTCAGGTACTGGTAGGGGCGGCCCCAGGGATCGTTGGGCAGCTTCTCCAGGTAGGGGCGCCAGTTGCCCGGCACGGGACCGTTCGTGGGCTTGGCGATCAGCGCCTGCAGCCCCTGCTCCGCGGTGGGATAGCGCTGGTTGTCCAGGCGGTAGAGCTTCAGGGCCTGGACGATGTTGGTGATGTCGGTGCGGGCGGCCGTCACGCGGGCGTCGTCCGCGCGGTCGATCACGTTGGGCACGATCAGCGCGGCCAGCACGCCGATGATCACGAGCACCACCATCAGCTCGATCAGCGTGAAGCCGCGCGCGAGCCGGCGGCGGGCATTCCGTGCGCCCCGTGCGAGGGCGCCTGCGTTGCGGGGAATCACGGTGTTCTGAAATGTGGAAAACATATGCGGTCAATGATAATCGGGACATGATGACAAACACCTCCGCTCCCTGGGGGCTGCGGCTCGGCACGCTCGCGCTGTGGGCCCTCGCGGGGGCCAGCCTCGTCTACTGGGGCCTCCAGCTCGCGGTGCGGCCTCCGCTGGTTTCCGCGCCCGTGGCCGCGCCCGCGCCGCCGCTGCCCGACGCCCAGGCGCTCGCGCGCCTTCTGGGCGCGGGCCCGGCGCCGGCCACGCCCGTCGTGGCCGCCCCCAGCCGCTTCGTGCTGCAGGGCGTCCTGGCCGGCACGGCGAGCGGCGGCGGCGCGGCCCTCATCGCCATAGACAACCAGCCCGCACGTCCGTTCCGTCTCGGCGCCACGGTGACCGACGGCCTCGTCGTGAAATCGCTGGGCCGCCGTCAGGTGCGCCTGGGACCGTCCGAAGGCACCGAAGGCGCGGTCACGCTCGAAGTGCCCGAAAAAGGGGGCTGAGCCACGGGCGGGACGACGGCGGGTACGCAACCTCCGCCGGGCGGATGCCGACCGCGTTCGCTCCCAGGGGCTTCCAGCAGGTCCACGCAGTTCCATTCCCCGAAGGCCGGTGCGGCCACGGGCCACTCGTCGGCCCGCGGCATGCGGCCCGGCGCTTGCAGGCACCAGCGCACGCAGCGCGCCACGCCGGCGTGCGTGATCCACACCACGTCCCCCGCCGTCTGGGCGGCGCACGCGGCCCGCGCCTCGGCGAGGGCGGACGCCACCCGCGCCAGCATGCGCGCGAGGCTCTCGCCGCCGCCCGGCGCATGGCCCGCGAAGTCCGCTGTCCACGCATCCACCGCAGCGCGGCCGATGGCGTTCCATGCCCGGCCCTCCCAGGTGCCGAAGTCCATCTCGGCGAGCCGCGCGTCCGGCCGTGCGGCGAGATCCGGGCGCAGCGCCTCCAGGGCCCGGGCCAGTTGCGCGCAGCGTGCCAGCGGCGAGTGCCGCACCAGGACGTGATCGGCCGGCAGCGCGGCGGCCAGGCGCCGGGCGGCCTCGTGCGTGCCGGCCACGTCGGCCTCCACGTCGAGCGCCCCGTAGCAGGTCCCCGCAGCGATGCCCGGCGCGGCATGCCGCACCAGCCAGAGGCGCGGCGGCTGCGGCGTCATGCGGGCGACGGCCCGAGCGCCAGCGCCAGGCCCAGATAGAACGCGATCTCGCACACCTGCTGCGTCGCCCCCAGGCCGTCGCCCGTGAAGCCCTGCAGGCGCCGCGCGAACCAGCAGCGCATCACCCAGGCCGCCAGCGCGCTCGCGCCCAGCGCGCCCAGTGCCGCGCCCGGGCCCGGCACCCAGGACACCAGCATGGCCGCGGGCACCGTCCAGGCCGCGGCGGCCAGCAGCGCCGGGCCGGCGATGCGGTCGGCCAGCGGCTTGCTTTTCGAGGTGGCCGTGTCGCCCACGTGGGGCAGCGTGCGCACCAGCAGCAGCGGCCAGCAGCGCGACACGACATGCGCGCCGGCCAGCGCGCAGGCCGTTACGGCCCCGCCCTGCTGCCCCAGCAGCGCGAGCAGCGCCAGCTTGGCGGCGAGCCCCAGCACCAGCGCCATCGCGCCGAACGCGCCGATCCGCGAGTCCTTCATGATCTCCAGCGCCCGCTCGCGCTGCGCGCTGCCGCCCAGGCCGTCGGCCACGTCGGCGAGCCCGTCCTCGTGGAAGCCGCCCGTGATCAGCACGGTGGCGGCGGTGCTGAGCGCGGCGCAGGTCAGCGCGACGAGCGGGCCCGGGCCCAGCCGCGCCTGCAGCAGCAGGTACACGGCCGCCGCCACGCCGGCCACGATCCAGCCCACGCCCGGAAAATGCGCCGCGCTGGCGCGCAGCATGGCCGGGCTGAAGCCCACCCATTCGGCGCACCGGCCCGTCACCGGGATGCGGGTGAAGAACTGCACGGCCAGCAGGAAATGGCGGACGGCCTGCATGCGGAGAGTCAGGAAGGGCGCGTGCGGGACGGCCGGATCGGGCGGAGTTGCCGCGGCATGGCGAGGCCGTGCGCCGTCAGCCCCGGCCCGCGGGCGCCTGCAGGAACAGCCGGTACGCCGGGTTCTGCGTTTCCTCCACGTAGGGGTAGCCCAACGTCTGCAGGAACGCATCGAAGGCGCCGGCATCGCTCGCGGGCACCTGCATGCCCACGAGGATGCGGCCGTAGTCCGCGCCCTGGTTGCGGTAATGGAAAAGGCTGATGTTCCAGCTCGGCTGCATCATGCTCAGGAACTTGAACAGCGCGCCGGGCCGCTCGGGAAAGACGATGCGCAGCAAGCGCTCGTCCTGCGCCAGGCCCGAGCGTCCGCCCACGAGATGGCGCAGGTGCTCCTTGGCCAGCTCGTCGTGCGTCAGGTCCAGCGCCTCGAAGCCGTGGCGCTGGAAGTTGCGCGCGATCTTCTCCGATTCGCCCTTGCCGTGCGTGGTGAGGCCGACGAACACGTGGGCCCGGGCAGCGTCGCTGATGCGGTAGTTGAACTCGGTCACGTTGCGCGGCCCGCCGGGCAGTTGCCCCACCACCTCGCAGAAGCGCCGGAAGCTGCCGCGCTCTTCGGGAATCGTCACGGCCAGCAGCGCCTCGCGCTCCTCGCCCACTTCGGCGCGCTCGGCCACGAAGCGCAGCCGGTCGAAATTCATGTTCGCGCCGCACAGGATCGCCGCATAGGTCTCGCCGCGCGTCTTGCGCTCGGCCACGTACTGCTTGATGGCCGCCACGGCCAGCGCGCCGGCCGGCTCGACGATGCTGCGCGTGTCCACGAAGATGTCCTTGATCGCGGCGCACACGGCATCGGTGTCGACCGTGATGAACTCGTCCACGAGCCCGCTCGCCACGCGGAAGGTTTCCTCGCCCACCAGCTTCACGGCCGTGCCGTCGGAGAACAGGCCCACGTCGGGCAGCGCCACGCGGCGGCCCGATGCCACCGACTGCACCATGGCGTCGGAATCGTTCATCTGCACGCCGATGATGCGGATCTCCGGCCGCACGGCCTTGATGTAGTTCGCCACGCCGCTCACCAGCCCGCCGCCGCCGATCGCGACGAACACGGCGTCCAGCCGGTTGCTGCCCAGGCTCTGCAGCTGGCGCAGGATCTCCATCGCGATCGTGCCCTGGCCGGCGATCACGTCGGGATCGTCGAACGGGTGCACGAACGTCAGGTCCTGCTCCTGCTGAAGCCGGGCCGCATGCTCGTAGGCGTCGGAATAGCTGTCGCCGTGCAGCACCACCTCGCCGCCGAGCGTCTTCACGGCGTCCACCTTCAGCTGCGGCGTCGTCGTCGGCATCACCACCACCGCGCGGGCACCCAGGCGCTTGGCGCTCATCGCGACGCCCTGGGCATGGTTGCCGGCGGAGGCGCAGATCACACCGCGCTGCAGCTGCTCGGGCGAGAGGTGGGCCATCTTGTTGTAGGCGCCCCGCAGCTTGAAGCTGAACACCGGCTGCTGGTCCTCGCGCTTGAGCAGCACGGTGTTGTGCAGCCGGCGGCCCAGCGCACGCGCGGGCTCCAGCGCGGATTCGACGGCCACGTCGTAGACGCGCGCCGTGAGGATCTTCTTGAGGTAGTCGGCAGGAGACAGGGCGGGGGAGGGCGGGGTGGTCTTCGTCGTCATGGGTGCGTGGGCGGCGGGTGCGGGGCCGGCCCGCCCGCAGGCGCCATAGCACTGCGGCGGGGCCGACATCATAGGCCGAGCCCGCGGCGGGCCCCGTGTGCGGCGAAGAAGCGGGCAAGCGCCGAGGCAAAAAAAACGGCCCCGGATCGTGAGACCCGGGGCCGAATCCATCCTTTGAGGAGATGGAGGAGACAATCGGTGCGTCGGCCGGCTCTGGAGCCCCGCCGAGCCCTTTCGGGCAACGCATGGCCTTAGTGTAGCGCAGTCGATGCTGCGATGCAGCAAAATCTGCAGCGGGCACCGGCGGAAAATCGTTCCGCCGCCAATTTTGATGGGAAAAAACAACATGGAATGCACAGTCACCTGGACCGGCGCCTCGGGCACGCGCTCGGGGATGGGATTCATCGCGGAAACCGGCAGCGGCCACGTGCTGGCGATGGACGGAGCGCCGGACGCCGCCAACCCCGCCAACGGCGGCCAGAACCTCGCGCCCCGGCCGATGGAAACCGTGCTCGCCGGCACCGGCGGCTGCACCGCCTACGACGTGGTGCTGATCCTGCGCCGCGGCCGGCACGATGTGCGGGGCTGCAGCGTGAAGCTCACCTCCGAGCGCGCGGACACCGATCCCAAGGTCTTCACGCGCATCCACATGCAATTCACGGTGTCGGGCCGGGGGCTGCCGCCGGCCGCGGTCGAGCGCGCGATCGCCATGAGCCACGAGAAGTACTGCTCGGCCAGCATCATGCTCGGCAAGACCGCGGAGATCACGACCGGCTTCGACATCGTCGAGGCCTGAGCCCCCGCGCCAGGAGCCCAGAGCGCAGGACCGCCGCCAGCGGGGTCTTCCCCGCTTCCCGGCGGCCCCGAAACGCTATACATAGTGGGCGGTGGTCGTCATGACCTTGGCGGCCGCGGACATCGCCGCGCGCACGGGCGCCGGCAGTTCCGCGGCGCCGGAGGCACGCGCCTGCGCGGCATGGCGTTCCTCGTCGGCCTGCATGCGCGCGATCACCGCCAGCGAGGCGGCATCCTGCCGCGGCATGCGCTTGAGGTGGCCCTGCAGGTGCCGCGACACCTGGTTCTCCGTCTCGACGACGAAGCCCAGGCTGGCCGCATCGCTCACGCGGGCCGCCGCCCAGCCGATCGCGAAGGCGCCGGCGAACCACAGGGGATTGAGCAGGCTGGGCCGGCTGCCCAGCGCCTCGATGCGCTCCGCCGTCCAGGCCAGGTGGTCGGTTTCCTCGCGGGCGGCCTCCAGCAGGTGCGCGCGCAGCGCCGGATCGCGCGTCACGGAAGCCTGCCCCATGTAGAGCGCCTGGGCGCATACTTCGCCCACGTGGTTCACGCGCATGAGCGCGCCCGCCTCGCGCCGCTGCGCGGCCGACAGGTCGCCTTCCGGCAGGCCCTTCGCGGGAGAGGGCTGGGCGGCACGGGGCTTGGCGAAGAGGGTGCGCAGGGCGTTGTCCGCGGCTATCAGGAGCTGGTCCATGGCGATGAATCTCGATGATCTGAAGGGTGCGTTGCTGCGAAATGAATAGCAGACGGCCCCGCAGCCGTCTCGCCCGTTATCAGTTCAGGGGCGCTGTCGGCCGTGTGTTGCGATGCTGCAACGAAAAGGGCCTTTCGCGGCGATTGTGAGGGAATTCCTTTGCGAAACGGAACGGCGTCTGTTGCAATAAGGACAACTTCCCCACCAGGAGGTTGGCCCGGGGTTGGCGGACTGCGCCTGTCGTGCGTACCAGCCCCCCGAACCGGCGCCCTCGTTTAACCTTGGAGTAACTCGCAATGAAAAAATCCCTGATTGCCCTGGCCGTGCTGGCTGCTTCCGGCGCCGCAATGGCTCAATCTTCCGTCACGATGTTCGGTATCGTCGACACGGGCGTGACCTACGTGAACCACGCCAACGCTGCCGGTGACAGCGTGTACGGCCTGACCTCCAGCGGCAACGCTACGAGCCGTCTGGGCTTCCGTGGCACGGAAGACCTGGGTGGTGGCCTGAAGGCTGGCTTCTGGCTCGAAGGCGAGATCTTCGGCGACAACGGCAACGCCAACGGCTTCAACTTCCAACGCCGCTCCACGATCAGCCTGATGGGCAACTTCGGTGAAGTGCGCATGGGCCGCGAACTGACCCCCAGCTACTCCAAGGTCAGCGGCTACGACCTGTTCGGCCAAGCTGGTATCGGCCAGTTCAACGCCTGGAACGAATGGCTCGGCGCAAACGGCGCTACCGGCGTGACCGCTGACACGAACAACATCCGCTCCAGCAACATGCTGAGCTACTACACGCCCAACTTCGGCGGCTTCACCGGCGGCCTGGGCTACGGCTTCGACGAGCAAACCACCGGCAAGGCTGGCCGTTACATCGGCGGCTTCGGCGCCTACGACAACGGTCCCCTGAGCGTGACCGTGGCCTACGACCAGCGCAACATCGGCTTCACGCTGGGTGGCGTTTCCACCGCTGGCAAGCACAACATCCTGACGATCGGCGCTTCGTACAACCTGAACGTGGCCAAGCTGATCGCCATCGCTCAGCAATCGAAGTACGAAGGCAACGCCTTCTCCGGCGACGCCAAGTTCAACAACTACGCTCTGGGCGCTTCCATGCCCGTCGGCGCTGGCGAATTCAAGCTGCAATACGCCCTGTACGACCAGAAGGCCATCGACTCCAAGGCACACCAGCTGTCCCTGGGCTATGTCCACAACCTGTCCAAGCGCACCGCTCTGTACGGCACCGTGGCTTACCTGAAGAACAAGGACAACTCCAACCTGGGCCTGCCCACCAAGGGTCTGACCGTTGCAGGTCCTGGCCTGGGCAACAACCAGACCGGCGTGCAAGTCGGTGTTCGCCACGCTTTCTGATGTCCTGCTGGCTCTGCCAGCTTGACCAGCAAGTCGAAAACGCTGCCCTCGGGCAGCGTTTTTTTTTGTCACGAAGGTAACAGGAACTAAGGGAAAACGACTGTGATTCCCGCGCGACCACGCGTGCCGGTGGAAGGCATTGATTTCTAGAATGAAAGTTCCCTCATCCCTTCCGCAGAAAGAGACAACACATGCGTATTTCGTCTGTGAAAAAAACGGTGGCCATGACCACCCTGGCAGCGGTGGCCCCCTTTGCGTTCGCCCAGCAGGCCAGCACCAGCAGTGTGCAGCTGTACGGCATCGTGGACATGGCCTACCGCCACACCAACAATGAAGGGCCCGTCGGCAGCCCGGGCGGATCGCTGAGCCAGATGGTCGGCGGCGGCATGTCGCAGAGCCGGTGGGGGATCAATGTGTCCGAGGACCTGGGCGGCGGCACCAAGGCCCTGGTCAACCTGGAAAACCGTTTCGGTGCTGACACCGGCACGCCGGCTTCGCCGTACTTCCAGCAGTCCTGGGTCGGCCTGCAGGGCGGGTTCGGCCGCGTGACGGTGGGCCGCCAGTACAACATCCTGTTCGATCTGGTGACCAGCACGTACGCCTCCTATCCGTACTCGCCGTACATGGATGTGTACAAGCCCGAGATCGGCTTCGCACTCGGCGCGCGCGCCGACAACATGATCAAATACATGGCCGAGGTCGGTCCGTGGCGCGGCGGCCTGCAGTACTCGTTCGACGAGAAGAGCGCCACGGGCGGCAAGACCGCCGGCGGCTACGTGCGCTACGCCGCGGGTGGCTTGGCCGCGGGCCTGGGCTACCAGAACTACGAATTCGCCTCCGGCAAGAAGATCGACGCCTGGACGCTGGGCGGCTCCTACCGCATGGGCAGCTGGTACTTCAACGCGGGCTACGGCCAGAACAAGGTCGACGACGGCCTCACCGCCGTCGACCGCGCCGTGCTGGCCGCGATGTGGCAGGGCGGGATCAACGGCGGCTTCGGCGGCCCGGCCTTCCTGGCGGCCAACAAGCGCACGATCTACAAGATCGGCGCGGGCTACCAGATCACGCCGCAGATCAACCTCGGCGCGCACTACTTCCGTGCGGAGCAGAAGGGCAACACCGACCTGGCCAAGGCCAAGGCCGACTTCTTCACCATGGCCCTCGACTACGCGTTCTCCAAGCGGACGGACGCCTACATCGAAGTGGACCACACCAAGCTCAAGGGTGACCAGGTCAGCCTGAACAACGGTGCCGGCCAGGCCAACGGCGCCAAGAGCCGTACCGGCTACACGATCGGCCTGCGCCATCGTTTCTGAGCCCGTCGCGAAAAGGCTTTCCTTTCTCCGCCCCACCCCTGGCGGATCGCACCGCAAACGCCGCTGGCCGCACCGTGCCGCCAGCGGCGTTTGCCTTCCTGGGCTCCCGCGGGCCGCACGGCGAGTGTTCGCTGCCGACCGCGATGGTCCGGGTATTGCTTGCGGTGGCCCCGCTCCCTGCTAGCATGCCCGCTTCTCTGCCGCACTTCCGATGCTTGCCTTCATTCTGCGACGCCTCCTCCAGGCCGTGATCGTCATGGTCGCGGTGGCCTTCATCTCCTTCATGCTGTTCCAGTATGTCGGCGACCCCGTCACCTTCCTGCTCGGGCAGGACGCCACGCCGGACCAGATCCGCGAAATGCGTGCCGCACTGGGGCTGGACAAGCCCTTCGTCGTGCAGTTCTGGCACTTCCTGGTGAACGCGGCGCAGGGCGAGTTCGGCCTGAGCCTGCGCCAGGGCGCGAAGGTGTCGAGCCTGATCGCCGAGCGGTTCCCCGCCACGCTGGAGCTGGCGCTGGTCGCCGCCGTGCTGGCGCTGGTGGTGGGTGTGCCCATGGGCGTCTACGCGGCGCTGCGGCGCGGCACGTTCACGAGCCAGCTCTTCATGACGCTGTCGCTGCTGGGCGTCTCGCTGCCCACGTTCCTGATCGGCATCCTGCTGATCCTCGTCTTCGCGGTGCAGCTCGGCTGGTTCCCCAGCTTCGGGCGGGGCCCGGTCACGCAGCTCGGCTGGTGGAACACGGGACTGCTCACCGCCAAAGGCTGGCACCACATCGTGCTGCCGGCCGTGACGCTCGCGATCTTCCAGCTCACGCTCATCATGCGGCTGGTGCGCGCGGAGATGCTGGAGGTGCTGCGCACCGACTACATCAAGTTCGCCCGCGCGCGCGGCCTGTCGGACCGGGCGATCCATTTCGGGCACGCGCTCAAGAACACGCTGGTGCCGGTGATGACGATCACCGGGCTGCAGCTCGGCGGCCTGATCGCCTTCGCCATCATCACCGAGACCGTGTTCCAGTGGCCCGGCATGGGGCTGCTCTTCATCCAGGCCGTGACCTTCGCCGACATTCCGGTGATGGCCGCCTACCTCTGCCTGATCGCGCTGATCTTCGTCGTGATCAACCTGGTCGTGGACCTGCTGTATTTCGCGGTGGATCCGCGGCTGCGGGTGGGCAAATCCGGGCATTGATGGGACACCCCCCTGAGCGGCTGCGCCGCCCCATGCTGCCGCCGGAGGCGACTGCCCTTCGTGCACGTCCAAGCCTGCGCAGGCAGGCTCGGAGCCGCGGCACTCAGCCCCCGCTCTCGCCGGTGCTGCGCACGGCGGGCAGGGGGACGACGCCGGTGGCCCGGCGAAGCCGGTTCCACGGCGTCTGCTGGCTTGGCCTGCTCCGCGGCCATCGGACGGGTGAGGCCGTGGCAGTTTCCAGCAGTGCTGCAGATAGTGCGTATGGGCAGGGATAAACGAGATGACAGTTGCAACCACCACCAAACCGGCGTCATCGCAGGCGCCGCGCCTGAAGGCCGGGGGCCGGGCGTTTTCCCAGATCGCGCAGTTCCATCCGGAGCTGACGGCGTTCCGCCGCGACCTGCATGCGCATCCGGAGCTGGGCTTCGAAGAGGTCTACACCGGCTCGCGGGTGAAGGAGGCGCTCAAGGTGTGCGGCGTGGACGAGATCCACGACGGCATCGGCCGCACGGGCATCGTCGCGGTGATCCACGGGAAGGGCCGGTCGAGCGGCAGCATGATCGGCCTGCGGGCCGACATGGATGCGCTGCCGATGGCCGAGCAGAACGAGTTCACCTGGAAGTCCTGCAGGCCCGGGCTGATGCACGGCTGCGGGCACGACGGCCACACGGCCATGCTGGTGGGCGCGGCGCGCTACCTGGCGGCCACGCGGCAGTTCGACGGCACGGCGGTGCTGATCTTCCAGCCGGGCGAGGAAGGCTTCGGCGGCGCGCGCGTGATGATGGAGGACGGCCTGTTCGACCGCTTCCCCGTGCAGTCCGTCTATGCCATGCACAACTGGCCGGCCATGCGCCCTGGAACCATCGGGCTCAATTCGGGTGCGATGATGGCTTCGGCCGACCGCATCACGATCGAGATCAGCGGCCGCGGCGGCCACGGCGCGCATCCCTACCAGACGGTGGACGTGGTGCTGGTGGCCGCGCACATCATCACGGCGGTGCAGGGCATCGTCTCGCGCAACGTGCGGCCGCTCGACAGCGCGGTGATCAGCCTCTGCGCCATGCAGGCGGGCGACCTGGGGGCCTTCAGCGTGCTGCCCGGCACGGCCACGCTGGTGGGCACGGTGCGCACGTTCTCGCCGGCGGTGCAGGAGATGATCGAGCAGCGCCTGAAGGACCTGTGCAGCGCCGTGGCGCTGGGGTTCGGCGCCACGGTCACTGTGCGCTACGAACGCATCTACCCCGCGACCATCAACACCGAGAGCGATGCGCTGTTCGCGGGCGACGTGGCGGCCTCGCTGGTCGGCGCGGAGAACGTGGTGCGCGACCTGGAGCCGAGCATGGGCGCGGAGGATTTCTCCTTCATGCTGCAGAGCAAGCCGGGGGCGTACCTGCGCATCGGCCAGGGCTCGGGCCCCGGCCACAGCGCGCTGCACAACAACCGCTACGACTTCAACGACGAGATCCTGCCGCTGGGGGCCGCGCTGCACGCGAGCCTCGTCGAGCAGGCCATGCCGCTGTCGGCCGTGGCCTGAGGCATGAACGCACCACACCACCCTTCACACCGGCACACCATGACGACACTCCCACGCAAGGCCCTGCGGGCCTTCCTCGGCGCTTCGCTGATCGCGGCGGCCTGTGCGGCCGGGGCGCAGACCATCCGCGTCGCCAACCAGGGCGACGCGCTGTCGATGGACCCGCACTCCCTCAACGAAAGCCTGCAGCTCAGCGTGACCGGCAACGTCTACGAGCCGCTCGTGGGCCGCAACAAGGACCTGAGCCTCGCGCCGGCACTGGCCACGGGCTGGACGCAGACCTCGCCCACCGTGTGGCGCTTCGAGCTGCGGCGCAACGTGCTCTTCCACGACGGCAGCCCGTTCACGGCGGACGACGTGCTGTTCTCGCTGGCGCGCACGCAGGCCGAGGGCTCGGACATGAAGACGTACACCAACGACTTCAAGGAAGTGCGCAAGATCGACGACCACACCGTCGAGATCGAGACCACGTCGCCGTACCCCATCCTGCCGGACGTGCTCACGCTCGTGTACATGATGTCGCGCTCGTGGTGCGAGACGAACCAGGCGACGGGGCCCGTGGACCGGCGCAAGGGCGTCGAGAACGCGGCCTCCTTCCGCGCGAACGGCACCGGCCCGTTCCGCCTGCGCGAGCGCCAGCCCGGCGTGCGCACCGTGTTCACGCGCAATCCGCAGTACTGGGGCGCCATCGAGGGCAACGTGGCCGAGGTGGTGTTCACGCCCATCGGCAACGACGCCACGCGCGTCGCCGCGCTGCTGTCCGGCCAGGTGGACGTGATGGAGCCCGTGCCGGTGCAGGACATCGAGCGCGTGAACACCAGCCCGCTCACGCGCGCCGTGACGGGCCCCGAGCTGCGCACCATCTTCCTGGGCATGGACCAGAAGCGCGACGAACTGCTGTATTCCAGCGTGAAGGGCAAGAACCCCTTCAAGGACAAGCGCGTGCGCCAGGCGTTCTACCAGGCGATCGACATCGAAGGCATCCGCAAGAACGTGATGCGCGGCGCCTCCAACCCCTCCGCGCTGCTGGTGGGGCCGGGCGTGAACGGCTTCCAGCCGGACATCAAGCGCCTGCCCTACGACGCCGACGCCGCGAGAAAGCTGCTGGCCGAGGCCGGCTACCCCAGCGGCTTCGAGGTGGGCATGAACTGCCCGAACGACCGCTACGTGAACGACGCCCGCATCTGCCAGGCCGTGGCGGCCAACCTCTCGCGCATCGGCGTGAAGGTGAGGCTGCAGGCCGAGACCAAGGGCACCTACTTCCCCAAGGTGCTGCGCCGCGACACCAGCTTCTACCTGCTCGGCTGGATGCCGGCCACCTACGATGCGCACAACGCGATGAATGCGCTGATGGCCTGCGTGGACGACAGGGGCGCGGGTCAGTTCAACCTGGGCGGCTACTGCAACGCGAAGGTGGACCAGCTCACGCGCCAGGTGCAGTCCGAGACCGACAAGGGGCGGCGCGACGCGATGATCCGCGAGGCCTTCGAGATCCATGCCGCCGAGGTCGGCCACATTCCGCTGCACCAGCAGGCCCTGGCCTGGGGCGTGTCGCGCAAGGTGGCGCTGGTGCAGATGGCCGACAACTTCATGCCCTTCAAATGGATGAGCATCGCCAAGTGATGCCCTGACCCGTTCCGCCCGCGCGGACGGCCGGCGATGCCGGTCCGCGCTTTCTGCAGGCCCCACGATGAAAAAAACGCTTTTCCGATGGTTCGACAGCGATGTCGGCTACAGCTTCCGTACCTCGCCCGTGGCCATCGGTGCCGCGGTGATCGCACTGGTGTGCGTGTTCTGCTCGCTGTTCGCGGGCTGGGTGGCGCCGCACAACCCGTTCGATCTGTCGACGCTCGAACTCAGCGACGCGCGCCTGCCTCCGGGCTGGAGCGAGGGCGGCTCCTGGAAGTACCCGTTCGGCACCGACGACCAGGGCCGCGACATCCTCTCGGCGCTGATCTACGGCGCGCGCATCTCGCTGATCGTCGGCCTGGCGTCGGTGGCGCTCTCGGTGGTGGTGGGCGTGGCCCTCGGCCTGCTGGCGGGCTTCAAGGGCGGCTGGATCGACGCGGTGCTGATGCGCCTGTGCGACGTGATGCTGTCCTTCCCGGCCATCCTCGTGGCGCTGCTGATCGCGGGCGTGGGCCGGGCGGTGTTCCCGAACGCGCACGAGTCGCTGGCCTTCGGGGTGCTGATCCTCTCCATCTCGCTCACGGGCTGGGTGCAGTACGCGCGCACGGTGCGCGGCTCCACGCTGGTGGAACGCAACAAGGAATACGTGCAGGCCGCCCAGGTGACGGGAGTGTCGTCCCTGCGCATCATGCGCCGCCACGTGCTGCCCAACGTGCTCGGGCCGGTGATGGTGCTGGCCACGATCCAGGTGGCGACGGCCATCATCACCGAGGCCACGCTGTCCTTCCTGGGCGTCGGGGCGCCGCCCACCTCGCCCTCGCTCGGCACGCTGATCCGTATCGGCAACGACTACCTGTTCTCGGGCGAGTGGTGGATCACGGTGTTCCCGGGCGTGATGCTGGTGCTGATCGCGCTCTCGGTGAACCTGCTGGGCGACTGGCTGCGCGATGCGCTCAATCCCCGCCTGCGCTAGAGATGCCCCGCAACCCCCTGAGCGGCTGCGCCGCTTCCCCCTTCTCTCGTCGCTGCGCGGCGGGAAGGGGGACGCCGCCAGCGCGGCGGGGGCGGCCCTTGCGCGGCGGCCCGGGCCTGGGCCGCGCTCATGCCGCGCGCCGCGTGGAATGCAATGGATAACGGATGGATGGTCTGCCATGTCCCTTCTTGAAGTCGAGAACCTCGTCGTCGAATTTCCGGGCCGCCGCGGTACGCTGCGCGCGCTGGACGACATTTCCTTTTCGATCGCGCCCGGAGAGATCCTGGGCGTGGTGGGCGAATCCGGTGCGGGCAAGTCGCTGACCGGGGCGGCCATCATCGGGCTGCTGGAGCCGCCGGGCCGCGTGGCGGGCGGGCGCATCGTGCTGCAGGGCGAGCGCATCGACGACCTGCCGCCGCAGAAGATGCGCCACGTGCGCGGACGGCGCATCGGTGCCATCTTCCAGGATCCGCTCACGTCGCTGAACCCGCTCTACACCGTGGGCCACCAGCTCACCGAGACCATCCAGACGCACCTGCCGGTGAACGCCGCCGAGGCGCGCCGCCGGGCGATCCAGCTGCTCAAGGACACGGGCATTCCCGCGGCGGAGCAGCGCGTGGACCACTATCCGCACCAGTTCTCGGGTGGCATGCGGCAGCGCGTGGTGATCGCCCTCGCACTGGCGGCGGAGCCGCAGCTCATCGTGGCCGACGAGCCCACGACGGCGCTGGACGTCTCCATCCAGGCGCAGATCATCCAGCTGCTGAAGAACATCTGCAAATCGCGCGGGGCGGCGGTGATGCTCATCACGCACGACATGGGCGTGATCGCGGAAACCTGCGACCGCGTCGCCGTGCTGTATGCGGGCCGCGTGGCCGAGATCGGGCCGGTGCACGAGGTGATCAACCACCCAGCGCACCCCTATACCGCGGGCCTGATGGCCTCGATTCCCGACATGGACCAGGACCGCGAGCGCCTGAACCAGATCGACGGCGCCATGCCGCGCCTCAACGCCATTCCCCAGGGGTGCGCCTTCAATCCGCGCTGCCCGCATGCCTTCGACCGCTGCCGCGAGGAGCGGCCCGAGCTGCTGTCCGCGGGGCCGACCCGCGCCGCGTGCTGGCTGCATGCCGAGGTGCCGAATGCGTCCGCCGCCATCCAGGAAGCCGTGTCATGAGCGAAACCGCACACACCCCTCCGAAGCCCACCGCTGCCGCCGACACCACCTCCGCCGCGCCGCTGGTACAGGCGCACGACCTCGCGAAGACCTTCGACGTCTCCGCGCCATGGCTCAACCGCGTGCTCGAGCGCAAGCCGCGCACGCTGCTGCATGCGGTGGACGGCGTGAGCTTCTCCATCGAGCGGGGCCGGACGCTCGCGCTGGTCGGCGAATCCGGCTGCGGCAAGAGCACCGTGGCGCGCCTGCTCGTGGGCCTGTACGAGCCCACGCGCGGCGGGCTCACCTTCGACGGCCAGGATGCGCACGCCGCGTTCAAGGGCAGGGACGCGCGCGCGATGCGCCAGCGCATCCAGATGATCTTCCAGGACCCGTACGCCAGCCTGAACCCGCGCTGGATCGTGGAGGACATCATCGGCGAGCCGCTGCGCGAGCACGGCCTCATCACCGACAAGGCGCAGCTGCGGCAGCGCGTGGGCGAGCTGCTGCAGTCCGTCGGCCTCTCGCCGCTGGACATGGCCAAGTACCCGCACCAGTTCTCGGGTGGGCAGCGGCAGCGCATCTCGATCGCGCGGGCGCTGGCCACCGAGCCGGAGTTCCTCGTCTGCGACGAACCCACGTCGGCGCTGGACGTGTCGGTGCAGGCGCAGGTGCTCAACATCATGAAGGACCTGCAGCGCGAACGGCACCTCACGTACCTGTTCATCAGCCACAACCTCGCGGTGGTGCGCCACGTGAGTGACCAGGTGGGCGTGATGTACCTCGGGCGCCTGGTGGAGCTGGCGGACAAGCGCGAACTCTTCGCCGCGCCGCGCCACCCCTACACCCGCATGCTGCTGGATGCGATCCCGAAGATGCACGACACGGGCCGCGCCCGCACGCCGGTGCAGGGGGAAGTGCCGAATCCGCTCAATCCGCCGACCGGCTGCGCCTTCAACCCGCGCTGCCCCTACGCCAACGACCGCTGCCGCACCGAGCGCCCGCAGCTCATCGACGACGGCGGCACGCGCGTGGCATGCCATGGAATCGAAGAGGGGCGGATTCCATCGGCGGCCGCCGCCCTGGCCGACTGACGGGTCAGTTGAACCGGCCGTACGCTCCGCCCAGGCTGTAGCGCCCGGCGCCGAGCAGCATCACGGCCAGCGCGCCGAACAGGTACATGCCCTGCAGCTCCAGCGCCCAGCCGCCCTGCTGGGTCATGCTGAACAGCTGCCCCAGGTGGACGAGGCCGATCGCCACCACCATGTTGACGAAGATGATGGCCGCGCCGGCGCGGGTGAAGAGGCCGGCGATCACGAGCAGCGGTGCCAGCACCTCGCCGACGTACACCAGATAGCCCAGGGCGCCCGGCAGGCCGGCCTTTTCCAGCATGCCGGTGATGAAGCCCGCGCCGTTCTGCAACTTGAAGATCCCGTGCAGCAGGATCAGCACGCCCAGTGCCAGGCGCAGCACGAGCTTGCCGGCATCGTCCATCGACGATGCATGCGCGGCATCGGAAGAGAGGCCGTTGCGGACGGGGGCGGACGGATGGTTCATGGTGTGCTCCTGGACAGGGTGGGGTTCGAAGCCGGCAGTGTGCAGGGCGGAGTCCGCCCCGTCGGTGCGTTTTCGCACACTGTGGTCGCGTTCGATCGCCAGGTCTGTCGGAGGACACCGCGCCGCGCGTCCCGCGGTGCCGCTCAGGCCGCCGCCAACGCTGGAGCGTGCGCGCGTGGCAGTGCCGACCGTACGCGGCCCGCGCCCGGTGCGCGCCCCGCCGCCGCACTGGGCGCGGCCTGCGGCTGGAGCCTGAACACCGCCACCAGGGAGTTGAGCTGCTCCGACTGCGAACGCAGGCTGGCGGCCGCGGCGGCGCTCTGCTCCACGAGCGCGGCGTTCTGCTGCGTCACCTGGTCCAGGTGGTTCACGGCTTCTCCCACCTGGCCGATGCCGGTGCTCTGTTCGGCCGAGGCGTTGGCGATCTCGCTGATCAGGGTGCCGACCTGCCGGACTTGCGCGACGATGTCGTCCATGCTGCGGCCCGCTTGCCCCACCAGCTGGCTGCCGCTGTCCACCTTCGCCACGCTGTCCGCGATCAGGCCCTTGATTTCCCGCGCCGCCTGGGCGGACCGCTGCGCCAGCGTGCGCACCTCGCTCGCCACCACGGCGAAACCGCGGCCCTGTTCGCCGGCGCGCGCCGCTTCCACGGCCGCATTCAGCGCGAGGATGTTGGTCTGGAAGGCGATCGAGTCGATGACGCCGGTGATGTCCGCGATCTTGTTCGACGAGGACGCGATGCCCTGCATGGTTTCCACCACGCTGCCCACCAGGGTGCCGCCCTGTTCCGCCGCCTGGGTGGCGCGGGCCGCCAGCTGGTTGGCCTCCCGGGCGGTGTCGGAATTCGTCTTCACGGTGCTGCTCAGTTCCTCCATCGATGCCGCCGTTTCCTCCAGGCTGCTGGCCTGCTGCTCGGTGCGATGGCTGAGGTCGGCATTGCCCATGGCGATTTCCGCCGCGCCGGTGGCGATGTTCTCGCTGCTGTGGCGCACCTGGCCCACCATGGAAACGAGCTGCTGGTTCATGTGCTGCAGTGCCTGCAGCAGCGCGGCGGGCTCATCCTTGCCCTCCACGTGGAACGACGTGGTCAGGTCGCCCTGCGCCACGGCCGACGCGATCGAGACGCCGGTGGCCAGGGGGAGCGTGATGGAGCGGGTCACCGCGACGGCCAGCACCAGCCCGCAGACGACCGCCAGGGCGATCATCGCGCCGAACACGACAATCGCGCGCTGGTAGCCTTCATTGGCTGCCGTGGCCGCGGCGGTTCCGCCGTCCTCGTTCAGCGTCACGAGCAGGCCCAGCGTTTCCATCAATTCCGCGAATGCCTTCGCGGATTCCCCGGTGGCCAGCCCACCGGCAGCGGTTGCCGAGCCGCCGGCTTCGTCGAGCGTCGTGACGATGCGGCGCTCCATGGCGCGGTAGGTGTCGAGCTGCCCGTGGAATACATCGTAGAGCCTGCGCTCTTCAGGCGAGGAGATCAGGCTTTCGTAACGGGCCAGGGTGCGCGGCAATTGACCGTCCATGACCTCCTTCTGGATGTCGAGCTGGCGCTGGCGGCCCTCCGGCGTGGTTTCCAGGATACGGCGCATGCTGGCGCGGCGGCCGCTGTTCAGCTCGGAGCGGATTTCCCCGATCGCCTTGATGCTGGGCAACCAGTTATTGCCGAGTTCGCCGGCGTGGTGGTTGATGTTGCGGATCTGGACGATGCCGAACAGCCCCAGGCCACAGAGCAGGACCAGCAGTGCACCGAAGCCCAGCGCCAGCCGGGTGCCGATCTTGACTTGGCGAAGTAGTTGCATGGACGGACTCCCGTGTGTTTGATATGGGAAAGATCATATTTATCAAACTTAAGGAATGCTTATCGGAGCCCGTTAACTTTTCCTTACAACGGAATCGCGCGAAATCAACGGCTTACGGTCGAGTCAGTTAGCAGCAAGCCACGGCAATGGCTGATGTGGTTTATCACCTGAATCACTTGGAGCATGCGATGGCGCCGGGACCCGCCATCCTGCGTCCGCAGGGCGCGCTCAGGTGTAGCGCTTGGCGCGCAGGTTGTCCTTCATCTGCTGCAGGCGGGGTTGCAGCGGCTCTCCGATGCGCAGCGCCACGCAGGTGGCGAGCACGTCGATCACCAGCAGGTGCAGCAGCCGCGAGACCATCGGGCTGTAGCGGTCGTAGCCCTCCGGGTGGTCCGCCGCCAGATGGATGTGGCAGGCAGCCGCCAGGGGCGAGCCGCTCGCGGTGATGGCGATGGTGGTGGCGCCGTTCCTGCGTGCGATCTCGGCCGCGTCCATCAGGTCGCGCGTGCGCCCCGAGTTGGAAACGATCACCACGCAGTCGCCTGGCCCCAGCAGGGTGGCGCTCATCACCTGCATGTGGCCGTCGCTGGTGCTGATGCTGGTCACGCCCAGGCGGAAGAACTTGTGCTGCGCGTCCTGCGCCACGATGCCCGAATTGCCGGCGCCGTAGAACTCTATACGCCGGCCCGTCTGCCACGTGGCGGCGATCGCGCTGGCGGCCTGCTCGATGGCCTTGGTGCTCGCCGCATTGCGGTATTGCAGGAACGCGGCGACGGCGTTGTCCACCACCTTCACCAGCACGTCGCCGGTCTTGTCGTCGGCGTCCACGCTGCGGTGGATGAACGGCACCCCCTCGCTCACGCTGCCCGCGAGCTTCAGCTTGAAATCGGCCAGCCCGTCATAGCCCATGCTGCGGCAGAAACGCACCACCGTGGGCTTGCTCACCCCCGCCCGCGCCGCCAGCTCCCGCACCGGCAGCCGCGCGAACGCGCGCGCGTCCTGCAGCACCAGCCGGCCCACCCGCTGCTCGGCGGGCGCCAGCGAGGGGAGGGAGGCGGTGATGCGTTCGAGCATTCAGTTCCCCATGCCGCAGTTCGCCACTGCCCACAGCCCATGAAACTGGCGCGGCGTCACCGTTCCGATGGCCGCGGAGCAGGCCACGCCAGCAGACGCCGCGGAACCGGCTTCGCCGGGCCGCTGGCGTCGTTCCCCTGCCCGCCGTGCTACGCACGGCGAGAGCGGGGGCTGAGTGCCGCGGCTCCGGGCCTGCCCGCGCAGGCTTGGACGTGCACGAAGGGCAGCCGCCTCTGGCGGCAGCACGGAGCGGCGCAGCCGCTCAGGGGGGTGTTTCACGCCTCCTCCATCCAGCTATGCCCCTCCCGCGCCACCATCGCGCTGGCGGCGCTCGGCCCCCAGCTGCCGGCGGAATAGGGCCGGGGGCCGTCTTCCGAGTCACGCCACGACTGCATGATGGGCTCCACCCAGCGCCACGCGGCTTCCTGCTCGTCGGCGCGCACGAAGAGGTTCAGCCGCCCGGCGATCACGTCGAGCAGCAGGCGTTCGTAGGCGCCCACGCGTTCCGTGCCGAAGCGCTGTTCGAAGTCCAGGTCCAGGTGCACCGGCGCCAGGGCCTGCACTTCGGAGATGCGCATGCCGCGCTTTTCCTGGCCGGCGGCGAACAGGTGCAGCGCCACGCCGTCGCGCGGTTGCAGGTGGATCACGAGGCGGTTGGCGGTCCCCAGCGGCGTGCGGTAGATCGCATGCGGCGTGGGCCGGAAGTTGATGGCGATATGCGCCTCGTGCGCGGCGAGGCGCTTGCCCGTGCGGATGTAGAAGGGCACGCCCGCCCAGCGCCAGTTGGCGATCTCGGTGCGCAGCGCGACGAAGGTCTCGGTACGGCTGTCGGCCGGCACACCGTCTTCCTCGGTATAGCCGCGCACGCGCTCGCCGCCCAGCGAGCCGGCGGTGTACTGGCCGCGCACCACGTCGCGCGAGAGAGAGGCGGGCGTCCAGGGAACGAGCGAGCGCAGCACCTTGAGCTTCTCGTCGCGGATGGCGTCCGCATGGGCGTTGATCGGCGGCTCCATGCCGATCGCGCACAGCAGCTGCAGCGCATGGTTCTGCACCATGTCGCGCAGCGCGCCGGTACCGTCGTAGAAGGCGCCGCGCTTTTCCACGCCGAGCCGCTCGGCCATGGTGATCTCGATGCTGGCCACCGTTTCGCGGCGCCAGAGCGGCTCGAACAGCGCATTGCCGAAGCGCAGCGCGAGCAGGTTCTGCACCGACGGTTTGCCCAGGTAGTGGTCGATGCGGAAGATCTGTTCTTCGTGGAACACGCGTCGCACGGCGGCGTTGATCGCGCGGTTGGAGGCCAGGTCGTGGCCCAGGGGCTTTTCCAGCACCACCCGCGTATGCGGCGTGGCGAGCCCCGCGGCACCCAACTGCTCGCAGGCGGTGGTGAAGAGGCCCGGCGCTGTCGCGAGGTACATCACCACCGTGTCGGCCTGTCGCTCGCCGAGGCGTGCCGCCAGCGCGGCATAGTCGGCGGGTTTGGAGAGGTCCATGCGCTGGAAGTGGAGCAGCGCGGCGAAGCGCTCGAACTCCTCGGCGCTGGGGCGCTTGTCGCCTTCCACTGCCGCGAACCGGCTGGCGATGAGTTCGCGGTAGGCCGCATCGCTCAGGTCGTCGCGCGCCACGCCGATGATGCGGCCGTCCGGCGGCAACGAACCATGCCGGAACGCCTGGAAGAGGGCCGGCAGCAGCTTGCGCCATGCCAGATCGCCCGTGCCGCCGAACAGGACCAGATCGAAACTCATTGCCGCCGCGCTCCCCGATGTCTGAAGGTGGTGTGGATGGAAAAAGTGAACCCGAACGGCGCGGGCGGAGCCCGCGCGGCCGTGGCGGCATGTTACCGAGTTTCACGTCGGGGTGCCGGCTGACAGGATTCCCGGTTACATCCGCCCTACACTTGCCGGCGGCGCAGCGCGCGGTTCCGGGCTCCTTCGGGGGGGCGCGGCAGTCCACCGCGACCGCCCCCAACCACCCGGAGGATTGCATGAACCAACTCGACGCCCTCAAGCAGGTCACCACCGTAGTGGCCGACACGGGCGACTTCCGCCAGCTCGGCGCTTACCGCCCCCAGGACGCGACCACCAATCCGTCGCTGATCCTGAAAGCCGTCCAGAAGGCCGATTACGCTCCCCTGCTGCAGGAGTCGGTCGAGCGCTGGCGTGGCCGCGCGCTCGACGAGATCATGGACCGGCTCATCGTGCGTTTCGGCTGCGAGATCCTCTCGCTGATCCCCGGCCGCGTGTCGACCGAAGTGGACGCGCGCCTGTCCTTCGACACCATGGCCACGGTGACGCGCGGCGAGCGCATCATCGATCTCTACCGCGCCGAAGGGGTGGACACCGCGCGCGTGCTCATCAAGATCGCCGCCACCTGGGAAGGCATCGAAGCCGCGCGCATCCTGGAAGAGCGCGGCATCCACACCAACCTGACGCTGCTGTTCTCGCCCGTGCAGGCCGTGTCCTGCGGCGCCGCCCGGGTGCAGCTGATCTCGCCCTTCGTGGGCCGCATCTACGACTGGTACAAGAAGCAGGCCGGCGCGCAGTGGGACGAGGCCGCGATGGCCGGCGCCAACGACCCCGGCGTGCAGTCGGTGCGCCAGATCTACCAGTACTACAAGCACTTCGGCATCCGCACCGAGGTCATGGGTGCGAGCTTCCGCAACATCGGCCAGATCACGGCGCTCGCCGGCTGCGACCTGCTCACCATCGCGCCCGAACTGCTCGCCCAGCTGGCGGCTGCCGAAGGACCGCTGGAGCGCGCGCTCGATCCCGCCTCCGCCAAGGACTTGGAACTGCAGCCCGTGCAGTACGACGAACCAGGCTTCCGCTACGCGCTCAACGCCGACGCCATGGCGACCGAGAAGCTGGCCGAGGGCATCCGTGCCTTCGCGGCCGACGCGGCCAAGCTGGAACAGATGGTCCTTGCCGCATGACGGGGGTGACCGCCATGACGATGCCCGTTCCCGTTCCCCTTCCCGACCGTGTGCGCTGCGACCGCACCGCCGCCTGGGCCGCGCTGCAGGCGCACTACGGCGCCGCCGGCCGCGCCTTCGACATCCGGCAGGCGTTCGCGGCCGATCCGCAGCGCTTCGGCCGGTTCAGCCAGGAGGCGCCACACGTGTTCGCCGACCTGTCGAAAAACCGCATCGGCGCGGACACGGAAGCCCTGCTGCTGCAGCTGGCACGCGAATGCGGTCTGGAGGGCTGGCGCGACGCGATGTTCGCGGGCGAGGCCATCAACCACACCGAGCAGCGCGCCGTCATGCACTGGCTGCTGCGCGAGCCCGCCGCGGCGCATGGCGCCGGAGGGGCTCCCGTGCCGGAACCGGTCGCCCAAGGCCTGCGCGACGTGCACGCCACGCTCCAGGCGATGCTGGACTTCGCCGAGCGCGTGCGCGCCGACGACACCATCACCGACATCGTCAACATCGGCATCGGCGGCTCGGACCTGGGCCCGTCGATGGTGGCCAAGGCGCTGGACGACCTGCGCCATCCGGGCAAGCGCCTGCACTTCGTCTCCAACGTCGACGGGGCCGAGCTGGGCAGCGTGCTGCCCGGACTGCGGCCGCAGAACACGCTGTTCCTGATCGCCTCCAAAACGTTCACCACCGCGGAGACCATGACCAACGCGCACGCCGCGCGTGCCTGGTTCCTGCAGCAGGGCGGCGGCGAGGAGGCGGTGGGCCGGCATTTCGCGGCGCTCACCACGAACATCGAAGCGGCGTCCACCTTCGGCATCGACACCACCTTCGGCTTCTGGGACTGGGTGGGCGGGCGCTATTCGCTCTGGTCGGCCATCGGCCTGCCGATCGCGATCGCCATCGGCGCCGAGGGCTTCCGCGGCCTGCTGGCGGGCGCGCATGCGATGGACGAGCATTTCCGCACCGCACCGCTGGAGCGCAACCTGCCGGTGCGCCTGGGCCTGCTGGACGTCTGGTACCGCAACTTCCACGGCTTCGCGACGCGCAGCGTGGCCCCCTACAGCCATGCGCTGCGCCGGCTGCCGGCCTACCTGCAGCAGCTGGAGATGGAGAGCAACGGCAAGGGCGTGGATGCGCAAGGGGAGACGCTGCCCTTCGCCACCTCGCCGGTGGTCTGGGGCGAGCCCGGCACCAACGGCCAGCACGCCTTCTTCCAGATGATCCACCAGGGGCCGGACATCGTGCCGGTGGAGTTCATCGTGATGCGCGAGCCCGGGCGCGGCCTGCCGGAGCAGCACCCCCGCCTCGTGGCGAACGCGCTCGCTCAGGCCAAGGCGCTGATGCACGGCAAGGAGAGCGACGACGGCCACCGCCGCTTCACGGGCAACCGGCCCAGCACCTTCCTCGTGCTCGACCGGCTCGACCCCGCATCGCTGGGCGCGCTGATCGCGCTCTACGAGCACCGCGTCTTCGTGAGCGGCGCTCTCTGGGGCATCAACAGCTTCGACCAGTGGGGCGTGGAGCTGGGCAAGGTGCTGGCCAAGGACCTGGAGCCGCGGTTGCTTTCGGGCGACGGCGAAGGGCTGGACGCCTCCACGGCCGGCCTGTTGCGGCGCCTCCACGCGGCGAGCTGACCCCGGTTTCCCTGCATCCGCTCCCCGACGACAGCCCGCCCCGTGCGGGCTGTCTGCTTTGCAGGTTCCGAAAGCGGCTTTCCATGCTGTGTTGCATGGATTAGGGAATATCCCAGTCGATAGGTGCAAGAAAGTACCGATCGCGGTCGAGCCAGTACCAGGATGGCGGGCACACTTTGTCCAGAATTCCCCCACGGCGACCTGCAGCCAGAGAACGCGGGCGTCGCTCACCCAAGGAGACAAACATGAAGCGTTTTCTGAAAGCGGGCCTCGTCCTGGCAGTGGCTGGCACGGCCGGCATGTCGCAGGCCGCCACCGAACTCGTCATCGCCACCGTGAACAACGGCCACATGATCGAGATGCAGAAGCTCACCCCCTTCTTCGAGAAGGCCCATCCCGACATCAAGCTCAAGTGGGTCACGCTGGAAGAAGGCACGCTGCGACAGCGCGTGACCACCGACATCGCCACCAAGGGCGGGCAGTTCGACGTGATGACCATCGGGCTCTACGAGGCCCCGATCTGGTCGAAGAAGGGCTGGCTCAAGCCCATCGCCACGGACGCCGCCTACGACGTGGACGACCTGCTGCCGGCCATCCGCAACGGCCTGTCGCATGAGGGCAAGCTCTACGCGGCCCCGTTCTACGGCGAAAGCTCCATGCTCATGTACCGCAAGGACCTGGCGGACAAGGCGGGGGTGAAGTTGTCCGAGCAACCCACGTGGGCCGAGGTGAAGGCGTTCGCCGACAAGGCCCATGACCCCAAGGCGGGTGTCTATGGCATGTGCCTGCGCGGCAAGCCGGGCTGGGGCGACAACATGGCGTTTCTCTCCACGCTGGTCAACACCTATGGCGGCCAGTGGTTCGACACGGCCTGGAAGCCGCAGCTCGACACCAAGCCCTGGCAGGAAGCCATCAGCTTCTACGTCGATCTGATGAAGAAGGACGGCCCCCCCGGCGCCTCGGCCAACAGCTTCAACGAGAACCTGGCGCTCTTCAGCGAAGGCAAGTGCGCGGCCTGGGTGGATGCCACCATCGCCGCCTCGTTCGTCAGCGATCCCAGGCAGTCCAAGGTGGCCGACAAGGTGGCCTTCGCCCAGGCGCCCGTGGCCGTCACGCCCAAGGGCGCGAACTGGCTGTGGTCGTGGAACCTGGCCATCCCGGCCAGTTCGTCGAAGGACGACGCGGCGCAGAAGTTCATCCGCTGGGCCACGTCCAAGGACTACATCGCGCTCGTCGCCAAGGAGGCGGGCTGGGCTGCGGTGCCCACCGGCACGCGCAAGTCGACCTACGCGAACCCCGAATTCCAGAAGGTGGCCCGGTTCGCCGCCGCCGAGCTCAAGGCCATCGATTCGGCCAACCCGAACCCGGGTGAGAACACCCTGCCGAAGTCGCCCTATGCCGGCGTGCAGTACGCCGCGATTCCCGAGTTCCAGGCGATCGGCGTGGGCGTGGGCCAGCAGATGAGCGCCGCGCTGGCGGGCAAGGTCAGTGTCGAGCAGGCCCTGAAGACCTCGCAGACCCTCGCCGAGCGGGAAATGAAGAAGGCGGGCTACTACAAGTGAGAGGCGGGCGCGAGCGGGAAGCCGTTCGCCCCAACACTGCCATGAAAAGACTCCTGCCCCGCGCCCTCATGGCGCCCGCGGTGCTCACGCTGCTGGCGTGGATGATCGTGCCGCTCGCGATGACGGTGTACTTCTCCACCGTCAGCTACAACCTGCTGCAGCCGGGCGAGCATCCGTTCGTGGGCCTGGAGAATTTCCAGTACTTCATCACCGATCCGGACTTCTGGCCGGCGGTGTGGAACACGCTGCTGCTCATCGGCAGCGTGATCGGCATCACCCTGGTGCTCGGCGTGCTGCTCGCGCTGCTGGTGAACGATCCCTTCCCGGGCCGCGGCATCGTGCGCGTGCTGCTGATCTCGCCCTTCTTCGTCATGCCCGCGGTGAATGCGCTGCTGTGGAAGCACATGATGATGAACCCCATCTACGGCATCCTGGCCGACGTATGGCGGTTCTTCGGGGCGGCGCCCATCGACTGGATGACCGACTACCCGCTGCTGTCGGTGATCGTCATGGTGGCCTGGCAGTGGCTGCCCTTCGCGTGCCTGATCTTCATCACCTCGCTGCAGTCGCTGGACCGCGAGCAGATGGAGGCCGCCCGCATGGACGGCGCCAACGCGCTGCAGCGCTTCTTCTACCTCGTGGTCCCGCATCTGGGCCGGCCCATGGCGGTGGTGGTCATGATCGAAATGATCTTCCTCCTGAGCGTGTTCGCCGAGATCGCCATCACCACCAGCGGCGGCCCGGGCAACGCCAGCACCAACATGACCTACCTGATCTTCAAGCAGGCGCTCATGAACTTCGACGTGGGCGTGGCCTCGGCCGGCGCGCTGTTCGCCGTGGTGCTGGCGAACATCGTGGCGGTGTTCCTGATCCGCATCGTCGGCAAGAACCTGGACTGAGAAGGCAGATGACCACCATGCAAGCCCCTTCCTCCGCAGGCGGCCGCCTCGCGCTCGCCGTCCGCACCGTGGCCGCCTGGGGCGCCGCGCTGCTGCTGTTCTTCCCGATCGCGTGGCTGTTCCTCACGGCCTTCAAGACCGAACTGCAGGCGATCCACGTGCCGCCGCTCTTCGTCTTCGAGCCCACGCTCGACAACTTCGGGGAAGTGCAGCGGCGCAGCGACTACCTGCTCTACGCGCGCAATTCGCTCATCACCAGCCTGGGTTCGACCGTGCTGGGCCTGCTGATCGCGGCCCCCGCGGCCTATTCGATGGCGTTCTTCCGCACCCGCAGGACACGCGACATCCTGATGTGGATGCTGTCCACCAAGATGATGCCCGCCGTGGGCGCGCTGGTGCCCATCTACGTGCTCGCGCAGACCGCCGGCCTGCTGGATTCGCTGACCGCGCTCACCATCGTGTTCACGCTGTCCAACCTGCCCATCATGGTCTGGATGCTCTACAGCGCCTACAAGGACATCCCGCACGAGATCCTCGAAGCCGCGCGGATGGACGGCGCGGGCCTCTGGGCCGAGTTCCGCCACGTCGTGCTGCCGCTGTCGGTGGGCGGCATGGCCTCCACCGGCCTGCTGTGCCTGGTGCTGAGCTGGAACGAGGCCTTCTGGGCACTCAACCTCACCTCCGCCAAGGCCGGCACGCTGGCCACGCTGATCGCCTCCTACTCCAGCCCCGAAGGCCTCTTCTGGGCCAAGCTCTCGGCCGCCTCGCTGATGGCCATCGCGCCCATCGTGGTGTTCGGCTGGTTCAGCCAGAAACAACTGGTGCAGGGCCTGACCTTCGGCGCCGTCAAGTGACGCACCGAAGACCTCCGCAAGAAAGGCAGACATCCTCCATGGCCTACCTCGAACTCCAGGGCATCCGCAAGCGCTTCGGCGATGCCGACATCATCCAGGGCGTGGACCTGCAGATCCGCAAGGGCGAGTTCATCGTCTTCGTGGGGCCCTCGGGCTGCGGCAAGTCCACGCTGCTGCGGCTGATCGCCGGGCTCGAACCCATCACCGAAGGCCGGCTGATGCTGGACGGCCGCGACATCACGCACACCCCCTCGGGCAAGCGCGACCTGGCGATGGTGTTCCAGAGCTACGCGCTCTATCCGCACATGAGCGTGTACGACAACATGTCCTTCGCGCTCAAGCTCGCGGGCGCGGCCAGGGACGAGATCCGCGCCAAGGTCGAGCATGCGGCCCGCACGCTCAACCTCACGCAGTACCTGGAGCGCACGCCCAAGGAACTCTCGGGCGGCCAGCGCCAGCGCGTGGCCATCGGCCGTGCCATCGTGCGCGAGCCCAAGGTGTTCCTGTTCGACGAGCCGCTCTCCAACCTCGATGCGGCCCTGCGCGGCAATACCCGCGTGGAGATCCACAAGCTGCACCGCGCCCTGGGCGCCACCACCATCTACGTGACGCACGACCAGGTCGAGGCCATGACCCTGGCCGACCGCGTGGTGGTGCTGAAGGACGGACTCATCGAGCAGGTCGGCACGCCCCTGGAGCTGTACGACCGCCCGGCCAACCGCTTCGTCGCGCAGTTCATCGGCATGCCGTCGATGAACATGGTGGCGGCCCGCGCCATTCCGAGCTTCGCCGCGGCCACCGGCGGTGCGCTGCCGGACGACGGCTTCCTGGGCGTCCGGCCCGAAGGCCTGCGCGTGCACCGCGGCCCGCAGGAAGACCGGGGCGTGCCGGGCCGCGTCGAGCTGATCGAGGCGCTGGGCGCCGACACGCTGATCCACGTCGATGTGGGCGGCGTGCCGCTCGTCGCGCGGCAGAACGAGCGCACGCCGCTGCAGCCGGGCGACCCGGTGGCGGTGGAGCTCGACCCTGCGGTGCTGCACTGCTTCGACCGCGGCGGCCGGGCCATTCACGTGGGCCATTCCTGATCTTTGCCATCCCATCCGTCCACTCTTCCTCACCATTTTCCTGAGCGACAACGCCGTGACCCCTGCGCACCTTCCTCCGGCCCCCACGGAATTCACCCTGCTTCACCTGGGCCTGGGCGCGTTCCACCGCGCGCACCAGGCCGTCTACCTGCAGCGGCTCATCGACGCGGGCGATGCGCGCTGGTCGATCTCGGGCGCCAACATCCGTCCCGACATGCCCGAGGTGGTCGCCGCGCTGCAGGCGCAGGGCGGCCGGTACACGCTCGAGACCGTGTCGCCCGCGGGCGAGTACTTCTATGAGCCGATCGACGCCCTGCGCGAAGTCCTGCCGTGGGACCCGGCGCTCACCGCCGTGGTCGCGCGCGGGGCTGTGCCCTCCACGCGCATCGTCTCCTTCACAGTGACCGAGGCGGGCTACTACCTGGACGCCCGGGGCCGGCTCGACCTCGGATTCGTCGAACTGGTGTCCGACATCGACCGCGCGCGGCGCGGCGAAGCGGGCTGCGAAGGGGAGGGCAGGGGCGCCACCATCTACGGTGCCGTCACCGCGATCCTGCGCGCGCGCCGCGCAGCGGGCGCGGGGCCGGTCACGCTGCTCAACTGCGACAACCTGCGGCACAACGGCGACCGCTTCCGGGCCGGCCTGCTCGAATTCATCGAGCGCGCTGGCGATGCCGAGCTGCTGGCCTGGGTGCGGGCCCACACCACCTGTCCCAACGCCATGGTGGACCGCATCACCCCGCGCGCGCCGGCCGAACTGCGTGCCCGCGTGCAGGCCGCCACCGGCCGCGACGATGGCGCAGCCATCACCGCCGAGCGCTTCATCCAGTGGGTGATCGAAGACCGCTTCGTGGCCGGCCGGCCCGGGTGGGAGCGCGTGGGCGTGGAAATGGTCGCCGACGTGCAACCCTATGAAGAGGCCAAGATCCGCCTGCTCAACGCCACGCACAGCTGCATCGCCTGGGCGGGCACGCTGGCGGGCTACGGCTTCATCCACGAAGGCACGCACGACGCCGCCATCCGGCAGATGGCCTACGACTACGTGACCGACGACGCCATTCCCTGCCTGGACCGCCCCGGCCAGCCCAGCCCGGTCGATCTGCCCGCCTACCGCGACGTGGTGCTGGACCGCTTCGGCAACCCCGCCATCCGCGACACCAACCAGCGCGTGGCCATGGACGGCTTTTCCAAGATCCCCGGCTTCATCGCCCCCACCGTGCGCGAGCGCCTGGCCGCCGGCCAGTCCATCGACAGCGTGGCCATGCTGCCCGCGCTGTTCCTGGCCTTCCTGCAGCGCTGGCACCGCGGCATCCTGCCCTATGCCTACCAGGACCAGGGCATGGACGAGGCCGTGGCCCACGCCATCTGCGAAGCGGCCGACCCCGTCGCGGCGATGTGCGCGGATGCCGGCCTCTGGGGCGACATCGCGGGGGACGACCGCCTCGGCGATGCCCTGCGCCGCGCCAGCGAGCGCGTCGCGCGATTCGTTCAATCCAGGAGTTGAAACCCCATGACCCCCACCCCCCGTTTGCAAGACCGCCATGTGCTGCTGACCGGAGCCGGCGGCGGCATCGGCCTGGCCGTGGCCGAGGCCTGCCTCGCCGAAGGCGCGCGCTGCAGCGTCGTCGACCGCGGCGCCGCGGTGCCTGCCGAGGTCGCCGCGCTGCAGCAGCGCCACCCCGGGCGCCTGGCCTATGTCGGCGCCGACATCACCGAGCCCGGCGCCATCGCGCGCCTGCTGGCCGAGGCCATCGCCGCCTTCGGCCCGGTCCACACGCTGTTCAACAACGCCGCGGTGTTCGATCTTGCCCCGCTGCTGGACAGCGACGAGGCCTCGTTCGACAAGCTGTTCGCGGTCAACGTGAAGGGCATGTTCTTCGTGATGCAGGCCGTGCTGCGGCACATGGTGGAGGCCGGCACGCAGGGCGCGTCGGTCATCAACATGGCCTCGCAGGCCGGCCGGCGCGGCGAGGCGCTGGTGTCGCACTACTGCGCCACCAAGGCCGCCGTCATCAGCTACACGCAGAGCGCGGCGCTCGCCATGGCGCCGCACGGCATCCGCGTCAACGGCATCGCCCCCGGCGTGGTGGACACGCCCATGTGGGCCCATGTGGACAGCCTTTTCGCCAAGGCCGAGGGCCTGCCCATCGGCGAGAAGAAGCGCCAGGTGGGCCTGGCCGTGCCGCTGGGCCGCATGGGCGATCCGCGCGACGTGGCCGGCGCCGCCGTATTCCTCGCCAGCGACGAGGCCCGCTACATCACCGCCCAGACGCTCAACGTCGATGGCGGCAACGTCATGAGCTGAGGGCCCAGCGATGAACGCCACCGACTTCCATCTCTACATCGACAGCGCCGACATCGCGCAGATCGAAGCCTGCCTGCCGCACCCCGTCATCCACGGCGTGACCACCAACCCCACGCTGCTGCGCCGTGCCGGCGTGTCGCGCGCCGACGTGCCCGGGCTGCTGGCCCGCTGCGTCGAGCGGGGCGCCCGCCAGGTGCAGGCCCAGGTCCATTCCGCGGAGGCGGACGGCATGCTCGAAGACGCGCTCGGCCTGCTGCGGCACTTCGACGAGGGCCAGCTGGTGGTGAAGATCCCCGCCACGCGCCAGGGCCTGCAGGCCGGCGCGCACCTCATCGCCCAGGGCGTGCCCGTCACCTGGACGGCCGTCTATGCGCTGGAGCAGGCGCATTTCGCGGCGCAGCTGGGCGCGGCCTATGCGGCCCCCTACCTGGGCCGTCTCAACGATTCCGGCGTGGACGGCCTGGCGCGCATCGCGCAGATGCAGGCCCTGGTGGCGCAGGCCCCGGCCGCACGCGCGCGCACGCGCCTGCTGGTGGCCAGCGTACGCTCGCGCGACGCCTACCTGGCGCTGCTGGAGCTGGGCGTGGGCGCCATCACCATCCCGCCGCACCTGTTCGCCGAACTGATGGACCACCCCGCCACGCTGGAGGCCGAGCGCGGCTTCCTGGCCGACGCGGCGGCCTGCTGAACGAACGCACGATGAACGACACCGAGGAGCGACGCCGATGCGCATAGCCTTCATGGGCGAGGCCCTGATCGACTTCACCTCCCAGGCCGGCGGCGACGGCGCCCTGCGCTTCGAGGGACACGTGGGCGGCTCCCCGCTCAACGCGGCCATCGCCAGCGCGCGGCTGGGCCAGCCCACGGGCCTGCTCACCCAGCTGTCGAACGACCTCTTCGGCGAACGCATCCTGGGCTACCTGCAGCGCAACGGCGTCGACACGCGCTTCGTCCCGCGCAGCGCGGCCCCTTCCACCCTGGCCTTCGTCGAGCGCACGCCGCAGACCAACCGCTACGCCTTCTACGCCGCCGGCAGTGCCGACGCGACCTGGTCGCCCCAGCCGCTCCCCGAACTGCCGCCCGAATGCGCCTTCCTGCATTTCGGCTCCATCGCCATGCTGCAGGAGCCCGCAGCGTCCCGCATCCTGGACGTGGTGCGCGCCTCGTCGGGCCGCCGCGTGGTCGTGCTCGATCCCAACGTGCGCCCCAGCCTGATCGGCGACATGGCGCGCTACCGCAGGCAGGTGGCGCAGTGGGCCGGCCTGTCCGACGTGGTCAAGCTCAGCGACGAGGATGCGGAACTGCTCGCGCCCGGCCGTGCCATCGATGACCTGGCGCGCGATTACCTGCTGGCCGGCGCCCGTGCCGTGGTCGTCACGCGCGGTGCGGCCGGCGCCACCCTGTGGCGCACGGGGCATGCACCCATGGACGTCGCCGCACCGGGCGTACCGGTGGCGGACACCATCGGCGCCGGCGACACCTTCACGGCGGCGCTCTCGGTGGCGTTGCTGGCCCAGGGCGTCGATCGGGCCGCGCAGATCGACACGCTGGACGACACCGCCTGGCACACCGCGCTGCGCTTCGCCGCCACCGCTGCCGCAATCAACTGCACGCGCGAAGGCGCCGACCCACCGACGCGCGCCGAGGTCCAGGAACTGCTCGGGCGCGACGCCGATGCCGCGGAGCCGTCCCACGCTCCCATCCCGGGCCGGTGCGCGCCATGACGACGGCCCCCAGGCGCTCCACGCCCCGGCGACACCAGCCCGTGCTGGAGCGCGACATTGCCCGTTCCCCCTCGCTCGGCTACGAGACGCCCGAAGAGGCCGGGCTGGTGCGCTGCCTCGCGCACGGCTTCCCGAGCCCGCTGGTGCGCTGGCATTTCCACGAGGACTACGAGCTGCACCTGATCACCGAGACCTCCGGCAAGGCCTTCATCGGCGACTGGATCGGGCCCTTCCAGCCCGGCCATCTGGTGCTGTGCGGGCCGCTGTTGCCGCACAACTGGATTTCGCTCGACGTGGCCGAAGGCGGCGCACCGGGACGCGACCGGGTCATCCAGTTCTGCCACGAGCCCATCGAGCGCGCCGCCGCTGGCATCCCGGAACTGCGCGAAGTCATGCCCCTGCTGGAACGCGCGCGCCACGGCATCGAATTCTTCGGCATGTCGCAAAAGGCGCTGGCCCACTGGGATGCCGTCAAGGCGGCGCGCGGCCTGCGCCGGATGGGGCGGTTCTGCGAATTCCTCGCCGACCTGGCCGACTGCACCGACTACCGCCTGCTGTCGAGCGTGCAGATGCAGGGCCTGCACGGCGCCGACAGCGACGCCCAGATCGACCAGATCAACGGCATCGTCGACCGCATCACCCGCCACATCGCGGAGCCCATCTCCATGCTGGAGATCGCCACCGAACTGGGCATGAGCGAAAGCCGCTTCAGCCGCTTCTTCCGCCGCGCCACCGGCAACAGCTTCACCGACTTCGTGAACCGCGTGCGCATCAACAGCGCCTGCCACCTTTTGATGCAGACCGACCACTACGTGACCGACATCTGCCACCAGGTGGGCTTCAACAACGTGGCCAACTTCAACCGGCGCTTCCTGGAGATCAAGGGCATGACGCCCACCGAGTTCCGCCGGCAGGCCGACACCCGCTTCGGCAGCGGAATCCAACACTGAAAGGAGCCCTCCGTGTACCTGGGCATCGATCTCGGCACCTCCGAGCTCAAGGCACTGCTGCTGGACGGCGACCACCGCGTCGTGGGCGTCGCGCGCGCGCCGCTCACCGTGGAGCGGCCGCAGCCCCTGTGGTCCGAGCAGACCCCGCAGCAATGGTGGGGCGCGCTGGAGACCGTGGTGCAGGGGCTGCGGCAGGCGCATCCCGCGGAATGGGCGGCGGTGCGCGGCATCGGCCTGTCGGGGCAGATGCACGGTGCGGTCCTGCTGGATGCCGCCGGCGGCGTACTGCGCCCGGCGATCCTGTGGAACGACGGCCGCAGCACCGCGCAGTGCGAGGCGCTGGCGCGGGCCGTGCCCCGGCTGGGAGAAATCAGCGGCAACCTGGCGATGCCGGGGTTCACCGCACCCAAGCTGCTCTGGGTGCGCGAGCATGAACCCGACGTGTTCGCCCGCACGGCCCGCGTGCTGCTGCCCAAGGACTGGCTGCGCCTCATGCTCAGCGGCGAAGCCGTGAGCGAGATGTCGGATGCCGCGGGCACGCTGTGGCTGGACGTGGGCGCGCGCGACTGGTCCGATGCGTTGCTGGCGGCGACCGGGCTCACACGCGCCCACATGCCGCGCCTGGTGGAAGGCAGCGACGCCGCCGCGCAGTTGTTGCCCGCGCTCGCCGCGCGCTGGGGTTTGGGCGGGCGCATCGTGATCGCCGGCGGTGCCGGCGACAACGCGGCCAGTGCCGTCGGCATGGGCCTGGTCGAGCCGGGGCAGGGCTTCGTCTCGCTCGGCACGTCGGGCGTGGTGTTCGTCTCCACCGACCGCTTCCTGCCCAACCCGGCACAGGCCCTGCACGCCTTCTGCCACGCGCTGCCCGGGCGCTGGCACCAGATGTCGGTGATGTTGTCGGCCGCCAGCGCCGTGCAGTGGGCCACCCGGGCCTTCGGCTTCGCCAGCGAGGCGGCGCTGCTCGAGGCGGCCGCCACGGCCACACCGCGCGACCGTTGCCCGCTGTTCCTTCCCTACCTGTCCGGCGAGCGCTCGCCGCACAACCAGGCAGAGGCGCAGGGCGTGCTGTTCGGCCTCACCCACGCGCACGGTCCCGCCGACATCGCCTATGCCGTCGCCGAGGGCGTGTGCTTCGGAATGCGCGACGGCCTCGACACCCTGCGCCTGCCCGCCGGCATGCCGCTGCGCGAGATGGCGCTGGTCGGCGGCGGCGCCCGCAGCACATGGTGGGGGCAGTTGCTCGCCGACATCCTGCAAGTGCCGCTCACGCTCTATGCCGGCAGCGAGACCGGCGGCGCCCTGGGCGCAGCACGGCTGGCCTGGCTGGCCGACGGTGGCCGGGTGTCCGAGGTCTGCGCACTGCCGCCGCAGACCCGGCGCTTCGAGCCGGCCGCGGCCGACGCCGGTCTGCATGCGGCGCGGCACCTGCGCTTCAAGGCGCTCTACCAGGCGCTGCGCGCCCAGTTCGCTTGAAGGGGAGGGGGCGTCCGCCGCCGGCGCACATTCCCAGCCCTTCGGCAACCCATGAAAAAAGGGCCGCTTGCGCGGCCCTTTCGTCTGTCGAGCGAGGCTCAACCCGGCATTACATGCCCATGCCACCCATGCCGCCCATGTCGGGCATGGCGGGAGCAGCCGCTTCGTCCTTCGGAGCCTCGGCCACCATGGCTTCGGTCGTCAGCAGCAGCGAAGCCACGGAAGCGGCGTTCTGCAGGGCCGTGCGCGTCACCTTCGTCGGGTCCAGGATGCCCATTTCGAGCATGTCGCCGTAGGTGTCGTTGGCGGCGTTGAAGCCGTAGTTGCCCTTGCCGCCCAGCACGGCGTTGACCACCACGGAAGGCTCGCCACCGGCGTTGGCCACGATCTCGCGCAGGGGCGCTTCGATCGCCTTCAGGATCAGCTTGATGCCGGCGTCCTGGTCGGCGTTGTCACCCTTGATCTCGCCCACGGCCTGCTTGGCGCGCAGCAGCGCCACGCCACCGCCGGCCACGATGCCTTCTTCCACGGCAGCGCGGGTGGCGTGCAGCGCGTCTTCCACGCGTGCCTTCTTTTCCTTCATCTCGACTTCGGTGGCAGCGCCGACCTTGATCACGGCCACACCGCCGGCCAGCTTGGCCACGCGCTCTTGCAGCTTCTCGCGGTCGTAGTCGCTGGTCGCTTCTTCGATCTGGATGCGGATCTGCTTCACGCGGGCTTCGATGTCGGCAGCGGCACCGGCGCCATCGATGATGGTGGTGTTTTCCTTGCCCACTTCGATGCGCTTGGCCTGGCCCAGATCGGCCAGGGTCACCTTCTCGAGCGTCAGGCCCACTTCCTCGGCGATCACCTTGCCGCCCGTCAGGATGGCGATGTCTTCCAGCATGGCCTTGCGGCGGTCGCCGAAGCCCGGTGCCTTCACGGCCACGACCTTCAGGATGCCGCGGATCGTGTTCACCACCAGCGTCGCCAGGGCTTCGCCCTCGACTTCTTCGGCGATGATCAGCAGCGGACGGCCGGCCTTGGCGACTTGCTCCAGCGTGGGCAGCAGGTCACGGATGTTGCTGATCTTCTTGTCGAACAGCAGCACGAAGGGGTTGTCCAGCAGGGCGGCCTGCTTTTCGGGGTTGTTGATGAAGTAGGGCGACAGGTAGCCGCGGTCGAACTGCATGCCTTCCACGACATCCAGCTCGTTGTCCAGGCTCTTGCCGTCTTCCACGGTGATCACGCCTTCCTTGCCGACCTTGTCCATGGCGTCGGCGATGATCTTGCCGATGGATTCGTCGGAGTTGGCGGAGATCGAACCCACCTGGGCGATTTCCTTGGAGGTCGTCGTGGCCTTGGAGACCTTCTTCAGCTCGGCGACCAGGGCCGTCACGGCCTTGTCGATGCCGCGCTTCAGGTCCATCGGGTTCAGGCCGGCGGCCACGTACTTGGAGCCTTCGCGCACGATGGCCTGGGCCAGCACCGTGGCGGTCGTCGTGCCGTCACCGGCGTTGTCGCTGGTCTTGGAAGCCACTTCCTTCACGAGCTGGGCGCCCATGTTCTGCAGCTTGTCCTTCAGTTCGATTTCCTTGGCCACGGACACACCGTCCTTGGTCACGGTGGGGGCGCCGAACGAACGCTCCAGCACCACGTTGCGGCCCTTGGGGCCCAGGGTGACCTTGACTGCGTTGGCGAGGATGTTCACGCCTTCGACCATGCGGGCGCGGGCTTCGCCGCCGAAAACTACGTCTTTTGCTGCCATGTTTGGCTCCTAGAGATGTCTAAAAATCGTGAAACGGATGACTGTGTCGGGAAAAGAATGGCGTAGCGAGCGGCTCACGGGGCCAGGCGGACGGAGCGCAGGAACCGGAACGTACTTCGGTACGTGAGAATTTCCGAGCACCGCCCAACGCCGCCTGTGGGCCGCGCAGCAGCCATTACTTCTCGACCACGGCGAAGAGGTCGTCTTCCTTCATCACCAGCAGCTCGTCGCCCTTGACCTTCACGGTCTGGCCCGAGTACTTGCCGAACAGCACGCGATCGCCGACCTTGACGCTCAGAACGCTCAGTTCACCCTTGTCGTTCTTCTTGCCAGGGCCCACGGCCAGGACTTCGCCTTGATCGGGCTTTTCGGCAGCGTTGTCGGGGATCACGATGCCGGAGGCGGTCGTGGTTTCGCTTTCAATGCGCTTGACGATCACGCGATCGTGCAGGGGGCGAAGGTTCATTGCATCTCTCCTGGGTCAAAAAAGGTTTGCGACATCGACAGGACGCCCGCGGGGGCGGGCGTCGGGATTCCAGCGGCCGTGTCCCACACGATTGTTAGCACTCGTCCGCTTCGAGTGCTAATGATACGGGCATTTGTCGGGGTTTCAAGAGGGGGCCGCCGCGTGGCGATCGATGTAAGGGCTTCCCGCGCAGAGGCGTTAAACGCTGACGGGACCAAGCGCCATGGGCTTCCTGAAATGCCACCGACGTAAAGCGAAGCATCCTAGGGGGCTCTCCCTGTGGCTGGCGGAGCCCAGGGACTGAAGGCAGTGACCAGCGCTCCGGTGCACCAGAGATAAAAGCACAGCGTACTGAGGTGGGCCGCCAGCGTGCTCCGGCCCAACCACAGGGCGACGCAGGAAAGTGCCAGAACGAGCAACGCACCGGCAAATAGTCCTCCCCCCGGCACCTCGTAAAGTGTGGACGCCCAGTCGGGAGAGCGGTGTTTCAGGGCTGGCAGCACCGACTGTGCCGCGCGCCACCAGACCGCGACCGTGACGATGGCAGCCATGGTGATCCAAACATTCTCTCTTCGTCCGACCGGTGGGATCGACAGGCCCAGTGCATAGAGACCGATGGAGCACAGGATCAGCACGGTGGTCAGTCCCCACAGCAGGGTGCCTGTCTTTGCCGCCAAGCCGCCAATCTTCCTCAGCGCTCTGGATGCCGGCTTCATCGGCAGGCCCGTCCAGATCAGAAAAGCCACTGCCAGGCTCGCGTACGCGAGAGACTGCTTCGGGCGTTCCGCAGAGGAGCCCAGCAGCCAAGCGACTGCCGCCAGCCAGAGGACTGCGACGATGGCGCGCACGGGCGATCGCGAATGGGGTAGCCGAGGCGCCATGCGCGACAGCCGCACACACACGGCCAGGAGTGCCAGCAGGCCTGCCGCAAGGAACAGGGGGGCTTCCGCCTCCCTGTGCCCGCCCATCCACATCCAGAACAGTGTGAGTCCTGTCGCCACCGCCGTGTACACAGGGGCGGCGGACGGCAGATGCACGCGCAAACATGCGCTGGCCCGGTGGATTCTGTCCCCCACGACGTTTGCCCATGCATGGATTGGTCGGATTCTGCCCGGCGCGGCACGCCGCGCCACCGCGCTCCGCACCGTTGCGAGGAAAACCACCGAGGCGAAGAGGATCAGCCAGGCGCTTTGCAGGCGGAGTCCCGCCTCTGGATGAGGTGCTGCGGTGGTGGACTGCCGAAGGCGGAGCTTGCGCTGCTCCTCCAGTGCGGGCCAGAGCGCCGGATCCGCCACCCAAGTGACGCGCTGGAGCTCGAAGAGATCGTCGTCCTGCCAAGGGGCGTCCGAAGGCGCCTGTCCACTGGAGACGGTCTGGCTTCCATAGTCCAGCCACAGCGGAGCCGGGTTCGCCGTGTCTGGCTTTGGACTGTCTGGGACGGGCAGCAAGGGGGGCGCCCCAAGTACCGGTTGCAAGAGGAGTCCGTGCAACAGTGTCTCGTTCACCGAAGGCCGCGCGTTGACGCCCAGCGCCACGCGCAGGCTGCCATCGGGTGGCAGGGCGGAGAGCCGTGCGGTCCAGCTCAGCTTCTGGATGGTTTCGTCAAGGGCGAGGCCACCTGCATGCAGCATTCCTCCAAGGCCCGTCTGCCAGTCGGCGGTAGTGGGACAGAGCGGAATACGCACTTGGCCGCCCCGTTCGCCGTGGGCCTCCATGGACAGCCAGCATGCTTCCGCGGGCCGGAGATCTGGGGTGTGTGCAACGCGGATCTGCAGCAGATCCCCTGCCCGGACGCCCGACGGCTGCGACTCCCAACGGTACGTTCCATCCGCCGGCGTGTGCGCGCGCGGCACGAGCGGCTGCGAAAGAAGGCGCCAGCCAGGACGAGGTTGCCCGGCTAGATGGGCCCGGGGAACCAGATAGGGATGGAAGATACCCAGGCTTGCCAGCGTCCATGCCTGCGGCACACCGGGCGCAGCAACGGTCTGTAATGTCAGACTGCGGATGCGGCTGCCTGTCGGTATGCTGGACGGCAGAAGCTGCGCGCGGTTGGGAGCGAGCTGGAATCGCTCGACGTTCCCGGACTCCAGCCGCAACTCTGCATCGAGCGTGCCCATGGGTTGTGCGCCCGTAGGCAGACCGGCGAAGATGAGCAGGCCAGGCCGGGCAATGGCATCCATGTCCCATTGCAGTCGGACATGGCTGATTCCTGTGCCGACCAGGCCTTCCTTGGACATTGCCATGCGGGAATCGGTACCTCGCCATTGCAGGCGGACTCGCCACCCTGGGAGTTCCGCCTCGGAGTCAGACTCCGCACTGCGCCGCAGTTCTGGCTGCGCTTCCGAGAACGGCAACCATTCCACCCAATGCATCCATTCCTGTGAAGCGGCATCTGCGTGCAGGAACGGCCCTCCCAATCTTTCCAGTTGTCTGCGCACGCTCGTCTGAAACAACGGTTCCGCCTGGGCGTTGTGTGGTTTGATCAGTCGCGCACGGGCTATGCGGCTCCCGCAGCCGGGCGGAAGATGCAGGACCACCGCCGCGAGCTCCGTTCCTCCATTTGCCCCCGACGCATTGTCGAGCCCCTTCAAGGAAAAGCGCTGCCGTGTCAAACGCTTTCCGGACGCTTCGTCCACCCAATTCTCGCCCCCGTCCGGGGGCGGGGAGATGCCTGCTTGAGGAGCGTCTCCCAGCACGCGCATGCTGCGCAGGGGCTTGTCCCGCGCCACCTCCGCCTCGCCGCCCTGATAGGAAACGATGATTTCCGCCAAGTACGGGTCGTCGCCCCACCGGGTCCGATCTGCGAGCGTGTCGTCCAGATAGAGTGATACGCGGGTACGGCTTCCATCGTCGACGGTTCGGCTGCTGAATTCGTCGCCCAGCAACAGCTGGTGCGCCCGGCGCCCAGGCCCTTTGGCGATGGACAGGTTCACACCACTCAGTACGGTCTTGCCGGGAAACTCCAGCTCGATGGTGTGGGCGTTGCGCAGTGGTACCTCCAGGCGCCGCTGGATGATTGTGAAGCCTCCGTCCTGTGCATACCGCCAGCGCGTGTCGGGAGCCATCCCAAGTGCCCGCCTGATGAGATAGCCGTAATCTTTTCTGGCCCATTCCATGCGCACCGGCTCTTCGGCCATGATGACCGCGTCACTGGCCATTACCCCTTTCCCCGCGAGATGGACCGTGCGCGCGGAATCTCCCGGTAGCCCGGTCCGCAACACAGCCGACCAGTCCGCATGGCAGCTGCGTCGGTCACCGTACTCGGTCAGCAGCTCGGAGAAGTCGGCCAGGCGGGTGCCTGCGGGGGCCCGAAGTTCCAGGACCGTGCCCGCATGATCAGGAGGCACCGTGCCGGAGGGCACCAGCGGAATACCCTCATCCGGTGTATTCCCGCTGGACATACGCGGAGCGATCTGCGCCCTGACGCGGTAATCGCCCGGCATGGGAGTTTCGCCAGGTGCAAGCGGCTGGATTTTCTGCCCCCAGTAGCTCGATACCAGCGGTCCGCCAAACGAGACTTCCCGCACCGGAGGCGGAAGACCTCCGGCCGCCTGGGCCATTCCCGCTGCAAGGCCAAACAGTACACCGCCTCCATAAAGGGCGCCAGTTGCCCATCGCCGGAGCGGCTTGAGGGATATCTTCATGCTGTTGCGAAGGGCGACTCTTCAGGAGACGACGAAATTCTCGATGGCGAGCGTGTCCACGCAGCCTTGTTGGAATGCCCGGATGGCGTCCTCTGGCGTGTTCACGATCGGCTCCTCGTGCATGTTGAAGCTGGTGTTGACCAGGATCGGGACGCCGGTCAGCTTCTCGTACTGGATCAGCACCTCGTGGTAGAGCGGATTCTTCTCTTTCCGGACCAGTTGGGGCCGGGCGGTTCCGTCGACATGCACTACGGCCGGCGCGAGCTGACTGTACTTTTCGTGCACGTTGTAGGTGATGGTCATGAATTCAGCGGCGAACTCCGAGCCGGCCACCTTGCCGGCCAGGACATCGCGGGCTCTCTCGTACGGAAGCACCGGCGCGAAAGGCATGAATTCCGAGCGCTTCATGCGCTTGTTGAGCGTGTCGTTGATCGCATACTGCTTCGCAGAAGCCAGAACGCTGCGGGCCCCCAGAGAGCGCGGCCCGAACTCCATGGCACCATGGAAGAAACCGACCACCCGGTCCTGTGCGATCAGGCCTGCGATGCGGCGCGCGCGCTCGTCGGGGGCATCGATGCGCTCCACGCCCCGGATGCCTGCCTGCTGCAGTGCCTTTTCCACCCGGTCGGGCCCGTACGAAGGGCCGAGGTACATGGTGTCCAGCGGATGCCCGGTGAATCCAGGCGCACGCTGCTTCAGGTGCAGGTAGGCCGCGCCGATGCACAGGCCCTCGTCTCCCATGTAGGGCGCAACGAAGATGTTCTGCACTTCTTCGATGTTGAATAGACGCTGGTTCAGCTTCACGTTCGCCACCACCCCGCCCGCCAGTACCAGGTTCTTGCAGCCGGTCCGCTGCAGATAATGCCGTACCAGCTTCAAAACGCTGTCTTCCAGAACGGCCTGGGCTGCTGCGGCCATGTCTTCGCGGGTGTACTGCCGGCCCCGGAAATGTTTCTGGAACGCGGAGCCGGGGCGGTAGTTGTTCAACGCATCCCTGAACTGTTGCAAGCTCGCCTGTCCACGCAGGAATTTCGCGTAGCTGCCGGCAAGAAAGAGAGAGTCGGCGGGAAATTCCCGCTCGAACATCGACTCCACCAGCGGAGAGCGGATGTCCACGTCTCCGCCATCGGTCCTGACCTGGAAAAGATCGCTCAGTTCGGCATACAGTTTGGACTGATCACCGTAGGCAGCCAGCCCCGTGAGCTTGCCTTCATGCCGAAAGATGCGGAAGCCAAGGCCGCTGGTGATGGCTCCATAGAAGAAGCCGAGCGAGGCGTTTTCCTTGAACGCCTTGAGCCGCGTCAGCGTCCCCTGGCGGCCATGGGAGACGGTGAGCGACAGCCCGTCGCCACCGCCGTCAATGGTGACGACAAGCGCATCGTCGAGCCCGCATGCGTAATATGCGCTGGCTGCATGGCACTCGTGGTGGTCGTACCAGGTGGGTGCTGCCGCTATGCCCAGCCGCTGAAGCACTGCTTGCCATTCGCTGCGCCCGTCCTTTTTCGATAGAAAGCGCGGAAGCAGCAGGGGATTGCGCAGACTCTTTTCCTGCAGATCGGAATGAAGGAAGTCGATCTTCCGGAAGCGGTGGCTGCCGGCGATCGCCACGCCTTCGATGCGCGCCACGTCGAAATGCTGTGCGACATACGACAGGGTGTCGAGCGGGATTGAGTTGTAGCACTTGATCCGATTGAAGCGTTCTTCCGATGCGGCAAACAGGATTTTTCCGTCCGCATCGGTCACGCTCACAGACGACGTATGCTGGGGCGAAATCCCGAGGATGAGGGGGTTGCTGTTCATTGGTCAAGTCACCAAATTCAATGCTTGTCGAGGGGTAGCGGAATACTTGCGGGAGCCTGAACCCCGCTGATGCCGTAGATGCTGATGTCCAGCGATTTGCAGGTCAGGGAAGCGCCACATTGGCGTTCGTCGATCGCATGGCGGCCCATGAATGCAATCCTGGGGTGGGTCGACAGCGCTTGGTGGAGCGCCTGCGCATTGCCGATCAATCGGTTGTAGACGACGATGCGGTTGATCCCGTGTTGGGCCAGGACATCGACGGTACGGGGGTCAGAGATTTCACCGAACAAGGGACGTGCCTCGGGATCCCTCTTGAAAAGGCGCAGGTCTTTCGCTCCCGCCAGCGGCTTGCCATGCACGACCTGGCCAAGGACTTCGAAGAGGGGCGCCGTGCCCCAATTCTGGTTGTAATACGTCATGGGGTAGCTGGCTACGGCCGTCACCCGGTCGTCCTTGGCCAAGCTGTCGTAGACGGCGGCCACTTGTGCGAGGTCCGTCTTCTGGCGAAGCGTGGGAGAGCCGGGGTACACCTCTGCCACGTACCAGACCAGGACGGCGACGGTTCCCAGCCAAAGAGTGGCCGAGTGTTTGCGGAACGTAGACAGGTAAATCGCCACGGCAATGCCTCCGAAGAAGGCCGCCAGCTGAACGACGCGGGAGACACCCCTGAACATCTCGAAGACCGAGAAATACAGGAAGTTGGCGGCAGTAAGCGCAGGCACGTAGGATGACAGCACCACGGCTGCGGCGAAACACAGCAGCGCTGGCCTGAACATTGGGTGGCTCCACGCCGGCCTCCTGCAGCAGGCGAAGGTGAGCAGCAGCAGCAGTGAATACCCGAGAAACGCACCCACGTCCATCGGTGCTGAAAACGGATAGATCTTCGGTGCGGTGCCAGGCATGAAGAGCGCGCCCTGCTCGAAGATGGCGTACAAAACCTCACCGGGTGGCCGCACGAGGCTTGCCATCGCAGGGTTGGTGATCAGGTACCACTGTTGTTGTATGAACTGGATGTTCAGCAGGAAAAGGCAGATCCCGCTGAATGCCGAATACTGGAGCAAGCCCAGTGTTCTGGTTTTCCAGGGGGCGCTCATGAACGCCAGGAATACCGGCGTGAAAAGCCAACCGTAGAAGGACCAGTACGGGTTGATGCGGAACTGCACAGCCGTCAAGACGCAGGAGATCACGAGATCCCGCCGGCGCCGTCCCTCGCAATAGCGGATGAAGAAGAGATATACAAGAGGCAACAGCCAGAAATGGTTGTTGGCCATGGAGCCCCGCGACAGCATGATGAAGTAGCCGGAAAACCCGAACACGATGGCTCCGGCCAGAGCCGCAAGGTGGCGCCGGGTGAGGTGCCAGCAGAGTGTGTACATCGCCATCGCTGACAGCGGATAAGCGATCAGTGCCGAGGCATTGATGACGAAGACCGCCGAGCGCCAGCTGCCCCCAGTCCACGCCACCGCGGCGGATCTCAGGTCATCGATGATGTTGTCGAAAGGGAAGGGGCTGAGATCGAAACCGAACGGGTAGGTGAGCAGGGGCGTCAGTTCCACACTCGTGAAGAGCTTGTCTGAGTGCGCCTTGAGCCAGATGAACCACAGTGTCCCGTCCGTGTCCACATCGGGCATCGAATACACCGAAAACGGATCGACGCTCCACCACCGATGGTAGAAGAGCAGTAGCGTCAGGCAGCAGAAGAGGACCAGTGCAGATCCATATCTCTGCGCAGCGGGAAGCTCCCCGGCACGATTTTCTTGTGGCACCATGTTCTAGATCGACCGCACTTCTCGCAGTGCTTTCGGCGATCCTGAGCGGTTTCGCCTCGTTGGAAAAATAGACGTAAGGCAGGGCTTTGCGTCTTCCCCGGACTACTGCCGGGCATAATGGTCTAGCAATGTAACATCCTGTGTGCTGTCGGGATGATCACGTGTTCCGCGTCCTTCACGGCCCCAGGTTTCCCGTCATCGGTTGCCGCTGTGCCGCGGATGCGGAAGCGCCGACGTACCGCTGGGCGGACACGGTTCAGTTTGTCATGCTGTGCGGTCTACAATCTCGCCCTCCTGGAGCGGGAGGGCTGCAGGTATCCGGCGACCATCCGTTCACATTGCTGGCGGTCTTGCGCGGCGCGCCGGTAAGAATTCGTTCACACACTGGAAACCGATGGCCTCATTGCAAGTAACCACCGCTCTGCTCGGCATCGGATTGGCAGTGCTCATTCTCTACCTGATCCGTAGAGACCACCTTTACCTGATGCATGGCCTTTTCTGGGTGACCGTCGCCTGCGCTGCCGCGTTGCTGGGGGCGTGGCCCGGGCTGATCGACCGCCTTGCCTCGGTTCTGGGGATCAGCTATCCCCCCGCGCTTCTGCTGCTGCTGGCTTGCATCGTCCTGTTGGTGAAGGCCCTTCACTCCGACATGGTGAACACCCGCATCGAAAGGGATGTGCGCCGATTGAATCAACGGCTGGCCCTGCTGGAGGCGGGGAATGAAAGCGTGCGTCGCCGGTCCGCATCCGAGACTTCTTTCTATGAATGACACACTTCTCGCCGTCATCCTGTGTGGCGGCTCCGGAACACGCCTGTGGCCATTGTCCCGCGAGACATATCCCAAGCAGTTCCTGTCCATTTCGGGGCAGCGCACGATGCTGCAGGAGACGGCGCTGAGACTCGTCGGGCTTCCTCGGGATTTTCAGCTGCATCCATCGCCCATCGTCGTCTGCAATCGCGAACATCGTTTTCTGGCCGCCAGCCAGTTGATGGCAGCTGGCATCGCGCAGTCCCGCATCCTTCTCGAATCGTCGGGGCGCAATACCGCTCCTGCCCTGACCCTTGCGGCCTTGCAGGCGGTGGAGGCGGGCGACGATCCGGTCATGCTGGCCATGCCGGCAGACCATGCAATAGCCGATCTGGCAGCCTTTCACTCGGCGGTAGCGATTGCATTTCCGCACGCGTGTACGGGTGCCATGATCACGTTCGGCATCGTGCCGAGCCGTGCCGAGACGGGCTATGGCTACATCGAGCGTGGTGCGCAGCATGCACCCGGCATCGACCATGTGCAAAGCTTCGCCGAGAAGCCCGACGCGCCGCGTGCGCAGCATTACATCGAAGGTGGGCGGCATCTATGGAACAGCGGCCTGTTCATGGTGCGCGCCAGCGTTTGGCTCAAGGCGATACGGCATTGCCGACCCGATGTCGCTGCGGCGTGCGAATCCGCCATGGCGCAGGCCCGGCGTGATCTCGACTTCATCCGGCCAGACGGCGCCGCGTTCGATGCATGCCCGTCTGATTCCATCGACTATGCAGTGATGGAGCGCCTGCCCGCCCTCCCCGATCTGGGAATTCCGGCCTGCGTGGTGCCGATGGATGCCGGATGGTCGGATCTCGGCGCCTGGGACGCAGTGTGGGAGGCCTTGCCGCGGGATGAGAATGGCAATGCGCGAGTCGGGGATGTCGTGGCGCACGACTGCAGCGGCACATTGCTGCTGTCGAACAGCCGGCTGGTGGCGGGCGTGGGCCTGGAGCACATCATGGTCGTCGAGACGCCGGATGCTGTGCTCGTGGCCGACAAGCGGAGAACGCAGGACGTCAAACAGATCGTCGCTCTGCTGCGCGAAAGCGGCCATGCGATCGCCCACAACCATCGCAAGATGCACCGGCCCTGGGGCTGGTACGACGCACTCGACAGCGGCGATCGTTTTCAGGTCAAGCGCATCGTGGTCAATCCGGGGGCGAGCCTGAGCCTGCAGAAGCACCACCACCGTGCGGAGCACTGGGTGGTGGTCAAGGGAACGGCGGAGGTCACCAAGGGCGAGGAGACCTTCCTGCTGGGGGAGAACGAATCCACCTTCATTCCCCTGGGGCACGTGCACCGTCTTGCCAATCCGGGAAAGGTGCCGCTCGAGATCATCGAGGTGCAGTCGGGCAGCTACCTGGGGGAGGACGACATCGTCCGCCTCCATGATACGTACGGCCGTTGAGAGGCTTGGCTTTCGGGAAGCGGGCGCTCTCGGCCCGCTGGGGCTCCTCAAGCAGATAGACGGCAATGATGGGTGAACGGGGTTGGGAAGAATGATGAAGAAAATAGCGATCGTGGTGCCGGTGTACTGTGAAGAAAAGAACATCGCCAATCTCCACAGGAGGACGGCCAGTGCCGTGGAAAAGATTCCCGGCATCGCCGTGGAATACATCTTCGTGAACGATGGAAGCTCGGATCGTTCCATGGACGTGCTCCGCGAAATGGCGAGGAGCCACGACAACATCAAGGTCATCGATTTCTCACGGAATTTCGGCAAGGAAGTTGCGCTCACGGCAGGGGTGCACTCCACGGATGCCGATGCGGTCATCTGCATGGACGCCGACTTGCAGCACCCTCCCGAACTGATTCCCACCCTGGTGGAGACATGGCGGAGCAGCGGCGCGGACGTGGTCGCGACGATCCGCACCGGCATCGACAAGCAGCCCCTTTTGCGCCGCGTGGGCTCGCACGGCTACTACTGGCTGATGTCCAAGATATCCGGGCTGGACATGGTGTCGCAGACCACGGACTTCCGGTTGTTCGACCGGAAGGTGGTCGACGCGTTCCGCTCGGTCACGGACCGCCAGCCCATGTTCCGCGGCATCATGGACTGGATGGGGTTCCGCAAGGTGTACGTCGAGTTCCATGCCGGCGCCCGCGAGGCCGGGGTGCCCGGATACTCTTACATGCGCCTGATGAAGATGGCGGTGTCCAGCATCACATCCTTCTCCCTGTTCCCACTGCGGCTCATCGGCTACATCGGCGCGTTCATCACGTTGCTCAGTGGCGGCCTGCTGGCATGGATGTTGACGTCGTACTTCCTCTCCGAGCAGCACGCCTACACGCCGCTGGCCATCGTGGTGGTGGCGAACACTTTCTTCATCGGCCTGGTTCTCATGGCGATGGGGTTGATGTCGCTCTACATCGGCGCCATCCATACCGAAGCGATCCACAGGCCGGTCTACATCATCCGCGAGCGGCTGAATTTCCAGGACGAGCTCGCCGGTGAGCACCGTGCCTGATAGTCATGTCCTGGGGCGCGCTGCCCCTGCGGGCACGCAAATCCGTGCTGGCCGTGGCGGCATGGGCTGGCGATGGCACGTGGGCGTCGTGGCGATGTTCACGGCCTTCACGGCTTTGCTGTTCGCGCACCGCTGGCTGTTGGTGGACCCGTCTTCCTTCTATTCCATGCCCGACGTGGACACGGATGGAACCATCTGGTTCATTTGGCTCAAGGTCCACACGGGGCATATCTTCTCGGGCATAGGCACTGCGCAAGACCTGAGTTTCCCGTTCGGCTACGACCTGTCGCCTTTCCCGTTCGACAACCTGCTCGACGACATCCGTGCGTGGGCCGTGAGTGTCCTGGGCGGGTCGTGGCGCGCCCTGATCCTGGTCATCAACCTGTCGGCGCTGCTCGCCTATCCGCTGTCGGCCTATGCGATGTATCTGCTCTGTTGGCATCTGACCGGCAAGCATGCCGCTGCCTTCGTCGGGGCCATCGTGTTCGCGTTCTCGGGATATTTCCTGATGCTGTCGCGCGGGTCCATGTCGAACAACCACTTCTGGCTGCTGCCGCTGGTGTATCTGTTCTTCCTGAAATACCTGGAAAGCGGCGTGCTGAAGTACGTGCTGTGGTCGTGCATCCTGAACGCGATCCAGTTCCGCATCAATCCCTACTGGGCGTTCTACGGCTGGCTGTTCACGCCGATCCTCATGCTCATGCAGCCGTGGCCGCTGCGGCAGCGGATGCTCCGCCTGGGTTCGTACTGCGTGCTCAGCGGACTGTTTCTCTTCGCGCTGAACATCCAGTTCATCCAGCAGCAGTGGTTCCTCGTGACGAACCCGGTGCAGTCCAACCTCGTCCGCCCCGCGGGCGGGCTGGAAAGCGCCATTTTCCAGCAGGGCATCCCTCTTGTCCCCGGGCTTGCTTCGAAGATTTATCCGTTTTTCGCCCCTGTGGACGTCGGAGCGTTCCTGGGTTATTCCGTGCTGTTGCTGGTGATCGCAGGCTGCTTCTACAAGGACAGTTGGAAGGAGAAGTACTGGGCGCCCTTCGCGCTGTGCTTTCTGCTTGCGGCGGTTCTTTCGTCGGACTTTCCCGCCCTGCGTTTCTTGAACCATGTCTACTTTTTCTTCTTCGACATGTTTCGCGGGGTGTCTCGCATAGTCCAGCTGGCGTCCTTCTTCGCCGCCCTGCTGATCGCCCTGTGGTGGGCGGGCCACCGCTGGAAGACGCCGCGGCGCTCCTGGGGCATGGCGGCGCTTTTCTGCGGGTTCTACGTCTGGGAAGTGTTCCCCGGGTCTCCGACCGTGATGCAGAAGACCGACTTCGGCCAGGTGGCGAGCATCTATCAGGCGCTGGAAGAAGACAAGGAAGCCACCGCAGTGGCGAGCTATCCCATGGTCTATTCCAACCTGAATTGGGGCACGGCCCCGCTGTTCGAGGCGCTGGGGCAGGTGGTCCACGGCAAGCCTATTGCAGGCGGAAAAGACCTTCGCCTCTTCTCTCAGGATTCCGAGGCGCGCCCTATCTTCGGAAATATCGGCGATCCTGCCACCGTCGGAAACCTGGCCTCCCACGGTATCAACCGGATCGTCATCTACAACCGCATCCTGGAGGACGCCGCCGCCATCCATCAAGGCATGGCGGCGGACCCCCGTTTGCGCTTCCTGGGCAGCTACCGTGTTCCTGAACGCGATTGCGGAAGGTCTCTGCTTTGTCGCTCCCTGGACATCAGCGTGTACGCCATCCAGGGCGTCCATGCCCGCGTGCCGGCGGAAAGAAGGTGAGGCAGCCATGAAGATTGCCGGATCGGAAATGCACTATGTCTGACAGCCTGCCGCTCATCACGGTGGTGATCGCCACATTCAACTCCACCAAGCTTTTGCCGATGGTCGTCGGGGCGCTGCGCAAGCAGACCTATCCCGGCGACCGCATTGAGATTCTGGCCGTGGATGGCGGATCGACGGATGCGACGAGGGAAATGGCCGAAAGCCTGGGATGCAGGGTCATCGACAACCCGATGACGGAACCTGTCCATGCGAAGTTCCTCGGCTTCGAAGCGGCGCAGGGCAAATACCTCGTCTATCTGGATCACGACGAGGAAATCGTCAATCCGGAGGCGTTCGAGCAGATCGTCGCCACCTTCCGTGAATTTCCTGGCGTCAAGACGATCGACAGTTCGGGCTACATCAACCCGCCTGGCTATCCCTTGGTCAATGAATACATCAACGAGTTCGGAGAGCCCTTCTCGTTCTTCATGTACCGGCAATCGAGGGGTATGGGATTTCACCTGCCGGCGGTTCGCCGCAAGGCGCGGATGGTCGCCGAAACGCGCAATGCATGCATTTTCACGGCGGGTGAAGGGAACAAGGCCCTGTTCATCGAGAACCTTGCGGCGGGCGTCGTGACCGACATCGACTATGTCAAGGAACACCGGTTGATCGAGCGGCCGCAGGACCTCTGTCACCTGTTCTTCATGCTGAACGACAGGGGTGAATCCTTCGCCGTGGCCAAGAACAATCCGCTGCGCCATTACTCGGGAGACACTTGGTCGAAGTTTCTCGCCAAGATACGCTGGAGGATCAAGAACAACATCTTCCATACGGAGGGCGTGGGTGCGGCCGGATTCACGGGGCGCCAGCACTTTCAGCCGCGCTCGCTGGCGCTGCGCAAATTCCTGTTCCTTCCCTACGCGTTTTCCTTCGTGCTTCCGCTCCTCGATGGGCTGTGGCTGGCGATCACCCGCCGACAGGTGCTGTATCTGTCCCACCCCGCGCTGACTCTCTACACGGCCTGGAAGATCGCCTACTACATGGCTTTGAAGATGCTGGGCCATCTTCCCGCCATGAGAAGTTATGACGAGAAATCCGTCATCGGAAAGAAGTAGGCCATGCTGTATTCATCGCTCGACAGCGACCGGTTTTCCTGCAGGATCGGCAAGACGCCCATTGGCAGCCAGCAGGAGCTGGACACTGCCATGGCGGCTGCGCAGGACGAACGGCTGGATCTTCTGATCGCGAGGTGTCCCGTGGATGCGGTCGATACCGTGCACGCCCTGGAAACCCGCGGCTTCCGCTTGATGGACACCCTGGTCTACCTCAGGCGTCCCGTCGGCGACGCAGACCTGCGTGAAAAGGGGGGGGCTGTGCGTCAGGCAACGCAGGCGGACGCGGACGGCATCGAGCACGTGGCGCGTTCGGCGTTCCGGGGGTACGTGGGCCATTACCATTCCGACCCCCGGCTGAACGGGCGTGCTGCCGACCAGATCTATCCGGACTGGGCCCGCAGGACGGTCGACAGCCCCGGAATGGCCGACTGCGTGCTCGTGCACGGGGACGCGGATTCCCGTATCCGTGGATTCGCCGCGATGCGGCGACTCGATGGAGAGCGCTGCGACGGAATGCTTTTTGCCGTGGATCCCGATTTCCAGAAGCGCGGAATATTCGGGGCGCTGCTGGAGGCATCCCTGGCCTGGGCGGCTGCCAACGGGTATGCGGCCATGGAGTACTCCACCCAATTGCGCAACGCCGGAGCGTTGCGCGGCGTGGCAGGACACGGTTTTTACATCTACAAGGCAGTGCACACGTTCCACTGCTGGATGAAGGCGCAGTAAATGGAATCGATCCCTTTCAACAAGCCGTTCATGACGGGCCGCGAACTGGAATACATCCAGCAGGCGGTGGCGTCCGGCAAGATCTCGGGCAACGGCGGCTTCACGCGTCGGTGCCATGCCTTCATGAAGGAGCGGTTCGGCTTCCGAAGCACCCTGCTGACGTCGTCGTGCACCGATGCCCTGGAAATGTCCGCGCTGCTCGGCGACATCGCGCCGGGCGACGAGGTCATCATGCCGTCGTTCACATTCGTGTCCACGGCCAATGCGTTCGTCCTGCGCGGTGCGCGCGTCGTCTTCGCCGACAGCGGTTCGCGGGAGCCCAACATGGACAGCGCCCTGATCGAGTCGCTGATCACCCCGAGGACCAAGGCCATCGTGCCAGTCCACTACGCAGGCGTGGCGTGCGACATGGATCCGCTGCTGGAACTCGCGCGCAAGCACAGGCTGGTGGTCGTGGAGGATGCCGCACAGGCGATCGACTCCTATTACAAAGGCCGGCCGCTGGGCGGCATCGGGGACCTGGGGGCATTTTCGTTCCACGAAACGAAGAACATCATTTCCGGGGAAGGCGGCATGCTGTGCGTGAACAGGCCCGAACTGGAGCTGCGGGCGGAGATCGTCTGGGAAAAGGGTACCAACCGTTCGGCCTTCTGGCGCGGCGAGGTGGACAAGTACGGCTGGGTGGACATCGGCTCGTCGTTCCTTCCGTCGGATGTCACGGCGGCTTTCCTCTTCGCGCAGCTGGAACAGATGCGTGCGATCCAGGACCGCCGGCTGGCGATCTGGGCGCAGTACCGGGAGCAACTGCACATCCTGGGCGAACGCGGCATCCTGGGGCTGCCAGTGGTGCCCGAATACGCCACGAACAATGCGCACATGTTCTACGTCGTGTGCGGAAGCCTGGACGAGCGCTCGCGGCTGATCGAGCACCTGAAGGCGGCCGGAGTCCATGCGGTCTTCCACTACCAGAGCCTGCATGCGAGCCCTTACTATGCCGGCCTCCACGATGGCCGGCCCCTGCCGAACTGCGACCGCTATGCCGACTGCCTGCTGAGGCTTCCCCTTTTCTACGAGCTGGAGGACGCGCAGGTGGCCCGGATCACCTCTGCGATCCGCGATTTTTACCTGTGAGCCCGCACGTGCAGTACAAGAACCTCTATTTCTTCATCGGGACCACGGCAGAGCTGATCAAGATGATGCCCGTCATGCAGGTGTGCTGGCGGCGCGGCGTTCCGTTCCAGTTGGTGGCCTCTGGCCAGAACGACATCCGCCACAGCGAATTGCTGCCGCTCGTTGGAAAGCAGGCCCCCGACCTCGTGCTCTTCGAGGGGGAGATCCGCAAGAGTGCGACGTCGCTGCTGCTCTGGTTCTTCCGGACGTTCCTTCGGTCGGTGGGGCTCCTTCGCCGCCACATGCGGAAATCGCCGGGGCCGAGCGTGGTGGTGGTGCACGGCGACACGGTGTCGACCGTCATGGGAGCGCTGCTCGCCAAGCTGCTCAGGGCCGATGTCGCCCACGTGGAAGCGGGCCTCCGTTCGTTCAACTACCTCCATCCGTTCCCGGAAGAGATCGACCGTGTGATCACCTCCCGGCTGGCCGACATCCATTTCTGCCCCAACGCGTGGTCGCTGCGCAACCTCGACCGGCTGGGCGGCGAGAAGATCGACACCGGCGACAACACCCTGCGCGATGCCCTGGCGATCGCGCAGTCCGCGGATGTCCCGCCAACGCACTCACTGGCGGCGACCGAGGGGCCTTATTTCGTCTTCGTGCTGCACCGGCAGGAGAACCTCTTCAACGAGCGCCTGGTCAGGAGCCTGGTCGACAAAGCCATCCGGCAGTCGCAGAAGACGCCATGCGTATTCATCCTGCACCACTTGACGGAAGTCGCGCTGGCGCGGCTCGAGTTGCTCGAAAGACTCAAGGCAGAGTCCCGCATCCGGCTCGTCAAGCGCCTTCCCTACATGGAGTTCATGAAGCTGCTCGGCGGCGCGCAGTACGTGGTGACCGATGGCGGCTCCAATCAGGAGGAGTGCCATTACCTCGGGAAACCCTGCCTTATCCTTCGTAACGTGACGGAGCGCACCGAGGGGCTCGGAGAGAACGCGGTGCTGAGCAAGCTCGATGAATCCGTGATCGACCGGTTCCTCGCCGATCCGTCCATCTACGAACGGGTGCCCAAGCCGGTGCAGGTGAGCGCGAGCGAGGTGATCGTCAACCGGCTGTCGCCCCAGGGCCCCGGGGCCGGTGCCGTGTCCGGAAAGCGCAACTGATGGCTGATTCGCCGGAGCAGGTGCCCCTGGGGCGGAAGCTGCTGAGTACGTCCGGTTATCTGTTCGTCACGTCCATCCTGGGCGGGGTTCTGGGGTATGCCTATTCCGTCGCCATGGGCCGCATGCTGGGGCCCGAGGACTACGGCCTGCTCGGGGCGCTGATGGCGCTCGTACCCATTCTCAGCGTGCCGGTATCCACCATGAACATCGCCATGGCCCGGCTCTTCTCCCGGCATCTGGCGCTTCATGGCAGCCAGGGCGTCCGCGCGATCTTCTGGCGAAACCAGTGGTGGCTGTTGATCCTGGGCCTGTGCGGGATCGCCGTCTTCGCCTTGGCCGCGCTGCCGCTGCAGAAAGCACTGCGGTCTCCGGGCATGCTTCCCATCGTCTTCATCGGGCTGAACCTGTTCCTGATGCTGCTGCTGCCGGTGGCCAATGCGCTGGCCCAATCGCGGCACCAGTTCGGTTTCATCGCCCTGCTGAACGTACTGGGGCCATTGGCCAAGCTGATCGGCAGCGCTGCCCTGGTGGCGATCGGGTGGGGCGTGGAGGGCGCAACTCTAGGTCTGGCGCTGGCCAGCGGCCTGCTCGCGGCCTACAGCATCGCCTACTGCTGGCGCAGGCTGGACGTGCCGCTCAGCCTGTCCAACCCCGTGGACCGCGTCGGGCTGGGAGAGCTGTTTCCCGTATTGCTGGCGACGCTGTCCTTCAACTTCCTGTTCCAGGTGGACGTGCTGCTGGCAAAGGCCTTTTTCGATGCCGAACACGCAGGGTACTATGCCGCCGCCGCCACGCTGGGCAAGGCCGTGATGTACCTCCCTTCCGCCGTGGTGGTGCCGTTGCTGCCGATGGCCGCGGCGGGGACAGCGCTCAAACACGATACGGGCCATCTGTTGGTTCGGGCGATCGGGATGACGCTGGTCATGACGGTGGCGGGGGCGGTTTTTTATTGGTTCTTCGCAGACCAGGTGACGGTGCTGCTCTTCGGGGAGGCTTTCCGGAGCGCGGCGGGCATCCTGCGCTGGTACGGGTGGGCGATGGTGCCCGTGGCGCTGATCATGGTGTTGGAGCATTACCTGCTCGCCCAGGGACGGCTGTTATTCGCCTACCTGGTGTTTTCCGCCGCGCCTTTCCTCGCCTATGCGGCCTGGCATTTCCGGAGCGATCCGATCCATCTCGTTTGGGTCATGCTCTCGACAGGTATCGCCATCCTCGCGCTCGCGGCATTGTTCTGGCTGTACGCACGCCGTTCCGGTCTCGGACGTACCGTGGCTTCCAAACTCAGAGGTTCGTCGGATGCATGATTTCGCCATAGTGATCCTGTCGTGCGACAAGTACGGCGATCTGTGGACCCCCTTCATGTCGCAGCTTCGGCGGCAGTTTCCTTCCGCGGCTGACTACCCCGTGTATTTCGGCAGCAACGAAGTGGCCTGCCGCGAAGAGGGCGTGATCCCGGTGTTGTCCGGCAAGGACCGGGACTGGTCCTCCAGTTTCCGCTCCATCCTGCAGCAGGTGCCTGCCCGCAAGGTGCTGGTGCTGCTCGAGGACCTGATGATGGCGACTCCAGTGGACCCGGACGTGTTCCGCCAATGCGTGGCATTCGTGGACCGGCATGACGCCCGGCATCTGAAGTACTGGAACCAGATCAAGACCGATTCCGATTCGGACGATCCGGCGTTCGGCGTACTGCGGCGCGGCGCTCCCTACCGGGCCACCGTCGCGGCCTTCTGGGACCGGGAATACCTGCTCCGATTGCTGCTGGATGGCGAGAATCCCTGGAATTTCGAGATCATGGGCTCCTACCGGACCTCTTACAGCGACGGCTTCTACGGCATGAAGCAGTCGCTCTTCGAATTCGTCAATCTGGTGGAGAAGGGGCACTGGATCGCCGATTCCCTGCGATGGGCTGAAGAGGCCGGGATATCTCTGGAGGTCTCGCGCCGTCCCGCGCTGACTGGCAAACGGGGAGCCATCGCGTCCCTGCAGATGCTGTATTTCCGCTGGATGATCCGCGTGCCCTGGCCGAAGCGCCTTGCGTGGATGCAGAAGCTGCGTCGCGCCCTGATCTGTTATTGAACCGCATTCCTAGGAAAACCACTGGATTACCCATGAAAACTGCACTCATCACCGGCATCACCGGCCAGGACGGGGCCTACCTGGCAGAACTGCTTCTCGGCAAGGGCTACACGGTCCATGGCATCAAGCGCAGGACCTCGCTGATCAACACCGAGCGCATCGACCATCTCTTCCAGGATCCGCACACGCCCGATCCCAGGTTCATCCTGCACTACGGTGACATGACGGATTCGCTCTCGCTGGTGCGCATCATCCAGAAGATCCAGCCCGACGAGATCTACAACCTCGCGGCTCAGAGCCATGTGGCGGTGTCGTTCGAGGAACCCGAATACACGGCGAACTCCGATGCGCTCGGCCCGCTGCGGATCCTCGAGGCCATTCGCATCCTCGGCCTGGAAAAGACGTGCCGGTTCTACCAGGCGTCCACGTCCGAACTGTATGGACTGGTGCAGGAAATTCCTCAGCGTGAGAGCACGCCCTTCTATCCGCGCTCTCCGTACGCCGCGGCGAAGCTCTACGCCTACTGGATCACCGTGAATTACCGGGAGGCGTATGGCATCTACGCCTGCAACGGCATTCTCTTCAACCACGAATCGCCCATCCGCGGCGAGACGTTCGTGACGCGCAAGATCACCCGCGCGCTGGCCCGCATCCAGCTCGGCATGCAGGACCAGCTGTTCCTGGGCAATCTCGATGCCAAGCGCGACTGGGGCCATGCCCGGGATTACGTGGAAGCCCAGTGGCTGATGCTCCAGCAGGACCGCCCCGAAGATTTCGTGATCGCCAGCGGCATCCAGTACAGCGTGCGCGACTTCGTGGATGCGGCCGCGAAGGAAATGGGCATGTCGCTCAGCTGGACGGGCGAGGGGATCGACGAAAAGGGTTACGACGAGGCCGGACGGCTGCGCGTGAGCGTTGACCCGCGGTATTTCCGGCCTACCGAGGTGGAGACGCTGCTGGGGGATCCGTCGAAGGCCCGCGAAGCACTCGGCTGGGCGCCGCGCACTTCGTTCGAGGACCTGGTGCGCGAGATGGCCCGTGCCGACCTCAAGATGGCCGAGCGCGACCGGCTGTGCCGGGACCAGGGATTCCTGCGCGGCGGCAGGGATTGAACAGGCCGGCCGGACATTGCCATGCGTATTCTTTTGACCGGATCCACCGGCATGGTGGGACGCAATTTCCTGGAGCATCCCGATATCCACGAGTTCGAGGTCATCGCCCCGGGCCGTGATGCGCTGGACCTGCTGGACTACACCGCCGTCGAGCGCTTCGTCGCAGAGCACCGGCCTGACGCCGTCGTGCATGCGGCGGGCATCGTGGGAGGCATCCAGGCCAACATGGCCGATCCGGTGCGGTTCCTGCTGGGCAACCTGGACATGGGACGCAATATCGTGATGGCGTCACGTGCCGCTGGAGTGCCGAGGCTGCTCAATCTTGGCAGCTCCTGCATGTATCCCCGCGGATGGGATACCCCCTTGCGAGAGGACATGGTGCTAACCGGCGAGCTCGAGCCCACCAACGAAGGCTATGCGCTGGCGAAGATCATGGTGGCCCGGCTGTGTGCCTACGTCAGCCAGGAGCCGGGGGGTCTTGCCTACAAGACGCTGATTCCCTGCAATCTCTATGGCCGCCACGACAAGTTTTCGCCGAACGTGTCCCATCTGGTGCCCGCCGTGCTCCAGAAGATCCACCAGGCCCGGCTCGACGGGACCGGGGAAGTGGAGATCTGGGGCGACGGCAAGGCGCGCCGTGAATTCATGTATGCGGGCGATCTGGCGGACTGCATGGTGGAGGCGCTCCGGCGCTTCGACAGCCTGCCGCCCGTGATGAACGTGGGGCTGGGGACCGATCTCACCATCAACGACTATTACCGCGCGGGCGCGGAGGTGGTGGGCTATGCGGGCGGCTTCCGGCACGATCTGACGAAGCCCGTGGGCATGAAGCGCAAGCTCGTCGATACCTCCCTGGCCATGCAGTGGGGCTGGCATGCGTCCACCTCCATCGAAGAGGGGATGCGCAGGGCTTACGACTACTATCTCGGCCTTTCCTGAAAGAACCGTTCGCATACGGCCAGCGGCCGGTTGCGGCACAGCAGACGAACAGAAGCAAATGACAGCAGCAAACAGCTATCCCCTGGCGAGCACGACCTGGGACGATGAGGAATATGCCTCCCTGCAGGATGTGATCGCGTCCGGCATGTTCACTATGGGAGCCCGCGTGGCGGCCTTCGAGCGCGAGTTCGCAGAATACGCGGGCAGCCGGCATGCCGTGATGGTGAGTTCCGGATCCGCCGCCAATTTGCTCATGGTGGCTGCGCTGTTCTATCGCAAGCAGGGCCGGCGGCTTTCGCGGGGTGACGAGGTGATCGTGCCTGCAGTGTCGTGGAGCACGACCTATTACCCGCTCTATCAATACGGGTTGAAGCTCAAGTTCGTGGACATCGACCGGGACACGCTGAACTACGATCTGGACCAGCTCGAAGCCGCCATCACGCCGGCGACGCGTCTGGTCATGGCAGTGAACCTGCTCGGCAATCCTAATGACTTCGGCCGCATCGCCACGATGCTGGAGGGCCGGGACATCGACATGATCGAGGACAACTGCGAATCCCTGGGGGCCGTGTTCCAGGGCCGCCAGGCCGGAACCCACGGCCTGATGGGCACCTACAGCTCGTTCTTCAGCCACCACATCTCCACGATGGAAGGCGGCCTGGTCGTGACGGACGACGATGAGTTGCACCATCTGCTGATCTGCCTGCGGGCGCACGGCTGGACGCGCAACCTGCCCAAGTTCAATCATGTCTGCGGTGAGAAGTCGGACGATCCCTTCCACGAATCCTTCCGCTTCGTGCTGCCCGGCTACAACGTCCGGCCGCTGGAGATGAGTGGTGCGCTGGGTTCGGCGCAACTGCGCAAGCTGCCGGGGATGGTGGACGTGCGGCGCGAGAACGCGCGCAAGTTCCAGGCGCTCATGGCGGAATTCCCGGCGCTGAAGACGCAGAAGGAAATCGGCGACAGCAGCTGGTTCGGTTTCAGCATGGTGCTGGCGGACGACGCTCCGTTCGATCGGGAGCAACTGGTGGCCGTGCTCCAGGCGCATCGCATAGACTGCCGTCCCATCGTCGCGGGCAACTTCGCCAAAAACGAAGTGATGTCGTGGTTTGACTATGAAATCCATGGTCAGCTGACGAATGCGGACTGGATCGACCGTAACGGCCTTTTCATCGGCAACCACCATTACGCACTGGATGCGGAGTTCGCGTTGCTGCGTGACGCGCTGCGCGCCATGGCGCGCTGAGGCGGTTTCGGTGAATCCGGCGGACGGGGCAGGCGCGGCGAAAGCGGCGGACTGGCGGATCGGCACGGCCCTGGTGGCCCTGGCCAGTCTGCTGGTGGCCATGCCCCTGCTCAAGTACCAGGCGCTCGCCAGCAACTGGTTCGATCTCGGCCTGTTCGAGAACGTCTTCCACGCGTATGTCACGCAGGAGGGCGGGGCGGGACATGCGTTCTTCGGGCACGCCCAGCCCTACATGGGCGCTTATGCCTACGTCCACCACTGGTGGGGACCGATGGGTCTGCTGGCGCTGCAGGGTGTCGCGCTGGCCGCTCCCGCCTGGCTGGTGTGGCGGCAGTATGGGCCTTGGCCCGCTGCGGCGTTCCTGCTGTACTACCCGCTGTGGGCGAATGCTCTGTTCGATTTTCACTTCGACCACCTCGCGGTGCCTCTGCTGGTGGGCTTCTATGCGGCGTACGAACGAAGGAGCGTGGGCGGTGCCGTGGTCTGCGCCGTCCTGCTGGCGGGAGTGAAGGAGCCCTTTGCGCTGCAGACCGTGGCCTGTGGCATGTTCCTGCTGTACCAGGCGTGGCGTTTGCATGGGAGGGATGCGCAGTCGATGCGCTGGGCTGCCGCTGGCTGCGCGCTGGCATGCGCAGGCATGGTCTGGTTCTACGCCGCCACGCAATGGCTCATTCCCCATTTCACGGGATCGCGAGGCGGGCTGGACGCGGATGCATTCACCTGGCTGGGCACCGGGTCGGGGTCCATGCTGCGCCATTTGCTGCTGCATCCCTGGCTGCCAGTGACCGAGGCACTGGCGAGTCCGGGCAAGCTGGTGTATCTGCTGGTCGGCTTCGGTCTGCTGGCCTTCATCCCCTTGCTGGCCCCGGTTTGGCTGATTCCCGCGTTACCGCCCCTGCTGATTGCAATGCTCGCCCGTTCCGAAAACTATTACAGCTACGGTAATCACTACACGGCAGGTCTCATTGTTCCTTTGATCGTCGCCTTCGCCCATGGGCTACCCCGGTTCTGGCGACTGTGCGGCCGCTGTGGCCTGCACCGGCCGGTGACCGCCTGGGGTGTGGCCCTCGTGCTGCTGGGCGGGCATATCGTGCTCGCGCCTTCGCCGATCGGGCGCCTCTTTTGGAGTGACAAGGTATGGAGTTACAGCTGGCGGGCCTATTGGCCAGATGAACGGACCCGGCGCATCCAGGCTGCGCTCGATCGCTGGATTCCGGCAGATGACGCCGTCGGCGTGGCCACGCAGAACTCGGTGAACTGGGGCCGTATGCCTCTGCGCGCGGCGTACTTCGCCTTCCCTGACGGCGTGTTCGCGGCCAAGGTCCTGCCGGGGTGGCGCCAGGGTGAGGGGACGGCAGCCGGGGCGCAGCCGCGCATGCGCTACGCCGACTATGTGGTGCTGGACGAGAAGCGGCCTTGGTTCCTGCTCGACCGTGGTTGCCTCTGGCTCCATGGACAGTGCACGGACGAGGTCGCCGCGGCACGCTACCGGATTGCAGTGGCCGATGCGATGCTCCACTACAGCGTTGTTCATGAGGACGACGGTTTTTCCATTCTGCGCCGTAAGGAATTTCCATGAAGCAGCCTAGTTCGACCCGTACGGCTGCGCTGCGGCGCTGGAGCGCGCTGTCGTTCGCGGCCCTTTGCATGCCTGTCGCAGTGCTCGCTGCAGACGTCACGACGGACGTGGCGTTCGGCGCCCCTCCGGTCCCCGGTTACCTGGGGCGTGTGCTGCAACCCGTTACCCGGGGCGATCCCATGCTCCCGGGCACTTTCGAACTGAAGGCCCAGTTGGGCCTGAAGCAGGTTCCTGCGATGGAACTGGAATCAAGCGCCAAGCTGGAGCCTGCAGCCCCGGCAGGTCGCACCACCTTGCCGGAGCAAGGTGTTCGCCTGACTGCACCTGCCGACACGGACCTGTCCGCCTACGACGAACTCTGGGTCGACCATACGGCTCCCGGGCAGTGCGCGCCCCAGCTCAAGCTCCAGACCGATGAGGGCTTGCGAGAAGGCCGCCCCAGCAGCAGCACCATCGTCGGCATGGCGGAAGGCCGCACCGTGCTGTTCATGGAACAGCCTTCACGCATGCCGTGGGTGGCGAAGGACATGTTCTACCTGCTGGCCCGTCAGCTGGGCAGCCCTGATGACGGAAAGTGGCGCTATGCCCAGGATGGCGATGCGACCGTGATGCAGCGTCGGATGCAGATTCCCCTGGAGCGGGTCCAGTCCATCGAGTTGGAATTTCCTCCGGCCGCCAGGCTCAAGGGTGTCAATTTGTTCATCAGCGTGGGCGACCACAACCGGCCCAGTCGGCTGCTCACTCCGGACGACTTGCAGACGGAGATCCAGGGCGACGGCAAGAGCACGCGGATGCGGATACGGCTGGACCGTGCCTTGGCGCCGTATCGCCAGAGCGGCAAGCCTGTGTACCTGGCAGAAGCACTGGTGTTCTATCAGGGGTCCCGGGATCGCATATTGGCGGAGCAGCCACTGCGGCGCGTGACCGTCTACAGCCTGCCAGTGGGAAGCGACGTTCAGGAGGGAGACCGTATTCTGCAAGCGCCCATGAAGACCGCACCGCTCACATCGACCATCTGGCGCACCACCATGGACCTCAAGGACGTGACCAGCCTCTGGGTGGCACGCATGCCGCTGCGCTCCGCCGAATGGCTGGTGTCTGGAGAATCGGCCTGCAAGGTGGAACTGATTGCAGCGCATCTGGTCAAGCTGAAGCGCTCGCACACCCCTGCGTTCGTGGCCGGCATGGCCTCGCGCATCCGTGCGCTGGGCGGGCCTTTCATCGTCCGTCCGGAAGACCGAACCGGGGTGGAGTGGATGGATGTCTTGGCAGAGTTGCCGCTCGTCTCGGCGCGGCCGCAAGCCCGGCTGACACGGGGGCGGAGTCTCGAAGCGGAGTTTCCGGGGTGGGGGCTGCGAGTGGCGTCCATAGGAACGGATGCGCAGGATCGGACTACAAAGGACGGGCTGCTTTTCCCCGCGGGCGCCATGGTGGACATGGACTGGAAAGTGGATTTCAAGGCACGGCCCGGCCAGAGGTTGCATCTGGATGTGCGGCCATTGGACGACAAGCATCTGGAAGTGGAGGTGCTCGCCACGGCCCAGGATGGACAAACTTACCGCTTCCGAGCCAGGGCGAACCATCCCCTTCTGCTGGACCGTCGAATTCCCGAAGGGGTGAGAGTCAGGTCCCTCGCGCTGCGTTTCGATGCGCTGGAAGCGGATGTTCCGTGGAGCGTGAGAGCAGTCACGGTGTTCCGTCCCTACCGGCTCGAGGCATCCCAACTGGGCGATGCGATCCGGCCCGGCTGGGGCGTCATTCCCCTGGAAATGCAGCCCCAGGCTCCAGACCCGGGCGATGCATGGCGCAGCGACGGTCCGCGCCTCAAAGGGACGCTGCGCGCTCGCCCAGAAGAAGCGGGGGCCACGGTCCTGCGGTGGACCACGCCGGTCGATGTGCCGGCGCGCCAATTATTCGACCTGCGCTTGAAATACGATGCCCAGGGCACGGAGATGGACCAGTGCTGGATGCAGGCGGACATCCTGGGCGATCGGGGCCACCGGTTGCAGCGGCGCCTTTGTTCGCGCGACGGCGAGGCCCGCGAGGGTGTGATTGCCGATCTTGTCGAGGCGTTCGACGAAGACGAGCGGGTGGTCGAGATTCGCTGGGCAGGCGCGCTCTACCTCGACAGACCCGCGCAACTGGAGTTGCAGACATCCGTAGGCGTGGGTGCCCGTCCTTCAGTGAGAAGTGCCCTCGCAGCGGGGCCTGTGCTGCTGATCGATGGCGAAAACCGGGCCCCGCAGGCCCTGGCTCCCCAATCCAGGGACACCATCGAGAAGGGGCTTCGCTCCGCGTGGGTGGACTACGGGGCGCTCGTCGTGGGCCCGAAGCAGGAAATGACGCCCGCGCTTCTGCGGGAGGACGACCTGTTCGAACTGAAGCGGGTCACGCTGATCAGCAGTCAGGACGTGGCTGCCCCTGCCATCGTTGAGTGGCGCGAGTCGTTGGGGCCTCCACCGCCCTCGCCGGGCATGGGCAAGCTCAAGAAGCTCGGGCTGGCGTTCATCGCTTGCGCAGCTGCGTGGATCGCCTGGCGCATCCTGGCACAGCAGTGGCGGCGTGGGACGGCTCGTTTGCAGCATGGGGTGACGCAGGGGCGACGCCTGGCTGCAGGGGCATGGCGGCTGGGCGAGCGCGTGACCCTCGTCTTGGGCCGGCATCGGCAGGCGTTCCACCTGGTCAGTATGGCCGCCGCTCTGGCCTGCTTCTGGTGGGCCGGCAGGGACATGGAGGGCCGGCCGTGGCTGCTGGGCGCAGGCGTGTCGTTGTGGGTCACTGCCGCTCTGCACGTTTGGCGAGGCCTGCCGGCCTGGGTCCGGTTTTTCGGCATCTACCTGTGGCCGTGCATGTGGTTCGCGTGGCTTGCCTGGGCATTGGGGGCCTATCCGGTGGCCTCGACATTGCCATCCGGGTTGGCCATCCTGATCGGCTGCACGTGGCCCGTGGCTTCGGCACTGCATCGCTCGCTATGGTGGGTGCGCCGTGGCACCGGGCTGCTGCTGGGAGGATTGCTGATCATGGCCGCCCTCTGCTACGGCTTGGGATTTTCCAGTACCGCGGATTGGGGTGAGAACCTGTTCATCACCCTGGGAGGGCTCTGGATGATCGCGGCATGGTGGTTCGTCGCGGCCAGCGCACGCGACGGCATGGCGAAGCGGAGTCCTTTCCTGGCCCGGTGGATGTATGGCGAGCGGGGCGGCCCATTCCTCTTCGGGGCGGTTCTGGCCCTGCTGGCATCCGTGGCGCTGCTGGTGTTTGGCATGAGCCAGATGGCGGCACACGTGGTGACGCTTTGCTTCTATCAGCTGTGTCTTGGGATGGCGCTGCAGGCGTCCGTGCACTGGCGCAGGGAACCACGCTAGATGTGGCTGCGCGGATGGGCCAACCAGACTGCCGCCAGCCTGTGGGTGGCGGCCGTTTCCATGGTGCTGGTATTCGCGTTGGGGCGCATCCTCGGACCGGCCGATTTCGGTGAGTACAACTATCTGCTGACGCTCGCTTCGCTCGTCGCGATCCTGCAGGACGGCGGCTTCAAGACACTGCTGCAGCGCGAGTCTGCCCATCGCAGCATGGACGTCGAACCCCTGGCGATCCTGCGTTACGCCCTGGGCCACGTGCTGCTGGTGAGCATGGCGGCACTGGCGCTCATCGCATGGCTGGGGGATGCGCGGCGGACCTCCATGGCCTGCGCCGTCGGGGCGATGGCGCTGCTGGCTGTCGCCAATATCCTCTCGGCCCGGTGGCGCGGACAAGGGCGGTACGCCGAGGATGCACTGTGGCAGGCGGGCCTGCGAAGCATCACGGCAATGGCCATTCTCGGCTGTGTGGTGTTCTGGCGGCCTGACAGCACGGGCGTGTTCGTCGGCTGGGCCTGCGGCATCGCGCTCGCGCTGGCCGCTGTGCGTTTCGCCGTCCCGCCGCGCTGGCGTCCTCCGGGCGTGGTGTATCGGACGGCCGCGGCCTTCGTGCTGATCGATCTGGCGACCACCGTTTACTTCCGCATCGATATCGTGCTCATGGAGCAGTGGGGGGTGCCTGCGGCGGACATCGGGCGGTATGCTGCGGCGTATCGGCTGTTCGAAGGGGGCGTTCTGCTGCTGGCACCTGCCGCCACCGTGTTCTTCCGTGAGCTGCGCCTGCGGTGGCAGAACCGGGACGCCGCGCGGGCGCTGCTGCGCCGTGCGCTGGTCGCCGTGACGGCTCTGGCTGCGGCCGGGGGCCTCGCGGTGCATTGGATCGCCGAGCCGCTGCTGGTGCTGGCGTACGGCGAACCATACGCTGCTGCCGCACCGCTTCTGTCATGGCTGATGCTCGCATTTCTGTTCCTGGCGCCTAATTACGTGCTGACCCAGGCCGCCGTAGCGCTGGGCCGGGAGCGCTGGTACGCCGCGGCGGTCTGCGCGGCCGCCGCGGTCAACGTGGGTTTGAATTTCTGGCTGCTGCCCCGCTTCGGAGTGGAGGGCGCGGCGTGGGCCAGCATTGCGACCGAAGCCGTGCTGATGCTGCTTTTGTACCGGGGGGTTCGTTCATGGCTTTGAAGGGTGTGGTGCTGTATGACTTCCTGCATGCGAAGGGTGGTGCGGAGCGCCTGACCCTGGACCTCGTGCGCGGCCTGGAGGGCACAGAGCTGTGTTTCGGCTACCGGCAGCCGGATGTCTTTCCCTCGGAGGCGCTAGCGGACATGGTGTCTCACGACCTGAAGGCCGCCACCCCGATTCCCGGATGGAGAACCCTCAAGGTGCTGCGTGCATTTGCCGGCCAGCAGTCTGCGTTTCTGCAGGATTACGACTGGGCGGTATTCAGCGGCGTGCTGGCTCCTGTGGCCGTGCGCCACCGGCGGGGACGACGCAATCTCTACTACTGCCATACGCCGCCCCGTTTCGTATACGACCTGCGCGCCTACTACCAGCAGCAGTTCGCATTGCCTTTGCGTCCTGCGCTGGCCGTGCTCGCGGCCTACGTGAAGCATCAATACGAGGCGTCGGTGTCGCAGATGGACGTGGTCATCGCCAACTCAGAGAACGTGCGCGGGCGTCTGCGGAAATTTCTCGGGGTGGAGGCCACCGTCGTGCATCCGCCCATCGACGTCGAGCGGTTCCGCTGGCGGCACCGGGGCGATTACTTCGTCTCGCTCGCGCGCCTGGAGGATTTCAAGCGGGTCGATCTGATCGTCGAGGCGTTCCTGCGCATGCCGTCGAAGGAGTTGGTCGTGGTGTCGGGGGGGGCGCAGTTCGAGACACTGCGGACCAAGGCCGCGCAGGCGCCCAACATCCGGTTCACCTCGTGGCTTGGGGATGAAGCCCTCGCTGAAGTGATGGGGGGAGCACGCGCGTCGATCTACATTCCGCGCGACGAGGATTTCGGCATGTCTCCGGTCGAGAGCATGGCGGCAGGCAAGCCGGTGATCGGCGTGGCGGAGGGCGGTCTGCTCGAAACCATCGTGCACGGCGAGACCGGATGGCTTCTACCCGCCGACCCGTCGGTGGACCAGATTGTCGATGCGGTGGCGTCCCTCACCGGCGATGCGGCGGAGGCCATGCGGACAGCTTGCGAACGCCGGGCACGAGAGTTCAGCAAGCAACGCTTCCTGGGCCGGATGGGCGAGCTGGTGACCGGTTGATCCGCCCGGTGGCCAGCCAAGCGCGGTGTTATGCCCGGGGCGGGGTGCGAAGGCGGCCAGGCCGCGCGAGGGCGAAGCGGAAAAGCGCGAGTACCGCGCAGCGGCGTATGCGCTCCCGGTACGAAGCACGCGGTGCATCCGCGGAATGCGACGCTGCTGGCGTGCGTTCCCCTGGCGCGACCCGGACGATTCGCATGCCCGGCTGGCGTGCAAGCCACAGCAGGGCGAGATCGGCGTCGTCCAGCAACGCCGCGTCCCTCGACGACAGGGCTTCCATGGCGGCCCGGCCGTAGTGGCCCGGCTGCGGCAGTTGGGGGAGCGATCTGCCGAGCACCCGTCCGAGCCATGTCGTCTGCGGCGCTTCGCTCATGAGCACCACGTCCGCCTGGGACGCCTGCGCAAGCAGGCGGTCCAGCGTTTCGCGGTCCGGCAGCTGGTCCCCCGCGATTGGAATGACACCGGAATGGCCTTTCTCCAGCGCATATCGCATTCCGGTCTGGATGGCTTCCCACGGGCCCATCGAGACCAGCGGGCGCAGCACCAGGGCCCCGGCTTCCTCTGCGAAACGGCAGGTACCGTCGGTGCTGCGGTCGTCGACCACGAGCGGCGCCCCAAGTCCTGCACTGCGTACCGCCCGTACCAGGGTGCCGATGGATTGCGCATCGTTGCGCGCCGGAATGACCACCAGCGCTCCCTGGGGCGCAGGTGCGGCGCGCTTGGCGGTGATACGCCGGTATTCTTGCTCGATCGCGCGTGCGCTGCTCTGGATATTGAAGGATCGGAGCAGGGCCTGCCTGCCCGAAGCCCCCAGGCGCTGGCGCAGCAGGGGGTCATGGCGCAGGCGCGTGATGGCGTTGCGCCAGCCGTCTACGTCTTCGATCGGCACACGCAGGCCTGCCCGCGCGTGCGCAACGAGCCAGGGCATGCCGGAGCCGGGCAGATCGGTGACGATGCAGGGCTTCGCATGGTACATCGCTTCGAGCAACACCACGCCGAAGGCCTCTGTGCGCTCCCTGGATGCGAGACAGAACACGTCGCAGCTGGCCAGCAGGGCGTGCTTGGGGGCGTCGTCCAGGTTGCCCAGCAGCCGGACTTTTCCGACCGCTCCGCGGGACTGCGCGGCATGGATGCGTGCATCCAGGTCGTCCCGCAACTCGCCTTCTCCGACGATCAGCAACTCGACGTCGGGCAAGGCGCAGACAGCTTCGATCAGGGTTTCGAAGCCTTTGTAGTAGGTCAGGCGGCCGATGGACAGGAGCCGCAGCGCCGTGCCGGGAGACCATGCATCGCAGGGCTCGGCGGAAGGCAGGTGTTCCATGTCGATTCCCAGCGGTACTGTGACGCATTTGCTGTGCCAGTACTGCAGGGGACGGCTGGCTTCCAGGTAAGGCGGCGACGTGGCCAGGATGCGCTCTGCCCCGTCCAGCAACGCATGTTCGAACGGGCGGTAGAGCGCATAGGCCAGCGCGACAGAAAGCTTGATCTCCGACACCACCACATCGGAGTGCCAGTGCACAACCCAGGGAATTCCGCGTGCGCCGGGCACCGTGAGGGCCCAGAGCGCGGAGTTGTTGGGCATGTGCAGATGCAGCACGTCTGGGCGGATGCGGCGGATGGTGCGTGCCAGTGCCTTACGGAAGCCGAGCGCGAACGGTGCATAGACCAGATGGAACTGCACCGGCACGCGCTCCAGCCAGGGAGGATCGTCGGGCAGGGGCTTACCATGGACGAGCGCATGCGCATCGATGCCCTGGGCGCGCTGGGCGGTGACCAAGTCGCACAGGAATACCTCCATGCCGCCCCGGTAGGGCGGATAGAACTTTCCTATGTGCAGTACGCGCAAAGCCATCGCCGCGTGTCTACTGTTTGGCTGTGGCGGCCACCTCGGCCCGGACCTGTGCATATTGCGGGTTGCGCGGATCGATCCGGATGGCCTGGTCGAGATCCTTCAGGCTGGCTGCGTACTGGCGGGCCCCCCGATAGGCCATGGCACGTCCGTAGTAGGCGGCTGCGCTGGGCGCACGCGCGATCAGCTGGTCGAACAGTGCGACGGCCTGCCGGGTATCGCCCTTGCCGACGAGCGCCATGCCCATGCCCAGCAGCAGGCGCGGGTTGGCGGGGCTGGCTGGAAGCAGTGCGTTGAAATCCTTGATCGCGTCGTCGAACCGGTTCGCTCCGATGGCGCTCTCTGCGCGGCGCAGATGCATGAGCTGGCGGATGCGGTCCATCTCTGCCGAATTGAGCCCCTGGAGTTCGGCAAGCAGTCCACGGTCGAATTGCTCATAAGCCTGAGCGTACCGTCCGAGCGCGAATTCCGATTCGCCGCGGTGGTAGTAGAGCTGAAGCTCCTTGAAACCCTGTTTTTCCGCCTCGTCGAACGCGCTGATGGCTTCGGCGTGCTTCTTCTGCTGCTGCAGTGCCACACCCATGTTGAACCGGGCTGCGCCACGCAACGCGCCCAGTGCCTCGGCTGTCGTGAAGGCTTTCTGTGCTTCGGCCACGGAACCGCGGTCCAGATGGTAGGCGCCGAGGTTGAGGAACGGACGCCACCGGCCGACCGCATTCGCGGGCGCCTGCAGGTCGATTTTTTCGGCAGCATCGCTCCAGGCGGTGTACTCGTCGCGCAGCGAGGCCGAGCGTTCGAAGGCCAGCAGAGCGAAAACCAGCCCCACCATCGCACCCAGTACGTAGATCACGCGCGGCTTGAAACCGGTGAGCGCGACGGCGACGAGGATGGGGATGCCAACGGCCCAGAGGTAGCTGCGGTAGAGGACGAACGGATCCTGCACCCACACGGTGGCGAACTCCGTCACGTAGAGCAACAGCGGGAACAGCAGCGCGACACCCCCGAGGCTGAGGGCGCCACGGCGGCGCAGTACCGCCCATGCCGCGGCGACCCACAGAGCCACGTAACCCAGCAGGCCCAGCACCTGGGGGAAGGCCAGGAAGGACAGCGGGAAGGCCGGTCGCATGTCCACCGACATCCAGGCCACGTTCGGAATGACCCATAGACAACCGTAGACAAAGAAAAGTGCCGCCTCGTTCAGGATGCTGAGCGGGTACATGCTCCGGGAGATGCCCGGGCTGAGTCGCTCGAGCTGCTGCGTGAAATCGATCGACCGCTGGTCGAAAACCTTGCCGATCAGGTCTCCATACATCCCGAAGAGAACGACCGCGGCCACTGCGACGAGCAGTGCCGCGATGCCTGCGATGGCAGCGATCGTGCGCCACGCCGGCCGCCTGACGTGGATGTACAGAGGCACGGCCAAGGCTGCCACCATCACCGCATGTTCCTTGGACAGCACCGCTGCTGCATAGGCCACGACGGCGCCAGCGTACCAGCCGGCCCCGCGGCCGGACAGACCGCGCACGAAGCACCAGCAGGCCAGCACCGCGAAGAACGTGGCCATGACGATGGAGCGCTGTACCAGATAGGCCACGGCATAGACGGCCACGGGGTTGACCGCGAAGAGCGCCACGCCCACGCGCACGGCGGCGAGGCGTGACGCGGCAAAGTGCGGCTGGGCCTCGAAATCCTCGGGAAAGCGCGTACGGACGAGCAGGTCGCGCACCAGGGCGTACAGCATCGCCACGGTGCCCAGGTGCCAGGCGATGTTCACCAGCCGCTGCTTCCACCAGCCGGTGCCGACGAGGCCGTCGACCCAGACGAAACTGCCGTACGAAAGCAGCCGCTGCTTGAAGGCGAGCAGGTTCCCGTAGTTGCCGAAGATGGTGCCGTCCGTCAGTGCCAGGTCGTCGAACAGCAGCGCGTGGTCCAGGCCGGGCAGGTAGATGGCCAGGACGGCGGCAACGACGACGAGTCCGAAGACGATGAAGGAAGCGGAGGGTCTGGAGGCCATGGCGGTGAGGGCTTGACGGCGGAAATCGGGCGGCGCGGGGCATGCATGCGGGCGTGCGGAGCGCCTGCGGGACGCGGAAGTCTACGCGATGGCATCGCCGGCCCGGCCTTGCGGAGGCACCGGCGCGCGGGCGCTCCTCAGGCCGGCGGCGGAGCACCCGGCGCCAGCCCCTGCAGCACCATGTGGCAGATCAGCGATTCGGCCTGGGCATAGTCGCGCTCGGTGAGCGCCGGCTTGCCCAGCAGCAGGGCGAACTGCGCCTGCTGGTCGGCATAGGCCTGGGTGACCGACCAGATGATGAACATCAGGTGCGTGAAGTTCACGCGGGCGATGCGGCCCTCGCGCGCCCAGCGCTCGAAGGTGCGCACGTCGTTGCGCAGCACGGGGCCCACGCGTTCCGCGATGACATCGCCGTAGCGCGGCGCGCCGGCGATGACTTCCTTGGCGAAGACCTTCGCGGCGTTCGGCCGCTCCAGCGAGGAGCGCAGCTTGGCGCCGATGTAGCGGCGCAGGGCCTGGGCGGGGTCTTCGCCGTGCGACATTTCTTCCATGCCGTCGAGCCACTGGGTGAGCACGTCGTCGAGCACGCGGCGGTAGAGCGATTCCTTGCTGGGGAAGTAGTAGAGCAGGTTGTGGCGGCTGATGCCGGCGGCCGCCGCGATGCTGTCGAGCGAGGCGCCTTCGAAGCCGAACTGGGCGAAGTGGCTCTCGGCCTCGGCGAGGATGGCCTGCTCCTTGCGCAGGCGCGCGGCCGAGGGCGCGCGGGCCGCATCGGTGGCGGCGGCCGGAGCGGGGACGGGGGCAGGGTCCGCAGCGGCGTCGGGCACCGGAGCCGTTCCGGAGGGCACAGCAGCGCCTGCCGGCGGTGCTGCCGGGCGGCGGGGGGCTGGGGTGGTGCGGTCTTGCACAGGGGCAGGGCGGGACGACGTTCTTAGGGAGCGCATGCGCACCATTGTGGTCCGCCGCAAGGCGGATTCGCGCCGGGAAGCGGTACTGGCGGCTGGCACGGCGCTTGCTGTCCGGGATTTTACCAATAGGTAAGTTTTTACTGGTTGGTAAATTGCAAGCCACAACGGCGGGCTATGCATCCGCCACCACGAGCGAGGACCCCGATGACCCCTTCGCCTTCCCTGCCGCCCCGCATCCGCGGGCGCGCCGCCGCTTCGGCGGTCTCCGCAGGCCGCCGTCCGGCTGGCCGCCTCCACCGCACGCCCCAGGCGCGCGCTTCCTCCCCCCTGCCTTCCTGATCCCCGAGCGGGACAACCGACACAGGAGCCTTCCGATGGAAACGACGACCGCGAGCGTTGGCTGCGGCGTGCATGGCGCACGCCTGGATCTGGCCGCCTACGCACACAATTTCAGCGACGCGCACCCTCCGCTCACCCGCCCGCAGGCGCTGATCGAGGCCGAGCGCTGCTACTACTGCTACGAGGCGCCCTGCGCCACGGCCTGCCCGACGGGCATCGACGTGCCCTCCTTCATCCACCGCATCGCGCAGGGCAACGAGCGCGGCGCGGCGCGGGCGATCCTGGAGGCGAACCCGCTGGGCGGCATGTGCGCCCGGGTCTGCCCGACCGAGGTGCTCTGCGAGCAGGCCTGCGTGCGCAACGCGAACGAGGACAAGCCGGTGGAGATCGGCGCGCTGCAGCGCTATGCGACGGACGCGCACTTCGCGCAGCCGGGCGCGCCGCTCTTCACGCGTTCCGCGCCCACGGACCGGCGCGTGGCCGTGGTGGGCGCCGGCCCTGCGGGCCTGGCCTGCGCGCACGGTCTGGCACGGCGCGGCCACGACGTGGCGCTGTTCGATGCGCGCCCCAAGCTCGGCGGTCTCAACGAATACGGCCTCGCGAGCTACAAGACCACCGGCGGCTTCGCGCAGCAGGAGATCGAATGGCTGCTCTCCATCGGCGGTATCGAGCCGCGCTGCGGGGAGGTGCTGGGGCGCGACATCACGCTCGCGGGGCTGCTGCAGGCCTATGACGCGGTGTTCCTGGGGCTGGGCCTGGCAGGCGTGAATGCGCTGGGCATCGCCGAGCCGCAGGCGGAAGGGCTGCGCAACGCGGTGGATTTCATCGCCGACCTGCGGCAGGCGCAGGACCTGGCCGCGCTGCCCGTGGGCCGCCGCGTGGTGGTGGTGGGCGGCGGCATGACGGCGGTGGATGCCGCGGTCCAGGCGGCCAAGCTCGGCGCGGAGGAGGTGACCATGGTGTACCGCCGCGGGCAGGAGAGCATGTCCGCCTCGCTCGTGGAGCAGCAGTGGGCGCAGACGAACGGCGTCACGGTGCGCTACTGGGCCGCGCCGAAGGAACTGCTCTGCGAAGGCGGCGCGGTGCGCGGCATGCGGTTCGCCGCCACGTCGGTGCAGGGCGGGCGCCTGGTGGAGACCGGCGAGACCTTCACGCTCGCGGCGGACATGGTGCTCAAGGCCATCGGCCAGAGCTATCTCTCCGAGTACGCGGGCGCCGAGGTGGCGCTGAGCCAGGGCCGCATCGCCACCGATGCCGACGGCCGCACCAGCGTGCCACGCGTCTGGGCCGGCGGCGACTGCCGCGCCGGCGGGCGCGATCTCACCGTGGAGGCCGTGGAGCACGGCAAGGTGGCCGCGGTGTCCATCCACGAAGCGCTGCGCGCGGCCTGACGCCGCGCCGCCGACCCCACGAACCCAGAGCAAGACACCGGAGAAGCACATGGCAGACATCCGCAGCGATTTCCTCGGCATCCGCAGCCCGAACCCTTTCTGGCTGGCCTCCGCGCCTCCCACGGACAAGGAAGTGAACGTCACCCGCGCCTTCGAGGCGGGCTGGGGCGGCGTGGTCTGGAAGACCCTCGGCGAGGATCCGCACGTGGTCAACGTGAACGGCCCGCGCTACGCCACGCTCATGTCGCAGGACCGGCGCGTGATCGGGCTCAACAACATCGAGCTGATCACCGACCGGCCGCTGGCGGTGAACCTCGAGGAGATCCGCCGCGTGAAGCGCGCCTGGCCGGACCGCGCGATGATCGTCTCGATCATGGTGCCGTGCGTGGAGGAGAGCTGGAAGCGCATCCTGCCGATGGTGGAGGACACGGGCGCGGACGGCATCGAGCTGAATTTCGGCTGCCCGCACGGCATGAGCGAGCGCGGCATGGGCGCGGCCGTGGGGCAGGTACCCGAGTACATCCAGATGGTCACGCAGTGGTGCAAGCACTACACGCACCTGCCCGTGATCGTGAAGCTCACGCCCAACATCACCGACGTGCGCCAGCCGGCCCGCGCGGCCCGGGCCGGCGGCGCGGACGCGGTGTCGCTCATCAACACCATCAATTCGGTGATGGGCGTCGACCTGGAGCGCATGGCCATGAGCCCGAACACGGGCGGCTGGGGTTCGCACGGCGGCTACTGCGGGCCGGCGGTGAAGCCGATCGCGCTCAACATGGTGGCCGAGATCGCGCGCGACGAGCAGACGGCGGGCCTGCCGATCAGCGGCATCGGCGGCGTGAGCACCTGGCGCGACGCGGCCGAGTTCATCGCGCTGGGCTGCGGCACCGTGCAGGTGTGCACGGCGGCGATGGTCTACGGCTTCAAGATCGTGCAGGACATGTGCGACGGCCTCTCCAACTTCATGGACGCGCACGGTTACCGGACGATCGAGGACTTCCGCGGCGGCGCCGTGCCGACGGTGAAGGACTGGAAGCAGCTCGACCTCAACCACATCGACAAGGCGGTGATCAACCAGGATGCCTGCATCCAGTGCGGCCGCTGCCACGTGGTGTGCGAGGACACGTCGCACCAGGCGATCACGTTCACGCAGGAGGGGGGCGTGCGCCGCTTCGAGGTGGACGATGCCGAATGCGTGGGCTGCAACCTGTGCGTGTCGATCTGCCCGGTGCCCGAGTGCATCACGCTGCGCAGCCTGGAGCCGGGCGAGGTGGATGCGCGCACGGGCAAGGTGGTGAGCGGCGAGTACGCCAACTGGACCACGCACCCCAACAACCCGCAGCGTGCCGCTCCCGCCCCCACGGCAGCGGTCGCCGCCTGACGTCATCCCATCCATTCAGCACCTTGATTCAGGAGTGACGACATGATGAACACTTCAGGCAGCGCGGCGCCGCTGGCAGCGGGGGGCGCCGCCTCCCCGGGCGGGGAGCACAACCCGCTCGCGAACGAAGACCTGCTGCCCACCTCCGCCGCCCAGAGGCATTGGGCCTGGAAGGACTACGCCGCGCTCTGGATCGGCATGGTGGTCTGCGTGCCCACCTACACCATGGCCAGTTCCATGCTGGACCAGGGCTTTTCCTGGCAGATGGCGGTATGGCTGGTGTTCCTGGCCAATTGCATCGTGCTCGTGCCGATGGTGCTGATCGGCCGCGTGGGCCCGAAGTACGGCGTGCCGTTCCCGGTGCTGGCGCGGGCCCCGTTCGGCGTCAAGGGCGCCAACCTGCCGGCGGTGCTGCGCGGGCTGGTGGCCTGCGGCTGGTTCTCCATCAACTGCTATTTCGGGGCGCTCGCGCTGCACGGCTTCCTGAACATCCTCGGCCTGGGGCTCGCGGGACCGGCCGAGGGGCAGACCATCAGCACCTCGCAGTTCGTGTGCTTCCTGGCCTTCTGGGCCGTGCACATCTGGTTCATCTGGAAGGGGCCGGAGTCGATCCGCAAGCTGGAGGTGATCGCCGCTCCGCTGATGATCGCGGCGTCCGTCCTGCTGGTGGTGGTGCTGCTGATGCGCGTGCCGCCCAGCCAGTTGTTCAACCTGCCCGCCAAGGTGGTGGAGGGCGGGCCCAAGACGTGGGCCGCGCTGACCGGCCTGGTGGGGTTCTGGGCCACGCTGGCGCTGAACATTCCCGATTTCACGCGCTTCGCCCGGTCGCAGAAGGACCAGATGCTGGGCCAGGCCATCGGCCTGCCCATTCCCATGGCGCTGTTTTCGATGGTCGGCGTGATCGGATTCTCGGCATCGGCCATCCTGTACGGCAAGGCGCAGCTGTTCCCGGACGGGCTGCTCACGCAGATGGGCAGCGTCGCCGCCGGGCTGGGCCTCCTGGTGATCCTGCTGGCCAACCTCACGACCAACGTGGCGGCCAACTTGGTGTCGCCTTCCTATGACTTCAGCCAGATCGCACCGTCGAAGATCAGCTTCCGCATGGGTGGGGTGATCGCCGCGCTGCTCGGCCTGCTGTTCATGCCCTGGAAGCTGCTGGCCACGTCCGGAAGCTACCTGTTCGTCTGGCTGGGCGGCTACGGCACGCTGCTGGGCGCCATCGCCGGCATCCTGCTGGTCGACTACTACCTGGTGCGCAAGACCCGGCTGAAGGTGGAAGACCTCTACCGCCGCGGCGGCGACTACGAATACACCAACGGCTGGAACCTGCACGCGCTCGTGGCGTTCCTGCTCGGCGTGCTCCCGTGCCTGCCGGGCTACCTGGCCGTGTCGGGCGTGGTGGACAAGGCCGGCATGCCCGCCATCTGGCTCACGCTGTTCGATTCGGGCTGGTTCTTCAGCCTCGCCGTGGCGGGCCTGTACTACTTCGCGACGGCCCGCAAGCCCCGGTAGCCGTTCCCATCCAGACACAAGGAGACCCCATGACCCCCAGCCTTCTGATCCGCGGCGGCACCGTGGTGAACGCCGACCGCGAGGAGCGCGCCGACGTGCTCTGCGTCGGCGGCCGCATCGAAGCCGTGGGCGGCGACGCCGCCCGGCTCGCGCCCGCGGGCGCGCAGGAGCTCGATGCCGGCGGCCAGTACGTGCTGCCCGGCGGCATCGATCCGCACACCCACATGCAGCTGCCCTTCATGGGCACGGTGACGATGGACGACTTCTACACCGGCACGGCCGCGGGGCTGGCCGGCGGCACGACCACCATCATCGACTTCGTGATCCCCGATCCGAAAGAGCCGCTGATGGACGCCTACCGCAAGTGGCGCGGCTGGGCCGAGAAATCCGCCGCGGACTATTCCTTCCACGTGGCCGTGACCTGGTGGAGCGAGCAGGTGCATGCGGACATGGGCACCCTGGTGCGCGAAGAGGGCGTTAACAGCTTCAAGCACTTCATGGCCTACAAGAACGCGATCATGTGCGACGACGAAACGCTGGTGAACAGCTTCAAGCGCGCGCTGGAGCTGGGCGCGATGCCCACGGTGCATGCCGAGAATGGCGAGCTGGTCTACCTGCTGCAGCAGGAAGTGGCCAAGATGGGCATCACCGGCCCCGAGGGCCATCCCCTGGCCCGCCCACCCATGGTGGAGGCCGAGGCCGCCAACCGCGCCATCGCCATCGCCGACGTGCTGGGCGTGCCGATCTACGTGGTGCACGTGAGCTGCGCCGAGGCGGCCGAGGCGATCGCCCGGGCCCGCGCGCGCGGCCAGCGCGTGTTCGGCGAAGTGCTGGCCGGCCACCTGCTGGTGGACGACAGCGTGTACCGCGACCCGGACTTCGCCACCGCCGCCGCCCACGTGATGAGCCCGCCTTTCCGATCGCGCGCGGGCGGCCACCAGGAGGCGCTGTGGCGCGGCCTGCAGTCGGGCCAGCTGCACACCACGGCCACCGACCACTGCACCTTCTGCGCCGCGCAGAAGGCCATGGGGCGTGACAACTTCGCCAAGATTCCCAACGGCACCGGCGGCGTGGAAGAGCGCATGGCCGCGATCTGGGACGGCGGCGTGAACACCGGGCGTCTCACGCCCAGCGAGTTCGTGGCGATCACCTCCGCCAACGCCGCCAAGCTGTTCAACATCTACCCGCGCAAGGGCTTCGTGGGCCCGGGCGCGGACGCCGACCTGGTGCTGTGGGACCCGGAGGGCACCAAGACCTTCTCGGCCAGGACGCAGCACAGCAAGGGCGACTTCAACATCTTCGAAGGCCGCACCGTGCGCGGCATTCCCAGCCACACCGTCAGCCAGGGCCGCGTGGTGTTCGCGCAGGGCGATCTGCGAGCCGAGCAGGGCGCGGGCCGCTACGTGCACCGCCCGGCCTTCGGCGCGAACTTCCAGGCCGTGCACAAGCGTGCGCAGGATCTGGCTCCCAGCGCCGTCGCGCGCGCCTGAGAACGAACGAGGAAACCCCATGGACACGACCACCACCGAGAAGACCGACATCCGCCAGCTGCGCGTGAACGGCGAGCGCCTCTGGGATTCGCTCATGGAACTCGCGCGGATCGGCGCCACGCCCAAGGGCGGCGTGTGCCGGCTCACGCTCACCGACCTGGACAAGCAGGGCCGCGATCTCGTCACGCGCTGGGCGCGCGAGGCGGGCATGTCCGTCACCATCGACAAGATCGGCAACGTCTTCATGCGCCGCCCGGGCCGCGACGACAGCCTGCCGCCTATCATGACCGGCAGCCACATCGACACCCAGCCCACGGGTGGCAAGTTCGACGGCAACTACGGCGTGCTGGCCGGCATCGAGGTGGTGCGCACGCTCAATGACCACGGCATCGAGACCGAGGCGCCGATCGAGGTCGCCTTCTGGACCAACGAGGAAGGCAGCCGCTTCGTGCCGGTGATGATGGGCTCGGGCGTGTTCGCCAAGGCCTTCACGCTGGAGCATGCCTATGCCGCCACCGACACCGAGGGCAAGACCGTGCGCGGCGAACTGGAGCGCATCGGCTACATCGGCGACCAGGAGCCCGGCGACCATCCCATCGGCGCGTATTTCGAGACCCACATCGAGCAGGGCCCGGTGCTGGAGGACAACGGCAAGACGATCGGCGTGGTGACGGGGGTGCTCGGCATCCGCTGGTACGACTGCACCGTGACGGGCATGGAGGCGCATGCCGGCCCGACGCCCATGGCCCTGCGCCGCGATGCCCTGCAGGTGGCCACGCGGCTGATGCAGGAGGTGGTGGCCTGCGCGCACCGCCATCCGCCGCACGGCCGCGGCACGGTGGGCATGGTGCACGTGCACCCCAACAGCCGCAACGTGATCCCGGGGCAGGTGAAGTTCAGCATCGACCTGCGCAACGCCACCGATGCGGACTGCGAAAGCATGGACCGCGACATCCGCGGCGTGGCCGACCGGCTGGCCGCCGAGACCGGCCTCACGATCCGCATCGACCTCGTCTCCAGTTACCCGGCGCAGCCGTTCCACGATGAGTGCGTGCAGGCCGTGGAGCGCGCGGCGCAGCAGTTGGGCTATTCGCACATGCCGGCCGTCTCCGGAGCCGGGCACGACGCCGTGTACATGGCGCGCCTCGCGCCGGCGGGCATGGTGTTCATCCCCTGCAAGGACGGCATCAGCCACAACGAGATCGAGGATGCGCAGCCGGAGCACATCACGGCGGGCTGCAACGTGCTGCTGCACGCCATGCTGGAGCGGGCGGGAACCTGAGGACGGCAATACCGCCCTCGAACCGGGCCACTCCGGACCTCGCAGTGAAGGCGGGCCTTGGTCCGTAGCACGCATGTTGTTACAAAAATAGCGCTACGGTTGGGTTGGCGGCAACGCGGCAGTGTTTTAACGTCCGGCCCCTTGCCGTTACTTTCTCTTTCTTCACCATGAAATCGTCCATGCCTTCGTCCTTCCTCCCGTCCTTCACTCTTTCGTCGCGCGCGCCAGTCGTGGCCTGCGCCGCCCTGGCCGCGGTGCTGCTGTCGGGCTGCGAAACCACGAACATGCGCATGGGCAGCGCGGAATCGAAGACGGTGGCGACGGGCGCAGCGGCCGGAGAGTCTTCCGCGAACGCCAATACGCAGTTGGAGCGCTGCGCCTCGCCGCTGGGCACGGTGTCTCTGGTGGAGAACCAGGACGCAGGCTGGTACACGATCCTGCGCAATGAATACCGCCTGCCGCCCACGTCGAACCTGCTGCGCCTGCTGATCCAGCAGTCGAACTGCTTCGTGGTGGTGGAGCGCAGCATGGCCGGCATGGGTGCGATGAACCGCGAGCGCGCCCTCATGCAGTCGGGTGAAATGCGCGGCGGCAGCAATTTTGGACAGGGCCAGATGGTGGCCTCGGACTACGGCATGTCGCCGGAGATCATCTTCTCCAACAGCGATGCGGGCGGCATCGGCGGCGCGCTGGGTGCGCTCATCGGCGGCGGCAGCGGCCGGGCGATCGGCGCGCTGGGCGGCTCGCTCAAGACGCGCGAGGCGAGCGCGATGCTGACGCTGGTGGACAACCGCTCGGGCGTGCAGGTGTCGGTGTCGGAAGGCAGCGCGTCCAAGAGCGACTTCGCGGGCTTCGGCAGTCTGTTCGGCGGCTCGGCCGGGGGCAACCTGGGCGGCTACCAGAACACCTCGCAGGGCAAGGTGCTGACGGCGGCGTTCATGGACGCGTACAACCAGATGGTCGTGGCGCTGCGCAGCTACAAGGCGCAGAAGGTGCAGGGCCAGGGGCTGGGCGGCGGCGGCCGGCTGGGCGTGGACGGGGGCGCGGCCCCGTCGCAGACGAAGGCCGGCGCGTCGATGTCGGTGCGTGAAGCCCAGGCGCGCCTGAATGCGCTGGGCTACGACGTAGGCGCGCCGGACGGCGGCATGGGCCCGAAGACGTCGAACGGGCTGCGGGCATTCCAGAAGGACAAGGGCCTGCCGGTGACGGGGCGGCTGGATGCCGCCACGACGGACGCGCTCTCGCGCTGAGCTGGCTGCTAACGGCAAGCGCGACGGACCCCGTTCATCGCGTCGTCGGACCTCCGAAGATCTCCTTCAGAGCATGCTCTACCGGCCTTCTCTGCTGCCATGTGGCGGTGCCAGCCCCGCACGGCAGGCGCTGCATCAATCCTGAGCGGACTCGCGCGTAATACCCAGGAAATGGTCCAGCATGTGGAAGTGGTCCTCGAAGAAGGCCTCTTCCAGCGCGGCCAGCGACGCGATCGGAACCCACTCCACGTGCGCCGCGTCGTCGTCCGCGCGCACGTCGGGAAATGCGTCGCTCCCCAGGTCGAAGTAGTGCGCGTGCGTGATGGTGCGGCCGCGCTGGCTGCGGTCGGGGTGGTCGAACACGGCCACCTCGCGCAATGCGGCGCGCATGCGGGACTCGGGAAGCACGCAATGGGTTTCTTCGGCCAGTTCGCGCAGGCAGGATTGCCAGACGGTTTCGCGCTGTTCGATGAAGCCGCCCGGCGCCGCCAGCTGCCCCTTGCCGGGCGCATGCGCGCGGCGGATGAGCAGCACGTGGTCCTGGCAGCGCAGCACCGCGTCCACGGTCACGAACACGGGCGGGTAGGGTGCCTGCGCCCAGGCCTCGCGGTAGCCGCGCAGCATGCGCCATTCCTCCTGCAGTGCCGCGTAGTGCGGTCCTTTTGCGAACGCGCGCAGGAAATCCAGCGTGCTCTCGGGCATCTGCTCCGCGAGCGGCTGCAGCGCGCCGGCCACGGCATCCGGCGTCGCGCCGAAGTACGCATCGCGGATGGCGGTGGCGTCGATGCTGCCCTGGCGCTCCACGGCGACCAGCTGCCAGCCGGGGAAGGCCCGCAGGTAGCTGCTGGTCGCGTCCTTGAAGTGGCCCACGAGGCCGATGCGCGCATCGGGCCGCGTGTGCTGTGCGACGGCCTGCAGCACGGCGGCCACCCATGCGCGTTCGTCGTAGTGGTCGCGCACCGGCAGCACCGTGAGGCGCGCGCGGTCGTGCTCGGGCAGGGCGTTGCGCAGCATGGCCTCGCGCTCCTGCCAGGTGAACGGATTCTTGGGCGATCGGGCCTGCCAGGCCGAACCCATGATGACGATGGCGCCTTGGGCGCTGTCCAGCGCTCGGCGCAGCAGGGCCAGGTGGCCGTTGTGGACGGGCTCGAAGCGCCCGATGAGGATGGCAGTGTCGTACATGGAATCCGGAAAGGCGTGAGGGGACGGGCGGCAGGTATCGCCCCGCCGGCCCGGCAGTGGTGTCATCGGCAAATGTAGCCCGTCCTGCACCCGCGCAGCGGCACGGGGGGCGCACCGGGTTGCGGAGGGATGGGGAGCGCAGGCTCAGACGTACTTGGCTGCGATCGGCATCTGGCGCCCGTTGCCGAAGGCCTTGGCCCGCACGCGCAGGATGGGCGGGGCCTGGCGGCGCTTGTACTCGTTGCGCGCCACCATCTGCCGCACGCGGTGCACCAGGGCGCGGCCGGCCTCGTCGTGTTGCAGTTGTGCCGAGAAGGCGCGGGCCGCCTCGTATTCGGCATGCGACAGGCCTTCGCCTTCGATGATGAGGCGCAGCACCTGGTCCAGCACCGGGTAGGGCGGCAGGCTGTCGACGTCGCGCTGCCCGGGCGCCAGTTCGGCGGAGGGCTCCTTGTCGATGATGGCCTGCGGAATCAGCTCGTGGCCCGCGTGCTCGTTCACGTGGCGCGACAGCTCGAACACTTCGGTCTTGTAGAGATCGCCGAGCAGCCCGAGGCCGCCGTTCGTGTCGCCGTAGAGCGTGCAGTAGCCCACCGAGATTTCCGACTTGTTGCCCGTGGTGAGCAGCAGGTGGCCGAAAGCGTTCGAATATTCCATCAGGATGGTGCCGCGGATGCGCGCCTGCAGGTTCTCCAGCGGCAGGCCTTCGAGCGGCTGGCCGAAGCTGGACGCGAACTGCGCGGCGTAGCCGGCCACGAGGTCGGCGATCGGGTGCGTGTGGAGCTGGATGCCGAGGTTCCGGCACAAGGCCACGGAGTCGTCCACCGAGCCGCTCGACGAGAAGCGCGAAGGCATGGTCACGGCGACCACGTTCTCGGGGCCCATCGCCTCCACCGCGAGCGCGAGCGTCAATGCGCTGTCGATGCCGCCCGAGCTGCCCACCACCACCTGCCGGAAGCCGCAGCGCTGCGCATAGTCGCGCAGGCCGAGCACGATCTGCTGGCGGTAGAAGTCCATGGTGGGCAGGCCCTCGGCGGGCACGGGCGGCAGGGCGCCGCCGTCCCCGGCCTGGAAGCGCCCATCCACGAGCCGCAGCGTACGCACGTCCTCGGCGAAGCGCGGCGCCTCGAAGACCACGCCGGCCTCGGGCTCGGCGGCGAACGACGCGCCGTCGTAGACGATCTGGTCCTGCCCGCCCACCTGGTTCACGTACACCACCGGCAGCCCATGGCGCCGGGCAGCGTCGCCGAAGACCTGGTGCCGGATCTCGCGCTTGCCGATGTGGCTGGGGCTCGCATTGATGCTCACGACCAGGTCCGGCGCCGCGTCGGCGACGCGCTGGAAGGGGTTGGTGGCGTAGTCGGCCACGGTGTCGTTCCAGCCGTCCTCGCAGACCAGGAAGCCGATCTGCGCGCTGCCGATGCGCAGCACGCGCGCCACGTCGGGGCCGGGCTCGAAGTGGCGCCGCTCGTCGAAGATGTTGTAGGTGGGCAGCAACTGCTTGGCGTAGCGCAGGCGCTCTTCGCCCTGGTGCAGCACCAGCAGGCTGTTGTGCAGCCGCTTGCCAGGCCCCTGCGCCCGCGTGGGCGTGCCCACCACCCAGTGCAGGCGCGGCGTGGCGCGCGAGGCCTCCTGCAGCGCGGCGATGCCTGCATCCACGCGCTCCATGAAGCCGGGTTCTTCCAGCATGTCACCGGGGTAGTAGCCGCACAGGGCCAGTTCGGTGAACACCACGAGATCGGCGTCGGACTGCGCGGCACGGTGCGCGGCATCCACCATGCGCTGCACGTTGCCTTCGATGTCGCCGACGGTGTAGTTGAGCTGGGCGAGGGTGATCCGGAGCATGTCGTCGTTCCTTGGGTTCACGCGCCGGCCGCGGGCAGGCCGAAGACCTGGCGCAGGTAGGCGAGGTAGGTTTCATCGTCGCACAGCGTCTTGCCCGGGCTGTCGGACAATTTCGCGACCGGCTGGCCATTCGCACGCACGATCTTCATGACGATGTTGATCGGCGCCGGGCCCAGGTCGTTGCTGAGCTGCGTGCCGATGCCGAAGCCCAGCTGCACGCGGTCGCCGAAGTGCCGGTGGAGCGCCAGCGCGCGGTCCACGTCGAGCCCGTCGGAGAACACGAGCCGCTTGCCGTGCGCATCGATCCGCAGCCGGGCATAGTGCGCTAGCGCCTTCTCGCCCCACGCGACCGGATCGCCCGAGTCGTGCCGCAGACCGTCGAAGAGCTTGGCGAAATACAGGTCGAAATCGGCAAGGAAGGCGTCCATGCCGACGGTGTCGGTGAGCGCGATGCCCAGGTCGCCGCGGTACTCCTGCACCCAGTCCTCCAGGGCCGCCTTCTGGAAGTCGCGCAGCCGCACGCCGAGGGCCTGGTAGCTCTGCAGGTATTCGTGCGCCATCGTGCCGATGGGCACCAGGCCCAGGTCGCGCGCGAGCAGCACGTTCGATGTGCCCTTGAACCAGCGCGGCGCCTCGGTGGCGAACCGCTGCACCACCTCGCGCTGCCAGGCGCCGCTGTAGCGCCGGCGCAGCCCGAAGTCGAACATCTCGAAGGGATGGGCGCGGGGCGCCTCGTCCGCCAGCGCCTGCACGCGCGCGATCTTGGCGCCGAGCCGCCGCCGTCCTTCCTCCAGCGCCGCGTCGGCATGCCCCAGGCGGCGGAAGTACAGCTCGTTCACGATGGCCAGCACGAAAATCTCGAAGCCCATCACGTGCACCTGCGGGCCGCGCGCGACGATGGACAGGGCCGCCCCCTCCGCGCGCGCTTCGATGAAGTTGCGCTGGAACTGGAAGATGCGCAGGAAGTCGATGAAATCGCTCTTGATGTAGCGAAGCCCTCCCAGAAACTCCAGCTCGGCCGGCGCGAAGCGCAGCGTGCACAGCGCATCCAGCTCGGCATTCACCTCGGGCAGCAGTTCCGCGAGCGGAAAGGCCGGCGTGTTGCGGCAGACGAAGCGGTACTCGGCCTGCGTCTGCGGATGGCGGTGCAGCAGCGCCTGCCACATCGTGAACTTGTAGAGGTCGGTGTCCAGCAGGCTCTGGATGATGGGTTGCATGCGTGCGTGCTCCGAGGCAAACGGGGGAAGGTGGGGCAGCGCGGCTACGCTGCGAAATCGGTCGAGGTGGCTAGCCGCACGCCGCGGGCGCGCATCGCATCGAGGAACGCGCGGTGCTGCGCCTCGAAGCCGCTCACGGGGCTCATGCAGTCGGTCAGCAGCAGGATCCGGTCCGGTGTCCAGCCGGGCTGCAGGCGCGGCAGGTGCTGCACGATGTGCTCGGTCGTGGCGCGCACGCAGTGGCTGCTCGCCTCGCCGGCAATCACCAGGCATTCCGCGGCGCCCAGGCGTTCGAGCAACGGCCGGTTGAGCGCGGTGGCCGGGTCCTGCGGATCGGGCACCTCGGCTTCGATGGCGCTGTAGTGTTCGGTCCAGGGGTTCATGCCCTTGAACACCGCGTGCACCGCCTGGCCGCGCAGCGCCTGCCAGTCGGCGCAGGCCGCCAGCAGCGCTGCGTGCACGCCATGCCCCCAGCTGCCGATCTCGCAGTGCGCCGGCCAGACCATCAGCGTGTAGCGGCCCTGCGATTCGAGCGCGTCGAGGTAGGCCAGCACGCGCGGCAGGGCGCCGGCATCGCGCGGCAGGAAGGCGCCGGCCCGCACCTGGGCGGCCGTGATGGACGTGAATGGAGCGACCTCGGTTCCATCGCCTGCCTGCCAGAAGAGAGGATGTGCAATGTCGTAGCGCTGGTGCGAATCCAGCGTGACCGTCATGCCATCGATGCGCAGACCCAGGCGGTGCAGGAATGCCGCCAGCCGCTCCATGTCCGCGTGGGCGCCGGAGACCGGCAGCGCGGGCGCGCATTGCCGGGCGGTCGCAGGGTCACGGGGGCACCAGTCCGCGGGGAGATTGCAGAAATCGTTCTGGGGATCGATGGCCAGCAGGTGCAGGGTGGGGGGCGTGCGGTTCACGGCAGCGGTTCCATTCGGTGGCGGGGATCGGATGGGGCCATTGTAGATTTGTTAGTTTATTTGTGCAACTAAGTGACCGGAATCGAGGTGTTTCCAAGTGCAAGGCTTCGAGGCGCCGCGCATGCCACAACGGCGCATGCCCTGTTCGAAGGCTGCCTGGGGTGGCAACCGTCGAACCGGGCATGCGCCGAAGGGCAGGGCGGGCTCAGCGGGAAGGCCGGCCGGCCCGGCAGGGATCGAAGGATTACTTCATCACCCTGCGCGCCGCGCCCACGCCGAGGACGGCGAGCACGACGAAGATCACCGCGACCACGAGGAACAGGAAGAACAGGATCTTGGCGATGCCTGCCGCGCCCGCGGCCACGCCGCTGAAGCCGAGCGCGCCGGCGATGAGGGAGATGATGGCGAAAATGATGGCGTACTTCAGCATGGTGTCGCTCCGTTGACGGTGGGTCCGTTGCCGGGCGGCTGGGCCGCCTGCTTTGCACCGGGTGTCCCGATCATCGCGAGCCGCCGAGGAGGGCGCCGTCGGCATGCCCTGACTGCGGGTGTAGGAGCGGGCGCAAAGAAAAGAGCCGCGGCCCGGGAGGGACGGCGGCTTGGTGGAGTGCGGTGAAGGGCAGGGGAGGGCTGGTGGCTTCGGCACGGCCCTGCGGGCCTTCACACCGCTGCGCGATATGAGCCTGCGCCGCAAGGCGGCCGGACCCGCTGCGCGGCGGCCTTGTGGTCTGCGTTCACATCGCTGCGCGATATGAACTCCGCCCCAAAGCCCAAGGCTTGGCCTATGGCCAAGCGCCGGGCCTCACAGCCCGGCCGCTGCGCGCAGCGCTTGGGCCTTGTCCGTCTTTTCCCAGGTGAACTCGGGTTCCTCGCGGCCGAAGTGGCCGTAGGCGGCGGTCTTTTCGTAGATGGGGCGCAGCAGGTCCAGCATCTGGATGATGCCCTTGGGGCGCAGGTCGAAGTGTTCCTGCACCAGCGCGGCGATCCTGTCGTCCGGGATCACGCCCGTGCCCTCGGTGTACACCGTGACATTGATCGGACGCGCCACGCCGATGGCGTAGCTCACCTGGATCTGGCACTGGCGCGCGAGGCCCGCGGCCACGATGTTCTTGGCCACGTAGCGCGCAGCGTAGGCGGCCGAGCGGTCGACCTTCGTCGGATCCTTGCCGCTGAAGGCGCCGCCGCCGTGCGGGCAGGCACCGCCGTAGGTGTCGACGATGATCTTGCGGCCCGTCAGGCCGCAATCGCCCTGCGGGCCGCCGATGACGAAACGGCCCGTGGGGTTGATCAGGTACTTCGTGTCCTGCAGCCATTCCTTGGGCAGCACGGGCTTGATGATCTCCTCGATCACCGCCTCGACGAAGCTGGCCTTCATCTTCGTGGCCGTCTCGGACTGGTCGGGGTGGTGCTGGGTGGAGAGCACCACGGTGTCGATGCTGTGGGGCTTGCCGTCCACGTAGCGCATCGTCACCTGGCTCTTGGCGTCCGGGCGCAGGAAGGGCAGGCGGCCGTCCTTGCGCAGCTGGGCCTGGCGCTCGACCAGCCGGTGCGCGTAGTAGATCGGTGCGGGCATCAGCTCGGGGGTTTCGTCGCAGGCGTAGCCGAACATCAGGCCCTGGTCGCCGGCACCGGTGTTCAGGTGGTCATCGCTCGCGTGGTCCACGCCCTGGGCGATGTCGTTGCTCTGCTTGTCGTAGGCGACGAGCACCGCGCAGCCCTTGTAATCGATGCCGTAGTCGGTGTTGTCGTAGCCGATGCGCTTGATGGTGTCGCGCGCGACCTGGATGTAGTCGACGTGCGCGTTCGTGGTGATCTCGCCGGCCAGCACGACGAGGCCGGTGTTGGTGAGCGTCTCGGCCGCCACGCGGCTGCGCGGGTCTTCGCGGAAGATCGCATCGAGGATGGCATCGGAGATCTGGTCCGCCACCTTGTCGGGATGGCCTTCGGACACTGATTCCGACGTGAAGAGAAAGTCGTTCGCCATTTGAATAAACTCCTGTGCTTTTTGGCATTTTGGGCGTTGCCCTCAGCCTTTGGGAGCCTTGGCGAACGCTTTAGCAGAGTTGTTTAACGTCGCCCTGCAAGTTGCTCATTTAACTCAGCGACCCCACCATTCTACCGACACGGATCCGTCACCGATGCCCCCCGCGTTCCGCTTCTTCGCCCGATGGCCCCTGCCGGCGCTCCACGCGCTGGGCGCGGTGCTGGGCTGGATCGCCTTTCTCGCGTCGCCCACCTACCGCCGCCGCTTTCTCGCCAACGCCGCGCTGGCCGGCTATCCGTTCGCGCGCGTGCGCTCCGCAGTGGCCCATGCGGGCCGCATGGCGGCCGAGCTGCCGCGGCTCTGGCTGCAGCCCGAGGCGCCGCCCTGCCGTGTGGAGGGCGCCGAATGCGTGGAGCGCGCCTGGGCGGCCGGCCGGGGCATCGTCTTCCTGACGCCGCACATCGGCTGTTTCGAGCTGTCCGTGCAGATCGCGGCGCGGCGCTGGGCGGAGCAGCACGGGCCCGTCACGGTGCTCTACCGGCCCGCACGGCAGGCCTGGCTCGCCGAACTCATGCGCACGGCGCGCGACCGCCCCGGCATCCGCGCGGTGCCCACCACGCTCTCGGGCGTGCGGCAGATGATCAAGGCGCTGCGCCGCGGGGAGGCCGTGGGTTTGCTGCCCGACCAGGTGCCCCCCGAAGGGCAGGGGCTTTGGGCGCCGTTCTTCGGCCAGCCGGCCTATACGATGACGCTCGCCGCCCGCCTGGTGCAGCAGACCGGCGCCACGGTGGTCCTGGCGCGCTGCGAGCGCCTGCCGCGCGGCCGCGGTTACGTGCTGCACCTCGAATCCCCCGCCGAACCGCTTTCCGACGACCTCGCAACCGCCACCGCGCAGATCAACCGATCCATGGAATACATCATCCGCCAGGCCCCCGGCCAGTACCTCTGGGGCTATGGCCGCTACAAGCAGCCGCGCGCCGAATCCGCGCCGGCCTCCCCGGTGCCCGGAGACGCCGCATGACGGCGGGCCGCGTCAACACCGCCGTGATGCGCGTGCTCGCGCGCCTGCCGCTGCCCGTGCTGCGCGGGCTGGGCTGGGTGCTGGGACAGGTGCTCTACGTGCTCGCCAAGCCCCGCCGCAAGGTGACGCTGCGCAATCTCGAACTCTGCTTTCCGGAGGCCAGCCCCGCGCAGCGCCGGGCCTGGGCGCGCGAGACCTTCGTGCGCTTCTGCCAGGCCTGGCTGGACCGCAGCTGGCTCTGGATGGCGCCGCGTTCGGTGGTGGAAAAGCGCCTGGAGTTCCACGGCGCGCTGAACGAACTCGAAGGTGACACGCCCACGATCATCTTCGCGCCGCATTTCCTGGGCATGGACGCGGCCGGCACGGCGCTCACACTGCAGACCGACCGGGCATTCACGTCGATCTTCACGCCCCATCCCGATCCGGACATCGACGCCTGGCTGTTCGCCGGCCGCCAGCGCTTCGGCAACGTGCGCATGCTGAACCGGGCCGACGGCGTCAAGCCGATCCTGAGCGGGCTGCGCAAGGGCGGGCTGCTGTACCTGCTGCCGGACATGGATTTCGGGCCCAACGATTCGCTGTTCGTGCCGTTCTACGGCATGTCGGCCGCCACCATCACCTCGCTGTCGCGCTTCGCGCGCCTGGGGCGCGCCAAGGTGGTGCCGCTGATCGGCCGCATCACGCCGCGCGGCTACCGCGCCGAGATGATGCCGGCCTGGCAGAACTATCCCACCGACGATCTGGAAGCCGACACCGCCCGCATGAACCGCGAACTGCAGCACTGGATCGACACCATGCCCGGCCAGTACTACTGGGTGCACCGGCGCTTCAAGTCGCGCCCGCCGGGCGAGCCGCCGGTCTACTGACAGCCCGCGGGCAGCGCGGCCGGCCAGTGGCTGCCGTACCCGGCAGGGGCAGGTCGCGGCAGGCGAGGGCACTCAGGCCGCATCCGCCATGAAGTCTCCGATCTCGCGCACGACGCGTTCCGGCTGCTCGTGCACGATCCAGTGCGACGCGCCCGGCACCGTGCGCAGCCGCAGGGATGGAACCCAGCGCCCCAATCCGTCCAGCAGGCCCGGCCGCAGCGCCGGATCGTCCAGGCCCCAGATGACCAGTGTCGGCATGCCGATGGAGAGCATGGCGTCGGGCAGTTCGACGCCTGCTGCATGCGCTCCGCCTTCGCCTTCGCCCTCGCGCGGTGGGCGCAGGGGGCTGGCGCGGTAGTAATTGCACGGGCCCGTGAGGCCTTCGTCCCAGGTGGCGCGGTAGCGGCCCCGCAGCTCGGGCGTGAGCCATTCGGGCGCGCTGCCGTCCGGGCGGCCGAAGAAGCCGAACAGCCGGCGGTAACCGTCCTCCGCCAGCAGCGTCTCGGCGTCCTTCCGGCAGAGGAAATGCATGTACTCGCTCGCCTGCTGCTGCTCGGGGCTCTGGCGCAGTTCCCGCAGGAAGGTGCCGGGGTGGGGCGAGTTCACGATCACCAGGCGTTCCAGCAGATCGGGCCGCTGGTTCGCCAGGTTCCACGCGACCGCGCCGCCCCAGTCGTGCGCGACGAGCGCTGCGAGCCGGCCGCCCGCGTCCGCCGGGCCGCACTCGGCCTCGATCAGCGCCACCAGGTCCTGCACGAGGTGCCTGGCGCGGTACGACTCCACGGCCTGCGGGCTGCTGGAGGGAGCGAAACCGCGCAGGAACGGCGCCACGCAGCGGTAGCCGCCGTTCTCGGGGCGCGAGAAATGCTCCAGCATCCCGTCCCAGATGAATGCACCCTCGGGAAAGCCGTGGAGAAAGATGAGCACCGGGCGGCCGGGCTCGCCGCGCGTGCGGCAGTGCAGGGTGATGCCGTGGGGCAGCGAATGGAGCGTGGTGTCGGTCATGCGCGTGGTGCGGTGGTCCGCCCGCGCGGCATGTCCACGCGGGGCGTCAGGGGGCCTCGGAATCCTCGGGGCCGGGCGCGGGGTCGGCAGGCCCGGGCTCCTGCGCGGCGTTGCCGCCGGCCGGGGCCGTGCCCTGGGGGTGCGACCACTGCCAGAGGAGTTGCGCCACCTCGTCCACGCCCTGCTTCTTGAGGGCCGAGAACATCTTCACCTCGCCGCCGCCCGCCTGCAGTCGCGTGATGGACAGCACCTTGGCCTGCTCGGCGCGCGTGAGCTTGTCGGCCTTGGTGAGCAGCACGAGGAATTTCAGGCCGGCCTCCACGCGGGGGCGCACCGCCTCCAGCAGGGCCTCGTCCAGCTCGGTGAGGCCCAGGCGCGGGTCGCAGAGCAGCACGATGCCCGTGAGGCTCTCGCGGCTCACGAGGTAGTTCACCATCACCTGCTGCCAGCGCTGCTTGTCCGAGCGCGACACGGCCGCGTAGCCGTAGCCGGGCAGGTCGGCCAGCACCGCGTCGGTCACGTTCTGCCGGCCGAGGGCGAACAGGTTGATGTGCTGCGTGCGCCCGGGTTTCTTGGAGGCGAACGCGAGCTGCTTTTGCTGCGTCAGGGTGTTGATGCAGGTGGACTTGCCGGCATTGGAGCGTCCGACGAAAGCGATTTCCGGGACGTCGATGGGCGGCAGGTGGTGCAGCTGCGCGGCGGTGGTGAGAAAGCGGGCCGTATGCATCCATCCCACGGCGAGCTTGGCGTCGGGTGCGGGCGGAACCGGGCCAGCAACTGGCGCATGTGATGTAGTCGTCATAAATGGGGGTTAGCAGGGAGACGCCCGCAAAGGGGCGCATTGTAAGATTGACGGGCTTTGCGGCACCCCTTCTACAACACAGAACCCCCGATATGAAGAAACTGCTCGCCCCCATGCTGATGGCTGCCGCGCTCGCGGTGGCCGCGCTCCCGGCCTCGGCCCAGGCACCCGCGGCGGCGCAGAAGGCGGGCAAGCCGGACCTGGCCAAGGGCGAGGCCAGCTTCACCGCCGTGTGCGCGGCCTGCCACGGGGCCGACGGCAATTCCTCCATCGTCGCCAACCCCAAGCTGGCGCAGCAGCACCCCGAATACCTCGTCAAGCAGTTGCAGGAGTTCAAGTCCGGCAAGCGCAACGACCCGGTCATGAAGGGCATCGCCGCCATGCTGTCGGAAGACGACATGCGCAACATCGCCTGGTGGGTGGCCGGCAAGCAGGCCAAGCCCGGCTTCGCCAAGGACAAGGACTTGGTCGCCCTGGGCGAGCGCATCTACCGCGGCGGCATCGCCGACCGCAACATCGCCGCCTGCGCCGGCTGCCACAGCCCCAACGGCGCCGGCATCCCAGCCCAGTACCCGCGCCTGTCGGGCCAGCACGCCGACTACACGGCCAAGCAGCTCGGCGAGTTCCGCGAGGGCAAGCGCGCCAACAGCGTGCAGATGACGCAGGTCGCCGCCAAGCTCAACGACCGGGAGATCCGCGCCGTGGCGGACTACATCGCCGGCCTGCGCTGATCCCCGCGCGCCTGCGGGAATTCCGGGAGGCCGCGGCGCTTGATTTGCGTCAAAATCCCACCGGGTGGCCCCCAGGCTTCCGGAACCAGCCGCCGATAATCACACCCAAGACGGGCGGGCACATCTGAACGGATGGCCCGCCTTTTTTGCGTCCGGCCCGTGCCGACCGCGCCATCCTGGCCGCCTTGTTTCACCATTTCCTGCTCCGCGCATCCGCCCGACCGACCCCATGTCCGACACCCTCCACGGCCATCCGCCCCCGCAGCGTGCCGCTCCCGTGCGCGCCGTGGTCGAGCTGCTGTCGTCCATGCGCTTCGCGATCTCGCTGCTCACGGTGATCTGCATCGCTTCGGTGATCGGCACCGTGCTCAAGCAGCACGAGCCCTCGGTGAACTACGTGAACCAGTTCGGCCCCTTCTGGGCCGAGGTATTCCTCGCGCTGCGCCTCAACACGGTCTACAGCGCCTGGTGGTTCCTGCTGATCCTGGGGTTCCTGGTGGTGAGCACCTCGCTGTGCATCGCGCGCAACACGCCGCGCTACCTCGCCGACCTGCGCAGCTACAAGGAGAACATCCGCGAACAGAGCCTGAAGGCGTTCCCGCACCGCGCGCAGGCGACGCTCGCCGGTGAAGCGCCGGAAGCCGCGGCGCGGCGCATCGGCGGGCTGCTCGCGGGTGGCGGCTGGAGGGTGCGCCTGCAGCAGCGCGATACGTCCGCCGGGCCGGGCACGGGCTGGATGGTCGCCGCCAAGGCCGGCGCAGTGAACAAGATCGGCTACATCGCCGCCCACAGCGCCATCGTGCTGATCTGCCTGGGCGGCCTGCTGGACGGCGACCTCATCGTGCGCGCGCAGATGTGGCTGGGCGGCAAGACACCCTATGCGGGCGGGGGACTCGTCTCCGAAGTGGGCCCGGAGCACCGCCTCTCCGAGCGCAACCCCACGTTCCGCGGCAACCTCTTCGTGGCCGAAGGCACCCAGTCGGGCACCGCGGTGCTGAACCAGTCCGACGGCGTGCTGCTGCAGGAATTGCCATTCTCCATCGAACTCAAGAAGTTCATCGTGGAGCACTACTCCACGGGCATGCCCAAGCTGTTCGCGAGCGAGATCATCATCCACGACAAGGCCACGGGGGAGGCGGTGCCCGCGCGCGTGGAGGTGAATCATCCCGCCAGCTACCGTGGCATCGAGATCTACCAGTCGAGCTTCGACGATGGCGGATCGCTCCTCAAGCTGCGCGCCGTGCCCATGGCACCGGGCGTGCAGCCATTCGAGGTGGAAGGCACCGTGGGCGGTTCCACCCGCATCGAGCGTGCGGGTGCGGGTGCAGGTGCGGGCAAGGGCACGGGCACGGGTGCCGACGCTTCGCAGGCCCTCACGCTCGAATTCACGGGGCTGCGCACGATCAACGTCGAGAACTTCGGCGCCGCGGGCAGCGGCGGTTCCGGCGCCGACGTGCGCAAGGTGGACCTGCGCCAATCCATCGAATCCCGCCTGGGCGCTGGCAACAAGACCGCCACGCCCAAGGAGCTGCGCAACGTCGGGCCCAGCGTCACCTACAAGCTGCGCGACGCGGCGGGGCAGGCGCGCGAGTTCCACAACTACATGCTGCCGGTGGACACGGGCGACGGCCAGCCGGTGTTCCTGCTGGGCGTGCGCGAGACGCCGGCCGATCCGTTCCGCTTCCTGCGCGTGCCGGTCGACGACCAGGGCCGCATGGACGGCTTCCTGCGCATGCGCATGGCGCTGGCCGACCCGGCCCTGCGCGAGCAGGCCGTGCGCCGCTACGTCGCCATCGCGGTCGATGGCTCCCGGCCCGAGCTGGCCGAGCAGCTCGCGCAATCCACGCTGCGCGCGCTGTCGCTCTTCGCCGGTGCCGACAATGCCGGCAAGGGTGCGGCCGGCGCACCGCCCCGCGGCGGCCTGCAGGCCATCTCCGACTTCATGGAAGCCAACGTGCCGGCCGACGAGCGCGAGCGCGCGGGCGAAGTGCTCATCCGCATCCTGAACGGCGCGCTGTTCGAGCTCGCGCAGCTCACGCGCGAGCGCGCGGGCCTCGCACCCCTGCCGCAGAACGAGTCCACGCGCGCGTTCATGACGCAGGCCGTGCTGTCGCTGAGTGACGCGCAGGCCTACCCGGCCCCCATGGCGTTCGAACTCGCCGACTTCACCCAGGTGCAGGCCAGCGTGTTCCAGGTGGCGCGCGCGCCAGGCAAGAATGTGGTGTATCTGGGCTGCGCCCTGCTGATCCTGGGCGTCTTCTCGATGCTCTACGTGCGCGAGCGGCGCGTCTGGGTGTGGCTCGCGCCGGGCGCGGGCGGCACGGGGGCGCAGGCCACCATGGCCCTGTCGACCAACCGCAGGACGATGGACGGCGACCGCGAATTCGCCCACCTCACCGAACGGCTCATCGGGGCGAAGCCCCACCACGGAGGCACCACCGCATGAACACGGCGACCACCACCATCACCCTGAGCGAAGGCTATTTCGCCCGCCGCAACTGGTTCGACTGGGTGTTCGCGGCCATCGTGGCCGCCGGCGGGCTCTACGCCCTGCAGCGCTACGGCGCCTTCATGGACGTGTACGAGAAGGGCATCCTGCTCGGCGCCATTCCCTGCGCGGTCTGGCTCGGCTGGTTCTGGCGGCCGCTGCGCACGCTGATGCTGGCGGTGGCGGCGTTCGCGCTGCTGGCCATCGGCCTCTACCAGCAGGACGGCGCGGGCAGCCTCGCCCGGGCCGACACCGTGTTCGGTCTCAAATACTTCCTCTCCAGCCAGTCCGCCATCCTCTGGATGAGCATGCTGTTCTTCATCAGCACGGTGTTCTACTGGCTGGGCATGTTCGCCAGGGGCGAGCGCGGCACGCTGTCGCTGCTGGGCTCGCGCATCGCCTGGGTGGCGATCGCCATGGCGCTGATCGGCACGCTGGTGCGCTGGTACGAAAGCTACCTCATCGGCCCGGACATCGGGCACATCCCCGTGAGCAACCTCTACGAGGTGTTCGTGCTCTTCTGCTGGATGACCGCGGCCTTCTACCTCTACTACGAGGAGCAGTACGCCACGCGCGCGCTCGGCGGCTTCGCCATGCTGGTGGTGAGCGCGGCCGTGGGCTTCCTGCTCTGGTACACCGTGGTGCGCGAGGCCCACGAGATCCAGCCCCTGGTGCCGGCCCTGAAGAGCTGGTGGATGAAGCTGCACGTGCCCGCCAATTTCATCGGCTACGGCACCTTCGCGCTCGCCGCCATGGTCGCGTTCGCCTACCTCATCAAGCAGCAGGCCGGCGAGACGCGCTGGTGGAGGCTCGCGCCGCTGTGGCTGCTCGGCGTGGTGCTGTGCTTCGAGCCCATCGTATTCCGGCAGGGCGCGGCCGGGAACGGCGGCAGCTACTGGATGGTGTATTTCGGCATCTCCGCGCTCATCGTGGCCGGCATCCTGCTGGGCCGCCGGCGCATCGCCGCACGCCTGCCGTCCTTCGAGGTGCTCGACGACGTGATGTACAAGGCGATCGCGGTCGGCTTCGCGTTCTTCACCATCGCCACCGTGCTCGGTGCCCTCTGGGCGGCCGAGGCGTGGGGCGGCTACTGGAGCTGGGATCCGAAGGAGACCTGGGCGCTCATCGTCTGGCTCAACTATGCGGCCTGGCTGCACATGCGCCTCATGAAGGGGCTGCGCGGCACCGTGTCGGCTTGGTGGGCGCTGGTGGGCCTCGGCGTCACGACGTTCGCGTTCCTGGGTGTCAACATGTGGCTCTCCGGACTGCACAGCTACGGAACGTTGTAGCGCCGGATGAATCCTTCGGAGGGTTCGGCGCGTATAACCGGGGTCTTCCCACCCCCCGCGCGCCCCCACCGAGGACCCTTCATGCTCATCCGCAACCACGACGACGGCTTTCTCCACCCCGCCGGCAGCGAGATCACTCCCCGCGCGGTCCACGACAACCGCCGCGACCTCCTCAAGCTGATGGCCACCGGCGCCGCCGGCGCCGCCCTGGCCGCCTGGGCCGGCCGCGAGGCCCTGGCGCAGACGCCCCGGCCCGGCAAGCTGGCGGCATTGCCCTACGTTCCCGGCAAGGTGGCGGGCGCCACCACCATCGAAAAGCTGACCGACTACAAGGACGCCAGCACCTACAACAACTTCTACGAATTCGGCGTCGACAAGAGCGATCCGGCGCGCAACGCGCACACGCTGAAGACCTCGCCGTGGACGGTGGAGGTGGAAGGCCTCGTCAACAAGCCCGGCAAATTCGCCATCGAGGACCTGCTCAAGCTCAGCCCGCAGGAAGAGCGCATCTACCGGCTGCGCTGCGTCGAGGGCTGGTCGATGGTCATCCCCTGGGTGGGCTATTCGCTTGCCGAACTCATCAAGCGCGTCGAGCCGCAAGGCAGCGCCAAGTACGTCGAGTTCGTGACCCTGGCCGACAAGCAGACCATGCCCTACGTGGGCCGCCCGGTCCTTGACTGGCCCTACACCGAGGGCCTGCGCATGGACGAGGCCATGCACCCCCTGACGCTGCTCGCCTTCGGCATGTACGGCGAAGTGCTGCCCAACCAGAACGGCGCGCCCGTGCGCCTCGTGGTGCCCTGGAAGTACGGCTTCAAGAGCGCCAAGAGCCTGGTCAAGATCCGCTTCGTCGAGAAGGAGCCCGGCACGGCCTGGAACAAGGCCGCCAAGCAGGAATACGGCTTCTACTCCAACGTGAACCCCGAGGTGGACCACCCGCGCTGGAGCCAGGCCACCGAGCGCCGCATCGGCGAGGACGGCCTGTTCGCCAAGAAGCGCAAGACGCTGATGTTCAACGGCTACGAAGCCCAGGTCGGCCAGCTCTACGCGGGCATGGATCTCAAGAAGTTCTATTGACCCGCGGGACGCCGACGCCCGCGCACGGCGCCAAGGCCGGATGCGGCCGGCCGGCCGGCTGGCGGGCTTCCTGTAGACCTCCATGAAAAAACTGTTGCTGCACCCCGCTGCCAAGCCGGCCGTCTTCGCGATCTGCCTGCTGCCCTTCGCCTGGCTCGTCTATGGGGTGATCGCCGATCGCCTGGGTGCCAACCCGGCGGAGGCGCTCATCCGCGCTTCGGGCGACTGGGCCCTGCGCGGCCTCTGGATCGCGCTCGCCGTCACGCCGCTGCGCATCCTCACCGGCATGCCGGCGCTGGCGCGGTTCCGCCGCATGATCGGGCTGTTCGCGTTCTTCTATGCGCTGGTGCACCTGCTGTGCTACGCGTGGCTGGACATGGGCTTCGACGTGCCCGAGATCGCGCGCGACATCGCCAAGCGGCCCTTCATCCTCGTCGGCATGCTCGCCTTCGCGCTGCTGCTGGTGCTTGCGGCCACCTCGTTCAACCGGGCCATCCGCTGGCTCGGCGGCAAGCGCTGGCAGGCCCTGCACCGCGCCGTCTATGTGGCCTCTGCCCTGGCGCTGCTGCATTTCTTCTGGATGCGGTCCGGGAAGAATCTGTTCGGTGAAGTCGCCATTTATGCGGCCCTCCTGGCTGCGCTGCTCGGTTGGCGCGTGTGGACGGCGATGCGGCGGGCGCGTGCCGCCAGGGTGGCGGCGTCGTGATTCAAGGCTTGGTATTCGGGCAACACGGTATCTGAGCCGCTTCCGTGCATTCCGATGGGATGTTCTCGAAGGTGACGTCCTGGCCGACGTGTACGCGGTGAAGGCCCACGGGTGGGTCCAAGTACCATTGACAATGCAGGGCACACTCTTGAGGTCGGAAAGTTTCATCACCACGCCAGCTTGATCGGAAGGGGCAGACGCACCCGGTGTACATCGGAGACCACCATGAAGTCGCCGCCCAGTCCGTACAGGGCGCGCCATTGCCTGAAATGCTGGTTCTGCACCAGATAGCTCTGTTTGCCCGCATCGGCGGCATCGGCGTGCATCCATTGCTCGGTCACAGGGATGGCCAGTAACGACCTGGGAAAGAGGTTCACACCTCCCGGTCCCCAGAAGCCCAACGGCTGAGACGGGAAAGAATCGTCGTTGAAGTCATAGGAATCGCGCAGGTAAAAAGCCAACTTGTCGATCGCAATGGCTGCATGGCCGGACCCTTTGGGCGTCACCTTGCCCGACACCGCGACCTTGAGCGTTGCTTCTCCCATGGCTGCGTAGAAGTCGTCCATAGGATCACCGAATCGACCCACTTTCAGACGATTCACTTGGCAGGCATGGTCCAAGACGCTGGCCGGCTGGTTCAGATTGCCAAATCGCCAAGGTTGGGCCCGTCCCATCGATTGCAGTGTGGCCCGCCCTTGCAGCCGCTGTATTCCGGCCGTGCTGTTCCACTGAGCCTGCAGAGCCGATAACGCAGTTTGCACCCGCGCAAAGCCCAGTGCCCATTGCATGGTGACTGTGCCTTCGTCCAGTTGCGGGGAATTCAAATCGACCAGACGGCGCTTCCCACTTTTGGTGGCATTCGGCATCTCAAACGCTGCTCCACTGAACCACCGCTCCATCAACGTCGCCGCCACCGGCCACCCCAGGCGCGAGCGCATCACGCCCGGAATGTCATCCAGCCGGAACCGCCGGACCTTCGGCGGCAATTTCTCTTCCAGTTGTGCGCGCAGGCGCGCCGCATCGACACGGACGATGTCGTTCATGTGGCCCCTTCCCTCTGATGTTTTTCTTCGGGGCCGGATTCTGGAGGCAAGTGTGCTCAGCGCCACAAAATGGGGCTGTCACATGGTGACGAAGCGCAACTGCCGAGCTGGAAACACGCCTGCGCAGTGGATCTCTAGTGTGTCACAGGCATCCAGGCTGCGGCCGTCCACCGATCGCAGGGGCACGAGAGCTCACCCTGCCTGGTTGCCCGCCAGACAGGAAGGCCGCTCCCGGCCCTCAGGCCCGCACCGCCTGCAGCGCCGGTCTCACCTGCCGCGTGCCCGGATCGATGAACGCCGTGGGCAGCTGGTAGGCCCGGTCGTCGAACAGGTCGATGCCGCACTGCAGGTTCTCGATCCAGTCGAAGAAATCGGCAATCGCCTGGCGGCCCATGATGGGCGCGCCGTGCTGCGGCACCAGCATGGCGATGTCGAGCTGGCGGGCCATGCGCGTCCAGAGGCGCAGGATCTTGTTGGACACCATGTAGCGGCGGTGGAAGCCCTCCATGCGCGGGATGTGCGGGCGCAGGTCGGTGACCGGCGTGCGCGCCTCGGCGCCGGAGGTCATCGAGACGCCCAGGTCGCCCGTGAAGAGGATCCTGCTCACCGGGTCGTAGAAGTGGAAGTTGCCTTCGGAATGCAGGAAGTGCGCGGGCAGCAGCACTAGCTCATGCCGGCCCAGCGGGAGGTGGCCGCCGGCGTCGGGCACGCCGATGACGCGGTTCTCGGTCTTGCCGACCTTGGTGAAGTGGGGCGCGAAGCGTTCCCAGATGCGGGAGATCACCAGCGTGGCCTTGGTGCTGGTCATCCAGCGGTCGAGCGAGGCGATGATGTCCGGATCGGCGTGCGAGGCGATCAGGTAGGAGAGCTTGTGCGGCGGGAAGTGCCGACTCATCCCCATGAACAGCTCGTTGAAGGCGAGGTTGCCGCCCGGGTCGATGATCGCCCCGGTGTCGCCGTCCACGATGAGGAACTGGTTGGCCTGCACCGCCTGGCCGTCCTCCTCGATGAGGTCGGAGAACATCAGGCACGCATGCTGCCCGTCCCGATACAGTTCCAGAGGTTCCGATGCCATGGCGTCCCGTCCGTCGTGAAACGGCCAATGTACGGACACCGGCCCGGCGGGAGCTTGATGCGCATCAAGCGAACGGTCAGGCGGGCAGCTTCTCGTGGCGGAACGTGTCTTCGAGTGTCTCGCGCGCGCGGATGACATCCGCCCGGCTGCCGTCCACCAGCACCTCGGCAGGGCGCGAGCGCGTGTTGTAGTTGCTGCCCATCGCGCTGCAATACGCGCCGGCGGAGAGCACCGCCAGCCGGTCGCCCGCCTGGACGGCCAGCGTCCGGTCGCGGCCGATCCAGTCGCCGCTCTCGCAGATCGGGCCGACCACGTCGTACACCGCGCCGTCGGCGCCCGGTGCGGCGGGCGCCACCGGGACGATCGCGTGGAACGCCTGGTACATCGCCGGCCGCGGTAGGTCGTTCATCGCCGCATCGACGATGCAGAAGTTCTTCTGCTCGCCGGGCTTCACGTAGAGCACTTCGGTCAGGCACACGCCCGCGTTGCCCACCAGGGAGCGCCCCGGTTCGATCATGAACTGCCGGTCGCCATAACCGCGCTCATCGAGCCGCGCGAGCAGCTGCGCCCACAGCGCATCGGCCGCGGGCGGCGTGTCGCCGTTGTAGTCGATGCCCAGGCCGCCGCCGAAGTCGATGTGGTGGATCGGAATGCCCGCCGCCTCGATCTGCGCGACGAGGTCGAGCATGCGGTCCACGGCGTCCAGGTAGGGCGTGGCCTCAGTGATCTGCGAGCCGATGTGGCAGTCGATGCCCACCACCTGCAGGCCCGGCAGGGAGGCAGCGCGCTGGTAGGTGGCCACGGTGCGCTCGTGGGCCACGCCGAACTTGTTCCCCTTGAGGCCGGTCGAGATGTAGGGATGGGTCTTGGGATCGACGTTGGGATTCACGCGGATGCTCACGGGCGCGCGCTTGCCGCAGGCCACCGCGACTTCGCTCAGGATCTCGAGCTCGGGCTCGCTCTCCACGTTGAAGCAGCCGATGCCGGCCTCCAGCGCCTCGCGCATTTCCTGGCGCGTCTTGCCCACGCCGGAGAAGATCACCTTGGCGGCGTCGCCGCCCGCGGCCAGCACGCGCCGCAGTTCGCCGCCGGAGACGATGTCGAAGCCGCAGCCCGCGCGCGCGAAGAGCTGCAGCACCGCCAGCGACGAGTTGGCCTTCATCGCATAGCAGATCTGCACCTTGCGCCCCGCGAAGCCCCGCTGGTAGGCGGCGAGTGCCGCGAGCATGGATGCCTTGGAATACACGTAGAGCGGCGTGCCGTGCTCCTGCGCCAGATCGGACGCGCGCACGGATTCGATGAACAGTTCGCCGCCCTGGTAGGCGATGTGGGGATGTCCGGGCAGTGCGGGCAGCGTCATGGGGTGGTGGTGGAGGCTGGGGACGACGCGGGGGTCGCGGAAGAGGGGGCGGCCACGGGCGACGCCTGGGGCACGGAGAGCGCGGGAGACGGCGCCAGCACCGGTGCCGGGATGGGCGAGGGCACCGGCGTGTCGCGCATGGGGTCGAGCGTCTGCGGCAGCGTGGCGCGCTGCTGCGCGGCGGGCTCGCCCGGCAGGTAGAGCGCCCCGCGCTGGCCGCAGCCCGCAAGCAGGGCAACCGCACCGGCAGCAAGGGCGCAGGTGCTGACTAGAATTTGCGAAGCTCTCAACATCCGCAAATTGTAGAAGTAATGACCGATCTCGAATTCCAGGACCATGCCGAGAAACTGCTGCTGGCGGTGGAGCAGGGCTGCGACCGCATCAACGATGCGAGCGACGCCGACCTCGACGCCCAGCGCACCGGCGGCATGGTGACCATCACCTTCCCCAACCGCAGCCAGATCGTCGTCAACCTGCAAAAGCCCCTGCACGAGGTCTGGATGGCCGCGCAGTCCGGCGGCTACCACTACCGCTTCGACGGCCACGCCTGGCAGGACACGAAGGGGGCTGGCGAGTTCTTCGCGGCCCTGAGCCAGGATGCGTCGCGGCAGGCGGGCATGCCGCTGACGTTCAAGGCGTCCTGAACGGGCCCTTCCTCCGCCGGCAAAATTCCCAGGAAAAAGGCACCGCGGCCAATGCCGGGGTGCCTTTTTCGTCATGTTCCCCGCGTATGCCCGCGGGGCGTCCATCAGTTGCGGAACAGGTCGAGGATCCGGTTGCGTTCTTCCGTTGGCGGGGGTGCCTGCGGTGGCGCGCCGGGGACCGCGGACGCCGGGGCGGAGTGGTCTTCCATGCCCACGCTCGCCACGCCGGCGTTGCGCGCGAACTCCTCGTAGAACCATTCGCCGCCCACGTTCACCACGCCCGGCGGCACGGTGGGTTCGGCCACCGGCACGCCCTTGAGCGCGCGCTCCATGAAGCTGATCCAGATCGGCAGGCTCAGGCCGCCCCCGGTTTCGCGGCTGCCGAGGTTGCGCGGCGTGTCGTAGCCGATCCAGGTCACGGCCGCGATGGTGGGCTGGAAGCCGGCGAACCAGGCGTCCACGGCGTCGTTGGTCGTCCCCGTCTTGCCGTAGATGTCCGGGCGCTTGAGCGTCGCCTGCGCCTTCGCGGCCGTGCCCGAGCGTGCGACTTCCTGCAGCAGGCTGTCCATCACGAAGGCGTTGCGCGGCTCGATGGCGCGCGGATTGGCCGTGGTCGCCGGCGGCTCGAAGTTCGACAGGATGCGGCCCTTGTGGTCGGTCACGCGGGCGATGAGGTAGGGGTTCACGCGGTATCCGCCGTTCGCGAACACCGAGTACGCGGCCACCATCTGCATCGGGGTCACCGAGCCCGCGCCCAGCGCCATCGTGAGGTAGGCGGGGTGCTTGTCGGCATCGAAGCCGAAGCGGGTGATCCAGTCCTGCGCCGTCTTCGGGCCGACGGCCTGCAGCACGCGGATCGAGACGACGTTCTTCGACTTCGCGAGCGCGGTGCGCAGCGTCATCGGGCCGTCGTACTTGCCGTCGTAGTTCTTGGGCTCCCACGGCTGGCCGCCGGTGGTGCCGGCGCTGAAGAACAGCGGCGCGTCGTTCACCACGGTGGCGGGCGTGAAGCCCTTCTCGAGCGCCGCCGAGTAGATGAACGGCTTGAAGCTGGAGCCCGGTTGCCGCCAGGCCTGGGTCACGTGGTTGAACTTGTTCTTGTCGAAGTCGAACCCGCCCACCAGTGCCTTGATCCCGCCGCTGCGCGGATCCACGGCCACGAAGGCGCCCTCGACCTCGGGCAGTTGCGTGATGTCCCAGGTCTTCTTCGGCGTCTGGATGATGCGGATCACCGCGCCGCGGCGGATGCGGATGTTGGGCGGCGCCTTGTCGCTCAGGCCCGACTGCGCGGGCTTGAGGCCTTCGCCGGTGATCTCGATGGGCTCGCCATTCGCGCGGGCGGCCACGATCTTCTTGGGCGACGCCTCCAGCACGACCGCGGAGAGCACGTCGCCGTTGTCCGGATGGCCCGCCAGGGTGTCGTCGATCACGTCCTCCGCTTCCTGCGGATCGGTGGGCAGCGCGACGAACTTCTCGGGGCCGCGGTAGTGCTGGCGCCGCTCATAGTCCATGATGCCCTTGCGCAGCGCCTGGTAGGCGGCTTCCTGGTCGCCGGCGTTCAGCGTGGTGTACACGTTCAGCCCGCGCGTGTAGGCCTCGTTGCCGTACTGCGCATAGATGAGCTGGCGCGCCATCTCGGCGACGTATTCGGCGTGGATGCGGGTGTTGTCCGGTCCGCCGGGGCGGATCTTCAGGTCTTCCTGCTTGGCGGCCGCGCCTTCCTCCGCCGTGATGAAACCGTTCTCGACCATGCGGTCGATGATGTAGAGCTGGCGGATCCGGGCGCGCTTGGGGTTGCTGATGGGGTTGTAGGCGGAAGGGGCCTTGGGCAGGCCCGCGAGCATGGCCGCCTCGGCGATGCTGATGGATTTCAGGGGCTTGCCGAAATACGCCTCCGATGCGGCCGCGAAGCCGTAGGCGCGGTTCCCCAGATAAATCTGGTTCATGTAGATCTCGAGAATCTGGTTTTTGGTCAGCAAGTGCTCGAGCTTGAACGTCAGTAATATTTCGTAAATTTTTCGGGTAATTGTTTTCTCGGACGAGAGATAAACGTTGCGCGCCACCTGCATCGTGATGGTGGATGCGCCCTGGCTCTTGACGCGGCCGAGGTTGGCGAGCCCGGCCCGCACCATGCCCTTGTAGTCCACGCCGCCGTGCTGGAAGAAGCGCGCGTCCTCGATGGCCAGCACCGCGTTCGTCATCACCTTCGGGATCTCGTCGATCGGGGTGAGGTTGCGGCGCTCCTCGCCGAATTCACCCAGCAGCGCGCCTTCCACGGAGTACACCCGCAGGGGCAGCTTCGGGCGGTAGTCCGCCAGGTCCGAAACGTCGGGGAGGTTGGGGTAGGCCACCGCCAGCGCCACGGCGATCAGCAGCGCCAGGCCCGCCGCCCCGGCGGCGGCGATGCCCACCAGCCAGACCATGCTCTTGAGCATCCATCGGAGCCACGTGGGACGGGCGGGAGCGCTCGGCTGCGCATGCTTGTCAGGGGAGGGAGGCGGCATATCTGTCCAGAGGAATCAACCGGGCATTATAAAAAATCGCCCGTTGCATCACGGTTTTTTTCGTGTGCGCGGTCGGGGCGGAGACGCCCCTCGGAAGGGTTCGGGAAGGTCCCCCATAACGTCGGGAAGTCCCCCGGAAAACCGTCTGCTTTTGACAACGCAACGTCGCCCGGCGTGCGGGGCATCGCTTTGCCGCGCCGCAACCTTACTGCTAGCATTCATGTGAAGTGTTAAGTTTTGTTGCGTCAAAAAGGCGAGTTACAGGGGGCCAATCTTGATCTCTTTGGGATCTTTGTTCAGTCGCCAGGCTGCGCCACTGCTGGGTATCGACATCAGTTCCTCCAGCGTGAAGCTGGTGGAACTGGGGCGCGACAAGGCGGGGGGGCTGGTGCTGGAGCGTTGCGCGATTGAGCCCCTGGAACGCGGGTGGATCAGCGACGGCAACATCGAGAAGTTCGACGAGGTGGCGGAAGCTTTGCGCCGGCTGGTCAAGAAGAGCGGCACGCGCACCAAGAACGTGGCGCTGGCGCTGCCGCCATCGGCCGTCATCACCAAGCGCATCACGCTGCCGGGCGGCATGACCGAGCAGGAGCTCGAAGTGCAGGTCGAATCGGAAGCCAACCAGTACATCCCGTTCTCGCTGGACGAGGTGAGCCTCGACTTCTGCGTCATCGGGCCCAACAAGAACGCGCCCGGCGACGTGGACGTGCTCATCGCCGCATCCCGCCGCGAGAAGGTGCAGGACCGCCAGGGGCTCGCCGAGGCCGCGGGCCTCAAGCCCGTGATCGTCGACATCGAATCGCACGCCTCCCGCCTCGCCGCCGGCCGGCTCATCGAGGCGCTGCCTGGCCAGGGCGAGGGCGCCCTGGTGGCGCTCTTCGAGGTGGGCGCGCTCACCACCAGCATGCAGGTCATCCGCAACGATGAAGTCCTCTACGACAGGGACCAGGCCTTCGGCGGGGCGCAGCTGACGCAGCTCATCGTCCGTCAATACGGGTTTTCTGCCGAAGAGGCGGAAAGCAAGAAGCGCAGCGGCGACCTGCCCGAGGATTACGGCTCCGCCGTCCTGCGGCCGTTCGTGGAGAGCATGGCTCAGGAAATCGGTCGTGCATTGCAGTTCTTCTTCACCAGTACGCCCTACAACCGGGTGGATCACATCATGCTGGCCGGAGGCTCGGCGCCCCTGCCCGGGCTGACGGAAGCCGTCACCCAGCACTCGGGCTGCGCCTGCACGGCCGTCAATCCCTTTGAGGGCATGGAGATCGGAAGTTCCGTGCGGCTCAAGAAGATGGTGCGCGAAGCGCCGTCCTACCTCACCTCGTGCGGGCTCGCCATGCGGAGGTTCCTCCAGTGATTCTCATCAACCTGCTGCCCCACCGCGAGGCCGCCCGGAAGCGCCGCAAGGAAGCCTTCCAGGTGGCCATGTTCGCGTCCTTCCTCGTGGGGCTGGCGATCGCTGCCATCGTCTACTGGTGGTTCCAGATGATGATCGGCGAGCAGCAGGGGCGCAATGCCTTCCTGCAGTCCGAGATCAAGGTCCTGGAGGGCCAGATCAAGGAGATCGCCACCATCGAGGAGGAAATCGCCTCCCTGCGCGCGCGCCAGAAGGCGGTCGAGGACCTGCAGTCCGACCGCAACCTGCCGGTGCACCTGCTCACGGAACTCGTGCGCCAGCTGCCCGACGGGGTCTACATCACGAGCCTGAAGCAGGCCGACCAGGTCATCACCATGCAGGGCATGGCGCAATCCAACGAGCGCGTCTCGGAAATGCTGCGCAACCTGTCCGACAACACGCCCTGGTTCTCCAAGCCCGAACTGGTGGAGATCGTGGCCACCAACGTCGCGCTCACACCGCGTGACCAGCGCCGCGTCGCCTCCTTCAACGTGCGCTTCCGCCTCATGCGGACCAGCGAGGCGCAGAAGGCCATGGACGGAGCCAGCGCACCGCGCGCGGCAGGGGGTTGACGAACATGGCGACGAAACGAAAGACATCGGTGGATTTCGGCGCGATGCAGGAGAACCTGCAGCGCCAGTTCCGCAACCTGGACCCGAAGGACCCCTCGCTCTGGCCGCCGGTGCCCCGGCTGCTGCTGTGCGTGTTCATCGCCGTCGGCATCGCCGCGTTCCTGTGGTTCTTCAAGATCAACGAATACCAGGACGAGCTCGAGGCCGAGCGCGCCAAGGAAGTCACCCTGCGCGAGGACTACCAGCGCAAGCTCGTCAAGGCCGTCAGCCTCGATGCCCTGAAGAAGCAGCGCGAGCAGGTGCAGCAGTACGTGATCCAGCTGGAAAAGCAGCTGCCGAGCAAGGCCGAGATGGCGGCGCTGCTCTCCGACATCAACCAGGCGGGGCTGGGCCGCAGCCTGCAGTTCGAGCTGTTCCGCCCGGGGCAGGTGGTCGTGCGCGACTACTATGCCGAGTTGCCGATCTCGATCAAGGTCACAGGCAAGTACCATGACATCGGCGCCTTCGCGGCGGATATCGCCAACCTGTCGCGCATCGTGACCCTGAACAACATCTCGCTGGCTCCAGCGAACGCGAAGGACGCCTCGGCCGGAGCGCTGTCCATGGATGCCACGGCGCGCACGTTCCGCTACCTGGATCCCGACGAGATCCAGGCGCAGCGCAAGGCGGCCGGGGGGGCTAAGAAATGACGCGGCGCTTCGTGTACGGCCTCGCCGCACTGGCAATGCTCGGACTGCAGGGTTGCGGCTCCTCGAACGAGGACGAGCTGCGGGAGTGGATGGCCCAGCTGCGCGCCACCACCCGGCCGCACGTGACCCCCTTGAGCGAGCCCAAGCGGTTCCAGCCCGAGAACTACGTCGCGGACGAATCCGCCGATCCGTTCAACCTGGCCCGGCTCACCCAGGCGCTGCGGCGCGACTCCACGCAGGTGGCCGCGAACGCGACGCTGATCGCTCCCGAGATGGCGCGCCGCAAGGAGCCGCTGGAAGCCTTCCCGCTGGACGCGATGAGCATGGTCGGGAGCCTGAACAAGAGCGGGATGCCCACGGCGCTGGTGAAGGTGGACAACCTGATCTACCAGGTGCGCGTGGGCAATTACCTGGGCCAGAACTACGGAAAGATCATCCGGATCACCGAGACGGCCATTCAACTGCGTGAAATCGTGCAGGACGCCACGGGCGACTGGATAGAGCGTCCCGCGACGCTGGATCTCCAAGAGGGGAAGAAATGATTCAAACGAAATGGTTCGGTTACCGCTGCCGAGCGGCTCTGCTGGCCGCGGCGGCCGCGCTCTGCGGCACCTGGGCCCATGCGCAGTCCTCAATCCAGGCGGTGCGGGGCGCCGTGCAGGGCGGCACGGAAATGGTGCGCATCGAGCTGTCGCAGCCGCTCGCGGCAGTGCCCTCGGGCTTCGCCATCCAGGCACCCGCGCGCATCGCGCTCGATTTCCCGAACACCACCAACGGCACGGGCAAGTCGCTCGTCGAGGTGAACCAGGGCAATCTCAAGTCCGTGAACATCGTCGAGGCGGGCGACCGCTCGCGCGTGGTGCTCAACCTGAAGCAGCCCACCTCGTACCGCGCCGAGATCCAGGGCTCGGCCCTGCTGGTCCTGCTGCAGCCTGCCGCGGCACCCGCCGCCGCCCAGACGGCCGCGCCCGCCGTCTTCGCCGAGAGCCGCAACACCGACGTGATGCCCCTGCGCGACGTGGACTTCCGCCGCGGCACGGACGGGGCCGGCCGGATCATCGTCGGCCTGGCGAACAACCAGGTCGGCGTCGACCTGCGCAAGCAGGGCAACAACCTGGTGGTCGACTTCCTCAAGTCCTCGCTGCCCGAAGGCCTGCGCCGGCGCCTGGACGTGACCGATTTCGGCACGCCCGTGCGCATCGTGACGACCAATCCCCAGGGCGACCGCGTGCGCATGACGATCGAGCCGATCGGTGAATGGGAGCACAGCGCCTACCAGAGCGACAACCAGTTCGTGGTCGAGGTCCGCCAGAAGAAGGTGGACCTGAACAAGCTCACCCAGGGCCCCGGCTTCAGCGGCGAGAAGCTGTCGCTCAACTTCCAGAACATCGAAGTGCGCTCCCTGCTGCAGGTGATCGCGGACTTCACCAACTTCAACATCGTCACCTCCGACACGGTGACGGGTGCGCTCACGCTGCGGCTGAAGGACGTGCCGTGGGACCAGGCCCTGCAGATCATCATGGATGCCAAGGGCCTGGGCATGAAGAAGTCCGGCTCCGTGCTGTGGATCGCGCCCAAGGACGAGATCGACGCGCGCACCAAGAAGGACTACGAGGCCGCGCTCGCGATCCAGAAGCTGGAGCCGCTGCGCACCCAGGCCTTCCAGCTGAACTACGCCAAGGCCACGGACATGGTGGCCCAGCTGGCCAACAACAGCACCGGCAGCACGGGCGCGTCCACGCGGTTCCTGTCGGAGCGGGGCAGCGCGATCGCCGAGCCCCGGACGAACCAGCTCTTCGTCACCGACACGCCCGCCAAGCTCGATGAGGTCCGCCAGCTGCTGAGCACGCTGGACGTGGCCGTGCGCCAGGTGATGATCGAGGCGCGCATCGTCGAGGCGCGCGACACTTTCGGCAGGTCCCTGGGCGTGCGCCTGGGCGGCGCAGACCTGCGGGCCAACCGCGGCGGCGACGGCGGCTACAGCGTGGGCGGCGGCAACCGCCTGGCCCTCGGCACCAGCTACAACAATGCCGTGGCTTCCAGCGGAGGCGGCGGAACGGTCGCGACGGGCACGGATGCAGCCGGTTCCACCTTCGTGAACCTGCCCGCGGCCCTGTCCTCGGGAGCGAGCTTCGGCAACTTCGCGCTGACGCTCTTCAATTCCGCGGCGAACCGGTTCCTGACGCTGGAGCTCTCCGCGATGGAGGCGGACGGCCAGGGCAAGGTGGTGTCGAGCCCGCGGCTCATCACCGCCGACCAGACCAAGGCCCTGATCGAGCAGGGCACCGAGTACCCCTATTCCGTCACCGCGCCGAACGGCGCCACCACCATCGCCTTCAAGAAGGCGGTGCTGAAGCTGGAAGTGACCCCGCAGATCACGCCCGAGGGCAACATCATCCTCGATCTGGATGTGAACAAGGACAGCAAGGGAGAGACGACCACCCAGGGCGTCGCGATCGACACGAACCACGTCAAGACGCAGGTTCTGGTGGAGAACGGCGGCACGGTGGTGATCGGCGGGATCTTCCGGTTGGAGGAAACCAACCAGGAGAACAAGATCCCCGTGCTGGGAGACGTGCCGGTGGTCGGCAACCTCTTCAAAAACAGGACCCGGGAGTCCACCAAGCGTGAAATGCTGGTGTTCATCACGCCGAAAGTGATTTCGGACAAGGGCCCGGTGCGTTGAACGGATGGGAAGAAAAGATGAAATACATACATAGATTCATGGCATTCATTGCCTGCGTGGTACTGGCCGCCTGCGGCGGCGGCGGCGGGAGCGGGGGCTCGAATGGTTCGGGCGGTGGCGGAACGACCACGCCGACGCCCACGGTGACCCTGGTGATCGTCGATGCGTCGAACCAGTCGGTTACCAGCATCACCTCCGGTGGCGCGTACCAGGCCAAAGCGACGGTGAAGGACTCCAACGGCGCGGCCGTGGCCAACCGGGTGGTGACGTTCAGCGTCAGCGGCTCCTCGGTCGCCACGCTGGCGCAACCCACGGCGCTCACGGATGCCTCCGGGGTGGCGCAGGTGCCGATCGGTCCTGCCTCGTTCACCTCGTCCGGTGCCGCGACGCTCACGGCCACGGTGGAAGTTCCCGTTCCCGGTGGAACGACGACGGTGACCGGCACGGGCAAGCTGGACTTCGCGGTGACCGCCGCGGGCCTCACGCTGTCTCCCATTTCCATCGGCTCCACCAATCTGCCCTCCGGCGGCAACACGACCCTGTCCGTGACGGCCCAGGTGAACGGCAATGCCCTGACCGGCACGCCCGTCAACGTGGCATTCTTCGCCTCGTGCGGTCGCATCAATGGGCAGGACGGCTCGGCTGGCGGCGTCAGCGTGACCACCAACGGCAGCGGCATCGCCTCGGCGAACTACACCGCCGTCAATGCCGACGGCACCCTGTGCAGCGGCCTCGTGAACGTTTCCGCATCCAGCGCCGGAGCTTCCACCCGCACGGCGACCCTCACCGTCGCCGCTCCGGTGGCGAACGCGGTGACCTTCGTGTCCGCCTCACCCGCTCAGATCTTCGTGGCGGGCTCGGGCGCCGCCGAGCAGTCGGTGGTCGTGTTCAAGGTGTTCGCCGCTTCGGGCACGCCGCTGCCCGGCGTCAGCGTGGTCTTCAGCATCCAGACGAACCCGGGTGGCGTGGGCCTGAATGCGACGGGCTCCACCGCGAACGTGACCGCCACGACCGATCAGGCCGGCCAGGCCTCCGTGTCGGTGTTCTCCGGAACGATTCCCGGCCCCGTGAAGGTGCGTGCTGCGCTGGCGGCGGCGCCCACGGTGTTCGCTGAAACGCAGAACCTGACCATTGCCTCCGGCCCGCCGTCGCAGCGGTTCATGAGCCTGTCCGTGAGCAGCTACAACATCGAAGGCTGGAACCGTGACGGAACCCCCACGCAGCTGACGGTGCGGATCGCGGACCGCCAGGGCAACGCCGTGGCGGATGGCACCGTGGTTAACTTCACGGCCGAAGGCGGCCAGGTCGCCAACAGTTGCGCCACCACCACCGTGAACAAGATCTCGTCGTGCTCCGTGGACTTCGTGAGCCAGAGCCCCCGTCCTGCGAACGGCCGCATCTCCGTGCTGGCGTACCTTGCAGGCACGAAGGATTACGTGGACAACAACGGCAACAACATCTTCGATGCCGGGGATACGCTGTTCCAGATCGGCGACGCCTATCGCGACGATAACGAAAACAATGCCTTCGACGCAGGCGAATTCCTTATTCCGCGCGGAGGTACGGTGGCATGCACAGGGGCGGGGGGACTGTACCCTTCCCGTGAAAACACCTGTAGCGAAGGTCTGTCCACGACGGTCCGGCAGGCTGCGGTGATTCTTTTCTCTTCCGATCGACCGGTCATCGCCAACCTGTCTTCGGCTCAAGGCGGGTTGTCGTTCCGGTTGGGAAGCAGGATCAGCGACGAAACCACCCAACTGTTGCCCATGCCGGTTGGCACGACCATAAGTGCATCGACGACTGCGGATGGCTGTTCGGTGGGCGATGTGGCGGGGTCTCCTGTGGCAAACCAGCGTCCCACAATAGGCAAGCCTGATGAAGATCTCAAGTCCGATGTGAGCATCGGGTTGAAGGGCTGTACTACAGGCCAGCTGATCAACGTGAAGATCACTGCTCCTGGTGGCTTGGTGACTTCGCAGAACATTGCGGTGCCGTGAATGTCGTACTAATCGGCCTTCCCGGTTCGGGCAAATCCACCGTCGGGCGCCAGCTCGCCCGGCGGCTGGGTCTGCCCTTCACCGACTCCGACCACGTGATCGAGCAGCGCATCGGCGGCTCGATCCGTGGTTTTTTCGATCGGGAGGGGGAGTCGGCCTTCCGTGACCTCGAAGAGGACGTGATCCGCGAACTCACCGAGGATGCGGCCCCGCGCGTGCTCGCCACCGGCGGCGGCGCGGTGATCCGCCCCGCGAACCGCGCACGCCTACGGGAGCGCGGCACGGTGGTGTACCTGAACGCCACGCCCGAGGAAATCTTCCGGCACATCAAGCACGATCAGGCGCGGCCGCTGCTGCAGGTGGCCTCGCCGCTGGACCGGCTGCGCGAGCTGCAGCAGGAGCGGGATCCGCTCTACCGCGAAACCGCGCATTTCGTGGTGGCGACCGGGCGCGGCAGGAACGTGATCGCGCTGGCCCAGCACATCGCCATGCAGCTCGAGCTGGCGGGCGTGCGGTCGCCAGGGCCCTGACCCCGGCCTGCTGCAGCCGCAGCCGCAGCCGCAGCCACGGCCGCAGTCGCAGTCGCAGTCGCAGCCATGGCCGCAGCCACGGCCGTCACCGCCGCGGGCGCGGCCCTGGTGGCGGAAGCCGATAGACTCAGGGCATGACCGCCGACGCCCTGACCCCCTGCGACGCCACCGACCGGGCTTCCCGGTCTCCCAGTCCTTCCGCGCCCGAGGCGGCGATCCCGCTGAATTCCGGAGGGCCCCGCGCTGCCGGCACGGCGGCGGCAGCGCCTGCCGCAGCCTCCGATGGCACCGCCGCACGCACCGCACGCGTCGAGATCGACCTGGGCGACCGCAGCTACGGCATCGAGATCGGGGCCGGCCTGCTGGGCGATGCGCGCACCTACGCGGGTCTGCCGCGGGCCGCGCGGGCATTGATCGTGACCAACGAGACGGTGGCGCCGCTCTATGCGGAACCGCTGCGCGTCGCGCTGTCGGCCCACTACCCCGACGTGCTGGTCGCCGTGCTGCCGGATGGCGAAGAGCACAAGGACTGGACGACGCTGAACCGCATCTTCGACGCCCTGCTGTCTCAGGGCTGTGACCGCAAGACGGTGATCTTCGCGCTGGGCGGGGGCGTGGTGGGCGACATGACGGGGTTCGCGGCCGCGAGCTACATGCGCGGCGTGCCGTTCGTGCAGGTGCCGACGACACTGCTCGCGCAGGTGGATTCGTCGGTGGGCGGCAAGACCGCCATCAACCATCCCCTGGGCAAGAACATGATCGGTGCGTTCTACCAGCCGCAGCGGGTGGTGTGCGACCTGTCCACGCTCGCCACGCTGCCGGCCCGCGAACTGAGCGCCGGGCTGGCCGAGGTGATCAAGTACGGCCCGATCGCCGACATGGAGTTCATGGCGTGGCTCGATGGGCAGGTGGACGCGCTGCGTGCGGGCGATCACGCTGCGCTGGCGCATGCCGTGCGCCGCAGCTGCGAGATCAAGGCCTGGGTGGTGGGGCAGGACGAACGCGAGGCCGGGCTGCGCGCCATCCTGAATTTCGGGCACACCTTCGGCCATGCGATCGAGGCCGGGATGGGCTATGGCGTGTGGCTGCACGGCGAAGGGGTCGGGGCCGGCATGGTGATGGCGGCCGAGCTGTCGCGCCGTCTGGGGCTGGTGGACGCTGCCTTCACGGAGCGGCTGCGCCGCCTCGTCGAGCGCGCCGGGCTGCCCGTGCGGGGGCCGGTGCTCGATGCCGCGGACAACGCGGGTCGGTACCTCGAACTCATGCGGGTGGACAAGAAGGCCGAGGGCGGCGAGATCCGCTTCGTCGTCATCGACGGGCCGGGTCGCGCTGCGGTGCGGCCCGCGCCGGATGCGCTGGTGCGCGAGGTCGTGGACACCTGCTGCGCCTGAGCGATGCCGGACATGCGCGCGAACGCCGATGCCCTGGTCGCTGGTGGTGCCGCCGGCCGCGAAGCTCCGTCTCCTGTGGCCGCCGCGTTGGCCGAGGGGGCAGGGGAGAGCCTGCTCGCCCCGTATGCCTGCCATTCCGCTTCGACGCGCGGCCGCCGTCATGCGCAGGCCGCGGCGCCCACGCGCACCGAGTACCAGCGCGACCGCGACCGCATCGTGCATTCGACGGCGTTCCGACGGCTGGTCTACAAGACGCAGGTGTTCCTCAACCACGAGGGAGACCTGTTCCGCACGCGGCTCACGCATTCGCTGGAGGTCGCGCAGCTGGGACGCTCCATCGCACGGTCGCTGCGCATCAACGAGGACCTGGTGGAGGCGGTATCGCTGGCACACGACCTGGGCCACACACCCTTCGGCCACGCCGGGCAGGACGCGCTGAACGCCTGCATGGCGCCCCACGGCGGCTTCGAGCACAACCTGCAGAGCCTGCGCGTGGTCGATGCGCTCGAAGAGCGATACCCCGATTACGACGGACTGAACCTCACCTTCGAGACGCGGGAGGGCATCCTCAAACATTGCTCGCGCGCGAACGCCGAGCGCCTGGAGGCGTCGGAACCGGGTGGGGTGGGGGCGCGCTTCCTGCGCCGCGAGCAGCCCGGGCTGGAGGCACAGCTGTGCAACCTCGCCGACGAGATCGCCTACAACGCGCACGACATCGACGACGGCGTGCGTTCCGGCCTGATCACGCTGGCGCAGTTGCGCGAGGTGCCGCTGTTCGATCGCTTCCGGGCGGATGCCGAGCGCGAACATCCGCACCTCGGCGCCCCGCATGCCGAGCGCCGCCTGCTGCACGAGGCGATCCGCCGCATGCTCAGCGCGCAGGTGTACGACGTGATCGACGCCACCGGTGCCGCATTGGCCGATGCCGCGCCGCGTTCGGCGGACGAGGTGCGCCGCATGCCGCCGCTGGTGGGGTTCAGCGCCGCCATGCGCGAACAGTCGCAGACTCTCAAGCGGTTCCTGTTCCAGAATCTCTACCGGCATCCGCAGGTGATGGAGACCACGGGCCGCGCGCAGCAGGTGGTGCGCGAGTTGTTCGGCATCTATGCGGCGCGGCCGGAGGAAATGAAGCACCGGTTCGCGGAGCGGGCGGCGGATGCGCGGAACGCCGGCGTGGCGGCGGGGTCGGACGCCGGCCTGCCGCATGCGCGCACCGTGGCGGATTTCATCGCCGGCATGACGGACCGCTTCGCCGTGCGCGAGCACGAGCGGCTCACGGGGCAGCGCCTGCTGTCCTGAAGGGACCATGGCGCGCGGCCATCCCGCGGCCACCTCTGATCCGCAGGGATTGCCCTGCCGGCCTCCGGCGGAGCCTGGCGGGCCCGGCCGTGGGCGGCCCGATAAAATCGGGAGTCATTCCCTGTGAAAGTCCCCATGAGCGAAATCCCCGCCGGCGCGGTGCCACCTTCCGCCACCGCGTTCCCACCGCACCAGACCGTGATCGACGACATGGTCCGCTGGCTGGAGCGCGCGGTCATCGGGCTGAACCTGTGCCCGTTCGCCAAGTCCGTGCACGCCAAGGGCCAGATCCACTACGTGGTGAGCGACGCCGAGGACACGCGCGCGCTCGCCGAAGACCTGCAGCGCGAGCTGGAGGCCCTGGCCGAGGCATCTCCCGAGCAGCGCGACACCACGCTGCTGATGGCGCCGCGCTGCATGGAGGATTTCCTCGACTTCAACGATTTCCTCGGGCTGGCCGACGACCTGGTCGAGGCGATGGACCTGGGCGGCATCCTGCAGGTGGCGTCGTTCCATCCGCGCTTCCAGTTCGCCGATACGGACGTGGACGACGTGGGCAACGCCACCAACCGGGCACCGTATCCCACGCTGCACCTGCTGCGCGAGGAAAGCATCGACCGCGCCGTCGAGGCCTTCCCCGAGGCGGAGGCGATCTTCGAGCGCAACATCGACGTGCTCGAGAAGCTGGGCGCCGACGGCTGGGCGGCGCTCGACGTGGGGCCGCGCTGCCCGGTGGCGCATGCCGGCACCCGGAGCGGGGCATGACGAAGGCCGCCCGTACGGCCGCGCAGGCAAAGAAGGCCCCGAAGGCCCCGGCCGCACGCGGCGGTGCAGGCCCGGCCGCGGACGCACAGGTGCTGCAGGAACTGCGGCCCGGCCAGTCCGTCGAATTGCTGAAGGAACTGCACATCCTCACGCGCGAAGGCAAGCTCAACCAGGATTCGCGCCGCAAGCTCAAGCAGGTCTACCACCTGTTCCAGTTCATCGAGCCGCTGCTGCGCGAGTTGTCGCAGGACGGGCATGCGCCCACGCTGGCGGACCATGGTGCGGGGAAGTCGTACCTGGGCTTCATCCTCTACGACCTGTTCTTCCGCGAACTGGGCCGCGGCCACATCTACGGCATCGAGACGCGCGCCGAACTGGTGGAGCGCTCGCAGGCGCTGGCGCAGCGCCTGGGGTTCGACCGCATGGCGTTCCTGGCCCTGAGCGTGGCCGACTCCATGCAGGCCGATGCCCTGCCTGCACGCTTCGACGTGGTGACGGCGCTGCATGCCTGCGACACCGCCACCGACGACGCCATCGCTTTCGGGCTGGCCAAGCAGGCGCGCGCCATGGTGCTGGTGCCCTGCTGCCAGGCCGAGGTGGCGGCCTGCCTGCGGCAGCACAAGGCACTGGCCCTGGCGCGCACGCCGCTGGCCGAATTGTGGCGGCATCCGCTGCACACCCGCGAGCTGGGCAGCCAGCTGACCAATGTGCTGCGCTGCCTGTACCTGGAGGCCAGCGGCTACCAGGTCACGGTGACGGAGCTGGTGGGCTGGGAACACAGCATGAAAAACGAGTTGATCGTGGCGCGGCACACCGGCCAGCGCAAGCGCAGCGCGGCCGAGCGGCTGCGTGCGATCCTCTCCGAGTTCGGGCTGGAGCGGGACCTCGGTCTGCGGTTCGGCCTGGCGGACGACGAAGGCGCGCGCCCGGACGAGGGCAGGGCGGCTGCCCACGACGTGCCCGCCTGAACCGGCAAAGCACGGAGCGGCTTGTCAGGGCGGCCGTCCACGGCGGTCTAATATCGCAGCCCCGCTGCTCCCTTCGTGCCCGACCATGGCCCGCCTTCCCCGCCTGACCCTTCCCGGCCATCCGCACCATGTGATCCACCGGGGCAACAACCGGCAGGCGGTCTTCGTGGACCGGCAGGACCGCGAGATGCTGCTCGAAGTGCTTGCCGAGCAGACGCGCGTGCACGAGGTGGCCGTGCATGCCTACGTGCTGATGGACAACCACTTCCACCTGCTCGCCACGCCCCGCACGGTAGAGGGCCTCCCGCTGCTGATGCAGGCCGTGGGGCGCCGCTACGTGCGCGCCTTCAACCAGCGCCATGGGCGCACCGGCACGCTGTGGGAAGGGCGCTACCGTTCCACGGTGATCGATCCGGCACGCTACCTGCTTGCCTGCATGGCCTACATCGATTTGAACCCGGTGCGCCTCGGCGTGGTGGCCGACCCCGCAGAATACCCCTGGTCCAGCCATGCGCATGCGCTGGGCCTGCGGCCCGACCGGCTGGTGACGCCGCACGCGCTCTACTGGGCTCTGGGGAACACCCCGTTCGCACGCGAGGCGGCCTATGCCGCGCTGGTACAGGCGGGGCTCCCGGAGCAGGAGTGCCGTCGCATCACCGACGCCACGCTGTCGGGCTGGGCGCTCGGCGATGCGGATTTCGCGGCAGCGCTGCAGTCGCAGACGGATCGGCGCGTGACGAAAGCCCAGGCCGGGCGACCGCGCAAACGGGCCTAGATGCCTTCCGGCCCCAGTCCCGCGAATCGCCGCGCTTGTACGCGGTTTTGATATGTCCCTTATTAATTCTTGATGAATCGGTTCGGGGATTTATTGAGAATCTGACCCTAATTAAAATGCTTGCTCTGCATAACGTCATGCAATACGCTCGGGCTCCCCGCGATTTTTCTTGAGGAGTGCGCCATGACGACGGCCGCCGAAATCCAGCACCTGCAACAGCACGGTTTGTATGCATCCGCCAACGAGCACGATGCGTGCGGCCTCGGCTTCGTAGCCCATATCAAGGGCGAGAAGCGCCACGACATCGTCACCCAGGCGCTGAAGATCCTCGAGAACATCGACCACCGTGGCGCCGTGGGCGCCGACAAGCTGATGGGCGACGGCGCCGGCATCCTGATCCAGATCCCGGACGCGCTCTACCGCGAAGAGATGGCCCGCCAGGGCGTCACGCTGCCCCCTGCCGGCGAGTATGGCGTCGGCATGATCTTCCTGCCCAAGGAGCATGCCTCCCGCCTCGCCTGCGAGCAGGAGATGGAGCGCGCCATCAAGGCCGAGGGCCAGGTGCTGCTGGGCTGGCGCGACGTGCCGGTGAACGTCGACATGCCGATGTCGCCCACCGTGCGCACCAAGGAGCCGATCCTGCGCCAGGTGTTCATCGGCCGCGGCAACGACGTCATCGTGCAGGACGCGCTGGAACGCAAGCTGTACGTGATCCGCAAGACGGCCAGCGCCAACATCCAGGCGCTCAAGCTCAAGCACAGCAAGGAATACTACGTTCCCAGCATGTCGAGCCGCACCGTGGTCTACAAGGGCCTGCTGCTGGCCGACCAGGTGGGCACCTATTACCTGGATCTGCAGGATGAGCGCTGCGTCTCGGCCATCGGCCTGGTGCACCAGCGCTTCTCCACCAACACCTTCCCCGAGTGGCCCCTGGCCCACCCGTACCGCTACGTCGCGCACAACGGCGAGATCAACACCGTCAAGGGCAACTACAACTGGATGCGCGCGCGTGAAGGCGTGATGGCCTCGCCCGTGCTGGGCCCGGACCTGAAGAAGCTCTACCCGATCAGCTTCGCGGACCAGTCCGACACCGCCACGTTCGACAACTGCCTCGAGCTGATGACGATGGCCGGCTACCCGATCAGCCAGGCCGTGATGATGATGATCCCCGAGCCGTGGGAGCAGCACGCCACGATGGACGGCCGCCGCCGCGCCTTCTACGAATACCACGCCGCGATGATGGAACCCTGGGACGGCCCGGCCTCCATCGTGTTCACCGACGGCCGCCAGATCGGCGCCACGCTGGACCGCAACGGCCTGCGCCCCTCGCGCTACTGCGTGACCGACGACGACATCGTCATCCTGGCCTCCGAGTCCGGCGTACTGCCGGTGCCCGAGAACAAGATCGTGCGCAAGTGGCGCCTGCAGCCCGGCAAGATGCTCCTGATCGACCTGGAGCAGGGCCGCATGATCGACGACGACGAGCTCAAGGCCAACATCGTCAACACCAAGCCCTACAAGCAGTGGATCGAGAACCTGCGCATCAAGCTCGACAGCGTCGGCGGCGACGTGCCGGTCGCGCCGCTGCCGGCCGAGCTGCCGCTGCTGGACCGCCAGCAGGCCTTCGGCTACACGCAGGAGGACATCAAGTTCCTGATGGCGCCGATGGCGAAGAACGGCGAGGAAGGCATCGGCTCCATGGGCAACGACAGCCCGCTGGCCGTGCTCTCGGGCAAGAACAAGCCGCTCTACAACTACTTCAAGCAGCTCTTCGCGCAGGTGACCAACCCGCCGATCGACCCGATCCGCGAGGCGATCGTGATGTCGCTCGTGAGCTTCATCGGGCCGAAGCCCAACCTGCTGGACATCAACCAGGTGAACCCGCCGATGCGGCTCGAAGTGGGCCAGCCGGTGCTCGACTTCGCGGGCATGGCCAAGCTGCGCGACATCGAGCAGCACACGCAGGGCAAGTTCAAGAGCGCGGTGATCGACATCACCTACCCGCTGGCCTGGGGCCGCGAGGGCGTCGAGGCCAAGCTGGCCTCGCTGTGCGCGCAGGCCGTGGACGCCATCAAGGGCGGCGCCAACATCCTGATCATCAGCGACCGCGCCGTGAGCGCGACGCAGGTGGCGATTCCCGCGCTGCTGGCGCTGTCGGCGATCCACCAGCACCTGGTGCGCGAAGGGCTGCGCACCACGGCCGGCCTGGTGGTGGAAACCGGCACCGCGCGCGAAGTGCACCACTTCGCCGTGCTGGCGGGCTACGGCGCCGAAGCCGTGCACCCCTATCTGGCCATGGAGACGCTGGCCGACATGCACAAGGACATGTCGGGCGACCTGTCGCCGGAGAAGGCCATCTACAACTACGTGAAGGCGATCGGCAAGGGCCTGTCGAAGATCATGTCCAAGATGGGCGTGTCCACGTACATGAGCTACTGCGGCGCGCAGCTGTTCGAGGCCATCGGCCTGAACACCGACACCATCGCCAAGTACTTCACCGGCACGGCCAGCCGCGTGGAGGGCATCGGCGTGTTCGAGATCGCCGAGGAAGCCATCCGCATGCACAAGGCCGCGTTCGGCGACGACCCGGTGCTGGAGACCATGCTGGACGCGGGCGGCGAATACGCCTGGCGCGCGCGCGGCGAGGAGCACATGTGGAGCCCCGACGCGATCGCCAAGCTGCAGCATTCCACGCGTGCCAACAACTGGAACACGTACAAGGAATACGCGCAGATCATCAACGACCAGAGCCGCCGCCACATGACGCTGCGCGGCCTGTTCGAGTTCAAGTTCGACCCGGCCAAGGCGATCCCCGTGGAGCAGGTCGAATCGGCGAAGGACATCGTCAAGCGCTTCGCCACCGGCGCGATGTCGCTGGGCTCGATCTCCACCGAGGCGCACGCCACCCTGGCCGTGGCGATGAACCGCATCGGCGGCAAGAGCAACACGGGCGAGGGCGGCGAGGATGCCGCGCGCTACCGCCAGGAGCTCAAGGGGATCCCGATCAAGCAGGGCGACACGCTCAAGACCGTGATCGGCGCCGCCAACGTCGAGGTGGACCTGCCCCTGCAGGACGGCGATTCGCTGCGCTCGCGCATCAAGCAGGTGGCCTCGGGACGCTTCGGCGTGACGGCCGAATACCTGTCGTCGGCCGACCAGATCCAGATCAAGATGGCCCAGGGCGCGAAGCCCGGCGAGGGCGGCCAGCTGCCCGGCGGCAAGGTGTCCGACTACATCGGCAAGCTGCGCCACAGCGTGCCGGGCGTGGGCCTGATCTCGCCGCCGCCGCACCACGACATCTACTCGATCGAGGACCTGGCGCAGCTGATCCACGACCTGAAGAACGTGGCGCCGCACGCCGACATCTCGGTCAAGCTGGTGTCCGAAGTGGGCGTGGGCACGATCGCGGCCGGCGTGGCCAAGTGCAAGAGCGACCACGTGGTGATCGCCGGCCATGACGGCGGCACGGGTGCGTCGCCCTGGTCGTCCATCAAGCACGCGGGCTCGCCCTGGGAGATCGGCCTGGCCGAAACCCAGCAGACCCTGGTGCTGAACCGCCTGCGCGGCCGCATCCGCGTGCAGGCCGACGGCCAGATGAAGACCGGCCGCGACGTCGCCATCGGCGCGCTGCTGGGCGCCGACGAGTTCGGCTTCGCCACCGCGCCGCTGGTGGTCGAGGGCTGCATCATGATGCGCAAGTGCCACCTGAACACCTGCCCGGTGGGCGTGGCCACGCAGGACCCGGTGCTGCGCCAGAAGTTCTCGGGCAAGCCCGAGCATGTGGTGAACTACTTCTTCTTCGTCGCCGAGGAAGTGCGCCAGATCATGGCGCAGCTGGGCATCGCCAAGTTCGACGACCTGATCGGCCGTACCGACCTGCTCGACATGCGCGCCGGCATCGCGCACTGGAAGGCGCGCGGCCTCGATTTCGGCCGCCTGTTCGCCCAGCCGCAGGTGCCCGCCGACGTTCCCCGCTTCCACGTGGACACGCAGGACCACAACATCGAGCACACGCTGGACCGCAAGCTCATCGAGCGCAGCCGGCCCGCGATCGAGAAGGGCGAGCGCGTGCAGTTCATCGAGGTGGCGCGCAACGTGAACCGTTCCGTGGGCGCGATGCTCTCGGGCGCGGTGACGCGCGAGCACCCCGAGGGCCTGCCCGACGACACCATCCGCATCCAGCTCGAAGGCACGGGCGGGCAGTCGTTCGGCGCGTTCCTGACGCGTGGCATCACGCTCTACCTGATCGGCGACGCCAACGACTACACCGGCAAGGGCCTCTCGGGCGGCCGCGTGATCGTGCGCCCCAGCATCGACTTCCGCGGCGACACCACGCGCAACACCATCGTGGGCAACACGGTGATGTACGGCGCCACCACCGGCGAGGCCTTCTTCGGCGGCGTGGCGGGCGAGCGCTTCGCGGTGCGCCTCTCCGGTGCCTCCGCGGTGGTGGAGGGCACGGGCGACCACGGCTGCGAGTACATGACGGGCGGCACGGTGGTGGTGCTCGGCAAGACGGGGCGCAACTTCGCGGCCGGCATGAGCGGCGGCGTGGCCTACGTCTACGACGAGGACGGCCTGTTCCACACGCGCTGCAACCTGTCGATGGTCACGCTGGACCGCATCGTCCCCTCCGACGAGCAGATGGCGACCACCCACGCCGGCATCTGGCACCGTGGCCAGACCGACGAGGCGCAGCTCAAGAAGATGCTGGAGGACCACAACCGCTGGACCGGCAGCAAGCGTGCGCGCGAACTGCTGGACAACTGGGCGGCCTCGCGGGCGAAGTTCGTGAAGGTGTTCCCCACCGAGTACAAGCGCGCGCTGTCCGAGATCCACGAGCGCCGCGCGCTGCAGGAGCCGCCCACCCCGCCGGTGGCCGCTCCCGAGCAGGAGAAGGCGCGTGCGGCGGTGCCGGCCAAGTAAGGCCGCACGCACCGACGACGCACCGCTTCGCACCCCACAACGACAGGACACGCAATCATGGGAAAGACCACCGGCTTCATGGAATACGAGCGCATCGAGGAGGGCTACAAGCCCGTCACCGAGCGCCTGAAGCACTACAAGGAATTCGTCATCGGCCTCGACGAAACGCAGGCCAAGCTGCAGGGCGCGCGCTGCATGGACTGCGGCACCCCGTTCTGCAACAACGGCTGCCCGGTCAACAACATCATTCCGGACTTCAACGACCTGGTCTATCAGCAGGACTGGAAGAGCGCCTGGGCGGTGCTGGACTCGACCAACAACTTCCCCGAGTTCACGGGCCGCATCTGCCCCGCGCCCTGCGAGGCCGCCTGCGTGCTGAACGTGAACGACGACCCGGTGGGCATCAAGTCCATCGAGCACGCGATCATCGACCGCGCCTGGGCCGAGGGCTGGGTGAAACCGCGCCCGGCCAAGCACAAGACCGGCAAGAAGGTGGCCGTGGTGGGCTCCGGCCCTGCGGGCATGGCGGCCGCCCAGCAGCTCGCGCGCGCCGGCCACGACGTGACGCTCTTCGAGAAGAACGACCGCATCGGTGGCCTGCTGCGCTACGGCATTCCCGACTTCAAGATGGAGAAGTCTCACATCGACCGCCGCGCCGAGCAGATGCAGGCCGAGGGCGTCACCATCCGCACCGGCGTGTTCGTGGGCGCGGCCAAGGACGGCCTGGGCAAGGGCTCCAAGGTCACCAACTGGGCCAAGGACACCGTCACGCCCGAGCAGCTGCAGCAGGAGTTCGATGCCGTGCTGCTGGCCGGCGGCGCCGAGCAGAGCCGTGACCTGCCCGTGCCCGGCCGCGAGCTGGACGGCGTGCATTTCGCGATGGAGTTCCTGCCCCAGCAGAACAAGGTGAACGCGGGCGACAAGCTCAAGGGCCAGCTGCGCGCCGACGGCAAGCACGTCATCGTGATCGGTGGCGGCGACACCGGCAGCGACTGCGTGGGCACGAGCAACCGCCACGGTGCCGCGAGCGTGACGCAGTTCGAACTGATGCCTCAGCCGCCCGAGGTGGAGAACCGCCCGCTGACCTGGCCCTACTGGCCCTACAAGCTGCGCACCAGTTCCAGCCACGAAGAGGGCTGCGAGCGCGAGTTCGCCATCGCCACGAAGGAGTTCATCGGCGAGAAGGGCAAGGTCACGGGCCTGAAGACGGTGCGCGTGGAGTGGAAGGACGGCAAGATGGTCGAAGTGGCCGGCTCCGAGCAGACGCTCAAGGCCGACCTCGTGCTGCTGGCCATGGGTTTCGTCGCTCCGGTGTCGCCCGTGCTGGAGGCCTTCGGCGTCGAGAAGGATGCCCGCGGCAACGCCCGCGCCAGCACCGACTTCACCGGCGGCTACACGACCAACGTGCCCAAGGTGTTCGCGGCCGGCGACATGCGCCGCGGCCAGTCGCTGGTGGTCTGGGCCATCCGCGAGGGGCGGCAGGCTGCGCGCGCGGTGGACGAATTCCTGATGGGATATTCGGACCTGCCGCGCTGAGCGGCCGGCTGCCGTATCCGCCGGTTCTGGCGGGGCACGGCAAGCAAAAGCGAACGGCGCTCCAAGGGGCGCCGTTTTGTTGGGAGGCTTGCGCGGCAGTGCGGATGTGCCGCCCAGGCCGTGTCAGGGCGTGACGATGATGATCTGTTCGAGGTGCGGATCGCCGCTCGGGGGCTGGTGCGCGTGGATCTTCACCACGCGCGTCGCCGCCTGGGGCGCCACGGGCTGGCCCTTGGCGAGGAAGGAGTAGTTGGTGCCGTTGACCACCTGCGTGGCGAAGGCGAGGGCCGTGTACTTCACGCCCAGCAGCTTGCCTGCGGTGGCCTCGAAGACCTTCTTGGCCTCGGGCGTGAGGTCGAAATTGAAAGGCGTCCAGCTGCCGGGCAGGGCGTTGTTGTTGGTGGTCATGTCGATTCCTCTCTGGGTCGGGCGCTGAAATGGTGGCCGCCGGTGACGTGCGCGCCTTGCGTTCTCCGGCGGGTCGCGGTGCGGCCCGGTCCGTACCGGGCCCTTTGCTCCGCATCGCAGATTCTGAAGAGGATTTCTCCTGCATCGTCGGGCCGTGGGCTGAAGTGTCCTGAAGAGTCCTGAAGGCCCCGAAGTGCGCGGGCGGCATCCCGCCCATGGCGCCGCGCATGCACCGTTTTGGCGCGGGACTGCGCGATCGGGGACAATACGGGCCGGATCGGGCGCTGTTGCCCGCATCCGCCTGCCCGCCAGCGGGCCATGCGAATGCCGGGGGCGCCACGCCGCCATGCCGGTTCGAGCGGGGCCGCCAGGCCGTGGAGCTTCTGGTTCCCGGTGCGCGGACGCCGCAAGGCCCGTCCCGCCGTTCGTCGTGCATTTCCTCGTTTCCTTTCTCCCTGAGCCTGCCCTGCGCCGGCCGTGTCCATCGCCATGAAGAAAATCGCCGCCATTGCCCTGATGTCCCTGGGTGCCCTGCTCGCCGCCTGCGGCAAGAACGAGAGCGCGCAGCCCACCCCTGCCGCCACGCCCGCGACGCCTCCCGCCGCCGTCACGAAGATCGTGGTCGGCCTGGACGACAACTTCCCGCCCATGGGCTTCCGCGACGAGAAGAACCAGCTCGTGGGCTTCGACATCGACATGGCGCGCGAGGCCGCCAAGCGCATGGGCGTGGAGGTGGAGTTCAAGCCGATCGACTGGAGCGCCAAGGAGGCCGAACTCTCCGGCAAGCGCGTGGATGCGCTCTGGAACGGCCTCACCATCACCGAGGAGCGCAAGCAGAACATCGCCTTCACCGCGCCCTACATGGAGAACCACCAGATCGTCGTCGTGGCCGCGAACTCCCCGATCAAGACCAAGGCCGACCTCGCCGGCAAGGTCGTGGGTGCGCAGGACGGCAGCAGCGCCGTTGATGCCGTGAAGAAGGAAGACGCCGTCTTCAAGTCGTTCAAGGAGTTCAAGACCTTCGGCGACAACGTGACCGCGCTCATGGACCTCTCCACCGGCCGCCTGGAGGCCGTGGTGGTGGACGAGGTGGTGGGCCGCTACTACGTCGCCAAGAAGCCTCAGGACTACGCCGTGCTGGACGAGCATTTCGGCACCGAGGAATACGGCGTGGGCGTGCGCAAGGACGACACCGCCCTGCAGGGCCGCCTCGACAAGGCGCTCGCCGACATGAAGCAGGACGGCGCCGCGGCCACGATCGCGACGCAGTGGTTCGGCAAGAACATCATCAAATAACCTCGGCGCATCCCCCTGAGCGGCTTCGCCGCTTCCCCCTTCTCTCGCATCGCTGCGCGATGCGGGAAGGGGGACGCAGCCGGCGCGGCGGGGCGGCCCTTGCGCGGCTGCTGCTGGCCTGGGGTCGCGCCGAGTGCATGCGCCTTGGGCGGTATTTGGCGCCGTTGTTCAGCCATGGATTCTTGTAGCTCGTAGATGGATTACGTTCTTTCACTTCTGGGGCCGCTGGCGCAGGGCGCGACGGTCACGCTGAAGCTCTTCGCGATCACGCTGGTGCTGGCGGTTCCGCTGGGGCTGGCGCTGGCGCTGGCGCGGTTGTCGCGCTGGGGGCTGCTGTCGGGGCTGGTCAACGGCTACATCTGGCTGATGCGCGGCACGCCGCTGATGCTGCAGATGCTGTTCATCTATTTCGCGCTGCCGTTCGTGCCGGTGATCGGCGTGCGGCTGCCGGATTTTCCCGCGGCGGTGGTGGCATTCGCGCTGAACTACGCGGCGTACTTCGCCGAGATCTTCCGCGCGGGCATCCAGTCGATCGACCGCGGCCAGTACGAGGCTGCCAAGGTGCTGGGCATGACGTACGGGCAGACGATGCGGCGCATCGTGCTGCCGCAGATGGTGCGACGCATCCTGCCCCCCATGAGCAACGAGACCATCACGCTGGTCAAGGACACGTCGCTCATCTACGTGCTGGCCCTGAACGACCTGCTGCGCGCCGCGCGCGGCATCGTGCAGCGCGATTTCACGACCACGCCCTTCCTCGTGGCCGCCGCTTTCTATCTCGTGATGACCCTGGTGCTGACCTGGGGCTTCCAGCGCCTGGAGCGCCGCTATGCCCGCCATGATGCCTGACCTCTCCGCCCCCGCTGCCGGTGCCGCCGCATCCGTCGCCGCGCCCATGATCGAGGCGCGCGGCCTGCACAAGGCCTTCGGCGGCCTGCCCGTGCTGCGGGACGTGTCGCTCACGCTCGGCCGCGGCGAGACCGTGGCCGTGATCGGCCCCTCGGGCTCGGGCAAGAGCACTTTCCTGCGCTGCCTGAACCATCTGGAGACCATCGACCGTGGCCACATCGCCATCGAAGGCGACACGCTCGCGACCACCGATGCCGGGGGACGCTGCCGCTACGTGCCCGATGCCGAGGTGCGCCGCATCGGCCGGCGCATGGGCATGGTCTTCCAGTCGTTCAACCTGTTCCCGCACCTCACCGTGCTGGAGAACGTCATCGAGGCACCCATGGTGGTCAAGGGCGTGTCCCGCCAGGCCGCCGTGCCGCCCGCGCAGGCGCTGCTCGCGAAGGTGGGGCTGCTCGAGAAGCAGGACAGCTACCCGGGCCGGCTGTCGGGCGGGCAGAAGCAGCGCGTGGCCATCGCCCGCGCGCTGGCGATGGAGCCGGACATCCTGCTGTTCGACGAGCCCACTTCGGCGCTCGACCCGGAGCTGACCGGCGAGGTGCTCCGCACCATGCGCGCGCTGGCCCAGGAACGCATGACCATGCTGGTCGTCACCCACGAGATGGGCTTCGCGCGCGAGGTGGCGAACCGCGTGGTGTTCATGGACCAGGGCGAGATCATCGAGGCCGCGCCGGCGGTGGAGTTCTTCGCGAACCCGCGGCATGCGCGAACGCAGGCCTTTCTTCGCAGCATGCTGTGACGCGGACGCCACATCCCAGCATGCTGGGTGGTCGGATCTGCTAAAGCCATTGAATGGCATCGCTTTGATGCTCTTGAAAGCATAGCGGGAAGCCGAGGCTGTTTCCAGCAAACATGCATGCATGTATGTTTGCGTTACCATCGCTCGCACGTCCCGCGGCCGCAGCCGCGACAATCACGCTTTCACCCGCATTCATCCCCTTTTCCCGCATGTCCGAAACCCCCCTGGTCGAGCTGCGCAACGTCACGTTCTCGTATGGCGATCGACCGATCCTGCGCGACGTGTCGCTGCGCATTCCGCGCGGCAAGGTGACGGCGCTCATGGGCGCGTCCGGCGGCGGCAAGACGACGGTCCTGCGCCTCATCGGGGGGCAGCACCTGGCGCAGCAGGGCGAGGTGCTGGTGAACGGCCAGGACGTGGCGCGCATGGACCGCGACCAGCTCTACGCCGCGCGCCGTCGCATGGGCATGCTGTTCCAGTTCGGCGCGCTCTTCACCGACATGACCGTGTTCGAGAACGTGGCCTTCCCGCTGCGCGAGCACACCGATCTCTCGGAAGCGCTGGTGCGCGACATCGTGCTCATGAAGCTGCAGGCCGTGGGCCTGCGCGGCGCGCGCGACCTGATGCCGAGCCAGATCTCCGGCGGCATGGCGCGCCGCGTGGCGCTGGCGCGCGCCATCGCGCTCGATCCCGAACTGATCCTGTACGACGAGCCCTTCGCGGGGCTCGACCCGATTTCGCTCGGCACGGCGGCGCAGCTGATCCGGCAAATGAATGACGCCATGGGGCTCACCACGCTCGTCGTCTCCCACGACGTGGAGGAAACCTTCCGCGTTGCGGACCACGTGGTCATCCTGGGGCCCGGGGTGGTGGCGGCCCAGGGGTCGCCCGAAGAGGTGCGCGCCAGCACCGATCCGCTGGTGCACCAGTTCGTGCACGCGCTGCCCACCGGCCCCGTCCCGTTCCATTACCCCGGCCCCTCGGTGGCCGACGATTTCGGGCCGCTCGGCAAGGGCGACGCCGCGGGCGGAGGTGCGCGATGAGCTGGTGGAAACCTTCCGACGTCGGCTTCGCCACGCGCCGCCTGCTCGCGGACATCGGCCGGGCGACCCGCCTGTTCGCACGCCTCGTGGGTCTGGTGGGACCGACCCTGCAGCGCTTCGGCCTGGTGCGCGACCAGCTGCACTTCCTGGGCAACTATTCGCTGTCGATCATCGCCATCTCGGGCCTCTTCGTGGGCTTCGTGCTGGGGCTGCAGGGCTACTACACGCTGCAGCGCTACGGCTCCTCGCAGGCGCTCGGGCTGCTCGTGGCGCTCGCGCTGGTGCGCGAGCTCGGGCCCGTGGTGTCGGCGCTGCTGTTCGCGGGCCGTGCGGGTACGTCGCTCACCGCCGAGATCGGCCTGATGCGCGCGGGCGAGCAGCTGTCGGCCATGGAGATGATGGCCGTCGATCCGGTGCGCCGCATCCTCGCGCCGCGCTTCTGGGCCGGCGTGATCGCCATGCCGCTGCTGGCGGCCGTGTTCAGCGCGGTCGGCGTGCTCGGGGGCTGGGTGGTCGGCGTGGTCATGCTCGGCGTGGACGGCGGTGCCTTCTGGGGCCAGATGCAGGGTGGGGTGGACGTGTGGGCGGACGTGGGCAATGGCGTCCTCAAGAGCTTCGTCTTCGGCATCACCGTCACCTTCGTCGCGCTGCTGCAGGGCTTCGTCGCCAAGCCGACGCCCGAGGGCGTGTCGCGCGCCACCACGCGCACCGTCGTGATGGCCTCGCTCACGGTGCTGGGGCTGGACTTCCTGCTCACCGCGTGGATGTTCAGCTTCTAAGCGCCGTCGCCTGCCTTCAGCCAGAACCCCCTTCCAAGAGAAACGAAACACACCATGCAGCACTCCAAGAACGATGTCTGGGTCGGCCTGTTCGTCCTGCTGGGCGGCGCGGCCCTGCTTTTCCTCGCCCTGCAGTCCGCCAACCTGCTGCGCCTGCAGTGGCGCACGGGCTACCACGTCACGGCGCTGTTCGACAACATCGGCGGCCTGAAGCCCCAGTCCGCGGTGCGCAGCGCCGGGGTGGTGGTGGGCCGCGTGCAGTCCATCACCTTCGACGACAAGACCTTCCAGGCCCAGGTGGCGCTGGAGCTGGACAAGCGCTATGCCTTTCCCAAGGACAGCTCGCTCAAGATCCTGACCAGCGGCCTGCTGGGCGACCAATACATCGGCATCCAGGCGGGTGCCGACGAGAAAAACCTCGCCGAGGGCGACCGCATCACCTCCACGCAGTCCGCGGTGGTGCTGGAAAACCTCATCGGCCAGTTCCTCTACGGCAAGGCCGAGGAGGGCGGCGGCGGGGCTTCCGCTTCGGGTAGCAAGAAATGACGACAACAATGAACCCCCTGTTTTCCCCCTCCCGCGCGCCTTCCCTGCGCGGCAGCGCCGGCGTTTTGGCCGCGGCCTGCCTGATCGCCGGTTGCGCCACCGGCCCGGATGCGAATCCGCGCGACCCGTTCGAGCCCTACAACCGCGGCATGACGCGGTTCAACGACAAGGTCGACGACGTCCTGCTGCGCCCCGTGGCCACGGCCTATACCGAGGTGACGCCGCGCCTGGTGCGCACCGGCGTGAGCAACTTCTTCGCCAACCTTGGGGATTTCTGGTCTTTCGTGAACAACGCGCTGCAGCTGCAGGGCGAGGGCGCGCTCAACAGCATCGCGCGCTTCAGCGCGAACACCGTCTTCGGCCTGGGCGGCGTGCTCGACATCGCGACCGAGATGGGCATCGACCGCTCGAAGCAGGATTTCGGCCTCACGCTGGGCCGCTGGGGAGTGCCCACCGGGCCGTACCTGGTGCTGCCGCTGCTCGGGCCCTCCACCGTGCGCGACACCATCGCGCTGCCGGTGGACGCCAAGGGCAACCTGATCACCTACGTCGATCCGGTCTCCGACCGCAATGCGCTCTATGCGCTGCGCGTCGTGGACACCCGCGCCAACCTGCTGCGCGCGAGCTCCGTGCTGAGCGCAGCCGCGCTCGACAAGTACAGCTTCACGCGCGACGCCTATCTGCAGGTGCGCAACCAGGCCGTGCAGACGGACAAGCGCGGCGAAGAACGCTACGACGAGAACGCCGGCAAGCTGCCCCCGGAGCCCGCGCGCTGACGCAGGGCGCCACGGCACAGCACGGCGCGGCACTGCGCCGCACGCCTGCGGGCGCGGTTGCAGTTGCTTGCATCCGTGCACGCGCCAGACGCACGCCCGCCTGGCGCCCAGGCAAGAATGCAACATGACCGATGCTTTCCCCGACGGAACGCATCCCTGAAAGGAACCGAACATGACGATGAGCCGACGAACCCTGGGCCAGGCCGCCCTGTGCACCGCCGCCGTGCTGTGGCTGGGCGTGCCGGTGGCCGCCCTGGCCGCCGACGAAGCGCCGGACGAACTGATCAAGCGCCTGTCCACCGACGTGCTGAACACGGTGCGCAGCGACAAGAACATCAAGGCCGGCGACGTCAACAAGATCACCGCGCTGGTCGACAAGACCATCCTGCCGCACGTGAACTTCCGCCGCATGACCGCCGCCGCCGTGGGCCCGGCCTGGCGCCAGGCCACGCCGCAGCAGCAGGCCCGCCTGCAGGACGAGTTCAAGTCGCTGCTGGTGCGCACCTACTCGGGCGCCCTGAGCCAGGTGAACGACCTCTCGATCCAGGTCAAGCCGCTGCGCGCCAGCGCCGGCGACACCGATGTGCTCGTGCGCTCCGAGATTCTGGGCCGCGGCGATCCCATCCAGCTGGACTACCGCCTGGAGAAGACCCCCGGCGATGCCGCGGGCTGGAAGATCTACAACCTGAACGTGATGGGCGTCTGGCTGGTGGAGACTTACCGCACCCAGTTCGCCCAGGAGATCAATGCCAAGGGCATCGATGGCCTGATCGAGTCGCTGGCGGCCCGCAACAAGGCCAACGCCGCGGGCACCGGCAAGGCCGGCTGACCGCCTGCCGGCACGCACTTCACTGCCATGCTGGTCCTTCCCACTGAACTGACCCACCGGCAGGCCGAGGCCTGCCTGCGGATGCTGCTGCAGGGGCTCAAGGCGCACCGCGACGAGATCCTCGTCGTGGACGCCGCGCCGCTCGCGGTGTTCGACTCCTCCGCCCTGGCGGTGCTGCTCGAGTGCCGCCGCGCCACGCTGCTGGAGAACCGGCGCTTCGAGGTGAAGGGCCTGCCCGAGGGGCTGTCGAAGCTGGCGGGGCTGTATGGGGTGGGTGAGCTGCTGACGGCATCTCCCTCCGAGGCCGTGGCCCGGCCGTCCTGAGCGCCACTGCCGTGGGACGGCTGCCCTGCGGGGCCCTGACGGCATGTTTATCCGGCGCTCCGAGGCGCCAGCGCGGGCAAGACCGCCAGCCGGCACGCAAGCGGGCGAAACCTTAGAATCTCCCGCTTCCATGCCCGCAGTCTCCTTCCAGTCCGTTTCCAAGACCTACGACACGCCCAAAGGGCCGTTCCAGGCGCTCGATGGCGTGAGCCTCGACATCGAGGAGGGCGAGTTCTTCGGCCTGCTCGGGCCGAACGGCGCCGGCAAGACCACGCTCATCAGCATCCTGGCGGGCCTCGCGCGCGCCTCGGGCGGGCGGGTGCTGGTACAGGGCAGCGACGTGCTCGCCGACTACGCCGAGGCGCGCCGCAAGCTCGGCATCGTGCCGCAGGAGATCGTCTTCGATCCGTTCTTCAACGTGCGCGAGGCGCTGCGCATCCAGTCCGGCTATTTCGGCGTGAAAAACAACGACGCCTGGATCGACGAGCTGCTCGAGAGCCTGGGCCTCGCCGACAAGGCCACGTCCAACATGCGCCAGCTGTCCGGGGGCATGAAGCGCCGCGTGCTGGTGGCGCAGGCGCTGGTGCACAAGCCGCCCATCATCGTGCTGGACGAGCCCACGGCGGGCGTCGACGTCGAGCTGCGCCAGACGCTGTGGCAGTTCGTCGCGCGGCTCAACAAGGCCGGCCACACGGTGCTCCTCACCACCCATTACCTGGAAGAGGCCGAGGCGCTCTGCCAGCGCATCGCGATGCTCAAGCGCGGCCGGATGGTGGCGCTCTCCACCACCTCCGAGCTGCTGCAGGCGGCCTCCACCAACGTGCTGCGCTTCAAGACCGACGATGCGCTGCCGCCGGCGCTGGCCGCCGCCGCGCGCGTCACCGGCCGCGTGGTGCAGCTGCCCGCGCAGGACGCGGCGGACATCGAGGGCATCCTCTCCGGGCTGCGTGCCGCCGGCGTCGGCGTGCACGACGTGGAGATCCGCAAGGCGGACCTGGAGGACGTGTTCCTGAACCTCATGGCCGAGGGGCGCTATCCCGATCCGGCGCGCGGGCCGGCCCCGCCGGACGAGCCCGCGGAAACGCCCGAAGGCGGGGTGCGGCTATGACCGGCTGGCAGACCCTGTTCTACAAGGAGGTGCTGCGGTTCTGGAAGGTGAGCTTCCAGACCATCGCGGCGCCGGTGCTCACGGCCGTGCTCTACCTGCTGATCTTCGGCCACGTGCTCGAAGACCATGTGAAGGTCTATGACCGCCTGAGCTACACGGCCTTCCTGGTGCCGGGGCTCGTGATGATGAGCGTGCTGCAGAACGCCTTCGCCAACAGCTCGTCGAGCCTCATCCAGAGCAAGATCATGGGCAACCTGGTGTTCGTGCTGCTCACGCCGCTGTCGCACTGGTCCTGGTTCTTCGCGTACGTGGGCTCGTCGATGGTGCGCGGGCTGGCGGTGGGGCTGGGCGTGTTCATCGCCACGCTGGGCTTCGCGCGGCCGGAATTCGCGGCGCCGCTCTGGATAGTGGCGTTCGCGCTCCTGGGCGCGGCGCTGCTCGCCACGCTGGGGCTGATCGCCGGTCTCTGGGCCGACAAGTTCGACCAGATGGCGGCCTTCCAGAATTTCATCATCGTGCCGATGACCTTCCTCTCGGGCGTGTTCTATTCCATCCAGTCGCTGCCGCCCTTCTGGCAGACGGTGAGCCACCTGAACCCGTTCTTCTACATGATCGACGGCTTCCGCTACGGCTTCTTCGGGCAGAGCGACGCTTCGCCCTGGCTCAGCCTGGCCATCGTGGGCTGCGCCTGGCTCGCGGTGAGCGCGCTGGCCGTGCACCTGCTGCGCACCGGCTACAAAATCCGCCATTGATCCCGACCGGCAACCTGCCGGGCGGGCCCTGCGCAGGCGCGCCGGACCGGCCGGCAGGGCCCATCCACGAACCGCTTCCTACGACGCTTCTCCCATGATCACCGCCGACCAACTCAAAGACCTGATCCGCGCCGGGCTGCCCTGCGAACACATCGCGCTGGAAGGCGACGGCCGCCACTGGTATGCGACCATCGTCTCGGCCGAATTCGAGGGCAAGCGCGCCATCCAGCGCCACCAGCGGGTGTACGCCACGCTGGGCAGCCGCATGCAGACGGACGAGGTGCATGCGCTGTCGATGAAGACCTTCACGCCCGCCGAGTGGGCCGCGCAGCCGCGGGACGAGTGATCATGGACCAACTCCAGATCCGCGGCGGCCGCGCCCTGACCGGCGAGGTGCCGATCTCCGGCGCCAAGAATGCCGCATTGCCCGAGCTGTGCGCGGCGCTGCTCACGGCCGAGCCCGTGACCCTGCTCAACGTACCGCGCCTGCAGGACGTGGCCACCATGCTGCAGCTCATCCGCAACATGGGTGTCTCGGCCGAGCATTCCCAGGGCGGCGACCGCGCCGACAGCGGCACCGTGCGCATCGATGCCGGCGCGCTTTCCACGCCGGAGGCGCCTTACGAACTCGTGAAGACGATGCGCGCATCGGTGCTGGCGCTGGGCCCGCTGCTGGCGCGCTTCGGCGAGGCCACGGTATCGCTGCCCGGCGGCTGCGCGATCGGTTCGCGGCCGGTGGACCAGCACATCAAGGGGCTGACGGCCATGGGGGCCGAGATCCTGGTGGAGCACGGCTACATGATCGCGCGCCTGCCCGCCGGCCGCTCGCGTCTGCGCGGCGCACGCATCACCACCGACATGGTCACGGTGACGGGGACCGAGAACCTGCTCATGGCCGCCACGCTGGCCGAGGGCGAGACGGTGCTCGAGAACGCGGCGCAGGAGCCCGAGGTGGTGGATCTGGCCGAGATGCTGATCGCCATGGGTGCGCGCATCGAGGGCCACGGCACCAGCCGCATCCGCGTGCAGGGCGTGGAGCGCCTGGGCGGCTGCACGCACCGCGTGGTGGCCGACCGCATCGAGGCCGGTACGTTTTTGTGCGCGGTGGCGGCCACGGGCGGCGAGGCGCTGCTGCGCCATGCGCGCGCCGACCACCTCGACGCCGTCATCGAGAAGCTGCGCGAGGCCGGTGCTTCGCTGGAGGCGGTGGAAGGGCCGGCGGGCGGCATCCGTGTGCGCAGCCCCGGCGCGGGCCGGTTGCGGGCGCAGAGCTTCCGCACCACCGAATACCCCGGGTTTCCGACCGACATGCAGGCGCAGTTCATGGCGCTCAATGCGGTGGCGCAGGGCGCCTCGCGCGTCACGGAAACGATTTTCGAGAACCGCTTCATGCACGTGGACGAGCTGCTGCGCCTGGGCGCGCGCATCCAGGCCGACGGCAAGGTGGCGGTGATCGAGGGGCTGGGCGACACCGGCACGCTGCTGTCGGGCGCCACGGTCAGGGCGACGGATCTGCGCGCCTCCGCGAGCCTAGTGATCGCCGGGCTGGTGGCCACGGGGCAGACCACGGTGGACCGCATCTACCACCTCGACCGGGGATACGACTGCATGGAAGGCAAGCTGCGCGCCCTGGGCGCCGATATCGAAAGGGTGAAGGCATGACGACCCAGGACGACGTGATCACGCTGGCTCTCTCCAAGGGCCGGATCTTCGAGGAAACCCTGCCGCTGCTCGCGGCGGCGGGCATCGAGGTGCTGGAGGATCCGGAAAAGTCGCGCAAGCTGATCCTGCCGACCAACCGGCCCGAGGTGCGCGTGGTGCTGGTGCGCGCCACCGACGTGCCCACCTATGTGCAGTACGGCGGCGCCGACCTCGGCGTGACCGGCAAGGACACGCTCATCGAGCACGGCGGCCAGGGGCTCTACCAGCCGCTCGACCTGCAGATCGCCAAGTGCCGCGTGAGCGTGGCGGTGCGGCAGGACTTCGACTACGCCAGCGCCGTCCGGCAGGGCGCGCGCCTGAACGTGGCCACCAAATACACGAGCATCGCGCGCGACTTCTTCGCGGCCAAGGGCGTGCACGTGGACATGATCAAGCTCTACGGCAGCATGGAGCTGGCGCCGCTCACCGGTCTGGCCGACGCCATCGTGGATCTGGTCTCGACCGGCAGCACGCTGCGCGCCAACCATCTGGTGGAAGTGGAGCGCATCATGGATATCAGTTCGCACCTGGTGGTGAACCAGGCCGCGCTGAAGCTCAAGCGCGAGCCGCTGCGCCGCATCATCGATGCCTTCGCCGCGGCGACCGAGCGAAAAAGCTGAAATCCGCTGCATGGATGAGTCTTTGCCGAAATAGACGCCAAAATGAGAATGCCGGGAAAATCGTTTCCTGGTGCATCATTTGTTTCAAATCGGAGGGAATCCCCATGTCCAAGAAATTTCTGCTGCTCGGCAGCCTGGCCCTGAGCGGTGCCGCCTTCGCCGCCGACGCGGATTTCACGCTGGTCAACCGCACGGGCTATGCACTCAACGAAGTGTTCGTCTCGCCCACGAAAATGGACAATTGGGGATCCGACCGCCTGGGCAAGAGCCAGCTCGCCAACGGCGCGTCCCGCAAGTTCAAGTTCGGCGACACCAAGCACTGCGTCCAGGACATCAAGGTGGTGTTCGCCGACGATGGTTCCGAAGTCGAGTGGGAGGGGCTGGACCTCTGCGAGCTCGACAAGATCACCCTGAAGTACAACCGCAAGACCCGCGAAGTGTCGGCCGAGACGGAATAAGCCAAGTCTCTGCCGGCGAGTCGCCCCGAAAGATCCATGAAAGCCACGCCCGCCCGCCTGCATACCGAGAGTGCCGATTTCGAGTCCGCCTTCCGGGAACGCCTGCATTGGTCCGCCGACACCGACGCCGCCATCGAGCAGCGCGTGGCCGACATCCTGGCCGACGTGCAGGCGCGCGGCGATGCGGCCGTGCTGGAGTACACGGAGCGGTTCGACGGCCTGGCGGCGCCCTCGGTGGCGGCCCTGGAGCTGTCGCAGGCGGAACTGAAAGCCGCCTTCGATGCCTTGCCCGCGGTGCAGCGCGAGGCGCTCGAAGCCGCTGCGCGCAGGGTGCGCAAGTACCACGAGGCCCAGAAGAGGGCGAGCGGCGAGAGCTGGAGCTACCGCGACGAAGACGGCACGCTGCTCGGCCAGAAGGTGACACCGCTCGACCGCGTCGGCATCTACGTGCCGGGCGGCAAGGCGGCCTACCCTTCCAGTGTGCTGATGAACGCCATTCCGGCCCACGTGGCCGGCGTGCAGGACATCATCATGGTAGTGCCCACGCCGCGCGGCGAGAAGAACCCGCTGGTGCTCGCGGCCGCCTACGTGGCCGGCGTGGGCCGTGCCTTCACGCTCGGCGGCGCGCAGGCCGTGGCCGCGCTGGCCTACGGCACGGCCACCGTGCCGAAGGTGGACAAGATCACCGGCCCCGGCAATGCCTACGTGGCCAGCGCCAAGAAGCGCGTGTTCGGCACGGTGGGCATCGACATGATCGCCGGCCCGAGCGAGATCCTGGTGCTGGCCGACGGCACCACGCCGCCCGACTGGGTGGCGATGGACCTGTTCAGCCAGGCCGAGCACGACGAACTGGCGCAGTCCATCCTGCTGTGCCCGGATGCCGCCTACATCGATGCCGTGCAGGCCGCCATCGACCGCCTGCTGCCCGAGATGCCGCGCGCCGAGATCATCGCCAAGAGCCTCACGGGCCGCGGCGCGCTGATCCTCACGAAGGACATGGAAGAGGCCTGCGCGATCAGCAACCGCATCGCGCCCGAGCACCTGGAGGTGTCGAGCCGCGATCCGCACCGCTGGGAGCCGCTGCTGCGCCACGCGGGCGCGATCTTCCTCGGGGCCTATACCAGCGAGAGCCTGGGCGACTACTGCGCAGGCCCGAACCACGTGCTGCCGACCAGCGGCACCGCGCGGTTCTCGTCGCCGCTGGGCGTGTACGACTTCCAGAAGCGCAGCAGCCTCATCGAGGTGAGCGAGCAGGGCGCGCAGACACTGGGCGCCATCGCCAGCGTGCTGGCGCACGGCGAGGGGCTGCAGGCGCATGCGCGGGCGGCGGAGATGAGGTTGAAGCAGTAACACCCCCCTGAGCGGCTTCGCCGCTACATGCAGCCGCCAGAGGCGGCAGCCCTTCGGGCAGGCCCGGAGCCGCGGCCCTCAGCCCCCGCTCTCGCCATGCTGCGCATGGCGGGCAGGGGGACGCAGCCATCGCTGCGGGGCGGTCCTTGCTTGGCTGCTGCTGGCCTGGGCCGCGCCAGTTGCTCGAGGCGGTGGGCCATGGCGCAGCATGGAATTTCAGCCAGTTCAGAACAAGCGTGCTCCATTTCGCGGGGCGTGTCTCGCGGCAAAAGATGCAGCCACTGAGTGGGACGGCACCAGTTTAGGAGTTGCGCCGTTCAGGCCGCCGCGCGCAAGGCCCCTGGCGTGCCGCCTTGCGGCGAGGCCGGCTCCACCACCCATCGCAGTTGCAGCGGTTCGGGGCCGTCGGTGCCGGCGTACAGCCGGCCGGGGCCGGGCAGGGCCAGGCGCTGGCCCGGTTCCAGGAACCAGTCGTCGCCTTCGCCGTGCTGCGTGATCCAGGCACGGCCGGACAGCACCTGCAGCGTGGCGCGGCAACCGGGCGCGCAGTCCAGCGCGCGGACCGGCCCGCCGGGGGCCAGCGTGGCCACGAGGGTCTGGGGGGCCACCGCGCGGCGCGGGGCCAGGCGGCGCAGGAAGGCGAGGGCGGGTGCGGGTGCGGAGTTCATGGCTCCCACTGTGTCTGTGCGCTCGCCGCCGCGACAGCCGCAGCCCTGCGGCATCCGAACCGGTACAGAGCGCCGCGCCGCCCACTCTGTACTGCACGACCTGCCGGGCATCTGTACTGCCTCCGGCATGGCGAGGCGATACAGAATCGCTTCGATGTCCGAGACCGATTCCACCCCGCTGTACCTGCAGATCGCGTCGCAGATGGCCGGGCTGATCCGCAATGGCACCCTGGTGCGCGGAGCGCGCATGCCCTCGGTGCGCGAACTCGCGCGCCAGCGCGGCGTCGCCCAGAGCACCGTGGTGCAGGCCTACCACTGGCTGGAGGACGCGCAGCTCATCGCGGCGCGGCCGCGCTCGGGCTATTTCGTCGCGCCGCGGCCGGCCGTGCTGCCCGAGCCGACGGTGTCGCGGGGGCTGCGGCGTCCGCGGGACGTGTCGGTGGATTGGCTGGGCCAGCGCATCCTGGGTGCCGCGCAGCCGGCGGACGTGGTGTCGTTCAGCAGCGGCACGCCGGGCCCGGACCTGCTCGACGTGGACCGGGTGCGCCGCGCCGTGGCGCGCTCGGTGCAGCGCCACCGCCAGTTGCTCTGCGTGTACCCGTCGTCCGACGGACATGAAGAGGCCCGCCGCGCGATCGCGCGCTATGCCGTGGGCATGGGCTGCAGCCTCGATCCGGAGCGCGTCCTCGTCACCGGCGGCTGCATGGACAGCATCAGCCTGTGCCTGCGCGCCGTCACCCAGCCGGGCGACGTGGTGGCGCTGGAGTCGCCCACGCATTTTTCCTTCCTCGAAGTGCTGCAGGGCCTGCACCTGAAGGCGCTCGAAATCCCGACCCATCCGCGGCACGGCATCTCGCTGGATGCGCTGCAGCTCGCGCTGGAGACCCAGCCCGTGAAGGCGCTGATCGTGGTGCCCACCCTGAGCAATCCGCTCGGCGCCTGCATGCCCCAGGCCGAGCGCCGCCGCCTCGCGCAGCTGGCCGGGCGACACGGGCTGGCGGTGATAGAGGACGCCGTCTACAACGACCTCGCGGAAGCGGACGAGCACCGCCGCACCGTCAAATCGCACGACACCACGGGCCATGTGATGCTGTGCAGCTCCTTCTCGAAAACGCTCGCGCCGGGCCTGCGCCTGGGATGGGTGGAGGCCGGCCGGTGGACCGAAACGCTGCGCCGCATGAAGGACCTGCAGGCCGGCGGGCAGTCGCCGGTGCTGGAGCTGGCCCTCGCCGAGCTGATGTTGCAGACGGGGCATGCGGCGGCGATGCGCCAGCTGCGCACCGCGGTCGCCGCGCGCATGGACGCCGTGCGGCACGTGATCGCGCAATCCTTCCCTGCGGGCACGCGCGTGAGCGATCCCCCCGGCGGGCTGCTGCTGTGGCTGGAACTGCCGCGCGGGCTGGACACCCTGCAGCTCCACCAGGCCTGCCTGGAAGAGCGCATCCTGGTGCCGCCCGGCACCGTCTTCGGCACGGGCGGGCGCTTTCGCAACTGCCTGCGCATCGGCGTGGGCGGCGACTGGTCGCCCGAGCACACGGCCGCGCTGCAACGGGTGGGCGCCATCGCCTGCGCGATGCCGACACGGGCGGCCCCGCTGTCCGCTGTGGTGTGAGAGCGCCACGAACTTCGTGGTGCACGAGGTTCGTGGTGAATTCGGGTACCATCCGGACCGTGAAGAACGTCACCATCACCATGGACGACCCGGTCGCCGAATGGGTCCGCGTCGAAGCCGCCCGGCGCGGTACCAGCGTGTCCCGCATGCTGGGCGAATGGCTGGCGGAAAAGATGCGCCAGGAAGACGCGTATGCCCAGGCGATGCGCGAGGCCTTGGCGTTCGAAACCTGGGGCGCATCGGCACGCCCCTACCTGGCACGTCCCGAACTGATGGAGCGCGAGGAGCCGCCTGCGCCATGAGCACGCCGCTGTTCGTCGATACCGGCGTGCTGCTCAGCAGCGTGGACGACCGCGACCCCGCCCGCCAGGCCCGTGCCCGCGAGTGGCTGGCGCTGTGCTGGAGCACGCGCCGCGGCCGCATCAGCTCGCAGGTGCTCAACGAGCTCTACCACAACGCCGTGGCCTGCTTTCCGGGCCCCGAGACGCTGCATCTGGTGCGCGCGCAGGTGCGCCGCCTGCGCGTCTGGCAGCCGCCGCACCTCGACGCCTACGTGGTCGACGGCGCCTGGGACCTGCAGGACCGCTACGGCCTGAGCTACTGGAACGCGCTCATCGTCGCCTCCGCGCACCAGCAGGGCTGCCGCCACGTGCTGGGCGACGTGCTGCCCCACGGCCAGCGCTACGACGCCGTGCGCGCCGTGAACCCTTTCCTCGTTACTCCCGACGCACTGGAATCGCTCGAATGACCGACACCCTCGCCGCCGCGCTCGGCCGCATCCGCCCCGACGTCCGCGCCATGCACGCCTACGCCGTGCAGCCCGCCACCGGCGTGCTCAAGATGGACGCGATGGAAAATCCGTTCCCGCTGCCGCCGGAGCTGCAGGAGGCGCTGGGCCGGCGCCTCGGCGCGCTGGCGCTGAACCGCTACCCCGGCGCGCGGCTGGCGGACCTGAAAGTTGCGCTCGCCGCGCACATCGGCATGCCGGAGGGCTTCTCGATGGTGCTGGGCAACGGCTCGGACGAGATCATCACGCTGCTGGCGCTGGCCTGCGCGCGGCCCGGCACGGGCGAGCGCGCCACCATGCTCGCGCCCATGCCCGGGTTCGTGATGTACCCCATGAGCGCGCAGCTGCAGGGGCTGGACTTCGTGGGCGTGCCGCTCACCGCCGACTTCGAACTCGATGAACCCGCCATGCTCGCCGCCATCGCGCAGCACCGCCCGGCGATCACCTACCTGGCCTATCCGAACAACCCCACGGCCACGCTGTGGGACGAGGGGGCGGTGCAGCGCATCATCGACGCAGTGGGCGCGCAGGGCGGCATCGTGGTGATGGACGAGGCCTACCAGCCCTTCGCGAGCCGCACCTGGCTGGACCGCATGCGCGCCGAGCCCGCGCGCAACGCCCACGTGCTGCTGATGCGCACGCTCAGCAAGTTCGGCCTGGCCGGCGTGCGCCTGGGCTACCTCGCGGGCCCGGCGGCGCTCGTGGACGAGATCGAGAAGGTGCGCCCGCCCTACAACGTGAGCGTGCTCAACTGCGAGGCCGCGCTGTTCGCGCTGGAGCGTGCGCAGGTATTTGCCGCCCAGGCCGCCGAGCTGCGGGCCGCGCGCGCGCATCTCATCGCCGCGCTGCGCGCCATGCCGGGCGTCGAACGCGTGTGGGACAGCGAGGCCAACATGGTGCTGGTGCGCGTGCCCGACGCGGCGCGGGCCTTCGAGGGCATGAAGGCCCGCAAGGTCCTCGTCAAGAACGTTTCTACAATGCATCCCTTGCTGGCCCGCTGCCTGCGCCTCACGGTGGGCAGCGAAGCCGACAACGCCCAGATGCTCGACGCACTCCAGGCTTCCCTATGACTTCCTCCTCCGCACTCGTTCCCTCCACCGCCCCCGAGGGCCCCGGCGCCGACCGCACGGCCGAGGTCGCCCGCAACACCGCCGAAACCCGCATCCGCGTGCGCGTGAACCTCGACGGCACGGGCGCGGCGCGCCTGTCCTCGGGCATCGGCTTCTTCGACCACATGCTCGACCAGATCGCGCGGCACGGCCTGATCGATCTGGACATCGAGTGCGAGGGCGATCTGCACATCGACGGCCACCACACGGTGGAGGACGTGGGCATCACGCTGGGCCAGGCGTTCGCGCGGGCCGTGGGCGACAAGAAGGGCATCCGCCGCTACGGCCATGCCTACGTGCCGCTCGACGAGGCGCTCTCGCGCGTGGTGGTCGATTTCTCGGGCCGGCCGGGCCTGCACATGGACGTGAAGTTCACGGCCGGCAGCATCGGCCAGCTCGACACCCAGCTGGTCTACGAGTTCTTCCAGGGCTTCGTGAACCATGCGGGCGTGACGCTGCACATCGACAACCTGAAGGGCTTCAACGCACACCACCAGTGCGAGACGATCTTCAAGGCCTTCGCCCGCGCGCTGCGCTTCGCACTGGAGCGCGATCCGCGCTCGGCCGGCGTCATCCCCTCCACCAAAGGCTCGCTGTAGCCATGAATCTCGCATCGAAGACCGTCGCCGTCGTGGATTACGGCATGGGCAACCTGCGCTCGGTGTCGCAGGCCGTGCAGGCCGCCGCCGAAGGCAGCGGCTGGACCGTGGTCGTGACCTCGCGCCCCGAGGACGTGCGCGCCGCGCAGCGCGTGGTGCTGCCGGGGCAGGGCGCCATGCCGGACTGCATGCGCGAGCTGCGCGAATCCGGGCTGCAGGAATCCGTGCTGGAGGCCGCGGCCACCAAGCCGCTTTTCGGCGTCTGCGTGGGCATGCAGATGCTGCTGGACCACAGCGCCGAGGGCGACACCCCGGGCCTGGGGCTGATCCCGGGCGACGTGGTGCGCTTCGACCTGGCCGGCCACCTGCAGCCGGACGGCAGCCGCTACAAGGTGCCGCAGATGGGCTGGAACCGCGTGCGGCAGGTGCCGCACGGCGGGGCCGTGCACCCGGTGTGGGCCGGCATTCCGGACGACAGCTACTTCTACTTCGTGCACAGTTTCCATGCGCTGCCGCGCGATGCGGCGCACACTGCAGGGGAAACCGATTACGGCGGCCGCTTTGCATCCGCCGTGGCCCGCGATAATATTTTCGCCACCCAATTCCATCCCGAGAAAAGTTCCGAGCACGGCCTGGCGCTCTACCGCAACTTCCTCCACTGGAATCCCTGACGCTCCGTCTCCCCACTTCCCTCCCACCCCGGCCGGACCCCCATCCGCCACGGCATTCCTTCATCTTTTTTCTCCATCATGCTGCTCATCCCCGCCATCGACCTCAAGGACGGACACTGCGTGCGCCTCAAGCAAGGTGACATGGATCAATCCACCACCTTCGGCGAAGACCCGGCGGCCATGGCGCGCAAATGGGTGGATGCCGGCGCCCGGCGCCTGCACCTCGTGGACCTGAACGGCGCCTTCGCCGGCACGCCCAAGAATTACGCCGCGATCAAGGCCATCCTCAAGGAGGTGGGCGACGACCTGCCCGTGCAGCTGGGCGGCGGCATCCGCGACCTGGACACGATCGAGAAATACATCGACGGCGGCCTGCGCTACGTGATCATCGGCACCGCGGCCGTGAAGAATCCGGGGTTCCTGAAGGACGCCTGCAGCGCCTTCGGTGGCCACATCATCGTGGGCCTGGACGCCAAGGACGGCAAGGTCGCCACCGACGGCTGGAGCAAGCTCACCGGCCACGAGGTGGTCGATCTCGCGAAGAAGTTCGAGGACTGGGGCGTCGAGTCCATCGTCTACACCGACATCGGCCGCGACGGCATGCTCTCTGGCATCAACATCGAGGCCACGGTGAAGCTGGCCCAGGCCCTCACCATCCCCGTCATCGCCTCCGGCGGCCTGGCCGGCATGGCCGACATCGAGCAGCTCTGCGCGGTGGAGAACGAGGGCGTGGAGGGCGTCATCTGCGGCCGCGCGATCTACTCGGGCGACCTCGACTTCGCTGCCGCGCAGGCCCGCGCGGACGCGCTGAACGGCGGCGTCGCCGCCTGATCCCCCGCGCCGCGCAACGCAGCGCGCAGCGGGGCGGCGCGCACGCCCACTGCCGGCGCCCCGCGGGCGGGGCTGGTCGGTCTGAGCTCAGCAGGCGGGCGGTGTGCGTCCCTGGTTCACGGCTCCCACGGTCTGCAGCAGGGCCGTCCAGTACGAGGGCAGCGATTCCCAGGGGTTGCCGATGTCCTTGACCGGGTCGTACTGCAGGTCGGTCATGTAGACCAGTCCGGCGTTGTAGAGCGGCGATGCGGCGGACTGCACGGCCTTCTGCATGTCGGCGCAGGTGGCGGTGTTGTGTACCAGCGAGCTCTGCCGGTTGTTGGCCAGCGTGTAGAGCCACGGCGTGGTGCGCGGATCGTAGGTGGCGTAGGTGGTGTTGCGTGCCTCGAAGGTGACGAGCACGTCGGCCACAGTAGCGTAGTCGGCGGTGTCCGGCACCATGCCCGGATTGCCGATCACGCGCAGGTCGGCGCCCTTGGCCTTGATGTATGCATAGATCTCCCGGTAGCCGCTCAGCTTCGAGGCATCGGAGGACATTTCGTCCAGGAAGATGCCGCTGATCAGGTTGCGGCCGTAGAGCGCGAAGTACGCATCGATGTTGGCCTTCACGGCCGCGAGCGATCGGGCGCCGTAGCCCGTGTACACATAGCCCACCACCTTGCCGCCAGCGGAGACGAACGCACCCAGCGCGCTCGCATAGGCGGCTTCGGCGGCGGTGAACTCGCCGTTGTTGGGGTTCACGATGGCCGTGACCTTGACCGCGGGATTGGCCGCCGCGCCGGAGGCCAGGCGTGCCCATTCGGTGCCGGAGGACGGATGGAAATAGGCAGGCACCAGCACCTCCAGCGCCGCGGGCGCGGGGCGCAGGTACACGATGCGCGTGGCCGTCGCGGTGGCGGCCGCCGACGAGCCCGAAGACACCGAGACCGAGGCGCTGAGCTGCTGGCGGCCCGGCGTGGTGCCGCTGAACGCGACCGTGGCCACGCCCGAGCGGGTGGTGCCGCTGGCCGAGAACGTGCCGGGCGACGCCGAGAAGCTCACGGGCGTGCCGTCCACCGCGGCCGCGCCATTCACCGTGACCTGGGCACTGAGCGACAGGGCCGTCCCCACGCCGTAGACGTTTTCCGCCTCCGGCGCCGCGAAGCTCACGGCGACGCTCGTCGGCGTGGTGGGCGTGTTCGGGTTGGACGGGTTGCTGGCGTCAGACGAACCTCCGCCTCCGCCTCCGCAGGCGGCGATGAGCGCGGCCAGCGAAAGGCTGCACCAGCGGACGAGGGGACGGATTCGGGCCATGGCAATTCCTCTCTGGGAGGCGATACGACGAGACGCCCGATTGTCTTCCGGCGTTGCGCCCGCGGTATCGCTGTTTTTTGTGGGTTTTGTAAAGTTTGGACACATTTGGGCCGTCGGGCCCCTACTGCAGCATGAAGGTCTCGTATTCGAGCCGGTTCAGCTGGCGGGACAGCAGGTACATGCCGGTGCACAGCGTGAGCAGCGTGGCGACCGCGAAGCCGTAGCCATAGAGCGCCGCGCCGGCATACAGCGTGAAGCCCGTCAGCAGCACGTTGAGCGCCACGAACTGCACGCACAGCAGCAGCACGATGCGGCGCTGGTCGAGGTAGAAGAACACGTTCAGGATGGCCATCAGCCCCACCTGCAGCCCCGCGCCGATCACCTGCACGTGCAGCAGCGGCAGGTACAGGCGCGAGATGCCCAGGCCGCTCAGGATGGCGGGCCCGGCCACGAAGGTGATCAGCACGGCCAGCGTCTGGATCTTGGCGATCTCGCCCAGGCCCTGCTGGATCGAATACACCATCTCGTCGCGCATCGCCTCGATGTATTCGAGCGAGCCGCCGCTGCGCACGGCGTCGTAGAACTTGTCGTAGTACTCCACGAAGTCGGTCTCGATGCGCACCAGGAACACCGCCATCCCGGGAATGATCGACAGGTAGGCCAGGAACACCGGCAGGTCGTAGATCAGCGAGGCGCGCAATCCGCCGATGATGGGCTCGGAGGTCGGCGGGAAGTACCAGAACATGAACTTGTCCACCCAGATGCCGAAGTTGTAGAGGAACCCGATGGCGATCAGGGAGGGGTAGAGCAGTTTGCGCTCGGCGAACTCGAAGGCGATGATGCGGCCACGCGGGTTGAACTCCCTCACCACGAGCAGCCACATGCCCGCGAGCAGCAGGTAGTTGCCGATCACGAAGCCGGCCAGCAGGCCTTCCAGGCCCCAGGGGCGCATCAGCAGCGAGCTGAGCACGACGACGGCGTACGACACGCCGAACAGCCCGACGATCGCCTTGTAGCGCTTCATGCCCGAGAGCAGCACCGTGAGCACCCAGACGTCGCACATGAGCGTGAAGCCCGCGAGCATGAGCATGCGGTAGATGAGGCCCAGGTTCGGCAGCAGCGTGAACAGCGCGAGCGTGCCGAGCGCCGCGGCGGCGAGCGTGGTCACCAGCATCAGCCCGTGCAGGTTGGGCAGGATCGCGTCCTTGCGCTTCTCGAAGAGGCGGTCGGAGACGAAGCGCGTGAACGCGAGCTGCACCAGCCCGGTGAGGATCAGGCTGCCGGCCACCATGTAGGTGACGGAGGTCTGGAACTGCGTGACCAGCACGCCCGGCACGACCACGCTCGCGCTGAAGATACCGATGAGCAGGATGCCCACGATGGAGAACACCCACGGCCCGGAGCCGATGACGCCCGCGTAGGCGTAGGCCTGCACGAGGCCCACCAGGGTGTTCTTGCGCAGCATGCGCCGCAGCTCGAATCCGATGCCGGCCATCAGCGGGGGCCCTCCGTCTGTGCGAGCGCCCGTTCATAGACGCGCCGGTAGCGGTCGAACATGAGCGTGTCGGTGTAGTAGCGTTCGACGCGCGCCACGGCGGCGCGGCTCGCGGCATGCCAGGCGGGCGCGTCGTTGATGAGTGCGAGAGAGGCATCCGCGAGCTGCTGCGGATCGGCGATCGGCACCACCTTGCCCGAGGCGCCGAGCGCGCGGTCTTCCTCGTCCAGCCCCTCGATGAGCTGGCGGCACGAACCCACGTCGGTGGAGACGGCCGGCACGCCTGCGGCGTAGCCCTCCAGCAGCACCAGCGGCAGCGCCTCGCTGATCGACGAGAGGACGACGAGGCCGATGCGCGGCATCAGGTCCTCGACCTTCTGGAAGCCGAGGAAGCGCACGTTGTTCTCCAGCCCCAGGCTGCGCACCAGGTTCTCGCATTCCTGCGCGTAGGAGCGGTCTTCCTCGGCGGGGCCGGCGATCCAGCCTTCGGCGTCGGGCCGCTGGTTCACCACCCGGCGCATCGCGCGGATGAAGGTCTTGATGTCCTTGATCGGCACCACGCGGCCGATCAGGCAGAGGACCGGCGGCACCTCGGCAGGGCGCTGGCTGCGCAGCGCGGCGAACCGCCCGAGCTTGATGCCGTTGGGAATGTTGAAGGTGCGCTCGGGGGCCGCGCCGTCGGCCACCTGCCGCGTCCGGTTGGCCTCGTAGAGCGCGATGATCGGATCGGCCGACGCGTAGCAGTAATAGCCCAGCCACTCGAAGAACTGGATCCACATCTGACGGAAGTACGACAGCTCGGTCGGATCGCGCTGGAAGATGTTGCGGTTGTCGCGGATCCACTCGCTCTTGAAGAGGTCGATCTTGCGTTCCTTGGTGTAGATGCCGTGCTCCGAGAGGATGAGCGGCACGCCGCGCATCTGCCGCGCCAGGCCGCCCAGGTAGCCCGCGTAGCCGGTGGAGGCGCTGTGCACGGCGCGCACGCGCGGCATGCTGCGGGCCACGCGCGCCAGCATCCAGAGCGGCTGGTACATGATGCGCACGGTCCAGAAGTAGTCCACGAAGGACGGATCGGTGCAGTGCTCGCGGTAGCTCTGGCAGATGATCTCCCAGGCGCGCTCGCTGTAGAGGAAGTCCTCCATCGGCAGGCGGCCGCCGGGCTGCATCTCCAGGCTGATGCGCTGGAAGGCCGCGATCGCCTCGGGGCTGCGGTGGCCGAGCCGGAAGGAGTCGACCAGCGTGCGCACCATCTCGAGCGCGGCGTGGTCGCCCTTGCGGCGCGCGGGCATGGAGCGCACGCCGAGGTGTTCGTAGAGGTAATGCTCTTCGAAATGCACCACGTTGGGCGGCAGTTCGTATTTGAAGCCGGAATAGTCCTCGCGCCGGCTGCCGAGGAAGACGATGGCGAAACGGTACTCGGGGTAGGCCCGGATGATCTGGTTGATCCAGCTCGACACCCCGCCGCTCACGTAGGGGAAGGTGCCCTCGAGCAGCAGCGCGATGTCGGCTTCCTGGGCCTGGGGATGGACGTCGCTCATCGGGCTTTCCAGTAATCGAGCACGGGCCGCAGGCGCGGCAGGGCGCGCCACTGGCCGAGCTCCTGCAGCAGCGCGCGGGCCTGCGCGTAGTCGCGACGCTCGAAGCACAGCTCGGCCTGGTAGGGCAGCACGCGCGTGGCGGGCAGGCCGAGTTCGCGGGCGCGCGCATAGGCTTCGCCCGCTGCCTCGGTCAGGCCCTGGGCGTGCAGCAGGCGGCCGCGCCGCAGGTTCAGTTGCGCATTGCCGGGCGACTGCGCCAGCACCCTGTCGCAGTAGCGCAGCGATTCGTGGATGGCGTGGGTGCGCAGGTCGCCCTGCACCAGTTCCTGGTAGACCAGTTCCCAGTAGAGGTCGGACAGCCGGTGCGCAGCCTCGAGCGTCTGCGGCCCGGGCGTGGCGCCTTCCTCGGCCTCGGCGCGGCGCAGGGCGTCCAGCTCGCTGTCGATGGTGCGGTTGATGCGCTTTTCCAGCGTGTCGAGCATGCCGTAGGCGAGCAGCCGCAGGTCTTCGCTCGGATCGCTCAGGATGCTGCGCAGCAGCGGCGACGCGATGCGGCCCGAGACGTGCTGCAGCGCGACCATGGCGCGCAGGCGGGTCTGCATGGGCGCCTGGGCGTTGCCCAGGAAGGACCGCAGCCCGGCCTGCCGGAAGCTCGCCTGCATGCGCTGGTGCAGGTCGAATTCCGGCAGCTGCAGCGATTCGAAATCCTCCTGGCCCTGCGGCGTGCGGTACAGGCGCAGCACCACCACCGCCACCACCACGCCGACGAAGCCGGCGATCGGCACCGCGTAGCTGAAGACCGCCATGAGCGCCATCACCGGCAGGCGCGGGCGGGCCTGTTCGCCCGACAGCAGCGGCAGCAGGCACAGCGCCAGCATCGCGCAGGCGAGCGCATGAACGATGAGGTAGCTCGCCAGCGCCGCGTCGGAGCGGCCCTGCAGCATCAGGGGGCCGCTCCAGGCACCGATCTCGAGCAGGAAGGCGGTGATGCCGAGCTTCAGGTTAAGCATGGGCCATCCCGTGCAGTCGCTCCAGCACCGCGAGGGGCTCGCCGTCCAGCAGCACCACGTGGGGGAAGATGCCGGCCTCGGCAAGCGGCTGGCCGCTCTTCTGCTGCGCCCAGTTCTCGAGCCGGTTGATGTAGCCCTCCGCCGTGGCCTGGTCGCCCAGCGGCATCAGCACGGCCAGCACCTGGCGCTCCGGGCCGGTGATCAGCCAGCTTTCGTCGAGCTCGCGCTTGAGCCGCTCGATCTGCGACGGCAGGCCCCGCTCGATGGCGCGGGGCAGGAATTCGAGCGCCACGATGATGCTCGGCACCCGGGTGGTGTCGCGCATGTGCGCCAGCCGCTGCGCCTCGAACGCGAAATCGGCGGGGCAGTCCGGAATGCGCTCGACGAGCGGCCGCGCCAGCGTCTGCATGGCGAGTCCGTCGGTGTAGTAGCCCAGCAGCAGGTTGATGGTCTGGAGGTTCTCGTCCTGCAGTGAGAAGAACGGCATGTCCTCGATCACGAGCAGGCCGTAGATCTCGCCGCCCAGGTCCAGCAGCGGCGCCACGGCGAGGTAGCGGGTCTGCTGCTGGTGCGTGAGCAGCTGGCTGATGTGGCAGAGCTTGCGGGTCTCCAGGGCCTGCAGCACCAGCGGATCGCGCGTGTCGAGCGGCTCGCTGCCGCTGCCGATGCGCGCCACGGGCTCGGCCTCGGCCTGGTCGTCGGCGGCGGCGTGCAGCGCGGCCGATTCGAGCTGGCAGTACTGCGCCAGCAGCCGCAGCAGGGTCTGCGCGCCCTGCGCCGGGTCCTGCTGCTGCGCGTCCACGCTTTGCAGCGTGGCGAGCGCGTCGCGCATCGACATGGGGCGGCCGATGAGCTCCTGCTCCAGCCGGTCGTGCGACAGGCGCAGCAGGTAGTACTGCCGCACCAGATGCTCCAGGCGCTGGTCGAGGTAGAGCTGCACGTTCTCGGCGCGCCGGGTGCGTGCCTGCCACAGGCTGGAGAATTCGCCCACGATCAGCACCAGGATCAGCCCGCCCAGGAAGAAGAGCTGCGGGAATCGTTCGTAGTGGCCGAAGTTCACCAGCAGCCAGCCCCCGAGCAGCACCACGGCGCCGCCCAGCCCCGCCAGCGGGCCGTAGCGCAGCGCCACGATCACCGGCGCGAACCAGGCCCAGGGAAAGTCGCCTTCGCTCCAGATCGGGTCTTGCGGATGCAGCAGCAGGCCGAGCGCGATCGCCAGCCCGGGCAGCAGCAGCGTCTCCAGCAGCATGATCGCCGGCCGCGTGTCGGTGGCGGCGAGCTTGCCCAGCAATTGCTCGGGCACCGGCCGCAGGCCCGCGCGGCCCTTCGCCGGCGCGGGGGTGGGGGCGGCGCCGACCGCGCGGCGGCGGCCGGCGGCTGCGGCGGGCGGGGGGGACTTCTCCGGTGGCATGGCGGCGTCAGCGGGCACCGGACAGGCCGGAGTCCATCAGGCTGCGGATCAGCTTCTGCGCCACGCCCGAGAGGGATTCGCGGCTCCAGCCGCTCTTGCCGCCGGTGCCGCTCCAGAGCGTGTCGCCCGTCGCCACGTCGATGATCTGCAGCGTGACGCCGGCCGCGGGCTCGCCATCCACGCCGACCTTGTAGCGCCATTCGTCCACCGCGCCCGCGAGCGCGTACTTGGCCTGCTTCTCGCGGGCCCAGGCGAGGACGTCCTCCTGGCGCTTGGCGTCGCCCGCGTCGAAGAGAGCCTCCTGTTGCGCGCCGCCGGGATAGCGCTGCACGCGGCCGATCCCGCGGGCCTGGAGCAGGGCGAGCGAGATCGCTTCCGCGCGGTTGCCCGCCAGCGGGGTCTCGGTGTGGTTCGCGAAGGGCAGCACCACCCAGGTGGCGTTGCGTTCGAGCGGCGGCGGCGCGCCGCGGTCGATGGTGGAGCACGCCGCGAGCAGCACCAGGATCAGGCCTCCGGCGGCGCCGGTACGCAGGCGTTGCAGCAGGGAGCGTGGATGTTGCATGGGGGAGTCCTTTCTTCCTTGGAGAAACGGTTCGGGGTTCTTCGAATGCATGGATATCAGAAGTGCAGGCGGTAGCTGAAGGCCAGGTTGCGGTTGAGGCCCTGCTGCAGTTGCAGCCCGGACTTGCTCATTCCCCAGGTCAGGCCCAGGTGGTCGCCGCCGATCACGCTGCCGGCCACACCCACGCGCAGCTCGTAGCCCGGCCCCAGGCGGCTGTGCCAGGTGCGGCTCGCGCTGGCGTAGGGCCGCAGCGTGCGCGAATACTCTTCTTCGTAGCGCATGTTGGTGGACACCTGCAGGCCGTAGTAGCTGAAGCTCTCGGGCAGGAAGTAGTCCTGTCCGGGCTCGATGCCGGGCAGCAGGTAGCGGCGGAACTCCTGGTCGCGCGGCGAGAGCGAGAAGATGTCGTTGCGCGAGAAATCGTGGCGCGACCAGAACGCTCCGAACTCCAGCAGGGGCGCTTCCTGCCGGTAGGTGTGGGTGTAGCTCAGCGTGGTGTGGCGGCCGCTGCCCAGGCCCGTGCCCGTCTGCAGGCGGTAGCGGTCGTTCGCGTACTCGATGGAGAAGCGGTCCAGGCGCGTGGCCTGGTAGCGCACGCTCGCGCCCGCGCGGTCCTTCATGCCGGCGATGCGCAGCGCCAGGCTCTCCTGGCTGGGCAGCTGGAAGCCGAGTTCCATGCGCAGCGTGAGGCGGTTGTCGATGCGCTGCTCGTGCTCGATCTGCACGGGGGTATAGGCCTGGAAGCTCACGCGGCGGCCGGCGCGCAGCGTGGTCTCGCCGTCCGGATGGCGCCAGTGCAGGCGGGCGTCGAACACGCTTTCGTCCGGCGGATTCACCACCACCAGCGGGTCGCTGGAGCGGCGGCGGATGCTGGCGAACTCCAGGTCGAGCGCCAGCCGCGGATTGAAGGCGATGTGGAAGCGGCTGCCGCCCTCGACCTCGTCCAGGCCGCCCAGCTGCTGGATCTTGCCGTAGCCGCCGGCATGGTCGCTGAAGGCCAGCAGGGTTTCGGTGAGCTGCAGCTGCAGGGGTTCGTCCTCGCGCTGCTCGCCCTGCGCCTCGAAGGCGGCGCTCTGCGCGAGCCGCACGTCGTCCACCGCGCGCGCGGCATTCACGCGGTCGTAGCGCGGCAGGCGCTCGTCGAACTGCTCCAGCAGCTGGCCGGTGGCGGCCTTGTCGTCCTCGGCCAGCGCCACCGTGATCTCCGCCCAGAGCGGCCGGTTGGTGCGCGTGCCCCGGGCACGTGCGTACTGCTGCCAGAGGTAGCCGCGCTCGGCGGTGTATTCGCCGGCATCCTGCAGCCAGCCGATGGCGGTTTCGGCCGCCGCGTTGGACATGCGGCCGCGGTCGTCCGTGTCCATGCGCAGCAGCTCCCGCAGCACGTCCAGCGCCGGGTCGCCGGGCCGTTGCGTCAGCATGAGGCGGGCGCGCGCGACGCGGCGCGTCGTGTCCAGCCCTTCCTCGGTGAGCCAGCGGGCGCGGGCCTGCTGCGGCGTGAGCCGCCGGCCCTGGCCGCCCTGGCGCGCGGCCTGCCATTCGCGCGAGAGCAGTTCGCGGCGCAGGCGCCAGGAGCGGTCGGTCTGCTGGTTCTGGTCCAGCGCGTCCGCGTAGTTCATCAGCCAGAGGAAATCATCCTGGTGCCGCGCTACGCGCGGCGTGAGGTAGCGCTCCAGTGCCACCTGCGGCAGCGAGAGCGCCTGGTAGGCGGCCGCGAGCGCGTCCTTCACGTCCTCGTCGCGCGCCCAGTTCCGCTCCTGTGTCGTCAGCAGGGTGCGCAGCGAGACTGCATCGTTGCTGTCGATGAACAGCCAGATCAGCGCCTGCCGCATCTCGGACGAATCCGGACTGCTGCGCAGGCCGTCCTCGTAATAGCTGCGCGCACGCGCGAGGTCGCCCTGGCTCTGGTAGTAGCCCCCCGCCAGGCGCAGGAATTCGGGAATTTCCCGCAGCGCGGCCACGGACTGCTTCGTCTCCTGCGAGCCGTCTTCCAGCTTGCGCATCAGGGCGCCCATCGCCTCCCACTGGTTGCGGCTGGAATAGACCGAGAGCGCGTCCACGAGGTAGCGCGGATCGCCGAACTTCTCCCAGGCGAGCGCCGACACCTTGGCGCCTTCGAGCGGCTGGTCGGGCATCAGCAGGCGGATCAGCGCGTCGTAGTCGGACCGGTCGTGGTCCTTCGCGCCCACCAGGGCCCGGTAGGCTTGCACGGCCAGGGCCTGCCGCTGCCGGCTTTCGGCGAGCTGGCCGGTCAGGCGCCAGAAATCCATGGCGGTGGCCTCCGCAGGAGCCTGCCGCTGCTGGGCGGCCTCCAGCCAGGCCAGGCCCTCGTCGGGCCGGTCGTGGGTGAGCGCCAGCACCGCCGCGCGCATGGCGCGCTCGGGCGTGAGCTGCTTCGGGTCGGCCAGCAGCCGGCGCCACGTCTCGAGCGCCAGCGTGGGCTGGCCGGCGCGCTCGGCCAACTGGGCCAGCAGTTCCACCGTCTCGGGCGTCCTGGCATGCTGGCGCAGGTAGTCGATGGCCGGCTGGGGCTCGCCGATGCGTTCGTAGGCCGCGACCAGCTGGCGGATCAGCGCGGGATCATCGGGCCGCTGGCGCAACTGGAAGCGGATGCCCTGCACCAGCGCGGTGTCGTCGAACTGTCCCGGCGCGATCCGCAGCACGGCCTGCCAGGCGGCTTCCTTCTGCGTGCGCTGGGCCACCACCAGCCAGTTCTGCAGTGCCACGCCGGGCCGCTGCGACCATTCCGACACCTGGGCCAGCCGCTCGCGCCAGGCCATGTCGTCCGGACGGGCCTGCACCGCGGCGTGCGCGATCAGCCAGGCGTCGTCGAGCTTGCGGTTTTCCAGGAACACCTCGTAGGCGATGCCGTAGATCTTCTCGTCGTAGGGCAGCAGGTGCGCGGGCATGGGCACCGGGGGGGCGGCCACGGCCGGTGCCGGGCGCGCCGCGCCGGGTGACACGGGTGCGGGCGCGACAGCGGGATCCAGTGTCGGTGTGGGTGTGGGTGCGGGGCCCGCCGTGCGGCGCACGCCCCAGGCCTCGCCCGTCGCGCCGGCTGCCGCAGGCGGAAGCGAGAACGTGGGAGGGCGCAGCAGGTGGGCGCCGTCGTCGTAGCGCGCGGCGGGCGGTGGGGCCGGTGCGGGCTCCGGGGTGGCGGCCAAGCCATGCCACGCCATCGGCCGCAGCAGCGTGCCCACGGGCGGCGAAGCCGATGCCAGCACGGTGGCGCTGTCCTGCCGCTGGTGCAGCCACGAGATGCGCAGCAGCTGGCGCACGTAGCGGTCGGCGACGGCGGGTTTGCCGGCCGCGCGTGCGAGCTGCGTGATCATCAGCAGCACCTGCGGATCCCTCGCGAGCGGCCCGATCTCGCGCTCGGCCATCTCCAGCGCATCCACGGGGCGGTTGCCCGACTGCAGGGTGCGCACCGCGGCGAGGTAGTACTCCTTGGCCTTGCCCGCGTCGGGCGTGGCGCGGCGCGCCAGCAGGTAGAGCTCGGCGGAGCCGGTGTAGTCCGACTGGCCGAGCGCCTCCTTGGCGGCGCGCTCGTAGAGTTGGGCCGCTTCGCGCGGGTCGGAGGCCTCCTCGGCCATCCGGCGCGTCATCGCGGCACCGAGCACGCGGTCCTGCAGTTCCGCGGCGCGGCGGGTGAGCAGCACGCGGCGCTCCAGCGGCCAGGGCTCCGCGGACAGCACGCGCAGCTGCCGCAGCAGGTCTTCGCGCATCGCCTTGCGGTAGGTGGCCTCGCGCTCGGGCGTGCGCTGGTAGTCGGTGTAGGAGAGCTCCCAGAGCGCCCAGAGCGCGTCGCGGTGGATCTGCGGATCGGGCGAATCTAGCGCGGGCTGCAGCGTGGCGCGCGCGTCCGCCATCTGGCCGACGGCGATCTGGCGCTGCGCGAGCAGCAGCCGCAGCCGGGGATTGTCGGGGTCGCTGCGCAGCAGGTTGTGCAGATAGGCCACCGAGAGCGCGGAGTTCTCGGTCTCGGCCAGGCGGCGCTCCAGATCCTGGCGCGGATAGAGCAGCCAGAGCCCGCCGCCCACCATGCCGGCGAGCAGCGTGATCAGCCAGGGCGGCGCCAGGACGGGGCGCTCAGCGTGCTGGGCACTGGAGCTGGATTTGCGCAGCAGCATGGGTCAGTCGGAAGGCGAGGACATCATTGCCACCCGTGGTGGCGGTGGAGCGTTCGGGGGAAAGCGTGCGCTGGTCGGCGCGCACCTGGCAGCCACGCGCGTTGGCGAGGCTGAAGGCGAGGGGCGCATGGCCCTGGAGCCGGAAGTCGGTGCGCGTGCCGTCGGCGGCCACGCTCCAGTCCGCGAGGCGCGCGTTGGCGTCGACGAGGTAGGGGACGGGCCGCGCGGGCACAGGTGCCGATGCCAATGCTGCCGGGGCGGCTGCGGGCGCATCGGCCCCGGCCAGGCCGGCCGCCGGGGCGGGGGCCGCCGAAGTTTGCGCCGTCCGCAGCCAGGCCGAGCCGCCTGCCAGGTGGACGTAGAGCCCCTCGGCGCCGCTGCGGTAGCCGGCCACGTTCCGGCTGGCCGCGATCTGCGGCGTGCCGAGCGCGGCGGGCAGGCGCAGGGTGCGCAGTTCGCCGTCGCCGCGCACGCGCCAGCCGCCGCCCTCGCGCGCGATCGCGATGGTCTGGAAGTCGCGCACCTTGCGGATGTATTCGGACGCGAACACGGGATGCAGCGGCTGCGCGATCGCCCATCCGTACACCTTGTGCAGCGCCGTGAGGCCCGCCCGCTTGCTGGCGGAATACACGTGGTAGTAGATGTCCACCGGCTTCAGGCGCCGGGGCTTCTCCGTCATCTCGAAGCTCTGGATCACCTGCTCGAACCCGTAGTAGGGGCCCTTCCAGAGGTTGGTGTAGATGTTCTCGTTGGTGATGGGCGCGTACACCTGCAGGTAGCCGTTCTTGCGGATGCCGAAGGCGCCCACCGCGGTGAGCGACGGGTTGGTGCGCGTGATCGACGTGTCGCCGCCGTTCATGTTGAGCAGGCCCGCGCGCTCGGTGATCTCCAGCGCCTCGGCGCTGGGCGCGGTATCGCCCGACCACAGCAGGATCTTCACGCGCTTGTCCGGCGGCGCGAGGCGGCTGTTGATGTATTCGGTGGAGCCCACGATCTCGCGGCGCAGGTCCATCGTGTAGCCCGGCACGTCCAGGCTCATGGCGGCCTCGGAGTTGTCGTTGAACAGGCCGTGCCGCACGCTGCGGTCCCAGAGGAACGGGTGCGAGTAGGTGTGGCTCGCGATCTCCACGTGCGGCAGGCGGAACATGCGCCGCGCGATGTCTTCCATCTCGGCACTGGTCTCGGGGTGCAGGCCGTGCGGCGCGACCTCGGCCTCGATGACCGACATGGTCTGCGGCACCTGGGTGTACTTCTCGAAGATCTCCTTGAGGAGCACGGCGCCCGCGTTCGGGCTGCCCGCCAGCTCGGCGCGCGAGGGGAAGCCGTCGCCGTCCACGTGCGAGAACAGCAGGCGCCGGCCGTTCTCGGTGGTGACGTCGGGCACCGGCAGGGGCTGCAGCCGCAGCGCCTGCGTGAGGAACGCGAACGGGTCGACCATCCAGCGCGCATAGTCGGTGCCGGGCACTTCCGTCACCACGAACGGATCGACGACGAAACCGCCCCACGGCAGGATCGCGCCGCCCAGGTAGGAGGCGCCGCGCGCATCGCGGTGCTCGATCAGCGCGCGCGCCGGCTGCTGCACCGGAGCGCCGTTCTTTTGTACCCACTCGAAGCGCGAGCCGCTGGAAGGCTGCACGGCCAGCTCGAAGCCCATCATCGGGTCCTGGGCGGCGACCTTCTGCTCGCCGCGCGGCGGGCTCGCGTTGCCCTTGATGCCCAGCGCCTCGTTGAACTGCCGGTCGAGCGCGAAGCCGAAGTTGCCCATCACGGCGAGCGGCATGCGCTCGCCCAGCCGCGCGAGCAGCCACTGGTTCACCGTGCGCACGCGCCCCTCGGGCAGGAAGCCCGAGAACCAGGTGACGATGCCGGCATACCGGTCCTGGAAGACGCCTTCGGGCAGCGGGTTGCGGACGTCGGCATAGTCCACCACGTAGCCCATGTGGTTGAGCGGCATCTGCAGGAAGCGGTGGGGCGACGCATAGTTGAGCGACGCCGATTCGCCGCCGTAGTAGAGGATGAGCACGCGGCGCGGCACCAGCTCGACGCTGCCCACGCCCACGGTGCCCACCTGCCCGTCGGTCACCCAGGGGATGAAGCCCAGGTCCTGGATCTTCTGCGCCGTGGCCCGGGCGAGTTCGCGGTCGCCCGGCGGCACGTAGTCGATGGCCAGCACCGGCAGGCCGTCGCGCTCGTGGATGGTGCGCAACTGGCCCAGCAGCCAGTCCCGGTCGGAGGCCTTCACCTCTTCGTAGCGGCGCGTGCCGGCGTTCCACCCCTGGAAGAGCGATTCGGCGGCGACCATCTGGATCTTGTCCTTCACGCGGGGCACGATCTCGAAGCCGCGGTTCAGGATGAGGCGGATGCCGGGAAAGCGCCGGTGCAGCGTCTCGATCACGCGCACCAGGCCGTCCTGCTGCGCGGCTTCGTCGAACGTTTGCGCGAGCCGGTAGGAGTCCAGCGTGTCGAGGAAGAAGCCGCGATAGCCCTGCTCCCACAGCGGCGCCACGACGCGGTCGGCGAAGAACTGCGGCCATTCGGCCGGCGTCTGGTCCACCACCTCGGAGTTCCAGGCGCCGTTGCGGGCCATCTTCCAGGCCGCCGGAATGTCGTTGAAATAGGGGCGCGAGGACTGCACCTCGGCGACCGACACGTAGGCGTACAGGGCGCTGCCGGTCTTGGCGAAGGCCTGCGGGTCATGGCCGTGGCCGGGTTCGACCACCACGATGTCGAACACCTTCAATTCGGCCAGCGGGGCTGCCGGGCCATAGTGCAGGGCCACGGCCGGCGACGCGGCCCAGCCCACGACGCACCACGGCGCCAGCAGGCAGAAAAACAACAGTCTGAGGCGTCTGGACACGGAAATTCTGGTCTTATGGAAGAAACGTCCAGGGTTTACCCCCGGGCTCTGAACACATCTCCGGAGCGTTTCCCTGCCACCTCGGACAGCCGCTCCCTCCTATGGCGCACATCGTGTCTCAATGGGCGCGCCATCTTCCTCTTCATAGAAAAAAACAATTCATTATATTATTTTGATAATTATCATTTCGCATGATGAATTGTTTGATTCCGCCAGATGGCTCGTGAAATCTCGCATTTCAGGCTTCCGGCCGGGCGCGTACGCAGGCCTGGATGTGCACATGCTGGGATACGCAGTCCAGAATAAGACGGATTCAACGGGAGAGCATCGTGATACTCGTGACGGGCGGAGCCGGATTCATCGGCTCGCACACCTGCGTGGCACTGGCCGAGGCCGGGCTGCCATTCCTCATCCTCGACAACTTCTGCAACAGCCGCCGGTCGGTGCTGGAGCGCCTGGGCCGCATCACCGGCCGTGTGCCGGACCTGATCGAGGGCGACGTGCGCGACGAGGCCCTGCTGGCCCGCATCTTCGCCGAGCATCCCATCGAAGCCGTGATCCATTTCGCGGCGCTGAAGGCGGTGGGCGAATCGGTGCGCGAACCGCTGTCGTACTACGACAACAACGTGGCGGGTACGGTGTCGCTGCTGCGGGCGATGCGCGCGGCGGACGTCCGCACCCTGGTGTTCTCGTCGTCCGCGACGGTGTATGGCGAGCCGGCCTCGCTGCCGATCCGCGAGGACTTCCCGCTCTCCGCCACCAATCCCTACGGACAGAGCAAGCTCATGATGGAGCAGGTGCTGGCGGATCTGGACGCCTCCGAGCCCGGCCGCTGGCGCATCGCGCGGCTGCGCTATTTCAACCCGGTGGGCGCGCATGAGAGCGGCCTCATCGGCGAAGACCCGCAGGACGTGCCCAACAACCTGCTGCCCTACGTGGCCCAGGTGGCCGTCGGCCTGCGCGAGCGCCTGAGCGTGTACGGCGGCGACTACCCCACGCCGGACGGCACTGGCGTGCGCGACTACATCCACGTGTGCGATCTCGCCGACGGGCACGTGGCGGCGCTGCGCTACCTGCGCGCGCACCCCGGCCTGCTCACGGTGAACCTGGGTACGGGGCGGCCGGTGTCGGTCCTGGAGATGGTGCAGGGGTTCGAGCGCGCGAGCGGGCGTCCCGTGCCCTACCAGGTGGTGGCGCGGCGCCCGGGCGACGTGGCCGCGTGCTGGGCCGATCCCGCGCTGGCCGAGCAACTGCTGGGCTGGAAGACCCGCCACGGCCTGGAGCGCATGTGCGAGGACGCGTGGCGCTGGCAGGACGGCGTCGCGCGCAGCCTGCAGGCGGATTGACGGCGGACCGCGGACCGCAGGCCACCCGCGGCGGCGCCGCTGCGGAGTTACCGGCCGCTGCTCTGCGCCCACGCCATGGCGTGGCGCGGGCCAGGGGCCGTTCCGGTGTCAGGCGGCGGGCGCCTGCGCGCCCAGGCTGCCGGCCGGGGGCGCGTCGTCGGGCTGCGTGTCGAGCGTGGCCGCATGCACGGCCGCGTCCTCTTCCGATAGCAGCGCGCCTTCCCACTTCGCCACCACGGCGGCGGCGATCGAGTTGCCGACGGCATTGGTCGCCGAGCGACCCATGTCCAGGAACGTGTCCACGCCCAGGATCAGCAGCAGGCCCGCTTCGGGGATGTGGAACTGGTTGAGCGTGGCGGCGATCACCACCAGCGAGGCGCGCGGCACGCCGGCCATGCCCTTGGAGGTGAGCATCAGGATCAGCAGCATGGTGATCTGCGTCTCGATCGGCAGGTGGATGCCGTAGGCCTGCGCGATGAACAGCGTGGCGAACGTACAGTAGATCATCGAGCCGTCGAGGTTGAAGGAGTATCCCAGCGGCATCACGAAGCTCGACACGCGGCGCTTCACGCCGAACCGGTCGAGCGCGTCGAGCAGCTTCGGGTAGGCGGCCTCGGAACTCGCCGTGGCGAACGACAGCAGGAAGGCTTCGCGGATGTTGCGCAGCAGCTTGAACACGCGGCCGCGCAGCGCCACGAAGCCGGCGGTGACGAGAAGCGTCCAGAGCAGCACCAGACCCAGGTAGAACTCGCCCATGAACACGGCGAACTTGACCAGGATGCCCAGGCCGTTCACGGCCACGGTGGCCGCCATGGCGGCGAACACGGCGGCCGGCGCGAAGCGCATCACGTAGCCGGTGATCTTGAGCATGGCATGCGAGAGTTCCTCCACGCAGCGCACCAGCGTGCGGGCCTTGTCGCCGAGGCTGGCGAGCGCGATGCCGAAGAACATCGAGAACACCACGATCTGCAGGATCTCGTTGTTGGCCATCGCCTCGGCGAAGGATTTGGGCACGAGGTGGTTCACGAACTCCTTGAGCGTGAACTTGCCCGTGGCCAGCTGCGTCGCCTGGTGCGTGTCCGGCAGCGGCAGGCCGAGGTTGGCGCCGGGCTGCAGCACGTTCGCGAGGATCAGGCCCAGGGCGAGCGACACCAGCGAGGCCGTGAGGAACCAGGCCATGGCCTTGAGGAACACGCGGCCGACCGATGAGGCATCGCCCATGTGGGCGATGCCCACCACCAGGGTGGAGAACACCAGCGGCGCGATCAGCATCTTGATCAGCCGCAGGAACACGTCCGAGATGATCGATATGTAGCCCGCCATCCCTGCCTTGTCCGCGACGTGGGCGTTGATCAGGTAGCCGGCGAGGATGCCGAGCAGCATCGCGACCAGGATGCTGACGGTGGGAGGGAGTCTTCTTTTGTTCTCTGGCATGGTGCAGGGCAGAAAATGGGCAGTGGTCCCCCCGGCGCTCTCCGTGCACCGTGGCGGGGACGCGCATTGTCGTTCAAGACGCGGCGCGCGCCCCGGCCCGCCCGTGCCGGTCCTGCGGCGCCGCGGGGGGCCGCACTCCTACAATCCGAAATATGCCGAACCCTGCCTCCGCCGCCGCCGCGGCTTCCGTTCCGATGTTCCCGGACCTCCCCGCGGTCCGGCTGCAAACGCCCCGCGCGGGCTCCGCCACCGTGGCGCTTCAGGGGGCGCAGGCCGTTTCCTGGACCACCGCGGACGGCGTCGAACGCCTGTTCCTGAGCCCGGTGTCGGCCCATGACGGACACACCGCGATCCGTGGCGGCGTGCCGGTCTGCTGGCCCCAGTTCAGCCAGCGGGGCCCTCTGCCCAAGCATGGGTTCATGCGAAATTTGCCTTGGAAATGGGTGTCCGAGCCGTCGGAAGGCGACGGAGCCCGGGCCGTGCTGGCGGTGGAGAACGATGCCGCGACCCGCGCGCTCTGGCCGCACGCCTTCGCCGCGCGCCTGGAAGTGGAGCTGGCGCAAGACACCCTGCGGATCGCGCTCACGCTGCGCAACACGGGCGACGCCCCCTGGTCCTTCACCGGCGCGCTCCACAGCTACCTGCGCGTGGCGGACATCGCCACGGCGCGGGTGGACGGCCTGGACGGCTGCGCCCGCTGGGACGCCGCGACCGACCGCCGCGGCGTGCAGCAGGGGCCCCTGACGTTCGACGGCGAGTTCGACCGCGTGTTCGACGCGCCCGGCGCGCCGCTGCGCGTGGAGACGGGGCTGGGCGTGCTGTCGGTCACGCAGGGCGGGTTCGCCGAGAACGTCGTCTGGAACCCCGGCGCGGCGCTCTGCGCCAAACTGCCCGACATGCCGCCGGACGGCTACCGCCAGATGCTGTGCGTGGAATCCGCCTGCGTGCATGCGCCCGTGGAGCTCGCTCCGGGCGCCGAATGGACCGGCTGGCAGCAACTGCAGGTCGTCCGCTGAGGCGGCACCGCCGCTCTCCCGTTTTCCGCTTTTCCTTCCCGATCCCCTTCTTGCAGGACCCGCCATGCTGGCCAAACGCATCATTCCCTGTCTGGACGTCACCGGAGGCCGCGTCGTCAAAGGCGTGAACTTCCTCGAACTGCGCGACGCCGGCGATCCGGTGGAGATCGCCGCGCGCTACAACGGCCAGGGCGCGGACGAACTCACCTTCCTCGACATCACCGCCACGAGCGACGGCCGCGACCTGATCCTGCCGATCATCGAATCCGTCGCCAGCCAGGTCTTCATCCCCCTCACGGTGGGCGGCGGCGTGCGCACGGTGGAAGACGTGCGGCGGCTGCTGAACGCGGGCGCCGACAAGACGAGCTTCAACTCGGCCGCCATCGCCAACCCCGACGTGATCGACGCCGCCTCGGCCCGCTACGGCGCCCAGTGCATCGTGGTGGCCATCGACGCCAAGCGCCGCACGCCCGAGGAAGCCGCCCGCCCGGGCCCGGACGGCGTGCCGCGCGGCGACGGCTGGGACGTCTACAGCCATGGCGGGCGCAAGAACACCGGCCTGGACGCCGTGCAGTGGGCGACCGAGATGGCGCGCCGCGGCGCGGGCGAGATCCTGCTCACCAGCATGGACCGCGACGGCACCAAATCCGGCTTCGACCTGGCGCTGACGCGTGCCGTGAGCGATGCGGTGAGCGTGCCGGTGATCGCCTCGGGCGGCGTCGGCGGCCTCGACGACCTGGCCGACGGCGTGCAGCAGGGCGGCGCGGACGCGGTGCTGGCCGCGAGCATCTTCCACTACGGCGAATACACCGTGGCGCAGGCCAAGGCGCGCATGGCCGAGCGCGGCGTGCCCGTGCGGCGGTGAGTGCATGCCCCGGACGCCGTCCGGGTTCATGCTGCAGTGCAACAAAATGGCGGAGAATGGGGCGATGAACTGGCTCGACGAAGTGAAATGGGATGCGCAGGGCCTGGTGCCCGTGATCGCGCAGGAAGCGGCCACGGGCGACGTGCTCATGTTCGCCTGGATGAACCGCGAGGCATTGGCCAAGACGGCCGAACTCGGCCGCGCGGTGTATTTCAGCCGCTCGCGCGGCAAGCTGTGGTTCAAGGGCGAGGAATCCGGCCACGTGCAGACGGTGCACGAGATCCGCCTCGATTGCGACAACGACGTGGTGCTGCTCAAGGTGACCCAGCTCGGCCACGAGCCCGGCATCGCCTGCCACACCGGCCGGCACAGCTGCTTCTTCAGCGTGCTGAAGGACGGCGCCTGGCAGGCCGTCGATCCGGTCTTGAAAGACCCCGAATCCATCTACAAGTGACAGCGATGACGAACGTTCCCTCCTCTGCGGCCGCCGCGCCGTCCGTGCACTCCGGCGACGCGCTCGCCCGGCTCGCCGCCGTGATCGAGAGCCGCAAGCCGGCCAACGGCGGCGATGCCGACAAAAGCTACGTCGCCCGCCTGCTGCACAAGGGCCCGGACGCCTTCCTCAAGAAGATCGGGGAAGAGGCGACCGAGGTGGTCATGGCTGCCAAGGACGTGGACCACGGCGCCGAGGCCTCCAAGCTCGTGTACGAGGTGGCCGACCTGTGGTTCCACTCCATGATCGCGCTGGCGCACTACGGCCTCGCGCCCGCCGACGTGGTGGCCGAGCTGGAGCGCCGCGAGGGCACGAGCGGCATCGAGGAAAAGGCGCTGCGCAAATCGCTGCAGCGCGCCGCCGACGAATCCCAACCCTGAGGACCGCCGCCATGGACCGCAACGACATCACCGACATCGACCTTGACGGCCGCGCCGACGGCCTGAAGACCGTCGGCTGGGTGAGCTACATCCTGCACCTCATCGTCGCGGTGGGCGCCGTCATCCCGGGGGCCCAGCCCGGCGCCGCCCTGCTCATCATCGCCCTCGTCATCGATCTGGTGAAGAAGGGCGATGCCGAGGGCACATGGCAGGCCTCGCACTTCTCCTGGCGCATCCGCACCGTGGTCTGGGCCGGGGTGCTGTACCTCGTCACCGCGCCGCTCTGGCTGCTGTTCTTCTTCCCCGGCTGGATCGCGTGGGGCCTGATCTCCATCTGGTTCCTCTACCGCATCGTGCGCGGCATGGTCGCCATGAACAAGGGCCAGGCCATCGATGTCTGACCGGGCTGCGCCGGCGCCGGGATCGGTGCCGCTCAACCTCGCGCTGCAGGGCGGGGGATCGCACGGCGCGCTCACCTGGGGCGTGCTCGACGCGCTGCTGGAAGACGGCCGCTTCCATTTCGAGGGGATCAGCGGCACCAGTGCCGGCGCCATGAATGCGGTGGCGCTGGCCTCCGGCTTCGCCCAGGCCGCCCGCCAGCACCCCGACCTGCGCGGCGAGGAACTGCACCTCCGCGGCTGCGCCATGGCGCGCGAATCGCTGGCCCGCCTCTGGGAGGGCGTGGGCGCCATGGGCAGCCTGATGTGGGGCGTGCCGCTCGCCTCCACGCCGTTCATGGGGATGGTGTCGCAGTGGCTGTCGCCCTACCAGACCAATCCGCTGGGCATCAACCCGCTGCGCCGGCTGCTGGAGCGCGAGGTCGATTTCGACGTGCTGCGCGACGCCCCGGGGCCGCGCGTCTTCGTCTGCGCCACCAACGTGCGCACGGGCCGCGGCGTGATCTTCTCGGGCCAGCGCCTGAGCGCCGACGCCGTGATGGCCTCGGCCTGCCTGCCGCTGCTCTTCAAGGCGGTGCAGATCGAGGGCGAGCATTACTGGGACGGCGGCTACTCCGGCAATCCCGCGCTGCACCCGCTCATCTACAAGACGCGCTGCGCCGACATCCTGCTCGTGCAGATCAACCCCATCGAGCACCATGCGCTGCCCGACAGCGCCGCGGACATCATGGAGCGCATGAACGAGGTGACCTTCAACGCCAGCCTGCTGGCCGAGATGCGCGCCATCGAGTTCGTGCGGCGCCTGCTCGCCGAGGGCAAGCTGGACGCCGAGCGCTACAAGAGCGTGCGCATGCACCGCATCGACGGCGGCTCGGTGCTCGCGGAGTTCGGCGCATCCAGCAAGCTGCGGGCCGACCTGACGTTCGTGCGCCAGCTGTTCGCGCTCGGCCGCGCATCGGGCCAGGCGTGGATCGACCGCCACCACGGCGACATCGGGGTGCGGCCCACGGTGAACATCGCCGACAATGCCTGACGCGTTTCCCCGATCCACCCATTACCCGCCATGCACGATCCCGACTGCCTCTTCTGCAAGATCATCGCCGGCCAGATCCCCTCGCGTAAGGTCTACGAGGACGACGAAGTCTTCGCCTTCCACGACATCCACCCCGCCGCGCCCGTCCACTTCCTCATGGTGCCCAAGGAACACGTGCATTCCATGGCCGGTGTCTCCGGCGCGCATGCCGGACTGCTCGGCCGCATGATGGTGCTGGCGCCGCGGCTGGCGGTGGAGCAGGGCTGCAATCCGTACCCGGACGGTGGTTTCCGCATCGTGGTGAACACCGGCACGGAAGGTGGACAGGAAGTGCACCACCTGCACCTGCACGTGATGGGCGGCCCGCGCCCCTGGCTGAAAGGCTGAGGCCTCCTGGCGGCGGTCAGGGATATGAAACTTCCATGACATGCGCCGGGTCTAGAATGAACCGTATTCGTTAGGAGATTTCCATGGGTTCCTTTTCCATCTGGCACTGGCTGATCGTGCTGCTCATCGTGGTGATGGTGTTCGGCACCAAGAAGCTCAAGAACATGGGCTCCGACCTGGGCGGCGCCGTGAAGGGCTTCAAGGACGGCATGAAGGACGGCAGCGCGCCCGACGTTCCGCCCACCACGACCACCACTGCCGCCCCCCCGGCCGGCCAGGTGACCAACCAGCAGGTGCACGCCGCCGACAAGGGCACGATCGACGTCGAGGCCCGCCACAAGGGCTGACCGGCGTTGTCGTCCTCCCGCACTGAACCGCATCCCCTCCTGCTTCCATGATCGACATCGGTCTGTCCAAGATGGCGCTGATCGGCGCCGTGGCGCTCATCGTCATCGGTCCCGAGAAGCTGCCGCGCGTCGCCCGCACGGTGGGCACGCTGCTGGGCAAGGCGCAGCGCTACGTGTCCGACGTGAAGGCCGAGGTCAACCGCTCCATGGAGCTGGACGAACTGCGCAAGATGAAGGACACGGTGGAGGCCTCCGCGCGGGACGTCCACCAGAGCTTCCAGACGCACGCCAGCGAGTTCCAGAAGGACTGGCAGGAGCACGGCCCCGGCGGCACGCCGGCGGACGGCTCCGGCCTCGACCACGACCCGTACGCCCCCCTGGCGCCCATCGTTCCCACCTACCGCCATCCCGGCAAGAACTGGCGCCTGAAGCGCAGCGCCACCCCGCAGTGGTACAAGGCCCGTTCCGGCGTGCGCACCAAGGCCCAGTCGGGCGCGGCGCGCGTGGCGCGCTTCCGGCCCCGCAAGTTCCAGTGATCTCCCGCTGACGGCCGCGTCCGCGCGGCCCCGCGGGGCCGCTCTCTCTTCCCACAATGTCCGAAACCCCCTCCCACGAAGACGAGCTGGCCGGTACCGAGCAGCCGTTCGTCGCGCACCTCATGGAGCTGCGCGACCGCCTCATCAAGGCCGTCATCGCCATCGGCATCGCCGGCGCCGTCCTCTTCTTCTACCCCGGGCCGGGCCGTCTCTACGACCTGCTGGCCGCGCCGCTCGTGGCGCACCTGCCGGCCGGGGCGACGCTGATCGCCACCTCGGTGATCTCGCCGTTCATGGTGCCGCTCAAGATCCTGCTGATGTCGGCCTTCCTGCTGGCGTTGCCGGTGGTGCTCTACCAGGTGTGGGCCTTCGTGGCGCCGGGCCTGTATTCGCACGAGAAGAAGCTGGTGCTGCCGCTCGTCGTTTCCAGCACCGTGCTCTTCCTGTTCGGCGTGGCGTTCTGCTACTTCTTCGTCTTCGGACAGGTGTTCAGCTTCATCCAGAGCTTCGCGCCCAAGAGCATCACGGCCGCGCCGGACATCGAGGCCTACCTGAGCTTCGTGCTCACCATGTTCCTGGCCTTCGGGCTGGCGTTCGAGGTGCCCATCGTGGTCGTCGTGCTGGCGCGCATGGGCATCGTGGACGTCGCCAAGCTCAAGAGCTTCCGCGGGTATTTCATCGTCATCGCCTTCATCATCGCCGCCGTGGTCACCCCGCCGGACGTGGTGTCGCAACTGGCGCTGGCGGTGCCCATGTGCCTGCTCTACGAGCTGGGCATCTGGGCGGCGCAGATCTTCATCCGGCATACGCAGGCGCCGGAGGATGCGAAAGAGCAGGAGACGTCGGCCTGACGGTTTCAATGGCCTGCATGCGCGCGGCCTTGGCATTCGGAAAGCGGTTGGGAGGCGGGCCATGCGAGTCATTGGCCGCACGCGTCGCGGTCTGCCGTGGCCCTGTTACAGGGCACCTTTGGCGATAAAGCAATAGCTGGAGCCACTGAACGCGGGAAGGCTCCTGTCTGCATGGAGCACATGGACTGAGTCCCTGGCGGCCAGTCTCGCCCGCTGAGGGGCGCTCACGACATCGCTCACGCTGTGTGTGTTTTTCCGCCCAAATCTCCTATCGCACAGGCGCCCTGACGCGCCTGTGCCGTTGGCTCAGCCCCGCCGGCGCACGGCCAGCATCCCCATTCCCGCTGCCATCAGCGACAGGAGCATCACCCCCCACTGGCTCAAGTAGGGAATCGGGGCCACGCTGCTCGCACCGGGCACCGCATCCGCCAGCACCATCGGCGCAAACGGATCAAGGATGCTGCCAGGCGTGCTGTCGCTGTCCCCCTCGCCGTTGTCCTTCACCTGGTAGGTGGCCGTCAGCCGGTCGCCGCTGATGCTGGAAACACTGGGCGTGAACCAGCTGTTGGGGGCGCCGAAGGTCTGGGGGCCATATTTTTTCAGTTGGGCCGCAGCGGGTATGGCCTTCGGGTACGTGATGCTTACCGTGAGGGTGGCGTTGTTGCATCCCGTAGCGGCAAAGCGCAGCACGCCCAGCGGGAAGCTCGCGTTGCCGGGCGTCCCGGCAGGGGCCGTGGTGCTGATGCTCAGCGAACCGACCGTGCACCCTGCAGGAGCGCCTCCGATCACCACGGAGGCATTGCCACCACCCGGCACACCCGTCATGGGCACGCTCGGATTGGTAATCTGCTGCGGCGTCGCCTGCACCACCGTAGACAGGGCACCGTCGCCGACGGCATTGGTAGCCCGCACCGTGAAGGCATACGGCTGGCCATTGTTCAGCGCAGCCGCCGTGCAGCCCAGCGCTCCCGTCGTGGTGCAAGCCACCGAGCTGACGCCCCCCGGCACGGTCTGCTTGAACACCGTGTAGCCGGTGATCGCGGCACCGCCGTCATCGGCGGGAGCTGCCCAGGACAACGCGACGGTGCCATCTCCTATGCCGGAGGCCAACGCCGTGGGTGCGCCCGGCACCGTGGTGGCACGCACCAGCAAGGCATTGGACGGAATGCCGTTGACGAAGGCACGCACGGCATACCAGCCGCTGGCGAGCGAGGAGGGCAACGCCTGCGAGGTGTAGCTGGTAGCGCTGGACGTGGATGGGGCAAGCCATGCACCGGCCTCGTTGTCCAGGCGCTGCAGGCGCACCAGCGGCAGATTGTGGGCAGAACTGTCGGTGGAGCCTCCGCTGGCCTCGCTGTCGCCACGCAGCAGCGTGCCATTGAGGGTCAGGGAGCCCCCTGGTTGCAGCGAGCCTGGGTTGGCAGTGGTCAGGGATGGCCGGCGACCGACAGGGACATCCTGATTCGGCGTAAAAAGCTCTGCACTGACAAGGGAGCCAGTGAAGCCTGCGCCTCCCACGACCAGAATCTTGCCGCTGGGCAGCAGCGTGGCCTTATGTGCATTGCGCGCGGTGCCCAGGCTTCCCGCGTTGCTCCAGGCATTGGCGGCCGGATCGTACAGCTCGGTGCTGGCAACGTAACCGTTCCTGAAGCTATAACCTGATGCCACCAGCACCTTGCCGCTGGGCAGCAGCGTGGCGGTATGGGAGTAGCGTGCAGCGGCCATGCTGCCCGCGTTGCTCCAGCGGTCGGTGGCCGGGTCATACAGCTCCGTGCTGGCCACGTTAACGCTGCTTCCTCCTCCCCCCGCGATCAGGACCTGGCCGCTGGGCAGCAGCGTGGCCGTGTGGTTGGAGCGCGAAGTGATAGGGTTGCCTGCGCTGCTCCAGCTATTGACGGCCGGGTCGTACAGCTCGGCGCTGGCAACGACGCTGGAGGCGTAATTGCTGCCCTGTCCTCCCGCTACCAGCACCTTGCCGCTGGGCAGCAACGTAGCCGTATGGTGGTAGCGTCCAGTGCCCAGGCGGCCCGCACTGCTCCAGCCATTGGTGGCCGGGTCGTACAGCTCCGCTCTGTCCACCGCGCCGCCGTTGTCCCCACCCGCGACCAGCACCTTGCCGCTGGGCAACAGCGTGGCCGTATGGTAGGAGCGTGAACTGCCCAGGCTCCCTGCACTGCTCCAAGTATTAGTTGCCGGGTCATACAGCTCCACGTTGGCCAGGGCGCGGCTGTCGCTGTTGCTACCTCCAGTGATCAGCACCTTGCCGCTGGGCAGCAGTGTGGCCGTATGGCCATAGCGCGCAGTGAGGAGGCTGCCCGCGCTGCTCCAGCGATCAGTTACCGGGTCGTACAACTCTGCACTGGCGAAGTCGGCCCCTGTATTGAAGTCAACCCCCCCCGCGACCAACACTTTGCCGCTGGGCAGCAGGGTGGCCGTTGGGGAGAAGCGCCCGGTGTTCAAGCTACCCGCAGCACCCCAGCCACTGGCTGCTGCGTCGTACAGTTCTGCACTGCCGATGTACGCGTGGTCGGACCCGCCCACGATCAGCGCCTTGCCGCTGGGTAGCAGCGTGGCCGTGTGGTAGGCGCGCGCAGTGGTCAGGCTGCCCGCGCTGCTCCAGCCATTGGTGGCCGGGTCGTACAGTTCCGCGCTGGCAACGGCATCGGTCGCGTTGTCGCTACCACCCGTGAAGAGTACCTTGCCGCTGGGCAGCAGCGTGGCCATGTGGTAGTAGCGGGCAGTGCCGAGGCTGCCCGCGCTGCTCCAGCCATTGGTGGCCGGGTCGTATAGCTCCGCGCTGGCAAGAGCGGCACTTCCGAGCCCTCCCGCGGCGAGTACCTTGCCATTGGGCAGGAGAGTGGCTGTAAGGTAAGAGCGGGCAGTGCCGAGGCTGCCCGCGCTGCTCCAGCTGTTGGTGGCCGGGTCGTACAGCTCCGCGCTGGCAAGGGCGACACCGTCGCGCCCTCCCGCGACCAGCACTTTGCCATTGGGCAGCAGGGTGGCCGTGGGAGAAGACCGCCCCATGTTCAGGGTGCCAGCGCTGCTCCAGCTGTTGGTGGTTGGATCGTACAACTCTGCGCTGGCAAGGGCGCTGATGCCGGAACTGTCGGCACTTCCTCCCGCGATCAACACCTTTCCGCCGGGCAACAGCGTGGCTGTATGGTAGGCGCGCGCAGTGTTCAGCCTGCCTGCGCTGCTCCAGCTATTGGTGGCCGGGTCGTAGAGTTCTGCGCTGGCGATGTCGCCATTACGGCCCCTACCGCCTGTGACCAGCATCTTGCCGGTGGGCAACAGCGTGGCCGTATGGTAGTACCGCGCAGTGCCCAGGCTGCCTGCGGAGCTCCAGCCATTGGTCGCCGGATCGTACAGTTCGGCGCTGGCAAGGGTACCGCCGGACTCCCCTCCCGCGACCAGCACCTTGCCGCTGGGCAGCAGTGTGGCCGTGTGAGAGAAGCGCGTAGTGCTCATGCTGCCGGCGCTACTCCAGGCGGACTGCGCCAGCGCCGAGCTGCCAGTGCCCAAAAGCAACGCCCAGAGAAAGCACTGCCAAAATTTCCTCAGCCAAGTAAAGGCCAGGGCAGATTGCCGTTGCGTCGGCAGATGGTCAGACATTGACGGAGTCCCTCGAGAGAGTTGTATATCGGTGCGTAACTGATGGCTGACGGAGCAGTAGTCCTGACGAGGAAATCCTCAAGCGGATACCTATCCCTCATGAAAAGTTACGCAGTTTACCTAAGAGTACAACTCTATATCGTGGTTACTCCAATGGCGTGGAAAGAAGAGGGTGGCCGGGCATCATTCTGCTGTGGCTGCCCCAACCAGTCCGCCGGATATTCCGGCGTCTAAGTCGTGCGCTTTGCCTCTTCAAAGACTGGCAGCAAACGCTCGCTATAAGGCAGCCTTCGACACAGCTGCTTTGTTCTTTACTTGCGCAAGCAGCAGGTGAGCTCATCCCGAAACGTCTTTGTGATTACTGCCGCTGCGCCCGCTGCTGCCGCGGCCGCGTCCCCGGCACCACATTCACCTCCAACTGCGCATCCCCCCGCTGCAGCTGGAACGCTGCCGGCTCGCCCGGCTTGAGCGCCGCCACCGCGGTGAGCAGGGCGGAGACGTTCTCCGTGGGCTTGTCGCCCACGCGCACGATCACGTCGCCGGGGCGGATGCCGGCGCGGGCGGCGGGGCCGTCCTGCAGCACGCCGGTGATGATGACGCCCTCGGTGGCGCGCACGCCGAAGGTGGCGGCGAGTTCGGGCGAGAGTTCGTTGGGCTCCACGCCGATCCAGCCGCGGGTGACCTGGCCATCCTTCACGATGCCGTCGAGCACCAGCTTGGCGGTGGAGACGGGGATGGCGAAGCCGATGCCCATGCTGCCGCCGGAGCGGGAGTAGATGGCGGTGTTGATGCCCATCAGGTTGCCGTTGATGTCCACCAGCGCGCCGCCGGAGTTGCCGGGGTTGATGGCGGCATCCGTCTGGATGAAGTTCTCGAAGGTGTTGATGCCCAGCTGGCTGCGGCCCAGGGCGCTGACGATGCCGCTGGTCACCGTCTGGCCGACGCCGAAGGGGTTGCCGATGGCCAGCACCTGGTCGCCCACGGAAAGCTGGTCGGAGTTGCCCAGCACCATGGCGGGCAGCTTGTCGAGGTCGACCTTCAGGATGGCGAGGTCGGTGTCCGGGTCGGTGCCGATCACGGTGGCGCGTGTGCGGCGGCTGTCGGCCAGGGTGACTTCGATCTCGTCCGCGCCTTCCACCACGTGGTTGTTGGTGAGGATGTAGCCGTCCGGGCTCACGATCACGCCGCTGCCCAGGCCCGTCTGCGCCTGCTGCGGGCCCTGCTCGCCGAAGAAGAACTGGAACCAGGGGTCGTTGCTGCGCGGGTTGCGCACGGCCTTGCTGGTGTTGATGCTCACCACGGCCGGCGCGGCCTTGCGCGCCGCCGCGCTGAAGCTGCCCGCCACCGGCTGGGAGGAGGGCGCGGGCGGCGCCTCGATGAGCGAAATGCCGGCGCTGCTGCGCGTGGCGCCGCGGCGGATCCAGTCCGGCTGCAGGGTGGCGACGACGAAGTAGGCCGCGACGAACACGGTCACGGCCTGGGAGAACAGCAGCCAGAAGCGCTTCATGGTGGCAGTCAGGGATCGGAAAGGGAAAGGGAGAACCCGCCCATTGTCGTCCCTTTGCGCGGCCGTGGCCGTGGGAGGAGATGCCGCCCGCGGCGCCCGGGCCCCCGCCCGTGCACCGTCCGCGACCTGCGCGCGCCGCGAGGCCATTCGCGCAGGTGACCGGGAGCGGACGGGGAAAACCCTAAAATCAGGGCATGGCCGCCACCCGCGGCCTTTTGCTTTCACGTTGGCGTCCCGCTCCGCCTTCCTTTCGTTCCTTTTCTTTCTTCTTTTCTTTTTCTTCCGCCGCCGGCCCCGTGCCCGGCCACCCGCACCCATCCCCGCGGGCGGCCCTGCAGCCCGCGCCACCCCCCGCCACGCTTCCCTGCGGTGCGGCGGCCGCAAGAAAAAGCCCGGGCGCCGCCGCATGCGTGGCCGCGCCCGGGCCGCACCCGTGCATTTCCGGACTCCGCCATGACCTCCTCTCCTTCCGCTGCCGCGAGCGCCGACGCCGCGCAGCACCACCGTCCCCTCACCCGCGGCGATTACAAGACCCTGGGCCTGTCCGCGCTGGGCGGCACGCTCGAGTTCTACGACTTCGTCATCTACGTCTTCTTCGCCACGGTGGTGAGCGGCCTGTTCTTCCCGGCCGACATGCCCGACTGGCTGCGGCAGCTGCAGACCTTCGGCATCTTCGCGGCCGGCTACCTGGCCCGGCCGATCGGCGGCATCGTGATCGCCCACTACGGCGACAAGCTCGGCCGCAAGCGCATGTTCAGCCTGTCGATCTTCCTGATGGCGGTGCCCACGCTGGTGATCGGCCTGCTGCCCACCTACGCGAGCATCGGCGTGGCCGCGCCCCTGCTGCTGCTGGCGATGCGCGTGCTGCAGGGCGCGGCGATCGGCGGCGAAATGCCGGGCGCCTGGGTGTTCGTGGCCGAGCACGTGCCGAAGAACCGCTACGGCCTGGGCGTGGGCACGCTGACGGCCGGCATCACGGGCGGCATCCTGCTGGGCTCGCTGGTGGCGATCGCCATCAACCGCAGCTACACGCCGGCCGAAGTGCAGGGCTTCGCCTGGCGCATTCCGTTCATCCTCGGCGGCGTGTTCGGGCTGGTGTCGGTGTACCTGCGCCGCTTCCTGCACGAGACGCCGGTTTTCCAGGAACTGGCCGCGCGCCGCGCCGTGGCGCGCGAGCTGCCGCTCAAGACGATCTTCCGCGACCACAAGGGCGCGATGCTGCTGGTGGCGCTGATGACCTGGGTGCTCTCCACCGCGGTGGTGGTGGTGGTGCTGATCACGCCGTCGTACCTGCAGAAGGTGTTCCACCTGCCGGCCACGCTGGCGCTGGAGGCGAACGCCGTGGCCACGCTCACGCTGACCATCGGCTGCGTGGTGATGGGCTGGGCCACCGACCGCTTCGGCACCCGCGCGGTGATGCTGGTGGGCTGGGGCGGCCTGTTCGTGACCTCGTACCTGTTCTACCTGGGCCTGCCGGGCACGCCGGAGACGCTGGTGCGCAACTACGCGCTGATCGGCTTCTTCGTGGGCTCGATCGCGCTGCTGCCGATCGTCGGCGTGCGCGCATTTCCGCCGGAAGTGCGCTTCTCGGGGCTTTCGTTCTCCTACAACATGGCCTACGCGGTGTTCGGCGGGATCACGCCCATCCTGATCACCGTGTGGCTGCAGCGCGACCCGATGGCGCCCGGCCACTACGTGGCGGCCATGGGCGTGCTCGGCTTCGTGCTGGGCTTCGTGCCGCTGGCCTCGCGCGGCTGGCAGCCGGCGCCTGTGCGGGCCTGATCGACGCGGCGGACGCCGCGCGTTTCATTCTCAGGGCTTGCGCATGTCTCCCAAGAAAACGCAGTCGTCCGGCAGCTCCGCGGAGGGGTGGTCCACGCGGTACTGCATGGCCGCGTTCTTTGCGGAAGCATCGGGGCCCGTGAAGCGGAAGCCCTGCTTGAAGAAGAATTCGGCCGCTCCCTCATCCTGGCAGGTCAGGGTCGTGGACGGTAGCCGCCGTTCGGCACGGACTTGCTCGGCGATGCCCAGCAGTTGGGTGCCGACGCCCTTGAATCGCCTGCGGTCGGCGTTCTCCACGGTCAGCACTTTCAGCGTATCCGGCAGGGGCGCGATGCCCATCGTGCCGAAAGACAGGCTGCGGGTCGGGCTGGCGCTGCGCAGCTCGACGACCGTGGCGTTGCCCATGCGCGAAGACACCGGAATGGCTTCACGGGGCCGATTCAGGCTTTTGTCGTGGATGCGGTAGGTCATCGGTCGGTGTGGGCACGGATGGGGGTAAAGAATGGACTGTGGCCGCATGCGGGCTGCCGGCCGAAGTGCATGCGAAGCGCGCTCCCGCATGGCGAAGCGCATCGTGGACCGACGGGCCGGGCACGGATGCCACAATTCCTTCATGACGCACGCCGCCTTCCCTGATGCTTCCGAATCCCAACCCCGGGTATCTCGCGACCACCTGCTCGTCGCGTTCGACGAGCTGCTGCAGCCCGCCCGCTTCAAGGATTACGGCCCCAACGGCCTGCAGGTGGAGGGCCGGGACCGCATCCGCCGCATCGTGAGCGGCGTGACGGCGAGCCGCGCGCTGATCGATGCGGCGATCGAAGACGGAGCGGATGCGGTCTTCGTGCACCACGGCCTGTTCTGGCGCGGCCAGGACGGACGCGTGACGGGATGGATGAAGCAGCGCCTGCAGCGGCTGCTGGCGCACGACATCAACCTCTTCGCCTACCACCTGCCGCTCGACGCGCATCCAGAGCTGGGCAACAACGCCCAACTGGGCCGCGTGCTGGGCTTCGCGCCGGCCGACGTGCGCTTCGGCGAGCAGGATCTGGGCTTCTGCGCGCCGGCCGATATGGCCGACGCGTCCACGCTCGCGGCGCGGGTGCGGGCGGCGCTGGGCCGGCCGGTGACGCTGGTGGCGCCGGGCGAGGGCGAGTGCGAGGTCCGGCCGATCCGCCGCGTGGCCTGGTGCACGGGCGGCGCGCAGGGCTTCTTCGAAGGCGCGATCGCCGCGGGGGCGGACGCCTTCATCACGGGCGAGATTTCCGAACCGCAGGCGCACCTGGCGCGCGAGACGGGCGTGGCCTTCATCGCCGCGGGGCACCACGCCACCGAGCGCTACGGCGCCCCGGCGGCGGCGGCGCACGTGGCCGCGGCACTGGGCATCGAACACCGCTTCATCGAAATCGACAACCCGGCGTGAGCCGCGCTAAGAGCGGCTCACACGACCCAGCGAAGCGGTTCTGGCTAGGCGCCGCAGCGCAGACAGTACGAGTAGTACGACAAGATGCGGCAACGACGCCAGAAGGGCCGTGTTAGCCGCTCTAAAGTACCCGTCCGAACCACCACAGCGAGAGCAGGCCCGCCAGCACCAGCAGCGCGGCGCCCCCAAGCGCGAACAGGGCGGCCACCTCGGTTTCCTTCTTCTCCACGGTGAGGCGCGAGCTGAGGGTCTCGTACACCTTCTTCAGGTCGGCCGCGGTGGCCGCGTGGAAGTACTCGGCCTGGGTGCGCTGCGCCACGGCCTTGAGCGTGTCTTCGTCGAGGCGCACGCGCATCGACCAGCCCTCGAAGCCGATCGTCTCCCCGGCCACGGTGCCCACGCCCACGGTGTACACGCGCACGCCGCGGTCGGCCGCCCACTGCGCGGCCTCCAGCGGGTCCACGCCGGTGGTGCGCTGGCCGTCCGTGAGCATGATGATGGCGGCCGAGGTGTAGGAGCCCGGTGCCACGGGGGGAGGTTGGTCCGCACCCCGGCCGCCGCGGTGGGGCGGCTTGCCGACCTCGTCGATCGACTGCGGCCGCGTCATCGCCTGGCGCCCGCCGAGCGCCGAGACGTCGATGCCCGTGTCCGGGAACAGCGTGGCGAGCGACAGCAGGATGCCGTTGCCCGTCGCGGTGCCGCGCTGCAGCTGGAAGCTGTCGATCGCGCGGACGAGGTCTTCGTGGTTCTGCGTGGGCAGCTGGGCGAGCTGCGCGCTGCCCGCGAAGGCCACGATGCCCACGCGCACGTGGCGCGGCAGGTCCGCGATGAAGGCCTTGGCGGCGTTCTGCGCGGCGGTGAGGCGGTCGGGCTGCACGTCGGCGGCGCGCATGCTGCCGGACACGTCCATGGCGAGCATGATGGTCTGCTGCTGCGAGGGCAGGGTGAGCACCGCCAGCGGCCGCGCGGCCGCGACCAGCAGGGCCGCGAGGCCGAGCAGGAACAGCAGCGGCGGCACGTGGCGCCGCCAGCGCGAGCGCGTGCCCTGGGCCTCGCGCGCCAGGGCCAGGGCGGGAAAGTGCAGCACGGCGACCCTGCGGCGGCGCAGCAGCCACGCGTAGAGCAGCACCAGCAGCGGCAGCGCGAGCAGCAGCCAGAGCAGGTCGGGCCAGAGAAACACCATGGGGGGGGCTCCTTCCTGGTCGTGGGTTCGTCGGTGATGAGTCCGGCGCCGCGCGTCGCTCAGGCGCGGATGCCGGCCTCCGGCGCGGCGGCCGTGCGCGGGGGCGGTACGAGCGGAGCGCGCCGGCGGGCGCGCACGGGCTGGCCGCGCAGCTCCATGAAGCGCAGCAGCGCGCCGAGCAGATCGTCGTCGGTGGCGAGTTCGAGCGTGTCGGCCCCTGCGCGCGCCAGGGCCGTGCGCAGGACCGCCTCACGGTCGGCGGCGAGGCGGGCGAAGCGCTGGCGGAAGGCCCGGTCGCGCGTGTCCACCGCGAGTTGCTCGCCGGTTTCCGGGTCGCGCAGATGCAGCAGGCCCACGTCGGGCAGCTCCAGCTCCAGCGGGTCGAGCAGCCGCACGGCCACCACGTCGTGCCGTTGCGCAAGGTGTGCGAGGGGCTTCTCCCAACCCGGGGCCGAGAGGAAATCCGACACCACGAACACGGCCGAGCGGCGGCGCAGCGCACCCGCGGCGGCGCCGAGCAGGCGGTGCAGTTCGGTGGTGCCGGGCGGCGCGCCCGATGCACCGGCAGCGTGTGCCGCGGACGCCAACGCGTCGATCAGCCGCAGCACCTGGGTGCGGCCGGTGCGTGGCGGCAGCACGGTGGCGGCGCTGCTGCTGGCCGGGGAAGAGGCACCGCCCAGCAGCAGGGCGCCCACGCGGTTGCCGTGGCGCGTGAGCAGCCGCGCGAGCACGGCGACGAAGCCGATCAACTGGTCGCGCTTGCTGGCGCCGGGCGGCCCGAAATCCACCGATGGGCTCAGGTCGAGCAGGAACCAGCCGTTCATCTCGCGGTCTTCGGAGAACACGCGCACATGGGGCGTGCCGAGCCGCGCGGTGACGTTCCAGTCGATGTGGCGCACGTCGTCGTGCGGCTGGTATTCGCGCAGGTCCGCCAGGTCCACGCCCGCGCCACGCATCAGCGTGCGGTACTCGCCCTGCAGCAGACCGTCGAGGCGGCGCACCACGGTCCATTCGAGCCGGCGCAGCAGCCGGTCCGCGGCGCCCGCGGCCAGGCCGGCCGCAGCGGCCGGCACCGTGGTCGCAGTGGGATCAGGCCTGCTCTGCCGCGGCATGCAGCACCTCGTTGCGGGCATCGTGCGCGAGCGGGCGGGCGGGCGCCGGCAGGCGGGCCATGAGCTGGGCGATGAGCGCATCGGCATCGAGCCCGTCCGAGAGCGCCTCGTACGAGAGCGTGAGGCGGTGGCGCAGCACGTCGGGCACGAGATCCGCCATGTCTTCGGGCAGCACGTAGCCGCGCCCGCGCAGCAGCGCCAGCGCCCGCGCGCCTTCGGCGATGTGGATGGTGGCGCGGGGGCTGGCGCCGCAGGCGATGCGCGGCACGAGTTCGGGAATGCCGTACTGCGCCGGTGCGCGGGTGGCGGCCACCAGGCGCACCGCGTACTGCAGCAGCGATGGATCGACGTACACGCGGCGGCACTCGGCCTGCAGCGCCGCCAGCTGCTCCGTGGTGGCCACGGCGGCCACCTGCACCGGCTCGGCGAGCGCGCGCTGCGCGATGACGAATTCCTCTTCCTCGGTGGGATAGCCGACGAGCACCTTCATCATGAAGCGGTCCACCTGGGCTTCGGGCAGCAGGTAGGTGCCCTCGGTCTCGATCGGGTTCTGCGTGGCCATGACGAGAAACGGGCGCGGCAGAGGATGCGTCTCGCCCGCGATCGTCACCTGCCGCTCCTGCATCACCTCCAGCAGCGCGCTCTGCACCTTGGCCGGCGCGCGGTTGATCTCGTCGGCCAGCAGCAGGTGCGTGAACACCGGCCCCATCGTGGTGGCGAATTCGCCCGTGCGCTGGTGGTACATGCGCGTGCCGATGAGGTCCGCGGGCACGAGGTCGGGCGTGAACTGGATGCGCTTGAAGGTACCGCGCACGGTGCCCGCGAGCGTCTTCACCGTGAGCGTCTTCGCCAGGCCGGGCACGCCTTCCACCAGCAGGTGGCCCTGCGCCAGCATGGCGACCATCACACGCTCCAGGAAGCGGTCCTGGCCGACCACCACGCGCTTGACCTCGTAGAGGATCTGCTCCATCAGCGTGGCGGTGGCGGCGGCCGTCGGCGGCGGGGTGGTGTCCATGGGGTCTCCTGGCATGGGGCCTGCGGGCGGGATCAGAACGGCGGCATGCCGGCCGCCTGCGCCGCGTTCTCGATCGGCACGGCGAAGCCGATGCCGATGAAGGTGCGCGCGGGCGTGGGGTTGAGGATGGCGGTGACGATGCCGACCACTTCGCCGTCCATGGTGACGAGCGGCCCGCCCGAATTGCCGGGATTGGCGGCCGCGTCGAACTGGATGAGGTTGCGCATTTCCTGCTTGCCCTGGGGCGAATCGAACTCGCGCTGCAGGCCCGACACCACGCCGGCGGAAACGGAGGGCCCGATGCCGAACGGAAAGCCGATGGCGATCACGCCGTCGCCGGGCTTCAGGCCGTCGGTGGAGCGCAGCGGCGCGGCCTGCAGGTCGTCCGGCACGTGGTGCGCCTGCAGCACGGCGAGGTCGTCCGCCGGGCGCGCACCCGTGAGGGAGGCGTCGCTCTCGGAGCCGTCGGCGAAGGTCACCTGGATGCGCGAGGCGCCGCGCACCACGTGCAGGTTGGTGAGGATCACGCCCTTGTCCACGATCACGATGCCGGAGCCCACCCCGCGCTCCTCTTCCGGGCCCAGGTTCTTGCCTTTTCTGGTCCGGGCGAAGCCGGTGACGCGCACCACGGACGGCGCGACGGCTTCGGCCGCGCGCGCGGCGGCCGAGGGCAGGGGCTGGGTGGAGAGGGTGTGCAGGACGGCCGCATCGATGTCCTGCTGCGTGAGGCGCTGCGGCACGGCCCGCGACTGTTGCCAGCCCCACCAGAGGCTGGCCGCCAGCGCTGCAGCGAGCAGCGCGGCGGCGGCCTTCCACCGCAGTCCGGCACGCGATGCATGCGGGTGCGCGGGGCGAGCGGACTCCGGGGGGGATGGCGCGGTGGAGGGCGGGATGGCCGGGGCGCCGCCCGGCGCAGCAGCGCCCCGGGTCGCGTGCCCGTCCGGTGCCCGCGGGCCCGGTGCCTGCGCGCGGCCGGGCGTGGAGGGCCGTGCGGCCGCATCGTCCGCCGGGCGGGATCGTGGGCTGGGGCTGTAGCGGGCGGGCCTGGGCATGCGGTCACCTCGGGGCAGGAGCGGCGTCGGACGCGGGTGCAAGGGGCGCGGATGCAGGCGCGGAGCCGAAAAGACGCGGACCGGCGCGGCCACGGTGCATCCGCACGGTAGCACGGAAAGCGCTCCGCTGCCTGTGACAGGCGGTATCCACGACGGCATGGCGGCCACCCGCCTGGGGCATGATCGCGGCATGCCAGAACGCCATGCTTCTCCACCGCCCGGCAGCGGGCCCGCGGAGCGCGCCGCGGCGGCGCCCCCGCTGCCCGGCCCCGCTGCGGGACCGTGGATCGACACGCACTGCCATCTCGACGAATTCGAGGCCCACGCGGGCCGTGACTACCAGGACCGCGTGCGGGCCGAGGCGGCGCGCGGCGGCGTGGCGCACTGCGTGGTGCCGGCCGTGGAGCTCGGCAACCTGGACACCGTGCGCGCACTGGCGCACCGCCACGCCGACAGCTACGCGCTCGGCATCCACCCGCTTTTCACCGGGCGTGCGGGCGACGGTGACCTGGACGCGCTGGCCCGGGCGCTGGAGCAGCACGCGCAGGACCCGCGCCTGGTCGCCGTCGGCGAGATCGGGCTCGACTTCTTCGTGAAGGACCTCGACCCGGCGCGGCAGGCGCATTTCTTCCGCGAACAGCTCAAGCTCGCGCGGCGGTGGAAGCTGCCGGTGATCCTGCACACGCGGCGTTCGGTGGACAAGGTGCTCAAGGGCCTGCGCGACGTGGGCGCCGAAGGCGGCATCGCGCATGCGTTCAACGGCAGCCTGCAGCAGGCGAGGGCGTTCATCGACCTCGGCTTCAAGCTCGGCTTCGGCGGCGCCGTGACTTTCGACCGCGCGCTGCAGTTGCGCCGCCTGGCGGCCGAGCTGCCGCTGGAATCCATCGTGCTGGAGACCGACGCACCGGACATCCCGCCGCACTGGCTCTACGTGACGGCCGCGGAGCGCGAGGCCGGCGCGGCCCCGGCGCGCAACACGCCGGGCGAGCTGCCGCGCATCGCGCGGGTGGTGGCGCAACTGCGCGGCATCACGCCCGAAGCGCTGGGCCGGGCCGCACACCACAATGCGCTGGCCGCGCTGCCGCGCCTGGCGGGGCTGGTGCCCGGTATGCCGGCGCCGGGCTGACGGCACTTCGGGGGATCCGGCCTCGCCGTGGCGCGCCGCGTGAGCGGCTACGATAGTCCATCGACCCCCGCACCGCATGCCGATCCAATCGATCCCTTCGCACTCCCTGCCTCCCGACGACCCGGCCGCCGCCGCGCCCGCGCGCCTGGTGGGCCTCGCGCCGGTCGTGTCGGAGCGCACCGTGGTGCTGGTGCTCGGCAGCTTTCCCGGCGCGGCCTCACTGCGCGCGGGCCAGTACTACGGCCATCCGCAGAACCATTTCTGGCCGATCCTGCAGGCGCTCTGGCCGCGGCATCCGCTGCCCGGACGGGACCGCTACGCGGAGCGCTGCGCCTGGCTGCTGGACCGCGGCCTGGGGCTATGGGACGTGTACGCGGCCTGCGAGCGCGAAGGCAGCCTGGACACCAGCATCCGCAACGCAGCGGTGAACGATTTCGCGGCCCTGCGGTCGCGCTGCCCGCGGCTGGCGGCCATCGCCCACAATGGCGGCGAAAGCTTCAAGCACGCGCGCGCCGTGCGCACCGCGCTTGCGCTGCCCGCCGGGCTGCAGGACGGCCCGGTGCCCTCGCTGCGCCTGCCCTCCACCAGCCCCGCGAACGCGTCGTGGAGCTTCGAGCGCAAGCGCGCCGCCTGGGCCGCGGCCTTCGCCCCCTTTGGATTGATGGACTGAATGACCACCCGCAAGAAAGCCGCAGCCGCCGAGCTGCCCGAAGTCAGTGTTTCCGACGATGGCGACGTGCGCCATCTGCACCTGGGCACGCCCTGGATCCAGGGTTCCATGCGCATCGACGAGCCCTTCGAGATCGAACTGGAGTACGTGCAGCGCATGATGGCCTGGCTGCTGTTCGTGGAGCCTGCGGGCGTGGCCAGGCGGCATGCCATGCAGCTGGGCCTGGGAGCGGGCGCGATCACCAAGTTCTGCCACAAGAAGCTGCGCATGTGCTGCACGGCGATCGAGCTGAATCCGCAGGTGCATGCCGTGTGCCGCGCCTGGTTCAAGCTGCCGCCCGACGGACCGAAGCTGCGCGTGGTGCTGGCGGATGCGGCCCAGGAGATCCGCAAGCCCGAGTGGCACGGCACGGTGGATGCGCTGGCCGTCGATCTCTACGACCACGAGGCCGCGGCGCCGGTGCTCGACAGTGCCGAGTTCTATGCCGATTGCCGCGCGCTGCTCACCGAGGACGGTGCGATGACGGTGAACCTCTTCGGCCGCTCGTCGAGCTACGAACGCAGCCTGGCGCGCATGGCCGAGGCCTTCGGTGCGGAGGCGCTCTGGGCCTTCAAGCCCACGCGCGAAGGCAATACCGTGGTGCTGGCCCAGCGCACCCCGACGCGCCCGCGCCGGGCCGACTTGCTCGCCCGCGCGGAGGCCGTGCAGGCGCGCTGGGATCTGCCCGCGGCCAAGTGGCCGCGCGTCTTCAAGCCCGTGGAGTGACCCGGCCATGAACTCCAGCCTGCCCCCCTTCCCGGAAAGCGCTGGAGCCGCGGCGCGGCCCGCGTCCGCATCCGCCGTCGGGCTGCAGCCCGGCGCAGGCTCGCCAGGCCGTTTCATCGGCCCGCTCGACTGGCGCCGCATCGTCGAGTGGCTGCGCGCCGACGGCGTGATCTCGCCGGAGGAGGCCGCCCGCACCATCGCCCGCTGCTCGCAGGCCGAGAGCCGCCAGCACCCGCTGGTGCGGCTGGCCAGCGTGGCCATGGCGCGCGCGGGCGACGGCAAGCCGCTGGATCTGGAAACCCTGACCGAGTACCTCGCGGGCCGCAGCGGACTGGCCTACCTGCGCATCGATCCGCTCCGGGTGGACGTGGGCCGCGTGGCCGACACCATGAGCGCGAGCTACGCCGAGCGGCACAAGGTACTGCCGGTGCAGGTCACGCCGCGCGAGGTCGTGGTGGCCACGGCCGAGCCGTTCATCGACGACTGGGTGGCCGAGGTAGAACGCCAGTCGCGCCGCACGGTGCGCCGCGTCGTCGCCAACCCGCAGGACATCCACCGCTACACGGCGGAATTCTTCGCGCTGGCCAAGTCGGTCAAGGTGGCGCAGAAGGCCGGTGGCGCGAATGCGGGCAGCAGCTTCGAGCAACTGGTCGAACTGGGCCGCAGCAACAAGCAGCTCGACGCCAACGACCAGGGCGTGGTCAAGGTGGTGGACTGGCTCTGGCAGTACGCCTTCGACCAGCGCGCGAGCGACATCCACCTGGAGCCGCGCCGCGAGCAGGGCGTGATCCGCTTCCGCATCGATGGCGTGCTGCATCCCGTCTACCAGATGCCGATGGGCGTGCTCAATGCTATGGTGTCGCGCGTGAAGCTGCTCGGCCGCATGGACGTGGTCGAGAAGCGGCGCCCGCAGGACGGCCGCATCAAGACCCGCAACCCGCGCGGCGACGAAGTGGAAATGCGCCTCTCCACCCTGCCCACCGCCTTCGGCGAGAAGATGGTGATGCGCATCTTCGACCCCGACAACACCGTCAAGGATCTGGATGCGCTGGGCTTCACGCCGCACGACGCGCAGCGCTGGGAGCAGCTCGTCCGGCGGCCGCACGGCATCATCCTGGTGACCGGGCCCACCGGCTCGGGCAAGACCACCACGCTCTATTCGACGCTGCGGCGCCTGGCCACCGAGGAGGTGAACGTGAGCACGGTGGAGGACCCGATCGAGATGATCGAGCCCAGCTTCAACCAGACGCAGGTGCAGCCGCAGCTCGACTTCAGCTTCACGGAAGGGCTGCGCGCGCTCATGCGGCAGGACCCGGACATCCTCATGGTGGGCGAGATCCGCGATCTGCAGACGGCCGACATGGCCGTGCAGGCGGCACTCACCGGCCACCTCGTCTTCTCCACGCTGCACACCAACGACGCCCCCTCGGCCGTGAGCCGGCTGATGGAGCTGGGCGTGCCGCCGTATCTCATCAACGCCACGCTGCTGGGCGTGCTCGCGCAGCGGCTGGTGCGCACGCTGTGCCGGCAGTGCCGCCAGCGCGACGACGCAGCGGGCATCGAAGGGCTGGCCGAGGCGGTACGCCCCTGGAAGCTCAGCGGCGGCTACCACCCCTACCGGCCGGTGGGCTGCGTGGACTGCCGCATGACCGGCTTCCGCGGCCGCATGGGGCTGTATGAGCTGCTCACGGTGAGCGAGGCGCTGAAGGAGCGCATCACCCAGTCGCCTTCCATCGACGCGCTGCGGCGGCAGGCCCTGCAGGACGGCATGCGCCCCCTGCGGCTGGCCGGAGCGCTGCGCGTGGCCGAAGGCGTGACCACGATGGAGGAGGTGGTGGCCGCCACGCCGCCGCTGGAGTCACGTGACCGGGGCGCGCCTCCTGCCCCTGCCTGACCCTGCCCGGCAACCTTTCCGCAGCCCGAAAAGCTCCAAAAACGTTCCGCATGCCGGAGCGCGGTTTTCGCTGGGCGCGTTGCGGTTTTCCCTAGGTTGCGGGTAGGTGGTATCCACATCGCGGCAGCGGGGGCGCGATTGCACAATCGCCCGTCAACTTCGTGTAAGGAGTCGTTTCGTGAAAATCAAGAGCCAGAAAGATTTCTTTTCAGGCCTCATGTTCATGGGTGTGGGGGTCGCTTTCGCTGTGGGCGCCACCAATTACAGCGTCGGCAACGGCGCGCGCATGGGCCCGGGGTACTTCCCGCTGATCCTCGGCATCCTGCTCGCCATCCTGGGGGCCGCCATCACGTTCTACGCCACGGTGGTGGAGAGCGCCGACGGCGACAAGATCGGCAAGTGGGCGTGGAAGCCGCTGTTCTTCATCCTCGCTTCCAACTTCGCATTCGGCGTGCTGCTGGCCGGCCTGCCGAGCTTCGGCGTGCCCGCCATGGGCCTGATCGTCGCCATCTACGCGCTCGTGTTCATCGCGAGCCTGGCCGGCGATACCTTCAACGCCAAGGAAGTGTTCATCCTCGCCACCATCCTCGCGGTGGGCAGCTATGTGGCTTTCGTGTGGGCGCTGAAACTGCAGTTCCCCGTGTGGCCCAGTTTCATTTCGGGTTGAGCGGGAGCATCGAAAACCATGGAATTGTTTGACAACCTGGCGACCGGCTTCGGCGTCGCCTTCACCTTCCAGAACCTCATCTACTGCCTGATCGGCTGTATTCTGGGGACGCTGATCGGCGTGCTGCCCGGCATCGGGCCCGTGGCCACCATCGCCATGCTGCTGCCCGCCACCTACGCGCTGCCGCCCGTGGCCGCGCTCATCATGCTGGCCGGCATCTACTACGGTGCCCAGTACGGGGGCTCGACCACCGCGATTCTGGTGAACCTGCCGGGCGAGTCATCCTCGGTGGTGACCGTGATCGACGGCTACCAGATGGCGCGCAAGGGCCGCGCGGGCCCGGCGCTCGCCGCCGCCGGCCTGGGCTCGTTCTTCGCCGGCTGCGTGGGTACGCTGATCCTGGCCGCCTTCGCGCCGCCGCTGACCGAAGTCGCCTTCAAGTTCGGCCCCGCCGAATACTTCTCGCTGATGGTGCTGGGCCTGATCGGTGCCGTGGTGCTGGCCTCGGGTTCGCTGCTCAAGGCCGTGGCCATGATCGTGCTGGGCCTGCTGCTCGGCCTGGTGGGTACCGACGTGAACTCGGGCGTGGCCCGCTACAGCTTCGACATCCCCGAACTGACCGACGGCATCAACTTCGTCGTGATCGCCATGGGCGTGTTCGGCTACGGTGAAATCATCGCCAACCTCTCCAAGCCGGAGGACGACCGCGAGGTGTTCACGGCCAAGGTGCAGGGCCTGTTCCCGACCAAGGAAGACTTCAAGCGCATGATCCCCGCCGTGCTGCGCGGCACCTCCCTGGGCGCGGCCCTGGGCATCCTGCCCGGCGGCGGTGCGCTGCTGGCGGCCTTCGCGGCCTACACGATCGAGAAGAAGACCAAGCTGCAACCGGGCGAAGTGCCCTTCGGCAAGGGCAACATCCGCGGCGTGGCGGCTCCCGAGTCGGCCAACAACGCCGGTGCGCAGACCTCCTTCATTCCGCTGCTGACGCTGGGCATTCCGCCCAACGCCGTGATGGCGCTGATGGTGGGTGCCATGACGATCCACAACATCCAGCCCGGCCCGCAGGTGATGACCAGCAACCCGGAACTGTTCTGGGGCCTGATCGCCTCGATGTGGCTCGGCAACGCGATGCTGATCATCCTGAACCTGCCGCTGATCGGCATGTGGATCAAGCTGCTCACCGTGCCCTACCGCTGGCTGTTCCCCTCCATCGTGCTGTTCTGCGCGGTGGGCGTGTATGGCACGAACAACAACACGTTCGACGTCTGGCTGGTCGGCATCTTCGGCTTCATCGGCTACGTGTTCCACAAGCTGGGCACCGAACCCGCGCCGCTGCTGCTCGGCTTCATCCTGGGCCCGATGATGGAAGAGAACCTGCGCCGCGCCCTGCTGCTGTCGCGCGGCGACTGGAGCGTGTTCGTCACGCGTCCGATCTCCGCCGGCCTGCTGGCTGCCGCCGTGCTGCTGCTCGTCATCGTGCTGTTGCCGGCCGTGAGCAAGAAGCGCGAAGAGGCATTCGTCGAGGACTGACCTCCGGCGGATACCGCTCCACGATTGGGAACGACGGCACCTTCGGGTGCCGTTTTTCTTTGGGTGCGGGTGGGTCGTTGCAGCGGGGCGAGGTGAGAGCGCAGATGGGAGGCGCTCAGGGCATGACGGCGGAATCCGGGAGGGACGGGCAGTCCGTGCACTCCGGCGGGATGTTCTCGAAGACCACGTCGCGGCCCACGCGGATCTTGTTCATGCGAGGATTCAGGTACCAGTAAATCTGCCCGTTGATCCAGAGGTCTACTACGTCGCTTTCTACGAGCAGGGCTTCTGGTTGAATGCGGTACAGGCGCACGAAGGAGGGAGCCTTCATCCCATGATGCATGAACCGCTGCAATGGCGATGCATCGTAGAAGTCAAGGCGATAAACGTGGTGTGGGCTGATCGAAAGCCCTTTGTGCTTCGGCGTGACCGCATACCACGTCACTCCGATAAGAGAAAGTGCCAGGGTCGCTTTCGAAACCCATGACGCGTATTTCTTTTGTGTGGTTTGCATGGGCTACCCACCGGAAAGTATTCAGGGTATGACCGCGGAATCCGGGGGCAATCCGTGCATTCCGGCGGGATGTTCTCGAAGACCACATCGCGGCCCACACGGACCTTATTCATGGGAGGGTACAGATACCAATAGATCTGCCCATTGATCCACAGGTCTACTACGCCGCTTTCTCCAAGCAGTGCCCTTGGATCGACACGATAGAGCCGGATAATGTGGGGGTGGCGCATGTCCCGGTGAATAAGCTTTTGAAGCCATGAGGATTCGAATAGTCTAGACCGTATACGTGGCGGGGCTGTAATGACTTCGCTGGTATTGATTTTTTGTCAAGTAGTGGTGGGCGCCAGCAACGGCCAGCGCGGCAATAAAAGCAGCTTAAATGATTTTAGTTGCCGTGTTTCAATCATTTAATTTTTGCATTCGACGCGGGATTAAATTGATCTCCAAATTAATTTTTGAATTTCCCATGGTCGATAGTCGAGGCTGATTAAGGCATTGCCGCCGATTCAGGTGGGGGAGGGCAGTCTGTGCACTCCGGTGGGATATTCTCGAAAACAATATCTCGCCCTACCCGGACCTTGTTCATCGGTGGGAATGTATACCAGTATAATTCTCCATTCATCCATAGGTCGACTACCTTGCTTTCTTTTATTAATTCTTCCGTGTCGATGCGGTATAGCCTGGCAAATGCAGGCATTTTGTAGTCACGGTGAAAAAACCCTTGCAGGAAAGATGTTTCATAATATTCAATTCTATATAATTTATGGGGGCTGATCGCAGTGTGGAACAGTTTTGGCCTCGATCCTTGCCATAGAACTGCTACTACAAGAATCAGTAAAAATAAATAGACTGAATTTTTCAGAAAACGGCTATTCTTTTCGATTTTTACCATGTGAAGGTCTGTGGAAAGGCGAGTTTAATGCGGTGGACATCAGAAACAATCATGAAATCGGCACCCCTGTTATTCTTCTCTCTCCATCGCCTGAAGTCTTGGTTCTGTACAACGTACTTGTAAGCTTGAACTGATTCAGGAGATTCGTCCACCGAAGTATCTTCAATAGGTACCTTTAATTGCGTGTGAATGCCGCATTCCATTCCGCCGAATCCCCAGCAGCCGAGAGGCTGTGAAATAAAGGATCTACCGTCATTGAAATCGTAGGAGTCACGTAGATAGAATGCCAGTTCGTCAATTTTGACCGTGGTTTTGCCATTGTTTATTGGAACCACGACTCCGGATGCCGCCACCTTCATTTGCGCTTCTCCCATCGCACCGTAGAAGTCGTCCAATGGATCACTCAACCGGCCAAAAACCAAATAGTTGACCTGACAGGTGTTGTCGAGAATCTTTGCGGGCAGACCGAGATCACCGAGTCGCCAACACTGCTGTTGCCGTCCCAGCCTTTGCCTATCCACATGTTCCTTCAGCTGCGCAATCCCAGCGGGACTAGCCCAGCTGGTGCGCAGTTGTTCCAGGGCTGCCTGAACTCGTGCGAATCCCAGCGCCCACGCCATCGAGACGTTGTTTTCATCCAGTTGCGCTGCCGGCAACTGACTCAGACGTTGCCCTTCGACACTGCCTTTGACTGCAGGCGTCATCTGATACGCCGCCCCATCGAACCACCGCTCCATCAACGCCGCCGCCACCGGCCACCCCAGCCGAGAGCGCATTACGGACGGGATGTCGCGCAACTGAAATAGGCGCGTGGCATATTGCGGCGGCTTCCTCCGCCCGAGCAACGTGTTGAGCGCTTCCTCCGGCGCCTTCAAGAGATCGACCATCTATTTCCCTCTCTGTTTTTTTGGATCGGCAGGCTGCGGGGCCCGCCGGAACGCGCGGATTATCGGCAGGAAAGGCCGGTGTGGCGCCATCTCCCACGGATGAGTTGGTTGCGAGAGGTAACCGAGCCCGTGGATGGTGGGGAGGGGGCGCCCAGGTAATTTCTGCCGCATCGGCCTGGAAGATCGAGGCCCGGCAGGGCTGCGCCAACTGCCATGTCCGACAGCGGACCTGCTCCCGCCGACATGGCGTGGTGGTGGCAGCCCGAGGGGGGCTGTTGACATGCACCGTCACCCGGGTACGGCGATTGCCGAAGACTGCGGAATGGGCGCGGATGGTGCGTCCGGCCAAGCCCGCGGGTTGCGGATGCGGTGTGGAATCCACGGAGCGTAGATGGCAGCAGACATGGCGACAGGCAACGGAACGAGCCCTCATGACAGGACCGGAAATTTCGGCAGCGGCAGCGACAGCGATAGCGACGTGCTCGTCATCGGCGGCGGCCCGGCCGGGCTGACGGCGGCGCTCTACCTCGCGCGCTTCCGGCGTTCGGTGGTGCTCGTCGATGCCGGCGACAGCCGCGTCGCGAAGATCCCCCGCTCGCACAACTACCCCGGTTTCGTGGACGGGATTCCGGGCCATTCGCTGCTGGAGACGCTGCGCGCGCAGATGCGGCGCTATCCGATTCGTACCGTGCGTGCCGAGGTCGATCGCATCGAGCGCGTGGTGCCGGACACGGGCGCATCCGTACCGGCGCAAGGGCAAGGACAAGAACAAGGGCGAGGTGTCTTCCATGCGCACTGGCGCGGCGGTGGCAGCGTGCGCGCGCCGTTCGTGCTGCTGGCCACGGGCGTGGAAGACATCCCGCCGCCGATGCCGCATGTGCGGCAGGCCCTGGAAGACGGGCTGCTGCGCTACTGCCCCGTCTGCGATGCCTACGAGGCGATCGGCCAGGCGATCGGTGTCATCGCCGAGGGGGCGCACGGGGTGGGAGAGGCGATCTATCTGCGACATTTCAGTGCCGACGTCACGCTGTTCCTCGCGCCCGGCGATGCGGTGCTGTCCGATGATGACCGCGAGCATCTGGTGCGCGCCGGCATCCGCTGGACGCAGGCGCCGGTGGATGCGATCCGCCGCGAGGGGGACCGCGTGGTGATCCACCATGCGGGTGGCAGTTCGGCGTGCGACACGCTCTACTGCGCGCTGGGCCTGCAGATCCATGCGGGCCTGGCCGCCGGGCTGGGGGCCGCGCTGGATGCGGCCGGCTACGTGGTGGTGGATGCCCACGGCGCGACCACGGTGCCGGGGCTGTATGCGGCCGGGGACGTGGCCCAGGGGCTGAACCAGATCGCCGTGGCGGCGGGCGGTGCGGCCATCGCGTCCTCGGCGATCCATCTGGCGCTCGGGCCGTCGTTCGGCACCTAGCGCGTCCGCGGCGGGCATCGCGGTTCACGGCGCCTGCATTCCGCACTGCAGGGGGCCCGCCGGCGTCGTGCGTGCGACACTGGCCGGCTCCCCCCATGATCCGCCCGCGCGCTTCTCCCGTGCCCTCTTCCGATTCCGCTGTTCCTTCTCCCTCCGGCAAGGCCGCCACCGGCCTCGCCCTCGCGCTCGTCGGCGCCATCGCTTTCAGCGGCAAGGCCATCATCGTGAAGCTCGCCTACCGGTACGGCGTGGATGCCGTCACGCTGCTGATGTACCGCATGCTGTTCGCGCTGCCGATCTTCGCGGCCATGGGATGGTGGGCGAGCCGCGGCAAGCCGCCGCTGTCGCGCCGCGACTGGCTCGGTATCGCGGGGCTGGGCGTGACGGGCTACTACCTCGCGAGCTTTCTCGATTTCGCCGGGCTGGCCTACATCACGGCCAGCCTGGAACGGCTCATCCTGTACCTCAACCCCACGCTGGTGGTGGTGCTGGGCTGGCTGCTCTACGGGCGCGGCATCCGCCGCGGTCAGGTGCTGGGCATGGCGATCAGCTACTGCGGCGTGGTGCTGGTGTTCGGCCACGAGGCCAGCCTGCAGGGCAAGGACGTGGCCTGGGGCGTGCTGCTGGTCTTTCTCTCGGCCGTGAGCTACGCGGTCTACCTCGTCTACAGCGGCGAGATGGTGCGGCGCGTGGGCTCGCTGCGCCTCGTGGGCCTGGCCACCACGGTGGCGTGCGTGTGCTGCATCGCGCAGTTCGTGGTGCTGCGGCCGCTCTCGGCGGCGCTGGTGGCGCCCGAGGTGCTGGGCCTGTCGGTGCTCAACGCGGTGTTCTGCACCGCGGTGCCGGTGCTGCTGGTGATGATGGCCATCGAGCGCATCGGCGCGGGCGCGGCGGCGCAGGCCGGCATGGTCGGGCCGCTCTCCACCATCCTCATGGGCGTGTGGCTGCTGGGCGAGCCGTTCACGCTCTGGGTCGCGGCCGGCACGGCGCTGGTCGTGGCGGGGATCTTCGTGTTCACCCGCATGAGGGCTTGAGGGGCAGGCGCCATCCGCTATTCCCCGTCGCCCCACGCGGGTGCCGGGCTTCCGTACCATCGCGGTTCCGGCGCCAGGGCGCGCCACCACCAACCACCACCACAGCGTGGCCATGCCCCAGGGCATGGCACGCAACGAAAGGACGAGCACTATGGATCTGGGTATCACGGGCAAATGGGCACTGGTCTGCGGCGCGAGCAAGGGCCTGGGCTACGGCTGCGCCGAAGCGCTGGTGCGCGAGGGTGTGAACGTCGTCATCAACGCGCGCAATCCCGAGGACCTGCGGCTGGCCGCCGCGCAGCTCGCTTCCGCGGGCGCCGAGATCACCGCTGCCGCCGGCCAGAAGGGCCCGCCGCCGCAGGTGGTGGTGGTGCCCGCCGACATCACCACGCCGGAGGGCCGCGAGGCCGCGTTCGCGGCGCCGGGCGGGCCGGGGCGCGATTTCGACATCGTGGTGACCAACGCGGGCGGCCCGCCGCCCGGCGATTTCCGCGACTGGGACCGCGAGGCCTGGATCCGCGCGGTGGACGCCAACATGCTCACGCCGATCGAGCTGATCCGCGCGACGGTGGACGGCATGGCCGCGCGCGGCTTCGGCCGCATCGTGAACATCACGTCGAGCGCGGTGAAGGCGCCGATCGACATCCTGGGGCTGTCCAACGGCGCGCGCAGCGGCCTCACGGGCTTCGTGGCGGGCGCGGCGCGCAGCGGCATCGCCGCCAAGGGCGTGACCATCAACAACCTGCTGCCGGGCAAGTTCGACACCGACCGGCTGGCCGCCACCATCCAGGCCGCCGTGAAGAAGTCGGGCAAGAGCGAGGACGACGTGCGCCGCGCGCAGCAGGCGGCGATTCCCGCCGGCCGCTATGGCACGCCGCAGGAGTTCGGCGCGATCTGCGCCTTCCTCTGCAGCGTGCAGGCGGCCTACCTGACCGGGCAGAACGTGCTGGCGGATGGCGGTGCGTACCCAGGCGCGTTCTGACCGCCGGGTGAATCCCGGGTGATCGCCGGGCGCTGCACAGGCCGGCCCGGCCCGCCCGCCGCGGCGTCCCGGTTCACATGTTCCAGATGCGCGGCCGGTTCGGCGGCAGGCTCCAGAGCTGCGTGCGCCAAGTGCCCCACACCTGCCGCAGCAGGTCCATGGCCGGCTCGACGACCGGGGCCAGCGCACGCACCACCACCACCTGCGGATGTGGGCTGGTCGCGCCCGCGGTGCCCTGCAGCGCATGCGCATCGATCACGGCGCGCGCCGCGTCCAGCGCCGCCTCCCGGCGCTCGCGCGGCAGCGCCTCGCCCGCCACGAAGAACGCCGAGGCCAGGCAGCGGTGCCCGGCGAGCCCGAGCCGACCGTCCATCAGCAGCGCATCGGCGGCGTCGATCGTGCCGCGCTCCAGCCAGATGCCGGGCACCTCGATGTGCTGCGTGAAGCGGCCTTCCGCGAAAGGCTGGCCGGAATGCGGCAGCCCCAGCGCGGTGACGTCCCAGGCGATGCATTCGGCGCCGGGCGCGAGCGACAGCGTGAGCCGGTTCTCGGCCTGGCAGGCGCTGTAGCAGAGCGCCTCCAGCGGCAGCCATTCGAGCCGGGCGCCGGCCGCCAGCGTGGCCTGCGTGCGCTGCAGCGCGGGCGCGCCTGCGGACCGGTAGAAACGCGAGGCCCCCGGCGTGGTGACGAGGCCGTGGGCTCCCGGCGCCACGGTGGCGGTGATGTCCAGCGTGTCGCCGCCCACCAGCCCGCCGGGCGGATGCACGAGCACGTTGTGGCAGATGCCGTCGCCTTCCGGATAGAGGCTCTGCAGGATGCGCAGCGGCCCGTCGTGCAGAAAGCGCGCCACGGTGCGCGGGCCTTCCCGCCGGTAGTCCAGTTGCAGGCGGGCGTGCCAGGTCATCGTGCGTCGTACTCTCGGCTGTGGGGATGGGCGCGCATGATAAGCCGGGCGCGCCCCACCCGGCATCCCGGCCGGCATCCCGGGCGCATTCCGTGAGGTGCCGGTCTCAGTCGGTTTTCCACGCGCCTTCGTGCGAGGCCGACGCCTCCGCGACCAGCGCGGGGCCGATGCAGTCGATCGGATGGGGCGAGGCGTCGAACACGTCGCGGCAGGAGAGTTCTGCATCGCGCTGGTCCTGCCGCTCGCCCCGGAAGGCGCGCAGGCGCACCGCGTCGATGCCATAGACCACGCGGCCGATGTTGGCCCAGAAGATGGCGCCCGCGCACATCACGCAGGGCTCGCCGGACGAGTACAGCGTGGCGCGCGCCAGCACCTCGCGCGGATGCTTCGGGCTGGCGATGCGGATGGCCGAAGTTTCGGCATGCGCGGTGCAGTCGCCGGTCTCGCCGTTGGCGTTCCAGGCTTCGGCCAGTACCGTGCCGTCGCCGCCGACGATCACGGCGCCGAAGGGCCGGTTGCCGCGCGCCCGCGCCCTGTCCGCCAGCGCGATCGCCTGCCGCAGGTAGCGGCCGTCGCGCTCGCCGATCGGCGTCTCTTCGGGCAGGGACACGGTGCCCGCAGCGCTTGCCGCTGTATCCGCGGTCGGCGAAAGCCGAGGGGTGGCGGGATGCATGCTCATGCGGCACCTTTCGCGCCCGCGGCTGGCAGGAAGCCGGGGTTGAACACGCGCTCCGGCGCGGGCTTCGCGGCGAGCTGGAACACCGTGGCCACCTCGTCGAGCTGGCGGCCCAGCACGGCGGGCTGCACGCGGCCCAGGGCACCGGGTGGCAGATCCGGAGGCGAGAGATACTGCCGCGCGATGGCCCAGCGTTCGCGCTCCACCTCCAGGTTCAGAATGGGTTCGCGGGCTTTGACCGCTGCCAGCGCCTCCTCGGGGTTGGCGAGCGCTTCGCGCAGCGCCCGGTGGCTCGCGCGCACGAAGGCCCGGGCCGCCTCGGGCTTCTCCTGCAGCAAGCGGCCCGCGAGCAGTGCATTGCCGTAGAGGTGCAGGCCGGCCTTGCCGTAATCGAGGACGGCGAGGTCCTTGGGCGGCATGCGCGCGAACAGCGACACGGCGGAATCGTGGAAATAGGTGGCCGCGTCCACGTCGCCGCGCACCACCACGTTGTCGCGCGCGCTGAAATCCGTGGTCACCCAGTCGAAGAGATCGGGGCCGGTCTGCAGCGCGCGGGCCACCATGGGCCAGCAGCGGCGCGTGGATTCCACCGCCGCCGCGGCCACGCGCTTGCCCTTGAGCGAGAGGAAGTCCTCGGTGATGCCGCGGTCCCGGCGGCCGATGATGACGAAGGGCGCGCGCTGGTAGTACTGGTAGATCGCCTGCACCGGCGCGGCGGGGTTCTGCGACTGGAACTCGGCCAGCGCACTCAGGTCGCCCAGACCCAGGTCGTAGGCGCCGCTGGCCACGCGCGTGATCGACGCCACCGAGCCCGCGCCGACGTCGATGCGCACGTCCAGGCCCTCTTCGCGGTAGTAGCCCTTGGCGAGCGCGAGGAAGAAGGGCGAGGTCTGGCTGGTGACGCGGAAGTCGAGCGTGAACTTCAGCGGCGTGAGCGTGCCCTGCGCATGGACGAAGGGCGCGAAGGAAGCGCCCAGGGCCGCGCCGGTGGAGGCGGCGAGGGAGCGTGAAAGAAACTGGCGTCGTTGCATGGCCGTACCTCGAAAGGGTGTGCGGTGGGCCGGCTCCGGGGCCGTGGCGCGCCGCGCAGCACGCGGCGCACCGCCGGGAACGAAGGCCGGTGCGGGACGAGCAATTTCCGGGCGACGGCGGAACGGAGCCTGCCGTGCTGAACGCTTCTACTCGGCGGCGTCAATGCATGAAGCGTGCCCGGAGTGATGCGTACGGCATGGCGTGCCCGGCATGCCCGGCAGCGTGCCGACTGCTGCGCGCAGGAGGGCGCTGCGGTGCGGCGGGCCGTGCGGTGCGGCCGGGCACCGCTGGTGCACCCCTGCAGGCCGCCATTCCTCGTTCTGGTGCGGTGCTTCACCGCCGCAGGGCATGCCGCGCGCCGCGCGTGCCGGCGCCGCGCCGTCGTCGCTGGCCCGCCGATTGCATGGGTGTGCGGCGAGAGTAGAAGCGTTCAGTACGGCCGCCGGGCCCCTTCGCGGGGCAGGGCGGGCGGCGGGTCATTGCTCTTGAAGCCGGCGGCGGTCTTCCGCGGTGCGCGTGGCGAGACCGCGCGTTCGGGGAGGACTGCCGCCTTCATCCACTTCAAGGGCCGCGCCGCACTGCGCCACCGGCGCGATCGCGCGCATTCCCGGCCCTTGCGTGCTGCAACGACGAGGAAACCACCATGACCCTTTCCATCCTTACCGGCGCGACCGCCCGCGCCGACGTGCAGGAGGAACTCTCCCGCGAGGCCCGCATGGGCGGCCTGGGCGAAGAAACCCGCGAGCGCGAAGTGCGCTGCATCGACATCTCCGATTTCGACCGCCGCAAGGAAGAGATCGCCGAGCAGCTCTGGAGCGCCTCGGTCGATATCGGCTTCTTCCAGGTCTCGCACCACGGCATTCCCCTGGAGGACATCCACGCGGCCTTCGAGCGCGCCGAGGCCTTCTTCGCCCTGCCGCGCGACATCAAGGCGCAATGGCCGCTCGCGCGCAACGCGGGCTGGGAGCACAAGGCGCAGATCCGGCCGTCCACGCGCACGCCGGACCAGAAGGAGTCCTACCAGGTCACGCGCCCGCGCATGGAGGGCCTGTGGCCCACGGAGGAGGAACTGCCGGGCTTCCGCGCGGCGACGCTCGCCTTCGAGCGCCAGTGCTGGGAGGTGGGCATGCGCCTGCTCTCGTGCTTCGCCTGGAAGCTCGGCTTCGACGATGCGTTCTTCACGCGCGCGCACGATCCGTCCGTGCCGGCCTACCAGAGCACGTTGCGGATGCTGCATTATTTCGCGGTGGACCCGGCGCTCCAGGACGAGCTGGGGCTGTGGCGCGCGGGCGCGCACACGGATTTCGACTGCCTCACGCTGCTTTTCCAGCGCGCCGGGCAGGGCGGGCTGCAGGTGCTGCCGGGCAAGGAGATGGAAGGGCGCCGCTGGACGCCCGTGGATCCGGCCGAGGGCGTGATCACCTGCAACATCGGCGACATGCTCACGCGCTGGAGCGACGACGTGCTGCCGAGCAATTTCCACCGCGTGCGCAATCCGCTGCCGCACGAGTACCAGGGCGCGCGCTACAGCCTCGCGTTCTTCTGCCAGGCCAACGAGGATGCGGTGATCGCGGGGCCGGCGGGAACGCATCCGGCCATCACCGCGGGCGAATACCTGCGCCAGCGCATCAGCGCGAATTTCTCCAACCGCTATTGATGGGTGGAGGGCGGTCCGGCCATGCGCCGGGCCGGACCGGGCAGGAGGCATCGGAGCCCCCGAAGCGTCAGCGCGCGCCGGGACGTGCCGGCGGGCGGCCCGCGCCGCGGCCTTCGATGTGCCGGAAGGTGAGCCGGCCCTTGTTGAGGTCGTAGGGCGAGAGTTCGAGCGACACGCGGTCGCCGGCCAGCACGCGGATGCGGTGCTTGCGCATCTTGCCGCCGGCATAGGCGATCAACTGGTGCCCGTTGTCGAGCGTCACGCGGAATCGGGAGTCGGGCAGCACTTCATCCACTTTGCCCTGCATTTCGATCAGATCTTCTTTGGACACGGAACTCCTTCGGTAGGGATGGGGAAAAAACGGTCAGGCGGCCGCGCCCTGCAGCGCGATCTCGCGGCCCTGGTCGAGGGCATAGCGCGTGGCGAGCACGTCGCTGTCGAAGCGGGGCAGGAAGCGGAAGATGCGGTCGTGCATGCCTCTGCGGACGGAAACGGAAGCGGCAAAGTGGCCTGTCTCGGTGCGCCGGGTGAGCGGCGTCACGAGAAAACGGCCCACCGCGAAAACGGTCGGTGCGTGCATATCGGAAACAAAAGTGGCAACGGCGTGCCGTGGCACGCGCGAACAACAGGACGCCGGGAGAGCCCCGGGCGCGGCCGGCGGTGCGGCGGCGTGGAGCGCAAAGCTGGCGAACGGGTCGCCGGAGGGCAGCGCGGGCCGGGAGTCCGGAAACGGAGCGCGCTGGAGGAGGGGAGGGCTTGCCGGGGGGGCGGGAGCCGCTGTGTTGCGGGCTGCCGGACGGTGTGGGGAAGGGGACCGTGCGCTGGCACGTGCCGCAAGCCCCGGCGAGGCAAGCACATCGCGAGGGCCCATGAGTGTAGCGCATGCGGCACTGTTCGTATAGCGCGATTGCATTGTGTTGCGCGTCGGCACCGGCCATCGCGTTGGCACCGGGCCGTGCTAGCCTGCAGTGTGATTTCTCAACCGAAGGTACGTTGCATGGCCACCGCGTCCACTACCACCGCCCGCATGGGCGAACTGCGCGAGGCTCTGCCCCGCATCGACACGCTGCTGCGTGGCAACCGGGCGGGCGAGATCGGCGAGGACGTGATCGACGAACTCGTGCAGCACGCCTGGATGGAGTGGAACGGGGGCGCGCTGCGCCTCACGGCCACCGGCCAGAACATCTGCCGGCAGATGCAGGCCCGCTGAAGCCCGCCCGAGCCGCCATGGCCAGGCGCCGCCGCGGTATCCGCCGCGCAGCGGCGTGTCCGGTGCGCCAGGCCCGGTCGTCCGGAGGTCAGCCGGCTGCGCCGCCGTCCGCCGCCGCGATCCACGGCGCGAGCCAGCCCAGGCCCGCGGAGGTGCCGCCCGCCACCGCGCCGCGCGCGGGGCGGTACTCGCAGCCGATCCAGCCCGCGTACCCCAGCGCATCGATCAGCCGGAACAGGTAGGGGTAGTGCAGCTCACCCCGATCGGGTTCGTGCCGCTCCGGAACCCCCGCGATCTGCAGATGGCCCACGCGGCCCGTGGGCAGGTAGCGGCGCAGCTTCGTCGCCACGTCGCCCTCGGCGATCTGGCAGTGGTAGAGGTCCATCTGCACCTGTACCGGTCCATCTCCATCCACCGGGCCCGCGCCCTCCGCGATCTCCGCCGCCAGCGCGTGCGCGTCCTCCTGCCGCTGCAGGAAGTAGCCCGGCATGTCGCGGCCGTTGATCGGCTCGATCAGCAGCGCGATGCCGTGGGGGGCCGACAGTGCCGCGGCATGGCGCAGGTTGGCCACATAAGTGGTGCGCAACGCGTCGGTCGCCACACCCGCTGGGGCGATGCCGGCCATCACGTGGATGCGCGGGCAGCCCAGCACGCGGGCATAGGCAATGGCCTGTGCGATGCCCTCGCGGAACTCGGCTTCGCGGCCCGGCAGGCAGGCAATGCCCCGCTCGCCGGCCTCCCAGTCGCCCGGCGGCGCATTGAACAGCACCTGCTGCAGGCCGTGGCGCTGCAGCAGGGCGGCGAGGTGGCCTGCTTCGTGCGCATAAGGAAACAGGAACTCCACGCCCCGGAAGCCGTCGCGGGCGGCGGCGGCGAAGCGTTCGATGAACTCCAGCTCCGGATAGAGCAGGGACAGGTTGGCGGCGAATCGGGGCATGGCGGCGTGCGGCGGTGGGCCGCCATTGTGCCGCCCACCCGCACGCCTGCTGCCTATTGCTCTGCGTAGTGGTAGGTGAGCCCGCCGTCCACGAAGTGCGTGCCGCCGGTGATGTAGCGCGCCTCGTCGCCCGCCAGGAATGCCACCAGCCCGGCCACGTCCTCCGGCTGCCCCAGCCGGCCCAGCGGAATCTGGGCCGTGAGCGCGCGCAATTGCTCGGGGTTGTTCAGCAGCTGCGTGTTGATGGGCGTGGCGATCGCGCCCGGCGCGATGTTGTTGACGCGGATGCCCAGCGGCGCGAGTTCGGTCGCGAGGTTGCGCGTGAGCATGCGCAGCGCGCCCTTGCTCGCGCAGTACGAGGCGAAATGCGGGAACGCGATCTCCTCGTGCACCGAGCTGATGTTCACGACGACGCCGCGGCCGGGGGACGCCGCCTCGCCCGACGGCTTCGCCTCGCCCGCTGGGCCCTGGCCCTGGCCGTACGCGCGCACGTGCCGCACGAACGCCTGCGTGGCGAAGAACAGGCCCTTCACGTTGGTGTCCATGACGAGGTCGTAGTCCTCCTCGGTCACGTCCCAGAAATCGGCGCTGCGCTCCACGCCGGCGTTGTTCACGAGGATGTCGAGCCCGCCGAGCGCTTTGGCGGCTTCCTGCACCAGCCGCGCGGCTTCCGCGGCACCGCCGCTGATGTCCGCCGCCACGTACACGGCACGGCGGCCCAGGCCCGCGATGCGATCGATGAGTTCCCGGGGAGCGCCGTCGGGGTCGCGGCCGTTGAGCACCACGTCCGCGCCGTCCTGCGCGAACCGGAGCGCGATGGCCGCACCGATGCCCTGGGTGCTGCCGGTGACGAGGGCCTTGCGGCCGGCGAGGTGTCCATTCGCCATGGGATTGCCTTTCCTGGAAGAGCTGGAATGAGGCTTTCCACTGTAGAGATGGCGCTGGGGGCTCCGCGTAGTCCACCGCCCCGTGGCGGGTGCGAAACGTGCCGCGACGTAGCGCGGCAACTCCGGACAATCCTGGCGCGCCGGCCAGCCGCCCTCACTCCCCCTGCGAACCCCGCCGGGCCCAGCCCGTGGTGTGCTTCTCCAGCACGCTGAAGAGCTCGTACATCACCATCGCCATCGCGCCCACCACCATCAGGCCGGCGAAGGCCAGGCCCATCTGCATCGACGAGCCCGCCGAGATCAGCAGGTAGCCGATGCCCTCGTTGGCGGCGGTCATCTCGCTCACCGTGGTACCCACGAATGCGAGCGTGATGGCGACCTTCAGCGAGCCGTAGAAGTAGGGCAGCGAACGCGGCAGGCCGACCTTGGTGAGCACGTCCCAGCGCTTGGCCCCCAGCACGCGCAGCACGTCTTCCAGCTCGGGCTCCAGCGTGGCCAGGCCCGTGGCGATGTTCACCATGATCGGGAAGAAGCTGATCAGGAAGGCCGTGAGGATGGCCGGGCCCGCGCCGATGCCGAACCACACCACGAGGATCGGCACGAAGGCCGCCTTCGGCAGCGCATTGAACGCGGTCATGAGCGGATAGACGGCCGCATAGGCGAGCCGCGAGGAGCCGATCAAAAAGCCCAGCAGCACGCCCACCACGATGGCGATGCCGAACCCCGCCATGGTCACCCAGAAGGTGCGCCAGGCATGGCCGGCGATCACCCACTTGAACTCCACCAGCTGGTTCCAGATGGCGAGCGGGCTGGGGAAGATGAATTCCGACACGCCCAGGCCCGAGCAGATGACCTGCCAGAGCACGATCACCGTGAACAGCAGGACCCAGGGCGACCAGCGCTCGACGCGTTTGCGGTGCTGTGCGTTCATTGCGTGATCTCCCCGCCGGACTTGCGCAGCGCGCCGATGTGGCCGCGCAGTTCCAGCACGACGTCCGTGAATTCCTTGGTGTAGGTGATCTCCAGCTCGCGCGGGCGCGGCAGGTCGATCTCGCGGCGCACGACGAAGCGGCCGGGACTCTTGCTCATCACGTAGACGGTGTCGGCCAGGAACACGCTCTCGCGCAGGTCGTGCGTGACGAGAATCACGTTGAACCGCTGCTCGGCCTGCAGGTCGCGCAGGATGCACCACAGCTCCTCGCGCGTGAAGGCGTCGAGCGCGCCGAAGGGCTCGTCGAGCAGCAGCATCTGCGGCTCGTGGATGAGTGCGCGGCAGATGCTCGCGCGCTGCTGCATGCCGCCCGAGAGCTGCCAGGGGTACTTGTCCTCGTAGCCGCCGAGGCCCACCTTCTGCAGCAGCGCGCGGGCGCGCGCCTCGTATTCCTTGCGGCGGGCCTTGAACTGCGAGCGGTGCGGCTCGACGATCTCCAGCGGCAGCAGCACGTTGTCGACCGTGGTGCGCCAGGGCAGCAGCGAAGGCGCCTGGAAGGCCATGCCCGAGATCTTGAGCGGCCCGGTCACCGGCTCGCCCGCGATGCGGATGCGGCCCATGGAGGGCATGCGCAGGCCGGTGGCCAGCTTCATGAAGGTGGATTTGCCGCAGCCCGAGGGCCCGACGATGGCGATGAACTCGCCGCGCCGCACCTGCAGGTCGATGGCCTCCACCGCGAAGTGGTTGGCGCGCAGCAGCTCTTCGTTGTAGGCGAGCCAGACGTCGCGGAAATCCACGAAGTACGCATCGTCGGCCTGCGGGGGCGTGGGCATGGGGGCGGCCTTTCGGGTCACTTCTTCGGCAGGATGTTCAGCTCGGCGGCGGGCGGCAGGAAGCTGCCGTTCCACACGGTGGCCGGATCCACGCGCGTCTTGGTGCCATAGGCGTCGGACACCTGCGAGGCCATCAGCGCGAGCCGCTGCGGCTTGGCCTGGCCGAAGCCTTCCGCTCGCGCGTCCGGGCTGTTGACCACGGTATCGATCGCCAGCTGCAGGCGGCGGGTCTCCAGCTGCGTATTCACGATGCCGTCGCGCTCCTTCACGTAGGCGATGGCGGCGCCCGGGTTGGCGATGACCTCCTTCGCGCCGCGCGTGAACGCCTTCAGGAAGGCCTTCACCGCTTCCGGGTTCTCCTTGAGGATCTTCGGGCTCGCGATGATGGCGTTGCCGTAGAGCTTCACGCCATAGTCGGCATACGGCATCACGACCACGTCGGAGGCCTTCGCGCCGCGCGCCTCCAGGTTCAGCAGCGAGGTGAAGGTGAAGCCGGTGATCGCATCGACGTCGCCGCGCACCAGCATGGTTTCGCGCAGCGGCGGGTCCATCGCGGTCCACTGCACGCCGCCGATGCCGTTGGCCTTGGCGAAGATCGGGAAGCCGCGCCGGCCCGCATCGAACACCGGCGCGCCGAGCTTCTTGCCGTTCAGGTCCGCGGGCTTGGTAATGCCGCTCTTCTTGAGCGCCATCACGGAAGCGGGCGTGTTGTTGTAGACCATCATCACCGCCACGGGCCGGTTCTGCGCGTCCGGGTTGTTGGCGTGGAATTCCATCAGCGCGGCCATGTCGGCGAAGCCGATGTCGTACGAGCCCGAGGCCACGCGCTGCACCGCCGCGCCCGAGCCGTTGCCGGCGTCCACGGTGACGTTCAGGCCCGCCTCCTTGAAGTACCCCTTGGCCGCCGGCAGCAGGAAGAAGGCCGCGGGCCCTTCGAAGCGCCAGTCGAGCTGGAACTTCACCGGCGTGGGCGCGCCGGATTGCGCCTGGGCGGCAGGCACCATCAGGCCGGATGCGGCGAGCAGCAGGGCGGATTGCAGGAAGGAACGCTTGATCATGGGGTCTCCATTCGTGTCGATCGATACCGTGCGTATCAGCAAGATCGATGCCCGTCCTGCGCTGGATGCGTGGCGCCGCGTGCCGGGGAGGCACCAACCTGGTGCGGTGCTGTGCGGTGCCGGCCGCCGTTCAGCGGTGTTCCCAGAAGCCCTGGTGGGCGGCGATGAGCGCGGCGCGCAGTGCGGGCACCGGCCCGGTCACTTCCACGGCGCGCTGGCCCCGCGCGAACACCTCGCGGCACGGCAGGTCGAGCGTGGGGTTCTCGGGGTGGCTGCCGGTGAGGGCGCGCAGCGCGGATTCCTCGGCGCCGTAGAGCACGCGCCCGATGCCGGCCCAGTAGATCGTGCCGGCGCACATCGCGCAGGGCTCGAAGGTGGTGACGAGGGTGCAGCCGCTCAGGACGTCGGCGGGCCACCGCGCAACGGCCTCGCGCGCGAGCGTGGACTCGGCATGGTTCACGGTGTCGATGTTGCCCTGCTCGGCGAGCACGGTGTCGCCATCGGGCGCGACCAGCAGCGCGCCGAACGGATGGCGGCCGGCGTCCATCGCGCGGCGCGCCACGGCGTCCGCCCGCAGCAGATGGCGGGCGATGCGCTCCGGCGTGAGCGGTGCGGCGGGGAACGGTGGGGAGGGGGGTGCGGTGTCCTGCATGCGCTGCGCGCACGCAAGCCGCGTACCTGGCGGCCGGCCCGCTGCGCCGGGATAGGGCAGCGGGCCGGGCCGGGGCAGGATCAGCGCTGCGCCTTGGCGGCTGCCGCGCCGGCGGCGGCCAGCGCCGTCATGTTGACCACGCGGCGCACGGTGGAGGAGGGCGTGAGCACGTGGGCCGAGGCGGCCGCGCCCAGCAGGATCGGGCCGATGGTCGTGCCGTGGCTGCCGGTGGTCTTGAGCACGTTGAAAAGGATGTTCGCCGCGTCGAGGTTCGGGCAGATCAGCACGTTGGCCGAGCCGGTGAGCGTGCTGTCCTCCAGCGCGTTCTGGCGGATCGTCTCCGACAGGGCGGCATCGCCGTGCAGCTCGCCGTCGCTCTCGATGTGGGGCGCCGCCTTCGCGAACAGGTCGCGCGCCGCGCGCATCTTGCGTGCCGAGGGGCGCGTGGACGAGCCGTAGTTGGAGTGCGAGAGGAACGCCACCTTCGGCGGCAGGCCGAAGCGCTGCACTTCCTCGGCCGCCATCTGCGCGATGTGCGCGAGCTGCTCGGCGCTCGGATCCTCGTGGATGTAGGTGTCGGCGATGAACAGCGTGTGCTGCTCCAGCGTCAGGGCGTTCACCGTGGCGAGGCCGGCGGCGCCATCCTTCAGGCCGATCACCGTGCGCACGTGCTCCAGGTGGTGGTCGAAGCGGCCGACCAGCCCGCAGAGCAGTGCGTCCGCATCGCCCAGGTGCACCATCAGCGCGCCGATGAGCGTGTTGGAGCGGCGCACCGCGGCTTTGGCGGCCTCGGGCGTGATGCCGTCGCGGCCCATCAGGCGGTGGTAGGCCTCCCAGTACTGGCGGAAGCGCGGATCGTCCTCGGGATTGCAGACCTCGACGTCCTTGCCGAGCTGGATGCGCAGGCCGGCCTTCTTGATGCGCACCTCGATCACGGCCGGGCGGCCGATCAGGATGGGCTTGGCCAGGCCGTCGTCCACGGCCACCTGGGCGGCGCGCAGCACGCGCTCGTCCTCGCCCTCGGCATAGGCCACGCGCTGCTGCGCGGCCTTGGCGGCGGCGAACACCGGGCGCATGAACATGCTGGTCTGGTAGACGAAGCGCGTCAGGCTCTCGCGGTAGGCGTCGTAGTCCTGGATGGGGCGCGTGGCCACGCCGGAGGCCTCGGCGGCCCGGGCCACGGCGGGCGCGATGCGCAGGATCAGCCGCACGTCGAACGGCGTGGGGATGAGGTAGTCGGGGCCGAAGGAGAGTTCCTTGCCCGCGTAGGCGGCGGCCACCTCGTCGCTCATCTCGGCCTTGGCGAGGTCGGCGATCTCGCGCACGCAGGCGAGCTTCATGGCCTCGGTGATCTTCGTGGCGCCGCAATCGAGCGCGCCGCGGAAGATGTAGGGGAAGCACAGCACGTTGTTCACCTGGTTCGGGTAGTCCGAACGGCCGGTGGCGATGATGCAGTCGGGGCGGATGGCCTTGGCGAGTTCCGGGCGGATCTCGGGCTCGGGGTTGGCCAGCGCCAGGATGATCGGCCTGTCGGCCATGGTCTTCACCATGTCGGCCGTGAGCACGCCGGGGGCCGAGCAGCCCAGGAACACGTCGGCGCCGTTCACCACGTCGGCCAGGGTGCGGGCCTCGGTCTTCTGCGCGTAGCGGGCCTTGGATTCGTCCAGCGGGCCGCGGCCCTCAAAGATCACGCCCTTGGAGTCCACCACGTAGATGTTCTCGCGCTTCACGCCCAGGCCGACCATCACGTCCAGGCAGGCGATCGCGGCGGCGCCGGCGCCGGACACGGCCACCTTCACGGCGCCGATGTCCTTGCCGACCAGCTCCAGGCCGTTCAGCAGCGCGGCGCTGGAGATGATGGCCGTGCCGTGCTGGTCGTCATGGAACACCGGAATGTTCATGCGCTTGGAGAGTTCGCGCTCGATGTAGAAGCACTCGGGTGCCTTGATGTCCTCGAGGTTGATGCCGCCGAGCGTGGGCTCCAGGCTGGCGATGATCTCGACGAGCTTGTCCGGATCGCGCTCGGCCAGTTCGATGTCGAACACGTCCACGCCCGCGAACTTCTTGAACAGGCAGCCCTTGCCCTCCATCACCGGCTTGCCGGCCAGCGGGCCGATGTCGCCCAGGCCCAGCACGGCGGTGCCGTTGGTGATCACGCCCACCAGGTTGCCGCGCGAGGTGTATTCGGCGGCGAGCGACGGATCGGCCTGGATGTCCAGGCAGGGATAGGCCACGCCGGGCGAATAGGCCAGCGACAGGTCGCGCTGGTTCGACAGCGGCTTGGTCGGCGTGACGGAGATCTTGCCGCGACCGGGGTTGCGGTGGTATTCGAGCGCGGCTTCGCGCAGGGCCGCTTCCGCGGCGGAGAGGGGCTGGGTCATACGGGTTTTCCGGAAAAGGGGCGCAATTGCAGTGCCAGTCGAAGCTTAACCGCCGTGCCCGCGGAAGGGGGCCTCTGCCCATGCCGTGTGTGCATGGGGACGAACGCCCCGCGCCGGGTGCGGAGCGGGGTGGATGCGGACGGGGCCGGGCTCAGTGCGCGTCGGCCTGCCGGGCGGCGTCCACGGCCGCGGAGGTGTCGCGGCTGGCGCCATTGAAGAAAACGTTCAGGAGCACGGCAGTGATCGAGGCCAGCAGAATACCGGATTCGATCAGCGGATGGATGGCGTGCGGCATCCACTGGCGGAAGTTGGGCGCCACCAGCGGCACCATGCCCACGCCGATGGAGACGGCCACGATCATCGCGTTGAAGCGGTTGGTCCTGAAATCCACCGCGCCCAGGATGCGGATGCCGGTGGCCGCCACCATGCCGAACATCACCAGCCCCGCGCCGCCCAGCACCACGGTGGGCAGGGATTCGACCAGCGCCGCCATCTTCGGCAGCAGCCCCAGCAGGATCAGGATCAGCCCGCCGGCCACGCAGACGAAGCGGCTCTTGACGCCCGTCACGGCCACCAGCCCCACGTTCTGCGAGAAGCTGGTGTAGGGGAACGTGTTGAAGATGCCGCCGATGAGCGTGCCCAGGCCGTCGGTGCGCAGCCCTCGCGTGAGGGCCGCCTGGTCCACCTTGCGGCCGGTCATCTCGCCGAGCGCGAGGAACATGCCGGTGGATTCGATCATCACCACGACCATCACCAGCGTCATGGTGAGGATCAGCACCGGGTCGAAGATCGGCAGCGCGATCTCGAAGGGCAGCACCAGGTCGAACCATTGCGCCTTGGCCACCTTGTCGAAGTTCATCAGGCCCAGCGCCGTGGCGGCCACGCCGCCGATGCAGATGCCGAGCAGCACGGAGATGTTGGCGACGAAGCCGCGCGCGAACTTGGCGATCAGCAGGATGGAGAGCAGCACCAGGGCCGAAACGCCCACGCCCGTCAGGTCGCCGTAGCGCGGGTTGGGCACCGTGGGCACCACCGCCAGGCCCTTCGGAACAGGCGGCAGCGACGAGCCCGGCGCGCCGGCCGCGGCCTGCGCCTCGGCCAGCCATTTGACGTGGTCGGGATTCACCACCGTGGGTGCCGTCGGGCCTGCCGGGTTGCCGAAGATCCAGTTGATGCCCACGCGCATCAGGCTGATGCCGATCACCGCGATGATCGTGCCCGTGACCACGGGCGGGAAGAAACGCAGCATGCGGCTGACGAGCGGCGCGATCAGGATCGAGACCACGCCCGCGCCGATCACCGAACCGAAGATCAGCCCCGCGCCGGCCGGCCCGGCGGTCGTCTGCGCCATCGACACCATGGGCGCGACGGCCGCGAAGGTGACACCCATCATCACCGGCAGCTGCACGCCGAACCAGCGCGTGGCGCCCAGTGCCTGGATCAGCGTGACCAGGCCGCAGCAGAACAGGTCCGCCGAGATGAGCTTGGCCACCAGATCGGGCGTGAGGTTGAGCGCGCGGCCGATGATGAGCGGCACCGCCACCGCGCCCGCGTACATCACCAGCACGTGCTGCAGGCCCAGGGCGGTGAGCTGGCCCGCAGGCAGGCGCTGGTCTACCGGATGGAGGTCGGACGGACTGGAAGGCATGGCGGGAATCCCGGGCAGGGCGAAGTTGCACACATCGATGTATGGAAAAAATGTATGCAATTTGGGTGCCCACCGCACGCAGGAAAACCCGCGCGCCCCGCACCGCCGCGGTGCGCGGCATCGGCACGGGCGTGGTGCGTCAGGCCAGCAGGGCCTTGACGAGGTCGAGCTGCCGGTCGGCGCGCTCGCTGTCGAGCTCCAGGCTGGACTCGATGCGGTTCAGGTGGTCCACCATGCAGGCGACGGCGGCCTCGGCATCGCCGCTGCGGCACACGCGCAGGAACTCGGCGTGCTCGCCGGACGAGCAGTGCGGATCGTTCGACGAGTGGTAGAGCATGGCGATCAGCGAGCTGCGCGCCACCATCTCCTGGACCAGCTGGGCCAGCGTGCGGTTGCCCGCGGCTTCGGCGAGCGCGACGTGGAAGTCGCCCAGCAGCTTCTCCTGCACGCGGCCGGTGGCGGAGTTCAGCGTCGTGCGCTCGAAGCGGATGTGCTGCTCCAGCAGCTGGTACTCGGCCCGGCCCGCCTGCGCCACGAACAGCCGCACCACCTCGCTCTCGAGGATGCGGCGCACGGCGAACACCTCGCGCGCCTCCTGCACGCTCGGGCGGCTCACGAACGAGCCCTTGTCGGGAATGGTCTCGATCAGCCGGTCCTTGGCGAGCATCACCAGGGCGGCCCGCACCTTCGTGCGGCTCACGGAATAGATGCGCCCGAGCGCTTCCTCGCGCAGCCAGGTGCCGGGCGGCAGGCGCTTCTCGACGATCGCCGTGGCCAGGTCGCGGGCGATGCCTTCGATCGACACCTGGGCCGCTTCGGGAGCGCCGGCATCGGGGACGGGGGCGGGTGTCGGGTCGGTCTTGGCGGAGGGGCGGGATTTGGGAGCAGGGGCGGCGCGTGGCATGGCAGGATTGTCGCTTCCTGCCGCGGCACCGCCGTCAGGCCCGCTTGAGCGCCGCGGGCGTGTGCGCCCGGGTTTCCGGCTGCGCCGCGGGGGCTGCAGGCGCGGTGGACGCCCCGGGCGCGGCAGCCAGCGTGAACTCCGACAGCGCCCCGGCCATCGCCTTGGGCAGCGGCCGCGCCAGTTCGCCGCGCTTGCTCGTGGCGAGCCGCAGCGTCACCAGCGATTCGACCAGCGTGGTGGCCGCCGCCACGCCGTCGATCACCGGCACGCCCAGCACCTGGCCGATGTGCTCGCACAGGTCGGCCATGCCGGCGCAGCCCAGCACGATCGCATCGCAGCCGTCCTCGGCCAGCGCGCGGCGGCATTCGTCGATGATGCGTTCGCGCGCGTTGGAGCCCGGCACCTCCAGCTCCAGCACGGGCAATTCGCAGGCCCGCACGTTGGCGCAGAAGCGCTCCATGCCGTAGATTTCGGCCAGGTGCCAGGCCTGGCCCGTGGTGCGGCCGAGCGTGGTGACCACGGAGAAGCGCGTGCCCACCATGCTCGCCAGGTGCATGGCAGCCTCGGCGATCCCGATCACCGGCCCGCGCGCCAGCTCGCGCGCGGCCTTCAGGCCCGGGTCGCCGAAGCAGGCGATCACGTAGCCGTCCACGCCCGCCGCCTCGCCGCGGGCGATCTCCTGCAGCAGGCCCGGCACGGCCAGCGCCTCGTCGTAGTGGCTCTCTATGGAGGCCGGGCCCATGGCGGGGCTCACGGCGATGACCTCGGTGCCCGGCCGCGCCACGGCGCGCGCGCAGGCCCCGATCTTCTCGGTCATGCTCCAGGTGGTGTTGGGATTGATGATCTGGATGCGCACGTCGGTCAGTTCTTTCGGTTCAATGCGAGGTAGAAGATGAAGCCCAGGCCCATGCCCATGAACCAGGCGTAGCTCGCGGCGCCGCGCCACGAGGGCACGATCACGCAGAGGATGGGAACCAGGGCGGCGGGAACCAGTGCGCCCACGGCGCGCGGGTTGTAGCCGCCGCTGTACCAGTACGCGCCGCGCGGCTCCATGGTGTAGAGCTCGTCCACCAGCACCTTCTGGCGGCGCACGAAGTAGTAGTCGGCGATCAGGATGCCGAACAGCGGGCCGATGAAGGAGCCCAGCACGTCCAGCGTGTAGTGGATGACCTGCGGGTTGTTGTAGAGGTTCCACGGCGTGATGAAGATCGAGCCGACGGCGGCGATCATGCCGCCCGTGCGCCAGCTGATGTGCTGCGGCGCCACGTTGGAGAAGTCGAACGCCGGCGACACGAAGTTCGCCACGATGTTGATGCCGATGGTGGCGATCATGAAGGTGAGCGCGCCCAGCACCACGGCGGTGGTGGAGTCGATGCGGCCCACGGTGTGCACCGGGTCGGTGATCAGCTCGCCGAACACCGGCAGGGTGGCGGCCGTGGTCACCACGGTGAGCAGCGAGAAGAACACGAAGTTGACGGGCAGGCCCCAGAAGTTGCCCTTCTTCACCGCGTCGAAGCTCTTGCCATAGCGCGAGAAATCGCCGAAGTTGAGCATCGGTCCGCTGAAGTAGCTCACCACCAGCGCGATGGCCGAGAGCATCACCGGCACCGCGTCCCAGCCCTGGAAGCGCACGCCGCCCAGGTTCAGGTCGATGTTCTTCCAGCCGGCCTTCCAGACCAGCCAGCCGCACAGGATGGCCATCACCACGTACACGCCCGGGCCGGCCCAGTCGATGAAGCGGCGGATCGCCTCCATGCCGTGCCAGAACACCAGCGCCTGCAGCACCCACATGACCATGAACGACACCCAGCCCAGGGTCGAGAGACCCGCGAACCCGTGCTGCGCGACGTCGGCGTACGCATCCAGCGAGGGGTAGAAGTGCAGCGCCAGGATCATGAAGGCGCTGGAGGCCAGGTAGGTCTGGATGCCGTACCACGCCACCGCGATCAGGCCGCGGATGATGGCGGGGATGTTGGCGCCCAGCACGCCGAACGAGGCGCGGCAGATCACGGGGTAGGGCGTGCCGGTCACCTGGCTGGGCTTGGCCACCAGGTTGCAGAAGAACTGCACGATCACGATGCCGATCAGGAGCGCCGCCAGCACGTGCCAGCTGGAGAGCCCCAGCGCGAACAGGCTGCCGGCGGTGACGTAGCCGCCCACGCTGTGCACGTCCGACATCCAGAACGCGAAGATGTTGTACTGGCCCCAGGTCTGGTGCTTGAGCGGTGCCAGGTCTTCATTGGTCAGGCGCGGGTCGTAGCCCGGCTTGATGAGGGCGTTGCCCGCGTGGGGCGATGCGCCGGACGACGGCGCAGGCACTGGGGCGATGGGCGGCGGCTCCGAGCCGGCGGCGCTGACGGGATGGGTGGCGGACTGCATGGTGTTCTCCTCGTGGCGGGGTTCGGGCCGGCGGGCGCCTGCGTCAGCAGGCGATGCATCCATGTTTGTATACAAAAAAAGGATGCAAAAAAAGGCCCATTCATGGTGCATGGCCTGGGGCTTACCCGGATGCCGGCAACGGTGTATGCAAGATGCGTGCACACGTCGGAGGCGTGCCTACGGCTGCGGTACGGGTGCGGCGCCAGGTGGACACAAGGCCCGAAGCGCCCATGGAGGGAGGTGCGGGAGGCCGGGGAGGCGTTGCGGCTGCACGCGGATGGTGCAGGAGCGGCCGCCGCGCCGGCGCACGGGGCGTGCGCTGCGGGCGAAGGGGAGGGCGGAAAAAAGGGGAGGGCGCGGCCGCGCCATGCGGCCCCCGCGCCCCGCGGGTCAGCGCGGCAGCGCGACCAGATGGCCCGCCGGTGCGGCGCCGCCGTGGGCCGCGTCGTCGAGCGTGAAGCCCGCCACGGTGCGCGAGAGGTTGTGGGCCTGGTCGTTGAGCACGCCGGAGGCCGCCGTCGATTCCTCGACCAGCGCCGCGTTCTGCTGCGTGGCGCGGTCCATCTCGGCCACGGCCTGGTTGATCTGGCCGATGCCCGCGCTCTGCTCGGCCATCGAGCCGTTGATCTCGCCGATGATCTGCGTGACGCGCTGGATGCCGTCCACGATCTCGCCCATCGTCTCGCCCGCGGCGCGCACGCGCTGGGTACCCGTGACCACGCTCGCGCCCGAGGCGTCGATCAGCGTCTTGATCTCCTTCGCCGCTTCGGCGCTGCGCTGCGCGAGACTGCGCACCTCGCCGGCCACCACCGCGAAGCCCCGGCCCTGCTCGCCGGCACGGGCGGCTTCCACCGCGGCGTTCAGCGCCAGGATGTTGGTCTGGAAGGCGATGGAATCGATCACCCCGATGATCTCGCCGATCTTCGACGAGGCGCCGGAGATCTCGTCCATGGTGCTCACCGCGCTGGCCACCACCTCGCCACCCTTCAGGGCCGAGGCGCTCGCCGCATTGGCCAGGCGCGTGGCCTGGGCCGCCGCATCGGCCGACTGCTTGAGGTTGACGGTGAGCTGCGAGAGCGACGCCGACGTTTCCTGCAGCGCGCTGGCTGAGCCTTCGGTGCGGTTGGAGAGGTCCTGGTTGCCGGCACGGATCTCGTCGGTGGCGGTCTTCATCGACTCCACGCCGTGGCGCACGTCCTTGAGCACGGTGCCGATCTGCTCCACGAAGGCGTTGAACGACGACGCGATCTGCGCCACCTCGTCGCGGCCCGAGACGGGCAGGCGCTGGGTCAGGTCGCCGCCGCCGGAGCCGATGCGGTCCATCGCGTCGCGCACCTGCGAGAGGCGGCGGAACGACGTGGCCGTGAGCAGTGCCGCGACACCGGCCGCGGCCAGCGCCAGCAGCACGATCGCGATGGCCAGGGTGTGCAGCACGCTGCGCAGGCCGGCCGTGGCCTCGGCCTTGTCCAGCGCCACGACGAGCGTCCAGTCCGTGCCCTGCACGGGGCGGCCCTTGAGCAGCTTGGCGGTGCCGCCCATCTCCACCTCGACCGGCTTGTCGGCCGTGGCGAGCGACGCCATGGTGGCAGGCGTGAGCAGCGGAGAGATCTCGGTGACGGGCTTGAGTGCCAGCTTGGCATCGGCATGGGCCAGCACCTGCCCGTCGCTGTTCACCACGAACCCGAAGCTGCCCGGCGTGGGGCGGATGGCCGCGACCACCTCGCGCACGCCGTCGAGCGGCACCGCGCCGCTCAGCACGCCCTCGAGCTTGCCGGCGCGCAGCATGGGCGCCACGAACGCCACGTAGGGCACGCCGGTGGTGGAATCGCCGTAGGGCTTGGTGACGGCCAGCTTGCCGGCCTGCACCGCGGTCTTGTACCAGGGCCGCGCGGTGGGATCGTAGCCCGCGGGTGTGGTCGTGGTGGAGAAGAAGGTCTTGTCTTCCCAGCCCACGGTGGTGATCGGGAAGCCGTTGGCCTTGCCCATCAGGGCCACGTAGCGCTGCGGATCGCCCATCTCCACGGCTGCGGCGGTCGCCTCCACCGCCCGGGCCTTGGCGGCCACCCACTGGTCGACGGCCATCGCATTGCCCGCCGTTACCGCGTTCAGGTCCTGCTCGATGGTCTCGAACGTGCTGGAGCGGGTGATGCTGTACGTGGCGGCCCCGGTGACCGCCAGGGCACATACCACGGTAGCGGTGCTGATGAAGAGAATTTTGGAGCGCAGTGTCTGGAGCATGTCAAACCTTCTTGCAAAGAAGCGTTTGGATTACACCCCAGGATGTTTCTTTCGTTTACGCAAATATCCAAAGTGTTGCTTACGTGCCGCTCGGCCGTAAGCAGGTTGCAAGCAACGGGGCTCAAGTCAGCGGGGGAACGTCCTTGCCGTCGAGCACGGCATGGGCCCGGGTTCGGTCGATGTCGCCCTCCCAGGCGGCGATGGCCACCGTGGCCACGCAGTTGCCCACGAGGTTGCCCAGGGCCCGCGCGATGCCCATGAACCAGTCCACCGACAGCACCAGCACCAGGCCGATCGCAGGGATGGCCGGGATCGCGTGCAGGGTGGCGGCCAGCACCACAATGGCCGAGCCCGGCACGCCATGCGCGCCCTTGGAGGTCACGAGCGAGATCGCGAGGATGGTCAGCAGGTCGGCCATGCTGATCGGCGTGTTGGTCGCCTGGGCGATGAACACGGCCGCGAGCGTGATGTAGATGGAGAACGCATCCAGGTTGAACGAGTAGCCCGTGGGGATCACCAGCCCCACGGTGGAATCGCGCACGCCCATGTGCTTGAGCTTGGCCATGATCTGCGGCAGCACGCTGTCGGACGAGGTGGTGGCGAACACCACGGCCAGTTCTTCGCGCAGGTAGCGCAGCAGCTTGAACAGACTGAAACCCGAGAAGCGCATGATGAGCCCGAGCACCACCACGACGAACAGCGCCACGGCGAGGTAGAACAGCCCCACCAGCATGCCGAGCTGCTTGAGCGAGCCCACGCCGTATTTGCCCACGGTGAAGGCGATGGCGCCCAGCACGCCGAGCGGCGCGAGCTGGATGATGAGACCCATCGCGCGGAACAGCACCACCGAGAAATCCTCGATGAGCCCGGCCACGCGCGCGCCGCGCTCGCCCACCAGCGCCAGCGCGCAGCCGAAGATGATCGAGAACAGCAGCACCTGCAGCACGTCGCCCGTGGAGAAGGCGCTCACCGCGGTCGTGGGAATGAGCTTGAGCGCGAAATCGCTGAAACCGCCGCCCGAGAGCTTGTTCGCGTTGTCGGTGTAGGCGCTCATTGCCGAGGCGTCCAGCCCGCGCGGGTCCACGTTCATGCCCACGCCGGGCTCGAACACGAATGCCAGCACCAGGCCCAGCGCCAGCGCGACGGTGGTGACCACCTCGAAGTAGATCAGCGACTTGATGCCCACCCGGCCCACGCGCTTCAGGTCCCCCGTACCGGCGATGCCGTGCACCACCACGCAGAACACCACCAGCGGGATCAGCATCTTGATGAGCTTGATGAAGCCGTCGCCCAGCGGCTTGAGCTGCACCGCCCATTGCGGCGCGAGCAGGCCGAGGAGAACGCCGACCACGAGCGCGAGGACCACGCGGCCGAAAAGGGTGCGAAACAGAAAGTGCATGAGGGTTCCCGGAAGAGGCGCAGCCGTCGACTTGTGCGCCGAACTTGCATACAAAAAATGTAGACAGGAAACGGTCGAGCCCGCTGGGGGTAATCCCGGGTTGCGTGTCGCGTGGGCGAAAAAAAGCCGGGCAGGTGCCCGGCGGTTGGGGGGCGTTACGAGGTGAGCGCTGGAAGCGCAGTGTTCGTGATCTCGCGCTGCGGCCGATGCCGATACGCGCCGTGTGCTGGCATGCCGTGATGGCAGTTGTCCGTGGCACTGTCAAACCCGTTCTTCAATGCCTCAGTGAGTACCGTGCCTCAGCCAAGATGGGTTTGCAATTGGTAACTTTTCGTCTGCTGCTGCACGGGTGCTGGCTGCGGCGGGAAGTTCATAACACGCATCTAGGCCGATGCGGTTCATGAACAGCTTTAAGGTGAAATCCCAGGCGCGCCCAGTCCGGGAGAACGGCAAATGGAAGCCCAAAAAATTTTTATCTATTTATTTAATGCATTGTCAATGATTGAGAGATACCTAAAAACTTGATCGCGGTCACTATCTTTCTCTTTGTTTGATAAATCTGAATATTTGGTATGCGCCTGCCTTTCCCACTTCTCAACAAGATCAGGCGGGATAACTAAAGATCCATCGGCTAGTTTTTTGCACTTTGAGTGCATATATTTTTGCCAATGAGACCATCTCTCATGCTCGATGTCTGCAAGCACTTCCACAATAGCCGATAGGTCGGAGCTGATCATGTTTTGCGTATTGGTCATTAAATCCTTCCTAGAGCGGCAAGGCTTCTGTAATGCTCGCCGAGTGCCGTTAATTTGACCGATTTACTACCCATGGCAGCGTAGTACATGTGCTCCGCCTCCAGGGGAACAACAAGACCTACACGGTTGAAGTTTTGCAAGATTTTGAAAATTGGTGTTTTGAGAGGGTCAGGTGATGGAATGCTCATATCATCACTGCCATTCCTCGCAGGTTCGTAGGTGGGATCTAAGGGAAAATGATATCCGGGCGACGGGAAAAATTCATTGATCCTTCGGAGTTCCGTTGTTAGCAGTGGAGGTTGAACCTTACGAAGAGAAATAAAGCGCTTTACGTTTGTTTTGAAAACTGGGCGCTGTTCGCTCCAAGCGCCTAATGATTGATCGATGTGAGCATAAATGCTACCCGGCGAGACATCGCCAACTAAGTTGGCCGCCGCACCGGTTAAAGCATTTACTAGTAAGTTGGTAAAAACTCCGCCACCACCACTCTCAAGTGCGTACTGATCTTTTGTTGAGGCTGTCAGGATCGTTACGCCATCATTTATCTCAGCAATGCTGTCGTTAAGAGCAGACGCCCCAGCAATGCCGCCATGGCAGCTATCGAGGATAATCACCTTATTGGCTATCTTGGACTTATTCGCCAAGACCATTATTTCTGCCAAAGAAACCCCGTCGTTACCTTCGGAATCAACATCCGATGAGCATATGTATCCGCCGGTTACGTCGAAGTGTCCATGTCCAGCGAAGTAGAGTAATGCAATGTCTCCTGTGTCAGAGAATAGTTGGGCAATATTGTCTTTCAGCTGTTTTTTGGATATTGCATTGTTTGTGTCCGTGCTGCATATCTGTTTAACCTCGAAATTTCTCGATCCATCTGCGTGAAATTCAAGTAATGCGCCAACTCTTGAGGCGTCATTGACACAGCCATAAAGTGGAGAAACTTTTGAGTAGTAGTTGACGCCAACTACTAAAGCTTTTTTGGTCATAGCGAATCAATCCAAGAGGCTATATTTTCCCATGTCCAAGACATTGTTTGAACATTTGGTAAAGAAGTTGAGTCATTCTTATAAGCCCAAATGCCTCGAACGTTTTTCCCTTCTTCCTTTGCGCAAGCAATTTCCCACTTTTGCCCTGTCGAGTTTAAAGAGTTTTGGGTGGATATCACCAAAACACCATCGGCTCTTTTTATTCTAGTTCTGACTTTTGTCTTCCAATCCTCTTCGTATGCTTCTTTAACGGACATGTCTATATATTCAAAAGGACTGCGTGTATTAAGGGATTGTCCTTTGATCATGTCGCGAATCCGTTCATCCTCGATGGCAAAGGCTACAAAAATGACTTTTTTATTACTCAAGATATTCCTTTAGAGTTGACCCAGCGAACGACGAAGTTCTTGGTAGAAAGTCTTCGTTTCCCTTTCCGAAAAATTCTCAAGGACAAGACCTGCTGTACTGCGCGATACAGTTCTTTGGCGAGTTATGGCTGCTGACTGCCTTGCATATTCATCCAAATCTCGGTCGCTTGTAAGGTAGGGCCATTTTTTGAGATATTCAGGAACATCTACCGCCCTGTTTGCATAGGTGGCTAGCGGAAAGTCTTTTTCGCTTGCAACACCTATTTCCCATGGCACCCACCAAGAGTCCTTTGTGGCATATGAAATTACGGCAATCAATTGATTGCACTTGCCCATCTCGGCCTTCAAGTGGTCCGCTAGTTCGTATCCGTTTTTGTACAGCGCAGTATCTACGACGTCTAGATATGTTTCGATGCCATGGTTGATTCTCAGATGGTTTGCCACTCCGAGAGCGGTTGTTGAATCTTCTTTCTTGTGAGAGATAAATATTTTTGACTTCATATTCAAAAAAATAGTGAGACCAGGAGGTTGACCGCTTTTATAATTATGCAAATTATTGCTGAATGTCAACTTAGTATTTTCCAGTAGGCGTTCATTGACCGCAGCCGCTTACCGCGCTAGGTCGTGATATAGAGCGTGTTATGGACTTTGGGCCCGTGGGCGCGAAGCCAAGGGTAGAGTTTGCAGATGCTCCGCAAGCCCTACCCGACGGACGTCAGCAATGATGAATGTAGCCTCGCTGCGCCCTACCTGACCTTGATGGACCAGCACGCTCCCCACCGCGAGCATGATCTGCGCGAAGTCTTCAACGCCCTGCGCTGGCTGGTGCGCGCGGGAGCGCCATGGCGAATGCGCCCAATGATCTGCCGCCGTGGGAGGCGGTCTACCAGCAGAGCCGGCGCTGGCTGGACGCGGGTTGCTTCGAGGCGATGGTGTCTGACCTGCGATCCATCATCCGCTTGGCACAAGGACGCCAAGGTCAGCCAGCGCCGTCGTGATTGACGGGCGCACGCTGCAATCGAGCTGCGAAAGCGGCCCACGCGCAGGCTACGACGGCTACAAACGCAAGCGTGGCAGCAAGGTGCACATGGCTGTGGGCCACCTGCTGGCGGTGTATGTCACGCCTGCAGGCAAACAGGAACGTGCGCAAGTACAGCGCCTGTGCGGAGACGTGCAACAGGCCACGGGCCACACGGTGAAACTGGCTTGGGCCGACCAGGGCTATACGGGGGAAGCGCCATCTAAGGCAGCGCAGGACAACAGCATCAACCTGCAGATCGTGAAGCTGCCCGAGGCGAAGAAGGGCTTTGTACTGCTGCCGCGGCGCTGGGTGGTGGCGAGAAGCTTAGGTCGGCTGACGAGGCTTCGCAGGCTCTCACGGGACTATGAGCGGTTGCCGGAAGTGCTCGGCGAATTGCATTTCTTGGTCTTCGCTGTGCTGATGTTGCTCTCCGTCCCACGGGTGCTGGCTGCGGCGGGAAGTTCATAATACGCTCTACACTGTATTTGGCCGTTGGAGCGATCCGTTGGACGATTTCTACGGTGCAATGGGGGAGGCGCAGATCAAGGTCGCTGTGTCTGGCGTGGTCACTCCCCGAGGTCCGGGACGCGCGCAGGTAGAGGTCGACGAATTGGGGTTTTATTTGCGAGATTCCTACGATTTCAACGACGGCAATTCTTTCATCTCGCAGCCGCTGGGATGCTGGGGCTTCGAGGGCATGGAGTGCGGTCTTCGAACGAGCATGGATGTACCCATTTCGGACACCGTGGTCGATGAGGAGCCTTCGGTTGTGCAAGGCTACAAATACGTTGTTCAAAACGCCCATTTCCGCGAATGGAGCGAGAAAAACCAGAAGGGCGGCGACTTCATGGTGTTGTCCAATGTGCACAGGGTGCGATTGCCATTCCCTGTAAAACTGGAGTGGTGAATTGATGGTTGAAGTATGAATGGAAAACGACTGGTGAGATGGACCGCCGTTGCGGTGTCGTTGCTGATCGTGGTCGGGTATTCCGCAGTCCCAAGGTACGATCGCAGCCACTATAGCCCGCGGCATGTGTACCGGCTCGATTATTACGAAGCCTCATGGCTGCAGCGGCTCATGCACTGGGATATGAAATATCCCCATGTGATCCGCTTGTACCGCGTCCAACCAGAAACCCTGTTGGGCGAAAGCGACGTCGTGGATCTCTGGTTGAATGGGGACATCAATTGGTGGTTCGACCCCCCGCTCAATGTCGTGCGCGTGGGGCAAGACGTGGTCTTCGAGAACATTCCTCCAGAGTGCGTCGATTGTCCGAGACTGCCAGACTCCGTTCTCATGCCCTGACCGGCAGGCGGTCGTCCCCCCTCAACCCAACAGATCGTGCAGCGCCCGCGCAATCACCTTGGTCGCGCGGCGCAAATCCTCCAGCTCCACGCGCTCGTCCGCGCGCTTGGCGTGCGAATCCAGCACGGTGCGCGGTCCCGCGCCGTAGATCACGCCGGGGATGCCACGTTCCACGTAGAGCCGCACGTCGGTGTAGAGCGGCGTGCCCACCGCGGGCGGGCGCTCGCCGAACACTGCTTCCGTGTGGCGCTGGATCGCGTCCACCAGCGGGCGGTTGCCCTCCAGCGGCGTCATCGCGTTGGCGAGCAGCAGGCGGCGCACTTCCACGCGGATGCCCTCCATTCCGGCTGCGGCCTCGTCGATCACGCGGCGGATCGCGGCTTCGACCTCCACGGGGTTCTCTTCCGGGATCATGCGGCGGTCGAGCTTGAAGACCACCTTGCCGGGCACGACGTTGGTGTTGGTACCGCCTTCGATGCGGCCCACGTTCAGGTAGGGGTGCTTGATGCCCTCGACATTGGACGTGACCTGCCGGTAGAGCGTGTTCTGCTGGTAGAGCGCGTTCAGGATGTGGACCGCGCCCTGCAGCGCATCGACGCCCGTGTGCGGCACGGCGGCATGGGCCATCTTGCCGTGCACGGTCACTTCCATCTGCAGGCAGCCGTTGTGGGCCGTCACCACCTCGTAGCTGAAGCCGGCGGCGATCATCAGGTCGGGCTTCGTCAGGCCCTGGGCGAGCAGCCAGCCGGGGCCGAGTTCGCCGCCGAATTCCTCGTCGTAGGTGAAGTGCAGCTCCACCGCGCCTTTCGCGGGTCGGGCGACGGCCTCCAGTGCGCGCACCGCGAAGGTGAACGAGGCGAAGTCGCTCTTGCTCACGGCCGTGGCGCGGCCGTACATCTTTCCGTCGACGATCTCGGCGCCGTAGGGGTCGTGCGTCCAGCCCTCGCCGGGCGGCACCACGTCGCCGTGCGCGTTGAGCGCGACCGTCGGGCCGCCCGCGCCGTAGGGGCGGCGCACGATCAGGTTGGTGACCGATTCCATGCCGTAGGCACGCACCTCGCTCTCGGGCACGGCGTGCTTTTCCGCCGCATAGCCGAAGCCCTGCAGCAGTTCCGCGGTGCGTTCGGCGTGCGGGGCATTGTTGCCGGGCGGCGTGTCGGTGGGCACGCGCACGAGGGCCTGCAGGAACTGCACCTCCTCGTCGAAGTGCTGGTCGATCCAGGCGTCGAGTTGCTGGTAGTTGCTCATGGGGTTTCCGTGGCGAGTTGGTTCAATACGTGGGTGAAGGCATCGACGGCCAGCTGCATGTCGTCGGCGGTGGTGGATTCCAGCGGGTTGTGGCTGATGCCGCCGTTCAGGCCGCGTGTGAACAGCATGGCCTGGGGCATGATCTCGTGCAGCTTCATGGCGTCGTGGCCGGCGCCGCTGGGCATGCGGAAGACGGGGAGGCCCAGCGCTTCCACCGCGCGCTCCCAGCGCTGCTGCAGCGCCGGCGCGCTGGGCGCCGCGGCGGCCTTCATGGCCTGTTCGGCCTTGTAGGCCAGGCCCCGGCGCCGCGCGATGGCGTCCAGTTCGGCCAGCACGTCGCGCTCCAGCGCATCGCGCTGCGGGTCGGTGGGCGCGCGCAGGTCCAGGCTGAAGAGGCAGCGGCCGGGCACCACGTTGATGGAGCCGCTGGGCACCTGCAGCTGGCCGATGGTGCCAACCGAGTCGCCATCCTGCGCGGCGCGCTTTTCCACGTAGAGGGCCAGCTCGGCCACGCCCACGGCGGCATCGCGGCGGCGGTCCATGGGCGTGGTGCCGGCGTGGCTGGCCATGCCGGTCATCTCGCACACGTGGCGCACGCCGCCGTTGATGGAGGTGACCACGCCCAGTGGGATGTCCAGCTCGTTGAGCACCGGGCCCTGTTCGATGTGGACCTCGATGAAGCCCAGGTAGCGGGCCGCGTCGCGGCGCAGCCTGGGGATGTCGTCGATGCACAGGCCCGCGTGCTGCATGGCCTCGCGCATGGTGATGCCGTCCGCGTCCTGCTGGTCGAGCCAGGCGTTGTTGAAGTGGCCGATGAGCGCGCCCGAGCCCAGGAAGGTGGCCTTGTAGCGCTGGCCTTCTTCCTCGGCGAAGCCGACCACCTCGATGCCGAAGGGCAGGCGGCGGCCGGCGCGGTGCAGCTCGCGCACGCAGGCCATGGGCACGAAGATGCCGAGGCGCCCGTCGTACTTGCCGCCGTTGCGCACGGTGTCGTAGTGCGATCCCGTCATCAGGATCTTCGCGTCGGGCGTGGCGCCGTGGTAGCGGCCCACCACGTTGCCCACCGCATCCACCTCGACCTCGTCGAAGCCGCAGTCGCGCATCCAGTGGCTGATGCGCTGGGCGCAGGCGCGGTGCGCGTCGGTGAGGTAGGTGACGGTGAGCTGGCCGAGTTCGGCGAAGCCCGGGTCGCTGTGCGCGGCCAGCCTTTCCTGCCAGTCCCACACGTCGTTGCCCAGCGTGGGCTCGTGGCCGAACTTGTCGTTCAGGCGGATCTCGGCGATGCGGTGGATGTTGCGCAGCGCCTCGGCCATCTCGAAGTCCACCGGGTTGCCCAGGCGGCGGGCGAAGGTGTCGATGATTTCCTGCCTGGGCAGGCCCGTGCCGCGCGGCCCGCGCACGGCCAGGATGAACGGGAAGCCGAAGCGCGCGTTGTAGTCGGCATTGAGCTGCTGAATGCGCGCGAATTCTTCGGGCGTGCAGTGCGTGAGGCCGGCCTTGTTCTGCTCGTTCGCCGATTCGGCGGTGAGCGCCCGGGCCACCATGGCCTTGCCGGCCAGCTCGGGGTGGGCGCGGATCAGCCCCAGCTGGGCTTCCTGCGGCGCCTGCGCCAGCGCCCGCACCATGGCATATTTCAGCTGCGCGAGGGAGCGGAAGGGCCGCTCGGCCAGCGCGGCTTCGGCGATCCAGGGCGAATGCTCGTAGAGCCCGTCCAGCAGCGCCAGGGCTTCCGGCAGCGGCGCGGCGTTGAGTTGTTCCAGCGTCAGTGGCATGGGTTTCTTGCTCCTGAAAAGTGAGCGGATGGCGCGTGCGGGAAGCGCGCCAGGGCCGATCGGGCTTGAGAGTGCGCTCAGATGGCGGGCGCGGGATGGTGCTGCGCCCAGTGCTGCGCCAGGTCGAGCCGGCGGCACACCCACACCTTGTCGTGCTTCTGGATGTGGTCCAGGAAGCGCTGCAGCGCGGTGATGCGGCCGGGCCGGCCCAGCAGGCGGCAGTGCATGCCGATGCTCATCATCTTCGGAGCGTCGTCGCCGGCCGGATCGCCTTCGGCGTAGAGCGCGTCGAAGGTGTCCTTCATGTACTGGAAGAACGGGTCGGCGTGCGAGTAGCCCTGCGGCAGCGCGAAGCGCATGTCGTTGCAGTCGAGCGTGTAGGGCACGATGAGCTGCGTGGCGTCGGTGCCGTCGGTCTTCTTCACCTTCATCCATAACGGCAGGTCGTCGCCGTAGTAGTCGCTGTCGTAGGCGAAGCCGCCGTAGTCGGCCACGAGGCGGCGGGTGTTGGGGCTGTCGCGGCCGGTGTACCACCCCAGCGGCCGGCTGCCGGTGAGGCGGGTGAGGATGTCCATGGCTTCGGCCATGTGGGCGCGCTCCACGTCTTCGGGCACGTTCTGGTAGTGGATCCACTTCAGGCCATGGCAGGCGATGTCGTGGCCCAGTTCGCCGAAGGCCGCGGCCACGTCGGGATGGCGCTGCAGCGCGGTGGCCACGCCGAACACGGTGAGCGGCAGGCCGCGGCGCTCGAACTCGCGCAGCAGGCGCCACACGCCCGCGCGCGAGCCGTATTCGTAGATGCCTTCCATGCTGATGTGGCGGTCGGGGTAGCTCGCCGGGTTGAACATCTCCGAGAGGAACTGCTCGCTGCCCGCATCGCCGTGCAGCGTCGCGTTTTCGCCGCCTTCCTCGTAGTTCAGCACGAACTGCACGGCGATGCGCGCTCCGCCGGGCCAGCGGGCATGCGGCGGGTTGCGGCCGTAGCCTGCGAGGTCGCGCGGGTAGGGCAGGGTGGCGTCGTAGAGCGGCGATGCGGTCATGTCGGTGGATCGGCAGGGATGGGGGAAGGGGTTCAGGACAGCGCGCGGGAGAGTTCGTTGGGCGGGTGCGCGCGGTCGAAGGCCAGGCTGGCTTCCACATGGCGCAGGTGCTCGTCCATGAGGCGCACGGCCAGGTCGGCGTCGCGGGCGGCCAGCGCCTTGACGATGTGGCCATGCTCTTCGTGCGAATGGGCGGCCTCGGCGGCGCTCTGGTACATGAGGGTGATCAGCGCGCAGCGCGAGATCAGCTCGCCCAGCAGCTGTGCGAGCACCTCATTGCCCATGAGTTCGGCCATGCGCACATGGAAGTCGCCCAGCAGTTCGGTGCGGCCCGGCACGTCGGCCTGCTCCACCGCCTGCTGCTCGCGCGCCACGTGCTCGCGCAGGGCGCGGATGCGCGCGGGCGTCACCTCGCGCACGAAGGCACGCGTCATCTCGGCCTCGAGCATGCGGCGCACGGCGAACACCTGCCGGGCCTCCTCGGCCGAAGGTGCCGCCACGAAGGCGCCGCGCGCGGGTTCCAGCGTGACGAGCCGGTTCTGCGAGAGCTGGAAGAGCGCCTGCCGCACCAGCGTGCGCGACACGCCGAAATGGTCGGCGAGCTTCTGCTCGGCCAGCTTGGCGCCGGGCTGCAGACGGTGCTCCACGATGGCCTTGGTCAGGCTCGCGACGATGGCGCTGGTGGTGGAAGTCTCCATCGGTCCATGATAGCCGCCATGGCCGGATTTTGTATGCAGTTTTTGTGCACCATGGTGGGGATCGGCATCGGGGCATACCCGCACCGGGGCAGTGCGCGCAGCGGCCGCCTTGCGCCAGAATCCGCGCATGACTTCCACCCCCACGCCATCCGCCGCCGCTCCCTCTCCGGTTCCCGATCCCGCCGCCGAGCCCGCGCGCTTTCTGCTCCACCTCTACGACGTGGCGGTGCGTGCGGCCCTGCCCTCGGTGCGCATGGCGGCCCGCCTGCCCGCGCCGCCCAGGGGCCGCACGGTGGTGCTGGGAGCGGGCAAGGCGGGGGCGTCGATGGTGCATGCGCTGGAGTCGCTGTGGCCTGCGGCGGCGCCGCTCTCCGGGCTCGTCGTCACGCGCTACGGCCACGTGCCGCCGCGGCCCGAGGGAACAGCCGCGCGCGTGGAGATCGTGGAGGCCGCGCACCCGGTGCCGGACGCGGCGGGCGAGGCGGCGGCGCGGCGCATGCTGGAGATGGTGCAGGGGCTGACCGCCGACGATCTCGTGCTTTGCCTGATGTCAGGCGGGGGCTCCGCGCTGCTCACGCTGCCGGCCGAAGGCCTGTCCCTGGAGGAAAAGCAGCGCATCAACCGGGCCCTGCTGGAGAGCGGCGCGGGCATCGCGGACATGAACTGCGTGCGCAAGCACCTCTCGCGCATCAAGGGCGGGCGGCTGGCCGCCGCCTGCGCACCCGCGCGCGTGGTGACGCTCGCGATCAGCGACGTGCCGGGCGACGATCCGGCCGTGATCGCCAGCGGCCCCACCGTGCCCGACGCGACGACCTGCGCCGATGCGCTGCGCATCCTGGACCGCCACGGCATCGGCCTGCCGCCGGTCGTGCGCGCGGCGCTGGCGGCCGGAGCGCTGGAAACGCCCAAGCCCGTGCCGGGGCAGGCGCCGGACGTGCACCTGATCGCCACGCCGCGGCAGTCGCTGGAGGCGGCGGCCGCGGCGGCACGCTCCGCGGGCCTGCCGGTGCACCTGCTGTCGGACGAGATGGAGGGCGAATCGCGCGAAGTGGGTGTCGTGCATGCCGCGCTCGCCCGCTCGGTGGCGCGGCACGGCGCTCCGTTCGCGCGGCCCTGCGTCATCCTCTCGGGCGGCGAGACCACGGTGACCGTGCGGGAGCGCGCGCCGGGCGCGGTGCGCGGACGGGGCGGGCGCGCCGGGGAGTTCTGCCTCGGGCTGGCGCGCGCGCTGCAGGGCCAGGAGGGCGTCTGGGCACTGGCGGCCGATACCGACGGCATCGACGGCCTGGAGGACAACGCGGGCGCGCGGGTGGCGCCGGACACGCTCACCCGCGCGGCGGCGGCGGGCCTGCGCGTGGACGAGCACCTGGCGCGCAACGACGCCTACGGCTTTTTCGAGGCGCTCGGCGACCTGGTCGTCACCGGACCGACGCACACGAACGTGAACGACTTCCGTGCCCTGCTGGTGCTGTAGCAGGAGCTTTTCCCCGAGGGCGCGGCGGGAAGGGGCGCGAGATGTCCCCGGTGTACGCGACCCTACGCCAGGGGATCGACCACGAAGGCCGGCAGCGGCACCTGGGCCTGCAGGCTGCGCCGATAGCAGTCGGCCACGTCCAGCGCTTCGGCGATCGTCACGTGCATGTCGACGTAGCGGTAGGTGCCCAGCCGTCCGAGGAAGGTGACTCCATTTTCGTCCCTGGCACGCTCCACGTAGTGCGCCAGGAGCGCCTTTTCCGCGACGAGCCGGATGGGATAGTAGGGTGTGTCGTCGGGCCCGCAGAAGCGGCTGTATTCCTTGAAGGTCACCGTTTTCGCATGCTGCTCCCAGGGCGCGAAGTGTTTGTGCTCCGAGATGCGCGTCCAGGGCACGGACGCATCGCAGTAATTGATGACCGCGTTGCCCTGGTGGTCGCCCTCATGGTCCTCGCGCTCGAAATCCAGCGTGCGGTAGCCCAGTCGGCCCGCGTCATGGCCGAACCACGCGTCGAGCGGCCCGCTGCAGAAGACGTGGTCGTAGTCCGCCGCCTGCGACCGCTCGAAACGCGTGCCCAGGTGCACCTCCACGTTCGGCAGATCGAGCAGGTTCTCGACGACGGCGGTGTAGCCGTCGCGGGGAATGCCCTGGAATCTGCTGTTGTAGTAGTTGTCGTCGTAGTTGAACCGCACCGGCAGACGCTGGAGGATGCTGGCCGGCAGCGCCGAGGGCGGCATGCCCCACTGCTTGGTGGTGTAGCCCTCGAAGAAGGCCTCGTAGAGCTTGCGGCCCATCAGCGCCAGCGCCTGCTCCTCGAAATTGGCGGGGGCGTGCTCGGTCTTCTCGCCGATGTCCTCGAAGAACGCCGCGGCCTGCGCGGGCGAGAACGTGTTGCCGGTGAACTGGTTGATGGTCAGCAGGTTGAGCGGCAGCGAGAACACGCGGCCGCCGGTGATCGCCTTCACGCGGTTCACGAACGGCATGAATTCACCGAACCTGCGAACGTAGTCCCACACGCGCTCATTGCTCGTGTGGAAGATGTGCGGGCCGTAGGTGTGGAGCATCACGCCGCTGGCCGCGTCGCGGGCGGTATGGCAGTTGCCCGCGACGTGCGGCCGCGTGTCGAAGACGTCGACGCGGTGGCCCGCGCGGCCCAGTTCCTGGGCGAGGACCGCGCCGGAGAAGCCGGCGCCAGCGATGGCGATATGGGTCATGGGATGGGGTCGGGGATGGTGCGGGCCTGCATGCAGCCGGTTCAGGCCACGGGAATGGCGACCGGTTTCGCCGTGGTGGCCGCCGTGAATGCCGGCCGCCACTGCGGTCTCGCCGGCCGGGAAGCGGGGCCGTCGAAGCGCTCGAGCAGGACATGCATCGCGCCCGACGTGAGGTCCCACGACGTGGCGGCCACCACGGCCGCCGCCGCGGCCCGGAAAGCCGCCTGCTCCTGCGGCGTGCGCGCCAGGACGGCCTCGCAGGCAGCCACGAATTCCCCGGCCGACGCGGCGATCGGCACCACGGCGGCGTACTGCTGCGCCACGTCCCGCACCGGCGTGCTGACGACCGGCTTGCCGGCGGCCAGGTACTCCAGGGTCTTGGTCGGGCTGATGAAGCGCGTGGAGGCATTCAGCGCGAACGGCATCAGGCACGCGTCCCAGCCCGCGAGGAACGCCGGCAGTTCGTCGTAGCGCCGCTGGCCCATCCAGTGCAGGTTGGCGCGGCGCGGCAGCCGGGCCGGGTCCAGCTTGGCCACGGGGCCCACCATCACGATCTGCCATTCCGGGTGCGCGTCCGCAAGGGCCTCCACCAGCGCGAGGTCGAGCCGCTCGTCGATCACGCCGTAGTAGCCCAGGCGCGGACCCGCGAGGGCCGCCTGTTCGGAATGGTCCGCGACGCCGCGCCGGCCGAAATGCGCATGGTCCACGCTGCTCGGGAAGCAGTGCACCTCCGGATGCCTGCCGCGCTTGGATTCGTAGAGACTCCGCCCGCCGGTGAACACCAGGTCCACCATGCCGAACAGCGCTTCTTCGCGGGCGATCAGGGCCGGCGGGGCGAAATCGAAGGCCGCGAGTTCGTCCATGCAGTCGTAGACGCTGCCGCGCGGAGCCAGCCCCCGCGCCAGGGGAAGGGCCATGGGGGTGTAGAACCAGAGGAGGTATTCATCGATGCCCCGGTCGCTCAGGTGCTGCGCGAGCATGGCGCGCATCCCGTCGATGTGCTCGTCGGCGAAGCCGGCGGCGCGGCCCGGCATGTGCATCCGCAGCACCTCCACCCCGGCGCACGGGCTGTAGCGCTCGAGCCGGGGTCGATCCGCACCGGGCACCGGTTCCTCCACGAAGAGCACCGGGCGGCCGGCGGCCAGGCGGGACATCAGCTGCTGCGGCCGCTGATAGACGAAGTCCCAGCGCAAGTGGGAGAAGACGATGAGAGGGGTCATGGGGGTGTCCGTTGGAGAGCCGGTGAAAGGAAGAGAGGGGGCGTCGAGCGCCTTCCGCCAGTGCCGCAATCGCTCGGCATAGGGAAGGCAGAGGGAGCGCGTGCTGTCGGCGGCGTCGGCGCCGGGGACGTCCCACAACCCGCTGTGGTGCCAGTGGCTGCCATCCTGCCAATCCGGCCGGTCGATGAGTGGATACAGGCACAGTCCCGCGATCGGAATGCCGCGCGACCTGCAGTCGGCGACCTGCGCCGCCATGTCGTCGAGCCAGGCCCCGCGGCCTTCGCCGACGTGTCCCGTCTCGGAGATGCACAGCGGCCTGCCGTACCGGCGCCACAGCGTGTCGGCCAACTCGCGGAAAGGGCGCCTGCGGCGGTCCTGCAGGTGCCAGTGCAGCCGGGCGTGGGAGCCTTGCTCCCATTGGTTGTTGTGGTAGTAGTTGATGCCTATCAGGTCCAGGTAGCACGGCGCACCGCCCAGTTCGGGCGCCGTGCGCCCGCAGAGCATGTCCCAGGCCTCGAACTGGCTGGCGGTCTCCCGTGCTGCCGCCTCGCTGACCTCGGGACCGGCGCCGAGCGGCGGCTCGACGTGGATGGCCGGGTCGGTGTGCACGATGCGCGCGCCGGGTGCGACGGACCACAGGGCGTCGATGCCGCGCAGCGCCGCCCCTACCAGGGTCTGCTTGAGCTCGGTGCCCCTTTCGGGCGCCGGGGGCCGGCAGGGTTGGATCAGGTCCGTGCTGGTGGCGGCCCAGGCGAGGAAGGAGATCTCGTTGACCGGCTGGTAGACGGGAGGCGGGCCGTCGATGTCCGCGATCAGTTCGGCGACCAGCCTGCAGTGCCACGAAAACGCATCGATGAATTGCCCGGGCCGGGCCAGCGGATCCAGCCGCTCCGGCCAGCCGTAGTGCATCAGGCTCCACACCACCTGCACCCCGTGGGATGCGGCCGCGCGCGCTTGTGCCTGCAGCGACAGCATGGCCGCCGCGCCGCCTGTCTCGAAAATCCGCCACCCTATGCTCTCCCGGACGACATGCAGGCCCAGGCGTTTCGCTGCCGCGTAGTCTTCCGCGAACCGGACCGCATGTCCGTTGCGCACGTTCGGGTCCAGCGGCTGCCCATGGCCGTTGACGTGGTCGGCGCCTTCGAACCCGCCCATCCAGAACCCGAGGAAGGGTGAGGCATCGGGGCCGTGTCCTGCGGCAGGGGACATGGTGATGATGCCGGTGCGCTCAGCGATCCGTGGCCTCTTCGATCGCCGCGGCCTGGCCCAGCATGCCGAGCCGCTCGTCCGTCGCTTTCTCTTCCGCCAGCGACGCCTGGAGCAGCGGTACCGCGCCCTCGTAGCCGAGCTTGGTCGCCAGCAGCACGAGGGTGGTGTAGCTCGCGATCTCGTAGTGTTCCGCCCGCTGTCCGGCGCCGATCAGCGCGACGTCGAGCACGGGGCCCTTGGCGATTCCCTCGATCAGGTCGTTGCCTTCCTCGACCAGGCCTTCCATCGCCGCGCACTTGACGCGCTTGAGCTTGAGGCCGGCCACCGCCACCAGTTCATCGATGCGCTCGACCTGGCCGCGGGTTTCCTCCAGATGGTCGAGGAACGCCTGCGAAAGCTCTTCGGACGTGGCAGCCCGCGCCATTTTCGGCAGCGAGCGGGTCATCTGCTTTTCTGCGCTGTAGGTGTCCGACAGCTCGTGGATGAAAAGGTCTGCGACGGTTTTGATGGCCATGGTGTTTTTTCCTTGAAGTGAAAAACCATGGTGCGCCCTGCCGCATGGCCAGGACCGTGGGACAGCACGCCGCATACAGATGGCGGCCGGGGCGGGCCGGCGCTTGGGCCGGCATCCGGGCAGCACGGCAGCTGCGTAGGACGGCGAGCACGCGGGGACAGGCGTAATTGCTGCACTGCCGCAGGGGACGGACGTCCATAGTGGGGCGGAGGCCGGGCGTCGAAGGCCACGGCGCATCGGCTTGCGCCGCACCGGCGGAGCCGCGCACAGCGCCCGGGGGGCGCGCCAGCGAACAATGACGGAAAGCACGAATGATCGAAATTCCCACCCTCACGGCAGATGCCGCCAGGTCCCAGTACCTTGTCCCGTTGCCGTATACCCTGCCTGACCATATGGACGCCGAACAGTGGACACGCGGGACGTTTTCGCACCGCGGCCGCACGATCGCGTACTGGCTGTACCTTCCAAAGCGCACGGAAGACGCACCGGAATGCCCGCTGGTGGTCATGCTCCACGGCTGCGGCCAGGATGCCGGCGATTTCGCGGCCGGCACGCAAATGCATGTCCACTCGGGCGGGGCCGGGGTGGCGGTGCTCTACCCGGAACAGGCGCAATGGGACAACGCGTACCGGTGCTGGAACTGGTACAAGCCGCAGCACCAGGCACGGGATGGAGGCGAGCCCGCCCTGCTGGCTGCGCTGGCGCTGTCGGTCGCCCGGGAACACCGGGTGGACCGGTCACGCATGTTCGTGGCGGGACTGTCGGCCGGCGGCGCCATGGCGGACATCCTCGGACGCGGCTACCCTGACATCTTTGCCGCCGTGGGCGTGCATTCCGGCCTGCGTGCGGGCGCGGCGAGGGATGCGATGTCGGCGCTCTCCGTGATGCGCAGTGGAAGCCCCGGAGCCGGCGGGGCCGCGGGCCGCGGATGCGCGGTGCCGACGATCGTTTTCCACGGCGATGGCGACACGACCGTGCACCCCGGCAATGGCTGCGCCGTCGTCGACGCGGCGGTGAAGGCCCACGAGAGCGAAACCCTGCAGGCCCTGTTTCCGCAGGCATCGGCGGGTGTCTCGGTGCGGGGCCGGAAGTTCACCCGAACGGTCTACCAGGACGGCATGGGGCGCTGCGGCGCCGAGCTGTGGGAACTCCACGGCACGGGCCACGCGTGGTCCGGCGGCAACGGGCAGGGCTCCTTCACCGACACGGACGGGGTGGATGCCAGCGCGGAAATGCTGCGGTTCTTTCTCGCCCACCCGATGCCGGCCGTGGCCTGACGGCGGCAGGGCGCCGCCCTGCGTCAATACCCCAGCGTGCGCCCATCCGGATTGCGCGGATCGGAATAGCCGAACAGCACGCCGTCCTTGAACTGGATGGTCTGCGTGCGGCCCATGGAGGGCTTCAAGGCCAGCACGTGGCCGCGGGACTGCAGCAGCGCCAGCGTGTCGGGTGAAAGGCCGTTCTCGATGCGCAGTTCGTCCGGCGTCCACTGGTGGTGGATGCGCGGCGCCGCGGCGGCCTCGGCGGGGTTCATGCCGAAGTCGATCACGTTCACCACGGTCTGCAGCACGGTGGTGATGATGCGCGCGCCGCCGGGGCTGCCCGTGACGAGCACCGGTTTGCCCTCCTTGAGCACCAGCGTCGGCGTCATCGACGACAGCGGCCGCTTGCCGCCCGCCACCGCGTTGGCGTCGCCGCCCACGAGGCCGTAGGCATTCGCCACGCCCGGCTTGGCGGCGAAGTCGTCCATCTCGTTGTTGAGCAGGATGCCGGTGCCCTTGGCGACGATGCCGCTGCCGAAGTTGGTGTTGAGCGTGTACGTGACGGCCACGGCGTTGCCGGCCTTGTCCACCACCGAGAAGTGCGTGGTCTGGTCGCTCTCGTAGGGCTGGGGCTGGCCGGGCCGGATGTCCTTGGCCGGGCGCGCCTTGTTCGGATCGATGGTCTTCGCGAGCGAGGCCGCGTAGCCCTTGGAGGTGAGGCCCCTGAGCGGGATCTTCACGAAGTCCGGGTCGCCCAGGTACTCGGAGCGGTCGGCGTAGGCGAGCTTCATGCTCTCGGCCATCATGTGCAGCGTCTGCGCGCTGCCCGCGCCCCACTGGGCGAGCGGCATCGGCTCGAGCATGTTGAGGATCTGCACCAGGTGCGCGCCGCCGGACGACGGCGGGGGCATGGTCACCACTTCATACCCGCGGTAGGTGCCGCGCACGGGAGTACGTTCCACCACCTCGTAGTCGCGCAGGTCCTGCAGCGTGAGCGCGCCGGGGTAGGGCGCCATCTCGGCGGCGATGCGGCGCGCGATCGGGCCCTGGTAGAAAGCCTTCGCGCCCTGCTGCGCGATGAGGCGCATGGACTGGGCCAGGTCCTTCTGCACCAGCCGGTCGCCGATCTTCAGCGGCGCGTCGCCGCGCCAGAAGATCTGCCGGGTGGCGGGCCAGCGGGCCATGGTGTCGCGCTCCTGCGCGAGCGTCTTGGCGAGCGTGAGGCTCACCGGGAAGCCCTTGTCGGCCAGCGCGATGGCCGGAGCGATCACCTTCGAGAGTGGCATGGTGCCCCAGGACTTGAGCGCATGCTCTAGGCCCGCCACGGTGCCGGGCACGCCCACGGCGTAGTGCGTGTGCAGCGATTTGCCGTCGATCACCTCGCCCTTGTCGTCCAGGTACATGTCGCGGCTCGCCTTGCGCGGCGCGACCTCGCGGAAGTCGAGCGCGACGCTCTTGCCGCTCTTCGCGTCGTACACCATCATGAAGCCGCCGCCACCCAGGTTGCCGGCGTTGGGCAGCACCACCGCCAGCGCGAAGCCCACGCCCACGGCCGCGTCGATCGCGTTGCCGCCCGCGCGCAGGATGTCCAGCCCCACCTTCGATGCGAGTTCCTGCTCGGTAGCCACCATGCCGCTGCGCGCGACGACCGGGTGGAACACGTCCATGTCCATGTCGTAGGCGCGGCCGGCCGCGCGCGCGGCGGGCGTCTGCGCGGGCGCGCTGTTCGCGGCGGGCGTGGCCGCGGCCGGCTCGGAGCCGCCGGGCAGGTTGGCGCAACCCGCGATCGACAGCAGCGCGAGCGCGGAGCTTCCTGCCAGCAGCCAGGGACGTTGGAGGCGGAGAGATGTCATCGGCTGGAGCCCTTCCCTTCTTTGTCGTTGACGTGTGCCGGAGCGTGGAATGCCGGCGGAGCGGCGGACAGTGTAGAACGGGTGTCCGCGGCGGGACGTCACGGTTCGTTACGGCGGGGCGCCGCCATGCATACACTGCCGCATGGCGCGCGCCGGTGCAGTGGGCACCGGCCGGCGCACCGGGTTTTCCATCCATTTCCTTAACGGACCGACAGGAGATATGCCCCATGGGCCTCAGCACGCACGTTCTCGACACCATGCACGGATGCCCCGCCGCGGGCATGGCCGTGGCGCTCTATGCGACGGAGGACGGGCAGGCGCGGCTGCTGCAGTCGCTGGTGCTCAACCACGACGGCCGCACCGATGCGCCGCTCTTCGACAACGCGAGCCTGCGCACCGGCACCTACCGCCTCACGTTCGACGTGGGCGCGTACTTCCGTGCGCGCGGCGTGGCGCTGCCCGAGCCGAATTTCCTGGACCGGGTGAGCCTGGACTTCGGCATCGCCCATGCCGACCAGCACTACCACGTGCCGCTGCTGGTCAGCCCGTGGAGCTATTCGACCTACCGTGGCTCCTGACGCACGGCAGCGGCCGTGCCCGGGCCCGGGATCAAAGTTGGCCTTCGGTGAGCGTGTCGAGCTGGAACCGGCCCGACTTGTCCCACAGCCAGGTGTCGGTGTAGGTCACGCGGCCCATGCGCGTGGGCACGGGGTAGGGCGCGGCCGCGCGCACGGTGCGCTCGATCTCCGCGATCACCTCGGGCGCATGGCGCGGCGCGCGCATCCAGTGCAGGCGGGTCACCTGGCCGCTGCGGTCGATGTCGACCTGCAGGGTGCCGATGGCGTACAGCATGGGCGGCAGCTTGCCCGGATAGATGCGCGACTGGTTCAGCCCATAGAGGTGGGTGGCCGCATCCTGGCGGTAGGCGCGCGGGTCCGCCGCGGCCGAGGGGCGTGCGGAACCCCGCGCCGCCGGCTCGGGGCCGGCCACGCCCGCGACCGGGCTGGCCGGCGCGGCGGTCTCGCCGGGCGCGGTGGCCGGCTCGGGGCCCGACTTGCAGGCGGCGAGGAGCGAGGCCACGGCGGCCATCAGGCCGGCCAGGAGCCAGTGGCGGCCGCCGCGCGGCGTGCCGTGGGAGGGGGTGGGCGAGGGCTTCATCGGTGGGTCGTGGCTGGAGGCGGGGGCAGGGAACCGGCATGCGCGCGCGCCGGAGGGCTGCCCGGGCAACGCGGGGGCGCGCCATGGCGTTGACGCAGGCCCTGAACGCCTTGCTCCAGGGCCTTGCCGGGCGGCCTGCCTGCGTGGTGGAGGTGGAGTCTACCCAAGGCTCGGTGCCGCGCGAGCGCGGCGCCTGGATGGCCGTGTTCGACGACGGGCCACCACTGGGCACGATCGGCGGCGGGCGGCTGGAATGGGATGCGATCCGCGAGGCGCGGGCCCGGCTGTCTGCCTTTGCCGGCACGGGGGCGCAGGCCGGTTCCGGGATCGAGGCCGAGTCCGTCCTCCGGTTCGCGCTGGGGCCGAGCCTGGGCCAGTGCTGCGGCGGGGTGGTGCATCTGCGCTTCACCTGCGCGGGGCCGCAGGACCGGGCGGCGCTCGCCCGGCGGCTGGCGCCCGAGCGCACCCCGGTGGCGCTGTTCGGCGCCGGGCACGTGGGGCATGCGCTGGCGCGGGTGCTGGCGCCGCTGCCGTTCGAACTCACCTGGATCGACAGCCGCGACGGTGTGTTCCCTGCGGACGCCGAGGCGGGAGGCGTGCGCTGCGAGCATTCCGAGCCGGTGCATGCGGCCGTGCCCGGCCTGGCGCCCGGATCGCGCGTGCTCATCATGAGCTTCAGCCACGCGGAAGACCTCGACGTGGTGGCCGCCTGCCTCGCGCGGCAGCGCGCGCAGGGCGACCTGCCGTTCGTCGGGCTCATCGGCAGCCGCACCAAGTGGGCGACGTTCTCCCACCGGCTGGAGGCCCGGGGCTTCGGTCCGCAGGAGCTGGCGCACGTCGCCTGCCCGATCGGCCTGCCGGGCATCGCGGGCAAGGAGCCGGAGGTGATCGCGGTGTCCGTGGCCGCGCAGCTGCTGGCCACCCTGCCGGCCCCGCCCGGAACGTGATGCGCAGCGCGTGACGGACCGCGGCGGGCACGCGCCTGCCGGTGTGGCATCCGCGCCCGTTGCGGCCCGCCCCGTTCCGGCGGGAACGGAACCTGCATACACTCGGGCCACAGGTCGCAGCGGTGCAAGGCGATGCCGCCCTTCCGTCTTTCGGCGGGGGCGCATCCAGCGCGGCCTTCCCGCTGCTCAGAGCGCCCGCCGTGGTGAGCAGGTTGCCGCGCGGCGCGTCGCCGATGGAACGGGCCGCGCGCGAAGTTGAGAGCCACCATGGAAAGCTACCTTCTCGACTGGGCCAACCTGCTGCTGCGCTGGGTCCACGTCATCACCGCGATCGCCTGGGTCGGGTCGTCGTTCTATTTCGTCTTTCTCGATTCCAGCCTCACGCCGCCGGTGGACGACGACCTGAAGCGCCAGGGCGTGAGCGGCGAACTCTGGGCCGTGCACGGCGGTGGCTTCTACCACCCGGTCAAGTTCGCGGGCGCGCCACCGCAGTTGCCGAAGCACCTGCACTGGTTCTTCTGGGAAAGCTACAGCACCTGGATCAGCGGCTTCGCGCTGTTCACGGTGTCCTACCTCTGGAGCGCCAGCACCTACCTGATCGACAAGTCGCGCATGGACTGGGCGCCGGCCACCGCCGTCGTGGTCGCGCTGGCGTTCCTGGTGGTGTTCTGGCTGCTCTACGACGCCATCTGCCGCATCTTCGGGCAGCGCAGGAACGGCGATGCGATCGTCGGCGCGCTGGTGTTCGTGCTGGTGTGCGCAGCCTCGTGGCTGGCCTGCCACTGGTTCGCGGGCCGCGCGGCCTTCCTGCTGGTGGGCGCGATGATCGCCACCTCGATGAGCGCCAACGTGTTCTTCTGGATCATCCCGGGCCAGCGCAAGGTGATCGCGCAGATGAAGGCCGGCCAGCCGGTGGACCCGATCCACGGCAAGCGCGGCAAGCAGCGCAGCGTGCACAACACCTACTTCACGCTGCCGGTGCTGTTCTGCATGCTGTCCAACCACTACAGCTTCACCTGGAGCCATCCGCAGAACTGGCTGATCCTCATCCTGATGATGTTCGCAGGCGCCTCCATCCGCCAGTTCTTCGTGATGCGCCACGGCTGGAAGCTCGGCCGCAACGCGCACCCGCTGCCCTACGCGCTGGTGGGCTGCGCGGTGATCGTGGGCACCATCGTCGGGCTGCGGCTGGCGCAGCCGCCGGTGCCGGCCACCGCGGCGGCGGGCGCACTGGCCGCCGCCGCGGCAGGGCCCGTGGACTACGCGCAGCTGCAGCCGGTGCTCGCGCAGCGCTGCTACATGTGCCATGGCGAGCAGGTGCAGATGAAGAACCTGCGGCTGGATTCCGCGGCGTCGGTGGCGCAGCATGCGCAGGCCATCTATCAGCAGGCGGTGGTGCAGAAGCTCATGCCCATGAACAACGCCACCGGCATGACGGACGCCGAGCGCGACCTCGTGCGGCGCTGGTTCGAAGGGGGGGCGTCCACGCGGTGACGCGGCGCGGCGCACGGGCCGCGCGCCGTCAGTGCGGGTGTGCGGCGGCCTGCGGATCGGAGGGAGGCCGTGCCGGAAGCCAGGGCCGTGGGCGGTCCTGCGGCGGGGTGGGCGCCGTCCCGTGCGCGTGCGCGGGCAGTGCGGCGGACGCCCGGTGCGCGGGCTCCGCGGTGCGCCAGGCCAGGCCGCTGCTGCAGCCCTTGGCGTCGTGCTTGGCCAGGGCCGCGGCGTTGGCGACCTCCTCGGCATGGCGCATGCTGCCGGGCACCACGCGCGCGGCGCCGATCGACAGCGTCGTGCAGGGGAAGAAGCGCTTCACTCCGTACCGGTCTTCCGCCCAGATGCCGCCGGCCTCCCGTGCCGCGTCGTCGAACAGGGCGCGCGCCTCGGTCGCGAATTCCCGCACGATGCGCTCGCAGCGCTGCAGCCAGTCGCCGCTCTGGAACAGCAGCATGAAATCGTCGCCGCCCACGTGGCCGACGAAATCGCGCTGCGCGTCGCAGTGCGCCACGGCGAGGCGCGCCACGAGCCGGATCATCTGGTCGCCGCGCCAGTAGCCGTAGTAATCGTTGAAGGGCTTGAAGTGGTTCAGGTCGGCGTAGCAGGCGACGAACTCGGTGCCGCTGTCGATGAGCCGCTGCATGTGCAGGCTGATCGGGATGTTGCCCGGAAGGAAGGTGAGAGGGTTCGCGTGGCGCGCCGCCTCGATGCGCGCCTCGGTCACGCTGCGCACCAGCTGCTCGCCGGTGCCCAGGCCCACGTAGCGGCCGTTGTCGGTGGCGATGAAGCCGTCGTTCAGGTAGCGCTGGTCCTGCGAGGTCAGGATGCCCACGAGCTGGTCCACGTCGCAGTCGAGCTCGACCACCCGCGGCGCATGGTTGGCGAAGGCCGCGCAGGGCTTGCGGCCGTGCACCTCGCGGAAGTAGAGCGTCGCGTAGTGGTTCATGAACTGCTGGCGGTTGATGAGTGCCACGGGCCGCGCGCCGTCGAGCACCGGCAGCGCATGCAGTTCGGGGTGGGCCTTGAAGAAGGCGGCCACGGTGTCGTTGCTGGTGTCCGCCGTGGCCGTGGGCGCATGCACCACCAGGACGTTGCGCAGGATGCCGGGCCGGGCGTGCTGGCCGCGGTGGGGCAGCACCGCCACGCGGCGGTCGCGCAGCACCTCCAGCGCCGCCGCTTCGATGTGGTCGCGCGGTGCCGGGGACGGCCGCCCCAGCAGGTAGCCCTGGCCGTAGGGAATGTCGAGGTCGCGCAGTGCGCGCAGATCGTCCTGCGTCTCGATGCCCTCGGCGATCAGGGTGGTGCCGAACACGTCGGCGATTCCCCGGATGGCCTGCAGCATCTGCAGGTTCTCGGGGTGGGCGCTGATGTCGCGCACGAAGTACTTGTCGATCTTGACGAAGTCCGGCCGCGCCTCGGACCACAGCCGCAGGCTGGAGCGGCCGTCGCCGAAGTCGTCGAGCGCGATGCGGGCGCCGCAGGCATGCACCTGCTTGAGGGCCTCGCGCAGCAGGGCCATGTCTGTCACCCGCTCGTGCTCGGTGATCTCGAGCACGACGTGCTCGGTGCAGACGCCGGTCGCGCGCACGGCGGCCCACACGGGTGCGCTGGCGCACAACGCCACGCCGCGCACGAGAGCGTCCGCGCTGATGTTGACGAACAGACGTCCGTGCGCACCCAGGTCCCCCCACTGCTGCAGCGCCACGGCGACGCACAGCAATTCGAAATCCTGCAGCAGGCCCTCCTGCAGCGCGGTCTGCAGCAGCCGGTCGGGCGTGTGCAGCGGCGTGCCCTCCGGGCCGCGGATCAGTGCCTCATGTGCATAGACATGGCCTTCGACCAGGTCGGCGAGCGGCTGGAAGACGCAGTGCAGGCCGCCCTCGCGCATCAGCCGGGCGAGCGGACCCGTGCCGCTGCGCGCGGGAGGCGACAGCGCGGCCAGCACCGCTTCCTGCACGGTACCGAAAGTGGCGGCGGGCATTGTTACAGTCATACACAATCGCGGGGGAGATTAACCCACCCCGATGACGGGCCCGTGACACGGCCGCGCGCCGCGCGGCTCCGGTTGGGAAGTCAGTGCCCGGGCGCCGGATCGCAGCGGATGTCCGCGTACGCGACGGCATATTTGACCAGCGCGGCCTGCCCGTCGATGCGCAGCTTGCGGCGCAGGTGCAGGCGGTGCGTCTCCACCGTCCGCACCGAGGTGCCCATGCGTTCGGCGATGTCGCGGTTGGAGCGGCCTTCCGCCAGCAATCGCAGCACGGCGGCCTCGCGCGGCGTGAGGGAGCGGGCGGAGGGCTGTACGGGCGGGCCCGCGTCCAGCAGGGCGCGCACCGCATCGCTGAAATGGCTGCCGCCGGCGTGCACGGCCTCGATCGCCTGCACGAGCTGCCCCGCCGGCGCGTCCTTGAGCACGTAGCCGCGCACCCCCAGGCCGACGGCGCGCTGCACGTATTCGGCATCCTGGTGCATCGACAGCACCACCACGCGCACCTGCGGGAAGCGTTCGCGGAATGCGGCCGCCAGCTGGATGCCGCTGCCGTCGGGCATGCGGATGTCGGTGAGCACCAGGTCCGGCGCCACGGTGCTGGCGAGCGCCATGGCTTCCTGCATGCTGCCTGCCTCGGCGGCGACGCGGATGTGCGGCGTGGCCTCCAGCCGCATGCGCACGCCGTCGCGCACGAGGGGATGGTCGTCCACCAGCAGGACGCGGATGGTGACCGGGCTCTGCGCGGTGCTCATGCGGGCACCTGCGAAGCGTCGAATCCGGGATGGCTTTCGCCCGCGGCGTCGGTGCGCCGGTCGAGCACGGCCAGGATGCGCGTGCCGCCGCGGCCGGAAGCGATGGCGAAACGGCCGCCGAGCCCCTCGATGCGCTCGCGCATGTTGCGCAGGCCGATGCCGCCCTGGCCGTCGCGCTGCACGCGCTGCATGTCGAAACCCCGCCCGTCGTCGCGCACCGACAGGCTCACGCGCCAGCGCGTGAACCGCAGCGCCACCTCCACCTGCGAAGCGCCGGCATGCATGCGCGCGTTGGTGAGCGCCTCCTGCGCAATGCGGAAGAGCGCCGTGCCGTGGCTCATGGGCAGCGGGCCTGCGGGGCCGCGCAGTACGAAGCGCACGTCGAACGCGCCCTGTTCCTTCACCTCCTGCACCATCAGCGCCAGGGCGGGCGCCAGGCCGAGGTCGTCGAGCAGCGCCGGCCGCAGTCCGTGCGAGACGCGGCGGATCTCCAGCAGCGCATCGTTCAGCCGCGCGAGGCCCTGGTCCAGCATCTCGCGCGGCACGGGGGCCGCGCGGCCCGTCCACTGCACCTGCGCGGTCTCCAGCAGGAACTTGGAGGACACCAGCACCTGCACCACGCCGTCGTGCAGCTCCCGGGCCACGCGCACGCGCTCTTCCTCCTGCGAGCGCACCACGCGCTGCGCGAGACGCCGCAGCTTGGCGCTGGCCACGCGGTGGTCGCTCAGGTTGAGCGCGAGGCCCGCCAGGCCGATCAGCACGATGCACAGCGCGGCGATCGCGCAGATGCGCCGCTGCGTGCCGCCGATGTTCTCCTGCGCGGCGCGGTCGATGTGGCGCAGCGTTTCCTGCACGTCGTCGAGGTAGAGGCCGGTGCCGATCACCCATTCCCAACCGGGCATCGTCGTGACGTAGGTGAGCTTCGGTACCGTGAGCCGCGACGACGGCTTCTGCCACGCGTAGCGCACCATGCCGCCGCCCTCGCGCGCCCGCGCCAGGATGAGGTTGGCGGGCGCCTCGCTGCGCGGATCGCCCGGATCGCACAGGTCCACGCCCGACAGGCCCATGTGCCGGGCGTCCAGCAGCACGTTCCCTTCGCGGTCGTAGACGAAGAAGTAGCCGTCCTTGCCGAACTGCATGCGCGAGAGCAGGGCCAGGGCCTGCCGCTGGCGCTCGGCGGGATCGGCCTCTTCGGCGGCGATGCGCGCAAGGGCGCTCTGCGCGAGCTGCACGTACTGGCGCAGCTCGGTTTCCTTGCTGTGCAGATACGCGGCCTCCACCAGGTCGCGCTCCTGCTGGGCGAGCTTCAGGGTCTGGTGGCGGGCGGTCACGGCCACGGAGCCGAGCGCCAGGAGGATCGGCAGGGTGGACAGCAGCAGGAGCTTCAGCCGCAATTGCATGGGGATTTTCTCTCGGAGTGGAGGCGACTATCCGCCGCGCATGGTGGAAGTCAACAGGGTTATGTCCAGTGCGGGGGAGGTATTCCGTAGGCTCGTGACAAGGTGTTAATGCGGTTGAGCTGTTGAATATCCTTTCGGGGCCTGGCCGTTGAACGAATGGTTACGAATCCGGTGGGCGGAAGGAATAATGGGGGTAATCGCACCGCCCTGGTGATATTCGTACCTGCATCGGTGCGGACGGGGCCCGCCGCCGGCCGCCGTGCCCGCTGCCGGTGCATCTTCGGGAAGTCCGGCGGGGCGCACGTGGCCTCGCTGTACGACCTGCGGACCCTTCGCAGGATGCATGCCGGAGCCCCGTCTGCGTAGTACTGCGCAGGCCGGTCTGCGTAGTGCTGCGTAAGGGAAAAATGTGCTGTCGCCCGCCGTAATGCCGGCACAGAATGCGTTCGTGCTTTCCTTTTCTCCGGTGATATTGGGTCCAGCGATGGCGATTATCGGAAGGAAGGCCGGAGCGGTATGGCGTAGCGCCGGTCCGGGCTGCATGGCAGGCCGGCTGGATATTCCATGCCATGGTGTGCGTCATTCAATCGGAGGAACGTCATGGATATTCGGTATCCCCTCGCCAGGGGCCTGGCGGCATGCACCGCCCTGGCGGCGGCACTGCTGGCGGGCTGCGCCGCGCCCGCCCAGCGGCAGGTGCTGTCCACCACGCAGATCTACCCCGCGATCGGCCCGTACTCGCAGATGGTGGCGCACGGCAACACGGTCTATTTCTCCGGCGTGCTGCCCCTCAATGCCGCCGGCAATGCGGTGCAGGGCACCACCATCGAGGAGCAGACCCGCGCCGTGCTCGACTTCATCGGCGCGAAACTGCGCTCGCAGGGGCTGTCGTACGACGACGTGCTCTCCACCACGGTCTACATGAAGGACCTGGGCGAGTTCGCCGCCATGAACAAGGTGTACGGCGAGTACTTCCGCAGCGCGGCGCCCGCCCGCGCCACGGTGGAAGTCGCGCGGCTGCCGCGCGACGTGAAGATCGAGATCGCCGCCATCGTCGGGCGCCGCTGAAAGCGCCCGCAGTCCCCCTTCCAGGAGCATTCCCATGATCGAAACCTCTCCCCTGGCGGCCACCGGCGCTGCCCGCGATGTCCTCGTGCAGCCCGAGGCCGCCGGGCTCGCGCGCTGGAGCGCCAAGCGCCGCGACTTCCTGCGCATGATGGGCTACGGAGCGGGCGCCGCCACGCTGGGGCCGCTGGTCGCCGCCTGCGGCAGCAGCGGCGCGCAGACCGCCGCCGAGGCGCTGCGCGCACAGCTCGTGCGCGACGAGGCGTTCTGGACCGGCGTGCAGGACATGTTCGTCCTCAAGCCCGAGAAAACCTACATGAACATCGGAACCGGTGGATCGATGCCCAAGCTGGTGCTCGACGTCTTCGATGGGGAGAACCGCAAGAAGGCCGCCGATTCGGGCAGCGGCTACGGCAACCTGCTCGACCTGCGCAAGCAGGTGGCGCCTGGCTTCGGCGTGGATGCGGACGAACTGGCCTTTTCCGCGAATACGTCATCGGGCATGTGCCACGCCATCCTCGGCATCGACTGGCAGCGCGGCGACGTGGTCGTGACCACCAACCACGAGCACGGCGGCGGCGACACGCCGCTCAAGATCGCCACCGACCGCTACGGCATCGAGGTCTCGCGCATCGAGATGCCCGTGGGCAACAACCAGACCGCCGCCACCTACGTGAACCTGTTCGACGAGCGCATCCGCGCGCTCAAGGCCCAGGGCAAGCGGGTGCGCGCGATGATGTGGTCGTCGCCCACCTACAAGACCGGCACCATGCTGCCGATCGCCGACCTGATGGGCGTGGTGAAGGCGCACGGGCTCATCAGCATCGTGGACGGCGCGCACCTGCCGGGCATGATGGCCTACAACTACGCCGAACTGGGCATGGATTTCATGTCAGGCGCCGGCCACAAATGGCAGTGCGGCCCGGGCTCCACCGGCATCCTGATCGTGCGCAACAAGATGCGCGCCTCCAATCCGCTGCCGCTGCCCAAGTGGTACCCCGTCCACACCAGCTCCTACGCCGCGAAGGACCGCACCACCAACGGCACCGAGACCTACGACATCGCCGCCACCATCACGAGCTGCGGCAGCCTGCACACGCCGATGTTCATGGCGCTCGCGCAGGCCTGCGCGCAGTGGGACGGCATCGGGCGCAAGAAGATCGAGACCTACGACCTCACGCTCTCGTCCTACCTCAAGGAGAAGATCGCCGAGCGGTGGGGCGTCGATGCGCTGTATTCGCCCAAGGACGATCCGAAGCTGCTGTCCGCGCTCACGTCCTTCAATCCGTTCCCCAACAAGGCCGACGTGATGAACGCGCAGAAGTCCACCGCCTTCGTCGCGCGCATGCTGAGCGACTATCCGCAGGGCTTCGTGATCCGCAACGCCGACTTCCCCGTCATCGGCGCGCCGGCCAACCACTACGGCATCCGCGTCTCCACCCACCTCTGGCACGACGCGCGCGACATCGATCTGCTGGTCGATGCGATGTGGGAGCTGTCGCGCAAGATCTGATGCGGGCGCCGCCCGGGCCTGCGGCGGCCGGGCCATGAAAAAAAGAGCGCGGGAATCGCTTCCCGCGCTCTTTCACCTTGGAGGCTGCCGCAGGGATCAGAACCGGTGGCGGATGCCCAGGCCGATGCTGTTGCCCGTGCTGCGCGCGGTGATGCGGTCGTTCATCAGCATCGCGTAGACGTCGGTGCGCTTGGACACGAAGTGGTCGTAGCCGATGGTGAACGTCTTGCGGTCCATGTCGGTCTGGCTCATCTCGGTCTTCACCCACTCGACCAGCACCTTGCCGGACGGGCCCACGGGCACGGAGGCGCCGACCTGCATGGTCTTGGCCTTGTTGTCGGTGTTGTCCGCCTTGGCTTCGCCATAGCTCAGGAAGGGCTTGACCACGCCGAAGTCGTAGGCGCCCAGCAGCATCCAGTCCTTCTTGGTGGTGCCGAGGTAGGCACCCTGGCCGGGGTTGGCGATCTGGTCGCGCTCGTAGAAGCCGGCCAGCGTCAGCGGGCCGCCGAAGTAGAGGAAGTTCGCGCCCACGTTCTTGCGGCCGTTGTTGCCCGCCTGCTCGCCGAACTGGTACTGGATGTTGGCCGTGAAGCCGCCGATCTTCGGCGTGCTGTAGGCGATCTGGTTGCTCCAGCCCGTGTCGGCCGGCGTCGTCGCGGCCCAGCCCGTGCCGTTGAAGAGGGGCACGTTCATGTGCAGGATCAGCGGCGAGAACGTGAACGAGTCGCCCAGCGGGTTGCCCACCACGGACGGCAGGAAGTTGGGCGCCAGCCAGCGGCCCAGCAGCACGGAGCCGAAGTCGCCCGACAGGCTGACGTTGGCATCGCGCGAGAAGAAGGTGTCGCCCGTGAAGCGGCCCTGCGTGCCGGTGTCGACCTGCAGGAACGAAGTCAGCTGGAAGCTGGCCTTCAGGCCGCCGCCCAGGTCTTCCGTGCCCTTGAAGCCGAACCACGACGTGGTCAGGCCGCCGCTGTTGACCACCGAGCGGCGGTCCGCGTCACCGGCCATCTTCATGGAGCCCACGTAGGCGTCCGACAGCCCCGTCAGCTGGACCGAGCTCTGGGCGTGTGCACCGGCGGCGCACAGCAGTGCGGCGCTCAGGGCGATCAGGTTTTTTTTCATAGGATTCCCGTCCACAACGACAAACACACACAAAAGAAGGGGGAGGACCCCGGCACGGCCAGGAATTCCGTCCTCGGGGAGAAAATGTAACCAGCAATTACCGTGCCGGTTCAACCGCGTGTGGAATGCGCGGCCCGGTGCTGCAAGAATGCGACACGGCCGTGCAGGCGCGCATCGCGGCGGGCGGCACCATGCAGGCGGCACCCGTTTGACTTCGCTCAACACGCCGCAAGCGCGGGCGCGCCACAGTGCGCACCATGTTCCCGATCCCTTCCACCGATCCCTCCGTGCCCTGCGAAGTGGCCGCCGCCGGCCAGCTGCTGCGCCAGCGCCGCCAGCAGTCCGCCTCGGTGCTGCACCTCGACAGCGGCCGCGTGGTGTTCGGCGTGCGCGAGGAGGGACAGCTGCGGCACCAGCTCGGTGCGGTGGACGGCCCCTTCTGGCTCGATGCCGCATCGGCCCTGCTGGGCCAGCCCTGCCCGGTGGACATGGTGGCGGATTCGCGCGTGCAGCTGCGCCGCGTGCCGCTGGCGGCCTTCCAGCAAGAGGTGGCGCTGCTGCCGGACACCGTGCGGCGGCTGGTGCGCGACATGGCGGCCGGCTACCTGCAGCAGACCGAGCTGGCCGTGAGCCGGCTCGCGCAGGATGCGGAATCCCGCTGCGCCCAGTGGCTGCTGCGCCATGCCGAGCCGGGCGACGGCGGCGCGCTGCGCGTGACCCTGAGCCAGCGCAAGCGCCTCATCGCGGCGCAGCTCGGCATCGCGCCCGAGACCTTCTCGCGCGTGCTGCGCCACCTGCGCGAACACGGCCTCATCGCCGGCACGGGCAACGTGCTCGTGCTGCCGCAGCCCGGCGAACTGCGGATGGTCGCGGGGGGCTGACGCTCCGGGCGCCGTTCGCCGTGCTGCGGCCGGCCATGGGCGCGGGTCACGTGACTGCCGGGCCGGGAAGCCTCCGCAGCCGGCGTGGCAATCCGGATTCACCCCGGCGCGCTCCCCGGGTTCTACCCAACCTCCCGGCGCAGGGTGGCTGCGTATAGTGGACCGGAACGCCCCTGGCACCTGCCGCGGGACGACCCTCCCTGCAGCATGCCCCGCGATACACCGACCTCCCGCCCCGCATGCGCACTCTCCCGGGAGCGCGCATGACCCGCCCGACGGCCGCGCCGGTGGCCGCGCGCCTGCGCCTGCGCCCCTTCGCGACGGTGCACGATGGCCGGGACGGCGGCTGGCACATGCCGGGCCCTCTGGTGCTGCGCATCATGGTGGCGGCGGTGTTGGCCGTGCTGCTGGCCGGCGGGCTCGGTGCCTGGCTGGTGGCCCGCTCCGCGCAGCAGATGGCGCTGGAACGGCTCATGGAGCGCCAGGCCGACGAGGTCGAGGCCGTGGCGCTGCTGCTGTCCAGCAAGATCGAACAGAACCAGCGCGTGCTGGCCACGCTAGCGGAAAGCATTCCGGCCGCGCTGCTGGAATCGCCCGGTGCGCTCGATGTGGCGCTGCGGCAGGGCCTGCCCGCCGCACGCTTTTTCGACGCACTGCAGATCGCCCGGCGCGATGGCAGCCTGAGCCTGCAGTGGCAGAACGGCCGCCTGCACGAAGGCGCGCAGCTGGATCCGGCCGAACGCGACCAGCTGCGGCGCACGCTGCTGGAAGGCAAACCGCTCGTGTCCGGCGTGATCGGCAGCACGCCGGCGGACGGCCGCATCATGTTCAGCCTGCCGCTGCGCACCGCCGAGGAAGGCGCCGTCGTGCAGGGCGCGCTCGCGGGCACGCTGCGGCTGCAGTCGCAGGGGCTGCTGCCGCCATCGATGGCGCTGCCGGCGCGCACGGATTCGAAACTGGTCGTCTTCACGCGCGACGGCACCATCCTCGCGCATCCGGACGCCTCGCGCGTGTTCGGCCGGGTGGGCGACGAGGACGGCCTGGCCCCGGTGTACGAGAAGGCACTGCAGGCCGGACAGGCGGCGGTGGCGGGCAGGGGGGTCTCGGAGGCCGTGGGCGGCCACGTGGTGAGCGTGGCCGGCATGCCGCTGCCGCAGTGGCTGGTGGCGCGCGTGAGCGACGGCGCAGCCTCCGGGCTGGATCCGGTGGCGGGATGGCGCCAGTGGGGGCTGGGGCGCGCGGCCCTGGTCACGGTCTGCGCGGCGCTGCTGGCCGCGCTGGCCATCGCCTGGTTCGCGCAGCCGCTGGCCCGCGTCTGCCGCCGCGCATCCCACGTGGGCGGCGCCGATCTCTCCGGCGACGCGCCGTGGCCGCGCGGCGCGGGCGAGGTGGATGCGATCGGCCAGGCCTGCCGCGCGCTGCTGCAGGACTGCCGCACGGCGCGGCAGGAGGCCGGCGTGCTGCAGGACCGGTTCCAGGCCGTGCTCGACCATGCGCCCGCGGGCATCGTCATCACCCGCGCCGGCATGCTGGAAGTGGTGGGCATGGAGGCCTGCCGCCTCCTGGGCTACGAGCCGCACGAACTGCAGGGCCAGCCCGCGCGGCGGCTCTACGCGAGCGATGCGGCATATGCGGAACTCGGCCGGCGCGTGCGTGCCGAATTCGCCGCCCATGGCGCCTTCGACGGCGACGTGTGCTTCCTGCGCAAGGACGGCGGTGTCGTGTGGGCGCGTGTGCTGGGCCGCGCGGTGCGCGACGGCGCGACGGCGGAGGCGAGCGGCACCGTGTGGATGCTGGAAGACCTGACCGCCGCGCGCGAGGCCCGGCGCCAGCGGGACTGGCCGGCCGGGCACGACCCGCTCACCCAGCTGGCCAACCGCGAGGCCTTCCGGCAGCGGCTCTACGCCCTGCTCACCGACCACGCGCAGCGGCCCGTTCTGGTGCGTACGCCGCACCAGGACGGTGCCGCCGCAGAGAGTGATGCCGATGGGATGGCCAGGGCGCACGACGAATCCGCGGCCGCTGGCGAACCCCGTGCCGCGCAGACGGCCGATGCGGCGGAGGAGGGCGGTGCCGGCGTGGTGCTGTTCCTCGATCTCGACCATTTCACGGTGGTGAACGCCATCGCCGGCCACGATGCCGGCGACGACGTGCTGCGCCACGTCGGCCGCCTCATCGAGAACCAGGTGCGGCACGTGGGCTGGGCCGCGCGCCTGGGCGGCGACGAGTTCGCGGTGGTGCTGCCCGGCTGCGCGCTGGCCCGCGGCATGTCGATCGCAGCGCAGCTCTGCGCGGCGGTGCATGCCTGGGAGCCGGCCTATGCCGGCCGCACCTACACCCTGGGCGTGAGCATTGGCCTGGTGCCGCTGGACGGCAGCACCTACGACGTCTCGGCCGTGCTCCATGCGGCCGACATGGCCTGCTACGAGGCCAAGCGCGCGGGCCGCAACCGGGTGGAGGTACGCCGGCTGCGGCCGGAGCGCCAGGGGGCGGTGGCTTCCGGGAGTGCCGAGGCGTACTGAGAGCGTCTGGCACGACCCTTCTGGCGTCGTTGCCGCATCTTGCCGTGCCCACCGTACTGCCTGCGATACGGCGCCTGGCCAGAACCGCTTCGCTGGGTCGTGTCAGCCGCTCTGGATGCGGTGCCGCGTGGCTTGGCGTAGCGTGAACCCGATGACATGTCCATGGCCATCGTGGAAACATTTTGGCCTTCGGAACGGAGCGCGTGCCCGCCTCGAAAAAGCGACTGCGCGGGGGCATAGTGCGTGGCGCACACGGAGTGCCGCATCGGCGCTTCCTGAGGTGGGTGACTTCGTCGCTGCCGGATGTGCTTCACAAGGGGAACACGAGGAATGTCGCGCCTATCGGCTGAGGGACGGGCCAGCAGGGCCCGCAGAGGAAGGGGCCATCCCGTTCGGACCAACACTCTGCGTCCGGGCGGATGGCGGACACGGGGGCCGGTGGGAGCGCCCGCCGCATCGGCCTGCACACGTGCGTGGCGCGGCACGCCCACGGGCCGGGGCCCGGGCCTCGAATCTGCCGAGGCATCCATGACGGGAAATCATCTGCGTCGAAAGGCGCGTGGCCGCAGGGTCTTGCTGGCGCTCGTACTGCTCTGCGGTGCGTACACCGGCTGGTGGTGGTGGGACAGTGCCTGCTGCGACCGGCAGGACGGGTATTCCATCCGCGGCCTGTGCCTGATGCAACTGCGCGACCGCGCCGAAGCAGGCGAGCCGACCGCCCAATGGGCATACGGTGACTATCTCCAGGGCGATGGGCGGGAGTACGAGGGCCTGGCCTGGATGCTTCGCGCCATGCACGGTGCGCGCACCGGATCCGAACTCGGAAACCCCCTGATCGGCTACTGCGACCGCGTCCCCGGGTTCGAGGGGCGCACGGTGGAATCCGCCATGCTGCGCGTTGCGGAGAAAAGCCCCGATGCGCATCTGCGGCTCTTGCAGCTCTACACCGACCGGCGCTGCAGCGCGTTCGACCTGGACAAGGCGGCAGCGCAGATTCCGCGGCTGACGCAGTGCGCGCCTCTTTCCCTGGAGCAGACCCTCCGGGTGGCGCAGGAAGCCGGCCACCCTGTCGATCCCGCCACGCGGCAGGCCATGCGGGCGAATCTCGCGCTGTGCGCCCGGGAGGTGGCCGGTCCGACGCCCGTCGCCCATGCCGTGCAGGAATCCATGCCCGTGCGCCAGCGCGACCTGGAAGCGCTGTCACGCCGGCTGGAAGCGCTGGACCGCTGAGGTGGCCTGATGGCGAGGCTGTCGTGGTGGCACCGGTGCAGCTGCGGATGGAAGTTCCTGCTCACCTTCCTGTCCGTGTTCGGCGCATGGACGGGCTGGTGGTGGATCGACAGCGCCCGCACCTGCGACCGGCAGGCACCGGCCGCGCTGCACGGCTTCTGCCTGATGCAGGTGCGCGAGCGGGCCCGGCAGGGCGATGCCGCGGCGCAGCGGGCCTACGGGCGCTACCTCGAAGCCCACGGGGAACACGGGCCCGACAGCGCTCGGGCCGATCGCCGGTAGCGCGCGCCTTCAATCGTCCCGCACGCCCCCGAGCGCGCGCAGCACGTTCTCGGCCGTGGCGGGCGCCAGGAGGCGCACCGGTTCGTCCGCCACGCCCTCCGCGCGCTCTCCGCGTGCGGCGGCGACGGCATCGCGCAGCGCCTCGTAGACGCTCACGGCCAGCATGAAGGGCGGTTCGCCCACGGCCTTGCTGCCGCCCACGTTGTCCTCGCGGTTGGGCTCGTGCCACAGGTCCACCCGCAAGTGGGCCGGGATGTCGCCCGTGGCTGGGATCTTGTAGGTGCTGGGCGCATGCGTGGCGAGCCGGCCCCGGCCGTCCCAGACGAGCTGCTCGGTGGTGAGCCAGCCCATGCCCTGCACGAAGCCGCCCTCGATCTGGCCGATGTCGATGGCGGGGTTGATGCTGCGGCCCGCGTCGTGGAGGATGTCCACGGCGAGTACGCGGCTCTCGCCGGTGAGCGTGTCGACCGCCACCTCTGTGCAGGCCGCGCCATAGGCGAAGTAGTAGAACGGGCGCCCGGTGAGCGTGGTCTTGTCGTAGTGGATCTTGGGCGTGCGGTAGAAGCCGTCGCTCCAGAGCTGGATGCGGTTGGCATAGGCGGCCTGCACCACGTCGCGCCAGGCGTGCGAACGCTTCGGCGAAGTGATCCGGCCGTTCTCGAACTGCACCGCTCCCGCGCCGCAGTGGTCCAGGCCCGCCACGAAGGCCGCGAGGTTGTCACGCACATGGCGCGCGGCGAACTGCGCGGCGCGGCCGTTCAGGTCGGTGCCGCTCGACGCCGCGGTGGCGCTGGCGTTGGGCACCTTGCTGGTGTCGCTCGCGGTGACCAGCACGCGGTCGAGCGGCACGCCCAGTTCGTCGGCCACGATCTGCGCCACCTTGGTGTGCAGCCCTTGGCCCATTTCGGTGCCGCCGTGGTTCACCTGCACGCTGCCGTCGGTGTAGACGTGCACCAGTGCGCCGGCCTGGTTGAACAGCGTGGCCGTGAAGCTGATGCCGAACTTCACCGGCGTGACGGCGAGGCCCCGCTTCAAGGTGGGATGGCGCGCGTTCCAGTCCGCCACCGCCGCGCGCCGCTCGCGGTACCGTGCGGTCTGTTCCAGCCGGGGCAGCAGGTCGTGCAGCACGTTGTCTTCCACGGCCATCTGGTAGTGCGTGACGTTGCGGTCCTCCAGCCCGTAGAGGTTGGCCATGCGCACGTCGAGCGGGTCGAGCCCGAGCGCACGCGCCACGTCGCCGAGGATGGTCTCGATCGCGATCACGCCCTGCGGCCCGCCGAAGCCGCGGAAGGCCGTGTGGCTCTGGAGGTTCGTCTTGCAGCGGTACGAGGCAATCTCTACGTTCTCTAGGAAATACGCGTTGTCGCAATGGAACACCGCGCGGTCGGCCACCGGGCCGGAGAGATCGGCCGAGAAGCCGCAGTTCACCGCCATGCGCAGCCGCAGGCCCTGGAGGCGGCCGGCATCGTCGAAGCCCACCTCCCAGTCGTAGGCGAACGGATGGCGCTTGCCGGTGACCATGAAGTCGTCATCGCGGTCCAGCCGCAGCTTCACGGGCCGGCCCGTCTTGTGCGCCGCCACGGCGGCCCACACCGCCATGTGGCCGGCCTGCGTCTCCTTGCCTCCGAAGCCGCCGCCCATGCGGCGGCACGTCACGGTGACGCGGTGGCTGTCGAGGCCGAGCGCATGCGCCACCCAGTGCTGCACCTCGCCCGGGTGCTGGGTGCTCGAATGCACCTGCCACTGGCCCTGCTCCTGGGGCAGGACGTAGGCGATCTGGCCTTCCAGGTAGAAATGCTCCTGGCCGCCCACCTCGAGCGTGCCCTGCAGGCGGTGGGGCGCCGCCGCCAGGGCCGCAGGCGCGTCGCCGCGGCGCACGGTGACGGGCGGCAGCACGTAGCTCTCCTGCGCCAGCGCGTCGTGCACCGAGAGCACGGCCGGCAGTTCCTCGATGTCCAGCTGCACCAGCCGCGCGGCGCGCCGCGCCTGCGCCACGGTGTCGGCCAGCACGAGGCCGATCACCTGGCCGGCGAACTGCACCGTGTCCTGCGCGAACACGGGCTCGTCGTGCGCGAAGGCGGCGAGCACCCGGTCGCCGGGCACGTCGGCCGCGAGCACGATGTCGCGCACGCCGGCGAGGGCGCGGGCCGCCGCGGCATCCACGCCGCGCAGGCGGCCGTGCGCGATGGGCGAGAGGATGGGCGCCGCATGCAGCGTGCCCTTCCATTCGGGCAGGTCGTCGATGTACTGCGCCGTGCCCGCCACCTGGGCGCGCGCGCTTTCATGGATCTGGGAGACGCCCACGGCGCGGCGTGCGCTGCGGGGCGTGCCGTCGAGGCCGGGCGGCGGTGCCTCGCCGGCCATCGGGCCGGCGGCGCCCTCCGCGTCGGCGCGCGCGGCGACCGGGTCCGCGTCCGCATCGCGGCTCAGCGGGCCCTCGGGCGCGGTGCTGGCGGGCAGGGTGTCGTCGCGGCGGTTCATGCCTGTTCCTCCAGCTGGGCCTGGGCCTGCGAGGGCGGTTGCGCCACCGGCACGAGTTGTTCGAGCGACACGGGCAGGGCGCTGTCATCCGCGGGATGTTCCGGGCTCTCCAGCCAGCAGCGGCGCATCAGCGAGGCCAGCACGGCGCGCCGGTAGGCGCCGCTCGCGCGCATGTCGGAAATGGGCGTGAACTCCGCCTGCAGTGCCTCGCCCGCGCGCAGCGCAGCGGCTTCGCTCCAGGGCTGGCCGGCGAGCGCGGCTTCGGCGCCGCGTGCGCGCGCGGGCACCGCCGCCACGCCGCCCGCGCCGATGCGGGCCGACTGCACCGTGCCCTCCCGCACCGTCAGCAGCACCGCCAGGCAGACGGCGGAGATGTCGTCGTCGAAGCGTTTGGAGACCTTGTACGCGGCCAGCCGGTCGCCCGGCGCGGGTAGGGGAATGTCGATGCGCGCGACGATCTCGTCGGGCGCCAGCAGGTTCTTGCGGTAGCCGGTGTAGAAGTCTTCCAGCGGCAGGCTGCGCTCGCCGCGCACGCTGGCGAGCACGATGCGCGCACCGAGCGCGATCAGCACCGGCATCGAATCGCCGATCGGCGAGCCGTTGGCGACGTTGCCCCCCAGCGTGCCGGCATTGCGCACCGGCAGGCCGGCGAAGCGCTCGCCGAAGCGCCGCAGCGCCGGCCAGTGCGCGGCGAGGGCCGCGAAGGCGTCGTCCAGCGTGACGGCCGCGCCGATGGACAGCCGGCCGCCGGCGGTATCGATGCGGCGCAGCTCCTCGGCCCGGGTGACGTCGAGCACGCGCTCGAAGCGGCGGTGCTGCTTGGTGATCCACAGCCCCACGTCGGTGGTGCCGGCGACCACCTGCGCACCGGGGTGCGCGGCGCGCGCGGCCAGCAGTTCGGCGAGCGTGCCGGGAGCCAGGTAGCTGCCGTCCGGCGCATCGCCGTCCGGCCGCGCCGGGCCGGCCTGCAGCGCCCGCAGCCGCTCCAGCAGGGCGCTTTCGTCCACCGGCTGCAGCGGCAGCGCGGCCATGGAGCGCGCGGCGTCCAGGATCGGGCGGTAGCCCGTGCACCGGCAGAGGTTGCCCGACAGCTCGGCCACCGCGAGTTCGCGCGTGACCTCGCGGCCGCGGCATACGTGGTTCTGGTACATGCCGAAGAGGCTCATCACGAAGCCCGGCGTGCAGAAGCCGCATTGGGAGCCATGGCACTGCACCATGGATTCCTGCGCGGGATGCAGCGGCGCGGGGGCGCCGTCGCCCTGGGATGGCGCCCCGCGCTGGATGAGCGGGTCGCGCGCCAGGTCTTCCACCGTCCAGAGCGCCATGCCGTCGACCGCGTGCGCGAGGCGGATGCAGCTGTTCACGGCCCGGAAGCGCACCCGGCCGTCCTCGGCCGAGCCCAGCACCACGGTGCAGGCGCCGCAGTCGCCTTCGCCGCAGCCTTCCTTCGTCCCGCAGTCGCCCAGGTCTTCCCGCAGCACCTCCAGCAGCGTGCGGTCGGGCGGAACGTGGTCCAGCGTCACGGGCTGGCCGCGGCGGAGGAAGCGGATCGGTCGGGAAACAGCGGTCATGCGCGGGGACTTTCGTGGGATCGGCACCCGGTGTCCGTCAGGAATGGACCGGGTGCAGGCCGTGTGCGGCCAGGAACGCACAGCGTAACCTGTCCAGGGGGCTCCTGCCACCGCAAATTCGATGCCAGCGGCGGGCGCTTTCCGCCAGCGGCAGCGCGGCGGCACGGCGCTTGCATACTGTCGTGGTCGCGCCGTTTCCGCGCCGGCCAATTCAATCCAAGAGACAATCCCCCGCATGAATGCTCCCCCCTCCCCGCCAACTGCCGCCGGCGCGCCGCCGCGCCTGCAGCTGGCGGGCATCACCAAGCGCTATCCGGCCGTGGTGGCCAACAGCGGTGTGTCGCTCACCGTGCAGCCCGGCGAGGTGCACGCGGTGCTCGGCGAGAACGGCGCCGGCAAGTCCACGCTGATGAAGATCATCTACGGCTCGGTCAAGCCCGACGAGGGCGCCGTGTGGTTCGACGGTCAGCCGGCGTCCATCCGCAATCCGCAGGAGGCGCGGCAGCTGGGCATCGCGATGGTGTTCCAGCATTTCAGCCTGTTCGACACGCTCACGGTGGCCGAGAACGTCTGGCTGGGGCTCGATAAAAACCTGGCGCTGGCCGAGGTCACGCGTCGCATCCGTGACACCGCCGCGCAGTACGGCCTGGACATCGACCCGCTGCGGCCGGTGCACACCCTGTCGGTGGGCGAGATGCAGCGGGTGGAGATCATCCGCGCGCTGCTCACCTCGCCGCGCCTGCTGATCCTGGACGAACCCACGTCGGTGCTCACGCCCCAGGCGGTGGAAAAGCTCTTCGTGGTGCTGCGCCAGCTGAGCGCCGAGGGCTGCAGCATTCTCTACATCAGCCACAAGCTGCACGAGATCCGGGCGCTGTGCACGGCGTGCACGGTGCTGCGCGGCGGCAAGGTGACGGGCGTGTGCAATCCGTCGGAGGAGTCGAACGCGTCGCTGTCGCGGCTCATGATCGGCGCGGAGCCGCCGGCCCTGCAGCACCGGCCCGCGCGCACGGGCGACGCCGTGCTGGAGGTCGAAGGCCTCAGCCTGCAGCGTGGCGATCCGTTCGGCGTGGAGCTGATCGACGTCGGCTTTTCCGTGCGGGCTGGCGAGGTCGTCGGCATCGCGGGCGTGTCGGGCAACGGCCAGAAGGAACTGCTCTACGCGCTCTCGGGCGAGGACACGCGCGCCGCGCCCGCCATGGTGCGCGTGGCGGACCGCCCGGCCGGCCGGATGGGCCCGCGCGCGCGCCGTGCGCTGGGCCTGCATTTCGTGCCCGAAGAGCGCCTGGGCCGCGGCGCCGTGCCCACCATGGGCCTGGCGGACAACCTGCTGCTCACGCGCTCGGACTGCGTGGGCGCGGGCGGCTGGGTGCGCACCGGCGCGCTGGCCGCGCAGGCCCGCCGCATCATCGAGCGCTTCCAGGTGAAGGCGGGCGGCCCGCAGGCGGCGGCGAAGTCGCTCTCCGGCGGCAACCTGCAGAAGTTCATCGTCGGGCGCGAGATCGACGCCGGCCCGAAGCTGCTGATCGTCTCGCAGCCCACCTGGGGCGTGGACGTGGGCGCGGCCGCGCAGATCCGCGGCGAGATCCTGGCGCTGCGCGACGCGGGCTGCGCGGTGCTGGTGCTGAGCGAGGAGCTGGACGAGCTGTTCGAGATCTCCGACCGGCTGCACGTGATCGCCAAGGGCCATCTGTCGCCCTCGATCGACCGGGCCGACGCCACGGTGGAGCGCATCGGCGAATGGATGAGCGGCCTGTGGAACGCCGACGTGCAGGCGCACCTGGGCCGCCGGGAAAGCCAGGACCATCCGGAGGGCGTGCATGCTCAAGCTTGAACCGCGTCCGCAGGCCTCGCGCCTGTGGACCTATGGCTCGCCGCTGCTCGCGCTGGCCTTCACCGTGCTGATCGGCGTGCTGCTGTTCGCCGCCCTGGGCAAGGACCCGGTGCGCGGCCTGCAGGTGTTCTTCTGGGAGCCGATCAAGACGCAGTATGCGATCGGCGAACTGATGGTCAAGGCTACGCCGCTGCTGCTGATCGCGCTGGGGCTGGCCGTGTGCTTCCGATCCAACGTGTGGAACATCGGCGCCGAGGGACAGTTCGTGATCGGTGCGGTGGCCGCGGGCGGCATCGCGCTGCTGGCGGACAAGACCACCGGGCCGTGGATCGTGCCGGCCATCCTCGTGGCCGGCGTGCTGGGCGGCATGTGCTGGGCCGGCATCACCGCGCTGCTGCGCGACCGCTTCAACGCCAACGAGATCCTGGTGAGCCTGATGCTGGTCTACGTGGCCACGCTGGTGCTGGGCTACCTCGTCTACGGCCCCTGGAAGGATCCGATGGGCTACAACTTCCCGCAGACCCGCACCTTCGAGCGGGTGACGCAGATCCCGCGCCTGATGCAGGGCTCGCGCCTGACCATCGGCCTGCCGATCGCGCTGGCCGCCGCGGCGGCGCTCTGGGTGTTCCTGTTCCGCACGCGGGCCGGCTTCGCCCAGCAGGTGGGCGGGCTCGCCCCGGCCGCCGCGCGCTACGCCGGCTTCTCGTCGCGCCGCGCGCTGTGGACGGCGCTGCTCATCTCCGGCGGCGCCGCCGGCCTGGCGGGCGCGCTGGAAGTGGCCGGCCCGCTCGGCCAGCTCACGCCCTACGTGCCGGCGGGCTACGGCTTCGCGGCCATCATCGTGGCCTTCGTGGGCCGGCTGCACCCCGGGGGCATGGTGTTCTCCGCGCTGCTCATGAGCATGTTCTACATCGGCGGCGAGCTCGCGCAGTCGCGCCTGGGGCTGCCGAAATCGCTCACGGGCGTGTTCCAGGGCCTGCTGCTGTTCACGCTGCTGGCCTGCGACACGCTGATCGCCTACCGCGTGCGCTGGGTCGGCGCGCCGGCCCGGAAAGGAACTGCGTGATGGAAGCCTACGCACTGCTCCTGGGCTCCACGCTCAGCGCCGGCACCGTGCTGGCGCTCGCCGCGCTCGGGCTGCTCATCAACGAGAAGGCGGGCATCGTCAACCTCGGCGCCGAGGGCATCATGCTCTGCGCGGCCATCGCGGGCTTCGCCACCGCCGTGCACACCGGCAGCACCTGGGCAGGCTTCGCGGCCGGCATGGGCGCCGGGGCGCTGCTCGCCGCCGTGTTCGGCGTGCTGGTGATCTGGCTCAACACCAACCAGTACGCCACGGGCCTGGCGCTCAGCCTGTTCGGCGCGGGCTTCTCGGCCTTCGCGGGCATCCAGTACGTGCAGGCCAAGCTGCCCACGCTGCCGCAGTACGCGCTGCCGGTGCTGGGCGACCTGCCGCTGGTGGGCCCGGCGCTGTTCCGCCAGCATCCGCTGGTGTACGGCGCGATGGCGCTCACCGCGGGCCTCGCCTGGTTCCTCTACCGCTCGCGCGCGGGGCTGGTGCTGCGTTCGGTGGGCGAATCGCCCGAATCCGCGCATGCGCTCGGCTACCCGGTGCGGCGCATCCGCCTCGCGGCGGTGGTGGCGGGCGGCGCGCTGTGCGGCCTCGCGGGCGCCTATATCTCCACCGTCTACACGCCGCTCTGGGTCGAGGGCATGGTGGCCGGCCGCGGCTGGATCGCGCTGGCGCTCACCACCTTCGCCACCTGGCGCCCGGCACGGGTGTTGCTTGGAGCCTATCTGTTCGGCGGCGTGACGATGCTGCAGTTCCATCTGCAGGCCACGGGCGTGCAGGTGGCCAGCCAGCTCCTGAGCATGCTGCCCTACGTGGCCACCATCGTGGTGCTGGCGCTGATCTCGCGCAATCCGGCCTGGATCCGCGCGAACATGCCGGCCTCGCTGGGCAAGCCGTTCCACCCCGGGGGCTGACCGGGGCGCCGCGCCGTGCCATCATTGCCGTTTCCAAACGTTTCCGATTCATCTCTCTCACTTGTTTCCCTGGAAGGACACTCGACATGACCGATCTGCACAAGCGCTCGCTGATGAAGGCCGCCGCGCTCTCCGCCCTGGCCGCCGCCGCGCTCGCGGGCTGCGGCAAGAAGGACGAGCCGGCACCGGCGCAGACGCCCGCGGCCGCGCCCGCCGCTTCGGCCCCCGCGGCCAAGGCCGAGCCGCTGAAGATCGCGTTCGCCTATGTCGGCCCGGTGGGTGACGGCGGCTGGTCGTTCGCGCACGACAACGGCCGCAAGGCCATCGAGAAGGAATTCGGCGACAAGGTCGTGACCAGCTTCGTCGAGAGCGTGCCCGAGTCGGCCGATGCCGAGCGCGTGCTGCGCGACATGGCCGGCCAGGGCAACAAGCTGATCTTCGGCACCACCTTCGGCTACATGGAGACGATCCAGAAGATCGCCCCCGACTTCCCCGACGTGAAGTTCGAGCACGCCACCGGCTACAAGACCGCGCCCAACGTGCGCACCTACGACAGCCGCACCTATGAAGGCGCCTACATGGCCGGCGTGATCGCGGGCGCCATGACCAAGTCGAACACCCTGGGCGTGGTCGGCTCGGTGCCGATCCCCGAGGTGATCCGCAACATCAACAGCTTCACGCTGGGCGCGCAGTCGGTGAACCCGAACGTCAAGACCAAGGTGGTGTGGGTGAACGAATGGTTCAGCCCGCCCAAGGAAACCGAAGCCGCCACCTCGCTGATCAACGGCGGCGCCGACGTGCTGTTCCAGAACACCGATTCGCCCGCCGTGCTCAAGACCGCGCAGGAAAAGGGCAAGCGCGCCTTCGGCTGGGATTCCGACATGACCGCCTACGGCCCCAAGGCCCACCTGGGCTCGGCCGTGATCAACTGGGGCCCGTACTACGTGAAGGCCACGCGCGACGTGCTGGAAGGCAAGTGGACCACCGGCCAGAGCTGGTGGGGCGTGAAGGAAGGCGCGATCGACCTCGTCTCCATCGCCGACGACGTGCCCGCCGAGACCAAGGCCAAGGTCGAGCAGGTCAAGGCCGGCCTGAAGGACGGTTCGTTCTCCATCTGGAAGGGCCCGATCCTCGGCCAGGACGGCAAGGAACTGCTCGCCAAGGACGTGGTGGCCGACGACAAGTTCCTCTCCGGCGTGAACTTCTACGTCAAGGGCGTGGAAGGCACCGTGCCGGGTGGCGACAAGAAGTAAGCCTTCGGATCTTGTCCGCTGAAAGAAAAGGGCCACCCCATGGGTGGCCCTTTTTTCATGGAGCGGAGGGGATGCGGATCGAACGGCTCGCAGGCCGGTCAGCGCTCCAGCACCCGGCCCGGCCGCTGCCCCGTCGGCTGCCAGCCATCCCAGACCTGCCGGCCGTTGACCCACACGCCCTCGATGCCGCGGCTGGCCTGCACGGGGCGGTCGAAGGTGGCCACGTCCTGCACCTGCGCCGCATCGAACACCACGAGGTCGGCCTTCCAGCCCGCGCGCAGCAGGCCGCGGTCGGCGAGGCCGTAGTTCTCCGCGGCCAGGCCCGTCATCTTGTGGATGGCCGCCTGCAGCGTCAGCAGGCCCTGGTCGCGCACCAGCCGCGAGAGCACGCGCGTGAAGGTGCCCCACTGGCGCGGGTGCGGATGCGGATCGAAGGGCAGGCCGTCGGAGCCGACCATGGTGCGCGGGTGCGCCAGGATGCGCTCCACGTCGCGCTCGTCCATCAGGAAATAGATCGCGCCCGCGGGCGTGAGCCGCCGCAGCATGGCCTCGTCGTCCAGGCCCCATTCGCGCTGCAGGTCCGCATAGTCGCGGCCCTGGGCGGACGGCTCGCCGCGCGACCAGGCGATGAGCGTGCGGCGCGCGAGCCGCACGCGGTCCAGGCGCAGCATGGTGGAGGTGGCGGGATACGGATGGCAGTCGAGGCACACGGGCTGCAGCGCGGCCGCACGGTCGATGCGCGCGAGCGTCTCCACCGAGCGGCCGTGGTTGCGCTCACCGGCCAGCTTGTGGTGCGAGAACACGACGCGGGCGCCCAGGGCGCGACCGATGTCCAGCGCTTCCTCGATGGCTTCGTCGATGCGGTCGGATTCGTCGCGCAGGTGGGTGGCATACACCATGCCCGCGCGGCCGCGCATGGGCCCGCCGATGTCGATGATCTCCTGCGTGGTGGCGTGCTGCGCGGGCGGGTAGAAGGTGCCGGTGGACATGCCGAACGCGCCGGCCTCCAGCGCTTCTTCCAGCATCCGCGCCATGCGTTCGCATTCTTCCGCCGTCGCGGTGCGCTGCAGGTCGTCCATCGCGCTCACGCGCAGGCTGGCGTGGCCCACCAGGGGAATCACGTTGACCGCGGCGGGCGCATCGCGCAGCGCCTGCATCCATGCGTGGAAGTCGGGGTAGCGGAACAGATCGGGCGGGCCCAGCAGGTCGAGCGGTTGCGGCAGGGCGCGGCCGGGCGGCACCGGCGCGAGGCTGATGCCGCAGTTGCCGGTCACCACCGTGGTCACGCCCTGCGAGACCTTGGGCACCATGTCGGGGTGGGCCAGCAGGTAGCCGTCGTCATGGGTGTGTGAATCGATGAAGCCGGGCGCGATCACCCGGCCGGCGATGTCGATCACCGTGTGTGTGCCGGCCACGCCGCCGCCGGGGGGCAGCACGGCGGCGATCGTCTCGCCGTCCACCAGCAGATCGGAGGCCCGCGGCGCCGCGCCGCTGCCGTCGATGAGCAGGCCGCCGCGCAGCAGCAGGCGGGCAGGGGCGGCGGGCAAGGAAGAGGGTGTGGGCCCGGCCATCAGTCGAGCTTCTCGATCTTGTTGCGTTCGATCAGCTCGCCCCAGCGTTTGGTCTCGCGGTCGATGGTGCGCTGGAAGTCGGCGGGCGTGCCGCCGGCCGGCACGGCGCCGAGCCTGGCCAGGCCGTCGCGCACGGCGGGCGTTGCCAGCGCGGCATTGATCGCTGCATTCAGCTTGGCGACGATCTCGGGCGGCGTGCCGTGCGGCGCCACCACGCCGCCCCAGGCCACCGTCTCGTAGCCCTTCACGCCGGACTCGTCCAGCGTGGGCACGGTGGGCATCAACGCGATGCGCTTGGCGCTGCTCACGGCCAGCGCGCGCACCTTGCCCGCGGCCACGAGCGGCCCCACTTCGGAGGAGTTGGCGAACAGGTAGTCGATGCGCCCGCCCATCAGGTCCTGCAGCGCGGCCGGACCGCCGTTGTAGGGCACGAAGAGCACGTCGATGGCCGCCATGCTGCGGAACAGCTCGCCGCCCATGTGCCCGGTGGTGCCCACGCCGGGCGCGCCGAACGACAGCTTCCCCGGTGCCTTGCGCGCCGCGGCGATCAGGCCGGCCACGTCCTGGATCGGGGAATCCTTGGGCACGATCAGCACGTTGTAGAGGTCGAAGGCATGGGCCACCGGCACCAGGTCGCGGTCCACGTCGTAGGGCAGCTTCTTGAACAGCGTGCGGTTCACCGCCAGCGTGTTCACGTTGCCGTAGCCGATGGTGTAGCCGTCGGCGGGGCGGCTCTTGATCTGCAGGATGCCGATGTTGCCGGCGGCGCCGGGCCGGTTGTCGACGACCACCGGCACGCCGAGCGATTTGGAGAGTTCATTGGTCACGAGCCGCGACAGCACGTCGGGCGATCCGCCGGCGGCCGAGGGCACGACGAAGGTGATGGGCTTCTCGGGCCACGCGGCCTGCGCGGGCAGGGCGGTCGCCGCCAGGCAGGCGGCCGAGGCCAGCAGGGCAAGGGAGCGGGTCAGCATGCGGTGGATCATGGTGGAGCTTTCTCAGGGGGAGGGAACGGGGCGGCTCGGCGGCATCGCAGGCTCAGGGCAGGGGATCGCCCGCGCCGGTGCGCTCGACGATCAGCCGGTAGTGCTCGGGGCGGCGGTGCTTCGCGAAGTTGAAGACGTGCTCGCGGAAGTGCTCGCCGAGCGACAGGTCGGCGCGCACGCAGATCACCTCGTCCTCTTCGCTGGTGGCGCGCGCGACGATCTCGCCGCTGGGCGCGACGATCACCGAGCTGCCGATCATGTGGTGCCCGTCCTCGGAACCGCACTTGGCCGCGGCCGCCACCCAGATACCGTTCTGGTAGGCGTTGGCCTGCAGCGAGATCAGGTGCGTGGTGGTGCGCAGGTGGGCCGGTTCGTCCCAGTGGATGTTGACCGAGGGCGTGTTGTAGCCGAGCACCACCACTTCGGCGCCCTGCAGCGCCATCACGCGGTAGGTCTCGGGCCAGCGGCGGTCGTTGCACAGGCACATGCCCATGCGCACGCCGTCGGTGTCGAACGCGCGGAAGCCCAGGTCGCCGACCTCGAAGAATTTCTTCTCCAGGTGCTGGAAGGGCGCCTCGGGCTTGTGGTCCGCATGGCCGGGCAGGTGGATCTTGCGGTAGCGGCCGCGGATGGCGCCGTCCTGCCCCACGATCACGGCGGAATTGAAGCCGTGGCCCTCACGGGTCAGTTCCGCATAGCCGAGGTAGAAGCCCACGCCGAGCTCGCGCGCCGCGTCGAACAGCGGGTGCGTCTCCGGCCCCGGCAGGCTGCGCTCGAAAAAGCGCTCGTGCGCCTCCGCCTCCGGCATCCAGTAGCGCGGAAAGAACGTGGTCAGGGCCAGCTCGGGAAACACCACGAACCGTGCGCCGCGGCCGTGCGCTTCGCGCAGCATCGCGACCAGCCGCGCCACCACGGAAGGCCGGCGGTCGGCCAGGTGGACGGGGCCCATCTGGGCGACGGCCAGATCGAGGAACCGGCGTTCTGTGGCGGGGCGTGATGTCATGGAAACCTTCTTCTCTTCGATGCAGCGGGGTGCGATGCGATCGATTATTCGAAGCGGTGTCCGGTGCGTCGAATGACGCTTTGTCGCGCAGGTTTAACCGCGTGTTAAGCCCTCGCCTGCTTGCGGTGCACGCGGGCCGGCCATGCACCGGCAGGGGGCGGGAACGCGGGCCGCACGCCAGCGTGGTGCGTCCAGGCCCCCCGCCGCGCGCGGCGGAGGAACTCAGCCGGCCGCGGCGCCGTCCGCGAACGGCAGCGCCAGCCCGCACTGCAGCAGCACGCTGTGCAGCGCGTGCAGCAGCGCATGGGCGGCCGGGGAGAGCGGCGCGCTCTGCAGATGCACCAGGTCGGCCACGATGGGCTGCGCGCCCCGCACCGGGATCACCTTGAAGCGCGATTCCAGCCAGCCCTGCAGCGAATACTCGTCCACCAGCGCCGCGCCCGCGCCCGCGTGCACCAGCGCGCAGGCGTAGTGGGGCGAGGTGACCTCCACGTGGAAGCGCGGCGCCGCATCGCAGTCCGCGAACATCTGGTCGATGCGCAGCCCGAGCGGTGAGCCGTGCGGATAGCCGATGAGTGCGTGGGGCAGCAGCTCCCCGGTGCCGACTTCCTCGTACGCCGCCAGCGGATGGCTGCGAGGGCAGATGCACAGCAGCCGCGCGGCGGCGAGCGGGCGGGTGACGAGGTTCGGATGGTCCACCGGAAAGGTGGAGATACCCAGATCGGCCCGCTGCTGCAGGATGCGCTCCTTCAGCGCTTCGTGGTTCAGGCAGTGGAAGTGCACCTGCAGGTCCGGGAGCGTGGTCCGCAGCTGGGCGATCGCCAGCGGCACGATCATCTGTCCGAGGCTCGGGCTCGACAGGATGCTCACGAAACCCCGGGCCCGCGCCGCCAGCTCGCGCGTCAGGCTGCCGATGCGCTGCACGCCGCCGTGCACCTGCTCGACTTCCAGGTACAGCCGCCGGGCCTCCGCCGTGGGGTGCAGACGGCCCTTGATGCGCTCGAACAGCGCGAAGCCGAGCCGGCTCTCGGTGTGCGACAGCAGCCGGCTGATCGCGGGCACGGACACGTGGAGCAGGCGCGCCGCCCCGCTGACGGAACCGGTCACCATCACGGCCCGGAAGGCTTCGATCTGTCGCAGATTCATGGGCCCGATTCTGCGGCGGGCGGGCCGGGGCGGCACGGTTTCGCCTGGCATCCCCCGTGCTTGCCCTATGCTTTCCGCGCGGGCGGCCCTACGGTCCGTCCGCGGACCACAGCCACTCTCCCACGATGATCGAACACCACCACTGGCATCCCGTCGCAGCCGCCTGCGACCTGGGTGCCGCGCCGCTCGCGGCGCACCTGCTCGGACAGCCGCTCGTCCTCTGGCGCGACGATGCCGGCCGCGCCCATGCCTTCACGGACCGTTGCCCGCACCGTGGCGCACGCCTGTCGCTCGGCCGCGTGGAAGGCGGCCGGCTCGAATGCCCCTACCACGGCTGGCAGTTCGAGGGCGGCGGGCGCTGCGTGCACGTTCCGGCACTGCCGCAGTTCCAGCCGCCGGCAGGGCACCGCGCGGGCGCCTTCGACGTACAGGAAGCGCATGGGCTGGTCTGGGTGCGGCTCGCATCCAGGCCGGAGGGCGGCGATGCCGATGCCGGCATTCCGCTGCCCGCCTTCGCGGCCGAAGGCGACGCGCGCCTGCGCAAGCTCATCTGCGGCCCTTACGACGTGGCGGCCAGCGCGCCGCGCATCGTCGAGAATTTCCTCGACATGTCGCACTTCGGCTTCGTGCACGAAGGCTGGCTGGGCGCGCGCGGCGCGGCGGCGATCGACGATTACCGGGTGGAGCCCACGCCCACGGGGCTGCTGGCCACCGGCTGCAAGGCCTGGCAGCCGCAGTCGAACCTGCACTCCACGGCCCCCGCGCAGGTCGAGTACACCTACGAAGTGACCGGGCCCTACGCGGCGGTGCTCACCAAGCTGCCCGAGGCCGGCACCACGGCGGTGGAAGGCTGGCGCGAATCCATCGCGCTCTACATCTGCCCCGTCACGCCGGAGTCGAGCCGCGTGTGGTTCCGCCTGGCGGTAGCGGATTTCGATGCACCCGACGGGAAGCTGCGCGACTTCCAGCACACCATCTTCGCGCAGGACCAGCCGGTGCTCGAATCGCAGGAGCCCAAATGCCTGCCGCTCGACCTGCGGGCCGAGCTGCACACGGCCGCGGACAAGGCCTCGTCCGCCTACCGCCGCCACCTCAAGGCGCTCGGCATCACCTTCGGCACCTGCTGACGCATCGGAGGCGCGGGCCGCCGCCTGCCGCCGAGGCAATGGCGGAGGGCGGTGACATGTTTTTACGGCCGGGCCGGCCAGGCCGTGGGCACAATGGAACCTGCGCCGGCGCGGCCTCTCCACTCAGAATGCCGTTCCCGAGCGCGGCCCGTCCGGCCCGCCTCGGCCTCGTCGCCCCAGGCATCCGCCCGCCGCATCCGCCCCCGCATGCCATGACAGAACATTCCCTCGACGCCCCCTCGCTCGCGCTGATCGACGCCTGTTCCGAGGCCTCGCTCGCGCTGCTCGAACGCAACCTCACGCCCCACGGCATCCTGGCCGCCAGCCACACCGCGGCGGCCGTGGCGCGGCGCTACACGCGGATCTTCGGGCGCGACGCCGCGATCTGCGTGATGGCGATGTGCGGCAGCGGCGTGCCGGCGCTGGAAGACGGCGCCGTCGCCAGCCTGGACGCGCTCGCCGCGCAGCAGGCGCCCAACGGGCAGATCCCCAAGTACGTCGATCCCGAGGGGCGGGACGCCGACTTCTGGTACCTGGGCTGCATCGACGCCACGCTCTGGTGGCTGATCGCGGTGGACCACGTGCAGCGCCACGGGCAGGTGCCGCCGGGCCGCTGGAGCGACTCCGTGGAGCGCGCGACCGGCTGGCTGCTCGCGCAGGAGCACCAGCACTTCCGGCTGCTGCAGCAGAACGAGGCCAGCGACTGGGCGGACATCATGCCGCGCTCGGGCTACGTGCTCTACACGAATGCGCTGTGGTTCGACGTCAAGCGCCGCTACGGGCTCTGCCACATGGAGGAGACCCACCACCATTTCAACCACCTCTTCAACCCGTTCCAGCGCGACCTGCCCGGCTACCACCGCGCCCGCCTGCTGCAGCACTACGCGCGCCGCGGCCGCCGCGACCCGGGCCTCTACCTGAGCTTCGTCAACCTGGCCGTGGTGGGCGACGAGGGGGACGTGTTCGGCAACCTGCTGGCCATCCAGGCCGGCATCGCCGACGAGGCCATGGCGCACAGCATCGTGAACACCGTCGAGGCCGCGCACGCCGGCAGCTCGCTGCCCGTGCGCGTGGTGCTGCATCCGCTCTCGCACGAGCACGACCTGTGGCGCGCCTACATGGGCCGGCACCGCCAGAACCTCATGCACCAGTACCACAACGGCGGCATCTGGCCCTTCGTGGGCGGCTTCTGGGTGATGGCGCTCGCGCGCATGGGCCTGCAGGCGGCCGGCTGGTCCGAACTCGCGCGGCTGGCGCAGGCCAACGCCCTGGACGACTGGCGGTTCACCGAATGGTTCCATGGCCGCACGCTGGTGCCGATGGGCATGGCGGGGCAGAGCTGGAACGCGGCCACGTTCATCCTGGCGAGGCGCGCGCTGCAGGGCGAAGACTCGGCCTGGTAGGTGCGGGGTTTGGCGGCGGAGCAGGGCGCGGCGGGCCGGCGCGGCCTTATGCTGTGCCCTGCGCGCGACCGGCGCCCGCTTTCCTTCCCACGAGGCTCCCCCCATGACCACCGATTCCCTGAACGCCGCACCCTGGCGCCCCGCCGACATTCCCGCCGGGCGCCTGCCCGACCTGCTGCGCGCCATGCCTAAGGCCGAGCTGCACATGCACATCGAGGGCTCGCTCGAACCCGAGCTGATCTTCGCGCTCGCGCAGCGCAACGGCGTGCAGCTGCCGTATGCGAGCGTCGAGGAACTGCGCAGCGCCTACGCCTTCACCAACCTGCAGAGCTTCCTCGACATCTACTACGCCGGCGCGAGCGTGCTGCTGCACGAGCAGGATTTCTACGACATGGCCTGGGCCTACCTGCAGCGTGCGGCCGACGACCACATCGTGCACACCGAGATGTTCTTCGATCCGCAGACGCACACCGCGCGCGGCGTGGGCATCGACGTGGTGATCCGGGGCCTGCACCGTGCCTGCGAGGATGCCGGCACGCAACTCGGCGTCAGCGCCTCGCTGATCCTGTGCTTCCTGCGCCACCTGAGCGAGGAAGAGGCCTTCGAGACGCTGGAGCAGGCGCTGCCCCACCGCGACCGCTTCATCGGCGTGGGCCTGGATTCGAGCGAGGTGGGCCACCCGCCCGAGAAGTTCGCCCGCGTGTTCGCGCGCTGCCGCGAACTGGGCCTGCACCGGGTCGCGCACGCGGGCGAGGAAGGCCCGCCGGCCTACATCTGGGGCGCGCTCGACGCGCTGCACGCCGAGCGCATCGACCATGGCGTGCAGGCCGTGCACGATGCGGACCTGATGCACCGCCTCGCGCAGGACCGCGTGGCGCTCACCGTCTGCCCGCTGTCCAACGAGAAGCTGTGCGTGTTCCCCGACCTGGCGGACCACAACATCCAGGTGCTGTTGGATGCAGGCCTCGCCGCCACGGTGAACTCGGACGATCCCGCGTATTTCGGCGGCTACCTGAACACCAATTTCGTGCGCCTGTTCGCCGCGGTGCCCACGCTCACGGCCGCGCACGCCTACCAGCTCGCGTCCAACAGCATCGCGGCCAGCTTCGCGCCCGAGGCGGACCGGCAACGCTGGGAGGGCCAGTTGCGGGAGTGCTTCGAGCGATTCGCCGCGGCGGCCTGAGCCCACCGGCCGAGGCCGGCACGTGCACAATCGCAGCACACCCTCCGGCTCGCTTCCCGGCACGTCGCCGCGGAGCCTGCCGGCGCCCGGTATCCGGGTGTCTGCCGACCTTGCCCTGGAAGCTTCCACCGTGTCCACTCCCCGCATTCCCCTCCTGGCCCTCAACACACTGTCGCCGCAGCACCAGGCGCAGATCGCCGCCGTCTACGACCTGCACTACGCGCCCACGCCCAACGACCGCACGCAGGCGATCGCCACCCAGGGCGGCCGCTTCCGGGCGGTGCTGACCATCGGCTCCACCGGGCTCACCGCGCAGGAGATGGAGGCCATGCCCGCGCTGGAACTCGTCTGCGCGCTCGGCGCGGGCTACGAGAACATCGCGCTCGACGCGGCCCGGGCGCGCGGCATCGCCGTGGCCAACGGCGCCGGCACCAACGACGACTGCGTGGCCGACCATGCGTTCGGCCTGCTCCTCGCCATCGTGCGCGGGCTGCGGCCGCTCGACCGGCTCTGCCGCGAAGGCGTCTGGCGCGATGCCATCGGCCTGCCGCCGAACGTCTCCGGCAAGCGGCTGGGCATCTTCGGGCTCGGCACCATCGGCCAGAAGATCGCGCGCCGCGCCGCCGGCTTCGACATGCAGATCGGCTACCACAACCGCAAGCCGAAGGACGGCGTGCCGCACCAGTACTTCGGCAGCCTGCGCGAGCTCGCCGAGTGGTGCGACGTGCTGGTGTGCGCCACGCCGGGCGGCCCGGACACGCGGCATGCGGTGAATGCCGACATCCTCGATGCGATCGGCCCCCTGGGCTACCTGGTGAACATCGCGCGCGGCAGCGTGGTCGATACCGCGGCGCTGGCCGACGCGCTGCGCGAGCACCGCATCGCCGGCGCGGGGCTGGACGTGTACGAGAGCGAGCCGCACCCGCCCGAGGCGCTCGTCGGGCTCGACAACGTCGTGCTCACGCCCCATGTGGCCGGCTGGTCGCCCGAGGCCGTGCAGGCCAGCGTGGACCGGTTCATGGCCAATGCCGAAGGGCATTTCGCCGGGCGCGGCGCCGTATCGCCGGTGTGACGCGAAAGGCCCCGCCAGGCCTGCGGGAGGTGGAGCGCGGCTAGAATCCCGCCCCGTCTTCCGCCCCAAGCGGACGAAAGGCTGCTGTCCCGGCAGCCTTTTTCTTTTTCCAGTTCCGGGACCATGTAGAGGACCACCATGTACAAAAACCTCGCTGCCGCGCTCGCGGCCGCCTGTCTGTGCCTGTCGCCCGCCGCCTTCGCGCAGCAACCCGCCAACCCCGCCGCGCCCGCCAAGGCCACCGCCGTGAAGGCCGGCTTCGTGTACGTATCGCCGATCACCGAGGCCGGCTGGACGCGCCAGCACGAGGAAGGGCGCCGCGCCGTCGAGAAGGCCCTGGGGCCGCAGGTGCGCACCACCTTCGTCGAGAACGTGGCCGAGGGCGCGGACGCCGAGCGCGTGATCCGCGATCTCGCCGCCACCGGCCACCAGATCATCTTCACGCCCAGCTTCGGCTACATGGAGCCCACGCTGCGCGTGGCGCGCGACTTCCCCGATGTGAAGTTCGAATCCATCACCGGCTACAAGACCGCGCCCAACGTCGCCACCGCCAACGCGCGCTACTACGAGGGCCGCTACCTCGCGGGCGTCGCCGCGGGCCGCATGACGCGCTCGCACGTCGCGGGCTTCGTGGCCGGCTTCCCCATTCCCGAGGTGCTCCAGGGCATCAACGCCTTCACGCTCGGCATGCGCTCGGTCGACCCGAAGGCCACCGTGAAGGTGGTCTGGCTCGACGTCTGGTTCGATCCGCCCAAGGAGCGCGACGCGGCCATGGCGCTCTTCAACGGGGGCGTGGACGTGGTGGCCTTCCACACCGGCTCCACCGCGGTGATGGCCGCGGCCCAGGAGCGCGGGCGCCTGGCCATCGGCTACCACTCGGACATGCGCGGCGTCGGCCCGGATGCGCAGATCCTCACCGTCACGCACCAGTGGGGCGCCTACTACACCGAGCGCGTGCGCGCCGTCCGCGACGGCCGCTGGACGAGCGGCAGCGTCTGGGGCGGCGTGCGCGAGGGCATGGTGCGTGTCGAAGGCTTCGGCAGCCGCGTGCCGCCCGCCGTGCAGAAGGAAGTGCTCGCGCGCCAGGACGACATCGCCCGCGGGCGCCTGCACCCCTTCGCGGCCGGCGCCGCGCCCGTGCGCGACAACACCGGCCGCGAGGTGATCGCGCCCGGCCGCACGCTGACCGACGGGCAGATCCTGCGCATGGACTGGCTCGTGGAAGGCGTGCAGCGCCAGGCGCGCTAGGGCGGGCTGGACCGCCCGGGCCCTCGCGCGTCGTCCGCCCACCTGCCCATCCATCCATCCCCTCCATTCCTCTGCCCGACCGTGCGCCCCCGAGGGGCTGCCATGTCATCATTCCCGCATGCCCACGCCGATCCTGCCCCCGACCCCCGACACCGCCACCCACGGCTGGCGCGCCGCGCTGCTGCGCTTCGACGCCGAAGGCCGCCCGCTCTACGACGAAGACGGCCTGCTCGCCGTCGGCCCCGGTCCGGACGGCGTGCAGCGCGTGGTCGCCGCGGGCGACTGGCGCAAGCTCGCGCCGCGGTTCCCCGGCCTGCCGGTCACCCACTGCCCCGGCCGGATCATCGCGCCCGGCTTCGTGGACATGCACGTGCATTTCCCGCAGACCGACGTCATCGGTTCGCCCGCGGAAGGGTTGCTGCCCTGGCTGGAGAACTACACCTTCCCGCACGAGTCGCGCTTTGCCGACCCGGAGTACGCGCGCGGCGTGGCCACCGTGTTCGTCGACGAGCTGCTGCGCAACGGCGTCACCACGGCGCTCACCTTCGCCACCTCGCACCCCGCGTCGGTGGATGCGCTGATGGAAGAGGCCGCGGCGCGCGGCCTGCGGCTCATCGCCGGCAAGGTGCTGCAGGACCGCAACTCCCCCGACGGCGTGCGCGACGACACCACCCGCTCGCTCGCCGACACCGAAGACCTGATCCGCCGCTGGCACGGCCGCGGCCGGCTCGGCTATGCGATCACGCCGCGCTTCGCCCCCAGCTGCAGCGAGGCCCAACTGCGCGGCGCGGGCGAGCTGGCGGCCCGCCATCCCGACGTGTGGATCCAGTCGCACGTGGCCGAGAACCGCGACGAGATCCGCTGGGCGCTGGAACTCTTCCCCCAGGCCCGCAGCTACCTCGCGGTGTACGACGGCTTCGGCCTGATGCGCGAGCGCGCCGTGTATGCCCACTGCATCCATTTCGACGACGAAGACCGCGCCCTGATGCGGGACACCGGCACCGTCGCGGCCGTGAGTCCGACCAGCAACCTGTTCCTCGGCAGCGGCTTCTTCGACTACGCCGGCGCCGACCGCGTGGGCTTCCGCTACGGCCTCGCGAGCGACGTGGGCGGGGGCACCAGCTTCAGCCCCTTCCACACCATGCTCGCCGCCTACTACGTGGGGCGCGAGGGGCAGACCAAGCCGGGGCTCTCGCTGCCGCCCGGCCAGCTCTGGTGGCAGCACACGGCCGGCGCGGCGCGCGCGCTGGGGCTGCAGGGCGTGATCGGCAACCTGCAGCCGGGCTGCGAGGCGGACTTCGTCGTGCTGAACCCCGCGGCCACGCCGCTGCTCGCGCGCAAGACGGCGCAGGCCGCCAGCCTGGACGAACTGCTGTTCGCGATGATCGTGCTGGGCGACGACCGGCTCGTCGAGCGGGCCGTGATCGCCGCGGCCGCATGAGCTCGCGGAGCCCGTGCGGCGGATTTCCGCAGCTATGAAAAGAGTAGTATCGCGTCCGCGCGCCGCCTTCCGCCTGGCGCGCACGAGGAGAGAGAAACCATGAGCATCAAGAGCGACAAATGGATCCGCCGCATGGCCGAACAGCACGGCATGATCGATCCGTTCGAGCCCGGCCAGATCCGCGAGAGCGACGGCCGCAAGATCATCAGCTACGGCACCAGCAGCTACGGCTACGACATCCGCTGCGCGCCCGAATTCAAGGTGTTCACCAACATCCACAGCACCGTGGTGGACCCGAAGCATTTCGACGAGAAGAGCTTCGTCGATTTCCACGGCGACAGCTGCATCATCCCCCCCAACAGCTTCGCGCTGGCACGCACGGTGGAGTATTTCCGCATCCCGCGCAACGTACTCACCATCTGCCTGGGCAAGAGCACCTACGCGCGCTGCGGGATCATCGTGAACGTGACGCCGTTCGAGCCCGAGTGGGAGGGCTACGTCACCCTCGAATTCAGCAACACCACGCCGCTGCCGGCGCGCATCTATGCGGGCGAGGGCTGCGCCCAGGTGCTGTTCTTCGAAAGCGACGAGGTCTGCGAGGTGAGCTACCGCGACCGCGGCGGCAAGTACCAGGGCCAGGTCGGCGTGACCCTGCCCAAGGCCTGACGGCGGCGGGCCGGGGGCGCCACTGGCGGGCGTCCTACAGCGGCGCGGCGCGTTTCTCCAGTGCGGGCGCGGCAGCCCGGGCATAGCATTCCTCCATCCGCTGCCGTTGCGTTCCGTGGACTTGTCACACGGGGCCGGCAGACTGGAATTCCTGCTTTCTGCCCGCCCGAGGACACCGCCATGCACGCCGCCACCGCTTCCTTTGCATCTTCCGCCGCTCCGGCCGCCTATGCACCGGACATGGGTGCCCGCGCCGAGGCGCGCTACTGGCCGGCCCATGCCCTCGATGCCTTCCTCCTGCAGATGGCCGCGCGCGGCCACTGTATCAGCGCCACGATGATGCTTGGCGACCGCCACTATGCGCTGGACCAGCTCCAGCACGCGCGCGCCCTCTCCGGCGACGCGCTGCAGTCGGCGGTGCGGGAACTCTCCGATTACTTCCAGGATGCCCAGCCGGCCGTGGCCGGCCTGCACTGGTGCCACCGCTGACCGACGGCACGCGTACGAACCACCCCCGACCGACCTCCAGGAGACTTCCATGCCCACCGTTTCGGCGCAGCCGTCCTCGTTCGATTCCGAATACCCCACCCCGAAGCGCGGCGGTGCGCGCCCGTTCCTGCTGGCCGTGGGCGGCGCCGTGATCGCGGTGCAGGTCGCGGCCATGGCCTGGGTGCTGGAAGACCACGTCCGCCATGCCGAGCAGCAGCAGCACGCCTGGGTGGCGCGCGGCATGCAGTCGAGCACCGCCCGCGAGCCGCAGGTTCTGGCGACGTCGGGCGGGGCGCAGGCCGACTGGTCCGCGGGCTCCACGTTCGCTGCCCGCTGACGGACAAAGGCCCGCCGGGCGGCGTACCATCGCGGCCCGGCATGAATCTTTGGGGTGCGCACGATGAAATGGGAAGGCAATCGCGAATCGGACAACGTCGAGGACCGCCGTGACGAAGGCGGCGGCGGTGGCGGCGGTTTTCCGGTGTTCGGGGGGCGCGGCATCGGCATCGGCACCATCGTCATCGCCCTCATCGGCGGCTGGGTGTTCGGCATCAATCCGCTCACGCTGCTGGGCATGCTGAGCGGCGGCGGTGCGCCCGCCCAGGTGCAGACGCAGCAGGCGCCGGCCCACCGCCCGCCCGCCGACGACACCATGGCCCGCTTCGTGTCCACGGTGCTCGCCGATACCGAGGATGTCTGGGCGGACGTCTTCCGGCAGAACGGCACGACCTACCAGAACCCACGGCTGGTGCTGTTCCGCGACCGCACGCCGACGGCCTGCGGGACGGGCCAGGCGGCCATGGGCCCGTTCTACTGCCCGGCCGACCGCAAGGTCTACATCGATCTCGGCTTCTACGAGACGCTCAGGAACCGGCTCGGCGCTCCGGGCGATTTCGCGCAGGCCTATGTGATCGCCCACGAGGTGGGCCACCACGTGCAGAACCTGCTGGGCATCAGCAGCCGCGTGGACCAGATGCGCGGCCGGGTGAGCCAGGTCGAATACAACCACCTCTCCGTGCGCCTGGAGCTGCAGGCCGACTGCTTCGCGGGTGTCTGGGCCCACAACGCGCAGAACGCGCGGCAGATCCTGGAGCAGGGCGACGTGGAAGAGGCCATGAACGCCGCGGCGAAGATCGGCGACGATGCGCTGCAGCGCGCATCGGGCGGCGCGGTGGTGCCGGACAGCTTCACCCACGGCACCAGCGCCCAGCGCCAGCGCTGGTTCCGCACGGGGCTGGACTCCGGCAGCATCAAGGCCTGCGATACCTTCTCGTCCCGCAGCCTTTGATGGGTAAGGCTACGCTGCTGCGTTTTCGGTAGCGCAGCGGATGCACCCGCAGCGCGCATGGGCGGCGAAATACCGCCCATGAAGGGCTGGTGCGACAATATCGGCCGCACATGACAAGTTCTTTCTCCAATTTATCGCTGGCCGAGCCGCTGGCGCGCGCCGTGGCCGAGATGGGCTACACGTCGATGACCCCCATCCAGGCCGAGGCCATTCCGGTGGTTCTCACCGGCAAGGACGTGATGGGCGCCGCGCAGACCGGCACCGGCAAGACGGCGGCTTTCTCGCTGCCGCTGCTGCAGCGCCTGCTCAAGCACGAGAACAGCTCCACCTCGCCTGCACGCCATCCCGTACGCGCCCTGGTGCTGCTGCCCACGCGCGAACTGGCCGACCAGGTCGCCCAGCAGATCGCCCTCTACGCCAAATACACCAAGCTGCGCAGCACCGTGGTGTTCGGCGGCATGGACATGAAGCCCCAGACCCTGGAGCTGAAGAAGGGCGTCGAAGTCCTCGTGGCCACGCCGGGCCGCCTGCTGGACCACATCGAGGCCAAGAATGCGGTGCTGAACCAGGTCGAGTACGTGGTGCTCGACGAGGCCGACCGCATGCTGGACATCGGCTTCCTGCCGGATCTGCAGCGCATCCTGAGCTACCTGCCGAAGACGCGCACCACGCTGCTGTTCTCCGCCACGTTCTCGTCCGAGATCAAGCGCCTGGCCGGCAGCTACCTGCAGGACCCGGTCACCATCGAGGTCGCCCGTCCCAACGAAACCGCCTCCACCGTCGAGCAGCGCTTCTACAGCGTGAGCGACGACGACAAGCGCCGCGCCATCCACCACGTGCTGCGCACGCGCGGGGTCAAGCAGGCCTTCGTCTTCGTCAACAGCAAGCTCGGCTGCGCGCGCCTGTCGCGCACGCTGGAGCGCGAGGGCCTGAAGGCCGCGGCGCTGCACGGCGACAAGAGCCAGGACGAACGCCTGAAGGCGCTCGACGCCTTCAAGCGCGGCGAGGTGGACCTGCTGGTCTGCACCGACGTCGCGGCCCGCGGCCTGGACATCAAGGACGTGCCGGCGGTGTTCAATTTCGACGTGCCCTTCAACGCCGAAGACTACGTGCACCGCATCGGCCGCACCGGGCGCGCGGGCGCCTCCGGCCTGGCGGTGACGCTGGTTTCCAGCAGCGATGCGCGCCTGGTGGCCGACATCGAGAAGCTCACCAAGAAGAAGATCGACCTGGAGGCGCTGGAAGTGGGCGACGACCGCCCCCGCGGCCGCTTCAACGACGGCCGCCGCGCCTGGCGCGACGACGAGGCCGGCGGCGGCGAGGCGCCCCGGGCGCGGCGCGAAGAGGGCCGTGGCGACAGCCGGGCCCCGCGCGCCGCGGGGGGCGGCTACCGCACGCCCGCGGCCCCGCGCGATCCGTTCTTCGACAAGCCCTACGAGGCCCCCGCCGAGGCCGCGCCCAGCTGGGAAGCCTCGGCCCGCCCGGCCGCGCGCAGCGGCATTTCGGCCAACATCAAGCCCAAGCGCAAGGTGGCGGCGCTGTTCAAGGCCGCCGCGCCGGCGGCAGAGACCTCGTCCTCCAGCTGATCGGAGCGTCGGCGGTCCGCGGAGCGGCCCGCACGGCCCGGCGCAGCGGTTCTGGCGAGACGCTGCATCGGCAGGCAGTGCGGACCCGTGCGGCGAGATGCGGCAACGACGCCAGAAGCGCCGTTGGGTTCGCTCTCAGCCCGGCGCCTGCGCCTGGTCGCAGTGCACCGTGATGTGCTCGCGGTCGGCCAGCGTGGCGCCGAACCGCACGGCGCTCAGGCAGCCGCCCCACACGCATCCCGTATCGAGCGCCAGCAGGTCGGGGCGATTCATCCAGCCCAGGGTGGACCAGTGGCCGAACGCGATCAGCGTGTCGCGCGTGCGGCGCCCGGGCGCATCGAACCAGGGCACCAGGCCTTCCGGTGCCGCGTCGGCGTTCTCGCTGCTCTCGAAATCCATGCGGCCGTCCGGTGTGCAGAAGCGCAGCCGCGTCAGCGCGTTCACGATCGCGCGCCACCGCTCCATGCCCGAGAGCGCGTCGTCCCACCGGTCGGGGGTGTTGCCGTACATCGCGTGCAGGAACTGCGGCATCGCCGCGCCGCGCAATTGCGCCGCGACCTCCGCGGCATGGGCCAGCACGTCCGGTACCGTCCAGGCCGGCAAAACGCCCGCATGCACCATCAGCAGCTGCCCGCCGCCGTGGCGGTGCTCCCGTGCCAGGGGCTGGGCGCGCAACCACTCGAGCAGGGCGCCGCGGTCGGGCGCCTGCAGCACGTCGGCCAGCGTATCGCGCCGCGAGGGCTTGCGCGCTCCCTCGGAGGCGGCCAGCAGGTGCAGGTCGTGGTTGCCCAGCAGGCAGCGGATGCTGTCCCCGGCCTGCATGCAGCGCCGCAGTACCCCGGCCGACCGCGGCCCGCGATTCACGAGATCGCCCAGCAGATAAACCGTATCGCGGCTGGGGGAGAAATCCACCGTGCGCAGCAGGCGCTCCAGTGCCGGGTCGCATCCCTGAATATCGCCGATGCAGTAGAGGGCCATGTCGGTGGGTTCCGCCGAAGGCGGCAGTTATGCAGAGGCAGCGATTGTGAATCGGGAAAAAAGCCCTCCGGCCGGGGTCGGGCTCTGCGGCGGGCGGGTTTGGAGAAGGGCCGGGTTTCAAAGTTCCTGGAAGCTTGGACGCGGGATGAATTCAATCCCATGCGGCCAGAAGGCGTACGTAATCCAAAATATTTTCTATAATGCGTTCCTCGTTATCCACTTTCACACTGAACTGACATGACCACCTCCAGCTACAAGGACCTGCTGAAGCAGCGCGAGCAACTCGAGCAGCAAATCAACGAAGCCCGCCGCCGCGAACTGTCTGACGCGATCTCCCAGGTGCGCTCGCTCGTGTCCGAGTATGGCCTGAAGGCGGAAGACGTATTCCCGTCGGGCCGCGCCCGCAGCGCCAGCGCCGGCACCAAGGTGGCGCCCAAATATCGCAATCCCGCCACGGGCCAGACCTGGACGGGCCGCGGCAAGGCTCCCAAGTGGATCCAGAACGAAAATCGCGAACAGTTCGCCATCTGATAATTCACCGAGCCGCCCGCCGCCGGTCCGGCCGTTCCGCCGGCCGTCCGCTGCAGGCGCAGTGGTCGAGAACTCCTTGAAACCCGCCCTCCGGCGGGTTTTTTTCTGGGGGCCTGCACTGGCGCTTTCGCGCCCTTCTTGAGATGGGGCGGCGGAAGACGGAACGGGTATCTTTGCTCCAGGGCGTTTCTCCGCGCCGGGAATCGGGGTGACACAGGCCAATGGCCCCCACGGCAGCAGTTAAACGGCCGGGTTCTGCGCGGTTTCGTGGAATCTCGGTAAATTGCCGTTGCCGGGATAACCGGGCGGGTGTAGGAGCGGTTGACACGACCGAGCGAAGCGGTTCTGGCCAGGCGCCGCGTCGCAGGCAGTACGAGTAGTACGACAAGATGCGGCAACGACGCCAGAAGGGTCGTATTAGCCGCTCTAAAGGGCGGTCGATTGCATGCGCGGTCAGGATAGCCTCCTCATAACATGCAATCCAGGCTGGTATTGCAGGACAAGAGCCCGTCCTGCATGGATGGATATTGGCTGCCGGCGCTCCGCCATGGCCGCGGTGGAATGGAACGCGGTTTTGCAAGGCCACTCTCGGGTGTCTTCGGGCATGGGGCCGGGAGCAGTGCACGGGTTCGCACAGGCAGAAGGCGATAGCCGCCATCGCCCTACATTTGCATCGCAATCGGGGGCTGCCAAAATGCCAGGGTCGCCCCCCATTCAAGGAGTAGTGCTTTATGGCCTCGAAGTCCCCGGCGGTTTCCCGCCACGCTTTCGCATCCACCCTGCAGACATTCACCACCGGATCGGGAAAGAGCGGGCAGTTCCATTCGCTGCCTGCCCTGGCCCGCCAGTTTCCGTCCATCCACCGGCTGCCGGTGTCCATTCGCATCGTTCTGGAGTCGGTCCTGCGCAATTGCGATGGCGTGAAGGTGACGCCGGAGCACGTGGAGCAACTCGCGAACTGGCAGCCGGTGGCCGAGCGCAAGGACGAGATCCCCTTCATCGTCTCGCGCGTGGTGCTGCAGGATTTCACCGGCGTGCCACTGCTGGCCGATCTGGCCGCGATGCGCAGCGTCGCGCAGCGACTGGGCAAGAAGCCCAAGAAGATCGAGCCGCTGGTGCCGGTCGACCTCGTGGTGGACCACTCCATCATGGTCGACTACTACGGAACCAAGAAGGCGCTCGACCTGAACATGAAGCTGGAATTCCAGCGCAACCGCGAGCGCTACGAATTCATGAAGTGGGGCATGCAGGCGTTCGACACCTTCGGCGTGGTTCCGCCGGGCTTCGGCATCGTGCACCAGGTGAACCTCGAATACCTCGCGCGCGGCGTGCACCGGCGCGCCGATGGCGTCTACTACCCCGACACCCTGGTCGGCACGGACAGCCACACCACCATGATCAACGGCATCGGCGTGGTCGCCTGGGGCGTGGGCGGCATTGAGGCCGAGGCCGCGATGCTCGGGCAGCCGGTGTACTTCCTGACGCCGGACGTGGTGGGCTTCGAGCTGACGGGCCAGCTGCGCGAAGGGGTCACGGCGACCGACCTCGTGCTCACCGTGACCGAGATCCTCCGCCGGCACAAGGTGGTGGGCAAGTTCGTGGAGTTCTTCGGCGAAGGCACGCGCACGCTGTCGCTCCCCGACCGCGCCACCATCGGCAACATGGCGCCCGAGTACGGCGCGACGATGGGCTTCTTCCCCGTGGACGAGAAAACGATCGACTACTTCCAGGGTACCGGCCGCACCAAGGCGGAAATCGAGGCGTTCGAGGCGTATTTCCGCGCGCAGGGCCTGTTCGGCGTCCCGAAGTCCGGCGAGATCGACTATTCGCAGGTGGTGCGGCTGGACCTGGGCGACGTCACTCCGAGCCTTGCCGGCCCGAAGCGTCCGCAGGACCGCATCGAGCTCGGCAAGGTGAAGGACCAGTTCGCCGCGCTCTTTTCCAGGCCGGCGGCGGAGAGCGGCTTCAACCGGCCGGCCGAGCTGCTGCATACGCGCCACCACATCCACCGCGGCGAAGAAGGCGTCTGCGAAGACGTGCCCGACGAGAAGGACGCGCCCGCGGGCGGTCCGCGCTTCCTGGTCGAGATGGAGCACAACAAGCCCAAGCTCGCGGTCAAGCACGCCGACCCGTCCATCCGCCTGCCGGCCAAGGGCAGCGATCCGACGATCGGCAACGGCGACGTGCTGATCGCCGCCATCACGAGCTGCACGAACACCTCGAATCCGAGCGTGCTGCTGGCCGCCGGCCTGCTGGCGAAGAAGGCCGTGGAGGCGGGGCTGAAGGTGCAGCCGCACATCAAAACCTCGCTGGCGCCGGGCTCGCGCATCGTCACGCAGTACCTCACCGAAACCGGCCTGCTGCCCTATCTGGAGAAGCTGGGCTTCGCCGTCGCGGGCTACGGCTGCACCACCTGCATCGGCAACGCCGGCGATCTGGCCCCGGAGATCAACGACGCCATCACCGGCAGCGACCTCGTCTGCGCGGCCGTGCTGTCGGGCAACCGCAATTTCGAGGCGCGCATCCATCCCAACATCAAGGCCAACTTCCTCGCGAGCCCGCCGCTGGTGGTGGCCTATGCCATCGCCGGCACGGTGCTGCGCGACCTGATGACCGAGCCGGTGGGCAAGGGGCGCGGTGGCCGGGACGTGTACCTGGGCGACATCTGGCCCAGCAGCGACGAAATCCACCAGCTCATGAAGCATGCGATGAACGGCAAGGCGTTCCGCGAGAACTACGGCCGCGTGAAGACCGATCCGGGCGCGCTCTGGGGCAAGATCCAGGGCGTGTCCGGCGACACCTACAACTGGCCCGCCAGCACCTACATCGCCGAGCCGCCGTTTTTCGCCGGCTTCACGCTGGACGCCGCGGGCGAGGGCGGCGGGCAGCCGGCGGCGCAGTCGGTGCTGGGCGCGCGCATCATGGCGCTGTTCGGCGACTCCATCACCACCGACCACATCTCGCCGGCCGGCTCGATCAAGGAGACCTCGCCCGCTGGCCAGTGGCTGCTGCAGCACGGCGTGATGAAGCAGGACTTCAACAGCTACGGCGCGCGCCGCGGCAACCACGACGTGATGATGCGCGGCACCTTCGCCAACGTGCGCATCAAGAACCTGATGATCCCGCCGAAGGAGGACGGCTCGCGCGAGGAGGGCGGGTTGACGCTCTTCCAGAACGAGGGCCCGCACCAGGGCACGAAGATGTTCATCTTCGACGCCGCGATGCAGTACATGGCGCAGGAAACGCCCACCGTGATCTTCGCCGGCGAGGAATACGGCACCGGTTCCAGCCGCGACTGGGCGGCCAAGGGCACGCAGCTGCTGGGCATCAAGGCCGTGGTGGCGCGCAGCTTCGAGCGCATCCACCGCTCGAACCTGGTGGGGATGGGGGTGCTGCCGCTGCAGTTACGCGGATCGGACTCGTGGGAATCACTGGGCCTGCGCGGCGACGAGACGATCGACGTGGTGCCGGACCCGTCGCTCACGCCCCAGAGCGACGCGCGCCTCGTCATCCGGCGTGCCGACGGCTCCCGCCAGGAGGTGACCGTCACGCTGCGCATCGACACCCCCATCGAGGCGGACTACTACCGCGCCGGGGGCATCCTGCCCTACGTGCTGCGCCAGTTGCTCGCGGCCTGAGCGGACGGGCGGCCCCCCGGGCGGACCGGCGGGTGCGCCCGGGCGGCGGGGATCGATACACTCGTGACAGTTTGTTCATCCCCGAATCGCGCTTCCACCGGCCCACCCGTCCTCCGCCATGCGCCCGTTCCGCCTGCCGTCCGCCGGCTCCTTCTGCCGCGCCCTGTTCTCCGAGACGCCCATGGCGACCGCCATTCTCGTGGTCGCCGGCATGGCGCTCCTGCTGGTGCCGCTGGTGCAGCTGCTGGGCGAGGGTGCGGGCGGGCTGTACGGCCTGGAGCCCTTCCTCGACATGGTGGCCGTGCTCATCGGCCTGCTGGCGGTCGCGGTGTCGCTGCACATGCTCGACGGCAGCGCCCAGGGCCGGGCCAACGTCCTGGTGCTGGGCCTCGCGTCGGCGGCGGTGTGCAATTTCCTCCACGGAATGATGCAGCATCCGGTGGTGGGGCAGGCGCTGGGCGAGCGGCTTCACGTGTCGCACTATTTCGCGCTGTGGGCCTATGGGCTGGAAGCCGCCACGCTGCTGCTGTTCGCACTCCGCGTGTCCTTTCCCGGCCCGGGCATGGCCTGGGCCCTGGCGTCGGCCGGGGTGTCGCTGGCCATCGTGTGGATGGCGGCCAGCGGGGCGCAGCGGGGTGCCGGCGCATCCGCACCCCTGATCGCGCAGGGCGCCGCCCTGGTCTCGGGCGCGGTCATGGCAGTGTCCGCCGCGCTGCTGTATTACGGCCTGCCCCGCAGCAGCGCCCGCAGTCCGCGCCTCGGCCGGCGGCTGACCATGGCCTCCGCCGCGGCCGCCATGGCCGCGGGGCAGTGCGCGCTGCTGCTGCCGGCCGGACCGTCCCCCTGGCCGGGCATCCTGTCGCACGGGCTGCACGTGCTCGGGTACGCGCTGATGTTCCAGGCCGTGTTCATCGCGGGCGTGCGCATGCCCTACGCCCGGCTGCGGGAGACCGAGTCCCGGCTGCGCGACAGCGAGATGCGCCTGCAGCTGCTCGGCCGCAACCTGCCCGACAGCGCGCTCTACCAGGTGGTCCGTGAAAACGACGGCCGGCGGCGCTTCGTTCACATGGGCGAGGCCCTGGAGCGGCTGGTGGGCCTGAAGGCCCAGGATGTGATGCGGGATGCGCAGCACCTGTTCGCGCGCATCGAGCCCGAGGACGAGGCGGCACGCGCCGAGGCCGACGAGGAGTCGTTCCGCACCATGGGTATCGCCGAATCGGTGGTGCGCCTGCGGCGCGCGGACGGCGAACTGCGGTGGATCCGGCTGAGCTCCTCGCCCCGGTTGCTCGGCGACGGCAGCGGCCGCGTGATCTGGGACGGCGTGCTCACGGACGTGACGGAGCAGCGCGAGGCGCAGGACCTGAGCCGCGCGCACGAGATCCAGCTCGCGAGCCTGCTGAGCCGCATGCCGGGCGGAGTGTCGCGGCTCGACCGCGACCTGCGCATCCTCTACGTCAATCCGTCCCAGGCGCAGTGGCTGCGCCGCACCGAGCTGGAGGTGGAGGGCAAGCTGATCGGCGAGGTCCTGAACGACGAACTGCTGCAGTCCCTGCGCCCGCCGCTGTTGCGGGCACTGCAGGGGCAGACGGTGGTATTCGATTACCGCGCGCCGGGCGGAAGCGACGGCCCGAAATTCTTCCACACCACGGTCATCCCCGAAACCGGGGCCGACGGCCGCGTGGTCGCCGTGGTGGTGTTCGCCGTCGATCTGACCGAACAGAAGCGCCTCGCGATGGAGCTGGGCCAGCAGCGTTCGCGGCTCGCAAGCCTCGTCAACGCCATCCCGGACGTGGTGTTCCTCAAGGATGCGAAGGGGCGCTACCTGTCGTGCAACCCGGTGTTCGAACGCTTCGTGGGCCGCCGCGAGCGCGACATCGTCGGCCTGCGCGACGAGGAACTGCTGCCGCCGATGGAGGCCGAGCGCGTGCGGCAGCTCGACGAGCGGGCGATGGCCGCCTGGCAGCCGCTGGTGTACGAGGAGACGCTCACCTTCGCGGAGGACGGCTACGCGGGCTATTTCGAAACCATCAAGACGCCGATCCGCGACATGCACGGGCACGTGACCGGGCTGCTCAGCGTGTGCCGCGACATCACCGACCGCAAGAAGGCCGAGCAGCAGATCGAGCTGCTGGCCTTCTTCGACGCGCTCACCGGCCTGCCGAACCGGCGGCTGCTGCTCGACCGTCTGCAGCGCGCGAGCGCATCGTGCCCGCGCATCGACAAGCTGGGCGCATTGCTGTTCATCGACCTGGACAACTTCAAGGACCTCAACGACACGCTGGGCCATGACATGGGCGACCGGCTGCTGGTCCTGGTGGCGCAGCGCCTGCAGGAATGCGTGCGCACCTCGGACACCGTGGCGCGTTTCGGCGGCGACGAGTTCGTGGTGATGCTGGAGGGCCTGGACGTCGATCCCGCCCATGCCGCGCAGCAGGCCGAACTGGTCGCCGAGAAGCTGCTGGAGCAGCTCAACCGGCCGTTCCAGATGGGTGCGCAGGAACACTACAGCACCCCCAGCATCGGCATCACGCTGTTCGGTGACCAGCGCCGCAGCGTGGACGAACTGCTCAAGCGTGCGGACCTGGCCATGTACCAGGCGAAAGCCGCCGGCCGCAACACCCAGCGCTTCTTCGACCCGGACATGCAGGCGCAGGTGACGGCGCGCTCGCAGCTGGAAGCCGATCTCCGCCAGGGCATCGCGCGGCAGGAGCTGATCGTGCATTTCCAGCCGATCGTGGACGGCAGCACGCGGCTCGGCGGCGCGGAGGCGCTGGTGCGCTGGCGGCATCCCGACAAGGGGATGATCAGCCCGGCCGACTTCATTCCGCTCGCGGAAGAGACCGGCCTCATCCTGCCGCTGGGCCGCCAGGTCCTGCAGACCGCGTGCGAGCAGCTGGTGCGCTGGGCGGCCCATCCGGCCACGGCGCCGCTCACCATCGCCGTGAACGTCAGTGCCCGGCAGTTCCGGCAGCCTGATTTCGTGGCGGAGGTGCTGGGCACGCTCCAGCGCACGGGCGCCAATCCGCAGCGGCTGAAGCTGGAACTCACCGAGAGCCTGCTGCTGGGCGATGTGGAGGACACCATCGCCCGCATGGCGCAGCTCAAGCGCGCCGGAGTCGGATTCGCGCTCGACGACTTCGGCACCGGCTATTCCTCGCTGAGCTACCTCAAGCGCCTGCCGCTGGATCTCGTGAAGATCGACCAGAGCTTCGTGCGCGACGTGCTCACCGACCCCAACGACGCCGCCATCGTGCGCACCATCCTGGCCCTCGCCAAGAGCCTGGACCTGCAGGTCGTCGCGGAAGGCGTGGAAACCGCCGGGCAGCTCAGTTTTCTCAAGCTGCACGGCTGCGAAGGCTTCCAGGGATACCTCTTCGGCCGTCCCATTCCCGTGGAGGCCTTCGAGCGCGAGCACGAGCTGCCCGGGCCGGCGGCCGTGCCGAACGCGCAGGGCCTGGCGCTGTCGGCGCCATGAGCGTGCGCATCGCCTGGTTCGACGCTGCCTCCCCCACGGAACGTGAGAGCGCGGCCGCCGCCCTGGCCGCCCAGGGGGAGCACTGGGGCCATGTCTGGGACGTGGTCGCGCAGCCCTGGGGTGCCGCGCTGGAGGCGGTGCGGCCCGCGGGCGGCGACGCCGGGCCGATGGCCGGCTTCGAGGCCGCCGTGCTGGCGCCGCCCGCCCATGCGGACACCTTGCCCGCGTGGGCCGTGCTGCCCGGCCGGCGGGCACCGCTGCTGCTTTCCCTGGGCCCCGAGCCGGCCCAGGAGGCCCTGGCCGCGCGCGTGCTGCGCGCCGGGCCGGGAGACTACGTGCTGCGCACGCGGCAGGGCGGCGGCCATCCGCGCGAGCTGGCCTTGCGGCTCTCCGCCCTGCTGGCGACGCGTCCCGGCCATGCGGCCGGCAGCTCCCGCGACGCGGCACCCGCCCGCCCGCCGGGCGTGCCCGCCACCGAAGACATGCTGCGCACCGCCATCGACCACATGGCGATGGGGGTGCTCCTCTGCGCGCCGGACCGCCGGGTGCGCTTCTACAACCATCGGCTGCCCGGCATGCTCGATCTGCCGCGCCCGTTGCTGGACCGCGCGCCGGCCCTGTCGGAGCTCAAGGAGCTGCAGGCCGAGCGCGGCGATTTCGGCGAGAACTTCGAGCGGGTGGACGAGCGCGGACGGGCGTACGTGGAGAGCGGCAGCCGCCTCGCGCCGCCCGGCACCTACTGGCGCAAGGCGCCCGACGGCCGCATGCTGGAGGTCCACTGCACGGCCCTGCCCGACGGCGGGCTGCTGCACACGTTCGCCGACGTGACGCCGCACGTGCGGCTGCAGTCCGAACTGCGGCTCAGCGAGGCGCGCTTCCGCAGCCTGTGCGATCTGTCGTCCGACTGGTACTGGGAGCAGGACGCGGAGTACCGCTTCGTCCACATCTCCGGCGGCAGCAGCCAGATGCGCATCTCGGCGCAGGAGGTCGTCGGGCGCACCCGCTGGGACCTGCAGGCCCTGAACTTCTCCGACGCGGACTGGGCGGACCACCGCCGGCTGCTCGACGCGCGCCAGCCGTTCCGCGATCTCGAACTGGAGCGCATGGGCGACGGCGGCCGCGCCTACTGGGTGTCCATCAGCGGCGTGCCGGTGTTCGCGGCGGACGGCACGTTCTCCGGCTACCGCGGCGTGGGCCGAGACATCACCGAGCGCAAGCGCGTCGAGGCCGAGATCGAGCGCCTGGCGTTCTTCGATCCGCTCACGGGGCTGCCCAACCGCCGCCTGCTCACCGACCGCCTGCACCGGGCGATCGGCGCGGCCGCGCACGGGCAGAAACACGGCGCGCTGCTGTTCCTCGACCTGGACAATTTCAAGGACCTGAACGACACGCTCGGCCACGACATGGGCGACCGGCTCCTCGTGCAGGCGGCCCAGCGCCTGTTGTCCTGCGTGGGCCCGCAGGACACGGTGAGCCGGTTCGGCGGCGACGAGTTCGTGGTGCTGGCCGAAGGGCTGCCCGGCGACCTGCACCGGGCGCGCGCCGAGGCCGGTGTGCTGGCCCACCGGATCTCCGTGGCCCTGGGCAGGCCGTACGCGGTGGGCGGCATGGGCCACCACCACAGCACGCCGAGCATCGGCGTGGCGCTGTTCGGCGCCCAGACCGGGCAGGAATCGGGCGTGGACGACCTGCTCAAGCACGCGGACCTCGCCATGTACCAGGCCAAGGCCGCGGGGCGCGACACGGTGCGCTTCTTCGATCCGGCCATGCAGGAGGCCGTCATCGCGCGCGCGGCGCTGGAATCCGAACTCCGGCAGGCGCTGCAGTCCGGCGAACTCGTGCTGCACTACCAGCCCCTGGTGAGCGGCGACGGCACCATGCTGGGCGCTGAGGCGCTGGTGCGCTGGCAGCATCCGCAGCGGGGCCTCGTCATGCCGGGCGGATTCATCCCGGCGGCGGAGCAGGGCGGGCTGATCGTGCCGCTGGGGCAGTGGGTGCTGGAGCGTGCCTGCGAGCAGCTGGTGGCATGGTCCCGCATGCGGGCGGCGGCGCATCTCGTGCTGTCGGTGAACGTGAGCGTGCGGCAGTTCCGGCAGCCCGATTTCGTCGACCACGTGCTGCAGACGCTGCGGCGCACCGGCGCGCAGCCGCGGCTGCTGAAGATCGAGCTCACCGAGAGCCTGCTGATGGCGGACGTGGAGGACGTGGTCACCCGCATGGCGCAGCTGCGGGCCCACGGCGTGGGGTTCGCGATCGACGACTTCGGCACCGGCTATTCCTCGCTGGCCTACCTCAAGCGGCTGCCGCTCGACCAGCTCAAGATCGACCAGAGCTTCGTGCGCGACGTGCTCACCGACCCGAACGACGCCGCCATCGTGCGCACCATCCTGGCCCTGGCGCGGAGCCTGGACCTGGACGTCGTCGCGGAGGGCGTGGAAACGACGGGCCAGCTCAAGTTCCTGCAGCGCCACGGCTGCCATGCCTTCCAGGGCTATCTTTTCGGGCGCCCGGGGCCGGCCGCGGTGCTCGAGCGGGCGCTGCACCCGGTGCTCTGACCCGCTCGCGGACGGCACGTGCGCGGGCAGGGTCCTTGACCTGCCTCGTTCCCCGGGCACGGCGGCCGCCCCACAATGGCCCCCATGCAAGACACACGACAGCAGCAACTCCTGATCGCCGGCGGAGGCATCGGCGGGCTGGCCGCCGCCCTCGGCGCAGCGCGTGCGGGGTGGGCGGTGGACCTGTTCGAGCGGGCGCCCGCCTTCGGCGAGGTGGGGGCGGGCGTGCAGCTCGGCCCGAACGCGGTGGCGTGCCTGCACGCCTGGGGGCTGGAGCCCGCGCTGCGGGCCGTCGCCGCCTATCCGGAGCGGCTGCAGGTGCGCAGCGCGCTCGACGGGCGCGTGCTGGCGGCCATGCCCCTGGGCCGCGCCATCGCCGCCCGGTATGGCGCACCCTATGCCGCCATCCACCGTGCCGATCTGCACGGCCTGCTGCTGGACGCCGTGCGCGCCGAGCCCGCGGTGCGCCTGCATCTGGGCGAGACCATCGCCGCGCACACCGAAGGCTCGGCGGGCATCATGCTGCGCACCGTCGCCGGCCACCGCGTGCAGGGCGATGCCTTCGTCGGCGCCGACGGGTTGCGCAGCGCCACGCGTGCGCGACTGCTGGGCGCCGAGCCCGCCCGCGTGTCGGGCCACCTCGCCTACCGCGCCGTGGTGCCCCAGGAGGCGCTGCCCGAGCGGCTGCGCACCACGCAGGTCACCGCCTGGCTGGGGCCGGGGCTGCACGTCGTGCAGTACCCGGTGCGCCGCGGAGAACGCATGAACCTCGTCGCCATCCGCCACGGCCGCGCGCCGGACGACCTGGACCATTGGGACCATGCCGGCCATGCGGGCGACCTGGAGGGCGCGCTGCGGGGCACCACGCCTGCACTGCAGGAGCTGGTGCGCGCCGTGCCGCAGGCCGGCGGCGGCTGGCGCCTCTGGCCGCTGTCCGACCGGCCGCCGCTGCAGGGAGCGCACGAGATGGCGCAGGGCCGCGTGGCGCTGCTCGGCGACGCCGCGCACCCGATGCGGCCCTACCTCGCGCAGGGCGCGGGCATGGCGATCGAGGATGCCGCCGCGCTGCAGCAGGCCCTGGCCGGATGCGGGAGCGACGTGCCGCAGGGCCTGCGCCGCTATGCCGCACAGCGCTGGCAGCGCAATGCCCGCGTGCAGGCGCGCGCCGAGCGCAACGGCCGCATCTTCCACGCCACCGGGCCCGTGCGCTGGGCGCGCGACTGGTCGCTGCGCCTGCTCGGCGAGCGGCTGCTCGACCAGCCCTGGCTCTACCGCGGACCCATGGCGGGCACCGACACCGCCTAGGGCGAGCCAGGCCTGGAATCGGGGGGCGCTGCGAATGGGGAGGGGGCCGGAGAGCATGACGGCCGAAAAAAGGATGCAGCGGTAGGGCGCCACCTTCCGCAAGTGGCATGGGAGCCCGCACGGCCTCACCCCTCCGAAGGCCGCGGAGCAGGCCACGCCAGCAGACGCCGCGGAACCGGCTTCGCCGGGCCGCCAGCGTCGTCCCCCTTGGGGGGATGGCGCCGAAGGCGACTCAGGGGGGATTCACAAACTCGTGCGCAGCTTCCAGATCTCGGGGAACAGCACCACGTCCAGCATGCGCCGCAGGTAGCTCACGCCGCCCGTGCCGCCCGTGCCGCGCTTGAAGCCGATCACGCGCTCCACCGTGGTCACGTGGCGGAAGCGCCAGAGGCGGAAGGCGTCCTCCAGGTCGGTGAGCTTCTCGCCCAGTTGGTAGAGGTCCCAGTAGCGCTGCGTGTCGCGGTACACCGTGAGCCAGGCCTCCTCCACCGCATCGCTTTCGGCATAGGGCTGCGTCCAGTCGCGGTCGGTGTGGCTTGCGGGCACGGGAATGCCCCGGCGGGCGAGCAGCCGCAGGGCCTCGTCGTAGAGCGAGGGGGCTTCGTAGGCCGCCTGCACCTGGGCGAGCAGTTCCGGCCGGTGCGCGTGGGGTTTCAGCATCGCGGCGTTCTTGTTGCCCAGCGAGAACTCGATGCAGCGGTATTGGTAGCTCTGGAAGCCGCTCGACTGCGCGAGGTAGGGCCGGATCGCGCTGTACTCGGGCGGCGTCATCGTGGCCAGCACGTCCCAGGCGTGCACCAGCTGCTCCATGATCTTGGAGACGCGCGCGAGCATCTTGAAGGCCGGCGGCAGATCGTCCCGCGCCACGTGGTCGATCGCCGAGCGCAGCTCATGCAGCATGAGCTTCATCCACAGCTCGCTGGTCTGGTGCTGCACGATGAACAGCATCTCGTTGTGGTTGGGCGACAGCGGCTTCTGCGCGTTCAGGATCGCGTCGAGCTGCAGGTAGTCGCCATAGCTCATGTCGCGGCTGAAGTCGAGCTGTGCGCGCTCCTCGTGAACGATCGCCTCGGGCTGCGAGGCAGGCGCAGCGGACGAGGTGCCCGGGCAGGAAGGGGCGGAGGACGAGGGTGCGGCGGATGCCTGCGGAGCGTGGGGGCACATGGGCGATGTCTCCTGCCGGACTTCAGGTCACGGCGTGTTCTTGGTTGAATTCGGTACGGCGCCACTCGCCGCCCTCCAGCACGTCGCGCAGGTGCTCCACGGCGTTCCACACGTCTTCGAAGCCCAGGTAGAGCGGGGTGAAGCCGAAGCGCAGGATGTCCTTGTGCGGCCCCTGGCCGCCGTCGCCCTTGCGGAAGTCGCCGATCACTCCGCGCGCGATCAGCGCCTGCACGATCGCGTAGGCGCCGCTGCCCCGGCCGTCCACGCCCTGGCCCTCGTCGCGCGTCAGGCACACCTGCGAGCCGCGCCGAGCGTGCTCGCGGGGCGTCGCCAGGCCCAGGCCATGGCCCGTGCAGCGCTCCTCCACCAGTCGGATGAACAGGTCCGTGAGCGCCAGCGATTTCGCGCGCAGCGCCTGCATGCCGCCCAGCGGCTGCGCGGCGGTGAACACGTCCAGCCCGCACTGCAGCGCCGAGAGGCTGATGATCGGCTGCGTGCCGCACAGGTAGCGCGCGATGCCCGGGGCCGGCTGGTAGTCCGGCGTGAAGGCGAAGGGCGCCGCATGGCCCCACCAGCCCGAAAGCGGCTGCCAGAAGCGGCCGGCGTGGCGCGGATGCACCCAGACGAAGGCCGGCGCGCCCGGGCCGCCGTTGAGGTATTTGTAGCCGCAGCCGATCGAGAAATCCGCCCCCGCGCCGCGGAGGTCCACCGGCACCGCGCCCGCGCTGTGCGCCAGGTCCCACACGCAGAGAATGCCCTGCGCATGCGCCGCAGCGGTGACGGCCGCCATGTCGTGCATCGCGCCCGTGCGGTAGTTGACGTGCGTGAGCATCAGCACCGCCACGTCGGCGGTGAGCGCGTCCGCGATCTCTTCGGGCTCCACCAGCACCAGCTCCAGGCCGCGCTCGCGGCACAGGCCCTCGGCGATGTAGAGGTCGGTGGGGAAGTTGCTGCGCTCGCTCACGATGCGGCGGCGACCGGGCGCAGCCTCGCGCGCGATGTTCAGCGCGGCGCTCAGCACCTTGTAGAGGTTGATGGAGGTGCTGTCGGTGCAGACCACCTCGCCCTGGCCCGCACCGATCAGCGGCGCGAGTTGGTCGCCCAGGCGCTGCGGCAGATCGAACCAGCTGGCGCTGTTCCACGAGCGGATCAGGTCGGTGCCCCATTCCTGCGAAACCACCTCGGCGATGCGCGCGGGCGCGGCGGCGGGCATCACGCCCAGGGAATTGCCGTCGAGGTAGATCACCCCGTCGGGCAGCTGGAAATGGCCGCGCAGCGGGCGCAGCGGGTCGTGCGCATCCAGGGCGCGGCAGTCGTCGAGTGTGGTCATGTGGGCATTCCTGCGATGCAAGAAACGAAAGGGGGAGGCGCCGCGGGCCCGGATTCCGGGGCGGGGTGGAGCCGGCCGGGGCGCGGGGTGCCGGGTGGGGTGGCCGATCAGCCGAGCGCGCGCAGCACCGCGCGCACGGGAGAGGCGTCGGCGGTGGTGAGCTTCAGAGGCAAGGCGATCAGTTCGTAGTCGCCCTCGGGCACCTCGTCCAGCACGAGGTTCTCCAGCACGCGCAGTCCGCGGCGGCGGATCACCTGGTGGCTCTCCAGCGCCTTGCTGTCGGCCGGGTCGATGCTCGCGGTATCGATGCCCACCAGCACCACGCCCCGGTCGGCCAGGCGTTCGATGGTGGCGGGCGCATAGGCCGCCAGCGCGCCGTCCCAGCGGTCCACCGGCATGCGCTCGTAGGTGCGTACCAGCACGCGCGGCGGCAACGGGTGCCCATTCCGCTCCACCGCATGGGCGATGTGCTCCCACTGCACCAGCGGGCCGCGCCCGATCGCATGGATGACGCGGCACGGGCCCAGGAAGGCGTCCAGCGGCACGTGGCCGATCGTGGCCCCTTGCGGGTCGTAGTGCAGCGGCGCGTCCGCGTGCGTGCCGACGTGCGGCGACATCGCAAGCGCGCTCACGTTCACCGGGCACTGCGGGCCGATCGTGGCGCACCACTGCTGCGAATAGGGCGTGTCGCCGGGGAACACCGGGCTGCCGGCATGCACCGGTGCGGAAATGTCCCACAGCATGCGGGGGAGGGTCATGGGCGGCTCCAAGGGGGCGGCGGCTTCGCTGCCAACGCGCGCATTCTGGGCAGGCGGGCCACGCGTGGTGTCGTTTAATCCCTACAGGCACGAAAATTGGAAAATCCTTCCCCCTGGAGCCGAAACGAGGAAAAATTATGCGAACGGAACTGGACCGGACGGACCGGCAGATCGTGGCCGCCCTGCAGGAGGATGCCCGCCTGACTTCGGGCGAACTCGCGCAGATCGCGCACCTGTCGCAATCGCCCTGCTGGCGCCGGGTGAAGCGGCTGGAAGACGAGGGCGTGATCGCGGGCTACCACGCCGCGCTCGACCGCCGGGCGCTGGGGCTCGGCGTGATGGTGTTCGTGATGGTGGGCATCGACCACCAGACCGAGGCCTCGTCGCTGCCTTTCGAGGAAGCCGTGTGCGCGATCCCCGAGGTGGTGATGTTCCACGGCATCTCCGGCCCTGAGGACTTCATGCTGGTGGTGGTCGCGCGCGACCTGGACGATTACTCGCAGCTGCTGCAGAACCGGCTGCACCGCCTGCCCGGCGTGCGGCGGGTGCACAGCTATTTCTCGCTGCAGGAATTCAAGGGCCGCATCGGCGGCCTGCCCGTGCCGGCTACAGGATGAAGCCTTCGGGCAGCGGCCCCATGCCGTGCCGCCGCCGCGCCCGGCCGCAGGCCTCGCTGCCCGCCTCGAAGTCGCGGCAGGGCGAGGGCCGCCACTCGTAGATGCCGCAGGCCGCCCGCGTGCCCACCGTGCCCGAGAGCGCGGCGCAGCGCGGGGCAGCATGGTCCGTGCCGCGCATGCGGCGCAGGCCGGCGTTCACCTCCACCGCGAGGCCCGCGGGCACGCTGCCGCCCTCGTCCTCCGATTCGTGGACGGAGAAATCGACGCGGAAGCTCGCGCAGCAGGCGCCGCAGCTCAGGCAGGGGTGGAGGCTCATGGGGACATTCGGGGGCGTTGTGGCCGGATTGTGCCCAACGCGGCGGGGCCGGCGGCCGACGGCTGCGCCCCATGGACCGGGATGGCGGGACACAATCCAGGCCTCCTTCCCAGAACCATCACGGCCGGCAGGGGTCTGTGGTGCAGCGGGGGGCCGCCGCCGCCACGCCTGTAGAATGAGAATAAATATCATTGCCAGTCATAAAGTCCATGAAAATGTCCGCTGAAGACGCGGCCGGGTCTGCGCACGCCCGGCCCACCGCCCCCTCCACGACCCTGGGACTGGACCGGTTGCCGCGCAGCGTGCCTGCACACGTCGCCGCCTTCCAGCCCGCGCGCGACGACCGCGACCACGCCATCGTGCAGCGCCTCATGGAGATCGGCTTCCTGCCCGGCGAACCCGTGCGCATCGTCGCCAGCGGTTTCCCGGGCGGCGATCCGCTGGCCGTGCGCATCGGCCAGGCCACCTTCGCGCTGCGGCGCCACGAGGCGGCGCTGGTGCAGGTGCAGCCGGAGGCCACGGCATGACCGCTCAGGCATCCTCCGCACCCGCGCAGCCGCTGCGCATCGCCCTGCTGGGCAACCCCAACTGCGGCAAGACCGCGCTCTTCAATCTGCTGACCGGCGCGCGGCAGAAGGTCGCCAACTACGCGGGCGTCACCGTCGAACGCAAGGAAGGGCACCTGCAGACCGCGGGCGGCCGCCGCGTGCGCGTGCTCGACCTGCCCGGCACCTACAGCCTGAACGCCCACAGCCTCGACGAGGCCGTCACGCGCGACATCGTCACGGGTCGGCGCGCGGGCGAGCCGCTGCCCGACCTGCTGGTGTGCGTGACCGACGCGACGCATCTGCGGCTCAACCTGCGCCTGGTGCTCGAAGCCCGCGCGCTCGGCCTGCCGATGGTGCTGGCGCTCAACATGAGCGACATGGCCGAGCGCCAGGGCATCACGATCGACCGCGAGGTGCTGTCGCGTGAACTGGGCATGCCGGTGATCGGCACCGTGGGCGTGCGCGCCGGCGGCGTGCGCGAGCTGCTGCAGTGGCTGGACCAGGCGCCACCGTCCGCGCTGGCGGCACCCGCGGCGCCTGCCGCACCCGCCGGCGGAAGCGCTGCGCAGCCCCAGGTGGCGGAGCTGCACCAGGAGGTGCGCCGCATCATGGACCTGGCCGTGCGCGAGCCCCGGGTGAGCCTGCGCGGCGACGACCGCATCGACGCCGTCGTGCTGCACCCGGTGTGGGGGCTGCTGCTGCTGTCCGCCACGCTGTTCCTGATGTTCCAGGCGGTGTTCAGCTGGGCCGAGGCGCCCATGGGCTGGATCGAGGGCACCACGGCCGCGGCCGCCGCCTGGATCAATGCCCACATGGCCGAAGGCACGCTGCGCAGCCTGCTCACGGACGGCATCATCGCGGGCGCCGGCGGCGTGGTGGTCTTCCTGCCGCAGATCCTGATTCTGTTCTTCTTCATCCTCGTGCTCGAGGATTCCGGCTACCTGCCGCGCGCCGCCTTCCTGCTCGACCGCGTGATGGGCACCGTCGGCCTCTCCGGCCGGTCGTTCATCCCGCTGCTTTCCAGCTTCGCCTGCGCCATTCCCGGCGTGATGGCCACGCGCTCGATTCCCGACTGGCGCGACCGGCTGGTGACCATCATGATCGCGCCGCTGATGACCTGCTCGGCGCGGCTGCCGGTGTATGCGCTGCTGATCGCCGCCTTCATCCCCGAGCGCACGGTGGGCGGCGTGTTCAACCTGCAGGGCCTGGTGCTGTTCGGCCTGTACGTGGGCGGCATCGTGAGCGCCATGGCCGTCGCGGCCGTGGCCAAGCTGGCGCGCCGCAATACCGGGGCGACGCCGCTGCTGATGGAGCTGCCCGCCTACCGCTGGCCCAGCCTGCGCGGCCTGGGCCTGGGTCTCTGGGAGCGGGCGCTGATCTTCCTGCGCCGCGTGGGCGGCATCATCCTGGCTGTCACCATCCTGCTGTGGTTCCTGTCGTCGTTCCCCGGCGCGCCCGAAGGTGCCACGGGCCCTGCCATCGAATACAGCTTCGCGGGCCGCATCGGCAGCGCGCTTGCGGTGCTCTTCGCGCCCATCGGCTTCAACTGGCAGATCAGCATCGCGCTGGTGCCCGGCATGGCCGCCCGCGAGGTGGCGGTGGGCGCCCTGGGCACGGTGTACGCGCTCTCCGCCACGGGCGACGATGCCGCCGCGCAGCTGGGGCCGCTGATCGCCGGCAGCTGGTCGCTCGCCACGGCGCTGTCGCTGCTGGTGTGGTTCATCTTCGCGCCGCAGTGCCTCTCCACCATCGCCGCGGTGCGGCGCGAGACCAACGGCTGGCGCTACCCGCTCATCATGGTGGGCTACCTGTTCGGGCTGGCGTATGCCGCGAGCTTCGTCACCTACCGCATCGCACTCGCTCTCGGAGGAGGTTGAACCGCCATGGCCCAGGACATCATCGTCGGCCTGATCGTCGCCGCGGCCGTGCTCTACGTCGCATGGCGCTACCTGCCGCGGCGCTGGCGCAGCCGCCTCGGCGCGGTGCATCCGGCCCTGGCCGGGCCGGCCGGCTGCGGAGGGTGCGACAGCTGCGGCAGCGGCAGCAGTGCGGGTGGTTGTTCGACTCCGTCCCGCGCGGCGGTGGGTGGTGATGAGGGTGTACAGCCGATGGTCTTCCACCCGCCGACCAACGGTACTGCGCAGGGCTCTGGCGTGGCAAAGTCCCGCCGTCCAGGCAAGGGCAATGGCAACGCCTGAAGCGCTGCAGGCTTCAAGGATCACCGGCCCGGCGGTTTCCGATCGGACGTGCGAAACGGGAAGTCCGGCTCCAGGATGTCCGCACAGGCGCGGCAGAACAGGAACCGCGTGGTGCGTTCGTCGCTCACCGCACCCCAGCCCGTCCAGTTGTCGATCGACACCTTGAACCGGCGCCCGTCCTTCAGCACGATGCGGCCCTCGGCATTGCAATCGTCGGTCTGCATGGCCTGGTCATAGCGGTCCGCAGTGTCTGGACGGGCGCAGGTTCTTCGGTCGCCAGAAGTCCCGGGCTGGACCGGCGTCTGCATAGGCCGCCGGGAGGGCTGTAGTTGCCATGGCCAGAATGGCCATCCAGAGCGTTTGCTTCATGCGAAGGCTCTCTGATCGTTCAGAACGCACCGCCGCGGCCCAGCACGTCCAGCGCATGCGCCAGGTTCACCCGCGCCTGCGCCTCGTAACGCCTTCGGAACCATTCCGTTTCATACAGCGCGGAACGCTCCAGGAACGCGCGCAGGATCGCGTAGCGGCCGGCGCGGTAGCGGGACCAGCGCACGAAGCGGTATTCGCGCCGCACGTTGCGCTCGAACGCGGCATACACCGTGGGCGGCTGGCCGAGGATGGCGAGGTCGATGTCCAGCACCCAGCGGTCGTCGCCTTCCGGGGCGCACACATGGCCGTGGCGCGTCGCGAGGATGTGGCGCTCCACCGTGTCGACGGTGCCCGCGGTAAGGCCCTGGCCCTGCAGGAAGCGGCGTGCCCAGCGCGCGCTGCGCTCCTCGTTGAGGCCCGACCACGGCCAGTAGACGGCGTCGTGGAACCAGAGGGCGAGGGCGACGGACTGCGGGTCGTCCATCGCCTCGGCGTTGCCCGCCCCCAACCCGTCAACGGCCCCGCTGGGCACGGCCTCCCAATGGTCGAGGCAGGCCTGCAGGTGGTGCGTGTCGTGGTACGCCCGGGGCCAGAACGACCAGTGGCGCAGCAGGCGGCGGCCCTCGGCCGTCCAGGCCGGGCCCTGCCGTGAGAGGGACGCCCCGAGCGCTTCCCAGCGGCTCAGGAGCGCACGGCGATCGGGAGCGGCCATGGCGGCGGTGGAAGGCGTGCGCCGCTCGGCGAAAACGAAGCCTTCAGCCGGCGACGCGTCCGAGCAGCAGGTACTCCATCAGCGCCTTCTGCACGTGCATGCGGTTCTCCGCTTCGTCCCACACCACGGACTGCGGGCCGTCGATCACGTCGGCCTCGACTTCTTCGCCGCGGTGCGCCGGCAGGCAGTGCATGAAGAGCGCTTCCGGGCGCGCGGCGGCCATCATCTCCGCATCCACGCACCAGTCGGCGAACGCCTTCTTGCGGGCCTCGTTCTCGGCCTCGTAGCCCATGCTGGTCCACACGTCGGTGGTGATCAGGTCGGCGCCGCGGCAGGCTTCCAGCGGGTCGCTGAACACCTTGTAGTGCGATCCGGCCGCCACGCCCGCGATGCGGCTGTCCACCTCGTAACCCGAGGGGGTGCTCACGTGCACCGTGAAGCCCAGCAGCTCGGCCGCCTGCAGCCAGGTGTTGGCCATGTTGTTGCCGTCGCCCACCCAGGCCACCGTCCTGCCCTGGATGGAGCCGCGGTGCTCGATGAAGGTGAAGATGTCGGCCAGGATCTGGCAGGGGTGGAACTCGTTGGTGAGGCCGTTGATGACCGGCACCCGTGAATGCGCCGCGAACCGCTCGATCTTGGTCTGCTCGTAGGTGCGGATCATGACCAGATCCACCATGCGGCTGATGACCTTGGCGCTGTCCTCGATCGGCTCGGCGCGCCCGAGCTGGCTGTCGCCCGTGGTGAGGTGCACCACGCTGCCGCCCAGCTGGTACATGCCGGCCTCGAAGCTCACGCGCGTGCGCGTGCTGGCCTTCTCGAAGATCATGGCCAGCGTGCGGTCCGTGAGCGGATGGTGCTTCTCGTAGCGCTTGAACTTGCCCTTGATCGCCGCCGCACGCTCGAAGAGGTAGGCGTAATCCTCGGCGGAGAGATCTTTGAACTGCAGGTAATGCTTCATGTCGGGGGCGGCTTTCATTCGGCCAGGAAGGCCTTGACCAGCGGTGCGAGCAGGGACACGATCTCGTCGGCCTCTTCGCGCGTGAGGATGAGCGAGGGCACCATGCGGATCACGCTCTCGGCGGTCACCGAGAGCAGCAGGCCGGCCTCGGCCGCGCGGCCCACCAGCACGCCGCAGGGGCGGTCGAGCTCGATGCCCAACATCAGGCCCTGGCCGCGGATGTCCTTCACGCCGGGCAGCGAGCCCAGTTCGCGCTGCAGCGCCGCCTTCAGGTGGGCGCCCACGTCGGCCGCGTTCTGCATCAGGCCTTCTTCTTCCATGATGCGGATGGTCTCCACGCCGGCCCGCATGGCCAGCGGGTTGCCGCCGAAAGTGGTGCCGTGGTTGCCCGGCGCGAAGATGTTCGCCGCCTTCGGGCCTGCCACCACCGCACCGATCGGCACGCCCGAGCCCAGGCCCTTGGCGAGCGGCATCACGTCCGGCACGATGCCGGCCCACTGGTGCGCGAACCACTTGCCGGTGCGGCCCATGCCGCACTGCACTTCGTCGATCATCATCAGCCAGTTGCGCTCGTCGCAGAGCTGCCGCAGCTGCTGCAGGTATTCGATGCGCATGGGGTTCACGCCGCCTTCGCCCTGGATGGTCTCGAAGAACACGGCCACCACGTCCGGGTTGCCTTCCGTCGCCTTGCGGATGGCCTCGATGTCGTTCATCGGCACTCGGATGAAGCCTTCCACCAGCGGGCCGAAGCCGGCCTGCACCTTGGGGTTGCCGGTGGCCGAGAGCGTGGCGATGGAGCGGCCGTGGAAGGCCTTCTCGTACACCACGATCTGCGGGCGCTCGATGCCCTTGTCGTGGCCGTACTTGCGTGCCAGCTTGAGCGCGGCCTCGTTGGCCTCCAGGCCCGAGTTGCAGAAGAACACGTTGGTCATGCCCGAACGTTCCACCAGCTGCGCGGCCAGCTGCTCCTGCAGGGGCACGTGGTAGTAGTTGGAGCTGTGGATCAGCTTGGCCACCTGGTCCTGCAGCGCGGGCACCAGCTTCGGATGGTTGTGGCCCAGCGTGTTCACGGCGATGCCGCCCAGCGCGTCGAGGTACTGCCGGCCGTCCACGTCCCATACGCGGCAGCCCTGGCCGCGCTCGAGCGCGATCGGCAGGCGGCCGTAGGTATTCATCACGTGGGGCGAAGCGGGCGGGGCGGAAGCGCTCATGCGGGAATCTCCAGGGCGTCGATGCGGAACGGGAAAGAATGCGCTGGCCGGAAGGGCGGGGCCTGCCGGTGCGCGTGAGACACGATTCTAGGTGCAGGCCACGGCGCGGCCATTGCCGATTGCGCATCACAGCCATGCGCGCCGGCCGTGCGCGCCAGGGTCTTTGCCGAGCCAGCTCTTATATAAGAGTTAGAATGCCGGGCAGTAGCGCCTGGCGGCGATCCTGCGGCGACTTCCCTCCACGACCCCCCGATCCCCCATGGTTTCCCCCAACTCGCAAGAAGTCTTCATCCAAGGCATCACCCACGACGGGAAAACCTTCCGCCCGAGCGACTGGGCCGAGCGCCTGGCTGGGGTCATGAGCCAGTTCCGGCCGGGCGGGGCCCGTCCCGGCAGCCACCTGAGCTATTCCCCCTGGTGCGTGCCGACCACGATGAACGGCGTGAAGTGCGTGGTCGTCCACCGCGACCTGCAGGGGCACGAGCCCATGGCCTGGGACTTCGTGATGAACTTCGCGCGTGACAACGGCCTGCAGGTCGCCGAGGCCTGCCTGCTGCCCGACGGCACGCCCGCTCCCGGCAAGGCCTGAGCGCCGCCATCCACCATCGACCACCGCCACTGCGCGCCTGCGCGATACGGCACCGGAAACGAAAAAACCGCCCGAAGGCGGTTTTCCGTTTTCTCTGCTGACAGCGCACCCGTTGCAAACGGCGGACGGCAGGGCCGTCCGGGCTGTTGCCTGAAGAGGGTCAGGCGGCCAGTGCCAGGGCTTTCACCTTGGCGGACAGGCGGCTCTTGTCGCGAGCGGCCTTGTTCTTGTGGAAGATGCCCTTGTCGGCGATCGTGTCGACCACGGACTGCATCTTGGCGAACAGTTCGGAGGCCTTCGTCTTGTCGCCGGCCAGGACGGCCTTCTCGACGTTCTTGACGGCGGTGCGGTACTTCGAGCGCAGCGAGGTGTTGGCTGCGTTCAGCTTCACGTCCTGGCGGGCGCGCTTGCGGCCGGAGGCGAGGCGGGGGTTCTTTTTCTTGGGCTTGGCAGATGCCATGATGGTTTCCTTAGGTGTCTGAGGATGATGTCAGCAAAGCCGGCGATTATAGCCCAGGCGCGCGGCGGGGGGCTCGCAGCGCATACACTCCCGCCGTGTCCCTGTTCAAAGCCGCCTCCACCGTCTCCCTGCTGACCCTGGCCTCCCGCGTGACGGGCCTCGTGCGCGACCTGCTGATGGCGTCGATGTTCGGGGCCAGCGCGCTCACCGACGCCTTCAACGTCGCCTTCCGCATTCCCAACCTGTTCCGCCGCCTCTTCGCCGAGGGGGCGTTCAGCCAGGCCTTCGTGCCGGTGCTCGCCACCCACCGGGCGCAGCACGGCGAAGAGGCCACGCGCACGCTGATCTCCAGCGTGGCGACCGCGCTGTTCTGGGTGCTGCTCGCCACCTGTGCGGCGGGCGTGCTCGGGGCGCCGCTGCTGGTCTGGCTGCTGGCGAGCGGCCTGCGTCAGGACGCGGAGGGCTACGGCGCCGCGGTGCTCATGACGCGCTGGATGTTCCCCTACATCGGCTTCATGTCGCTCGTGGCGCTGTCGGCGGGTGTGCTCAACACCTGGAAGCGCTTCGCCGTGCCGGCGGCCACGCCGGTGCTGCTCAACGTCTGCATGATCCTGGCGGCATGGCTGGGCGCGCCGCAGTTCGCCGCGCGCGGCATCGAGCCCATCTACGCCATGGCCGGCGGCGTGATGCTGGGCGGCATCGCCCAGCTGGCCGTGCAGCTGCCGGCGCTGCACCGCCTGCGGCTGCTGCCGCGCATCGGCCTGTCGCCGGCCGCCATCGGCGCCGCCTGGCGCGAACCCGGCGTGCGGCGCATCCTCACGCTCATGGGGCCGGCGCTGCTCGGCGTGGGCGTGGCGCAGATCTCGCTCATGATCAACACGCAGATCGCCTCCTACCTGGCCCCGGGCAGCGTCACATGGCTGTTCTATGCGGACCGGCTCATGGAGTTCCCCACCTCGCTGCTGGGCGTGGCCCTGGGCGTGGTGCTCACGCCCCAGCTGGCGGCGGCCCGCGCGGCGGGCGATGCCGAGCGTTATTCGGCCATGCTCGACTGGGGCCTGCGCATCGTGGTGGTGCTCTCCGTGCCGTGCGCGGTGGCGCTGCTCACCTTCGCGCAGCCGCTGGTGGCGACGCTGTTCCACCACGGCGCGCTGCACGACGGCGACGTCGGGCAGATCGCCCTCGCGCTCGCCGGCTACGGCGTGGGGCTGCTGGGCCTGGTCGCCATCAAGGTGCTGGCGCCCGGCTACTACGCCAGCCAGGACATCCGCACGCCGGTGCGCATCGCGGTGGTGGTGCTGGTGATCACGCAGCTGCTCAATGCGGTCCTGGTGCCGGCCCTCCAGCACGCGGGGCTGGCGCTGTCGATCGGCCTGGGGGCGCTCGTGAACGCGCTCTGGCTGCTGGTGGGGCTGCTGCGGCGCGGCAGCTTCCAGCCGCAGCCGGGCTGGGGGCGGCTGCTGCTGCAGGTGGTGGCGGCCAGCGCGCTGCTGGCGATCTTCCTGATCTGGGCCTCCCGGCATTTCGACTGGATCGCGCTGCGGGCCCACGAGGCGCAGCGCGCCGGCTGGCTCGCGGTGCTGCTGGCGGGGGCGGCCGTGCTGTACTTCGGCGCCCTGTGGGCGGCCGGCCTGAAGCTGCGCCAGCTGCTGCGGCGCTGAGCTTCCGCGGGGCTCCGTGCGGTCCGCAGGGCCTGCACAGTCCGGACGATTCCATTTTCTTTACCTGCGCAGGCACGCCATCCGCTTGACGTCCCCCGGCGCCCGCCCGTACAACCACCGGCATGGTCCTGAGCTATACCCTTCCGACCCCGCTCGAATACTTCGCCGCCCTGGTGCAGAGCGATGACCAGTTCCCCCTGCTGGAGGCCGCCGCCTGCATCGCGCACGACGAATACCCCGAACTCGACGTGCAGCAGCTGCTGGGCGACATCGACCAGCTGCTCGCCCGGCTGCGGCGCCGGCTGCCCGAGGAGGCCTCTTCCCTGCAGCGCCTGCGCTCGCTGAACCAGTTCTTCTTCCACGACCTGGGTTTCGGCGGCAACGTCAACAACTACTACGACCCGGACAACAGCTATCTGAACGCCGTGCTGCGCACCCGCCGGGGCATCCCGATCTCGCTGGCGGTGCTGTGGATGGAGCTCGCCCAGGGGCTGGGGCTGCACGTGCGGGGCATCTCGTTTCCCGGGCATTTCATGGTCAAGGTGCTGCTGCCGCGCGGGCAGGTGGTGCTCGATCCCACCACGGGCCAGTCGCTCTCCCGTGAAGACCTGGCCGAGCGCCTGGAGCCGTTCCGGCGCCGCAGCGGCCTCGTGGACGATTTCGAGGTGCCGCTGGGGCTGTACCTGCAGGCCTCGCCAGCGCGCGAGGTGATCGCGCGCATGCTGCGCAACCTCAAGGAGATCCACCGCTCCCAGCAGGACTGGGAGCGCCTGGCGGCCGTGCAGGAGCGCCTCGTGCTGCTGCTGCCCGACGCCTGGGGCGAGTGGCGCGACCGCGGTCTCGCGCGGGCCGAGCTGGGCGATGCCGACGGGGCCATGGCGGATCTGGAGACCTACCTCGCGCACGCCGAGGACGCGCTCGACGTGGGCGACATCGCCGCGCGCCTGGAGCAGCTGCGCCGCGCCAGCCACTGACGGGCGGCTTGGTCGCTGCCTGCGGCGCCTACTGCCGCGCCGTGCGCACGTTGGGCGGCAGTGCCTGCGGATGGCTCGTGCGCAGGGGGTTGATGTCCAGCCCGCCGCGGCGGGTGTAGCGTGCGTACACCGACAGCCTGATCGGCCGGCAGCGCGTCCACACGTCCATGAAGATGCGCTCCACGCACTGCTCGTGGAATTCGTTGTGGTTGCGGAAGCTCACCAGGTACTGCAGCAGCCCGGCCTGGTCGATCTGCGCGCCGCTGTACTGGATGCGCACGCTGCCCCAGTCGGGCTGCCCGGTCACGAGGCAGTTGCTCTTGAGCAGATGGCTGGTGAGCGTCTCGGTCACCGGTGCCTCGGCATGGTTCGCGTGCAGCAGCTCCGGGGCCGGCGTGTACTGCGTGCACTCCACGTCCAGGCGGTCGAGCAGCAGGCCGTCGAATTCCTGCACGGGCTCGCGGTCGAACAGCTCGGGCAGCACCAGCTTCACGCCGACCGTGGCGGGCCGGTCCGAGCCGCGCCAGACGGCCTCGCTCAGGTCCGCGCGCAGGCGGGCCTGCACCTTGGCGGCTTCGGAAAAGCGCGTGTTGTTGAAGCTGTTGAGGTAGAGCTTGAACGACTTGCTCTCGATGATGTTCGGCGTCTCGCACGGCACGGTGATGTGCGCGATCGCGACCTGCGGCTTGCCGCGCAGGTTCAGCCAGGAGAGCTCGAAGGCCGTCCACAGATCCGCGCCGAAGAAGGGCGGCGCGCCGGTGATGCCGATCTCGTCGCGCTTGGGCTGGCGCGGCAGGGGGAAAAGCAGCGAGGCGTCGTACTGGTCGGCATAGGCCGACGTGCGGCCGAGCTGCGACTGGTCGGGAGTGTTCATGGCGGGACCTGGGGTTCTTATCGCCGCCGCAAGGGCAGCACGGGGTATGCGAAGGGCTGGGCGCGCAGGGCGGGGCAGGGCGGTCGCTACCGGTGAATCACGTCATTCGAAGCGCCGCTCGCGCAGCCACTTGGTCGCGATCCACTTGTCGCCCGCGAGCACGGGTGCGCCACCGTGCAGCGTGCGGGTGGAGGGGTGGGGGCGCTCGTAGCTGAAGAACACCGCGTTGCCGCGGCGCGGAGCCACCTCGAGATGCACGTCGGGGAACGTGGTGCCGCCGCCCTGCTCGGGATCGTTGAGGTAGATGACGAGCGTCGCCACGCGCTGCCCCCCGCGGCGCAGGATCGTGGGCGTGCCCGGCTCGGCGGGATCGAAATAGTCGTAGTGCGGCTTGTACTCCGCACCGGGGCGGTAGTGCAGCACCTGCAGGCCCTCGCCGTTCTCCAGCGGCCAGTTCACCAGCCGGGCGATGCGCTCCTCCAGCCGCGCGACCACCGGGTTCTCTTCGCGCTGGAAGAACATGCCGTTGCTCGTGCGGTCGTCGTTCACTTCCTCGCCGCCAGTGCGCGTGGCCACGGTGAGCGAGCGGGCCATGCGCGGGCGGGCCGCGTCGATGATGGCATCGCACTCCTCGGGCGAGAGCAGGTTGCCGAACAGCACCACCCGCGGCTGCGCCATCGCCATCAGCACCTGCACCTCCCGGTCGCCCACGTCGATCAGGCCGGGCGAGGCCGACAGATCGGGCTCGGGCACGCGGGTTGCGGGCGGCTGGCCCTGTTGTACGGCCAGCGTCTCCAGGTGGTCGCGCAGGACGTGTTCCATCGCGTAGGTGGCGATGTCCTCGTTCCAGCCGGCGTCGAGCATCGACTGGAGCACGGCGGGCGCGCCGAAGCCCGCCTGCGCCTGGGCGACGATCCACGCGCGCAGCTCGGGCGTGACGGATTGCGAAAGGTCGGCGTCCGTGTCGGCGCGCTCGGCAGAAGGGCTGTGGGCGGACATGGCGACTACCTTAACGCCCGCGGCAAACACGGCCCGGGCGTGCGGTTTTTCCGGGGGCGACAGGGTGCGTTCCCATGGCCTCAATCCTCGATCCGGCGGCGGAACACGAGCCGGTCGGTCGCCGAGGCGGCCCGGTCGAACGCATAGCCTTCGAGGTCGAAGCCTTCGAGATGGCGCGGAGTGAGCACGCGGTGCTGGATCGCGTAGCGCGCCATGAGGCCGCGCGCGCGCTTGGCATGGAAGCTGATGATCTTGTAGCGGCCGCCCTTCCAGTCCTCGAACACGCATTCGATGACGCGGGCCTTGAGCACGCGCGGGTCCACGGACTTGAAGTATTCCTGCGAGGCCAGGTTGACCACCACGGGCGTGGCGTCGGCCGCGAGCCGCTGGTTGAGGTGCTCGGCGATGCGCGGGCCCCAGAAGCCGTAGAGGTTCGCGCCGGCATCGGTGGCCAGCCGGGTGCCCATCTCCAGCCGGTAGGGCTGCATCCGGTCGAGCGGCCGTAGTACGCCGTAGAGGCCGCTCAGGATGGCAATGTGGTCCTGCGCCCAGCGCAGGTCGTCTTCACCCAGGCTGTGCGCCTGCAGGCCCTCGTACACGTCGCCATTGAAGGCGAAGAGCGCCTGGCGGGCATTGGCCGCGGTGAAGCGCGGCGACCACGCGGCGTAGCGGGCGGCGTTCAGCCCGGCCAGCGTGTCGCTGATGGACATGAGGGATGCGAGTTCCTGCGGCGACTTCTCCCGCAGCACGTCGATGAGGCGCGTGGATTCGGGAATGAAGGGCGGCAGGGTGTGCGGCAGCCCGGCGGGCAGCGGCGTGTCGTAGTCGAGCGACTTGGCGGGAGACAGCAGGAACAGCATGGGTCGCGGATTCCTTCGGAAAGGCGGGCGCGGCCTGCGCGGCGCCCGCGGAAAAAAAGAGGCCGCGGCACCGGCGCACCGGTACCGCGGCCCCTGGCGCCATCAGGCGGCGGACGAGGGCTGCTCTTCGAAGGGCAGCTTCAGGTCGCGCAGGTCGCGGCGGGTTTCCACCAGCACGAGCGGACCGTCGTCCAGCACCACCACCGGGGGCCGTTCACGCGGCACGTGCACAGGGCGGGGCTCGGCGGCGATCGCGGCCTGTGCGGCGGCGATCTTCTCGGCGTCCGAGTTCACCCACTGCAGGCCCGAGCCTTCGGCGATGCGGTTCAGCTCGTCGATCGGCAGCGCGAACGCCTGCACGCGCGGCAGGCCGGGCACGGCGGCGGCGGCAGCTGCCGCCGGTGCCTGGACCGGCTGTGGTGCCGGAACGGGCGCGGCCGGTTTCGCGGCGGCCGGCGCGCTGGCCTGCACGGGTGGCTGCACGAGGGCGGGGGCTGCCTCGTCGGCGGCGGCCGCCGCAGCCGTTGCGGTCGCGGGCTGCGCCGGAGCCGCTGCGGATGCCGTGGCGGCGGCCGAAGCCTCCGGCAGCATGGCCGCGGTAGCCACGGGCGCTGCAGCAGGGGGGGTGTCCGCAGGGGCTGCACCGCCGGACTGGCGGAAGTAGCTGCGGCGCGGCGCATCCTGGGATGCGTCCTCCGCTGCCGTGGCAGGCTCGGCGGACATGGCCGCCGGAGCAGCGTCCACGCCACTTGCCGACGCTTCCGCTTCGGCGCCTTCGCGCGGCGCACGGTCGCGGCGGTCGCGGCCGTAGCGGTCGCGCGAGCGGCGCTCGCGGCGCGGCTCGTCACCGGCAGCGGCCGGGCCGGCCGTCTCGTCCGTGGTCAGATCGAGGTCGGGCAGCGAGGCGAGCGGGGACGTGTCCACGAATTCGCCCTGGGCCTCTTCGCTCCGGGGAGCGCGCTCGCGGCGCTCGCCACCACGGCCCCGGCCACCCCGCGAGCCGCGCTCGGCGCGGTCCTGCGGCGGCACGCCGGCGGCAGCGCCGCCGTCCAGCGCCACGTCCGCGGCGCCAGCGGCCAGGCCGGCTTCCGTGCCCAGGGGCTGCTGGCGCTGGGTGTCCAGCGGGTCGCGGCGCTCGCGGCCGCGGCCGCCTTCGCGGCCTTCCCTGCCGTCCCGTCCTTCACGGCCGTTGCGGGGTGCGAATTCACCCTCGCCGCGGGCGCCGGCTTCGCGGCCACCTTCGCGTCCGTTCTCGCGGCCGCCTTCGCGGTCACGGCCCCGGCCGCCTTCACGGCCTTCACGGCCTTCGCGGATTTCGCCGTCGCGCGGGCCGCGGCCGTTGCGGGGCGCTTCGCCCTCGGCGCGCTCCATGCGTTCACCGCGCTCGCCACGGCGGCCGCCGCGGCCTTCCGCGGCGCCGTTCTCGCGCTGGCCGTCGCGGCCACCGCCATTGCCGTTGCCGTTGCCGTTGCGCTCGCCGCGCCGTCCGCCACGGCGTCCGTCACGGGCTGCATCGGCCGCAGGCGCTGCAGCGGGCGGAGCCACCGGCGCCGGCGCGGCGGAGGGCACGGGGCGCGGGCCGAAGCCGAACAGGCTCTTGAGCCACGCGAAGAAGCCCTGTTCCTGGGGGGCGGCCGGCGCAGGTGCCGGTGCCGGAGCGGGGGCCTGCGCCGGGGCGGGCGCAGCAGCCGCCGGGCCGTGCGCGTGCGCGCCGCCGCGGGAATGGGCCGTGCGCGGCGTTTCGGGGCGCGGCTCGGCGATCGGGGCGGGCGCGTCCGGCAGCACACCCTTGATCACCGGGGTCTGCTTGTTCGTGGGCTCCTGCGAGCGGCGCGTCACGGTGGTCGGATCTTCCATCTCCTCGGCCAGCTTGTAGCTCGCGGCGATGTGGTCCAGGCGCGGATCGTCGTGCTTGAGCCGCTCGAGCTTGTACTTCGGCGTCTCCATGGTCTTGTTGGGCACCATGAGCACGCTCACGCGCTGCTTGAGCTCGATCTTCGCGATCTCGGTGCGCTTCTCGTTCAGCAGGAACGAGGCCACCTCCACCGGCACCTGGCAGTGCACGGCGGCCGTGTTGTCCTTCATGGACTCTTCCTGGATCATGCGCAGGATCTGCAGCGAGAAGCCTTCCGTGTCGCGCACGTGGCCGGTGCCGTCGCAGCGCGGGCAGCGGATGTGCGCGCCTTCGCTGAGCGAGGGCTTCAGGCGCTGGCGGCTCATCTCCATCAGGCCGAACTTGCTGATCGTGCCGAACTGCACGCGGGCGCGGTCGTGGCGCAGCGCGTCGCGCAGGCGGTTCTCGACCTCGCGGCGGTTCTTGCTCTCCTCCATGTCGATGAAGTCGATCACGATCAGGCCGCCCAGGTCGCGCAGGCGCATCTGGCGGGCGACTTCGTCGGCGGCCTCCAGGTTGGTGCGGGTGGCGGTTTCCTCGATGTCACCGCCCTTGATCGCGCGGGCCGAGTTCACGTCGACCGACACCAGCGCCTCCGTGTGGTCGATCACGATCGCGCCGCCGGAGGGCAGGGTCACCGTGCGGGCATAGGCGGATTCGATCTGGTGCTCGATCTGGAAGCGGCTGAACAGCGCAGCGTCGTCGCGGTAGCGCTTGACCTTGGCGGCATGCTCGGGCATGACGTGCGACATGAACTGCTGCGCCTGTTCATAGATGTCGTCCGTATCGATGAGGATGTCGCCGATGTCGTTGTTGAAGTAATCGCGGATCGCGCGGATCACCAGCGAGGATTCCTGGTAGATCAGGAAGGCGCCCTTGCCGCCCTTGGCCGCGCCGTCGATGGCGGTCCAGAGCTTGAGCAGGTAGTTCAGGTCCCACTGCAGCTCGGGCGCCGAGCGGCCGATGCCGGCGGTGCGCGCGATGATGCTCATGCCCTTCGGGTACTCGAGCTGGTCCATCGCCTCCTTGAGCTCGGCACGGTCCTCGCCCTCGATGCGGCGCGACACGCCGCCGCCGCGCGGGTTGTTGGGCATCAGCACCACGTAGCGGCCGGCCAGCGACACGAAGGTGGTCAGGGCCGCGCCCTTGTTGCCGCGCTCTTCCTTCTCGACCTGGACCAGCAGTTCCTGGCCTTCGCGGATCACGTCGTTGATGCGGGCCTGGCTGGGCGACACGCCCTCGGCGAAATACTGGCGGGAGATTTCCTTGAAGGGAAGGAAGCCGTGGCGGTCCTCGCCGTAATCCACGAAGCAGGCCTCCAGGCTCGGCTCGACGCGGGTGACGACCGCCTTGTAGATGTTGCCCTTGCGCTGTTCGCGTCCCTCGATCTCGATCTCGTAGTCCAGCAGCTTCTGGCCGTCCACGATGGCGAGACGGCGTTCCTCGGGCTGCGTGGCGTTGATGAGCATCCGCTTCATGATGCGTTTCCTTCTTCGTTTTGGGTGCGGGACGCCGCGCAGCGCAGGGGCTGCTGCATGCGTCCCGGGTTCAACCGTTGACACAGGCTCTCCAGGAGCCATGGATGCCAGGGCCGACGCACTGAAACGAAGGGAATTGCCGCTGAAAGCCAGGCGGCCGCGAAGCTGGGTACTAGCTCGGCAGCCGGGGTGGTGGGGCGTGGATGGGGGCGATGCAGGAAGCGTGTTTCCTGGCCGGGAAGAATGTCGCCGGCAGGGCACGCCATGCGGGCGCGTCGGGCATGCGGACGGCAGCGAGCGCCAGGGGCTTGCGCCCCTGCCACAGTGCCATGATCCAAGCCATCAGCGCCAACATGTATTTCGCTTTGATCCGCGGCAGGGGCGATCTCGGTGGAGAGGCGGCCTGCCGGTTGGGGATTCCGTTTGGGTGTTTCAATTCGTCAGCCGGGCCGGGCGGCGTGCGGGCCTTCGCAGGCAATCGGCCTGCAATCTGCGCGCACGACGCCCGTTGGCATCGACCTTCCTGTGCGGCATGCCGGGTCGGGTGGACTAAACTCCAGACAAATCAACCACTTACACAACGTCGCACAGGTGAAACACATTATAGGGGCCAAACCGGCACCCGGCCGTTCCCCCGCAGACTCCGAACCGGGTGCCGTGGCCGTGCGCTGGTTGGAAGTCGATGCCGAGTCCGCGGGCCAGCGGCTGGACAATTTCCTGATACGCGAGCTCAAGGGCGTGCCCAAGACGCACGTCTACCGCATCATCCGCAGCGGCGAGGTCCGCATCAACAAGGGGCGCGCCGCGGCCGACACCCGCATCGAGGCCGGCGACGTCGTCCGCGTGCCGCCGGTGCGGATCTCCGACAAGGTCGCTGCAAAGGCCGAGCGGCCGGCGCCGGCCCGCGAATTCCCGCTGCTGCTCGAGGACGAGCACCTCATCGCCATCGACAAGCCCGCCGGCGTGGCGGTGCATGGCGGCAGCGGCGTGAGCTTCGGCGTCATCGAGCAGCTGCGCCAGGCCCGGCCGCAAGCGCGCTTTCTGGAGCTCGTGCACCGGCTGGACCGGGAGACCTCCGGCATCCTGCTCGTCGCCAAGAAGCGCTCGGCGCTCACCCACCTGCAGGACCAGTTCCGCGAGCGCGAGACCGGCAAGACCTACCTGGCGCTCGCCTCGGGCGACTGGCCCGAACGCCTCAAGGTGATCGATGCGCCCCTGCACAAGTACCTGCAGGCGGACGGCGAACGCCGCGTGCGCGTGACCACGGCGGAGGATCCCGACGGCATGCGCTCCATCACGCTGGTGAAGGTCCGCACCCGGCTGCCGGCCCGCCCGGCCGACGGGCTGCCCGCGATGTCGCTGCTGGAAGTCACCATCAAGACCGGCCGCACGCACCAGATCCGGGTCCACCTGGCCAGCCAGGGGCATCCGATCGTCGGCGACGACAAATACGGTGATTTCGACCTGAACCGCCGTGTGCAGAAGCACGGGCTGCGCCGCATGTTCCTTCATGCATGGCGGTTACAGTTCGGCCACCCCGCCAGCGGCGAGCGCATCACGCTGCATGCCGAGCTGCCGCCGGAGCTCTCCGGATTCGTGTCCTCCGCCGTCCCCACCTGATCTGCCGCCCATGTCCGCTTCCCGCCCCCGCCGCTTCGACCTCATCGCCTTCGACTGGGACGGAACGCTGTTCGATTCCACCGCCATCATCGTGCGCTGCATCCAGGAAGCCGTGCGCGACGTGGGCGGCACGGCGCCCAGCGACCGCGACGCGGCCTGGGTGATCGGCATGGGGCTGATGGAGGCGCTCGCTCACGCGGCCCCGCACGTGCCGCCCGAGAAGCACCCGGAACTGCGCCGCCGCTACGGCTTCCACTACGCGCGCCACCAGAACGACCTGAGCCTGTTCGAGGGGGTGCTGCCGATGCTGGAAGACCTGCGTGCGCGCGGCCACCTGCTGGCCGTGGCCACGGGAAAAAGCCGCCGGGGGCTCGACGAAGTGCTGCACACCGTGTCCCTGCGCGGCATGTTCGACGGCTCCCGCACCGCCGACGAGACTGCCGGCAAGCCCCATCCGCTGATGCTCCAGGAGCTGATGGCGGAGTTCGGCGTGCCGCCCGAGCGGCTGCTCATGATCGGCGACACCACGCACGACCTGCAGATGGCCCGTGCCGCGGGCTGCGCGAGCGTCGGCGTGAGCTACGGTGCGCACGAGCCGTCGGGCTTCGTCGTGCTGGAGCCCCTGCACGTCGCGCATTCCGTGGCCGATCTGCACGCCTGGCTGCTGCAGAACGGCTGAGCCGCTGCCGCGCAGCCGTCTTCCGGAACCCCGCCATGTCCGACACCGCCACCCTGGCCGTCCCCCTGTGCGCCAGCGGCGACCTGCAGGAGGGCGGCGACGCCGTCCCGTTCGACGTCGTCCACGCCGGCCAGACCTGCCGCGCCTTCGCCGTGCGCTACCAGGGGCGGCCCCACGCCTACCTGAACCGCTGCACCCACGTCCCCATGGAGATGGATTACCAGCCCAACCGCTTCTTCGACGACACGGGCCGCTGGCTGCTGTGCGCCACGCACGGGGCCGCCTACCGACCCGACTCGGGCGAGTGCGCGGGCGGGCCCTGCCGCGGCGGGCTGGTGAAGATCGCGATTTCGGAAGAGTCCGGAGTGGTGCGCTGGCATACTGGTCCCCACTTGCAACCCGTGGAATTCTGAGAAATCACATGACCGATCCGACCCGGAAAGACCCCTCCGGCCTGGAAGCTGATCCGTCGCCCACCCCTGATCTGTGGGCCCAGCCTGCTCCTGAAAAGATAGTGAATCACGCCGACGCTTCCGCCGGGAAAATTCCGGGCTGGGAGCGCGACGTGCTGGAAAAGCTCGTCTTCGCCACCCTGTCCGAACAGCGCTCCGCGCGCCGCTGGCGGGTTTTCACCCGGCTGGCGTGGCTGGTATTCCTGATCGCCGTGGCCTGGGTGTTGCTTGCACGCGACGTTGCGGCGCCCAGCAAGACCACGCCGCACACCGCGGTGGTCGACATCAAGGGCGAGATCGCCGCCGGCGCGGAGGCGAGCGCGGAGTTCGTGGTCGCCGCCATGCGCAGCGCCTTCGAGGATGCGGGCTCCCAGGCCGTGGTGCTGCTGATCAACTCGCCCGGCGGCAGTCCGGTGCAGGCCGGCATCATCAACGACGAGATCGTGCGGCTGAAGGCCAAGTACAACAAGCCGGTGTATGCCGTGGTCGAGGAGACCTGCGCATCCGCCGCCTACTACATCGCCTCGGGCGCGGACCAGATCTTCGTGGACAAGGCCAGCATCGTGGGCAGCATCGGCGTGCTCATGGACGGCTTCGGCTTCACCGGCACCATGGAAAAACTCGGCGTGGAGCGCCGCCTGATCACCGCAGGAGAGAACAAGGGCTTCCTCGATCCCTTCAGCCCGCTGTCGGACAAGCAGCGCGCCTTCGCGCAGACCATGCTCGACCAGATCCACCAGCAATTCATCCAGGTGGTGAAGCAGGGCCGGGGCGATCGCCTCAAGATCACGCCGGACACGTTCAGCGGCCTGTTCTGGACGGGCCAGCAGGCCGTCGAGATGGGCCTGGCCGACCACCTCGGCAACCTCGACTACGTGGCCCGCGAAGTGGTGAAGGCCGAAGACATCGTCGACTACACCCGCCGCGACAACGTGGCCGAACGCCTCGTCAAGAAGTTCGGTGCGGCGATGGGCGAGACGGCGGTGAAGGCCCTGAACTCCCACCTGCCGGCGGTGCGCTGAGCGCTGGTTCGTCCGTTCATTCATTCGGCCGGCCGCTCGCTGCAGCGGCGGGCATGCAAAGAAAAAGGCGCCTCGGCGCCTTTTTCTTTGCATGTCCTCGCCCGTCAGCGTCCGATGGAGAACACCGCGGGCGTGCGGTTGTCCGGCGCTTCCGGCTGCTGCTTCCATTGGCGCACGAGGTGGCTGGCCGTGCGGGCATGGTCCAGCGTGAGGCCGCTGGCGATCGCCAGGCGGGTATGGGCCTGCAGCGTCTGCACCAGCGCCTGCCAGAGTGCGGCATTGCGGTAGGGCGTCTCGATGAACAGCTGGGTCTGGCCCGTGCGCAGAGCCAGGGCCTCCAGCTCGCGGATGCGCTGCGTGCGCTGCGCGGCATCCTGCGGCAGATAGCCGTTGAACGCGAAGTTCTGGCCGTTGAGCCCGCTGGCCGACAGGGCCAGCAGCAGCGACACCGGGCCCGTGAGCGGCACCACGCGCAAACCCAGGTCGTGCGCTGCGCGCACCACCGAGCTGCCGGGGTCCGCCACGGCCGGCATGCCGGCCTCGCTCACCAGCCCCATGTCGTGGCCCGCGAGCGCCGGGGCCAGCAATTGCTTCGCGTCGAAGGCCGGCGCCCCCGCGCCCTGGCTGCCGTGGTGGTCGCCCTTCTTGTGCACCTCGCGCGGCAGTTCGGTGATCCGCTGCTCCTGCAGCGGTGCCGCCAGCGGGTGCAGCGCGTCGATGCGCTTCAGGTAGGCGCGCGTGCTCTTGGCGTTCTCGCAGATCCAGTGCGTGAGGCGCGCCGCGGCCTGCAGCGTGCCGTCCGGCACCACTCCCTGCAGCGGCACCTGCACATCGCAGCCGAAGTCGAGCGGTGCGGGCACCAGGAACAGGGTGGCACGCGCTGCGGCGGCGCCGCTGGCGGGGGAGGGCGGGGTGGCGTGCTGGGTCATGGCAGCACCAGCCCGGCGGCGCGCAGCATGCGGCAGGTGCGGATCAGGGGCAGGCCCACGAGCGCCGTGGGGTCGTCGCTCACGATCGCGTCCAGCAGGCTGATGCCCAGGCCTTCGCTCTTGGCACTGCCCGCGCAGTCGTAGGGCTGCTCCGCCCGCAGGTAGCGTTCGATCTCGGCGTCGGCCAGATCCCGGAAGCGCACTTCCACGGGCGCGAGGTCGGTCGCCTCGAAGCCCGTTTCCACGCACACCACCGTCACCGCCGTCTGGAAGACCACGGTCTGGCCACGCATGCGCTGCAGCTGCTCCACGGCGCGCTCATGGGTGCCCGGCTTGCCGAGCGGCGTGCCGGCCAGGTCGGCCACCTGGTCGGAGCCGATCACGATGGCGCCGGGATGGCGCCGCGCCACGGCATGGGCCTTGGCGCGCGCGAGCCGCAGGGCCAGTTCGCGCGGGGATTCGCTGGCATGCGGGGTTTCGTCCAAATCGGGCGCCGCGACATCGAACGGCACGCCCAGACGGTCCAGCAGTTCGCGCCGGTAGCGGGAGGTGGAGCCCAGTACCAGCGGGCGGGGAAGGGAGGCAGTGTCGAGCATGGCGGCGATTCTCTTACACTGCCGCCATGACCAAGGAATTCTCTCCCCAGCGCCTCGACGTCAAGGCATTCGCGCAGGCGGGCGGTCACCTGTCCGGCCACGATTCACTCCTCAAGTACGAGCGGCTCGCGCAGGAAGCCAAAGGCCTGCATCCCGACCTGATCGTCGACTGGCAGGCCGACGGCGAAGTGCGCTCCACGCATGGCATCGGCGGGCAGATCTGGCTGCGGCTGGCGGTGCGGGCCACCTTCCCGATGACCTGCCAGCGCTGCCTCGCCCCGGTGGACGTTCCCCTGGAGGTGGACCGCGAATTCCGCTTCGTCGCGGACGAGGCCACGGCCGAGGCGCTCGACGACGAGAGCGAGGAAGACCTGCTGGCCCTGAGCCGCGAGTTCGACCTGCGCGAACTGATCGAGGACGAACTGCTCATGGCGCTGCCGCTGGTGCCGCGCCACGAGGAATGCCCCGCTCCCGTGCGGATGGCCTCCAGCGACGAGGATTTCGAGGAGGCCAGCGCCGAGAAGCCGAACCCCTTCGCCGCCCTCGCATCCCTCAAGACCGGCAAGCCTGGAAGCTGAAAAACCATTTCGGATATAATCGTGGGCTTCGCGCGAATCCCCTCGTGTCTTCAATGGGCTGATCGCGTTTTTACCAACCCACCCTTTCGAGACCAGGATCCATCATGGCTGTTCAACAGAACAAAAAGTCCCCCTCCAAGCGCGGCATGCACCGCTCGCACAATGCGCTGACGGTGCCCGGCATCGCTGTCGAGCCCACCACCGGCGAAACCCATCTGCGCCACCACATCAGCCCCAACGGCTTCTACCGTGGCCGCCAGGTGCTGAAGAACAAGTCCGAAGCCTGATCTTCGTCTGCGCTCTCAGGCCCGCCGCTACGGAAATGGTAGCGCGGGCCTTTGTTTTGTCCGCTGCATCACTTTTCCGGACCGCACCCGCGTGCGATCCGCCATGTCGCCCATGATCACACTGGCTGTTGACTGCATGGGGGGCGACCACGGCCCCCGCGTCACGCTGGCGGCCTGCCGCCAATTCCTCGACAACCATCCGCAGGCGCAACTGCTGCTGGTCGGCCGCCCGGACGACCTCGGCGGTTTCGCGCACGCGCGCGCCCGGATCGTCCCGGCCACCGAGGTCGTCGCGATGGACGACCCGGTGGAGGTGGCCCTGCGCCGCAAGAAGGACTCCTCCATGCGCGTGGCCATCCAGCAGGTGAAGGACGGCACGGCCCAGGTGGCGGTGTCCGCCGGCAACACGGGCGCGCTCATGGCGATCGCCCGCTACCTGTTGAAGACCCTGGACGGCATCGACCGCCCGGCCATCGCCACGCAGATGCCCAACGCCCAGGGTGGAGCGACCACGGTGCTCGACCTCGGGGCCAACGTGGACTGCACCGCGGAGCATCTGCTGCAGTTCGCCGTCATGGGTGCCGCGCTCGTCACCGCGCTCAACGAAAGCACGCAGGAGCCGGCGGTCGGCCTGCTGAACATCGGCGAGGAAGTCATCAAGGGCAACGAGGTCATCAAGCGCACCGGGGAGCTGCTGCGCTCGGCCTCCCAGTCGGGTGACCTGAACTTCTATGGCAACGTGGAAGGCAATGACATATTCAAAGGCACGGTGGACATCGTCGTGTGTGACGGTTTCGTGGGCAATGTGGCGCTCAAGGCCAGCGAAGGTGTCGCCTCGATGATCGTTGGTGGGCTCAAGCAGGAGTTCAAGCGCAACATCTTCACCAAACTGGCGGCAGTTGTCGCCTATCCGGTGCTATCTGCGCTCATGAAGCGGATGGACCACCGGCGTTACAACGGCGCTGCACTGCTCGGGCTGCGGGGACTCGTCTTCAAAAGCCACGGATCGGCAGACATATTGGCTTTCGAGCAGGCATTGAACCGCGCGTATGATGCGGCCCGCAACAACCTGCTCGAACGGGTCCGGTCGCGGGTTGCGCATGCCGCGCCCCTGCTGGGGCCTGCCGCTGCGCAGCCGGCGCCCTGAGCGACCATTTTTCGGGCCCCATTGAATGAGCCGTTATTCCCGCATCACAGGCACCGGCAGCAGCCTGCCGCCGCGCCGCCTGACCAACGCCGACCTCGTGGCCGAACTGGCCGACCGCGGCGTGGAGACCTCGGACCAGTGGATCGTGGAGCGCACCGGCATCCGCGCGCGGCATTTCGCCGAGCGCGACGTGGGCAGCAGCGATCTGGGCCTGGAGGCGGCGCGCAAGGCGATCGATGCCGCGGGCCTGCAGCCCGCCGACATCGACCTCATCATCGTGGCCACCTCCACGCCGGACATGGTGTTCCCGTCCACGGCGTGCATCCTGCAGAACAAGCTGGGCGCCAACGGCTGCCCCGCGTTCGACGTGCAGGCAGTGTGCAGCGGCTTCATTTACGCCCTGACGGTGGCAGACGCCATGATCCGCTCGGGCGGCGCCCGCCGCGCGCTCGTCGTGGGTTCCGAAGTGTTCAGCCGGTTGCTCGACTTCAATGACCGCACCACCTGCGTACTGTTCGGCGACGGCGCCGGCGCGGTGGTGCTGGAGGCGTCAGAGACGCCGGGCATCCTCGCGAGCGACCTGCATGCCGACGGCAGGCACGTCGGCATCCTGTGCGTGCCGGGCAACGTGTACGGCGGCCAGGTCCTCGGCGATCCGCTGCTCAAGATGGATGGCCAGGCCGTGTTCAAGCTGGCCGTGGGCGTGCTCGACAAGGCGGCCCGTTCGGTGCTGGAGAAGGCCGGCCTGAAGGAGTCCGACGTCGACTGGCTGATTCCCCACCAAGCCAACATCCGCATCATGCAGGGCACGGCCAAGAAGCTCGGCCTGCCGATGGACAAGGTGGTGGTGACGGTGGACCAGCACGGCAACACCTCGGCCGCGTCCATTCCGCTGGCGCTCGACCACGCCGTGCGCACCGGCCAGGCGCGTCCCGGCCAGAACCTGCTGCTCGAAGGCGTGGGTGGCGGCTTCACCTGGGGCGCCGTCCTGCTCACGCTCTGAGGCCTGCCGCGGCCCGCGCCGCAGCGCGGACCCGGTCCCTCCCCTGACCTGAATCTCCCTCCATGACCACGAAGAATTTCGCATTCGTCTTTCCCGGCCAGGGATCGCAATCCGTCGGCATGCTCGACGCCTGGGGTGACCACCCCGCCGTGGCCGAAGCCGTCCGGGAAGCCTCCGACGCGCTCGGCGAGGACGTCGGCCGCCTGATCCATGAAGGCCCCAAGGAGGCCCTGGCGCTGACCACCAACACCCAGCCGGTGATGCTGGTCGCCGGCGTGGCGGCATGGCGCGTGTGGCTCGCCGAAGGCGGGGCGCAACCCGCCGCGGTGGCCGGCCATTCGCTGGGCGAGTATTCCGCCCTGGTGGCCTCCGGCGTGCTCACGCTGTCGCAGGCGGCGCCGCTCGTGCGGCTGCGCGCCGCGGCCATGCAGGAAGCCGTGCCCGTGGGCGTGGGCGCCATGGCGGCCATCCTCGGGCTCGACTCCGCGAAGGTGATCGAGGGCTGCGCCCAGGCCACCGCCGCCTTCGGCGCGGGCAGCACCGACGTCGTCGAGGCCGTGAACTTCAACGACCCGGCCCAGACCGTGATCGCCGGCACCAAGGCCGGTGTCGACAAGGCCTGCGAAATGCTCAAGGCCGCGGGCGCCAAGCGCGCGCTGCCGCTGCCCGTGTCCGCGCCGTTCCACTCCAGCCTCATGAAGCCCGCGGCCGAGAAGCTGCGCGAGGCGCTCGCCGGAGTGTCGCTGGCGGCCCCGCGGATTCCCGTGGTCAACAACATCGACGTGGCCGTCGAGCAGGATGCGGACGCGATCCGCGACGCGCTCTACCGCCAGGCGTTCGGCCCCGTGCGCTGGGTGGGGTGCATCGGCGCGCTCAAGGCGCGCGGCGCCACCCACATCATCGAGTGCGGCCCCGGCAAGGTGCTGGCGGGCATGTGCAAGCGCATCGATGCGACGCTGGTGGCGGGCTCCGTGTACGACCCCGCCTCGCTGCAGGAAACCCGCGAACTGCTGGCCTGAGACGGCTCAAGGAAATCCATGACCCTTTCCACCTCCCCTGACAACGCCGCCCGCATCGCCCTGGTGACGGGTGCCTCCCGCGGCATCGGTGCCGCCATCGCCGCCGAGCTGGCCGCGCGGGGCTTCCGCGTCATCGGCACGGCCACCACCGAAGACGGCGCGCAGCGCATCACCCAGGCCCTGTCCGCGCATGCGGGCTGCCGGGGCGCCGCCCTCGACGTGAACGACGCCGCGGCGCTGGACGCGCTCATCGACGGCATCGTGAAGGAGCAGGGCGGCCTGCACGTGCTGGTCAACAACGCCGGCATCACGCGCGACCAGCTCGCCATGCGCATGAAGGACGAGGACTGGGACGCGGTGCTGGACACCAACCTCAAGGCGGTCTTCCGCGCCTGCCGCGCCGTGATGCGGCCGATGATGAAGCAGCGCTACGGGCGCATCGTGAACATCACGAGCGTGGTCGGTGCCTCGGGCAACCCGGGGCAGGCGAACTACGCCGCGGCCAAGGCGGGCCTCGCCGGCATGACGCGCGCGCTGGCCCGCGAACTGGGCAGCCGGGGCGTGACGGTGAACTGCGTCGCGCCCGGATTCATCCGCACCGACATGACCGCCGAACTCTCCGAAGAGCAGCACAAGGCCCTGCAGACGCAGATCCCGCTGGGCCACATGGGCCAGCCGTCGGACATCGCCAAGGCCGTCGCCTACCTCGCCTCGGACGACGCGGGCTACGTGACCGGCCAGGAGTTGCATGTCAATGGCGGCATGTACATGTAATTGATGGAAGTTGACGCCGGTTGTTCCGCCCGGCAGGCCATTTCGAGGTGTATCTCGATCCGGCTAGAATCGCGGATTCATTCACAACCCTCAAAGGGAAACCATGAGCGATATCGAAGCACGTGTCAAAAAAATCATCGCCGAACAACTCGGCGTGGAAGAGTCGCAAGTCACCAATGAAAAGGCCTTCGTGGCCGACCTGGGCGCCGACTCCCTCGACACGGTGGAGCTGGTGATGGCGCTGGAAGACGAGTTCGGCATCGAGATCCCTGACGAAGACGCAGAGAAGATCACGACGGTGCAGAACGCCATCGACTACGCGAACACCCACCAGAAGGCCTGACCGTCCGGTCTCGCTTCCCCGCGGATCGCCTGTCAGCGGTCCCGCATCAGCACGAAAGAGTCTTAGCGCATGAGCCGTCGTCGCGTCGTCGTGACCGGCCTGGGTTGCATCACCCCCGTCGGTAACACGGTGGCGGAAGCCTGGGCCCGAATCCTGGCCGGCCAGTCCGGCATTGGCCTCATCACCAAGTTCGATGCTTCGAACTTCGCCTGCAAGATCGCGGGCGAGGTCAAGGATTTCGACCTGAACGCCTACATCAGCGCCAAGGATGCGCGCACGATGGACAGCTTCATCCATTACGGCATCGCCGCGGCAGACCAGGCCGTGCGCGACGCGGGCCTGCCCGTGGGCGAGGCGCTGGGTGAGGAATTGGCGAGCCGTATCGGCTGCATCATCGGCTCCGGCATCGGCGGCCTGCCGCTGATCGAGAACACGCACGCGGAGCTCGAGAGCCGCGGCCCCCGCCGCATCACGCCCTTCTTCGTTCCGGCCTCCATCATCAACATGGTGGCGGGGCATGTGTCGATGCGCTTCGGCTTCAAGGGGCCGAACCTGTCGGTCGTCACGGCGTGCACCACCGGTCTGCACTGCATCGGCGAGGCCGCGCGCAAGATCGAGTACGGCGACGCCGACGTGATCGTCGCGGGCGGCACGGAATCCACGGTCTCTCCCCTGGGCGTCGGCGGCTTCGCTGCCATGCGGGCGCTGTCCACGCGCAACGACGATCCGGCCACCGCGTCCCGTCCCTGGGACAAGGACCGCGACGGTTTCGTGCTGGGCGAGGGCGCGGGCGTGCTGGTCCTCGAGGAGTACGAACACGCCAAGGCCCGCGGCGCGAAGATCTATGCCGAGCTCTCGGGCTACGGCATGAGCGCTGACGCCGGCCACATGACCGCGCCCAACATGGACGGTCCGCGGCGCGCCATGCTCGCCGCGCTGCGCAATGCCGGCATCAACGCCGACCAGGTCGACTACCTGAACGCGCACGGCACCTCCACGCCGCTGGGCGACCTCAACGAGACGAACGCCATCAAGGCGGCGCTCGGAGACCACGCCAAGCGCATGGTGGTCAGCTCCACCAAGTCGATGACGGGCCACCTGCTGGGCGGTGCCGGCGGCATCGAGAGCGTGTTCACCGTGCTGGCGCTGCACGACCAGAAGGTCCCCCCGACGATCAACATCTTCGAGCAGGATCCGGAATGCGATCTGGATTACTGCGCCAATACGGCCCGCGACATGAAGATGGACGTGGCCGTGAAGAACAATTTCGGGTTCGGCGGCACGAACGGCACGCTGGTCTTCCGGCGCGTCTGACGGCCGGCCCGCGCCACTGCGGCGGGCCTGCCGCCTAGCCCGAGACCCATGGCGCACTCCACCCGGGATCTGCACGCGCCCGCCGTGTGCCACCCTGCCGGCGCCGGCCGGTGGGTGCCGGCGATGGCCGCCGCGGCGGGACTCGCCGGCCTGGCGGCCTGGGCGGGCTGGGCCGCCACGGGGAGCGGCCTCTCCACCCGGAACGCGGCCTGCGGCGGCCTGTTGTGGGCCGTCTGCATGGCCGTGGCCTGGCGGGCCCTGGTCCGGTGGCCGTCCGGCCTGCTGGACTGGAACGGGCTGGAGTGGTGCCTGGACCGCGGAAGGTCGCTGCCGGGGCTCCGGGGGCGCCTGGAGGTGGCGCTGGATCTGCAGCGCTTCCTGCTGGTGCGGCTCGTGGATGCCCAGGGCCGCGCCTGGTGGCTGGCCCTCGAGCCCGGCCGCTCCGCGGCCGACTGGATGGCGCTGCGCCGTGCGGTATATTCGCGCCCCGGACGGGAGCCCACTGTCGAGGGGGACAAGACCCCTGCCGCTCATCGCCCCGATGCATGAGCCCATCACACCATGAACGCCTCCCTGCCCCCGCCTTCCCCCCCCGACAGCGACCTCCAGCTCGTGGAGCGCACCGTTGCCGGCGACCAGCGGGCCTATGAGCTGCTGGTCATCAAATACCAGCGCCGCATCGAGCGCCTGATCGGCCGCATGGTGCGCGACGCGGACCTGGTGCAGGACATCGCGCAGGAAACGTTCCTGCGCGCCTACCGCGCGCTGCACCAGTTCCGCGGCGAAGCGCAGTTCTACACCTGGCTCTACCGCATCGCCGTCAACACCGCCAAGAAGGCGTTGATGGACATCAAGCGCAACCCGGTGATTTCCGAGAATGCATTGCGTGGCAATGATGAGGAAGATGAAACTTCCCGTATCGGGCACGAACTAACCACGGACGAAACCCCCGAAACGGTACTGGCTGCGCAGGAGATCGCGGAAGCGGTGAACACGGCCATGGAAGCGCTGCCGGAAGATCTGCGCCAGGCGGTCACGCTGCGCGAGATCGAGGGACTGACGTACGAGGAGATCGCGGAGGCCATGCAGTGTCCCATCGGCACGGTGCGGTCGCGCATCTTCCGGGCCCGCGAGGCGATTTCCGCCCGCGTGCGCCCGCTCCTCGAAAAGCAGACCGGCAAGCGCTGGTAACGGGACGGCAATGTGTGGAGGCATCGGCGTGCGTGCCGGCCTCCCAGGACGATACAGGTGAGCAGCATGAAAGACGATCTGACACAGCGTGAGCAGCTTTCCGCCCTGGCCGACGGCGGCCTCGGCACGGCGGAGTGGGGCGAGACCTTCGCGTACGCTCAGACCGGGGAAGGCCGGGAGACGTGGGCCGTCTACCACCTCATCGGCGACGTGCTCCGCTCGCCGGAACTCGCCCGGGGCGCCGCTCGCGGCGCCGACACGTCCCTGGCGGCCCGCATCACCGCGCGGCTGGAGCAGGAACGCATCTCCGCCGCGGCGGTGTCCCTGCCCGAGCCGGCCCAGCCGATCGTGGCCGCGGTGCCCGTGAAGGACGAGGCCGCCAATGCCGCGGTGTTCCGCTGGAAGATGGTCGCCGGCTTCGCGTCCCTGGCCGCCGTCGGGGTGCTTGGCTGGAGCGGCCTGGCCGCGGTGCAGTCGCCAGCGGGTTCCGGCGCGCAGGTCGCCTCCGCGGCGGCCCCCGCGCCGGTGCGTGCGGAAGCGCCGGTGTCCACGCTGGTGTCGTCCACCGACGCCGGCGGCGCGCCGCAGGTCATGATCCGCGATCCGCGCCTCGACGAACTGCTCGCGGCCCACCGGCAGTACGGCGGCGCGTCCGCGCTGCAGATGCCGGCGGGGTTCCTGCGCAACGCCACGTTCGAGACGCCCCAGCGCTGACACTGCCGCGACCGGAGACCGGAATTGGACGGCATGGAGCGCATGGAACGCACCCCACGGACACGAGGCGATCGGACATGCTGGAGCGCACGGCGCTTCGCAGGCACTGCGGCCGTGCTGGCCGCCGTGCTGGCGCCCGCGGCCTGGGCAGGGCCCGGCGCGGCAGGGACGCCCGGAGCGCCCGAGGGCCGGTCCACGGCGGCTGCCGCTGCAGCCCCGGCACCGGCTTCCGCCGCCTCGGCCGCCTCGGCCGCCGTCGAGGTGCGCGACTGGGTGGAGCGCATCCATCGCGCGGCGCTTGCGCAGAGCTACCAGGGCAGCTTCGTGGTGTGGTCCTCCATCGGCGGCATGACGAGCTCGCGCATCTGGCACGCCACCGACGGCACGGCGCAGATCGAGCGCATCGAGGCGCTGGACGGCTCCCCGCGCACGGTCTTCCAGCGGGGTGAGCTCGTGCGTACCTTCCTGCCGCAGGCGCGGATCGTGAAGGAAGAGCGCCGGGACATGCCCGGCCTCTTCCCGCACCTGTCGCAGGCCGACAGCGACGCCGTGCAGCGGCACTATCGCGCCCGCCTCATCGGGCGCGACCGGGTGGCGGGCCAGGAGGCGGACGTGGTGTGGCTCGCGCCGCGCGACGCGCTGCGCTTCGGCTACCGCCTCTGGATGGCGCGTCCCAGCGGCCTGGTGGTCAAGCTGCAGACGCTGGGCCTGCGCGGGCAGGTGCTGGAGCAGGCCGCGTTTTCCCAGATCGATTTCGAAGCGCCGCCGACGGTGCCGCAGCTGGCCGCGCAGATGGACGACCTGCACGGTTTCCGCCTGCTGGCCGTCCCGCTCGTGAAGACCACGGTGCGCGAGGCCGGCTGGCAGCTGCGCGGTCCCGTGGCGGGCTTCCGGCCCGGCGACTGCTACAAGCGCGGTGCTGCCGCGAACGACAAAGTGCCGATGCCGCCGCTGCAATGCATCTTCTCCGATGGACTGGCCACGGTCTCGCTGTTCTTCGAGCCCTACGATGCCGCCCGCCACGGCGGCGAGCCGCGGCGCATGGACATGGGCGCCACCCAGACGCTGGCCCTGCGGGCGGCGGGCGGTGCCGCCTGGCTGACGGCGGTGGGCGAGGTGCCGCAGGAAACCCTGCGCATGCTGGCCGACCAGATCGAACCGGCCCGGTGAAGGCACCCGGGCGGCCTCCGGCATGCGGTCCCCTGCGTCGCGGGGGAACCAAACACGGCCTTGTCCTTCACACCACCGCCCGGTTTTTTACAGACGATGTGCGATTTGCTCGAAAAGAAAGAAAGGCCTTCCATGTTCACGTTCCCGCATGAACCATCGCGTCTCCGGATGCTCGTTCGTTCGCTGGCCGCCGCGGGTGCCATCGCCCTGGCTCCCGCCGGGGTGCTGCACGCCCAGGCCGCGCCGGCCGGTGGGCCCGCCCTGGTGCAGGGACTGCCGGACTTCACCGACCTGGTGGACCAGGTCGGACCGGCCGTGGTGAACATCCGCACGCTCGAAAAGGCGCCGGACCGCTCCGCCACCAACGGCATGGACGAGGAAATGCTGGAATTCTTCAAGCGCTTCGGCCTGCCCATGCCGGGCGGTCCGCGCCAGCAGCGGCCGCAGCGCCCCGACGAGGAGCAGCCGCGCGGCGTCGGCTCCGGGTTCATCCTCACGCCCGACGGCTACGTGATGACCAACGCGCACGTGGTGGAGGGCGCGCAGGAAGTGCTCGTCACCCTGACGGACAAGCGCGAGTTCAAGGCCAAGATCGTGGGCTCGGACAAGCGCACCGACGTCGCCGTGGTGAAGATCGACGCCACGGGGCTGCCCGCGGTGAAGGTGGGTGACATGAACCGCCTGCGCGTGGGCGAATGGGTGATGGCCATCGGCTCGCCGTTCGGCCTCGAGAACACCGTCACGGCCGGGATCGTGAGCGCCAAGCAGCGCGACACGGGCGACTACCTGCCGTTCATCCAGACGGACGTGGCGATCAACCCCGGCAACTCCGGCGGCCCGCTCATCAACATGCGCGGCGAGGTGGTGGGCATCAACAGCCAGATCTATTCGCGCTCCGGCGGCTTCATGGGCATCTCGTTCGCGATTCCGATCGACGAGGCGATCCGCGTGAGCGACCAGCTGCGCGCCACGGGCCGCGTGACGCGCGGCCGCATCGGCGTGCAGATCGGGCAGGTGACCAAGGACGTGGCGGAATCGATCGGACTGGGCAAGACGCAGGGCGCGCTGGTGACCGGCGTGGAAGCCGGCTCTCCGGCCGAGAAGGCCGGCGTCGAGGCGGGCGACATCATCACGCGCTTCGACGGCAAGGCCATCGACAAGATCTCCGATCTGCCGCGCATGGTGGGCAACACCAAGCCGGGCAACAAGAGCACCGTGACGGTGTTCCGGCGCGGCGCGACGAAGGATCTGCCGATCACCGTGGCGGAGATCGAGCCCGACGAGAAGCCGGGTGCGGCCGCGGGCGAGCGCAATGCTCCGCCCAAGCCCAAGGCATCGGCCGCCGCCCAGCAGCTGGGCCTCGCCGTGGTCGAGCTGACCGATGCCCAGAAGAAGGAGCTGAAGGTGAAGGGCGGGGTGCGGGTGGTGTCGTCGGCCGAAGCCGCGGCGCGCGCTGGTCTGCGCGAGGGGGACGTCATCCTGGGCATCGCCAACACCGAGATCGCCGGCATGAAGGACTTCGACGCCGTGCTGGCCAAGGTGGACAAGAGCAAGCCGATCAACGTGCTCTTCCGCCGGGGCGAGTGGACGCAGTACTTGGTGATCCGTCCGGCGCGCTGAGCCCGGCCACGGAAAAGCCCCATCCCGCACTAGGGAGTGGGGCTTTTTCCTGTCCAGCGGCTTTCCCTGGGGAAGCCCCGGACGGGCATGAAGGGCATAAAAAAAGTTCTATCTACAGATATGGATAGAATGCGAGCCGATTTCCTGTCTGATCTGGAATAAGCAAACCCTGTAACATCACGATATGGGATCGTCACCTTCCATGCACAGGTGTTCCACAGATCACCCACATGTTGTTCTCAGGATGTACGCCGGATTTGTGAATAAGCTGTGCATAAACTGCACGTTGCAGGGTGGCAACGTGTCCCGGCGCCCCGGGCACGGGCTTTCCCTCTCGGCCTTTTTGCCTACAATGAAGTTCCAACCATCGCAGTTGCCAAAGATTGTTGGTTCAGGGCGCGTCACCTCTTGACGCGCCCTTTTTTCTTGTGCGCGCCGTTTTAATTCAATTACTTGTCGCTTCTCGTTGATGAATCACATCAGAAATTTCTCGATCATTGCGCACATCGATCACGGCAAATCGACGCTGGCTGACCGGCTGATCCAGCGGTGCGGCGGCCTGGCCGACCGCGAGATGGAAGCCCAGGTGCTCGACTCGATGGACATCGAGAAAGAGCGTGGGATAACCATCAAGGCCCAGACGGCCGCACTGCAGTACAAGGCGAAGGACGGGCAGGTCTACAACCTCAACCTCATCGACACGCCCGGCCACGTGGACTTCTCGTACGAAGTCTCCCGCTCGCTTTCGGCCTGCGAAGGCGCGCTGCTGGTGGTCGATGCCTCGCAGGGTGTCGAGGCGCAGACGGTGGCGAACTGCTACACGGCGCTGGACCTCGGCGTCGAGGTGCTGCCGGTGCTCAACAAGATGGATCTGCCGCAGGCCGATCCGGACAACGCGAAGGCCGAGATCGAGGACGTGATCGGCATCGACGCGACCGACGCGATTCCCTGCTCCGCCAAGACCGGCATGGGCATCGACGAGATCCTCGAGCTGATCGTCGCCCGCGTGCCGGCCCCGCGCGGCAACCCGGATGCGCCGCTGCGTGCGATGATCATCGACAGCTGGTTCGATCCCTACGTGGGCGTGGTCATGCTGGTGCGCGTGGTCGACGGCCGCCTGCTCAAGGGCGAGCGCTTCAAGATGATGGCCTCGAACGCGGTGTACAACGCCGACAACCTGGGCGTGTTCACGCCGGCGAACGAGGCGCGCAACGCATTGAACGCGGGCGAGGTGGGCTACATCATCGCGGGCATCAAGGAGCTGAAGGCCGCGAAGGTGGGCGACACCATCACGCTGGAAAAGAAGCTGCCCAACAACCTGGGCCCGGCCGAGCAGGCGCTGCCCGGCTTCAAGGAAATCCAGCCGCAGGTGTTCGCAGGCCTGTACCCGACCGAAGCCAGCGAGTACGACCAGCTGCGCGACGCGCTGGAAAAGCTCCAGCTCAACGATGCCTCGCTGCATTTCGAGCCCGAGGTGTCGCAGGCACTGGGCTTCGGCTTCCGCTGCGGCTTCCTGGGCCTGCTGCACATGGAGATCGTGCAGGAGCGCCTGGAGCGCGAGTTCGACCAGGACCTGATCACCACCGCGCCCAGCGTGGTGTACGAAGTGGTGAAGGGCGACGGCGAGGTCATCATGGTGGAGAACCCCTCCAAGATGCCCGAGCAGGGCCGCATCCAGGAGATCCGCGAGCCGATCGTGACGGTGCACCTCTACATGCCGCAGGAGTACGTGGGCCCGGTGATGACGCTGGCCAACCAGAAGCGCGGCGTGCAGCTCAACATGGCCTACCACGGCCGCCAGGTGATGCTCACCTATGAACTGCCGCTCGGCGAGATCGTGCTGGACTTCTTCGACAAGCTCAAGTCGGTCTCGCGCGGATATGCCTCGATGGACTACGAGTTCAAGGAGTACCGCGCATCCGACGTGGTGAAGGTGGACATCCTGCTCAACGGCGAGAAGGTCGACGCGCTGTCGATCATCGTGCACCGCTCGCAGTCGCAGTACCGCGGCCGCGCCGTGGCCGCGAAGATGCGCGAGATCATCAGCCGGCAGATGTTCGACGTGGCCATCCAGGCCGCCATCGGCGCCAACATCATCGCGCGCGAGACCATCAAGGCGCTGCGCAAGAACGTGCTGGCCAAGTGCTACGGCGGCGACATCACCCGCAAGCGCAAGCTGCTCGAGAAGCAGAAGGCGGGCAAGAAGCGCATGAAGCAGATCGGCTCGGTCGAAGTGCCGCAGGAGGCCTTCCTGGCGATCCTGCAAGTGGAGGATTGATCCGATGCAAGCCATGCAATACGTGACCGCCGTGATCCTCGCGGCCTTCGTGGGCTACGTGGGCGCCTGGTACGTGGGCGCCATCGAGGGCAATTTCGCGCTGCTGCTGTTCCTCGCGACCGTGGTGACGGGTGCCTACTGGCTGGCCGAGCGCCTGGTCTTCCTGCCGCGCCGCCGGCGCGCGGCCCAGGCCATCGAGAACGCGGCCGCCGAGCGGCGCGCGGAGCTCGACCGCATGGGCATCGCCAAGGTGGACGGCGACGTGCAGGAGGCGAAGGAACGCATCCTCATGCAGCCGTGGTGGCTGGACTGGACGGCCGGGCTGTTCCCGGTGATCGCCATCGTCTTCGTGCTCCGCTCGTTCCTCTTCGAGCCGTTCAAGATTCCCTCCGGCTCGATGATCCCGACGCTGCTCGTGGGCGACCTGATCCTCGTGAACAAGTTCACCTACGGCATCCGGCTGCCGGTGATCAACAAGAAGATCACGCAGGGCACGCCACCCCGGCGCGGCGACGTGATGGTGTTCCGCTACCCGCCGCAGCCCAGCATGGACTACATCAAGCGCGTGGTCGGGGTGCCGGGCGACGAGATCGCCTACCTGAACAAGCGCCTGACGGTGAACGGCCAGCCGGTGGCGACCACGGCGCTGCCCGACTTCCTCGACGAGGACACGATGCGCTACTTCAAGCAGTACGACGAATCGCTGGGCGAGAAGCCGCACCGCATGATCAACAACCCGGACGTGCCGGCCTACATCCAGGGCGCGAGCGACTACGCCTTCCGCGAGAACTGCCGCTACAGCGTGGAGGGCGTCGTGTGCAAGGTGCCCGAGGGCCACTACTTCATGATGGGCGACAACCGCGATAATTCGCTCGATTCCCGCTACTGGGGCTTCGTGCCCGACGCGAACATCGTCGGCAAGGCCTTCTTCGTGTGGATGAATTTCAGCAACCCGAAACGCATCGGCGGATTCCAGTAAACGGCGGCGGCCGCCGGGTGGCGCCGCACGGCAACACAAGAAAGACGAGGGCCAGGACCATGGGCATGCACGCGCACCAACCCCTATCGGATCGCTCCGCCGCGGGCACCGTCCCGGCCTGCCGGGCTGTCCGCCGCTCGCGGCAGCGGGGGCTGTCCTTCATCGGCCTCGTGTTCCTCGCCGTGATCGCGGTGGCGGTGTTCGCGATCGGCGGCCAGTCGGTGCCGGTCTTCCTGGAGTACCAGGCCATCCGCAAGGCCGCCACCAAGGCCGCGCGCGAGGCCACCACGGTTCCCGAGGTGCGCGCCGCGTTCGACCGCGCGGCCGCCATCGACGACATCAGCTCGATCAGCGGCAACGACCTCGAGGTGACGAAGCGCAACGACAAGATCGTCGTGACCTTCGCGTACTCGCGCGAGATCGCGCTGGTCGGCCCCGCGTACCTGGTCTATCGCTTCCGCGAACAGACGAACTGACGTCCTTCCCCTTTTTCTTCTTTTTCTCTCCGTTTTGGTTTCACCCAGCCTTCTTTCCGCGCTGCAGGACCGCCTGCAGCATGCCTTCTCCGATCCGTCCCTGCTGCAGCGGGCCACCACCCACCGCAGCTTCTCGGCCGACCACAACGAGCGCCTGGAGTTCCTCGGCGATTCGGTGCTCAACCTGGCCGTCTCCAGCCTGCTCTACCGGCGCCTGCGCGACCTGCCCGAGGGCGACCTCTCGCGCGTGCGCGCCAACCTCGTGCGCCAGGAGACGCTGCACGGCATCGCCCTGGGCCTGCAATTGCCGCAGGTGCTGCGGCTGGGCGAGGGCGAGACGAAGTCCGGCGGCAAGCAGCGGCCCTCCATCCTGGCCGACGCGCTGGAGGCACTGATCGGCGCGGTGTACCTGGATGCCGGCTACCAGCCCGCCGAGGCCCTGGTGCACCGGCTCTACCAGGACGTGGAGATCAATCCGCGCATGCAGGCGGCCGAGAAGGATGCGAAGACCGCATTGCAGGAGTGGCTGCAGGGCCGCAAAATGAAACTGCCGCAGTACCGCGTGGTCGCCACGGTGGGGGCCGCCCACCGGCAGACCTTCGACGTGGAATGCGACATCCCGGAACTGGGCCTGACCGAGCGCGGCATCGGCGGATCGCGGAGGGCGGGCGAGCAGGCCGCCGCCGCCGCCATGCTGGCCACCCTGAAAGCGAAACACCCATGAATTCCTCCGTTCCCCCCGCTTCCGGCACCCCGGGTGCTTCCCAGGACGACCTGGAGGCCATGCTGGCCGCAGCGCGTCCGGGCGCTGCGCCCGCAAAGGCCGGCCCCGTCGCCGGCGCTGCCGCGGAGGCCACCACCGCGCAGGGCCCGCAGCGCTGCGGACTCATCGCCATCGTGGGCAAGCCGAACGTCGGCAAGTCCACGCTCATGAACGCGCTGGTCGGCCAGAAGATCAGCATCACCTCGCGCAAGGCGCAGACCACGCGCCACCGCATCACCGGCATCCGCACGCGCGAAGGCACGCAGTTCGTCTTCGTCGACACGCCCGGCTTCCAGACGCGGCACAGCACGGCGCTCAACAAATCGCTCAACAAGACGGTGATGGGCGCGATCGGCGACGTGGACCTGATCCTCTTCGTGGTCGAGGCGGGCAGCTTCACGCTGGCCGACGCCAAGGTGCTGTCGCTCTTCAAGCCCGGCATTCCGACGCTGCTGATCGCCAACAAGCTCGACGAGGTGCACCGCCGCGCCGAGATCGCGCCCTGGCTCAAGGGCATGCAGGAGCGCCATCCGTTCGCCGAGTTCGTGCCCATGTCCGCCAAGAACAAGGGCGACATCGAGCGGCTGTTCGGCATCTGTGCGAAGTACCTGCCCGAGCAGCCGTGGTTCTATGGCGAAGACGAACTGACGGACCGCAGCGAGAAGTTCCTGGCCAGCGAGACGGTGCGCGAGAAGCTCTTCCGCTTCACGGGCGACGAACTGCCCTACACCTCCACCGTCGTGATCGACAAGATGGAGGAAGAGCCGAGCAAGACGCACAAGCGCTTCATCCGCGTGGCGGCCACGATCGTGGTGGAGCGCGACAGCCACAAGGCGATGGTGATCGGCGACAAGGGCGAGCGCCTGAAGCGCATCAGCACCGAGGCGCGGCAGGAGATGGAGCGGCTGATGGATGCGAAGGTGTTCCTCGAGGTCTGGGTGAAGGTGCGATCGGGCTGGGCCGACGACGAGGCGCGGGTGCGGTCCTTCGGGTATGAGTAGTGGACACCCCCCTGAGGCGCTGCGCGCCTTCCCCCCTCTCCTGCGGGAGGGGGGACGACGCCAGCGGCCCGGCGAAGCCGGTTCCGCGGCGTCTGCTGGCCTGGCCTGCTCCGCGGCCTTCTGAGTGATGGAGGCCCTGCTGTTTCTGGGCGTTGCGGGCCTTGCCGAAGGGGGGCGTGGCAATGCGGTTTCTGCCGCCATGGTTTTCCCCCTGGATGCCGGCTGGTTTGCTACCCGCGCGCACGGCGTTCCACTGCAAGAGTAGTCGCCCTCCATGGCCGCACGCCGCGTCTCCGACGAACCCGCCTATGTGCTGCACCGCTACGACTGGAGCGAGTCGAGCCTGATCCTGGACGTGTTCACGCGCCACCATGGACGAGTGGCGCTGGTGGCGCGGGGGGCGAAGAAGCCGACGTCGAATTTCCGGCCGGTGCTGCTGCCGCTGCAGCCGCTGCGCGTCACCTACGCGGCGAACGGCGAGGGGCGGGAAGAGGTGCATGGGCTGAAGGGGGCCGAGTGGGTGGGCGGGCACGTGATGCCGACGGGCGATGCGCTGCTTTCGGGTCTGTACCTGAACGAGTTGCTGATGCGGCTGCTGGCGCGCGAGGACACGCATGCCGCGCTGTTCGATGCCTATGCCGGCGTGGTGCGGGTGCTGGCGAGCGAGCACGGCGATGCGCTGGAGCCGGTGCTGCGCAGCTTCGAGCTGCTGCTGCTGCGCGAGATCGGGCTGCTGCCCGCGCTGGATGCGGAGACGGCCACGCTCGCGCCGCTGGTGGCCGGCACGCGCTATGCGCTGGTGCCCGAAGGGGGCCTGAGGGCCGCCGTGGCCGCGGACCGCAGCACGCTGGATGGCGCGCAATGGCGCCTGCTCGAGCGCACGCTGGGCGACGCGCAGCCGTACACGGCCACACTGCGCGCGATCGTCACGGGCGTGCCCGGGGGCGCGTCGCTGGCCGCCGAACTCAAGCCGCAGCTGCGCACGCTGCTGCAATACCATTGCGGAAGCCCTTTGCTGCGGACCCGGCAGCTCATGATCGATCTTCAGTCCCTATGACCCAGCATTCCCTCCTGCGCACCGCGCTGTCGGTGAACGTGAACAAGGTGGCCCTGGTGCGCAATACGCGGCACCTCGGCATTCCCAGCGTGGAGCGCGCCGCGCAGCAGTGCCTCGCGGCCGGCGCGCAGGGCATCACGGTCCATCCGCGCCCCGACGGCCGCCACATCCGCGCGGACGACGTGCACGCACTCGCCGCGCTGATGCGTGAATGGCCCGACCGCGAATTCAACATCGAGGGCAATCCGTCGCAGAACCTCATGGAGTTCATCCGCACCGTGCGCCCGCACCAGGCGACGTTCGTGCCGGACGGCGAGGACCAGTTCACCAGCGACCACGGCTGGAGCTTTCCGCAGGACGCCGAGCGCCTGGCTCCCCTGGTGGCCGAATGCCGCGCCCTGGGCGTGCGCGTGAGCCTCTTCATGGACCCGGTGCCCGAGCAGATGGCCGCCGCCCGTGCAGTGGGCGCGGACCGGGTGGAGCTCTACACCGAGCCGTACGCGGCCGCCTGGGGCACGCAGGAGCAGTCCGCACAGCTCGCGCGCTATGCCGCGGCGGCACGCGCCGCGCTGGATGCGGGCCTGGGCGTGAACGCGGGCCACGATCTGAACCGCGACAACCTCGCAGCCTTCGTCGCCGGGGTGCCGGGCGTGCTGGAGGTGTCGATCGGGCACGCCTTCGTGGCCGATGCGCTGGAGCTGGGCTACGCCGCCACCGTGCAGGCCTACCAGCGCTGCATCGAGGGCGGCATGGCGGCACGGGCCGGCGCATGATCTACGGCATCGGCACCGACATCTGCGACGTGCGCCGCATCCGCGCGAGCCTGGAGCGCCACGGCGACCGCTTCGCCGAGAAGGTGCTCGCGGACGGCGAACTGGCGGCGTGGCGCGAGCGCAGTGCGCGCTGGCCCGAACGCGGCGTGCGCTACCTGGCCACGCGCTTCTCCGCCAAGGAGGCCTTCAGCAAGGCGATCGGCATGGGCATGCGCATGCCCATGACGTGGCGCTCCTGCGAGGTCGCCAAGCTGCCGAGCGGCCAGCCCGTCATCGTGCTGCACGGTGCGCTCAAGACCTGGTTCGAGGAGCGCGGGCTGCACTGCCACCTGAGCGTCACCGACGAGAGCGACTATGCGGCGAGCTTCTGCGTGGTGGAGCGCGGAGCGCCGGCCTTGCCCGCCACCGTATCCGCCCGGGCCTGAGCCGGCCGCGGGCCTTCGATCTTTCCAACGCCCGGAGTGCCGGGACCTTGCTGCATGACCACCGATACCGAACACTCCCCCGTCATTCTCGATGTCGCCGGCACGGCGCTCACCGCGGCCGATCGCCGCCGGCTGGCGCATCCGCTCACCGGCGGCGTGATCCTGTTCGCGCGCAACTGGCAGAACCGCGCGCAGCTGCTGGAACTCACCGCCGCGATCAAGGCCGTGCGCGACGACCTGCTGATCTGCGTGGACCACGAAGGCGGTCGCGTGCAGCGCTTCCGCACCGACGGTTTCACGCACCTGCCGCCGATGCGGGCGCTGGGCACCCTGTGGATGGACGACGGCCGCCAGGGCACCGGCAGCGGCGCCCTGCGCGCCACCGATGCCGCCACCGCCGTGGGCTACGTGCTGGCGAGCGAGCTGCGGGCCTGCGGCGTGGATTTCGCGTTCGCACCGGTGCTGGACCTCGACTGGCAGGCGGACGCCGGGACGGCCTCGGTGAGCCGCGTGATCGGCGACCGGGCCTTTCACCACGATCCGCGCGTGGTGGCCCTGCTCGCCAAGGGCGTGGCGCACGGCATGCTGCAGGCCGGCATGGCGCATTGCGGCAAGCACTTTCCCGGCCACGGCTTCGTGGCGGCGGATTCGCACACCGACGTTCCCGTGGACCGGCGCGGCCTGCGCGCGATCCTGGCGGACGATGCCGCGCCGTATGCCTGGCTGTCGAACACGCTGTCGGCCGTGATGCCTGCGCACGTCATCTATCCGCGCGTGGACGGGCGCCCCGCGGGCTTCTCGCGCAAATGGCTGCAGGAGATCCTGCGCGAGCGCCTGCGCTTCGGCGGCGCGATCTTCAGCGACGACCTGAGCATGGAAGGTGCGCGCCGCATCGACGGACAGGTGATCGGCTATGCGGACGCTTCGCTGGCCGCGCTGGATGCCGGCTGCGATCTGGTGCTGCTGTGCAACCAGAGCCTGGTGGGCGAGGGCGCCGCGCAGGGCAGGGTGCTGGACGATCTGCTCGACGGGCTGGAGCAGGCACGCAGCCAAGGCCGCTGGCGGCCCTCGGCCGACAGCGAGGCCCGGCGCCTGGCCCTGCTGCCGCAGACGCTGCCGCATCCCTGGGACGAACTCATGCTCGAGCCGGCGTACCTGCGTGCGCTGGAATGCCTGCCCTGACGCCCTGTCCGGGCCAGGCAGTGCGGGTGTGTGGCGGGAGGTACATGGCGGAGCGATGGGGCGCGCAGGTGTAATCGAATGTTTCGGCGCCGGGAGCTTCTGGATGCGGTAACTGCACGGCGGCGTTGAAGAATCGGAAGTCCAGCGCCGTGCCGCCCGCTGGCGCCGGACACATCGGCATACAGGTGCCGTCAACGGCGAGGGCGACTCCGCGTTAGGCCTCCATGCGGAAGCTGCCGCCCCCGATGGCGCGGGGCCTCCGCCCGGAGGTCTTCCATGGTGTTCGCTCCCATCCCGTCCCACGCTTCCATCCCGCCACGGCGCATGCCCCTGCGGCGGCAGGGCGCAACGCTCGCCCTGCTGGCGGCCGCCTGTGCGCTCGCCGGCTGCCAGCCCTCCGGATCTCCCACGCCGAAGGCGGATGCGGCGGCACCTGCCGTGGAGCCGGCCGCCGCGCCGGCCCCCGCGGCCACTGCCGTACCGGTGGCCTACACGCCGCCGTCCGCGGATGCGCTCTACCAGATGGTGGCGCCGATCGCGCTCTACCCGGACCGGCTGGTGGCCCAGATCCTCGCGGGCGCGACCTACCCCGACCAGATCAGCGCCGCCGAAACCTGGCTCGCGCAGAACCCGTCGGCCAAAGGCGGCGCGCTGGCCGCGGCGGTGGACCCGCAGCCCTGGGACCCGAGCGTGAAATCGCTCACGGCGTTCCCGAACGTGCTGGAGCAGATGGCCGCCAACCTGCCGTGGACGACCGCGCTGGGCAAGGCCTACTACCACGACCCCTCCGACGTGATGAACGCGATCCAGGTGATGCGTGCGCGTGCCGCGAAGGCCGGCACCCTGAAGGCGTCACCCCACCTGCGCGTCGCCACGGTGGAGGCGCGCAGCCTGCCTCCGCCGCCGGCGCCTGCGCAGCCGCCCGTGGCGCTCTATGAGGGGCCGGCGGTGATCGCCCCGCCGCCCACGGTGATCACCATCCAGCCCACGGAGGTGCAGACCGTCTACGTGCCGCGCTACGACCCGGCCGTGGTGTACGGCACGCCGGTGCCGGTGTACCCGAGCTACCGCTGGGCCGTGCCCGCGCCCGCGCTGGCGCCGGTGGTGGTGTCCACCGGCCCCGATCCGGTGGCCGTGGGTGCGCTGGCCTTCGGCGCGGGCGTGCTGGTGGGCGCGGCGGCGAGCCACCACCACGCCTGGGGCTGGGACGCCTGGAACCTGCACTGGGGCCCGCCGCCTCCGCCCGCGCCCGTGGCCTGGGGGCCCGCGCCGCCGCCGCCGGCCTGGGGTCCCGCGGTGCTCTACCGCGGCGCCACCTACGTGTCGAATTCGACCACGGTGATCGAGAACATCCACAACCGCATCACCGTGAACAACCGCAACGTCTACGTGAACGCGCCTGGGCAGCCGCCCGGGGCGGGAATGCTGCCGGGCGATGTTTCCGGCGCCGGCCTGCAGGCCGGGCTGCCGTCTCCAGGGGCCATGGCGCCCGGCCGGCCGCCGCAGGCGGTTGCCGCGCTGCCGGATGCGCGTCCGCTCGCAGCGGCGCTGCACGAAAGCCACGCAGCCGCGGGCCATCCCGGCGTGGGAATGCTGCCGCCCGGCGAGCGGATGGCGCGGATGCGCCTGCCGACGTCCGGCGGCGCGCCGCAGCCGCAGCCGCAGCCGCTGCCGCACGAGCCGCAGGGCCGGGCTTTGGCGCCCGCGCTGCCGGCGCAGTCCCTGGCGCGGCCGGTGGATGCCATGCACCGCAGTGCACCGGAGCATGGCCTCGGAGCGGCGCTGCAGCGCAGCGGTCCTGACCGCGAAGGCCGTGCCGCGCCTGCTGCCGGGGTGCTGCCGCGCCCGACTCCGTCTGCGGCACCGGTGGCGGCGGTGCACTCCCCAACCGCCGCGGACCGGGGCTGGAACAGGCCCGAACCGGCCCGCGCCGACGTCCCTCCGGCACAGGCCGCCATGCAGGCCCGCCCCTTCCAGGAGCCTCGCGGGACGGCGGAGCCGATGCGCGGAGAAGGCCCGCGGCCCTCGTTCCGGGGCGATGCCGCCACCCAGGCGCAGCTGCCCAGAGAGGCGTCGATGGCCCATGCGCTGCAGTCGCCGCCCGCCCATCCGGTGCCTGCGCCGCGCATGGTGGAGCCGGTGTCCCCGGTCCATGCCGCGCCGCGCGAGGCACCCGTGGCGGCCCTGCACCCGGCCCCGGCGCCGCACCAGCAGCAGCCCGTCCAGCGGACGGAAGCCCGGCCCGAGCCGCGGCCCGCGGCCATGCACGAGAGCCTGCGGGGCGCGCTGCAGGCCCCGCCGCCTGCCCGCATGCCGCACGAGCCCTCGCATCCGCCGCACGGCCAGGACGGCGGCCACAGGCCGCACGGCGAAGGCCGCTGAAGGGGAGGGAGGCCGTCGTCTGCCGCGGGCGCCGTTCAGGCGTTCGGCGAACCCGGCGCCGCGGGGGGCCGCGGCATGGCGGCCGCAGCCGGTGCCGGTGCGGGGCTCGGCCCGGCGGCCGCCGGCGCGGCCGCGCCGGCATCCGTGCCGGCGTGGTGGGCTCCGGTCTCCGGAAGGGGCGGCGCCATCTTCCAGCGCCGCACCACCCTCTGGAAGATCAGCGCATTGGGAATCTGCAGCAGTATCGGCACCTCGGCCGTGCCGTGGAAATCCTCCAGCGTGGTGTAGAGCAGGTTGATGTCCACCACGCGGCCCTTGGCACCGGGCTTCTCCGCCGTGTCCAGCACCTCGATGTAGTCGCCCAGCCGGAACGGTCCCACGGTGAAGATCAGCAGTGCGCAGAACAGGTTGGAGAGCACGCTCCAGGCCGCGAAGAATGCGACCGCACCCACGGCCGCGAAGCCGGTGAACGCGGTCCACAGCACGGTGGCCGAGACGCCCAGCCGCTCCAGCACCAGCAGGATCGCGCTGCCCATGATGATCCAGCGCACGAGCCCGGTGACCGGCACCATGAGTTCGATCGGCCAGTGGTAGTGCCGGCCGGCGCGCTCGAGCAGGCGGCGCAGCGTGCGCTGCAGCAGCATCGCCAGCACCAGGATGAGGATGATCTGCAGGCCCGGCACGATGATGTCGAGCCATTCCTGCATCCAGTCGGGGAAGTAGGTGCGCAGCCGCGCGGTGGACAGGGGATGCAAGGCGTTCAGCGGATCGGAGAGGGAAAAAGACAGTGAATACAGGCTCACCCATGGAGGTGAGCGCATCCGGGCACGAGGGTTCCCGGGTGGCCGCCGGGCCGTTCAGCCGCGCAGCTGCTCGATGGTATCCATCTGCATCTCGAAGCTGAAGAAGCGCGCGCGGCCCTGGGCCTTCGCCGCATAGAGCGCTTCGTCCGCGCGCATCAGCATGCCTTCGGCGCTGGTGCTGTCGTCCGGCACGCAGGTCGTGATGCCGCCCGAGAGGGTGAGGCTCTCGCCCAGGGGCGAGTCCGGGTGGGCGATGGCGCGGCGGTCCATCAGGCTGCCGAGCGCGCGGGCGAAGGTCATGGCGCCGGAGCGGGGCGTGTTGGGCAGGATGAGCGCGAATTCCTCGCCGCCGTAGCGGGCCGCCGCATCGCGCGGACGCACGCACACTTCCTTCAGGATCCGCCCGACTTCGCGCAGGCAGGCGTCGCCCTGCACGTGGCCGACGGTGTCGTTGAAGCGCTTGAAATGGTCCAGGTCGCACAGCATCAGCGTGAGCGGCAGGCCGTCGCGGCGCGCGGCCAGGATCTCGCTGTGCAGGATGCGGTCGAAGCCGCGCCGGTTGACGAGCCCGGTGAGCGGGTCCACCTCGACCATCTCGTTGAGGCGCTGGTTGGCCAGATGGAGCTCTTCGGACATCGTCACCAGCCGCCGGCGCATGTCCAGCAGTCGCCGCATGGCGCGCAGCTTGGCCACCAGCACGATCGGTTTCACCGGTTTGACGAGGTAGTCGTCGCCGCCGGCCTCGATGCCGCGCCAGACGTCCAGGTCGCTGTCCAGCCCGGACAGGAAGATGATGGGCGTCCATCCGCCCGGCTCGGCCTCGCGCATCTGCTGCGCGACCCAGTAGCCGTCGTTGTGGTCGGAGAGCCGGATGTCCAGCAGCACGAGGTCGGGGCGGCGCAGCTTGAAGAGCTGCAGCGCCACGTCGCCCGAGGCGGCTTCCATCACGTCGGAGACCCCGGCGTGCTTCAGCTCGCCCACCAGCGCCGCGCGCACCGAGGCCTGGTCTTCCACCACCAGCACGGAAAAAGGCCCGGAGGCGGGCGGCTGGAGGTCTGCAGGCCGCGCGGAAGCCGCGGGCGTGGCGGGAGGCAGTGTGGTCATCGGCCTTCCTCTTTCTCGGATGGAAGCAGGGCGGGGCAGGGCAGGCGCGGCCGGTCGCGCCCGCCCCGGTGTGCGGCAGCGGTGGACGCACTGTAGCACCGGCCTGTCGCCGGCGCCGAGGCGCTCAGTGCTCGCGGCGCAGGGCCGGGAACAGGATCACGTCGCGGATGCTCGGGCTGTCCGTGAGCAGCATCATGAGCCGGTCGATGCCGATGCCGCAGCCGCCGGCGGGCGGCATGCCGTATTCGAGCGCGCGCACGAAGTCGTGGTCGAAGTACATGGCCTCGTCGTCGCCGCTGTCCTTGGCCTCCACCTGCGACTGGAAGCGGGCGGCCTGGTCTTCGGCATCGTTGAGCTCGGAGAAGCCGTTGCCGAACTCGCGGCCGGTGATGTAGAGCTCGAAGCGTTCCGTCACCTCGGGGCGCGTGTCGTTGGCGCGCGCGAGCGGGCTGATCTCGGTCGGATGCTCCATGATGAAGGTGGGCTGCCAGAGCTTGTCTTCCACCGTTTCCTCGAAGTAGAGCACCTGCAGACCCGCCAGCGTGCGGGTGGAGAGGCGGTTCTTCTCCTCGGACAGGCCCAGCTTGCGCAGCGCGGCGATCAGCCACGCGGCATCGTCCACGCCGTCGCCGGCCTCGGTGTGGCGCAGGATGGCCTCGCGGATCGTCAGGCGCTCGAAGGGCTGGGCCAGGTCCACCGCGCGGCCCTGGTAGGTGAGCTGCAGGCTGCCCGCCGCCTTCATGGCGGCATCGCGCACGAGCTGCTCGGTGAAGTCCATCAGATCGCGGTAGTTCCAGTAGGCCGCGTAGAACTCCATCATCGTGAACTCGGGGTTGTGGCGCACCGAGATGCCTTCGTTGCGGAAGTTGCGGTTGATCTCGAACACGCGCTCGAAGCCGCCGACCACGAGCCGCTTCAAGTAGAGCTCGGGCGCGATGCGCAGGTACATCTCCTGCTCGAGCGCGTTGTGGTGCGTCACGAACGGCTTGGCGTTGGCGCCGCCGGGAATCGGGTGGAGCATGGGTGTCTCCACCTCCAGGAAGCCGTGCTGCACCATGAACTCGCGGATGCCGCTCACGGCCTTGCTGCGCGCGATGAAGCGCCTGCGGGCGGCCTCGTCGGTCATCAGGTCGACGTAGCGCTGGCGGTACTTGACCTCCTGGTCGGCCACGCCGTGGAACTTGTCGGGCATGGGGCGCAGGCTCTTGGTGAGCAGGCGCAGCGTGGTCACGCGGACCGACAGCTCGCCGGTCTTGGTCTTCATGAGCGTGCCTTCGGCGCCCACGATGTCGCCCAGGTCCCAGTGCTTGAAGGCGGCGTAGGCCTCTTCGCCGATCGCGTCGCGCGTGACGTAGATCTGGATGCGGCCAGCGGTGGTGCCGAGCGAGCCGTCCTGCACGGTGGCGAAGCTGGCCTTGCCCATCACGCGCTTGAGCATCATGCGGCCGGCCACGCGCACGGGCACCGGGTTGGCCTCGAGCGTCTCGGCAACGGTCTCGGCGTACTGCGCCTGCAGGTCGGCCGCATGGTGCGCGGGCTGGAAGTCGTTGGGGAACGCCACGCCCTTGCCCTGTGCCTGGGCCTCCCGCAGGGCCTTGAGTTTTTCGCGGCGCTCGGCGATGAGTTGGTTGTCGTCGAGGGAAGGAGCCGGGGAGGTAGGTTGGTTTTCAGACATGGAGGTCCGCAGGCAGGCGCGGTGGGAGAAAAGACGGAACGGACAAAAAGGGGGGATTTTAAGTTTGGCGGCCCCATTTGCCCAAACCCGCCATCCACAGGGCCCAGGCGAGCAGCGCCACGGCCGATGCCGCACCCAGCCACCAGGCGTGCGCCACTGCCGCGATCGGCGCGCCGGGCCACCAGGCCGGCAGCGCCAGCAGCGCCCACTGCAGCAGCGCCACCGCGATGGCTGTGCGCGAAAACGCCGTCGCCCGGCCCTGCTGGAAGGGCAGGTGGCTGCAGGCGGCATGCACGCAGGCCGCCGCCTGCCACAGCGCGAGCGGTGCCACGTAGGGCAGGGCGGTCTGCCAGGAAGGCGCCAGCCCCGCGGCGAGTGCTGCTGCGCCGGCGGCGCCCAGGGCGAGGGTCGCCACGGCGCCGGCCAGGCCGACGCGCAGCGGAGAACCCGCCTGCCCGCTTCCGCCCGCGAGCAGCACCTGGGCCCACGAGGCATGCACGACCACCGGCACGAATCCGAGCAGGCGCAGCAGCACCGCCAGATAGCCGGCGTCGGCCGCGCCGTGCGTGCGCTGCCAGACGATCAGCAGGCCCGCGCCGGTGATCGCATCCACGGCCGTGTGGGCGATCCGGAGGCGCATGCTGCGGCCGTCGCGCTGCGTGCCTGCAAAGACCGCCGCCGGGCCTTCCGTGCCGCGAGCGGCCTCGGGGCCGGGACCGGCTTCCGCGGCCCGGCGCGGCGGCAGCAGCCACAGCGCGCCGGCGGCATAGCCGGCCAATGCCGCGCACAGCAGCCCCGCCACCGGCGCACCGGGCCAGGCCAGGGCCGCCAGCGTGGCCACCGCGAGCGCGGTCACCGGCGGCGCCGCCTTGGCGAGCGCCGCGGCCTGCGGTGACCGCGTCCTGAGGGCATAGGGCTGGGCCAGATACCAGCCCCCCTGCAGCAGCGCGAGGCCGCAGGCCCAGGCCAGGGCCCAGGCCGGCGAGGGCAGCCGGCTCCACGCCACGGCCGCCACCACGGCCGGCGCGAGCCAGAGCATGCGGCGCAGGCTCGCCGCCAGGGCGGAGCGCAGTGCCGGGCGCGCGGGCACGTGCGCATCGGCCAGCAGCGTGAGGGGGCTCTGTGCCAGGGCGAGCGTCATCCAGAAGAAGGCGATCTGGGCCACGACGGAGAACGTGCCCACGGCCTGCGGCGTGAACCACCGCAGCATGACGAGGCTGAACAGCGCCTGGGCCGCCAGCGAGGCCGCGCTGCCCAGGGCCACCGCGAGCGTGGCGCGCGGCAGCTTCATGCGCCGGGCTCCAGCCCGAACTGGCGCCAGATGCCGAGCGAGGCCAGGATGTGCGGCCAGGCCAGCGCGCGCACGTCCGGAACCACCGGGGCGCAGGTCTCCAGCACGGGGCCGAGCAGGGCGGCGTAGCGCCCGGCATCCGCCCGATCGGGCACATAGGCGAACCGGGCGCCGTGGCGGTGTTCGAAACCGCGCACCCAGGCATAGTCGGTGCTCACCACCGGCAGGCCGGCGGCGCAGTACTCCAGCAGTTTGGTGGACGTCTGCCGGTCGTAGGGCGCGCGGGCGGGCACGAGGTTCAGGCCCCAGCGTGCCTGCCGCAGCCGGCCGGGAACCTCCGCGTGGGCCACCCGGCCCGTGGCCGTCACCCGGCCCGTGCGCAGCAGGCGCTCGCGCAGGTCGGCCGGCAGGTCGCCGACCAGCAGCACGCTGCGCCCGGCCCGGGCCAGGCCGTCGAACAGCGGCAGGAAGTGGCGCAGGCGGCCCATCTCGCCGAGGTAGACGAAATCATGGGCCCGGGACGATGGCGCCGCCGGGCCCATCGGCGCCGCGGCGTCCGCCCGCCTGGGCGCGAACTCCGCAGGATCGATGCCCATGTCGCGCAGCTCCCACGGCACGCCGTCGCCCGGGTCCAGGCGTGCGCGCACCCAGTCATTCTGGAAGATGCGGTAGTGCGGCCGCGGTTGCCGCCATCGCTTGGCGCAGTCCTTGATCCACGCGAGCGGCGGGACCGAGGCCGATGCATATTCATGCACCTGCACGGCCGAGGGGAAACGCTGCGCCTCGGCCGGCGCGACCCGGCCGCACATCCACCAGAGCACCTGCGCGTCCTGCGGCACGGAGCCGAGGTGGCGGTGCACCTGGCCGGCGTGCCCGCGCGACTGCAGAAAAGCCGCGTACGCGGCCAGCTCCGGCAGGTAGGCGTCGCCGCGGTGGATGAAATGGATCAGCATCGCCCCGCGGCCTCCTGCAGCGCGGCGCACCAGGCATCGACGAAACGGTCCGGAGCGTGTCGCGCCCGCACGCTCTCCAGCGCGGCCCGCAGCCGTGCGGGCGGAAGGGACAGCACGTCCTGCACGGTGCGGGCCATCGCCTCGCCGGTGGCGTCGCGTGCGAGCAGGCAGGCGGCCGGCCCGGGCGCCGCCTCCGTGAAGGCCGGCAGCGCGGGCGCCACGAACGGAATGCCGGCGGCCACCGATTCGAGCGCGCTCACGGGGCTGCCTTCATAGCGGGAGGTGAGCACCGTCAAGCGCCATTCGGGCGACAGCGTACGCCCCCGGGGGCGCTCGCCCGCGAAGGCCAGCCGGCCCCGCGCCACCAGATCGGCACCTGCCGCCTCGAGCGTGGCGCGCAGCGGCCCGTCGCCCACCACGGTGAGGCGGAAGCGTTCCGGCAGACTGCGCAGCAGGTCGAGCAGGCGGGCAGGCTCCTTTTCAGGCGACAGGCGCCCCACGAAGCCCATCTCCACCACGCCATCCGGCGACGGCGACGGCGGGCGCAGGTCCGCAGCCGCGGGCGCATCGAAGGGCAGCGGGTTCGGAATGACGCGGGCCCGCCCCCCGGGCAGTGCCGTGCCGAGAAATGCGGCCATGGACCTGCGCGCATGCTCCGAGACGAAGACGAAACGGGCCGTGCCGCGGTGTAGCCAGCGCAGCCGGGCGCGCTGCAGCCGCGGGGCACCGGCCGTCTCCAGCACCTCCAGCAGGGGGCCATGGACCCAGGTGACCACCGGTTTGCGCAGCACGGCGCCAAGCAGCCGTGCGACGTGCGCGGTGCGGAAGGCGTTCGTGGCGACCAGCACGTCGCAGCCGCGCGCGGCGCGCCACCACTGCGCCGGTCCCGCGCCGCGCAGCGCCTGTACGTCGGGGTGGCCCCATCCCCGCTGCTGCAGGCCCGTGCACAGCGCGTCGATCACCGTGTTGACGCCGCCCACGGCGCCGTCTTCGCGCAGCAGGCACACGCGCGGCGGCCGCGGCGACGGTGGCGGGAAGGATGCGGTGGACGTGCGGGCCAAGGCGGGCCTTTCAGCGGGCGCCGAAGCCCGTGAGCACGATGCGCACCGTCTTGTACGCGATCAGCAGATCGAGCGAGAGCGAGTAATGCTCCAGGTAGTAGAGGTCGTAGCTGAGCTTCACGCTGGTTTCCTCTTCGCTGCCTGCGTAGCCCTGCTGCACCTGCGCCCAGCCGGTCAGTCCGGGGCGCACGAGATGGCGGTAAGGGTAGGCGGGAATGCGCGCGGCGAAGGCTTCCACGAACTGCGCCTGCTCGGGCCGCGGGCCGATCAGGCTCATGTCGCCGCGCAGCACGTTCCAGAGCTGGGGCAACTCGTCCAGCCGCATGCGGCGGATGAAGCGGCCCAGGCGGGTGACGCGTTCGTCGTCCACGCTCGCGAAGCGGGCGGATTCCGTGCCCGGCGTGGCGGTGCGCATGCTGCGCAGCTTCCAGAGCCGGAACGGCCGGCCATTGCGCCCGACGCGCATCTGGGAGAACAGCATCGGGCCCGGCGAATCCAGCTTGACGCCCAGCCCGACCAGCAGGCACAGCGGCAGCCACAGCGGGAGCGTGGCGATCACCAGGGCAGCATCCAGCAGGCGCTTGACGCTGTCGTAGGCCGGATGGCCATCCAGCGCCCACAGGTCATGGACCGACGCGGCCGGCAGCATCTTGCGGCCGCTCAGCAGTTCTGCCACGGTTTCCACGCTGTAGAGCCGGACGTGCTGCAGGCGCAGCGCGCAGATCTGGCGCTCGCGCGCCTCGTCCGGCGGCGTGCGGGTGTCGAGCACCACGCCGGCCCACGGCGCGTCGTCCCCCGGCCGGGCCGCGGGCGAGGATGCCGTGAACTCCGCCCAGGGCCGCAGTGCGATGTGGCGCAATCCCGCGCCGGCGGGGGTGCCGAGCAGTTCCCGCAGGCGCGAGGGAACGGAGGCGTCCAGGCAGGCGAGGCGCAGGGCGTGCAACCGGCGCTGCCGCCAGTGCCCCGCGAGGAACCAGGCCGCCGACAGCAGGTAGGAGAGCAGGACGGCGCCGCGCGAATACGGACGCTGCAGCAGCGCGAAACCCAGTGGCGTGGCGAGGTACGGCACCGCGGTGGCCACGATGAGGAAGCTGCGGCCCTCGAACTGCGGCAGGTAGGCGCCGCTGTAGAGCCAGTGGGCCGTGACGGCATAGGGAATCAGGCACCAGAGCACCGTCTGCGGGAACTGGAAGGTGGCCCAGCCGCGCCGCTGCAGTTCCAGACCGATGAGGTAGCTCGCCAGCAGCGTCACCGTGCCGCCGAGCGCCCAGCGCAGCACCGCGCCCTGCCGGTGCGCCGTGGAAGAGCCGAGCTCGCGGTGCGGAATGCTGGTGTTCATGGGGTCGGGGACGGGAGGCCGCGCAGCGCGTCGGCATAGAGCGCCTGCACGGCGTCGCCCATGCGTTCGGCGGTGTAGTGCCGCTCGTAGCGCCGCCGGGCGGCCGCACCGAGGCGGGCGCGGGTTGCCGGCGACTCTATCAGTTGCTGCAGCGCCTGCGCGAGCGCGCCGGCCTCCGGCGGAACGTGCAGGGCGCACTCCGCGTCCGGCAGCAGTTCCCGCACGCCCGGCAGATCGCTGGCCACGATGGCCATGCCGGCCCGCATGGCTTCGATGAGCGAGATCGGCAGGCCCTCGTGGTCCGACAACAGCACGAACACCGCGTGCCGCGCCAGGTGCGCGGGCACGTCGGGCACGTCGCCTTCGAAGCGCACCGTCCGCAGGTCCAGCCGCTCGGCCAGCGCACGGTGCGCGGCGAGGTCGGGCCCGCTGCCGAGGAAGTGGGCGGGCAGTTCTTCGCCTCGCAGGTCGCGCACGCGGGCGAGGGCCTGCAGCAGCAGGTCCGGGCGTTTGGGGGGCGCCATCCGCGCCACCATCACCGCAGAAATCGGGCCCGTGTGGCCTGTGCTGCCAGAGAGGGCTGATGCGGCCCGGGGCAGGTCCTCCACCCCGTTCGCGATCACGCGGACGCGCCGCCGGGGCAGCGGCAGCGCGCGTGCCAGCGCCTGTTCGTGGGCGGAGACGCAGACCAGCCGGCGGGTGAGCGGCGCCAGCAGGCATTCGGTGGCCCAGGCGATGGCGCGCCGCAGGGGCGGATGGCCCGGCTTGAAGGCGAAGCCGTGCACGGTGTAGACCACCGGCACTCCCGCCAGCGCGCCCGCGATGCGTGCCGCGACGCCGGCCATCGCACTGTGCGCATGCAGCAGATCGGGCCGGCGCTCGCGCACGAGGCGCAGCAGCTCGCGCGTGGCGCGCCAGAGCGGCAGGGGATGCAGGCGGTTGCCCAGCGCCGCGATGCGGTGCACCGGCAGGCCGAGGGCCTGCAGGTCGATGGCGAGCGGCTCCGGCCGTGTGCCCCCGATGGCGACCTCGACGTGCACACCCCGGCCCTGCAGCTCGGCGCACAGCGTGCGCACGTGGCTCTGCGCCCCCCCGACCTCGCCCTTGGTGATGACCTGCAGGACGTTCACGCCAGATCCGCGCACGGCAGCGGCAGGACGCCGCAGCGGGGGCTCACGGCGCGATGCCCGTGCGGTCCAGCACGTCGCCCACGAGCTCCAGCCGCAGCAGCGGGCTGTCGAGCTGCATCAGCTGCTGTTTGAGATCGATCGGTACCGGCAGCAGTTCGCACCAGCGGTTGGCCACCCAGCCGCAATCGTCCAGCTGTTCCGCACCGGGATCGGGCAGGCTTGCGTCGTCGGGACTGCGGTCGCGCAGCCGGGCCAGCACCTGCTCCAGGGCGGTGGCGGTCTTGCGCAGGTCGTCCGGCACCGCCACGGGAACGTCCGGCGGCAGCTGTTCGACGTCGGCGATCCACAGCCCGTGCGGCAGCAGCTGGCGCCGGATGATGCGGAAGCGCTCCGCGCCCCGGGCCCGCAGCGCGATCAGCCCGGGGTGGGAGTCGTCCAGGTCGGAGATGGCGGCGATCGTGCCGACGTCGTGGAATTTCTCGGGCGCGGCGCCCGCCTGGCGCACCTCGTGGCCATCGGTGAGCGCCACCACGCCGAACGGCGCGCCGGCCTGGCGGCATTTGCGCACCATGTCGAGGTAGCGCACCTCGAAGACCCGCAGCGCCAGCAGGCCGCCGGGGAACAGCACGGTGCCGAGCGGGAACAGCGGCAGCGAAGTGAGCGTGAGCGGCGCCGCCGCCGGCGGCGGCTCGGAGGGGGGAGGGGCGAAGGTCATGGGCGTGGCCGGTAGGGCCCGCTATCATCCCACGGCGAAAAGGCCCGCGGCGGGCCTTCACCCTTTTCAGGATTCCATGTTCTTCCAGATCGCCTCTTTCCTGCTCGACGTGGTGGGCGGCCTGCTCACCGGTGCCTGCCTGCTGCGCCTGTACATGCAGGCCCAGCGCGTGCCCTTCGGCAACCCGATCGGCCGGCTGGTGTTCGCCCTCAGCGACTGGCTCGTGATGCCCCTGCGCCGCGTCATCCCTCCGACGGGGCGGTGGGACTGGTCGAGCTTCGTGGCGGCCCTGCTGATCCAGCTCGCGCAGTACCTGCTGCTCTGGCTGCTGCTGGGCGCGGGGGCGGGCCTGGCCTGGGTGCCGTGGCTGGCGCTGTTCGGCCTCGCGCGGGTGGCGGTCTCCGGCATGATGGGGCTGCTGATCGTCGCGGCGGTGCTGTCGTGGGTGCAGACGCGCTCGCCGATCGCCGACGTGGTCTCCCGCCTCTGCGACCCGGTGCTGCGCCCGCTGCGCCGGGTGATTCCGCTCCTGGGGGGCGTGGACCTGTCGCCCCTGGTCGCCATCGTGCTGCTGCAGGTGGTGATGATCGTGCTGGGCCATCTGCAGGGCGCGGTGCTGATGTAGCCTTTCCCACGAAAAAGCCGCCGGCCCCCGGGACGGGGAGCGGCGGCTGGGGCCATAGCTGCAACTGCAGTTGCCGCTACGGTGATGGAAGACCGGCGGCGCTGCTGCGGCTCAGGCCACCGAATCGGCCGGCAGGCGCTGCAGCATGGCCAGGCTGCGGGCCACGGTGTCGCGCAGTTCGCGGCGGTCGCAGATGAAGTCCACGGCACCCTTGGTCTGCAGGAACTCGGCGCGCTGGAAGCCTTCCGGCAGCGTCACGCGCACGGTGGATTCGATCACGCGCGGGCCGGCGAAGCCGATCAGTGCCTTGGGCTCGGCGATCACGATGTCGCCCACGAAGGCGAAACCGGCCGAAACGCCGCCCATGGTCGGGTCGGTGAGCACGCTGATGTAGGGCAGGCCCTTCTTGGCGAGCCGCGTGAGCGCGGCATTGGTCTTGGCCATCTGCATGAGCGAGAGCAGGCCCTCCTGCATGCGCGCGCCGCCCGTGGCGGTGAAGCAGATGAACGGCACCTTCTGCTCGATGGCGGTCTCGACGCCGCGCACGAAGCGCTCGCCCACCACACTGCCCATCGAGCCGCCCATGAAGTCGAACTCGAAGCAGGCGACCACCACGTTGATGCTCTTGACCGAGCCGCCCATGACGATGAGCGCATCGGTCTCGCCCGTGTTCTCCAGCGCCTCCTTCAGGCGCTCGGTGTACTTGCGGCTGTCCTTGAACTTGAGCGCGTCCACCGGCAGGACTTCCTGGCCCAGCTCATAGCGGCCTTCCGGATCGAGGAAGGCATCCAGCCGCGGGCGGGCGTTGATGCGGTGGTGGTGGCTGCAGTGCGGGCAGACGTTCTGGTTGTGCTCCAGATCGGTCTTGTAGAGCACCGTCTCGCAGCTCGGGCACTTGATCCACAGCCCCTCGGGCACCTGGCGGCGCTCCGTCGGGTCGGACTGCTGGATCTTGGACGGCAGGAGTTTTTCGAGCCAGGACATGGATGTATTCCTCGAATGAATGGCAAAGGTGGCGGCACCGCAATCTCAAAAACCGGCGCGGCCCACGCCAGTGGACGCCACGGAACCGGCTCCGCCGGGCCGTAGGCGTCGTCCCCCTTCCCGCGCGAAGCGCGAGAGAAGGGGGAAGCGGCAAAGCCGCTCAGGGGGATGGTCTCTGATTCTACGTGTCGAGCGCCTTGCGCACCCCCCGCAGGAAATCGATGGCCAGGGGCACCACCTTCTCGTGCGGCTGGTCGTCCAGCAACTGGATGATGCGGCTGCCGATCACCACGGCGTCGGCCACGCGGCCAATGGCCTGCGCGGTGGCCGCGTCGCGGATGCCGAAGCCCACGCCCACGGGAATGTGCACATGGCGGCGGATCACCGGCAGCATGGCCTCCACGGCCGCGGTGTCGAGCATGCCGGAGCCGGTCACGCCCTTGAGCGACACGTAGTAGACGTACCCGCTCGCCACGCGCGCCACCTGCTGCATGCGCTCCTCCGTGCTGGTGGGGGCCAGCAGGAAGATCAGGTCCATGCCGCGCGCGCGCAGCCGGGCCGCGAAGTCCTCGCACTCCTCGGGCGGGTAGTCCACGATCAGCACGCCGTCCACGCCGGCCTCGGCCGCGTCGCGCACGAAGGCGTCGTCGCCGTGGACCTGGTCGTAGCGCTCCACCGGGTTGGCATAGCCCATCAGCACCACGGGCGTCTTCGCGTTGCGCTGGCGGAACTCGCGCACGTGGCCCAGCACCTGGGCCATGCCCACGCCGAGCGACAGGGCCTTCTCGCCGGCCTTCTGGATCACCGGGCCGTCGGCCATCGGATCGGAGAACGGCACGCCGAGCTCGATCACGTCGGCACCGGCCTCCACCATGCCGTGCATCAGCGCGGGCGTGATGTCGGCGAACGGGAAGCCGGCCGTCACATACGGGATCAGGGCCTTGCGGCCGCGCGACTGCAGGTCGGCGAAGACCGTGGCGATGCGCCCCTGCGGAGCCGGCGTGGCCATGGCTGGCGCGCCCTCGGCGGCGGCGGTAGAGGAGGGGGAAGAGGTCGTCATGGAAACGGCGCTCATGCGGCGGGCCCTCCCTTCACCGCGTGGCCCCGCATCGACGGGCGGTCGTAGAAGTCCACGCCGGAGAGGTCCGCCACGGTGCCGATGTCCTTGTCGCCGCGGCCCGAGAGGTTCACGAGGATGGACTGGTCGGTGCGCAGGGTCTTGGCGAGCTGCATCGCGTAGGCCACGGCATGGCTCGATTCGAGCGCCGGGATGATGCCTTCGGTGCGGCAGAGGTAGTGGAAGGCGTCGAGCGCCTCCTTGTCGGTGATGCCCACGTATTCGGCGCGGCCGATTTCCTGCAGCCAGGCGTGCTCGGGGCCGACGCCGGGATAGTCGAGGCCCGCGCTGATGCTGTGCGTCTCGGTGATCTGGCCGTTCTGGTCCTGCAGGATGAAGGTGCGGTTGCCGTGCAGCACGCCGGCGCTGCCGCGCTGCAGCGATGCCGAATGCTTGCCGCTGTCCAGGCCCTCGCCGGCCGCCTCCACGCCGATGAGGCGCGTGTTCTGGTGCGGGATGTAGGGGTGGAAGATGCCCATCGCGTTGCTGCCGCCGCCCACGCAGGCGATCACCGCATCGGGGTGCTCGGCGGCGATGCGCTGCTCGGCCAGCATGCCGGGCATCTGCGCGAGGCATTCGGTGCCGATCACGCTCTGGAAGTCGCGCACCATCATCGGATAGGGGTGCGGGCCGGCCACGGTGCCGATGATGTAGAAGGTGTCGTCCACGTTCGCGACCCAGTCGCGCATGGCCTCGTTGAGCGCGTCCTTGAGCGTGCGGCTGCCGGATTCCACCGGCACCACGGTGGCGCCCAGGAGCTTCATGCGGTAGACGTTCGGGCTCTGGCGCTTCACGTCTTCGGCGCCCATGTACACCACGCACTCCAGGCCGTAGCGCGCGCAGATGGTGGCCGTCGCCACGCCGTGCTGGCCCGCGCCGGTCTCGGCGATCACGCGCGGCTTGCCCATGCGGCGGGCGAGCATGGCCTGGCCGATCACGTTGTTGATCTTGTGCGCGCCCGTGTGGTTGAGGTCTTCCCGCTTGAGGAAGATCTGCGCGCCGCCCATCTCGCGGCTCATGCGCGCGGCGTGGTAGACCGGCGAGGGCCGGCCCACGAAGTGCGCGAGTTCGCTGTGGAATTCCTTCAGGAACTCCGGGTCGTTCTGGTAGCGGGCATAGGCCTCGCGCAGTTCGGTGAGGGCGTGCGTGAGCGTCTCGCTCGCGAAACTGCCGCCGTAGCGGCCGAAGTGGCCCGACGCGTCGGGCTGTTGGTAGGAAAGCATCAATCGTTCTTCGCAAAATGCCCATCGGCCGCGCGCACGGCGGCGATGAAGCGTTGGATCTTGCCGGCGTCCTTGATACCCCGCAGCGGACGGCCGTCGGGGCCTTCGGCTTCCACGCCGGAACTGACGTCAACCGCGAGCGAGAGGCCGCGCGGCCGCACCTGCAAGATGCCATCGGTCACGTTTGCAGGCGTGAGTCCACCAGACAAAACGAGGTGAGAGCCGACGCTTGGTGGAAGGAGTGACCAATTGAATGCCTTGCCGCCGCCGCCATAGCCGTCGACGTGGGCGTCGAGCAGGATGGCCTGGGCGTGAGAGTGTTGCTCGGCGAATTGTACGAGGTCGAACGCCGGGGCGTGCGCGTCCAGGGGAATGCGGGCCGCCCGCATGAAGGGCCGCCGGCCCGCATCGGCCGCGGCGCGGCAGGCCTCGGGGGTTTCGTCGCCGTGGAACTGCAGCAGCGCGGCGGGCACCTGCGCGCAGGCGGCCTGCACCTCGGCGGCATCGGCATTCACGAACAGCAGCACGGGCGTGACGAAGGGCGGCAGGCGCCGGGCCAGCTCGGCCGCCCGCGCGGGCGTGACGGCCCGCGGGCTTTTCGCGTAGAGCACGAAGCCGACGGCGTCGGCGCCGGCCTGCACGGCCGCGTCCACGTCCTGCTCGCGGGTCAGTCCGCAGATCTTGATGCGCGTGCGCTGCACGGTGCTGCCGGCGGTCGGGCTGGCGGAGGCGGTGGCGGTGGCGGTGGGAACGGGAGGTGGGGTCATCGCGGCAGTGGTGGATGTCTGGAGCGTGGACGACGGCAGGGCCGTGCCGGGGAGCGGCGGAATCCGCAGGCCCGTGGAGCCGCCCGCCCCATGGGGCGGAGCGCGCAGGCGGCCGCCGGGGCACGGCCAGGGCGTGCGTGGCAGGCCGTGCGGTCAGCCGCCGCGCGGGCCGTCAGGGCAGCCAATCATACGCAGCCGTGCGCGTGGGCAGTCCCCAGGCGGCATCGTAGACCGGGCCGAGAAAATACAGGCCGTCCGGCGAGAACGTGGGCGCGGCCGCATCGCGCGAACGCGCGGCCAGCACCGACTCCATCCAGCCGGGCGGATGCTGCCCCCGACCGACGGCCACGAGGCACCCCATGATGTTGCGCACCATGTGGTGCAGGAACGCGTTGCCCTCGAACTCGAAGCGCCAGTAGCAGGTGGGAACGTCGTCGCGGCCGGCCGGACCCTCCGCGCGCGGCGCCTGCGGCAGGCCCCGGTGCGTGATGTCGATGCGGTGCAGGGTCTTGACCGGCGATTTGGCCTGGCAGGCGGATGCCCGGAACGAGGTGAAATCGTGCTCCCCGAGCAGGTGGGCCGCCGCGCCGCGCATGGCCTCGCCGTCCAGCGCATCGAAGACCCATCCCACCCGGCCCGCTTCCACGCTGGGGCGCACCGGCGACTGCAGCAGCACGTAGGCATAGCGCCGTGCCGTGGCGCAGGCCCGGGAATGGAAAGCCTCGGGCACGGCGCACGCCCATTGCACCGCGATGTCCGGCGGCAGGAAGGCGTTGGTGCCGCGCACCCAGGAAAACGGCGTCCGCTCCAGCGGCGTGTCGAAATGCACCACCTGCATGAGGCCGTGCACGCCCGCGTCGGTACGGCCGGCGCAGACCGTGGACACCTCGTGCGTGGCGAAGCGCGCCAGGGCGGCTTCGAGCCGGTCCTGCACGGTGAGGCCGCCGGGCTGGCTCTGCCAGCCGCGGTAGGCCGAGCCGTTGTAGCTGACGCCCAGCGCCACCCTCATGGCCGGCGCTCCCCACGGCCCCGCCGGCCGCGCGCGAATCCGCCGGCCATCAGCCCAGATCGGCCAGCAGGCGCTGTGCCCGGGCCTTCAGCGGCCCGGAGGATTCCGCGATCACTTCCTCGACCAGCGTGCGGGCGCCTTCGGCGTCTCCGATCGCATTGAACTCTTCCGCCAGCGCAAGCTTGGTGGCGAGCGGATCGTCCGGCAGCTCCAGGGAGTCCGGAGCGTCTTCCGCCATGCCCGCATCGGCGCCGAAAGAGGAGGCCGGCGGCTCCGTGGCGGCCGCCATGCCCGTGCCCGTGGCGGGACGTGCCGTGTCGGCGTCCAGGTCCAGCGAGAGATCGCCCAGGTCGAACTCGAGGGGCACCGGCGCCGATGCCGGGGCCGGCCCGGGTTCGAGGTCGGCGCGCATGGAGTCCTCGAGCGAGAGCGAATCGGGGAAGTCGAGCGCGGGGGCCTGCGGTGCCTGCTCCGGCGCTATCGGTGCCATCGGGGTCGGTGCGGTGGGTTCGGGATCGAAGGCCAGGGGTTCGTCGGCCGGTGCGGGTTCCTCGGCGGGTGCGAGCGGCGGAGCGATGGAGGCGGCGAACGCGCCCGGGGCGGCCGGCGCCTCGGTCAGGGCGTCGTCCGGCAGGTCGAGGTCCAGGTCCAGGTCGAGGTCCGGCGGCTGCACGGCGGTCGGTGCGGCCGCATACGCCGCGGCGGCACCCGCGGCCGCGCCCGCCGCGGCGGCTCCCGCGATGCCCGCGGTGCGGCCGTCGGTGAGCGTGCTCGCGAAGCCTTCGCCGGGATAGGCCGGTTCATCGCCGAGCACCGGGGGACGGCCGCCGGGCTGGTAGAGCGGGTTCTCAGGATCGATGCCGCGGCCGAGATCCGCTACGCGGTTCCAGTCCGGGCCCAGGCCGTCGGTGAGCCGGAACACGTCCTGCGCGACCGCGTTCAGCGCCTTGCGGTCCTGGCGCTTGGCGTAGATCTCCGCCAACTTCGCATGCACTGCGATGCGGTCGGGGCTGTGCCGCAGGGCTTCCTTGAGGATTTCCTCGGCCTGCAGGTCGCGGCCATAGGCCAGGTAGACGTCCGCTTCGGCCACCGGGTCCACGTCGCCGCCGGCATCGAGCTGGCTGGGCGAATACACCATCGACGACGAGCCGGTGGTCATCTGGCTGTTGGCGGTGTCCACGCGCTGCCCGCCGCTCGCGCCGAAGAACGAGTCGGGCTGCAGCTTGCTTTCCAGGAAAGAGCTGTCCACCGCGCTGCGGTTGCGGCGATTCTGCACCGAGCGGTAGACGCCGTAGCCCAGCAGCAATGCCAGCAGCCCGCCGCCCGCGATCGGCAGCAGCGGGTTCTCGAGCAGGGTGTCGAGGAAGCTGGGCTCCTCGGGCGGTGCTTCCGGCACCGGCGCAGGGCGCGCGGCGGGGGCCGATGCCGGCGCGGCGGGGACTGCGGGCGTGCCGGAGTCCGATGCCCCGGGTGCCGATGCGGACGCCGGTGCCGCGGGCGCCGACGCCGTGGCGGAAGGCGCGGATGCCGGCGCGGCCGGGGCGGGCGCACTGGCCACGGGTGCGGGTGCAGCCGGGGCCGACGCCACGGGCGCAGCTGCCGGGGCGCTGGCGGCAGCGGCAGCCGTCGATGCGCCCGGCAGGCTGCCAGCGGGCACGGCCACGCGGCCCGGAGCGGACGCCGCGGGCGCCGGCGCGGGCGCACCGGCCGGCGCCGAAGCGGCACCCAGCTGGTTCAGCTCCGAAATGTTCTTGGACAGCTCGGCCATGCGGGCGGAGGCCTGGTCGGCCTGCTTCTCGCGCGCCAGCCGTTCCTCGGCGGCGCGCTGCCCCTGGACCGCGCCCTTGGAGAGGGTGAGCTTGTCGGGTGCCGCGGTGGCGGGCTTGCGGTCTTCGACCTGCGCCTGCACCCGGCCGCTGGCCGAGCGTTCGGCGGCCGCCACCCCGGCGGCAGGCGCGGCGCCCGCCAGGCGGCGCCGGAATTCGTTGAAGTCGCGGCTCTGCGCGGCGATGATCTGCCGCGCCTGCGCGGGCGGCGTGGCCTGCGCCTGGGCCGCGTCGGGCATCTGCAGCACGGCGCCGGACTTCACGCGGTTCACGTTGCCGCCGATGAAGGCTTCCGGGTTGGCCCGCATCATCGCGACCAGCATCTGGTCGAGCGACACGCCCGCGGGGCGGTTCGCGCTCGCCAGCCGGCCGGCGGTGTCTCCGGGGCGCACGACCACGCTCTCGGGCGCGGACGGTGCGGGCGCAGGCGTGCTGGCCACCGCGGGCGCCGGGGCCCGGGCGGGCCGCGGCGCGGCAGCCGCTGCCTCTGCAGGGCGCGGTGCCGGTGCCGATGCCGGCGCGGGCGCTGGGCGAGGGGATTCGGAGGCCGCGACCGGCGGGGCGGGAGCCGGGGCCGGGGCAGGCGCCGGAACCGAACGGGGCGCCGGGGCCGCCTGCGCCGCGGCCGTCGGGGCCGGAGTGTCGCGGCGCGTAGCCGGCGGGTCCAGCAGCAGCGTGTAGCTGCGCACCAGCTGGCCGGCATTCCAGCTGGTGTCGAGCACCAGGTCCACGAACGGGTCGTTGACGGGGCGGCTGGTCGTCAGGCGCAGCACCATCCGGCCGTCCGGGCGGCGCTGCAGCTGTACCTGCAGGTCGTTGATCGCGGGCGACGGCTCCAGGCCCTGGGCCCGGTAGGCCTGGGGGAGGGCGGCGACGGCGCGCAGGGATTCGGCCTCGGCCGGCGTGATTTCCGGCAGGTCGATCTCGGCACGCAGGGGTTCGCCGAGCGCGGACTGGACGGTGAGGCGCCCGAGGGCGAGTGCGCTGGCATCGGTGGCGTAGAAGCTGGCCGAGGCGAGGGCCGCGGCGGCCAGAGCAGATAGTTTCCAACGATGCATGTGTGCCATCAGCCGATCAGGTTGAGCCGTCGCGAAAAGCGCGGAAGCGGGATGGGACCCGGTTCCGCGCCTTCGCGTGAAAATATGTAAAAAGCACCATAGCATCAATGTTTTGCAGTGACAAGCGAGGTGCGCGCACGCCCGCAGCGGTGCCCTGAAGCACCGTGCTGGCGGTTATTTTCGGCTGTTGTCGTAGGACAACGACTCGTAACAAAGCGTGCCAGGAATTACCGGCGGCGGTTACGTACGGCCGCCGGCAGACCCGGGGTGGATCAGGCGTCCAGCAGGATGCGCAGCATGCGGCGCAGCGGCTCCGCGGCACCCCACAGCAGCTGGTCGCCGATGGTGAAAGCGCCGATGTAGTCGGGGCCCATCGCAAGCTGGCGGATGCGGCCGACCGGGATGGTCATGGTGCCGGTCACGGCGACGGGCGTCAGGTCGCGGAGCGTCGCCTCGCGCGTGTTCGGCACCACCTTCACCCACTCGTTGTCGGCGGCGATCATCGCCTCGATGTCGGCCACCGGCACGTGCTTCTTCAGCTTGAAGGTCAGCGCCTGGCTGTGACAGCGCATGGCACCCACGCGCACGCAGAAGCCGTCCACCGGCACCGCCTGGGAGCCGAAGCCTTCGCCCTGGCCAAGGATCTTGTTGGTCTCGGCCATGCCCTTCCATTCTTCCTTGGACATGCCGTTGCCCAGGTCCTTGTCGATCCAGGGGATCAGGCTGCCGCCCAGCGGCACGCCGAAGTTGGCGGTCTCGGCTTCGGAGAGGCTGCGCTGCTTGGCGATGACCTTGCGGTCGATCTCCAGGATCGCGCTCTTCGGGTCGTCCAGCAGCGGGCGCACTTCGGCGTTCAGCGTGCCGTACTGCGTGAGCAGTTCGCGCATGTGCTGCGCGCCGCCGCCGCTGGCGGCCTGGTAGGTCTGGGTGCTCATCCATTCGACGAGGCCGGCCTTGTAGAGCGCGCCCACGCCCATCAGCATGCAGCTCACGGTGCAGTTGCCGCCGATCCAGTTGTTGCCGCCCTTGGCGAGCGCATCCTTGATGACGGGCATGTTCACCGGATCGAGCACGATCACGGCATCGTCCTTCATGCGCAGCGTGGAGGCCGCGTCGATCCAGTGGCCCTTCCAGCCGGCTTCGCGCAGCTTCGGGAACACTTCGCTCGTGTAGTCGCCGCCCTGGGCGGTGAGGATGATGTCGCAGCGCTTCAGGGCGTTGATGTCGAACGCGTCCTGCAGCGTGGTCTCGTTCTTCGCCTGCGCCGGGGCCTTTCCGCCCGCGTTCGAGGTGGAAAAGAAAAGCGGCTCGATGAGGCCGAAATCGCCCTCGGCCTGCATGCGTTCCATCAGGACCGAGCCGACCATGCCGCGCCAGCCGACCAACCCTACCAACTTGCTCATTTCAACGCCCTTTCGGTTTAAGAAAACAGTACCCGACCGGGACTGCTCGCCTGGCTCGTCAGGGCCAGGGAGGGCGCACGACGAACCAGGCTGGATCAGCCCTTAATGGTGGTCGTGGTTTTGGTGGTGAATGCGCGCGTGGCCACGCCTGCCAGGGCGGCAGAGGCGGTGTTCAGGGCGAACGGGCGGGCGGCAAACATGGAGAGCGATTTTAGCGGATGCCCGGGTGAGCGGCGTACGCGGAGTTACGCATGCAGGCGGTGGGAGCCCGGTCCGCGTCGCGGCAGCGCCACACGTGGCCGCGCCGTTCAGCCGCGCAGGATCGAGATGCCCCCGTCCACCAGCATCGCGGTGCCGGTGACGAAAGACGAGGCGTCCGAAGCCAGGTAGAGCGCCGCCTGCGCGATTTCCTCGGGGCGCGCCAGACGCCGCAGGGCGTGCAGCCGGGCCACCTGGGCCAGCGCCTCGGGGCTGCCGTTCATCTCGCGTGCCATGGGGGTGTCGGTGCCGCCGGGCAGCAGCGCATTGGCGCGTATCCCTTCGGCACCATACTCGGCCGCCAGGGCCTGTGCCAGCCCGATCAGGCCGGACTTGCTGGCCGCATACGCCGCCACGCCCGCGAACCCGGCGGTGTGGCCGACGAAAGTGGAGGTGAAGATGATGGAGCCGCCGCCGCGTTTCCGCATGGCCGGGATCTGCTGCCGCGCGCCGAGGAAGGCGCTGCCGAGATTGGTGTCCAGCGTGCGGCGCCAGTCGTCCGGGTGGATGTCGGTCGTGGGGCCGAGGGGCCCGAGCGTGCCGGCGTTGTTGAAGGCGATGTCCAGCCCGCCGAACCGCCCGACCGCCTCCCGTACCAGGGCCTCGGCGTAGGCGGCGTCGCAGACGTCGCCGGCCAGTGCGATGGCCTGCCCGCCGGTGTCCCGGATCTCCGCCACGAGCCGGTCCAGTTCCGCCTGCCGCCGCGCTCCGGCCACGACGCGCGCGCCCTGCCGCGCGAAGAGCAGGGCGGCAGCCCGGCCGATGCCCGAACTGGCGCCCGTGACGATGGCGATGCGGTGGTCGAGGGAAGACATGCTGCGGACTCCGGTGCGTTGATGGAACATGCACCGAAGTCTGCGCAGGGCCACGCCGGCTGTCTGGCCGCATCCGGACCCATGATGCGCCGGGCGGCAGCCGAAAAAAAGCGGCCCCGGGGGGGCCGCTGCTCGCAAGCGGAACAGGCGGGTATCAGCGTGCCAGCGCCTTCACCACCGCATCGCCCATCTGGGCGGTGCCGACCTTGGTCGTGCCTTCGCTCCAGATGTCGGGCGTGCGCAGGCCCTGCGCCAGCACCTTCTGCACCGCGGCCTCGATGTGCTGGGCGGCGGCTTCCTGGTTCAGGCTGAAGCGCAGCATCATCGCGGCCGACAGGATCGTGGCCAGGGGATTGGCCACGCCCTTGCCGGCGATGTCGGGCGCGCTGCCGTGGCTGGGCTCGTAGAGGCCCTGGTTCTTCGCGTTCAGGCTGGCCGAGGGCAGCATGCCGATCGAGCCGGTGAGCATCGAGGCCTCGTCCGAGAGGATGTCGCCGAACATGTTGCCGGTGACCACCACGTCGAACGCCTTGGGCGCCTTCACGAGCTGCATGGCGGCGTTGTCCACGTACATGTGCTGCAGCTCCACGTCCGGGTATTGCTGGCCCACTTCGGTGACCACGTCCTTCCAGAACTGGAAGGTCTCCAGCACGTTGGCCTTGTCCACGCTGGTCACTTTCTTGCTGCGCTTGCGCGCGGCCTGGAAGGCGACGTGGGCGATGCGCTCGATCTCCGGCTTCGAGTAGCGCATGGTGTCGAAGGCTTCCTCGGCGCCGGGGAAGTGGCCGTCCGCGGCCGTGCGGCGGCCGCGCGGCTGGCCGAAGTAGATGTCGCCGGTCAGCTCGCGGATGATCAGGATGTCCAGGCCCGCGATCAGCTCGGGCTTCAGGCTCGAGGCCCCCACCAGCTGCTCGTAGCAGATGGCCGGACGGAAGTTGGCGAACAGGCCCAGGTTCTTGCGCAGGCCCAGGATGGCCTGCTCGGGCCGCAGCGGGCGGTCGAGCTTGTCGTACTTCCAGTCGCCCACGGCGCCGAACAGCGTGGCGTCGGCCTCCTGGGCGAGCTTCAGCGTGGCCTCGGGCAGGGGATGGCCGTGGGCCTCGTAGGCCGCGCCGCCGACCAGCGCCGACTCCATCTCGAACGGCAGGTCGAGCGCGTCGAGCACCTTCACGGCCTCGGCCACGATTTCCGGTCCGATGCCGTCGCCCGGCAGAACTGCGATTTTCATTGGGATGTCTCTTGGTAGGGGAAAAGGGGGCGGGGAGGGCCGGGGCTCAGCCCGGCATGGTGTGCGCGAGCCACGGCTTGGTGGCCAGCCGCTCGGCCTCGAAGGCGCGGATCTTGTCGGACTGGCGCAGCGTGAGGCCGATGTCGTCGAAGCCGTTGAGCAGGCAGTACTTGCGGAAGGCGTTCACCTCGAACGGGATCTCCTCGCCCTGCGGGAGCACGATGACCTGGCGCTCCAGGTCCACCGTCAGCTCGTAGCCCGGGAACGCGTGCACCGCGTCGAACAGCTCGGAGACCTTGGCCTCGGGCAGCACGATGGGCAGCAGGCCGTTCTTGAAGCTGTTGTTGAAGAAGATGTCGGCGAAGCTCGGCGCGATGATGGCGCGAAAGCCGTACTGGTCCAGCGCCCATGGCGCGTGCTCGCGGCTCGATCCGCAGCCGAAGTTCCTGCGCGCCAGCAGGATCGAGGCGCCCGCGTAGCGCGGCTGGTTCAGCACGAAGTCCGGGTTGGGCTTGCGGGCCGATTCCGGCACGCCGGGCTGGCCCGGCTGGTCGAGGTAGCGCCATTCGTCGAACAGGTTGGGACCGAACCCCGTCTTCTTGATCGACTTGAGGAATTGCTTGGGGATGATCGCGTCGGTGTCGACGTTCTCGCGGTCCATCGGGGCCACGAGGCCCTTGTGCACGGTGAATTTCTGCATGGAGGTTCCTTGGTTCCTGGGCTTATCGGGCGGCGCGCTCGATGGCGCTGCCGGCGCGCTGCACGTCCTGGCCCATGCCCTTGACGGTGTTGCAGCCGGCCAGCAGGCAGGCCAGCGCGATGGCGGCGAGCGATACGGTCGTCTTCATGTCGGCAACCTTCAGGCGAACTGGCGCACGTCCACGAAGTGCCCGTGCACGGCCGCGGCCGCGGCCATCGCGGGGCTGACCAGGTGGGTGCGCCCGCCCGCGCCCTGGCGGCCTTCGAAGTTGCGGTTGCTGGTGGAGGCGCAGCGCTCTCCGGGCTCCAGCCGGTCGGCGTTCATCGCCAGGCACATGGAGCAGCCCGGCTCGCGCCACTCGAAGCCCGCGGCCTTGAAGATCTCGTGCAGGCCCTCGCGCTCGGCCTGTTCCTTCACGAGGCCCGAACCCGGCACCACCATCGCCACCTTCACGTTGCGCGCCACCTTCTGGCCGAGCTTCTTCACCACGGCGGCGGCCTCGCGCATGTCTTCGATGCGGCTGTTGGTGCAGCTGCCGATGAAGATCTTGTCCACGAAGATGTCGGCCAGCGGCTTGCCGGGCTCCAGGTTCATGTAGGTGAGCGCGCGCTCGATGGCGCCGCGCTTGTTCGGGTCCTTTTCCTTGTCCGGATCGGGCACGCGGCCGTCGATGCCCAGCACCATCTCGGGAGAAGTGCCCCAGGTCACCTGCGGCACGATGGCCGTCGCATCGAGCTCGACCACCGTATCGAAGTGCGCGTCCGCGTCGGAATGGAGCGTCTTCCAATAGGCGACGGCCTGGTCCCATTCCACGCCCTTGGGCGAGAGCGGCCGGTTCTTCACGTACTCGATGGTTTTGTCGTCCACCGCCACGAGGCCCGCGCGCGCGCCGCCCTCGATGGCCATGTTGCAGACCGTCATGCGGCCTTCCATGCTGAGCGCGCGGATGGCGCTGCCGGCGAACTCGATCGTGTAGCCGGTGCCGCCCGCCGTCCCTATCTTGCCGATGATCGCCAGCACGATGTCCTTGGCCGTCACGCCGCGGGCTACCTGGCCCTCGACGCGGATCAGCATGTTCTTCGCCTTCTTGGCCAGCAGCGTCTGGGTGGCCATCACGTGCTCGACCTCGCTCGTGCCGATGCCGTGCGCCAGCGCGCCGAACGCGCCGTGGGTGCTGGTGTGGCTGTCGCCGCAGACCACCGTCATGCCCGGCAGCGTGGCGCCGTTCTCGGGGCCGATCACGTGGACGATGCCCTGCCGCTTGCTCATGAACGGGAAGAACGCCGCGGCGCCCACTTCGGCGATGTTCTTGTCGAGCGTGGTGATCTGCTCCTTGCTGATCGGATCGGCGATGCCGTCATAGCCGCGTTCCCAGCCGGTGGTGGGCGTGTTGTGATCGGCCGTGGCGACGATCGAGCTCACGCGCCAGACCTTGCGGCCCGCCTGCCGGATGCCCTCGAACGCCTGCGGGCTGGTCACTTCGTGCACCAGGTGGCGGTCGATGTAGAGGATGGACGTGCCGTCTTCCTCGGTATGGACGACGTGCTCGTCCCAGATCTTGTCGTAGAGGGTGCGTCCCATGGTGTTCTCTCTCGTGGGCTGGTTCAAAGGTGGGGTGGAGGATTCTAGGAAGCGGGCGGGGCCAGGTGGTCGGCCAGCAGGCGCGCGGTGATGGACAGGCCGGCGAAGTCGCGCGCCACCAGTTTGAGCGAGCGCTCCGCCCAGGGTTCGTCCAGCGCGATCGGCTGCAGGCGGCCCACGCCGCGCATCAGCGCGAAAGCACGGTCGGGCAGCAGCCCGATGCCCAGGCCGTTGTCGATCATGCGGCACATGGCGTCGAGCCCGGTGACCTGGATGCGCTGGCGCAGCGGCCGACCGGACCGCGCGGCGCCGCGGCGCATCGCCAGGCTGATGCTGCTGTTGGCCTGCAGGCCGACGATGTCCCAGTCGAGCACGTCCTCGAAGCGCACCGAGTCGCGGCCGGCCAGCGCATGCCCCGCGGGCACGACCAGCACCAGCCGGTCGCTGCGGTAGCTGCGGCTCTGCAGTTCCTGCGGCTGGGCGCCGCCGTCGCCCGCATGGCACAGGCCCAGGTCGGCCGCGCCGTCGCGCACGGCCTGCAGCACGTCGGGGCTCAGGTGTTCCTGCAGGTCGATCTTGACCTCGGCATGCCCGCGCGCGAAGGCGCCCAGGTCTTCCGGGAGGAACTGCACGATGGCGGAGATGTTGGCGTGCACGCGCACGTGGCCGCGCACGCCGTCGGCATACTCGCCGAGTTCGGCCTGCATGCGTTCGAGCCCGAAGAGCACGGTGCGCGCATGGTGCAGCAGGCTTTCGCCGGCCGGCGTGAGCGCCACGCCGCGGCTGTGGCGGTAGAGCAGGGCGGAGCCCACGGCGGCTTCCAGGTCCGACAGCCGCTTGCTCACGGCCGAGGCCGCGATGAATTCCCGCTCCGCCGCGCGCCCGATGCTGCCCAGTTCGCAGACGGCCACGAACAGCTGCAGCGACGTCAGGTCGATGCGGCGTGCGAAGTGGCGGTCGTGGGTTTTCATGGCGGGTCAGCGGCGCTTGTCTTCTTCTATCGAGAAGGCCGGATGCCATTGTCCTACTGCAGACGCCGCGCAGCCATCGCGGAACGCGACGTCGTCCATCGCGATGGCGGAGGGGGCGGAAGAGAGGGCGCGCAAAAAAGCCGCCCGGCGCACTGCGCGGGGCGGCTCGGTGGCATGGAACCGGGCGGATCAGGTGAACAGGTTCTTCAGCCGGTCCGTCCAGCTCTCGCCGCTGGGCGAGTGCTTGCCGCCGCCCTTCTTGAGGGAGTCTTCCAGTTCGCGCAGCAGCTTGCGCTGGTGCTCGGTCAGCTTCACGGGCGTCTCCACCACGATGTGGCAGTACAGGTCGCCCGGATAGCTGGCGCGCACGCCCTTGATCCCCTTGCCTCGCAGCCGGAACTGCTTGCCCGCCTGGGTGCCTTCGGGAATGTCGATCGCGGCCTTGCCCTGCAGCGTCGGCACCTCGATCTCGCCGCCGAGCGCTGCGGTGATGAAGCTCACCGGCACCTGGCAGTGCAGGTCGTCGCCGTCGCGCTCGAAGATGTCGTGCTTCTTCAGGCGGATCTCGATGTAGAGGTCGCCCGGCGGGCCGCCGTTCGTGCCCGGCTCGCCGTTGCCCACGCTGCGGATGCGCATGCCGTCGTCGATGCCGGCGGGAATCTTCACTTCCAGCGTCTTCTGCTTCTTCACGCGGCCCTGGCCGTGGCAGGTGGTGCAGGGCTCGGGAATGATCTTGCCCGTGCCGCGGCAGTGCGGGCAGGTCTGCTGCACGCTGAAGAAGCCCTGGCGCATCTGCACCGTGCCCGTGCCCGAGCAGGTGGTGCAGGTCTTGGCGCTGGTGCCGGGCTTGGCGCCGCTGCCGTGGCAGGTCTCGCAGTTCTCCCAGGAGGGAATGCGGATCTGCGCCTCCTTGCCTTTGGCAGCCTCTTCCAGTGTGATCTCCATCGCGTAGCTGAGATCGTTGCCGCGGTACACCTGCCGGCCGCCGCCGGCACCACGCCGGCCGCCGAACATGTCGCCGAAGATGTCTCCGAAGGCTTCCGCGAAGCCGCCGAAACCTTCCGCGCCCGCGCCGCCGGGGCCGCGCATGTTCGGGTCCACCCCGGCATGGCCGAACTGGTCGTAGGCCGTGCGCTTCTGCGGATCGGAGAGCATCTCGTAGGCCTCCTTGGCCTCCTTGAATTTCTCCTCCGCCGGCTTGGCCGCATCACCCTGGTTGCGGTCCGGGTGGTACTTCATCGCCAGCTTGCGATAGGCCTTCTTGATCTCGTCGTCCGAGGCGTTCTTCGGAACGCCCAGGACCTCGTAAAAGTCTCTTTTGGACATGGTGTTTCCGGGTCCGTTGGGAACAGGAACGCCGCGCTGGCCCTGGGGAAGGGCCCGGCGCGGCGGCTATGGAAGGCACGCGCTCCGGGTCGGTGCGCGTGGCTCGGGTCAGCCCTTCTTCACTTCCTTCACTTCGGCGTCCACCACGTTGTCGTCGTGCGGTGCGGCCGAGGCGCCACCGGCGGAAGACGATGCCTGCTGGCCCGCGCCCGGGCCGGCTTCCGCGCCGGCACCCGCTGCCGCGGCAGCCGCCTGCGCGTCGGCATACATCTTCTCGCCGAGCTTCTGGCTGGCGGACATCAGCGCCGTCGTCTTCTCGTCGATGGCGGCCTTGTCCTCGCCCTTCAGGGCTTCTTCCAGGGCCTTCACCGCCGCTTCGATCTGCTCCTTCTCGCCGGCGTCGAGCTTGTCGCCGTGCTCGGAGAGGCTCTTCGTCACGCTGTGGACGGCGGCCTCGCCCTGGTTGCGGGCCTGCACCAGTTCGAGCTTCTTCTTGTCGTCCGCCGCGTTCAGCTCGGCATCCTTCACCATCTTCTGGATCTCGTCCTCGGACAGGCCCGAGTTCGCCTTGATGGTGATCTTGTTCTCCTTGCCCGTGCCCTTGTCCTTGGCGCTCACGTGCAGGATGCCGTTGGCGTCGATGTCGAAGGCCACCTCGATCTGCGGCACGCCGCGGCCGGCCGGCGGAATGCCTTCCAGGTTGAACTCGCCCAGCAGCTTGTTGGCGCTGGCGATCTCGCGCTCGCCCTGGAACACCTTGATCGTCACGGCCGGCTGGTTGTCGTCGGCGGTGGAGAAGGTCTGCGCGAACTTCGTCGGGATCGTGGTGTTCTTCGTGATCATCTTGGTCATCACGCCGCCCAGGGTCTCGATGCCCAGCGACAGCGGGGTGACGTCCAGCAGCAGCACGTCCTTGCGGTCACCCGAGAGTACCTGGCCCTGGATGGCGGCGCCGACGGCCACGGCCTCGTCGGGGTTCACGTCCTTGCGCGGCTCCTTGCCGAAGAACTCCTTGACCTTCTCCTGCACCTTGGGCATGCGGCTCATGCCGCCCACCAGGATCACGTCGTGGATGTCGGCCACGCTGATGCCGGCGTCCTTGATGGCCGTGCGGCAGGGCGCGATCGTGCGCTCGATCAGCTCGTCCACCAGGCTTTCCAGCTTGGCGCGGGTCAGCTTGATGTTCAGGTGCTTCGGGCCCGAGGCGTCGGCCGTGATGTAGGGCAGGTTGATGTCGGTCGAGGCGGAGGACGACAGCTCGATCTTGGCCTTCTCGGCGGCTTCCTTCAGGCGCTGCAGGGCCAGCACGTCCTTCGACAGATCGACGCCTTGCTCTTTCTTGAACTCGCCGATGATGTAGTCGATGATGCGCTGGTCGAAGTCTTCGCCGCCCAGGAACGTGTCGCCGTTGGTGGACAGCACTTCGAACTGCTTCTCGCCGTCGACGTCCGCGATCTCGATGATGGACACGTCGAACGTGCCGCCGCCCAGGTCATACACGGCGATCTTGCGGTCGCCCTTTTCCTGCTTGTCGAGGCCGAACGCCAGGGCTGCCGCCGTGGGCTCGTTGATGATGCGCTTCACGTCCAGGCCCGCGATGCGGCCGGCGTCCTTGGTGGCCTGGCGCTGGGCGTCGTTGAAGTACGCCGGCACCGTGATCACGGCCTCGGTGACGGGCTCGCCCAGGTAGTCCTCGGCGGTCTTCTTCATCTTGCGCAGCACTTCGGCGCTGATCTGCGGCGGGGCCAGTTTGTTGCCGCGCACTTCCACCCAGGCGTCGCCGTTGTCGGCCTTGGCGATCGTGTAGGGCATGAGGTCGATGTCCTTCTGGACTTCCTTTTCCTCGAACTTGCGGCCGATCAGGCGCTTGGCGGCGTAGATGGTGTTCTTGGGGTTCGTCACGGCCTGGCGCTTGGCCGAGGCGCCGACGAGGATCTCGCCGTCTTCCTGGTAGGCGATGATGGACGGGGTGGTGCGGGCGCCTTCGCTGTTCTCGATCACGCGGGTCGTGTTGCCCTCCATGATGGCGACGCAGCTATTGGTGGTGCCCAGGTCGATACCGATGATTTTTCCCATGTTTTTCTCCGCGATTCTTGAAGGATTTGGATAGCCAGTAACTGTGGATAACTTGTCCGGCTTCAAGCCGCCTGCACCGGGATTTTCGTGTTCCTCGGCATGCGGCAGGGGCCGGAGCGGCGCGTCACTTCGGTGCCGCCACCGTGACCAGGGCCGGGCGCAGCACGCGATCGGCGATGACGTAACCCCGCTGCAGCACGGCCACGACCGTGTTGGCCTCCTGCTCGGCGGGCACCATGCTGATGGCCTGGTGCTGGTGGGGGTCGAACTTCTCGCCGGCCGCCGGCTGGATCGCCAGCACCTTGTTGCGCTCGAGCGCCGAGGTGAGCTGGCGCAGCGTGGCGTCGGTGCCTTCGCGCAACTGTTCGATCGTGGCGTCCTTGATGGCGAGCGCCGCGGTCAGGCTGTCGGCCACGGGCAGCAGGCTCTCGGCGAAGCTCTCGATTCCGAACTTGCGGGCCTTGGAGACTTCCTCCTCCGCGCGGCGCCGGGCGTTCTCGGCCTCGGCCTTGGCCCGCAGGAACTGGTCGGCGAGGTCGGCGCTCTTGGCCTTGAGTTCCGCCAGTTCGTTCTGCAGGCGGCCCAGCTCGTCCGCCGCGTGCGCGGACATGCTCGCTTCCACGGCTTCGGGGCTGTCGGACGGGGCCGCAGCCGACGCGGCGTTCTGGGGGGCTGAATGCTGTTGATCGGACATGTCGGTTGTTCTGGGGTTGTAAGTGAATGAACGATGACGCACGGCACCTGGGTGCAAAGGCGGGGATTTCAAGCGAAATCCCGCCATATTCCGGCTTCTGCGTCCGAGGCCGGCCCGGATGTCGGCGCTGGGTCCCGGGAGTGTACAAGCCCGCGGGCCTTGCGCTATAATCGCCGGCTTTGCCTTGCCACACTGCTTCACATGACGCGGCGGGTGGCTCATCCCAGAAGGAGAAATGCATGCGTCACTACGAAATCATCTTGCTGATCCACCCGGATCAAAGCGAACAGGTTCCAGCCATGCTGGAGCGCTACAAGGGCATGATCACCGCCGGCGGCGGCAAGATCCACCGCGTGGAAGACTGGGGCCGCCGCCAGCTGGCCTACATGATCAACAAGCTCGCCAAGGCCCACTACCTGTGCGTGAACATCGAGGCCGATCAGGCCGTGATGGCCGAGCTGGAGCATGCCTTCAAGTTCAACGACGCCGTCCTGCGCCACCTGACCGTGGTCAAGAAGAAGGCCGAGACCGGCGCTTCCTCGATGATGAAGACCGTCGAGCGCGAAGAGGCACGCAAGGCCAGCCAGGCCGAGTTCGCCGCCGCCAACGAGCGCTGATCCGACCGCTTCCCCGGGAGCTGTGGAACCCCGCAACAGCGTGACGCTGACGGCCTGCATCGCGGAGACGAAACCTCTGCGGTACACACCGGCCGGCCTGCCCGCCCTGGACCTGAAACTCGAGCATGGCTCGAAGCAGTCCGAGGCCGGCGTGCAGCGCGACGTCGCGGCGGTGGTGAAGGCGGTGGCCTTCGGCGCATTGGCCGAACGCCTCGCCCGGCAGGCACTGGGCAGTCTCTGGACCTTCCAGGGCTTCCTCGCCACGCCGCGCAACGCCAAGACACTGGTGTTCCACGTCCAGGACATTCAACAAGATTAATTTTCAAGAGGCTTCCCAAATGGCCACGTTCAAGAAATTCAACAAGGACAAGCGTCCGAAGCGCAACACCCAGTCGCTGCTGTTCAAGCGCAAGCGCTTCTGCCGCTTCACCGTCGCCGGCGTCGAAGAGATCGACTACAAGGATGTCGACACGCTGCGTGACTTCATCGCCGAAAACGGCAAGATCATCCCCGCGCGCCTGACCGGCACGCGTGCCATCTACCAGCGTCAGCTGAACACCGCCATCAAGCGCGCGCGCTTCCTGGCCCTGGTGCCCTACAGCGACCAGCACAAGATCTGAGGAGCAAGAGCCATGCAAATCATCCTGCTCGACAAAGTGGTCAACCTCGGCAACCTGGGCGAAATCGTCAAGGTCAAGGACGGCTACGCACGCAACTTCCTGATCCCCTCGGGCCGCGCACGCCGCGCCACCGAAGCCAACAAGGCCGAATTCGAAGCCAAGCGCGCCGAACTCGAAAAGGCTGCCGCCGCCAAGCTGGCTGAAGCCCAGGGCCAAGGCGAGAAGCTCGGCGGCACGACCGTCAAGCTGACGCAGAAGGCTGGCGTGGACGGCCGCCTGTTCGGTTCCGTCACCAACCACGACATCGCCGAAGAGCTGAACAAGCAAGGCTACCAGGTCGCCAAGTCGCAGGTCCGCCTGCCGAACGGCCCGATCAAGACCGTGGGCGACTCCACCGTGAGCGTGGCCCTGCACACCGACGTGGTGGTGGAAGTCACGGTGTCCGTGTACGGCGAAACCGCCTGACGCGACACGGCGCGCGGAGGTTTTTCTCCCTGCCGCTCGCGCATGCCGGCAAAGGCCGCCCTCCCGGGCGGCTTTTGCGTTTCTGGCGCTGCATTCCATGCACCGCCCGTCCACCGGCTGTGAACGGTTTGTCCACAGACTTGTCCCCTGACCGATAGGTCTTCCCGTGCGCCGCGGCGCGCTGGCTGTCCCAAGGATCGATTGCCATGAGCTCCGACTTTCCCCCCATACTCGAGTCCGATTTCGCACCTGCGTCCCCGGTCGACCAGGAGGTGGCCCGGTTGCGCGTGCCGCCGCATTCGCTGGAGGCCGAATCCAGCGTTCTGGGAGGGCTGCTGCTCGACAACATGGCCTGGGACCGCGTGGGCGACCTGCTGGTCGACGGCGACTTCTACCGGCACGAGCACCAGCTGATCTACTCGGCCATCGGCAAGCTGGTGAACGCCAGCAAGCCGGCGGACGTGATCACCGTGTTCGGAGAGCTGCAGACCCTGGGCAAGTCCGACGAGATCGGGGGGCTGGCCTACCTCAACAGCCTGGCGCAGTACGTGCCCAGCGCCAGCAACATCCGGCGCTACGCGGAGATCGTGCGCGAGCGCTCCATCCTGCGCAAGCTGGTCACGGCGAGCGACGAGATTTCCACGACGGCCTTCAATCCCAAGGGGAAAACGGTCGAGAAGATCCTGGACGAGGCCGAATCCAAGATCTTCGCCATCGGCGAGGAGGGCTCGCGCAACAAGCAGGGCTTCCAGTCGCTCGACACCCTCGTGGTGGACCTGCTGGACCAGGTGCAGGAGATGGCGGACAACCCGATGGACGTGACCGGCGTGCCCACCGGCTTCGCCGACCTCGACCGCATGACCTCGGGCCTGCAGGCCGGCGACATGATCGTGCTGGCCGCGCGCCCGTCGATGGGCAAGACCTCGTTCGCCGTGAACATCGCCGAGCACGTGGCGCTCAACGAAGGCCTGCCCGTGGCCATCTTCTCGATGGAAATGGGCGCCGCCCAGCTCGCCGTGCGTATCGTGGGCTCGATCGGCCGCGTGAACCAGGGCAACCTGCGCACCGGCAAGCTGAGCGACGAGGAATGGCCGCGCCTCACCGAGGCGATCGAGCGGCTGCGCACCGTCTCGCTGCACATCGACGAGACGCCCGGCCTCACCCCGGGCGAACTGCGCGCCAACGCCCGGCGCCTGGCGCGCCAGTGCGGCAAGCTCGGCCTGATCGTGGTCGACTACCTGCAGCTCATGAGCGGCTCCGGCGCGGGCAGCGCCGACAACCGGGCCACCGAACTCGGCGAAATCTCCCGGGGCCTGAAGATGCTGGCCAAGGAACTGCAGTGCCCGGTGATCGCGCTCTCGCAGCTGAACCGCTCGGTGGAGCAGCGCACCGACAAGCGGCCCATGATGTCCGACCTGCGCGAATCCGGCGCCATCGAGCAGGATGCGGACATCATCATGTTCATCTACCGCGACGACTACTACAACAAGGACTCCAAGGAGCCCAACGTCGCCGAGGTCATCATCGGCAAGCAGCGGAACGGCCCCACCGGCACGGTGAAGCTGTTCTTCCAGAAGAACCAGACGCGGTTCGAAAACCTCGCGATGGGGTCGGGCGACGATTTCTGACGCCCTGGCGCGCAGCGCCGCGCCCGGCCGGCCTCGGTCCGATCGCCGCCTTCGCCTGCCGTGATGGCTTCAGTGCCGCGTGGCGAACCAGGCGATGCTGCCCACCAGCGCCACACCCAGCACCCCGCAGGCCACCGCCAGCCGCTGCGCACCGATGCGCAGCGCACTCACGGTGGCGACGAGCTGGGCGTTCTGCTGGGCCAGCTGCTCGATGACCTCCAGGGCCTGGCGCTGCGACTGCTCGAGCGCCAGCACCTGGTCCTCCAGGACATCGATGCGCTGCAGGGCCAGCTCCTGGGGCGACGGGGCGCCGGATGCCGCCGCCAGGCGCGCGGCGTCTTCATCCGCCTGCGCCTGTTCGGCCTCCCGCGCGCCGCGGCTGCGCAGCAGCCCCTTCGCCGTCTTGATGAGCTGCGGAGACGCCTCGATCACCTTGTCCCACGGGACGAGCTGCAGGGCCGTGATCCAGCTGATCGCCATGCGTTAGAGCACCTCGCTCGCGAAGTCCGCGAGGCGCGAGCGTTCGCCGCGCGCGAGCGTGATGTGCCCGCTGTGCGGCCAGCCCTTGAAGCGGTCCACGGCGTAGGTGAGGCCCGAGGAGCCTTCGGTGAGGTAGGGCGTGTCGATCTGCGCGAGGTTGCCCATGCAGATGATCTTCGTGCCCGGGCCCGCGCGCGTGATCAGCGTCTTCATCTGCTTGGGCGTCAGGTTCTGCGCCTCGTCGATGATGACGTACTTGTTGAGGAAGGTGCGGCCCCGCATGAAGTTCATGCTCTTGATCTTGATGCGGCTGCGGATCAGCTCGTTCGTGGCCGCGCGTCCCCATTCGCCGGCATTGCCGCCGTCGCCCTTGGCGAGGAATTCGAGGTTGTCGTCGAGCGCGCCCATCCAGGGGCCCATCTTCTCTTCCTCGGTGCCCGGCAGGAAGCCGATGTCCTCGCCCACGCTCACGGTGGCGCGGGTCATGATGATCTCGGTGTAGCGGCGCTCGTCCAGCACCTGCGTGAGCCCGGCCGCGAGCGCCATGAGCGTCTTGCCGGTGCCGGCCGTGCCGGTGAGCGTGACGAAGTCGACCTCCGGGTCCATGAGCAGGTTCATCGCGAAGTTCTGCTCGCGGTTGCGCGTGTTCACACCCCAGACGGTGTTCTTGGCCGAGCCGTAGTCCTTGAGGGTCTGCAGCACGGCGGTCTTGTCGCGGATCTCGGTCACGCGCGCGAACAGGCTGGGCTCGCCGGGCGCCTCGAAATACACGAACTGGTTGATCATGAGCTGCGGCACGACCGGCCCGCCGATGCGGTAGTAGGTGTGCGCGCCTTGCTGCCAGCTCTCGACGTTCTTGCCGGTCCTGGTCCAGAAGTCCGCCGGCAGCGCCAGCAGGCCCGAATACAGCAGGTCGCCGTCTTCGAGGGCCTTGTCGTTCTGGTAGTCCTCCGCATTCAGGCCCAGGGCGCGCGCTTTCACGCGCATGTTGATGTCCTTGGACACCAGCACGACCTCGCGCGGCGCGTACTTCTGGCTCAGTGCCTCCACCACCCCGAGGATCTGGTTGTCGGCCTTGCCGACGGGCAGGCTGGTGGGCAGCTGGTAGTTCAGCGGTTCGGTCTGGAAGTAGAGGCAGCCGCCGGCGGCGCGCTGGCCGGTGGAATCCAGCTTGAGGCCGCGGGCGATGTCGGCGCCCTGGGTGGCCACGAGCTGGTCGAGCGTGCGGCTGGCCTGCCGGCCGTTGCGCGCCACCTCGGTCATGCCCTTCTTGTGGCCGTCGAGCTCCTCCAGCACGATCATGGGCAGGAAGATGTCGTGCTCTTCGAAGCGGAAGAGGCTGGTCGGGTCGTGCAGCAGCACGTTGGTGTCCAGCACGAACATTTTCGTCGGGCCGGTGCCGCGCGCCTTGCGTGGGCGGGCCGACGCTTCCGGCGCCGGGGCCGCGGCGTTGGCTGTGCGGCCCGCCCCGGCGTCGGGCGCGCGTGCGGTGACCGGTGCGGCAACGGGCGCGGGAGCTGCCGCCGGGCGCTTCGCGGTGGTGCGGCGCGCTGCCGTCGCGGCAGGTGCCGGCGCCTCGGCGGCGGGCACGGGGGGCGGCGCAGCGATGGGAGCGGCGGCTGCGGTCGGCTCCGCCGCGGCGCTCCGGCCGCGGGAGCGGCTGCTGCCGGCGGCCGTGGCGCGCCCGGTTTTCGCGGTGGCCCTGCGCGGTGCGGCGGCGTTGTCGGTGGTCAGCGCGGCGGCTGCGGGCGCGATGCCCTGGGCTTCGTCGGTATCGGAATCTTCCCTGCGGGACTTGGGCGTAGCGCGGAAGGCATCAGGAGAAAGCAGGGCGGCGCGTTTCGTCGGTGCGGGGGGCAGGGGCATGGTGCGGGCCTCGGGAAGACGGGAAGGGATCGATCAGAAAGCAAAAAGCCGCCTGGAGACCGAGGCGGCTTGGTGGGGGTGGGGGAGCGGTGCGTCGTGCAGCAGCATTGAAACCATTATGCACGCTTGCCGTGGCACTCCCGGCACGGCGCGCTGGGCGCCGCTGTAGGCAGTCAGGCCGCCTTCTTGAGGGCCTTGATGGACTTCACGGCCTTGAGGACCTCGTCCACGTGGCCCGGCACCTTGAGGCCGCGCCATTCCTGCACGAGCACGCCATCGGGGCCGATGAGGAAGGTGCTGCGCTCGATGCCCTTGACCTTCTTGCCGTACATGATCTTGTTCTTGACCACGCCGAACATGTGGCACATTTTCTCTTCGGTGTCGGCGATGAGTTCGAAGGGCAGCTCGAGCTTTTCCTTGAAGTCGTCGTGCGACTTCATGTTGTCGCGCGACACGCCGAACACGGCGGCGCCGGCCTTGGCGAAATCCTCGTACTTGTCCCGGAACTGCATGGCCTCGGTGGTGCAACCGGGGGTGTTGTCCTTGGGGTAGAAGTACAGGATCAGGATCTGGCCGAGGTGCGATGTGTTCGAGACCTTGATGCCACCGGTCGCGTTGGCTTCGAATTCGGGGAGGGGTTTGTTGACAACGATCGCCATGGCACTTCAATCTTTGATGTAGTCGTTGAAAAGCCGGAGGAGTTGTGTGTTATTGCTCTTGGGAAGGCCTCCGACCGCAACCCGTGATTTTACCTTGAAACGGACTCTTTCGCGAATCGCAGGTCTGTAACCAAGATCCACGCGCATTTCACGCTACGGAGTGCCCGGCCGTTCATTCGGCCGGCTCGAGCAGCAGGGCGGCCACGACGTGACGGCCCTCGCCCGCGAGGATGTTGTAGGTGCGGCAGGCGGCCTGCGTGTCCATCGTCTCCAGGCCGATGCGTCTGGCCATCAGCGGTCGCAGCCAGGCGGGCGGGGGGAAGCGGTTGCGCTGGCCGCTGCCGAAGATGACCACCTCGGCATCGAACTCGGCGAGCAGCGCGAAGTGCTCGGCCGTGAGGTCGGCGAAGCTGCGGCAGTGCCATTCCCGGCGCTCTCCGCGCGAGCCGATCACCACGCTGGCGGTGAGCTTCTCCCCGTCCACCGCGACCCAGTCCGGGCCATAGGCGCTGATCGTCTGGGTGTCGGAGCGGTCGGGCTGGAATTTCATGGGCAGGTGCTCGTGGAGGGGGGTATTCCTGCCGCGGCACGCGCGCCGCACCAGGGCGTGGGCGGGTGGGGGAAGGGTCTTGGAACTGTGGTCAAATTATAGGTTTCGCCAGAGAGGCTATGCCTGCTGGCGGGGTATCCGGCCCCGGCCGCCACTCTTCCTTTCGGTCCGCAGCAGCATCCGCCCGCGCGGGCCCCCGCATGATGAAGACGATCCACAAATCCGCGAAGCTCAATAACGTTCTCTACGATGTCCGGGGCCCGATCGTGGATGCGGCCAAGCAGATGGAGGACGAGGGCCAGAAGATCATCAAGCTCAACATCGGCAATCTCGCGCCCTTCGGGTTCGACGCGCCGGAAGAGATCCAGCAGGACATGATCCGCAACCTGCCGAACTCGGCGGGCTATTCGGACAGCAAGGGCATCTTCGCGGCGCGCAAGGCCGTGATGCACTACAGCCAGCAGCAGGGCGTGAAGGGCGTGACGCTCGACGACATCTACCTGGGCAACGGCGCGAGCGACCTGATCACCATGGCCACCAACGCGCTGCTCGACGACGGCGACGAGCTGCTGGTGCCCGCTCCCGACTACCCGCTCTGGACGGCGGCGGCGAGCCTGTCCGGCGGCCGGCCGGTGCATTACATGTGCGACGAGGACAACGGCTGGATGCCGAACCTCGACGACATCCGCGCCAAGATCACGCCGCGCACCAAGGGCCTGGTGGTGATCAACCCGAACAATCCCACGGGTGCGCTCTACTCCGACGAGCTGCTGCGCGCGCTGGTGCAGATCGCGCGCGAGCATGGCCTCGTGCTGCTGGCCGACGAGGTGTACGACAAGGTGCTCTACGACGGCGAGCGCCACACGGCCATGGCGAGCCTGTCGACCGACGTGCTCACGCTGACCTTCAATTCGCTCTCCAAGGCCTACCGCTCGTGCGGCTACCGCGCCGGCTGGATGGTGGTGTCGGGGAACAAGTCCGTGGCCCGCGACTACATCGAGGGCATCAACATGCTCGCCAACATCAAGCTCGGCTCCAATGTGCCGGGCCAGTGGGCGATCCAGACCGCGCTGGGCGGCTACCAGAGCATCAACGACCTGGTCCGCGAAGGCGGGCGCCTGCGGCGCCAGCGCGACCTGGCCTACGAACTCATCTCGGCGATCCCGGGCGTGAGCTGCGTGAAGCCCAAGGCGGCCCTCTACATGTTCCCCCGCCTCGACCCGGCCATGTACCCCATCGCCGACGACCGCCAGTTCTTCATGGAGGTGCTGCGCGCCACGCGCGTGATGCTGGTGCAGGGCTCGGGCTTCAACTATCCGGACCAGCAGCATTTCCGCATCGTGTTCCTGCCGCACGAGGACGACCTGCGCGAGGCCATCGGCCGGCTCGCGGGCTTCCTCGAGCAGTACCGGCGCAAGCACGCGGCCGCCGCTGCGGCCGAGTGAGCGGCCGGGCGCGGCATTTCTCCTCCCTCTCCGAACCAACCATCGCCGGCAGCGCCCATCCCCCCCGCGCGCTGCGGCACCATCTGACTGACTGAGATACCGATCATGAAACCGATCCAAGTGGGCCTGCTGGGCATTGGCACCGTCGGCAGCGGCGTGTTCAACGTGCTGCAACGCAACCAGGAGGAAATCCGCCGCCGCGCCGGCCGCGGCATCGAGATCGCCATGGTCGCGGACCTCGACGTGGCGCGTGCCCGTGCCGCCGCGGGCGAGGGCGTGCAGGTGGTCCAGGACGCGCGCGCCGTGATCGCCAACCCCGACATCGACATCGTGGTGGAGCTCATCGGCGGCTACGGCGTGGCCAAGGCGCTGGTGCTCGAGGCCATCGCGGCCGGCAAGCACGTGGTGACGGCCAACAAGGCCCTGCTGGCCGTGCACGGCACCGAGATCTTCGCGGCCGCCTCGGCCAAGGGCGTGATGGTCGCCTTCGAGGCCGCGGTGGCCGGCGGCATCCCGATCATCAAGGCGCTCCGCGAAGGCCTCACCGCCAACCGCATCCAGTGGATCGCCGGCATCATCAACGGCACGACGAACTTCATCCTCTCGGAGATGCGCGACAAGGGCCTGGACTTCGATGTGGTGCTCAAGGAAGCGCAGCGCCTGGGCTACGCCGAGGCCGACCCGACCTTCGACATCGAGGGCGTGGACGCGGCGCACAAGGCCACGATCATGAGCGCCATCGCCTTCGGCATCCCGGTGCAGTTCGACAAGGCCTACGTGGAAGGCATCACGCGGCTGTCGGCCTCCGACATCCGCTACGCCGAACAGCTGGGCTACCGCATCAAGCTGCTGGGCATCGCGAAGCGCCGCGAGGGCGGGGTGGAGCTGCGCGTGCACCCGAGCCTGGTGCCGTCCAAGCGCCTGATCGCCAACGTCGAGGGCGCGATGAACGCCGTGATGGTGCAGGCCGATGCGGTGGGTACCACGCTCTACTACGGCAAGGGCGCGGGCAGCGAGCCCACGGCCAGCGCCGTGATCGCCGACCTGGTCGACATCGCCCGCCTCGCCGCGGCCGACCCGGAGCACCGCGTGCCGCACCTGGCGTTCCAGCCGAACACGCTCGACGAGGCGCGCGAGGCGCTGCCCGTGCTGCCGATGGCCGAGGTGGTCACCAGCTACTACCTGCGCCTGCGCGTGGCCGACGAGGCCGGCGTGCTCGCCAAGGTGACGGGCCTGCTGGCCGGCGCCGGCATCAGCATCGACGCGGTGCTGCAGCGCGAGGCCGACGAGGTGGGCGGCGAGGGATCGACGCAGACCGACCTGATCATCCTCACGCACGACACGCGCGAGGGTACGATGAACGCGGCGATCGCGCAGATGGAGGCCCTGCCCACGGTGCTGGGGCCGATCGTGCGCATCCGCAAGGAGGAACTGAACTGATGCGCTACCTCTCCACCCGCGGCCACGCAGACCGCAAGCGCTTCTGCGAAATCCTGCTCGAAGGCCTGGCGCCCGACGGCGGCCTGTACCTGCCCGAGCACTACCCGCAGATCGACGACGCGGCGCTCACGCGGCTGCGCGCGGCCTACCACGAGCAGGGCTATGCGGAGCTGGCGTTCCAGATCCTGTCGCTCTACATCGACGACATTCCCGCGGCCGACCTGAAGCGCCTGTGCGAGAAGACGTACACGGCCGAAGTGTTCGGCACGGGCGAGATCGTGCCGCTGCGCCACCTGGAGAACAGCCTGTGGCTGGAGGCGCTCTCCAACGGCCCCACGCTCGCCTTCAAGGACATGGCGATGCAGCTGTTGGGCAACCTGTTCGAGTACGAACTGGGCCGCCGCGGCGAAGAACTCAACATCCTGGGCGCGACCAGCGGCGACACGGGCAGCGCGGCCGAGTACGCGATGCGCGGCAAGCGCGGCATCCGCGTGTTCATGACGAGCCCGCACGGCCGCATGAGCGCGTTCCAGCAGGCGCAGATGTTCAGCCTGCAGGATGCCAACATCTTCAACATCGCCGTCGAGGGCGTGTTCGACGACTGCCAGGACATCGTCAAGGCGGTGAGCAGCGACCTGGAGTTCAAGCGCCGCTTCAAGATCGGCACGGTGAATTCGATCAACTGGGCGCGGCTGCTGGCGCAGGTGGTGTATTACTTCGCCGGCTACGTGCAGGCCACCGAGTCGAACGACCAGAAGGTCAGCTTCACGGTGCCGTCGGGCAATTTCGGCAACGTCTGCGCGGGCCATGTGGCGCGCATGATGGGGCTGCCCATCGACCGGCTGGTGGTGGCGACCAACGAGAACGACGTGCTCGACGAATTTTTCCGCACGGGCATCTACCGCGTGCGCGGCAGCGCCGACACGCACGAGACCTCCAGCCCGTCGATGGACATCAGCAAGGCCAGCAATTTCGAGCGCTTCGTGTTCGATCTGCTGGGCCGCGACGCCGAGGCCACGCGCCAGCTGTTCGGCGAGGCCGTGGCGCGCGAGGGCCGCTTCGACCTGAGCGCGGACCCACGCTTCGCCGAGGCCGCATCGCGCTACGGCTTCGTGAGCGGGCGCAGCACGCACGCCGACCGCATCGCGACCATCCGCGACACCTTCCAGCGCTTCGGCATCACGATCGACACGCACACCGCCGACGGCGTGAAGGTGGCGCGCGAGCACACCGTGCCGGGCGTGCCGATGCTGGTGCTGGAAACCGCCCTGCCGATCAAGTTCGCCGAGACGATCCAGGAGGCGCTGGGCCATGCGCCAGAGCGCCCCGCGAAATTCGACGGCATCGAAAGCCTGCCCAAGCGCGTGCAGGTGATGCCGGCCGACGTGGACCTGGTCAAGGCCTACATCACGCGCCATTGCGACGGCACGGCCGCGGCGGCCTGACCGCCGGGCCAGGCCCGGCCCGGGCACATCCACGGAAGGCATCCATGAACGTCGTCGGTTTCGCCGGTTTCTCCAACAGTGGCAAGACCACGCTCGTGGAGCGCCTGATCCCGCTCATGCGCGCGCACGGGATGCGGGTCTCGGTGGTCAAGCATGCCCACCACCGCTTCGACATCGACCAGCCCGGCAAGGACACGTGGCGGCACCGCACGGCAGGCGCCTACGAGGTGGTGGCGTCGTCCGATCTGCGCATGGCGCTGATGCGCGAGTACGAGCAGCCGGCCGAGCCGGTGGTGCACGACCTCATCGCCCGGCTGGACGCGGCGGCGGACTGGGTGTTCGTGGAAGGTTTCAAGGAGAGCGACCTGCCCAAGATCGAAGTGTGGCGTTCGCCGTCCGGCGACTACCCATCCCAGCCGCTGCGGTTTCCCCACGACCCGCGCATCGTGGCCGTGGCGGCCGACGTGCCGGGCGATCGCCTGCCCGTGCCGCCGGGGGCGCTGCCGGTGTTCGACGTGGACGCGCCGGCCGTGCTGGCCGACTGGCTGCGCGCCAGCGGCGGGCGCTGGGCGTACCGTGGCGCGGAGGTATCGGCATGAACGCCCCGACCACGGCACGGGCCCGCCCCCCGCTCAAGCCCCTGGACGACGCGCTGGCGGAACTGCTGGCGCAGGCCCGTCCGCTGGAGGGCACCGACGACGTCGACACCTTCGAGGCCGACGGCCGCGTGCTGGCGTGTGACGCCGTGTCGCCGCTGCGGGTGCCGCCGCACGACAACAGCGCCATGGACGGCTATGCCGTGCGCCGGGCGGACGTGGCCGCGGCGGGAGCCTCCCTGGCCGCGGAGCTTCCCGTCTCCCAGCGCATCGCGGCCGGCGCCGCGCCGCAGCCGCTGGAGCCCGGCACGGCCGCGCGCATCTTCACCGGTGCGCCCCTGCCGCCCGGGGCCGATGCCGTGTGCATGCAGGAGGACTGCGAGGCCCTGGAGGGGGGGGCGCGCGTGCGCATCCAGGCCGTGCCGCAGCCGGGCCAGTGGGTGCGGCGTGCGGGCGAGGACATCGAGACCGGCGCGACGGTGCTGGCGGCCGGCACGCGGCTCACGCCGGCCGCGCTGGGGCTGGCGGCGAGCATCGGCCTCGCGCGGCTGCGCGTGGCGCGGCGGCCCCGCGTGGCGCTTTTTTCCACGGGCGACGAACTGGTGATGCCGGGCGAGGTGCCGCCCGAGCGCATGCCGCCGGGCGCCATCTACAACAGCAACCGCTTCTTCCTGCGCGCGATGCTGCAGCGGCTGGGCTGCGAGGTGTCGGATGCCGGCATCGTGCCCGACCGGCGCGATGCGACGCAGCGGGCGCTCGCCGATGCCGCGGCGGCGCACGACCTGGTGCTCACCAGCGGCGGCGTGTCGGTAGGCGAGGAAGACCACGTGAAGCCCGCCGTGGCCGCACTCGGGCGCATCGACCTCTGGCAGGTGGCGATCAAGCCCGGCAAACCCTTCGCCTACGGCCGCATCGGCGAGCATGTGCATTTCATGGGGCTGCCGGGCAACCCGGTGTCCAGCCTCGTCACCTTCGCGATCCTCGTGCGGCCCTTCCTGCTGCGGCTGCAGGGCGTGCAGGATGTCGCGCCGCGCGCCGTGGAGGCGCGGGCGAACTTCCAGTGGCCACGGGCCGACAAGCGGCGCGAGTTCCTGCGCGTGCGCCGCGCCGCCGACGGCGGGCTGGAACTGTTCCCGAACCAGGGCTCCGGCGTGCTCACGTCGGCGGCCTGGGGCGACGGCGTGGTGGACAACCCGCCGGGCCGCACCATCGCGCAGGGCGATGCGGTGCGCTTCATTCCCTTCGCCGATCTGCTCGCATGACGTCCGACGCGCCTTCTCTGTCCGCTTCCCGCCCTTCCGCTGCCGTCACGGTCACCGTGCGGTATTTCGCGTCCATCCGGGAGGCCGTGGGGCAGGGCAGCGAGACCCTCTCCGTGCAGGCTCCCACGGTGGGTGCGCTGCGCGATGCGCTGATCGCCCGCGGTGGTGCCTGGGCGGAGAGCCTGGCGCGCGGGCGTGCCGTGCGCACCGCGCTCGACCAGGTGCTGTGCGGCGAGGAGGCCGCGCTGTCGGAGGGCTCCGAGGTTGCGTTCTTCCCGCCCGTGACGGGCGGCTGACGCGGCACGGCCGTACCGATGGCCGCGGGGCGAACGGCGGGAGCACCACGTCCCTAGGAACCGTCGAGGTCCTGGCGTGCACGCTTTCCACGGGAGGCCAGACCGCCCCCGTGTCAGTTTTCAGCCGGCGGCGCCTCGGGCAGTTCGGGCGCGCGCCAGTACAGCAGTTCCGCCAGGCGCAGCGTGATCCAGCGCGCCTCGGCCGGCGACACCCCGGACCCGGCCGTGCAGAGGCCCGCATGGATGCGCGACAGCACCTCGGTCTCCGACGGTGCCTGCACGTGGTAGAGCGTCTGGGCCTGCTCCACGAGGTGGTTGGCGAGGTCTTCGCACAGCTCGTAGCGCTCGCGTATCTCGGCGGCGGGTGCCGTCAGGCGCTGGCGCGCGTCGCTGTGGAGCGCGGTGAACGAGGGCGGGACGTGGATCTGGTTCTCGTCGTGCATGGGTGCTGGCATCGGGGCGGCGGCAGGCCTGGGCGCGGGCGGGAGGGCCTGCCGCCGCCGGGTCAATCGGGGGTGAAGAGCCGCTCGAAGCGCCGGGCGTCGTCCGCCAGCTCGAACGAGACGAGCTGCCCCATCTTGTTGTCTTCGCGGCGGCAGGCGGCGAACAGGCTCGCCGGGCCGGCCAGTCCGTAGTCCGGCAGGTGGATGATCGCGTACGGGTGCGGCACGAACACCTGGTGCGTGAACACGCCGCGGTGCTCGTTGCGCGGCGAGGGGAACAGGACGTAGAGCTCGGTGGTGATGGTCTGCGTGGCCATGGACGGGAACGGAAGGGCTGATGAGAGGCAGGTCCCATGCTGCGCGGGGCGGCGGGGAGTGCGTGCGGCCACTGTAGCAAACCGGCCCGGAGCGCGCCGTTCCGTGGACAATCGGGCGGCAGCAGGTACAGACGACGACGCACGAGGACATTCCGCATGGCACGCCAGGACAAGAACGCATGGGCCGCGAAGGTGCTCGCCCTCATCCAGGGCGGGCAGACGCAGGCCGCCATGGCCCAGATCAAGGTCGCCCCGTCGGCCGGCGACGTCGCGCGGCTGCAGGCCCTGCTGGCGGGCGTGCCGGCCGGCAACCCCGCGCGGCGCCAGCTCGACGCGTTCATCGAGGAAGAGCGCGCGCTGCTCGCCGCGCCCCGGCTGCACCGGGCCCCATGACCGACGGGATCGCCATGGCCGAGCCGCTTTCCTCCACCGCATCCGCCCGGCCCGGCGGCGGCCTCCGCGTCGCCATCCAGGCGCAGGATTTCGACGTCTCGGCCGAGCTGGCGGCGCTGCGCGCGCGGGACGGCCGCGTGGGGGCCGTCTGCTGCTTCGTGGGCACGGTGCGCGACCGCAGCGACGGCGACGCCGTGGCGTCGATGGAGCTCGAGCACTACCCTGGCATGACGGAGAAATCCATCGAGGCGATGGTGGACGAGGCGCTGCGGCGCTTCGACATCTTCGGCGCGCGGGTGGTGCACCGCGTGGGACTGCTGGCGCCGCAGGACCAGATCGTGCTGGTGGCCGTGACATCGGCCCACCGCGGCCAGAGCTTCCAGGCCTGCGAGTTCCTCATGGACTACCTCAAGACCCAGGCCCCGTTCTGGAAGAAGGAAGCCACCCCGCAGGGCGCGCGCTGGGTGGATGCGCGCGTGAGCGACGACGCGGCGCTGGCCCGCTGGGGCATCGCGGCGCGCAACGGCTGAGCCGGGCCGGCTTGTGGCGGCCTGGCGCCGCATGCTTGAAAACTCCGGGTGGGCGCCTCATTTGCCCATCAATCCGGAGGACCACAGACCATGCGTCTCGACAAACTCACCACCAAGTTCCAGGAAGCCCTCGGCGACGCGCAATCGCTCGCGCTGGGCAATGACAACGCCTACATCGAACCCGTCCACCTGCTGGCCGCCATGCTGCGTCAGCAGGAGGGCCCGCGCGCGCTGCTGCAGCGCGCAGGTGCCAACGTGTCCGCCCTGCAGACGGCGGCGGAGAACGCCATCAAGCGTCTGCCCCAGGTGCAGGGGCAGGACCAGGTGCAGGTCGGGCCCGAGCTGGGCCGGCTGCTGCAGGCCACCGAGAAGGAAGCGATCAAGCGCGGCGACCAGTTCATCGCGGGCGAACTCTTCCTGCTCGCGCTCGTGGACGGCAAGGGCGACACCGCCCAGCTGGCCCGTGAGCATGGCCTGACGCGCAAGAGCCTCGAAGCCGCGATCGACGCGGTGCGCGGCGGCGCGAAGGTAGACAGCGCCGAGGCCGAGGGCCAGCGCGAGGCGCTCAAGAAGTACACGCTCGACCTCACCGAGCGCGCCCGTGCCGGCAAGCTCGATCCGGTGATCGGCCGCGACGACGAGATCCGCCGCGCCATCCAGGTGCTGCAGCGCCGCAGCAAGAACAACCCCGTGCTGATCGGCGAGCCCGGCGTGGGCAAGACCGCCATCGTCGAAGGCCTGGCGCAGCGCATCATCGCGGGCGAAGTGCCCGAGAGCCTCAAGGGCAAGCGCGTGCTGTCGCTCGACATGGCGGCGCTGCTGGCGGGCGCGAAGTACCGCGGCGAATTCGAGGAGCGGCTGAAGGCCGTGCTCAACGAACTCGCCAAGGACGAGGGCCAGACCATCGTCTTCATCGACGAACTGCACACCATGGTGGGCGCCGGCAAGGCCGAGGGTGCGATGGACGCGGGCAACATGCTGAAGCCCGCTCTGGCGCGCGGCGAACTGCACTGCGTGGGCGCCACCACGCTCGACGAATACCGCAAGTACATCGAGAAGGACGCCGCGCTGGAGCGGCGCTTCCAGAAGATCCTCGTGGGCGAGCCCAGCGTGGAGGCGACCATCGCCATCCTGCGCGGCCTGCAGGAGAAGTACGAGCTGCACCACGGCGTGGAGATCACCGACCCGGCCATCGTGGCCGCGGCCGAGCTGTCCAACCGCTACATCACCGACCGCTTCCTGCCCGACAAGGCGATCGACCTGATCGACGAGGCCGCGGCCAAGATCAAGATCGAGATCGACTCCAAGCCCGAGGCGATCGACAAGCTCGACCGCCGGCTGATCCAGCTGCAGATCGAGCGCGAAGCCGTCCGCAAGGAAAAGGACGAGGCCTCGCAGAAGCGCCTGGGCCTGCTGGAGGAAGAGATCGGCAAGCTGCAGAAGGAGATCGCCGACCTGGAAGACATCTGGACCGCCGAGAAGGCCCAGGCCCAGGGCAGCCAGCAGGTGCGCGAGCAGGTCGAGAAGGTGAAGCTGCAGATCGAGGAGCTGAAGCGCAAGGGCGATTTCAACAAGGTCGCCGAGCTGCAGTACGGCAAGCTGCCCGACCTGGAGCGCCAGCTCAAGGAAGCCCAGGCCAAGGAAGAGGGCACCGACGGCGCCGCCACGCCCAACCGGCTGCTGCGCACCCAGGTGGGCGCGGAAGAGATCGCCGAGGTCGTGAGCCGCGCCACGGGCATCCCCGTCTCCAAGATGATGCAGGGCGAGAAGGACAAGCTGCTGCTGATGGAAGACAAGCTGCATGAGCGCGTGGTCGGCCAGGACGAGGCCATCGCCGCCGTCGCCAACGCCATCCGCCGCTCGCGCTCCGGCCTCGCCGACCCGAACCGGCCGATGGGTTCGTTCCTGTTCCTCGGCCCCACGGGCGTGGGCAAGACCGAGCTGTGCAAGGCGCTGGCGGGCTTCCTGTTCGACAGCGAGGAGCATCTCGTGCGCATCGACATGAGCGAGTTCATGGAGAAGCACTCCGTGGCCCGCCTGATCGGCGCGCCGCCCGGCTATGTGGGCTATGAAGAGGGTGGCTACCTGACCGAGGCCGTGCGCCGCAAGCCCTACAGCGTGCTGCTGCTCGACGAGGTCGAGAAGGCGCACCCGGACGTGTTCAACGTGCTGCTGCAGGTACTCGACGATGGCCGCCTGACCGATGGCCAGGGCCGTACCGTGGACTTCAAGAACACGGTGATCGTGATGACCAGCAACATCGGCTCGCACCTGATCCAGGCGATGGTCGGCCAGGACGCGGACGATGTAAAGGAAGCGGTCTGGGGGGAACTCAAGAACCATTTCCGACCCGAATTCCTCAACCGGATCGACGAGACGGTGGTGTTCCACGCGCTCGACGCGAAGAACATCGAGGCGATCGCCCGCATCCAGCTGCACCTGCTGGAAGCGCGGCTGGCCCGGATGGACCTGCACCTGCAGGTGTCGCCCGGTGCGCTGGCCGAACTCGCCAAGGTCGGCTTCGATCCGGTGTTCGGCGCCCGCCCGCTGAAGCGCGCGATCCAGCAGCGCATCGAGAACCCGCTCTCGAAGCTGTTGCTGGAAGGCCGCTTCCCGCCCAAGAGCGTGATCCCGGTGAGCGTGGATCCCGTACAGGAACCGGGGGTCTTCCACTTCGGCGAACCGGCCGCGGTGGGGTAAGTTCGGCAGTTCACGGTCGGGATGTCCATCGGGCGCTCCGGTCGGCCCTGAAGGAAAGGACGCGTTTTGAATGAATTCCTTGCCGGCCTGGTCCGGTGGATCGTGCGCCTGGCGGTCGTGGCCGCGGGCGCGGTGTTGTTCCTGAGCCTGCTGATCGTGGTGGCGCTGCTGGCGGTGGTCTGGGGCGCCCGGTCGCTCTGGGCCCGCCTCACCGGCCAGCCCGCCACGCCCTGGACGATGCGCATGGACCCGCGCGAGGGCTGGAGCACGGTGTACCGCAGCACCGCGCGCTGGTCGGCTGCCGGCCGGCGAGCGCAGGCCGCCGACGGCGAGCCCGGCGCGCTGCGCTCGGCCGAGCTGCCTGGAGCCCGCGCGGACGTGGTCGACGTGCAGCCGCGCGAGCTGTCCGGCAAGGCGTGAGGCGGGGTGTGACCGGCGGAGACGTCCATTTACATGGCGTTGCGAGGCCGCTCCCTATGATGCCTGCATGACGCCCGACGACATCCGCCACCGATTCCAGCTCCAGCGGCAGGCCAGCAGGGAACAGCCCGAGACGCCGCTGCTGGTGCGGCGGGAGCGCCTGCTGCGCATGCGCAAGCTGCTGGACGAACACGGGCCGGCCCTCGCGGCGGCCGTGCAGGCCGATTTCGGCATCCGGTCGCCGCGCCTCACCGAAGTGGCCGACCTGTTCGTGCTGCGCGCCCAGGTCGCCCACACGCTGCGGAACCTTGCGCGCTGGAGCAAGCCGCGCCGCGTGCATACGCCGCTGCACCTGCAGCCCGCGCATGCCTTCGTGCAGCGGCAGCCGCTCGGGGTGGTCGGCGTGATCGCACCCTGGAACTACCCCGTGCAGCTCGCGCTCGGGCCCGCGATCTGCGCGCTCGCGGCGGGCAACCGGGTGATGCTCAAGCCCAGCGAGCTCACGCCGCACACCTCCGCCCAGCTCGCGGCGCTGGTGAAGCAGTTCTTCTCGCCCGATGAATTCTGCGTGGTGCAGGGCGATGCCGCCGTGGCGCAGCTGGTGGCGTCGCTGCCGTTCGACCACCTGGTGTTCACGGGCTCCACCGCCGTCGGGCGCAAGGTGGCGATGGCCGCCGCCGCGCACCTGACGCCCACCACGCTGGAGCTGGGCGGCAAGTCGCCCTGCATCCTGGATGCGGACTGCGACCTGCACGATGCCGCGCTCAAGATCGCGCACGGCAAGCTGCTGAACGCCGGCCAGACCTGCGTGGCGCCCGACTACGTGCTGCTGCCGCGCGGCAGCGAGGCGGCGTTCGCGGAGGCCTACCGCGCCGCGGTGGCGAAGCTGTTCCCGTATTTCGAGGGCAATCCCGACTACGCCTCCATCATCCATTCGCGCCATCTGGCGCGCCTGCGCACCATGCTGCAGCAGGCGCAGACCCAGGGCGCGGAAGTCATCGTGCTCGAACCCGTGCCGGGATCGCCCCCGCCGCCGCCCCAGGGCATCGGCGACGGGGTGGCGCGGCAGATGCCGCCGGTGCTGGTGTTCAACGCCACGCTGCAGATGCAGGTCATGCAGGAGGAGATCTTCGGCCCGGTGCTGCCCGTGCTCGGCTACGACCGCCTGCAGGACGCGATCGACCACATCAACTCCGGCCCGCGGCCCCTGGCGCTCTACTGGTTCGGGCGCAGCGAGGCGACCCGCGACGACGTGCTGCGGCGCACGGTGAGCGGCGGCGTCACGGTCAACGACACGCTGCTGCACGTCGTGCACGACAATCTGCCTTTCGGCGGCGTGGGCGACAGCGGCTGGGGGGCCTACCACGGCGAATCCGGCTTCCTCCGGTTCTGCCACCAGAAGCCGGTGCTGGTGCAGTCCCGCTGGTCGATGGGCCACCTGCTGCACCCTCCCTACGGCGCGCGCTTCGACCGCGTGCTCGGCCTGTTGCGGCGCTGGCTCTGACGGGCCTCCCGCACCCGGCAGGACGCCTTCCAGCGCGCGCTTTCACGACCGTTTTTCACGACCGTTCCCCCATGCCCGGGCGGGCCTGCAGGCCCCGCGCGCACCGGGGGCGAACATCCATGGTCTGGAGCTTCAAAACCAATTGCGCGACAATCGCGGGTTTTGCGTTCCGCACCCCCTTTCCCTTTTTTTGTTTCGTCGCTCTCCATGTCCAGTATCCAGGCCAGTATTCAGGTTCGTCCCGCCACGCTCCGCGATGCCAAAGCCATTGCCCAGATCCACACGCAGTCCGCGATGGAAGCGTACCGCGGCCTTGTTCCCGACGACCAATTGAAAGCCATGTCGTCGGTCGAGAAACGCCAGGCCTACTGGCGCGAGGCCATCGAGTACTGCGAGCCGCAGGTCCAGGTGGCCGTGGAAGGCGACAAGATCGTCGGCTTCGTCGGCTTCGACCGTTCGCGCGATGCCAAGTCGCGCCCCACCACCGGCGAGATCTGGGCCATCTACGCGGCGCCTTCCCACTGGGACCAGGGCGTCGGCGTGGCCCTTTGGGATGCCGCGCGCGAAGGCCTGCAGCAGGAAGGCTGCACCAACGTGACCGCATGGGTGCCGATGCGCAACGAACGCGCCCTGCGCTTCCACGAGCTCGCGGGCTTCAAGCGCGAGATGTCCACCGCCAAGACCGCCGTCATCGGCGGCGTGAAGATCGAGGAAGTGCGCCTGCAGCGCCCGATCAACTGAAGGCGCTTTTCATGATCCACTGGACCCACGGCGGCGAAGACCGCAGCGCGCACTGGCACTCCGAGGCCGGCGCCGCCGCGCCGCGCCGCGTGGTGCCGGCCGATGACACGCTGCCGGCCGATGCGGCCTACCGCATGGCCTGCGAGGGCACGGGGCTGCTCTGGCAGGGCGACTTCCAGAACGCCCGTCACCTGCTGCAGGCGCTCATGCGCCGCGCCGACGGGCGCGGCAGGAAGCCGGGTGCGCGCGGCCGGGCCAAGGCTTCCGCGCCCGCTGCGGCCGCACCGGCGGGCGCCGCACCGATCACCCAGGCATTCCACCTGCACCGCCAGGCCCAGGCGCAGCGCGCCCGGGTGCTCGGCATGCTGCTCATCCCCGTTCAGGGCGATCACACCATCGCATTGCGCCGAGCGCCCGACTGGCGTCCCGCGCTGGCCGAAGCCTGGGGCGCGCCGGACGGCACGCCGCGCGTGGTGGCGCTGCGCGAGCTGCTGGGCATCGTCGGCGCGCACGAGTGGCGCAAGAAGGGCGTGGAGGTGCCGGCGCTCGGTGCGCCGCCGGACAACCGCATCCATCCGCACTACGGCGTGTTCTCGCCCGTGCGCGGCGAATATGTGGACCTCGTGGCGCAGGTGCCGCTGCCGGCGGGCGCCCAGGCCCTGGCGTTCGACATCGGCACCGGCACCGGCGTGCTCGCGGCCGTGCTGGCGCGGCGCGGCGTGCGCCGCGTGGTCGCTACCGACCAGGATCCGCGCGCGCTGCAGTGCGCCCGGGAGAACCTGCAGCGCCTGTCCGTGCTGCCGCAGGTGGACGTGCAGGAAGCCGATCTTTTTCCCGCCGGCCGCGCACCGCTCGTGGTCTGCAATCCGCCCTGGGTGCCCGCGCGCGCGGCCGCCCCCATCGAACGCGCCGTGTACGACGAGGACAGCCGCATGCTGCGCGGCTTCCTCGGCGGGCTCGGTGCGCACCTGGAACCCGGCGGCGAAGGCTGGCTGATCCTGTCGGACCTGGCCGAGCACCTGGGGCTTCGTTCGCGCGCGCAGCTGCTCGCCTGGATCGAAGAGGCCGGTCTCCGCGTGCTGGACCGGCGCGACACGCGGCCCCGCCACGGCAAGGCGGCCGATCCGGCCGATCCGCTGCACGCCGCCCGCGCGGCGGAGGTCACGTCGCTCTGGCGGCTCGGCGCGGCCGGCTGACCGGCCCCGCGGCCCCGTGCGCGGCCCGCTGCGGCGCAGCGCTTCAGTCCTGCCGCGGCAGCAGCTGCTCCATGCGCTGGCGCACGGTCGCAGCACGCTCGGGGCCGGCCAGCAGTTCGATTTCCTCCAGGATGACCGCGCTCACGTCGAGCATGCTGTCGCGGTCCCGCGCGGCGCGCAGGGACTCCAGGAAGTGGTGGGACAGCGCCGGATTGCGGCGCGCGAACATGCGCTCGCAGATGTCGAAGAGGTACATGCGCGCGCCCGCCAGCGACCGCAGCGCGTTCGATGGCGCCGGCGTGGTTTCGGCCTGGGTGGCCGGCGACGGCGGCGTGCCTCCCGGCGCGTCGTCGGGCGCCGGTCCGTCCTCGGCGTCGCCCGCGGGCGCCAGGTACCCATCGGCCAACAGACGGACCACGATGTCCTTGCCGGCACCGTGGTAGAGCGCCTCCAGTTCCCGCGCCGGCCGCCCTTCCGCCAGCAGCAGCAGGGAGCGTTCGCGCAGGCTCAGCGTGCGCACGCCCGGCGACAGTTCCAGCCGGGCCTTGTCGGTCTTCAGGAGCAGCATGGACGGGAAGGAGAGAGGGAACGTGAGGGCGGACATTGGCGGACAATGGACGGCTGGCCGCATTCCATCGCACTCCGATGACGCCGCGATGACGCAGCGGTGCCTGCCGTTGTGCCGCCCCGCGCGCCGCCCGTTCATCTTCGCGCCCGCCCGCCCGCCTGCCTGCCGGACGGCTCCCCTGTCTTTCGCCGTTACCTGCCGATCTCCGCCGTTCTCCGCCGATGTTCCCTGCGCCCCTGCTGCTGCTCGCCCCCATGGAAGGGCTTCTCGATTTCGTGTTGCGCGACGTGCTCACGCGCGTGGGCGGGGTGGACCGCTGCGTCTCCGAGTTCATCCGCATCACCGGCACGCTGCTGCCGGACAAGGTGTTCCTGCGCTACATCCCGGAACTGCGCAACGGCGGCCGTACGGCGGCGGGCGTGCCGGTGCGCGCGCAGCTGCTCGGGTCCGATCCGGTCAGCATGGCCGAGAACGCCGCCCGGCTCGCCGCGCTGGGGCCCGAGGGCATCGATCTGAATTTCGGCTGCCCGGCCAAGGTGGTGAACCGCCACGGCGGCGGCGCGGCGCTGCTGCGCGAGCCCGAGCGCATCGCCGCGGTGGTGGCGGCCGTGCGCCGCGCGGTGCCGCCGCACCTGCCGGTGTCGGCCAAGATGCGGCTCGGCTACGACGACACCTCGCTCGCCCGCGAATGCGCGCAGGCGGCCGAGGCGGGCGGTGCCTGCGAGCTGGTGGTGCACGCCCGCACCAAGGCCGACGGCTACCGGCCGCCGGCGTATTGGGAGCTGATCGCACCGCTGCGCTCGGCCGTGCGCATCCCGGTGATCGCGAACGGCGAGATCTGGACGGTGGCCGACGCCATGCGCTGCCGCGATCTGTCGGGCGGCGACGCGCTGATGCTGGGCCGGGGCATCGTGGCCGATCCCGGTCTGGCGCTCGCCATCCGCGCGGCCGATGCGGGGCGGCCCGATGCGCCCGCCCTGGCCTGGAACGCACTGCTTCCGCAACTGGGCGTGTTCTGGCACACGGTCTGCGAAGACCTCGAACCCCGCCAGCGCGCGGGGCGGCTCAAGCAGTGGCTGAATCTGCTGCGGCGGCGCTTTCCCGAGGCCGAGGCCGCTTACCAGCACGTGCGCACGGAAACCGACCAGCGCACGATCACCGCATGGGTGCGGGCGCAGACCGGCGGCGCGTAAGCGAGCGCTACAGCAGGTGGTCCGGCGCCAGCGGGCCGAGCAGCTGCAGCAGCAGCCGCAGCCCGGCGCTGGCATCGGGGTCGTGGCGGGCGTCCTGCAGGCCGCTGCCCTCGGGGGCGCGCCACACCAGGCCGCCATCCCCGTCGCGCTCCACGCGCCACGAGGCCCCGCGCATGGCGGTTTCGATCTGTTCCGAAGCCTTGCGCGACAGTGCGCGGCTCTGGATCAGCAAGGCGATCTCGGTGTTCTGCAATTGCGAGCGCAGATCGAGGTTCATCGAGCCCACGACGAGCAGCCGCCCGTCCAGCACCAGCACCTTGGAATGCAGCATCGCGCGCGAGCTGCCCGCGGCGCTGGCGCCGGAACTGCCGAAGGCGGATTTCACCCCGGCCTGCTCGCTGCGCAGCTCGTAGAGTTCGATCCCCATCGACAGCAGTTCCTCGCGGTGCCGCGCATAGCCTACGTGCGCGATGGGCGCGTCGTTGGAGGCCAGCGAGTTGGTGAGCACCCGGATGCGCACGCCCCGGGCGCGCGCGTCCGCGAACGCGCGCTTCATGTCGTCACCGGGTACGAAGTAGGGCGAGATCACGAGCAGATCCTGGCGCGCCTGGCCCAGCAGGTGGAGCAGTCCGTCCACCACGGTGTCGCCCGCGGCGGCACTGTCGGCCGATGGCTGCAGCGACGCGGCTAGGGGGGCGGCGGATGCGGCCCGGCGTGGGCCCTCGCCGGGAGAGGAGCTTCTCGTGGACGGACCCAGCACGTCCAGTGCGGTGCCCGGCGGGGTGCTGCGGATGCTGGCAGGTTCCCCCTCCGCGGCGATCTTGGCGGGGCGGTCCGCCAGGAGAACCGCTGGCGCCCAGACGAAGGCTGCCGAGCCCAGGTCCATCGCCTGTTCGTTCCAGACGCGCGCCCGCTGCTCCGCGGTCGGACCGCTGCCCGCGGGGCGCGGTTCGCCGTCCGGCGGCCTGGGGCCTCCCGCGTCCGAAGTGCCGTCGTCCGGCGCCTGCTGCGTGCCGGGGCCATCGCCTTCCGGCCCCGCGCGCGGGTATCGGCCCACGGTCTGCTCCCGCAGGCGTGCGAGTTCCTCGCGGGTGATGAGCGACTGCACGGGATAGGCGCGCGGGTTGTTCCAGTAGGTGTCGAAGCTGCGCGACATCTCCGCCACGATCGGGCCCGCGGCCAGCACATCCAGGTCCACGAAGTTGCCCGAATCGGCCTGGCCGAAATAGGCGTCGCCCAGGTTGCGCCCGCCCGTCACGCCCATCACGTTGTCGGCGATGAACAGCTTGTTGTGCATGCGCTGCTGCACCCGCGAGAAATCGGTGATCGATCCCCAGAGCCGCCCCACCATGGAGGCGCGCGATCCCGCCACCGGATTGAACATGCGCATCTCGATGTTCGGCTGGAAGGCCAGGCCCATGACCAGCGCGTTGCGCCCGGTGCTGTGGAAGTCGTCCAGCAGCACGCGCACGCGCACGCCGCGCTGCGCCGCCGCCACCACGCCGCGCAGCAGCCGTTCGCTGCTGGCGTCGGCATGGATGGCGTAGTACTGCAGATCCAGCGTCTTCCGTGCGGCATCCACCAGCGCCAGGCGGCTGCCGTAGGCATCCTGCGGCCCGCTCAGCAATACGAAGCCCGAGGCGGTGCGGGCGCCGTCGGCCTGCCGGCGTTCTCGCGCGATGCGGGCGAGCGGCGTGTCGGCCACGTCGGAGGCGGGCAGGGCGCGGGATTCGGGCCGCTCCACGTTCTGAGGAAGGCCCGAGCAGGCGGCGGTGGCGAGCACGATCGCCAGGGCGGCGAACCAGCGGCCGCAGGCGGCACGGGAGCGAAGGGAGAGGACGAAGCCTTCAGGCATGGGAATCCTGCGGAGCGCGGATGCGGGGTGCCTGAGGTATAGCGCGGCCGCTGCCGACGAGTTGTCGGACAACGCGCCGGGGCAGGGGCCGGGAGCCTGGCGTCCAGGCGCCGTTCCGCTGCGGCGCGTCCCGGCATGCGCACGGTGCGCGTGCCGCGTCGGCGGGGATGCGGGTCAGCGCCGCGCGTAGCCCAGGCAGGCGCCTGCGTTCGGCAGCCCCTTGCATTCCCGCAGCAGCCGGCGTTCCCTCTGGGCGGGCGTCTCTCCGGACGAGTACACCGGGCTGTTGCGGATGCGCGGTGGCTTGTTGCGGGCCCGGGCCTTCGCTTGCGCCCGGGGCTGGGTCCGGGCGTGGTCCGTGGCTTGCGAAGCGGCGGGCCCGTTTGCGGCCGCGGCGCCCTCGCCGGGCGCAGCGGCCGCCGCGCCCGCTAGCAGCGCGCCCGCGAGGAGCAGGGCAGCGCGTACAGTGCTCTTGTTGGCTTGCATGGGGAAGTCCTCCAGCTCGACAATGTACTCCCATGGCGCCCTCTGCGGAGAGCCCCGTGCCTTTCACGCCGTCCCTGTCCGTTGCCACATTCCATGCGCCATACCCTTGCCACCCTCGAAGAATCCAAGATCCGCGAAGTCGCCAATGCCGGCATGGGCCGTGCGGACGTCCTGCCGTTCTGGTTCGGCGAGAGCGACGAGACCACGCCGGAGGTGGTGACCGAAGCCGCCGTGGCTTCGCTGCGCGCGGGCGAGACCTTCTATGCGCACAACCTCGGCCTGCCCGTGCTGCGCGAGCGCATCGCCGCCTACATGGCCGGCCTGCACGGCCCCGCGATCGATGCCGGGCGCATCGCCGTCACCTCCGGCGGCGTCAACGGCCTGATGCTGGCCGCGCAGGCGCTGGTCGACGCGGGCGACGAGGTGGTCGCGGTCACGCCGGTGTGGCCCAACCTCGTGGCGCAGCCGCAGGTCATGGGCGCCCGCCTGCGCAGCGTGCCGCTGCGGCCGCGCGCGGACGGCGCCTGGGAACTCGACATGCAGGCCCTGAAGAACGCCGTGACGACGGCCACGCGGCTTCTGGTGGTGAACGCCCCGAACAATCCCACGGGCTGGACGCTGTCGGCCGCCGAGCAGCGCGAGATCCTCGGCCACTGCCGCACCACCGGCACCTGGATCCTGGCCGATGAGGTGTACGAGCGCCTCTACTACGAGCGCACGCCCCACGGCTGCGCGCCGAGCTTCCTCGACATCGCCGAGCCGGATGACCGGCTGGTGGTGGTGCACAGCTTCTCCAAGAGCTTCCTGATGACGGGCTGGCGGCTGGGCTGGCTCGTCATGCCGCCCGCGCTCACCCAGCCCATGGGCAAGCTCATCGAGTTCAATACCTCGTGCACGAGCGTGTTCACGCAGCGCGGCGGCGTGGCGGCCCTGGAGCACGCCGGGGAGATCGTGCCGCGCGTCACCAGCCACATGCGGCGGTGCCGCGACACGCTCCTGCCGCTGCTGCAAGCGGTGCCCGGCGTGCATGCGCATGCGGCCAGCGGCGGGATGTACGCCTTCTTCCGCATCGACGGCCACGGCGATGCGATGGCCACCGCCAAGCGCCTCGTGGCGGAGGCCGGCCTGGGCCTGGCGCCTGGCAATGCCTTCGGGCCAGAAGGCGAGGGCTGGCTGCGCTGGTGCTTCGCCTCGCGCGACCCCGGACGGCTGGCGGAAGGGGTGGATCGCCTGCGCAGATGGCTCGAAAAAGGCGGCGCGGTATAATCCCAGGGTTTTGCATGGTGCAAGACGCACGCCGCAGGCCGTTCCAGCCGGCGGCGCAAGTCAAAACCCGGGGCCGTCAGCCAATCGCCACGCGCTGGTGCGCCGCCCCCACACTCAAGGAAAAACAAATGATCGCATCCTCCGCCAAGGCCGAAGTCGTCAAGGCCAACGCCCGCGCCGCCAATGACACCGGCAGCCCGGAAGTCCAGGTGGCCCTGCTCACGGCCCGCATCAATGAGCTGACCCCCCACTTCAAGCAGCACGCCAAGGACCACCACGGCCGCCGCGGCCTGCTGCGCATGGTGAGCCGCCGCCGCAAGCTGCTGGACTACCTCAAGGCCAAGGACGCTGACCGCTACACGGCCCTGATCGCCAAGCTCGGCCTGCGCAAGTAAGCGCATTCGCATGCAGGAACGCCTGGGTTAGCACGCTGACTCAGGCGTTTTCTACTTCGGAGCCGCAATAGCAGAGCGAAGCTGTGTCATTCCAATGGCCTTGGGGGCTGCCCGCCCCGGGGCTCCAGGTCCACTGGAATGGCATCGTGTTCTGAATTGCCCTCCGGCCCCCGCCGGCCTCCGTTGGCCGGCATCCACACCGAAGCACAGGAAACACGCATGACCATCTTCAACAAAGTCACCAAGTCCTTCCAATGGGGCGACAAGACCGTCGTCATGGAAACCGGCGAGATCGCCCGCCAGGCCAACGGCGCCGTGCTGGTCGAGATCGACGGCACCGTCATCCTCGCCACCGTGGCGGCCTCCAAGTCGGCCAAGCCCGGCCAGGACTTCTTCCCCCTGACGGTGGACTACATCGAGAAGACCTACGCCGCCGGCAAGATCCCCGGCAGCTTCTTCAAGCGCGAAGCCAAGCCCAGCGAACACGAAACGCTGACCAGCCGCCTGATCGACCGCCCGATCCGCCCGCTGTTCCCCGAAGGCTTCCTGAATGAAGTGCACGTGGTCATCCACACCGTGTCGCTCAACCCCGAAGTCGATGCCGACATCGCCGCCATGATCGGCGTGAGCGCTGCGCTGGCCATCTCCGGCATCCCGTTCGCCGGCCCGATCGGCGCCGCGCGCGTGGGCTACATCAATGGCGAATACGTGCTGAACCCGGGCCAGACCGTCCGCAAGAATTCGCAGATGGACCTGGTCGTCGCCGGCACCGAAGCCGCCGTGCTGATGGTCGAGTCCGAAGCACAGCAGCTCAGCGAGGAAATCATGCTGGGCGGCGTGGTGTTCGGCCACGAGCAGGCCAACATCGCCATCAACGCCATCCATGAACTGGTGCGCGACGCCGGCAAGCCCGTGTGGGACTGGCAGGCGCCCGCCGAAGACGAAGCCTTCGTCGCCAAGGTCAAGGGCCTGGCCGAAGACAAGCTGCGCGCCGTCTACCAGATCCGCAGCAAGCAGGCCCGCACGCAGGCCCTGCGCGAAGCCAACGCCAGCGTGATGGAAGCGCTCAAGGCCAGCGGCGAGCCGTTCGACGCCGGCAAGGTGGGCGATCTGCTGTTCGCCATCGAATCGAAGATCGTCCGCAGCCAGATCCTGGCCGGCGAGCCCCGCATCGACGGCCGCGACACGCGCACCGTGCGCCCCATCGAGATCCGCAGCTCCGTCCTGCCCCGCACGCACGGCTCCGCCCTGTTCACGCGCGGCGAGACGCAGGCGCTGGTGGTCTCCACGCTGGGCACCGAGCGCGACGCGCAGCGCATCGACGCGCTGGCCGGCGAGTTCGAAGACCGCTTCATGTTCCACTACAACATGCCCCCCTTCGCCACCGGTGAAGTGGGCCGCATGGGCTCCACGAAGCGCCGCGAGATCGGCCACGGCCGACTGGCCAAGCGCGCGCTGGTCGCCGTGCTGCCGAACAAGGAAGAGTTCCCCTACACGATCCGCGTGGTGTCCGAGATCACCGAGTCCAACGGCTCGTCCTCGATGGCATCGGTGTGCGGCGGCTGCCTGTCGATGATGGACGCCGGCGTGCCGATGAAGGCCCACGTGGCCGGCATCGCCATGGGCCTGATCAAGGAAGACAACCGCTTCGCCGTGCTGACCGACATCCTGGGCGACGAGGACCACCTCGGCGACATGGACTTCAAGGTGGCCGGCACGACGGCCGGCATCACCGCCCTGCAGATGGACATCAAGATCCAGGGCATCACCAAGGAAATCATGCAGGTCGCCCTGGCCCAGGCCAAGGAAGCCCGCCTGCACATCCTCGGCAAGATGCAGGAAGCGATGGGCGAGGCCAAGACCGAGGTCTCCAGCTTCGCGCCCAAGCTCTACACGATGAAGATCAACCCCGAGAAGATCCGCGACGTGATCGGCAAGGGCGGCGCCGTGATCCGCGCGCTCACGGAAGAGACCGGCTGCCAGATCAACATCGAGGAAGACGGCACGATCACCATCGCCGCGACCGATGCCGAGAAGGCCGACGTCGCCAAGAAGCGCATCGAGCAGATCACGGCCGAGGTCGAGATCGGCAAGATCTACGAAGGCCCCGTTGTCAAGATCCTCGACTTCGGCGCGCTGATCAACCTGCTGCCCGGCAAGGACGGCCTGCTGCACATCAGCCAGATCGCCCATGAGCGCGTGGAAAAGGTCACCGACTACCTGACCGAAGGCCAGGTCGTGAAGGTCAAGGTGCTCGAGACCGACGAGAAGGGCCGCGTGAAGCTGTCCATGCGTGCGCTGCTGGACCGCCCGATGGGCGACAGCGGCCGTCCGGCACCCGCCGAACGCGGCGAACGGGGTGATCGTGGCGACCGTCCGGAGCGCGGTGAGCGCCGTGAGCGCCGTGAACCCGCCGGTGCCGATCAGCAGCAGCAACAGCAGCAGTCCACCGGTGCGGGCGAACAGCCCGGCCAGCTGGATGCCTGAGCGTCCGCGCCGCCGCACCGCGGCGGCGACTGGCCGGCCCGGTCCTGCGCCGGCCGGCCTCTCTGAAACCTGACATTCCTGGGAATCCAGTATGGCGACCACCATGCGTGCCGTGGAAATCACGGGCTCCGGCGGCCCGGAAGTGCTGCGCCTCGCCGAGCGGCCCGTGCCGCAGGCCGGCGCCGGCGAGCTGCTGATCCGTGTCGCGGCCAGCGGCATCAACCGGCCCGACGTGCTGCAGCGCAAGGGGCAGTACGCGCCCCCGCCCGGCGCGTCCGACCTGCCGGGTCTCGAAGTGGCCGGCACCATCGCGGAAGGCGATGCGTCGGCCATGGCCGCGGCCGGCCTGAAGGTCGGCGACCGCGTGTGCGCGCTCCTGGCCGGCGGCGGCTATGCCGAATGGTGCGTGGCGCCCGTCGCGCAGTGCCTGCCCGTGCCGGAAGGCTGGGGCGACGTCGAGGCCGCCTCGCTGCCCGAGACCTTCTTCACGGTCTGGAGCAACGTGTTCGACCGCGGCCGCCTCGCATCCGGCGAGACCCTGCTGGTGCAGGGCGGCAGCAGCGGCATCGGCGTGACGGCCATCCAGCTCGGCCGCGCCTTCGGCGCCACGGTGATCGTGACGGCGGGCTCGGACGAGAAGTGCCGCACTTGCGTGGAGCTCGGTGCCCACCACGCCATCAACTACAAGACCCAGGACTTCGTGGCCGAGGTCCGGCGCATCACCGAGGGCCGCGGCGTGGACGTGGTGCTCGACATGGTCGCCGGCGACTACGTGGCGCGCGAAGTCGAGTGCCTGGCCGAAGACGGCCGGATCGTGATCATCGCGGTGCAGGGCGGTGTGCAGTCGTCCTTCAACGCGGGTCTGGTGCTGCGCCGCCGCCTGACCGTGACGGGCTCGACGCTGCGTCCGCGCTCGGTCGCGTTCAAGGGCGCCATCGCGGCAGCCCTGCGCGAGCGGGTGTGGCCGCTGCTGGCGGCAGGCACCGTGCGGCCCGTGGTGCACAGCACCTTCCCGGCGGCCGAGGCGTCCCGCGCCCATGAACTCATGGAATCGAGCCAGCATGCCGGCAAGATCGTTTTGACGTGGACAGCATGACAAAGAAGAAACTCATCGCGGGCAACTGGAAGATGAACGGCGCCCTGGGTGCCAATGCCGCGCTGCTGCAGGCGCTGCGCGGCGGCCTGGAAGCGGGCGTCCACCAGAACGTGGACGTGGCCGTGGCGGTGCCGTCGGCCTACCTCGCGCAGGTGCAGGGCCTGGCCGAAGGTTCCGCCATCGCGCTGGCGGCGCAGGACGTGTCGCGGCACGAAGCGGGCGCCTATACGGGCGAGGTCTCCGCGGCGATGCTGCAGGAGTTCGGCGTGCGCTATGTGCTGGTCGGCCATTCCGAGCGCCGCCAGTACCACGGCGAGACCGACGAGCAGGTGGCCGAGAAGGCGCAGCGCGCGCTCGCCGCCGGCATCACGCCGGTGGTGTGCGTGGGCGAGACGCTGGCCGAGCGCGAGGCCGGCCAGACCGAGGCCGTGGTCAAGCGCCAGCTGGCCGCGGTCATCCACCAGAACGGCCATTGCATCAGCGAGACCGTGGTGGCCTACGAGCCCGTCTGGGCCATCGGCACCGGCCGCACCGCCACGCCCGAGCAGGCGCAGCAGGTGCATGCGGTGCTGCGCGCCCAGCTGGCCGCGGCCAGCGAGCATGCGGACCGCATCCGCCTGCTCTACGGCGGCAGCATGAACGCCGCGAACGCGGCCGCCTTGCTGGCCCAGCCCGACATCGACGGTGGCCTCGTGGGCGGTGCGTCGCTCAAGGCCCAGGACTTTTTGCAGATCATCGCAGCGGCCGCCTGAGCGGCGCCGCGCGAACCAACCGGAGTAGAGAAGAAATGAATGTGCTCGTGAATGTGATCCTGGCCGTGCAGATGCTGGCCGCGCTGGCGATGATCGGCCTCGTGCTCATCCAGCACGGCAAGGGTGCCGACATGGGAGCGGCCTTCGGCAGCGGCAGCTCCGGCAGCCTGTTCGGCGCCAGCGGCAGCGCGAACTTCCTGTCGCGCTCGACGGCCGTGCTGGCCGGCGTGTTCTTCGTCGCGACGCTCGCTCTGGCATACTTCGGCAATGCGCGCCCCGCAGGCGTGGGCAGCGTGCTGGAGTCGCCGGCCGCCGCTCCTGCGGCCGTGCAGCCCCTGGCGCCCGCGTCGAACCCGGCCGCTGCCGTGCCCGCTCCGGTGCCCGCGGCACCGGCTTCTGGCGCAGCGCAGATCCCGACAAAATAATTGTCGGAAAAGTTACCGATTCATAAGGAGTCGGGTTTTTCCGGAGTAGAATTCCGGATTGTCTGGAAAGCCAAACAACCCTTCGGGTTCCTCATGCCATCCAGATGCAGACATCAGCCGTCGTGGTGAAATTGGTAGACACGCTATCTTGAGGGGGTAGTGGCGAAAGCTGTGCGAGTTCGAGTCTCGCCGACGGCACCAACACACAAGCAAGCCCGCCCGGCCATTCCTCTTTCGCAGGAATGGGGGTGCGGCCCCAGCGGTGAGTACCCCTCCAGATGAACCTCGATCAATACCTCCCCGTTCTTCTGTTCATCCTGGTCGGCATCGGAGTGGGGGTGGTGCCCCTGGTCCTCGGCTACGTGCTGGGCCCCAACCGGCCCGATGCGGCCAAGAACTCCCCCTACGAGTGTGGCTTCGAGGCGTTCGAAGACGCGCGCATGAAGTTCGACGTGCGCTACTACCTCGTCGCCATCCTCTTCATTCTTTTCGATCTGGAAATCGCATTCCTCTTCCCGTGGGCGGTCGCGCTGCACGAGGTGGGAATGACGGGTTTCGTCGCTGTCATCGTCTTCCTGGCCATCCTGGTCGTGGGCTTCGCCTACGAGTGGAAAAAGGGTGCCCTGGATTGGGAATGACCGGGCTTCACAAGGAACGACACGATGATTGAAGGCGTGATGAAGGAAGGCTTCATCACCACGAGCTATGACTCCGTGGTGAACTGGGCCAAGACCGGATCGCTGTGGCCCATGACCTTCGGTCTGGCCTGCTGCGCCGTCGAGATGATGCATGCCGCCGCGGCGCGCTACGACATCGGCCGCTTCGGCGCCGAAGTGTTCCGTGCGAGCCCGCGGCAGTCCGATCTGATGATCGTGGCCGGCACGCTCTGCAACAAGATGGCCCCGGCCCTGCGCAAGGTGTACGACCAGATGTCGGAGCCGCGCTGGGTGATCTCCATGGGCTCGTGCGCCAACGGCGGTGGCTACTACCACTACAGTTATTCGGTGGTGCGCGGCTGCGACCGCATCGTGCCGGTGGACGTGTACGTGCCGGGCTGCCCGCCGACCGCGGAAGCGCTCATCTACGGGATCATCCAGCTCCAGCAGAAGATCCGCCGCACCCAAACCATCGCCCGCGTCTGAAGGGTTCCAGCATGACAGCCATTGCCATCCGACCCGAGGCTCTGCGGGACGCGGTCGCCGCTGCGCTCGGCGACAAGGCGCGCGACATCGTGCTCGCGCTCGACGAACTCACGGTGACCGTCTCGGCCGCCGACTACCTGGCTGCGATGCAGCTGCTGCGCGATGCGCCCGGCTGCCGCTTCGAGCAGCTCATGGACCTCTGCGGCGTCGACTACTCCACCTACGGCGACGTGGGCACGGAAGGCCCGCGCTATGCCGTGGTGTCGCACCTGCTGTCGGTGAGCCTCAACCAGCGCGTGCGCGTGAAGGTGTTCTGCCCGGACGACGACTTCCCCGTCGTGGCATCGGTGTCCGGCATCTGGAACTCCGCCAACTGGTACGAGCGCGAGGCGTTCGACCTGTACGGCATCGTGTTCGACGGCCACGACGACCTGCGCCGCATCCTGACCGACTACGGCTTCATCGGCCATCCGTTCCGCAAGGATTTCCCGCTGTCGGGCCACGTCGAGATGCGCTACGACACCGAGGCGCGCCGCGTGGTGTACGAGCCGGTGACGATCGAGCCGCGCGAGATCACGCCCCGCATCATCCGCGAAGAAAAGTATGGAGGCCTGCACTGAGGCGCCGCTAGCGCTCTCGGGCAATCCACGATGGCTGAAATCAAGAACTACTCCCTGAACTTTGGTCCGCAGCACCCGGCCGCGCACGGTGTGCTGCGGCTGGTGCTCGAGCTCGACGGCGAAGTCGTCCAGCGCGCCGACCCCCACATCGGCCTGCTGCACCGCGCCACCGAGAAGCTCGCCGAGCACAAGACCTTCATCCAGTCGCTGCCCTACATGGACCGGCTGGACTACGTCTCGATGATGTGCAACGAGCACGCCTACTGCCTGGCCATCGAGAAGCTGCTGGGCATCGACGTGCCGCTGCGCGCGCAGTACATCCGCGTGATGTTCTCCGAGATCACGCGCCTGTTGAACCACCTGATGTGGCTCGGCTCGCACGGAAACGATTGCGGCAGCTCCACCATCCTGATCTACACGTTCCGCGAGCGTGAAGACCTGTTCGACATGTACGAGGCGGTGTCGGGCGCGCGCATGCACGCGGCCTACTTCCGTCCGGGCGGCGTCTACCGCGACCTGCCGGACACGATGCCGCAGTACACGGCGAACAAGATCCGCAACGCCAAGGCGATCGAGGTGCTGAACCAGAACCGCCGCGGCTCGCTGCTGGACTTCATCGACGACTTCACGCAGCGCTTCCCCAAGTGCGTGGACGAGTACGAGACCCTGCTCACGGACAACCGCATCTGGAAGCAGCGCACCGTGGACATCGGCATCGTGACGCAGGAGCGCGCGCTGAACCTCGGCATGACGGGCCCGATGCTGCGCGGCTCGGGCATCGCCTGGGACCTGCGCAAGAAGCAGCCCTACGACGCCTACGACCGCGTGGAATTCGACATTCCCGTGGGCAAGACCGGCGACTGCTACGACCGCTACCTGGTGCGCGTGCAGGAGATGCGCCAGTCCAACCGCATCATCAAGCAGTGCGTGGACTGGCTGCGCGCCAACCCCGGCCCCGTCATCACCGACAACCACAAGGTGGCGCCGCCGTCGCGCGAGTCGATGAAGTCGAACATGGAAGAGCTGATCCACCACTTCAAGCTCTTCACCGAAGGTTTCCGCGTGCCCGAGGGCGAGGCCTATGCCGCCGTCGAGCACCCGAAGGGCGAGTTCGGCATCTACCTGGTGAGCGACGGCGCCAACAAGCCGTACCGGCTCAAGATCCGCGCGCCGGGCTTCGCCCACCTCGCGACCCTCGACGAGATGGCGCGCGGGCACATGATTGCCGATGCCGTGGCCATCATTGGCACGATGGACATCGTGTTCGGAGAGATTGACCGATGAGTACCGTATCGAACCAAGCCGCCGGCGCCTCGCCGGTGACCGAGGCGACGCGTGCGCGTTTCGCCCGCGAAGTGGCCAAGTACCCGCCGGAGCAGAAGCAGTCCGCCGTGATGGCCTGCCTGTCCATCGTGCAGCAGGAGCAGGGCTGGGTCAGCCCCGAGAGCGAGGCCGTGATCGCCGAGGTTCTGGGCATGCCCCAGATCGCCGTGCACGAAGTCACGACCTTCTACAACATGTACAACCAGCAGCCGCTGGGCAAATACAAGCTGAACGTCTGCACCAACCTGCCGTGCCAGCTGCGCGACGGCCAGAAGGCGCTGCACCACCTCGAGAAGAAGCTCGGCATCACCATGGGCGAGACCACGCCCGACGGCCTGTTCACGCTGCAGCAGTGCGAATGCCTGGGCGCGTGCGCCGATGCGCCCGTGATGCTGGTGAACGACCGCACCATGTGCAGCTTCATGGACAACGAAAAGCTCGACCAGCTCGTGGACGGCCTGCGCCAGGCGGAGGGACAGGCATGACCACCGCAGCACAGATCCTCTCGCAGTTCCAGGCCACGGGCGTCCAGACCTGCTTCCACGACCGCCACATCGAGCCGCAGATCTATGCGGGCCTCGATGGCACGAACTGGAGCATCAAGGACTACGAGGCGCGCGGCGGCTACCAGGCCCTGCGCAAGATACTCGGCACCGACGGCGGCGAGCCGATGACGCAGGACCAGGTCATCGCCACCGTCAAGGAATCCGGCCTGCGCGGCCGCGGCGGCGCGGGCTTCCCGACGGGCCTGAAGTGGAGCTTCATGCCCCGCTCTTTCCCGGGCCAGAAGTACCTCGTCTGCAACTCCGACGAAGGCGAGCCGGGCACCTGCAAGGACCGCGACATCCTGCAGTTCAATCCGCACATCGTCATCGAGGGCATGATCATCGCCGCCTTCGCGATGGGCATCTCGGTGGGCTACAACTACATCCACGGCGAGATCTTCCAGACCTACGACCGCTTCGAGGAAGCACTGGAAGAGGCGCGCGCGGCCGGCTACCTGGGCGACAGGATCCTGGGCAGCGGCTTCAGCTTCCAGCTGCACGCCGCCCACGGCTTCGGCGCCTACATCTGCGGCGAAGAGACCGCGCTGCTCGAGTCGCTGGAAGGCAAGAAGGGCCAGCCGCGCTTCAAGCCGCCGTTCCCGGCGAGCTTCGGCCTGTACGGCAAGCCCACCACGATCAACAACACCGAGACCTTCGCGGCGGTGCCCTGGATCATCCGCAACGGCGGCGCGGCCTACCTGGCCTGCGGCAAGCCGAACAACGGCGGCACCAAGATCTTCTCGGTGTCCGGCGACGTGGAGAAGCCCGGCAACTACGAAGTGCCCATGGGCACGCCGTTCGCCAAGCTGCTGGAACTCGCCGGCGGCGTGCGCAAGGGCCGGCAGCTCAAGGCCGTGATCCCGGGTGGCTCGTCCGCGCCGGTGCTGCCCGCATCCATCATCATGGAATGCACGATGGACTACGACTCCATCGCCAAGGCCGGCTCGATGCTGGGCTCGGGCGCCGTGATCGTCATGGACGATTCGCGCAGCATGGTCGAGAGCCTGCTCCGCCTGTCGTACTTCTATTCGCACGAGTCCTGCGGCCAGTGCACGCCCTGCCGCGAGGGCACGGGCTGGATGTGGCGCGTGATCGACCGCATCCAGCACGGCCTGGGCCGCGAAGGCGACCTGGACCTGCTCAATTCGGTGGCGGACAACATCCAGGGGCGCACCATCTGCGCCCTGGGCGACGCGGCGGCCATGCCGGTGCGCGCCATGATCAAGCACTTCCGTCCGGAATTCGAGGCGCTGATCCGCAACAAGACGAGCCCCCAGGCTCCGGCCTCCGCCTGATCGCGAGAAACGCATATGGTTGAAATCGAACTCGACGGGAAGAAGGTGGAAGTCGCCGAAGGCTGCATGGTGATGCATGCAGCCGAGAAGGCGGGCACCTACATCCCTCATTTCTGCTATCACAAGAAGCTCTCCATCGCCGCCAACTGCCGCATGTGCCTGGTGGACGTGGAGAAGGCTCCCAAGCCGATGCCTGCCTGCGCCACGCCCGTGACGCAGGGCATGATCGTGCGCACCAAGAGCGACAAGGCCATCAAGGCCCAGCAGTCGGTCATGGAATTCCTGCTGATCAACCACCCGCTGGACTGCCCGATCTGCGACCAGGGCGGTGAGTGCCAGCTGCAGGACCTGGCCGTGGGCTACGGCGGCTCCTCCTCGCGCTACGAGGAAGAGAAGCGCGTGGTGTTCCACAAGGACGTCGGCCCGCTGATCTCCATGGAGGAGATGACCCGCTGCATCCACTGCACCCGCTGCGTGCGCTTCGGCCAGGAAGTGGCCGGCGTGATGGAGCTGGGCATGATCCACCGCGGCGAGCATTCCGAGATCACCACCGTGGTGGGCGATACCGTGGACTCCGAGCTGTCGGGCAACATGATCGACATCTGCCCTGTGGGCGCGCTCACGAGCAAGCCGTTCCGCTACAGCGCCCGCACCTGGGAGCTGTCGCGCCGCAAGTCGGTCAGCCCGCACGATTCCACCGGTGCCAACCTGATCGTCCAGGTCAAGAACCACAAGGTCATGCGCGTCGTCCCGTTCGAGAACGAGGACGTGAACGAGTGCTGGATCGCCGACCGCGACCGCTTCTCGTACGAAGCGCTGAACGGCCCCGACCGCCTGACCAGGCCCATGCTCAAGCAGGGCGGCCAGTGGAAGGAAGTCGACTGGCAGACGGCGCTCGAGTACGTGGCCAACGGCCTGCGCGGCATCCAGTCCGAGCACGGTGCCCAGAGCATCGGGGCGCTGGTCAGCCCGCACAGCACGCTGGAAGAGCTGCACCTCGCCACGCTGCTGGTGCGCGGCCTGGGCAGCGACAACATCGATCACCGCCTGCGCAATGCCGAATTCCCGGCTTCCGAAGGCGTGCGCTGGCTGGGCATGCCGATCGCGGCGCTGTCCACGCTGCAGTCGGTGCTCGTCGTGGGCTCCAACCTGCGCAAGGAACATCCGCTGTTCGCGCAGCGCATCCGCCAGGCGGCCCGCAAGGGCTGCGCGGTGAGCGCGCTGAATTCCGCGGCCTACGACTGGGCCATGCCGATGGCGCAGTCCCTCGTGGCACCCGCCGGTGAGTGGGCCGCCGCGCTGGCCGACATCGCGGCCGCCGTGGCCCAGGAGCGTGGCGTGGCCGCGCCCGTGGCCTCCGGCCGTGCGACCGATGCGGCGCTGGCCGTGGCCCGTTCGCTCGCGTCCGGCGAAGGCCGCGCCGTGTTGCTCGGCAATGCCGCCGCGCACCATGCCCAGGCGTCGTCGCTGCTGGCGCTGGCCCAGTGGATCGGCGCGCAGACCGGCGCCGTGGTCGGCTACCTGACCGAAGCGGCCAACACCGTCGGCGCGCAGTTCGTGGGCGCGCAGCCGCGCCAGGGCGGGCTCGATGCCGGCCGCATGCTGGCCGGCGGCCTGAAGGCCGCGCTGCTGCTCAATACCGAGCCGGTGCACGACTCCGCTGCCGGTGCGCGCGCCGCAGAGGCGCTCGCGCGGGCCGAGATGGTCGTGACGCTGAGCCCGTTCAAGACCAACCTGGAATTCAGCGACGTGCTGCTGCCCATCGCCCCGTTCACCGAAACCTCCGGCAGCTTCGTGAATGCCGAAGGCCGACTGCAGGGCTTCCACGCCGTGGTGAAGCCGCTGGGCGATGCGCGTCCGGCCTGGAAGGTGCTGCGCGTGCTCGGCAACCTGCTGGGCGTGCAGGGCATCGGCTTCGAGACCTCGCAGGAGGTGCTGGCCCATGCCGTGGGCGCCACCGGCGCCGAGCTGCCGACGCACCTGCCGGCCGCCCGGCTGTCCAACACGACGTCCGCGGCACCCGCCGTGCCGGCCATCGCGGCCGGTGCGCCGGAGCCCGTGGTCGCCGCCATCTACCAGCTCGACAGCCTCGTGCGCCGTGCGCCCTCGCTGCAGCTGACGGCCGACGGCCGCCAGGCTGCCGCGGCCGCCCCCGCCGCCGTGGAAGGAGCCGCAGCATGATCGACGCGCTCTACAACGGCGGGCTGAACCTCGTCGCCCAATCCTGGTGGACGGGCGCGGTGTGGCCCGTGCTCTGGAACCTGCTCAAGATCGTCGCCATCGTGGCGCCGCTCATGGGCGCGGTGGCCTACCTCACGCTCTGGGAGCGCAAGCTGCTGGGCTTCATGCAGGTGCGCCACGGCCCCAACCGCGTGGGCCCGTTCGGGCTGCTGCAGCCGCTGGCCGACGGCCTGAAGCTGCTCACCAAGGAAATCATCCAGCCCGCGGCGGCCAGCAAGGGCCTGTTCGTGCTCGGCCCGGTGATGGCCATCATGCCCGCGCTCGCGGCCTGGGTGGCGATCCCCTTCGGTCCCGACGTGGCCCTGGCCAACGTGAACGCCGGCCTGCTGCTGATCATGGCGATCACCTCCATCGAGGTGTACGGCGTGATCATCGCCGGCTGGGCCTCGAACTCGAAGTACGCCTTCCTGGGCGCGCTGCGTGCCTCGGCGCAGATGGTGAGCTACGAAATCGCGATGGGCTTCTGCTTCCTGGTGGTCATCATGGTCTCCGGCAGCATGAACCTCACGCAGATCGTGCTGAGCCAGGGCCAGGGCACCATGGCCAACGCCGGCCTGTCGTTCCTGTCGTGGAACTGGCTGCCGCTGCTGCCGATCTTCATCGTCTACCTGATCTCCGGCGTGGCCGAGACCAACCGCCACCCGTTCGACGTGGTGGAAGGCGAAGCGGAAATCGTGGCCGGCCACATGGTCGAGTACTCGGGCATGGGCTTCGCGATCTTCTTCCTGGCCGAGTACGCCAGCATGTGGCTCGTGTCCATCCTGGGCGTGACCATGTTCCTGGGCGGCTGGCTGTCGCCGGTGGCGGCCCTGGACTTCATCCCGGGCTGGATCTGGCTGGGCCTCAAGACCTTCCTCGTGGTGTCCATGTTCATCTGGATCCGCGCGACCTTCCCGCGCTTCCGGTACGACCAGATCATGCGCCTGGGCTGGAAGATCTTCATTCCGGTCACCCTGGTGTGGCTGCTGATCGTGGGCGGATGGCTGCTTTCGCCCTGGAACATCTGGAAATAAGCGGGACACGACATCATGGCTGCTGTTGCTGCTGATACGAGATCTTTTTCCTTCAAGGACTTTTTCAAGAGCTTCATGCTCGTGGAACTGGTCAAGGGCATGGCCCTGACCGGCCGCTACGCGTTCCGCCGCAAGGTGACGGTGCAGTTCCCCGAAGAGAAGACGCCGCTGTCGCCGCGCTTCCGCGGGCTGCACGCGCTGCGCCGCTACGAGAACGGTGAAGAGCGCTGCATCGCCTGCAAGCTCTGCGAAGCGGTCTGTCCGGCGCTCGCGATCACGATCGAGTCCGACGTGCGGGCCGACGGCTCGCGCCGCACGACGCGCTACGACATCGACCTCACGAAGTGCATCTTCTGCGGCTTCTGCGAAGAAAGCTGCCCGGTCGATTCGATCGTCGAGACGCAGATCCTGGAGTACCACGGCGAGAAGCGGGGCGACCTGTACTTCACCAAGGACATGCTCCTGGCGGTCGGCGACCGCTACGAGGCCGAGATCGCCGCTGCCAAGGCGGCCGACGCCAAGTACCGCTGATCCGCGGCTCCTGAACCACTTTTCACAAGATCCGATTCATGGACGCCAAGACTGGTTTCTTCTATCTGTTCTCGGTCGTGCTGCTGTATGCGGCCTTCCGGGTCATCACCGCGCGCAACCCCGTGCATGCGGTGCTCCACCTGATCCTCGCGTTCTCGCAGGCCGCCGCCATCTGGCTGATCCTGAAGGCCGAGTTCCTGGCCATCGCGCTCGTGCTGGTCTACCTGGGTGCCGTCATGGTGCTGTTCCTGTTCGTGGTGATGATGCTGGACATCCACATCGACACCGTGCGGCAGGGGTTCTGGCGCCATTTCCCGCTCGCGGCCTTCATCGGCGCGCTGATCGCGCTCGAAATGGCGGCGGTGCTGATGGGCGGCTTCCGCGGCATGGATGAACCCAAGGCCGTGGCTGCCATGGTGGACGTGGCCGGCAACGTGGTGCCGTACTCCAACACCAAGGCGCTGGGCAAGCTGCTCTACACCGAATACCTGTACCCGGTGGAAATCGCCGCCGTGATCCTGCTGGTGGCGATGATCGCCGCCATCGCCCTGACCCTGCGCCAGCGCAAGGACACCAAGGTGACCAAGGTCTCGGAACAGGTGCGTGTGCGTGCCGCCGACCGCGTCGCGCTGGTGAAGGTCGCCGCGACGCAGAAGCCCGCGGAAGAACCGGCGGCGCCCGCTGCGGCCGCCGAGGAGAAGAAGGCATGACGTTGACCCTGGGCCATTTCCTGTCGCTGGGCGCGATGCTGTTCGCGCTGTCGGTGATCGGCATCTTCCTGAACCGCAAGAACCTCATCGTGCTGCTCATGGCCATCGAGCTGATGCTCCTGGCCGTGAACATGAACTTCGTGGCGTTCTCCCACTACCTGGGCGACATGCACGGGCAGGTGTTCGTGTTCTTCATCCTGACGGTGGCCGCGGCCGAATCCGCCATCGGCCTCGCGATCCTGGTGCTGCTGTTCCGCAACAAGTCCAGCATCGACGCGGAAGATCTCAACACCCTCAAGGGTTGATCCGCCGGTACTTGCAAGGTCTTCAAGAATGAGTCAAACCCTCTCCGCTTCGATGCTCCTCGCGGTGCCGCTGGCGCCGCTGGCGGGCTCCGCGCTCGCCGGCATCCTCGGCACGGCCTTCGGCGGCAACCGCATCGGACGCCGCGCGAGCCACACCCTCACGATCCTCGGCGTGTTCGTCGCGTTCGTGCTCTCGGCCCTGACGTTCAAGAGCGTGGCGCTCGACGGCGCCCGCTTCAACGAGACGCTCTACACCTGGATGGTGGTGGGCGGCCTCAAGATGGAAGTCGGCTTCCTCATCGACACGCTCACCGCCATGATGATGTGCGTGGTGACCTTCGTGTCGCTGATGGTGCACATCTACACGATCGGCTACATGGAAGAGGACGACGGCTACAACCGCTTCTTCTCGTACATCTCGCTGTTCACGTTCTCGATGCTCATGCTGGTCATGAGCAACAACCTGCTGCAGCTGTTCTTCGGCTGGGAAGCGGTGGGCCTGGTGTCGTACCTGCTGATCGGCTTCTGGTTCAACAAGCCCACGGCCATCTTCGCCAACATGAAGGCGTTCCTGGTGAACCGCGTGGGCGACTTCGGCTTCATCCTGGGCATCGGCCTGATCGCCGCCTACGCCGGCACGCTGAACTACGGCGAGATCTTCGCCAAGTCGGGCGAACTCGGCACCATCGGCTTCCCCGGCACCGACTGGATGCTGATCACCGTGATCTGCATCTGCCTGTTCATCGGCGCGATGGGCAAGAGCGCGCAGTTCCCGCTGCACGTGTGGCTGCCCGACTCGATGGAAGGCCCGACGCCGATCTCCGCGCTGATCCACGCGGCCACCATGGTGACCGCCGGCATCTTCATGGTGTCGCGCATGTCGCCGCTGTTCGAACTCTCGGACACGGCCCTCAACTTCATCCTGGTGATCGGTGCCATCACGGCCCTGTTCATGGGCTTCCTGGGCATGATCCAGAACGACATCAAGCGCGTGGTGGCCTATTCCACGCTGTCGCAGCTGGGCTACATGACCGTGGCGCTGGGCGCTTCCGCCTATTCGGTGGCCGTGTTCCACCTGATGACGCACGCGTTCTTCAAGGCGCTGCTGTTTCTCGGCGCGGGCTCGGTGATCATGGGCATGCACCACAACCAGGACATCCGCTGGATGGGCGCCGTGCGCAAGTACATGCCCATCACCTGGATCACCTCGCTGCTGGGCTCCCTGGCGCTGATCGGCACGCCGCTGTTCTCGGGCTTCTATTCCAAGGACAGCATCATCGAGGCCGTGCACGCCAGCACGCTGCCCGCCGCGGGCTTCGCGCACTTCGCGGTGCTGGCCGGCGTGTTCGTCACGGCGTTCTACTCGTTCCGCATGTACTTCCTGGTCTTCCATGGCAAGGAGCGCTACGACCAGAACCCGGATGCGCACCACGACGACCACCATGCCCACGACGACCATGGCCACGGCCATGGCCACGACGCCAAGCCGCACGAGTCGCCCTGGGTGGTGACGGTGCCGCTGGTGCTGCTGGCGATCCCCTCGGTGGTGATCGGCTTCCTGGCCATCCAGCCGATGCTGTTCGGCGACTTCTTCAAGGACGTGATCTTCGTGGATGCCGCCAAGCACCCCGCGATGGCCGAGCTGTCCGAGATGTTCCACGGCCCGGTGGCCATGGCCCTGCACGGCCTGCAGACCGCGCCGTTCTGGCTGGCGCTGGCCGGTGTCGCGCTCTCCTACTACATGTACATGATCAACCCGGCGCTGCCGGCGGCGATCAAGCGCATCTGCATGCCGATCTACGTCCTGTTCGAGAACAAGTACTACCTTGACTGGATCAACGAGAACATCATCGCCCGCGGCGCCCGTGCGCTCGGCGTGGGTCTCTGGAAGGGCGGCGACCAGGCCGTGATCGACGGCGCCGTGGTGAACGGCTCCTGGAAGGTCGTCGGCTGGGTCGCGGGCATCGTGCGCTGGGTGCAGTCGGGCTACATCTACCACTATGCGCTGGTGATGATCCTGGGCGTGTTCGGGCTCATGACGTACTTCGTGTGGCTCAACAAGTAGAGGAAGAAGAAAAATGGGTTTGTTGAGTCTTGCCATCTGGACGCCGATCGCCTTCGGTGCCCTGCTGCTGGCCTTCGGGCGTGACGATCAGGCGCGCATGGTCCGCTGGATCGCGCTGATCGGCTCGCTGATCGGCCTCGCCGCCACGCTGCCGCTGCTCAGCGGCTTCGACAACGGCACGGCCGCCGCGCAGTTCGTCGAGAAGATGCTCTGGATCGAGCGCTTCAACGTGCACTACCACCTGGGCCTGGACGGCATCTCGTTCTGGTTCGTGCCGCTCACGGCCTTCATCACGGTGATCGTGGTGATCGCGTCGTGGGAGTCGATCACCGAGCGCGTGAACCAGTACATGGGCGCGTTCCTGATCCTGTCGGGCCTCATGATCGGCGTGTTCAGCGCGGCCGACGGCCTGCTGTTCTACGTGTTCTTCGAAGCCACGCTGATCCCGATGTACCTGATCATCGGCATCTGGGGCGGTCCGAACAAGATCTACGCGGCGTTCAAGTTCTTCCTCTACACGCTGCTCGGCTCGCTGCTGATGCTGATCGCCCTGGTGTACCTGTACAACCAGTCAGGCGGCAGCTTCGACATCGCCACCTGGCACCAGCTGCCGCTGTCGGCGCGCGCCCAGACGCTGCTGTTCTTTGCGTTCTTCGCGGCCTTCGCCGTGAAGGTGCCGATGTGGCCGGTGCACACCTGGCTGCCCGACGTGCACGTGGAAGCGCCCACGGGCGGCTCCGCCGTGCTGGCGGCCATCATGCTGAAGCTCGGCGCCTACGGTTTCCTGCGCTTCTCGATGCCGATCGCTCCCGACGCGGCACGCCAGTGGGCGTGGCTGATGATCGCGCTGTCGCTGGTCGCGGTGATCTACGTGGGCCTGGTGGCCATGGTGCAGAAGGACATGAAGAAGCTGGTGGCGTATTCGTCCGTGGCGCACATGGGCTTCGTGACGCTGGGCTTCTTCATCTTCAACGACCTGGGCGTCTCCGGCGGCCTGGTGCAGATGATCGCCCACGGCTTCGTGTCCGGCGCGATGTTCCTCTCGATCGGCGTGCTGTACGACCGCGTGCATTCGCGGGAGATCGCGGCCTACGGCGGCGTGGTCAACACCATGCCCAAGTTCGCGGCGTTCGCGCTGCTGTTCGCGATGGCCAACTGCGGCCTGCCGGGCACTGCCGGTTTCGTGGGCGAGTGGATGGTGATCCTGGGCGCCGTGAAGGCGAACTTCTGGGTCGGCTTCGCCGCCGCCACCGCGCTGATCTTCGGCGCCGCCTACACCCTGTGGATGTTCAAGCGCGTCTATCTCGGCCCGGTGGGCAACGACAACGTGCGCGGCCTGCTGGACATCAGCGCCCGCGAATTCCTGGTGCTGGGCGTGCTCGCCGTGGCCGTGCTGTACATGGGCCTGTATCCGCGCCCCTTCACCGACGTGATGGACGTGTCGGTGGCGGAGCTGCTGAAGCACGTGGCGCAGACCAAGCTCCAATGAACCGACTGACAACGAGAGACCGAGATGATTGACAACATCAGCTGGCTGGCGGTGTACCCGGAGATCGTTCTCCTGGTGATGGCCTGCGTGATCGCCCTGGTGGACCTGGGCGTGAAGAGCGCCCGTCGCACCGGCACCTACGTGCTCACCATGCTCACCCTGGCCGTGGTGGCCGTGCTGCAGGGCATGTACGCGAGCAGCGGCAACACGTTCTACGGCTTCGGCAACATGGTCGTGAGCGACGCCATGGGCAACTGGCTCAAGTGCTTCGCCACCATCACGGTGATGGTGACGCTGGTCTACGGCCGTCCCTACGCGGCGGACCGCGGCATGCTGCGCGGCGGCGAGCTGTTCACGCTGTCGATGTTCATGCTGCTCGGCGTGTTCGTCATGGTGTCGGGCAACAACTTCCTGGTGATCTACCTGGGCCTGGAACTGCTGACGCTCTCCAGCTACGCGCTGGTGGCGCTGCGCCGCGACCACACCACGGCCACGGAAGCCGCCATGAAGTACTTCGTGCTCGGCGCGATGGCGAGCGGCTTCCTGCTCTACGGCCTCTCGATGCTGTACGGCGCCACCGGCTCGCTGGACATCGGCCAGGTCTTCAAGGCCGTGAATTCGGGCCAGATCCGCCACCAGGTGCTGGTGTTCGGCCTGGTGTTCGTCGTGGCCGGCCTCGCGTTCAAGATCGGCGCCGTCCCCTTCCACATGTGGATCCCGGACGTCTACCACGGCGCCCCCACGGCGGTGACGATCATCATCGGCAGTGCGCCCAAGCTGGCGGCTTTCGCGATCATGATCCGCCTGCTGGTGGACGGACTGCTGCCGCTGGCCATCGACTGGCAGCAGATGCTGGCGGTGCTGGCGATCGGCTCGCTGCTCGTGGGCAACCTGGCGGCCATCGCGCAGACCAACCTGAAGCGCATGCTGGCCTACTCGACCATCGCGCAGATGGGCTTCGTGCTGCTGGGCCTGCTGTCGGGCGTGATCAACGGCAACGTGGACGCGAACGCGGTCGAGAACGCCTACAGCTCGGCGATGTTCTACATCCTGACCTACGTGCTGACCACGCTGGCGAGCTTCGGCATCATCCTGCTGCTGGCGCGCGAGGGCTTCGAGAGCGAAGAGATCTCCGACCTGGCGGGCCTGAACCAGCGCAGCCCGCTGTATGCCGGCGTGATGGCCGTCTGCCTGTTCTCGCTGGCGGGCATCCCGCCGATGGTGGGCTTCTATGCCAAGCTGGCGGTGCTGCAGGCCCTCGTGGCTTCCGGCCAGGCTCCCTACATCGCGCTGGCCGTCTTCGCCGTCGTGATGTCGCTGATCGGCGCGTTCTACTACCTGCGCGTCGTGAAGGTGATGTACTTCGACGCGCCGCTGACGGCCACCAGCGTCTCGGCCCCGCTCGATGTGCGCATGGTGCTCACGCTGAACGGTGCGCTCGTGCTGATCCTCGGCCTGGTGCCTGGCGGCCTGATGGCCCTCTGCGCCGACGCCGTGGTGCGCGCGCTGTCCACCTGAACTGAAGGAACGGCCCACCGCTTTTTCCGGCCCGCCGTTGCTTCAATGCACGGCGCGCAGGAGGGAAGGGCGGTGATCCCCACGGATTCGCTCCCTTGTCGTCCTCCGCATCCATCTGGCTGGTGATCGTGGCGGCTTTCGCCGCTGCCAACCTGCCGTTCTGCAACCAGCGCTGGCTGGTGGTGGGGCCGCGTGCGGCCGCGGCCAAGCCGCTGGCGGCGCGCCTGGGTGAACTGGTGCTGTGCTACTTCCTGGTGGGGGCGCTCGCGCTGCTGCTGGAGCGCCGTGCCGGCCAGATCGCTCCCCAGGGCTGGGAGTTCTACGCGATCACGGCCGCGCTGTTCGCGACGCTGGCGTTCCCCGGTTTCGTCTACCGCTACCTGCTGCGCCGGCGCGGGTGAGCCCGGCCACGCTCCACACCCCCAGCGCCATGCACGCCGCGGAGTCTCCAGAATGAAAGTGCTGGATCTGCACTGCGAGCACGACCATGCCTTCGAAGGCTGGTTCGCTTCCGAAGGCGATTTCCAGGACCAGCTCGCGCGCGGGCTGCTGGAGTGCCCGATGTGCGGCAGCCGCGGTGTCCGCAAGGTGCTGAGCGCGCCGCGGCTGAATCTGCGCTCCAACGCGGCCGAGCCGCCGACGCGGCAAACTGGAACTGCGGGCACCGGCCCTGCGGATGCCGCGGCTTCTCCTGCGTCGCAGGCATCGCCGTCGCGGGCGATCGCGCCCCAGGAACTGCAGGCCGCCTGGCTGCGCATGGCGCGCCAGGTGATGGAGAGTACCGAGGACGTCGGCCCACGCTTCGCCGAGGAGGCACGCCGCATCCACCACGGCGAGGCCGAGGAGCGGCCGATCCGCGGCCAGGCGAGCGTGAAGGACACGGTGCAGCTGCTGGAAGAGGGCATCGCCGTGCTGCCGCTGCCCTTGCCGGCAGCCGCCAAGGAAACGCTGCAATAGCCTGCCGCGCCGCTGGGGACTGCCCCTCTGCCGCTGCCTCCGGTGCCTGCCTGTGCTGCTGGTGGCGGTGCCTCTGGCAGGTGGCCGGATGGCAGGTCATCCGGGCTTCTGACCCGTTGCCTCGTCAGGCCGCGAACTGCAATGCGGCCAAGCGCGCATAGGCCCCGCCTTGCTGCAGCAGTTCCGCATGCCGGCCCTGCTCGATCACGCGGCCATGCTCCAGCACGACGATGCGGTCCGCGTTCTGGACGGTGGCCAGCCGGTGCGCGATGACCAGGGTGGTGCGGCGCCGTCCGCGCGGGTGCAGCGCGGCATCGAGGGCGGCCTGCACCATGCGTTCGCTTTCCGCGTCGAGCGCGCTGGTGGCCTCGTCGAGCAGCAGCAGCGGGGCGTCCTTGAGCAGCGCGCGGGCGATCGCGATGCGCTGGCGCTGTCCGCCCGACAGGCGCACGCCGCGCTCACCCAGGAAGGTGCCGTAGCCGTCGGGCAGGGCGGCGAGGAAGTCGTGGGCGAATGCGGCGCGCGCGGCGGCTTCCACTTCGGCATCGGTCGCGCCGGGGCGGCCATAGCGGATGTTCTCGCGCGCGGACGCGGAGAAGACGACGGCGTCCTGCGGCACCACGGCGATGCGTGAGCGGAAATCCCCGAGCGCCAGCGTGCGCAGGTCGTGCCCGTCCAGCAGGATGCGTCCGCCGGACGCCCCGCCGTCCACGTCGTAGAAGCGCTGCAGCAGCTGGAACACCGTGGTCTTGCCCGCGCCGCTCGCACCCACCAGCGCCACGGTTTCGCCGGGCGCGATGTGCAGATCGAACCCGTCCAGCGCGGCTTGAGCCGGGCGGGACGGGTAGTGGAAACGCACCTGCTCGAAATCCACCCGCAGGCCCTGGCCGGCGGGCACGAACGGCGCGGCGTTCGGCGGCGAAGCGATTGCCGCGGGCGCGGCGAGCAGTTCCATCAGCCGCTCGGTGGCGCCGGCCGCGCGCAGCAGGTCGCCGTAGACCTCGCCGAGGACCGCCACGGCGCCGGCGAGCAGCATGACGTAGATCACGGTCTCGCCGAGCTGCCCGGCCGACATGTCGCCCGAGAGCACCGCCTGCGTGCCGCGGTACAGGCCCCAGAGCAGCAGCGCGGCGTTGGTGACGATGACGAACGCCACCAGCGCCGCGCGCGCCCGGCTGCGGCGCACGGCCGCGTCGAAGGCGTTGGCCGTGGCCGCGCGGAACCTGGCGCTCTCGCGCGTCTCGGCCGTATGGCTCTGCACCACCGGGACCGCGTTCAGCACCTCGCCGGCCAGCGCGCTCGCATCGGCCACGCGGTCCTGGCTGTCGCGCGACAGCCGGCGCACGCGCCGCCCGATCCAGGCCGTGGGCGCCACGACGGCGACGATGCCCAGCAGGACCACGGCCATCAGCCGCGGATGGCTCCAGACCAGCATGCCGAGCGCACCGATGCCCATCACCGCGTTGCGCAGACCCATGGACAGGGACGATCCCACGACGGTCTGCACCAGCGTGGTGTCGGTGGTGAGGCGCGAGAGCACCTCGCCGGTCTGCGTGGTCTCGAAGAATGCCGGGCTCTGCTGCAGCACGCGTGCATAGACGGCGTTGCGCAGATCGGCCGTGACGCGTTCGCCGAGCCAGCTGACCAGATAGAACCGCGCGGCCGAGAACACCCCGAGCGCCACCGCCACGAGGAACAGCAGGCCGAAGTGCTCGCGCAGCGCCAGTGCCTGGGCGCCGCGGTCGCCGGGTACGAGGCCACCGTCGATCAGCGCCCGCAGCGCCATGGGGAAGGCGAGGGTCGCGCCGGCCGCGAGCACCAGGAACACGAGCGCGAGGGCGATGCGCCCGGCGTAGGGCCGCAGAAAGGGCAGCAGCCCGGCCAGCGCACGGGGCGGAACGCGGGGGGGATTTCCCGGAGGGGGTGCCTCGCGGCGTGCGTCGGCAGGGGCGGAGGACATCGTGCGGCCAGTGTAGGCGGGTCGCCGGAGACCGGTGCCGGACGGGTATTGTCCATCCTGGAATTGCTACTTTTTAAGGAGCATCGGATGCATGTCTGGCATCGCTCTGCAGGCGGATCCCGAGTCTCCGGTGCCGCAGGTGCCGCGCGGTGGCGGCACCCCGGCAGGCCTGTCTCCCGGCGAGGTCGGGCAGGTGCGGGGGGTGTTTGCTTAGGCGTTTATACATAGGCATTTGTCCCAGTTCCTGGCCTTCGGGGGGGCGGCATACGATGCGCCGCAAGCCCCTTGACCGCGGCAGCTGCCGACCCTTCCCGGGCGGCGTGCCGAGGGACCACACCACAGGAAGCGGCAACCTGCCCCATGAGCGACGACGTCATTCTCGAAACCCGCCATCTCACCAAGGAATTCAAGGGCTTCACCGCGGTGAGCGATGTGAATCTGTCGGTGCGCCGCGGTTCCATCCATGCGTTGATCGGCCCCAACGGCGCGGGCAAGACCACCTGTTTCAACCTGCTGACCAAGTTCCTCGAGCCCACGTCCGGCACCATCACCTTCAACGGCGCGGACATCACCCGCGAGGCCCCCGCGCAGATCGCCCGGCGCGGGGTGATCCGCTCGTTCCAGATCTCGGCCGTGTTTCCGCACCTGACGCTCACCGAGAACGTGCGGCTCGGCCTGCAGCGCCGGCTCGGCACATCGTTCCATTTCTGGAAAAGCGAGCGCAGCCTGGCGCACCTCGACAGCCGGGCGCGCGAGCTGCTCGCGGAGGTGGGCCTCGCCGACCTGGCGGACGAGGTCACGGTCAATCTGCCCTATGGCCGCAAGCGCGCGCTGGAGATCGCCACGACGCTCGCGATGGAGCCCGAACTGATGCTGCTCGACGAGCCCACGCAGGGCATGGGCCACGAGGACGTGGACCGCGTCACGCAGCTCATCAAGAAGGTGTCCGTGGGCCGCACGATCCTCATGGTCGAGCACAACATGAAAGTCATCTCCACCATCGCGGACCGCATCACGGTGCTGCAGCGCGGCGCCGTGCTGGCCGAAGGGCCGTACGAGGAGGTCTCGCGCAATCCGCAGGTCATGGAGGCCTACATGGGCACGACCGACGGCCAATTGCAGGGAGCGCACTGATGATGATGCGCCAACCCCCTGAGGCGCTTCGCGCCTTCCCCCTTCTCCTGCGGGAAGGGGGACGCCGCCAGTGGCCGGGCCAAGCCCGTTCCACGGCGTCTGCTGGCCTGGACTGCTCCGCGGCCTTCGGAACGGAAAGGCCGTGCTGCTTCCAACGGCGGCTGGCCGCAATCTGCGCATTGGATCACTGAGATGGCATCGTCCCCCGCTCTCGAAATTCGCGGCCTGGAGGCCTGGTACGGCGAATCGCACGTGCTGCACGGCGTGGACGTGGTCGTGCAGCCCGGCGAGGTGGTCACGCTGCTGGGCCGCAACGGCGCGGGCCGCACCTCCACGCTGCGCGCGGTGATGGGCCTGACCGGCTCCCGCAAGGGTTCGGTGAAGATCAACGGGCAGGAAACCATCCAGATGCCGACGCACCGCATCGCGCACCTCGGCGTTGGCTACTGCCCCGAAGAGCGCGGCATCTTCTCCAGCCTGTCGTGCGAAGAGAACCTGCTGCTGCCGCCCGTACTCAAGACGGGCCGTGCCGGCATGCCGGTGGACGAGATCTACGCGATGTTCCCCAACCTCGCGGAGCGCCGCCATAGCCAGGGCACGCGGCTGTCGGGCGGAGAGCAGCAGATGCTGGCCGTGGCGCGCATCCTGCGCACGGGCGCGCAGTTGCTGCTGCTCGACGAAATCTCGGAGGGGCTCGCGCCCGTCATCGTGCAGGCCCTGGCTCGGATGATCACCACGCTGCGCCAGAAGGGCTACACGGTGGTGATGGTGGAGCAGAACTTCCGCTTCGCCGCGCCGCTTGCCGACCGCTTCTACGTGATGGAGCACGGGCGCATCGCCCTGCAGTTCGGCGCCGACGAGCTGGAGCAGCGCATGCCGGTGCTGAACGAATTGCTGGGCGTGTGAGCCGAATCGGCCCCCGACCGAACGAATGAACGAATGACCATCCAGCCTCAGGAGACGACGACATGACGAAACTTCAACGCACCACCGCGACCTTCAAGACCCTGGCCGTGGCGCTGGGCCTCGCGGGCCTGTGCGCCGCCTCGGCCGTGCAGGCGCAGGACGGCAATAAGGTGAAGATCGGCTTCATCACCGACATGTCGAGCCTGTATGCCGACGTGGAGGGCAAGAACGGCGCCGTGGCGATCCAGATGGCGATCGACGATTTCGGCGGCAAGGTGCTGGGCATGCCGATCGAGCTGGTTTCGGCCGACCACCAGAACAAGGCCGACATCGCCGCCAGCAAGGCGCGCGAGTGGATCGACACGCAGGGCCTGACGATGCTCTTCGGCGGCACCAACTCGGGCACGGCCCTGGCCATGGCCAAGGTGGCGCAGGAGAAGAAGCGCGTCTTCATCGTGAACGGTGCGGGCACCTCGGCGCTGACCAACGAACAGTGCAGCCCCTACACAGTGCAGTACGCCTACGACACGGTGGCGCTGGCCAAGGGCACCGGCGGCGCGGTTGTGCAGCAGGGCGGCAAGGACTGGTTCTTCCTGACGGCCGACTATGCCTTCGGTGCGGCGCTGGAGGCGGACACGGCCAAGGTGGTGAAGGAGAAGGGCGGCCGCGTGCTGGGCAGCGTGAAGCATCCGCTCAATGCGTCTGACTTCTCCTCGTTCCTGCTGCAGGCGCAGAACTCGAAGGCGCAGATCCTGGGCCTGGCGAACGCGGGCGGCGACACGATCAACGCGATCAAGGCCGCGCGCGAGTTCGGCATCAACAAGAGCATGAAGATGGCCGGCCTGCTGGTGTTCCTGACGGACATCCACAGCCTGGGCCTGAAGAACACCGAGGGCCTGCTGCTGACCACCAGCTGGGACTGGAACCTCGACGACAAGACCCGCGCCTTCGGCCGCAAGTTCTTCGCCAAGACCAAGCGCATGCCCACCGACATCCAGGCGGCCGATTACTCGGCCACGATGAACTACCTGAAGGCCGTGCAGGCGGCCAACAGCACCGATGCCGACAAGGTGATGGAAAAGCTCAAGTCCACGCCGATCGACGATTTCTACGCCAAGGGCAGCATCCGCCCGGACGGCCGCTTCGCGCACGACATGTACCTGATGCAGGTGAAGTCGCCCGCCGAATCCAAGGAGCCGTGGGACTACTACAAGGTGGTCGCCAAGCTCCCCGCCGACCAGGTGTGGACGACCAAGGCCGAGAGCAAGTGCGCGCTCTGGAAGTGACGCACCGCGCCTGACGGCCGCTTTCCCGCGATGGACGAACGACAACACCAGGAGACAAGCACCATGGCACACGGAATCACGCAACTGGCAATGGCGCTCGGCGCCGCAGGGCTCTTCGCGGCCTCGGCCGCGCACGCGCAGCAGGACGCGCCGGTGAAGATCGGCTTCATCACCGACATGTCGAGCCTGTACGCCGACGTGGAGGGCAAGAACGGCGCGGTGGCGATCCAGATGGCGATCGACGATTTCGGCGGCAAGGTGCTCGGCCGGCCGATCGAACTGCTGACGGCGGACCACCAGAACAAGGCGGACATCGCGGCCAGCAAGGCACGCGAGTGGATCGACACGCAGGGCCTGACCATGGTCTTCGGAGGCACCAACTCGGGCACGGCGCTGGCCATGGCGAAGGTGGCGCAGGAGAAGAAGCGCGTCTTCATCAACAACGGCGCGGCGACCTCGGCGCTGACCAACGAGCAGTGCAGCCCCTATACCGTGCACTACGCCTACGACACCGTGGCGCTCGCCAAGGGCACGGGCGCGGCCATCGTGGACGCGGGCGGCAAGAGCTGGTTCTTCCTCACGGCCGACTATGCCTTCGGCCATGCGCTGGAGGCCGACACCTCCCGCGTGGTGAAGGAGAAGGGCGGCACCGTGGTCGGCTCGGTGCGGCATCCGCTCAATGCGTCGGACTTCTCCTCCTTCCTGCTGCAGGCGCAGAACTCGAAGGCGCAGATCCTGGGCCTGGCGAACGCGGGCGGCGACACGATCAACTCGATCAAGGCGGCCAAGGAGTTCGGCATCGGCAAGAACATGAAGCTCGCCGGCCTGCTGATCTTCTTCAGCGACATCCACAGCCTGGGCCTGAAGACGACCGAGGGCCTGCAGTTCACCACCAGCTGGTACTGGGACCTGAACGACGAGACCCGCAAGTTCGCCGACCGCTTCATGGAGAAGACCAAGCGCCGGCCGACCGAGATCCAGGCGGCCGACTATTCGGCCACCATGAACTACCTCAAGGCCGTGGAAGCCGCCAAGAGCATCGAGGCCGACCAGGTGATGGAGGCCTGGCGCGGCATGAAGATGAACGACTTTTTCAACAGCGGCACGCTGCGCCCGGACGGCCGCTACGTGCACGACATGTACCTCATGCAGGTGAAGACGCCCGCGGAATCCAAAGGCACCTGGGACTACTACAAGCTCGTGAAGAAGCTGCCGGGCGACCAGGTCTTCGCCACCAAGGCCGAGAGCAAGTGCGCGCTCTGGAAATGACGAGCCGCACCGCCTGAGCGCCACCCACCCGCATCCCTAGCCGCCCTCCCATGGAAATCTTCGGTGTCTCTCTGCCGGCCCTGCTGAGCCAGCTCCTGCTGGGGCTGGTCAACGGCTCGTTCTACGCCATCCTCAGCCTGGGGCTGGCGGTGATCTTCGGCCTGCTCAACGTGATCAACTTCGCGCATGGGGCGCTGTTCATGCTGGGGGCGCTGCTCACCTGGATGGCGGGGGCGTATTTCGGCATCAACTACTGGGTGATGCTCATCGCGGCGCCGCTCGTCGTCGGCCTCTTCGGCGTGGTGATCGAGCGGCTGCTGCTGCGCTGGATCTACAAGCTCGACCACCTCTACGGCCTGCTGCTCACGCTCGGGCTCACGCTGCTGATCGAGGGCGTGTTCCGCTCCATCTACGGCGTCTCGGGCCTCGGGTACGACACGCCGGAGCTGCTGGAAGGCGCCACCAATCTCGGCTTCATGATCCTGCCCAACTACCGCGCCTGGGTGGTGTTGGCCTCCATCGTGGTCTGCATCGGCACGTGGTACGTCATCGAGAAGACCAAGCTCGGCGCCTACCTGCGCGCCGGCACCGAGAACCCGCGCCTGGTGGAGGCCTTCGGCATCAACGTGCCGGTCATGATCACGCTGACCTACGCCTTCGGCGCGGCGCTGGCGGCCTTCGCGGGCGTGCTGGCGGCTCCGGTCTACCAGGTCACGCCGCTCATGGGCCAGAACCTCATCATCGTGGTGTTCGCGGTGGTGGTGATCGGCGGCATGGGCTCGATCATGGGCTCCATCCTCACCGGCCTGGGCCTGGGCATCGTCGAGGGCTTCACCAAGGTGTTCTATCCCGAGGCATCGTCCACCGTGGTGTTCGTCATCATGGTGGTGGTGCTGCTCATCCGCCCCGCCGGCCTGTTCGGCAAGGAAAAGTGACCAGGACGGGGCCGCGCACATGCACCACAAGAATCTCGCCACCTTCGGCTATGGCCTGCTGCTGCTGGGCCTGATCGCCGCGCCGTTCCTCGGCGCCTATCCCGTGTTCGTGATGAAGCTGCTGTGCTTCGCACTGTTCGCTTCCGCCTTCAACCTGCTGCTGGGCTACACGGGGCTGCTGTCCTTCGGGCATGCCGCCTTCCTGGGCGGAGCGGCCTACGTCGCCGGCCATGCGATCAAGGTCTGGGGGCTCACGCCCGAGGTCGGGCTGCTGCTCGGCACGGCCGGCGGCGCGCTGCTGGGCCTGCTGTTCGGCTGGCTGGCCATCCGCCGCCAGGGCATCTATTTCTCGATGATCACGCTGGCGCTCGCGCAGATGCTGTTCTTCGCGTGCCTGCAGGCACCGTTCACGGGCGGCGAGGACGGCCTTCAGGGCGTGCCGCGCGGCAAGCTGTTCGGCGTGCTCGATCTTTCCAGCGACGTGACGATGTACTACGTGGCGCTCGCCGTGGTGGTCGCGGCCTTCCTGCTGATCGTGCGCACCATCCATTCGCCGTTCGGCCAGGTGCTCAAGGGCATCAAGGAGAACGAGCCGCGCGCGATCTCGCTGGGCTACGACACGCAGCGCTTCAAGCTGCTGGCCTTCGTGATCTCGGCCGCCATCGCGGGGCTGGCCGGCTCGCTCAAGACGCTGGTGCTGGGCTTTGCCACCTTGTCGGACGTGCACTGGACGGCCTCGGGCCAGGTGATCCTGATGACGCTGGTCGGCGGCCTGGGCACGCTGTCCGGCCCGCTGGTGGGCTCTGCCGTGGTGGTGCTGCTGGAGAACAAGATCGGCGAATTCGGCAACCTGCTCGCATCCCTCACGGGCGTGGACTGGTTCCGTACCCTGGGAGAGTCGGTGACCATCGTCACCGGCCTGATCTTCGTGGTCTGCGTGCTGGCGTTCCGCCGCGGGATCATGGGCGAGTTCATCGCAAGGGTGAGGAAGACCAACTGAGTCGCCTTCGGCATCACAGGCGCAGCGCGCCCGCGTAGCCGGTGAGTTCCAGGTAGCCGCGGCCGACGCCCTGGCCCGCTGCGTCGCGCAGCGTGCTGAGGCCCTCCCAGTAGATCGCGCCGGTGGAGCCGCGGCTGTCCAGTTCCTGGTCGTCGACCAGGGCGTCGACCTCGAAGCGGCCGGCGGGCGTGTCGATGCGCCAGGCGACGGGGTAGCGGGTGCCGGTGCGCGGGCTGGTCCAGTGGCGCAGCGGCGTGAAGGCCATGGCCTCGGCCTGTTCGAAGACCTGCAGCGCGGCGGTCGCGCCCGCGCGGAACGAGCCGCTGGCCCAGAGCGTGCTGCCGTCCCGGCGGCGCAGCCGGAAGGCGGTGAGGGCGCCGCCGCCATCGAGGTTCATGCCGATCCAGTCCCAGCCCACGGCCTCGGGGTGCATCAGGGCCTCGCTCCATTCGTGGTCGAGCCAGGCGCGGGCCGCAGGGCTGCCCGTGGCGCCCGCCGGCGCGATGGCGATGCGGCGGTCCGGCAGGGCGATGGTGCCGCGCACGTCCAGCTGGGGCTGGCTGTAGTAGTAGCTGGCCTGCTCCGGCCGCGGGCCCTTGCGCGACAGGCCCTGCCGGCCCTGCAGGATGGGAGGCTGGGTGGTGTCGAACTGCAGGTCGAGGCTGAACGGCCCGGCCGGGATGCGGGCCGTGTAGCGGCCGCCACCGGCACGCGGGGTGGCTTCCCGCACCAGGGACCAGGCCCCGATCCGGACGGCCGTGTCGGCTTCATCGGCCTGTGCGATGCCGAAGCCCGCGCGCGCGATGCGCTGGTCGTGCAGCAGCCGGCCGCTGCGCACGTCGGTGAGCGCGGCGTGCGCGAACAGCAGGTGGCGCGCCGCGAACGCCGAGCGCAGCGAGCGGGTTTCGTCGACGCGCGAGCGGAAGAAGGTGACCTGGAAACCCCAGTCCTGCCCGTCCGCATGCGCGTGGCCGGTGATGTACCACCACTCCGTGCGCAGCTCCGGATGGCTGCCGTGGTCGCGCGGAAAGACGAGGGTGCGTGCGGGCAGCGCCTGGGCGGCGTGCGGCCATGCGCCGACCGCTCCGGCGCCGAGCGCCGCGGCGAGCCAGGCGCGGCGCGTGGCGAACGAGGAGGGTGGCAGGCGCAGGGGCATCGTGCGGACGGGTGGGTCTGGCGCGGCCTGCGCCTCAGGCGTCCATCCGGGCCTGGATGCCGGCACGGGCCGCGTTGCAATCGCCGATGGTGCCGGCCACCCAGGCGTCGTCGAAGTAGGTGGGCAGGTAGCGCTCGCCCGAGTCGCAGAGCAGCGACAGCAGCGAGCCCCGTTCCCCGCGCTTGCGCATGCCGCTCGCCAGGCGCAGCATGGCCGCGAAATTCGTGCCGGTGGAAGGGCCCACGCGCCGCCCGAGCAGGGCGGAGAGCACCTGCATCGCGGCCACCGATTCGGCATCCGCCACTTCCTCCATCCGGTCCACGAGCGTGCGCACGAAGCTGGGCTCGACGCGCGGGCGGCCGATGCCCTCGATGCGCGATCCCCGTGCCGTGAGCGTGCCGTCCCCGGTGCGCCAGTAGGCGGCGAACACCGACCCGGCCGGGTCCGCGACGCACACCTGCGTGGCATGCCGCTGGAAGCGGATGTAGCGGCCGATGGTGGCGCTCGTGCCACCCGTTCCGGCACCCACCACGATCCAGCGCGGCACGGGGTGGCGCTCGCGCTGCATCTGCAGGAACATGCTCTCGGCGATGTTGTTGTTGCCGCGCCAGTCGGTGGCCCGCTCGGCATACGTGAACTGGTCCATGTAATGGCCGCCCGTGTCGGCGGCGATCGCGCGGGCCGCGTCGTACACCTCGGCCGCGTTGTCCACGAAATGGCAGCGGCCACCGTGGAATTCGATCAGCGCCACCTTTTCCGCGGAGGTACCGCGCGGCATGACGGCCACGAAGGGCAGGCCGAGCAGGCGCGCGAAGTACGCTTCGCTCACCGCGGTGGAGCCGCTGGAGGATTCGACGATGGTCGAGCCCTCGTGCAGCCAGCCGTTGCACAGCGCGTAGAGGAACAGCGATCGCGCGAGGCGGTGCTTGAGGCTGCCCGTGGGATGGGTGGATTCGTCCTTCAGGTAGAGGTCGATGCCGTGGGCCGCGTAGGCGGGCAGGTTGAGCGGGATGAGGTGCGTGTCGGCGCTGCGGTGGTAGTCGGCTTCGATCCGGGCGATGGCTTCGTGCAGCCAGCCGCCCGCGGGTGCAGGCGAGGGCGCGGCGGCGCCGCTGGGGGAGGGTGCGGTCATGCGGGAAGTATCGCAGGCATGGGGCACCGCCGGCACCGTGCCTGCCCTGCCGCAGCCTGCGCTACAGCCCGAAGAAGGGCCGGTTCGACTCGATGCGCGCGGCTTCCGAGGCCGGGAAGCGCCGCTCGCGCAGCAGGCGCTGCAGGGCTTCGCGCCCCTGCTCGAAGGCCCGCACGTAGAACGCGCTCACGGTGAGCTCGTCGAGCGCGCGCCATTCGTACACGGCCGCATCGACGAAGAGGATGTCCGCCGGCCGCGGTATGCGGGCGGCCTGCTGGGCATAGAGGTGCGCGAGCGCGAACTCCGAGCGAAGCCGGTGGTAGCGGGCCAGTTCGCACAGCGGCTCGGCGCGGGCCGGGCGCTGCGCATAGGCGGCGAGGTAGGTCTCGCGCACCTCCTGCGGCGAGTCCTGCAGGCGCTCCGTGAGCATCGCCACCTGGAGCGCCGCGTACCAGCATTCCTCGTCCCAGCCGCCCATCGCCGCGCGCCGGCGGTAGGCCTCGCGCGACTCCTGCAGGAGCCCCGCGTCGCGCAGGCTCTGGGCGAGGTAGAACGCGTAGCGCGTGTTGCCGGGCTCGTCCCGCAGGGCCGCTTCGAGCACGGCGATGTCGCGCAGGTAGGTCTGCGGATCGCGGGCGCGGGCGCCGTCCCGGGAAACGTCGATCAGCGGGCCCGGCAGCGACTGCCAGGCGCCGTGCGCGGGCGCGGACAGGTATTCATGCAGCACGCCCTCCCAGCGCCACGGCACGCGCGCGGCCACCATGGCGTTGCGCTGGTACTCGCAATCGCCCATGCGGCAGGTGAACATGTAGCCGTCCGCATCCAGCCGGGGCCATGCGAAGCCGTCGGGCACGCGCAGCTGCTCGTCCGCATCGATGAAGAGCAGGTAGTCGGCCTCGGGCCGCGCGAGCTCCAGCGCCTCGTTGCGGTTGTGCGCGAAGTTCTTCCAGGGCCGCTCGTGCAGGCTGCCGGGCAGGTCCCGGAGGAAATCACGCACGATCTCCTGCGTGCCGTCCGTGGAGCCGGTGTCCACGATCACCCAGTGGTCTATGAACGGGCGCACGGAAGCGAGGCACCGGTTGATCACCGGTGCCTCGTTCTTCACGATCATGTTGAGGCAGATGCGGGGGCGGGTCACTGCAGTCTCATCGTGGCGGCCGGGGAGTGCATCGAAATCGTCGGCAGCCCGGCATCGGCAGCTTTACTGGCAGTAGGCTTCAGCCGCCACGCTCGCCGCCGACGTGCAATTGAATTTGCAGGACCACTGGGTGGCCGCGGAGCGGCGCGTTGTTGCAACGGTATTCAGGAAATCCGATGAGTTGCAGCCACCGGACACTACGTTGCCGGCACTACATGTGGCGGTCACGGTAATCTCCCCTGAATTGCCGCAACTCGCTGCAGGGGACACGGACGTCGTCAGCGTACCCACGCTCCCCGTGGCACCCGTCGCTCCGGTAGGGCCCGTCGCCCCGGTCGCGCCATTGGCGCCGGTAGGTCCGGTGAACCCCACGGGGCCCGTCGCTCCAGTGTTGCCCTGGATGCCCTGCGGGCCCTGCGGCCCGGTCGCGCCCGTGGCGCCGTTCGCTCCGGTAGCGCCCGTCACGCCCGCAGGCCCCGTGGCGCCCGTCGCGCCGTTGGCGCCGGTCGCGCCCGTCACACCGGCAGGCCCGGTGACGCCCGTGGCCCCTGCGGGGCCGGTCACGCCCGTCGCGCCGTTGGCACCCGTAGCACCCGTCACGCCGGCCGGGCCAGTGGCGCCCGTGACACCGGCGGGGCCGGTGACGCCCGTGGCGCCCGTGGCGCCGTTGGCTCCCGTGGCACCCGTCACGCCGGTGGGGCCGGTCACGCCGGTTGCGCCCGTCGGTCCCGTCGCACCCGTCGCGCCAGTGCCCGAGGCGCCGGTCGCACCCGTCGCGCCCGTGGCGCCGGCCGGCCCGGTCGCACCCGTGGCGCCCGTCGCACCGGTGGCGCCGTTGCCCAGTCCGGGCTGGCACTTGGTGAGTTGCCCCGTGGCGCTGTCGTAGCAGGTGAGGTTGCCGCTGGTGCCCGTGGAAGGCAGGCCCGGCACATAGACCTCGCCCGTGCCCTGCACGCGCAGCCGCTCCTGGCCGCCCGAGCCCTTGATGACGAAGCCGCCGCCCGCGGGCGGGGTGGCGGTGATGTCCGCCGCCAGCACGCCGGTGGCATGCAGGGCGATGACGGAGCACAGTGCCGTGGCGGCCCAGTGGCGGGCGATGCGGGGGGTGGTTTTGGACATGGGTGATCCCTCTCTCTCAGAGTCTATGGTCGATATGTGGGTGCTGACCGCCGCGGGCGGGCAGGGAATCAGCGCAGACGGGGGGTGCCGGGGGCCGCGAACTCGCGGCGCTTCCAGAACGCAAGCGCGGCCACCAGCAGCGACAGCAGCATCAGGCCGTATTCGCTGAGCGTGGGGATCGCCGTCAGTGCCGTGGGCGCGGCGCCGATCTGCACGGTGGGGGGCACACTGGCGAAGTTGCGCGTGACCGTGGCGTTGGGGCCCAGGTTGACCACGGCCGTGCCGCTGGAGGACACCAGCTGCACCGGCTGCGCGGCGGTTCCCTGGACGGTGAGCGAGCCCAGCACGGTGATGTTGGCGCCCTGGGGCAGCACGAACGTGCGGCCGGTGCTGCTCTGCAGCACCAGGTTCTGTACCACGATATTGCCGCTCAGTTGGGAGGTGTTGCCGGCATTGCAGCCGTCGCGCAGCACCAGCGTGTTGTTGCCCGTGTTGAGGGTGCCCGTGGCGATGACATCGCCTCCGACGGAGATGGTGCCGCCGGAGCCGGTGACATCCGACCCCGAGGTGAAGGTCGCGTTGGTATCGACCGAGAGCGTGCCGCCGCCGAGGTTGAGGGTCCCCTGCATCTCGAGCGAGGTGCAGGCGATGTCCATGGCGCCACCCGCCACGTCGAGCGAACTGCCGGGCGGCACCACCACCTGCGCAGCCACAGGCGCGCACAGCGAGACGAGCAGAGCGGCACCGGCCAGCCAACGCAGGGAATGTCGACGCATGAAAATCTCCTCCTGAGCCGGCAGTGCCTATGCGATGGCCTGTTCCAGCGAATGATTTGCCAATGAACAAAAACTAACTGACCGACTCAACTCACTGCGGGTCGTTGCTGCCAATAGTCTTTGGCAATTGGTCAGTGTTTCCGAAACATAAGACAAAATCCATTACAACCGCTAACTTTTTCTGCTCACCAGTCCTCTTTGACAGAGGATGCCGCCCCACGGGATGCGGCCGAGTGGCCCGAAAGCCACGCGGCTGCAGTACCCGTTGCCACCACGGCCAGCCCGAGCAGCGCGAGCCGGGCCGCAGGAAAGCGCAGGTCCATGGTCCAGTGGAAGCTCTGCGGGTTCACCACGTACACCAGCACGGCCGACAGCATCCATCCGAGCGCGGTGCCGGCGACCGCGCCCACTGCCGTCCAGGCCGCGCCCTCGCCTGCCACCACGGCAAGAATCTGGGCGCGTGTCAGCCCCAGGTGCGCGAGCAGGCCGAATTCCTTGCGCCGCGCCAACACCTGGGCCGAGAAGCTCGCGGCGATGCCGAAGAGCCCGATGCCGATGGCCACGGCCTGCAGCCAGTAAGTCACCGCGAAGCTGCGGTCGAAGAGCGCCAGGGAACGCTCGCGGATGGCCTGGGCGGAACTGAATTCGAGCGCGGGAGGGTCTGCATGCCCTGTCGCCGTTTCCCGCAGCGCGGCCGAGATGGCTGTCTTGAGTGCTGCTTCGTCGGCACCGGGGGCGGGCCACACCGCCAGGTCATTGATGCGCGCATCCCCCGTGAGGCGGATGAAGTCCTCACGCTCCATCGCAACGGCGCCGAACTGGCGCACGTAGTCGCGCCAGACGCCCGCCACGAAGAACACCGGGGCCCCGCCGCCGGCGCGCGGCGCCTGCAGGCCGAAGGCATGGGACAGCGCCGGCCAGTACGCGCCCGGCCGAACGCCATACAGATCGACGATCGCCTCGCTCACGTACACGGCGATGCGGCCTTCGGGCACGGGCAGCGGCCCTTCGCGCAGCGGAAGCGTCTGTGCCGCGCCACGGCCGAACGGCCTCGCCAGCAGGGCGACCGGCGGCCGTGCAGGGTCGAGCAGCAGGCTGGCGACGCGCAGCGCTTCGGCACGGTCCACGCCCGGCAGCCCGGCCACCGTCCGGTCCCCGCCGGCGGGGAGCGCGGCACTGTCGTCGCCGGCGGTGGCGCCCGCGGCGCGCACGTAGAGCGGAGCGGGCAGCGCGGCGTCCAGCCACTGCATCACCGAGCCGCGGAAGCTCGCCACCATCACCGTGAGCGCGACGGACAGCGCCAGGCTCGCGACCACGCCACCCACGGCCACGGCGGCCATTCCGTGCATGCGGCGCGCGCGCTCTACGGCGAGCAGCGGCAGGGCGCTGCGGACCGCCCAGGGTGCAAGCAGGCCCAGTAGGCCGCGCACCAGCAGCGGGAGCAGGCCGATGCTGCCCACCAGCAGGAACGCGACGGAGGCATAAGCGGCCAGCGGCAGGCCGGCCACCGGGGGGGCGAAGGCCAGCGCGGCCCCGGCGGCTACGGCCAGCGCCGGCGGTGCCATGCGGGCGTGGTTTCCGGCGGCCGCCCCCAGCCCCTTCAGTGCCTGGGCCGGCGCCAGCCGTTCGGCCGCACGCGCCGGCCACCAGCCGCCCGCAAGTGCGGCGGCGGTGCCGAGCAGTCCGTAGAGCAGTGCCCCGCCCGGGCTCCACTGCAGCGAGGGCCGCACGCCTTCGAAGTAGCCCCCTCCCAGATCGCCGCCCATCCACCGCAGGGCCAACTGGGCCAGGGCCGTGCCCAGGGCGATGCCCGCGGCGCTGCCCGCCACGCCCAGCAGCGCCGATTCGGCCAGCACCAAGCCCCGCCGCATGCGCGGCGTGGCGCCGAGCACGCCCAGCAGCGCGAACTGCGGCGCGCGTTGCGCCACGCTGAGGGCGAGTACCGAGAACACCAGGTAGGCCCCGGTGAACAGCGCCACCAGCGCCAGCACCGTCAGGTTCACGCGGTAGGCGCGGGAGAGGTCGTCGGTGCGCTGGGCGGTATCCTGCGGCCGCACCACGGCGATGCCCGCTGCCGCCCGGGGCTCCAGTCCGGCCGCCTGCAGCAGCGCGGGCAGGGCGGCCTGGAAATCCTCGGCACGCTGGCCTGGGCGCAATTGCACGTCGATGCGGCTCAGCCGTCCGAGGCGGCCGAAGAAGTCCTGCGCTGCGCCGATGTCCATCACGGCCAGCGGGGGACCTCCGGCCGTCACCGTCCCCGCGACCCGCGCGGGCGCCGCAGTGGTCGCACCGTACAGCGTCACCGTGGTGCTGCGGTTTGGGCCCTGCGCCTCCCCGAGTCCCAGTGCCTGGAGCGCGGCAGGGTTCAGAAACACGGTGCCGGGCGACAGCATCGCCAGCCGGTCCGCGTCCGGAAAGGGCCGGGGTGCCAGTTCGGGCGCCATGGCGCCCAGCAGCAGGGCGTCCGCGCCCACCACACGCACGGCCACAGAAGGCGCGGAGCCAGCCGTCTCTCCCCGGCTGGCCCGCGCGGCGATCTCCAGCACCGGGCCGGCGCGGGCCACCATCGGGTGCGTCGCCACCCGCCCGTAGAGGCCTTCGGGCAAATCGCCCTGCACGGCGCGCATTTGCAGGTCCGGCTGGCCGCTCGCTGCGCGCACGGCCTGGCCGAACTCCGACAGGGCGGAAGCGTGGATCAGGTGCACGGCGAAGGCCAGGGCCACGCCGAGCATCACCGCGGCGGCGGCCACGGCGGCGCGCCAGGGGTGGCGGCGCAGTTCCTGCCAGGAGAAGGTGCGGAGCAAGGCGAGCATGCGGCGATGGTGGAGCGGAGGGCCCGGGTGCATGGGAGCGGGGCCGGTTCAGTCCGCGGGCGTCCCGCCGCCTTCCGGCCGGATGCCGTCGGCCGTGAGCCGCAGCATGCGGTCGGCACGCTGCGCCGCGGCCTGCGAATGGGTGACGAGCACCATCGCGGCCCCGTGGTCGCGCGTCTGCGCCACCAGCAGATCCATCACGCGCCCGGCGGTGGCGGGGTCGAGGTTGCCGGTGGGTTCGTCGGCCAGCAGCAGTGCGGGTGCATGCACCAGCGCGCGCGCGATCGCCACGCGCTGCAACTGGCCGCCGCTCAGCTGCTGCGGTAGCCGCGCACCCAGGCCCTGCAGGCCCACGGCCTCCAGCATGGCCTGCACGCGCGCCGGGTCGTCCCTGCCCAGCAGCATCAGGGGCAGCGCCACGTTCTGCGCCACGTCCAGGTGCGGCAGCACGTGGAAGGCCTGGAACACGAAGCCCACGTGCGCGCGCCGCCAGCGGGCGCGCTCCGTCTCATCGAGGGCCCCCAGATCGGTGGCGCCGTGGTGCACGCTGCCGGCCTGCCAGTCGTCCAGCCCGGCGAGGCAGTTGAGCAGGGTGGATTTGCCCACGCCGGAGTCACCGACGACGGCGACGAATTCCCCGGGCTGCACGGCGAGGTCCACGTCCTGGAAGACGGGCGTGCCCGTGCCGTAGTGCCGTGTCAGGCCGCGTGTCTGCAGCAACGGTTCCGCGGCAAGCGATGCGGCGTGCACGTCGGTCGTCATGCCGCCACCCCGAGCGCATCCAGCGCGGCCGCCACCCATCGCTCGGATGCCTCCGGCGCGTCGCAGGCGATCGCATGGCGCCAGGGCATGCTGCGCAGCCAGGTGACCTGCCGCTTGGCGAGCTGCCGCGTGGCCGCGATACCGCGTTCGCGCAGCTCCGCGAGCGGCAGCCGTCCGGTGCGCGCTTCTTCGTCCAGCGCCTCCCAGGCCTGGCGGTAGCCCACGCAGCGCATGGAGGGCAGATCGGGATGCAGATCGCCGCGTGCGCGCAGGCGGCGGACCTCGTCCACGAAGCCCTCGCTCAGCATCGCATCAAAGCGCTGGGCGATGCGCGCGTGCAGCCAGGCGCGGTCCTGGGGCTCCAGTGAAAAAAGCGGCATGGACGGGCGAGCGGCGCCCGCCGCTTCGTCCGCGGTCCGGGAACGGGTGTGGAAGCTCGACAGCGGCCGGCTGGAGACGTGCCAGACTTCCAGCGCGCGCTGGATGCGCTGGCTGTCGCCGGGCGCGAGCCGGGCAGCAGTCTGCGGGTCCACGCGCGCCAGTTCGGCATGCAGGGCCGGCCAGCCCTCGGCCGCGGCCTGCGCCTCCAGCCGCGCACGCACGGCGGGGTCGGCGGGCGGCATGTCGTCGATCCCGTCCCACAGGGCCTTGAAGTAGAGCATCGTGCCCCCCACCAGCAGGGGCAGCGCGCCGCGCTCCTGGATCTCCTGCACGAGCCGCTGCGCATCGGCCACGAATTCGGCCGCGCTGTAGGCCTGCAGCGGATCGCGGATGTCGATCAGGTGGTGCTGCACGGCGGCCTGCTCGGCGGCGGTCGGCTTGGCCGTGCCGACGTCCATGCCGCGGTACACCAGCGCCGAATCCACGCTCACGATCTCCACGGGCCGGTACGGCGCGAGCGCGCGGGCCAGCGCGAGGGCACCGGCCGTTTTGCCCGATGCCGTGGGGCCCGCGAGCGCGATGCAGGAGGGAAGTGCCGGAGCGGCCGTGCGGCGGGCCGCGGAAGGCGCTGGCGCGGCCGCGGCCGGCAGGGAAGGGGAGAAGGACATGATCCCCTGGAGCGTACCAGCGCGCGGTGCCCCCCCGCTGCTTGCGGAATCAGCCCGCGGCGGCGCTGCGGACGGCTTCGGCCGCCTGGGCCTGCCAGGGCGTGGTCGGCCGGCCGATGAGGCGGGACAGCTGGCGGTTGCCGTCGAACAGCGCGCCCTGCGCCGCGGCGGCGTCGGACTGCGCCAGGATCGCGGCGAACGCTGGCGGCAGGCCGGCCCCTTCCAGCATCCTGGCGTAGTCGGCCTCGGGCAGATCGCGGTAGGGAATGGGGCGGCCCGCGGCACGGGAGATCTCCGAGGCCAGTTCGGCCAGGGTGTAGGCGCTGTCGCCGGCCAGCTCATGGACCTGGCCGGCCTGGTCCGGTGCCTGCAGCGCGGCGGCCGCTGCCTCGGCATAGTCCGCCCGGGCGGCCGAGGCGATGCGGCCCTCGCCCGCGCTGCCCGCGAGCACCCCGTGCTGCAGCGCGGCACCCACCCCGGCCAGGTAGTTCTCGGTGTACCAGCCGTTGCGCAGCAGCACGTGGGGCACGCCGGAGGCGCGCAGCAGGGCCTCGGTGTCGCGGTGCTCGCGGGCCAGTTCCAGGGCCGAGGTGTCGGCATGCAGCACGCTGGTGTAGGCCAGCAGTTCCACGCCCGCGCGCCGTGCCGCGTCGATCACGGTGCGGTGCTGGGCCACCCGCTGCCCGACCTCGCTGCTGGAGACGAGCAGCAACCGGCGCACGCCCTGCAGCGCCGCCTCCCAGCCGGCGGGGTCGGCGTAGTCGGCTTGGCGCACGACGACCCCGCGGGCGGCGAGATCCTGCACCTTGGCGGGGCTGCGCACCAGCGCCACGATGTTCCGGGCAGGAACGGTGCGCAACAGGGCGTCGATGGCGAGGCGGCCGAGCTGGCCGGAGGCTCCGGTGATGGCGATCATGGATGGTTTTCCTTGAGGCAAGTGGAAGAAGACGCCACAATAGCCTGCAAGCAAACTTTTAGTAAGTACCTACAAAAAGGTAAGTGATGAGCGAAGCTTCCGTCGACGCGTCCACCATTCCCGCGATGGCATCGGCCGTCGAACCTTCCCCGCCCCTGGCCGAACTGATGCGCCGGGGCGACGTACTGTCGCCCTCCTGCCCCGCGCGCGAGATCCTGCAGCACGTGACCAGCCGCTGGGGCGTGCTGGTGCTGGTGGCCCTGCAAGGCGGAACGTTGCGGTTCAGCGAGTTGCGTCGCAAGGTGGGCGTGGTGAGTGAGCGCATGCTCGCGCAGACGCTGCAGGTGCTGGAGCGCGACGGTTTCGTGGAACGCCACGCCTATCCCGTCGTGCCGCCGCATGTCGACTACCGGCTGACTCCCCTGGGGCGTGAGGTGGGCCTGCACGTGCAGGCACTCGCGGACTGGATCGGAGGGCATCTGCCGGAGATCCTGGCGGCGCGTTCGCAGACCGGAAGCGACGCCCCCCCGGAGGATTGACGGCTCGGGCCGGGCGCGCGGCAGGGTGCCGCCCGCGCGGCCTGCCGTGCCCTGCCACGGGCCGGGGGCGGCGCCCGATCAGGCGGCGGTGCCGGTCGCGGAGGCCCGCTGCGCCGGCGCACGGGCAGGCACGGGCACGGCGGGCAACTGGAACAGATCCGCCAGCGCCTCCCGGTACTGCGCCTCGCCCACGGTGTTGGTGCTGTGGTGGGTGCCGCCCTCCACGAGGACGAAGCGCTTCGGTCCCTGGGCCGCTTCGTAGAGCCGCCGGCCCAGCGACGGCGGGATCAGGCTGTCGTCGCTGCCGTGCACCACGAGCAGCGGCGAGCCGATGTGGGCCACCTTGCGGATCGACTCGAAGCGCTGCGTGATCAGGCCCGAGATCGGCAGCCAGCCCCATTTGAACGTGGCCACCACCTCGGGGATGTTGGTGAACGTGCCCTCCACGATGGTGCCCTTCTCGTCCGGCACCATGGCGGCGAGATCGATGGCGATCGCCCCGCCCAGCGAATGGCCGAAGATGTAGCGGGGTGCCCGGGGCTCGCGGGCCGCGAGCCAGTCCCAGGCCGCGCGGGCGTCTTCCAGGGCCGTGGCCTCCGAGGGCAGGGCCGGGCTGCTGCGCCCGAAGCCGCGGTAATCCACCGCCAGCACCGAAAAGCCCATGTCGTGCATGCGCCGGATGCGGCCGGCCGAGCCGGAGACGTTCCAGCGCGCGCCGTGCAGGTAGAGCAGCACCGGCGCGCCGGCCCGTTCGGAGGGCATCCAGAGCCCGTGCAGCTTTTCCGCCTTGCCCGAGTCGCGGGAATCGAAGGCGATCCACACGTCCTGCATGTCGTCGGTGGATTGCGCGCCGCCCCAGGCCCGGTCGCTGGGCTGGAAGATCCATTCGCGCTGTTTGGCATCGAGGGTGGCGCAGCCCGCCGTCACTGCAAGGGCGAGCGCGAGGGAGGAGAAAAGGGGCCAGCGTTTCATCGAAAGGAACAGAGTCCGGTCGGGGAGTAAAGTTCGGAGCGGCCCGTGCGGGCACCGCGGCATGCAGCAAAAAACGCACCATGGCGGCTCCCGTTGACGGGGCCAACCCCGGAAATACCCTGCGCCGACCCTGCTGATTCGGGGTTCACGGTCACTGGAGCCGCGCAGCGGGCGAGGGGCCGGCCGTCCGCGGCTGCCGTCTGTGGGCGTGACCGCAGGCCATGGCAGCGTCACGGAGACGTCATGGAGCACCGACAGAGTGCACGCGGGTACGACCATCCATCCATCGATTGATCCAGGGAGAAGAGACGAATGACGAAGACGACGAAGCAACCCGCGCGCGGCCTGGCCGCCCCCCGGCCGTGGTCCCGCCGCTCGGCATGGGCCGTGGCGGCCGCCTGCACGGCCCTGTCCGCCTGCGGAGGCGACGGCGGCAGCATCCCCGCCACGCTCGACGGCTCGAAGGCGCTGGTGATCGGCCACCGGGGCGCCGCCGGCTACCTGCCCGACCACACGCTGGAGGGGTACCGCCGCGGCATCGAGCTGGGGGCCGACTTCATCGAGCCGGACCTGGTCGCGACGAAGGACGGCGTGCTCATCGCGCGCCACGAGCCGAACATCACCGGCACGACCGACGTGGCCCAGCGCCCCGAGTTCGCCGGCCGCAAGACCCGCAAGATGGTGGACGGCGTGCAGGAAGAGGGCTGGTTCGCCTCCGATTTCACGCTGGCCGAGATCAAGACCCTGCGGGCCATCCAGCCGCTGGCGGATCGCGACCCGTCCTTCAACGGCCGCTTCCAGATCCCGACGCTCACCGAGGTGCTGGAGCTGGCGCGCACGGAAGGCACGAAGGCCGGCCGCACCGTGGGCGTCTACATCGAGACCAAGCATCCCACCTACCACGCCAACCTGAACCTGAAGCTCGAAGACCGGCTGCTCGCCACCCTGGCGCAATACGGCTATACCAAGGCGAATTCGCCGGTCATGGTGCAGTCCTTCGAGGTCTCCAACCTCAAGTACCTGCGCACGAAGACACAGGTGCGGCTGGTGCAGCTCGTGGACGGCAACGACGTGAAGCCCGACGGCAGCATCGACCTGACCGCTCCCTACGACAAGCCCTACGATTTCGCGGTGGCCGGAGACCGCCGCACCTTCGCCAGCCTGCTTACGCCCGAGGGCCTGCGCGAGGTCAGGACCTATGCGGACGGCATCGGTCCCTGGAAGCCCTACCTGATCCCGACGCGCCTGCAGGACGCCAACAACGACGGCAAGCCGGACGACCTGAACGGCGACGGCGTCATCGACGAGCGCGACCGCATCGTGATGTCGCCCACCCGCGTGGTGGCCGACGCCCACGCGGCCGGACTGTTCGTGCATCCCTATACCTTCCGCAGCGAAGCCAAGCGGCTCGCCTCCGACTACCGTGGCGATCCCAAGGCCGAGTACCGGCAGTTCTTCCGCCTGGGCGTGGACGGCGTGTTCTCGGACTTCCCCGACCAGGCGAAGGCCGCCCGCGACGGCAGCTGACCTGCGCCGTCCAACGGGCTGCAGGGCGGGGCGTCCCGCTTCTGCGGCCCGCACGGCGCCTTTGCGCGCAGGCCGGCCGGGGCGTGGAGGGAAAGCCCGGAGCGCCTTTTCGGGCCGGCTCAGCGTCCCCGCAGGAACAGTGCGTCCAGCTCGCGCATCGACAGCTGCCGCCACGTGGGCCGGCCGTGGTTGCACTGGTCGGAGCGTTCCGTCACTTCCATCTGGCGCAGCAGCGCGTTCATCTCGTCGATCGTGAGCCGCCGGTGCGCGCGCACCGCCCCATGGCAGGCCATGGTGCCCAGGATCTCGTTGCGGGCGCGCTGCACCACGGTGGTGGCGTCGTGCGCCGCCAGTTCCGCAAGCACGCTGCGGGCCAGTTCCACCGCATCGCCCTGGGCGAGCGAGGTGGGCACGGCGCGCACCGCCAGCGTGCGCGGCGAGAAGGGCGAGACTTCGAGGCCGAGCATGTCCAGCGTGTCGGCATGGGCTTCGGCCGTGGCCACCTCCTCGGGCGTGGCGGCGAAGGTCGCGGGAATCAGCAACGGCTGGCTCGCGATGCGCTGGCTGGCATCGACCTGGGCCTTGAGGCGCTCATACACGATGCGTTCGTGTGCCGCATGCATGTCCACGATCACCATGCCCTGGGTGTTCTCCGCCAGGATATAGACGCCATGGATCTGGGCCACGGCGCGCCCCAGGGGCCAGATGTCCGTTTCGGCGGGAGAGGGCGCTGCGACGGGTGCGGCATGGCCGGAGGCTGCCGCGGTCGCAGCTGCGCCATCCAGGGCGGCTTCCGCAGGGGCTGCAGGCGCATCCGCGGCCGGTTGCGAACCGCCTGCCGCGGAATAGGCGGCGGGCGCCTCCTGCACGGCGATGGCAGCACCCGGCGCCGCGGTGAAAGACGGCGGAGCGAAGGCCGCCACGGCACCGTCGGGCAACGTGGAAGGCGCGGCGTCCTTGCGGCCCCAGAGCGCCTCCAGGTCGGTCACCCGGTAACCGGGCCGGGCATCGAACGGCATGGCCGCCTGCCGGGGCAGGGCGGGCGGCGGCGTGCGGAACGCGGTCGCCGCGGAAGCCCCTGGGGCTGGGGTCGATGGGCCTGGCTCCGCCGCAGCACTGCTTTCCGCCGCGGCCGCCAGCGCCTGCGCGCGCGGCACCGCCAGCGCGTTCTCCACCGCGTGCCGCACGGCCTGGTGCACTTCGCGGCTGTCGCGGAAGCGCACTTCGATCTTGGTCGGATGCACGTTCACGTCCACGCGCATCGGGTCGATGGCCACGTAGAGCGCATACACCGGCTGCTTCTGCCCGTGCAGCACGTCTTCATAGGCGCTGCGGGCCGCATGGGTGAGCACCTTGTCGCGCACGAAGCGGCCGTTGACGTAGCAGAACTGCTGATCGGGCCGCGAGCGCGCCGCATCCGGCAGGCCCGCGCGCCCGGTGACGGTGACGTAGCCCGAGCGCTGGCGCACGGGAACGGAGTCGCGCAGGAAATCCTCCCCCAGCACGTCCGACAGCCGCCGCCCGAAGGCCGCCTCCAGCGCGGCTTCGTCCACCGGGGCGCCGCCTTCGGGCGGGGCCAGGGTGGCGCGCCACTGCTCGACCAGCTTGCCCTCGTGCCAGATCGCGAAGCCCACGTCCGGGCGGGCCAGCGCATGGCGCCGCACGGCCTCGATGCAGTGGGCCAGTTCTGTCGCATCCGTCTTCAGGAACTTGCGCCGCGCGGGCGTGGAGAAGAACAGCTCTTTCACCTCCACGGTCGTGCCCCGGCTGCGTGCGGCAGGCCGCAGTTCGCCGCTGCGCGCGTCCAGCAGGAACGCGGTGGGCTGGTCGTCCGTGCGCGAGAGGAGCGCCATTTCCGACACCGAGGCCACGGCCGCCAGCGCCTCGCCCCGGAACCCCATGGTGGCGACCGATTCCAGGTCGTGCAGGTTGGTGATCTTGCTGGTCGCGTGGCGCCGCAGCGCGACCGGCAATTCCTCGGGCGGAATGCCGCAGCCGTCGTCCTCCACCGCGATCAGGCGCACGCCGCCCGCGAGCAGGCGCACGGTGACCTGGCGGGCGCCCGCGTCGAGCGCGTTGTCCACCAGTTCGCGCACGGCCGACGCGGGCCGCTCCACCACCTCGCCCGCGGCGATCTGGCTGATCAGTTCATCGGGAAGATCGCGGATCGGACGGCGCGGGAAGGCGGGCTCTGGGGTCATCCGGCGGCATTGTAGGCAGTGCGGTTAGAGTACGCGCCGCGGCGGCGAGCCCGCCCCGCCCATTCCTCCGATCCTGAAGGTCCCGCCTTGGAAGCCATCCAGTTCCTCATCGATTTCATCCTGCACGTGGACAAGCACATCGCGGCCTTCGTGGCCGCCTACGGCCCGTGGGTGTATGCGCTGCTGTTCGCGATCGTGTTCGTGGAGACCGGCGTGGTGGTCATGCCGTTCCTGCCGGGCGACTCGCTGCTCTTCATCGTCGGCGCGCTGTGCGGCGCGGGGCTCATGAGCTTTCCGATCGCCTGCGCAGTGCTGATCGTGGCCGCGGTCCTCGGCGACCAGTGCAATTACTCCATCGGCCGGTATTTCGGCCCCAAGGTCTTCCAGTGGCCCGACTCGCGCTGGTTCAACCGCCGCGCGTTCGAGCAGGCCCACGCGTTCTACGAGCGCTATGGCGGCATCACCATCGTGCTGGCCCGCTTCATGCCCTTCATCCGCACCTTCGCCCCCTTCGTGGCGGGCGTGGCCGAAATGCACCGCGGCAAGTTCACGGCCTTCAACGTGGGCGGCGCGCTGCTCTGGGTGCTGGGCATCTGCACGGCCGGCTACTTCTTCGGCAATTTCCCGTGGGTGCAGGCCAACCTCGACAAGATCATCTGGGCGCTGATCCTCGTGCCCGGCCTCATCGCCATCTTCGGTGCCTGGCGCGCCGGGCGCCAGAAGACGACGGCCGCCTGACGAGCATGCCGGCGCCCCGCCGGGCGTCAGCGCAGCGTGCGCGCCAGCCACTGCAGCAGGCAGCGGTTGACGAACTCCGGCTGGTCCAGGCCCGGGAAATGGCCGGCCCCCGGCACCAGCAGCGCCTCGCAGCCGATCCGCGCGGCCATGCGCTGCAGCACGGACGGCGTGCACAGGCGGTCCGCGTCGCCGCACACCAGCAGCGTGGTGGCGGGATCGAGCCGGGCCAGCCGGTCCGGGGCGTCCCGGCAGCCGAGGAGGATGCGTCCGAGCGGCACCACCGACGCGCGCAACCGGTCGGCCGGCATGGACAGCAGGCTGCGAGCGAACGCCTGGACCAACGCATCGGCCGGGGCAGTCGTGCGCCGGAAGAGGATGGACACGATCGCCTCCACGGACTCCGGGGCGATGCGGCCTTCGGCCAGGGCCGCGTCCAGCATGCCGAGATACCGCGAGGGCTCACCCGGCCCGGCCGGCGGGCAGGGGGCCAGCATCGCGAGGGCGCGCACGCGCCGCGGCGCCCGCATCGCGAGTTCCGCGCACCAGGGGCTCCCTGCCGACAGCCCCACCACCGCGAATTCGGGAATGTCCAGAGCATCCATGAGCTGCAGCATCTGCTCCGCCAGATGGGCCAGGCAGTCGGTTCCCGGCGGCAGCGGGCCCGATGCCCCATGGCCCCAGAGGTCGGGCGCAATGATGCGGTACTGCCGGGAGAGCGCCTGGATCTGTGGCTCCCACATCGCCGAATCCCAGAGATAGCCGTGTCCGAGCAGTACGGCAGGGCCCCGTCCCCGGTCCTGGTAGTGCAGCAGACCGTCGCCGGGCTCCGCCAGGCGCATCACCTGGCCTGCAGCGAAGGTGCTGAAATCGTTGACGGATCCTTCGCCCGCCACCAGTGGGTTCACGGGCGGCCTGGATGGCCAGGCGGCTTGGCGGCGATACCTTCCGCCGGCCGTGCGGCAAGACTTCCCGATCAGGAATGCTGCAGGGCATCGGGACATGTCGGTGATCCTTGTTCTGAAGAGGCGGACACCGGATGCTAGCTGCGGTTAACCTTTGGTGACATTCGCTGATCTAAGCTCAGGGATAACGAAAAGTTTGGCAGTGAAGTCCTCGATCACCGCCGGGCTCGAAGGGTTACGTGTCTTCGCAAACGACACTGCCCGCCGGGTGGACCCGGCGGGCAGTGCGGCGTAACCTGATCTTGGTGCAGGCGGGCAGGAGGACTGCACGCCAGCGCTTCCTCAGCGGCGGCGCTGATCGCGGTCTTCGCCCAGTTCGTGGCCGATGAGCGCACCGGCTGCGGCGCCACCCACGGTGGCGGCGGTGCCACCCACGGCGCTGCCCAGCACACCGCCTGCCACGGCGCCTACGCCGGTGCCGAGCTGGGCGTTGGACGGGTTCGAAGAGCAGCCGACCAGGCCCAGGGCGGCGGCGCAGGCGGCGGCGGAGACGAGATGGCGGTAGTTCATGGTGTGCTCCTTGTTGGAAAAAGTGGAGGGCCCGGGAATGGTCCCTTCGCCCATGCCTCCACTATCGTCCCGTCGGAGCCCGCCGTATGTAAGCAGCGCCAACCGGCGGTTGTAGGACGTTGCAGAAGCGCCGCCGCCTCGTCTGGGCAGGCGGAGTCAGCCCGGCGCGAGGCACAGCGTCAGCAGCAGCGAGGCATCGGTCAGCCCGCGCAGCGAGTGCGGAGCGTGCGCCTGCAGGTGCACCAGCTCGCCCGCGCGCAGCAGGCTCGCGCCCGCGGCGGTGTGCAGTTCCACCTCGCCTTCCAGGCACTGGATCGTGAGTTCGCCCGGCGTTGCGTGCTGCCGCAGCTCCTTGCCTGCCGGCACGATGGCACGGATCACCTCCAGTTGCGCCGCCTTGAGGATGGCGCACGTGCTGGCGCTGGCCAGGGCTGCGCCCAGCGGACGGACGCTGACGACGTCGGTGGAACGGGCGTGCTGCAAAGCCATGGGAAAACTCCTCGGCCCCCGCGGGCGGGGCATCGTGTCGTGGGGATGGCGCCACTGTGGCGCAGCCGCCCGCGCATGGCAATGCATTCCCCTCTTTTCCGCGGCCCTCAGACCGACCGGCTGCGCGCCAGCGGCGGGTTCTTCGCGAAGTACCGCGTGATGCCTCGCATCAGCGCATCGGCCAGTTGCTGCTGGTAGGCCGCGGTGCGCAGCTTCGCCTCTTCCTCCGGGTTGCTGATGAAGGCCGTCTCGACCAGCACGCTGGGAATGTCCGGCGCCTTCAGCACCGCGAACCCCGCCTGCTCGACACGCGGCTTGTGCAGCCGCGCCATGCCGCCGATCTCGCCCAGCAGCACGCTGCCGAGCTTCAGGCTGTCGTTGATCTGCGCCGTGGTGCTCATGTCCAGCAGCGCGCTCTGCACGTGCCGGTCCTGCGAGCGCACGTTCAGTCCGCCCACCAGGTCCGACTGGTTCTCCTTGTTGGCGAGCCAGCGCGCGGCGGAGCTGGAGGCTCCGCTTTGGCTCAGCGCGAACACGCTCGCGCCGCGGGCCGCCGGCGTGGTGAACGCATCGGCGTGGATGCTGACGAACAGATCCGCCTGTACGCGCCGCGCCTTCTCCACGCGCACGCCCAGCGGCACGAAGAAATCGGCGTCGCGCGTGAGGAAGGCGCGCATCGGGTTGCCCCCCACCGTGGTCGCGTTGATGCGGTCGCGCAACAGGTGGGCGACCCGGAGCACCACGTCCTTCTCGCGGGTGCCGCCCGGGCCGATGGCGCCCGGGTCTTCGCCGCCGTGCCCCGGATCGAGCGCGACGATGATCAGCCGGTCGGTGGCCCGCGCGATGGCCGGGGCGGCCGGTGCCGCACCGGCGCCCGCATGCGGCGGCGTGGGGCCCGCCGCCACCGCGGGCGGGGCGGCGGCCGGCGCGCCCGAAGGCGTGGCCACCGGCGCCGTCGGGCCGGGCGTGGGCTGGGGCAATCCGCCCGGCGGTGCCGGCGGGGCGCCCGCCGGACGCTGGTTGTGCTGCGCGATCAGGTCGCCCAGCGGATCGCCGGCCGTGCCGGGCCGCGCCGCAGCGATGTTGGGCAGCGGTGCCGGGGTGGGGGGGCGTGCCCCCGGAGCGCCGCCGCCCGGCCCCGCATCCCGCAGGCGCTCGGCGATCAGGGTCTCCAAAGGATCTTCGGGCTCGGCGGGGTAGAGGTCGAACACCAGCCGGTGGCGGTAGGCGGCGATCGGCGGCAGCGTGAACACCTGCGGCAGCGCGGCGCGCTTGAGGTCCACCACCAGCCGCACCACGCCGGGCGCGTTCTGGCCCACGCGGATGCCCGCGATGTTGGGGTCGTCGGCCTTCACCTTCGCCACCAGCTCGCGCAGCTCGGGGTTCAGATCGATGCCCTCGATATCGACGGCCAGCCGCGGCGGGGTGGCCACGAAGAACTGCTTGGCCACCAGCTGGCGGTCCGATTCGATGGTGACGCGGGAATAGTCCTGCGCCGGCCAGACGCGCACCGCCACGATGCCCGCGCCGCGCGCGATCTGGCTGGCGCCGAGCAGCAGCACCAGACTGCCGGCCTGCAGCAGCCCGCGCCGGGACGGGCCGGGCGCGGGAGCGGAGGACGCAGGGGAAGGGGAAAGTGGGGAGGAGGCGTCGTCGCTCATGCTGTTGTGAGTGCTTGCACCAGGGCGTGGCCACGGGGCGTGCCGGCGCGCAAAAGAACCTGGCGGGGCGGGCCGCCGCCATCGTACGCGCCATCGGCGGGTTCGGCCGCTTCAATGTGTAGGGCGAGATCGGCGGGCGGCAGGAGCGCGGCGGCCTTCTCCGGCCATTCGGCGAGCTTCAGGCCCGGCCCGGCGAAGATGTCCCGGAAGCCGGCATCCTCCCATTCGCGCGGATCGCCGAAGCGGTAGAAATCGAAATGCCAGGCCGGCCCGGCCGCCGTGTCGTGCGGCTCGACCACGGCATAGGTGGGGCTCCTGATCCGGCCCTGCACCCCCAGCGCGCGCAGCAGGTGCCGCACGAACGTGGTCTTGCCAGCGCCCAGGTCGCCGTGCAGCGTGACGAAGGCGTCGGCCAGCGCGGGCTGGGCGGCCAGCCGGCGGGCGAAGTCGGCCGTGCCGTCCTCGTCCGGCCATTCCAGCCGCAGGATGCCGGTCGGGGAGGGACTTTCTACAATCCCGGGGTGATGTCGTGCAGCAGTCAACTCGTTCCTCAAATGCAAGGCTGGGCCCGCGAACTGGGATTTTCCCAAATCGGCGTCGCCGGCGTGGATTTGTCCTCCGCGGAGCCGGGGTTGGTGCAGTGGCTGGCGGAAGGGTTCCATGGCGACATGCACTACATGCAGGCCCACGGGCTGAAGCGCGCGCGCCCTGCCGAGCTGGTGCCGGGCACCGTGAGCGTGATCACCGCCCGCATGGACTACCTGCCCAAGAGCACGCTGGAGCGGGGTGCCGGCGCGGCCGGCGAACGCCCGCCGGAAGGCGGGGCGGGCGCAGGTAGTGACCGTGGCCGTGGCGGCTGGCAGGCGGCCGAACTCGCGCGGCTGGACCGGCCGGCGGAGGGCATCGTGTCCGTCTATGCCCGGGGGCGCGACTACCACAAGGTATTGCGCGCACGGCTGCAGAAGCTGGCGGACCGCATCGCCGGGGCCGTGGGCCCGTTCGGCCACCGCGTGTTCACCGATTCGGCGCCGGTGCTGGAGGCCGAGCTCGCACGCCGCAGCGGCCAGGGCTGGCGCGGCAAGCACACGCTGGTGCTGCACCGCGAGGCCGGCTCGATGTTCTTTCTGGGCGAGATCTTCGTGGACCTGGCCCTGCCGCCCAGCGAGCCCGTCACCGCGCACTGCGGCGCCTGCAGCGCCTGCATCGACGTCTGCCCGACGCAGGCCATCGTCGCGCCCCACCGGGTGGATGCACGGCGCTGCATCTCCTACCTGACCATCGAACATGCGGGAGCCATCCCCGAAGCGATGCGTCCGCTGATGGGCAACCGCGTGTACGGCTGCGACGATTGCCAGCTCGCCTGCCCCTGGAACAAATTCGCGCGGCCCGCCGCCGTGCCCGACTTCGACGAGCGCCCGGCGCTGGCCGGCAGGCCGCTGGCGGAATGGTTCGCTTGGGACGAGGCCACCTTCCTGCGCCGCACCGAAGGTGGCCCGATCCGCCGCATAGGCCACGAGCGCTGGTTGCGCAACGTGGCCGTCGCGCTCGGCAACGCGCTGCGTGCCACGCGCGACCCCGCGCTGCGCGCCGCGCTCATCGCACGGGCCGACGACCCGAGCGCGCTGGTGCGCGAGCACGTGGCGTGGGCACTGGCCCAGGATGAGGGCGCAGGCCCCGAGCCGGAGGCCGCCGCGCTGCCCTGAGAGCGGGAAGCGGGGGCGCCTGCCCCGGGGGGGCAGGTCAGGGCGCGAGCCAGCCCAGCGCCAGCGGCAGGCTCAGCACGCCCAGTACCGTCGACAGCGTCACCAGCCCGGCCACGTAGGGCCCGTTGTAGCCCATGCGCGCGGCCAGAACGTAGCAGGTCGAGGCGGTGGGCAGCGCGGAGAACGCCATCAGCACCGTGGTCTGCACGGCATCCAGGCGGAACCAGCGTGCCAGCACGCAGGCCACCAGCGGCTGCACGAGGTGCCGGATGGACAGCACCGACACCGACAGCAGCGCACTGCGCGTGAGCAGCCCGAGCTGCATACCGGCGCCCGCCGACATCAGTCCCAGCGCGATCGACGCCGCGCCGACCCGGGTCACCGACGGCTCCATCCAGCCCGGAATGCGGAACCCCAGCAGGTTGGCCGCGAGGCCCGTGGCCGTCGCCACGATCAGCGGATTGCGCACCAGCTCCTTCAGGAACCCGTGCTGCCCCGCGCGCGCCATCGGCCACACCGCGGCGATGTTGAAGAGCGGCACGCACACGCCGATCAGCACCGCGATCATCTGCAGCCCCTGCGCCCCCGCCAGGCGCTCGGCCAGCGCCAGGCCGATGAAGGAGTTGAAGCGGAAGGCCACCTGCGCGCTGGCGGCGTGGTCCCGCGTGTCGATGCGGCCCGCCAGCCCGGGCAGGCGCGGCAGCAGGTAGGCGAGGCCGATGCCGCACAGCCCCGTGAGCACACCCGCGCCGATCAGGCCCGATGCCTCGCCCACGCGGATCGGGCTGCGCACGATCGACTGGAACAGCAACACCGGGAACAGCAGGTAGTACACCAGGCTTTCCACCGGCTGCCAGACCGTGCGGTTGAGCGCCGTGTACCGGCACACGAGGTACCCGAAGAGGATGAGCGAGAAATCGGGGAAGAGAAGCTGCGCGTAGTTCACCGCGCGCAGGATACCCCCGGGGCGCCATGCAGGGCCCCGCCGCGCGGAAAGCGCCGCCGCCGCGGCCCGCGGCCCGGCGCGCCCTCAGTCCTTCGACTTGAACGCCCGCGCGCCGTCGGCGATCGCTTCCAGCACCTTCTGCAGCCCCCGGTTCACGGGCTTGTCCTGCCGCAGCACGAACGCCAGCGTGCGCCGCAGGCGGGGCTGCAGCGCCCGGATTTCGAGGTCCTTGTGCCTGCCCGCGCCGGTCACCGCCATGCGCGGCAGCACGGCGCAGCCGAGGCCCGCGGCCACCATCGCCTTGATGGCTTCGACACTGTCGAACTCCATCGCCGGCGGGGGCAGCGGGCCGCGGCCGCGGCGCAGCCACTCGTCCACCAGCATGCGCGTGGTGGTGCTGGTGCCGAGCTTCACCAGCGGCTGCTCGTTCAGCATCTGCGCGGTCACGGCGTCGGGCCAGTCGCAGGTGCCGCGCCGGCAGATGGCGACGAAGTCGTCGTCCAGCACCGGCGTCGATGCGATGGCGCGGGAAGTCACGGGCAGCGTGACCAGCGCCACGTCGATGACATTGCCTTCGATCTGCCGCACGTAGTCCTCGGTATTGCCCGTGCTCACGACGATCTGCAGCGACGGATAGCGCCTGCGCAGATCGCGCAGCACCGCGGGCAGGAAATACAGGCAGGGCGTGAGGCCGGAGCCCAGGCGCACCATGCCCGACACCCCGGCCGCGTGGAAGGTCGCAGCGCTCACGGCATTCGCCACGGCCGCCGACACGTGCGGCACGTGCGCCATCAGATCGCAGCCGGCCGGCGTGGCGCTGACGCGGCGGCCCACCCGCTCCACCAGCCGCACGGACAGCGTGCGCTCCAGCTTCTTGACTTGCACACTGACGGCGGGCTGGGTGAGACCCAGGCGTTCCGCCGCCGCAGAAAAACTCCCCAGCTCGAGCACCAAGGCGAAGGTGCGGAGCTGCTCCAGATCGATTGTTGTTTCCAAAATATTTTTTATGTTTCGTATAAGTAAGAAAAACTTCTCTTATGGAAGCCCCCGGATGAAGATTGAAGCAGAAAGTCAGCTCATCCGCACAACTACTTTGTTTCCAGTGTCGACATGCTCCCGCCCCCTGCCCCTTGACGGGCTCCCGCGCCATTCCGCACCGCGCGCGGGCATCCAGAATCTGGTCTCCATCGCCGACTGGTCGCGCTCCGACATCGAAGGCCTGCTGGCGGTGGCGGACGACATCCGCTGCCATCCGGGCGAGTTCGCCTACAGCCTCGCCGGCACACTGGTCTGCACCGCGTTCTTCGAGCCCAGCACCCGCACCCGTCTGAGCTTCGAGGCGGCCGCGCACCGCCTGGGCGCCAAGGTGCTCTGCATGGGCGACACGCAGAGCACCCGCATGGGCCTCGGCGAAAGCGTGGCCGACACGCTCCGCATGGCCGGCTACTACGCGGACCTCGTCGTGGCACGCCATGCGTCGGACGGCACGTTCGAGCAGCTGTCCGGCGTGCTCGACGTGCCCCTGATCAGCGCGGGCGAAGGCCAGTGCCGCCATCCCACCCAGACGCTCATCGACCTCTTCACCCTGCGGCGGCATTTCGGCACGCTCGACGGGCTGCGCGTGGGCATCGTCGGCGGATTGCGGTATTCGCGCGCCGCCAAGTCGCTGCTGGCCGGCCTGCGCGCCTTCCGGGACGTGCGCATCCACGTGGTGGATGCCGTGTCGGATGCCTGCCCCGGGGACGGTCCACGGCCGCCCCTCACCCAGATCGCGGGCACCGGCGTGCAGGAGCACGCCTGCGTCGCCGACATGCTGGGCCTCGTCGACGTGCTGTACGTGGTGCGCGTGCAGCGCGAGAAATTCCAGGATGCCGCCGCCTACCAGGCGCAGTTGCGCCGCTGCCGCGTGGACGGGCGCCTGATGCGGGCCTGCGGGAAGGACATCGCGGTGCTGCACTGCCTGCCGCGCGGCGAGGAACTGCCGGAGGACATGGACGGCACGCCGTACAACCATTACTTCCGCCAGGCCGCCGCCGGCGTGCCTGTCCGCATGGCGGTGCTGCAGCGCTACCTCGGCCGGTTCCGCCGGTCCACCGCAGCCGCCTGGGTGGGCGACCGGCTGTGCCTGGACATCGCTCCCGCAGCCACGCCGGAGGCTTCGCTCGCATGGTGATGCTCTGGAGTGCCGCCCTCGCGGGCGTGGGGGGCATCGTCGGCATCGTCGCCGTCACGGTGGGCGGCGGCGTCACGCTCGGGGTGCCGCTGCTGCTGCTGCTCGGCCAGCCGGCCGCCACCGCGATCGCCACCGTCAAGTTCGCGTTGATCGGTTCCTTCGCCACCGGGGCGCTGATGCACCGCGGCAACCGCCAGACGGCGGTGGAGGTTCCCTGGCTGCTGTGGCCGCTGTGCGTGCTCGGTTCCGTGGCCGGCTCGCTGCTGACCACCGGGCTGGACGAGCGCTTTTTGAAGATCCTGGTCGTCGTCCTCATGGCCTCCGTGCTGTGGATCACCTACCGCACCGACCTCTCCGCCGTGCCCGTGCGGCCGGAGGGCGAGGGCCGGCGCATCCCGCCGCTGGGCGTCGCCGTGGTGTTCGGCCTGTGCGTGTATTCCGGCTTCTTCGGTGCCGGGTTCGGCACCTTCCTCATCTTCGCGCTCATGCGGTTCTTCGGGCTCAGCTTCGTGCAGAGCGCTTCGGTGATGACGCGCATCAATCTGCTGGTGGTGGGCGCTTCCGTGGCCACGTTCGCGAGCAAGGGGGCCATCGATTTCCGGCTCGGCATGCCTTTGATGCTGGGGTGCGCCATGGGCGGGGCGATGGGCACCTGGACCGTGAAGTCCTTGCCGCCCGCCCTCATGAAATCGATGTTCCTCGTGTTCTCGGTCCTGTTGGGATCGAAGCTGTTGTGGGACGCCATGGCCCCTCTGTAACCACACGATCCCGCCGGACCCGGTCCGGCCGCTGCTCTTCCATGAAGGGCAAACTTTCGTCACCGCCGGTGCGGCAAAGGTCACATGGATGCGGGTAACTCCCGATCCAGGGAGGGGGCTGCGTGCGACGATGTCCGTGCATCCGCGCTTAGGATGCCGTACATCGTTTGCACGCAGTTACAAGGAGACGCCTCATGCACCGCCGCAACTGGTTCGGACTCGCCCTTCTGGCCGCCGCAGGGGGCGCCTGGGCCCAGGCATATCCAGCCAAGCCCATCCGCCTGGTGGTGCCGTTCGCGCCGGGGGGCACGACGGACATCATCGCGCGCGTGATCGCCGATCCGCTGTCGCGCGCCCTCGGCCAGCCGGTGGTGGTGGAGAACAAGTCCGGGGGCGGCGGCATCGTCGGCGCGTCCGAAACCGCCAAGGCCACGCCGGACGGCTATTCGCTGGGGATCGCCACGGTCTCCACCACGGCGGCCAACCCAGCCATCAATCCGCGCACCCCGTACAACCCGCTGACGGACTTCACGCCGATCATCAACATCGCCGCGACGCCCAACATCATCGCGGTGAACCCGAGCTTCCCGGCGAAGGACTACAAGAGCTTCTTCGACGAAATCAAGAAGTCGCCGGGCAAGTACTCGTACTCGACCTCGGGCACGGGCGGTATCGGGCACCTGCAGATGGAGCTCTACAAGAGCCTGACGCAGGCGTTCGTCACGCACATTCCCTACCGGGGCGCGGGGCCCGCGCTCAACGACACCGTCGCGGGCCAGGTGCCGATGATCTTCGACAACCTGCCGTCGGCGCTGCCCTTCATCAAGGACAACCGCCTGGTGCCGATCGTGGTGGCCGCGCCGCAGCGGGTCGCCGCGCTGCCGAACGTGCCCACGTTCAAGGAGATCGGCCTGGAGCCCGTGAACCGCATGGCCTACTACGGCATCCTCGGGCCCAAGGGCCTGCCGAAGGAGGTGGTGGACAAGGTCAACGCGGGCGTGCGCAAGGCGCTGGAGGATCCGGCCGTGCGCAAGCGCATCGAAGACACCGGCTCGCTCATCGTGGGCAATACGCCCGAGCAGTTCTCCGAGCAGATCAAGGCCGAGTTCGAGGTGTACAAGAGCGTGGTGCAGAAGCAGAAGCTCACGCTGGACTGAGCCTTTCGCCGGTGCCCGGGGCTGGCGGGGCGCCGTGGAGCGTCCGGCCGGTCGTGCCGCCGCCGCGGCGTGCTAACGTGGTGCGATGACCCTTCCGCCCGGCAGCCAGGCTGCCATCGACGCGTTCATCGACGCCCTCTGGCTCGAGGACGGCCTCTCGCGCAATACCCTGGCCGCCTACCGGCGCGACCTCACGCTCTACGCGCAGTGGCTGCTGGAGGCGGCGCCGGAAACCGCCGGCGCGCTGGACGCCACGACCGAAGGCCACCTGCAGGCCTATTTCGCGGCGCGCCATGCGACGACGCGCGCCACCTCGGCGAACCGGCGGCTGACCGTGCTGCGCCGCTACTTCCAGTGGGCCCTGCGCGAGCAGCGCATCGCCGCCGATCCCACCGTGCGGCTGCAGGCGGCGCGCCAGCCGCTGCGCGTGCCCAAGACGCTCTCCGCCGCGCAGGTGGAGGCCCTGCTGCACGGCCCCGACACCGGCACGCCCCTGGGCCTGCGCGACCGCGCGATGCTGGAGCTCATGTACGCCAGCGGCCTGCGCGTGACCGAACTGGTCACGCTCAAGACCTACCACGTCGGTGCGGCCGAAGGCGTGCTGCGCGTGATGGGCAAGGGCGGCAAGGAACGCCTCGTGCCGTTCGGCGAGGTGGCGGCGGAATGGCTCGCACGCTATCTGTCGGAAGCCCGCGCCGGCATCCTGGCCGGCAAGCAGACCGACGATCTGTTCGTGACGGCGCGCGGCGCGGGCATGACGCGGGCCATGTTCTGGGTGGTCGTGAAAAAACACGCCCGGGCTGCCGGCATCGCGGTGGCGCTGTCGCCGCATACGCTGCGGCACGCCTTCGCCACCCATCTGCTGAACCACGGCGCCGACCTGCGCGTGGTGCAGCTGCTGCTCGGGCATGCGGACATCTCCACCACCACCATCTACACCCACGTGGCGCGCGAGCGGCTGAAGGCGCTGCACGCCCAGCACCATCCGCGCGGCTGAGCCCGGACGTGGAATGTGCGGGGTGGGCCGCGCGGCGCGCCGCGGGCACGCGCACAATCGCGCTTTCCTTTTTGTGTGCCTCCCTGTTTCCGAGGCGGTATCCGTGATGATCGATTCGCTTTCGCGCCGACGTGCGCTCACCCTTCTTGGTGCCTCCGCCGCGCTGGCTGCGGCGGCCGGCCTTCCCGCACGCGCCTCCGCGCAGGGCGCAGGCACGGCCTGGCCGGGCTCGCGGCCCCTGCGCATCGTGGTCGCCTATCCGGCGGGCGGCGTGAGCGACGTCGTCGCCCGCGCGCTCGCCGACCGCCTCGCCACGCAACTGGGCTCGCCCGTGATCGTGGAGAACAAGGCCGGCGCGGGCGGCGCCATCGCCATGGACATGGTCGCCAAGGCGCCGGCGGACGGCTACACGCTCGGCTTCTCGTCGGTGAGCCCGCTGGTGCTCAGCCCGCACCTGGGCCGGCTGCCGTACGACGCGGTGCGCGACATCGCGCCGGTCGCCAGCGTGATGGTGTCCCCGGTGCTGCTGCTGGCCACGCCGGCCTGCACCGCGCGGGATTTCCCCGCACTGGTCGCGCAGGCGAAGGCCCGGCCCGGCGACATCCGCTGGGCCACCTCGGGGCTGGCGTCGCTCGGCCACATCATGCTCGAGCAGATCATGCTGGGCACGCAGGCGAAGATCACGCACGTGCCCTACAAGGGCGGCGGCCAGCAGCTCACCGATGCGCTCAGCGGCCAGTTCGAGGTGCTCTCCACGAACGCGGGCCCGGCCGTCGCACAGCAGATCCAGGCGGGCAAACTGCGCCCGCTGGCCGTGGGCGCGCCGCAGCGGGTGGACGGCATGCCCGCGACCCCCACGCTGGCCGAACTGGGCCTGCCCGCCGCCAACCTGAGTTCGCAGTTCGGCCTGTTCGCTCCAGGGCGGTTGCCCGCGGCGCTGCTGGAGCGGCTGAATGCGGAGGTCAACAAGGCGTTGGCAGCGCCGGATCTGCGCAACCGACTGCTCAACACGGGCAATGTGCCGACGGGCGGCGGCGCCGCCGATTTCGCGCGGGAGATCGCTCAGGAATCGCAGGCCAACGCGAACATCATCCGGGCGGCGAACATCCGCCTGGACTGACGCACAGCGAGGAGGCGGGCCGCCGGGCACGGGGCCCGGCCGCACGCGGCCCCGGTGCCCAACGCCTCAGTCGTTCAGGCTCTCGGCCCAGGTCAGTGCCTGCAGGTGCGCCCAATTGACCTGCCGGTTCGAGAGGTGCAGGGCTTCCGCCGACTGGGCGAACGCCACTTCGTCGCCGCTCTCGCAGGCCTTCGTGAGTTCGAGGAACGGTGCGAACACGCCCGTGTTGTGCAGCAGCGCATCCACCACCGGCTGGGGCAGGGCCACCGATTCGAGGGCCTTGTCCAGCGGTACGCCGAGCATGGTGTCGAGCAGGGAGAAAACGCCCACCACGAAGGCGTTGTCGCACTCCTCGGGCGGCAGCAGTTCGGCGGCGAGCAGCTCCATGAGCCGCCCGCGCACCACCGCCGTCTGGCCGACCGCCGGGGGCGAGCCGCCCGCGCGCGAAGTGGTCATGAGCAGCGCCGCCCAGCGGAAGAGCTTCTTGAGGCCGAGGATCATGACCGCGTGGCGGAACGAGGTGATCTCGCACGACAGCCCGAAACCGGACGAGTTGATGAAGCGCAGCAGGTTGAAGGACAGCGTCGGGTCCTTCTTGAGCAGCTCCTCGATCTCGACGGTGCTGGCCTGCTTGCGCACGAGATTGATGAGCTGGATGATCGTGGCCTGCGAAGGCCGGATGGTCTGCGCCTTCACCAGCGCGGGCTTGGCGAACCAGAAGCCCTGGAAGAGCTTCACGCCCAGCGCGGCCATGCGCTCGTGCTGCTCGGCGGTTTCCACCTTCTCGGCCACCAGCACGGCCTGGCTGTTGGCGCGCGCGAACTTCACCAGCGGCTCGGCCAGTTCCGGCCGGAACGCCTGCATGTCGAGCTTCACGAACGAGGCCATGCGCAGCCAGCTGCCGTAGTTGCGGCGCAGCACGTTCTGGCTGAACGCGAGGCGGAACCCCCGCGCCTTCAGGCCTTCGAGGGTGGACAGGCGGCCTTCGACCTCTTCCACGCTGGCGTTGTCGGCGAGGGTGGGCACTTCCAGCACCACCTTCTCGGGATGGATGAGTTCCAGGTGGCCACCCGCGAGGCTTTCGTGGGTGCAGTTGATGAACACCGTCTTCTTGCCGACCAGTGCCTCGGTGCCGGCATAGGACAGCGCGTTGAAGAGCAGGGCCGCGTCGGAAGCGGCGGTGTGCGCGTCGGAGGCGGTGGAGCGGTCGAAGAGTTCGTAGCCATAGACGGCACGGTGCTCGTCCACGATCGCCTGCCGTGCGATCGCCAGGCTGCCGTCGTCCGGCGGAGGGCCTTCCTGGGGTTGGGTGGGTTCGAAGGCCGGTGCGTTTTCGTTGCTGCTCGACATGGGCTGGATGAGAGGGGAATGACAGGCTCTGGGCCCTTGCAGCTTCCACCTTACCACCAAGCAGGGCCCGCGGCGCGCTTTCGCCCGACACGGCGCTCCCCCCGGCACGGGCCGCAGCGCGACCGTTCGCGCCCGCCTGCTCGGCCGTTTCAGTCCGCCATCTGGTCGGCCCAGGCGAGCGCCTGCAGGTGGGCCCAGTTGATCTGCTGGCTGGTCAGGTGCAGCGTGGTCGCTGCCTGGTCGAACAGCGCGTCGTCGCTGGACTCGCAGGCCTCCGCCAGGCGCAGCAGCTCGCCCAGCACACCTTCGCGGTGCAGCAGCGCGGCGGCCACCGGTTCGGGCACGTGCAGCAGCCCGATGGCGGATTCCATCGGCATGCTCAGCATCACGTCCAGCATCGAGAAGATGCCCACGACGAAGGCCTGGTCGGCGTCTTCCTGCGACAGCGTTTCCAGGGCGACCAGCTCCATGAGCCGTCCGCGCACCACGGCCGTGTGGCCGACCGAGGCCGGAATGCCGCCGATGCGTGATGCGGTGAGCAGGAGGGCCGCCCAGCGGAACAGCCGCTTCAGGCCCATCAGCATGACGGCCTGGCGGAACGAGGTGATCTCGCGCGTCAGGCCGAAGCCGGACGAGTTGATGAGGCGCATCAGGTTGAACGCCAGGCCGGCGTCCTTCTTGAGCACTTCCTCGATCTCGTCGGTGCTGGCCTGCTGCCGCACCAGGTTGATGAGGTTCAGGATATTGGCCTGCGAAGGTGTGAGCAGCTTCGCCTCGACGACCGAGGGCCGCGAGAACCAGAAACCCTGGAAGAGCTGCACGCCCATCCGCGAGGCCATGTCGTACTGCTGCGCGCTTTCCACCTTTTCGGCGATGAGTTCCGCCCGGGAATGGCGCCCCGCGTACTTGACGAGCACGGCGAGCTGGTCCGGCGCCAGCAGCGAAAGATCGAGCTTGATGTAGTCGGCCAGCGGCAGCCACGGGGCATAGGCGGATTCCAGCACCGTGTGGTTGAACGCCAGGTGGAAGCCGCGCTCGCGCAGCGCCTGCAGGATCGGCAGCCGCGTACCCACCTCGGCCGCGGCCGCGTGGCCGAGCGGGGGGATCTCCAGCACCACCTTGTCGGGATCGACCAGCTCGAGGTGGCCGCCGGCCAGGCTCTCGTGCGTGCAGTTGACGAAGATGAGCTTCTTGCCCACGAGCTCCTCGGTGCCCGCGTGCGAGAGCGCCGTGAAGACCAGGAACACGTCCGTGGCCGCGGTGTGCGCGACGCCCGCGCGCGAGCGATTGAACAGTTCGTAGCCGATCACCGAGTGCTGCGCGTTGACGATCGCCTGCCGGGCGATCATGGCGCCGGGGGGCGTGCCGGCCGGGCCCGCTGGGGGGAGGGTGTGAGGAGGGGTGGGGTGCATGCCGGACACGTGGACGGATGCCGCCCCGCGGCGTGCGGGGAGAGCAGGGGGATTGTAGAAAATTCCCCATGTCCCCGGCCACGACTTGTCATTCGTTTTGCAGCCAGAGCAGTTCAGCTTCGCTGAAGCCTGCGGCGCGCCGCGCCGCCGTGTTGAACGGCGGCTTGAGGCGCGGGGCCTCGTAGCGCCGCACGAGTTCGCCGTAGTGGTTTTCGGGGTCGTGGCCCTCGCGCTCGCACAGCCAGCGGTACCAGTGGTTGCCGATGGCCACGTGGCCGACTTCCTCGCGCAGGATCACGCCCAGGATCGCCACGGCCGCCAGCGCGTCCGGCGTGCCCACCTGCGTGAGCTTGCGCTGGATGGTGGGCGTCGCGTCCAGGCCGCGCGCCTCCAGCGTGCGCGGCACGAGGGCCATGCGGCCCACGATGTCGTGGGCGGTCTTCTCGCACATCGTCCACAGGCCCTGGTGCGCGGGAAAGTCGCCATAGTCGTGGCCCATGTCCCGCAGGTGGTCGCGCAGCATGCGGAAATGCGAGGCTTCTTCGGCGGCCACGCGCAGCCAGTCGCGGTAGTACTGCGCGGGCATGCCGGGGAACCGCCAGACGGCGTCGAGCGCCAGGTTGATGGCATTGAATTCGATGTGGGCGATGGCGTGCAGCAGCACCGCGCGGCCGAGCGGCGTGGCGGGCGAACGCCGGGCGACCGCCGTGTGGTGCAGCAGTTCGGGCCGGTCCGGGCGGCCGGGCAGGCCTTCCGGGGCGGGCGGCAGCACGGCGTCCGGCTCCACCGCGCACGACGCGGCCGCGGCGTGCAGCGCGAGCGCCTCGGCCGCCTTGTGTTCGGGATCGGTCAGGCACAGGACCTGCAGTGCGCGGTGGCGAAGCTCCATACCTACAATTCTAGATTTCCGCCCCCAGATGGGGACAATGCGGCGCTGAGAAGAACCACCCACAGGAGACAGACGATGGCGCTTTACGAACTCGACGGCACCACCCCCCGCGTGGCCGAATCGGCCTGGGTCGCGGACAGCGCCGAAGTGATGGGCAACGTGGTGCTCGGCGAGGACGCCAGCATCTGGTTCGGCGCGGTGCTGCGCGGCGACAACGAGACGCTCTCCATCGGCGCCGGCAGCAACGTCCAGGACGGCAGCGTGCTGCATTCCGACCTCGGGCAGCCGCTCACGATCGGCGAGCGCGTGACGGTCGGCCACAAGGTCGTGCTGCACGGCTGCACCGTGGGCGACGAGTCGCTGATCGGCATCGGTGCCGTGGTGCTCAACGGCGCGCGGATCGGCCGCCACTGCCTCGTGGGCGCGGGCGCGCTGGTGACGGAAGGCAAGGAGTTCCCGGACGGCTCGATGATACTCGGCAGTCCGGCCAAGGCGGTGCGGCAGCTCACGCCGGAACAGATCGAGGGCCTGCGCAGGAGCGCGCAGACCTATGTGGCCAATGCCCGGCGTTTCCGGGCGGGCCTGCACCGCATCGGTTGAATCCGCGCGGCCGCGGCCCATTTGATTGCAGATGCAGAAAGATTCCAGGGTGTCAGAACTCCACAAGTTCCTCTTCGATGGCCTGCCCGTGCGCGGCATGATCGTCCGGCTCACGGACGCGTGGACCGAGATCCTCGCGCGCCGCGCGGGCAACTCCGCCACCGGCGCGTACCCGCCCGAAGTGCGCGAACTGCTGGGCGAGATGGCCGCGGCCGGCGTGCTCATGCAGTCGAACATCAAGTTCAACGGCGCGCTGGTGCTGCAGGTCTTCGGCGACGGCCCGGTCAAGCTGGCGGTGGCCGAGGTGCAGTCCGACCTGGGCCTGCGCGCGACTGCCTCCATCCAGGGCGAGGTGCCCGTGGGCGCGCGCCTGTCCGACATGGTGAACGCCGGGGGCGGCGGGCGTTGCGCGATCACGCTCGATCCGAAGGACCGGCTGCCGGGCCAGCAGCCCTACCAGGGCGTGGTGCCGCTGCACGGCGACCGGCACGAGAAGCTGGAAAAGCTCAGCGACGTGCTGCAGCACTACATGCTGCAGTCGGAGCAGCTCGACACCACGCTGGTGCTCGCGGCCGACGACAAGGTGGCCGCCGGTCTGCTGATCCAGCGCATGCCGATCAAGGGCGAGGGCAACCTCGCCGGCGCCGAGCTGAGCCACAGCGAGAACGAGGACCAGATCGGCCGCAACGAGGACTACAACCGCATCGCCACGCTGGCGGCGAGCCTGACGCGCGAGGAACTGCTCTCGCTGGACGTGGACACCGTGCTGCACCGCCTCTTCTGGGAAGAAAAGCTGCTGCGCTTCGTGCCCAAGGAGGGCGTGGACGGGCCGCGCTTCGCCTGCACCTGCAGCCGCGACCGCGTGAGTGCGATGCTGCGCAGCCTGGGCGCGGAGGAGGCCGAGAGCATTCTGGCCGAGCGCCCGGAGATCGAGGTGGGCTGCGAATTCTGCGGGCAGCAGTACCGGTTCGACGCGGTGGATGCCGCCCAGATCTTCACGAACGCGACGCAACTGCCGCCCGGAACGAAGGCGGTGCAGTAAGAGCGGCCCACACGACCCAGCGATGCGGTTCTGGCCAGGCGCCGCATCGCAGGCAGTCCGGGTAGTACGACGAGATGCGGCAACGACGCCAGAAGGGTCGTGTTAGCCGCTCCAGGCACGCTCAGGCCCGCTCCGCGTCCGGCGTGAGCAGGCGCTGGAACAGCCGGCGCTCGCAGTCCGGATCGCTGCACTTCTCGCAGCCCCAGGCGGGTTCCCGCTGGTTCGCGGGCCGGGGGCGTGCCGCCGGGGGGCTGGCCGTCGCCATGGCCGCGCCGGCCGGCTGCAGCAGGGCCTGCGCCTGCCGCAGGCGCGCCGCGGGCGGGCCGTAGAACACCACGTAGGTCCATCCGAGCATGTGCAGCAGGTCGCGCAGCGCGGCGTCCTGCCGCTCGAGGGCGTCGGCACCGCCGCCATCCCCGCCGGGGGGAGGCAGGCCATCCAGTCCCATCAGCCAGGCCTGTTGGCAGCCGCTCGTACGCAGGGCCGGCAGGAGGGCGTGCGTGGGACGGGACAGGTCCGGCTGCAGATGCACCAGGATGGAAGACGCAGCGCCTGCCGGTGTAGCGGCCTGCAGCGCGGCGACCAGTACATCGGCACCCGTGCCCGGCGCGCCCAGCACGGCCGTGCGCACGGGCGCGCGGCAAGGGGGCCGGGGGTGGGCCAAAGAGGGGGTGGGAAAGGGCATGGGTGCGCGCGGCGCCGGGCGCAGGGGCCGGCCGCTGCGTTCAGCGCGGGGCCACGTGCACGTAGACCTCGTTGGGCTTGACCATGCCCAGCTCGCTGCGGGCCTTTTCCTCGACCATGTCGAGGCCGTCGCGCAGATCGCTCACTTCCGAGGCCAGGCGCTCGTTCTCCTGGCGGGCACGGTCGTTGGCCTGTTTCTGCACGGCGATCTTTTCCTTCATCTCCTGGACGTGGACGACGCTGCCGCGGCCCGTCCAGAGCTGTGCCTGCACGGCCACGAGCAGGAGCAGCAGCACCAGGGGAACGATACGGGGATTCATGGTGCGCAGGCGCCGCGGGAACGTGGATCGGAAGGGGGAGGCGGTCCGGGGCCGCAGGCCCCGGAATCCGCCCGGCGTCAGCGCAGGTTGTAGAACGCCTCGCGGCCGGGGTAGTGCGCGATGTCGCCCAGGTCTTCCTCGATGCGCAGCAGCTGGTTGTACTTGGCGATGCGGTCCGAGCGCGACAGCGAGCCGGTCTTGATCTGGCCGGCGTTGGTGCCCACGGCGATGTCGGCGATGGTGGAGTCTTCCGTTTCGCCCGAGCGGTGCGAGATCACGGCCGTGTAGCCCGCGCGCTTGGCCATCTCGATGGCGGCGAAGGTTTCGGTCAGCGTGCCGATCTGGTTGATCTTGATGAGGATCGAGTTGCCGATGCGCTTGTCGATGCCTTCCTTCAGGATCTTGGTGTTGGTGACGAACAGGTCGTCGCCCACCAGCTGCACCTTCTCGCCGAGGCGTTCCGTCAGGTGCTTCCAGCCGTCCCAGTCGCCCTCGGCCATGCCGTCCTCGATGGAGATGATCGGGTACTTGTCCACCCAGGTGGCCAGCATGTCGGTCCATTGCTGGGCCGTCAGCTGCAGGCCGCCTTCGCCTTCGAGCACGTACTTGCCGTCCTTGAAGAACTCGCTGGCGGCGCAGTCCAGGGCCAGGGCGATCTGCTCGCCGGCCGTGTAGCCCGCCTGGTCGATCGCCTGCAGGATCAGCTGGATGGCCGCCTCGTGGTTCTCGACGCTGGGCGCGAAGCCGCCTTCGTCGCCCACGGCGGTGCTCATGCCCTTGTCGTTGATGATCTTCTTCAGCGCGTGGAACACCTCGGCACCCCAGCGCACGGCCTCGCGGAAGCTCGGCGCGCCCACGGGGACGATCATGAACTCCTGCAGGTCCAGGCTGTTGTTGGCGTGCGCGCCGCCGTTGATCACGTTCATCATCGGCACCGGCAGCTGCAGGCCGCCCATGCCGCCCAGGTAGCGGTACAGCGGCAGGCCGGATTCCTCGGCGGCGGCGCGGGCCACGGCCATGGAGACGGCCAGCATGGCGTTGGCGCCCAGGCGGCTCTTGTTGTCGGTGCCGTCCAGGTCGATCAGCGTCTTGTCCAGGAAGGCCTGCTCGGAGGCGTCCAGGCCCAGCACGGCCTCGGAGATCTCGGTGTTGATGTGCTCGACGGCCTTGAGCACGCCCTTGCCGAGGTAGCGGCCCTTGTCGCCGTCGCGCAGCTCGATGGCTTCGCGGCTGCCGGTGGAGGCGCCGGAGGGCACGGCCGCGCGGCCCATCACGCCCGATTCCAGCAGCACGTCGCACTCGACGGTGGGGTTGCCGCGGCTGTCCAGCACTTCGCGGCCGACGATATCAACGATGGCACTCATGGGTTTCCTTTGAGGAGTTTGATGAGGGGTTGGGCAGGCGCGTCGCGGGCGCCTGACACGGGCGCGCCGGACATGCGGCTGCGGAAATGGGGAGGCCGTGGGGGCGCGGGGCCGTTCCGGGCCGCGAGGACGTCAGATCCCTTCGACGCACACCATGCGCATGACCGCGGCGCCCAGGCGCGCGGCCTTGGCCTGCTGGTACTCGGCGGATTCGTAGAAGGCGCGGGCGGCTTCCATGGTGGGGAATTTCAGGACCACGGTGCGGCCGGGGTTCCAGTCGCCCTCCAGCACTTCCACGCGGCCGCCGCGCACGCACACTTCGGCGCCGTGCACCTGCATGGCCTGCGTGCTGAGGCGGCGGTAGTCTTCGTACTGCTCGGGGTTGGTGACGGTGACGGACGCGATGATGTAGGCACTGCTCATGGGATGTCTCAAGCTCCGAAGTCGTTTTCGAGAAAGCCGTTCCGCTTGGTGACGGAATCGAGGGCGACGAGGGTTTCGAGCAGCGCCTTCATATGCTTGAGCGGCACCGCGTTGGGGCCGTCCGAGAGGGCGTTGCAGGGATCGGGATGGGTTTCCATGAAGAGGCCGGCCACGCCCACGGCGACGGCCGCACGCGCCAGCACCGGCACCATCTCGCGCTGGCCGCCGCTGCTGGTGCCCTGGCCGCCGGGCAGCTGCACGCTGTGCGTGGCGTCGAACACCACGGGGGCGCCCGTCTCGCGCATGATGGCCAGGCCGCGCATGTCGGAGACGAGGTTGTTGTAGCCGAAGCTCGCACCGCGCTCGCAGGCCATGAAGCTGTCTTCCGGCAGGCCCTTCTCGCGCGCGGCGGCGCGGGCCTTGTCGATGACGTTCTTCATGTCGTGGGGCGCGAGGAACTGCCCCTTCTTGATGTTCACCGGCTTGCCCGACTGGGCCACGGCGCGGATGAAATCGGTCTGGCGGCAGAGGAACGCGGGCGTCTGCAGCACGTCCACCACCTTGGCGGCTTCGGTGATGTCGTCCTCGGTGTGCACGTCGGTCAGCACCGGCACGTCCAGCTCGTGGCGGATCCTGGCCAGGATCTCCAGGCCCTTCTCGCGGCCGGGGCCGCGGAAGCTCGTGCCCGAGGACCGGTTGGCCTTGTCGAAGCTGCTCTTGAAGATGAACGGGATGCCGAGCGCCGCCGTGGTTTCCTTCAGGCGCCCAGCCACGTCCATCTGCAGCTGCTCGGACTCGATGACGCAGGGACCTGCGATGAGGAAGAAGGGCCGGTCGAGGCCGGCGTCGAAGCCGCAGAGTTTCATGGAAGGGGCCTTGTGGGAGGGTGCCTGCGGCTCAGGAGGCCGCGGCGGCGGGCAGTGCGGGCTGGCGGCTCTTCTGGTGCTCGACCGCCGCCTTGATGAAGGCGTTGAAGAGCGGATGGCCGTCCCACGGGGTGGATTTGAACTCCGGGTGGAACTGCACGCCGATGAACCACGGATGCACCTCGCGCGGCAGCTCGACGATCTCGGTGAGCTGTTCGCGCTGCGTGAGCGCGGAGATCACCAGGCCGGCCTTGCGGAGCTGGTCGAGGTAGTTCACGTTCGCCTCGTAGCGGTGGCGGTGGCGCTCGGTGACGATGTTGCCGTAGATTTCGTGCGCCAGCGTGCCGGAGGCGACGTCGGAGCTCTGCGCGCCCAGGCGCATGGTGCCGCCCAGGTCGGAGGTCTCGCTGCGCGTCTGGATGGTGCCGTCGGCGTCCTTCCATTCGGTGATCAGCGCGATCACGGGATGCGGCGTGGCGGCGTCGAACTCGGTGCTGTTGGCGTTCGCGAGGCCCGCAACGTGGCGCGCGTATTCGATGGTGGCCACCTGCATGCCGAGGCAGATGCCCAGGTAGGGCACCTGCTGCTCGCGGGCATAGCGTGCCGTGCAGATCTTGCCTTCCACGCCGCGCGCGCCGAAGCCGCCGGGCACCAGGATGGCGTCGTATTTGGCGAGCTTCTCGGCGGCATCGCCCGGGGCGATGGTTTCGGAATCGACGTGCTCGATCTTCACGCGCACGTGGTTCTTCATGCCCGCGTGGCGCAGCGCCTCGTTCACCGACTTGTAGCTGTCGGAGAGATCGACGTACTTGCCGACCATGGCGATGGTGACCTCGCCCTGCGGGTGCTCGGTCTCGTAGACCAGCTGGTCCCAGCGCTTCAGGCTGGTGGGCGGCGTGTTCAGGCGCAGCTTGTCGCAGATCAGGCCGTCCAGGCCCTGCTCGTGCAGCATGCGGGGCACCTTGTAGATGGTGTCCACGTCCCACATGCTGATCACGCCCCATTCGGCCACGTTGGTGAACAGCGAGATCTTGCCGCGCTCCTCTTCAGGGATGCGGCGGTCGGCGCGGCAGAGCAGGGCGTCGGGCTGGATGCCGATCTCGCGCAGCTTCTGCACCGTGTGCTGGGTGGGCTTGGTCTTGAGCTCGCCGGCCGCCGCGATGTAGGGCAGGTAGGTGAGGTGCACGAACGCGGAATTGTTCGGACCCATGCGCAGGCTCATCTGGCGCACGGCTTCGAGGAACGGCAGCGATTCGATGTCGCCCACGGTGCCGCCGATCTCGACGATGGCCACGTCCACCGCGTCGTCGGTGCCGATGCCGGCGCCGCGCTTGACGTATTCCTGGATCTCGTTGGTGACGTGCGGGATCACCTGCACCGTCTTGCCGAGGTAGTCGCCGCGGCGTTCCTTCTCCAGCACGGACTGGTAGATGCGGCCCGTGGTGAAGTTGTTGGTCTTCTTCATGCGCGTTTCGATGAAACGCTCATAGTGGCCAAGATCGAGATCGGTCTCGGCGCCGTCGTCGGTGACGAACACCTCGCCGTGCTGGAACGGGGACATGGTGCCCGGGTCCACGTTGATGTACGGGTCGAGCTTGATGAGGGTGACTTTGAGGCCGCGCGATTCGAGGATCGCAGCAAGGGAGGCTGAGGCGATTCCCTTGCCCAGGGAAGACACCACACCGCCGGTGACGAAGACAAATTTGGTCATGTCTTTTATGGTGGTGGGAAATCGGGATTATAGAGGCCGGCCCGGGCATGCCCGGCAGGGCCCGGCCCTTTCCCCCGCGCGGGCGCGGGGCGTCTGCTAAATTGCGCGCCCATGAACGAACTGGCCGGCAAACACATTCTCTTGGGCCTCTCGGGCGGCGTCGCCTGCTACAAATCGGCCGAACTGGCCCGGTTGCTTGCCAAGGCGGGCGCCACCGTGCAGGTGGTGATGACCGAGGCGGCCGAGCGCTTCATCACGCCCGTCACGATGCAGGCGCTCACGGGCCGCACCGTGTACACCTCGCAGTGGGACGCGCGCGAGCCCAACAACATGCCGCACATCAACCTGGGGCGCGAGGCCGATGCGATCCTGGTCGCGCCCTGCAGCGCGGATTTCATCGCGCGGCTGGTGCAGGGGCGCTCCGACGAGCTGCTCAGCCTGCTGTGCCTGGCGCGCCCCGCGCAGCGCGTGCCGATGCTGCTCGCGCCCGCGATGAACCGCGAGATGTGGGCGCACCCCGCCACGCAGCGCAACCTCGCCCAGGTGGCGGCGGACGGCGCCGTGGTGCTGGGCGTGGGCACGGGCGAGCAGGCCTGCGGCGAGACGGGCGACGGCCGCATGCTGGAGCCCGCGGAACTGCTGGAGGAACTCACGGCCTTCTTCGCGCCCAAGCTGCTCGCCGGCCAGCGCGTGCTGGTCACGGCCGGTCCGACCTTCGAGGCGATCGACCCGGTGCGCGGCATCACCAATCTCTCCAGCGGCAAGATGGGGTTCGCCATCGCCCGCGCTGCCCGCGAGGCGGGCGCCGAGGTGGATCTGGTGGCCGGCCCGGTGCACCAGCCGACGCCGCGCGGCGTGCGCCGGGTGGACGTGCGTTCGGCGCGCGAGATGCTCGATGCCGCCACCGCGCTCGCGCAGCAGGCCACCGTGTTCGTGGCCACGGCCGCGGTGGCGGACTGGCGGCCCGCCGAGGCGTCGGCCCGCAAGATCAAGAAGGACGGCTCCGGCGAGGTGCCGGCGCTCGCCTTCGTGGAGAACCCCGACATCCTGGCGACCATCGCCGCCACCGCCCGCGCGCAGGGCGGCACGCCGTACTGCGTGGGCTTCGCGGCCGAGAGCGAGAACCTGCTGGAGCACGCCACCGCCAAGCGCGTGCGCAAGGGCGTGCCGCTGCTGGTCGGCAACATCGGCCCGGAGACCTTCGGCCAGGACGACAATGCCCTGCTGCTCGTGGATGCCGAAGGCCACCGCATGCTGCCGCGCGCCTCCAAGCGCGAGCTGGCCTGGCAGCTCGTGGCGGACATCGCCCGCCGCCTGGCCGCGCGCTGACGGCGGCTCACCGCGCGGGCCCGCCGCGGGGTCCATTCCCCCGTCCCTGCGGCCGTGCCGCGCGGCCATGGCTCACCCATTACTCCCCCGGCGCGGAGCGTTGCATTCCCGCGCCACTTTGAAAGCACTTGTGAAAATCGACGTCAAGATCCTCGACGCGCGCATGGCGCAGCAGCTGCCCGCCTACGCCACCCCCGGCAGCGCCGGCCTCGACCTGCGCGCCTGCCTGGACGAGCCCCTGGTGCTCGCGCCCAACGCCTGGCAGCTGGTGCCGACCGGCATCGCCATCTACCTGAAGGACCCCGGCTACGCGGCGCTGATCCTGCCCCGGTCGGGCCTGGGCCACAAGCACGGCATCGTGCTGGGCAACCTCGTGGGCCTGATCGACAGCGACTACCAGGGCCAGCTCATGGTAAGTGCCTGGAACCGCAGCGACGTCGCCTTCACGATGCAGCCGATGGAGCGTCTCGCGCAGCTCGTGATCGTGCCGGTGGTGCAGGCTCAGTTCAACGTGGTGGAGGATTTTCCGGCCAGCGAACGCGGTGGAAACGGTTACGGTTCCACAGGCACGCTGTAGGTATCGTCCTATCCGCCCGAGGCGATGGTGCCTACGGCGGCCGCTGCCATCTCCCGGCGGGGGCCGCGGCCGGCCCCATGCTTCAATGCATCGACCGGCGGGGCCTGGGCCTTGCCCCCTTCGCGCACCAAATAAGGAGTCGAACATGCAGAAGTTTTCCCGCACCACCGCAGTGATCGCCACCGTCGCCCTCGCCGGCGCCCTCGGCGCCTGCGCCGAGCAGCCGCGCTACGGCTCGCAGTACCCCGCATCGCAGCCGACTTACTCCAGCTACCCCGCGGGCGCACCCGCACCAGCCGGAATGGAATACGGCACGGTGACCAATATCGAGACCCTGCAGGGCCGCAGCAGCGGCAGCAGCGTGGGCGTGGGCACCGTCGCGGGCGCCGTGATCGGCGGCGTGCTGGGCAACCAGGTGGGCAAGGGCACCGGCCGTGCCGCGGCCACCGTGCTCGGCGCAGTCGGTGGCGGCGTGGTGGGCAACCAGATCGAGGGCCGCACCGGCAACAACAACGACGGCCGCATCGAAGGCTACCGCATCACCATCCAGCTCGACCAGGGCGGCCAGCGCGCCTACGACGTGGGCTCGCCCGGCGACCTGCGTCCCGGCGACCGCGTGCGCCTGAACGGCGGCCAGATCTCGCGCATGTAATGGCGGCACGGAGCCCGGCAGCCATGCCGTGGCCCTCCATAGAAAAGGACCCTCGGGTCCTTTTTTCCTGGGCGTGCGTTCTGCGGGCGGCCGGCGTTGCCGCATCTCGTCGTACTACTCGCGCTGCCTGCGATGCGGCGCCTCGGCAGAACCGCTTCGCTGGGTCGTGTGAGCCGCTCTCAGTGGAGCAAGGGCTCGTCCGTATCCGGCGGCTGGATGCGGAAGAAACCCGTGCCGGCCGTGCCGCGCCCGATCTCCTCTTCCGTGGCCTCGCGCACGCCCTGCACGGTGAGGTGCAGGCGCAGCGCGATGCCGGCCAGCGGATGGTTGCCGTCCAGCACCACGTGTTCGGGATAGATCTGCGCCACGGTGTAGAGCACGTCGCGCGGGGCGTCCGGGTTGGAGCCCTCGGGCAGGGCGCTGCCCTCGATCGTCATGCCTTCCTCGAGGTCGGCCGGGAAGCGGCTGCGGGGTTCGAGGAACAGCAGCTGGTCCTGGTAGTCGCCGAAGGCCTCTTCGGGCTCCAGGTGCAGCGCGACGGTGTCGCCCGCGGTATGGCCCTGCAGCCCCTCTTCGATGCGGGCGAACAGGTCATCGCCGCCGACGAGGAATTCCACCGGGTCGTCGAGCACGTCCAGCTCCTCGCCCAATGTGTCTTTCAGGATCCAGGTCAAAGCGACCACGCATTGTTGGTTGATTTCCATAGGAGAATTGTCGCAGTTCGTCCACCGGCCGCGCCACTGTGGCGTGCGCCCTCCGCTTTTCCCCATGGATACCCACACCCCCCTCGCCCTGCTGGGCGGAATGACCCCCGCGCAGTTCATGCGCCGCCACTGGCAGAAGAAGCCGCTGCTGGTTCGCCAGGCCATCGCCCCGTTCGTGCCGCCCGTGGGGCGCCAGGAACTGTTCGCGCTGGCGGCGCAGGAGACCGTCGAATCGCGGCTCGTGCAGCAGAAGCAGGGCGCCTGGAGCCTGCGCCACGGTCCGTTCGCGCGCCGCGCGCTGCCGCCGCTGGCCACGCCGGACTGGACGCTGCTGGTGCAGGGCGTGGACCTGCACGACGACGCCGTGCACGCGCTGCTGCAGCAGTTCCGTTTCGTGCCGCAGGCCCGCCTCGATGACCTGATGATCAGCTACGCCACCGAGGGCGGGGGCGTGGGGCCGCATTTCGACAGCTACGACGTGTTCCTGCTGCAGGCCCATGGCCGGCGGCGCTGGCGCATCGGCCGGCAGAAGGACCTGTCGCTCAAGGACGGCATTCCGCTCAAGATCCTGGAGAATTTCGAGCCCGAGCAGGAGTTCGTGCTGGAGCCCGGCGACATGCTCTACCTGCCGCCGCGCTGGGCGCACGACGGCATCGCCGAAGGCGAGTGCATGACCTATTCCATCGGCTTCCGCTCGCCGTCCCGCACGGGCCTCGCGCACGACCTGCTCACGCGCCTGTCCGACGGCCCGGACGAGGACGGGCCGGGGCATCCGCAGCTCTACCGCGATCCGTCGCAGGACGCGGTGGACCGGCCGGGCGAGGTGCCGGCAGCGCTGGTGGAGTTCGCGCGCGATGCGCTCGCGCGCGCGCTGGCCGAGCCCCTGGCCGTGGAGCGCGCGCTGGGCGAGAGCCTGACCGAGCCCAAGCCGAACGTCTGGTTCGAGCCCGGCGAGCCCGGGGGGCTGGAACAGGGCGTGCGCCTGGACCGCCGCACGCGCATGATGTACGACGCGCGCCACGTGTTCATCAACGGCGAGAGCTACCTGGCCGGCGGGCGCGATGCGGCGCTCATGCGGCGCCTTGCCGACCAGCGGGGCCTGGATGCGCGGGGCCTGGCCCGCGCGAGCGAGGATGCGCTGGACCTGCTGGGTTCCTGGTGCGAGGCCGGCTGGGTGCACGCGGAAACCGGCGGCTAGCCCCGGCGCGGGGCCGCCCGCCAACGCAGCAGCAAGGAGATTCCCATGGATTTTTCGCAGGCCCTGGCCGGTAAGGGGCCGCTGCCTTCCGGCCGCTTCGAGGGCCGCACGGCGTTCGCCGACGGCGTGCGCGCCGCGCTGGCCTGTGCCGCCCGCGAGGGCTGGCGGGAACTCGTGCTGTGCGATTTCGACTTCCACGACTGGCCGCTGGGCGAGCGCGATGTCGAGGCCTCCCTGCAGGCCTGGGCGGGGCGCGGGCGGCGGCTCACGCTGCTGGCGGCGGGCTACGACGAGGTCGTGCGCCGGCATGCCCGGTTCGTGCGCTGGCGCGCCACCTGGGACCATATCATCGAATGCCGCAGGGCGCCGGTGAGGGACCGCCAGGAGCTGCCCGGGGTGCTGTGGTCGGACCGCTGGGTGCTGCAGCGGCTGGACCCGGAACGCAGCACGGGCGTGGCGGGCAGCGAGCCGGAACGCCGGCTGCAGGTGCGCGAGGCACTGGACGAATGGCTGCTGAGGCGCAGCACGCCGGCGTTCCCGGCCACCACGCTGGGACTGTGAGGTAAAGCGCCGGAAAAGGACGTATCAGTGTTAGTCGGTATTGACGCAATCTCCCTATAATTTGCGATTGATGTCCGGACACGTTGTTCCGACGTGCCGAGCGCCACGGGGTGCACCGCACCCGGCCAAAGCGCATCGCTGAAAGAGGGCGGCGTGGCGGCAAGTTTCCAAGATCCGTCTGTCCCATAAGGAAAATACCGAAATGAAGAACTCTCTCGTTCTGGCTGCCCTGGTCGCGTCCGTCGCTCTCGCCGCTTGCGGCAAGAAGGAAGAAGCTCCGGCTCCTGCACCGGCTCCGGTCGAAGCACCCGCTCCGGCACCTGCCGTGGTGCCCGCACCCGAGGCTTCCGCTGCTGCAGCGCCTGCTGCTGCAGAGGCATCCGCCGCTGCTTCCGACGCATCCGCTGCCGCCAGCGACGCCGCCAAGGCCGCTGCCGACGCTGCTGCTGCAGCCGCTGCTGCCGGCGCTTCCGCCGCCAAGTAAGCCACTGGCCGATCGTTGTTCCTGCCGCGGGGCCACCAGCCCGCGGCGGCAGGTCCGGCACGAAGCCCCGTACCGCGAGGTCGGGGCTTTTTTTCGTCCTTGCGTCCTGCCGGCGGGGGAGCGGCCGTCAGTCGGCGGCGATCCAGCCGGTGCCGCTGCGCGGGTCGGCCACGTCGATCTGCTCGGGAGCCCAGCCGATCGCCCCGGCGAGCGCGGCGCGCGCGAGGTCGGGGCGGTTGTTCTGCAGGCTGAGGTGGGCGGCGGCCACGCGCTTCAGGCCGCCGTGGTGCACCGCCCTCAGGATTTCCGCGGACACGTGGTTGCCCAGGTGGCCGTAGGCGCCGCCGATGCGCCGCTTGAGGAACGCGGGATAGCTGGAGACGGACAGCATCTCGCGGTCGTGGTTCGTCTCCAGCAGCAGCGCGTGGCAGCCGCGCAGGTGGGAGAGCACGTGCTCGGTGGCGTGGCCGAGGTCGGTCAGCAGGCCGACGTGCGTGGCGCCGTCGCTGCAGCGCAGGTGCAGGGGCTCGCGCGCGTCGTGCGGCACGGTGAAGGCGCGCGCCTCGAAGGCGCCGAGGTCGATCGCCTGGCCGTCGGCGGCGACGTTCAGCAGGCCGTCCAGGTCGGGAGCGCCGATCGCCGAATAGGTGCCATGGCTCATCCACGCCGGGATGCGGTGGCGCAGCGCGATCTTCTGCATGCAGCCCACGTGGTCGGAATGCTCGTGGGTGATGAAGATCGCGTCGATGTCGTCGATCGCGAGGCCGGATTCGCCCAGCCGCGTGGCGAGCTGGCGCGGCCCCAGCCCGCAGTCGATGAGCAGGCGCCGCACCTGCGTGCCGCTGCGCCCCTCGACGATGGTGGCGTTGCCCGAGCTGCCGCTGCCCAGGCTCTTGAATCGCAGCACGCGGTGGGGTGCTCCTCAGCGAACGGCCGTGCCGCTCACTTCAGGTCGTCCGACAGCACGCGCACGATGCGGTCCGCGTTGGCCGACGCGTCGGGCGCTCCCGCTGCGTTCAGCACCGCCACGGTGCTCTTGCCGCCTTCGCTGCGCACCTGGATGCGGTACTTGACCGGCGGCGCCGCGTCGTTCGAGCGGCCCAGCAGCTTGGCGAAGAAGCCCGGCTCCTTCTTCTCGGTGGGCTCCACGTAGCGCACGAAGTACACGCCCTGCGCGCGGTCGCGGTCTTCGACGGTGAAGCCGGTGCGGTCGAGGGCCAGGCCCACGCGGCGCCAGGCGCGGTCGAAGTTCTCGTCGAGCTGCACCACCGGCGCATTGCCCACGCGGGCGATGCGGGCCGTGGGCGGCGTCTGCACGGGGGCGGCGGCCACGGCGCGGGACTGCTCCTCGCTCACGCCGAGCTTGACCATCAGGCGGCGCAGGAATTCGGTTTCCAGCTCGGGATCGACCGGGCGGGGCTGCCACACGGTGCTGTCCTTCTGGGCGGTGCTGTAGACCTCGACCATGCCGCGGTGGCTGATGTAGATCTCGGTCGAGCCGTCGGAGGCGCGCTCCAGGCGCGTGCGGAACTTGTCGCGCTCGCCGGTGGAGTAGACCGAGTCGAACACCTTGCCGAGCGTGGAGCGGATGATGTCCTGCGGCAGCTTGGCGCGGTTCTCGGCCCAGTCGGTTTCCATGATGCCGAGATTGGGCTGGTCGATCTGCAGCACGAAGCCGTTCTCGTTCCAGAAATCGCGCACGGGCTCCCAGAGCGCGTCGGCCGGGCGCTTCACGACCAGCCAGCGCTGGTTGCCGTCGCGCTCGATGCGCACGTCGCCCAGCGACTGCGAGGCGGCGTTGACGGTGCCGGGCTGGCGCTGCGCCTGGCCGGCCTGGAAGGCCGCGGCGGAGACCACGCCGCCGGGGATGGTGTAGCGCGAGTCGCGCGAGAGCTGGGTCAGGTCCGGCGGCACCTCGAGGGTCGGGCCCTTGGTGGCGCTCTTGTAGTCGATCTTGTCGTTCTCCAGCACGGAGCAGGCGGAGAGGGCCATGGCAAGGCCGAGCAGGCCCAGGCGGTTGATAGCGTTCACGCGGAAATCCTTAAACGGTGTCTCGGGAGTGTGCTGCGGCGGAAGGCGCGGGCGGTCGGTCGGAGCGTGGGCGGGCGTGCTTCAGAGCAGGCCGGCGGAGCGCAGCGCGGCTTCCACCACGGGTTCGCTGGCGGGCGACAGCGGCGTCATGGGCAGGCGCATCGTGCCGCCGCACAGGCCCATGTGCTGCAGGGCCCACTTCACGGGGATGGGGTTGGCCTCGACGAAGAGATGCTTGTGCACCGGCATCAGGCGCAGCTGGATTTCCATCGCGCGGCGCGTGTCGCCCGCGATCGCGGCCATGCAGAGCTCGTGCATGAGGCGCGGCGCCACGTTGGCGGTGACGCTGATGTTGCCCTGGCCGCCGCAGAGCATCAGCGCCACGGCCGTCGGATCGTCGCCCGAATAGACGGCGAAGCCCTCGGGCACGTCGCGGATCAGCCACTGCGCGCGCTCGATGTTGCCGGTGGCTTCCTTGATGCCGATGATGCCGGGCACCTGGGCGAGGCGCAGCACCGTGTCGTGCAGCATGTCCGCCACGGAGCGGCCGGGCACGTTGTAGAGGATGGTGGGCAGGTCGCCCACGGCCTCGGCGATCGCCTTGAAATGCTGGTACTGGCCCTCTTGGGTGGGCTTGTTGTAGTAGGGCACGACCTGCAGCTGGCTGTCGGCGCCCACCTTCTTGGCGAAGCGGGCGAGCTCGATCGCCTCGGCGGTGGAGTTGGCACCGCAGCCGGCCATGATCGGCACGCGGCCGGCGGACTGCTCGACCGCGACGCGGATGATCTCGCAATGCTCCTCGACGTTCACCGTGGGCGATTCGCCCGTGGTGCCCACGACGCCGATGCAGTCGGTGCCCTCGGCGACGTGCCAGTCGATCAGCTTGCGCAGGGTGGGGTAGTCCACGCTGCCGTCCTCGTGCATGGGGGTGACGAGGGCGACGATGCTGCCGGTGAGGGTGGCGCTGGAAGAGGTCATGTCCGCGAAGGAAAACGGTAAAAGAGCATTCTAACGAGTGTGTAACCGGCCCGGCCGGGGGGTTAACCGGGGGGCGGCGGCACGAGGGGATGGCGGGGCGGTGCGTCGCCGGGTGCCTCCCGGACGGCCGCGATGCGCTGCACGAAGCGTTCCGGCGACGGCAGGAAGCCGTCCTCGTAGGCCACCACCCTCAGACCCGCGCAGGCGCCCAGCAGTTCCCCGGGTTCGAGCAGAAAGTCCGGCCGCGACGGACGGCCCACGGTGCCGTTGCCGTGCGCGAAGGTTTCGTAGAGCAGCACGCCGCCGGGCGCGACGCTCTGCACCAGGGTGTGCAGCAGCGGGCGCCAGAGATAGTGGGTGACCACGACGGCATCGAAGCGGCGACCGGCGAACGGCCAGGGGCCCTGCTCGATGTCGGCGCGGACCAGCTCGCCCAGTCCCGCCAGCGCGGCGACGTCGGGCCCGGAGCGGTCCACGCCGGCCACGGCATGGCCGCGCGCGTGGAGCCAGCGCAGGTGCCGGCCGCCGCCGCAGGCGACGTCGAGCACGCGGCCATGGGGCGGCACCAGATGGGCCCAGCGCACGATCCAGTCGGAGGGGGCGGCAGGGCCGGGCGCGGCGGTGCGCGGGATAGGAGGGAAAGGCTGCATGGCGAAGGCCGGCGGGACGCGGGGGAGGGGCCGGGACGGGCCCGCGGTGGCTTCGTCAGAAGCAGGACCAGACCTGGTCCGCCATCATGACCACGAAACCGGGCTCCGCGTACAGCGCGAAGGCGGCGGACAGCGCCGCGACGGCCGCGGCGGCCATGGCCAGCCGCCTTTTCCAGGCGGGGCGGCGCGAAGCGGATGCGGGCCGGGCGGTGTCGACCATGGCGTGCATGCCGCGGCTCAACCGGCGGCGCCTGCCCGGGCCGGGGAACGCACGATCGGCGATTCGCGCACCGGCAGGTTGATGAGGCCGGCCGCGACGCCCAGGGCGATCGCCAGGTACCAGACCACGTCGTAGCTGCCCGTGCGGTCATAAAGATAGCCGCCCAGCCAGACGCCCAGGAAGCTGCCGATCTGGTGGCTGAAGAACACGAACCCGCCCAGCATCGAGAGGTGCTGCACGCCGAAGATCTGCGCCACCGTCGCATTGGTGGGCGGCACGGTCGACAGCCACAGGAAGCCGATCACCGCCGAGAACACGTACACCGAGACCGGCGTGAGCGGCGCGAGCAGGAACACCGTGATCGCCGCCGCGCGGGCGAAATAGATGAAGGCCAGGATGTGCCGGCGCGCCATGCGCTGGCCCAGCGTGCCCGCGATGTAGGTGCCGAAGACGTTGAAGAGGCCGATGAGCGCGAGCGCGTAGCTCGCCACCTGGGGCGAGAGGCCGTGGTCCTTGAGGTAGCTCGGCATGTGCACGCCGATGAACACCACCTGGAAGCCGCACACGAAGTAGCCGGCCGTGAGCAGCAGGAAGCTGGGATAGCGCAGCGCCTCGGAGAGGGCTTCACCCACGCTCTGGCCGCGCGGCGCGCGCGCCGCGCCTGCCGCGCCCGCGGCCTGGCGCCCGAAAGCCGGCTCGCGCAGGCCGAAGGCGATCGGCACGATCAGCAGCACCATCACCGAGAGCGCGAGCAGCGATTCCTGCCAGCCCAGGCGCGCGATCAGCTGCCCTTCCACGGGCACCATGAGGAACTGCCCGAACGAGCCCGCGGCCGCCGCGACCCCCATGGCCCAGGAGCGCTTCTCGGCCGGAATCTGCCGCCCCAGCACGCCGTAGATCACTGCATAGGTGGTGCCCGCCTGCGCCGCGCCGATCAGCACGCCCGCGGTGAGCGCGAACAGCAGCGGCGTGGGCGAGAGCGCCATTCCGACCAGGCCCGCGGCGTAGAGCACCGCGCCGCCGATCAGCACCCGGAAGGCGCCGAAGCGGTCGGCGGCCATGCCCGCGAAGATGCCGAACAGGCCCCAGGCGAGGTTCTGGACGGCGATCGCCAGCGCGAAGCTCTGGCGCGTCCAGCCCATGTCCTGGGTGATCGGCTGCAGCCACAGGCCGAAGCCGTGGCGGATGCCCATGGAGAGCGTGACGATGGCCGCGCCGCAGGCGAGGACCTGCACCATGGAGAGCTTGGGGGTTTCGGAGGACATCCGGCGAATGTAGCCAAAAGCGCCGCGCGGCGCTCGCGGGCTGGTGCGGGTAAACCCGTGCCGCGCGCGGGCGACTGTTTTTTCATCCAGTGTCGCCCGGCGGGCCGCACTACAATCCGCGCCCATGGCAGCCAAACCCTCTTCCGTTTCGCCCAGCGAATATTCCGAAGGTTCGATCCGCGTGCTCAAGGGCCTGGAGCCCGTCAAGCAGCGGCCGGGCATGTACACGCGCACCGACAACCCGCTGCACATCATCCAGGAAGTGCTCGACAACGCGGCCGACGAGGCCCTGGCCGGGCACGGCAAGCGCATCAAGGTCACCCTGCATGCCGACGGCTCCGTCGGCATCGAGGACGACGGCCGCGGCATCCCGTTCGGCCTGCACCCCGAAGAGAAGGCCCCGGTGATCGAGCTGGTCTTCACGCGGCTGCACGCCGGCGGCAAGTTCGACAAGGGCAAGGGCGGCGCCTACAGCTTCTCGGGCGGCCTGCACGGCGTGGGCGTCTCGGTCACCAACGCGCTCGCGCTGCGGCTGGAAGCCTCCACCCACCGCGAGGGGCAGATCGCGCGCCTCGTGTTCGAGGGCGGCGACGTCACCGAGCCGCTCACGGCCCGGCCGCTGGCCGCGGGCGAGCGCCGCCAGGGTACGACGGTGCGGGTGTGGCCGGACGGCAAGTATTTCGAATCGACCGCGCTGCCCATGGGCGAGCTGGTGCATCTGCTGCGCAGCAAGGCGGTGCTGATGCCGGGCGTGACGGTGTCCCTGGTCAACGAGAAGACGAAGGAGACGCAGACCTGGCAGTACAAGGGCGGCCTGCGCGACTATCTCGGCCAGAACCTTTCGCACGATCCGGTGATCCCTCTCTTCGAGGGCGATGGCTATGCCGACCGGCACAGCGAGAACTTCGCCGAAGGCGAAGGCGCCGCGTGGTGCGTGGCCTTCACCGAGGAAGGCCAACCCATGCGCGAGAGCTACGTCAACCTGATTCCCACGAGCGCGGGCGGCACGCACGAGAGCGGCCTGCGCGACGGCCTGTTCAATGCCGTCAAGAGCTTCATCGAGCTGCATTCGCTGCTGCCCAAGGGCGTCAAGCTGCTGCCCGAGGACGTGTTCGCGCGTGCCTCGTACGTGCTCTCGGCCAAGGTGCTGGACCCGCAGTTCCAGGGCCAGATCAAGGAGCGGCTCAATTCGCGCGACGCCGTGCGGCTGGTGAGCGGCTTCGTGCGCCCCGCGCTCGAGCTGTGGCTGCACCAGCACGTCGATTACGGCAAGAAGCTCGCAGAACTCGCCATCAAGGCCGCGCAGACCCGCCAGAAGGCCGGGCAGAAGGTCGAGAAGAAGAAGGGCTCCGGCGTGGCCGTGCTGCCGGGCAAGCTCACCGACTGCGAAAGCCGCGACCTGTCGCACAACGAGGTGTTCCTGGTGGAGGGCGACTCCGCCGGCGGCAGCGCCAAGATGGGCCGCGACAAGGAATGCCAGGCCGTGCTGCCGCTGCGCGGCAAGGTGCTCAACACCTGGGAGGTGGACCGCGACCGGCTGTTCGCCAACACCGAGATCCACGACATCTCCGTGGCGCTGGGCGTCGATCCGCACGGCCCGAACGACACGCCGGACCTCTCCGGCCTGCGCTACGGCAAGGTGTGCATCCTGTCCGATGCCGACGTCGACGGCTCGCACATCCAGGTGCTGCTCCTCACGCTGTTCTTCCGCCACTTCCCCAAGCTGATCGAGACCGGCCACATCTACGTGGCGCGGCCCCCGCTCTACCGCGTGGACGTGCCTGCGCGCGGCAAGAAGCCGGCATCGAAGGTGTATGCGCTGGACGACGGCGAGCTGGAGGCGATCCTCGACAAGTGCGCCAAGGATGGCGTGGCGCGCGAGAAATGCCAGATCAGCCGCTTCAAGGGCCTGGGCGAGATGAATGCCGAGCAGCTGTGGGAAACCACGCTCAATCCCGACACCCGCCGCCTGCTGCCCGTGCAGCTGGGCACGATGGGCTTCGCCGAGACCGAGGGCCTGATCACCAAGCTCATGGGCAAGGGCGAGGCGGCCGCGCGCCGCGAGCTCATGGAACTGCACGGCGACGCCGTGGACGTGGACATCTGAAGCCATGGCGGCTCAGCGCTCCAGTGGCGATGCGGTGGCGGCGGGGCTGGGGCGGCGCGCGGCCGCCGGCGCGCGCGTGGCCGCAGTGGTCCTGGCGCTCTGGCTGCCGGTGCAATCCGCGCATGCGGACCTCTGGGCCTACGTGGACGACCGCGGCGTGACGCATTTCGCGGCCGAGCGCATCGACGAGCGCTACAGCCTGTTCTTCCGCGGCGACGTGTTCGATTCCACCAAGGACGGGCGGGCCGCGGGCACGGGCATGGGCCTCGTGCCGCCCGGCGCGGCGCCCGGGGCCACGCCGGAGAGCGCGCGGCGGCTGGCCTATTTCGACATCGCGCCCGAGGTCAAGCGCGTGAAGCATTTCCTGCGCGCCTCGGCCAGCCGCCACGGGCTCGACTACGAACTGCTGCAGGCGGTGATCGCCACCGAATCCGGGTTCGATCCGCAGGCCGTGTCGCCGCGCGGCGCGGTGGGGCTCATGCAGGTGATGCCGGCCACGGCCGAACGCTTCGGCGTGGCGCGCGAGGCGAAGCGTTCGGTGCAGCAGAAGCTCACCGACCCAGGCACGAACATCGCAGCCGGCGCACGCTACCTGCGCCACCTGATCGACCTTTTCGAAGGCCGGCTGGACCTGGCCCTGGCGGCCTACAACGCGGGCGAGGGCGCCGTGCAGCGCGCCGGCAGGCGCATTCCCGCCTACCGCGAAACGCAGAACTACGTGAAGAGCGTGCTGGGGCTGTACGCGCTGCTCAAGCCCGCCGCCGTGGCGCCTGCACCGCCGCCGCCGGCCGCGGGGCGCGGGGCCGCCGCCGGCCGCGTGCGCATGGAGCTGGCGGCGCCGCTGGCGCAGGGCGCGCCCTGACTTTCCGAACGACACCGCGGCGCACCGGCTGCCGCGTTTTTCCTTCCATCCTTTCCCACGCATGAGCGACAACGACCAACCCACCCTCGACTTCACCCAGCCCGCCTCCGACGACCAGCTCGGCCTGGCCGGCTATGCGCAGCGCGCCTACCTGGAGTACGCGCTCTCGGTGGTGAAGGGCCGCGCGCTGCCGGACGTGTGCGACGGCATGAAGCCGGTGCAGCGCCGCATCCTGTTCGCCATGGAGCGCATGGGCCTGGCCTACGGCGGTCCCACGCGCAACGTGCCCGCCAAGCCCGTGAAGAGCGCCCGCGTGGTGGGCGATGTGCTGGGCCGCTTCCATCCGCACGGCGACCAGTCGGCCTACGACGCGCTGGTGCGGCTCGCGCAGGACTTCAGCCAGCGCTATCCGCTCATCGACGGCCAGGGCAACTTCGGCAGCCGCGACGGCGACGGCGCCGCGGCCATGCGCTACACCGAGGCGCGGCTCACGCGCATCGCCAGCCTGCTGCTCGACGAGATCGACCAGGGCACGGTCGATTTCGTGCCGAACTACGACGGCTCCACCGAGGAGCCGCGCCAGTTGCCCGCGCGCCTGCCGTTCGCGCTGCTCAACGGCGCGAGCGGCATCGCCGTGGGCCTGGCCACCGAGATCCCGAGCCACAACCTGCGCGAGATCGCCGACGCCTGCGTGGCGCTGGTGAAGAACCCGAAGCTCGCCGACGAGGAGCTCGCCGCGATGGTGCCGGGCCCGGACTACCCCGGCGGCGGCCAGATCATCAGCAGCCCGGGCGACATCCAGGACGCCTACCGCACGGGGCGCGGCAGCCTCAAGGTGCGCGCACGCTGGAAGATCGAGGACCTCGCGCGCGGCCAGTGGCAGATGGTGGTCACCGAACTGCCGCCCGGTGTCTCCGCACAGAAGGTGCTGGAAGAGATCGAGGAACTCACCAACCCCAAGGTGAAGACCGGCAAGAAGGCGCTCTCGCAGGAGCAGACGCAGCTCAAGGCCACGGTGCTGGGCGTGCTGGACGTGGTGCGCGACGAGTCGAGCAAGGACGCGCCGGTGCGCATCGTGTTCGAGCCCAAGACCGGCAAGGTGCCGCAGCAGGAGCTCATCACCACGCTGCTCGCGCACACCAGCCTGGAGACCTCCGCGCCGATCAACCTGACCATGGTGGGCCTGGACGGCAGGCCGGTGCAGAAATCGCTGCGGCGCATGCTGGAGGAGTGGATCGCCTTCCGCCAGCAGACCATCACGCGGCGCAGCCAGCACCGCCTCGCCAAGGTGCTGGACCGCATCCACATCCTCGAGGGGCGGCAGACCGTGCTGCTCAACATCGACGAGGTGATCGCGATCATCCGCACGGCCGACGAGCCCAAGGCGGCGCTGATCGAGCGCTTCCGCCTCTCGGACCGGCAGGCCGAGGACATCCTGGAAATCCGGCTGCGCCAGCTCGCGCGGCTCGAAGCGATCAAGATCGAGCAGGAGCTCAAGGAACTGCGCGAGGAGCAGGGCAAGCTCGAGGACATCCTCGCCAATCCCGCCTCGCTGCGCCGCCTGATGGTGCGCGAGATCGAGCAGGACGCGAAGCAGTTCGCCGATGCGCGCCGCACGCTCATCCAGGCCGACAAGCGCGCCACCGCCGAGGTGAAGGTGGTGGACGAGCCCGTGACGGTGGTCGTCTCGCAGAAGGGCTGGGTGCGCGCGCGCCAGGGCCACGGCCACGATGCCGGCACCTTCGCGTTCAAGGCGGGCGATGCGCTCTACGGCACCTTCGAGTGCCGCACGGTCGACACGCTCATCGCGTTCGGCAGCAACGGGCGCGTGTATTCGGTGGCCGTCGCGCAACTGCCCGGCGCCCGGGGCGACGGCCAGCCGATCACCACGCTGATCGACCTGGAGGCGGGCACGCAGCCGGTGCACTACTTCGCCGGGCCGGCCAATGCGGCGCTGCTGCTCGCGGGCTCGGGCGGCTACGGCTTTATCGCGGCCGTGGAACACATGACCGCGCGCAACCGCGGCGGCAAGGCGTTCATCTCGCTCGGCGAGGGCGAGCAGCTTTGCCGGCCTTCGCATGCGGCGTTCACGAACGGCAGCCAGCCGCTGGCACCGGCCACGCACGTGTGCTGCGCCTCGGCCGGCGGCCGCATCCTGACCTTCGAGATCGCGGAGCTCAAGCAGATGGCCAACGGCGGCCGGGGCCTGATGCTGATCGACCTGGAGCCCAAGGACACACTGGCCGGCGCGGCCGCCTACACCCGCAGCGTGCGCATCGCGGGCGTGGGCCGCGGCGGCAAGGAGCGCGACGAGACGCTGGAGATCCGCAGCCTGAACAATGCGCGCTTCCCGCGCGGGCGCAAGGGCAAGGCAGCGGACCTGGGCTTCAAGCCGAACGCCGTGCAGCGCCTCGAGTAACAGCGCGCCGCCGGAGCCGCTGCGCCGGTTCTGTGGGCCCTGCCGGGCCGGCACGCACCCGTCGACCCGAAGGCCGCCATCGCCATGGCGGCCTTTTTCGTTGCGCCGCCACACCGTGATTTCTGGAAATGGTGGAAACGCGCATTGGTGTTTCGGCGGGGTTGGGTGCACCATCCGCGGGCGCGAACACGGAGAGGTTCCGGCGACTCCAGCCGCACTTCCACCGTGGGGTCGTCCAGGAGCCCTGCACATGAAAAACCTGAAGATTTCCACCCGGCTCGCACTGGGATTCGCCCTCATCCTGCTGATCATGTTCCTGATGAACATGCTGGGCCTCACCAACATGGGGACCATGGTCCGGTCCGTGAAGGACGTCGGGTCCGAGGCCCTGCTCAAGGAGCGGCTGATCAGCGACTGGTCGCGCAACATCCACGTCAGCGTGCAGCGCACCAAGGCGGTGGCGCTCAGCAATGACCAGGCGCTGAGCGACCGGTTCGCGGAAGAGGCGGCCGCCTCGTCGCGGCAATCGGGCGACATGCTCAAGCGCATCGATTCGCTGTCGCAGACCGGGCCGGAGAAGGCGGTGATGGCCGAGATCCAGAAGACGCGCGTGGCCTATCTCGCCTCCCGCGACGCGCTCTACAAGGCCAAGCGCGAAGGGCGCCTGGACGAAGCGCAGCGGCTGTTCACGCAGGAATTCCAGCCGCTGACGATGCAGTACCTCAAGAACGTGCAGCAGCTCCTGGATCTGCAGCGCGGCAATATCGACTCCGCCCTCGGGCAGGTCGAAGCCGAATACCTGCAGACCCGCACGGCCGTGGCCATCGCCACCGTGCTGGCCCTGGCCCTGGGCGCCGCGGTCGGCCTGTGGATCACCCGCGGCATCACGCGCCCGCTCGGCGAGGCCGTGCGCGTGGCGCGGGCCGTGGCCGCCAACGACCTCACCACCACCGTCGCCGAGGCCGGACGCGACGAGACCGGGCAGCTGCTGGCGGCGCTGCGCCAGATGAACGACAACCTGGCGCAGGTCACCGGCCGGGTGCGCAGCGGTGCCGACAGCATCGCCGTGGCCGCGCGCGAGATCGATGCGGGCAATCAGGACCTGTCCGCGCGCACGGAGCGGCAGGCGAGCGCGCTGCAGCAGACGGCCGCCTCCATCGAGCAGCTCACGAGCGCCGTGCGGCAGAACGCCGACAGCGCCCGCCAGGCCAACCAGCTCGCTGCGCATGCCTCGCAGGTGGCGGGCGAGGGCGGGCAGGTGGTGGCCGGCGTGGTGCAGACCATGGGCGCCATCGATGCCTCGTCGCGCCGCATCGCCGACATCATCGGGGTGATCGACGGCATCGCCTTCCAGACCAACATCCTGGCATTGAATGCGGCCGTGGAAGCGGCCCGCGCGGGTGAGCAGGGCCGGGGTTTCGCCGTGGTGGCGTCGGAAGTGCGCGCGCTCGCGGGGCGCAGCGCCGAGGCCGCCAAGGACATCAAGGCGCTGATCGGCGATTCGGTGGCGAAGGTGGACGAAGGCTCCCAGCAGGTCGCGCAGGCCGGGCGCACGATGGAATCCGTGGTGGACAGCATCCGGCGCGTGGCCGACATCATGGGCGAGATCAGCGCGGCGAGCGCGGAGCAGAGCACCGGCATCGAGCAGGTGAGCCAGGCCATCGGGCAGATGGACCAGGTGACGCAGCAGAACGCCGCGCTGGTCGAGGAGGCCGCCGCGGCGGCCGGTTCGCTCAAGTCGCAGGCGGCGATGCTGTCCGAAGTGATGTCCGCCTTCCGGCTGCGCGATGGCGGCGGCATCGTGGGCTTTGCCGGAACTGCCGCACCCGTTCCGCCGCCGGCAGCCAGGATGGCGACGGCGGCCGCGTTTCCTCCGGCATCCGCTGCGCCCCCGGCGTCCACGCGGGCAGCCGTGGCGGCGCCTGCCCGGCCGCGCGCGCCGGCGGTCGGCACACCGGCCGCGGGCAGGGCCCCCGCGCTGCCCAGCCGTCCGGCGCCCGCGCCCTCTGCTGCGCATGCGCCGACGCCCGCACCCCCGCCTCCCGCGCCGCCGCGCAAGGCCAGCCAGAGCGACGACGACTGGGAAACCTTTTGAGCGCCTGTCCGGACACCGACTGCGGGCCCGGAGCGCCCTCGGCTCAGCGGGCTGCGCTGCCCACGGGCTCGGCCGCGAAGTAGTCCGAAGGCCGTGCGATCTGCTCGCGGCAGGCCACCAGGGGCAGGTCGCGCTGCCCGGGCGTGGTGCGCGACACCAGCGCATAGAGGCTGCTCACCGCGCCCGAGACGGCGTCCGGCGTGGCCGCGCCGCGCAGCAGGTGGCCCAGCAGCACGGCAGAGAACACGTCGCCCATGCCGTTGGGCAGCGGTTGCAGGTCGACGTACGGCGTGCGCACCAGCCAGGCCGCATCGCCCGTCACCGCGAGCGTGGCCAGCCGGTCCTGCGGCAGGTCGGGCGTGCGCAGGCTGGTCACCACGATGAGCGAGGGCCCGGTGTCCGGCGCGTCGCCCAGCAGGGCCCGCGCGGCGGCGATCGCCTCGTCCACCGACGCCAGGGGCGCGCCGTGCAGCAGTTCGAATTCGTACTGGTTCGGGGTGATGATGCTCGCCTGCGCCAGCGCGCGGCGGCGCAGGAATTCGGGGATGCCGGGGCGCACGAACAGGCCCCGGCCCACGTCGCCCATCACCGGGTCGCACAGGTAGCGCAGCGCCGGACGCGCGGCCCGGATCTCCTGCACCGCGGCCAGGATGGCCTCGCCCACGCCGGCATCGCCCAGGTAGCCCGAGAGCACTGCCGTGCAGCGCTGCAGCACACCCCGGGCGCGCAGGCCGTCGAGCACGTCGGCGATGTGCGCGGGCGGGAACACCTGGCCCTTGAACTCGCCGTAGCCGGTGTGGTTGGAGAACTGCACCGTGTGCACCGCCACCGGCTGGATGCCCAGCAGCTGCAGCGGCAGCATCGCCGCGTCGTTGCCGACGTGGCCGAAGGCGACGTGCGACTGGATGGAGAGCACCAGCGGCGGATCGCCGGCCTGCGCCGGGGAGGCCGGACCGGCAACGGCGGCGGCCGGGGTGGCGGAGGTGGGGGCGGGGGCCGCAGCGCTCATCGCATCCACCGCGTCAGGCGAGTTCGGCGATCAGTTCGATCTCCACGCAGGCGCCCATCGGGATCTGCGCCACGCCGAAGGCGCTGCGGGCGTGCTTGCCCTTGTCGCCGAACACTTCGCCCAGCAGCTCGCTCGCGCCGTTGGTCACGAGGTGCTGCTCGGTGAAGTCGCCCGTGGAGTTCACGAGGCTCATCACCTTGACGATGCGCCGCACGCGGTTCAGGTCACCGCCCGTGGCCGCGTGCAGCGTGCCCAGCAGATCGATCGCCACGGCACGCGCCGCGGCCTTGCCGTCTTCCGTCGCGATGTCGCGGCCGAACTGGCCCACCCAGGGCTTGCCGTCCTTGCGCGCGATGTGCCCGCTCAGGAAAACGAGGTTGCCCGTCTGCACGTAGGGCACATAGGCGGCGGCCGGCGTGGCGACGGGGGGCAGCGTGATGTTCAGGGCGGCGAGTTTGTCGTAGATGCTCATGGTCGGAGGGTGTGAAGAAGGTGAGGACACGGAAAGGCTGGCGGAACGCCGGCCGCGGGCATGCGCGGCGAGGCAGGCCCCGCAGGCCGGCGGCAGGAGCGATGGTACACACGGAGCGGAGCCGGGCAGGTGGGGGCGAGGCGGGGTGAGGCGGGGTGAGGCGGCAGCGCCTTCCCTGCGGGGCCTGCGCGACGCCTCAGGGTTGCCCGTCGAAGCACTCCACGCCGTCGGGCAACCGCACCCAGGCCCTGCGGCGCTTCGCCCAGATCTGCCGCTTCGGCGCGCCCAGGTCGTGCCGCTGGCGGATCGCGCCGGTCCGCAGCGAGTAGGCCGTGGGCGCTTCCGCCGCGCAGGCATAGAGCGGTGTGCCGCATTGCTCGCAGAACGCGAGCAGCCGTTGCGCGCCGCTCTCGGCCGTTTTCACGTACGTGCGGGGCGTGCCCCGGGTCAGCCGGAAACCGGCCGCCGGGGCGGGAATGTTGGCGCGGAACGCCGACCCGGAATGGATCTGGCAGTCGTCGCAATGGCAGACGGTCATGCTGCCCGGCTCGACTTCGGCTTCATAGGCGATGGCGCCGCAGTGGCACTGGCCTTCGATTTTCATGGGGATCTCCTGGGGAGGACGGGCGCTCCCTGCGGGGCATTCTGCGCCCGGGCCACCGCACGTCCTGGGTTGCCTGCCCATGCAGCCCGCAGCCTCGCCGTGCGGGGTGCTACAGGCTGGGACCGGCCGGGGCAAGCCCCGGATCGGCATGGCCTGCATGATTTTTCATGCCTGGTTCCGCCCTGGATGCCGCCCTAGCATGCTGGCCGCATGAGCGTGCCGCTCCCACCCGCGCCACCGCGGGCCTTATCGCCAGCCCGTCCGGAGCCACCGTCCTTCGATGCGCCGGGCCGGCTCTGGCCCGGGTTGCTTCTCGGCAGCATCGCCGGTGGGCTGGTGCAGCTCACGCAGCCTGCGCTCTGGCCCGTACGCGCCTACCTGGCCCTGCTGCTGGCCGGTGCCGGCGTGGCGTGGGCCGCAGGCCGCAGGCGCTCCGGGGCGGGCGGCGCGTGGCTGCCGGGCCCGTGGCTGCTCTCTTTCGCCGCCGCGGCCTGGATGGCTTTCGCGGTCTGCGGACTGCGTGCTGGGGCTTTCCTTTCGGACGCGCTGGCGCCCGCGCTCGAAGGACGCGACGTGCGGGTGGTCGGCGTAGTGGCGGCGATGCCCCAGCCGACCGATGCGGGCGTGCGCCTGCGGCTGGCGGTGGAGTCGGCGTGGCTGGTGGAGGGCCGCCGTGGCAAGGCACCGGCCCGCAAGAGGCCACGGGGCGAAGAGGGACGGGTGCGCACGGACGGCCGGCATGCGATCGCCAATGCCAATGCCAACGCCAACGACGCAGCCGAAGACGTAGCCGGTGGCGCTGCGGAGCCGGGCCCGGACGGTGGCGGGGCACACCATGCCGCAGGCCGCCCCGTGGCCGTTCCGCCGCTGATCGATGTGGGGTGGTCCACCGGTGCGCCCTGGTTCGCCCGCGGGGGAGACGCGAAAAAGAGCATGCCGGCATCGGCATCGTCCAGATCCTCCGTGGCGTCCATGCCCGCGGTGCCCCCGTTGCCCGCCGTGCGCGCCGGCGAGCGCTGGGAGCTGACCGTGCGCCTCACCGCTCCGCACGGCCTGCGCAATCCGGGCGGTTTCGACGCCGAACTGTGGCTGTGGGAGCAGGGTGTGCAGGCCACCGGCACCGTGCGGGCCGGCTCCTACGATGCCCCGCCCGTGCGGTGGGAGGCGGCGCCGTGGTGGCGCCATCCGGTGGAGCAGGCGCGGCAGCGGGTGCGCGATGCGATCCTGGCGCGGCTGGCACCGCCCACGGCGCGCGGGACGGGCGACGGGAAAGGCGGTGGCGGTGGCAACCGCAGCGGCAGCGGCAGCGGCAGCGGCAGCGATGCTGACGGCGGCACCGACGGCGGTGCGGAAGGCGGCACGGGCGCCGCAGGCCGCGGCCTGTCCGAGGCCGAGGCTGAGGCGCGCCGCCGCGCCGCGGGCGTGGTGGCGGCGCTGGTGACCGGCGACCAGCGCGCGATCGACCGCGCCGACTGGGACGTGTTCCGCGCGACGGGCGTGGCCCACCTGGTGAGCATTTCCGGGCTGCACATCACGCTGTTCGCCTGGATCGCCGCGGCGGTGGTGGGCTGGCTCTGGCGGCGGTCCGAGCTGCTGTGCCTGGCGGTGCCGGCGCCCTGGGCGGCGCTGGCGTGCGGAGTGCTGCTGGCGGCGGCGTATGCGCTCTTCAGCGGCTGGGCGGTGCCCGCGCAGCGCACGGTGTGCATGCTGTCGGTGATCGGCGCGCTGCGGCTGTCGGGGAGGCGCTGGCCGTGGCCGCAGGTGTGGCTGCTCGCGGGCGCCGCGGTGGTGGCGGCCGATCCGTGGGCGCTGCTGCAGGCGGGCTTCTGGCTCAGCTTCGTGGCGGTGGCGGTGCTGTTCGCGTCCGACGCGGGCGCTGCCGGGGCCGGCACGCCGGCCCGCGGGGTGGTGCGGCGGTGGGCTGGGCGCGCGCTGGCGCTGCTGCGCGAGCAGTGGGTGGTGACGCTGGCGCTGACGCCGCTCACGGTGCTGCTGTTCGGACAGACGTCGGTGGTGGGGTTCGTGGCGAATCTCGCGGCGATTCCGTGGATGACGCTGGTCGTCACGCCGCTGGCGCTGCTGGGCGTGCTGTGGGCGCCGCTGTGGTCGGCGGCCGCCGCCTGCCTCGTGCCGTTCGCGGCGTGGCTGCAATGGCTCGCCGCCTGGCCCTGGGCCACCGTGTCGCTGCCGGCCGCGCCGCTCTGGGCGGGCGTGGCCGGGGTGGCGGGCGGCGTGCTGCTGGTGCTGCGGCTGCCGGTGCCGCTGCGCCTGCTGGGCCTGCCGCTGCTGCTGCCCGCGCTCTGGTGGCAGCCGCAGCGGCCCGCGCATGGGCAGTTCGAGCTGCTCGCGCCCGACGTGGGCCAGGGCAGCGCGGTGCTGGTGCGCACGGCCCGCCACGCATTGCTCTACGACGCCGGTCCGCGGTTCGGGCCGGACAGCGATGCGGGCGATCGCGTCCTGGTGCCGCTGCTGCGGGCGCGGGGGGAGCGGCTGGACCGGTTGCTCCTGAGCCACCGCGACAGCGACCACACGGGGGGCGCCGCCGCCGTGCTGGCCGCGCATCCGCGGGTGGAGCTCTGGGGATCGCTGGAGGACGGCCACGCGCTGGAAGCGGGAGGCGCTCGCACCGTCACCCGCTGCGAGGCCGGGCAGCACTGGACATGGGACGGCGTGCGCTTCGACGTGCTGCATCCGCCGCCGGGAACGCTCGGCGCGCGGGGCGCCCTGCAGCCCGCCGGCGGCGCGCGCGATGACGGCACGAACGCGGCGAGCTGCGTGCTGCGCATCACGGCGGCCGCGCCCGGAGGGCTTCGCCGCGCAGGCCCGTCCGGCGGCCGCTCGCAGGGGACGCGCCAGGGTGGTGACGGCGGCAACGGCGAAGAGGAAGCCGAAGGCGAAAGCATGGGATCGGGCCGTGGCGCCTCCGCGCTGCTCGTCGGCGACATCGGGCAGGCCCAGGAGGCAGCGCTGGCGAAAGCGGGCTTATTGGCCCCTGCCGACGTGCTCGTGGTGCCCCACCACGGCAGCCGGTCGTCGTCGGGCGCGGCGCTGCTGGATGCCGTACGGCCGCGCACCGCCGTGGTGCAGGCCGGCTACCGCAACCGCTACGGCCATCCCGCGCCCGATGTACTGGCCCGTTATGTGGAGCGGGGCGCGCAGGTGGTGGATTCCCCATGGTGCGGCGCGTGGGAGTGGCGGTCGGACCACCCGCTGCGCTGGCGCTGCGAGCGCGGGGCGGCGCGGCGCTATTGGCACCATGCGCCGCCGCCCGCATGGACGAGGGCCGCGGCGGACGGGGCCGGGAGCCCTCGCCGGGGCGCGGCGACGCGCGGCTGACGCACGGATTCGGCGGCGTCCTGCACGCGCGCGGCGCGTCCAGCGGCAGAGCAGGCTTGCAACTTGCTATGCTGGCTGCAGGAGGCACCCCTGATGCAGAAGTTCGACGAGATGTACGAAATGCTGCCGTTCGACGGCAGCGATGTGCGCTCCCATTACCAGCGCTACGGCCAGTGGCTGTCGCGCCAGCCGGCCGAGGCCATGAATGCGCGCCGCGCCGAGGCCGAGATGATTTTCCGCCGCGTGGGCATCACCTTCGCGGTCTACGGCGCCAAGGACGAGAAAGGCGCGGGCACCGAGCGGCTCATCCCGTTCGACCTGATCCCGCGCATCATTCCCGCCCACGAATGGGCGCGGATGCAGCAGGGGCTCGTGCAGCGCGTGACCGCGCTCAACCGGTTCATCCATGACATCTACCACGGGCAGGACATCCTGCACGCCGGCATCGTGCCCACCGACCTGATCGTGGGCAACGCGCAGTTCCGGCCGGAGATGGCGGGCGTGGACGTGCCGCGGGACGTGTACGCGCACATCGCCGGCATCGACATCGTGCGGGCGCCGGACGGGCAGGGCAACGGCATCTATTACGTGCTGGAGGACAACCTGCGCGTGCCTTCCGGCGTGTCGTACATGCTGGAGAACCGCAAGATGATGATGCGGCTCTTCCCAGACCTGTTCCGCAGCCACCGCGTGGCGCCCGTGGCGCACTACCCCGACCTGCTGCTGGACACGCTGCGCGCGAGCGCCCCGGCCGGCGCGGCCGAACCCACGGTGGTGGTGCTCACCCCCGGCATGTACAACAGCGCCTACTTCGAGCACGCCTTCCTCGCGCAGCAGATGGGCGTGGAACTGGTCGAGGGCCAGGATCTGGTGGTGAAGGACAACTTCGTCTACATGCGCACCACGCGGGGGCTGCAGCGCGTGGACGTGATCTACCGCCGCGTGGACGACGACTTCCTCGATCCGCAGGTGTTCCGCAACACGTCCACGCTGGGCTGCGCCGGGCTCATGGCCGCCTACCGCGCGGGGAACGTGGCGATCTGCAATGCGGTGGGCACGGGCATCGCCGACGACAAGTCCGTCTATCCCTACGTGCCGGAGATGATCCGCTTCTACCTGGGCGAGGAGCCCATCCTGGCGAACGTCCCCACGTGGATGTGCCGCAAGAAGGACGACCTGAACTACGTGCTCGACCACCTGCACGAGCTGGTGGTGAAGGAGGTGCACGGCGCGGGCGGCTACGGCATGCTGATCGGCCCGGCCGCGACCCGCGCGGAGATCGAGGAGTTCCGCGCCGCGCTGCTCGCGAACCCCGCGGGCTACATCGCGCAGCCCACGCTCTCGCTCTCCAGCTGCCCGACCTATGTGGAATCGGGCATCGCCCCGCGCCACATCGACCTGCGGCCCTTCGTGCTCTCGGGCCAGAAGGTGCAGATGGTGGCCGGCGGCCTCACGCGCGTGGCGCTGAAGGAAGGCTCGCTGGTGGTCAATTCGTCGCAGGGCGGCGGCACCAAGGACACCTGGGTGCTGGGCGAGGGCGACGTGAACAGCAACGGCGCGCAGGGAGGCTCCATGGCGCAATCGCTGGGCGGAATGACGCAGACCATGGGAGCCATGGGTTCGCTGCAATCGATGGAAGGGAAGTGAGATGCTGAGCCGCACCGCCGACCATTTGTTCTGGATGTCCCGCTACACCGAGCGGGCAGAAAACACCGCCCGCATGCTCAGCGTGAGCTACGAGACCTCGCTGCTGCCGCAGTCGGCCGACGTGGCGCAGGAGAGCTGGCTGGGCCTGCTCTCCATCAGCGAGCTGATCCCGGCCTACACCGCGCGCCACGGCGAGGTCACGCGCGAGGGCGTGCTCGAATTCATGGTGCGCGACGGCGACAACCCGTCGTCGATCCTGTCCTGCCTGCGGGCGGCGCGCGAGAACGCGCGGGCCGTGCGCGGCGCGCTCACCACCGAGGTGTGGGAGACGCAGAACCAGACCTGGCTGGAGCTGCACCGGCAGCTGAAGGGGCGCGATTTCGAGCGCGACCCGGGGGCGTTCTTCGAGTGGGTGAAGCACTGCTCGCACCTGTCGCGCGGCGTGACGCTGGGCACGATGCTGCAGGACGAGGCCTTCCACTTCCTGCGGCTGGGCACCTTCCTGGAGCGTGCCGACAACACGGCGCGGCTGCTGGACGTGAAGTTCCACGCGGTGCAGAGCGACTTCCACGGCTCGCTGCGCGAGCGCAACCGCAACCGCAACCGCGCGGCGCCGCAGGAGTTCGACTTCTACCACTGGAGCGCGATCCTGCGCAGCGTGTCCGCGTTCGAGATCTACCGCAAGGTGTACCGCGACGTCATCACGCCCGAGCGCGTGGCCGACCTGCTGATCCTGCGCGCCGACATGCCGCGCTCGCTGCACGCGAGCCTGCGCGAGGTGGCCGACAACCTCGCCGTGGTCGCCAACGACCAGTCGGCGGAAACGCAGCGCAAGGCGGGGCGCCTGCTGGCGGACCTGCGCTACGGCCGCATCGACGAGATCCTCGCGACCGGCCTGCATGCCTACCTCACGCAGTTCCTGGACCGCGTGAGCCACCTGGGGGCGGGCATCAGCCGCGATTTCCTGGTGCCGGTGCCGGCCTGAGGGCGTGGGCACGGTCTGGTGGGAGCGGTTTCCACGATGCCGTGCCGAGCCCTGCGGATCACGAAGAGGAGGGGCCCTGGCGCCTGCGCTCGCGCAGCATGAACAGGTAGAGGCTCTCCACCTTTTCCCGCGCCCAGGGCGTCTTGCGCAGGAATTTGAGGCTGGAAGACACGCTCGGGTCGCTCTGGAAGCAGCGCACGGGGATCTGTTCGGCGAGGCCCCGCCAGCCGTAATGCTGCTGCAGCGCGACCACGATGGCTTCCAGCGTGACGCCGTGCAGCGGGTTGCGGGGCTGGCGGGGAGGCGCTGCGGGCGCGGGCCCAGCGGCACCCTCCGGGGCGACCGACGGCGGCGGTGCCTCCGCAGGCTGGGGCGAGGCGGGCGGCAGGTCGGGAGACGGCGGAATCGATGGGGCATTCATGGGCCCGAGCATAGGCGCTAGTGCCATTCCCGCACGCATCAACCCTGCAGATGGCGTTCGCGCGCGAACAGCTCCGCCGCCCAGTCCACGAACGCCCGCACCTTCGCACTCAGGTGCCGATTCGGCGGGTACACCACGTAGACCGGCAGCAGCGGATGGCTCCATTCGGGCAGCAGGCGCACGAGGTCGCCGCGGTCCAGGTAGCGCTGGGCCTGCAGGGTGGTGACCTGGCCCACGCCGCGGCCGGCGAGCAGCGCGGCCAGGTAGGCGTTGCTTTCGTTCACGGACAGGCGCGAGGGCCCGCCGATCTCCAGCGATTCGCCGTCCTTGTGGAATTCCAGCGGGTAGCGCCGCGAGGTGCGGGGCGAGAAATAGATCACGCTCTGGTGGCCGCGTTCGAGGTCCAGCGGTTCGCGCGGCGTGCCGTGCCGCTCCAGATAGGCGGGCGAGGCGACGGTGATGAAATCCAGCAGGCCGATGCGGCGCGCCACGAGCGACTGGTCGGTGAGTTCGCCGCCGCGGATCACGCAGTCCACGTTGTCGCCGATCAGGTCCACGATGCGGTCGCTCACGCCCAGGTCGAGCTGGATGTCGGGATAGCGCGCATGGAACTCCTCCAGGTGCGGAATGATGAGCAGCCGCGCCATGGCGGTGCCCACGTCCACCCGCAGGCGGCCGCTGGGTGTGGCCCGCGCGTGGGTCATGCTGGCTTCGATGTCGTCGAAGTCGGCCAGCAGGCGCACGGCGCGGTCGTAGTAGGCGGCGCCGTCCGGCGTGACGGTGACGCGCCGCGTGGTACGGTTGAGCAGGCGCACGCGCAGGCGCGCTTCCAGCGCCTGGACGTGCTTGGTGACGGTGGCTTTGGGCAGTTGCAGGGAGTCTGCGGCGCGCGTGAACGTGCCGGCCTCCACCACCCGCGCGTAGATGCGCATGGCCTGGATCTGGTCCATGGCGTTCCTTCCTCGGTGCCTCTTTCGGGCCGGCAAATTCTCACACGCGCCATGGGCCCCGATTGTTCGGGGTTTGGAAACAGTGCGGCCCGCAACGGCTGGTTTATCGTGCGGGTCCACCCGCCTACATTTGCACCACCGGATCGTTTCCGGCCCCATCCCCATGCCCACCAGAACACCTTCCCGCTCCCAGGCCGACGGCGCCCGCTCCGAATCCACCATTGCGGTGGCACCGGGGCAGGACGTCGCCGTGCGCATGTACGGCCGCAGGAAGCCCGGCGAGACGTCGCCGCTGGTGGTGCATTTCCACGGCGGAGCCTTCGTGTCGGGCGATCTCGACAGCGGCTGCACCATCGCCGGGCTGCTGCAGGAGGCCGGGGCCCTGGTGGTGTCGGTGGCCTATCCGCTGGCGCCGGAGCATCCGTTCCCGCAGCCGCTGGAGACCGGCTATGCCGTGCTGCAGTGGGTGTACCGCTACCGCACGCGGCTGGCCGGCGCGGGCGCGCCGGTCTACGTGGCGGGCGAGGAGGCGGGCGGCAATCTCGCGGCGGGCGTGTGCCTGATGGCGCGCGACCAGTCCCATCCGCCGCTCGCGGGGCAGATCCTGGTGTCGCCGATGCTCGACCCCTGCACCGGCACCGCATCGCTGCGGGCCGCGACCGAGGGCGAGGCCGGCTGCCGCTGGGCGCTGGGGTGGGAGAAGTTCCTGCGCTGCGCCCGCGATGCCGAGCACCCCTATGCCGTGCCCGGCACCGCCCAGCGCCTCGCGGGCCTGCCGCCCACGCTGCTGCTGGTGGGCGACACCGACGCGATGCACGACGAGACGCTCGCCTATGCCGCGCGGCTGGATGCCGCGGGACTGCCGGTGGAACTGCACGTGCTGCGCAAGGCCGAGCGCTGGCCCGATGCGCTGCTGGAGCCCGGGAACCAGGCCTGCCCGTGCGCCGACGAGGCCCGCGAGCGTTTCCGCGCGTTTCTGTTCGCCGCCGGGCGATGTCCGGCGCCACGCTGACTTCCGTACCCGCGCCGGCGCGACCGGCCTGACGTCCACCCGCGCGATGGTGGATTTCCTCGGGCGGGTGTTGACCTCAATGATGGTTGAGGTTTGACAATCCGGTCCGTTGCCGAAACACGCTGCGGCGCGGTGCTTCCTCTTTCTCGATTTTTTCCGGCTGGCAGCAGCCGGAGGGGATGGCTTTGCCCGCGGCAAGCTGATCGCCGATTTTTCGCTTCTCTTCCTTCAACCGATTCCTGCATTCCAAAGACACGGAGGACCTGCCATGCCGTCACCCCGCCATTCCCTTTTCTCGCCCGCCCGCCGCTGGTGGACCGCCGCCGGCGCCGCCGCCGCACTGGCCGCCGCGACGGGCGCGGTCTTCGGGCTTTCCAGCTCGCATGCCGAATCGCCCGCCGCGGGCGTCGGCGCACCGCCCGCGGTGCCCGTGTCCGTGGCCGCCGTGCTGCAGCAGGACGTCACGCTCTGGGACGAGTTCTCGGGCCGGCTGGAGGCCGTGCAGCGCGTGGAGGTGCGGCCGCGCGTGGCGGGCGCGGTGCAGGCCGTGCATTTCCGCGAGGGCGCGCTCGTGAAGCAGGGCGACCTGCTTTTCACCGTGGACCCGGCACCCTACGCCGCCGAGGTGGACCGCGCCGAGGCGCAGGTGGTGGCCGCGCAGGCCCGCCTGTCGTACGCCCACAGCGAGATGGAGCGCTCGCAGCGCCTCTGGGAGGAGCGCGCCATCGCCCAGCGCGAGCACGACGAGCGCGTGAACGCCCGGCGCGAGGCCGATGCCAACCTGCGCGCCGCGCAGGCCGCGCTGCAGTCGGCGCGCCTCAACCTGGGCTACACGCAGGTCCGCGCCCCGGTGGCCGGCCGCGTGGGCCGCATCGAGGTCACGCAGGGCAACCTGGTGGCCTCGGGAGCGGGCGCGCCGGTGCTCACCACGCTGGTGTCGGTGAGCCCGATCTACGCGAGCTTCGACACCGACGAGCAGGTGGTGACGCGCGCGCTGGAAGGCCTGCGCTCCGGCAAGAGCGCCCGCACGCTGATCGAGAGCATCGAGGTGCAGATGGGCACCGGCACCGGCGGCGCGCTGCCGCATGCGGGCCACCTGCAGCTGATCGACAACCAGGTGGATGCGAAGAGCGGCACGGTGCGCGTGCGGGCGGTGTTCGACAACGAAGGCGGCGCGCTCATCCCCGGCCAGTACGCGCGCATCCGCATGGCGCAGCCGCGCAGCATGCAGGCCGTGCTGATCAATGAGCGGGCCGTGGGCACGGACCAGAGCAAGAAGTTCGTGCTCGTGGTGGGCGCCGGCAACCAGGCCGAGTACCGCGAGGTGCGGCTGGGCGCGCCGGTGGACGGGCTGCGCGTGGTGACCGAAGGCCTCAAGCCCGGGGAGCGCATCGTCGTCAACGGCCTGCAGCGGGTGCGCCCGGGCATGCAGGTGGCGCCGCAGGACGTGCCGATGGCCGCCAAGGCGGAACTGGCCGGCGAGGGCGCGCAGGCGCGCGGCGCCGCGCGCCAGCCGGCGGCCTGATCGGCCGCGGCCCTCAAGAGAAAGACGCCAACCATGAACTTTTCCCGCTTCTTCATCGACCGCCCCATCTTCGCCGGGGTGCTGTCGGTGATCATCTTCCTGGCCGGGCTCATCGCCATGCGCGTGCTGCCCATCTCCGAGTATCCGGAAGTCGCGCCGCCATCCATCGTGGTGCGCGCCACCTACCCGGGCGCCAACCCGAAGGTGATCGCCGAGACCGTCGCCACGCCGCTGGAGGAATCCATCAACGGCGTGGAAGGTATGCTCTACATGGGCAGCCAGGCCACGACCGACGGCGTGATGACCCTCACCGTCACCTTCAAGCTGGGCACCGATCCGGACAAGGCCCAGCAGCTCGTGCAGAACCGCGTCTCGCAGGCCGAGCCGCGCCTGCCCGAGGAAGTGCGGCGCCTGGGAGTGACCACCGTCAAGAGCGCGCCCGACCTGACCATGGTCGTGCACATGGTGTCGCCCAACGGCCGCTACGGCATCGACTACCTGCGCAACTACGCCGTGCTGAACGTGAAGGACCGCCTCGCGCGCATTCCCGGCGTGGGGCAGGTGCAGATCTTCGGCGGCGGCGACTACGCCATGCGCGCCTGGCTCGATCCGCAGAAGGTCGCGCAGCGCGGCCTCTCGGCCGGCGACGTGGTGGCCGCCATCCGCGGGCAGAACGTGCAGGCCGCGGCCGGCGTCGTCGGGGCCTCGCCGGGCCTGCAGGGCGTGGACATGCAGCTGTCGATCAACGCCCAGGGCCGCCTCGCGACCGAGGAGGAGTTCGGCGACATCATCGTCAAGACGGGCGCCGACGGGGCCGTGACGCGGCTGCGCGACGTGGCCCGGCTGGAGCTGGGCGCGGCGGACTATTCGCTGCGCTCGCTGCTCAACAACGATCCGGCCGTGGGCATGGGCATCTTCCAGGCGCCGGGCTCGAACGCGCTGGAGATCTCCGCCAACGTGCGCGCCACCATGGCGGAGCTGCAGAAGCACATGCCCGAGGGCGTGGAGTTCCGCATCGCCTACGACCCGACGCAGTTCGTGCGCGCCTCCATCCACTCCGTCGTGCAGACGCTGCTGGAGGCGATCGCGCTGGTGGTCGTGGTGGTGATCCTGTTCCTGCAGACCTGGCGCGCCTCCATCATCCCGCTGCTGGCGGTGCCGGTGTCGGTGGTGGGCACGTTCGCGGTGCTGCACCTGCTGGGCTTTTCGATCAACGCGCTGTCGCTCTTCGGTCTGGTGCTGGCCATCGGCATCGTGGTGGACGACGCGATCGTGGTGGTGGAGAACGTCGAGCGCAACATCGAGGCGGGGCTCACCCCGCGCGAGGCCACCTACCGCGCGATGCGCGAGGTGAGCGGCCCGATCGTCGCGATCGCGCTGGTGCTGGTGGCGGTGTTCGTGCCGCTGGCCTTCATCAGCGGGCTCACGGGGCAGTTCTACCGGCAGTTCGCGGTGACCATCGCGATCTCCACCGTGATCTCCGCGATCAACTCGCTCACGCTGTCGCCCGCGCTCAGCGCGCTGCTCCTCAAGGGCCACCATGAGCCCAAAGATGCGCTCACGCGCGGCATGGACCGCGTGCTGGGCGGCTTTTTCCGGCGCTTCAACCGCGTGTTCCACCGCGGCTCGGAGGCCTACAGCGGCGGCGTGCGCCGCGTGATCGGGCGCAAGGCGCTGATGCTGGCGGTCTACGGCGCGCTGGTGTTCGCCACCTGGGGGCTGTTCAAGGCCGTGCCCGGCGGCTTCGTGCCCGCGCAGGACAAGCAGTACCTCGTCGGCTTCGCGCAACTGCCCGACGGCGCCACGCTGGACCGCACCGAGGACGTGATCCGCCGCATGGGCGAGATAGTCAAGAAGAACCCGAACGTGGAGGACGCCATCGCCTTCCCGGGCCTGTCGATCAACGGCTTCACCAACAGCTCCAACGCCGGCATCGTGTTCGTCACGCTCAAGCCGTTCGCCGAGCGCAGGCACGCCGACCAGAGCGGCGGCGCGGTCGCGGGCCAGCTGAACCAGGCCTTCGGCAGCATCCAGGACGCGTTCATCGCGATGTTCCCGCCGCCGCCGGTCGCAGGGCTGGGCACCACGGGCGGGTTCAAGCTGCAGATCGAGGACCGCGCCTCGCTGGGCTACGAGGCGATGGACGCGGCCGTGAAGGCCTTCATGGCCAAGGCCTACCAGACGCCGGAGCTGGCGGGCCTGTTCACGAGCTGGCAGGTGAACGTGCCGCAGCTGTTCGCGAACATCGACCGCACCCGCGCGCGTCAGCTCGGCGTGCCGGTCACGGACATCTTCGAGACGCTGCAGATCTACCTGGGCAGCCTGTACGCCAACGACTTCAACCAGTTCGGCCGCACCTACAGCGTGCGCGTGCAGGCCGATGCGGCCTACCGGGCGCGGGCGGAAGACGTGGGCCTGCTCAAGGTGCGCTCGGCCACGGGCGAGATGGTGCCGCTGTCGGCGCTCATGAAGATCGAGCCCAGCTTCGGTCCGGAACGCGCGATGCGCTACAACGGCTTCCTCTCGGCCGACGTGAACGGCGGGCCCGCGCCCGGCTTCTCGTCTGGCCAGGCGCAGGCCGCCATCGAGCGCATCGCGGCCGAGACGCTGCCCCAGGGCATCGGCTTCGAATGGACGGAGCTCACCTACCAGGAGATCCTGGCCGGCAATTCGGCGGTGCTGGTGTTCCCGATCGCGATCCTGCTGGTGTTCCTGGTGCTGGCCGCGCAGTACGAAAGCCTGACGCTGCCGATCGCCATCGTGCTGATCGTGCCGATGGGCCTGCTGGCCGCGATGGCGGGGGTGTGGCTCTCCGGCGGCGACAACAACGTGTTCACGCAGATCGGGCTCATCGTGCTGGTGGGGCTGTCGGCGAAGAACGCGATCCTGATCGTGGAGTTCGCACGCGAGCTGGAGTTCGCCGGGCGCACGCCGGTGCAGGCGGCGATCGAGGCAAGCCGGCTGCGGCTGCGGCCCATCCTCATGACCTCGCTGGCCTTCGTGATGGGCGTGCTGCCGCTGGTGCTCTCGACCGGCGCGGGCGCGGAGATGCGCAGCGCCATGGGCGTGGCGGTGTTCGCCGGAATGATCGGCGTGACGGCCTTCGGGCTGTTCCTCACGCCGGTGTTCTACGTGGTGCTGCGCCGCCTGGCGGGCAACCGGCCGCTGCAGCAGCACGGCAGCCACACGCCGCCGCTGGCTGGCCACGGTGCGGATGCCGGCCACGGCACGGGCGCGGGCGGGGGTGCGCAGCCGGTGCTGGCCGCGCCGCGCGGGAGCCACGAATGACGCCACGGCGTGAACGACAAGGAGCGACAGCGATGCATTCCTCTTCCCCATCCCTTCCGGCGCCGGCCCGGCGCCTGCCGCGTCCGGCCCTGGCGGCCACGGTGCTGATGGCGGCCCTGGTGCTGGCCGGCTGCATGGGCACGCCGCTCGCGCCGCCAGACCCGCATGCCGGCGTGGCCGTTCCCGCCGCATTCGCGCAGGACCGGGCTCCGGGCGCGGCCACGGCCGCCACGGACGGCAGCGCGGCGCACTGGACGACCGCGCCCCCGGCCGAAGCGCAACCGCGCGGCGCCTGGTGGCGCGCGTTCCAGGACCCGGTGCTGACAGCGCTCGTGGAACGCGCCGGCGAGGCCAATGCCGACATCGCGCAGGCGGCGGCGCGCCTGGCCGCAGCGCGGGCGCTGCTGCGCTCGGCGGATGCCGACCGGGCTCCGCAGATCGGCGCATCCGCCGGGGTGTCGCGCCAGGCGGGCGCCGGCAGCGCGGCGGGCACGGGCCCGGCCACGCTCGGCACCGCGGGCCTGGGCGTGTCCTACGAGCCGGACCTCTTCGGCAGGCTGTCCCGCGCGAGCGATGCCGCCCGGCTCGATGCGCAGGCCCGCGCGGCGCTGCTGCAGAGCACCCGCCTGCTGGTGCAGTCCGACGTGGCCCAGGCCTATCTGCAGCTGCGGTCCGTGCAGGCCGAGCGTGCCCTCGTGGCCGAAAGCCTCGCGGCCTACCGGGATACCCTGCGGCTCACCCAGCGTCGCTACCAGGCCGGTGACGTGGCCGAACTGGACCTGGCCCGCGTGCAGGCCGAAGTGGCCGCCACCGAGGCCGAGGCGTTGGCGATGGAGCGCCAGCAGGTGTCGCTGCAGAACGCCCTGGCCGTGCTGACCGGCGAAGTGGCTTCCGCCTTCGCGGTGCAGCCGGCGGCGGCCGAGGCGGCGCTGCCGGTGATTCCGCCGGGCGTGCCCGGCACCGTGCTGGCGCGCCGGCCCGACGTCTCTGCCGCGCAGGCCGCGGTGCTGGCGGCGCAGGCCCGCGTCGGCGTGGCCCAGGCCGCCTGGTTCCCGGCGATCACGCTCACCGGCAACGGCGGCTTCGCCTCGCCCGAGCTGGGCGACCTGTTCCGCTGGTCCGCCCGGGCCTGGAGCGTGGGGGCGCTGCTGTCGCTGCCGATCTTCGACGGCGGCCGCCGCGCGGCCGAGGAGGACGCCGCGCGCGCCCGGCTGGACGAGGCGCTGGCGGCCCACCGCGGCCAGGTGCTCGGTGCCTTCCGCGACGTGGAGGACCAGCTCGGCGCGCTGCGGCTGCTCTCCGCCCAGGCGCAGGCCCAGGGCCGTGCGGTGGATGCGGCCGTGCGCGCGACGCGGCTCTCCGACGCCCGCTACCGCAACGGCTTCGTGAGCCAACTGGAGCTGCTGGACGCGCGCCGCAGCGAACTGCGCAACCGGCGCCAGGCCCTGCAGGTGCGCACCGCGCAGTACACCGCCACCGTCGGACTGGTCCGTGCGCTCGGCGGCGGCTGGGGCGACGAAGCGCCCGCCGCGCAGGCTGGCGGCACGCCGGTGGCGTGGAACCGCTGAAAAAGTCCGCAACGTGGGAAACGCGGCGCAGTCATTCGCCCGCGTGGCTGCAGGAAACGTGCAACGGGCCTATAGTGTTTCTTTGGCTGCCGAGCCCGGCCGTGGGCCCCGGCGAAGCCCCCGGGGCCCGTCCCCTCCCATGACATCCTCTTCATTCAGCTACCGCAGGAGCACATTGCATGACGTATCCGAGCACACGCCTTTTCATCGCCGGTGAATGGCAGGATGCCGCCGATGGCAAGACCATCGCCGTGCACAACCCGGCCACGGGCAAGGAAATCGGGCGCGTGGCCCATGCCGGCCGAGCCGATCTGGACCGGGCCCTGGAGGCCGCCCAGAAGGGTTTCGAGGCCTGGCGCGACATTCCTGCCGTGGAGCGCGCGCGCACCATGCGCCGCGCCGCCGCCCTGATGCGCGAGCGCGCCGAATCCATCGCCCGCATCCTCACGCAGGAACAGGGCAAGCCGCTGGCCGAGGCGAAGGTCGAAGCCATGGCCGCCGCCGACATCATCGAGTGGTTCGCCGACGAAGGCCAGCGCATCTATGGCCGCATCGTGCCCGCGCGCGGCAGCCTCGCCGTGCGCCAGCTCGTGCTGAAGGACCCGGTCGGCCCGGTGGCCGCGTTCACGCCCTGGAACTTCCCGATCAACCAGGTGGTGCGCAAACTGGCCGCCGCGCTCGCCTCCGGCTGCTCCATCCTCGTGAAGGCGCCCGAAGAAACCCCCGCCAGCCCCGCCGAGCTGATCCGTGCCTTCGCCGACGCGGGCGTGCCCGCGGGCACCGTGGGCCTGGTCTACGGCAACCCGGCCGAGATCTCCGGCTACCTGATTCCGCACCCGATCATCCGCAAGGTCACCTTCACCGGCTCCACCCCCGTGGGCAAGCAGCTGGCGGCACTCGCCGGCCAGCACATGAAGCGCGTGACCATGGAGCTGGGCGGCCACGCCCCGGTGATCGTCGCGGACGACGCCGACGTGGAGCTCGCCATCAAGGCCGCGGGCGGCGCGAAGTTCCGCAACGCCGGCCAGGTCTGCATCTCGCCCACGCGCTTCCTGGTGCACGAGAGCATCCGCAAGGATTTCGTGGCCGCGCTGGCGCGCCATGCGCAGGGCCTGAAGGTGGGCGACGGCCTGGCCGACGGCACGCAGATGGGCCCGCTCGCCAACCCGCGCCGCATCACGGCCATGGCCGAACTGATGCAGGATGCCGTACAGCAGGGCGCCCAGGTGGCGGCCGGCGGCGAGCGCATCGGCGGCGACGGCAACTTCTTCCAGCCCACCGTGCTGGACGACGTGCCGGTGTCCGCGCGCATCTTCAACGAAGAACCGTTCGGCCCGGTGGCGGCAGTGCGCGGCTTCGAGAAGATCGAGGACGCCATCGCCGAAGCGAACCGCCTGCCGTACGGCCTGGCCGGGTATGCGTTCACCCGCTCCCTCAAGCATGCGCACCTGCTGTCGCAGCGGCTGGAGGTGGGCATGCTGTGGATCAACCAGCCGGCTTCGCCCTCCGCCGAGCTGCCCTTCGGCGGCCTCAAGGATTCGGGCTACGGTTCCGAGGGCGGCCCCGAGGCGATCGAGGCGCACCTGAACACGCGGGCGGTGTCCATCACCAACGTGTGACTGCCGTGCAGGCCGGTGAGGCCTGCGCGCAACGAAAAAGCCCCCGCGAAGCCGTCCCGGGGGCTTTCTCGCATGCGGCGCGGCGACGGGAACGTGCGGAGCGGTTACATTGCGCCCCTGGAATTGATATTTCTATGTTGAGGAAGTATCGATAAATGAAAACTATGGCTGCGGTCCGGGGCCGATAATCCCGGGACGGAACGGGCGGAACATGTCAAACCACGGCGATGCAGACGACGTGCTGCACGTGGCCATCGTCGGTGGCGGGGCCATGGGCCTCGCTTCGGCGTACCACCTCATGCAGCGGGCGCGCCGCCTGGGCGCCAGCCTGGACGTGCACGTGTTCGACGCCCGCGCCGGGGGCTCCCGCAGGGCCGCCGCCGACCCGGCGCAGGGGCCCGCCATGGGGTCCGAAGCCGTGGATGCCCGCCTGCTGCGCGAGGGCGGTGGGCTGACCGCTTCGCTGATCCGCATCGTGCACCGCGCCTCCATGGACCTTCGGGGACGCGTCCGGGTCGATTGCACCTGTGCCCGTTTCTTCGACGATTGCCTGCGCGACCCCGAAGCGACCCTCGGCGACGCCGCCCGCGCGCTCTATCTGCCCATCGACTGGAGCCATCCCGACGTGCCGCGCCGCCTCGCGCAGGTGCGCGACGACTACTACTACCCGCTGATCTCCGCCATGTTCCTGTGCGATCCGGCGGGTCCGGAGCGCACGCCGGTGCAGGCGGCGCTCGAATACATCCGCTGGAAGGACGATGGCCATGCGCTGGCCGCGGGCGGCTTCGACGACGACGCCTCGCGCAAATGGGCGGAGTCGCTGGCGGCCCATCTGGTGGCGCGCTCGGACCGGCAGGTCGCCGTGCGGATCCGCACCGGCGAGGCGCTGCTGGTGCGCGTGATGAGCGACATGGTGGAGGTGCTGCAGGATGGCGCCTCGCGCGTGTTCGACATCTGCGTGATGGCGAATGCGCCAGCCGACGCCGTGCGCGTGCTCGCCTTCGATACCGCCACCGCGGCGTTCGGCGCCCGGGTGGGCCGCATTCTCGACAGCGTGTGCGAGCACGGGGGCGAAGACGGACCGGTCTGGGACGATGGCGATGCCCCGGAGGACCGGTGGGACGGCGACCTGTCCCGCGGGAGCGGGCGCGCCGGCGCGGCGTCCGGCACCGGCTCCATGCCCCACGACCAGGCCTGGGCCGCCTTCCGGCGCAGCGTGCTCGATGTCTCCGTGCAGGCCCGCTCGGAGATCCGCGCCCTCAACGACGCCTTCGTGGAGGGCTGGCAGGAAGGCGAGGGCCGGGTGCCCTGTGCCGCCATTCCGCCGCTGCTGTTCGTGGGCGGCTGGCCCTACGGCACCGTCCAGCAGGAGCAGTGCATGGAACAGGCCGAGGAACTCTGCCACTGGCTGCTGCCCGAATGACGCGCGGCAGCAGGGTGCGTCAGAACCGGTAGGTGGACGTCAGCATGTAGGTGCGCCGCTGGCCGTAGAAGCAGTCGCCGCGCGCCAGGCACTGCGTGATCTGCACCTTGTCCGTCAGGTTCACCACGTTGAAGGCCAGTCGCCAGTCGCCCGCATCGTAGGCCACCATGGCATCGGCCAGGGTGGATGCCGGCGTGGAGATGGCGGAAGACCCGCTCCACTGCGAGCCGGTGTAGCGCACGCCGCCGCCCACCGTCCACTGGCCGCGTCCGCCGGTGGCGAAGCGGTGCGACAGCCAGGCGGACGCCGTGTGCTTCGAGACCCCCGCCACCGGCTGGCCCTGGTCGCCCGCGTTGCTGCGCGCGATCTTCGCATCGGTATACGCGTAGGCGAGCGTGGCGTCCCAGCTGCGGGCGATGCTGGCGGTGAGTTCCGCCTCCAGGCCGCGCGTCTTGGTCTCGCCGATCTGCAGGCTGTTGAGCGGATTGGTCGGGTCGGAGGTCTTGCGGTTCTTCTCGCGCAGCTCGTACACCGCGGCATAGGCCGAGAGGCCGCGGCCTTCGGGCTGCCATTTCACGCCGGCTTCCCACTGCTCGCCGCGCTGGGGCTTGTACGGGTCGCCGAAGAAGTTCACGCCGCCCAGCGGCTGGAACGACTCGGCATAGCTCACGTAGGGCGCCCAGCCGCCGTCCATCTGGTAGGTGGCGCCCAGGCGCTTGGTCCATGCGGTGTCGTCCACGGCCGCGGCGGGGCGGCCTTCGGTTTCGGTCTTGGCGCTGTCGTGGCGCAGGCCGAGCGTGGCGGTCCAGCGGTCCCAGCGGATCTGGTCCTGCAGGTAGATGCCCCACTGGCGCTGCGTGACGCCGGGCTGGCGCACCAGCGCGGATTCGGACGGCGGCGTGAAGTTGCCGTAGACCGGCGCGTACACGTCGATGCCGCTCACGGTCTTGAACCACGACGACTGGCTGGTGGCGTTGCGCTGCGCGTCCACCCCGGCCAGCAGCGTGTGCTCGGTGGCGCCGGCCTTGAGCTTGCCTTCGACCTGCGTGTCCACCATCAGCAGGCGGCTCGCGTTGCGCTGCCAGGAGGCGTCGCGCAGCAGCGTGCGGTTGTCCGCCTCGAACACCGGCCGTGCCGGCCGGCCCGTCGCACGGTTGGCGGTGAAGCTCGTGTACATGCTGCGGTAATCGACGTCGCTCACCGTGCGGCGCAAGTTCTGGCGCACGGTCCAGGCGTCGTTCACGCGGTGGCTGAAGAGGTAGCCCCAGGAGTTGTTTTCGGTGTCGTAGGCGTCCCAGCCGGGTTCGCTGATGAAGGCCGAGGTGGGGATCTGGCCGTAGGCGCTCGGCAGGCGCGTGCCCTGCCACGGGAAGAAGCCGATCAGCGAACCGCTCTTGTCCTTCTGGTGCGTGAACTGCAGCGTGAGCGACGTGGCGGCACTCGGCTTCCAGGTGAGCGAGGGAGCCAGGATCAGCCGGTCGTCGCTCACGTGATCGACCTGCGAATCGCTGTCGCGGCCCACGGCCACCAGCCGGTAGAGCCACTGCCCGTCCTGCGTGAGCGCGCCCGTCAGGTCGGCGGCGATCTGCTTGCGGGCGTGGTTGCCCACCTGCACCTGCACTTCGCGCAACGGCTCGGCCTGCGGGCGCTTGCTGGTGAGGTTCAGCACCCCGCCCACGCTGCCCTGGCCGTAGAGCACCGACGACGGTCCGCGCAGGAACTCCACGCGCTCCAGCAGGTAGGGATCGACCTTGACGTTGTTGTAGGTGCCGTAGGTGCGCAGCAGGCCGTCCTGGTACTGCGTCACGTCGCCGCCGCGTGCCTTGAAGCTGTCCACGCGGCTGTCGAAGTAATTGGACACGATGCCGGCCGTGTAGGCCGTGGTCTGGCGCAGGGTCTGCGCGCCCTGGGCTTCCATCTGGTCGCGTGTGACCACGCTGATGGCCTGGGGCGTCTCGATCAGCGGCGTGTCGGTCTTGGTGGCCGAGAGTGCGCGGCGCGCCACGAAACCGGCGACCGGGGCGGTGGGGTTTTCCTGCTGGGCGCCGGCATTCACCGTCACGGGGGCGAGCGTGGCCTCCGCGGCAGGCGCCGGAGCCGGCTGCGCATGGGCGGCCGTGCCGGTGCCCGCGGCGCAAAGGGCCGCGAGCGCGGCCGAGATGGCCGCGGACAGTGCGCAAGCGGGGGCGCGGCGGCGCGCGTGCGGCGGCAGGCTGGGGTGCAGGACGGGTTGCGGCATCGGATGGGTCATGGTCTGAAAAAAGCAGGGCTACCGCAGCGATGCAGCGATCGCGCGGAAGGCCGTGGTGGACGGTGAAACTGGAGGAAAGGGCGCCGTGGGTCCGGCACCCGGGCCGCGGCCCTGCATGTGCCGTCTGCCGCAGGGGCGGCAGGGGATCTGCAGGGCACGGCGCGGCGTCAGCGCGTGGGCGCGGCCGGCAGGGCCGGCGATTCCATGCCTTCAGCCTGGGCGAAGGTGAGCGTGGTCAGGTAGCTCGTCTCGCCGAACTTCTCGCCGTCGCGCTCGCCGGCCGTGGGGTCGGTGTGCTTCACCTCGGCCACGTACTGGCCCTTCCAGGGCAGGGCGAAAAGCACCGTGCCGTCGGCCCCCGTGTGGGCCTCGCGGGCCCAGCCCGAGGGGGCGACGAGCGTCACCTGCGCCTTGGGCAGCGGCTGGCCGTTGAATACCACGCGCAGCTCGCCCGCACGGCCCGTGGGCACCACGTCCAGCGGCGCGGTCGCCGCCACCGGCTGTGCGAGCCCGGCCACCCAGCGTGCGGCCGGGCGCCAGAGCAGTGCGGGCTTGCCGCCCTTGCTGCGGTCGATCACCGGGTAGCGGGCTTCGGCGAACAGCGTGTCGGCGGCGGCCGGCAGCGCATAAGTGAAGGCGGTGGCCGTGCGCTGGCCTTCCACGCGCGTGGGCGCCGGGGCGCCGGCCTTCTGGGCCTGCAGCACCGGCACGCCCTGGAACTTGTCCAGCGCGCCGGGGGACTTCTCGACGAGGTTGTCGGCGTACTCGCCGAACTGCACGCGGGCCTGGTTGCCGCTGGACTCGATCCACACCTGGTGGGCCTGGGCGGTGCCGGCCACGGCGGCGCAGGCGGCGAAGAGGGCGGTGGCCCAGGGTTGGAAGGTCGATGCCATCGGTATGCTCCTTGGTAAGGGTTGCCAGAAAAAAAATGGGGGCCGGCCGGCCCTGGAGAGGGGCAGCCGGCACGGAGGCCGCGGGGCGGGGCAGGGCCGGTTCACCCGGCGGCGATCCCGGGAAGGTCCTGCGGTGCGGCGCCCTTCAAGGCGCACCGAGCGGTGCCAGCGCCGCCCACAGCGCCGCCAGCACCAGGGCGGCCGCGCCCAGCCGCGGCAACCGGGCCGGCCACCAGGTGGCGGCCACGGTGGTGGCCAGTGCGGATACGGAGAGCGCGATCGCCCACCAAGTGACCGAGAGCGGCACGCTGGGCGCCGTGCGCGGCCATCCGACCGCGACGGCGAGCGACAGGGCGAGCACCGCCCAGCCCGCGCGGCGCAGGGCGCGCAGGCGTGCGGCATCGCCCTCGCGGCCCCACGCGTCCTCGTGGTGGCGGTCCATCCCCAGCGCGATGCCGGACCAGCCGGCGAAGCACAGCAGCAGTTCCAGCATGGTTCAGGCTCCCCGGGGCGGCGTGGTGGCGGAAGGCGGCACGCTCTGTGCGGCGGGCGCAGCGGCAGGCACGGCCGGGGCCGCGGCAGGGCGGGCCGCTTTGGGCGCGGGCTTCGCCGCTGCCGCGGCGCGGCGCCGCAGCAGGTGCCGCGCCAGCGCGCCGAACACGAGGCCGACGGCCAGGAACGACAGGTCCATCCCGGCCCACATCCAATCGCCCGCGGGCAGCGTCACGCCCAGGTGGGCGCCCGTGGTGGCGGCGTTGATCGCGGGCAGCGCCGCGAACAGCAGGCCCGCCGCGGCCAGCAGCAGCGCCCAGCCGCGTCGGTCGGGCCGCAGGATGCCCACCGCGAGCCCCACGCCCCAGGCGCCGAAGAACCACGCCAGTTCGGCGTCGGGGCGGCCCGGCAGATCGACGGGCAGCAGCCGGTTGGCCGCGAAGATCGTGGCGACGGCAAGCGGCAGCCCGCCCATCAGGCCCACGTTCAGGCTGGCCACCAGCCGCTCGCCGAACGGCATGCGCGCGCCGGCCGCCTTGCGCTGCGCCTGCGCGCGCCGCTTCACGGTCCACAGCACCAGGCCGGAGGCGATCATCAGACTGCCCATCACGCCGAAGCCGAACAGCACCCAGCGCATGCCGGGCCCGGCGAACCGCGCCAGGTGCAGACCGTACAGCACCCGGAAGGTCTTGATGGCCGGCGCCTGCGGATCGACGAGCGCGAGCGGCTGCGCGGTGGCGCCGTCGAAGCGCAGCCGCGCGGGGCCGTACTGCAGCCGGTCGCCGTCGTGCCGCGTGATCTCCACCACCGTGCCGCTGTCGTCGCGGCGCGCGGAGATGCCGCCGATGCGTGCATCGCCCCAGGTGCGGTGCGCGGTCGCCACCATCGTGGCCAGGTCCAGCTCCGGCAGGGGCTCCGCCGCGGCGGTCCGGCCGCGCCGCGCGCTGCGCGCACCCGGTTCGTCCCCCTGCATTTCCGCGAAGTAGGCCTGCGAGTCCGTGCCCTTGGGCGTGGCGTACGCGGCCTGCATGCCCGCGGGCATGTAGAGCGTGTGGAAGATCATCAGCCCGCTGAAGGTGATGACGAGGTAGAAGGGCAGCACCAGCACGCCGGAGACGTTGTGCGCATCCAGCCACGCGCGCTGCCCGCCCTTGGCCGGCCGGAAGGTGAAGAAATCCTTGAAGATGCGGCGGTGCGTCACCACGCCCGTGAGCAGCGCGACGAACATCAGCATCGTGGCCACGCCCACCACCCAGCGGCCCTGGACCGTCCAGCGCCCGCCGTGCGCGGTGCGCAGCTCGAAATGGAAGCGGTAGAAGAAGTCGCCGCCCACCGTGTCGCGGGTGGCGATCTTCTCGCCCGTGGCGGGGTTCATCAGCAGGCTCTGGAAGCGGCCGCCGCTGCCGTCGCGCCACAGTACCGAGGCCGCGGGCTGGCGCTCGTCGGGCAGGCGCATGATCCACTGCGTCACGCCCGGCACCTGCCGGTGCAGCGCGGCCTGGGCGCGCTCGGCCACGTCCGCGCTGGCGGTGGTGGGCAGCCCGTGCATTTCCGGGCGCATCCACAGGCTGAATTCGTTCTTGAAGAAGCTCAGGGTGCCGGTCACGAAGATCGCGAACAGCAGCCAGCCGAGCACCAGTCCCGCCCAAGTGTGCACCCACGACATCGCCAGCCGGAAGCCCTCGCGCTCGGGCGCGGCCTCCATGGCGGAAGACTTTTCCGGGTTCTGCGCGGGCCCGATCATGCCGCGCCTCCCCACCAGCGGGGCCCGAGCACGCAGGCCGCCAGCACCAGCGCCGGCACCAGCACACCCGCCCAGGCCGACCACGCCGTGCGCGCATAGAAGGCCCAGCCCGCCGCTCCCGCGTAGACCAGCCACGACAGCATGGTGGCCGTGAGCACGGCTTCCACGCGCGGCATGGCGAGCGCCAGCGCCGTGGCGGCCGCGGCCGTGGCGGCGGCCGCCAGAGCATAGCCCCCGGCCGTGGCGGCCAGGGAGCGGGAGGCGATGGCGAGGCGGTATCTCCAGAGCGGACGGGTGGGTTTCATGGCGTGGTTGCAAAAGGGGGCGGGCAGACGGGGCGTCTCCCGGTCAGAAGGCGTAGTCGAGCGTGACCTGCAGCGCGCGCGCCTCGCCCGGCGTGACCGAGGTGAAGCCGGCCGCATTGCTGGTGCCGTCGAGGTAGTAGCGCTTGTCGGCGGCGTTCTTCAGGTTGGCCTGCAGGCGCAGGCCGCCGGCCATCTCGTAGCCCACCGCGAGATCGGCCACCGTGTAGCCCGGCAGGCGGCGCCGGTTGTCGTTGGCCAGGAACTTGTCGCCCTGGTGCGTGAGGCCCCCGCCCACCCACAGGCCGGGCACCGCGGCGATGCGGTACTGCGTCCAGAGCGATGCGGTGCGCTTCGTCGCCAGTGCCACGCGGTTGCCCACGTTGGCGCCGGCCACCGTGTCGGCCAGCACTTTCGGGTCCATGAAGGTGGCCTGGACCGTCACCGTCCAGCCCGGCGCGATGCGGCCCTTGGCCTCCAGCTCCAGGCCACGGATGCGCTGGCGGCCCGTGAGCACGGAGTAACCAGGGTTGGCGGGATCGCTCGCCGGGCTGTTGGTGAGTTCCAGTTCGAACAGCGACGCCGTGGTCAGCAGGCGGCGCGACAGCCACTCCTGCTTCACGCCCACCTCCACCTGCTTGCCCTCGGACGGCGGCGCGGCCACGTTGCCCGCGAGCAGCGTACCGACGTTCGCCTGGAAGGAGCGCGCATGGCTGGCATAGACCATCGTGCCGGGCATGGGTTCGTAGCTCAGCGCGATCGACGGCTGGGTCTTGCTCGCGTCCAGTTGCGGCTTCACGTAGCGGTCCTTCAGCCGGTCGTGGCGCAGGCCGGCCGTGAGCGCCCACGGGCCCCAGGCCATGCGGTCCTGCAGGTAGATGCCCGGGTTGCGCGTATCGCTCGCGACGGCGGGCGAGCCCGTGGCCGCGGCGGGCGCGGCGACGCCGGTCACCGGGTGCCACAGGTCTACCGCGGGCAGGGCGCCGGTGCCGCTGGAGCCGTAGCGGCTCTCCATCGCGCGCCAGTCCACCCCCGCGAGCAGGCGGTGCTCGACCGCCCCGGTGGTCCAGCGGCCGCGCAGTTCGGCCAGCACCGTGTCCGAGCGGTAGCTCTGCCCCGGCGCCAGCCAGTAGCCGCGCGCCACGCGGTTGCCGGACACGCCCGAGAGCATCGGCAGCAGCACGTCGCGCTCCGTCTCGTTGCGCGACACGTACAGGCGGGCGTCCAGCGCGTCGCCGAAGCGGTGCGTCAGCTCGCTCGCATAGAAGTGCATGCGGCCCTGGGTGGTGAGCCACGGTTCGCCGTAGAAACGGCTTTCGTCCACCGCATCGGCGCTGCGCGGATCGGACGGCACCGGCACGGGGACGCCGGGGTAGGAGGTGGTCTCCAGCCGGTAGGTCTCGGCCTGCACGCGCCAGCGCGTCTGCGGGGTGATGCGCCATTCCAGCGCACCGCCCAGGCCGCGCTTCTCGGGCGTGATGCCGTCCACCGCGCTGCCGCCGCGGCTCGCGCCGCCGGTCAGGCGGTAGAGCAGGGTGCCTTCGGTGTCGATCGGGCCCGTCAGATCGAACTCGCCCGAGCGCCAGCCGTGGCTGCCCACGCCCGCCCGTACCGAGCGCAGCGCCTCGGCCTGCGGCAGCTTGCTCACGTACTGGATCAGCCCGCCGGGCGCCACCTGGCCGTATTCCAGCGCTGCGGGCCCCTTGATCACTTCCACGCGCTCGATGTTGAAGAGCGGCGGATCGATCAGGTGCATGAACTTGGCACCGTCCCGCAGGTAGTTGTAGGTGTTGTTGGCCCACAGCCCGCGCACCGAGAACTGCGAATACGAGCCGTAGTACTCGCTGCGCGAGGCCACGCCCGAGACGTTGCGCAGCACGTCGCGCTCGGTGGTGGCGCCCTGCTGCTCCAGCGTCTCGCGCTCCACCACGCTCACCGAGCGCGGCGTCTCCAGCACCGACAGGCCGAGGCGCGACGCGCTCTGCGCCCGGCGCGCGGGCGTGGCGGCCTCGCCGGCACGGTCGGCGCTCACCTGCACCTCGCCGAGCGCGGCGGGGCGCTCATCCCCGGCCTGTGCCTGCGCCTGCGCCTGCGCGCGCGCGGCCAGCGGCGCGGCCGTCAGCAGCACTGCGCCGCACCACAGGCCCGCCCGGGCCAGCGGTGTGCGAGACGGAACGCCCCAGGACGTGGCGCGGCGGGGCATGGAATGGAGGGAGGCGGACAAGGGCAGCATGGCGGCAGACTTCGGAACGGCAAAAGACCTGGGTGCGCTGGCTGCCGGGGCGGGGAAGCCGTGTCCGGACTGGCTTGCGGTGGGAGCGCGGTTCGACGCCTGCGGCGATGGCCTGGTCAGGGTGCGCGGGGCGCCGTTTTCAAGAGGTCGTATTCTAATTATTTTTGATACGCATTCTCATTTGTGATCGTGGAATGTTGCTGAAATCGTGGAACTTGGGGTATGCGCGCTCGCCCCTTCGCCTATCCATCGATGGGTTCGCATCGCGTCCGCGCCCGGCCGGGTGACGCGCCAGTCTGTTGGCCAAGTCAATTTTTGGGGGAGTTTTCCAATGACCAATGTCCAGCGCTACCGCTTCAATGCGGCCCTGACCTGCTTCACACGCCACGACGAGGCCACCAACCAGCAACTACGGAATCATCCCGGCGATCCGCAGAAAGACCGGAGCACGGAGACGGACTTCCCCGCGCGGCTGGCCGCCAGGCGCGTGCGGACGGGGGCTGCCGCCGCACCCCGGCAATTTCTGCTCGATCCCCGCAAGGAAGTGAAGGCGGTGGGCTATGCGTCCGACCACGTGGCGACCACGGGCACGTCCAAGCCCGGGGTCCTCTGCGCGACGGACGGGCTGGATCTCTGTTTCGCCGTGGGGGTGGGAGGCCGGAACCCCCGCACCGGCGAGGCCAAGGCCCGCGTCTTCCACATGATGCCCGGCAATCGGCCCCTCCCGGTGGCTCGGCACGTGCAGGCATTGAAAGACCAGGGTTACGAGGTGAAGGCGGCCCTCCACGGCGGAGATGCTGGATCGGCCGCAAGCTCCCGTGCCATCGATACGATGGGCACCCTGCTGCGAGGGCTGGACGTGCCCATCGAGTTCAATGACACGGCGGGCGACTCCCGCCGGAACGGCACCTTCGGCGCCGTCGTGGAGGACGGCGATGTCCGGTTCGTCACCCAGCTGGTATCGCCCGGAAGGCCCTGACCTTGTCCGGAGGCGTCAGTCCGCCTCGCCCATCTGCGACTGCAGGTAGTTCTGCACGCCCACCTGTTCCACCAGACCGATCTGCGTCTCCAGGAAGTCGATGTGCTCTTCCGTGTCTTCCAGGATTTCCTGCAGCAGGTCGCGCGAGACGTAGTCGCGCACGGCCTCGCAGTGGGCGATGCCTTCCTTGATCGTGGCCTGGGCGCCGCGCTCCGAGCGCAGGTCGCATTCGAGGATCTCGGGCACGTCCTCGCCCACTTGCAGTTTGCCGAGGTCCTGCAGGTTCGGCAGGCCGTCGAGCATGAAGATGCGGTCCATGATGCGGTCGGCGTGCTTCATCTCGCCGATCGACTCGTCGTATTCCTTCTTGGCCAGCCGGTCGAAGCCCCAGTGCTTGAGCATCCGGTAGTGCAAAAAGTACTGGTTGATGGCCGTGAGTTCGTTCTTCAGCTGTGCCTGCAGATGGCCAATGACCTGTGCGTCGCCTTGCATGGGGCTCTCCTTGTGATAATGGAATGTGCGGTGGACGGGTGTCCGTGGGCGCGATTGTCGTGAGCCCCGCCGTCCGCCGCAAGGCGAAGCCCCCATGCGCACGGTCTGTCTGCGTGTGACACTGAGTTGTGTTCTCATCGGCTCGGCCGCGGGAACGGGGATTGCCCCGCACCCGCATGCGCCCGGCCCTCCCGTCATAGTCATGGGCAATTGATTTGATGGAATCAATTAATTGGCTATATCGTTCCGGCGGGCCTAAACTTCGTTCATTCCGTATCAGCAACCACCAACCGAGGAAACAGCAATGTCCCTGATCAATACCCAAGTCCAGCCTTTCAAGACCGAAGCGTTCGTGAACCGCAATGGCAAGGGTGAGTTCATTACCGTGACCGAAGAGAACCTGAAGGGCAAGTGGTCCGTCCTGATTTTCATGCCGGCCGCCTTCACGTTCAACTGCCCCACGGAAATCGAGGACGCCGCCGACAACTACGCCGAGTTCCAGAAGGCCGGCGCCGAGGTCTACATCGTGACGACCGACACGCACTTCTCGCACAAAGTCTGGCACGAGACCTCCGACGCCGTGGGCAAGGCCAAATTCCCCCTGGTCGGCGACCCGACGCACCAGCTGACCAACGCCTTCGGCGTGCACATCCCCGAAGAAGGCCTGGCACTGCGCGGCACCTTCGTGATCAACCCCGACGGCGTGATCAAGACGATGGAGATCCACTCCAACGAAATCGCCCGCGACGTGTCGGAAACCCTGCGCAAGCTGAAGGCCGCCCAGTTCACCGCCGCGAACCCCGGCCAGGTCTGCCCCGCCAAGTGGAAGGAAGGCGCCAAGACCCTGACGCCTTCGCTGGACCTGGTCGGCAAGATCTAATCGCCCGCGCGAACCGGAAGCGCCCCGCGCGCTTCCCCGGCCGGACCTTCGCATGGCGCCCGCGCGCCGTGCCGTCCGGCTTTTTTTCGCCCTTTTTCCGGCCACCCGGGCCCATAACTCGAAACACCGAAGGACACCCCATGCTCGACGACCAACTCAAATCCCAACTTTCCGCCTATCTGGAGCGCGTGACGCAGTCGTTCGAGATCGTGGCCTCCCTCGACGGCAGCGAAGCCTCGGGCCAGACGCGCGAACTGCTGGAAACCATCCAGTCCCTGCGCAGCGACAGGATCAGCCTGCGCACCGACGGCACCGACGCCCGCAAGCCCTCCTTCACGCTGCAGCGCGCCGGCACGCAGACGAGCCTGCGCTTCGCCGGCCTGCCGCTCGGCCATGAATTCACCTCGCTCGTGCTGGCGCTGCTCTGGACGGGCGGCCATCCGCCGAAGGTGGAGCAGGACGTGATCGAGCAGGTGCAGGCGCTCGACGGCGACTTCGATTTCGAGGTCTACATGAGCCTGACCTGCCACAACTGCCCAGACGTGGTGCAGGCGCTGTCGCTCATGGCCATCCTCAACCCCCGCATCCGCACCACCGTGATCGAGGGCGGCACGTTCCAGCAGGAAGTGACCGACCGCGAGATCATGGCCGTGCCCATGGTGTTCCTCAACGGCCAGGTGTTCGGCTCGGGCCGCATGTCGATCGAGGAGATCGTCGCCAAGCTCGACACCGGTGCCGCCAAGCGCGAAGCCGCCAAGCTGTCGGCCAAGGCGCCCTACGACGTGCTGATCGTCGGCGGCGGCCCGGCCGGCGCCGCGGCGGCCGTGTATGCCGCACGCAAGGGCATCCGCACCGGCATCGCGGCCGAGCGCTTCGGCGGCCAGGTGAACGACACCCTCGACATCGAGAACTACATCTCGGTCAGCAAGACCGACGGTCCGAAGTTCGCCGCCGCGCTGGAGCAGCACGTGCGCGACTACGAGGTGGACCTCATGAACCTGCAGCGCGCCCGCGCCCTGCGCCCGGCGGCCACCGAAGGCGGCCTGGTCGAGGTCGAGCTGGAGAACGGCGGCACGCTCTCGTCGCGCACCGTCATCATCTCCACCGGCGCGCGCTGGCGCAACATGAACGTGCCGGGCGAGGAGCAGTACCGCACCAAGGGCGTGACCTACTGCCCGCACTGCGACGGCCCGCTCTTCAAGGGCAAGCGCGTGGCGGTGATCGGCGGCGGCAACTCCGGCGTGGAGGCCGCGATCGACCTGGCTGGCGTGGTGGCGCACGTCACCGTGCTCGAGTTCGCAGGCGAGCTGAAGGCCGATGCCGTGCTGCAGCGCAAGCTGCGCAGCCTGCCGAACGTGGACGTGATCCTCAACGCCCAGACCACCGAAGTGAAGGGCGACGGCAACCGCGTGACCGGCCTGAGCTACAAGGACCGCACCACCGAAGAGCACCACGTCCTGGCCGTGGAAGGCATCTTCGTGCAGATCGGCCTGCTGCCCAACACCGACTGGCTGCGCGGCACGGTGGAGCTGTCGCGCTTCGGCGAGATCGTGGTCGATTCGCACGGCCGCACCAGCGTGCCGGGCGTGTTCGCGGCCGGTGACTGCACCACGGTGCCGTACAAGCAGATCGTCATCGCGGCCGGCGATGGCGCGAAGGCGGCCCTGGGTGCGTTCGACCACCTGATCCGGACGACGGCTCCGGCCTGAGGGCGCCTCGCGCGGTGCAGGCACACGGGAGCGGCGATGCCGCTCCCTTTTTTGTTGTAGGCGCCGCGCTGTGGTTCTCCGTGCGGCATCCCTGCTCCTGGTAAGGGTTCGCCGCGTGGTTTGTGATTGATATTCATTCTCATATACTGCCCGCAGCGAGCCACACCAACGCACCCAGGAGTTTCCCTGCATGTCCGACGCTTCCCGTCCTTCCGCCAACCCGCTGCTGCACCCCTCCGAGGCCGAGCCGGGCCTGCCCTGCGCCGAAGCGCTGCTGGCGGGCACCCTGGCGCTGCTGACCGGCTACGCGCACACCGACCGCATGGGCGACCGCGAGGCCATGGGCCGCAAGATCGCCGCCCACCTGGAGAGCCTCGCGCGCATGGAGGGCCTGTCGCCGCACTTCCGCACCATGGCGGGCCGCTTGAACCACCGCTGGTCCCGGCGGCTGGGGCTCGCGGTGGGGGAGGGGCCCGCGGTGCCGGCCGGCCCGACCGCCGCGGAACTGCAGCGGCGGCTGTGGCACACGGCGCCGGACGCGCTGCAGTGAGCGACTGGTGCGCCTGAAGCTCTGGCGGTCAACGGGGATGCGGCCCGATCACTTCAGGTAGGCGTCGCCCGCGCGGCGGCTTCTCACCGGCCTTGCGGGCACTCCGTAGGCCACCTGGTGGTCCGGCAAATCCCGGTGGAGGTAGCTGTGCGCTCCGACGATGCTGTCGTCGCCGATGGTCAGGCCGTGCTTGACCGTGGCGCCGATGGAGACGGCGGAGCGCAATCCGATGCGCACGGTACCTCCCGTCACGGCGCCGGGCGCCAGGGAGGAGTAGTCGAGCATGGTGCAGTCGTGGTCGATCGATGCCCGCGTGTTGACCAGGCAGAACCTGCCCACCCTGGAATGGGGCCCGACGACGGCCTGGGGCATCACGACGGAGCCGTCCCCGATCTCGGTGAAGAACGAAATCACCGCCGAGGGATGCACCAGCGGCGGGAAGTGCAGGTGCGGCGTCGTTGCGAGCAGTTCCCGGTGGATTTTTTCCCGCACGCAGTTGTCGCCGACCGCGATGGCGAAACTGAGTTCCTGCGGGTTCTCCAGTTCGGCGATGCCGCCGATGACGGGGATTCCCAGCAGCGCCGTTCCCTTCCTGTTCTGGTCGACGAAGTGCTGGATCGCGTACCCGGCGGACAGTGCCACGTTCGCAACGCTCACGGCGTGGCCGCCCGCCCCGAATATCACGAGCGGGCGCAGCTTGCGTGCGTCGCGGACGCGGGGGCCGAGGTGTGGTTCTTCCGTATCGGTCACTGCCTTTCCTTTCAGCCGTGGTGTGTTCGCCGCGCGGGCCCCGGGCGGTCCGCCGCAGCGCATGGTGCGCGGTCACGGCCTGCTGAGTGTCGTTCATCGGGCCGCCGGTCCGGGGCATGCCATGCCGCGCTCCCGCGGCGTAACGTCCCCGCCAGGAATGCGACCCGTTTCCAGTAGTCTTTCCTGTGGCGGGGCCATGGTGCGCACGGGCATCCCGCCTCTTCTAGAATCGCGGCTCCCTTGGGGAGTAGCCTGCCTTCACTGCTGAAGGCGCCTGCGTCAACACACTCGGCATTCCGCATGCCGTGGCGCCGGCATCCGTTGATCGGTTGGCGAGACCATCGGCATTCCATCGCGGCGCAGGCCGGGCAGCGATGGCGTGCCGTTGCGCTCGTGCCCGGCCGATAACAACTGTATTCCCCATGAATCTCGCTGCCATTTCGGTGCTGGCCTTCGCCATGTCCACCGACGCCTTTGCCGCCGCCGTCGGCAAGGGCACCGCCCTTCTCAAACCCCGCTGGTCCGAAGCACTGCGCACCGGCGCCATCTTCGGAGTGATCGAAGCGCTCACGCCCGTCGCCGGATGGGCGCTGGGTTCGATGGCGTCGGACTACGTCAAGGCGTGGGACCATTGGATCGCGTTCGTGCTCCTGCTGTGCCTGGGCGGCCACATGCTGATCGCGTCGCTGAAAAGCCCCGGGGAGGGGGAGGGCGCGGCCGAGAAGCCGAGCCGGCACGGCTTCTGGCTCCTGGCGGTGACCGGGTTCGCCACCAGCATCGACGCGATGGCGGTCGGCGTGGGCCTCGCCTTCCTCGACGTGAACATCGCCGTGGTGGCCGTGGCCATCGGCCTGGCGACCTTCACCATGGTGACGCTGGGCGTCATGGTCGGCCGCCTGCTGGGGGCCGTCGTGGGCCGCTGGGCCGAGGGCCTGGGCGGGATCCTGCTCATCGGGATCGGGTCGCTGATCCTCTTCGAGCACCTTACCGTGTCCTGATCCGCATCCTCCGGCCGCCCGGTCAATACACCAGCCGCTCCGGCCGCACTTCCTGCAGGATCGTCGTCGCGATCTCCTCGATGCTCTTGGTGGTGGTGGAGAGCCAGCGGATGCCCGAGCGCCGCATCATCGCCTCCGCCTCGGCCACCTCGTGGCGGCAGTTCATGAGGTCGGCGTACTTCGAGCCCGGCCGGCGCTCGTTGCGGATCTGCGAAAGCCGCTCGGGCAGGATGGTGAGCCCGAAGATCTTCTTGCGGTGCGGCTCCAGCGCGGGCGGCAGCTGCTTGCGGTCGAAGTCTTCCGGGATGAGCGGGTAGTTGGCCACCTTCAGGCCGCACTGCATGGCCAGGTAGAGGCTGGTCGGGGTCTTGCCGCTGCGCGACACGCCCACCAGGATCACGTCGGCGCCGTCCAGGTCGCGGTGGCTCTGGCCGTCGTCGTGGTCCAGGCTGAAGTTGATCGCCTCGATGCGGTCGGTGTATTCCTTGCTCAGGCTCACGTCCGCGAAGCGGCCCACGCGGTGCAGCGACTTGATGCCCAGCTCGCCCTCCAGCGGGCGGATGAAGGTGCCGAACATGTCCAGCAGCATGCCCTTGCAGTTCTCCTGGATGATGCGCAGCACGCTCATGTTGACCAGCGTGGTGAAGACGACGGGCTTCTTGCCCTCCAGCTCGGCCGTGTGGTTGATGCGGCGCACGGCCTGGTGGGCCTTGTCCTCGGTGTCGATGAAGGGCAGGCGCACGTGGCGCGGCTTGATGTCGAACTGCGCCAGGATGGCGTTGCCGAAGGTTTCCGCCGTGATGCCGGTGCCGTCGGAGATGAAGAATACGGTGCGCGTGTGCATGGAGGGGTCGGGGCTTTCGGGGTGGATCGATTCGCTCGGGGTGGCTGGACCGGGGGGCCGGTGATGTCCCACAAGCGCCTTGCGGCCGGCCGCCCTACAATCGCGCCCATTATTCCCATTTCCACCATGCACGCGCCCGGCCTACAACCAGAACAGCCAAGCCACAGCGCGCCGTGCATGCGTGACGACGGCGCCCCCGCCAGCCCGCCCCCGCGCGCGGGCGGCCCCGTGCGGCGCGCAGACCCGGTTTCAACTTCTGGAGCTTTCCCATGTCTGCACTGTTCGAGTCGACCGCCCTGGTCGTTCCGTTTGAGAACCTGAGAATGACCGACGTCGAGTCGGTGGGTGGCAAGAACGCCTCCCTCGGCGAGATGATCTCCCAGCTGCCCCAGGGCGTGCGCGTGCCCACCGGCTTCGCCACCACCGCCCACGCCTTCCGCGAGTTCCTGAAGCACGAAGGCCTCGCCGACCGCATCAGCCAGCGCCTGGCCACGCTCGACACCGAAGACGTGCGCGCGCTCGCCGCCGCCGGCGCCGAGATCCGCGGCTGGCTCGAAGCCCAGCCCTTCCCGGCCGACCTGGAAAAGGCCGTGCGCGACGCGTTCGCCACGCTGTCCGAAGGCAATGCCGAAGCGAGCTTCGCCGTGCGCTCGTCCGCCACGGCCGAAGACCTGCCCGACGCCTCGTTCGCCGGCCAGCAGGAGACTTTCCTGAACGTCGTCGGCATCGACGACGTGCTGCACAAGATGAAGGAGGTGTTCGCCTCCCTCTACAACGACCGCGCGATCAGCTACCGCGTCCACAAGGGCTTCGCGCACGACGTCGTGGCCCTGTCGGCCGGCGTGCAGCGCATGGTGCGCTCCGACCTGGGCGCAGCGGGCGTGATGTTCACGATCGACACCGAATCCGGCTTCGACCAGGTGGTGTTCATCACCTCCAGCTACGGCCTGGGCGAGACGGTGGTGCAGGGCGCCGTGAACCCCGACGAGTTCTACGTACACAAGCCGATGCTGGCCGCCGGCAACAAGGCCGTGATCCGCCGCAACCTGGGCTCCAAGCTGATCCAGATGGTGTTCGCCTCGCCCGAGGAGAAGAAGGCCTCGGGCAAGCTGGTGCAGACCACCGACGTGCCCACCGAGCTGCGCAACCGCTATTCGCTGACCGATGCCGAGGTGCAGCAGCTCGCCGAATACGCCGTCGTCATCGAGAAGCACTACGGCCGCCCGATGGACATCGAGTGGGGCAAGGACGGCACCGACGGCCAGCTCTACATCCTGCAGGCCCGCCCCGAGACGGTGAAGAGCCAGCAGCAGGGCCAGGCCGAGCAGAAGTTCAAGCTCAAGGGCACGGGCACGGTGCTGGCCGAGGGCCGCGCCATCGGCCAGAAGATCGGCACGGGCCCGGTGCGGCTGGTGGGCGACATCGCCGAGATGGACAAGGTACAGCCCGGCGACGTGCTCGTCACCGACATGACCGACCCGAACTGGGAGCCCGTGATGAAGCGCGCCAGCGCCATCGTCACCAACCGCGGCGGGCGCACCTGCCACGCTGCCATCATCGCGCGCGAACTCGGCATTCCCGCCGTGGTGGGCTGCGGCGACGCCACCAGCCTGCTGAAGGACGGCACGCTGGTGACGGTGAGCTGCGCCGAGGGCGACACCGGCAAGATCTACGACGGCCTGCTGGAAACCGAGGTGACCGAGGTGCAGCGCGGCGAGATGCCGAAGATCGACACCAAGATCATGATGAACGTCGGCAATCCCCAACTGGCCTTCGACTTCTGCCAGCTGCCCAACGAGGGCGTGGGCCTGGCACGGCTCGAGTTCATCATCAACAACAACATCGGCGTGCACCCGAAGGCCATCCTGGACTATCCGCAGATCGACGCCGACCTGAAGAAGGCCGTCGAATCGGTGGCCCGCGGCCATGCCAGCCCGCGCGCGTTCTACGTGGACAAGGTCGCCGAAGGCATCGCCACCATCGCGGCGGCGTTCTGGCCCAAGCCGGTGATCGTGCGCCTGTCGGACTTCAAGTCCAACGAGTACCGCAAGCTGATCGGCGGCAGCCGCTACGAGCCCGAGGAAGAGAACCCGATGCTGGGCTTCCGCGGCGCGGCGCGCTACATCAGCAAGGAGTTCGGCGAGGCCTTCGCCATGGAGTGCGAGGCGCTGAAGCGCGTGCGCAACGACATGGGCCTGACCAACGTGCAGGTGATGGTGCCCTTCGTGCGCACGCTCGGCCAGGCCGACCGCGTGACCCAGCTGCTGGGCGAGCACGGCCTGAAGCGCGGCGAGAACGAACTCAAGCTCATCATGATGTGCGAGGTGCCCTCCAACGCCGTGCTGGCCGACGAGTTCCTGCAGTTCTTCGACGGCTTCTCGGTGGGCTCCAACGACCTGACCCAGCTCACGCTGGGCCTGGACCGCGACTCCGGCCTGGAACTGCTGGCTGCCGATTTCGACGAGCGCGACCCGGCCGTGCTGGCGCTGCTCTCGCGCGCCATCGAGGCCTGCAAGAAGCAGGGCAAGTACGTCGGCATCTGCGGCCAGGGCCCGAGCGACCACCCGGACTTCGCGCTGTGGCTCGCGAAGCAGGGCATCTCGTCGATCTCGCTCAACCCCGACAGCGTGATCGCCACCTGGCAGAAGCTCGCCGGCTGACGGCGCACGCCGGCCCATGCCCGCGCCGCCGCCGTCCTCCAGTCCGCCGTGGGCCGCGGGCGGGCCGCACGGGCTCGTGGGGCCCACGATGGCCGCGGGGCACGGTCTTGACCATGGCGATGGCCGTGCCGGGGTCGCGGAGGCCGCGCCGTTCGCCCCCGACCTGCACGACGCGCGCCACCTCTGGCTGAAGGCGGTGCTGCTGCTGGCCTGGGCCGCGGTGTCGTTCGGCGCCTGCTACTTCGTGCGCGATCTCACCTGGCGCCTGGGCGAATGGCCGCTGGGCTACTGGATCGCGTCGCAGGGCGCGGTGCTGGCCTTCATCTCCATCGTGGTGGCCTACTGCGTGGCGATGGACCGCTTCGAGCGCGCCGATGCGCGCGCGGCCGCCGACCTGCAGGCGGCGCGCGGAACGGTCGCCGCCGCGGCACCGGCGCAGGCCCCGGCCCCGGGCAGGGCGCCGCGCTCCCATGGCTGACGGGCCATCCGGGGGCTCCGGCGCCGCGGGCCACGGGCGCCTGCACCGCCTGCTCGCGCTCTACACCACGGGGGTGCTGGCCTTTCTCGCGCTCATGGCCTGGGCCGAGCACCGCGGCCTCTCGCGGCAGTGGATCGGGCCGATCTTCCTCTTCCTCTCCGTGATGGTCTATGCGGCCATCGGCGTGTATGGCCGCACCACCGACCCGGAGGAATACTACGTCGCGGGCCGGCGCATTCCGCCGTTCTACAACGGCATGGCCGCCGCGGCCGACTGGATGAGCGCCGCCTCGTTCATCAGCCTCTCGGGCGCGCTCTACCTGCAGGGCTTCTCGGGCGGGCCGGGGCAGGCCGGGGGGCTCGCCTACCTGCTGGGCTGGACGGGCGGCTTCTGCCTCGTCGCGCTGCTCATCGCGCCGCATTTGCGGGCGATGAATCTCTACACGATCCCCGAATTCTTCCAGGTGCGCTTCGGCGGGCGCTGGCCGCGCGTGATCGCGGCGCTGGCGGCCGTGCTGTGCTCGTTCACCTACGTGGTGGCGCAGATCTACGGCGTGGGCCTGATCGCCTCGCGGCTCACGGGCGTGCAGTTCGAGATCGGCATCATGCTGGGCCTGGGCGGCGTGCTGCTGTGCTCCTTCCTGGGCGGCATGCGCGCCATCACCTGGACGCAGGTCGCGCAGTACGTGGTGATCCTGCTGGCGTTCCTGATTCCCGTCTCGTGGCTCGCCTACAAGCAGCTGGGCAACCCGCTCGCGGCCGCGGTCTACGGCGGACAGATCGGCAAGATCGCCGCGCTGGAGTCGGAGCTGCTCGCATCGCCCGCCGAGCGCGAGGTGGTGGCCGCGCACGCGCGCCGCGCGCAGGAGCTGCAGGAGCGGCTGCGCGACGTGCCCGCGGCGCTGGAGCGCGAACGCGAGGCGGCGCGCGAGCGCGTGCACCGGCTGCGCGACGCGCAGGCCGACGTGGCGAGCGTGGTGGCCGCCAGCCGCGAGCTGGCGCTGCTGCCGCGCGATGCCGACGCCGCGCGCGAACTGTGGACGCGCGAGATGCGCGAGAGCCAGGAGCGCGCCCGCCCGCTCGGCGGCCTGCCGCCGCATGGCCTGGCCTACCGCGGCGACCCGGCCGGCACGCCCGCGCAGCAGGAGGCCTACGAGGTGTCGCGCCGCAACTTCCTGGCGCTGATGTTCTGCCTGATGGTCGGCACCGCGGGCCTGCCGCACCTGCTCACGCGCTACTACACCGTGCCCACGCCCTCGGCGGCGCGCGCCTCGGTGGCCTGGTCGCTGTTCTTCATCGCGCTGCTCTACCTGAGCGCGCCCGCGCTGGCGGTGCTGGTGAAGTTCGAGGTCATGCAGAACCTCGTGGGCAGCCGCTTCGATGCGCTGCCGGCCTGGATCGGGCAGTGGTCGCGCGTCGATCCGGCGCTGTTGTCGGTGCAGGACGTCAACGGCGACGGCATCGTGCAGTTCGGCGAGATCCGGCTGGGCGCGGACCTCATCATGCTGGCCACGCCGGAGCTGGGCGGGCTGCCCTACGTGGTGTCGGGGCTGGTGGCGGCGGGCGGCCTGGCGGCGGCGCTTTCCACCGCGGACGGCCTGCTGCTCACCATCAGCAATGCCCTGGTGCGCGACCTGTACCTGCGCGGGTCCGGCCGCGGCCGGCCGGTGTCGCCGGAGCACCGGGTGATCCTCACCAAGTTCGCGCTGCTCGCGGTGGCGCTGGTCGCGGCCTTCGTGGCCGCGCTCAAGCGCTCGGAGATCCTGCCGATGGTGTCCGCATCGTTCTCCATCGCCGCATCGGCCTTCGTGCCGGTGATGGTGCTCGGAATCTTCTGGCGGGGCGCGACGCGGCAGGGCGCGGTGGCGGGCATGCTCTGCGGGCTCGGGACCACGCTCTACTACCTCGCCGCGTTCACCGATGCGGCGCAGGCCGTGGCGCCGGCCTGGCTGCTGCCGCAAGGGCTGTGGTTCGGCATCGATCCGGTGTCGGCCGGCGTGTTCGGCGTGCCGGCGGGCGCCGTGGCGGCCTGGCTGGTCAGCCTGGCGACGCGCTCCGCGCACGCCCGGCCGCGCGCATCGGCCTGAGCGCCTTTATCGCACCCGCCATCGCGGGGCGGTTGATCGGAGCGGGGAGCGGGGCGTTTGCAACACATCGCAACAAACCCCGATTCACAAACGGCCGAGCGCATGCGACGCTGGCCCGACTTCGCCGCTTGCGGCTTCCCTCCCGAGGTCCACGACGTGCTTCTCGTCAAAACCCCCGCGGGCCAGCTGGCCCTGAAAGACCGCCATGGCGGCCTCACGCCGCGCCAGCGTTCCGCGTTCATCCTGTTCGATGGACAGCGCACGCTGGAGCAGGTGCTGTCCGCCACGGCGGCGATGGGCATCACGGTGGACGACGTACGGGCCATGGTCGACCAGGGCCTGCTGGAATCGCCCGACGGGCGGGGCCTGCCGCAGCCGGTGGCGGCGGCCCCTCCCGCCCCGGGCACGGGCAGCGCATCCGCAACGCCGTCCCCGCCCGCCACGCTGGCGGACCGCTACCAGAGTGCCTACCTCGTGGCCACGCAGCTCACCTCCAGCGCCGGCCTGCGGGGCTTCCGCCTGAACCTGGCCGTGGAGGGCGCGCGCAGCATGGAAGAGCTGGCTGCCCTGGCGCCCAGGATCCGCGATCTGGTGGGGGAGGAGAAATACAAGCGCCTGCAGGAGGCGCTCTTCGGTTGAGCGGCGCGCTGCCGCAGCGCGCCGGACGGAGGCGAGTGGCGCTCAGCGGCCGACGCCGAGCAGTTCCACGTCGAACTTCAGCGTGGCGTTCGGGGGGATCACGCCGCCGGCGCCGCGCGCACCGTAGCCCAGGGCTGCGGGGATGATGAGCGTGCGCTGGCCGCCGATCTTCATGCCCTGCACGCCTTCGTCCCAGCCCTTGATCACCATGCCGGCGCCCAGGTGGAATTTGAACGGGTCGTTGCGGTCGCGGCTGGAGTCGAACTTCGCGCCCTGCTGGCCGTCGTTGTAGAGCCAGCCGGTGTAGTGCACGCTCACGGGCTGGCCGGCGGTGGCCTCGGCGCCTTCGCCGATGGTCGTGTCTTCGTATTGCAGGCCGGACGGGGTGGTGGTGAAAGCCATTCGCGAAACTCCTTGGGGTGGGTGGCGGTACGCCAGGAAAGAAACGGGAGGGAAAGAAAAAACGCAGGCAGGAAGGCGCGCAGGCGGGGGCGTGTCAGTGCGGCGACTTGGCGGCCGCTGCCGCCGCTGCCGCGGCCCGGGCACCGCGCGCGGCGACCCAGCGGGTGGCGAAGGCCTGCACGTCGCTCAGCCGCTTGAGCAGGTCCACGCCCGAGGGCGTGACGGTGTAGCCGTCGCTGCCGTGGTCCAGCAGGCCGGCCTCGCGCAATTCCTTGATGCGGGTGTTGAGGGTGTTCGGGGTGATGCCGCCGACGCTGTCCTGCAGCAGCCGGAAAGTCTGCGGATGGCCGTCGCGCAGGGCCCAGAGCACGCGCAGCGCATAACGGCATTCGAGCTTTTCGAACAGCTGGTTGATGGCGACGTTTTCCTTGGAACTCATGGCGGGTTCTCCTTGGCGCGGGGGACGGTGCGATGGTCGGGAACGGACGGGCACCCGGGCACCGTGAAAATATAGCGCGGAAATCGGTTTGCTACAAGTTTAATAGCTCAAGATGCTTGCCTGGCAGGCGTGCCATGCAAAAACTCAGGTGTTACCGCGTGGTTGCACTCCCGCCTCCAGGCCACTGCCGCGGCGGGCGAGGTAATCGGCAAGCAGCGCCGCGGCGGCGGGCAGGCCATCGGCCGCCCGCGCGCAGATCGCGAAGCGGCGGCGCGCCCAGGGGTCGGCCAGCGGCACCACCCGCACCCCGCTCGCGGCGGCGAAGGGCTCGGCCACTTCGCGCGGCACCACGCTGATCGCCAGGTTGGCGCGCACCACGCGCAGCGCCGCGTCGAAATTGGAGACGAACACCCGGTGCAGCAGCGTGCGTCCCTCCAGCGCGGCGGCGCGTGCCAGCAGCACCTGCACCGCGCTGAGCGCCGGCATGCTGACGAATTCGTGGCCGAGCACGTCGGCGAACCGTACGGTCTCCAGCGCCGCCACGGGGTGCGATGGATGGGCCGCGATGGCGAGGTGGTCGCTGCGGTAGGCGCGCGTGCGCAGGCCCTGCAGGTCGGCCGCGTCCCAGCAGATGCCCAGCGAGGCGCTGCCCTCGCGCACGCCGCGCACCACCTCCGGGCTCACGCGCTCTTCCATGCTCACCTGGATGTCGCGGTGCGCGGGCTCCTGCAGAAAAGCCGCCACGTCGTCGGCCAGCGATTCGGCCATGACGGAGGCGGTGACCAGCATGCGCACGTGGCCGCGCACGCCCGTGGCGAAGCTGGCCATGTCCCGCTCGATGCGGCCCGCGGTGGCCAGCATCTCGCGCGCATGCTCCAGCAGCGTCTCCCCGGCCGGGGTGGGGGCCACCCCATGGCGTTTGCGCACCAGCAGCTGCGTGCCCACCGTGTCTTCCAATTGCGCCAGCCGCTTGCTCACGGCGGAGCCCACGATCGACTCGCGCTCGGCCGCGCGCGCGATGTTGCGCTGCTCGCAGACGGCCACGAAGAGCCGCAGGGTCAGCAGATCGAGGGAGCGCATGGGGCAGAAAGATGATGTTCCATTCGGGAAATTCTGGGCTTCCCAAATTGAGATCACGGAGTGTGCGGGAATTTCTAGAATGGTCGCGTCCCTTCTACACGCAGGCCCGGCCCGTCCGGGAGCGCCCCATGCCCGCCACCGATCCGTCCGCCACCGCGCCTTCCGCTCCGTCCGCCGCCCTGCCGCCCGGTGCCCCTGCATCCGTGGAACCATCAGGCATGTCCGCTGGCGCCCCGTCCGGCCGCCCGGCAGGCCGGCGCCGCGCCGAGGTGCGCGAAGTCGGCCTGCGCGACGGCCTGCAGAGCATCGCCGCCACCCTGCCCACCCACCAGAAGACGGCCTGGATCGCTGCCGCGCATGCGGCCGGGCAGCGCGAGATCGAGGTCGGCTCCTTCGTGCCCGCGCGCCTGCTGCCGCAGCTGGCGGACACGGCCGAGGTGCTGGCGTTCGCGCGCACGCTGCCCGGGCTGGTGGCGTCGGTGCTGGTGCCCAACCTGAAGGGCGCCGAGCGGGCGCTCGAATGCGGCGCGCACCTGATGGTGGTGCCGCTTTCGGCGAGCCATGCGCACAGCCTCGCCAACCTGCGCAAGACGCCCGACGAGGTCGTGGCGGAGGTGGCGCGCATCCGCGCCGCGCGCGACGCGTCCGGTAGCCGCACGCTGATCGAGGGCGGCGTGGGCACGGCCTTCGGCTGCACGCTGCAGGGCGACGTCGCGGAGAGCGAAGTGCTGCGGCTGATGCAGGCACTGCTCGATGCCGGCGCCGACCGCGTGAGCCTGGCCGACACCGTGGGCTATGCCGATCCGCAATCGGTGCTGCGGCTCTTCGGCCGGGCGCGTGCGCTCGTCGGCGACCGCCTGGCCTGCGCGCACTTCCACGACACGCGCGGCATGGGCCTGGCGAACGCCTATGCGGCCTGGCAGACCGGCGTGGCGCGGTTCGACGCGAGCCTGGCCGGCATCGGCGGCTGCCCGCATGCGCCGGGCGCGAGCGGCAACGTGGCCACCGAAGACCTGGCCTTCATGCTGGAGCGCATGGGCGTGGACACGGGCCTCGACCTGCCCGGCCTGCTCGCGCTGCGCGGGCGCGTGGGCGGGTGGCTCGCCGGCGAGACCCTGCATGGGACACTCTGGCGCGCGGGCCTGCCCCGAGGTGGCCTGGTGGCGCGGCCCGAAGTTCTTGCGGAACCCGTCTCCGCCTGAGCGGTGGGCGGTGAGCGGGGGCGGGCGCCAGAGCGCTTTGCGTCGCCCACCATCCACCACCGTAGCCCCAGCCAGCCGTTCGCCCCGATTCCGTCGCAGCCCATCGCACCATGTCGCATCCCATTGCATCGCCTGCTGCCTTTCGTCTCTCCTCTTCGTCCCTGCGCATTCCCATGACTTCCTCCGCCACTGCCGCAAACCCCTCCCCGGAACGCAGCCTGCCGCTCGCAGGCCTGCGCGTGGTGGAGTTCACCCACATGGTCATGGGCCCGACCTGCGGCATGGTGCTGGCGGATCTGGGCGCCGAGGTCATCAAGGTGGAGCCCGTGGAGGGCGACCGCACCCGCCACCTGCTGGGCGCGGGCGCGGGCTTCTTCCCGATGTTCAACCGCAACAAGAAGAGCATCGCGATCGACCTGCGCAGCGCCGAGGGGCTGGAAGTGGCGATCCGCCTCGCGTCCTCCGCCGACGTGGTGGCGCAGAACTTCAAGCCCGGCGTGATGGCGAAATACGGCCTGGATTACGCGGCGCTCTCGCGCCTCAACGAAGGGCTGGTGTACGTGAACCACACCGGCTTCCTGCCCGGGCCCTACGAGCACCGCACCGCGCTCGACGAAGTGGTGCAGATGATGGGCGGCCTCGCCTACATGACGGGCCGCCCGGGCGATCCGCTGCGCGCGGGCACCAGCGTGAACGACATCATGGGCGGCATGTTCGGCGCGATCGGCGCGATGGCGGCGCTGATGCAGCGCGCGCAGACCGGCCGCGGCCAGGAGGTGGATTCCGCGCTGTTCGAGAACAACGTCTTCCTGGTGGGCCAGCACATGATGCAGTACGCCGTGACCGGCCAGCCCGCGGCGCCCATGCCGGACCGCATCTCCTCCTGGGCCGTGTACGACGTGTTCAGCGTGAAGGACGGCGGCCAGATCTTCCTCGCCGCGGTGAGCGACGCCCAGTGGCGCACCTTCTGCACCGCCATGGGCTATGCCGACCTGCTGGCCGATGCCGCGCTCGCCCTCAACAACGACCGCGTGCGCGCCCGCGCCACGCTGCTGCCCGAACTGCGGCGCCGCCTCGCGCAGCACACGGCGGACGAACTCGCCGCGGTCTTCGAGCGCCACGGCCTGCCGTTCGCGCCGATCCTGCGGCCCGAGCAGCTGTTCGACGATCCGCACCTGAACGCCACCGGCGGCCTGGCCGAGGTCACGCTGCCCGATGGCGACCGGGCCGGCGAGCGTGCCCGCGTCACGCTGATGCCGCTGCGCATGGACGGCGAACGCCTGCCCGTGCGCGCCGATCCGCCTCGGCTGGGCGAGCACACGCGCGAACTGCTCGAAGGCCTGGGCTATGCGCCCGGCGCCATCGACGCGCTGCGCGAGGCCCGTGCCGTGGCCTGATCGACGATTTTTCGACGACCGTTTTCCCGGGGCCTTTCCGACGAGCGCGGCGCAGTCCGCGCGGCCCACCCACAACGATGGAGACATGCGCATGCCGATCCTGCCACCCCCACCGGCCCCGGGCCGCCACCGTCCTGATGCCGGGCTCGGCGCCGATGCCCATGCGCCCGCCGCGGCCCTGACCCGCCGCACGGTGCTCACCCTCGGCGCCGCCGCGGCCCTGGCCACCGCCGGGAGCGGCCTGCGGCCCGCGCGGGCCCAGTCCCACCCGGACCGGCCGCTGCGCGTCATCCTGCCGCTGTCCGCCGGCTCGGGGGCCGACGGCGCCATCCGCGCGATCGGCACCAGCCTGTCGAAGGCGCTCGGCCAGCCGGTGGTGATCGAGAACCTGCCCGGCGCGGGCGGCATCACCGGCACCGCGCAGATCGTGCGCGCGCCCAAGGACGGCTCCGTCATCGGTGTGGTCTCCAACAACCACGTGGTGAACCCCAGCGTCTACAAGAACATCCCGTTCGACTCGCTCGCCGACATCGCCCCCATCACCATCCTGGGCGCCACGCCCTTCGTGCTGGTGGCGAACCCCGCGGTGCCGGCCGCGAACGTGCGCGAGCTGATCGCCCTCGCGAAGGCGAAACCGGGCGTGCTCAATTACGGCTCCTCCGGCAACGGCACCATCCTGCACCTGGGCGCCGCGATGTTCGCCGACCAGGCGAAGGTGGATATCCAGCACGTCCCCTACAAGGGCATGGGCCCGCTCATGAACGACGTGCTGGGCGGGCAGGTGCAGCTCGCCGTGGTAGCCGCCGCGCCCGCCGCGCCGCACATCAAATCCGGCGCTCTGCGGGCACTGGGCGTGACCACCGCGGCGCGCGTGCCCACGCTGCCGGGCGTGCCCACGATCGCGGAGCAGGGCCTGCCGGGCTTCGCGCTCGACGGCTGGATCGCGCCCGTGGCGCCGGCCGGCATCCCGAAGGCGGAACTCGCGCGCCTCTACGCCGGCTTCAAGGCCGCGATGGAGATGCCCGAGGCACGCGATGCGCTCATCACCCAGGGCTACGAGATCCAGCTCACGCCGCCCGAGCAGGCCGCGGCCTTCTTCCGCAGCGAGGCTGCGCGCATGGCGCAGGTGGTGAAGAGCGCGCACCTCACCATCGACTGACGGCGGCTTCCCGTCAGCACGCCTCGGCGCGCGCAGGTCCCTTCGCGCGCCCGCGCGTCGCGAGCCAGCACAGCACCGCGCCGCCGCACACCATGCCGGCCCCGGCCCAGAAGGGGGCCGAGAGCGGCACCTGCAGAAGCACCGCCGCCAGCGCCGCCGACAGCACCGGCGTGAAGTACGACGCACCCGCCAGCAGCGTCACGTTGCCGTGCAGGATGCCCACGTTCCATGCCGCGTAGCCGAAGCCCATCGCCGCCGCGGCGAGCGCGAGGTGCACCACCGTGGCCAGGCTCCAGTGCATCGCCGGGGCGCCGCCCGCGAGGTATTTCGCCCACAGCACCAGCGCGGTGAGCAGGAAGAACAGCGTGATCCCGTTCGTGCCGCGCGCGATGCGCGCCGTGACGGTGCAGTAGGCCGCCCAGATCAGCGCCCCGGCGAACGCCAGCCCGTAGCTCAGCGGGTTGCCCTGGATGTTGCCGACCATGCCGGCCGCGCTCACCCCGTTGCCGCCGCCCAGCACCATGCAGATGCCCGCCAGCGACACCGCCAGGCCCGGCACCACCAGCCAGCCCGCGCGCTGGCCGTTGAACAGGATCGCGGCCACCATCGTGAAGGTGGGCCACAGGTAGTTCACCATGCCCACCTCGATCGCCTGCTGCCGCGTGTCCGCATACCCGATGGAGAGCGACAGGCACAGCTCGTAGCTGACGAACAGCACGCTGCCCCAGGCCAGGTACCGGCGCGGGAACGCGCGCAGCGGCGTGAAGCCGACCGTCGCCCACAGCAGCACCGAGGCCGCCGTGTAGATCGCCGCCGCGCCGCCCGTCGCGCCCAGCCCCTCGGCCACGCCGCGGATCAGCCCGACGATCGAGGCCCACAGGGCGATGGCGACGAGGCCGATGAGCGTCGCGCGGTTCCTTTTTTCCATGCGCGGATTATCGAAGTGGCCCGGCGGGCACCCCGCGGAAAACTAATGCAATGGATGAAGTTCCTCAATGCGGCGCCGTCCGGCGGTCCTGACGGCCGGCCACCGATGAGCGCGCGGGCCTTGCGGGGCAAGGATGGCCCGGTGCCGCAGGCACGTCGCCATCGCTGCCGGGCCTGCGCCAACGTGCCGAAGCCGGTGGCGGCGCAGGGGTGTCTCCGAAGCGACAGTTGCCTACCATGGGCGCGCTCTCGCTCCCCAACCCCTCGCATCGAAAGGTTCGCACCCATGGTCCGACTGCTCCCTTACCGCACCTACTGCCTGCTGCTCGCGCCCGCCCTCTGGATCGCCGCCAGCCCCGCCGCCCATGCCAGCGATGTCCTGCCCACCCATGCCGCCATCCTGCAGGCGCTGGACCAGGGCAAGAACGTCTCCGTGGCCATCGATCTCTCGCAATGCATGCCGCAGGGCGCCGCAGCGCACTCGCAGACGCGCGGGGGCCGCCGCATCGATGCCTACCGCATCGTGCAGGACGGCACCGTCTCGTTCAGCGACTCGCACGTCACCGTGGCGGGCGACGGCCAGCCGATCGTCCAGTTCATGCGCTACCAGGTGCGCCCCGACCAGACCGTGGACTTCGGCACCTGGATGTTCAACCTGCCCGGCTACGACCTGCGCTCGCCACCCGTGGCCTACCGCTGCGCCATCGGCCAGGGCACGCGTTTCCACAAGGAGTGACCGCCCGCCGCCGGAGCGGTGCGCGTCAGGGCAGGGCGGGATCCGCCGACGGCCCGCCCGCGGCGAGGCGCCAGAACGCCTCCGCTGCGTCCGACATCTCCGTGCGCTGGCGATAGAGCCGGATCTCCACCGGCACGTCCCAGGCGGCCGGCCCCGCGGGCACCAGCGTGCCGGCGCGCAGCTCGTCCGCGACCAGGCTCTGCGGCAGCCACGCCAGGCCCCGGCCCTCCAGCGCCATCGCCTTGAGCAGCGCCGCATGGTGGGCAGTGAACACCACCTCCACGTCGCCGGGCATGCTCGCCGGGCCGCCCGGATCGAACACCCCTTTGCGCAGCGCCCGCATGATCCGTCCCAGGCCCGAGGCATCGCTGTACGCCAGCACCGGCAGCGGTGGCCGCGCGCCGCTCTGCGCCTCCGGGCCCGGGATGGCATGCAGCGGCGTCCCGCCCGCCTGCGGAGCGGACACGGGCTGCAGCACGTCGTCCGCCAGCCGCACCGCCGGGTAGGCCGACTCGTCCAGCCGCCCCGGCACGGCCGCATGCCCGTGGCACAGCACGAACTGCACGCGCCGCTGCAGGGCCAGGTCCTCGCAGGCCTGGTAGCTGTCGGAAACCGTCTGGATCGGCCCCAGCCGCAACTGCGACTCCAGGCCCCCGAGCCAGCGCGGGAAGAACGTGAGCGACAGCACGTGCGTCGCCGCGAAGCGCAGGCTGGCCGCCGCCTGGGCCTGCGCGGCGCAGGCCTTGATGCGTGCCGCCTCCAGCCGGGCGAGCACGTCCTCCAGCAGCGGCTGGAAGCGCTGGCCCGCGGCGGTGAGCGCCGCCGGGTGCGCGCTGCGGTCGAACAGCTCGGCGCCCACCCAGTCCTCCAGCGCGCGGATGTGGCGGCTGAACGCGGGCTGCGCGATGGCGCGGGCCTCGGCCGCGCGCGAGAAATTGCCGCTTTCGGCGAGGGCGAGGAAATCCTCCAGCCACTCCAGATCCAGCGGTCGGTTGCCGGGGCCCATGCGTCTCCTGGCGCATGCCGGGCACGCGCGGATAGTTGTATGCGATTCGGGTATTGGACGGCCGCGGGCAGGGCGGGAATCATCCGCTGCGTTCCCCTTCCTTTTCCACCAACGGCCCCACGACGGGACCATCCCGGAACCACGGAGACAGCCCACATGCCTTCCATCGCGAATTATCGCGGCATCATCCCCGCCATTTCGTGCCCCTTCACGCCGGACCACCGCATCGACGAGCCCGCGCTGCGCAAGCTCGCCTCCTGGCTCGCCGGCCACGACGGCGTGGTCGCCATCATGACCAACGGCCACACCGGTGAAGTGTTCTCGCTCACCCCGGCCGAGCGCGCGGAAGTCACCCGCATCGTGGCGGACGAACTGAAAGGCCGCTGCCCCGTCATCTCATCGATCGTCTGCGAAGGCCTGAAGGACGCCGCCGACCATGCCCGCGCCGCCGTGGCCGCCGGCGCCGTCGCGCTCGACGTGATGCCCCCCCACCACTGGCTGCGCTTCGGCTTCACCTCCGGCCATGCGCTGCAGTACTTCGAGGCGATCCATGAGGCCGCGCCGGATGCCGACCTCGTCTGCCACGTCTACCCCGCGTGGACGCGTGCCTCGTACTCGTCGCAACTGCTCGCCGACCTCGCCAGGCTGCCCTACCTGCAGGCCTTCAAGGTGGGCCAGCGCGACATGAACAAATACGCCCGCGACATCCAGGCCATCCGCGAGGCCGACGCCTCCAAGGCCATCCTCACCTGCCACGACGAATATCTGCTCGCCTCCATGGTGCAGGGCGTCGACGGCGCGCTGGTCGGCTTCGCCACCTTCATCCCGCAGCTCATCATCGACCTGTGGAACGCCGTGAAGGCGGGTGACCTGAAGAAGGCCATGGAGGTGCAGGCCGTCATCACCCCGCTCAAAGACGCCGTCTACGGCGGCGGCGAGCCCACGGGCGAGGCCCATGCGCGCATGAAGGGCGGCATGTTCCTGGCCGGCGTGATCGACGACGCCACCGTGCGCCCGCCCACCGAAGCGCCGAACGCGAAGGAAATGGATGCGCTGCGCGCCGCGGTGAAGCAGGCCGGCCTGCTGCAGCGCTAAACGGCTCCAGCAAAAAAAGGGGCGGGGGATTTTGAGTCCCCTGACACCCCGGGTGGCCTCACAAGAAACACGACAGGAGACAAGACACCATGCAACGCAACCACTTCCTGCGCGCCGCTCTGGGCGCCGCCGCCCTCGCGGCGGCGGCCGGCGCCGTGGCGCAGACACAGCCAGCGCAGACCTATCCCAACAAGTCCGTGCGGATGGTCATCCCCTTCCCGCCGGGCGGCACGCTCGACGCCGTCGGCCGCATGCTTGCGCAGAAGCTCGGCGAGCAGACGGGCCAGTCCTTCGTCGTGGACAACAAGCCCGGCGGCAGCGGCGTGATCGGCGGCGACACCGTCGCCAAGGCCCCGGCGGACGGCTACACCCTGCTGTTCAGCGCCTCCACGCACACCACGGCGCCGATGACGCTCAAATCGGCACCCTACCACGTCACGCAGGATTTCGTGCCCGTGGCCCTGGTCGCGAAGGCGCCGCTCTCGGTCGCGATCAACAAGGACCTGCCCATCACCGACATCAAGAGCCTGCTCGCCTACGCCCAGGCCCGGCCCGGCAAGATGACCTTCGCGGTCGGCTCCATCGGCTCGGCCGGCCATCTCTCCACCGAACTGCTCAAGCGCGCCGGCAAGATCGATTATTTGATCGTTCCGTACAAGGGCACCGCGCCGGCCTTCCAGGACCTGATCGGCGGGCAGATCGACGGCTTCATCGACCCGATCCTCGGCTCGCTCCAGTACCACAAGAGCGGCATGCTCCGCGTCGTGGCCGTCACCTCGGCCCAGCGCGTGCCCAGCCTGCCGGACGTGCCCACCGTGGCCGAAACCATCCCCGGCTACGAGTTCTACAGCTGGTACGGCCTCTGGGCCCCGGCCAAGACGCCACCCGCGCTCGTGCAGCGCCTCAACGCCGAAGTGAACAAGGCCCTGGCCGAGATCGGTCCCAAACTCAAGGAGCAGGGCCTGCTCGTCACGCCCGGCAGCGCGGAGGATTTCGCCAGGTTCCAGCGCGAGGACATGGAGCGCTCCCAGAAGATCGTGACCGAGGGCCGCATCCGTGCCGAGTGACACGCTTCCGGCGGCCGGCCCCATGCCCCATGCCGTCGTCACCGGCAGCAGCAGCGGCATCGGCCGCGCGATCGCCGAATCGCTGCTCGCCACCGGCTGGCGCGTGACCGGGCTCGACGTGGCACCACCCGCCATCGCGCATCCGGCCTTCGCGCACCTGCCCGTGGATCTCGCCGACGGCGGAGCCATCGCCCGCGCCGCAGCGGCGCTGCTGGAGCAAGGGGCGCGCGACACCGCGGCGCCGAACGCATCGGGCCATGCCAGCGCCCACGCGCCGGCCCCGTCGCCCGCACCCCAGGCCCCGGACGCCCCCGATGCCCTCGTCCACGCCGCAGGCGTACTGCGCGTCGGCCCGCTCGGCCAGCTCGACCATGCCGGCGGCGAACTCATGTGGCGCCTGCACGTCGATGCCGCCACACGCCTCGCCGACGCCCTCGTGCCCTCCATGGCCGCGCGCGGGCGCGGCCGCGTCGTCTTCATCGGCAGCCGCGTGGCCCAGGGCATGCCCGGGCGCGGCCAGTACGCCGCCACCAAGGCCGCGCTCATCGCGCTTGCGCGCAGTTGGGCGGCCGAGGTGGCGGGTCAGGGCGTCACCGTCAACGTCGTCTCGCCGGCGGCCACCGCCACCGGCATGCTCGCCGACCCGGCCCGCGCCGGCAGCGCGCCGCGCCTGCCGCCCATTGGCCGCCTCATCGAACCCGCGGAAATCGCAGCGCTCACGGGCTACCTGCTCTCGCCCGCGGCCGCGGCCATCACCGGGCAGGACATCGCCATCTGCGGCGGTTCCTCGCTCGCCCGCTGACCTCCGTCCTTCCCCTTCCACTCTCTTCCATCCCACACGGCCCGAGCCTTTGACCACCATGAGAATCGTCGACATCCTCGAATCCACGCGCCCCATCAAGTCCGACATCCGCAACGCCTACATCGACTTCTCGAAGATGACGCTCAGCCTCGTCGCCGTCGTCACCGACGTGATCCGCGACGGCCAGCCCGTGATCGGCTACGGCTTCAACTCCAACGGCCGCTACGGCCAGGGCGCGCTCATGCGCGACCGCTTCATCCCGCGCGTGCTGGAGGCCGACCCCGCCTCCCTGGTCGATGACACCGGCGACAACCTGTGCCCCCACAAGATCTGGGCGCGCATGATGACCAACGAAAAACCCGGCGGCCACGGCGAGCGCTCCGTCGCCGTCGGCACCATCGACATGGCCGTGTGGGACGCCGTGGCAAAAATAGCGAACAAGCCCCTCTACCAGCTGCTCGCCGAGCGCTACGGCAACGGCACGCCCGCCAACCCGCGCGTGTTCGTGTATGCGGCCGGCGGCTACTACTACCCCGGCAAGGGCCTGGACGGCCTGAAGCAAGAGATGGAGAGCTACCTCGCGCGCGGCTACTCCGTCGTCAAGATGAAGATCGGCGGCGCCACGCTGGCCGACGACTGCGAGCGCATCGAGTCCGTCCTGAAAATCCTCGGCCCGGGCCAGCAGCTCGCCGTGGACGCCAACGGCCGCTTCGACCTGCAAACCGCCATCGACTACGGCAAAGCCCTCTCCCAATACCCCCTGTTCTGGTACGAAGAAGCCGGCGACCCGCTCGACTACGAACTGCAGGCCAAACTCGGCGAGGTGTACCAGGGCCCCATGGCCACGGGCGAGAACCTGTTCTCCATGCAGGACGCCCGCAACCTCATCCGCCACGGCGGCATGCGCCCCGACCGCGACTGGCTGCAGTTCGACTGCGCCCTCAGCTACGGCCTCGTCGAATACCTGCGCACGCTCGACATGCTCAAAGACAACGGCTGGTCCCCCAGCCGCTGCATCCCCCACGGCGGCCACCAGATGTCCCTCGCCATCGCCGCCGGCCTGGGCCTGGGCGGCAACGAGAGCTACCCGGATTTGTTCCAGCCGTATGGCGGGTTCCCGGACGGGGTGAAGGTGGAGAACGGGTATGTGACGCTGCCGGCGTTGCCGGGGATTGGGTTTGAGGGGAAATCGGATTTGATTGGGGAGATGCGGGCGTTGGCGGGTTAGCGCGGAACATTGCGCCGGCGCTTGTGGGGCACGGCATAAGACCGCTATGCAGCGACAGCCGCGCCTGGGGACAACTTGCACTGTGCCTGACATGAAGCCGCCGTCTGATCACCCGGCAGCGCGGCGGCATCAATGACCGGAAACGAAGGGGTAGCAGTCACCCAACTAGGCAGTCCGCAGGATCCCCGTCGTTGGGCTGCGCGTCCGACATCAGTCGTCCCAATCGCTGCGGCCACCATACTTCACAAGTTTCCCAAGCACTCGACCGGAGCCGCCGGCACCTAGGTCGAGATGATGTTTGATGTCGCTGGCGACTGATCGTGGCAGCGTCCCATCAGAACGGTATCGCTCAAGATCAGCATAGGCGGCACGTTTTTCGACTTCGTCTGCAAGGTCAAAAGTGAGAATCTTGATTCGCGCTGCATTTCCCCGACCCATCTTGTTCGGCGCACCCCGATCGAGATACTGACTTGCCTCGGCGTGCATGCTTTTCCAGTCACGCTCAATTTCGTTCAGTAGCATCAGGTCCCATTTCCTCCAAAGGAGCGCGTCATCCTGATGGGCTTGAAATGCCTCATCGCAAAATGCAACAACTGACCGCAAATCCAGACTGGGAAATCCCTGGTCGGCCGCAAGCACAGCGTTGACGGCTTCCGCTTGCAGTCGATCAATACGACGCCGCGAATAGAAGTTCAGTCCGCCGATTGCACTCTTGGTCTTCAGAACCGATTCCCAGCGGTCTAGGTCCACGAGGTTCTGGGAAACCTCAACTGGAGGTATGGATGGATCAAAGTACGTCCTTGCGAGAAGAGCGCGTAGCAGCACATCGATATTGTTCGGATTCTCGCGCAACACGACAGAGCGCTTGGCGAACTCCAGTGCCTGCGCATAGTTAGTTGGTTCGATGCGTAGTATGCACTGTACGGCCTCGTTAAGCATCTGTGACCTTTGATGTTCGGTGCGACCTTCGTCGGGCAACTGAACAAGAGCTTGCTCATACTTCGGCAGCGCAAACCGGTATTGCGACTTGCACTTGTAGGCAAAGCCTTGAACAAACAGAGCCATTGCCTTCACCTTCGCGTTAAAGCGAAAGTGAAAGTTGAAAGCCTGACCCAGGTATCGGACTGCGGCAGCAACATCGTCATCCGATTGCTCGCGCGCTGCAGCCAGACCGAAATACCTAGCAATCTCCACCCTCGTCGAGTCATCCCGGACACGCTCTATCGCACCAAACGCCCGCCTAAGCAGTGGAAGAGCAGAACTTGTTTGGCCTAGTCTGTATCTCTGCCATCCTGCCTTGAAGAGCAGTGCAACAGTTACGAAAACGACGTCATCTGCGTCGATTTCGGTGTCTGTTGCAAGTTTGGCCTGTAAACGATTGTTCAGCATTACTGCGCTTGAGTCTTCGTCTCGTCCAACTTCAACCGCTCGTGCGTAACTTCGGATCAGGTCCATGGACTGGCGACGAGGCAGCGCGCCTGCGAAGTGAAGATTCAGCTTCCTCGCGAGTGCCCGTGGGACTCTGTAGGTTGACTCAGATAGATGTTCTACCAAGCCGACCTCCATCAAGCGATATAGCGAGTCACCGACACTCACTTGTGAATTTCCGAAGATCTCACTCAGCGCGTCGATATGAGCCACACCCAAGAGATTTACCACGTCCAACAATTGGATCGCTGCACTGTCATCAGATATGGACTGCCAAGCCCACTGAACAACCGCTTGTACGCGCTGGTCAAAACGCTCGACCTCGGTGGCGATATCGCGCGAAAGGAAATCCAGCGAAGCCCTGCGTGCGGCGACTCTAACGATGTCAACTATCAGTTTCGCATTGTTGGCACCACCCGCAACAATCTCAGGCACATGCTGACGCCACCGAGCCACTCTAGCAGGATCGACCGCCGCAATCACACGATTGGTAAGTTCAGTACTTTCACTCTCTTCAAGTGTTGGCACGGCAATTTGGCCCGCGCTTGGTATCGCTCGCATCATGAACTCCGGAAGCGGTCGCCCAATAGTGCAGAAGATTAACGGTTGAACAGTAGAAGGAATAAATCCGAGATACTCCGTGGCCCAAAAAGGCATTACTTCGTTTACGTCGGTCGAATCATCTTTCGATACGACCACATAGCATCGATTAGTGACCAGCAGCATCCCAAGTTGAGTGTAGTATCGGCGCAAAGCCAACGGATTCTGCTGAATATCGAGCATCATTTGTCGCCGCTCGGCTTTCGACTTGTGCAGCACGTCGCCCCAGATCAATTGCAGTAGATCTTCTGGTCCGTCGACACTGTCCAGACTGATGAGGTACTCCGTCAGGTGCCGATACTCGCTATGCGTAATGAGGCGAACTAGAGTGCGTCGCCCAGATCCGTGAAAGCCGGAGACGAACGTGATCGGGGCCTTGGTATGAACGTCGCCAGTCTTCAATGCCTTGCGCAACAACTCTTGAAGCTCAGCTCGCGGGAGCAGCGGATGGTCCAATTGATCAATTTTCGCTAGCTCCATCGATAGGCGCTGCTCAATCGCTCGATCTTGAACCGGATGCGTGAATGCACGGCCTTCCTGACGAAACGCAGCAAGAGCATCCACGTCAAGCCCTGTGTCAGGATCGGTGATCGTTTGGTCCAGGGGAGTCCCGTCTGCCTGGATGATCAAGAACCGTTGAAGTCCACCCTGACTAAGGCGCCGTAAGGCGGTCAGCAGTTCCCGCCGACACCATGGACGACGCGGATCTCCAGCCACATACGCAGCGCTCCAGAACACAACAAATAGCTGACATTGCTTCAGTTCCGATAGGATCTCTGCCGGAAAGTTGTCCCCATCGACACCCGTCCTGGTGTAGACGTAGATGAGGTCATCCCTAAACTTGGACCTGATGCGCTCGACAAATGCTCTTGCATCGCCAGCGAACGAGAAGAAGACGGGGTGTCGCATATATGTCTCTTGCTAGATTAAGTACTCAACTGAACCAGCGGCAGGACCGCGGCGGGGAGTTTTCTGTCGGCACAGTATGGCATTGGGCCTGTACGCCCCCACCGTCGCACGTAGTGAAGACCAACCCTTCGCACAAGTTGACCCGCTACGACAGGCCGAATGTGGGTGGGCAGCCTTCAGTCAGAAGCCACAACCTGGCCAAGGTAGATCGCGGAAAGTAGTAAGCCAATACCATGGGAACATCCGCGTGAAGACAATCATGTGCAGTGCCATGAAGACCAGTGGAACATTACGTTCGATGTGAGTCAATGGCTTATACAGAGCCGGGTTTGTTCCCCGCTCCATGGCGTCCCACTCAGCCTCGTAGGGGCTGATGGGGAGCCGCTTCTCAATCTGGTGAATGACCTTGAATTTTGCGGTATTGAGATTGGAATAAGAAATTATCAGGCTTCGCCAGAGCCAAGAAAGAGCCAATCCGCCGCAGGCAAGCATCCAGTTGTACTCGCCAGTCTCTTTCACCGAGAGATACCCAACAAAAGCTAAAATTGCCGAGTTCAGACTGAGAAAGTAGGTATTGGCGGTGGCGCGCCTCTGGCTGATGCGGTCAGCCATCTCGACGTAAAGCTTGTATTGATCTAGTAGATGGCTGTACCACTTATCGTTGTGCGGGTAAGTAGTACCCTCAGCAATCTCGTTGAACAAGCCAGCTCGATCAACCTGGGGCGAGACCATTTAGCGCCCCCCCTTTGATGAGCAGTTCTAGGTTTCCCCATGTCCATGTGTAAAGCTTGTAGCTTGCTTTCGCCGTCGATGGCTCGGAGCAGCCGTCCTGATAGGCGGCGAGGAAGAAGTACGGCTTGTTGATTTCTTGGGCTATCGCGACTTCTTGTGCGACGCCCGTTGCCATATACATGTTCTTACCGCATAGAACACAAACCACGTCGACATGGGCCATTTTTGCCTTGATCTTTGACTTGCAGTCGCCAGTGAGGTGTTCCTTCGAAGACCAGTCAGCAAACTCAAAGTTGGCGTTGGGGTGCTTCGACTGCCCAACGAGCAAGTCCTTCTGTTGGTAGTCATTGTCATAGTCAAAGCTTATGAATACCCTTGTCTTAGCCACACTTTTCTCCTGAAGTTCCCGCAATATACTTGTGACATGCGTCTGTCGTTGCACCAAGATGTTTAATCCGGTCTGCTGCGAGCCGCGCAGCCGAGTCGCCGGTTCCGAGGCCTGAAGCGCTATTCCGGAAAAACGGCGCGTAACTACCGGTATTAGTGTTGCTTCCGTTAAACTACTGGATCGCGAATGACTCAAGGTGGCTCATCCATGCTAAACCACTCGTCACCTCCACCACCTTCACCAACACCCACAACGCCCGATTCACCGGCGTCGCCACCCCCACCGCCTTCCCACGCTCCACCACATACCCATTGAGGTGATCGATCTCGCTCGGCTTGCCCCGCGCCAGGTCCTGCGCGGTGGACGACATCTGCCCCGGCATGCTGGCCGCGATGCGTGTCACCGCCGCACCCACATCGCCCGGAATCTGGATGCCGTCCGCTTCGGCCACGGCCAGGCATTCGGCCACCACATCGGCGATCACGTCCGCCACGCCGGGCGTCTGCACCAGCCGGCCGTAGGGCTGCTGCGCAATCGCGGAAATCGCGTTGTACGCGCAGTTGAGCACTAGCTTGGCCCAGAGCGCGCCGCGCACGTTGTCTGAAATCTCCGCGGCGATGCCGGCGGCGCTGAACTGCAGCGCCACCGTGGCGCTGCGGGGCGAGGGCGCGATCACCAGTTCGCCGCGCCCGTGGTGGCGCACGTGGCCGGGGCCGGCCATTTCGGTGGCCACGTAGACCACGGCGGCAGCGACGGGGTGGGAATTGCCGAGGACACCGCGCACGCGCTCGTCGTTGTCCACGCCGTTCTGCAGCGTGAGCACCAGCGCGCCGGGCGCGAGGTGCGGCTGGATCTGGCGGGCCGCGTCCTCGGTGTCGGTGGACTTCACGCAGAACATCACCACGTCCGCGCCGCGCACCGCAGCGGGATCGGTGTCGGCCGCCATGGGAACCTGTTCGTCGAGCGTGGCGGTCTGCAGGCGCAGGCCGTTCGCGCGGATGGCCTCGACATGCGCGGGCCGGCCGATCAGCGTGACCGCATGGCCGGCGCGCGCGAGCAGGGCGCCGAAGTAGCAGCCGACGGCGCCGGCGCCCATCACGGCGATGCGCAGGGGCGGGGCTGGTGGCTCGGCGTGGGTGGTGGCTTCGTTAGAGGCACCAGCGCGAGCGCGTGAGGCGGGCGGCGACGCGGGCGTGCCTCCGGCAGGGGCATCCGATGGTGATGCGGTCATGCAGTTTTCTCTCCTCTCTGCCGAGCATCGTAAGCCCGGCCGCTGCACCTGCATCCAGGGGTTTGCACGATAGGTGATGCGGACCGGTCGTTGCTGCGCGCTCGCGACGGACACGCGGCGCCATTGCCGTGGCGAGGGTATTGCCACGGGCTTCATGGTTCCATCCAGCGGAACGATTTGCGCGACACAGCGCTTTTCACACGCCTTGTTGCAATATGGCCGAGCTGGCGCACGGCTGCGCAGCTAGCATCCGCCCCCATCGAAAACGCGACAGCAAAAGGGGGAGGAACCATGAGCGCGGAGTTGGCGGCGACGTTTTTCAATATGGGCTATGCCCAGTCCGTGGCCCAGTCCATGGAAAAGAACCGGGTGGACGTATTGGTGCTCACGCAGGGCCAGTACCTGGGCATCCTGCAGGACAAGGCCCGGAACCACCCGGCGCTGGAATTCAACCTGCGAAAGATCCTCGCCGGTTCGACGTTCGGCCAGTATTGGCAGCACACCTTCAGCCCCAACGCCAGCGAGCCGTGGGTCGGCCCCGCGGCGCAGGGAGCCAACGACGCGTTCGCCATCACCCGCACCCTGAATGCGATCGGCATGTCGGGCATCACCAGCTACGTGAAGACGACCGCGACCGGCACCTACATCATCATCAAGGGCTACTCGGCGCGCCGCAGCGCGGCACTGCAGGGCACGCGCTACCTCGCGACGCACCCGAAGATGATCCAGCTGGGCCTGGGCATGAAGAGCCTGCAGGGCATCGCCAAGGGCGGATTCATCCTGGGCGTGGTCGTCTCCAGCGGCATCGAGTTGATGGACTTCATGTTCAACAACGAGAAGACCATGTATGACCTGGTGGGTGGGATCGGGGTAGAGGCGGTGAAGGGTGGGTTGGGGGCGTTGGCTGCCTACGGATTTGCGGCTTACATCGGCGGAGTCGCGACTACCATCGCGATTGCCCCTGCATTCATCATGGCCTTGGTGGCTGTGGCGGCGGGGACTGTTTTGAACGTTGCAGATGCCAAGTACGGGATCAAGGGCAAGGTGATCGCAGCTCTCAGGATGGCTCCCGAAAATCTTGCCAATGGCATATACCGCATCGATACCGAGGCGCAGTCCTGGCATGACGATTTGCGGGACGCCATGGCGCAAAAAAAGGTCGAACTGGGCCGGACCATCGACAAGGCAACCAGGGACTGGCTTTGCCGTATCAATTGTTTGCGCTTCTAGCTCCGGGGTCCCATGCACAACATCCAGCAAATCCGTAAATCATTGCTTTGGGGCATACCTCTCAGTGCGCTCGTCGGTGCGGGGTGCCTATGGCTCGGCTTTGAAGCCGTGATACGAACGATCCAGCAGATCGCCGCTGGAGCGGCGGGCGTCCGGATTGCACCTGCCGCGCAGTTGGCACCCTTCGTCGTTGTTCTGTGCATCCTCGGCATCGTTGTCGGGGTCATGCGGGCGATACCTTTAAGCGACAGGCTGATCCGGCGGACCGAGCGTGCCTTCAACATCGCGCTCGCAGCCAGTGCCATCGCGCTCCTGCTGGTTCCCGTGACCTCCATCGCCCAGCGCTTCTACATGCCCAGCATCGGCTACACGCAATGCCATGCCCTGCAGGGCCAGCCCACGTTGTGGTTCACGGACTGGGTTCGCGATCCTGCGTGGTGCGTCAAGGGCAAGACCCTGGATTGGGTGAACGAGCAGGCGAGAGCGCCCGCATCGAGCGCGACTCCCTAAGTGGTGTCGCAGTGCCATGGGCAGGTTGCTCGCATGCGTGCCCAGTGCGCTTCCGTTGACCCCCGGTCCCGACATGCATGACATTCCCGCGCTGCGCAAAACCATGTTGTGGAGCACGCCGCTTTTTCTTGGCATCGCTGCCAGCTGCGTGTGGGTCACCCTGCATGGGGTCGTGCCGGTCTTTCAGGGCATCGCGGCAAGGGCTCCGGCAATCCGAATTGCGCCCGCTGCCCAGTTGGCTCCGTTCGTCGCCGTCGTCTGCATCATGGCCATTGTGCTCGGCGCCATGCGCGTGGCGAAGTGCCGTGCAGCCGCGATTGCGAAGTTTGAGCGCGCTTTCACCATCGCCGTGCTCGCCAGTGGCTTGGTGATGCTGCTGATTCCCGTGACCTCGTTCATCCAGCGTGTTTACATGCCGAGCCTCGGCTACACGGCGTGCTACGAACTGCAGGGCAACCCGACCCTCTGGTTCACGGATTGGGTGAAAGATCCGGCGTTGTGCGTCAAAGGCAAGAGCCTGGATTGGGTGAAAGAGCAGGCGCGGTTGTCCACGCCACGCGCAACTCTTTGACCACTGGAACTGTGTCCCGCTATCCGCCCGTCCATGCACGACATCCATCAAATCCGGAAGCTCATTCGGTGGGGCATCCCGTTGTATCTCGGGCTCGTGGCAGGGGCGTTGCTGATGACCCGCCATGCCCTGGTGCCCATGGTACAAGACATCATGTCCAGAGCGCCCGTGGTGCGGATCACGCCGGGCATGCACCTCATGCCGTGCGTCGTCGCTTTCGGCTCACTGGCAATTGTCGTCATGGTGATGCGTGCGATCCCCTGTCGCGACAGCCTCGTCAAGAAGTTCGAGCTAGCGGCCAATCTGTCGGTGGCTGCCAGCACCATCGCGCTCCTGCTGGTTCCCGTGGTTTCCTTCGCCCAGTACTACTACATGCCGAGCATCGGCTACATCCCATGCAATGCCCTGCAGGGCCAGCCCACGCGGTGGTTCAACGACTGGGTTCGCGATCCGGCATGGTGCATGAAGGGCAAGACCCCGGAATAGATTAACCAGCAGGCGCGCCCATCGCTTTGATGAGGTGATGAGTGGCCCCGGCAGGGGCCCCCGCCCCCGCCCCCCGCCGCCCCTCACGCCGCAGCCAGCAGCAGCCCGTCCGGGGCCCCCGCGTTGCCGCGCCGTGGCGAGGCCAGTGCGTTGGCGCTGCCCGCCGCATCCGCGCCCGGCGGTAGCTGGAACTGCGACACGGCACGCAGCAGCGATTCCGCCTGGAACTTCAGGCTGTCGGCGGCCGCGGCGCTTTCCTCGACCAGCGCGGCGTTCTGCTGCGTGACCTGGTCCAGCTGCTGCACCGCGTCGCCCACCTGGCCGATGCCGGTGGATTGTTCCGCGCTGGCGGCGCTGATTTCCGCGACCAGCGTGGAGACCTGCGCGACCTGGGTCACGATGTCCTGCATGGTGCGGCCGGCCTGGGCCACGAGTTCGCTGCCGGCGTTCACGCGCGAGACGCTGTTGTCGATCAGGGCCTTGATCTCGCCCGCGGCCTGCGCGCTGCGCTGCGCCAGGCTGCGCACTTCGGCGGCCACCACGGCGAAGCCGCGCCCCTGTTCGCCCGCGCGCGCGGCCTCCACCGCGGCATTGAGCGCGAGGATGTTGGTCTGGAACGCGATGCCGTTGATGGTGCCGATGATGTCGGCCATGCGGTCCGAGCCCTGGCGGATCGAATCCATGGTGCGCACCACGTCCTGCACCACCGCGCCGCCCCGCGCCGCGACGGACGAGGCGCCCGACACCAGCTGGTGGGCGCGGCGGGCCGACTCGGCGTTCTGCTGCACGGTGGAGGTCAGCTCTTCCATCGAGGCGGCGGTTTCTTCCAGGTTGCTGGCCTGCTCCTCGGTGCGCTGGCTCAGGTCGGCATTGCCGTTGGCGATCTGCACGGTGCCGGTGGCGATGGAGTCTGCGCCCGCGCGCACGCCGCCCACGATGCGCACCAGGCTGTCGTTCATGCGGGACAGGGCCGAGAGCAGCTGGCCCACTTCGTCGCGCCGGCCCGTGGCGATGCGCGCAGTCAGGTCGCCGCCGGCCACGGCCTCGGCCACCTGCACGGCGGTGTGCAGCGGGCGGGTGATGGAGCGGGCGATGAGCCAGCACAGCGCCACGGCCATCGCGGCGGCCAGCACGCCGATGGCGATCACGGTGATCCGGCCCTGGCTCACTTGTACGTCCGCCCGGTCGCTGTCTTCGGCCATCACCTTCTGCTGATGCTCGGACAGGCGGGTGACGGCTTCCAGGTATTTCTGCTGGACGGGCCGCAGCGCGGTCTCCAGCAGATCGCGGGCCTCGGCGGAATGGTTGTCGCGCATGAGTTGCAGCAGCCGGTCCAGTGCACGCACGTAGTCCACGCGTGCTGCCTGGCTGGCCTTCAGCATCTCGACGCCCGTAGCGGAGCGCACCAGCGGCGCGAGTTGGGAGAACAGGGCGTTCACGGCATCGCGGCTTTCCTGGATGCGGCGGATTTCCTTCGCGCGTGTGTCTGGGTCGTCGAAGATCAGCATGTTGCGCGCATAGCGCGACTGGGCTTCCGTTTCGTTGGCGATCTGCGTCAGCAGCCTGACCTTCGGATAGGCGTCGCGCGTGACTTTGGTGAGGGCCCGGTTCACGTCGCCCAGCACCCCGAGTGACAGGCCCGCCAGCAGCGCCAGGGCAGCGATTACCACGAGAAAGGCCAGGCCGATGCGATAGCCGATCCGCAGGTTGGCGAAGAAGGAGATTTTTTCTCTCATGACAGTGTGCACCGATGGTTCGACGAAAGACGGGCAGTCCCAGCGGCACTGCCCGCGAGAGGAATGCCCGGAAACCGCGCTGCAGCGGGGCTTACTGTCGAGCATCCGGGCTCATCTTATGGCGCCATGGAAACAATTGATTACTTTTATGGGTAATTTCAATTGATGAGGCCGCCACTGTGGCGTAGATGCACAGGGGGCCTGTCGCTGCTCCATGCAAAAAAGCCTGCCGTCGCGCACGACAGGCAGGCTTTCGTTCGGAGTCCGGCGGGTCTGGGGGGCCGGCGGGCGTTCCCGTTGGCCCCGCGCCGTATCAGCGCTGCGCAGGCAGCGCGAAGGCGATCACGTAATCCCCACGGTCGGGCGACTGGCGCGCGCCCCCGGCGGTGACGACCACGTACTGCCGTCCGGTCTTCGGCGACTGGTAGGTCATCGGGCCGCCCTGGCTGCCCACGGGCAGGCGGGCCTTCCAGGCCTCCTGGCCGTTGCTGCTGTCGAAGGCGCGCAGGTAGTAGTCCTGCGTGCCGGCGATGAAGACGAGGCCGCCCTGCGTGGCCAGCGTGCCGCCCAGCGTGGGCATGCCGATGGGGATGGGCATGCGCATCTTGATGCCCATCGGGCCGGTATCCTGCACCGTGCCCACGGGCACCTGCCAGGCGATCTGGCGCGTCTTCAGGTCGATCGCGGTGAGCGTGCCGAAGGGCGGTGCCTGGCAGGGGATGCCGGCCACCGACAGGAAGCGGTTCTTGTTGACCGCGTAGGGCGTGCCCTTGAGCGGCACGGCGCCCATGCCGGTGTTCACGGCCTCGCCGCCGCCGGAGGCCGCGCCGCGGTTGGCCGAGGGAATCATCTGCACCCACAGGCCCAGGCGCATGTCGTTGGCGAACAGGAAGCCGTGCACCGGGTCCACCGAGAGGCCGCCCCAGTTCATGCCGCCCAGCGAGCCGGGGAAGCTGAGCGACACGTCGGTGCCCGGCGCGGTGTAGAGGCCCTCGTAGCGCATCTTCTTGAAGGCGATGCGGCACAGCAGCTGGTCGAAGGGCGTGGCGCCCCACATGTCGGATTCGGTGAGCGTCTGCGCGCCGATCTGCGGCATGCCGACCGAGCGCGGCTGCGTGGCCGAATACTGCTCGCCCCGGATGTCGGCCTTCTGGACCGGCTGCTCCTGCACTTCGGTCAGCGGCTTGCCGGTGGCGCGGTCCAGCACGTAGATCTGGCCGGCCTTGGTGCCGATCGCGAGGGCCGGCACGGTGCGGCCGCCCTCGGCGGGGAAGTCGACGAAGCTCGGCTGCATCGGCAGGTCGAAATCCCAGAGGTCGTTGTGCACCGTCTGGTAGACCCACTTCTCCGCGCCGGTGGTGGCATCCAGCGCGAGGATGGAGGCGCCGTACTTGTGGTTCAGGGCGGTGCGCTCGGCGCCGTAGAGGTCGGTCGAGGGGCTGCCCATGGGCAGGAAGACGGTGTTCATCGCCGCGTCGTACGACATCGGCGCCCACGAATTGGGCGTGCTGCGCACGTAGGTCTTGCCGTCCGCGGGGACCTGCTGGTCCTGCGGGTTGCCGGGGTCGAAGGCCCAGCGCATCCGGCCGGTGGCCACGTCGAAGCCGCGGATCACGCCGCCGGGCATGTCGGCCTGCACGTTGTCGGCCACGCGGCCGCCCACCACCACCGTGGTGCCGGCCATCAGCGGGGGCGAGGTGAGCTGGTAGAACGGATCGGGCGCGGCGCCCAGGCCGGCCTTCAGGTCCACCTGGCCGTTGGTGCCGAAGCCCTGGCAGAACTCGCCCGTGTCGGCATCGACGGCGATCAGGCGGGCGTCGATGGTGTTGGTGAGGATGCGGCGCTGGCAGTTGGTGCCGGCGGGCAGGGCGACCGGCTGCACAGGCACGGCACCGGGGGCGGCGACGGCCGGCAGCGGGGCTGCGGCGTCGAAATACGCCAGGCCCCGGCAGCGCTGCCACACGGAGGATTGCGCGTGGATCTCGCGCTTCCAGATCTGGCGGCCGGTGTCGGCCTCCAGCGCGATCAGGTCGTTGTGCGGGGTGCAGAGGTAGAGGCGGTCGCCGATCTGCAGCGGCGTGCTCTGGTCTTCGGCACCGTTGCCGTTGCTGACGGCCACGTCGCCGGTGCGGTACGTCCAGGCCACTTCGAGCTGGCCGACGTTGCCGCGGTGGATCTGGTCCAGCGCGGCGAAGCGGCTGCCGCCGTTGGTGTTGCCGTAGTGCTCCCAGTTCTTCTGGGCCTGGGCCGGGTCCACGGGCGTGAGGCCCGGGCCGTTGCCGTTCGCCACCACGGTGGGGTGCGGCACGAACATGCCGCCGAAGGCCGCCAGCAGCGCCACGGCGAGCACCGCCGCCACGCCGTACGCACGGCGGCCGCGCGGCGCGGCCGCCAGGCTGGGGTAGGCCAGCGCCACCAGCAGGCCCAGCACGCCCAGCGCGAAGAGGCGCGAGAAGAGCGGCCAGAACACCCAGCCCGCATCGGCGACGGCCCAGGCCGCGCTCGCGGCCAGCGCCACGGCATAGAGCCACGCGCCGGACGTGCGGCCGCGCCACAGCAGCGCGCCGGCCACCAGCATCGCGAGGCCCGCGGGTGCGAAATAGAGGCTGCCGCCCAGGGTGGCCAGATAGATGCCGCCCACGAGGAAGGCGAGGCCGAACAGCATGCTCAGCGCGCCCACGAGCCTGCCGGCCCAGCGCGGACGGGCCCCCGAGGGCCGGTGTCGATCTGTGGTCATGAAAATTCCTTCTTGATGTGTGTCAAGGGTATTTTCCCGCAATCGACGGATCGACTCGACCGCAAGGGTTTGGCCGGCCATGAAAAAAGCCCCGGCCGGTGGGCACGGGGCTTTCGATGGGGGCTGCGCGGATCAGAGCGAATCGATGAAGCTGCGCAGCTTGTCGCTGCGGCTCGGGTGCTTGAGCTTGCGCAGGGCCTTGGCTTCGATCTGGCGGATGCGCTCGCGCGTCACGTCGAACTGCTTGCCGACTTCTTCCAGCGTGTGGTCGGTGGACATCTCGATGCCGAAGCGCATGCGCAGCACCTTGGCTTCGCGCGGCGTGAGGCCGTCCAGGATGTCCTTGACCACGTCGCGCAGGCCGGCCTGCATGGCGGCATCGATCGGGGCGGTGTTGGCACCGTCCTCGATGAAGTCGCCCAGGTGGCTGTCGTCGTCGTCGCCGATCGGCGTTTCCATGGAGATCGGCTCCTTGGCGATCTTCATGATCTTGCGGATCTTGTCTTCCGGGATCTCCATCTTCGCGGCCAGGATCGAGGCGTCGGGCTCGAAGCCGAACTCCTGCAGATGCTGGCGCGAGATGCGGTTCATCTTGTTGATCGTCTCGATCATGTGCACCGGGATGCGGATGGTGCGTGCCTGGTCGGCGATCGAGCGCGTGATGGCCTGGCGGATCCACCACGTGGCGTACGTCGAGAACTTGTAGCCGCGGCGGTATTCGAACTTGTCCACCGCCTTCATCAGGCCGATGTTGCCTTCCTGGATCAGATCGAGGAACTGCAGGCCGCGGTTGGTGTATTTCTTGGCGATGGAGATCACGAGGCGCAGGTTGGCCTCGATCATTTCCTTCTTCGCGTCGCGCGAGGCCGATTCGCCCTCGTTCATGCGCTTGTTGATGTCCTTGAGCTCGGACAGCGGCACCACCACGCGGGACTGCAGGTCCATCAGGCGCTGCTGCAGTTCCTGCACCGGCGGGATGTTGCGCGCGAGCACGGCGCTCCAGGGCTTGCCGGCGGCGGCCTGCTTCTCGACCCACTGCAGGTTGAGCAGGTTGGGCGGGAAGTCCTTGATGAAGGTTTCCTGCGGCATGCCGCACTTGTCCACGATGATGCGGCGCAGCTCGCGTTCCTTCTTGCGCACGTCGTCCACCTGGGCGCGCACCATGTCGCACAGCTTCTCGATGGTCTTGGCCGTGAAGCGGATGGTCATCAGCTCGGCCGAGATGGAGTGCTGGGCCTTCATGTAGGCCGGGGTGCCGTAGCCTTCCTTGTCGTAGATCTTGTGCATGCGCTCGAACAGGCCGCGCAGCGTGTCGAAGCGGCGCAGCGCCTCGTTCTTCAGTTCTTCGAGCTTCTTGGTGAGCGCCTTGGAGCCGCCCTTGCCGTCGTCGTCGTCCTCTTCGTCGAATTCGTCGAAGTCTTCCTCGGCCACGTAGTCGTCGGCCTCGTTGGGATTCGAGAAGCCGTCCACGATGGTGGAGATGACGACCTTGCCCTCGCGGATCTCCTCGCCCATGGCGAGGATCTCGGCGATGGTGGCGGGCGAGGCGCTGATGGCTTCCATCATCGCCTGCAGGCCGCCTTCGATGCGCTTGGCGATCTCGATCTCGCCCTCGCGGGTGAGCAGCTCCACCGTGCCCATCTCGCGCATGTACATGCGGACCGGATCGGTGGTGCGGCCGAATTCGCTGTCCACGGTGGAGAGCGCGGCTTCGGCTTCTTCTTCCGCTTCTTCGACGGTGGTGGCCGTGGGCGTCACGTTGTTCTGGAACAGCGTCTCGGCGTCGGGCGTCTGCTCGTACACGGCCACGCCCATGTCGTTGAGCATGGTGACCACGACTTCCATGGTCTCGGCATCGACGAGCTTGTCGGGCAGGTGGTCGGAGATCTCGACCTGCGTGAGGTAGCCGCGCGTCTTGCCGAGCGTGATCAGGGCCTTCAGGCGCGAGCGGCGCTTGGCCAGGTCTTCCTCGGACAGGACGGTGTCGTCCAGCCCGAATTCCTTCATCAGCGCGCGTTCCTTCGCCTTGCTGATCTTCATGCGCAGCGGCTTGACCTTCTCGGTCGTGGCGGCCGCGGCCGGCGCGGCCTCGGCGGGCTCGGCCTCGACTTCGCCTTCGAGATCGGATTCGATGTCGGACAGGTCGGCATCGTCGCCGCCGGCGTCGTCCTCGGAGGCCTTGGGCTTGCGGCCGCGCTTGGCGGGCACCTTGGCGCCGGCCGCCGCGGTGGCGGCCTTGGCCGGGCGGCCGGGACGCTTCTTGGGCGCTTCGTCGTCATCGCCCACCGCGGTCGTGGCGGCCTTGGCGCGGCTGGCCTTCTTGGCGGTGGTTTCTTCGGAGGCTTCGGGCTTGTCGGCGGACTTGTTCACAGGCACGGATGGGGCTTTCTTGGCGGCAGGAGCGGCTTGCGTCGCGGTGGTCGAGATCGGGGCGGCCTTCGCGGCGGTATCGGGGGCGGACTTGGGCGGCTTCGCGGACTTTTGAGCGGGCATGGAAGACCTCAGATTCAAAAACGGACACACAAAGGAAACGCCTGCGCCTCGTCTACCGGCGCGGGTGGCACGGCGAAGGCGGGGCCTTCGCGGTTCGGAGGTGGGCCCCCGTAAGGCAAGATGTGTGGGCGAACATTTGGTGTGCAGTCCTTGCGGTGTGAGGGGCGGTGTGCGTGTGTGTCACGATTGCCCGGCCCGGAGGTGCTGCTGTCGCTCTTGCCGATGAACCTTACATTATAGCCCGCCCGGTTTTTTCAAGTCTGCGGGCGCGATCCCCTGCAGCACCTGGCGCCGCTGCTGGAGCGCACGGTAGCGCTCCAGGGCAGACGGGTCGTGCGCCGCCTGCTGGATGAGTTCCTTTTCCTGGCGCTTGATGTCCTCGATCAGCATGCGGTCGAGCAGGTCGCGCAGCTCGGCCCGCAGCTCCGCCGTCTCGCCCTCGGTCTGGGCGTGCGAACCCGTCATCACGCGCAGCGCCAGCGTTTCGCAGTCGTGGCCGCGCAGGCTCTCGCGCAGCACGGCCCAGGCGAGCGGCCCGTGTTCGTGCCACTGGCCCTCCAGCCAGTTGAAGAGCGGACCGTGCGGCGCGGGCTGCGCGCACAGCGTGGCGTGGTCCTCGTGCGAGAGCTCTTCCAGGAATTCCATGTGCGAGAGCAGCAGGCGCGCCGCATGGTCGCCGCGGCCCGCGGCGGGCGTGGAGGGCAGGGGCGGCTGCGGCGGGCGCTGTTCCTCGCCGCGCCCGCGCCACTTGCCCTTGCCCTTCCAGTCGCCGCCCTCCTTGCGCCAGGGCTTGGGGCTGCCCGTGCCTGGGCCGGAACCCATGCCGCCCTGGCCGTGTCCATAGCCATCGTCCCGCGCGGGCGCCCAGCCGCCGCCGTCCGGCGGCCCGCCCCAGGGCGGCACGTCGTCGGCGGCAGGGGCTCCCTGCGCCGCTGGGGCGGTGTGCGACCGGGCGCCCCCGCCGTGCCGCCCGGCGTCCTGCGCCGCGGCCTGGTTCCAGAGGTCCGACAGGTCGGCCGCCGTGAGCTGGGCGAGTTCCGCCAGTTCGCCGAGCAACTGGCGCTTGAGGGCGCCGTCGGGCAGGGCGCTCCAGAGCGGCCGGGCGTTCGCGGCCATGCGGGCGCGGCCCTCGGCCTGGCCCAGGTCGCAGCCGTCGGATGCCGCCTCCACCAGGAAGCGGCTCAGCGGCAGGGCGCCCTGCACGTGCCGTGCGAACGCCTCGGTGCCGTGCTCGCGGATGAAGCTGTCGGGGTCGTGCTCGGCGGGCAGGAACAGGAACTTCACGCTGCGCGTGTCGGTGGCGTAGGGCAGGGCGCCGTCGAGCGCCTTGCGCGCCGCGCGGCGGCCCGCCGCGTCGCCGTCGAAGCTGAACACCACCGTGTCGGTGAAGCGGAACAGCTTGTGCACATGGTCCGGCGTGCAGGCCGTGCCCAGCGTGGCCACGGCGTTCGGGAAGCCGAGCTGAGCGAGCGCGACCACGTCCATGTAACCCTCGGCCACGAGCGCGTAGCCGTGCTCGCGGATCGCCGTGCGCGCCTCGAACAGGCCGTAGAGCTCGCGCCCCTTGTGGAAGACCGGGGTCTCGGGCGAATTCAGGTACTTGGGCTTGTCGTCGCCCAGCACCCGCCCGCCGAAGCCGATGCATTCGCCCTTGACGTTGCGGATGGGAAACATCACGCGGTCGCGGAAACGGTCGTAGCGCTTGGCGTCCTCTTCGTTCACGATGACCAGGCCGCTTTCGTGCAGCAGCGGGTTGTCGTATTCAGGGAACACGCTGGCGAGCGTCCGCCAGCCCTCGGGCGCATAGCCCAGGCCGTAGCGCTTGGCGATCGCGCCGGACACGCCGCGCCCCTTGAAGTACGCGATGGCCCGGGGCGAATCGCGCAGGTGTTTGCGGTAGGCGTCGCCGGCTTTCTCCAGCACGTCGGTGAGCGTGGCCTGCTTCTGGCGCTGCGCGGCGGCGCGCTCGCGCTCCTGGGGCGAGACGTCGTCCTGCGGCACCTGCAGGCCCACCTGCTGGGCGAGATCCTGCACGGCCTCGACGAAGCCCATGCCCGCATGCTCCATCAGGAAGCTGATCGCGTTGCCGTTCTTTCCGCAGCCGAAGCAGTGGTAGAACTGCTTGGAAGGGCTCACGCTGAACGAGGGCGATTTCTCCCCGTGGAAAGGGCACAGCCCCATGAAATTCGCCCCGCCTTTCTTGAGTTGCACATAGCGCCCGACGATGTCGACCACGTCGACGCGCGAAAGCAACTCCTGGATGAACGGCTGGGGGATGGACACCGGGGGATTTTCGCCGCATTCCTCCGCGGTGCTTTGGAGTCTGCCGAATGCTATCTAAAAGATAGCATAGGGCCGTGGTGTGGCGAGGGGCGCGCGGCGGCTGTCTTCGCGGCGCGCGTGCGGGCGCGTCGTGGCCCGGGGTGTAGGACGTGGCCGCGCTCTGCATCGGCGGCATGCACGGAGCTCCTGGCTGCACTAAGCTGCGCCGAAACCTTCTGTAACCACGATTTTTCAGCCATGCCTGGACCCGCCCCCAAAGCCAGCGCCTGCACCGCGTGTCGCGATGGTGCTGCGGCGCTCGACTTCACCTTCACCATGGCGTTCCAGCCGATCGTGGACCTGCGCCACGGCGGCAGTGTGTTCGCCTACGAGGCGCTCGTGCGCGGCACCGACGGCGGCTCGGCGGCCAGCGTGCTGGCGCGGGTGAACGACACCAACCGCTATGCGTTCGATCAGGCCTGCCGCGTGCGCGCCGTCGAAATGGCGGCCCGCCTGGGCGTCGACTGCCGCCTCAGCATCAACTTCCTGCCAAACGCCGTCTACCAGCCCGAAGCGTGCATCCGCGTCACGCTGGAGGCCGCGCGGCGCACCGGCTTCCCGGTCGAGCGCATCATCTTCGAGGTGGCCGAGCACGAGAATTCGCATGACCGGGAACACCTCAACCGCATCCTGCGCGCGTACCGCCGCCAGGGCCTGCGCACGGCCATCGACGATTTCGGCGCGGGCTACGCGGGCCTGGGCCTGCTCGCGGACTTCCAGCCCGACATGCTGAAGATCGACATGGCGCTGGTGCGGGGCATCTGCACCGATCCGGTCCGCCAGGCCATCGTGCGCAGTATCGTGTCGATGGGGGAGTCCCTGGGGATCGCCGTGATCGCCGAGGGCGTGGAGACCGAGGACGAACTGCGGCCCCTGCGTGCCATGGGCGTGCACCTGTTCCAGGGGTACTTCTTCGCGCGGCCGGCCGTCGAGGCCCTGCCGCCCGTGCAGTGGCCCGCCGGAGCGGGCTTCGGCAGCGCAGCGCAGGAAGCGCCGCCCGCGGGCAGCGCGGGCGCGCTGCCCGCGCCCTCCGCGCGCGGGCTCCCGCGGCGCGCCGCGGGGCTGGCGCTCGGGATCGGCTGACCGCCGGCCCGGGGTGGGGGGGCGCACGCCCCCGTGACACTCACTGTTCGGAGATGATGGTCAGCAGGTCCCCCCGCACGTCGGGGTGCGCGGTGTACTTCTTGTAGAGCGGCGCCATCCTGCGCACGTAGGGCGAGAAATCCGCCACGGGCGAGAACTGCACGCCTTCCTTGGTCAATGCCGTCCGCGCCGCGCTCATGCGCTGCTCCCAAAGCCTGCGCATCAGCAGTGCGGAAGCCTTTCCGGCATCCAGGAAAGCCCGCTGGTCTTCGGCGCCCAGGCGGTTCCAGAGGCGGGTGGAGACGACCAGTGCCTCGGGCGAGATCATGTGCTGGTCCAGGAGCATGTAGCGGGCCGCCTTGTAGAGGGCTCCGGCTTCGTAGTCGACCATGGTGCCTTCGGCGCAGTCGATCTTGCTGCTCCGGAAGCCTTCCAGTACCTCCTTGTCCGGCATCGTTACCGGAACTGCTCCGAGCAGCCGGACCATCTCGGCATGCGCGTCAACGTTCCGCACCCGCACGCGCAGGCCCGCCATGTCCGACTGCCGGGTGATCGGCTTCTCGGCACAGTAGAAATAGCTGCCGCCGCCGTTGTACCAGCCCAGCACCACGTAGCCCGAGGCCTTGAGCTTTTCGGCGAAGCGCTGGCCCATCGGGCCGTCCAGATGGCGGAACATGTGCGCCGCGCCGCTGAACAGGAAGGGCAGATGGAAGGCCTCCAGCGTGGGGATCGTGTCGGAGAGCGGATCCGCGTCGATGCCGGCGACGTCGATCTCGCCGGCCTTGAGCATCTGCAAGGCCAGGGCCTGCTCGCCGATCGCGGCGTGGGGCAGGAACTGGATGCGGTAGCGGCCCTGCGTGCCGGCCTGCACTGCAGCGGCGAAACTCCGCAGCGCCTCGGTGGCGGGCGCGCCCTCCGGATGCGGGTTAAATGCCCGCAGCGGCGCCGGCGTCTGGCCGGCGGTGGGCCAGGCCAGCAGTATGAGCGCGCAGGCAGCCGCGGCCCGGAAAACCTGGTGCATGGAATCCCCCCCCGGTGTTGGAAAAGCTCCGCAGCGGGCGCGCGTCCGGCGACGGCGCGGCACCGCTTTACTGTCGAGCATTCTCCGTGTGCATGCTCCTGTCATGCAAGGAATTTCCGCTGCTCGGAACGGCGTAAAAACCACACCCGTGGCGTCGGACGGGTTCAGTCCCTGGACGGTCCCGGCCGGCCGTCTTCCACCACGAACCGCGCGAGCGTGGAGCAGCCGCTGTCGGGCCGCAGCGGGTCGTCCACCGTGCGCAGCACCGTGGTCCAGCGCTGCGGCGTGACGTCGGCCAGGCCCCAGCCGCGCAGGTCGCTGCGCGCCAGCAGCACGTGGGGGTTGAGGCGCGCGAGGGCATCGACGCGCTCCTGGGTGGTGCCGGCCCGCGAGCTGATCGAGGTGCCGCAGAACTCGCTGGCCAGGACGGCGCCGTCCTGCCCCGGGGCGCGCACTTCGCAGACGTAGTTCTGGTGGATGTCGCCGCCCAGCAGCACGGTGTTGCGCGGCGAGCGGTCCGCGATCGAGGCGAGCAGCCGGTCGCGTGCCGCGGGGTAGCCGTCCCAGCTGTCCGTGCCCTGGCGTCCGGACGGCGTGCGGCGCGGCGAGAACAGCGTCTGCTGCGCGATCACGCTCCAGTGCGCCGCCATGCCTGCATCGCCGCCCCGGCCTGCGTCTTCCGCCAGGCCCGCATCCAGCCAGCGCTCCTGCTGCATACCGAGGAAGCTGCGCGACGGGTCCGCCAGTTCGGCGCATGCGTCCGGCCGCACCGCGTCCGCCCCACCGCCCGGCGCGCGGCAGGCCTGCCGGCTGCGGAACTGGCGCGCGTCGAGCAGGTGCAGCCGGGCCAGGCGTCCCCAGGCGAGGCGCCGGTACAGCTGCAGGCTGCCGAAGCCGCCGGATGCCTGCAGCGCCGCGGCGCGCAGCGGCATGTGCTCGTAGAACGCCTGGTAGGCCGCATCGCGCAGCACTGCGAACGCGGCAGGATCCGGCTCCCGGCCCGCCGTTCCGGCGTAGTCGTTCTCCACTTCGTGGTCGTCCCAGGTCACGGCCCAGGGGGCCGCGGCGTGGGCCGACTGCAGGGCCAGGTCGCTGCGGTGCAGCGCGTAGCGGTCGCGGAAGTCGGCCAGCGTGCGGGCGTGGCGCAGCGCATGGACCCGCGCCAGCCCCGACGCGTCGGCCGGGCTCGCGTATTCGTAGATGTAGTCGCCCAGGAACAGCACCAGATCGGGCGCGTGGCGGCAGACGTCGGCCCATGCGGCGTAGTGCCCGTGCTCCCAGCGCTGGCAGGAGGCGAATGCCAGGCGCAGGCGCGGCGCGCGGTCGTCCGGGGCCGGCGCGGTCCGCGTGCGGCCGGTGGCGCTCGCGGCGTCGCCGTGCAGGAACCGGTAGAAATACCAGCGCCCGGGCTCCAGGCCGCGCAGTTCCACGTGCACGCTGTGCCCCAGTTCCGCAAGGGCGGTGGCCGTGCCCTGGCGCACGATGCGGCGGAACCGGTCGTCGTGCGCGAGTTCCCAGCGCACGGTCGCCGGGCCTGCCGTGGCGCCGGGCTCGGGCGGCATCAGCCGGGTCCAGAGGACGACGCCGTCGGGCGCGGGATCGCCGCTCGCCACGCCGAGCGCGAAGGGGTCGTGCCGCCACCCGGAGGACGCCCGGGCCCAGCGGGGCAGGGCGCAGGGCGCCGCCGCCGAGGCCGCCAGCCGCAGCAGCGTGCGGCGGTCCAGCGCCAGCCGGACCGGGTCAGGCCGCCATGACACGGTTCTTGCCCGAGCGCTTGGCGAGGTACATGCCCTGGTCGGCACGGCGGATGGCGTCGGCGGTGGTTTCCTGCGGGGCCATCTGCGCCACGCCGGCGCTGAAGGTGATGAGCACTTTCTCCTGGTCCTTGAGGAAGTAGCGGGTGGTGAGTTCGCGCTGCAGGCGCGCCATGGCCTCCACGCCCTGGGCCAGCGCGGTGTCGGGCAGGACGATCACGAACTCCTCGCCGCCGTACCGCGCGAGCTGGTCCTGCGGGCGCATGACCTCGCGGGTGACCCCCGCCAGGTGCTTCAGCGCCTCGTCCCCGGCGGTGTGGCCCAGCCGGTCGTTGATGGCCTTGAAGTTATCCACGTCCAGCAGCGCCACGCAGAGCGGTGCGTCGTTGCGCAGCGCGCGCGCCACCTCGCGCTCCAGCGCCTCGTCCAGCCCCTTGCGGTTCAGCGATCCCGTGAGCGGGTCGTGCCGCGCCTGGGCGCTGGCGCGGTCCAGCTCCTCCTGCAGCTTGGCGATCTCGGCATGGCGCGCCTCCGAGCGCTCGCGCAGGTCCTGCAGCTCGTCGCGCGTCAGGCGGGTGTCCAGCGCCATCGCGCGCGTGGCACCCATGACCTCCTCCAGCAGCGGCGTGATCTGGTCCAGGCTGGTGGCGCGGCCGATCTGCTCGGCGCAGCGCTCCATCTTCTCGTGGTAGGTGCTGCTGGATGCGGTGATCTGCGCGAGGCGCTCGATGAAGGTGGCCAGCAGGTCCTTCATCTGCTGCTGGGCCTGCACGGAGCGCTCGCGCGCCTCGTTCTGCTTGAAGATCACGTCCTTCAGCCGGCGCTGCACGTCGTCCAGGCGCCTGAGCGTGAGCGGCGGGGTGGCGGCGGCCATCAGCGCCTCGGCCTGGCCCTGCAGCCACTGGTCGTCCTGGCTCAGCACCGCGATGTTCTCGAACACCATCTGCAGCAGCGTCAGCAGCCCGGTGCGGATCGAGGCCTGGTCTTCCGTGGCGAACGAGACGCGGTAGCTGAAGTTGTTGAGCATCAGCACCAGCGTGGAGACCGGCGGCGCGGGCTGGCGCAGGAACTGGGTGAGCTGTGCGGCGAGCTCGTGCACGCGGGCGTCGTCCTCGCCCAGGGCGGGCAGAGTGTTCTCGATGAGCCGCGCCAGCTGCTCGGCCATGTCGTCGGGCAGGATGCCGGGGGGCGCCGCGGTGGCGGCAGGTCCTGGGGGCGGGGCGACTTCCACCGGCGTGGTGCTGCCGCTGTGCAGGCCGAGGTTCGCGTAGCCGACGAGCACGCCCTGCAGCTGCGACCAGTCGCCCTGGTCGATGGCGGCCTCGAACTGGCCCAGCAGGCGTCTTTGGGCGGGCGTCTGGCCCGGCAGCACGCGCAGGATGTGGCGCAGCGGTCCTTCGGGAAAGGCGCTCGCGATGCGCGTGCCGGCGATTTCCTCGTAGAGCGCCTGGTAGTTGTCGGGCGTGGGCGCGAGGCGGCGGGCCGCCAGCTGTTTGAGGGTTTCTCGCGCGATCTCTGAAGGGGGGCGGTCGGCCATCGGCGTGCACGGCGGGTAGGGAAGGGCCCGAGTGTGACAGACGGCCAGGGGCTTGAACAGGACGGTGGGGCCGCCCGCCCGCGGTCTGCTCGGCGGTTCCGGGGGGGGGCGGCATGGCTGCGGGCCCGCCGGCCGCCCGCCCTTCCCTCAGTTCACCAGGACCAGCTTGCCCTGCACGGCGCGCGAGGCCATGCGCTCGTAGGCCGCGTGCAGCTGCGCCATGGGCATCGTGCGATCGATCACCGGCTTGACGGCACCTTCGCCGTACCAGCGCGCGAGCTCGGCCATCATGGCCGCGTTCGCCTTCGGCTCGCGCCGCGAGAACTCGCCCCAGAACACGCCGACGATCGACGCGCCCTTGAGCAGCGCCAGGTTGAGCGGCAGCGCGGGAATCGGGCCGGCCGCGAAGCCCACCACCAGGTAGCGGCCGCGCCAGGCGATCGAGCGGAACGCCGGCTCGGTGAAATCGCCGCCGACGGGGTCGTAGATCACGTCCGGGCCCTTGCCGTCGGTGAGGCGCTTGATCGCCTCGCGCAGGTTCTCGGCGCTGTAGTTGATGACGGCGTCGGCGCCGGTGGACAGGCACAGCGCGCACTTCTCGTCGGTCGAGGCCGCCGCGATCACGCGTGCCCCCATTTTCTTGGCGATCTGGATCGCGGCGGTGCCCACGCCGCCGGCCGCGCCCAGCACCAGCACCGTCTCGCCGGCCTTCAGCTGCGCGCGGTCCACCAGCGCATGGTGCGAGGTGGCGTAGATCATGATGAAGGCCGCCGCATCCACGTGCGGGAAGCCGTCGGGCAGCGGCATGCAGAGCGCCGCGGGCGCGATGGTGTGCGTGCCGAAGCCGCCGGTGCCACTCAGGCACGCCACGTTCTGGCCGACCCGCAGGTGCTCCACGCCCTCGCCCACGGCCTGCACGACGCCGGCGTATTCCGAGCCGGGAACGAATGGCGGATCGGGCTTCATCTGGTACTTGTTCTGCACGATCAGCAGATCGGGGAAGTTCAGGCTCGCGGCGCGGATCTCGATCAGCACCTCGCCGCGCTTCGGTGCGGGCGTCGGCAGTTCGGTCCAGGCGAGGTTGTCCACGCCCGTGGGCTGGGTGCAAAGCCATGCGTGCATGCGGTGTCTCCTTCGGTCGATGGCGGGCATCATAGGCGGCGGCCGCGCGGCGCCGATGTCCCAGGAGCGACGGCCGGCCGGCGGCGCGGCCCCCCCCGGGGTGCCGCCTACAATCTTCGCGCACTCCGCCCTCCGCGACCCATGAAGATCCTCCTCTCCAACGACGACGGCTACCAGGCACCCGGCATCGTGGCGCTCCACCAGGCGCTGCGGGACATGCCCGGCGTCGAGGTCGACGTCGTGGCGCCCGAGCACAACAACAGCGCCAAATCCAACGCCCTGACGCTGCATTCGCCGCTCTACGTCCAGCGCGCGCCCAACGGCTTCCGCTACGTGAACGGCACGCCGGCCGACTGCGTTCACATTGCGCTCACCGGGCTGCTGGGCTACCGGCCCGACCTGGTGGTCTCGGGCATCAACAACGGCGCCAACATGGGCGACGACACCATCTATTCCGGCACCGTCGGCGCGGCCATGGAGGGCTACCTCTTCGGCGTGCCGGCGATCGCGTTCTCGCAGGTCGACAAGGGCTGGGGCGAGATCGAATCCGCCGCGCGCAAGGCGGCCGAGATCGTGGCGCAGATGCAGGCGCAGCACCTCGTCGGCGAAGTGCCGTGGCTGCTCAACATCAACATTCCTAATCTGCCGTTCGAGCGCCTGCGCGACGTGAAGGTGTGCCGCCTGGGCCGCCGGCACGCTGCCGAGCGCGTGATCGAGCAGGAGAGCCCGCGTGGCGAGCGCATGTACTGGATCGGCGGCGCCGGCCCTGCCAAGGACGATTCCGAGGGCACGGACTTCCATGCCACGGCGCTCGGGCACGTGGCCCTCACGCCGCTCAAGGTGGACCTGACCGACCACGAAGGCCTGGCCTACTGGAGCGACACGGCCGCCCGCCTGGCGCCTCGGCCCGCCGGCGGGGGCGATGCCGGCGCGCCCCGCGCCGAGGCCGCAGGGGCGATCTGATGCATCGCCGCCCCGGCTTTCCCGCACAGCTCGATCGGGCGCCCGCGCCCGGCGCGCCGCGCGCCCCCGCGCCCGCCCGGCCGCCGCCGGGGAGCGCGGCGCCCGCCTCCGTGCCGGTGCCGCAGGGGCTGGGGCTGGATTCGGCCGCCGTGCGTGCGCGCATGGTGCAGCGGCTCGCGGCAGGCGGCATCACCTCGCCGGCCGTGCTGCAGGCGATGGGGTCCGTGGAGCGGCACCGCTTCGTCGACACCGCGCTCGTCAACCAGGCGTATGAGGACACCAGCCTGCCGATCGGCCTGGGGCAGACCATCTCCAAGCCCAGCGTGGTGGCGCGCATGACCGAACTGCTGCTCGGGGCCGAAGGCGCGCGCAGCGCGGGCCTCGGGCGGGTGCTGGAGATCGGCACCGGCTGCGGCTACCAGGCGGCGGTACTCGCGCGGGTGGCCCGCGAGGTGTACACCATCGAGCGGCTGCGCGCGTTGCATGAGAAGGCCCGCGACAATCTGCGGCCCTGGCGGCTCACCAATGCGCACCTGATCCTGGGCGACGGCATGGTGGGCTACGCCAAAGGGGCGCCGTATGCCGCCATCATCGCGGCCGCGGGCGGGGACGCCATTCCCGAGGCCTGGCTCGAGCAACTCGCCGTGGGAGGCCGCCTGGTGGCGCCCATGGCCGCAGCTGCGGGGCGGCAGGTTCTCGTGGTGATCGACCGGACTCCCCAGGGGCTTCAGCAACGCACGCTGGAGGCCGTTCATTTTGTCCCTCTAAAATCGGGGATTGCCTGAAGGAATTGCTTATGCTGGTATCGCGTGGTCTTGTGGCTTGGAGTTCGGTGGCGTTGGCGGTCGTGGTGCTGTCCGGCTGCGGAACCCCGGTCAACAGGGCTCCGGTGGAAGACCGCGGCACTGCCGCCGGTGGCTCCGCATCGTCCCAGGCCGGCGTGGTCGTCGCGCCGGCCAAGCCCCTGCCCGGGGCAGAGAACGCCGGCAAGCCCGGCTACTACACCGTCAAGCCCGGCGACACCCTCATCCGCATCGGCCTCGAGTCCGGCCAGAGCTGGAAGGACATCGCCCGCTGGAACGGCCTGGACAACCCCAACCTGATCGAGGTCGGCCAGGTGCTGCGCGTCGTGCCGCCCGGCAGCATGCCCTCCACCCAGGTGGCCTCCGATTCGGGCGTGGTCACGCGCCCGGTGGCCCCCAACACGCTGTCGCCGGCACCCGCGGCCGGCGCGAGCGCGCCGCGCGGCGGCGCATCGGCCTCCGCCACGCCGGCTCCGGCCCCCGCTCCCGCGCCGGCCCCTGCCGCCGCCGGCGGTGACGACGACATGGCCTTCATCTGGCCCGCGTCCGGCTCGCTCGTGGCGGGCTTCGACGAGGCGCGCAACAAGGGCTACGACATCGCCGGCAAGGCGGGCGACCCGGTGCTGGCGGCTGCCGACGGCCGCGTGGTGTATGCCGGCGCGGGCCTGCGCGGCTACGGCAATCTGGTCATCCTCAAACACAACAACACCTACCTCACGGCGTATGCGCACAACCAGACGCTGCTCGTGAAGGAGGACCAGAGCGTGCGCCGCGGCCAGAAGATCGCCGAGATGGGCAGCTCCGACACCGACCGCGTGAAGCTGCACTTCGAGATCCGCCGGCAGGGCAAGCCCGTGGACCCGTCCCGCTACCTGCCCGCGCGTTGAGCCGCGTTCCTCCTCCGCCCGCCGCAGACGAGGACCGCGCCGCGGCGGCGGCGGTGGCTGCTGCCGCTGCGCCGGCATCGATGGACGACCCGTCCGATGCCGACTCCCCCGACGGCGCGGAGGCCGAGACGCGCACCGTCGAGGCCGCTCCGGCGCAGCACGGCGCCCGCCTCGACAAGGCGCTGGCCGAACTCGTGCCCGAGTTCTCCCGCAGCTACCTCCAGCAATTGCTGGGGGAGGGCGGGGTGTGCGTCAATGGGCGTGCCGCCGCCAAGCCCTCCGCGCGGGTGCAGGCCGGCGACGTGCTCTCGGTCGAACTCCGTCCCACGCCGCAGAGCCAGGCGTTCCGCCCCGAGGCGATGCCGCTGGACGTCGTCTACGAAGACGAGCACCTGCTGGTCATCGACAAGCCCGCCGGGCTCGTCGTGCACCCGGCCCCCGGCAACTGGAGCGGCACGCTGCTCAACGGCCTGCTGGCGCGCGACCCGCGGGCGAGCCTGGTGCCGCGGGCGGGCATCGTCCACCGGCTCGACAAGGACACCAGCGGCCTGATGGTCGTGGCGCGCGAACGCAGTGTGATGGATGCGCTGGTGCGCATGATCGCCGCGCGCGAGGTGAGCCGCCAGTACCTGGCCATCGCCCACCGCCCCTGGCAGGGCGCGTCGCCGCGCACGGTGCAGGAGCCGATCGGGCGCGATCCGCGCAACCGCCTGCGCATGGCCGCGGTCGATCTCTCCCTGCACGCGGGCAAGCCGGCCCGCACCGATGTCGCGCTGCTGGACAGCTGCGCGCAGGGCTGCCTGGTGCACTGCACCCTGCACACCGGGCGCACCCACCAGATCCGCGTCCACATGGCCTGGCTGCGCCATCCGCTGGTGGCCGACGCGCTGTACGGCGGCGAGCCGGCCGCGGGCCTCGGGCGCCAGGCGCTGCATGCGTGGCGGCTCGCGTTCACCCATCCCGTCACCGGCAAGGATCTGGTCTTCCATGCGCCGCTGCCGCAGGACATGGCCGGGGCGCTCGCGCTCTGGGGCCTGCGCTACAATCCCGCCTGACTGCGGCCTTCCGGCCCCGGGCTGCCCTGCGTGCCGCCCGCCCCGCATGCCGCGCCTTCCACGGCCGAGCGCCCGCCGCTCCTGCGGCCCTGCCTGCCCGGCACACCCCCGACCGCACGGTGCCCCGCGCCCGCGGCATCCCCTCTTCGCCATCGCTGAACCATGAATACGGTGGACGCCAAACGGGTCCTCGAAACCGCGCTGATCTGTGCGCCGCAGCCCACGACCCTGCGGGAGTTGCGCACGCTCTTCAATGACGCGCTGGGCTCGGACACCCTCAAGCTGCTCCTGCTGGAACTGCAGCAGGAGTGGGCGCAGCGCGGCGTCGAACTGGTGCAGGTCGCCTCCGGCTGGCGCTTCCAGAGCCGTCCCGAGATGCGCGAATACCTCGACCGGCTGCACCCCGAGAAGCCCCCGCGCTACACCCGCGCCACGCTGGAGACGCTGGCGATCATCGCCTACCGCCAGCCCGTCACGCGCGGCGACATCGAGGAGATCCGCGGCGTCACCGTGAACAGCCTGATCATCAAGCAGCTCGAGGACCGCGGCTGGGTCGAAGTGATCGGCCACCGCGAAACCGTGGGCCGGCCGGCCCTCTTCGCCACCACGCGCCAGTTCCTCGACGATCTGGGCCTGAAATCGCTCGACGAGCTGCCGATGCTCGAAAACCCCGCGGTGCAGTCCAGCGTCCTGGAGGCCCTGGAGCGCGGCGCGGCGGAGGCTGGAGCCGAAGCCGGTGCCGAAGCCGGTGCTGAGGCGCAGGATGCAGGTCCCGTGGAAGAGGGCGCCGAAGCCGATACCGCCGGCCCGGAAGCGGCCGCGGAGGCTGCAGCTGTGCCGGGCGTCGAAGCGCTGCCCGCGCCCGAAGTGCTCCCTGACTCCGATGCCACTGCGCTTCCGGACCCGGCGCCTTCCGCTGCCGGCGACCCGGTGCCTGCACCCGACCCAGAACATGAACCCGGTCCGGAATCCGGCCCGGAACCCGAACCCCGCCGGCCCGAACCGCCCGCCTCCTCCGAAAGCACGCCATGAATCCCTCCCAGCCCGACCACGACGACACCGCTCCCGCTCCGGAGGCGGCAGGCACAGAAGCCGCGGTGCCCGCGAAAAAGCCCGCCCGCCGTCCGCGCAAGCCCGCGGCGGCTGCCGATGCGCCGGGCGCTGTGCCGGAGGCCGCAGCGGCCAGCGCCGGCACCGATGAGGGTTACCGCTTCGACGACGTGGTCTCCGGCCAGCTGGATGCGGACGAAGAGAGCGCCGACGTCGCGCCCGCCAAGCGCGTGCTGCCGCCCCAGGTGGAAATGCCGAAGCTGCACAAGGTGCTCGCGCAGGCAGGGCTGGGTTCGCGGCTGGAGATGGAGCAGCTCATCCTCGAAGGCCGCATCTCGGTCAACAACGAGCCGGCCCACATCGGCCAGCGCGTGCAGTTCGGCGACCAGGTCAAGGTCAACGGGCGCCCGATCCGCTACCGCATCGACCCGCCGCCGGCGCGCGTCATCGCCTACCACAAGCCTGTCGGCGAGGTCGTCACGCACGACGACCCGCAGAACCGGCCGACCGTGTTCCGCAAGCTCCCGCGCCTGCAACACGGCAAATGGCAGTCCGTCGGGCGGCTGGACCTGAACACCGAAGGCCTGCTGCTCTTCACGAGCGCGGGCGAACTCGCCAACAAGCTCATGCACCCGCGCTTCGGCCTGGAGCGCGAGTACGCCGTGCGCGTGCTGGGCGCGCTGAGCAACGAGGAAAAGCAGCGGCTGCTCGACGGCGTGCAGCTCGACGACGGCATGGCCGCCTTCGGCTCCATCGAGGACGGCGGCGGCGAAGGCTCGAACTGCTGGTACCGCGTCACCATTTCGGAAGGGCGCAACCGCGAAGTGCGGCGTCTCTTCGAGGCCGTGGGGCATGCGGTGAGCCGGCTCATCCGCATCCGCTACGGCTCGATGATGCTGCCGCGCGGCCTGAAGCGCGGCGCGTGGCTGGAGCTGGACGAGCGCGACATCCGCGCGCTCATGCAGGCGGCCGGTGCCGAGGCCGCGCGGCCGGCCGCTGCCGCTCCGGGCTCCGCAGCCGGCGACCGCCGCGGCGGTGGCGGCGGCCTGCGCGTCAAGGGCCCGGCCCGTGGTGGCCGTGGAGCGTCCGGCCCTTCGCCGCGCGGTGCGGGTGATGGCGGCTCCCGGACAGGCGGCCCCGGCAAGCGCGCGGCGGCGCCGAGCCAGCCCGATCCGATGAAGACCTCGGTGGGCTACATCGGCAGCGACAGCCTCTCGCGCCAACGCCAGGAGCAGAAGCAAAAGCGCAAGGCATTCAACAAGCGGGGCGGTCGCTGAGCGCCTTGCCACAATGTGGACAAATCCCGCCGTTTAGAATCGAGGGCTTTGTCCGCGGGACAAACGATTTTTCACACCGTCATTAGGAAAACACCATGGCTATCGAACGCACCCTCTCCATCATCAAGCCCGACGCAGTGGCCAAGAACGTGATCGGCCAGATCTACGCCCGCTTCGAAGCCGCCGGCCTGAAGATCGCCGCTGCCCGCATGGCCCACCTGTCGCGCCGCGAAGCCGAGCAGTTCTACGCCGTGCACAGCGAGCGTCCCTTCTTCAAGGATCTGGTGGACTTCATGATCTCCGGTCCCGTGATGATCCAGGTGCTCGAAGGCGAGAACGCCATCCTGAAGAACCGCGAACTGATGGGCGCCACCGACCCGAAGAAGGCCGCTCCCGGCACCATCCGCGCCGACTTCGCCGACAGCATCGACGCCAACGCCGTGCACGGCTCCGACGCTCCCGAAACCGCCCAGGTCGAAGTCTCGTTCTTCTTCCCCGGCCTGAACGTCTACTCGCGCTGATGCGCCGGCCCGGGCCGCGCGCCGCCGCCAGCCGGCGGCGGGCTGCCCGGCCACCCGCCATCGGACAAAGCCTCTCCTCCCGCCGATGACCCAAAATCTTCTCGACTTCGATCTGGACGGGCTCGCCGCATTCTGCGAACGGCTCGGGGAGAAGCGTTTCCGCGCCGTGCAGCTCTTCCGCTGGATCCATCAGCGCGGGGCGAGCGACTTCACCCAGATGAGCGATCTCGCGAAATCGCTGCGCGAGAAGCTCTCCGGCTGCGCGCACGTCGCGGCATTGCCGGTGGTGAGCGAGCACGTCTCCGCCGACGGCACCGTGAAGTGGCTCTTCGACGTGGGCGACGGCAACGCCGTGGAGTCGGTCTTCATTCCCGAAGACGACCGCGGCACCCTCTGCATTTCCTCCCAGGCCGGCTGCGCCGTGGGCTGCCGCTTCTGCTCGACCGGGCACCAGGGCTTCAGCCGCAATCTGACCAGCGGCGAGATCGTCGCCCAGCTCTGGTTCGCCGAGCACGCGCTGCGCGCGCGGCTGGGAACCGAGGAGCGCGTCATCTCCAACGTGGTGATGATGGGCATGGGCGAGCCGCTGCAGAATTATTCCGCGCTGGTGCCCGCCCTGCGCACCATGCTCGACGACCATGGCTACGGCCTGTCGCGCCGCCGCCTCACCGTGTCCACCTCCGGCGTCGTGCCCATGATGGACCGGTTGTCCCAGGACTGCCCCGTGGCGCTCGCCGTCTCGCTGCATGCGCCCAACGACGCGCTGCGCGACCCGCTGGTGCCGCTCAACCGCAAGTACCCGCTGCATGAACTGCTGGAGGCCTGCAACCGCTACCTCGAGCACGCTCCCCGCGACTTCATCACCTTCGAATACTGCATGCTCGACGGCGTCAACGACCAGCCCGAGCATGCCCGCGAGCTCATCGAACTGGTGCGGCCGCGCACCGGCGAGGGCGTGCGCTGCAAGTTCAACCTGATTCCCTTCAACCCTTTCCCCGCCTCGGGGTTGCGTCGTTCCAGCGCCCCGCAGGTGGCGGCTTTCGCGAAAATGCTGAGCGATGCAGGTATCGTCACGACCGTGCGCAAGACCCGCGGCGACGACATCGACGCGGCCTGCGGGCAACTGGCCGGCGACGTGAAGGACCGCACCCGTGCGGCCGAACGCATGGCCCGCCAGCGCACGATCGTTCTCAAACCGGTGGCCTGAAGGCCGCCCCGTTTCTGGAGGCTGAAATGGAGCGACACCCCCCTGAGCGGCTTCGCCGCTTCCCTGGCTGCTTTCTCGCCGTGGGGGGCGCGCTGTGCTTCGCCGCATTCCTGGGCGGCTGTGCCGCCCGGCCGGACGCGGGCACGGCCTCCAGCGCGGTCGCCGTGGCGCTCGGCCCGGAGGCCAATCCGTCCTCCGAGGCGGCCGAACTGCGCCGCCGTGCGCGCATCCGGCTGGAGTTGGCGGCCAACTACCTGGAGATGGGCCAGACCCAGGTCGCCCTCGAGGAGGTGCAGCAGTCCATCACCACCGATCCTTCGTTCGGCGATGCGTACAACCTGCGCGGCCTGGTCTTCATGCGCCTGGGCGACTTGGGCGCGGCCGACGAAAGCTTCCGCCGCGCGCTGGCCCTCAACCCGGCCGAGCCCTACCTGCTGCACAACTACGGCTGGCTGCGCTGCCAGCAGAAGAACTACGCCGAGGCCGAGCAGTATTTCGACCGCGCCCTGGCCGTGCCGGCCTACACCGCGCGCGCCAAGACGCTCATGGCGCAGGGCCTGTGCCAGGAGCGCGCAGGCCGCGTGGCCGATGCCGAGAAGACCCTCGGCAAGGCCTACGAACTCGACGCCGGCAACCCGGTCGTCGGCTACAACCTGGCTTCGATGGCCTTGCGCCGCGGAGACCTCCAGCGCGCGCAGTTCTACAGCCGCCGGCTGAACAACAGCGAACTGGCCAATGCGGAATCGCTCTGGCTGGGCATCAAGATCGAGCGCGGCCTGGGCAATGCCCTGGAGATGCGCCAGTTGGGCGAACAATTGCACAAGCGTTTCCCGGATTCCAAGGAAGCGCTGGCATTCGATCGGGGGGCATTCAATGAGTGAACCGGTGGCGCAGGACGCGCAGGTCTCCGGAGCGGAAATGGAAAAGGCGGTGGCCGACGCCGTGGCGGCGGGCGCCATGCTCCGCGAGGCGCGGGAGCAGGCCGGCATGCATGCCGCCGCGCTGGCCGTGGCGCTCAAGGTGCCCGTGCACAAGCTCGAGGCGCTCGAAGCGGGCGAGCTGGGCGTGTTTCCGGACGCCGTCTTCGTGCGCGCCCTCGTGTCCAGCATCTGTCGCACCCTCAAGATCGACGCTGCGCCGGTGCTGGCGCTGCTGCCCCGGAACCAGGCCCCGCGCCTGTCGTCCCACGAAGGCATCAACGCATCGTTCAAACCCGGTTCGGGTCGGATGGCTTCCTCGTCCGCAGCGCCCGGCTCGCGCAAGGTGGCCGTGGCCGTGGCCGCGCTGCTGGTCGCGGCCGTGGCGCTGGTGTTCGTTCCGCGCGAATGGCTGGACCGGCTGCAGGCCCCCTCCGCCGGCATGACCAGCGAGACCGCCTCGGTCCCCGGCGACCATGCAGGCCCCTCCACCGAAACCGCCTCCCCGGTAGCAGGCGCCTCCGATGCCGCGGCGGCGGCCGCTTCGGTTCCTTTCGCGCTGCGCCAGGACTCCGCGACCCCCGTGGGGACCACGGCGGCAGCCGCTTCCGCGCCGGTCCCCGCGGCCGCCCCCGCCGCCGTGGCCTCCGCGGGCGCGGCTCCGGCGGCCATGCCCACGGCCGCCGCCGCTTCAGCCGCCGCCGCCCAGAGCGCCCTCGTGATCCGTGCCCGGGGCGACTCCTGGGTCCAGGTCCGCGGTGCGAACGGCGCCACGGTGCTCCAGAAACTCGTGCGCACCGGTGAGACGGTGGCTGTTCCCGGCTCGCCGCCCTGGTCGGTGGTGATCGGCAAGGCCGACGCGACCGAGGTGCTGGTGCGCGGCCAGCCCATGGACCTCGCGCCCGTCGCGCGCGAGAACGTTGCCCGCTTCGAGGTGAAATAAGTGCTCTCCATTCCCAACGCCGGCCCCGCCGGGGCCTCCCCCATCGCCATGGCATCCCCGCTGCCGAGGCGCTCGCGCCAGGCCCGCGTCGTCTGGGGCGACCGCGTGGTGACCGTGGGCGGCGATGCGCCCGTGCGCGTGCAGTCCATGACCAACACCGACACGGTGGACGCGATCGCCACGGCCATCCAGGTCAAGGAACTGGCGCAGGCCGGCTCCGAGTTCGTCCGCATCACCGTCAACACCCCCGAGGCCGCCGCCGCCGTGCCCTATATCCGCGAGCAGCTCGACCGCATGGGCGAGACGGTGCCGCTGGTGGGCGACTTTCACTACAACGGCCACCGCCTGCTGACCGAATTCCCGGACTGCGCGCAGGCGCTGTCCAAGTACCGCATCAACCCCGGGAACGTCGGCAAGGGCGACAAGCGCGACCGCCAGTTCGGCCAGATGATCGAGGCCGCCATGCGCTGGGACAAGGCCGTGCGCATCGGCGTGAACTGGGGCAGCCTCGACCAGGAACTGCTCGCCGGCCTCATGGACGCCAACAGCCGGCGTGCCCAGCCCTGGGACGCCCGCCAGGTCATGTACGAGGCGCTGATCACCTCCGCGATCGAGTCCGCGCAGCGCGCCGAAGCCATGGGCCTCGACGGCAACCAGATCATCCTGTCGTGCAAGGTGAGCGGCGTGCAGGATCTCATCGCCGTCTACCGCGAACTGGCCCGCCGCTGCGACTACGCACTGCACCTCGGCCTGACCGAAGCCGGCATGGGCACCAAGGGCACGGTCGCCTCCGCGGCCGCGCTGTCGGTGCTGCTGCAGGAAGGCATCGGCGACACCATCCGCGTCTCGCTCACACCGCAGCCGGGCGAGGCCCGCACCCAGGAAGTGGTCGTCGCCTCCGAGATCCTGCAGGCCCTGGGGCTGCGCATCTTCGTGCCCAGCGTCACCGCCTGCCCGGGCTGCGGCCGCACCACCAGCACCACCTTCCAGGAGCTGGCCAAGCAGATCGACGATTTCCTGCGCTCGCAGATGCCCGTCTGGCGCACCCGCTACCCCGGCGTCGAGAAGATCAAGGTGGCCGTCATGGGCTGCATCGTGAACGGTCCCGGCGAAAGCAAGCATGCCGACATCGGCATCAGCCTGCCCGGCACCGGCGAGGCGCCGTCCGCGCCGGTCTTCATCGACGGCGAGAAGGCGATGACCCTGCGCGGCGAGCACATCGCCCAGGAATTCCAGCAGGTCGTCGAGGACTACATTTCCCGCCGCTTCGGCGCCACCGCCGAAGCTCTCTGATCCGATCCGGTCCGGTGCCCCGCCTTCCCCGCGGGTGCCGGCCCTGCCCGCACCGGGGCCGCCGCCCCTTCTTTCGCCGTATGTCCGCCAGCAATTCCCCCAGTCCGTCCCCGGCCGCCAAGCCGGCCAAGCTCGCCGCCGTCAAGGGCATGAACGACATCATGCCGCCCGACTCCTCCCGCTGGGAGTGGCTGGAAGAGAAGGTGCGCCGCCTCATGGGGCAGTTCGCCTACCGCAACCTGCGCACGCCCATCCTGGAGCACACGGCACTGTTCGTGCGCGGCATCGGCGAAGTGACCGACATCGTCGAGAAGGAGATGTACTCCTTCCACGACCGCTCCGACAAGTACGGCGACAACGACCACCTCAGCCTGCGCCCGGAGAACACCGCGGGCGTGGTGCGCGCGGCCATCGAGCACAACATGCTCTACGACGGCCCCAAGCGCCTCTGGTACACCGGCCCGATGTTCCGCCGCGAGAAGCCGCAGCGCGGCCGCTTCCGCCAGTTCCACCAGATCGGCGCCGAAGCCCTCGGCTTCGCGGGCCCCGACGTGGATGCCGAACTCATCCTGCTGGCGGACGCGCTCTGGAAATCCATCGGCCTCACCGACGTGCGGCTGGAGCTCAACAGCCTCGGCCAGCCCGCCGAGCGCGCGCGCCACCGCGAGCAGCTCATCGCGCACTTCGAGCGGCATGCCGATCTGCTCGACGAGGACGGCAAGCGCCGCCTGCACACCAACCCGCTACGCATCCTCGACACCAAGAACCCGGCGATGAAGCCGGTGGTGGAGTCCGCGCCCCGGCTGATGGACTTCCTGGGCGAGGAGTCGCTCGCCCATTTCAACGGCCTGCGCGCCATCCTCGACGCCAACGGCATCGCCTACACGATCAACCCCCGCCTCGTGCGCGGGCTCGATTACTACAACCTCACCGTCTTCGAGTTCATCACCGACCGCCTGGGTTCCCAGGGCACGGTCTGCGCCGGTGGCCGCTACGACGACCTGATCGCCCAGGTGGGCGGCAAGCCCGCACCGGCCGTCGGCTGGGCGATCGGCGTGGAGCGCGTGCTGGAACTGCTCAAGGAGCAGGGCGCCGCCATCCCCGAAGCCCGGCCGGACGTCTATGCCGTCGTGCCGGACGCAGCCGCCGCGCCCATCGTGCTGCGCACCCTGCGGCAGCTGCGCGAGGCGGGCGTCTCGGTGCAGATGCATGCCGCCAGCGCCGAAGGGCAGGGCAGCTTCAAATCCCAGTTCAAGCGGGCGGATGCGAGCGGCGCGGCCTATGCGCTCGTCTTCGGCGCCGACGAGCTCGCGCGCGGCGCGGTCACGCTCAAGCCGCTGCGGGAGCAGGGCGGCGAACAGGTCGAGCGCCCGCTCGACGACGTCCCCGCCTGGGCGCCCACCCTACAATCCCCCCGCTAACCCCGTCGCGAACCATTCATGGCACAACACCTCGACCTCGAAGAACAAGAACAGATAGACCAGCTCAAGCATTTCTGGAATGCCTGGGGCACCCTCATCAGCGGCGTGCTGGTCGTGATCTTCGGCGGCGTCGCCGCCTGGAACGGCTACCAGTACTGGCAGAACCGCCAGGCCGGCCAGGCGGCCGCGCTGTCCGATGCCGTGCAGGTGGCGGTGCAGGGCGGGGACGCCTCGCGCGCCACGCAGGCGTTCGACGACCTCAAGTCCCGCTACGGCGGCACCGTGCAGGCCGCGCAGGCAGGTTTGCTGGCCGCCAAGGCCTTGGTCGATTCCGGCAAGCCGGAAGAGGCGAAGCCCGTTCTGCAGTGGCTCGCCGAGAACGCGTCCGACGACGGCTACAAGGCCATCGCCTCGCTGCGCCTCGCGGCCCTGCTCATCGACCAGAAGGCCTACGACCAGGCGATGGCCCGCCTGTCGGGCAAGTTTCCTCCGCAGTTCGACGCGCTGGTCGCGGACCGCAAGGGCGACGTGCTGCTGCTGCAGGACAAGAAGACCGAGGCGATCACCGAGTACCAGAAGGCCTACAAGGGCCTCGAGGAAGGCACCGAATTCCGGCGCGTGGTCGAGGTGAAGCTGGGCAGCCTGGGCGTCCAGGCGCGTACCGACGGAGAGGCTGCAAAGTGACCATCGACACCATCGCTCGCGGCGCGCGCCGCGCCTTCCCCCTCCGCCGCGCCGGGCTGGCCCTCGTGTTGGCCGCCGCGACCCTGTCCTCGGGCTGCTCGCTCTGGAACGGCTCCCTGTGGGGTGGCTCTTCCAAACCCAAGCCCGCCGAACTGGGGCCGGTCGTGCCCGTCATCGGCGTGCGCCAGGCCTGGACCTCGAAGATCGGCAACATCGGCCGGCTGCCACTGGACGTCCACGTCAACGGCACCACCGTGACCGTGGCGTCCGCGGACGGCACCGTCGCCGCGATCGACGCACGCACCGGCGGCGACCTCTGGCGGGCCACCGCTGGCGACTCCCTGTCCGCGGGCGTGGGCAGCGACGGCAAGTGGACCGCGGTCGTCACCCAGGCCAACCAGCTCGTCGTGTTTGCGCAGGGCCGCGAAGCCTGGCGCCAGCCGCTGACCGCACAGACCTACACCGCGCCGCTCGTGGCCGGCAACCGTGTCTTCGTCCTCGGCGGCGACCGCTCGCTCACGGCCTTCGATGCGGCCGGCGGCATGAAGCTCTGGAACCAGCAGCGTCCTGGCGAACCCCTGGTGCTGCGGCAGGACGGCCTGCTCACCGCAGTGGGCGACACGCTGATCGCCGGCATGTCCGGCCGCATGGTCGGCTTCAATCCCGACAACGGCACCGTCCGCTGGGAAGCGCCGCTCGCCAGCCCGCGCGGCACCAATGACGTGGAGCGGCTGGTGGAGCTGCTCGGCCGCGTCAGCCGCGAGGGCGACAACGTCTGCGCGCGCGCCTACCTGGCCACCGTCGGCTGCGTCGACACCTCCCGCGGCACCGTCGCCTGGACGCGTCCCGCCAGCGGCACCGAGGGCATCCACGGCGACGGCACCATGCTCTTCGGCACCGAAAGCAACGGCACCGTCATCGCCTGGAAACGCAGCGACGGCGCCCAAGCCTGGTCGCTCGACAAACTCCGCTACCGCCGCCTGACCGCGCCGCTGCTGCTGGGGCGCTCGGTGGTCGTCGGCGACGACTCCGGCCTCGTGCATCTGCTCTCGCGCGACGACGGCACGTTCCTCAACCGCCTCACCACCGACGGCTCGGGCGTCGCGGCCGCACCGGTCGCCGCCGGCGAGACGCTGGTGGTGGTGACGCGCAACGGCGGCATCTACGGGTTCCGGCCCGAATGACCGGCGCCATGCCAGACAGGAAAATGCTCGGATGAAGCCAGTCATCGCTCTGGTGGGCCGCCCCAACGTGGGCAAGTCCACCCTGTTCAACCGGCTCACGAAATCGCGCGACGCGATCGTCGCGGATTTCGCGGGCCTCACGCGCGATCGGCACTACGGCAACGGCCGGCTGGGCAAGCACGAATACATCGTCATCGACACGGGGGGCTTCGAGCCCGATGCCTCCTCGGGCATCTACCGCGAGATGGCCAAGCAGACGCAGCAGGCCGTGGCCGAAGCGGACGTGGTCATCTTCGTCGTGGACGCGCGTGCCGGCATCTCGGCCCAGGACCACGACATCGCCAACTACCTGCGGCGCCTGGGCAAGCCCTGCCTGCTCGTCGGCAACAAGGCCGAAGGCATGCGCGAGGGCGCGCAGCTGGCCGAGTTCTATGAGCTGGGCCTGGGCGAGGTCCTGCCCGTCTCCGCGGCCCATGGCCAGGGCGTCCGCAGCCTGCTGGAAACGGCGCTGGAAACGCTGCGGCTTCCCGAGCCCGACGACGAAGAGGACGACGGCGAGGACAAGCCCATCCGCCTCGCGGTCGCCGGCCGGCCCAACGTCGGCAAGTCCACGCTCATCAACACCTGGCTCGGCGAGGAACGCCTCGTCGCCTTCGACATGCCGGGCACGACGCGGGACGCGATCTCCGTGCCCTTCGAGCGCAACGGCCAGAAGTTCGAGCTCATCGACACCGCCGGCCTGCGGCGCAAGGGCAAGGTGTTCGAGGCCATCGAGAAGTTCTCGGTGGTCAAGACCCTGCAGGCCATCGAGTCCGCCAACGTCGTGCTGCTGCTGCTGGACGCCACCCAGGGCGTCACCGACCAGGATGCCCACATCGCCGGCTACATCCTCGAGAGCGGCCGCGCCGTCGTGCTCGCCGTGAACAAATGGGACGCCGTGGACGACTACGGCCGCCAGATGCTGGAGCGTTCCATCGAGACGCGCCTGTCGTTCCTGAAATTCGCGACCCTGCACTTCATCTCCGCGAAGAAGCGCCAGGGCCTGGGTCCGCTGTGGACCTCGATCGCGCAGGCGCACAAGTCCGCCACGTGCAAGATGCCCACCCCGGTGCTGACCCGGCTGCTGCTCGAGGCAGTGCAGTTCCAGACGCCCAAGCGTTCGGGCATGTACCGGCCCAAGATGCGGTACGCCCACCAGGGCGGCATGAACCCGCCCGTCATCGTGATCCACGGCAATTCGCTGGAGCACGTCACCGATGCCTACAAGCGTTTCCTCGAAGGTCGGTTCCGCAAGGAGTTCAACCTCGTGGGCACGCCGCTGCGCATCGAAATGAAGATATCGCACAACCCGTACGCCGACGACGGCGATTCGTAGGCGCACATCCCGTCATTGCCCCGCCTTTGTCTGGGGTGACGAAATGCTGTGGTAAGGTGCAGCTTTACAACAATATTCCTGAACACGGAGAATATCGTGAGCAACAAAGGTCAACTTCTTCAAGACCCCTTCCTGAACGCACTGCGCCGTGAGCACGTGCCGGTCTCCATCTACCTGGTCAACGGTATCAAGCTGCAGGGGCAGATCGAATCCTTCGACCAATACGTGGTCCTGCTGCGCAACACCGTCACGCAGATGGTCTACAAGCACGCCATCTCCACCATCGTTCCCGGGCGCGCCGTCAACTTCTCGACGGCCGAGCCTGCGGAAACCGATGCCGGCCATTGAAACTCCTGCGCCCGTGTAGGTACATCCTGTGCGGGGCACGCGCCCCGTCCAGGCTGCTGTCTTGAGTTCCTCCTCCTCCCCTGAACCGCAATCCGCTCCCGTCCTCCTGGTGGGGGTGGATTTCGGTCTTCCCCATTTCGATGCCGAGCTCGAAGAGCTGGGCCTGCTGGCGCAGACCGCCGGGCTGCAGCCCGTGGCGCGCCTGACCTGCAAACGCAAGGCGCCCGACGCCGCGCTCTTCGTGGGCAGCGGCAAGGCCGACGAGATCCGCACCCTCGCCCAGATGCACGGTGCCGTCGAGGTGCTGTTCGACCAGGCCCTGAGCCCGGCCCAGCAGCGCAATCTCGAGCGTCACCTCGAACTGCCGGTCACCGACCGGACCCTGCTCATCCTGGAAATCTTCGCCCAGCGCGCCCGCAGCCACGAGGGCAAGCTGCAGGTGGAACTGGCCCGGCTGCAGTACCTGAGCACCCGCCTGGTCCGCCGCTGGTCCCACCTGGAGCGCCAGCGCGGCGGCATCGGCGCGCGCGGCGGCCCCGGCGAAACCCAGATCGAGCTCGACCGCCGCATGATCGACGACGCGATCAAGCGCACACGCGAGCGGCTCCAGAAGGTCAAGCGCCAGCGTGCGACCCAGCGGCGCCAGCGCGCACGCCGGGAGACCTTCAACATCTCCCTGGTGGGCTACACCAATGCCGGCAAGTCCACGCTCTTCAACGCCCTCGTGAAGGCGCGGGCGTATGCCGCCGACCAGCTGTTCGCCACGCTCGACACGACGACCCGGCAGCTCTACCTGTCCGAGCTCGAGGGCACGGTCTCCCTCTCGGACACGGTGGGCTTCATCCGCGACCTGCCGCACGGGCTGATCGACGCGTTCCAGGCCACGCTGCAGGAGGCCGTCGATGCGGACCTGCTGCTGCACGTCGTGGACGCGTCCAACCCCGACTTTCCCGAGCAGATCGCCGAAGTGCAGAAGGTGCTCGGGGAGATCGGCGCCGGCGACATCCCGCAGCTCCTGGTGTTCAACAAGCTCGATGCGGTGCCGGAAACCCAGCAGCCGCTCACGATGCAGGACACCTACGAGTGGGATGGCCGCCAGCTGCCGAAGCTGTTCGTGAGTGCGCGCACGGGGCAGGGCCTGCCCGAGCTGCGGGGCCAGCTGGCGGCCGCGGCACGGTCCGGCCGGGATCAGCCGGCCATGACCCCAGGCCCCGATGCTGAATTTCCGGCGCAGTGAGGCCAGTTGGGCACAATGCCGCGAGACCATCTTCTCGAAAACCAGAGACCTATCGCATGAATCATCCTCTCAGAGCCTGGCGCTGGGCGACGCTGCCTGAACGCATCCGGGGCATGTTCAACTTGAATGATCCGCGCTGGGGGCGCAGCGATGAGAAGGGTGAAGGCGGAAACCGTCCCGATTCCGAGCGGCCGCTGCCGCCGTCCGGCAACCGTGGCCGTGATCCGCAGGGCCAGCCGCCCGACCTCGACGAGCTCTGGCGCGACCTCAACCGCAAGCTCGGCGGCCTGTTCGGCGGCCGCAACGGCGGCGGCCGCGGCCCGGGCAACGGCAACGGCTCCGGCGGCGGCTTCCAGCCCGACATGAAGAACACCGGGGTGGGCGTCGGCCTCATCGCCGGTGTGGCGGTCCTGATCTGGCTCGGCTCCGGCTTCTTCATCGTGCAGGAAGGCCAGCAGGCCGTCATCACCCAGTTCGGCAAGTACAAGAGCACGGTGAACGCCGGCTTCAACTGGCGCCTGCCGTATCCCATCCAGCGCCACGAACTCGTGTTCGTCACGCAGATCCGCTCGGTGGACGTCGGCCGCGACAGCATCATCAAGAGCACCGGGCTGCGCGAGTCGGCCATGCTCACGCAGGACGAGAACATCGTCGAGATCAAGTTCGCCGTCCAGTACCGGCTGAACGATGCGCGCGCCTGGCTCTTCGAGAGCCGCAACCCGGCCGAGGCCGTCATCCAGGTGGCGGAAACCTCCGTGCGCGAGATCGTGGGCAGCATGCGCATGGACACGGCGCTCGCCGAGGAGCGGGACCAGATCGCCCCGCGCGTGCGCAAGCTCATGCAGTCCATCCTCGACCGCTACAAGATCGGCGTGGAAGTGGTGGGCATCAACCTGCAGCAGGGCGGCGTGCGTCCGCCCGAGCAGGTGCAGGCGTCGTTCGACGACGTGCTGAAGGCCGGCCAGGAGCGCGAGCGCGCCAAGAACGAGGCCCAGGCCTATGCCAACGACGTGATTCCGCGCGCCGTCGGTACCGCCTCCCGCCTCACCGAGGAGGCCGCCGCGTACAAGGCGCGCATCGTCGCCCAGTCCCAGGGCGATGCGCAGCGTTTCAGCTCCGTCCTGGCCGAGTACCAGAAGGCGCCGCAGGTCACCCGCGACCGCCTCTACATCGAGTCCATGCAGCAGATCTACTCGAACGTCACCAAGGTGCTGGTCGATTCCCGCCAGGGCTCGAACCTGCTCTACCTGCCGCTCGACAAGATCATGCAGAACGTGTCCCAGAGCGGTGCCGCCACCGCGACCACGCCGGAAGCACCCCCCGCATCGGCCTCGTCGTCGAACCCTTCCAGCACCACCCAGGCATTTCCCATCGACCCGCGGGCGCGCGACACCAGCCGCACCCGGGATCGTGAAGTCCGCTAATCCGAGGGAGCAACAGTCGTGAACAGAGTCGGATTCATCGTTTCCTCCCTGCTGGTGGTGCTCGCCCTGCTCAGCTCCATGCTTTTCGTCGTCGACCAGCGCCAGTTCGGCGTGGTCTACCAGCTGGGGCAGATCAAGGACGTCATCACCGAGCCGGGCCTGAATTTCAAGCTGCCGCCGCCGTTCCAGAACGTGCGCTACATCGACAAGCGCCTGCTCACGCTCGACAGCACCGACACCGAGTCGATGCTCACGGCCGAGAAGCAGCGCGTCGTGATCGACTGGTACGTGCGCTGGCGCATCTCCGAACCGTCGGAATACATCCGCAACGTGGGCCTGGACGAGAACGCCGGCGCCCTGCAGCTCAACCGCGTGGTGCGCAACGCCTTCCAGGAGGAAGTCAACCGCCGCACGGTCCGGGAACTGCTGTCCGACAAGCGCGACGCGCTCATGTCGGACGTGAAGAAGGAAGTGCTGGAAGTCGTCAAGGGTGCCAAGCCCTGGGGCGTGGACGTCGTCGACGTGCGCATCACGCGCGTGGACTATGTCGAGGCCATCACCGAATCGGTCTACCGCCGCATGGAAGCCGAGCGCAAGCGCGTGGCGAACGAACTCCGATCCACCGGCGCCGCCGAAGGCGAGAAGATCCGCGCCGATGCCGACCGCCAGCGCGAGATCACCATCGCCAACGCCTACCGCGACGCCCAGAAGATCAAGGGCGAGGGCGATGCCGATGCTGCGCGCGTCTACGCCGAGGCCTTCGGCCGCGATCCCCAGTTCGCCCAGTTCTACCGCAGCCTGGAAGCCTACAAGTCCAGCTTCAGCAAGAAGAGCGACGTGATGGTGGTGGACCCGGCGTCCTCGGAATTCTTCAAGAATTTCCGCGGCAACGCACCCGCTCCGGCTCCCCGCAACTGAGCCCCGCGCGCCGGCGGGTGCCGTGCCCTCCGCGGGCCGGCACCTCGCCCGCGTCCGCGAAGAAAAGACGTTGCCCCTTCCGCCCGATGCCGGTGCCGCGGTGCCGTGCGTCCGCGGCGTGACCCTCCTGCCGGCGTCTGCCCGGTAGAATCGCGTTTTTAACAGACCTCCCTTTCCCATGTCCGCTTGGGTCCTGCCGGATCACATTGCCGATGTCCTGCCTTCGGAGGCCCGGCACATCGAAGAACTGCGTCGAGGGCTCATCGACACTGCACGGGGTTACGGCTACGAGCTCGTCATGCCGCCCCTGCTGGAGCACCTGGAATCCCTGCTGTCCGGCACGGGAGAAGCGCTCGACCTCCAGACGTTCAAACTGGTCGACCAGCTGTCCGGCCGCTCCATCGGCCTGCGGGCCGACATGACGCAGCAGGTCGCCCGCATCGACGCCCACCTCCTGAACCGCACGGGCGTCACCCGGCTCTGCTACTGCGGCCCCGTGCTGCACACGCGCCCCGACCGCCCCCGCGCCACGCGCGAGCCGCTGCAGTTCGGCGCGGAAATCTACGGCCACGCCGGCATGGAGGCGGATTTGGAGTCCGTCCTGCTCGCACTCGACTGCCTGAACCTCGCCGGCGTCCAGGGCATCAGCGTCGATCTGTCGGATGCCCGCATCGTGCGCGCCCTGCTGGAGCCGGCCGCGGCAGACCCGCTCACCGTGCGCAGGATCCACGCCGCGCTGGCCGCCAAGGACGCCTCCGAACTCGCCAGCGCCTCGGCGAAGCTGCCCGCCGCCACGCGCGATGCGCTCATGGCCGTGTCGCGGCTCTATGGCGACGAGCGGGTGCTGGATGAAGCGCGGCAAGTGCTGCGCGGATTCCCCGGCGTCGACGCGGCGCTCGCCCATCTGAAATCCATCGCCTCGCACCTGTCGGGCTACGCCGTCTCGTTCGACCTCGCCGACCTGCGCGGCTACTCGTACTACAGCGGTGCGCGCTTCACCATCTACGCCCGCGGCGCCTCCGATGCCGTGGTGCGCGGCGGCCGGTACGACGAGGTCGGCGCAGCCTTCGGCAGGACCCGGCCCGCCGCGGGGTTCAGCCTCGACGTCAAACAACTGGTCGGCCTCGTGCCCCCCCGGACGCTCAAGGCCGCCATCAAGGCGCCCTGGGCCGACACGCCGGAGGCCCACCAATGCATCGCGCGGCTCCGCCAGGCGGGTGAAACCGTGGTGTGCGTGCTCCCCGGGCACGAAAGCGAAGTCCAGGAATTCCAGTGCGACCGCGAACTGGTGTTCGAGCAGGGCCAGTGGGCCGTGCGGACCCTCCCCCATTGATTGAACATTGAATCGAAGCAGGTCAGACATGGAAGCAGCTATCAAAGGACGTAACGTAGTCGTGGTGGGGACCCAGTGGGGCGACGAGGGCAAGGGCAAGCTCGTCGACTGGCTCACCGAAAGCGCGCAGGGCGTCGTGCGGTTCCAGGGCGGGCACAACGCCGGCCACACCCTCGTCATCAACGGCGTGAAGACCGCGCTGCACCTGATTCCCAGCGGGATCATGCGACCCGGCGTGAAGTGCTACATCGGCAACGGCGTGGTGCTGTCGGCCGCCAAGCTCTTCGAAGAGATCGAGGGCCTGGAGAAGGCGGGCGTGGAAGTACGTTCCCGCCTGCGCATCAGCGAGGCCTGCCCGCTGATCCTTCCGTTCCACGCGGCACTCGACGTGGCCCGCGAGGCGGCCCGCGAGCACGGTGGCAGTGAGAAGATCGGCACCACCGGCCGCGGCATCGGCCCGGCCTATGAAGACAAGGTGGCACGCCGCGCCCTGCGCGTGCAGGATCTGAAGCACCCCGAGCGCTTCGCCGCCAAGCTCAAGGACCTGCTGGCCCTGCACAACCACGTCCTCAAGACGTTCCTGAATTCCGGCTCCTTCCAGTTCGGCAGCGCGCTGCAGCCCTACCTGAAGGACGGCGAAGTGCAGTTCGACGCCGTCTACGAAGAGGCCATGCGCCACGCCGAACTCCTCAAGCCCATGATCGCGGACGTGTCCCGCGAGCTCAACGACGCGCACAAGGCCGGTGCCAACCTGCTCTTCGAAGGCGCGCAGGGCACGCTGCTCGACGTGGACCACGGCACCTATCCGTACGTGACCTCCAGCAACTGCGTGGCGGGCAACGCTGCGGCCGGCGCCGGCGTGGGACCGAACCTGCTGCACTACGTGCTCGGCATCACCAAGGCCTACTGCACCCGCGTCGGCGGCGGCCCGTTCCCCACCGAACTCGATTGGGAAAAGCCCGGCACCCCCGGCTACCACATGAGCACCGTGGGCGCCGAGAAGGGCGTGACCACGGGCCGCAGCCGCCGTTGCGGCTGGTTCGACGCCGCACTGCTCAAGCGCAGCGCCCAGGTCAACGGTCTCACGGGTCTGTGCATCACCAAGCTCGACGTGCTGGATGGCCTCGAAGAACTCAAGCTCTGCGTCGGCTACGACCTGGACGGCGAACGCATCGACATCCTGCCCATGGGCGCCGAAGAGATCGCACGCTGCGTTCCCGTCTATGAAACTCTTGCGGGCTGGAGCGACTCCACCGTCGGTGTGACGCGCTACGACGCGCTGCCCGCCAACGCCCGCCGCTACCTCGAGCGCATCGCCGAAGTGACGGGTGTGCCGATCGCCGTGATCTCCACCAGCCCCGACCGCGATCACACCATCATGATGCAGCACCCCTACGCTGCCCGGTGATCGCACGACGCACAGCAACCCCTATCAAGCCCAGAGCCCCCCGGAGCCCCCATCCATGTTGACAGAAGACGGCAAGCATCTCTACGTAAGCTACGACGAATACCACGGCCTCATCGAAAAGCTGGCGTTGAAGGTGCACCAGTCCGGCTGGCAGTTCGACACCATCCTGTGCCTGGCCCGCGGCGGCCTGCGCCCGGGCGACATCCTGAGCCGGATCTTCGACAAGCCCCTGGCCATCATGTCCACCAGCTCCTACCGTGCCGAGGCCGGCACGGTGCAGGGCCACCTGGACATCGCACGCTTCATCACCACGCCCAAGGGCGAGATCGCCGGCCGCGTGCTGCTGGTCGACGACCTGGCGGATTCCGGCCACACCCTGAATGCCGTCATCTCGCAACTCAAGTCCAACTACGCACCCATCACGGAACTGCGCAGCGCGGTGATCTGGACCAAGGCCATGTCGACGTTCACGCCCGACTATTCCGTCGAGTTCCTGCCCACCAATCCCTGGATCCATCAGCCGTTCGAGGGGTACGACCACCTCACGCCGGAAAAATTGATGGAAAAATGGACCCTGTAACGAAAACTGTGTGTATACTAGCGGGCTTCGCTACTGAAGATTGCAACTGCCGGAAGGTGGTTGCGGAGATGGCAGGTAGCGAGGGTGGTTGAAGAAAAGTTTTGAAAAACTTGCGCTGGTGTTGAAAACTGGTGTAGAATTCAAGGCTTCGCTGATCGGA
>CAJYKV010000008.1 GCA_913774955.1 uncultured Acidovorax sp.
GTCGCTGAAAATGTGTTCGCCTCGTGAGTTCAGGCGGCAGCAGGCCGCCCGGGTGCGGCTGGAGCCATCGGTGGACCAGACGCTTTATTGCGAATAGGACGGGGCCGGGAATACGGGGGCAACATCAACCACGCCGACCCCCTGCGTGAGGGCACTGGCGGCGGCCTGGCGGAGTGCCGTCGTTTCCCATCCCGAGCCCTGAAGAAGGCCGGGTGAATTCAGCCCCTGGCTGAAGCCGCCACTCAGCGCGCTGAGCGCGACGTTCTTCCAACTGAAGCCGTCCTGCACGCCCAGGGCGTTGCCGACCAGCTGGCCTGCGATCGATCCTGCGGCTCCACCGATTGCACCTCCGACCAGGAGGCTTCCCCCAGTCCATGTTGCTGTGCCCGCTGCCACCATAGATCCTGCAGTGGTGCCGGTGATTACGGCAGCACCTTCGGCTGTTGCTCCGATCGCTGTGCCGTAGTTCATCAAGTAGTACTGCTGTGTCACAGCAGCTACCACGATAACTACCACCATGGCGATGATCGCCCCGATCCCCCCGCACCCGCCCCCATTCGCCGGCACCGGCAGCACCGGATCCATGCTCCCTATCGCCTGGCTCGGGTCGTACGGCTGGAACGTCTCCACGCTGTTCGCATTCAGCGACAGCTTCGGCACTGTCAGCGTCTGGCCTGCCGTCAGAGCCCCGTCGCCCGACACCGCCAAGCTGTTGGCCTCCGCGATGCGCCACCACAGGCTCGCATCGCCCAGTACGTTGCGGGCGATGTCCTTGAGCGTCTCGCCGCCCACCACCGTGTAGGCGATCGGGTCCATGCTCTTGTGCCGCGGGCGGATCTGCGCCGCCTGCATGCGGAAGTCGGCCGTGTCCACGTACACCGGATTGTTGGTCTGTGTCGCGTTTTCCTCGGATGTCGGGGCGTCGCCATAGCGGGCCAGCACTTCGCCATTCGCGACCAGCTGGCGCTGCACGTGGCCAGGGGTCAGGCTGCTCCCGGTCACCCCGCCCTGGTAGCCCGAGGCCGGGTTGGCGATGCTGCTGTTCACTTCGCCCTGGGCGTTGAACCCGCCCTGGCTCACGAACACCGTGGTGCCGCTCGCGTCGTTCACGAACGTGCGGTCGACATGCGGTGCAAGTCGTCATAGACGTAGTCGTAGCTTCCCGGCTCTTGGTCTGCCGGTTCATCGCGTCGTAGTCGAAGCCGGTAGTGCTGGTGTGCACCACCTGCCGCTCCTGCTGCACCATGGTCGGTTCGCTCCGCGCCGTCGTTGCGGTAGTCGATGCTCTTTTGTAGGCTGGGCGCTGCGTGCGCCAGTGCGTTCAATAGATCACAAGACCTCGAGCGTCAGCAAGCGCAGCACCGGAACTTTCTCGAGACAGCTCCGCGTGGCTAAGCACGCCATCACCGTCGCGCCCCAAAGCAATACCGCAAGAACGCCTCCCCCCCCGCCCCCAGCCTCCGCTCGCGGTGCGTCACCACCGCCAGCACGCGCGCCGCGCGCGGCAGCGCGGTCGGCAGCTCCGCCAGTTCGCCGCGCGCCAGGGATGCCGCGACGCTGTGGCGCGGCAGCACGGCGAGGGCGTCGCCCGCGGCCACCAGGGCCTTGAGGGCCTCCGGGGTGCCCAGTTCGAAGTCGATCTGCACCTGGCCCAGTTGGGCGAGCAGCCAGCGGTCGGCCGCCTCGCGCGTGCCGGAGCCGCGCTCGCGCAGGGCCCAGCGGGCGGCGCGCAGGGCGGCGCGGGGAACGGCGGCGCGGCCCGCGAGGGGGTGGGCGGGCGCGGCCACGATCACCATCTCGTCGGTCATCCACTCGCGCACGAGCAGGTCCGCATGTGTCTGCGGGCCTTCGATGAAGCCGATGTCGGCATCGAAGGCCGCCACGGCCGCGAGCACGTCGGTGGTGTTGGCGATGCGCAGTTGCACCACGCTGTGCGGATGCGAGGCCTTCCAGCGCGCGAGCAGCGGCGGCAGGATGTGTTCGCCGATGGTCATGCTCGCGGCGACGCGCAGGGGGGCGGCATGCCGGCCGCTGAAGAGGTGCTCCAGTTCGCCGGCCGCCTCCACCAGCGATGCGGCCCGCGGCAGGAAGGCGCGGCCGTTCTCGTTGAGCACCAGGCGGCGGCCGACCCGATCGAACAGCGGCACGCCGAGCAGGGATTCCAGCTCCACCAGGGCGCTGCTGGCCGCTGACTGGGAGCGTGCGATGCGCTCCGCCGCGGCGCGCGTGGAGCCGTCGTGCGCGGTCGCGAGGAACACCTCCAGTTGCCGGAAGGTGAAACGCACCCGCTCGTTCTGCTGACCTGATTTTTGGGTCATATCGAGCGGAATTATCCGTTTTTTGCTTTATGCGGAAAACATATGCTCTTCTTCGATGAAGTCATATAGCCCTACCGCGCTGCGCCAGCGCTTCGCCTTCGGCCCGGCTGCCGCCCGTACCGCCGCGCTGTGGCCCGGCGTTCTCGTATGCGCCGTGATCGCGCTCGCCGCCACGTTCATCGCCGAGCACCACGGCGGCCCGCAGCTCCTCTATGCGCTGCTGATCGGATTGGCGTGCAACTTCCTGGCGAACGTGCCGCGCGTGTCGGCGGGCGTGGCGGCCTGCGCACGCACGGGGCTGCGCTGCGGCGTGGCGCTGCTGGGCGCGCGCATCACGGTGGACCAGGTGGCGCGCCTGGGTCTCGCCACCGGCGTGGGCATCGTGTGTTCGGTGGTGGGAACGATCGTGTTCGGGATCGTGCTGGCGAAGGCCATGCGGCGCCCGCGCGAAGAGGGCGTGGTGTCCGGCTGCGCGGTCGGCATCTGCGGCGCATCCGCGGCGCTGGCGGTGGCCGCGGCCCTGCCGCCGACGAAGGAGAACGAGCGCTTCACGCTGCTCGCCGTGGTCGGGGTGACGCTGCTGTCCACGCTCGCGATGGTGCTCTATCCGCTGCTGCTCACCGCGCTGCACGCACCGCCGCAGGCCGCCGGCATCTTCCTGGGCGGCACCATCCACGACATCGCCCAGGTGGTCGCGGCCGGCCTCATCCTCGGCCCCGAGGCCGGCGAGACCGCCACGATCGTGAAGCTGTTCCGCGTCGCGCTGCTGGTGCCGATCGTGGCGGTGATCGCGGTGCTCTACCGCGACCGGGCGGCCGCGTCCCTCGGCGCGCGGGTGCCCGCGTTCCCGCCGTTCCTGCTGTGGTTCCTGTTCTTCGTCGCGCTCACGTCGCTGGGCGTGATCGGCCCCGCCACCGCGGCGGCCGCGAACGCCACCTCGCGCTGGCTGCTGGTCGCGGCCATCGGCGCGGCGGGCATCAAGACGCACTTCTCCGACCTGATGCAGCTGGGCTGGCGGCCCGTGGTGCTGCTGCTCGGCGAGACGGTGTTCATCGCGCTGGCCGTCTTCGCGTGGTCGATGGCGTGAGGCACTGCTAGCGCAGGTAGTCGCCCTCGGCCTCGGGCTGGTGCTGGATGCCGGCCACGGTGCCCTCGCAGCCCTCGCCGCGCGGGGTGCTCCACCGCGCGGTCTGCCCGACGCGCAGGCCCAGCAGGCTGCTGCCTACGGGTGACAGCACCGAGACGAAACCCGCCGCCAGATCGGCGTCGCGCGGATAGCAGATCGTCAGTACCTGGCGGGCGCCGGTCACGGTATCCACGAATTCCACGCGCGAGTACATCGTGACCACGTCCGCCTCCACGGTGCGGGAGCTGGTGACGTCCGCGTTCTCCAGCAGGTCCGCCAGCGACGGGGGCGCGGGCTGCTGGCCCGCGAGGCGCGACAGGCGCGCAAAATCGAGATCGGTGAGCACGCGCTCGCCGTGAACCTGAACCTGGACCGCTGCATGCATGGGAAAGCACTCCTTTGTGGGTGCGGCAGCCCATCGCTATCCAGCGAAGGGGGACGGCCGCGTTCGTTCGCGCGAGGCAGGAGCCCGGCGGCGGAGGGTTGCGCGAGAAGAACGGTGAAGAGGGGGAAGGAAGCGGGCCGCCGGGCTCAGGAATGTGCGGGCAGGAGCGGGCGGCGCATCCGCTTGGCGGCCGCTCGCGCGCCGGCCGCTGCGTGCAGCAGAGCGGCCAGGGTGGCGAAGGCGCAAACCAGGGAGGTCATGGGTGCCAGTGTAGGCACGATCCGGTCCGGCCGCTCCGAAGCCCCCATGCGCCGTGCCAGTATCCGGTCAGCGTGCGGCGCGCGGATGCGCGAGGAAGAAGCGCAGCATCTCCGCGCTCGCATCCACGCCCGATGGGTCCGTGTAGCTGCCGCTGGCGCTGCCGCCCGACCAGGCATGGCCGGCGCCGTGCAGTTGCCAGTATTCGAGCGCATCGCGGCCGGCCGCGTCCGTATAGACGGTGCGCGTGTGCCGCGCGCCGCGGCCGGTCTGGCCCCGGGTGACGCGCGGGGCCGCTGCTGCGCCCGCTCCCTGCCCCGAACCGTCGCGCAGCGCCTCCACCAGTGCTTCCGCGTTGCGGACGTGGACGGTGCCGTCCGCATCGCCGTGGAACACGATGGTGGGCAGTGCCGTGCCGCGCGGCCCTGCCGTGCCGGCCGCTGCCGGGCCTGGGCCGCCGCGCATGGCCGACAGCGCCGAGGCGACGTCCGCCGCGCAGCCGTACGGCAGGCCGGAATGCACGCCGACGGCAGCGAACACGTCCGGGTAGCAATGCCCGACCACGTCCGCCATCGCGCCCCCCGCGGACAGGCCCGCGACATACACCCGTGCCGGGTCCACGCGGTGCTTCGTGGCGACCGAGCGCGCCAGGGCGGCGATCACCGCCGGCTCGCCGCGCCCGCGCCGCTGGTGTTGCGGCTTGAACCAGTTCCAGCATTTCTGGGCATTGGCGTGCTGCGTCTGCTCCGGGTAGAGCACCACCACGCCGAGCTCCCGCGCGAGCGAATTCATGCGCGTGCCCGCCGCGAAATCCTCCGCGTGCTGGGTGCAGCCGTGGAGCATGACCACCATCGGCCGCGGTGCGCCGTCGCCGGGGGCATCCGGAGGCAGGTAGAGCCGGTAGGCGAGCGTGCGGTTCTGGTGGCTGAAGCTGCCGGCCTGCCAGCGCTCGCCGCTGCCTTCGCGGGCATGGGCGTCTGCAGGCCCGGGCGCCGCAGCAGGCTCGCCCGCCCCGTCCGGCTCCGGCACCTCCCGCACCAGGCCGTCGAGCACCATCGGATCCGCCGGCATGCCCGCAGCGCCGCGGAACACCGGGTTCTGCCCAGCCGCCGCGGCAGCCGCGGTCGCATGAGCCTGCGCATGGGCCGCGGCCCCGCGCAGCGCGCGCTGGATGGCCTCGGTGGCTTCGCCGAGCCGGCCGCCGCGCGTGGAGCGCGCGGCGTCGGCCATCAGTTGCTGGAAGAGTGGGTTCACGGGGTGCTTTCTTGGGGGAGGGAATCAATGGATGCGTCCGGCCAGCGCGGTCTTCACGGCACTGCTGGCCTGCAGCGCGCCGAGCACAGTGAGGGACTCGATGGTGGCCAGCGCCAGGTCGGGCGTGACGTCCGGATCGATCGTGGCGAGGCCGAGCACGCGGATCTGCAGCCGCTGGCCCGCCGCGCGCGCGGCCTCCAGATCGGCGGCCGTGAACCGCTGCAGGCCCAGCACCAGCATCTTGCGGGCCACCACCTGCCGCAGCGCGTCGGCGTGCACCGCGAGCTGGTTGCGGATCGCCGTGCGGATGAAGTCGGTGCGGTTGCCGTAGAAGCTCTCGGCCACCAGCAGATCGATGTGCCCGAGATCGACGTAGCCGAGGTTGATGGTGATCTTCTCGGAATCACCCACCTTGGGCGGGCGTGGAGCGGTAGGGAGCGAAGTCATGGGCCATCCTATTACCATCCATATGGATGGTCAATGGATGTTTTCAAGAGCGGATGGTTTGAAACGGGCGTTGGCCCGCAGGCAATTTCGGGACCGCGCCTACACCGCCCCCGCAGCCGGCGGGCGATGCTGTGCAGCAATGAAAGACCTTCCCGCTACGCCCTCCGCAGCCCCCTCCTCGCCCGACGACGCCGCTTTCGGTGGCTTCATCGCCGTGCGCGGCGCGCGCGAGCACAACCTCCAGAACGTGGACGTGCGCATTCCGCGCAACGCGCTCGTCGTGTTCACCGGGGTCTCCGGTTCCGGCAAGTCCTCCCTCGCCTTCGGCACGATCTATGCCGAGGCGCAGCGCCGGTATTTCGAATCGGTCGCACCCTATGCGCGCCGCCTGATCGACCAGGTGGGCGTGCCGCAGGTCGATGCGATCGAGGGCCTGCCGCCGGCCGTGGCGCTGCAGCAGCAGCGCGGCACGCCGAGCGCGCGCTCGTCGGTGGGCAGCGTGACCACCATCTCCAGCCTGGTGCGCATGCTGTATTCGCGTGCCGGCCACTACCCCGCACGCCAGCCGATGCTGTATGCGGAAGATTTCTCGCCCAACACGCCGCAGGGTGCCTGCCCGCACTGCCACGGCCTCGGGCGCGTGTATGAGGTGACCGAAGCCTCGATGGTGCCGGACGATTCGCTCACGCTGCGCGAGCGCGCCGTCGCCGCCTGGCCCACGGCCTGGCAGGGGCAGAACCTGCGCGACATCCTCACCACGCTGGGCCACGACATCGACGTGCCCTGGCGCGATCTGCCGCGCAAGACCCGCGACTGGATCCTGTTCACCGACGAGCAGCCCACCGTGCCGGTGTATGCGGGCTTCAGCCGCGAGGAGGTGAAGCGCGCGCGCAAGAGCGGGCAGCCGCCCAGCTACATGGGCACCTTCACGGGCGCCAAGCGCTACGTGATGCAGACCTTCGCCACCAGCCAGAGCGCGATGATGAAGCGCCGGGTGGCGCAGTTCATGGTGGGCCAGGCCTGCCCCGTCTGCCACGGCAAGCGCCTCAAGCCGGAGGCGCTTGCCGTGACCTTCCGCGGCATGGACATCGGCGAATTCACGCACCTGCCGCTCGCCGCGCTGGCCGACGTGCTGCGCCCCGTCGCCGAGGGCACGGCGGATTCCGGCGAGCCCGACGGCGGCACGCTGCCTGCCTCCGCCCGCGCGCGCGCCACGGCCCGGCGGGTGGCCGCCGGAGGCTCGGCCCACGCCGCCGCGCCGGACGTGCGACGCACGCCCCACCTCTCCGAGGAAAAACGCCTGGCCGCGCAGCGCATCGCGCAGGAGCTTCTGGCACGCGTGGGCGCGCTGGTCGGCCTGGGCCTGGGCTACCTGTCGCTCGACCGCGCCACGCCGACGCTCTCGCCGGGCGAACTGCAGCGCCTGCGGCTCGCCACGCAGCTGGCGTCGCAACTGTTCGGCGTGGTCTACGTGCTCGACGAACCCTCGGCGGGCCTGCACCCGGCCGATGGCGAATCGCTGCTGGCGGCGCTCGATCGCCTGAAGGCCGCGGGCAACTCCATCGTCGTCGTCGAGCACGACGTGGCCACGATGCGCCGTGCCGACTGGCTGGTGGACGTGGGCCCCGACGCAGGCGAGCGCGGCGGGCGGGTGCTCTACAGCGGCCCGCCCCAAGGCCTGCAGGACGTGCCGGAATCCCGCACCCGGCCCTACCTGTTCGAGCCCGGCGCACGCGCCGGGCGGGAGCGCCGCACTCCGTCGGAATGGCTGCGGATGGAGGACGTGCACTGCCACAACCTGCACGGCGTGCAGGCCGACATCCCCCTGGGCTGCCTCACGGCGGTGACCGGCGTGTCGGGCTCGGGCAAATCCAGCCTCGTGAGCCATGCGCTGCTGGCGCTGGTCGCCGACCACCTGGGGCAGGATGCGCACGCCGCGCAGGGCGGCCCCGGGGACGACGACGCCGCGCTGCCGCAGGCCGCGCCCCCCATCGGCGCGGACGACGATCCGGGGGCTTCCACCGCGGCAGAGAGGGTTGAGCGCTGCACCGGCCGGCTGGCGGGCGCCGCCGGCACGGTCCGGCGGCTCGTGAACGTGGACCAGAAGCCGATCGGCCGCACGCCGCGCTCCAACCTCGCCACTTACACCGGCCTGTTCGATGCGATCCGCAAGCTGTTCGCCGGCACGCCGGCCGCGCGCAGGAAGCGCTACGACGCGGGCAGGTTCTCGTTCAACGTCGCCAAGGGGCGCTGCCCCACCTGCCAGGGCGAAGGCTTCGTCAGCGTCGAACTGCTCTTCCTGCCCAGCACCTACGCGCCCTGCCCCACCTGCCACGGCGCGCGCTACAACCCCCAAACACTCGCCATCACCTGGAACGGACTGAACATCGCCGACGTGCTGGGCCTGACCGTCGACGCGGCCTGCGATGCATTCGCCGAAGAGCCCGCGGTGCTGCGGCCGCTGCAGGTGCTGCGGGACATCGGCCTGGGCTATCTGCGCCTGGGCCAGCCCGCGACCGAGCTGTCGGGCGGCGAGGCGCAGCGCATCAAGCTCGCGGCCGAACTGCAGCGCACGCAGCGCGGCCACACCCTCTACGTGCTGGACGAGCCGACCACCGGCCTGCACCCTGCCGATTCCGACCGCCTGCTGCAGCACCTGGATGCGCTGGTGCGCGCGGGCCACACCGTCGTGGCCGTGGAGCACGACATGCACTTCGTCGCGGCCTGCGACTGGGTGATCGACGTCGGGCCCGGCGCCGGCGACGCCGGGGGCCGCATCGTGTGCGCGGGCACGCCGCAGGAGGCCGCCGCCTGCGCCGCATCCCGCACCGCGCCCTATCTCGCGGAAGCACTGGCAACGCCACCGGAAGAGCTGCCGAACCCACCGCCGGGCCGATAGCATCCTGCCCCTTTCCCCATCCATTACCGACCCGTTCCAAGGAGCCGCCATGGAAACCGAATTCAAGTTCCTGATTCCCCGACACCGCCTCGCCGGCGTGGAAGCCGCCATGCAGCAGGGCCACTTCACCGCGCGCCGCATGCAGGCGCATTATTTCGACACGCCCGGTGGCGACCTGGCCCGCCACGGCATCGCCTGGCGCGTGCGCAACGAAGGCGGCAGCTGGGTGCAGACCGTGAAGACCCTGGGCGACGGCCCGCTGGCGCGCGAAGAGCACAACGCGGATCTGCCGCGCCCCGCCGATCCGGCCGAGGTGCCCCGCCCCGATGCGTCGCTGCATGCCGGTTCCGCCGCCGGGCGGCAACTGGAGAAGGTGCTGGCCGCCGCGAAGGCCGACGTGGTCGAGACCTACGGCACGGAGTTCGAACGCGTGACGCGCGACCTGCCGCTGGAGGGCGGCGGCGCGGTGGAGATCGCGCTCGACGCCGGCCGCATCGTGGCGCACCGCGGAACGCCCGAGGAAGCCTCCCTGCCCCTCTGCGAACTGGAGCTGGAACTCAAGGAGGGCTCCGTCAGGGCCCTGGCGCAGGTGGCGTCGGCCTGGGCGCACAGCCACGGCCTGCGCGTCAGCACCGTCTCCAAGGCCGAACGCGGCGAGCGCCTGCGCGCCGGCCGCTCCGCCGGGCCGGCCACCAAGGCCGTGCCGATGCGCGCGAAGAAACACCGCCTGCCGAGTGGCGAAGCACTGCAACGGGCGGTGGTGGGCAACTGCCTGGAGCAGATCCTTCCCAACGCCAGCGTGATCGCACAGGACCAGGGCGACGACGAACACGTGCACCAGTTGCGCGTGGGCATCCGCCGGCTGCGCACTGCCCTGCGCGAACTCGACGCCTTCGCGCCCGGCCGCTTCGATCCGGCCTGGCAGGCACCGCTGCGCACCGCATTCCGGCGCCTGGGCGAGTTGCGCGACGGCGAGCACGTGCTGGAATCGTTCGACGAAGCGCTGCGCGCTTGCGGCGGCCCGGCCATCGCAGCGCAGGAGCCGCCTTCCACCCCGGCGCAGGAGATCGTGGGCGACGGTGCCTTCCAGGCCGTGCTGATCGCATTGATGGGCTTCGCCGCCGCGGGCGCATCCGCGCCCGCCAGGCCCCAGCCCACGGGCAGGCACCAGCCGGCGCTGGATGCGGACGGCACACGGCGCATGGCGCGCAAGGCGCTGCGCCGGCTGCACCGCAAGATCGGCAAGGAGGCGGAAGACTTCGCCGCGCTTGCGGCGGACGTCCGGCACGGCGTGCGCAAGCGCATCAAGCGCCTGCGCTACCTGGCGGAGTTCTTCGCACCAGCGCTCCAGGGCCGTGGTCGCAGGTTCCTGCGCCGGCTGGAACCCGCCCAGGACGCGCTGGGGCGCCTCAACGACGAGCAGGTGGCCGAAGGGCTGTACCGGAAGATGGCGCGCCGCGACCCACAGGCCTGGTTCGCCGTGGGCTGGCTGGCGGCACGGCGGGAACGCACCCTGGCGGAATGCCAGCAGGCGCTGCACCGCATCGGGCCGGGGCCGGAGGTGCGCAGGCACGGGTTTCGCTGAGCGCCTGGTGGCCGGCCCCGGCCCTGAGCTGGCGCTCGTGCCGAGTCTGGATGGAATGACACGGGGCCGGCTCGTGGCGCCGCCCCCGGCGGCCCTCAGGACGCCACAGTGCCTGCGGCGCGCTCGGAGCCTGCGGCGTGGGGGCCCTTGGGAACGGCGCCCGGTCCACCGCTGCGGGACGAGGAGGCCGAAGACGCATTGCCCGCCGAAGGGCAGTCCACCCGGTCCCGCATCGATCCAAAAGTGCGCGCATACACCCAGGTGAATTCGGCCCCCATCAGGAAGATCTGCGCCGAGTAATACACCCACACGAAGATCACCGCCAGCGACCCCGCGGCACCGAAGCCGGAGGCCAGGGCGGTCTTGCCGATATAGAGCCCGATCAGCACGCGGCCCACGGTGAACAGCACGGCGGTGATGGCCGCCCCCAGCCACACGTCGTGCCAGCGCACGTGCACCCGCGGCATGATCTTGTAGATCATCGCGAACACCACCGTGGTGAGCGCGAATCCCACCACTGCGTTGATCCCCTGCGCCAGCAGCTCCCAGCCGCCGAACGCGGGCGCCCACCACTTGCCCAGCGCCGACACCGCCGCACTCATCACCAGCGACACCATGAGCAGGAAAGCGATGCCGAGGATCATCCCGAACGACAGGAACCGCGAGCGCAGCAGCCCCCAGAGACCCGTCGAGCCTTCGCGCACCGGCGCTCGCCAGATGCGGTCGAGCGCGTCCTGCAGCTCACCGAACACGGTGGTGGCGCCCACCACTAGCATCACCAGACCGATCACGGCGGACGTGATGCCGGTCGACGGCTTGGCCGCCGCGTTGAGCAGCTCTTCCACCGCGGCGGCGGCGTCCGCGCCCATCAGCCCGCTCAACTGCGCGAACACCTCGCCGCGCGCGGCCTCCTCGCCGAACACCAGGCCCGCGACGGAAATGACGATCGCCAGCAGCGGCGCGAGTGAGAACACGCTGTAGTACGACAGCGCCGCGCCCATGCTGGGTGCGTAGTCGTCGACCCAGGACGACACCGCCTGCTTGGCGAGGGCCCACGAACTCTTGAGATTTTTTTCCGGCATGGTCACGAAATTAGCCCCCGAACGTACTCGGCCCTGTAGGACTAGGGAACGACGCACGGTCGAGCTGCCGGGCAGGGCCGATCACGCGGCCATCCGCCACCTCGGCCCCACCGCGCAGGATTTCCGCGCGGCTTTCGGACTGGGCGAGAACGACACCGCCATCCACACGGTGCACGCCGACGGCGCGCCGGCCACCTCGGAGGGCGGCGGCGGAATTCAGACCAGCGTCAGGCGCACGTCGACGGTGTTGCGCGTCACCCGCGAATAGGGGCAGACGATGTGGGCCTTGTCGATCAGCTCGCGTGCCTGGCCCAGCGGCATCCCGGGCACGCTGACCCGGAGATCGACCTGGATGGCGAAGCCGTTGGGAATGGCCGCGAGGGCCGCGGTCTCGGTGACCGCGATGGTGGCGGGCAGCCTCACCCGGTCCTGCGCCGCCACGAACTGCAGCGCGCTGAGGAAGCAGGCCGAATAGCCGGCGAGCGCCGGCTGCGCGGCGGAAAGACCGGGCTGTCCGCCGTCCCCGTACCGGTCCCACGGCACGGGCGCCTTCAGAACATCTTCCAGCGAGGTATCGCGCACCGGACTGCGTCCGGCGGTGGCCGTGAGGGCACGGTACAGAACGGGTTCGGAGGTCATGGATGTGTCCTGGCAAGGGGGAGTGGGTGAAGGAGCTGTAGGCAATGCATACTGTAGAGTTGAAAACGGAACCAGAAGACACATCCAATACCAAAAACTTGACAGTTAGTACCAAATGATCGAATCCTGTTCCGATCGCTTGCAAGCACTGCTGACCCATTTCCCCGTGAGCACGCGCATGTTCCACGCAGGATCCCTGTGCGGCGTCACGGACCTCCTCGCCCCGGGCGAAGGGGGCCACATGCACCTGGTGCGCTCCGGCCCGGTCGGCGTGGTACGGCCGGGGCATCCACCGCTCACGGTGAACGTCCCCAGCCTGTTGCTCTACCCCCGGCCCGTGCCGCGGCAGTTCGTGTGCGGCACGGAACTGGGAGCGCACCTGGTGTGTGCGCGGCTGGATTTCGAGGGCGGTGCCGCGAATCCCGTTGCCCGCGCCCTGCCGGACGAGATCTGCGTGCCGCTCGCGTCCATCGATGGCGCGGCCGACGTGCTCTCGCTGCTGTTCACGGAAGCGTTCGGCGACAACTGCGGCCGCCATGCGCTGATCGACCGGCTGTTCGGCGTGGTGCTGATCCAGGTGCTGCGGCACCTCATGGAGACGCAGGGCCTCGAGGGCGGCATGCTGGCCGGCCTGTCCCACCCCAAGCTGCGCCGGGCGCTCGTCGCCCTGCACGAACGGCCCGAGCAGGAGTGGTCGCTCGACGCCCTCGCCGCGGCCGCCGGCATGTCGCGCACGGCATTCGCCAACGCCTTCCGCGACACCCTGGGCTGCACGCCGGGCGGCTATCTCCAGGGCTGGCGCATCCGGCTCGCGCAGCAGGCACTGATGCGGGGTCGGCAGCTCAAGGCCATCGCCGTGGACGTGGGCTACGGCAGCGAGGCGGCACTGTCGCGGGCCTTCAAGGCGCAATGCGGGCTCTCGCCGCGCGAGTGGCGGCAGCAGGAAAGCGCGCGGCGCGACGGCGCCGGGGGCAAGGAAGGCGGATGGCTGCCGACCGCGCACTGCCAGCGCGGTGCGGATGCCGGCGTCGGTGCGGATACGGATACGAATACGGATACGGACTCAGACGCGGACGTTGACAGGGATTGAGGAACCGCGCTGGCGGACCCTGCCGTAGCGGTGTGAGAATGGAACGATGAGCACATCGACCTCCTCCTTCCTCTCCGATGCGGACGGCACCTCCGTCGCCACGTATGCCTGGGATGGCGTGTCCGGCACGCCCACGGGCGTGGTGCAGATCGCCCACGGACTCGCCGAGCACGGCGAGCGCTACGACCGGTTCGCGAAGGCGCTGAACGCCGCCGGGTTCATCGTTCATGCGGTCGACCACCGCGGGCACGGGCGCACCGCCGCCGGCCGCATGGGGGATTTGGGGCCGGCCGGCTTCGGCGGATTGATCGCCGACGTGGCCCAGTTCGGCGCTGTGCTGCGGGCCCGGCATGCAGACCTGCCGCTGTTCCTGTTCGCCCACTCGATGGGCTCCTTCGCGGCCCAGGCCGCCCTGCTCGACCACTCGGCCACGTGGTCGGGCGTGGTGCTGTCGGGCTCCACGGCGCTGGATCTGTTCGCGGCCGGCATGGCCCAGGCACCGGCGGGCGCCTCCTCCGGCCTCGCGGCGCTCAATGCGGGCTTCGAACACCGCACGGGCTACGAATGGCTGTCGCGCGATGCCGCCGAGGTCGATGCCTACATCGCCGATCCGTGGTGCGGCTGGGACGTGCCCGCCGACGTGTTCCCCGCCCTGCTCTCACCCGCGCCCCGCGTGGCCGACCCGGCGCAACTCGCGCGCATCCGCAGCGACCTGCCCCTGCTGATCGCCTCCGGCGACGCCGACCCGCTCGCCGCCGGCGGCGAGCGGCTGCAGCTGCTGGGGCAGCGCTACCGCGACGCGGGCCTGCGGGATGTGACGGTCAGGCTGTATCCCGGCGGCCGGCACGAGATCGTGAACGAAACCAACCGGGACGAGGTGACGGCCGACATCGTGGCGTGGATGCGGGCGCACGCGGGGTGAAGAAGCTACTTTTCGAGGGTCAGTCAGCCCTGCGCGCCGTTGCGGTTCATGCCAAACCTGCGGCTGCCTAGCGCCACTTTCCAGTAGTTCTCCCGTGCTTCGGCATCCGTTTTTGCAGTACCTAGAGGCAACGTCTCCAGCAAGGTGAACCGGTATTCGCTGCAGCAGCCAGGATTTTCCTGCAACCGGCGAACCAACTCCAAGTTGTCGCCGTGCCCGGTGCGGACGTAGTCGCTCCAACGCTGAAATATGCCGCACGCACCGCTGGCGGACCCGACATACTGCTGGCCCGTGCGCTCGTCCGTGATCAGGTAGATGCCGCAGACTTTACTCAGCTCCCGCTGCCACACCACATCGTGCATGGCGAACCGCAATTCCGCCATGATGAGGCTCACGCTGCCCAGCGCCCTGAACGGAACTGGAGGTTCCTGGGACAGCGCCACAGGATAGTTGTTCTCCCGGCGCAGCACCCGGCGCCAGCTGACGGCGGGTTCGCCCCATTGAACCACCAGCCGAAGCCGCAGGTCCGCCAGCACATCTTGCTCATCAAGCTCGTGGTACCACTGGCCGGCGCGTCCCTCGCGCTGATCGAAGCTGTCTCGCAGGCGCCCTTCCTCAACGGCTTGCGTGGCGGGCAGCACTTCCCGTACGCGCCACACACCCAGCAGCAGCGCATGGCCCGGCCGGTGCCCGAAAAAACCGACCATTAACGATCCTACGGGTTGCCGGTGGTCCTGGCGCGCCTGGTACAGCATCAAAGCCCGCGTGCCCACATAACGCTGTACCGGGAAGTCGCCTGACGTATGACGCATGAGCGTCACCTGCTGCGCCGCGGGATCGAGTGAACGCGCGACGAGCAGGTCGTAGAGTTGTTTGACCGCGAGGGACATTGCCGGAGGAGTGGAAGCGGTAATCCACGGATGGTAAGCGGCCGGCAGCCCATCATGGCGATATCGTCACGGTGGCGGCCCGCCGACGCGATGGCGCTCCCTGCCGCATGCGGTCTCAGAATTCAGAAAACGCCGTACCGGTACGCGAAGTACAGCGCGGCGAGCACGCCCACGAAAGCAAGAAAAGTCATCAGCCGGGACATGGAAGGCTCCTGGGGTGGCAATACCCGCATCATCGCCGCTGGCGCGGGCCGCTCAGGAAACGCACGGCCCCGCATCGGCGCCACCGGCCCTCACGTCGGATTGATGCTGTGCTGCGCCAGGTAGATCTCCACCAGCATGAGCGTGTAGGTGCCCACCAGCCCCAGCATCGCGAGCACGAAGAGGCCCGCCACCGGCCGGTCGAAGGCGATGCCCAGTTCGTTGCCCACGAAGAGCGACACGATCAGAAAGCACACCAGGATCGCGCAGCCGGCGGCGACGGTGATCGCGGCATTGACGACCTTCGCGCGGCGGTTGAGCGCCTGCAGCTCCTGCTGCAGCACCGGGCCGGCCTCGCCCGATGCATGTTCCAGATCGTCCCGGCGCTTGATGGTGCGGTCGTTGATGCGGGCCAGGCGGTTGGTGAGCACCGTGAGCGTGCTGCCGATGGCGGCCAGCATGAAGGCGGGCCCCACCGCGAGCTGGATGACGTGCGAGGTGTCGGCGTGGATCGTGAGCATGTGGAAAGGCATTGTCCACCGGCCCGGTGCTGCGGTGCGTCGGCCATCGGCTGAACGGCGGCCCGGGACTATCCATTTTTATCTCTAAAAAGATAAAATATCTTTTCTTGAATAAAAACAGGTAATCGCATGATCGCCCACCCCCGCACGGCATTGGCGCAGCACATGGTCCAGGCACTGCAGGGGCGCCTGCTGCTGGGCGACGCGCACAATGGCCTGTTCCTCGCCGCGCCCCGCCGCACCGGCAAGAGCACGTTCCTGCAGGGCGACCTTGCCCCGGCCCTGCAACAAGCAGGCGTGGAAGTGGTGTACGTGGACCTGTGGGCCGACACCCGGCGCGATCCGGGCACCCTGATTGCCGAGGCCATCGCGCAGGCCCTGCAGGCCCATCTGGGGCTGGTGGCCCGCGCCGCGAAGAAGGCCGGCGTCAAGAGTGTGAAGGTGGCCGGCGCGCTGGACATCGACACCAGCCGCATCGGCCAGATGGACGGCCTGACCCTGGTGGACGCGTTGCGCAGCCTGCAGCGGGCAGCGGGCCGGCCCGTCGCGCTGATCATCGACGAGGCACAGCATGCCCTGACCAGCGAGGCGGGGGAAGCAGCGATGACGGCTCTGAAATCCGCGCGGGACCAGATCAACCGGCCCGGTCAGGTGAACCTGATGCTGGTGATGTCGGGCTCCGACCGCGACAAGCTGCTGCGCCTGGTGGTGAGCGCGGGGGCACCGTTCTACGGTTCGCAGCTCCAGTCGCTGCCGCCGCTCGACACCGACTTCATCGCCCACGTGGCCGGGCGGGTGGAAGCCCAGCGGCCGGACCTGGTCCCCGTGGACCGGGCTGCACTGCAAGCAGCGTTCGCCGCCTTCGGCCACCGGCCGCAGTTCTTCATGGCGGCGATGGGCGCCGTGCTCAGCCCCCTGTCCGACCACAGCGGTCGCTTCGAGCCGGCACTGCAGCAGGCCGCGCTCGATCAGCAGGCGCAGGACGAGGCACAGATGGAGTCCGACTACCTGGGCCTCAAGCCGGTCGAACAGGCAGTGCTGTGGCGCATGCTGGAGCAGGGGCCGCGTTTCCGGCCCTATGACGCCGAAGCCCTGCGCTTCTACCGCGAGCAGCTGGACCGCCCGGTGAGCGTGCAGCAGGCCCAGAAAGCGCTGGAGTCCCTGCGGCAGCGCACCCCCGCCCTGGTATGGAAGTCGGCCCGCGGCGAGTACGCGGTCGAGGATGCGGCCATGCACCGGTGGTTCGAAGCGCGCCTGGCCGCGGGCACGTGGCCCCCGGCCCCGCGGTAGGCCTGTCTGCTGCCGGCAGCGGTCGAAGCCCCCCTGCCGCACGGTGGACAGGAGCCCCCGTTCACACCCCGGATGAACCCGCTTCCGATGCGTGCCAGCGCCCCCCGGCGCGCCGCTCCAGCCCCGCCTCCCCGAACCGCCACAGATGCAGCCACCCGTGGCCGAGCAGTTGCTGCAGCACCGCGTGTTTGGCGATGACCGCCTCGATCGCCGCCGCGGGCGCGTCGATGGCCACGGTGAGCCGCAGCGGCTCGTGAACCCAGCGCTGGCCATCGTGCAGCGACTGGCGCGACAGGCCGATGCGCAGGTCGCCGCCGTTGCCCTCGAACACGCCGATGTGCCCGCCCACCACGTTGTGCAGCAGCTTGTTGCCGCTGCCCAGGCGCTCGGGGTCGCAGGTGGAGGCGTGGTACTGCCAGTTGATCCAGTGCGTGACGAGCATGGGTGCCGTCATCAGCAGCTCCAGCAGGCTGCCGTCGGCATCCTGGGTGGGGTCGTAGTCGTGCAGGAAGGCGCGGCCGCCCAGCTCCGCACCCCGGGTGCGCGAGCGCGGCGCGATCACGAAGGCGGCATTGCCGGCCAGGCCCCATTCGGGCCGGGTCTGGGCGCCGTCGTTGGCGCGGCGGCGCAGCGCGGACAGCAATTCGCCGGGCGTGGCCTGAGCGTCCAGGCCCAGCGATGGGGCGCGTTCGCGGCGCACGCGGTCGCCCGCGGCGGCAAACACCGGCTGCCACCGCTCCCAGCGCGCGCGCGCCTCGGACGGCAGCAGATCGAGGTCGAAGCCTTCGATCTCGTCGGACGTCGTGTTGTGCAACGCAGCGACGAACCGCGTGGACTCGGGCAGTGTGATGCCGAGCGCCGGCAGCGCGGCGCGCACCTCGGCATCGTTCAGCAGCAACGCCAGGGCGCGCGCATTCACCTCGCCGGTCTGGCCGCAGCAGGCGCCGCAGTCCAGCGCGGCGGCCTGGGCGTTGTTGGCCGACTGGCTGCCATGGCCCACCAGCATCACCAGCGGCGCGGCGCCGCGGGCCAGGCCCAGGCCCTTGAGCACGCGCGCGGCGAGCGCGGCCCGCTCCTGCAGCGAAAGGCCGCTCAGCATGGGCCGGCAGACCGGGCGGTAGCGCGCCGGCAGGCCGTCGTGGTCGCCGCTGTCGCGGGCCTGTTCGCGCGGCCACAGCCAGCCGCCCAGCTTGCCGAGGTAGCCCGCACCCAGCGCCTCGACGAAGGAGAAGGCCGCGCCCGGCCAGCGCGTGGCGGACTCCCACTGCGCGGCCCAGCCCAGGCGGCGGTGGCGCGCGGCGATGGCGGCCGCGGTGTCGGGCAGCTGGTCGGTCACCTCCACCGCGGGCTGCAGCAGGCCCGGCAGCTGCGGCCGGCGCGCCGTGGTGCCCAGCGGCGTGTACGCCGCCGGCACCCCGAAGAAGCCGGCGAAGCCGAGGGTCTGCAGCGTCGGCGACACGGCCTCCAGCGCGCGGCGCAGCGGTTCGCTGCGCACGTCGATGCAGAACACGGCCTGCGCCTCGGGTTCAGCGGGCAGAACGGTGGAGGACCGGGCCAGTTCCCGGGCCAGCGTGCGCTGGTAGCCCAGCTCCAGCGCCAGCTGCCAGACTTCGTCGACGACCAGCGCCTGCTCGGCCTGCCGCAGCCGCTCGGGTGCGCGGCGCCACTCGGCCTGCAGCGCGGCGAAGGCCTGGCGCGCGGCGGCGTCCTCCTTGCACTCCAGCAACACCGCGCCCCAGGCCAGGCGGATGGCCAGCAGATCGCGCAGGTGCTCGCGCTCCGGCACGCCCTCGGGTGCCTGCCAGGCGAGGTACGCGCACCAGGAGGCCCAGCCGTTGACGGTGAGCAGCACCGCCTCCAGGTAATCGGCCCAGGCGTCGTCGGGGAGCTGCAGATGGCGCATCGCCCAGGCCTCCGCGTCCTCGCGCGTCGCCGGCAGAGCCTGCACGCCGCGGTGCAGGCCGGGCAGGCCCATCAGCGTGCCGATACCGTGGTCGTGCGTCAGCGTCTCGCGCCAGAAGGCGTAGAGGCCCGGGCCGCGCTCGGGCTGCCAGTCGGCCTGGGCCTGGTCGAAGAACGCCGCGCAGGTCTGGCTGACCTGGTGGGTGACGGCCTGGCGCCAGGTCAGGCGCATGTCCCGGGCCGGGTCGTTGTCCAGCACGTCGATCAGCAGCGGCAGGGGCCGCAGCCCGTCGGCGCGGCCCAGCGCGGCGACGCAGTCCTCCGCGCTCAGGCCCGCCGCATCCGGCAGCCGCTGCAACGCCAGGGCCAGATCCTGCGGGGCGATGCGGCCGCCCTGCCAGGCCTCGGCCTGGCGCTCGCGCGGCGGGAACACCTGGATGCCGCCCAGCAGCGCCATGCGCGCGGCGACGCGGCGCAGCGGCTGGCCCGTGCGCTGCCAGTGCGGATTGACGGCGATGGCGCGGTCCAGCGGCCAGGCGGGGGCGATCGCGCCGCAGGCCTGCGCGCAGGCGGCCTGGATGCGGGCGTGCGGCTCGGCCCGGGTAAGGGCGTCGCGTTCGAGGGTGTCGGTGTGCATGGCGTCGTCCTTTTCGGTCAGGTCGTGGTGGCGGAGCGGGGTGCGGGCGATGTCGGCCGTGCGGGCGTCCAGCGGCGCGGCCACAGCCGCAGGCTCCAGCGGGTGTAGAACTCGTCGAGGTAGAAGCCGGCGTAGCTCCAGCGCCGCGCGGTGCGCAGCGCCTCGGGCCGCAGTTGCAGTGCGACGAGCACGGCGTAGAGCACGGCCATGCCGGCCAGGGCGAGCAGCCCCAGCGCGCCATGCGGCGCGTCCTGCAGCCCCAGCGGCAGCGCATGGGCGGCGCGGGCCACGGCCGTCAGCAGTGCCGTGGCGGCCAGGCCGGTGAGCAGCGGCGGCAGCGCCGGCACCCACAGCAGCGGCGCCCAGGCCAGCGCCATCACCCCCGTCCACCACAGCGGCCAGCCACCGCCCACGGCCACCACGACCGCACCGGCCAGGAACGGCGCGGCCAGCAGGCTGGCAGGGGCGGGCCGCTGCGGTGGCCGCAGCGCGTGCGCCCGGGTGTGCCGCACCGCGTCGGACGCGGCCAGGAAGGCGTGCGCCTTGTAGATCGAGTGGCCCAGCAGGTGCAGCGCGGCGAGGGTATAGAGGCCCAGACCGCATTCCAGCAGCATGAAGCCCATCTGCGCCACGGTGCTCCAGGCCAGCCGCACCTTGATGCTGATGCGGGTCAGCATCACCATGCCGGCGCCCAGGGCCGTCGCCAGGCCCAGCACCACCAGTACGGTGCGCGCCGGCGTGGCGTGCTCCAGCAGCGGCGCGCAGCGGATCAGCACCACGCCGCCCAGGTTGACGACGCCGGCATGCAGCAGCGCCGACACCGGCGTCGGCGCTTCCATGACCTGGATCAGCCAGCCGTGCACCGGCATCAGCGCGGTGCGCAGCACCACGGCACCCACCAGCATTACCCCGGCCACCTGCAGCGGCACCGACAGGCCCCCGGCCCGCACGTGCGCGGCCAGGTCGCTCAGCGAGCCGCTGCCGACGGCCTGCCAGCAGAGCGCCGCGGCGGCGACCAGCAGCCCATCGGCCGCGCGGTCCGCCACGCGCTTCTTGTGCGCGGCCAGCAGCGCGAACGGGCGGTCGGGGTAGAAGCACAGCAGCCGCTCCAGCGCCAGGCCGATACCCGCCCAGGCGGCGATCAGCACGGTCCAGTGGTCGGCCAGCAGCAACAGCTGCACGCCGCCCAGCACCGCGGCCAGCGCGGCGGCGTAGCGGGCCTGGCGCGGTTCCCCCTCCAGGTAGCGGGCCGAGAACACCCCCACCACCCCACCCAGCGCCTGCACCAGCACCGCGACGGCGGTACCGGGCAACGTGGGGCGCAGCCAGGGAGCGAGCGGTGTGGATGCGCCCATGGCCACGGCCACCAGCCCGGCCAGCGCGGCCCACAGGCCCAGCGCGGACGCCGCATGCAGTGCCGTCCAGGCGGGGCGGACCGCACCGCGGTGGAGCGACAGGCAGGCCGCGGTGCAGAGCATCAGCGCCGCGGGCACCAGCGCGGCCAGGGAGATAACGGAGTCGAGGGCTTTCATGGGGCGCCATGGTCGCGCTCGGCGCACGTTCTGTAAAATTCATTAAACGAAACGAATTGATCTTTAAAAAAGAACGATGCGCCTGGAACAGCTCAATTTCCACCACCTCTTCTACTTCTGGCGGGTGGCCAAACTGGGCCACCTGACGCGGGCGGCCGAGGAAGTGCATGCCTCGCAGTCGGCCCTCTCGGCGCAGATCCGCCAGCTGGAAGAGCGGCTGGGCGAACCGCTGTTCACGCGCGAAAATCGGCGGCTGGTGCTCACCGAGGCGGGCCAGGTGGTGCTGTCGTATGCCGAGGACATCTTCGGCCTGGGGCAGGAACTGCTGGGCCGGCTGCAGGGCCGCAGCCAGGGGCTGACTCGGCTGCGCGTGGGCGCGGTCGCCACCATGTCGCGCAACTACCAGGAAAACCTGCTGCGCCCGCTATTGGCCGATCCGGACGTGGTGCTGACCCTCGAATCCGGGCTGCTGGACGATCTGCTGCAGCGGCTGATGGAGCACCAATTGGACGTGGTGCTGGCCAACCAGAGCGTGCCGGCCGAACCCGGGCGGCCACTGCACTGCCGCTTCCTGGCCAGCCAGGCGATTTCGATCGTGGGCCCGGCCCACCGCTGGCCCGCCGGCGGCCTGCGCGTGCCGCAGGACCTGCACGGCATGGACATCGCCCTGCCCGGCCCCCGCCACGCCGTGCGCGGCCCCTTCGACGCGCTCTGCGCTTCGGCCAGCGTGGCGCCGCGCCTGCGCGCCGAGGTGGACGACATGGCCCTGCTGCGCCTGATCGCCCGCGACAGCGGCTGGCTCGCGCTGCTGTCCGAGGTGGTGGTGCAGGACGAGCTGAAAAGCGGGCTGCTGGTCATCGCCGGACAGTCGAGCGAACTGACCGAGAGTTTCTATGCCATCACGGTGCCGCGGCGGCACCGGGTGGAGGCGCTGGAGAAGTTGCTGGGGGCGTGATAATTACTGCCATGCACCTCCTGCGCACGCTCGCCCTCCTGCCAAGGCTTGCACTGGCGTGGTTCGCGTTGTCGCTGGGCGTCGCAGCGGCTTCTCCACTCGTCCATCCGCAGAGGGTGGAGATGGTCTGCAGCGACGGGGCCACCGTCAAGCTGGTTCTCACCACGGACGAAGGCACGCAGGAACTGGATGCCGCGGCCATGCACTGCGCGCTCTGCCTGCCCGCCGGTGCGCCCCCTCCCCATCCGGTGGTCCCGACGGTCTCCATGCCGTTGCCGCTGGCGCATGCCTTCCAGTCGATTCCCGCTGCACGCATCGCAGCGGCTACGGCCGCCCCTCTGCCAGGGCGCGGCCCCCCCGTGCTTCCCTGAACCGAGCTTCCTGGAGCCTCGACGCGACCGGCGTCCCTGCTCCCCTCATTCAGCGGCCACGGTCCTGCCTCCCTCTCACGCGAGCGAGGCGGCCGTGTGCCATCGCACGGATTTCCCATGCCCGCTTTTGACATCGGCACCAGCGCAGCGCGCGCCTGGTCCACGCTTCCCCTTGCCTGTTCCGCCCTGACCTGCACCTCCTTCGCCCTGCTGCTGCAGCCCGCGCCCGCGCGTGCCCAGGCGCCGGATGCGACGCTTCCGGAGGTCAGCGTGCGCGGCGACCACGCGACCCCGACCGGCCGGCTCAACCTCGATGCCCTCGCGGAAACGGGCAGCCGCCTCGGACTCACCGCCCGGCAGACTCCGGCCACCGTCACGGTGGTGGACCGCGCCGCCATCGACGCCCGGGGCGCACAGGACACGCAGGAAATCCTGCGCGCCATCCCCGGCGTGACCGCGCACAATGCGCCGGGCAGCATCGGCGTGAGCTACCGCGGCTTCAGCGGCGCCTCGCTGAGCCAGCTCTTCAACGGCATCAACGTCCAGTACACGATCGCCGCGCGGCCGGTGGACAGCTGGATCTACGACCGTGTGGAAGCCATCGGCGGCGCATCGGGCTTCCTGTACGGCGCCGGCGCCGTGGGCGGAACGATCAACTACCTCACCAAGGTGTCCGAGCGCACCGACTTCACCGAAGCCCAGCTGCGGGTCGGCAGCCATGGCCTGAAGGAGGCTTCGATCGGCATCAACCGCCGCATCGCCGGCGATGGCGTCCAGGCCGGCAGCCACTACGTGCGTTTCGATGCCAACCACCGCGATACCGACAGCTGGACCGACGGGACGGGATCGCGGTCCACGCAGCTCGCCGCGTCGCTGCTGTCGGACCTGGGCGGCGGCCTCTCTCACGTGCTGGCCTACGAATACCAGGACGAGCACGTCGACCGGCCCTACTGGGGCACGCCGGTCCTCAACCCCGCCGCCGGCCGACTGCGCGTGGACCCGGGCATCCGTTTCAAGAACTACAACGCGGCCGATGGCATCTATGCCCAGCGCGTGCAATGGCTGCGGTCCGTCGCCGACTGGCGCCTGGACGACGCCCTGCAGTTCAAGAACACCTTCTACGTCTACGACGCGCTGCGGGACTACCGCAACGTGGAGAGCTATCGGTACAACCCCGGCAACACCGGCGTCATCCGCTCGGGAACGCTGCTGCAGCGCCACGACCAGGGCGTGGTCGGCGACCGTGTCGAGGCGGTCTACAAGGGGCAATGGGCCGGCAGGAAGAGCGACTGGGTCGGCGGCATCGACGTCAGCCGCAACCGCCAGACCCGGTTTCCCAACAGCATCGCGGGGACGGTCAGCACGGTCGACCCCTACCGCTTCACGACCGAGAACTTCTTCTCCATCGCGGGGACTTCCCCCGCGTTCAATCCGGACCGCGACAACCAGGTCACCACGGTCGCGGCCTACCTGGAGAACCGGACGGTCCTGGTGCCCACGGTCAGCCTGCTGACGGCGCTGCGGCACGAGCGCATCGACCTCGACCTGACCAATCGCCGCGCAGTGACGGCGTCGGCCCCTGCGCGCTTCAGTCGAAGCTACCAGCCGACGACCGGGCGCATCGGCCTGGTGTGGGACTTCGCTCCCGGCGCCAACCTCTACGCCCAGTACGCGACAGCGGCCGACCCACCCTCCGGCGTCCTGTCGACCGCCTCCTTCGCCGACGTGGCGAACAACAGCAGCCTCACCACGGGCCGCCAGTTCGAGGTCGGCAGCAAGGTGGACTTCTGGGACGGAAGGGGCTCCGCCACGCTGGCAATCTACCGCATCACGCGCAACAACATCGCCTCGCAGGACCCCGCCAATTCCGCGCTGACGGTGCTGGTGGGCGAGCAGTCCTCCAGGGGCGTGGAACTGGCCGTCGGCCTGCAGGTGACGCCACGCTGGTCGGTGCAGGGCAATGTCACCTCCGTGGATGCCAGGTACGACCGCTACACGCAGGGAGGCGTCTCCCTCGCCGGCAAGACGCCCACCAACACTCCGTCCCAGGTGGCGAACCTCTGGAGCACCTACCGTTTCTCTCCACAGTGGTCAGGGATCGTGGGCGTGCGCCACGTGGGCCGGGTCTATGCCGACGCGGCCAACACCCTGGCCTGGCCCCGCTACACGCTGCTCGACCTGGGCCTCTGCTACCAGGCCACCAAGACCGTGTCCGTCGTGGGCCGCATCCGCAACGCGACGGACAGGATCTACGCGGCCAATGCCGGCACCACCCAGGTCTACCTGGGTGCGCCACGCACGGCGGACATCACGTTGCGCGCCGCGTTCTGACCGGGAAGCACCATGCACGGCATCAAACGCTGGGTGTTCCTGGTCCATCGCTGGCTCGGCATCGTGGTGTGCGCGTTCTTCGCCATGTGGTTCGTTTCCGGCGTCGTGATGATGTACGTGGGCTACCCCAAGCTCACGTCCTCGGAACGGCTCGCACACCTTCCCGTGCTGGAAGCCTCGGCCGGAACCCTGGGCCCACGGGAAGCGCTGGACCGCGCTGGGATTGCCGGCCCGCTGCGGGAGCTGCGCCTGCTGGCATCGCGTGGCGGCCAGCCGGTCTACCTGGCGGTCCCTTTGAACGGCGCCGCTCCTGTGGGCCAGCGCCGTGCGCCGCCGGGCGCGGGAACGGTCGCCATCGATGCCTTCACGGGCGCGGTGCTGCGGGAAGTGGGCCGGGCCGAGGCCCTGGCGAGTGCAGCGGCCTACGCCGGCACGCCGTCGGTGCCCATGGAATACGAAGGCTCCGTCGATGAGGACGCACTGACGCATTCCCGTGGGCTGGATGCCCACAGGCCTCTGCACCGGGTGCAGCTGCACGACCTGCAGGGCACGCGGCTCTACATCTCGGGCACGACCGGTGAAGTGGTGCGCGACGCGACCCGTACCGAACGCAGCTGGAACTACGCGGGCGCCTGGATCCATTGGCTCTATCCCTTCCGGGGCAATGCTTTCGACGGGTGGTGGGCCGGCATCGTGAACGGCCTGTCCATCGCAGGCATCGCCGTGGCCCTCACCGGCATGGTCATCGGAGTCCTGCGGTGGCGGTTCACGCGCAGATACCGGAGCGGGTCGCGTTCGCCGTACCAGGGTGCGCTGATGCGCTGGCACCATGTCGCGGGCCTGCTCTTCGGCCTGGCCACGCTCACCTGGGTCTTCAGCGGCCTGATGTCCATGAATCCCTGGAAGGTGCTGGACAGCGCGGCGCCGCCCCTGCGCACCCAGGCCATGGACGGCGGGCCGTTGCAGGTCGCGCCCACGGCGGCATCCCCCGGCGCGCTGCTGGCGACCGCCGGGCCCTCGATCCGCGAGTTGCGCTGGACCCGCACCACCGGACGAGACCTGGTGCTTGCCAGCCACCCCGCGGGAAGACCTGTCGTGCTCGATGCGGCCACGGCGGCAGTCCGTGTACTCGACCGGTCTGAAACCCTTGCCGCCGCTGCCTTGCTCGTGCCGGCACCGGTCACGGCGGTGGAGACGCTGCACGCATACGACCGCTACTATTACCAACGGGCTCCCCACACCATGACGGGCGGAGGCGACAAGCCCCTGCCGGTGGTGCGCATCCGGTTCGACGATCCCCACCAGACCTGGGTGCACCTGGACCCGGTCACCGGAGCGGTGATCGGCCGAAGCGACCGCGCGCGCAGGACGGGGCGCTGGCTGTTCGCCATGCTCCACAGCTGGGACTGGCTCCCCCTGCTGGACCGCCGCCCGCTGTGGGACGTGCTGATGGTGCTGTTCAGCGCGGGAGGAGCCGCGCTCAGCCTGACGGGTGTCGTCATCGGGTGGAAGCGGCTGGGCCGGAAGCTGGGTCGGCCCGCGGCCCGCCAGTGACCGCGGCGGCGCCCGTCACTCCACCGTCACGCTCTTCGCCAGATTCCGCGGCTTGTCCACGTCCGTCCCCCGCGCGCACGCCGTGTGGTACGCCAGCAATTGCAGCGGCACCACGTGCAGGATCGGGCTGAGCGCGCCGTAGTTCTCGGGCATGCGGATCACGTGCATGCCGTCGGAAGTGTCGATGTTGGTCTTGGCGTCGGCCAGCACGTAGAGCACGCCGCCGCGGGCGCGCACTTCCTGCAGGTTGCTCTTGAGCTTTTCCAGCAGTTCGTCGTTGGGCGCCACCGTTACGACCGGCATGCTGCTCGTCACCAGGGCCAGGGGGCCGTGCTTGAGTTCGCCGGCCGGGTAGGCCTCGGCGTGGATGTAGCTGATCTCCTTGAGCTTGAGCGCGCCTTCCAGGGCGATGGGGTAGTGCACGCCGCGGCCCAGGAACAGGGCGTTCTCCATCTTCGCGAAGTCTTCGGCCCAGCTGATGATCTGGGGTTCCAGCGCGAGCACGCCCTGCAGCGCCACGGGCAGGTGGCGCATGGCCTGCAGGTGGCGCGCCTCCTGCTCTTCGCTCAGGCGGCCGCGCGCCTGGGCCAGTGCCAGGGTGAGCAGGAACAGGCCCGCGAGCTGGGTAGTGAAGGCCTTGGTGGAGGCCACGCCGATTTCCACGCCCGCACGGGTGATGTAGGCCAGCTTGCATTCGCGCACCATGGCGCTGGTGGAGACGTTGCAGATGGTCAGCGTGTGCTGCATGCCCAGGCCCTGCGCATGGCGCAGCGCGGCCAGGGTGTCGGCGGTCTCGCCGGACTGGCTGATCGTCACCACCAGCGCGCGCGGGTTCGGCACGCTGGTGCGGTAGCGGTATTCGCTCGCCACTTCCACCTGCGTGGGAATGCCGGCGATGGATTCGAGCCAGTACTTGGCCGTGCAGCCGCTGTAGTAGCTGGTGCCGCAGGCCAGGATCAGCACGGAATCGATTTCCTTGAACACGCGCCAGGCCGGGGTGCCGTCGGCGCCGTCGAAGAGCTCCGGCGCCACGCCGCGCACGCCTTCCAGCGTGTCGCCGATGGCGCGCGGCTGCTCGAAGATCTCCTTCTGCATGTAATGGCGGTACGGGCCCAGTTCGGCCGCGCCGCTGTGGGCCAGCACGGTGCGCACGGGGCGGCTGGCGGGGTCGAGCGGCTGGCCGTCCTTGCCGGCGATCCAGTAGCGGCCCAGCTGCAGATCGACGAGGTCGCCCTCTTCCAGGTACACGATCTGGTCGGTGACGCCGGCCAGCGCCATCGCATCGCTCGCCAGGAAGTGCTCGCCCTCGCCCACGCCGAGGATCAGCGGGGAGCCGGCGCGCGCGCCCACCACGCGGTGGGGCTCGTCCTTGTGGATCACGGCGATCGCGTAGGCGCCATGCAGTTCGGCCACGGCGGCGCGCACGGCCTGGAACAGGTCGCCGCCGTAGTGGCTGTCCACGAGGTGGGCGATCACCTCGGTGTCCGTCTGGCTGGTGAACACGTAGCCGCGGGCCTGCAGCGATGCGCGCAGCGCCTCGTGGTTCTCGATGATGCCGTTGTGCACCAGCGCGACGCGGCCCAGGCGCGGCGGCTCGTCCGGGCCGGAGCCATGGCTGAAGTGCGGGTGCGCGTTGTGCACGGCCGGTGCGCCGTGCGTGGCCCAGCGCGTGTGGGCGATGCCGGTGGCGCCTTCGACGTGCTCGGTGCGCACCTGCTCCAGCAGTTCCGCCACGCGCGCCGTGCTGCGGGCGCGGCGCAGGCCGCCGGTCGGCGAGGAGCCCAGGCTGGCGTCGTGGATCGCCACGCCGCAGGAGTCGTAGCCCCGGTACTCGAGCCGCTGCAGGCCCTGCACGAGGATGGGAACGATGTTGCGCGTGGAGACCGCGCCGACGATGCCGCACATGGTGATGTCCTTTGGGATGAGAGGTTCGGAGCGGATGCCATCGTAGGCAGGGCTCCATAAAATTTCAGGTCGATTTCTGACGCAGATTGGACTTTTATTTCTTGTATTTTTGATGGAGAAATAAAATTTCATCTATAAACGTTTCATGGAATCCATAGAACTTGATGGCACGGATCTCCGCCTGCTCGATCTGCTGCAGACCGACGCCAGCCTGAGCAACCGGGCCCTGGCCGAACTCGCGCACGTCTCGCCGCCGACCTGCCTGCGCCGCATCAAGCGTCTGCACGATCTCGGGCTGGTGGAACGGCAGGTGGCGATCCTGCGGCCCGACCGGCTCGCGCAGCTGCAGGGCCACGGGCTGACGGCCTTCGTCGAGGTGACGCTGGACCGCCAGGCAGCGGAACTGCTCGATGCCTTCGAGGCACGGGCCGTGGCCGACGCGGCGGTGCAGCAGTGCTGGCGCGTGGCGCCGGGGCCGGATTTCATGCTGGTGGTCCACACTCCGGACATGCCCGGCTACCTGGCGCTCACCCAGCGGCTCTTCACGGGGGATGCGAACGTTCGCAACGTGAAAGCGTTCTTCGGCGTCCGGCGCGCCAAATTCGATACGCGCGTTCCCATCGTGCGCGGCGCCTGAAAGCACAATGCGGCCCGGGCGACACCCGGTGCGCTGGCGCCGGGCCATACGGTAGAGTCGGGTCCGCCATTCCACACCTCCAGCTTCGATGGGCACTGCCAAGCATCCGCTGCGCCAACGCATCTATCCCCTGCGCGTTCTCGGCATGGGGCTCGGCGGCATTGCCGTGGCGACGGTGCTGTGGGAACACGGTGCCTCTGCCGCGGAGTGGGCCTTCGCCGCATCCGTCACGCTGGCATGGCCGCATCTGGCTTTCGTGCTGGCAGGGCGCAGCACCGATCCCTACCGCGCCGAAGTCCGCAATCTGCTGGTGGACTCCGCGCTCGTGGCCTCGCTGGTGCCGCTGATGCACTTCGATCTCCTGCCCAGCCTGCTCCTGTGCCTGCTGACGATGCAGGACAAGGTCATCTGCGGCGTCCGTGGGCTGTGGGCGCGCTCGCTGCCCGGCATGGCCCTCGCGGGGCTGGCGAGCGCCGCGGCCACCGGCCTGCGGTTCGATCCGCACAGCTCGATGGCGGTCATCCTGGCCTGCCTGCCCGTCATGGTGCTGCATTCGCTGTCCGTGAGCCTGGCGAGCTATCGGCTGATCCGCAAGGTGTCGCGCCAGAACCAGCAGCTCGAGGAACTGCGGCGCATCGACGCGCTCACGGGCCTGTACGGACGCGGCCACTGGCAGGAACAGGCGGAGGCCGCGCTGGGCCGCTTCCACACCGACAAAGCGCCCACCAGCCTGCTGATGCTGGATATCGACCACTTCAAGGACATCAACGACCACTGGGGGCACAGCGTGGGCGACGAGGTGATCCGCGCCGTGGCCGGCGTGGTGCGCGCCAACGTGCGGGCCACCGATTGCGCCGGCCGCTACGGCGGCGACGAGTTCGCGGTCATCATGCCGGGCCAGGACTGCGCGGCGGCCCGGGCGGTGGCCGAACGCATCCGCACGCAGGCGCAGGAGGCACGCCTGCAGGGCATGCCGGAACTGCAGTTCACCTGCAGCATCGGTGTCGCCTCCATGGAGACCGCGCACCTGCGCGTGCGGGACTGGGTGGACGCGGCCGATGCGGCGCTCTACCAGGCCAAGCGCCACGGGCGCAACGCCATCGCGCACGGCCCGCACCACCCATAGCAGACCGGATCAGGGACCGGGCATGCGCGCGCCGGCGGACGGCCATGCCAGCACGACGGTACAGCCTTCGCCGGGCAACGCGTCGATGCCGATGCGGCCGCCGTGGCGCTGCATGATCGCGCGCGCCTTGGCAAGGCCCACGCCCATGCCGTCGAAATCCGCATCGCGGTGCAGGCGCTGGAACACGCCGAACAGCATGCCGGCGCGCGCCGGATCGAACCCCGTGCCGTTGTCGCGCACCGTCAATCGGGGGGCGCCGTCCTCGGCGATGCCCCCGTCGATCTCGACGATGGCCGGTGTGCGGCCGCGCGTGAACTTGAGCGCGTTGCCGAGCAGCTCAGCGAACAGCTGGCCCAGCAGTGCGGCATCGCCCACCACCGTCGGCAGGCTGGGAGCGATGCGCCATTCCACGTCGCGGCCAGGCGGCTCGACGGCGATCGTGGACGGCAGGCGGCCCAGCAGCTCGTTCAGATCCACCGGCGCCCAGTGCAGCGGCGCGCGGCCGATGCGCGAGAGCGCGAGCAGGCCGTCGAGCATCCGGCCCATCCGGCGCGATGCCTGGTCCATCGTGCCCAGAAAGCTGCAGGCCTCCTCGCGCGCGCCGGCGGGCAGACCCTGCGCATCGTCCTCGACCAATTCGCGCACCAGCGGGCCGAAGGACACGATGTGCCGCAGCGGCGCGCGCAGATCGTGCGAGACCGCATGCAGGAACTCGTCGTGCGCGGCCGCCATGCCGGCCAGCGCACGATCACGTTCGGCCAGCAGCGCGCGCAGCGCGGGCGCATTCAGGCCGTCGTAGGGCGATCGCCCCGGCTCCGGCGGCCCGGCGGTGGCGGCACGTTCTTCGGTCATGCCTTGGGCAGCTTCGCCGGCCGCTGCCAGTTCTCTTTGGTGATCTGCCTGCCGCGCGCCACGCTCAGGGCGCCCGCGGGCGTGCTCTTGGAGATCGTGGAGCCGCCCCCCACCGTGCCGCCGGCGCCGATGGTGACGGGCGCCACCAGCACGCAGTTGCTGCCGATGTGCACGTCGGCCTCGATCACCGTGCGGTGCTTGTTCGCGCCGTCGTAGTTGGCGGTGATGCTGCCCGCACCGTAGTTCACGCGCTCGCCCACCGTGGCATCGCCCAGGTAGGCGAGGTGGTTGGCCTTCGCGCCGTCGGCGAGCTGCGAATTCTTCACTTCGACGAAGTTGCCGATGTGCACCTCGCGCCCCAGCTGCGCGCCGGGCCGCAGCCGCGCGAAGGGCCCGATGAGCGCACCCTCGCCCACCTGCACGCCGGCCGGCTGCTCGCCGTCGATGTGGGTGTACGGATGCACGACGGCGCCGGCCGCGATGCGGGCGTTGGCGATGCTGCAATGCGCACCGATGCGCACGCCCTCGCCCAGCTCCACGCGGCCCGAGAAGATGCAGTTGACGTCGATCTCCACGTCCTGGCCGCAGGCGAGCTCGCCGCGCACGCCGGTGCGCGCATCGTCCCGCAGGTCGAAGCGCGCGGGGTCGGCCAGGCGCACGCCCTGCTCCATGAGCGCGCGTGCCTGGCCGAGCTGGTGGGCCCGCTCCAGCTCCGCGAGCTGCAGCGGGCTGTTGACGCCCGCCACCTGCAGCGCATCGGCGATGCGGTGCGCCACCACCGGCACGCCGTCGGCGACGGCCATGGCGACGATGTCGGTCAGGTAGTACTCGCCCTGCGCGTTGTCGTTGGTGAGGCGCGCCAGCCAGCCGGCCAGCAGCGCCGCGGGCACGGCCATGATGCCGCTGTAGACCTCGTCGATCGCGCGCTGCGCCTCGTCGGCATCCTTGTGTTCGACGATGCCGCGCACCGCGCCGTCGCCGCCGCGCACGATGCGGCCGTAGCCCGACGGGTCCGGCAGGGTCACGGTGAGCAGCGCCAGGCGCCCGCCCGCGCCCGCGGCCACGAGGGCCTGCAGGGTGTCGGCGCGCGTGAGCGGCACGTCGCCCGACAGCACCACCACCATGCCGTCGCCCGCCAGCGCCGGCACCGCCTGCTGCACGGCATGGCCGGTGCCCAGCTGCGGTTCCTGGCGCACGCAGCACACGTCCAGCCCATCGGCCGCGCGCCCGAGGAAGGCCTCCACCTCGGCCGCGCCGTGGCCCGTCACGACGACGGCACGCCGCGCCCGCAGGCCGCGCGCCTGGCCGAGCACGTGCCCCAGCAGCGGGCGGCCCGCCAGCCGCTGCAGGACCTTGGGAATGCGGCTTTTCATGCGCGTGCCTTTGCCCGCGGCCATGATGATGACGTCCAGTGCGCTCATGGGAAGATCGGAGGAGAAGATGGGGAGGGCCGATTATCCGCGCGCGCTCCGGCTCCGCGCACAGCCTCCCGCGGATTCGCAGTCAGAGCAGCGGCACCGACCGGGGGATGGCGTCGTAGTACTCGGCGATGCGCGCGAGCGCGCGCGGATTGATGAGCCGCAGCCGGCCGCCGGAGATCTCGTGCAGGCCCATGTCGGCCAGCCGGCGCAGGGTCTTGTTGGTGTGCACCAGCGAGAGCCCCAGCGCATCCGCGATGTGCTGCTGGTTGATCGGGAACTCCACCGTGCCGCCCTCGGCCAGCCCCAGCCGGTCCAGCCGCCGGTAGAGATGCACCAGCAGCACGGCCACCCGTTCGATCGCGGTGCGCCGGCCGGCCGTGAGCAGGTTGTCGTCCACCATGCCCTCGCCCCGCGCGGCGAGCCAGGTGACCCCGTAGGCCAGGCGTGCGTGCTCGCGGAACAGCGACCACAGCCCGTCCGTATCGAAGGCGCAGAACGAGCAGTCGGTCACCGCCTCCACGCCGTGCAGCGCCGTGTCGGAGAACTCCTGCTGCAGTCCCACGAGGTCGCCGGGCAGCAGGAAGTTCAGGATCTGGCGGCGGCCGTCCGACAGCGTCTTGTACCGGAAGGCCCATCCACTGTAGAGCGTGTAGAGCCGCGCACCCGTCTGGCGCTCGCGGATCAGGGCCCCGCCCGCCTTCACCGTCTCGACACCGCAGCGATAGTCATGGATGAAATCCAGCTCCTGGTCCGTGACCGGGGTGAAGGCCTGGGTGCGCTGGCGCAGGCGGCAGGCATGGCAATCGCGCGGGGCCTCGTGAAAGGCCCGCGCGGGAACGGCATCGGTGGTCATGGGGCCAAAAATGCGAGGGGGGAAAATGGTGGTGAGGGGGCGAACGCGGTGGCGAACGCGGCGGCGATTCTAGGCAATGGCCGCGCTGCTGCGCTATGTCTTTTGACATTGCCTTCACCCACCGCCCCCCCTACAGTGGGTGCTTGATGACCCTTTCATCCACCCCGCTGACGGCACCCCTCCACGAGGTGCTCTATGTCAGCACCCTGGCGCCCGGCCAGCCGGTAGGCATCGTGGCCACCATCGCGGCGCATGCGCGCCTCTCCAACATCCGCGACGGCATCACCGGCCTGCTCGTGTTCGACGGCCAGCGCTTCTGCCAGCAGCTCGAGGGCCCGCGCGGCCCGCTGCTGTCGCTCGTGGAGCGCATCCGCTCCGATCCCCGGCACACGGGCATGGAAGTGCTGCACCAGGCGGCCCTGGACCAGCGGCGCTTCCAGCGGTTCAGCCTGGCATTCAGCACGCTCGAGGACGAGGACGCCCTGCCGCGCATGGAGTCGCTGGCAGGCCACCAGGCCATGGCCGCGTTCGAGTCGCTCGCCGTCGATCTGGAGATGTAGCGCTTCAGGCGCGCGCCGCGTCGAACCGGTACCGCACGGGCTCGGTCCCCAGCGGCTCGATCACGGCATGCTGCCCGGCGGCGATCCAGTACGTCTGGCCCGCCTGCAGGAAGATGTCGCCCGGCGCGAGATCGCAGGTGGCCTCGGGGCCGTCGTAGACCGTCACCCATGCGCGGCCCGCGGCGATCCGCAGCGCCATCGGCGACCGGGGACGCAGGCTGTGTGCGCAACCCGTGTCCAGGCGGTACACCTCGGCCTCGGCAGAACGCTCCCGCGCGGACGATTGTTGAAAATTCAGAACGTGTGATGCAGTCATCTTGATCCCCTGGTTAACCCTGATTTTTCAACCATTGTGCTTCTGGAGGATGGGGGGCGTCCAATGAAGAGCGGCATCGCCATCCATGCATCTTCAGCATCAATGCGCAGACCGGCCCCGTTCCATGCGCAAGCCGCATCAATGCCCGGGCACGACGCTGTTCCCGTGGGCACGGCCTGCCATCCGGGCCGCCACGGCCCGGCCCAGCCCCAGCAGTGCCGCCGCCACCGCCTTCTGCGCGCGCCATGACTCCCGCAGCGACGAGACGAATTCGCCGCCGGCCGTCCGCACCGGCGAATGCGCCGCCGCACTGGTTTCCGCCCAGTCGAACGCCACGGCCTCCGGGGCGCGGCCACCGCCGGCCCAGGGCTCCAGCACGGCATGCTGGCCTGCCGCGATCAGGAGCGTCTCGCCCTCGCCCAGGAACCTATCGCCGCCAGCGGCCCCCGGCCCCGACACGGTGACCCACACGGCGCCTTGGCCGATGGACAGCCGGCCGCCGCGGCGCGGATGCAGGCCCAATGCCTGGCCGCACGCCAGGTGCCAGTGGCCGGCCCTCCCACGGCCCCCATCGCGGTGCGGCAGCGCCACGGCGCGGGACGGCCATTCTTGCGGATGTGGAACGGATGACGGTTGCATGATCGGACTCCTGGGGCACTCAAGCCTTTGACATGGAAGGAGTTTCTTTCGCAGGCACCCCGTCGGTCCAATGAAAACGCGGCCATAATTTCATGCGCTGACTTCATCAATGCCATCCACTTTTCTGCCGCCATGAACCTTCCCGCCCCTGTCGCCCACCTGCGCACCCGGCCCGTGGCGGTCGGGCATTGGCGCGCGTTCCTCGCCGTGGCCCGGCACCTCAACTTCCGCGCCGCCGCCGAAGAACTGTCCCTGACCCAGTCGGCCGTGAGCCGGCAGATCCAGGCGCTGGAAGACGAGGTGGGCGTGCCGCTCTTCCTGCGGCACACGCGGGCGGTGGAACTCACCAGCGCGGGCGCGCAGCTGCAGCGCGCGGTGGCCCCGGCACTGGAGCGCGTGGATGCCTGCGTGCGCCTCGTGCGCCAGACGGCCGGCCGCAAGAGCGTGGCGATCACCACGTGGGCGAGCTTCGCGTCCATGTGGCTGATTCCGCGCATGGAGGAATTCCAGCGCGACAACCCGGACATCGACATCCGCATCGACGCGAGCGACCTGCCCGTCGATCTGGAAACCGCCGACGTGGACCTCGCGCTGCGCTATGCCGTTCCAGGCTCGCAGGTGTACGGTGCGCAGCGCCTGTTCGGCGAGCAGCTCGCCGTGGTGGCGAGCCCCTGGCTGCTCAAGAGCGGCCCGCCGATCCGCAAGCCCGCCGACGTGGCGCAGTTCACGCTCATCGAGGCGGGCGACGCGCACCGCACGATGCACCTCGAATGGCTGACGTGGCGGCGCTGGTTCGAGCGGAACGGCCAGGACAAGCTGCAGCCCAAGCGGTGGCTGTACTTCAACTATGCCCACCAGATCGTGCAGGCCGCGCTCACGGGCCAGGGCCTCGCCCTTGCGCGCATGCCGCTCATCGCCGATGCGCTGGCGACCGGCGACCTGGTCGAGGTCCTGCCCGGCTACCGGCTGGATTCACCGCTGGTGTATTGGCTGATGGTCGGCCCCCGCAGCGGCCAGCGCCCGGAGATCAAGGCGTTCTGCGAGTGGCTGCTGCGCGAGGCGCAGCTCACGCGCGAGGCCGTCGGCGAAGTGCCCGACCCGGACTTCAACGACGACCTGGACTGACCCTCCGCCGGGGCCACGCACCGGCCACTCAGGCCAATGTCACGCGGGCGAACTTGCGCTTGCCCACCTGCACCACGTACGTGCCGGCCTCCAGCTTCAGGCCGCGGTCGCTCACCACGCTGCCTTCCACGCGCACGCCGCCGCCGTCGATGAGGCGGTTGGCCTCGCTGGTCGAAGGCGCCAGGTGGGCCTGCTTGAGCAGCGCGCCGATGCCCAGCGGCGCGCCGGAGAGCGACACCTCGGGGATCTCGTCGGGCACGCCGCCCTTGCTGCGGTTCATGAAGTCCGCTTCGGCCGCGTCGGCGGCGGCGGCGCTGTGGAACCGCGCGGTGATCTCCTTGGCGAGCGCCACCTTGGCGTCCTTGGGATTGCGGCCGCCTTCCACCTCGGCCTTGAGCGCGGCGATCTCGGCCAGGCTCTTGAACGACAGCAGCGTGTACCAGTCCCACATCAGCGTGTCGGAGATCGACAGCACCTTGGCGAACATGGTGTTGGCGTCTTCGGTGATGCCGATGTAGTTGTTCTTGGACTTGGACATCTTGTCCACGCCGTCCAGGCCCACCAGCAGCGGCATGGTCAAGATGCACTGCGGCTCCTGGCCGTATTCCTGCTGCAGGTGGCGGCCCATCAGCAGGTTGAACTTCTGGTCGGTGCCGCCGAGCTCCAGGTCGCTCTTCAGGGCGACCGAGTCGTAGCCCTGCAGCAGCGGGTAGAGGAACTCGTGCAGGCTGATCGAGCTGCCGTCCGTGAAGCGCTGGTGGAAATCGTTGCGCTCCATCATGCGGGCCACGGTGTACTTGGCGGCCAGCTGGATCATGCCCGCGGCGCCCAGTGGCGAGCACCATTCGCTGTTGTAGCGGATCTCGGTGCGCGCCGGGTCCAGCACCTTGGCGGCCTGGGTGTAGTAGGTCTCGGCGTTGACCTTGATCTGCTCGGGCGTGAGCGGCGGGCGCGTGGAGTTGCGGCCGGACGGATCGCCGATCAGCGTGGTGAAGTCGCCGATCAGGAAGATCACCTGGTGGCCCAGGTCCTGCAGCTGGCGCATCTTGTTGAGCACCACCGTGTGGCCGATGTGGATGTCGGGCGCCGTGGGGTCCAGACCCAGCTTGATGCGCAGCGGAACGCCCGTCGCCTCGGAGCGCGCGAGCTTGCGCGTCCATTCTTCCCGGGGCAGCAGCTCTTCGGTCCCGCGCAACGACACCTCCAGCGCCCGTCCTACACCATCGGTGACCGGGAATGTTGTAACAGCGGATTGATTCATAAGGGTTTTACGGGGTTCGCCAAGTAGGTCGGTGGCTATACTTCCTGCCACCTTTGCAGCGGAATTCTAGTGCGCCCGCCGGCTCCGCCTTCCGGCCCGGCGCCATCCCGCTGCGACCACAGACACTCCGCGCATGCCGCCCTTCCGGGCCTGCATGCGCTTCACCCTGGGGTACAGACTCTTGAACAACGGCTTGACATCCGCCGGCCTCGCATTGCTGGACCGGCTCTCGCGTTTCGCCCAGACCCATCCCAAGCGCATCACCGCCGCCGTCGCGGCCGTCCTGCTCACCGGCGGAGGTGGCGCCTTCGCCGTGGCGTCGTTCGCACCCGATCCGGGCGACCTGCCCCGCACGATCGTCGAATACCCGGTCGAATCCCTCGCGGCCGACCAGCCGCTCTCCGCGCTGGTGGACATTCCCAGCTACTCCCTCTACCGCACCGACCAGACGCGCAGCAGCGATACGGCCGAGGCCATCCTGCAGCGCCTGGGCGTGGCCGACCCCGAGGCCGCGGCCTTCCTGCGCGGCGACGGGCAGGTGCGCCAGACGCTGCTGGGCCGCGGCGGCCGCTCGGTGTCGGCCGAGACGACCGAAGACCACCGCCTCCTGAAGCTCACGGCCCGCTGGGTGCAGGACGACAGCGGCAATTTCCGCCGCCTCGTGGTCGAGCGCCAGGGCGGCACGTTCGCCTCGCGCATCGAATCGGCGCCCCTCACCGTGGGCAACCGCCTGGCCGGCGGCATCATCCGCAGCTCGCTGTTCGCGGCGACCGATGCCTCCAACATTCCCGATGGCGTGGCCATCCAGCTCGCGGAAGTCTTCTCCAGCAACATCGACTTCCACCGCGCGCTGCGCAAGGAAGACCGCTTCTCGGTGGTGTACGAAACCCTCGAAGCCGACGGCGAGCCGCTGCGCAGCGGCCGCGTGCTGAGCGCCGAGTTCCACAACAACGGCAAGACCTACGACGCCGTCTGGTTCCAGGAGCCCGGCGCCACCAAGGGCGCCTACTACACGCTCGAAGGTGAAAGCATGCGCCGCGCGTACCTCACCTCGCCGGTGGAGTTCTCGCGCGTGACCAGCGGCTTCAAGATGCGCTTCCACCCGATCCTGCAGAAGTGGCGCGCCCACCTCGGCACGGACTTCGCGGCGCCCACCGGCACGGCCGTGCGCACCGTCGGCGACGGCACCGTGGAGTTCGCCGGCGTGCAGAACGGCTACGGCAACGTCGTCTACGTGCAGCACCGCAACCAGCACGTCACCGTGTATGCCCACCTGAGCCGTGTCGACGTGCGCAAGGGTCAGTCGGTGGAGCAGGGCCAGACGATCGGCGCCGTCGGCGCCACGGGCTGGGCCACGGGCCCCCACCTGCATTTCGAATTCCGCGTGAACGGCCAGCACCAGGACCCGATGACCATCGCGCAGCAGAGCGAGGCCGCGCAGCCCGTGTCCGCCGCTTCCCGCGCCGCGTTCGCGCGCCTCGCCTCCAACATGCGCGTGCAGCTGTCGGCGGCGTCGCAGGTGTTGCAGGCTAGCGCGCAATAAAGGGTACATCCCCCTGAGCGGCTGCGCCGCTTCCCCCTTCTCTCGGCTTCGCCGGGAAGGGGGACGACGCCGGTGGCCCGGCAAAGCCGGTTCCACGGCGTCTGCTGGCCTGGGCCGCGCGGGCTTTGAGGCCTCTACGCATCGCATGCCTGGAGTTGGCAGGTTGCGCCGCTCGTCTCTCTACCGATGCCCGCCATGATCTCTTCCCTCACCACTGAACGCTACATCGGACTCATGTCGGGCACGTCGCTCGACGGGGTGGATGGGGCGTTGGTGGAGTTCGCAGGGGATCGGCTGCGGGTGGTGGGATTCCAGTCGGCGCCGTTGCCGGAGGGGCTGCGGGCGGAGCTGCTGGCGTTGAACACGAGCGGGGCGGATGAGCTGCACCGGGCGGCGCTGGCGGGAAATGCGCTGTCGCGGGTCTATGCGGAGGTGGTCGCGCGGCTGCTCGGCGCAGCCCGGCTGGCGCCGGCGGACGTGCGCGCGATCGGGGCGCATGGGCAGACGGTGCGGCACCGGCCGGGGATGTTCGATGGCATGGGCTATACGCTGCAGTTGGGCAACCCCGCCCTGCTCGCGGAGCGCACGGGCATCGACGTGGTGGCGGATTTCCGCAGCCGCGACGTGGCGGCCGGCGGCCAGGGAGCGCCGCTGGTGCCGGCCTTCCACCAGGCCGTGTTCGGCCGCGCTGGCACGGCGGTGTGTGTGCTGAACATCGGCGGCATCGCCAACCTCAGCGTGCTCGGGGCGGACGGCGGCGTGCTGGGCTTCGACTGCGGGCCGGGCAATGCGCTCATGGACCTGTGGTGCGACCGCCATACCGGCCGACCCTACGATGCCGACGGGGCCTGGGCGGCACGGGGGCGGGTCGTTCCGGAACTGCTGGAGCGCCTGCTGGCCGAACCCTACCTCCACCAGCCTCCGCCCAAGAGCACGGGGCGCGACCTTTTCCATGCCGACTGGCTGCAGGCCCACCTGGGGGCGCTGCCCGGGCCCGCGCCCGCGCCGGTGGACGTGCAGGCCACGCTCACCGAGTTCACGGCCCGCGCCTGCGCGCTCGCCGCCAGGGCCCACGGCCAGGGCGGCACGGAGCTGGCCGTCTGCGGCGGCGGCGCGCGCAACGGGCACCTGATGCGCCGGCTGGCCGCCCTGCTGCCGAATGTGCGCGTGCATGCGACCGACGCGCTCGGACTGCCCTCCCAGCAGGTCGAAGCCGCTGCGTTCGCCTGGCTGGCGCGCCGCGCCCTGCAGCGCCTGCCCGGCAACCTGCCGCAGGTGACGGGCGCGGCGGGCCCGAGGGTGCTCGGCGCGCTGTATCCCGCCTGACCTGACAGGTGCGCCAAGTCACCCCTGGCCCGACACCTCGGGCCCTTCCTTCGGCGGAGTCCGCGCCTCCCGTGGCAGTTGCCAGAACACGGCCGCCGACGCCACCGTGATGAAGCCCACAGTCATGAAGGTGGACTGGAACGCGTGCAGCACCGCGCCGGGCACCTGCGCGCCGCCGTAGGCCTGGCTCCACTCCGACAGCACCGCGCCGGCCACGGCCACGCCCAGGCTCATGGCCAGCATCTGCACCATCGACAGCAGGCCGTTGCCGCTGCTGGCGCTCGCGCCGTCCAGGTCCTTCAGGGTGATGGTGTTCATCGCCGAGAACTGCAGCGAGTTCACGGCCCCGAACGCCGCCAGCTGCACCACCTGCCATGCCAGCGGCCAGGACGGATCGCGCAGCGCGAAACTGGCCATCACCAGCCCCAGCAGCACGGTGTTGGCGACCAGGGTGTTGCGGTAGCCGTAGTGACGGATGAGCGGCGTCGCCGCCCGCTTGATGGCCATGCCGGCCAGGGCCGCGGGCAGCATCATCAGGCCGGCATGCAGCGGCGAATAGCCCAGCAGCAATTGCAGCGACACGGGAATCAGGAACGGCATCGCCCCGCTCCCCAGGCGGCAGAACAGGTTGCCCAGCAGCCCGACCGACAGCGTGCGCACGCGGAACAGCTGCGGCGAATAGAGCGGCCGCTCGTGCCGCGCCGCATGCAGCCAGTACACGACCAGCGCCACCAGCCCGCCCACGCCCAGGGCCGCGGCACCGCCGCGTCCGACCACGCCGGCCGCCTCGATCGACAGCGAGATCGACACCATGCCGAAGGCCAGCAGCGCGTAGCCGGCGATGTCGAACCCGTCGATCTTCGGCGCCCGCAGGTTGGGCATGAACCGCGCGGTCGCCAGGAAGCCCGCCACGCCCACCGGCAGGTTGATGAGGAACACCCAGTGCCACGACGCGCTCTGCACCAGCCAGCCGCCGAGCGTGGGGCCCAGCAGCGGGCCGATCAGCCCCGGGATGGCGACGAAGCTCATCGCCTCGAGGAATTCGCCTCGCGGGAAGGTGCGCAGCACCGCCAGCCGGCCCACGGGCAGCAGCAGCGCGCCGCCCAGCCCCTGCAGCACCCGGGCCGCCACCAGCTCGTTCAGGTGCCGCGCCGCCGCGCAGGCCAGCGAGCCCAGCGAGAACACCGCGATGGCGAACAGGAACACCTGGCGCGTGCCGAACCGGTCGGCCAGCCAGCCCGAGGCCGGGATCAGCATGGCCATGGTGAGCGAATAGGCGACGATCACCGACTGCATGCGCAGGGGGCTTTCGCCCAGGCTCGCCGCCATCGCCGGCAGCGCCGTGTTGACGATGGTCGCGTCCAGCGTCTGCATGAAGAACCCCACCGCCACGATCCACAGCAGGATGCGGCGGTCCGCGGGGGCCTGGGCCGGAGGCATGGGGAGTTCGGGGGAAGCGCTGGGCGGCATGAAGGGGGGCGGAGGATGGTTCGGGAACGAAAAAGCCGCCCTCGGGCGGCTTGGATCGCGTCAGCGGCGCATCAGGTCGAGAAGCTCGATCCGCAACCGCAGGTGGTGGTGGCGTTCGGATTCTTGATCACGAACTGCGCGCCCTGCAGGTCTTCCTTGTAGTCGATCTCGGCGCCGACCAGGTACTGGTAGCTCATGGCATCGATGAGCAGCGACACACCGTTCTTGGTCATGGTGGTGTCGTCCTCGTTCGTGATCTCGTCGAACGTGAAGCCGTACTGGAAGCCCGAGCAGCCGCCGCCCTGCACGAAGACGCGCAGCTTCAGGTCGGGATTGCCCTCCTCGGCGATCAGGTCGGCCACTTTCGCGGCTGCGCTGTCGGTGAAGACGATGGGGGCGGGCATTTCGGTCTGTACGTTCTCGGCTACTGCGCTCATGGGGTGTTCTCCGGTTGAAGGAGGAATTGGCCTTCGATGGTACTGCAACGGCGTTTTCGCGACCCTCAACCGGCTTTTGACGCCAATTTGAGTGTGGGCTTTTCCTCGATGAGCACCGTGGTCGGGCTCATCTGGCCGGCGATGGTGGCTCCCTGGTGCATCTCCAGCGCCTTGTAGTGCACGTTGCCGGTGATCCGGGCCTTGGGCTGCAGTTCCAGCAGCTCGGCCGCATGCACCGGGCCGACCACCGTGCCGTTGATGATCACGTGGGCGGCATGCACCGCACCTTCCACCCGCGCCGATTCGGACACGACGAGGATCGTGGGATGCTCGCCATCCTGCGCGCGCACGTCGCCCGCCACCTCGCCGTCGATGCGCAGGCCCTCGGCGAAGACGACCTCGCCGTTGATGCGGGTGCCATGCGCGATGAGGCTCTTGATGGGCGGCTGCTTCTTGCGGGAAAACATGGCGGAAATCTCCTTGCGGCATGGCCGGAGGGGCCTCGCCGGGACGGCAGGCGCGCCGGGACCCACCTCACTCCACTGAGAAGTGCTGGACGGCGCGCACCGCGCTCCCCTCCAGAACCCGCGCGGTCACGGTTTTTACCACGGCATTCGCCGGGATCTCCGACACCCCCTCGACGCGCCGGTAGTGCTCGAACTGCAGCGCCTGCCCGCCGCCGGGCAGCGGCTGCGTCCAGGGCCGACCGTCCCGGGTCCCTTCGACGAGCAGTTCCAGCCGGCCCTTGAATTCGGGGGCGTTGCGCACGGGCTGGATCACCAGCACCTGCCAGCGCAGTTGTCCGGCGCCGATGGACTCGGCCTGCAGCCCGCGGATGCTGACGCCCTCCGCCCGGGCCGCCGGGATCAGCTTCTCGAAGAAGCCCAGGTCGTCGCGCAGCGTCCGGTTGTCCGCCTCGAGCTGGCGCACCCGCGCCGTCACCCGCTCCAGGGCCGCGCGCTCGGCGGTGAGCAATGAACCCTCGGCGCTGGAGGCATCGGCGCGCACGCGCGTCTCTTCGCGCAGCCGGGCCACCTCCTGCCGCAGCGCCACCAGTTCGTCCCGCGACCGGGAATCCAGCCCCGCGATGCTCTTGCCGAATTCGAAGGCCCAGAGGGCGATGGCCGCGCACAGGCCGAAGACCACGGCCAGCACCATCCAGCGCAGTGGCCAGGGCATGGCACTGCGGATGGCCACGCGCGGGGCGCTCACCGTGAGCCGGCGGCGCAGCAGCTTGAGTCGCATGTACCTGGTCCCTTCCGTTCCATGAAAAGCGGTCGTCCCAAAGCAAAAAACCGCCAATGATGGCGGTTTTTCGTGGCGGGAGCACTCCTTTGGGAGAACCCCCGGCCGGGTGCAGCAGGAAGCGGAGATTAACGCTTCGAGAACTGCTTGGCGCGGCGTGCGGAGTGCAGACCGACCTTCTTACGCTCGACTTCACGGGCGTCGCGCGTCACGAAGCCGGCTTGGCTCAGTGCGGGCTTCAGCGCTGCGTCGTAGTCGATCAGGGCGCGGGTGATGCCGTGGCGGGTGGCGCCGGCCTGGCCGGACTCACCGCCGCCGTGCACGTTGACCTGGATGTCGAAGGTCTCGACATGGTTGGTCAGCACGAGCGGCTGCTTGGCGATCATGATGGAGGTTTCGCGGCCGAAGTACTGCTGAATGTCTTTGCCATTCACAGTGATCTTGCCGGAACCCTTCTTCAGAAACACGCGGGCGACGCTGGACTTGCGACGGCCGGTGCCATTGTTCCATTCACCAATCATGTCGGCTCCTTAGATTTCCAGCGCCTTGGGCTGCTGAGCGGTGTGCGGATGTTCCGCGCCGCCGTAGACCTTGAGCTTCTTGATCATGGCGTAGCCCAGGGGGCCCTTGGGCAGCATGCCCTTGACGGCCTTCTCGAGTGCGCGGCCGGGGTGCTTGGCCTGCAGGTCGCGGAAGTTCGTCGCCGTGATGCCACCGGGATAGCCGGAGTGGCGGTAGTACACCTTGTCCAGGGACTTGGTGCCGGTGACCTTGAGCTTGGAGGCGTTGATGATGACGATGAAATCGCCGGTATCGACGTGAGGCGTGTAAATGGCCTTGTGTTTGCCGCGCAGACGGAGAGCAACTTCGCTGGCTACTCGTCCGAGGACCTTGTCGGTCGCGTCAATCACAAACCACTCGTGCACGACCTCAGCGGGCTTTGCGCTGAAAGTGGACATGAGTTTTCTCTTCACAAAAAGAGGGTTTGGCGGTCCTTTTCCACGGTCGGTGCTTCTCTGGATGGAAGCCTCTTAGGTGGGATGCATGCCTCGCCGCGGGACCTGGGAATTCGCTGCGAAGCCCGCCATTATATGAAATCCGGGACGCATCTGGCAACCCGGGCTTATTGCGGCTGCAGCTGGCGGCGGCGCTCCTCGGCTTCGAGGCGACGGCGGTTCTCGACGCAGAGCGGGTGGTTCGCCACGGCGGGCCGCTGGCATTCCTGGTGGATGCACATCGGACGGGCCAGGAACCCCGAATCGGCGCAGGCCTCGTCCGGGCCGATGACGCGGGGCGCGGGCCGTGCGGCGACGGCGGGGGCCGGCGCGGCAGGCACGGGCGCCGGCGCCGGAACCACCACGGCCTCGGAGGCCTTGCGGACCGGCGGGCGCGGCGGCGGTTTCGGCGCGGAGGCCACGACGAAGGCGGGCGACACCGCAGCGGCCCGGGAGGCCGCGGCCGCCGCAGCCGCTGCTGCCGCGCTGGCGGGCGCCTCCGGCTCCGCCGGTACCGCCGTGGAGGCCGCCGCAGCAGGCTCGGAGGCGGAGACGGCGGCCGCCATGGCCACGGGCACCGCCACCGGCTCGGCCCGCTCCGTGATGATTTCGTTCTCGGGCGTGTGCGGGACGGCCACGGGCTGCGCGCCCAGGTGCATCCCCCACCACACTCCGCCCGCAGCCACCGCCAGCACCGCGGCGGCCGCGCCGGCCCACACGCCGAGCCGGCGCGCGGCCGGCACCGCTGCCGGCACCGCTGCCGGCACGCCGTCCGGGCCGCTGCCCGGCGCAGCGCCTTGGGGCGCCTGCGGCGCGGCCTGCAGGACGGTCGACTCGAACGCCGAATCCCCGGCGTCGGGCAGGCTGTCGAGGAACACCGTGGCTTCCGCGGCGGCCGTGGGGGCGGGCACCGGCGTGCGCGCGGTCGCGGGGACCGGAGCCGACACGGGCGCCGGTGCGGCGGTGCGACGCACCACGGTGGTGGGGGCCGGGGGGGCGTCCATCAGCGGCAGGGCCGCGGCCATCGGCTCCGGCATGGAGAGGCCCGACATCGGCGCCGGAACGGACGTGATGTCGATCATCGGCACGGCGACGCCCGCACCGCGGCGGTCGGCGGGCTCCACCCAGTTGTCCCCGAGCTCGGCACGGAAGTCGAACTGCTCCATGCCCTCCGGAGGCACGGCCATCTCCATGGCGGCCAGGAATTCGTCGATGCTCTGTGGCCGGTCCTGGGGCTGCAGGGCCAGTGCCTGCGAGATCGCGGCGATGAAGGGCGGCGAATAATCGACGCCGAACTGCTTGCGCACCGTGCGGGCCACCCGCGGGAAGGGCACCATGCGGTCGCGGATGGCGCGCAGCGTCGCGGGCAGCGGGGTGTCGTTGCAGAGGCAGCCGTGCACCACCGCGCCCACCGAGTACAGATCGCTCCACGGGCCCTGCCGCAGGTCGTTGCCTTCGTCGTTGTACTGCTCGATCGGTGCGTAGTTGACCTTGAGCACGGCCGTCAGCCGGTGCGAGTGGTCGGTGATGGCGTGGCGGGCGGCGCCCAGGTCCAGCAGCACGGGGGCCCCCGTGTCCTGCAGGAAGATGTTGTCGGGCGAGATGTCGCGGTGCAGCGTGTGGCCGTCGTGCAGCACGCGCAGCGCCCCGAGGATGGACCAGAGCACCTTGCGCAGCCAGGCCTCCGGCGGCGGCGTGCGCATGTGGGCGCGCGCCTGCTTGAGCGTCATGCCGCCGTAGAGCGGCATGACCATGTAGGCCGTCTGGTTCGCCTCCCAGAAGCGGAACACCTTCACCAGGGAGGGATGGTCGAATTGCGCCAGCAGCCGCGCCTCGGCGACGAAGGATGCCAGCCCCGCCTGGAACGACTGCTCGTGCGACGAGGAGCGCACCCAGAGCGACTGGCCCTGCGCCCGGGCGGCGAGCGCCGTGGGCATGTACTCCTTGATCGCGACGAACCTGCGCAGCGAATGGTCGAACGCCTTGTAGACCATGCCGAAGCCGCCGACGCCGAGCAGCGAGATCACCTCGAATTCGCCCAGGCGGGAGCCCGACGGCAGGGCGTCCACGTGGTGCGCGTCGCTCTGGATTTCGGTGGCGGAGGTGGGAACGGACATAGGAGGAGGCAAGAATCCAGGGGGCCGGCCGCCCGCGAAACAGGCGGCGCGGAGGCGGCAATGGCCGCCATCATGCAGCAAGCCGGCCCGGGACGGGGGACAAAGCGCGTTCCGGACGGCCCCGCCGGGTGGTATCGCCCGGCAGGCTGGTTACCATCGGGGCCTATGTTCAGCTATCGCCACGCCTTCCATGCGGGCAACCATGCCGACGTGCTCAAGCACACGGTATTGATCGCCATCCTGCAACACCTGACGCAGAAAGACGCCGCGCTCGCCGTATTGGACACCCATGCGGGTGCCGGGCTCTTCCGCCTGGACGGCGACTACGCGGCCACCAGCGGCGAGGCGGCCGACGGCATCCTGCGCCTGCTGCCCGCCGCGCTGCCGAAAGGCACCGAACTCGCGCCCGCGCTGCAGGCCTACGTCGATCTGGTGCAGGCATTCAACAGCGGCTCCGCCGCCAAGGTGTACCCGGGATCGCCGTTCATCGCGCACCGGCTGCTGCGCGGGCACGACCGGCTGAAGCTGTTCGAACTGCATCCCACGGACATGCGCTCGCTGGCGGGCAACATCGCCCAGCTCGACGCGGGCCGCCAGGTCGCGGTGCTGCACGAGGACGGCTTCGAAGGCATCCGCAAGTTCCTGCCGCCGCCCTCGCGGCGCGGGCTGGTGCTGTGCGACCCGAGCTACGAGATCAAGACCGACTACGGCCGGGTGCTGGACATGGTGACGGAAGCGCTCAGGCGCTTCGCCACGGGCACTTACGCCGTGTGGTATCCCATCATTCCCCGGCCCGAGGCGCACGATCTGCCGCGCCGTATGAAGACGCTCGCCACCCGCGCGGGCAAGCCCTGGCTGCACGCCACGCTCACCGTGAAATCCAGCCGTATCACGACGGACACGGACGGCACGCAGCGGCGGCCGGGCCTTCCCGCCAGCGGCATGTTCGTGATCAACCCGCCCCACACGCTGAAGGCCGCGCTCAAGCCCGCGCTGCCCCAGATGGCGGAGCTGCTGGCACAGGACCCGCAGCACGCGGCGCACAGCCTCGAATCGGGCGGCTGAGCCGCAGCGCCCTCCCCCGACGCACCGCCACAAGGCAGTGCGTCTCACGCGGAGCCGGCAAAAAGTCTTTTGAGCAGACGGCGTCGGTCAGTCTCCCGACGCCCTCACGGAATCCGCACCGGGGCACGGCACATCCGGGTCCGTGGGAGCCAGGGTGATGGCGACCGGCTTGATGCCCAGGCCCAGCAGGCCCAGGGACTGGGCGGCGGCCCGGCTCAGGTCCAGGATGCGGTTCTGGGAATGCGGGCCGCGGTCGTTGATGCGCACCTGCACTGCGCGGCCGGTGACGAGGCTGCGCACGCACACCCGGGTGCCGAAGGGCAGCGTGCGGTGCGCCGCCGTGAAATCGTTCATGTCGAAGCGCTCGCCACTCGCCGTGCGGCGGCTGTGGAAGCGCGCGCCGTACCAGGAGGCCATGCCTTCTTCGCCGAAGTCGCCGAGTTCGCCGCCGAGGTCCAGGCCCAGGCCCGAGGCACGGCCGTCCTTCGCGCCCTTGGTTTCCTCGGGTTCCGTCTCCGGCGCCGGCGCCGGCGCCGGTGCCGCCGGTGCGGGCTCGCGCAGCGCGGGCGGGGTGTCGGGATCGGTCAGGGGAACGGCGGGCCGGGGTGCCCGCACGCCTGGGCGGGGAAGCCGCGCGGGGGCGGGGGCTTGCGCCTGTCCAGGCGCCGCGGAAGCGGCGGCCGCGGCGGCCGGCGCATCGCCGCCGGCCTCGGACGCCGGCGCGACCGCGCATGCAGCGATCACCCCGCACAGCAGGACCGTACACAGCCCCGGCAGGGCCCGGGGCATTTCAGCGCTGGCAGCGCGTGGCAGAAACCTCTTCAAAACGATTCGAATCCTTTTTTTCGGCATCGGCGGCGGCCCGCCAGGTAGGCCGCCGGCGGGTGGACCGGCGGCAGCGCATGCCACGGCACGGCCGTGCAGGAGGGCGCCATGTTACCCAACCCGGCCGGCGCACCGCACGGCCCGTGCAGCGCGTGCCGTGCCGTCAGAGGCCCAGGCGGCGGCAGAGCTCCAGGATCGTGGCGCTCTGGTTCATGGTGTAGAAGTGCAGCGCCGGCACGCCGCCCGCGCGCAGGCGCTCGCACAGGTCCGCCACCACGTCGAGGCCGAAGGCCCGGATGCTCGCCGTGTCGTCCCCGAAGGCCTGCAGCCGCAGCCGGATCCAGCGCGGGATCTCGGCACCGCAGGCGTCGGAAAAGCGCATGAGCTGGGTCGATCCCATGATCGGCATGATGCCGGGGATGACCGGCACGTCCAGGCCCTGGGCGCGCACGTCGTCCAGGAAGCGCCAGTACGCATCGGCATTGAAGAAGTACTGCGTGATCGCGGAATCCGCCCCGGCGCGCACCTTGGCCGCGAAGGCCTGCAGGTCGGCGTCGGCGGAGCGGGCCTGGGGATGCACCTCGGGATAGGCCGCCACCTCGATGTGGAAATCCCGGCCCGTTTCCTCGCGGATGAAGGCCACCAGATCGCTCGCGTAATGGAACTCGCCGCCCGCGCCGTAGCCGCTCGGCAGGTCGCCCCGCAGCGCCACCAGGCGCGACACGCCCATGGCCTTGAGCTGCGCGAGCTGCGCACGCACGCTCTCGCGCGTGGCGCCGATGCAGGAGAAGTGGGATGCGGCCTGCACGCCCTCGGCGAGGATCTCGCGCACCGTGCCGAACGTGCCCTCCTGGGTGGAGCCGCCCGCGCCGTAGGTGACCGAGCAGAACTCCGGCCGGCGCTCGTAGAGCTGCCGGCGCACCGTCCGCAGCTTCTCGGCGCCCTCGGGCGTCTTGGGCGGGAAGAATTCGAAGCTGACCGGCAGCGATCCCGTGTCCGTGGAAAGGCTCATGCCTTCCTCCTTGCATGAATGAAGAATTCGCGGTTGCCGTCGCCGCCGTCGATCGCGCTGTCGTACCAGCCGGCCACGTCCAGGCCCAGCGCCGTGCAGCACTCGCGCAGGCGCTGTTCCACCTGTGCGTAGAGGGCCGGATCGCGCACGATGCCTCCCTTGCCCACCTGGCCGGGCTGCAGCTCGAACTGCGGCTTGACCAGCATCAGCAGCTCGCCATCCGCCTTGAGCAGCGGCACCACCGCCGGCAGGATCAGCGTGAGCGAGATGAAGGACACGTCGCCGGTCACGATGTCGAATTCGGGCGTGACGTCCACGTCCTCGCGCCCCGCGCGGCGGCGCAGCTCGGTGGGCAGCGCGCCCTCGGCACGCGCGCGTGCCTTGGCCTCGCGCTCGGCCTTGAAGGCCTCCACCTCGTGCTCCTTGGCGTCGTCGCTGTCGTCGTATTCGTCGTCCACCTCGCCGCCGTTGCGCATCCAGGCATAGGGCGCCTCGGGCTGGGTCTCGTTGTCGTCCGGGTCGCGCTCCACGCGCTCGGACAGTGCCTCCTCGCAGGCCTCGCGCAGCGACTCAGGCGTCACGGAACGGGCGTTCAGCCCTTCCACGCCCACCACGCGCGGATCGTCCCGCAACCGCTCGTGCAGCTGGCCATGGCCCACGTCCACGCCGATCACCTGGGCCGCGCCGTGCTGCAGCAGGCAGTCGGTGAACCCGCCCGTGCTCTGCCCCACGTCGAGGCAGCGCAGCCCGGCCACCTGCAGGCCGGTGGCGCGCAGCGCGCCCTCCAGCTTCAGGCCGCCACGCGACAGGTACCGCGCCTCGGCGCCATCCAGCAGCTCGACCTCGGCGATCGCCGGGATGTCGTCACCGTTCTTCGCGACCTTCGTCCACGGCAGGCTCGCCGCCAGCCGCCACTGCACGCCGGCCGCGATCAACCGCTGGGCCTGCGACCGCGTGGCCGCATGGCCGTGCTCCACCAAAAACACATCCGCGCGCATGGGCGCCTTCCTCTCCAACAGGGCGGGCCGCACACGCGGCCCGCCACATTCAATCCATTACAGGCAGCTGAGAGAACCGTGCCAGCGACATCGCCGCACGGCACGTCATACCGCCCGGGATATCCGCGACAAAATTCGCCGGACGAACGCTACTTGCCGCTCTCAACCGGCAGTCCGTCACGGACAGCCCGAACAGTCCTCGGCACCTGCCATTCGCCAGGGCACTCGCCCGCCCCCAGGCCAGCAGACGCCGTGGAACCGGCTCCGCCGGGCCACTGGCGTCGTCCCCCGTCCCGCCACGCGCAGCGGGGCGAGAGAAGGGGGAAGGCGCGCAGCGCCTCAGGGGGATGTCAATACCGGTACGTATCGGCCTTGTACGGGCCTTCCTTCTTCACGCCGATGTAGGCGGCCTGGGAATCGGTCAGCTCGGTGAGCTGGGCGCCGACCTTCTTCAGGTGCAGGCGCGCAACCTTCTCGTCCAGCACCTTCGGCAGCACGTACACCTTGCCGGCCTGGTAGGCGTCGGGCTTGGTGAACAGTTCGATCTGCGCGATGGTCTGGTTGGCGAAGGAGCTGGACATCACGAAGCTCGGGTGGCCCGTGGCGCAGCCCAGGTTCACCAGGCGGCCCTTGGCCAGCAGGGTGATGCGCTTGCCGTCCGGGAAGATCACGTGATCGACCTGGGGCTTCACTTCTTCCCACTGGTACTTCTCGATCGAGGCGACGTCGATCTCGTTGTCGAAGTGGCCGATGTTGCAGACGATGGACTCGTTCTTCATCGCCACCATGTGCTCGTGGCGGATCACGTCCTTGTTGCCGGTGGTGGTCACGAAGATGTCGGCCTTGTCGGCGGCGTATTCCATGGTCACGACCTTGTAGCCTTCCATCGCGGCCTGCAGGGCGTTGATCGGATCGATCTCGGTCACCCACACCTGGGCGCGCAGGGCGGCCAGGGCCTGGGCGCAGCCCTTGCCCACGTCGCCGTAGCCGGCCACCACGGCGACCTTGCCGGCGATCATCACGTCGGTGGCGCGCTTGATGCCGTCCACCAGCGATTCACGGCAGCCGTACAGGTTGTCGAACTTCGACTTGGTGACCGAGTCGTTCACGTTGATCGCTCGGAACAGCAGCGTGCCCTTGGCGGACATCTCGTTCAGGCGGTGCACGCCGGTCGTCGTTTCTTCCGTCACGCCGATGATCTCGGCCGACTTGCGGGTGTACCAGGTCGGGTCTTCCGCCAGCTTCTTGCGGATGGCCGCGAACAGGATGCGCTCTTCCTCGCTGGCGCCGTTGCCGGCCACCAGCGATGCGTCCTTCTCGGCACGCTGGCCCAGGTGCATCAGCAGCGTGGCGTCGCCGCCGTCGTCCAGGATCATGTTCGGGCCTTCACCCTTGGAACCCTTGGGGCCGAAGTCGAAGATGCGGTGGGTGTAGTCCCAGTAGTCTTCCAGCGATTCGCCCTTGATGGCGAACACCGGCGTGCCGCCCGCGGCGATGGCGGCGGCGGCGTGGTCCTGCGTCGAGAAGATGTTGCAGGAGGCCCAGCGCACGTCGGCGCCCAGTTCCTTCAGCGTCTCGATCAGCACGGCCGTCTGGATGGTCATGTGCAGCGAACCGGTGATGCGCGCGCCCTTCAGGGGCTGCGCCGCCGCGAATTCCTCGCGGATGGCCATCAGGCCGGGCATTTCGGTCTCGGCGATCTTGATTTCCTTGCGGCCCCAGTCGGCCAGGGAAATGTCGGCGATGGCCAGATCGGCCGGGGTCTTGAGAACTGCGCTCATGGTTTTCTCCGTGAAAGGAAGCAAAAACCACGCGTTCGAGGGGAATGCATCACTCACCGCACCGGACAGCGTGGGTGAGCGTCGTTGCAAAGGGATGGTTCCGAGCCTCGCGCCCCCGCCCGCGGGCGTGGGAACGCTGCAACGCTCCTCGGAAGGCGGCAATTATAAAACCAAGCGGCAAAAACCCGTGGGCCGCCCATCCGGCGCCGGCGAGAGCCTTGCCGCCTGTCCACGGGGGGTGCGGCGCCCGCAAGCTGCCCTCTGTAACTTTTCGTTGTAGGACGACAGGACGGATTGAGGCAAGATAACGGCATGCGCAAGGACCGCCAGCAGGCAGCGTCCTCCGCCCCCTGCAGGGATTTTTGCCCGGCAGGGTTTCGTCCGCAGGCCCCGCGCCCCCGACGCACGATCTCCCGATGCACCACTCTTCCAGGACTTCCCACTTCGATACGCTGCGCATTGGCGCGGCGCTTGCCGTCATCTTCAGCCACCACTTCCACATCGCCCGCGCGGCTCCGCCGCCCTGGCTCCATTCCGACATGGTGGGCGGCGTGGCCGTGATGACGTTCTTCACGATCAGCGGCTACCTGGTGACGCTGAGCTGGCTGCGCCATCCCGACACCGTGGCGTTTCTCTGGAAGCGCCTGCTGCGCATCTGGCCCGGCGTGCTGCTCGCGGTGATCACCAACATCTTCCTGTTCGGGCTCGCCTTCACGTCGCTGGATGCCGCGGATTTCCTCCGGCATCCGGAGACGCTCACCTACTACCAGAACCTGCTGCTCTACCGGGAGTACGTGAACCTGCCCGGCGTGTTCGAAGGCAACCCGGTGCGGCACGTCATGAACGGGCCGCTGTGGACGATTCCCATGGAGACGCTCTGCTATGCCGTCCTGGCCGGACTCGGTGCATTGGGCGTCCTGCGGTCGCGCGCGCTCGCGACCGTGGCTTGCCTGGGATACATCGCGTTCTTCCTGACCACCCAGAACGCCGACTTCACCGGGACCATGCGGCACTGGTTCGAATATCCCGCCTATTTCGCCTGCGGCACACTGATCGCGCTGCACCGCGGCGTCTTCCTCGCCCGGGCGCAGCAGTGGCTGTGCATGCTCGCGCCCATCGGCGTGCTGCTGTTCTTCGGACTCGAGCTCGAGCATTCGGCCGGCCTGCTCATCCTGCCCCCGCTGCTCATCTATCTGGGAACCCGGCAGCGCGGCGGCTTGCCGCTCCTGCGGCGTGCGGGAGACCCTTCCTTCGGCATCTACCTCTTCGGCTTCCCCATCGCCCAGGCTGTCGAGGCCACCTGGCCGGAACTGGACTTCACCACCAGCCTGCTGCTCACCAGCCTGCTTTCGATCGCGGCCGGATATGCGTCGTGGCACCTGCTCGAATCCAGGGTACTGCGGCTCAAGGGCTGGCTCGGCGAAGGCAACGCGCTGCGCACGGCCTGACGCGGGCCTGTCCGTCCGGGATGGCGGCCATCTAGAATCGCGGGTTTGCCGCGCCGCGGGGCATGTCCCTGCCCGCGGCCGCGCCCCAGGCTTTCCGGCCACATGCCGGCGCCCGGCACTCCCGCTGGAGCTGCCGCGTTTCCCGACAGGACTCAGACGACATGGCCACCGCCACCCCTTACGCCCCGCAAGTCGGGGTCCGCCGCACCTTCGCCATCATCTCCCACCCGGATGCGGGCAAGACCACGCTCACGGAAAAGCTGCTGCTCTTCTCGGGCGCGATCCAGATCGCCGGGGCCGTGAAGGGCCGCAAGGCGAGCCGCCACGCCACCTCCGACTGGATGGAGATCGAGAAGCAGCGCGGGATCTCGGTGGCTTCCTCGGTCATGCAGATGGCCTACCGCGACCACGTGGTGAACCTGCTCGACACCCCCGGCCACAAGGACTTCTCGGAAGACACCTACCGCGTGCTCACGGCCGTGGATTCCGCGCTCATGGTGATCGACGCGGCGAACGGCGTCGAGTCGCAGACGCGGCGGCTGATCGAGGTCTGCCGCCAGCGCGACACCCCCATCATCACCTTCGTCAACAAGATGGACCGCGAGGTGCGCGAGCCCCTCGACATCCTCGACGAAGTGGAGCGCGAGCTCGGCATGCCCTGCGTGCCCATGACCTGGCCCGTGGGCCAGGGCAAGAGCTTCGGCGGCATCATCAACCTGCGCACGCAGGCGATGACGGTGTTCGAATCCGGCAGCGAACGCCGCCCGCAGGATTTCGAGACCATTCCGCTCAGCGACGCCGACGCCCTGCGCGCGCGCTTCGGCGCCACCTTCGACGATGCCATCGAGAGCATGGAACTGGCCGTGGGCGCGTCCCCGGCGTGGGACCACGAGGCCTTCCTCGCGGGCAGGCAGACGCCCGTGTTCTTCGGCTCCGGCGTGAACAACTTCGGCGTGATGGAAGTGCTCGATGCCCTGGTCGATCTGGCGCCCCCGCCGCGCCCGCGCACCAGCAGCCTGGTGGTCAACAAGCAGCCCGTCGAGAAGACCGTGCTGCCCGAAGAGGCCGGCTTCGCGGGCGTGGTGTTCAAGGTGCAGGCCAACATGGATGCCAACCACCGCGACCGCATCGCCTTCGTGCGCGTGGCGTCGGGCAAGTACACGCCGGGCATGAAGCTGCGCGTGCAGCGCACCGCCAAGGAGCTGCGCCCCACCAGCGTGGTGACCTTCATGAGCCAGCGGCGCGAGGCCGTGGAAGAGGCCTACGCGGGCGACATCATCGGCTTCACGACGCACGGCGGCGTGCAGCTGGGCGACACCATCACCGACGGCGCCAGCCTGCAGTTCACCGGCCTGCCCTTCTTCGCCCCCGAGATGTTCATGACGGTGGTGCTGAAGAATCCGCTGCGCACCAAGCAGCTGCAGCAGGGCCTCGCCCAGCTCGGCGAGGAAGGCGCGATCCAGGTCTTCAAGCCCGATGCCGGCGGCAACATGCTGCTGGGCGCCGTGGGCCAACTGCAGTTCGAGGTGGTGCAGCACCGCCTGAAGGCCGAGTACGACTGCGACGTGCGCCTAGAGAACTGCCAGTACACCGGCGCGCGCTGGATCACGGCGGACACGCCGGCCGAGCTGCGCGCCTTCACCGACGCCTACCCGCTGCGCATGGCGCACGACGCGGCCGACACGCTGGCCTACCTGTGCACCAGCCCCTACGACGTGCGCCTGGCGCAGGAGCGGTTCCCGAAGATCCACTTCCATCCGCTGCGCGAGCACGCGGGACTGGCACTGCAGGCCGCCGGCTGAGCGGATTGAAGCCCATGGCCGCTCGCCCCATGCCTGCAGCGCGTGCCGCCCGGACGGTGCGTCCGCACGGGGCATGGGCGCCGTTCCTGGTGATCGGGGGCGCGCTGGCCGCGCTCTACGGCCTGTGGCTGCTGGCCTTCTGGCCGGGCATCCTCGGCGAAGACAGCGTCGCGATCCTGCACGAAGTGGAGCAGGATGGCCCGTTCCGCTCGGGCAAGACGGTGTTCTGGTACTACCTGGTGCGTTGCCTCTACGGCACCACGGGCCGTGTGGAAATGCCGGTGGCGGTGCTGATGCTGCTGTGCGCGGTCGTTTTCGCGCGCATGCTGGCGTGGTGCTGGAGCGCGGGACTGCGCAAGACCTGCCTCGCAGGGCTCGTCTTCGTGGCCTTCGCACCGCACATGACCGCCTTCGCGGGCACCCTCTATCCCGACGCCATCTTCGCCGTGGGCGCGTGCGGCCTGCTGTTCGAGCTGTGGCTGGCCGTGCGCCGGCGGCACATGGGCGGCGCGTCCCTCGCGATGGTGGCGCTCACGCTGCCGTTCGCGGTGTTCACCCGGCCCAACGGGCTCGTGTTCCTGCTGCCGGCGCTCGCCGCGCTCGCCTTCGTGCCCGGCCGCGCACGCTGGATGCTCGGCGCCGTGATCGCCCTCTGGTGCGCGCTGATGGCCGCGGCGCACCGGGCGCACCCGTCGCAGGCCCAGGAAGCCGTCTACCCCATGGTGGTGTTCGAGACGGTGAACTTCCTGCGCCCGCACGCGATGAACGATCTGTGGACGCGGTTCGCGCACATGAACGACCCCTGGGTGCTGGCCGAACCGGGGATCTCGGCGGCCACCCTGGACGTGCTGCGCCGGCACCGGCCCGTCGAATCGATGGTGGCCTATTCCGATCCGGCCTACTGGGACATGCTCGTCTTCCATCCCGACGGGCCGCAGGTGGGCGGCCTGCCGGAGGCCGACCGCCGCACGCTGGTGCGCGAGTTCTTCCGCTACAACCTCTGGCACCACCTTCCCGAATTCCTCGGCAGCCGCATGACGGTGTTCCTGACGGCGGCGCTCGCCCAGGGGGGCTTCCCCGCCGTGACCTACGCCGCCCACGTGCTGCCCCGCACCCGGTCCACCTCCACCTACCGGCGGTTCGACGTGCAGGAACTGGAGCGCGGCTTCATCGCCGCGCAGCAGCTCAGCTACCACTGGCGCTGGCTCCTCTGGACACCCTGGGCGGGGTTCGCGCTGCTGGCCTGGGCCCTGGTGCGCGGCCTGCGGCGGCGCGAGGCCGCGCTGCTCATCGTGGCCCTCCCGATGGCGCTACAGTGCGGTGCGATCTTCCTGCTCTCCTCCGCGGGCGAGTACCGCTACCTGCTGCCCTTTTTCGTGCTGCCGCTGGTGCTGCTTCCCGCTCTGGCGCTGCGGCACGAAGCGCCCGCGCCCTGAACCGTTTTCCTGTTGCATCCCTTCGCTCCATGTCGCTGCTACTCACATCCCTCACGCTCCTGTGCGTGTTCGGCATCTCCGTCGGACAGCTGCTGTTCAAGAAAGCGGCCATGCAGCTGCCGCCGCAGCCCGTGCTCACCGACTGGCTGTTCAACGGCTGGCTCATCGTCGCGCTGGCGCTGTACGGCATCACCACGCTGCTCTGGATCTGGGTGCTGCGCAGCGCGCCGCTGCACCTGGCCTATCCATTCATGGGCCTGGCCTTCCTGATCGTTCCGACCATGGGCTGGCTGTTCCTCGGCGAGCCGCTGCATCTGCAGACCTTCATCGGCGGCGGGCTGATCCTGGCCGGCATCGCCGTGGCGGGGAGGGCCGCCGCATGACGCAGGCACGCCCCATGGCCATCGCGGTGGCGATCCCCTGCTACAAGGTGACCCAGCACGTGCTGGAAGTGATCCGCACGGTGCCCGCGTCCGTGGTCCGCATCTACGCGGTGGACGACGCCTGCCCCGAGGGCAGCGGGGCCTTCATCCAGGCGCACTGCACCGATCCCCGCGTGCGCGTGCTGTTCAATCCGGAGAACCGCGGCGTCGGCGGCGCCGTCGTCACGGCCTACCACCAGGCGATCGCCGACGGCATGGACATCGTCGTGAAGATCGACGGCGACGGGCAGATGAACCCCGCCCTGCTGCCGCACTTCGTGCGCCCGATCCTGGCCGGCCGCGCCGACTACACCAAGGGCAACCGCTTCTTCCGGCCCGAATCGGTGCGCGGCATGCCGCCGGTGCGACTCTTCGGCAACGCGGTGCTGTCGTTCATGACCAAGCTGAGCTGCGGCTACTGGACGATCATGGACCCGACCAATGGCTACACCGCCATCCACACCGCCGTGCTGCGCGAACTGCCGCTCGACAAGCTCGAGCGCCGCTATTTCTTCGAGACGGACGTGCTGTTCCGCCTCAACACCCTGCGCGCGGTGGTGCGCGACGTGCCGATGGACTCCGTCTACGCCGACGAGGAATCGAACCTCAAGATCGGCAAGGTGCTGCCCGAATTCCTGAAAAAGCACGCGTCGCGCCTGCTGCGCCGCTACGCCTACAGCTACTTCGTGCGCGACTTCAACGCGGGATCGATCTACAGCATCTTCGGCATCCTGCTGCTGGCCTGGGGCGTGATCTTCGGCGCCGGGCAGTGGATCACCAGCGTGCTGGGCGACCATCCCGCCACCAGCGGCACGGTCATGCTGGCCGCCCTGCCCGTGCTGATCGGCATCCAGTTCCTGGTGGCCTTCCTGCACCACGACGTGGGCAGCGTGCCGACCGAGCCGCTCAGCCCGCAGCTCGCCGACGACGGCGACCTGCCCGCCGCGGACCCGGAGCTCCTGCGATGAGCGCGGGCACGGCAGGCATCCGCGTACCACAGCACGGCGCGCCGATGACGGCCCCCTGGGTGTTCTGGGGCCTGGTGGTACCGATGGCGGTCTACGCGGTGCGCATGCTCGAAGTGCTGGTGCAGACCGCGATACCCTTCGACTCCGTCCATACCTATCTGCCGCTGGCCCGCCAGGTGATGGAAGACGCGTCCCGCGCCTTCTCCAGCCCCGACGCCTACAAGGTGGCGCCGGGCGCCGTCGTCTACATGGCCCTCGCGGGGGCGGACCCGGTCACCATCAAGATGGCGAACCTCGCCATCTCTCTGACGGCGCTGGCCCTGACGTTCGATGCCGCGCGCCGCATCGGCGGGCGGGTGGCCGCCGTGGCGGCCGGCTGGCTGTACGTCCTTCCCCACATGCTGGTGGAAGCCGGCGCGACGCTGCTGGGCGAGTCGCCCTTCGTCTTCCTGGTCGCGCTCTGGCTGTGGGCCTCGAGCTGCGCGGCGCAAGCCCGCACCGGGCCGCATGCCCGCGCAGGGCACGCAGGGGCCGTGGTGCTCGCCGGCCTGGCCCTGGCCGCAGCGACGCTCACGCGCGCTACCTACATGTACTGGCTGCCCTTCGCGGCCGTGGTGTTCGGCCTCGCCGCTTGGCGCCTCAAGGCACCGCACCGCGGGGCGGCCCTGCGCATCGCCGCGATCCACCTGATCGCCGTCGTGCTCGTGGGTGCCTACATGGTGCGGCAGAACGACACCTTCGGGCGGCCCATGGTCGCCACCGGCAGCGGTGCCGCCCTGTACTTCGGCAGCAATCCCGTCCTGTCCGGCTATGAGCCGCCCTTCTTCGGCCTCGCGCACGACGAAGGCACCGTGGTGGGCGGCCTGGGACATCTGTCGATGGAAGGCGACAAGCGGCTGATGGCGGTCGCCAAGACCATGCTGCGGGACCTCCCCACCGGCGAGCTGCTGCAGATGTACGTCCGCAAGCTGGGCGCCGTGCTGTTCTTCAGCCGGGCGCACCTGGACCGGCACGTGCTGAACGACCGCGCCTGGCGGGTCGCGCTGGTGCTGCTGGCGCTGCTGGGGGTGTGGGGCGCGCGGCGCCATCCCATGGGCTGGATGGTGGCCGGTGCCGCCGCCTACCAGTGCGCCGTGCACGTTCCGGTGCTCTACAACCCGCGCTACAGCATCAGCGCGCTGGACGTGCTGTTCGTGCTGCTGGCGGCGCAGGGCGTGGCCTGGGCATGGAGCCGCCAGCGGCGCGGCGCCGTGCTGGCCGGCACCGTGGCGACCCTCGTGGCAGGCATCGCCGTGGGCGTGTACCACCAGCGGCACAGCAGCGCCCTGCTGCCCGATTTCAGCCTGATTCCTCCCCAGGAGATCGCAGTGGCCGACAGCAGCCAGCTGCATGCCGAGGGCTGGGACGGCGATCCGCTGAAGGGCCCGGCCCGCATGACGGCGGACTCCGCCACCGTGGAATGGGACGCGGACAAGCCGTTGCCCCAGGACATCATCAGCATGGTGCACCTTGGCATGGCCCGCTTCGAAGGCAAGTGCAGCTACGCCTGGCTGGTCCTGCGCGGAGCCGGTGGCGCCGCCCGGTCCACGCGGATCCGCCTGGGCGGCCTGCAGCAGGGGCAGGACATCAACTGGGGCATGCACCACGTCATCCTGCCCGAAAGCGGCCCGCGCCAGATCCAGCTGCGCTTCGAGTGCGCGCCGGGCACGCTGATGCAGTTCAGCGGCATGGGCCTGTACCAGGCCAGCCCCGGCCGACACTACCTGCAGCGGGCGCTGGCGCAGTAGGAGGCCCGCGGCGATGGCAGGCCTGTGGCCTCCCCCTCCCGGCGCCGTGACGCCTGGCCGCTGGCCCCGCATCCGCGCCGGCCTGCTGGCGGCCGCAGCGGCCCTGCCGGGCATGTCCCTGGCGGCCGCTCCACCGGCTGCGGTCGACGGCCCGCCGGCGCGCCCGCCGCTGATCGTGGCGCCCACCATCGTCGGCATGGAGGTCTGCGACGATGCCTCCGCAGACCCGGCCATCACCGACTTCGAGGCGGCGGCCGCACACTGCCGGCAGCTCGGACGCACCGGAGCGCGGGCCGTGCGCGACCTGCTGGACACGCTCGAACCCGGAGGCCCCGCCGGCGATGTGCAGGTGGGGTTCACGGCGACGCTGCAGCTGCTCGGGCTCTACCACCGCACTCCGCGCGGCTGGGAAATCGACGCGGCCCGCGTGGATGCCTTCCTGCGCCTGATCACCGACGTGCCCTGGCCGGTCGTCGTCTACCTCGCGGCCAACCATTTCGACGCCGTGGGTCCGCTCACCCGCGAACTGTCCGAAGACCGGCGCAACCTCCTGCAGCTGCCGGACGGGCGCTCGCCCGTCGTGGAGTATTTCGGCAACCGGGTCGTGCCCTATACGCTGCTGACGGACCCGTCGATTCCCGTCAACCGGTACCGGTTCGAAGCGCTGCGCCACGTGGCGCAGCGGCTGCAGGCGCTGCCTGCCGCCGTGCGGAGCCGCATCGTGGCGGTGACGCTCGCCGGCGAGGTGCACCAGATGTTCCCGGATTTCGAGAACGGCATGGGCGACCACGGCGCCCAGGCGACCACCGATTACAGCCCCGCGTCGGTCGAAGGGTTCCGCGCTTTCCTTGCCACGCGGTACGGAAGCCTGCAGGCCCTGAACACGCAGCTGGGATCGGCCTTCACCTCTTTTCCAGAAATTCAGGCCCCGGCCCGGGATGCACGCAGCGATGCCGCCATCCCCGTGTTCCAGCACTACGATGCGTCGGCGGCCGGCTCGCTGGCGGTGGCGGGCTGGCTGTGGGACCCGGAGTGGCGCATCGACGGGCTGGACCTGTACCTCGACGCACGCTATCTCGGTCCCGTTCCGCGAGGGTTCAACCGCCTGGACGTCTACCGCACCGTGCAGGCCATCGATTCGCCGAACGTGGGCTTCCGCACGGACCTCGATTACCGCGCGCTGCCGCCGGGCAGGCACCTGGCGCAGATCGTGGCGCGCATGGGCCCCGCGCGCCTGCGCATGTTCGACGTACCATTCACCGTGCTGCCGCGCGACCGCGGGCCGGTGGGCTCGCGCCGCCCCCCGGCCGTCTTCGGCATGCAGGGCATGGAGGCACTCCCCGGTGTGCAGATGAGCCTCGACCTGCCCGTGGCCGGCGCATCGGGCCCCGCCGTGCTGTTCAATCCGCTGGCCCGCGACTGGAACGATTACCGCTCCGCGCAGGTCGTGCAGTGGCTCAAGGCCTTCCATACGGTTGCGCGGGAGGCAGGGCTGCCGGCCGACAAACTGTATTCCCACCAGATACTTCCCGGCGTGAATTCGTCCTGGAATCCGCAGCTGTTCGCGGCCGACGCCACCTTCGGGCGCTCCATGCCCTGGAGGCACGGCATCAACCTGTACGGCGGCGCCACGCAGAGCGGCTGGGTCCGGCAGCTCTTCGCCTCCGAGGGCATCCAGGCGTACGGCGTGCCCGAGTTCCACCCCCAGCAGTGGAAAAAGGACGGCGTCGCACTGTCCGCGCTGGAGTTCCAGCGTGCCAGCGGCGCCCGCTTCGTCAGCCCCTATTTCTTTTCCGTCATCCCCGCGCGTTTCAAGAAGAACACCGGGCAGGGCATCGACCGCATGGAGCTGTCGCCCGCCAATCCCCGGGACGGTTCCGACCGTTTCTACCGCGCCCTCATCGAGTTCGCCCGCCACTGATGCCTCCCCTGTCCTCCCCTGCCGATACCGACCTGCTGCCGCTCACCCTCTGGCAACCGCCCGCCGACCTGATCGGCGTTTTCACCGACATCGACGACACCCTGACCACCGACGGCGCCATCACACCCGACGCGCTGGACGCCCTGCACGCGCTGCGGCGCGCGGGGCTGGCCGTGGTGCCCGTCACGGGGCGGCCCGCCGGGTGGAGCGAGCCGTTCGCCGCCTCGTGGCCCGTGGACGCGATCGTGGCCGAGAACGGCGCCGTGGCGATGGTGCGGCAGCCTGAAGCCACGTCGCAGGGCGCGGGACCCGCGGAGCCCCCCGACGCGGTGCGGGTGTACCCGATGGGCCCCGAAGGCCCCGTGCTGGCCAAGATCTACCAGCAGGACGCCGCCACGCGCAGCGCGCAGTACACGCGCATGCAGGAGGTGCTCGCCGCCATCGAGCGGGACATTCCCGGAGCCCGCCGCGCCACGGATTCGGCCGGCCGCGAGTGCGACATCGCCATCGACCACAGCGAATTCGTGCAATTGCCGCAGCCGGCCATCGACGCCGTCGTGCAGCGCATGCGTGCCGAAGGCATGCACGCCACCGTGAGCAGCATCCACGTCAACGGCTGGTACGGCGAGCACGACAAGCTCACGGGCGCCCGCTGGATCGTGCGCGCCCTCTTCGGACGCGTGCTCGACGCGGAGATCGGCCGCTGGGTCTACGTGGGCGATTCCACCAACGACCAGAAGATGTTCGAAGCCTTCCCGCACAGCGTGGGCGTGGCCAACATCGCGCGCTTCGTGCCGCAGCTCGCGCACCGGCCACGCTACGTCGCGCAGGGCGAGCGCGGGGCCGGCTTCGCCGAGGTGGCCCGGGCCATCCTGCAGCGGCAGCGCTGACATACGGGCCGGCGACGCACGCAGCGGCGCGGCACCGCGGCACCGCGCCGTTGCAGCCTCAGGAAGGCTTGGCCAGGCCGAGCTTCTCGATGACGGCCTTCTCGCGCTGGTAGGTGTCCTGCGCGAACTGCCGGTAGGCAGCGGTGTCCATGTAGATGGGTTCCATGTCGTAGCGCGCCAGCGCGCTGCGGTAGTTTTCCTGGTCCATCGCGGTCTTGAAGGCGTCGTGCAGCCGGCGGACCACGTCCGCCGGCGTGCCCTTGGGCGCGCCGATGCCGAAGGGCGAGTTCTGCACGATGTCGACGCCCAGCTCGCGCAGCGTCGGCGCATCGGGGAACTTGGCGAGGCGCTCCGCACCCCAGGTGTTGAGCACGCGCAGCTTGCCGGCCTCCACCTGCGGAGCGAAACCCGTCGAATCCGCCGCGGCCATGAGCTGCCCGCCCATGATGGCCTGCATCAGGTCCGCGCTGCCCTTGTACGGCACGTGCAGCAACTGCATGCCCTGCTGCTGCGCCACGCGCTCCATCGTGAGGTGCGGACTCGTCAGCGCGCCCGTGGAGCCGTAGCTGAGCTTGCCCGGGTTCGCCTTGGCGTAGGCGACGAAATCCGCCCACGTCTTGAACGGCGAATTGGCGGGCACGACCACGCCGAAGGCGTAGCCCGTCACGTTGATCACATAGCTGATGTCCTTGACCGGATCCCAGTTGATCTTGGTCGTGTAGGGCATGCGGAACACGCCGAGCGGAATCTGCGCGACCGTGTAGCCATCGGCCGGGGACGATTGCAGCATCTGCGCGGGCAGCGTGCCGCCCGCGCCGGGCTTGTTGTCGATGATCACCGGCTGGCCCAGCGCGCGCGAGGCATTCTCCGCCAGCACCCGCATCGTGATATCGGTGGGGCCGCCGGCGGGGAAGGCGACGACCAGCTTGATCGGCCGGGTCGGAAAGCCCTGGCCTTGTGCCCGGGCCGAGAGGGCGGGCGCCAGGGCGGCGGCTGCGCCCCACTGGATCCAACGACGTCGCTGCATGTACTGAACTCCTGAAGAAAACAAAAAGGAAAAGTTCTGTCCATTGCAACGCGATGCGGCGAACGTGACCACGCCGCAAACCCTGACGCGTTGTCGCACGCGCGTCACCTCACCTCACGAGCGTGCCTCGCCGTCTTGCGAACCCTCGCGCAGCGCCGTCACCTGCAGCGGCGGTGCATCGCACCCCTGGCCGGCGGCGATCCAGCGCCGCGCCAACCGCGCGAGCGCCCGCAGCAGCCAGCGGTTGCGCCAGCCCGTCACCCCGGCGGGGTCGGCGACCATGCCGCACACGTAGCGGCCGGCCTGCCCGCTGGCCGCCGGGCGCGCGCCCCCGGCGGCCTCGGGCACGTCAAGCCGCCCGCCAGCCCCTTCGGCGGTTGCTCCACCCGCCGTATCCGTCCCATCCGCCTCAGCCGCCGGCTCCGTCCCCGGCAACCACCGCAATGCCACGCAGGCGCCATGGCGGCGCCGTGACACCAGCATGCCCAGGGGACACGGCTCGGCCAGGCAGCACAGCCCGCAGCCGTTGCAGGGCTGGCCCATGGCCGGCTGCGCCGGCGCGTCGCCATGCCAGAAGACCACCTGCTCCTGCGGACGCGGTCCTTCCTGCCGTCCTTGCGGGCCGGGTGGCTCGCGCGGCAGGCTGTCTGGCGTCGATGGCGGTACCGGGGTGGGCATGGGTGGCGAACAGCGGCAAGCGGGAAGCGGAAAACCGGAATGGATGGGGGCCGTCGGTCGGAAGCGGCTGACGACCCATGGCCGGCGGCCAGAAGCCCAGCGCCAGTGGCCAACGACGCAGCGTAACGCCCCCCCACAAAGAAAAAAGCGCCCAAAGGCGCCTTGCGTCGATGCGCCAGGAGGCGCCGGTCCGCGGCAGGAGCCCGAAGGCTCCGCCACGACAATCCGCACCTCAGTGCTGCAGGATCTTGTTGAGGAAGTCCTTGGTGCGCGGCTGGCGTGCATCCGGGTTGCCGAAGAAGTCCTCCTTCGTGCAGTCCTCCAGGATCTTGCCGCCCACGTCCATGAAGATCACGCGGTGGCCCACCTTGCGGGCGAAGCCCATTTCGTGGGTCACGCACATCATGGTCATGCCCTCGTTGGCCAGGCTCACCATCACGTCCAGCACCTCGCCGACCATTTCCGGATCGAGCGCCGAGGTGGGCTCGTCGAAGAGCATCACGATCGGGTCCATCGACAGCGCGCGCGCGATGGCCACGCGCTGCTGCTGGCCGCCGGAGAGCTGGCCCGGGAACTTGTCCTTGTGCGCCGACAGGCCCACGCGGTCGAGCATCTTCAGGCCGCGCTGCTTCGCCTCGTCGGCACGGCGGCCGAGCACCTTAACCTGCGCGATCGTGAGGTTCTCGGTCACCGACAGGTGCGGGAACAGCTCGAAGTGCTGGAACACCATGCCGACCTGGCTGCGCAGCTTCGGCAGGTTGGTCTTCGGGTCGTGGATGGCGACGCCGTTCACGTAGATCTCGCCCTTCTGGATGGGTTCCAGCGCGTTGATGGTCTTGATCAGCGTGGACTTGCCCGAACCCGACGGGCCGCACACGACCACCACCTCGCCCTTGCGGATGCTGGTGGTGCAGTCGTTCAGCACCTGGAAGCTGCCGTACCACTTGGAAACGTTCTTGAGTTCAATCATTTGCTTTATTCCTCACTCACTTGCCGGCCCGGTTCAGCGGATGATGGCGATCTTGCGGTGCAGGCGCTTCACGAACCACGACAGCGCGAAGCACATGATGAAGTACACCACCGCGGCCAGCAGGTAGGCCTCGATGGGACGGCCGTAGTTCTTGCCTGCGGTCTCGAAGCCCTTGAGCATGTCGTAGGCGCCGATGGCATACACGAGCGACGTGTCCTGGAACAGGATGATGGTCTGCGTGAGCAGCACCGGCAGCATGTTGCGGAAGGCCTGCGGCAGGATCACGAGCTTCATGTTCTGCCCGTAGGTCATGCCCAGCGCCTGCCCCGCGAACACCTGGCCACGCGGGATCGACTGGATGCCCGCGCGCATGATCTCGCTGAAGTAGGCCGCCTCGAACGCGATGAAGGTGATCACCGCCGACATCTCGGCGCCGATCGGCTTGCCCACGATGAACGGCACCAGCAGGAAGAACCACAGGATCACCATCACCAGCGGGATGCTGCGCATGCCGTTGACGTAGATGGTGGCGGGCACGTCCAGCCACTTGCGGCCCGACAGGCGCATCAGCGCGAGCACGGTGCCGAACAGGATGCCGCCGATCGTCGCGACGATGGTGAGCGTGATGCTGAAGTAGAACCCCTTCAGCACGAACTTGCTGATGATGTCCCAGTTGTAGAAGGAAAAGTCGAGATTCATCATGTCAGTGGCCTCCCGAGCCGCCCGTGGCGATGAAGCCCGGCACGCGTGAGCGCTTCTCGATGAAGGCCATGATGCGGTTGATGGCGAACGCGGAGATGACGTAGAGGCCCGTCACCGCCAGGTAGATCTCGATGCCGCGCGAGGTCTCTTCCTGCGCCTGCATCGCGAACATCGTGAGCTCCGTCACCGACACGGCGAAGGCCACGGACGAGTTCTTGAAGATGTTCATCGTCTCGCTCGTGAGCGGCGGGATGATGATGCGGAAGGCCATGGGCAGCAGCACGTAGCGGTAGTACTGCACCGTCGTGAAGCCCAGCGCCATGCCGGCATAGCGCTGGCCGCGCGGCAGGGCCTGGATGCCCGAGCGCACCTGCTCTGCGATCCGTGCGGACGTGAAGAACCCGAGCGCCAGCACCACGAGGATGAAGCCCGAGACGCTCTTCAGTGCCGGGAAGATGGCCGGCACCACGTGGTACCAGAGGAAGATCTGCACCAGCAGCGGGATGTTGCGGAACAGCTCCACCCATGCGTTGCCGAAGCCGACCAGAAACTTGTTGTCCGGCAGCGTGCGGATCGTGCCGATGACCGACCCCGCGACGAGCGCGATCACCAGCGCCAGCAAGGCCACCGACACCGTCCAGCCCCAGGCCGAGAGCATCCACTGCAGGTAGGTCGGGTATTCACCCCCCGGGTCCTGCAGGAAGACCTGCCAATCCCAATTCGATCCCATGGGAATTCCTTCTCAAATCGTCTTACGTCCTGAAATCCGGCGACGGTCCGCCCGCCCTCGCGGGGCGACAAACAAACGCCCACCGGCGAGGTGGGCGTTCGCGGGGGCGGACACGTCCGTGCGCATCAATCCTTCAGCGTGTACTCTTCCATGGGCTTGTCGTTGGGATTCGCCCAGGCGGCCTTGGTCGCGTCGCTGGCAGGCAGGCCGATCTTCACGTTGTTCGGCGGGATCGGCTGCATGAACCACTTGTCGTAGAGCTTCGCCATCTCGCCCGACTTCATCATGCCCTTCAGGCTGTCGTCCACGGCCTTCTTGAAGGCCGGGTCGTCCTTGCGGATCATGATCGCGATGGGTTCCACGCTCAGCGTTTCGCCGACGATCTTGAAGTCGTTGGGAGCCTTGGACTTGGCGATGTTCGCGGCCAGGATGGAGCCGTCCATGATGAAGGCGTCGGCACGGCCGGACTCCAGCAGCAGGAAGCTGTCGGAGTGGTCCTTGCCGAAGACTTCCTTGAACGTCAGGCCGTCGGCGCGCTTGTTCTTGCGCAGGGTCTGCACCGAGGTGGTGCCCGTGGTGGTGGCGATGGTCTTGCCGTTCAGGTCCTTGATGCCGGTGATGCCGGAGTTGGCCTTGGTGGCGATGCGCACTTCTTCCACGTAGGTGGTCACGGCGAAGGCCACGTCCTTCTGGCGGGCCTGGTTGTTGGTGGTGGAGCCGCACTCGATGTCCACCGTGCCGTTCTGCACCAGCGGAATGCGGTTCTGCGACGTCACGGGCTGGTACTTGGTTTCCAGCTTGGCGAGGCCGAGCTGCTTCTGCACGTCCGAGATCACGTGGGCGCACACGTCGTAGTGGAAGCCGGTGTACTTGCCGTCGCCCAGCGTGTAGGAGAGACCGGACGACTCGCGCACGCCTTCGGTGATGGTGCCGGACGCCTTGATCTTGGCGAGCGTGTCGTTCGCCTGGGCAAATGCGCCGCCCGCGGCGAGGGCCATCACGGCAACTGCCAACAATTGTTTCTTCATCACGATCTCCTTAGCTTATGGATACAGAGGGAAGGGGCCATTCTAGATAGACGCCTGCAAGGCACGCGCGGTTGCAGGGAATATCCCGGATGGGGGAAACGCGTGGGCCGCAGCCCGCATCAGAAAGGGACCTGGTCGGAGGGATACTTCCAGAACTCCCGCAGCAGGTAGCTCACCGGCAGATTCAGTGCCCGGTTGGAGGGCGGGATCGGCTGGGTGAACCAGCGGTCGTAGATGGGATAGATGTCGCGGCTGGTGATGAGGCGGCGCATTTCGTCGTCCACCACCTTCTTGAACTCCGGATCGCCCTTGGGCAGCACGATCGCCAGCGCCTCCGCCGTCATGAACTTGCCGACCACCTTGAGCGCCTTCGGATCGGGCCGTTCGGCAGCGAACGCATAGAGCAGTACGTCGTCCGTGGCGAAGGCATCCGCCTCGCCCTTTTCCACCATCTCGACCGCATGCGGATCGTCCGCCGATTCGACAAGGACCAGCTGCAGCGCGCGCTCGCGGTTGAGCTGCTGCGCGGCACGCTGCGCGGTGGTGCCGCGGGTGGTGACGAGCCGGCGGCCCGCCATGTCCTCGATGCGCTCGATCGGGCTGGAAGCCTTGACCAGCAGGCGCGTGCCCGTGATGAAGTGGGGAATCGTGAACGCCACGGTCTGGCGGCGCTCGGCGTTGTTCGTGGTGGAGCCGCACTCCAGGTCGGCATGTCCCTGGGCGATGGTCTCGATCCGGGTGCCCACGGTCACGGGGACGTAGGTGATGTCCATGTCCTTGCGGCCGGTCTTGCGGCGCACCGCGTCCGCCACGTGCTGGCACAGCTCCACCGCGTAGCCCGCTGGCCGGCCGGCGGCATCCTTAAACGCGAAGGGTACGGCATCGCTCCGGTACGCCACCAGCAGCTTGCCGCCTGCAGCGATGCGTTCGAGCGCACCCGCATGGGCGGCCACGGCACAGCAGAGGGCGGCCGCCCCCAGGAGGGCCCGCCAGAGGCGAACAGGATGCATGGTTTGTCTCGTCATGGAATACGGACTGATGCAAAAACCGCGCCAGCCGGGCCCTCTTTTCAGCCGCAGTTCAGTGACTGTTGCTTGGAGCCGGACGGGAATGTACGTCTTGCCTCTGCCGCTTTCCAATGCCGATTCAAAAGCGACTTCATGCAATTCATGCATAAAGTGCACAACCGCATCAGAGCGGCTTGTCGGTGCCGTGGGCCTGCAGGTACGCCCACAGCGATTCGGCCGTGCCCTTGGCCCGGTCCTTGGCGGAAGGCTTCTGGCGGTAGGCGCGCACTTCCATCGCCATCTGCATGTCCTGCACGCCGTCGCGCACCGCGCTCACCAGGCGGCGGGAGCGCAGCTCCTTCTTGACCGCGCTGTGCGGCAGGAAGGCCACGCCATGGCCTTCGAGGGCCATCGCCTTGAGGCCCTCGGCCATGTCGGTCTCGTACACCCGGTCCAGGTGGATGGGCGTGCCGGACTGCTTGAGGATGAGCTCCGTCACGCGGCCGAGGTAGGCCCCCGGCGCGTAGCCGAGGTAGGGCAGTGGCTGTCCGGGCTCGCCCGGCAGTGCGTGGATCGGGCGCCCCTCGCCGTCGGCGCGCGAATAGGGCGAGAGGATCTCCTGCCCGAGCGTGATCATCTCGTAGCGGTCGGAATCCAGCTGCAGCGGCTGGGAGGGATGGTGGTAGGCGATCAGCAGGTCGCAACCGCCTTCCACGAGCCGCAGCACGGCGTCGTGCACGTTGAGCGCGATGAGGCGGCTCTTCACGGGCCCGAAGCGCTCGCGCAGGCTGGAGAGCCATGCCGGGAAGAACGTGAACGCCAGCGTGTGGGGCACGGCGAACTCGACCATGTCCTTGTCGGCGCTGGTGTGCGCGCGCAGCATGGCGCGGGTGTTCTGCAGCGACTGCAGCACGTCGAGCGCCTCCTCGTACAGCGTCTTGCCGGCCGGCGTTAGCCGGGTGGGGTAGGAGCTGCGGTCCACCAGATCGGTCCCGGCCCAGGCCTCCAGCGCCTGGATGCGCCGCGAGAACGCGGGCTGGGTCACGTGCCGCAATTGCGCCGACCGGCTGAAGCTGCGCGTCTCCGCGAGGCTGACAAAGTCCTCGAGCCACTTGGTTTCCATGGCTGGCATTATCGGCCCGGCCGCAGGAGGCCGGCGTGCCGCGGGCAGCCGCGCGCCCCCGGGAAATCCTGCACCGGCACGGCACACATCCGGTTGCACAATACCGGATGCGCCTATCCGGCGCGCTGACCGTCCAGCCCGGGGTGCACCACGCCGCGGACACCGGACCGCCGATGTCCTTCTCGTCCGTCCGCTGCCCCCCATGCCCGCCTCCCTGCCCCCCGGCGCCGAAGCCGACGCTTCCGCCGCCGCATCCGCCGCCTCCGTGGCCGCCCCTCCTCCCGCGGACCCCGCGACCGAACGCTCGCTGCGCCTCGAAGACGGCCTGACAGTGGCCGTCATGGCCCTGCTGGCGCTCATCACGTTCGCCAACGTGCTGGTGCGCTACTTCACCAATTCGTCCTTCGCCTGGACCGAGGAGATCTCGGTCTTCCTGATGATCGTGCTCGCGCTCGTCGCCGGCTCGGCCGCGGTGGCGCGCGACGTTCACATCCGCATCGAATACTTCGCCGAAGGCGGCTCGCCCGCGCGCCGCCGCCGCCTCGCCCTGTTCGGAGCGCTCGCGGTCGCGGTGCTGTTCGGCGGCATTGCGGTGCTGAGCGCGCGCGTGGCCTGGGACGACTGGCGCTTCGGCGAGACGTCGCCCGGCATCGGCGTGCCCCAGTGGTGGTACTCCATCTGGCTGCCCGTGCTGTCCGCCCTGATCACCGTGCGCGCGATCGGGCTCTTCCGCCGCCAGGCCCGCCGGGCCTCCGGGCCGGAGGCGCAGCCATGATCGCCGCCCTGCTCTTCGCCATCTTCCTCGGCATGATGATCGTCGGCGTGCCGATCGGCGCCGCGCTGGGCCTGGCCGGCACCGCCGCCATCGCGATCGCGAATGCCGAGACGCCCTGGTTCGGCCTGCTCGCGGTGCCGCAGAACTTCTATGCCGGGCTCGGCAAGTACCCGCTGCTCGCGATCCCGATGTTCGTGCTGGTCGGCTCGATCTTCGACCGCTCCGGCGTGGCGCTGCGGCTCGTGAACTTCGCGGTGGCGATCGTCGGGCGCGGCCCGGGCATGCTGCCGCTGGTGGCCATCGCCGTGGCGATGTTCCTCGGCGGCATCTCCGGCTCGGGCCCGGCCAACGCGGCCGCCGTGGGCGGCGTGATGATCGCCGCGATGTCGCGCGCGGGCTACCCCGGCTCGTTCTCGGCCAGCGTGGTCGGCGCGGCCGCGGCCACCGACATCCTGATCCCGCCATCGGTCGCCTTCATCATCTATTCGGTGCTGGTGCCCGGCGCCTCGGTGCCCGCGCTGTTCGCGGCCGGCATGGTGCCCGGCGTGCTGGCCGGCATCGCGCTGATCGTGCCGGCCGTGTGGCTGGCGCGCCGCCACCGGATGGGCGCGCTGGAGGCCTCGATGCCCCGTCCGCCCTTCTGGAAAAGCCTGCGCGAGGCCTCCTGGGGCCTGGCCGCGCCGGTGCTGATCCTGGGCGGCATGCGCGCGGGCTGGTTCACGCCCACCGAAGCTGCCGTGGTGGCCGTGTTCTACGGCCTCTTCGTGGGCATGTGCATTCACCGCACCATCCGGCTGCGCGACCTCTACACCATCTTGCGCGAGGCGGGCGAGCTCTCGGCCGTGATCCTGCTCGTGGTGTCGCTCGCGGGCATCTTCGCGTTCTCGCTCTCCACGCTCGGCGTGATCGACCCGATCGCCAACGCCATCGTCCATTCGGGGCTCGGCGAATACGGCGTGCTCGCACTGCTGATCCTGCTGCTGATCACCGTGGGCATGTTCCTCGACGGCATCTCGATCTTCCTGATCTTCGTGCCGCTGCTGCTGCCGATCATGCAGCACTACCAGTGGGACCCCGTGTGGTTCGGCGTGATCCTCACCCTCAAGGTGGCGCTCGGCCAGTTCACCCCGCCGCTGGCCGTGAACCTGATGGTGTCGTGCCGCATCGCGGGCGTGCGCATGGAATCCACCGTGCGCTGGGTGGGCCCGATGCTGCTGGCCATGTTCCTCGTGATGGTGGCCGTCATCGCCTTCCCGCAGCTGGCGCTCTGGCTGCCCGCGCGCCTGGGCTATTGAGAGTGGTCCACGCCGAAGCCCTGCCCCTTTTTCCCGCAACCCGATACCGACCCGGAGACGATCCATGCAACTGCGCACCTTCCTCGCCACCGCCGTGGCGGCCGCCGCCGCCCTCGCCTTCACCGCAGCCCCGGCCGCGGCGCAGAACTACAAGAGCGAATACCGCATGTCGCTGGTGCTGGGCACCGCGTTCCCCTGGGGCAAGGGCGGCGAACTGTGGGCGAACAAGGTGCGCGAACGCACCCAGGGCCGCATCAACATCAAGCTCTACCCGGGCGTGTCGCTCATCCAGGGCGACCAGACACGCGAATTCAGCGCGCTGCGCCAGGGCGTGATCGACATGGCCGTGGGCTCGACGATCAACTGGTCGCCCCAGGTGAAGGCGCTGAACCTGTTCTCGCTGCCCTTCCTCTTTCCCGACTATGCGGCAGTGGACGCGGTCACGCAGGGCGATGTCGGCAAGAGCATCTTCCAGACGCTCGAGAAGGCCGGCGTCGTGCCGCTCGCCTGGGGCGAGAACGGCTACCGCGAGATCTCCAACTCCAAGCGCCCCATCAAGAGCCCGGCGGACCTGAAGGGCATGAAGATCCGCGTGGTCGGCTCGCCGCTGTTCCTCGACACCTTCACCGCGCTGGGCGCCAATCCCACGCAGATGAGCTGGGCCGATGCCCAGCCCGCCATGGCCAGCGGCGCGGTCGATGGCCAGGAGAACCCGCTGTCGGTCTACATGGCCGCCAAGCTCTACACCGTGGCGCAGAAGCACGTCACGATGTGGAACTACATGAACGATCCGCTGGTGTTCGTCGTCAACAAGGAGATCTGGAACAGCTGGACGCCGGCCGATCGCGAGATCGTCAAGCAGGCGGCCATCGAGGCGGGCAAGGAAGAGATCGCCATCGCCCGCAAGGGCCTGGAAGGCGCCGACAAGCCACTGCTGAAGGAGATCGCCGGCCACGGCGTGACGGTGACGCAGCTCACGCCCGAAGAGCGCCAGGCCTTCGTGCAGGCCACGCGCCCGGTGGTGGAGAAGTGGAAGGGCCAGATCGGCGCGGACCTGGTGAACGCGGCGGAAAAGGCCGTGGCGGCGCGCAAGTGACCGCGCGCGGCGGCACACCTTCCGCCGCCGCCATGCCGCCGCCGCTGCGCGGCGGGCTCAGCCCTCGCGGGCCTGCTGGCGCCACATGTCCGCGTAGCGCCCCTCCAGCGCCAGCAGCTGCGCATGGGTGCCGCGCTCCACGATGCGGCCGGTGTCCATCACCAGGATCTCGTGCGCATCCACCACCGTCGACAGACGGTGGGCGATGACCAGCACCGTCTTGCCCTCGGCCGCGCTGCGCAGCTCGGACTGGATGGCCCGCTCGTTCGCCGTGTCCAGCGCGGACGTGGCCTCGTCGAATACGAGGATCGGCGGGTTCTTGAGCAGCGTGCGGGCGATCGCCACGCGCTGCTTCTCGCCTCCCGACAACTTGAGTCCCCGCTCACCCACCTGGGTGGCGTAGCCGGCGGGCAGCGCGGCGACGAAGTCGTGGATACGCGCGGCGCGGGCCGCGGCCTCGATCTCCTGTTGCGAGGCGCCCGGCCGCCCGTAGGCGATGTTGTAGCCGATGCTTTCGTTGAACAGCACCGTGTCCTGCGGCACCGCCCCTACGCTGCGGCGCAGGCTCTCCTGTGCGACGCTGCGGATGTCCTGACCGTCCACCGTGATGCGGCCCTGCTGGACGTCGTAGAAGCGGAACATCAGCCGCGCGAGCGTGGATTTCCCCGAGCCCGAGGGGCCCACCACCGCCACCGTCCGGCCCGCGGGGATCGTGAAGTCCACGCCATGGAGGATCGGCCGGGCGGGCTCGTAGGCGAAATGCACGGTCTCGAAGCGCACTTCCGGGGCGCCATTCAGGCGCAGCGGCGGCGCCTGCGGCGCGTCCTGCACTTCCTGCGGCCGGTCCATCAGCGTGAACATCTTGTCCAGGTCGGTCAGGCTCTGCTTGATCTCGCGGTAGATCACGCCCAGGAAGTTGAGCGGAATGTAGAGCTGGATCATGAACGCGTTGACCATGACCAGGTCGCCCAGCGTCATGCGGCCGTCGGCCACGCCCTGAGCCGCGCGCCACAGCATGGCGACGAGGCCCGTGGCGATGATGAGCTGCTGCCCGGCGTTGAGCAGCGACAGCGAGGTCTGGCTCTTGAGCCGCGCGCGGCGCAGGCGCTCCAGGCTCTCGTCGTAGCGCCGCACCTCGAAGCCTTCGTTGTTGAAGTACTTCACCGTCTCGTAGTTCAGCAGCGAATCCACCGCCTTCGTGTGGGCCGCGGAATCGAAGGCATTGGCCTCGCGGCGGAAGCGCGTGCGCCACTCGGTGAGCAGCACGGTGAACAGGATGTAGCACCCCAGCGCGGCGAGCGTGATCCAGGCGAAGACCGGATCGAACTTCCCGCCGAGCACCGCCAGCACCAGGAACACTTCGAGCAGGGTGGCGCCGATGTTGAACAGCGTGAACGAGATCAGCGATTCGATGCCGCGCACGCCGCGCTCGATGTCGCGCGTCATCCCGCCCGTCTGCCGCTCCAGGTGGAAGCGCAGGCTCAGTGCATGCAGGTGCTCGAAGGTCTCCAGCGCGATGCGCCGCGCGGCGCCCTGGGTGGCCTTGGCGAAGACGAGTTCGCGCAGTTCGGTGAAGACCGAGGTGCTGAGCCGCAGCAGCCCGTAGGCCGCGAGCAGCGCGACCGGCACCACCACGAGCGCGGCGGCGGCCCCGGGTGCGGGCGCCATGGCGTCCACGATGCGCTTGAGCAGCAGCGGCACCCCCACGTTCGCGAGCTTGGCGCAGAGTACGAACACCAGCGCCGCGAGCACGCGCCAGCGGTAGTGCAGCAGGTAGGGAATCAGGCGGGCGAGCGTGGCACGGTCGCTGCGGACGGGCTCCGCGGCAGGCGCTGCGGCAGGGGAAGGGGAGGGGGCGACGTCGCCGTGGGGGCGCATGGGGGACAATCTGGATCGTTGTTGTTACCGAGATTGTGCCCATGACCTCCCCCCTGCCCGCCCAGAGTGCCCTGCCCGTCGACAAGGAGCTGGTGCTCAAAGTGATCCCGATGCCGGCGGACTGCAACGCCAATGGCGACATCTTCGGGGGCTGGGTGATGGCGCAGGTGGACCTCGCGGGGTCGGTGCTGCCCGCGCGCCACGTCCAGGGCCGCATGGCCACGGTGGCCGTGAACGAGTTCGTCTTCAAGCAGCCCGTGCGCGTCGGCGACATCCTCTCGTTCTTCTCCACGATCACGCGCATCGGCCGCACGTCGGTGACCGTGGAGGTGGAGGTGTATGCCGAGCGCTTCGCCGCCCAGGGCCGCTACGTCAAGGTGACGGAGGCCCGCCTCACCTACGTGGCGATCGACGCATCGGGCCGGCCGCGCGCGGTGCCGCGCCCCGCCGACGAATCGGCCGCGCCTCCTGCCGAAGGCGCGGCCTGAATGCGGACGGACCGTGCGTGAAGGCACGGTCCGCGGTTGGAGCCCGCTGGCCGCTGCCTCCTGAAGCCGGCAGCGGACCGGGCCGGGAGCATCAGGCCGCGAGGGCCTGGGCCTCGGTGCGCGAGGTGTTCGCGGCGCTGTGGGAGCGCGACGCACCCGACGTGCCCGCCTCGATCTCGCCGGCCAGCTGGCCACCTTCCTCGATCACCACCTTGCCGTAGCGGATCTTGCCGTTCACCTTGCCGGTGCTGTAGATGACGAGCTTCTGGCGCACGGTCAGCGTGCCGTTGAATTCGCCATGGATCTCGGCGATGTCGATCTCGGCCGAGCCCCGGAACGCGCCCTGCTCCGCGATGTGGATGACGCGCGAATCCATGGTGGCCTCCACCGTGCCCTCCACCACGAGCGTGTCGCAGTCGGTGATCTCCACGCCCTTGAGCTTGATGTTCGGGCCGACGGTGAGCTTGCTGCCCACGCTTTCCGTGGCGGTACCTTCCACCGGACGGGAAGCGCCGGCCGCAGTCACCGCCGCGGCGGGAGAGGTGGCGGCTGCGGTGGGCGTCACGGCGCTGCCGGCTCCACCCAGCACGGACGAAGGCTGGCGGGGCTGGAACGACTCGGGTTCACGCTTGCCGAAGAAGGGGTTTTGCACGGCCATCAGATCTCCTTGGAAAAAGTTCGTCCGATGCTAGAAGGCCGCCTTTCCGGAAAATCCACGCGTTACGCAAGAACGGTAACGAAACCCTTCGAGCGTTGCATGCACTTGCAGTGCTTGCAGCGTCATACAGGGGCGCCACCCGGCGTAGGCGGGCGCAGCGGCAGCGTGTCGGAGAGCCGCCTGCTCAGGGCTGGAAGCCAGAGCGCCGCACCACGGGGGCCCACTGGGCCTTGTAAGCCGACAGCATCTGCGCCGTCCGATCGCGCGAACTCGCCACGGGCACCATGCGGGCGGCGGTGAACCGCGCCTGGACCACCTTGTCCGCCATGGCCTCGGAGGTGGCCTCCGCGATGCGGCGGGCGCGCGTCCCCGGCATCCAGGCGGGCGCGTAGAGCACGTTCCAGCCCTGCGCGGACAGGACCAGGCCGGTTTCCTTGAACGTCGGCACCATGGGCAGCTCGGGCGCCCGGTGGTCGTCCGAAATCGCCAGGATGCGCAGTTTGCCCTCCTGGTGCAGGGGTTCGAGCGCATCGAGAGCGTCGATGGCCAGCGGCACGTGGCCCCCGATCAGGTCGTCGAGCAGCGGCCCCGAGCCGCGGTAGCCGACCACCGGCAGCGTGAGGCCGAGCTGCTCGGCCAGCATCAGCGCGACGAAGTGGGGAAGACTGCCCGTGGCCGGCACGCCGGCCGAGAGCCGGTCCTTGTGCGCCAGCATCCAGGCGTGCAGTTGGGAGAACCCGCGCACCGGCACGCCCGTGCCCACGGCCACGCCGAACGCATAGCGTGTGATCTGCGACAGCGGCACATAGTCCCTGTCCGGTTCGTAGCCGTTGTCCTTGAACACCAGGGGCGCGATCAGCATGGTGGCCGGATTGGCCAGCAGTGCCACGTTCGCGCCGGATTTCTCGCGGTGCAACTGCTGGGCAGCCAAGCGGCCACCGGCCCCCGGGCGGTTGTCCACGGTCACCGGCACGCCGAGCCGTGGGCCCAGGGCTTCGGCCAGCAGGCGGGCGGCGGCGTCGGACGAGCCGCCCGGCGCATAGGGCACCACGATGCGCAGGACACCACCGTCCAGCACCCCCCGGCCCTGCGATCGGGCCGCATGCGGCCACAGCAGCGGCGCCGCAGCCCCGGCCGCGGACCAGCGGAGCCAGTCCCGGCGGCAGAGGGGGTGGGCGGGATCGGAGGAGCGGGTCATGCCGGCAACATCGCGGGGGATGTTGCCGAATGTAGCGCCGCTGGATTTTGGTGGAAGCTAGCGTTACTACGGAGGGCGTCCGAGGTCCGCGCCCACTGTCGAGCACAGGCCAAGTGAAATGGCGCTGAAGTCCGGGCGCCGCTTTTGGCGAAAACTGCTGGGCCGCTTCGCAGCCCGTTCTCCTGCGGAGAACTCCGGCCTTCAGCTGGCGCTGAAGTCCGGGCGCCGTTTTTCCATGAACGCGGTGAAGGCTTCGCGGGCGGCGGGTTCCTGGAGCATGCGGCCGAAGGAGGCCCCCTCTTCCGCCATGCGCTCGAGCACGGCGGCGGTCTGGTCCTTTTTCATCAGGCGCTTGGTTTCGATCAGCGACGACAGCGGCTTGGAGGCCAGCTTGCGGGCCTGGGTCTGGGCCACCATGTTGCATTCCGTGGGCGGCACGACGCGGTTGACGAGGCCGACTTCCAGCGCGGCCTCCGCCATGAACGGCTCGCCCAGCAGCAGGGCCTCCGCCGCGCGGTGGTAGCCCATCATGCGCGGCACGAGCAGGCTGGAGGCGGCCTCGGGGCAGAGCCCCAGATTGACGAAGGGCATGGAGAACGCCGCGTTGTCGCCCGCATAGACCAGGTCGCAGTGCATCAGCATGGTCGTGCCGATGCCCACTGCGGGGCCGCAGACGGCCGCGACGACGGGCTTGGGGAAGGTGGCGATCGCGCGCAGGAACCGGAACACCGGCGACTCCTGCGTGGAGGGCGGGCTGTTCAGGAAATCCCCGATGTCGTTGCCGGCGCTGAAGATCGCGACGTCACCCTGCAGCACGATCACGCGCACGGCCGGGTCCTGCGCCGCCGCCTCGAAGGCATCCGCCAGCGCGGCATACATGGCGCGCGTGATGGAATTCTTCTTGTCCACGCGGTTGAACGTGATGGTGGTCACGCCGGACTCGACGTGGGTAAGGATGTCCTGGGATGCGGTCATGGGCGGGGCTCCTGCGCTTTCTTTGTCATTCATTCTTTGTAGTAGACGATCTGGTGGCTGCTCGCGAGCATGGTGCCGCCCTGGTTCCAGAGCTGCACCGTCTGGTCGAAGAACCCGTTGCGGAATTCCTGCGCGCGGGCCTGGCCCAGCAGGTAGGCGGCGCCCGTGTCCGCGAGCTGTTCGCGGCTGGCATGGAAGTACACGGTGAGCGACACCGTGCCGGCCGGCACCTGGCGCGCGCGGCGCAGCCACACGCGGGGAAAGAATACATCGGCCAGCGCGGCGAGCGCGCAGAAATCGAGCGGCCGGTCGGGCTCGTCGCGCATCCACAGCTGGCTCAGGCTGCTGTCGCCGCCGCCGTCCCAGCGCGAGGGCAGCGCGCCGGCCACCGGCCGCAGGTCGTAGCGGTCGAGCCACTTCACGGGCATGCCGCGCAGCACGCGCTCCAGGCCCTCGGGGCCCGCCACCTCGGGCATGGGGGTGTCGGGCAGGCTCCAGGTCTCGCGGCGCACCGCGGTGACGGCCGTGGCCGTGGTGGTGACTACCGGCTTGCCGTCGGCCCCGGCCTGCAGGACCGACACCGTCCAGTGCTGCGTGGACCGGTTGGTGCGGACCGGCACCGCCTGCACCGTGAACTCGCCCTCGGCGATGGCGCCGGCATAGTTCACCGTGAGCGACAGCGGATCGCCCAGGCGCTCCGGATGCCGCATCACGGCCTGCAGCAGCACCGCGGCCGTGATGCCGCCGAACGGCCCGACCATGTTCCAGTAGGCAGGCGACGTGCGCGCCGTGTAGCGGCCGGGCCCGGCCTCCGTGAGTGCCAGCGCATCATCCAGTGGGTGCAGAGAATCGGTCATGGTGAGCGAGTGTGCCGTGGTTGCAAACGGTTGGCCGTCGTACCGGTGACTGGACAAGGCAGAGCGCCAACGGCTCCTGCCAGCAGACGCCGTGGAACGGGTTTCGCCCGGCCACCGGCGGCGTCCCCCTTCCCGCGCGCCAGCGCGAGAGAAGAGGGAAGCGGCGAAGCCGCTCAGGGGGATGTAATCAAACTCTTTCGAAGATGCCCGCGGCGCCCTGCCCCATGCCCACGCACATCGTGACCATGCCGTACTTCAGGTTCTTGCGGCGCAGCGCATGCACGACCGTGGCCGAGCGGATGGCGCCCGTGGCGCCCAGCGGGTGGCCCAGGGCGATGGCGCCGCCCATGGGGTTCACCTTGGCCGGGTCCAGGCCCAGCTGGCGCAGCACGGCCAGCGACTGCGCGGCGAAGGCCTCGTTCAGCTCGAACCAGTCGATGTCCTGCTGCTGCAGGCCGGCATAGCGCAGCGCGGCGGGAATCGCCTCGATCGGACCGATGCCCATGATGCTCGGCGGCACGCCCTTGCTGGCGAAGCTGACGAAGCGCGCCAGGGGGGTGAGGCCGAAGCGCTTCACGGCCGATTCGCTCGCGAGGATCAGCGCGCCCGCGCCGTCGCTGGTCTGCGAGCTGTTGCCGGCCGTGACCGAGCCGCGCGCGGCGAACACCGTCTTGAGCTTGGCCAGGCCCTCCAGACTGGTGTCGGGCCGGGCGCCCTCGTCCAGCGCCACCGTGCGGGTCTTCGCGATGCTCTCGCCCGATTCCAGGTCCGCGGTGCGGTCCGTCACCTCGATCGGCGTGATCTCGTCCGTGAATTCGCCCGCCTGCTGCGCGGCGAGCGCGCGCTGGTGCGACTGCAGCGCGAAGGCGTCCTGGTCTTCACGCGACACCTTCCACTGCTGGGCGACCTTCTCGGCCGTGAGACCCATGCCGTAGGCGATGCCCACGTCGCCGTCCTTCGCGAAGATGCTGGGCGAGAGCGAGGGCGTGTTGCCCATCATCGGCACCATGCTCATGCTCTCCACGCCGGCGGCGATCATCACCTCGGCCTCGCCCACGCGGATGCGGTCGGCCGCCATCTGCACGGCCGACAGGCCCGAGGCGCAGAAGCGGTTGACGGTGATGCCGCCCACGCTGGTGGGCAGGCCGGCCAGCACGGCGCCGATGCGCGCCACGTTCAGGCCCTGCGCGCCTTCGGGAATCGCGCAGCCGCAGATGATGTCCTCGATGGCGGCCGGATCCAGCCCCGGCGCCTGAGCCAGCGCGGCCTTCAGCGTCGTGGCCAGCAGGTCGTCGGGCCGGGTGTTGCGGAAGTAGCCGCGGTGCGACTTGCCGATGGGCGTGCGCGTGGCGGCGACGATGTAGGCGTCCTGCAGTTGTTTTGCCATGGAGAAGGCTCCTTCAATCGATCCGTCGATCGGTCAGTCAATCGTTTACCTGGCGGGGCGGCTGGAGGGAATCCAGGCCCACGTGAATTCGCATTTCACCGGCTCGGCGCCGGACTCGTCCGTCACCGTGACCGGCACCTGCAGCTCGCCCTTGTCGGCGTCCTGCATCGCCTGGCGCTGCGCGTCGGTGAGCACCGCCACCGCGCGCAATGCGCCTTGGGCGCGCTGCCGGAAGGCCATCTTCATGTCCTTGGCGAGCGGAATGCAGTCGTCGCGCACGTTCAGCCCCACGGCCATGCCGGTGGCCGTCTCCGCCAGCAGGTTCATCGCCGAGGCGTGGATGCCGCCGATGTGGTTGCGCACACGGGGTTCGTTGCGCAGGCGCACTTCCACCCGGTGGGGCGACATCTCGATGAACTCCACGCGTGCCGTTTTCGTGAACGGCACGGCGCGGCGCAGCACCAGGTTGCGCACCCAGGGGCGCAGGAACGCGGGGAACTCGTCCACCTGTTCCAGCTGCAGCTGCAGGCGGTTGGGCGCACGAGAGTCCGCCGATGCGACAGGAGTGGTGGCCATGCGGGCGGTCAATTGCGCACCGGCTTGCCGGTGCTCAGCATGCCCAGGATGCGCTCCTGCGTCTTCGGATGCTGGATCAGCGCGCAGAACGCCTTGCGCTCGAGCGCCATCAGGTATTCCTCGCTCACCAGCGTGCCGGCGTCGACGTCGCCGCCGCACACGATCTCGGCGATCAGCGTGGCGATGTGCTGGTCGTGGTCGCTGATGAAGCCGCCGTCGCGCATGTTGACCAGCGAGCCGCGGATGGTGGCGATGCCGCTGCGGCCAGCCACCGGGAACAGCCGCCTGTTCGGCGCGCGCCAGCCGCTGGCGGCCATGGCCTTCGCCTCGTTCAGCGCGACGAACAGCACCTCGTCCTTGTGCGGCACGACGATGTCGCTCTCCAGCAGGTAGCCGAGCTTCTTCGACTCCAGCGCGCTCGTGCCCACCTTGGCCATGGCTGCGGCGGTGAAGCCTTCGGTGAGGAAGGGCAACAGGTCCTTGCCGGTCGAAGCGGCAGCGTTCTCGGCCGCGCGGCGCGCGATGTAGGTCAGGCCGCCCGCGCCGGGCACCAGGCCCACGCCGACTTCGACCAGGCCGATGTAGCTTTCCATGTGCGCCACGCGGCGCGCTGAGTACACGGCCAGCTCGCAGCCACCGCCCAGCGCCATGCCGTGGATGGCGGACACCACCGGCACCTGGGCGTAGCGCAGCCGCAGCATCAGGTTCTGCAGCTCCTGCTCCACGCCTTCGATCGCCGAAATGCCGGCCACGACGAAGGCGGGCATGGTGGCCTGCAGGTCGGCACCCACGCTGAAGGGTGCGTCGCCGGACCAGATCACCAGGCCGTCGTAGTCGCGCTCGGCGGTGTCGATGGCCTCCATCAGCCCTTCCATCACGTCGGGGCTGATCGCGTGCATCTTGCTTCGGATGCTGGCGATGAGCACCTTGCCATCCAGCGTCCAGGTGCGCAGCGCATCGGATTCGGACACCGTGGTGCCGGCCGTGCGCCAGTCCGGCAGGTGGGTCTCGCCCAGCAGTTTTTCCGGGAAATGCTGGCGTTCGTAGACCGGCAGCTGGCGGCGCGGCACGAACGTCTGCTTCGACGCGCTCCACGAGCCTTCGGCGGTGTGCACGCCGCCGGCCTCGGCCACCGGGCCCTTGAAGACCCATTCGGGCAGCGGCGCCTTGGACAGCGCCTTGCCCGCGTCGATGTCCTCCTGGATCATCTTCGCCACTTCGAGCCAGCCGGCTTCCTGCCACAGCTCGAACGGGCCCTGCTTCATGCCGAAGCCCCAGCGCATGGCCTGGTCCACGTCACGCGCGTTGTCCGCGATGGTGGCCAGGTGCACGGCGGCATAGTGGAAGCTGTTGCGCAGGATGGCCCAGAGGAAGCGGCCCTGCGCGCCCTCGGCATTGCGCAGCAATTTCAGGCGCTCGGCGGCCGGCTTCTTGAGCATGCGGCCGTACACCTCGTCGGCCTTCCGGCCGCCCGGCACGTACTCGCCTTCGGCCAGGTCGAAGCGCAGGATGTCGCGCCCCACTTTCTTGTAGAAGCCGGCCTTGGACTTCTGGCCCAGGTGCTTCATCTCGATGAGTTTGTTCAGCACCTCGGGCGTGCCGAAGCTGCCGTAGAACGGATCGGTTTCTTCGGTCAGGTTGTCCTGCAGCGTCTTGATGACGTGCGCCATCGTGTCCAGGCCCACCACGTCGGCGGTGCGGAAGGTGCCGCTGGAGGCGCGCCCCAGTTTCTTGCCCGTGAGGTCGTCCACCACGTCGTAGGTGAGGCCGAAGTTCTCCACCTCCTTCATCGTCGCCAGCATGCCGGCGATGCCGACGCGGTTGGCGATGAAGTTGGGCGTGTCGTGCGCGCGCACCACGCCCTTGCCCAGGCCGCTCGTGACGAAGGCTTCGAGCTGGTCCAGCACTTCGGGCCGGGTGGTGGGCGTGTCGATCAGCTCCACCAGCGTCATGTAGCGCGGCGGGTTGAAGAAGTGGATGCCGCAGAAGCGCGGCTTGATCGCATCGGGCAGCGCTTCGGAGAGCTTCGTGATCGACAGGCCCGAGGTGTTGGACGCCACGATGGCCTGCGGCGCGACGAAGGGCGCGATCTTCTTGTAGAGATCGAGCTTCCAGTCCATGCGCTCGGCGATCGCCTCGATGATGAGGTCGCAGCCGCGCAGCTGCTCCAGGTGCTCTTCGTAGTTGGCCTGGCCGATCAGCGCGGCGTCGTCCGCCACGCCCAGCGGCGAAGGCTTGAGCTTCTTCAGGCCTTCGATGGCCTTGGTGACGATGCCGTTCTTCGGACCTTCCTTGGCCGGAAGATCAAAGAGGATGACCGGCACCTTCACGTTGGCGAGGTGGGCGGCGATCTGCGCACCCATCACGCCCGCGCCGAGCACGGCGACTTTCTTCACTTGGAATCGGGACATGGTGTTTCTTTGAATGGATTACTGCACGCGCTGCCAGACTTGGGTGCGCCAGAACGGCCCCAGGTAACCGCGCACTTCCAGCTTGGCGCCGCCATCGATGGGCGTGAAGCTGGCGCGGTATTCCTTGCCGTTCTCGGGGTCGAGGATCCTGCCCCCTTCCCACACGTCCTTGCCCTCGGCCTTCCTGCCGCCGCGGATGATCTCCAGCCCCGCGATGGGCTGGCCCTTGCGGTCGTCGGTGCACTCCTGGCACGCGGCGTCGGGCTGGGTGTCCTTTTTCAGCGACTTCTCGATGCGGCCCGTCAGCGCGCCGCTCGACTCGGTGATGCGGATCTCGGCCTTGGCCTCGCCGCTCTTGTCGTCGATGCTGCGCCACGTCCCCACGGGAGACATCTGGGCCCAGGAGGGCAGCGCGGCGGCTGCCAGTGCGATAGCCAACAAAGCGTTTTTCATGGCGGCATCCCTGTGGTGGGGTTGGGTGGAGTGAAGGCTGGGGGCGGTGGCCGGATCAGGCCAGCGCGGCGTCGGTGTCCATCAGCGGCTTGGCGCCTGCGCGCGCGGTGCGCATCAGCGTCGCCGTCTCGGGGAACAGCTTGGCGAAGTAGAAGCGCGCCGTCTGCAGCTTGGCCTGGTAGAAGGGATCGGTATTGCCGGCAGCGATCTCCCGCACCGCCACCTGGGCCATGCGCGCGAACATGTAGCCGAACACCAGATGCCCCGCCACGCGCAGGTAGTCCACGGCCGCGGCGCCCACCTCGTCGGGGTTCTGGAAGCCCTTGAAGCCGATCTCGGTGGTGAACTTCGTCATCTGGTCGCCCAGGTAGGCGATCGGATTGATGAACTCGGCCATCTTCTCGTTCACGCCCTCTTCCTCGACCAGCTTGCCCACGAGCTTGCCGAACTTCTTCAGCGTGGCGCCGTTGTTGCCCAGGATCTTGCGGCCCAGCAGGTCCAGCGACTGGATCGTGTTGGTGCCCTCGTAGATCATGTTGATGCGGTTGTCGCGCACGAACTGCTCCATACCCCATTCCTTGATGAAGCCGTGGCCGCCGAAGACCTGCATGCACGCGTTCGTGGCGATGTGGCCGTTGTCGGTGATGAAGGCCTTCACGATGGGCGTGAGCAGCGCGACGAGTTCGTCGCTGTCCTTGCGCACCTTCTCGTCGGGATGGCTGTGCGCCTTGTCTAGCAGCAGCGTGCAGTAGATCTGCAGCGCGCGGGCACCCTCGGCGTACGCTTTCGCCGTCAGCAGCATTTTGCGCACGTCGGGATGCACGATGATCGGATCGGCTTCCTTGTCCTTGGCCTTGGTGCCCGAGAGGCTGCGCATCTGGATGCGGTCCTTGGCGTAGGCCAGCGCGTTCTGGAACGCCACTTCGGTCAGGCCCAGCGACTGGTTGCCCACGCCCAGGCGCGCGGCATTCATCATCACGAACATGGCGGCCAGGCCCTTGTGCGGCTGGCCCACCAGCGTGCCGATGGCGCCGTCGATCGAGATCTGCGCCGTGGCGTTGCCGTGGATGCCCATCTTGTGCTCCAGGCCGGTGCAGTAGATCGGGTTGCGCTCGCCCAGCGAGCCGTCGGCATTCACGACGTACTTGGGCACCACGAACAGGCTGATGCCCTTGCTGCCCTTGGGCGCGTCCGGCAGGCGGCCCAGCACCAGGTGCACGATGTTCTCGGTGAAATCGTGCTCGCCCGCGCTGATGAAGATCTTGTTGCCGGTGAGCTTATAGGTGCCCTCGGGTGCGCCGGCCACGGGTTCGGCCTTGGTGCGCAGCAGGCCCAGGTCGGTGCCGCAATGCGGCTCGGTCAGGCACATCGTGCCGGTCCATTCGCCGCTGGTGAGCTTGGGCAGGTAGAGCTTCTTCTGCTCTTCGGTGCCGTGCGCGTGCAGGGCCTCGTAGGCGCCGTGCGACAGGCCCGGGTACATGGTCCAGGCCTGGTTGGCGCTGTTGAGCATCTCGTAGAGGCACTGGTTCAGCACGAACGGCAGGCCCTGGCCGCCGTATTCCGTCTCGCACGACAGCGCCGCCCAGCCGCCTTCCACGTACTGCGCATAGGCTTCCTTGAAGCCCTTGGGCGTGGCCACTTCGTGCGTGGCCTTGTCCAGCGTGCAGCCTTCCTCGTCACCGCTCATGTTGAGCGGGAAGGCGACGCCCGCGGCGAACTTGCCGGCTTCCTCCAGCACCGCGTTCACCGTGTCGGCATCCACTTCCTCGTGGCGGGGAATCGCCTTGAATTCCTCCGTGACGCGGAAAACCTCGTGGAGGACGAATTGCATGTCGCGCAGGGGGGGCGTGTAGGTCGGCATGGGAAGGGCTCCTTATTCGGTGCGTTGATGGTGGATGCGTAGGCGGAAAAGACGGAAAGCAAAAAAACGTTCAGCCCGCCGGGCGGGCGGCATAGCGGGCGAGGATGTTGTCGAAGCCGGCGTTGGCGCGGTCGATGGAGCCGGGCGTGCGCAGGAAGCGCGCTTCGTAGTGCAGCGCGAGGATGAGGCCGTGGATCTCGAACAGCATCTGCTCGGAATCCACGTCGGCATGCACCTCGCCCAGTTCCTTGCACTGGTCGATGGCGCGCTTCATGGCGGCATGCCAGGTCAGGACCGAATTCGCGAGCGCGTCGCGCACGGGGCCGGTGCGGTCGTCGAACTCCACCGCGCCGCTGATGTAGATGCAGCCCGAATCGATTTCGATCGAGGTGCGCTTCATCCAGTTGTCGAAGAGCGCGCGCAGCCGCGGCAGGCCGCGCTCCGCCGACATGGCGGGATAGAACACTTCCTGCTCGAAGCGCGTGTGGTATTCGCGCACCACGGAAATCTGCAGCTCTTCGCGCGAACCGAAGTGCGCGAACACCCCCGACTTGCTCATGCCGGTCACGTCGGCCAGCGCGCCGATGGACAGGCCCTCCAGACCGATGTGCGTGGCCAGCCCGAGGGCCGCGTCCACGATGGCCGCCTTGGTCTGCTGGCCCTTCTGCAGCGCGCGGCCCTCCCGCGAGGCGGCGGGACGGGCGGATTTGGGGGAAGACATGGGCAAAACGGGCACGGAGGGCACGAAATAAAACGAACGATCGTGCTATTTTGCAGCAAAAGCAGGGCGACACGCCAGCCCCTGCCGGGCCGGGCGCAGGGTTTCAGGGTAAACACCGAGATGGGCGCCGGCACGCCGCGCACGGGCCGCGCAAGGCCCCGCCTGCAAGGGCGCGCGACGCAAGGCGCGGGGCAGCGCTGAAACCGGCCCCACGCGCGCGGTGCGGCGCGGAACCTGTTCAGCGCAGCTTCAAAGCAGCAGCGCGAGCGTGGCGTCGAGGTGCTCGGTCGGCGGGCGGCGCAGGCCGCCGCGCGCGTAGCGCTGCAGCCGGCCGCGCACGAGATCGCACAGCGCCGCGGCGCGCACCTGCGCATCGGCCATGGGGGTGGCCGACCCGGCTGCCTCGGCCGCGGGCCGCAGGCACTGGCGCAGCGTGGATTCGATCTTGTCGAAGAACTGGCCCATGCGCTGCTGCAGGCGCTCGTGCTCGAACACGAGCGCATCGCCCACCATCACGCGCACCATGCCGGGGTTGCGCTCCCCGAACTGCAGCACCATGGCCACCACGCGGGCGGCCCGGTGCGCGCCGTCGGCGGGTGCGCCCTCCCCCGCCTCGGGCGCGCCGCGCTCCATGATCTGCGCCACCAGCGAGAACACCGACTGCTCGATGAAGTCGATCAGGCCCTCGAACATCTGCGCCTTGCTCGCGAAATGCCGGTAGAGCGCCGCCTCGCTGACCTCCAGCCGCGCCGCCAGGGCCGCGGTGGTGATGCGCTCGGCGCCCGGCTGCTCGAGCATCGAGGCCAGCGCCTGCAGGATCTGCGTGCGCCGCTCGCCCGGCTTGGGCCTGCGGCGCGCGGGCGCAGCGTCGGCATCGGCCGCGGCGGCGTCGGGAGGGGTCGGGGCGGACTCGGTCATGGCCATAAATGTATGCAAATGATTCTCGCACACTGCCTTCCACGGGCTGCATGGGCCGCGTCCGGCTCAGGTCCGCCCTGCCGCCAGCACCACGCCGGCCCGCAGGCCCCGCCCGCCGGAGCCTGCCAGCAGACGCAGAGAACCTCCGTGCCGGCGGGCGATCTCGTCGGCGATCGCCAGCCCCAGACCCGAGCCCTCGCCCTCCGCGCCGGGAAGCCGGTAGAAACGCTGCAGCACCCGGGAGCGCTCCGATTCCGCGATGCCGGGGCCGTCGTCCTCCACCTCCAGCAGGGCGCACGGCCCCGAGCCTCCCATGAAGACCGTCCGGCAGCGCAGCGTCACGCTGCCGCCCTCGGGCGTGTACTTGATGGCGTTGTCCACGAGGTTGGAGAGCAGTTCGCGCAGCAGCCAGCCATGGCCCGTCGCCTCGGCGGGCGTGGCCTCCAGCCCCAGGTCCAGCCCCTTGGCCGTCGCGGCATCCAGGAAATCCTCCAGGATGCCCTCGCAGAGCGCCTTCAGGTCCACCTGCTGCATCGGCTGGCCCTCGAGGCTGCCGGCGTCGGCCCGCGACAGCGCCAGCAGCTGGTGCGCGAGCTTGGACGTCCGGCGGGCCGCCCGGCGCAACCCGTCGATCTCCTGCACGCCCAGCACGATGGAGCCTGGGGCGGTGCGCGCCGCCGGCACGTCCGCCTCCGCACCGCCTGCGCCCGGCGGCAGCGACTGCGGGCCGGATGCGCGCCGGCCGGCAGCCCGCGCCGACAGCGCCCAGGCCTCCACCTGCGCCTGCAGGCCCGCGAGCGGGGTGCGCAACTGGTGCGCGGCGTCCGCCACGAAGCGGCGCTGCCCCTCGGTCTGCTCATTCACCAGAGCGAACAGGCGGTTGAGCGAATGCACCAGCGGCCGCACCTCGGCGGGCGACGTGCCCTCGGGAATCGGGCTCAGGTCACGCGGGGAACGCCGCTCGACGGCCTCCGCCAGATCGACCAGCGGCTTGAACGCCTGCCGCACCGCCCAATGGATGGCCAGCCCCGCCGCCGCGATGAGCACCAGATTGGGCAGCAGCACGCGCAGCAGCACCTGCTGCCCCCACTGCTGCCGGGGATCGGAGCCGTCGGCCAGTGCCACCACCAGCTCCCCGGCCCCCGTGCGTGTGCGCTGCACCGCGATGCGGTAGACGACGCTGTCGTGCTCGGTGCTGTGGAACTCGGGGTCATGGGTGAGCGGCACGGCGCTGTACACCCAGTGGTCGCCGAGCAGAATGCGGCCCGAGAGATCCTGCACGCTGTAGCCCGCATAACCGGCGTTCTGCCGCAGGAACTCCTCCACCGGCGGCGCGAGCAGCAACAGCGGCGGCTCGCCATCTCGCCGAGGCATGGCGACCACCGAATCGGCGAGCGCCGGCAGGAGACGCACCAGCCGCTGGTCATGCCGGCCTGCGGCCTCGTCGGCGGAGCGGTAGTCCAGCCAGGCCCCCATCAGCGCGAGCATGCACAGCGGCAGCACCAGGAAGAGCAGCAGCCGGTTGCGCAGGGCGGAGGTCATGGGCGGAGGGTCTGGAGCGGCCGGAAGTGGCGGGCTTGGCGGCCGGATGGCGAACGAACCGTGGGCGTGCGCCGCGGAATCCCGGTCAGGCGCCCGCTGCGGGAGCGCTCAGTTCGAGCCGGTAGCCGAAACCCCGGATGGAGCGCAGCGCCACGCCGCCGGGCTCGAGCTTGCCGCGCAGGCGCGACACGTACACCTCGACCGCATTGGGAGTGATCTCCTTGTCCCAGCCGGTGAGCGCCTGTACCAGCTTGTCCTTGCTGGCGGGCTTGGGCGCGTGGATCAGCAGGTACTCCAGCACCGTCCATTCGCGCGGGCCCAGCTCGATCGTCTGCCGCACGTCCGGGCCGCCCGCCGCATCCGGCGTGCGCAGGCTCGCGCGCCGCGCGGCGGTGTCCAGCTCCAGCGGGCCGAAACTCAGTACCGCGGTGGTGGCGGCCTGCGACCGGCGCAGCAGCGCGCGCAGGCGTGCCAGGAGTTCGGGCAGCTCGTACGGCTTCACCATGTAGTCGTCGGCCCCGAGGTCCAGTCCCTGCACGCGGTCGTGCAGCGCGTCGCGCGCGGTGAGGATCAGCACCGGCATCGACGGATGGGCCATGTCCGGCTGGCGCAGGCAACGGGTCAGCTCCAGCCCGTCCATGCCCGGCAGGCCGATGTCGATGATGGCCGCATCGAAGGTCTCGCTGCGCAGCACCTCTTCGGCCCGCTCGCCGCTGCCGACCCAGTCCACCGCGTAGCCGGCGTCGTTCAGCCCGAGCTTGATGCCGCTCGCGAGCATCACGTCGTCCTCGACCAGCAGCAGCCGCATGCTCTCTGCCCTTCGCGCGCCGGCCCGCGGATCAGTGGCTGCGGATCATCGTTCCGTAGGCCTGCTCGGTCAGGATCTCCAGCAGCATCGCGTGCGGCACGCGGCCGTCCACGATGTGGACCGAGTTCACCCCGCTCTTGGCCGCGTCGATCGCGCCCGCCAGCTTGGGCAGCATGCCGCCGGAGATCGTTCCGTCGTTCACGAGCTCGTCGATCTCCCGCGCGGTCAGCTCGGTGATGAGCTCGCCCGCCTTGTTCAGCACGCCGGGAATGTTGGTGAGCATCATGAGCTTCTCGGCCTTGAGCACGGAAGCCAGCTTGCTTGCCACCACGTCGGCGTTGATGTTGTAGCTCTCGTTCTCCTCGCCGAAGCCCAGCGGGCTGATCACGGGGATGAACGCGTCATCCTGCAGCGCCTTCACCACGCTCGGGTCGATGGAGACGATGTCCCCCACCTGGCCGATGTCGTGCTCCTTGGCCGGATCGTCCTTGTCCGCCAGCTTGAGCTTGCGCGCCCGGATCAGGCCGCCGTCGCGCCCCGTCAGGCCCACGGCCTTGCCGCCGGCCTGATTGATCAGGCCCACGATGTCCTGCTGCACCTCGCCTGCGAGCACCCACTCGACCACTTCCATCGTCTCGGCATCGGTCACCCGCATGCCCTGGACGAACTGCCCCTGCTTGCCGAGCCGCTTGAGCGCCGTCTCGATCTGCGGCCCGCCGCCGTGCACCACCACCGGGTTCATGCCCACCAGCTTGAGCAGAACCACGTCCTCGGCGAAGTCGGCCTGCAGCGCCGGATCGGTCATGGCATTGCCGCCGTACTTGATGACGATGGTCTTGCCGTGGAACTTGCGGATGTAGGGCAGAGCCTGAGCCAGGATCTCGGCCTTGTCCCGGGGGGCGATGGATTGCAGATCGGTCATGGAGCGCTCGACGTGAAAAACAGGGGGCACGGAATGAAGAGATGCGCATTGTGCCCGCTCCGCGGGGCACTTCGGCGCGGCGGCGGCGCCCTCCCGTCTCCGGCGGCCTCTCAGGAGGTGCCCGGAGGGATCAGTGCTTCAGCCAGAGCGGCACCTTGAACCGCACGATCGCCAGGTAGGCGGTCACGTAGGTCAGGCCGAACAGGCCGCAGAACACCATCAGCACGGGCGTATTGCTCCAGAACAGCACCGCCGGCACCACGGTGAGCATGGTGAAGCCCCACAGATAGGGCGACGTGCGGTTGTTGCGCATGAGCACCCGCCGCGATTCGTCGTCGTGGAACACACCGCGCACGATGCGGCGGTAGATCAGCTGGTGGAAATGCAGCGCGTCCGCCACGCCCGGCGACACGCCCCGGGCGAGTTTCCGGTAGCTGGAAAACAGCGTTTCCCAGACCGGGTACATCAGCAGCAGCATCGGGAACCAGGGCGACACCTCGTGGTTGCGCTGCACCAGCGCGATGCTGCTGAGCGCGATCATCACGCCCCAGATGTAGGCGCCGCTGTCGCCCGCGAACAGCATCCCGCGCGGGTAGTTCCAGACGAGGAAACCCATCGTCGCGGCCGCGGTGCAGATCAGCAGCGACGCCAGCGCGCGGTCTCCCACCTGCAGGCTCACGTGCGCCAGCGCGAGGCAGACGATCAGCGCGACCATGCCGGCGAGGCCGTTGTAGCCGTCGATGATGTTGAAGGCATGCGGCAGGCCCGCGACGGCCAGCACCACGATGCACATGCCCAGCCAGGGCATCTCGACCAGGTAGGCGTCCAGCCACGGTAGCCCGAGCCGCGATACGTTCATGTTCAGCACCATGAGCGCGATGCCGCCCGACAGCGCGGTGAGCATCAGCCGGAAGCGCACGGGCAGGCGCTGCGTCATGTCCTCGGCCATGCCGCCGAGTGCCGCCGGGATCAGGCAGGCCATCCACCAACCCACCCAGTTGCCGAGCCGCAGCGAACCCGGATCGCCCCACAGCAGCGACTGCACCGCCCCGAGCGCCCAGCTGGCCGCCATGCCCGCCAGCAGGGCCGCGCCCCCGAGCCGTGGCACGTCGCCCATGTGGAACCGCTGCGGCATGGCTGCGCCGTAGTTCGCGGCGTGCCCTCGTCCCCATCGGACGATGCAGGCGGCGCACAGCGCCGTTGCCAGAAAGCTGACCAGAGACAACCAGATCATGGGGCGCCGATCCTACGCGGTTCGGTCGTATCCGAACGCAACAAAGACCGCGCCTGGTGATACACCGGCGACGTCCACAGCGTCAGAAGGCTGCGCACGTGCCATGCCAGGTGTGTCAGGCGGCGCCGGCTGGCGCGCTGCCCGACGTGCGCGACGCGGACCGGCGCCTTGGCGAGCGTCCTGCCGCGCAGCCGCAGCCGCAGGCAGAGGTCCACGTCCTCGCAATACATGAAGTAGCGCTCGTCGAAGCCGCTCAGCGCACCCCACACCGGCCCGGGAAAAAGCAGGAAGGCGGCATTCACCCAGTCGGTGCGCCGCTCCGCCTGCCGCAGCACCCGGCGGCGCCACAGGGCCGACGGCGTGGGCAGCTCCCGCTCGGCATCCTGTGGAACGCCGTGGCCGTTCACCTGCTCGGGGTAGGCGCAGCCGACGCCCCGCTCCGACGCGGCACGGCGCAGCGCCGGGAACGGGTCCGTGTCCAGGAAGGCGATGTCGGGATTGACCACCGCGACGAACGGCTCCGGAGCCCCGGCAAGTGCGCGATTGTGGTTGGCGCCGAAGCCCAGGGGCAGCGCGTTGCGCCGGATGTCCAGCACGAAGGGCCAGCCGCCTGGAGGCTCGGGCGGAGGGGGCTCGGGGATGTTGAACGTCAGCACCACGCGGCTCACGCTGCCCCTGCAGATGCGTGCCATGCCATGGAGCATGGCGTGCAGGAGCGGGCCATGGCCATGGCTGACGACGGATACCGCCAAGCCGTCCGCCGCGTGGGAAAGGGTTGTCATGAACCGCGTATTGTCGTCTTTCCCGGCCGACACCCCTGTAGGAGGATGCTCACGCAGACTCTCCGGAAGCAGTATGACCGGCCCGTCATAATCCGCGGATGACCCAAACCATCGAGGATCTGCACGTCTATCTCCGCAGCATACGGCCCGACGAGCGCACCTCCCTTTCCGTTCTCGCAGGCCAGATCCGGGAGGGCGCTGCCGTGCTCGACCTGGGCTGCGGCAGTGGCGCGCTGGGCCAGTACCTGGCCGAAACCCGCGGTGCCGTCAGCGACGGCGTGACCTGGAGCGAGGCTGAAGCCGCCCATGCACGCCCCCACTACCGCCGCGTGGCGGTCGAGGATCTCGAGACCTGCGATCTCGTTACCCTTTTTACCGGCCAGCGGTATGACTATATCGTGTGCGCCGACGTGCTGGAGCACCTGCGCCGCCCAGAACAGATCCTGGACCAGTGCCGGCAACTGCTCGCCCCCGAAGGCCGGCTGCTGATTTCCGTGCCGAACGCCGGCTACTGCGGCCTCGTGGCCGAACTGCTGCAGGGCGATTTCCGCTATCGCGAGGAAGGCCTGCTCGACCGCACCCATCTCCGCTTCTTCACGCGGCGATCGCTCGCCCGCTTCCTCGGCGAGCACCGCTGGAGCGTCGATGAGATCGACACCGTCGAGCGCGAAATTCCCGAGTCCGAATTCGAGGACGCTTTCGACCGCCTGCCACCCGCCGTGGCCCGGCACCTGCTGACCGCGCCGGATGCCCTGGCCTACCAGTTCATCGGCCGCGCCCGCCCCGCGGCGGAAGCAGTGGCCAACGATCCGGGGCCGGAGACCGGTCCGGCGCGTGCCGCGTTCACCGCCCAGCTCTATTGCGGCACCGCGCAGGGCTTCGCGGAAGACCGCAAGCTCACGGCCCGCGGCACGATCGGCGAACTGCACCAGACGATCCGTTTCGCGCTGCCCTCTTCCGCCAGCGATCCCGTCACGCGCCTGCGCTTCGACCCGGCGGACCGGCCCGGCTTCCTGCACCTGCATGCCATCACTTTGCGGGCGCCGGACGGCAGAGCGGCATGGACCTGGCGGGCCGATGCGGCATCGCGCCCGCTGCTGGCGGACGTGCCGCAGCAGCAGATCGCCTGGAACGCCCAGGCCCTGCCCGCGGCGTCGTCGTCCAGCCTGCTGCTGCTCACGGGTGAGGATCCGTGGATGGAATTGCCGGTTCCGCAGGAAGCCCTGGCCGCGGCCACGGGCGGCACCGAAGGGGCCTGCCTGGAAGTGGAAATGGGCTGGCCGATGTCGGCCGACTACCTCGCCCTCTCCGGGACCGTGCGGCCGTTGCAGGACCGGATCGCGCAACTGGGCGACGAGCACCACGCCACCCAGGTGCGGATGAATGCCGAGCTGGAAAGGTCCCGCCAAACCTGGACCGAGATGGAGGGCAGGAACCGGGCGCTTGAGCAAGAACGCTTGGCCCTCCAGCATGACCACGACACCGTGCTGCGGCAACGCAACGAACTGCAGCAGCAGTCGTCCCACTCGCTGCGCGACATCGTCCGGCTCCAGCACGAACTGGGCTGCATGCGCCGCGATTTCAACTCCCTGTCCGATCACCTGCGCACCATCGAGAACTCCACCGTGTTCCGAGCGACGCGCCCCATCGTCCACGCCAAGATGCGCATCGACCGCCTGCTGGGACGCGCCCCGCAACCCATCGCACGACCCACCCACGTCCCGACGCCCGTGGCTCCGCCGCCGCACCCCGTCGACGTGATCGTCCCCGTGTACCGCGGGCTCGCCGATACGCAGCTCTGCATCGACTCGGTGCTGGCCAGCGGTTGCCGCACGCCCTGGCGCCTCATCGTCATCAACGACTGCAGCCCCGAGCCCGAGGTCACGGCCTGGCTGCGGGAACGCGCCGCGGGCGACGACCGCATCCTGCTGCTGGAAAACGCCGAGAACCTGGGCTTCGTCGGCACGGTGAACCGCGGCATGGCGCTCAGCGACAGCCACGACGTGCTGCTGCTCAACAGCGATACGGAAGTGGCCAACGACTGGCTCGACCGCATCCGCCAGGCGGCCTACGGCGATGCGAAGGTCGCGTCCGTCACGCCGTTTTCCAACAACGCCACGATCTGCAGCTACCCGCTCTTTTGCAAGGACAACGACCTGCCGCCCGGCTACGACACCGCGCGCCTGGATGCGCTGTGCGCCCGCACCAACCCCGGCGTGGTGGTGGACGTTCCGACGGGCGTGGGCTTTTGCATGTACATCCGCCGCGACTGCCTGCGGCAGGTCGGCCTGTTCGACACCGAGCACTTCGGCAAGGGCTACGGCGAGGAGAATGACTTCTGCCAGCGTGCCCAGGCCGCCGGCTGGCGCAACCTGCACCTGCTCGATACGTTCGTGCTGCACACGGGCGGCGTGAGCTTCGGCGACAGCAAGAGCCCGCGCGAACTGGCCGCCATGGAAACGCTGCGGCGCCTGCACCCGAGCTACGACCGCGACGTGCATGCCTTCGTGCAGGCCGACCCGGCCCAGCCCTACCGCCTCGCGCTGGACGCCGCCCGCATCGCGGAAGCCGGCACGCGCGTGGTGCTCGCGGTGCTGCACGACCGCGCCGGCGGCACGGTGCGGCACGTGCGCGAATTGGCGGCCCACCTGGCCGGCCAGGCGCAGTTCCTGACCCTCGCGCCCACGCACGGACGCAGCGTGCGCTTGCGCATGGCGGGCGAAGACGAAGGCTTCTCACTGACCTTCCGTCTGGACGACCAGTACGACGACCTCATCGAGACGCTGCGCCGCCTGGGGGTCTGCCACGTGCACTACCACCATCTGCTGGGCCACGGGCAGGAGGTCCGCAACCTGCCACACCTGCTGGGCGTGACCTACGACTTCACCGCCCACGACTACTACAGCTACTGCACGCACATCACCTTGACGGGTACCGGCCACCGCTACGTCGGCGAGCCGGGCCCCGGCCAGTGCCAGTGCTGCCCTCCGCAGTCGCAGGCCCCGACGGGCGTCACCGTCGCGGAATGGCGGCAGGCCAATGCCCGTCTGCTGAACGGAGCGCGCCACGTGCTCGCGCCCAGCCGGGACGCCGCGCAGCGCATCGCCGCCTTCGCGCCCATGGCGCGTGTCCACGCCGTGCCGCACACCGACATGCCGGACTCCGCGGATCTGCCGCTGCCCGCGCCTGCTCCATTGCCCGCCGGCCGTCGCCTGAAAGTGGTGGTGATCGGCGCGCTCAGCACCATCAAGGGCGCCGACGTGCTCGAAGCCGTCGCCGTCGAGGCGGCGCGGCGCAATGCGTCCGTCGACTTCCACCTCATCGGCTACGGCTACCGCAGCCTGCAGACGCAGCCGCGCGCGCGCCTCACGGTGCATGGCGAATACAGCGACAAGGATCTGCCCCAACTGCTGCAATGGCTCGAACCCGACCTGGTGTGGTTCCCCGCCCAGTGGCCCGAGACCTACAGCTACACGCTGAGCGCCGCCCTGCTCGCCGGCCTGCCGGTGGCCGTGCCGGACATCGGCGCATTCCGCGAGCGGGTGGCCGGCCGGCCATGGAGCTGGGTGCTGCCGTGGGATGCCACGGCGGCCGGGTGGCTCGCCTGGTTCGACCAGGTGCGCACCGCGCACTTCGCCACGGGCACGGCGCCGGCGCTGGCGGAATTGCAGGCGGCAGCCCTGCCCGACGGCGTGCCCTCCGCCCCCTTCCGGTACGACGGCGACTACCTGGCAGACATTCCCGCGGCGGCACCGGCGCAGCCCCTGTCCGCACAGGAACTGCAGCGCTACCTGCCGCAGGAGACGACCGCGGCCGCCGCGAAATCGGGCCTGCTCTCGGCCGTGGTGTACCTGCGGTCCCTGCCGGTGCTGCGGGGCGTTGCGCGCAGGATTCCCTCCCACTGGCAGCGCCGCGTGAAGAACTGGCTGCAGGCCTGACGGGAACGTCCGGGCGGCATCGGGAGTGCCTGCCGGTACCGGGGCCGGCTCAGCGCCCCAGCAGCAGGAAAATCTCGTTGTTGAGCAGCCAATCTTCCGGGTACTTGCCGTGCAGTGCCGCGGGAATCTCCATCTGCACGTTGCGGCGCTCCTGCCGCACCACGTGGAACCCGGCCTCGGCGGTCAATGCCACCAGCTCGTCGGCCGTCAGCCGGTTCAGCGCCCGGTATTCGTTGAAGACGAAGCGCTTGTACCCCTCGGGGCCGAAATCGGCGAAGCCGAAGTCGGTCTCGGCGGCGTCGATCGGTCCCTCGTGCGTGCGCACGATCTCCCACAACGCCTCTTCGCTCACCAGCAGGTGGTGCCACGGCACCTCGTCGTAGCGGCGCAGGTGCGAACCATAGGGCGAATAGAAGAGCGGCTCGATCTGGATGAAGAAGAAACCGCCCGGCCGCAGGCAGGCGTGGAGGTCCTTGAGGATCGGCAGCAACTGGTCGCGCTGCACGTGCTCGAAGGTCGACCAGCTCATGATGCCGTCCACCAGCGGCCCCCTGCCCGCCAGCGGCGTGCCGGGCGCGATGGTCTCGAACGTCAGCGCCGCCGGAATGCGCGACATGCCCAGCTGCTCGCGCGCGATGCGGGGCAGCTTGGCGTATTCCTGGCGGATGTCCACCCCGTGGATCGCGGTGGCACCGTGCCGCAGCACCAGCGAGAGATCGGTGATGCCGTCGCCGCAACCGAAGTTCAGCAGCCGCGCCGTCGGCAGATCGAGCACGCCGCCCACCCAGTGGTGGACCACGTCGGACGCGTACTCGAAATGCGCGCGGAACCATTCGTCGGTGATTTGCTGGGCGTCCCAGGGGGCGATGCCCCATATACGCTCTTTCCATCCATTCATCCAATTCATGGATTCATCACTTTCTTATCCATGGAGTTGCCCCCGCCATCAGCACGCGCGCGGAAAAAACGCGGCGCCTCGGCCCACAAATGCCACGCGGCAGGTTGCTTTCTGAGCAGTTCGTCGAAATGTGCAAAGATTTTTTCGGTCAGATCCTGTGGATCCCTGGATTCGCCGAGCGGCGCAATGCGCAGCATCCTGTGCCCCGATTGCAAGTCGATGCCCATGTAGAAAACCGTGGTAGGCAGCGCTCTGTCCACCGCCATCTGCGGCAGTACAGCTGGCACGCTGACAGGCTGGCCAAGAACGGTGGTAGTCCGCGTGATACTGACCTGGTCTTCCGGCACATCGATCACCACCACCACCTGCTCGTCGCGCCGCAGTGCCTGCCGCACGCCTTGCATGCCGCCTGGCACGAATACCACCGGACGGCCCAGCGCCATCTCCACCGAGCGCATGCGGGCACGCACATACCGTCCAAAAACCCAGCGCCCGATAAAATCACGCCCGCCAGGGGATGCCAGTACCATGTTGCCTCGCAACCCCGCAGCGGATGCATGGCAGAGCGCCCACATTCCCGCGCCCCAGTGGAAAGTCAGCAGCAGTCCCGCCTTTCCAATCCCTTCCCACGCGCCCTCCGCCTTCACATGGCGGCGCATCCAGGCCTGCGAGCGCGTTCGGAACAGGTAGTGGTCCGCATGATCGAGCAAAGTCACCAGCCTGCGTTCCGCCAGCCATTCGTCAGCGGAGCAATTCACCCAGCCCCGTGACTCGGCCTGGAACAGCGCCGCTTCGCAGGCGTCCCGGTAGAGCCACCGCCAGCGGGCCATGTGGCGGTACAAGCGAAAGCACCATCCCCAGGGCATCACCGCAGCGAGTCCGGGCAGCAGCACCACTTCCAGTGCATCACGGCTTTCCCTTTTCCAACGCGACCATGCGCGCCTCCAGACTGAGGTCACCGCTTCATTCCCAGCGGTGCGGCAGGCGCACAAGGCCTGGCATGGGCTTCGGGAACGAGAAGTGGAACTGCAGGAACTGGAACCATTCGTCATACACCGCGAGTCCCGTCTCGTCGAACAGGTAGACGCTGATGACGTAATCACCCGTATGGAGCGGTAATTCCGGGAAGGTCAGTACCGACCGCCAGCAGCCATCTTCGAGGCGGACCGGCACCGCTCCTTCTTCGTGGGTCCCCAATGACGTGATACCCACTCCCCGCGATTGCTCGATCATGAAACCGATGTTCGGACGCTCATCTCCGCGCCCGCGCACCACGATGGAAACCACCAGATCCTTGCTCTGCAAAGTGCCGGGCCGCTCTCCGCAGGGTTCGGTGAGGTTGTCGACATCCACCGAGACGATACAGGCGTCGCCCGCATTCACCGCCATGGCATGCTTGGCATCAGATGCCTCCGCGCCAGCGATGTCGCGCTCGATCGCCTCGATCTGAGACGAACCGCCTTCCATCTGCTGCGGCTGGTCCTCCCCCCGGGAGACACCATCGCGCAGGCGGGTGTAGAACTCATAGGCCGCGAGCACCGGCTCGGTAGGGCCAAACTGCTCCATGCGCCCGCCCTTGAGCCACATGGCCGCATCGCACAGATGCCGGATGTGATAGGGACTGTGCGAGCAGAACAGGATGGTGCACCCGCTGCTCCGGAACGCCATGATGCGCTCGATGCACTTCTTCTGGAAATGCTGGTCGCCCACGGCCAGCGCCTCGTCGATGATCAGCACGTCGGGCTGCACGGCCGTCACCAGCGCGAACGCGAGCCGCACGGCCATGCCGGACGAATAGGTCTTCACCGGCCGGTCGAGCGCCTCGCCCAGCTCGCAGAAAGCGATGATCTCCGGCTCCAGCCGCGCCATCTCCTCGTGGGTGATGCCGATCAGGCTGCCGCCGAAATACAGGTTGTCGCGCCCGCTGAAATCCGGGTGGAAGCCCGCACCCAGCTCCAGGATGGCCGTGACCCGCCCCACGCGCTGGATGGTCCCTGTCGACGGCTGCAGCGTGCCCGCCAGCAGCTTGAGCAGCGAACTCTTGCCCGCGCCGTTGTCACCAATCACGCCGATGCACTGGCCGCGCTGCAGCTCGAACGAGACATCGCGCAGCGCCCAGTGGCTGCGGTGCGTGGCGCGCCCCGTGATCAGCGCCCGCAGGCGCGACCGCGGTGATGGATACAGCCGGTACTCCTTGCTGACCCCGGCCACTTTCAGCACGGTTTCCACCGCCTCCCGCGAATCGTTGCCAGCCGGCATACCCGCTCCTGTCTTCGAGGACAGGGAACCCGTCGGTACTGCGTCGGTGCTCATAGCCAGTCCACCAGTTGGTCACGGCTGCGCGCCACGAGAACGTTCAGCGCCAGGGCCACGGCGCCCATCCAGGCCGCGATCGCGATCCAGGCCGCCACCGGCGGCCAGATGCCCTGCAGCAGCACATCCTGGTAGCCGATCACGAAAGCGGTCATGGGATTGAGCCACAGCACCCAGCGCCAGCCCTCGGGGAACATCGACAACGGGAACAGGATCGGAGTGAGGTAGATGCCGACCGAGAGCAGGAAGCCGACGATCTGCACCGTGTCGCGCAACGCCGCGGCCAGAATCGCCAGCAGATAGCCCAGCAGCACGCTGAGCAGCACCTGCGCCGCCAGCAGCGGCAGCAGGCTCAGCACGGGCAACCGGAAGCCGTGCAGAGGCGTGTAGAGCAGCGCCACCAGCACGATGAGCGGCCCGTAGATCACGGAGCTCGCCAGCACGGCGCGCGTCGTGAACAGCACCGGCGGCAGCGGATTCTTCTGCAGCATGGCGCCGGCCTCGATGAGGCTGTTCATCCCGCGGGACACCGCATCGCAGAACGCCATCCACGGCAGCGCCCCGACGACGAGGAAGGTGCCCACCGCATGGGTGGGCGCACCGTTGCCGAGCCGCATCGAGAACACGACATCGAACACCAGGTAATAGGCCGCCACCGTCAGGAGCGGCTGCAGGTAGGGCCAGAGAATCCCGACGGCCGTACCGGCGTGGCGGGCCGCCACCTCGCGCAGGGTCAGCACCCATACCAGGGAGCGGGCGCTCCACACGGCGCGCCACTCGTTCTGCAAAGTCTGCATGAAGGAAAGAGAAACCATCAGGGGCGGGCACGCCCGCCATTCGGGAGCGCGAGAGCGGCGAACCATCCCTCGCGCCTGCAAGCAACGCAGGGCTTACGCCTCAAGGCGCAATCTTGACCGCCTTGGGCATGTAGCTGGCGGCAAAAGCGTCGATGGCGTCCTTGTTGATCTGTGCTTCCTTCTGGAGCGCCTGCGCATCGTTGACCCGGGCCTCCTGCTGCGCATTGGCGCGCACTTCCTGGATCAGCTCGTTGCGCACTTCGTCGAAGCTGCGCGTACGCGCTGGCTGGCGGGCTTCCAATTGCAGGATGTGGTAGCCGAACTTGCTCTCCACGATGCCGCTGCGCTCGCCCGGCTTGGTCAATGCGAAGGCCGCCTTGTCGAATTCTGGCACCATCTTGCCCGCTTCGAAGGAGCCGAGGTCGCCACCCTTTGCAGCGCTGCCCTTGTCATCGGAACGTTCCTTGGCCAGTTGCGCAAAGTCCGCGCCACCCTTGAGTTCCTGTTCGATCTTCTCGATCTTGGCACGGGCCTCGGCATCGGAGCCCGCAATCAGGATGTGCCGCACCTGAACTTGCTCAGGCATCTTGAAGCGCTCCGGCTTGGCCTTGTAAATATTGCGGGCGAGTCCTTCGGCCTTGAAATCCGACAAGGTGTGGTCTTTGTCGATCTTCGCCAGATAGGCATCCGACAGGACCTTGTCACGCGCCACGCGTAATGCAGCCACGACTTCAGGGTCCTTCTCGAGTCCGGCTACCTCGGCGCGCTGCGCCATGGCCCGGCGCGCATACAGGTTGGAAGCGATCTGCATCACCGTTTGCGGGCGGGACAGCACAGATTCACGCATCTCCGGCGGCATGCGCAGCGAATCGGCACGCATGTCACTGGCGTCGATGGCGATCTTCGGGCCCTGGATCAGGATGGGCTCCTGTGCATGGGCGGAAACGAGCAGTGCGGACAACAGGGCACCGGCGCAAAGACGGGCAGAGGTACGTTTCATGTGTGAGTCAACCATGGATGAGAAATAAAAAAAGGCGGGGAGACCCCCGCCTTTTTTGGTTCACATTGCTGTGAAAAGTGCCGCAGCAGTAACGATGAATTACTGAGCAACGAAGCGCGTGAAGCGGTGGGGCCACGTGATACCGTAGGTACCGGACGTGCCAGCCGTAGCAGCGGAGTTCGACAGCTTGATGAACGACGAACCCAGGATCGGCAGACCACGGTTGCTGTTCGACACGTCGACACGGCTCCAGCCGTTCTGGAACGAGCCAGCCGTCAGGTTCTGACGAGCCACCGAAGCGCCCAGCACGGAGTTGCCTGCGTCGGCGAAGCTCAGAACGCTGGTTTCGCCGCAGAAGGTGGTTTGCGTCAGCTGGTTCGGCGAGAACACGGCGCCGGTCGACACGGAACCTTCTTCACGATCGTAGAACGCTTGGCCCGTTGCCGTCACGCAGATGGCGCCGCCCGTGGTAGGCACCGTGGTGTTGCTGGGGTTGAAGCGCTCGTTGGCCACAGAACCGTTGGCGTCCAGATCAGAGAACAGACGGAAGTTCAGGCGGTCCACGGGGCTGCTGTTGGCGGCCACGTAGTTGGCAGCCACGTTGTAGCGGCGGGTGGGCATCGAGAACACCCAGTCGGTCTTGGCCGAGATGGCCGAGTCGTTGGCGTACTGGTTGGCGATGCTGGTCACCGACAGCGCGTCCGTCAGCAGGCGGGCTTGCGTCAGGGGAGCCGTATCGACCGTAGCAGCCGTGACGTACGGGGTGGACATGTCGGGCAGGTCATAGTTCGCAGCAGCGATGATCGGCAGCGTCACGCCAGCCGTGTCGGTCGGAGCCGCGTTGCCAGCGTTGCGCACGAACGTCGTACGGAACAGCGGGTCGGCCGTGAACAGGTCAGGCGTGGGAGCAGCCGTGGCCAGTTGCGGGAAGTGCACGAAGTTACCGACAGCGCTGGCGCCGTTGGCTTCAGCACGGACGGCCGTTGCGCCACCCGAGAACGTCGTGGTTTGCGCCACGTTGATGATGTACCAGTCACCCACCAGGCCCGTGGAGGGCGTGTCGAAACCAGCATTGGCGACGTCCGTAGGCGTCGTCAGGTTGACCGACGTTGCGTCCAGGGTAGCTTGCGTGCAAGGTGCGACGCCGTTCACGTGCTTGATGGCCGTGAACAGGGCGTTGGTGCCGCCGTTCGTCTTGGTCGGGGGGATGTCGGCCATGTTGAAGATTTCAACGTAGCCTTCACGCGTGTTGTTGGCCTTGTCTGCAGCGGCGATGCCGGGGTTCAGACGGGCGGTCACGAACTTCTCGGCCTGGCCCTTGGTCAGCTTGGGCAGCGTGCAGGTGTTGTCGGTCGTGGTCAGTTGTGCCACGCCGTCGGCGCCGGCCGTCACGGCAGCGGTCCAGACGTCGCCAGGCGACATGAACACTTGGAAGTCGAACACGTCGTCGGAGTTCAGAGCGCCGCGGAAACGCACCTTCACGGCCTTGCCGCGCGAGGTGTCGGTGTTCACCACGTGCAGAACGGTCATGTTGCCGTTTTGCGCGTTGAAGTAAGGCACCAGCAGGGCGTGGCCCACACCGCCTTCGGCGAAGGACAGGCTCGTGGCGTTCGACACCGTCAGGTTGCCGGCGTTGCCAGCGGCAGCCCGAACCACATCCGCGGATGCAGCGCCGGCGAAGCCCAGGCCACCAATCATGGCAGCAATGCTCAGGGCCAGAACATTTTTCTTCATATCGAGAACTCCAGTTAAAAAGTTGGTAAGCGCAACTACCACGATTGATTACGCCGAAGAATAGTAGCACAGCGCATTCAAGGCCTGTACTGCGGAACCTCTGCCAATCCTTCGCCTGTTGATGAAATGCAACAGTGCCTGGACGGCACGCCGTGTACGGCCTAACCCGGGCACGGATCGGCGAGCCCGACCATTCCTTGGGTAGGGCTTGCGGACGCGGAAGAGCCTGCGCTGCGCCGCATGCACGCAACGGGTCTGCACTCTCCAACCTCTACAAACCTTGGGGCTGAACCATACCAAAAGAACCGTTCATTCCCAAGCAAAAAAACCTAAATTCGCACACATTCGGCGGTACGCGACCATAGACGTCGACTCCAGCCGGGGAAAGATGCCGCCACACGATGCTTGCCGCCCTGCAAAAACGCCCGGTGCTCATCGCGACCGGGCGTTGGGAAATAACACGGCAGTGGACGCCCCTTGCGGTGGCCCCGGCGCTCAGAGATCCTGGAACCTCCACCACTGTCCGTCTTCCAGCACCCAGGTTTCATCCAGGTAGGTGTCGATGCTGTCGATCTTGACGCCGATGATCATCGGCTTGGCCGTCAGCTTGACCTTGGCCACGCACTTTTCCGCCTCGCACGCCACGTTGGCCACTTCTGCGCTTGTCACGGAAGCCCCGTTCCCGAACTGCCGGGCGAACTGCTCCGGTGTGAAGGCTTTTCTATAAGAAGGGGGCGTCAGCGCGTAGCTCTTGTCGGATTGACCTGCGATGCGGGCTTTCCAGTACGCTTCGGACCGCTCCTTCACTTCCCGCTCGGGCGTGGAAGGTCCCATTGACGCACAACCGGCGAGGGTCAGTACGCCAGCCGCCACGGCTGCCGAGAGTGCTTTCGAGGAAAGGGTTTTGAGATTCATAGAAGGCGAATGATAAATAGGTAGGTCACTGGGGAGGCAGGGGCTGGATGGTGACACCCGGACCCGGCGGCACGGTGGTTGTCCGTCCGGACTGCTTCAACTCGATGACCTGCAGCCCCTTCAAACGGTCGCGCAGCTCATCGCTGACCTCACGAATGTCGATGTCCGTGCGCACCACCTTCGGGGTGATGACCACCAGCAGCTCCGTCCGATTGCCCGTCTTGCCGTTGTTACTGAAGAGGTTGCCGACGATGGGAAGTTCCTGTAGCAGGGGGATGCCGGCCTTGGAAGTGTTGTCGGTGTCGCGGATCAGGCCGCCGAGCACGATCGCTTCGCCCGAGCGGACCGCCACCTTGCTGGTGATCTGGCGCTGCTGGAACACGGGCTGCAGGGAGACGCTGCCCGAGTTGTCCGCCACGGCATCCGTCACGGCCTGGTCGATCTGCATGGTGACCAGGTTGCCGGCGTTCACCGAAGGCGTCACCGCCAGACTCACCCCCGTGTCGCGGTACTGGATCGTGTCGGACACGGACGTGCCACCACTGACCGGCGTGGTCAACGAACCCGTCCTCACCGGCTGCTGGTTGCCCACGCTCATCATGGCGGTGTGGTTGTCCAGCACCATCAGCGAAGGACTGGAGATCACTTTCAGCAGCCGCTTGGTGGCCAGCGCGTTCAGGACCACCCGCACGCTTCCCAGCGAATTCGACAGCGCATAGGAGAAACCGGAAGAGGTAGGTGTCGGAATGGAGCTTCCGACGGGCGTGTTGACGGCACTGCCGTTGGCCAATAACTGGCCCGCACCATTCAGACCCGAAGGCCCGCTATTGCTGAAAGCCCACTGGAGGCCGTACTGGAGGGAATCGTCCAGGGTGACCTCCACGATCGATGCCTCGATCAGCACCTGCGTCGGGGGCAAGTCGAGCCGCTTCAAGGTGGCTTCGATCTTGCTGTATTCGGACTTCGTCCCCCAGACCAGGACCGAATTGTTCAGCTCGTCGGCCATCAGGCGGATCGTGCCGATGCTCGCACTGGTGGCCCCCTGGGTCTGCGTGCCCCGGTTGCCCTGCGTGGAAGAGCCGAAGCCGCCGCGGCTGCCGAGGCCGCCGGAGGAGCCGAAGCTGTTGCCGAAGCCCGAACTGCCGAAACCGGAGGAGCCGAACCCTGAGGACCCGAAGCCGGAGGAACCGAAACCGGAAGACCCGAAACCGCCTCCGCCGAACGCGTTGCCCTGTCCGAACGAATTGGACGACACGCCACCCAGCCCGGGCGCCACGCCGCTGTTCGCGACGGCGCCACCGCTGGTCTGTCCGCCGAAGATGCCGCTCAGCACCCCGGCCAGGTGCTTGGCATTGCCGTTCTGCACGTGGTAGATGAAGAGTTGCGGCTCCGAGCCGTTGTCGCTGGGCTGGTCGAGTTTCTCGATCCAGCGGCGCGCTTCTTCGAGGTAGGCGGCCCGGGGCGTCACGACGAGGATGCTGTTGATCCGGTCGATGGGCATGATACGCAGCGCGCCGAACAGGGGGTTGCCCTCGCCCAGGGTCGCCGGCGCGGCATTCCCCTGATTGGCAGCCGCAGCCGCCGTGGCGGCAGCCGCAGCGCCGGCCGGAACACCCGATGGCGCCCCCGGCGCCGCGCCGCCTCCGCCGCTCACCAGCCTCAGTGCGGCCTCGACCTCCTTCACGGAAGCGTATTTGAGCGGAAAGACGCCCACCGACATGCCCTTGAGCAGGTCCACGTCGAAGGTGTTCACCAGGTCCATCCAGGCTTCCGCCTGCGTGCGGGTGCCGGACATGACGAGCAGGTTGCGGAGGTTGTCCACCCGGATGATCGCGTCGGGCGTCACCATGGGACGCAGGATGGCGGCCATCTCGCCCGCGCCGATGTACTGGAGCGGGATGATGACGGCGCCGTTGCCGGGCGGCAGGGGCTCGCCGCTGCGGAACTGGCGCAGCGTGCCGCCGATGGCGCGCAATGCGTCCGGGCGGCCGACGTGGTAGGTGCCGCGCGCATCGCGGATCATCGACAGGCCGTTGGCCTGGAGCGCGCTTTCCAGCAGGAACATGGCTTGGTCCGGAGGGATCGGGTTGCGCGTGGACAGCGTCACCGTGCCGTTCAGGGGCGGATGCAGGACGTAGTTCGCCTTGGCGATGTCGCCCAGTACGGTGCGCACCACTTCCGCGACCGGCGCTTCTTCGAAGCTGAAGGTCATGGCGGGGCCGGTGATGGCGGGGACGGCCGCCGGAGCGGCGATCACGCGGTCGTCGCCGCGCAGGATGCGGGGCTGGACGACCCTCTCTTCGGTCGATGCACCCACCGCGGGCGCGGCGGCCGGCGCATTGCTGGCCGCGCCAGTGCCGACTGCGGCCGGGCCGCCAGCCGATTCGGTGATCACATTGGTGGCGGGCGCGCCGCCGAATGTCGAGGTCTGTGCGCTCGCCAGCTGGCAGACGGCCACGGCTATGGAGGTGAGTGCGTATCGGTAGGAAATCATGACTACGTGCCCGGAAAGGGAAAAGCGCCTGCGCGCTTGGAATTCAAGGAGGCGTACCACCGAAGGTGGCCCGGAGCTGGGAAGGCCGTGGCGCCGCCGGAGCGGCCGCAGGCTGCTGTGCCGACGACGGACCGCCCGGAGGCGCAGCCGCGGGACGCGGGGCGCCGGAATAGACGGTGACTGCGGCGCGGGGCAGCAGCAGCGTGCGCGTCTCGCCCCCGCGGGTGAAGGAAACGACGCGGTCCTGAATGGAATTCAACACCCAGCCGTCGACGTTGTCGTTCATCCGCAGGCGCCGCTGCTTGCCGGCGATGAGCATGATGATGCCGCCCTGCCCTCCGCCCGCATAGACACCCGATATGGTGGCCGTGGAGAGGTTGTCCGGCGGCGGCGCGCTGGCAGGCGGCGGGGGGGGCGGGGGCGGAGGACGACGCGTCGTAGAGAAGACCGGCCGGTCCAGCATGGCGACGAACCTTTGGGTGTCCGCAGAGCCGACGGCGGGCAGCGCCGGCAGCAAGCCATCGATGTCGGACCTGCGGGGCTCTGGCGGCTGCCAGTGGACGTTGCGCACGGTGCCGTCCGTGGCGATCCACATCCACAGCAACACCAGCGCCAGCGCGACGTTCACGCCAAGAAGTATGCGCAGTGCGTACCGCTTCATGACCGCTCCCGCAAAACGCTCAGGCCGAAGGAGACGGACAAACGGGGGGCGCCCTTGAACTCCAGGTTGCCGAAAGCCCCGGTCGCCTGGATGTCCAGATCGTCCACGAGCAGCAGCGGCATCTGGCTGCCCAGCACGGCCAGCGCGCTCTGTACCGCCAGCATGTCGCCCTCAGCGCGGACGTTCAATGGAATGCGGTCGAACCCCTTGTCCTCTTTCGCGGGCAGCACCTGGCTGCTGCTGACCTGCAGCCCCGCGGCACCCAGGATGTCACGAACCTTCTGCTGCGCGGCGTTACCGGTCTGGCTGGCGTCCTGGCCTGCGGGATAGATGTACTGGGACCGGGCCTCGCCGGCACGCGCAAGAGCGGCGGCAATATCGTCCTTCTGGGCCTCCAGCCCCAGCAGGCGGGCATAGCGCGGCTCCAGCTCCGCGAGGCGGGCTTCGGCTTTCATGTGGCGCTGGGCAACGTACCAGCCCGCCAGGGCGAGCGGCACCATGGCCAGGAGCAGTGTGGCTGCGAGTATCAGCCGCTCGCGTGAAGACATGCGTTCCATGGTCTATCGCGCCCCCGGTGCGGAAGTGGAAGCGCCGCCGGAAGGAGGCACTGCCGGCCTGGTAGGCGCACCACCGAACGTGGCGCCTCCCCCGAACGTGGCTTTGGGGGGCGAGGCAGCAGCCGCGGAAGCTGTGGAAGGAACCGCGGTTGCCGGGCCGGTGGCGGCAGGCGCTGCGGGCACGGGGTTGCCCACAGCGGGAGCGGAGGCGCTGGAAGCGGTTGCGGGGAGAGAGGCTGCAGGAGCAGCGGCGGGCGTGGTCACCGGCGCACCATAGACATGGGGGTCGAGCATGAATTCAATGGAAAAGGACTCCTTGCCCGTATTGCCCATGCGTGTCGCGGCGGACGGCGCGCGGACTTCCTTGAAGCCCGCTTCGTTGCCCAGCAGCTGCATCAGGGCGGAGGCATTGTTCGTCATACCCGCGATCGTGACCTTCGCACCCTGCAGACGGAAGCTCTGCAGGTACGTGTCGTCCGGCAGCAATTGCGTCAGCCGGTCCAGCACCTTGAGCGGTTCGATACGGTTCGACACCAGTTCGGACAGCTGCGTCAGCTTGTCCGCAGACTGCATGAGCAATTCCCGCTGGCGCACGACGGGGGCCGTGCGCAACGCCGCCTCGCCATATGCCTGCATGGCCTCCAGAACGCGTGCCCGCAACTGCAGGCTGGGAGTCACCGCCAGGGCGACCAGGAAAACAGCGATGAGACCCATCAGCGCGTAGCCCGTGCGGCGCCAGCGCGTCGCATGGGCCTGGCGCAGGCCCTCGCCGTATCCTTCCAGGACGACGGGCATGCCGTCGCCCGTGCGCACCCACACCTCCGGCTCGACACCTGCCAGGGCGTCGGCGCGCGTCGCAAGGTATTGCGCAACCTGCCGGCGCGACGACAGCACCAGATCCACCCGCGCACTGCCATTGGCGTGCCAGTGCGGGCGATGCCCCCAGGCCAGGTCGTCCGCCGGAAACGGGCTCACCGAACGCGCTTCGAGCGCGGCAGCATTGGCGACGTCGGCGGCGCCCATGGGCGGAAGCGGCATGGACCGCCGCAGCACGAGGTCTTCGGGCAGCTCCACCGCGGCGAACGGCGGCGCGGCCTTGCCGGCGAGGTCGGTTTCGCGGCCGTCTCCCAGCCAGAGGCTCTGCCGTCCGTCCGGATGGAGCACGCGCATCGGCGCTGCCGGGGTCAGCCATGCGAAGATGGGCCAGTCGTGCATGCGCAGCCATGGCTGGCGGATTTCATGCCAGAGCACGCGCAGGTCGACGCCCAGGAAACGGGCTTCGGAAGAAAGAGAGGGCATCGCTTTTCAGGGATTGCGGACCACCGGCTCCACGCTGGATCCGGTCCGGAAGGAATACCACGGCGCTCCGTCGCGCGAGCGCGATGTCAAATCGACGCTGCGCGATACGCGCATCCAGATGCCGTCCGCCATGGGCACGCGGGCCTCCATGCGGATGCGCCGTACCGCGGAGCTGTCGAGAAACGCCCCGTCGAGCGCGGTCATATCCACACCGGGTTCGCCCGCATCGCGCTTGGCAGCGATGGCCGATGCGGCCGCAGCGTTTCCACCCGCCAGTATCGTCAGCACTTCGACAGGAGCTGCCAGGGGATTCACCAGCCCCCGGCCCCGCAGGTCGGCCGTGACGAAGGGGAAAAGTCTAGCATAGAGGTCGTAACCGATACCCGGCACCTTGAGCAGGTCCTCCTCGGCCTCGAAGCGCTCCTGCAGGCCGGTGGGCCCCCGCTGCTCGCGCATCTGCACGGTGGCCTGCGCCAGCGCTTCCGCCTGGGCCGCCGGCAGCCCGCCCGCCACCGCATAGGCTTTCGCGAGCAGCGGCACCGGAGCGCTGTTGATGTCGATGAGGCCGTTCAGCGGCATGGCCCGGACCTGCATGACGACACCCCGGTACTGGATTTCGGATTGCAGCATGCGGTTGATGGGCGTGTTGTTGGCGACGATGGTCTGCAGCGCCACCTGGATGGCGGCGTCGCCCAGGGCCTGCGCCTGGACGTCCTGCCGGGCGAGCGCCATCATGCGAGCTTCTTCCCGGATGGTGCGGGTAACTCCGGTAACGATGATGGCGAGGGACGCCACGATCCAGAGGACGGCGATCAGGACCATGCCGCGCGCGGGCCGGCCGGCACGGGAGTGCTGTGCGCGGGCGGATCTCATTGGCTGCCTCCGAACACCGCGCCGCCCATGGACGAGTCGCTGCCCGGCAAGGTGCGCATCGCCACGACGATGTCGGGCCACACGTCCGTGGCGCTGCGGATCTGGAAGGAGACACGCTGCGGCAGCCGGTCGTTCAGCGTCCAGGGCGCACCCCACTGCGGAGGCTCCGGGAGGGCATCCTCGAAACGGATCTCGAAGCCGGTGACGGCAGGCACGAGCACGTAGCTCTCCGCCCTGCTCCAGTCCGGAGAACCCCCATCCTGCGTGAAGGGCAGATAGCGCAGCACCAGGGCCTGCCCGCCGGCCGCGTCTTCCAGGCCGAGATGGAACAGGTAGCGGCCGCCCGCGCCATAGCGCGCCGGCATCACGCCGAGCCACACCATTTCCTGGGGCCGGCCCAGGAAGTAATACGGGCTCTCGTCGATCGCGATCGTGCCCAGGCGCTTGCGCAGGGAGACGCGGCCCAGCACCGAGCGCAGGAAGTTGTCCGCCACGCGCAGATCGTCCACCTTCCGCAGCCGGGCGTCCACGCGCTCTTCGGTCTGCGCGGTGGTGCGCAGGGCGGAGCCCATGGCCAGCATGACGAGCGACAGCAGCGAGATCACGACCAGCAGCTCCACCAGGGTGAAGCCTGCCGCGGCGGGCCGGGCACGGAATGCGAGTGCCATCAGTTGCGCCCCGGTTCCGGCGGCCTGCGCTGGGGGCGCAGGGTGCTGACTTCGAAACTGCGGGTGCGCGTTCCGTCGGACCAGGTGATCAGGATGCTGACCTCGTGCAGTTGCGGAATGTTCGGCCCCTTCACGTCGGTGGCGAAGGGCGCGCTGGCGATCTGCCATTGGTAGCCGCCGGACTCGCCCGACTGGTTCCAGCCCTGTTCGGGCACGGTGTCGCGCAGGGATAGAAGGGACTGGGCCAGCACGACGGCGCGCTGGTAGCGGTCCACGTCGGCCACGCTGCGGGCGGAGCCGCCCATGGCGCGGTAGAGCATGCCCAGCGACAGCGCCATGATGGCGAACGCCACCAGCAGCTCCAGCAGGGTGAGGCCCCGCTGGCCACGTGGCCTGCGCGGGCTCATCGGGTCAGCGCCTCTTGCGTCACCCGGCCGGAGAGCCAATCCACCCGCAGCCGGGTGCCCACGCCGGGCGCGCGCAGGATCTCGATGCTGCCGCCCGTGGCGCCGCCACTGGGCAGGAAGCGGATGGAGGCGCGGCTTTGCGGGTCGATCTCCGTGCTCGCGACGATGGCGCGCAGTTCCAGCGGCGGGGGCAGCGGTTTCATGGCCGCGCCCACGCCGTAGGCGCGGTTGCGCAGGTCCACCGAGAAGCGGACCTCGCGCCCCTCGGCCATTGCCGTGAAGCGGGCGGAGCGCATCTGGCTGGAGATGGTGCGGACGGCGTCGCGGTAGGCCGCGGCTTCGCGCAGGCGCTCGAAGGCGATGGGCGCGAGGCCCACCACGAGCGCCATGATGGCGAAGACGACCAGCAATTCAACCAGCGTGAAGCCGCGCTCGCGCCGCATGGCAGAACCGCAGGAGACCGGAAGGATCAGGGCTTGTTGCGGATGTCCGCAGCCTCGCCCTCGCCGCCGGGCGCGCCGTCGGAGCCCAGGGAGAGGATCTCGATGCCGCCGTTCGGGCCTGGGCTGGTGTAGCGGTAGGGGTGGCCCCAGGGGTCGGACGGCACGCCGCCCTTGAGGTAGGGACCGGCCCAGCCGTTCACGGAGCCGGGACGCTTGACCAGCGCCTCCAGGCCTTCTTCGGTGGTGGGATAGCGGCCCACGTCGAGCTTGAAGAGTTCGAGGGATTTGTCCAGGTCGGCGATCTGCACGCCGGCCGTCTTGGCCTTGGCGCCGCCGAGCTGGCCCAGCACGCGGGGGCCGACCAGGCCGGCCAGCAGCGTCAGGATGGCCAGGACGACCAGCAGTTCGATCAGCGTGAAACCGCGGGAGGATTTGCGTTGCATGGACGTGCCGCAAGAACGGCGGGCAGGAAGGTGCGCCATGGAAGAGGGTTCCTTGGACAAACGAAAATTATACGGCGAGGTCATTGATGGACAGGATCCCGAGGAGGATGGAGACGATGATGGCGGCGATCAGCACGCCCAGCACGAGGATGAGCACGGGCTCGACCAGCGTGAGCAGGCGTTTGATACCGGTTTCCACCTCCCGGTTCAATATGTTGGACAACTCCAGCATCATCTGGCCGATGCGCCCGGTTTCCTCGCCCACCCGGATCAGGTTGACCGCGATGGGCTCGAAGATGCCGGTGGCCGTGATGGCCTGGACCACCTTGCCGCCCTCCTTCACGATGGGCGCCACCTTGGAGAGCGCCTGCTGGAGCACGGCGTTGTTCACCGTCTCGGTGGCGATGTGCAGGGCCGTGAGCATCGGCACCCCGTTGCCGAGCAGCGTTCCCAGCGAGCGCGAGAACAGCGTCAGCTGGTACTTGAGGGCCAGCTGCCCCATGAGCGGCATCTTCAGCAGCCGCGACTGCCACCAGAGGCGCCCGGCCGGGGACCGGGCCCAGCGGCGCACGAGCAGTCCCAGCCCCAGCACCACGATGCCGATGAAGAGGCCGTAGCGCGTGAACGCGTGGCCCAGGCCCATCACCAGTTGCGTGGGCAGGGGCAGCGCGTCGCCCATGTCGGTGAAGAGCTTCTCGAACTGCGGCACCACGAAGCCGAGCATGGCGATCAGCGACAGCACCGCCACGCCCAGCAGGATCGCCGGGTAGATGGTGGCCGAGATGACGCTGTCGCGCAGGGCCCGCTGGCGCTCCATGTGGGCGACCAGGCGCTCGAGCACGGCGGACATCTGGCCGCTCGCCTCGCCGGAGCGGATCATGTTGATGTAGAAATCGCCGAACAGCTCGCGGTGCTGCGCGAGCGCCCGGCTGAGCGGCGTGCCGCCCTTCACGGCGTCGAGCACGCCCTGCAGCAGCGTGGCCATGCTGGGCTTGTGGCTCATGTCGATCAGCACCCGCAGGGCGTTGTCGAGCGCCAGGCCGGCGCGCAGCATGATGGAGAGTTCCGTGGTGAGCGCGAGCACGTCCGCCTGCTTGACCGGGCCCTTGCTGCCGCGCCCGCGGGGCGCGGGAACCACCCCGGCCGCGGCGCCTTTGCCCGCGCCGCGCGTGGGGGCCGCGGCGACTGGGGGCGCTCCCGCGGCATCGCTGATGCCCAGAGGCGTGAGGCCCTGCTCGCGCAATTGCTTGAGCACCTGCGCCTCGCTCGGCGCGGCCTGCCGGCCTTCGACGACCTTGCCGGATGCGGCGACGGCGCGCCAGGCGTAATCAGGCATCGCCCTGGTCCTGCGTCACGCGGCCGAGTTCGTCCAGCGAGGTCACGCCGGCCGCGACCTTGCGCAGGCCGTCCTCGTAGAGGTTGAGCATGCCGCCCTGCGCCGCGAGGGCGTTGAGGGCATTGGCGTCCTTGCCGTCGATGATCGCGCGGCGCATCGGCTCGTCGAGCACGAAGAGTTCATGGATGCCCGTGCGCCCGCGGTAGCCGGAGCCGCGGCAGTGCTCGCACCCCACGGCGCGGTAGATCGCCTGGCCGAAGCTGCTGAACCGCCCGAGGCCGGTACTGCGCCGCACCTCGTCGCCGGGTTCGTAGGGCTCCTTGCAATGGCCGCAGAGCGCGCGCACCAGCCGCTGGGCCAGCACGCCGTTGACGGACGAGGTGATCAGGTAGCCCTCGACGCCCATGTCCTTCATCCGGATCACGGCGCCCGCGGCGGTGTTGGTGTGCAGCGTGGAAAGCACCAGGTGGCCCGTGAGGGCCGACTGCACGGCGATCTGCGCGGTCTCGCCGTCCCGCATTTCGCCGATCATGATGATGTCCGGATCCTGCCGCAGGATGGAGCGCAGCGCGTTGGCGAAGGTCAGGTTGATCTGCGGATGGACCTGGATCTGGTTGATGCCTTCCAGCTGGTATTCCACCGGGTCTTCGACGGTGATGATCTTGTTGGATTCCGCATCGATCTTGGACAGCGCCGCGTACAGCGTGGTCGTCTTGCCGGAACCCGTGGGCCCGGTGACCAGCAGGATGCCGTGCGGCTTGGCGAGCAGCATGTTGAAGCGCTCGAGCGTGTCCTTCTCGAAGCCCATGGTCTCCAGCTGCAGGCGCACGCTCGCGCGGTCCAGCACCCGCATCACGACGCTCTCGCCGTGCACGGTGGGCACGGTGGAGACCCGCAGGTCGAGTTCACGGCCCTTGACGCGCGTCTTGATGCGCCCATCCTGCGGCAGCCGCCGCTCGGCGATGTCGAGGTGGGCGAGCAGCTTGACGCGCGAATTCACGGCCGCGCTCAGGCGCGGCGGCACCAGCTCGCCCAGCTGGATCACGCCGTCCACCCGGTAGCGCACGTGCAGGCCGTCGTCGAACGGCTCCAGGTGGATGTCCGACGCCCGCAGGTCGATCACGCGGCCGATGATGGAGTTCACCAGGCGGATGACCGGCGCCTCGCTGGCGAGGTCCTTCAGGTGCTCGACGAAATCGCCGCCGTCGGCACCGTCGCCGAAGCCGTCGTCGCCGTCCGCCTCATCGCCGCCCTGCTCCTGGGGTTCGGCCAGGGCCTTTTCGATGTCGCTTTCGAGCGCGAGGTGGGGCACGATGGCCATGCCCGTCGCGAGGTGCAGCGCCTTGACGACGAAGGCATCCTGGGGAACGGCCATCGCCACGCGCAGGCGGCCGTCGTCCGCCGACAGCGGATAGACGTGGTTCGCCTGCAGGAACTCCGGCAGCATGCCTTCCACTTCGGGCATGAGGCTCGGGAAATCGGCCGCCGCGATGATCGGGATGTCCATCTGCCGGGACAGCGCCTGGAGCACGTCCGATTCGGACACGAGCCCCAGCCGCACCAGCACGCGGCCCAGCAGCCCGCCCATTTCCTGCTGCGCCGACAGCGCACGCTCGAGGTCGCGCGCGCTGAGCTTGCCCGACTGCACCAGCAGGTCGCCGATCAGCGGGCGCTGCACGGCGACCTCGTGGGCGGTCGGTTCGGTACGGTCGGGGAGGATGGTGGTCGTCATGGAGGTGCTGGAAAGGCCCTGCTCGCGAGGGCGGGCGGGCGGGGCAAGCCGGACCGCCGGGGCGCCAAGTGTAGCCGGCCGGTACCTGTCAGCTGCAGACCTGGGCGTTCCATGGGCCGGTGCATGGAGGTGGATACCGAAGGCCGTGTCACCGGCTCAGGCGAACACTTCGGCTTCGCGCAGCGCCACGCCCTGCCGGTCCTTCGCGGACAGGCTGGGCTCGCCGCCATAGCGCCAGTCGATGGCGAGGTCGGGATCGTTCCAGGCGATGCTGCGCTCGTGCTCGGGCGCGTAGTAGTCGGTGGTCTTGTAGAGGAAGTCGGCGCTCTCGCTCAGCACGACGAATCCGTGGCCGAAGCCCGGCGGCACCCACAGCTGGCGCTGGTTGTCCTCGCTCAGTTCCTCGCCCACCCACTGGCCGAAGGTGGGGGAGCTGCGGCGCAGATCCACCGCGACGTCGAAGACGGTGCCGCGCACGACGCGCACGAGCTTGCCCTGGGGCTGGCGGATCTGGTAGTGCAGGCCGCGCAGCACGCCGCGCGCGCTGCGGCTGTGGTTGTCCTGCACGAACGCGTGGCGGCTGCCGGTGGCTTCCTCGAAGGCGCGCTGGTTGAAGCTCTCGAAGAAGAAGCCGCGGGCGTCGCCGAAGACCTTGGGCTCGATGACGACGACGTCGGGGATGCGGGTGGGGATGGCGATCATGGTGCGTTGGGTCGCGAGGTGGGCCGACGGCGTGGTTCAGCCGCCCAGCAGGCGGAGCAGGTAGGCGCCGTAGCCGCTCTTGGCCAGTGGCGTCGCGAGCCGCCGGAGCTGGTCGTCGTCGATGAGCCCGTGCCGCCAGGCGATCTCTTCCGGGCAGGCGATCTTGAGCCCCTGGCGGTGCTCCAGCGTGGCGATGAACTGCCCGGCCTCGAGCAGGCTCTCGTGGGTGCCGGTATCGAGCCAGGCGTAGCCGCGCCCCATGATCTCGACGTGCAGCGCGTCGCGCTCGAGGTAGACACGGTTCAGGTCGGTGATCTCCAGTTCGCCGCGGGCGGAGGGCTTGAGGCCGGCGGCACGCTCCACCACGTGCCGGTCGTAGAAATACAGGCCCGTGACGGCATAGCTGGATTTGGGCGCCTTCGGCTTTTCCTCGATGGAGAGCACCTTGCCGCTCTTGTCGAACTCGGCCACGCCGTAGCGCTCGGGATCGTGCACGTGGTAGGCGAAGACGCTCGCGCCCTCCTCGCGCGCCATGGCGCTGCGCAGCAGGTCCTCGAAATCGTGGCCGTGGAAGATGTTGTCGCCCAGCACGAGCGCGCTCGGGCTGCCGTCCAGGAATTTCTCGCCGATGAGGAAGGCCTGCGCCAGCCCGTCGGGGCTGGGCTGCACGGCGTAACTCAGTCGTATGCCCCACTGGCTGCCGTCGCCCAGCAGCTGCTCGAAGCGCGGCGTGTCCTGCGGGGTGCTGATGACGAGGATGTCGCGGATACCGGCGAGCATGAGGGTGCTCAGCGGGTAGTAGATCATCGGCTTGTCGTACACCGGCAGCAGTTGCTTGCTGATGGCGAGCGTGGCGGGGTGCAGGCGCGTGCCCGAGCCTCCGGCGAGGATGATGCCCTTGCGTGCGGTCATGGTGCTGTGCGAATGGGTGAACGTCTCAGAGGATTTCCGCGAGCATGCGGGCGATGCCGGCCTGCCAGTGCGGCAGCGCGAGGCCGAAGGTGCTCTGGAACCTGCGGGTGTCGAGCCGCGAATTGTGCGGACGCACGGCGGGCGTGGGGAAGGCGCTGGTCGGCACGGCCGCCACTTCGCGGGCGGTGATCTTCAGTTCGGGCCGGAGGCGCTGCGCCTGCTCGATCACGTAGCGGGCGTAGGCATGCCAGTTCGTTTCGCCGGCGGCCACCAGGTGGTAGAGGCCGGCGTCTTCGGGCCGCCGCTGCAGGTGGCGGACCGCATGGGCCGTGGCGTCGGCGAGCAGGTCGGCGCCGGTCGGGGCGCCCCACTGGTCGTCGATGACGGTCAGGCGATCGCGCTCCTGAGCGAGGCGCAGCATGGTCTTGGCGAAATTGCCGCCGCGCGCGGCGTACACCCAGCTGGTGCGCAGGATGAGGTGGCGCGCGCCGCTCGCCTGGATGCGCTGCTCGCCTTCGAGCTTGGTGCGGCCATAGACGGACAGGGGCGCGGGCGCGTCGGTCTCCACCCAGGGGCGGGTGCCGCTGCCGTCGAACACGTAGTCGGTGCTGTAGTGCACCAGCAGGGCCCCCAGGCGGGCGGCCTCTTCGGCCAGCAGGCCCGGCGTGGTGGCGTTGAGGGTGCGCGCGAATTCCGGCTCGCTCTCGGCCTTGTCCACAGCGGTGTGGGCGGCGGCGTTCACGATGACGTCGGGCCGCAGGGCACGCACGGTGTCCGCGACGGACTGCGGCCGGGAGAAGTCTCCGCAGTGCTCCGTGCTGTCGAAATCCAGGGCCGTGACCGTGCCCAGCACGGAGAGGCTGCGCTGCAGTTCCCAGCCGACCTGCCCGCCTTTGCCGAAGAGGAGGATGTTCATGCGGCGGCAGCCTCTGCGGCGGGCTGGCGGTACTGGCGGTCGATCCAGTCGCGGTAGGCGCCGCTGGTCACGGCGCCCACCCAGTCGGCGTGGGAGAGATACCACTCCACCGTCTTGCGGATGCCGGTCTCGAAGGTTTCCGCGGGCTTCCAGCCGAGTTCGCGCTCGATCTTGCGCGCGTCGATCGCATAGCGGCGGTCGTGGCCCGGGCGGTCCTGCACGTAGGCGATCTGGGCGGCGTACCGCTGGCCGTCCGCGCGCGGGCGCATCTCGTCCAGCAGGGCGCAGATGGTCTGCACGATCTCGATGTTGGGCTTCTCGTTCCAGCCGCCCACGTTGTAGGTCTCGCCGGGCCGGCCCGCCTCCAGCACGCGCCGGATCGCGCTGCAGTGGTCGCGCACGTAGAGCCAGTCGCGGATCTGCATGCCGTCGCCGTAGACGGGCAGCGGCTTGCCGGCCAGCGCGTTCACGATCATCAGGGGGATGAGCTTCTCGGGGAAGTGGAACGGCCCGTAGTTGTTGCTGCAGTTGGTGGTGAGCACCGGCAGGCCGTAGGTGTGGTGCCAGGCGCGCACGAGGTGGTCGCTCGCGGCCTTGCTGGCGGAGTACGGGCTGTTGGGTTCGAACGCATGGGTTTCGGCGAAGGCCGGGTCCTGGGCTCCGAGCGTTCCGTAGACCTCGTCGGTGGACACGTGCAGGAAGCGGAACCCGGCGCGCTCGCCCTCGGGCAGCGACTGCCAGTGCTGGCGCACTGCTTCGAGCAGGCGGAAGGTGCCCACCACGTTGGTCTGGATGAAGTCCTCGGGGCCGTGGATGGAGCGGTCCACGTGCGATTCGGCCGCGAAGTTCACGACGGCACGGGGCCGGTGCTCGGCCAGCAGGCGCCAGACGAGGTCGCGGTCGCCGATGTCGCCCTGCACGAAGACGTGGCGCGCGTCGCCCTGCAGGGATGCGAGGTTCTGCAGGTTGCCCGCGTAGGTGAGCTTGTCGAGGTTGAGGACGGGCTCGTCGCAGCCCGCCAGCCAGTCGAGGACGAAGTTGGCGCCGATGAAGCCCGCGCCGCCGGTGACCAGAATCATGGGATCGATTTCGAGTAGACGCCTTGCGGCGGAGCGCGGGATTATCCCATCGCGCCACCCGTCACCGCCACCCGGCGCACGGCCGAGCACCGGGGCGCGCACGCCGACGCTCTGGAATTACGCGCTCCGGGCCGCGTCGCGCAGGCCGCGAAGACCCCGCATGGTGCACTGCAAAAAGCCGCGGCAGCGCCGGCAGGTTAGAGTGGATCGACGGAGTGGGGAACACGCAGCGACCGGAGCGCGCCAGGCAGGCGTTCCGGCGCGAGAACAAACGATCCCGCCCACGGTACAAGGGAGGCAGAGATGGCAAAAAAGGCGCCGCGCCGCACAGCGGAGCGCATCCTGGAGACGACACTGGAGCTGTTCAACCGCTTCGGAGAGCCCAATGTATCGACCACGGCCATCTCGGCGGAACTGCGCATCAGCCCCGGAAACCTCTACTACCACTATCCCGCCAAGGATGAGCTCGTCACCGCGCTCTATGCGCGCTACGAGGCGGAGATGTCCGAACTGCTGGACGCGGCCGCGGACGTGCGCGACGTGGACGACGCGTGGGCGCTGCTGCATTCGGTGCTGGAGCGCATCTGGCATTACCGCTTCCTCTACCGGGACCTGAACGATCTGCTGTCGCGCAACCGGCACGTGGAGACGCATTTCGGCCCGCTGCTGGCCCGCAAATCCCGCGCCGTGCGCTCCATGCTGTGCGGCATGGAGCGCACGGGCGCCCTGCGCATCCCGGCGGGCGACCTTCCCACGGTGGGCGAGCACTGCATGATGGCGGTGACGTACTGGCTGAGCTTCGAGTACGTGCGCGATCCGCGGCACGCCCTGGAACCGGACAACGCCCAGGCCGCACTGCTGCGCGGTGTGCAGCAGGTGCTGGGCCTGCTGCATCCCTACCTCTCCAGCGGCCAGCGGGCCCAGCTGCAGGCGCTGGGCGAGAACCACGCTCCGGCCGACGCCGCATGAACACGGAACGCGCATGAACACGAAGACGCACACCATGGAATCCTGGACGCCTTTCCCGTACGCCCGCGACTACGCCTTCACGGCCGGCGACGTCGCGCGCCGCTGGGAACGCCTGCACCAGGGGGACGCGGAACTCTTGCCGCACGACCCGGCCGTGCTCGAGGCCTGGGCGCTGTTCCACAGCGGCCGCTTCGCGGAGGCGGCGCGCGCCGGCATGGCGGCCGGCGGCGCGGGCATCACCGCGGCGAACAAGGCGACGATCGTCTACGCGACCTACCTGGAGCCGAGCGAGGCGCGGCGGCTGGAACTCTTCAGCCAGGCGGCCGAATGCGCGCGGCGTCAGGCGGCCGAAGAACCCGACAATCCGAATGCCTGGTTCTGGCACGCCTATGCGCTCGGGCGCTATGTCCAGGGCATCAGCGTGGCCCGGGCGCTCGCGCAGGGACTCACCGGCCAGGTGCGCGCAGGGCTGGACCGCACCATCGCCTTGAATGCGCGGCACGCCGATGCGCGGCTGGCGCTGGCGGTGTTCCATGCCGAGGTGATCGACAAGGTGGGGGAAATGGTGGGCAGCATCACCCACGGCGCGCGCCGCGAGGACAGCCTGCGGCTGTTCGACGAGTCGTTCGCGCTGCACCCGCATTCGGTGATCGGCCGCATCGAGCACGCCAACGCGCTGCTCATGCTCGGCGGCGCGGCGCATGCCGCGCGTGCCACCGAACTCTACGAACAGGCCGCGCACGCCGATGCGGCGGATGCGGCGGAGCGCCTGGCCGTGGAGCTGGCGCGCATGGAACTCGACGACGGCGCCTAGGCCACGGCCCGGCGCGTCAGCTGCCGCCGAAGCGCTCCTCGGCGATGGCGAGGAGGCCGTCGAAGATCAGGTTCTCGATCAGGTCGAACGGGCGCGTCATGCTGGGCGCCATCTTCCAGCCCGCGCCGCCGGTCATCATGCAGGCGGGCTCTTCGCCGCAGTGCGCGGCGACGTGCTGCACCATGCGCTCCACGGCCCCGGCGATGGCGTAGGTGCCGCCGCTCGTGAGCGCATCGCTCGTGTTGGTGGGAAAGGGCGTGACCTCGCCGGTGGGCACGTGCAGCCCCGCCGTGCCCGACTCGAGCGCGCGCAGCATGATGCCGTGTCCCGGCAGGATGAGGCCGCCGAGGAAGCGTCCTTCGGCATCGATCGCCTCGACGGTCACGGCCGTGCCGACCATCACCACCACCAGCGGGCGCGGCGCGCCCTGGCGCAGCAGCCGGTGGCGCGCGCCGATCATCGCCACCCAGCGGTCGGAACCCAGGCGCGTCGGGTGGTCGTAGCCGTTGACGAGGCCGGCCTCGCGGGTGGAGGGAACGACCCAGTGGGCCGGCACGTCCCACCACTCCATCTGCTCCATCACGCGCCGCCGCACGGCATCGCCAGCCACCACGCAGCCCAGCATGCGCGTAGGGGCCGGCAGCCCGGCCCAGGCGCTGTCCGCGAGGCGCTCGATGTGGTCGAGGAATTCGGCGCCATGGGCCAGGACGGCGGCGCCTGGCTTGGGAGCGTCGTACATCGCCCACTTGAGGCGGGTGTTGCCGACGTCGATGGCCAGAAAAGTCATGCGACGGATTATCACGAGTTTTACCGCCCAGCCGGCCCCGGGCGGACGCCGCGGAGACACGCGGGGCCGGCGCCCTGCCGCACCAGGATCGGGCCGCCGTCCGACACGGAGCGCGTGGACTGAAGCGCTACAGTGGTTCGCGCCGGCTTGGGCCGGTCGTTTTCCACACCACAACAAGGAGCCATGACATGGGACTTTTCAGCTTCGTGAAGGAAGCCGGGGAAAAATTGTTCGGAGGCAAGGACGCGCATGCCGCGCCCGCACCGGCGCCCGCCGCTGCGCCGGCAGCAGCCCCCGCCGCACCGAGCCAGGACCAGCTCAACGCCACGGCCGGCAAGGCGATCGAGACTTACATCGCGTCGCAGAACCTGGGCGTCAGCAACGTCAAGGTTGCCTTCGCCGGTCCTGAAGGCAAGGTGACCGTGCAGGGCGAGGCGCCGTCCCAGGCCGCCAAGGAGAAGGTCACGCTGTGCTGCGGCAACGTCTCGGGCGTGACGAGCGTGGACAACCAGATGACCGTGCAGAACGCCGAGCCCGAAGCGCAGTACCACGACGTGGTGCGCGGCGACACGCTTTCGGCCATCGCCAAGAAGTACTACGGCGACGCCAACAAGTACCCCCGCATCTTCGAGGCCAACCAGCCCATGCTGACGCACCCGGACAAGATCTATCCGGGGCAGAAGCTGCGCATTCCGCCGCTGTGACCGCGGCAGACGGGGCCTGACCGGAAGGCTGGCACGCCCCGTCCTTCCCTCCCCGCCTTCGCATCGGGCAAGGGTGGCGTGGAGCAGGCCCCTGCGCCCCGTCAGCCCTGCCGCCAGGGCAGCCCGCGGAAGCGCCAGCCGCCCGTGCGGTTGCGGTGGCCTTCGGCATCCGCATCGCCCTCGAAGCCTTCGAGGATGTTGTAGGCCGTGACGCCCAGCTCGGTGGCGCGCCGCGCGGCCGCCACCGAACGCACTCCGCTGCGGCACAGCAGCACGGCCTGCCCGCCCTCGGGCACGGCGGCACGCAGCGCGTCGTCGAAACCGGGGTTCAGGGCCATGCCGGGATAGGTCTTCCACGGGATGGCCACGGCGCCCGGCACGAAGCCGACCCAGTCGCGTTCGGCATCGGTGCGCACGTCCACGAGCACGGCACGGCCGCCCTGCACCCATTCCCAGGCGAGTTGCGGCGACACGTCGCCCGCATAGCCTTGGGCAGGGATGGCGGCAGAAGAGGACGGAGAAGCATTCGAAGCAGTCATGGCCTGCATTCTGTGCCAGTCCACGCGGAAGGTCGAGGCGCTGCGGCGCCACACCCCCATCACTGGCCCATCACCACCGGGGAGCGGGCTCGTCGCGCAGCCGGTCGCGCAGCGCGGCATAGTCCGGCATGACGGTGGCCACCGTGTCCCAGAAACGGGGGCTGTGGTCCATGTGGCGCAGGTGGGAGAGTTCGTGCGCGACGACGTAGTCGATGACGGCCGGCCGGTAGTGCAGCAGCCGCCAGTTGAGGCGGATGGAGCCGTCGGCGCGCGCGCTGCCCCAGCGCGTCTGGGCGCTCGACAGCCGCAGGGTGCGCCACTGCACGCCCAGCAGCGGCGCGAAATGTTCCAGCCGGGCGGTGAAGTGGCGGCGCGCGTCACGCATCAGCCAGGCCTGCACGGCATCGCGCACCTGCGCAGGGGTGGCGGCGCGCGGCAGTCCGACATGCAGGCAGCGGCCCCCGTCCGGCCCCGGCACCAGCGCCGCGCCCTGCCCGCGGAACCCGTGCGTCGGGTCCAGCACCACGGTGAGCGGCTCGCCGAGGTAGGGCAGCACGGCGCCGTCACCCCACTCGATCCGCGCGTCCTCCTGGCGGCGCTGGCGCTCGCGCGCTTCGCCCAGCTTGCGCAGGATCCACGCGGATTTCTCGCGCACGGCCGCATCCACGTTCGCCAACGAGACCCAGCCGGGCGCGCGCACCGCGAGCCCGTCCGGCCCGACGGTGAAGCCGATGGTGCGCCGCCGCGAGCGCTGCAGCGCATAGGCGACGAGCGCATCGCCCAGCACCACCTCGCGGCTGGCGGCGGGATGGCGGAATTCGACGGGCATGGGGCGCGCGTCCGGCACCGGCGCCGGCGCCGGCGCCGGCGTCGGCATGCCTGGCCCGGCGCTGCGGTTTCCCGGAGGGGCCGGCGCAGGCCCGCCCTGCGGAGCCGCGGGCGGCGCGGTGGAAGGCCCACGGGGTGCCGGTGGCTCCGCGCGCCCGGACGGCACGCCGCCGCCACCGAAGAAATCCAGCGCGAGCTGCACCAGCCGCTGCATCAGGGCTCCGTGCGGGCGGCTCCGTAGGCTTCGGGGTCGAGGCGGCGCATCTCGGCCTCGATCCAGGCCTCGACCTCGGCCATCAGCTCATCGGGCTTGCGCCCGGTGGAGGGAATCGGGCGGCCGACGGACACGTCCACCGTGCCGGGCCGCTTGACGAAGGCCTTGCGCGGCCAGACCTTGGCCGAGGTGACGGCCACCGGCACCACGGGCACGCCGGCCTCGATCGCGAGCCGGGTTCCGCCGCTCTTGTAGTCGCCCTTCTCGCCGCGGGCCGTGCGGGTGCCCTCGGGGAACATGATGACCCAGGTGCCCCGGGCCAGGAGGGCGCGGCCCTGCTGCAGCACCTTCACGAAGGCGCGCGCGCGCTGGCTGCGGTCGATGTGGATCATGTCCAGGCTGCCGATGGACCAGCCGAAGAACGGGATCTGGAGCAGCTCCTTCTTGAAGACGTAGGCCAGGGGGCGCGGCATGATCGCCGGCATCAGGAAGGTCTCGTAGGTGGACTGGTGCTTCACCAGCAGCACCACGCCCTGGCCCGGGTCCTTCGGCAGGTGCTCCATGCCGGTGATGCGCGTGCGGATGCCCATGATCACGCGGGCCGCGTCGGTGCTGAGCTTGAGCCAGGCGCGGGCGATGCGGTAGCGGACGTGCGTGGGCGCACCGAACAGCCGGACCACGAGGATGGCGAGGGTGTAGGGGACCACGGTGAGGGCCATCCAGAGCAGATGGAGAACGGAGCGGATGAAGGCCATGCGATGCGGAGTGAGGAAAAGGAGAGGATGCCGGGGTGTCGGGCCGCGGGCCGGGAGCGCCCGGCGCCGCAGGGTGGGAGGAAGGCCGGGCATCGGCCCGGCGCGTGCGTCAGCCTCCGCCGGACGGCGGCTTCGCCGGGGCGGCCAGGACGTGGTCCGCGAAGGCCGCGAGGCCCGCGTGGTGCAGCGTGCCCGGCGGCCAGGCGCCGGGCGCGCCGGCATCCGCTCCGTGCGCGCCCACGGCGTGCAGTCGCGCGCCGATGGCCGCACCGGCCTGCAGGTGCTCGGGGCAGCTGCCCACCACGACCACGTCGCCGCCCTCCACGCCGTAGCGTTCGCGGATCTGCTCCATCAGCCCCGGTGCGGGCTTGCGGCAGGCGCAGCCCTCGTCGGGAGCGTGCGGGCAGTAGAAGATGGCCTCGATGCGCCCGCCCGCGGCGGCAAGCAGCCGGTGCATGCGCGCATGGATGGCATTGAGCGCGAGCACGTCGAACAGGCCGCGGCCCAGGCCGGGCTGGTTGGTGGCCACGGCCAGGTGCCAGCCCGCGTGGGTGAGGCGCGCCACGGCTTCCAGGGCCCCCGGCACGGGCACCCATTCGTCGGGCGAGGAGATGAAGCCCTCGCCGGGGGAGTTGAGCGTGCCGTCGCGGTCGAGGATGGCGAGTTTCATGCGCGCGATTATGGAAGATGCGGCGCCGTGCCCGCCGAGGCCGCCGGCCCGGCGGGGCTCCAGCCCGTGGCGTAGAGGCCGCCGAAACGGCCCTGCGCCCACTGCAGGCGCAGCGCCTGGCCCGGCTGCCAGCCTGCGGCGGCGTCCGGCGGGAGCGTCGCCTGCCGCAGCAGCGGCGGCGGCGGCGCGTCAGGCCCGACGCCCTGCACCGCGCCGCCCCGGGTGGCTTCACCGGCCTCCCAGCGCAGCACCACCTGGGTGCCTCCGGGCCCGCGCAGGCTGGCGGGCTGGGGACGCGTGCCGGCGACGGTCACGCGGGCATCGGGCAGCGGCTGCAGCAGGCGGGCGTCCCAGTGGCGCAGGGCGAGCGCCACGGCGCCGCCAGCGCAGGCCAGCACCCACAGCCCCAGGGCGATGCGGCGTGCGGCCGGACGGCCCCAGCGGCGCGCCGCGCGGCGCAGCAGCCAGCCGGTGGCGGCCAGGACGGCAGCACCGGCACCGAACGCGGTAAGCGCCCATGCCGGGTCGCGGGTGCCGTCGAAGGGTGCGAGCGGCCACACGGCGGGCCCGGGCCAGCGGTCGGCGTGCCACTCCAGCAGCCAGCGCAGGCCCACGACCGCCGCGGGCGGCGCGAACAGCCACCACGCGGTGCGGGTGGCGCCGTCCGGGGCGGAGGTGGGCGGCATGGCCTCAGTCCGTGGTCGCTCGCGCTGCGCGGGGGGCGCCGGCGCGCTCAGGCGACGGCCAGGCGCGAGAGATCGGCCACGCGGTTCATCGCCACGTGCAGGCTCTGCAGCAGGCCCTGGCGGTTGAGGCGCAGGTCCAGCTCCTCGGCGTTGACCATCACGTCGTCGAAGAACGCATCGACGGGCGCGCGCAGCACGGCCAGCGTCTGCAGGCTGCCCGTGTAGTCGCCGCGGGCGTAGAGCGCATCGGCTTCGGGCACGAAGCGCTGCAGGGCGGCGTACAGGTCCTTTTCGGCCTGCTCGCGCAGCAGCTCGGGGTTGACGTGCGCGTCCACGTCGCCGGCCTTCTTGAGGATGTTGGTGACGCGCTTGTTGGCCGCGGCGAGCGCCGGGGCCTCGGGCAGCGCGGCGAACGCGCGCACGGCGGCGAGCTGCTTGCCGACCAGGGCCAGGCGCTGCGGGCGCAGGGCCAGCACGGCATCGACTTCCTGGGCGCTGTAGCCCTGCTCGCGCAGGCTGCCGGCCAGGCGGTCGTAGATGAAGTCGGCCAGGGGCGCGGTGGCGTCCTGGATCTTGTCGCCGAAGGCGGGCAGCGCGCTGTGCAGCAGGGTTTCCAGATCGAGCGGAAGCTCCTTCTCGACCAGCATGCGGATCACGCCCAGCGCATGGCGGCGCAGCGCGAACGGGTCGCGGTCGCCCGTGGGCAGGTTGCCGATGCCGAACATGCCCACCAGGGTTTCGAGCTTGTCGGCCAACGCCACCACCACGCCCACGTCGCCGCGCGGCAGCGTGTCGCCCGCGAAGCGCGGCTTGTAGTGGTCTTCGATGGCATCGGCCACGGCCGCGGGCAGGCCGTCGGCCTGGGCGTAGTAGCGGCCCATGGTGCCCTGCAGTTCGGGGAATTCGCCCACCATGTCGGTAACGAGGTCGGCCTTGGCGAGCTGCGCCGCCTGGTCGGCCTGGCGGGCCAGCTCCACGTCGCCGATCTGCTGCGCGATGGCCCGGGCGATGGCGCGCACGCGGTCCACGCGCTCGCCCTGGGTGCCGAGCTGGTTGTGGTAGACCACCTTGGCGAGCGAGGCGACGCGCGATTCGAGCGTCTTCTTGCGGTCCTGGTCGAAGAAGAATTTGGCGTCGGCCAGGCGCGGGCGCACCACGCGCTCGTTGCCGCCGACCACGGCGCTCGGATCGTCGGGGCGGATATTGCTCACCACCAGGAAGCGGTGCGTGAGCCGGCCTTCGGCATCGAGCAGCGGGAAGTATTTCTGGTTGGCCTTCATCGTGAGGATGAGGCACTCCTGCGGCACGCCGAGGAATTCCTTCTCGAATTCGCAGACGAGCACGTTCGGGCGTTCGACCAGGGCCGTCACCTCGTCGAGCAGCGCATCGTCCTGGATGGGGCGCACGCCGCCGCCCACCTGCGCGGCGGCGGCCTGCAGCTGGCGGACGATCTCGGCGCGGCGGTCGGCGAAGCCGGCGATCACGGCTCCTTCTTGCGCCAGCTGCTCGGCATAGGTGTCGGCGCTGCGCAGCACCACCGGGTCCACGGCCGCCTCGAAGCGGTGGCCGTGGGTGGCGTTGCCGGCCGTGAGGCCCAGCACCGAGACGGACAGCAGCACTTCGGTGCCGTGCAGCGCCACGAGGCCGTGCGCGGGTCGCACGAAGCTCACACTCGTCCAGCCCGGCTGCTCGCAGCCCGATTCGAGCTGGTAGCGCATCACCTTGGGGATCGGCAGTCGGGCGACGGATTCCTGCAGCGCCTTCTGCAGTCCTTCGGACAGCGTGGCGCCGCGCGCGGTGCTGTCGAGGAACAGCGCCTCGGCCTTGCCGTCGGGTGCGCGGCGCAGGCCGGGCACGGCGGAAGCGTCGGCGCCCAGGGCGGAGAGCTTCTTGAGCAGCGCGGGCGTGGCGTTGCCGGAGGCGTCCAGGCCCACCGTGACGGGCATGAGCTTCTGCGAGACGGCCTTGTCGGCCGCCTGCGGCGCGACTTCGGTGATGTGGGCGGCCAGGCGCCGGGGCGAGGCATAGGCCGTCAGGCGCGAGGCAACGGAGGCGAGGCCCTGGGCCTGCAGCTGCGCCAGCAGCACCTGGGCGAAGGCGTCGCCGAGCTTCTGCAGGGCTTTCGGGGGCAGCTCTTCGACGAACAGTTCGACGAGAAGGTTCGGATGGGTCATGGTGGTGTGTCTCTCGGTCCGCAGGGCCCGCCGCTTCAGGCGGCTTCCTTCTTCTGCTGCTGTTGCTGGCCGGCCTTGGCGATGTCGGCCAGCACTTCGTCGGCCCAGGCGCGGGGCGCCATGGGGAAGCCCAGGCGGGCGCGGCTGTCGAGGTAGCTGCGGGCCACGGCGCGCGCCAGGTTGCGGATGCGGCCGATGTAGGCGGCCCGTTCGGTGACGGAGATCGCGCCGCGCGCATCCAGCAGGTTGAAGCTGTGCGCAGCCTTGAGCACCTGCTCGTAGGCGGGCAGCGCCAGCTGCTGCTCCATCAGGTACTGGGCCTGCTTCTCGTGCGCCGCGAAGGCGGTGAAGAGGAAGTCGGCGTCGGAGTGCTCGAAGTTGTAGGTGGACTGTTCCACCTCGTTCTGGTGGTAGACGTCGCCGTACTTGAGCGTGTCGGTCCAGGCGAGGTTGTAGACGTTGTCCACGCCCTGCAGGTACATGGCCAGGCGCTCCAGACCGTACGTGATTTCGCCCGTGGCGGGCTTGCAGTCGATGCCGCCGACCTGCTGGAAGTACGTGAACTGGGTCACTTCCATGCCGTTGAGCCAGACCTCCCAGCCCAGGCCCCACGCGCCGAGCGTGGGGTTCTCCCAGTCGTCTTCCACGAAGCGGATGTCGTTCTTCTTCAGGTCGAAGCCCAGGGCCTCCAGCGAGCCGAGGTACAGCTCCAGGATGTTGGCCGGCGCGGGCTTCAGGACCACCTGGTACTGGTAGTAGTGCTGCAGGCGGTTGGGGTTCTCGCCGTAGCGGCCGTCCTTTGGGCGGCGGCTGGGCTGCACGTAGGCGGCCTTCCAGGGCTCCGGGCCCAGGGCGCGCAGGAAGGTGGCGGTGTGCGAGGTACCCGCGCCCACTTCCATGTCGTAGGGCTGCAGGAGCGCGCAGCCCTGGGCGTCCCAGTACGACTGCAGCTTCAGGATGATTTGCTGGAAGGTCAACATGCGTGTGTGTCCTGGCGGCCGGGGGCGGCAGGCAGCAGGCGAGCCGCCATCCCGGGCGCGGTCTGGAAGATGGCCGCGCAGCGCGCGGAACCGGGGATTCTACGGGGCCGCGCGGCGGGTCCCGGCGCACGGCGGGCAGGAAAGGCCACGGCGCCCGGCGCCGCAGGGCCCGGGTAGATGGGCCGGTGCCTGCCAGCGAGCGCGCAGCCGGCGCCGCGGTGCAGGGGCACGGCCCTGCCCGCGAAGCCCGCTTACTGGCCGTCCCAGCGCCGCAGCACCAGGCTGGCGTTGGTGCCGCCGAAGCCGAAGCTGTTGGAGAGCACCGTGCGCAGCGGCGCCTCGCGCGTGGTGGTCACGAGCGGCAGGTCGCCCACGGCGGGATCGGGCGTCTCGACGTTGATCGAGCCCGCGATGAAGCCGTCCTGGAGCATGTAGAGGCAGTAGATCGCCTCCTGCACGCCGGTCGCGCCCTGCGAGTGGCCGGTGAGCGACTTGGTGCTGGAGAACGGCGGCACCGCATCGCCGAACACCTCGCGCAGCGCGCGCAGTTCGGGCAGGTCGCCCACGGGGGTCGAGGTGCCGTGCGTGTTCACGTAATCGATCGGGCCGCCGCCGGCTTGCTCGATGGCCTGCCGCATGCAGGCGATGGCCCCGTCGCCCGAGGGCGCGACCATGTCCTCGCCGTCCGACGACAGCCCGAAGCCGACGATCTCGGCCAGGATGGTGGCGCCGCGGGCCTGCGCATGCTCGAGGCTCTCGAGCACCAGCGCGCCGCCGCCGCCGGCGATCACGAAGCCGTCGCGGTCCGCGTCGTAGGGGCGCGAGGCCTTCTCGGGCGTGTCGTTGAACTTGGACGACATGGCGCCCATGCCGTCGAACAGCGTGGCCAGGCCCCAGGACAGCTCTTCGCCGCCGCCCGCGAACATCACGTCCTGCAGGCCGAAGGCGATCTGCTGGGCCGCCATGCCGACGCAGTGCGCAGACGTGCTGCAGGCCGAGGTGATGGAGAAGTTGATGCCCTTGATGGCGAACGCGGTGGACAGGTTGGCCGACACGGTCGAGCCCATGCAGCGCGTGACCTGGTAGGGCCCGACGCGGCGGATTCCCTTGGAGCGCAGGGTATCGGCCGCTTCGATCTGGTGGGCCGGCGAGCCGCCGCCCGATCCCATGATGAGGCCGGTGCGCGGGTGCGAGACTTGGCTTGGCGCGAGGCCCGACTGCGCGATCGCGTCCTTCAGCGAGAGGTAGGCATAGGCCGCCGCGTCGCCCATGAAGCGGCGCAGCTTGCGGTCGATGGCCGCGTCCAGGTCGATCCGGGGTGCGCCCGCCACCTGGCTGCGCAGGCCGAGTTCGGCGAACTCGGGCATGGCGCGGATGCCGGAGGTGCCCTCGCGCAGCGAGGCGGTCACGGTCTGCCGGTCATTGCCGATGCACGAGACGATGCCCGCTCCCGTGATGACGACGCGCTTCTTCGTGGTCATGCCGATGCTCCCGCTGCGGGTGCGCCGTCCTTCCCGCCGTCTTCGCGCTTGAACAGGCCCACGCGCAGGTCGGAGGCCACGTAGATCTCCTGGCCGTCGGCCAGCAGGCGGGCGTCGCCGATGGCCATGACCAGCTTGCGCTTGATGACGCGCTTGATGTCGATTTCGTAGGTGACGAGCTTCACGTTCGGGCCCACCTCACCGGTGAACTTGACCTCGCCCGCGCCCAGCGCCCTGCCCCGGCCCGGCAGCTGCAGCCAGGTCAGGTAGAAACCGATGAGCTGCCACATGGCGTCCAGCCCCAGGCAGCCCGGCATCACCGGATCGCCCTGGAAGTGGCAGTCGAAGAACCAGAGGTCGGGGCGCACGTCCAGCTCGGCGCGAATCTTTCCCAGCCCGTGCGCGCCGCCGTCGGCGTCGATGTGCGTGATGCGGTCGAACATCAGCATGGGCGGCAGCGGGAGTCGTCCGCTGTCGGGGGTGAACAGCCTGCCTTCGCCCGAGGCGATCAGTTGTTCATAGGAAAAGGATTCAGCCATTGTCAGTCGTGCTCCAGGTCGGCGCGCAGCGCCGCGTTTCGTGTGCGCACACCCCGGCGTCGCCGGCGGTCGCGAACGCGCATTATCCAGTCTGCGGGGGGCATCCACCCAGCCGGGGGGCGACAGACCCCACGGCGCAATCCGGCGGCGGCTTGACGCCGCGCAAGGAAAAGGGCCGCACGAGGCGGCCCTGTGGGTCGGCGTGCCGGCGCGGAACGCCGGTACGGCAGGGGCGGCTTGCCCGCTCAATACTGCCAGAAGATGCGCTGCAGATCCTTGCTGGTCTGCGGCTTCGTCAGGGCGACGGCCGCCAGGATGCGCGCCTTCTGGGGGTTCAGGTCGTGCGCCACCACCCAGTCGTACTTGTCGTCGGGCTGCTCGGCATTGCGCAGCACGAAGCCATCGGCCACGCGCGAGGAACGCACGATCTGCACGCCCTTGCCGCGCAGTTCCTGCAGGGCGGGCACCACGCGGTCGGCCACCGAGCCGTTGCCCGTTCCGGCGTGGATCAGGGCCTTCACGCCCGAGTTGCCCACCGCGTCGGCGATGGAGCGGGGCACGTTGCCGTAGCCGTAGACGATGTCCACGGGCGCCAGGGCGGTGATCTCGTCGATGTTGAACTCCGACTGCATCGTGTGGCGCTTGACGGGCGCGCGGAACCAGTAGGTCTGGCCTTCCACCACCATGCCCAGCGGGCCCCACTGGCTGCGGAACGCCTGGGTCTTGACGTTGACGCCCTTGGTGACGTCGCGGCCGCTCTGGATTTCGTCGCTCATGGTGACGAGCACGCCCTTGCCGGCGGATTCCTTGCTCGCGGCCACCGTGACGGCCTCCAGCAGGTTCAGCGCGCCATCGGCCGAGAGGGCCGTGCCCGGGCGCATGGAACCCACGACCACGATGGGCTTGTCCGTGTGGACGACCAGATTCAGGAAGTAGGCGGTTTCTTCGAGCGTGTCGGTGCCGTGGGTGACGACGATGCCGTCCACGTCGGGCTGCTTGGAGAGCGCGGAGACGCGCTTGCCCAGTTGCAGCAGCTGGTCGTTCGTGAAGCTCTCGGAGGCGATCTGGAAGACCTGCTCCCCCTTCACGGACGCGACGTTGGCGAGCTCGGGCAGGCCGGCGAGCAGCTTGTCGACCGGCACCTTGGCGGCGGCGTACGAGGCGCTGTTGGCGGCCGTCGCGCCGGCACCGGCGATCGTGCCGCCGGTGGCGAGCACGACGACGTTGGGCTTGGCGGCCGGCTGGGCGGGCGCTGCGGACTGGGTCTGCGCGCCGGCCACGAGGCCCCAGGCGGCGAAAGCGGCGCCGGCCAGCAGGCGCTTGAATTGCATGTGCGGGAAAGCCATCACTCGTTCATCTCCTTGATTGTTGGATTCATTGTCACGGGCCCGTCGTACGGGTGCCGTATGTTAGGAATGACGTAACCCGGCTGTGGGGAATAATCCGGGTCGGGGTGTGAATGGAATTCATACCCTCCGATCCGCTCCCTCCCCAGCCATGAACCTCCGGCAACTCGAAGTCTTTCAGGCCGTCATGCAGGCGGGCAACATGAGTGCCGCCGCCCGCCTCGTCAGCATCACGCCCTCGGCCGTCAGCAAGACGATCGCGCACGCCGAACTGCAGCTCGGGTACCCGCTGTTCAGCCGGGTGCGCGGCGCGCTCGTGCCCACCCCGGAGGCGCAGGCGCTGTTCGCGGCCTCCGGGCAGATCTACCGCCAACTGGACGAGCTGCGCCGCACCGCGCTCAACCTGCGACAGCCCGAGGGCGGGCAGGTGCGGCTGGGGGCGATCCCGTCGGTCACGCACACCTTCCTGCCGACGGTGCTGGAGCTGCATGCGCGCCAGTCGCCCCGGGTGGGGGTGGAGGTGCGCACGCTGCACCCCGACCAGATGGCGCAGGCCCTGACCACGCGGACGGTGGATTTCGCGCTGGGCTTCTATCCGCATCCCCATCCGCAGGTGCGCAGCAGCATGCTGGTGAGCGGGCCGCTCTCGATCGCCGTGGGCCGCGACATCTGGCAGCGGGCCGTGCGCCTGAACCGCAACGACCCGATCTCGTTCCTCGCGAACACTCCCATGATCCCGCTGCTGGGCGACGACCCGATGCGCGCGCCCGTGGCCGCGCTGGCCCGCGAGCTGGGCGTGCACACCGAGCTGGGCATCCAGGTGCAGACCTCGCAGCTGGCGGTGGAGCTGGTGCGGCGCGGGCTGGGATGGACGGTGGTGGACTTCCTCACGGCCGGCAACCTGGACCCGGCCACGGTGGTGGCCGTGCCGCTGCGCGACCGGGAGCCGATTCCGCTGTACGCCTACCACGCGGAACACCATCCCCCGGGCCGCCATGCGGCGCGCATGCTCGACCTGCTGCCGGGCCTGCTGCACGCGGTGCTGGCGCGCCCGCACCATGCGGAAGGCAGCCCTGCCGGCTAGCCGGCCGCTGCCGCGGCGGCGCCGCCGGTCAGCGCCGCGGGGGCCGCAGGGCGAAGGCCGCAGCCACCACCAGCGCGCCCAGCAGCCAGAGCGGCCACAGCCCGGCGCGCGCGGCCCACCAGGCGAACGGGGTAGCGGCGCCGCTGCGGCCCTCCACCTCGCCCCGCAGGATTCCGCGCTGCGCGGAAGGCAGGCGCGCCGTGACCACGCCGCGGTGGTCGATCAATGCCGTCGCGCCGGTGTTGGTGGCGCGCACCATCGGGCGCTCGAACTCCAGGGCGCGCATCCGGCTGATCGCGAGATGCTGGTCGATGGCGACGGAATCGCCGAACCAGGCGATATTGCTCACGTTCACGAACACGGTCGGCGCCGACGCCGGATCGGCGAAGCGCGCAGCCAGCTCCTCGCCGAACAGATCCTCGTAGCAGATGTTGGGTGCGATGCGCTGCCCGGCCCAGGGGAACGAAGGCTGCCCCACGCCGCCGCGGTTGAAGTCGCCCAGCGGGATGTTCATGAGTTCGGTGAACCAGCGGAACAGCGGCGGCACGAACTCGCCGAACGGCACCAGGTGGTGCTTGTCGTACCGGTAGGTCGCGGGCAAGCCGGGGGCGAAGCCGATCACGGAATTGGTGTAGCCCTGTCCGGCATCGCCCAGCGGGATGCCCAGCAGCGCGGCGCGCGGCGTGGTGGTGGTGGCGGCCGGGGCGGCGGTGCCCGGCGCCGATCCGCCCGCGTAATGCGCCTGGATCGATTCGAGGTAGCCCGGCATGAGCTGCTGCGGCAGCAGCGGGATGGCGGTCTCGGGTGCAACGACCAGCGCGGCATCGGCGGTGCGCAGCGCGTCGCCGTACCAGCGCAGGGCCTGCGGAATGCCGCTGCCGGCCTGGAATTTCTCGTCCTGGGGGATGTTGCCCTGCAGCAGCGCCACGGACAGCGGCGCGGGCGCCTTCGCCTCCTGCGCTCCCTGCGCGCCGCAGCCGTCCACCGCGCAGTGGCGCTGTGCCGCGAGCCCCGCCCAGGCGAGGCCGAACGCGGCGGCGACCGCCCAGCACTTCGGCCGGCGCAGATCGGATCCGCGCAGCTGCGCGGCCAGCATCGCCAGCCCGGCCGCCACGGCGCCGATGCCGTACACGCCCGTCCAGCGCGCCAGCACCGCCAGGGGGCCGTCCACGTGCGCGTAGCCGCCGGCCCCCCACGGGAAGCCGGTCCACAGCACGCCGCGCGCCAGCTCGGCCAGCAGCCAGAGCGCGCCGAAGGCGACGGCCAGCCCGGCGCGCCGGCCCGGCAGGCGGGCCCCGAGGCGCGCGAACACTGCCGCGGCCACCGCGTAGTAGCTGCCCAGGAACGCCGCCAGCCCCACCACCGCGAGCACGGCGAGCGGCGCGGCGAGGCCCCCGTAGGTGTGCATGGAGATGAACAGCCACCAGAACGTGCCCGTGAGCCACGCGGTGGCGAAGGCGGCGCCCAGGCCCGCGGCCTGCCACGCGCCGCGCGCGCCGAGCAGCAGGCGCGCCAGCACCGCGAGGGAGGCGAGCTGCAGCCACCAGAGCGGCTGCCCGCCCCAGGGCCAGGCGATGGATGCGGCCTGCGCGAGGCCGGCCAGCCCGGCCAGCGCCGCACGGGCCCCGCTGGCCGCGGCGGGCGCAGGCGCAGGCCCGCCGAAGCGGCGGCCGCCGGAGACATCGCGCGGCATGGTCAGCCGGCGTCCGGGCCGTCGCCCACGGGCACGGGCGAGACCTTGAACCAGCGCACCGCCCCGCCCTTCGTGTGCAGCACGATGAAGCGCAGGCCCGCCAGGTCGAGCGACTCGCCGCGGCGCGGCGCATGGCCGAGTTCGTGCGCGATCAGGCCGCCGATGGTGTCGAACTCCTCGTCCCGGTCGCTGCCTTCGATCGCGGGCAGGTCGAACGCCTCGGCCACGCGCTCCACGGGGGTGTCGCCGCTCACGCGGTAGGTGCGGTCGGCCAGCGCGAAGATGTCGCCTTCGTCTTCGGGAATGTCGAATTCGTCTTCGATCTCGCCCACGATCTGCTCCAGCACGTCCTCGATGGTGACGAGGCCGGCCACGCGGCCGAACTCGTCGATTACCACCGCCATGTGGATGCGGTTGGCGCGGAATTCGCGCAGCAGGTCGTTCAGGCCCTTGCTCTCGGGCACGTACACCACGGAGCGCAGCAGCGCCCGGAGGTTCAGCTCGGGCGCCCGCTGCAGCTTCAGCAGATCCTTCGCCATCAGGATGCCGATGATGTTCTCGCGCTCGCCCTGGTAGACGGGAAAGCGCGAGTGCGCCGTGTCGATCACCTGGTGGAGCAGCGGCTCGTAGGGTGAATCGATGTCGATCAGGTCCATGCGGGGCGCGGGCACCATCACGTCGCTGGCCGTCATCTCGGCCATGCGCAGCACACGCTCCAGCATCACGCGGGCGTCGCCGTTGATGACGTCGTTGTCCTCCGCCTCGGCCAGTGTGGCGATCAGTTCGTCCTTGGAGTCCGGGCCGGGATGGATGAATTCGAGGAAGCGCTGCAGGAGCGTGCGCTTGTCTTCACGGTCGGACGGGCGCGCGGGATGGGGGTCGGACACGGTCTCGGGGTGCAGGACGTGCGGTGGTTGCGAGGGCTCCAAGGATAGCGGATGCCCGTGACGCGGCCTCAGGCGGCCGGTGGCCCGCCGCTGCGCGCGGCCTGCATGCCCGCGAGAAAGGCGCGGAACTGGCGCGCCTGGCGCTTGAGCTGGTAGTCCATCTCGGCCAGGCGGTGCACCACCTTCTGCGCCATGCGCGAGTGCAGGCCCGCGGGCGGAATCTCGAGATAGGCCTCGGATTCGGAGCCGTCGCGGCGCACCACGGCGCCGGCATTGCGCGCGATGCGCAGCATGGCGGTGTTCTCGCTCAGCGCGTGGATGAACACCATGCGCACGTCGCGGTTGCGCGCGTGCATCACGGCACGCTCGAAGAGCCGCGCGCCAAAGCCGCGGCCGCGCGCCTGGGCCAGCACGGAGACGCCGAACTCGGCGCAGCTGCGGTGCTCGGCTTCGTCGCCGTAGGCGAGGTGGGCGACGGCGATGAGTTCGAGCCGCCGGTTGTAGATGCCGAAGACTTCGTCGCGCACGAAATCGAGCTGCTGCACATAGCGCAGCACCTGCTCGTCCGATGCCGCATAGCCGAACCGCAGGTAGCGGTCGCCGGGCTCCAGCCGCAGCAGGTGCGCGGCGATCCGGCCCCGTTGCTCCGGCCCCAGCGAGCGGATGGGCACCACGACGGGCACGCCGCGCGGTGCGGCGCGTCGGGGGGCATGGGACTCGGCGGGTGGGGCGGACATGCCGTGATTTTAGGGTTTTCCCCTAAGAATGAGGCCGCCGTGGGGCGGATGCGACGGCCCGCTCCGCCACCAGAAAGCCATGCACCGAACTGCCGTCCGGCGCGGCGGAGCCTCACCGTTTCGCTATGCATTGCATAGCGGACCACTGTCGCCAAGGTGTCACACCGGTACGGCGGTGGTGCTCTTCACCCGGTCGAGCACGAAGCTGGTCTTGCAATCCTGCACGCTGGGGTGCTTGAGCAGCGTGTCCATGATGAAACGGCTGTAGTGCGCCATGTCGGCCACCACCACGCGCAGCAGATAGTCCATCTCGCCGGTGAGCGCGGAGCATTCCACCACCTCCGGCCAGGTCTGCACGCTGGCGCGGAAGAGGTCCATGGGATTGCGCTTGTGGCTCTCGGTGTGCTTTTCGAGCCGCACGTTCAGGTAGGCGGTGAGGCCCAGGCCGACGGCCTCGGGCCGCACCAGGGCGACGTAGCGGCTGATCACCCCCGCGTCTTCCAGGCGCTTGGCACGCCGCAGCACGGCACTGGGCGACAGGCCGACCTGTTCGCCGATGACGTCGTAGGTTTCGCGGCCATTTTCCTGAAGGCAGCGCAGGATGGCCCGATCGAGCCGGTCCAGTGCGTGGGAAGCGCTCATGGCACAGGATTCTACGAAGCCTTGCCTGCCCTGCACAGCCATGGGCGGCAGCCCGCGGGTTTCTACCCAGTGGAAACTCGGCCGTATCTACTGGACAATTCCATCAGAAAAAAGAACGCCCGTTCTTTTTTTCGCGTCTGCTCGTTCTCTTCCTGCCCGTCACGCAACCCAAGGAGATTTCCATGCACGCAATCCTTCGCCGCCTCGGGCGGCTCGGGCGGCTCGGCCGGCTTGCCGCCGGCGCCACGCTCGCCCTGGCGCTCGCCGCCCCGGCCGCCCAGGCACAGCCGATCTCGCCGAACCCATCCAGCCAACCGGGCTACACGCACACCCGCTACCCGATCGTGCTGGTGCACGGCCTGCTGGGCTTCAAGACCCTGCTCGGCGTGGACATGTTCTACGGCATCCCCGAGGCCCTGCAGCGCGATGGCGCCCAGGTCTTCGTAGCGCAGGTGTCGGGCGCCAACAGCTCCGAAGTGCGGGGGGAGCAGCTGCTCGCGCAGGTCAAGGACATCCTGGCGATCACCGGCGCAGCCAAGGTGAACCTGATCGGCCATTCGCACGGCGGCCCCACCGTCCGCTACGTGGCCGGCGTGGCCCCGCAATTGGTGGCTTCGGTCACGTCGGTCGGAGGCGTCAACCGGGGTTCGCGCGTGGCCGATCTCGTGCGCGGCGGCCTGCCGCCCGGCTCAGTGCAGGAATCCGTGGCCAACGAGGCCGTCAAGGGACTCGCCCAGTTGATGGGCGTGCTCTCGGGCGCGCCGGATTACCCGCAGGTCCCCAAGGCCGCGCTCGATTCCCTGACGACCGCCGGTGCGGCCGACTTCAACCGCCGCTTCCCCGAAGGGCTGGCAGACGGCTGCGGCGACGGCCCGTCGGTGGTCAACGGCGTGCGCTACTACTCCTGGACCGGCAACCGCGCGCTCACCAACCCGCTGGACCCGAGCGACGGCCCGCTGGCGCTGCTCTGGCCGGTGCATGGCGAAGCCAACGACGGTCTCGTGGCCGTCTGCTCGTCGCGCCTGGGCAAGCATCTCGGCGACTACCGCCAGAACCATCTGGACGAAATCAACCATTTCGTGGGCCTGCGGGATCTGTTCTCCATCGATCCGGTCACGCTCTACCGCCAGCACGCCAACCGCCTGAAGCAGCAGGGGCTCTGATCCGATGGCAGGCATCCGCGGGCGGGCAGCCGCCACGGCGCTCCCGGCAGCGCTGCTGGTCCTGGGCGTGAGCGCATGGTTCGCCCTGCGAGCCCCGGGGGTGGACGGCAGTGCCGGCACGCCCCCGTCCGCAGCCCGGGACGCCGGCGCCCCGGGCCGGGCAGCCGGTGCGGCGGACGCGGCGGGCACGGCCTTCCTGGCGCCGCGCCCGCCGGGGCCGCTCGCCGATCCGCTGCTGGTTCCCGGCCTGCGCTATGCGATCGACGCGTTTCTGAACGATGCCCTGGAAGGCGGCGCCACGGAGGATCCGCAGGAGATCAAGCGCCGCCTGCGGGCCCTGGCGGACCGGCATTTCGCCGCCGATGTGCGGGAGCGGGCCCTGGCCCTGGCGCTGCGCTACGTCGATTACCGCGCCGCGCTGGGCAGCGTGCCGCCGCCGGCCGACATGTCGGATGCGAACGCGGTGCGCACGGCCATGCAGGCGCGCGACAGCCTGCGCCAGCAGTTCTTCGAACCGGCGGAGTACGAGGCGCTGTTCGCCGAGGAAGCCGCGCTGGACCGCCACACCCTGGCCCGGATGGACATCGCCGGTGACCGCACGCTCACCGCATCGCAGCGGGCCGAGGCGATGCGCGCCGCCGACGCCGCCCTGCCCGAGCCCCTGCGCGCCGCGCGCCAGGCGTCCGTCGCGCACCTGGCAGCGGCCGACCAGACCGCCGACCTGAACGCGCGCAACGCCGACGATGCCACCCGGTACGCGGAGCGCAGCGCGCGGTACGGCGAGGCCGCGGCCCAGGCGCTCGCCCGCCGCGACGACGAGGAGCGCCAGTGGCAAAGTCGCCTGGACCAGTACCAGCAGGCCCGGGCCGCCACGGGCGAAGGCCCGGCGCTGCAGCAGCTGCGCCAGCAGCTCTTCACGCCCGCGGAGCGGCTGCGCGTGGACGCGGCGCTCGCACTGCGCGGCGCCGGCGGCTGACCCGCGCCCGGCGGGGTGGCCGGCACCCTTCTGCCCGTGGCCTGCTGCCCCGGCACGCCGTGGCGGAAGGATGGCGTGACAACACCCGATCCCGCAGTTTTCCTGCGCCAAAGCAGCGCGACCGCACTGCTTTCGCCAGAAACATGAGCATGCGAGCCCCTACAGTGGCATGACGCAGATCAATGCGCCAACCCCCGGAGACAACGCATGAACACCCCCCTGCCCCAGCACGCAGCCCAGGAGACCGCCGCCTGGGAGAACCCCATGGGCACCGACGGCTTCGAATTCATCGAGTACGCCGCTCCCGATCCGCAGGCCATGGGCCGCGTGTTCGAGGGCATGGGCTTCAAGCCCGTGGCGCGCCACCGCCACAAGAACGTGACGCTCTACCGCCAGGGCGAGATCAACTTCATCATCAACGCCGAGCCCGACAGCTTCGCGCAGCGCTTCGCACGCCTGCACGGCCCGAGCGTCTGCGCCATCGCCTTCCGCGTGCACGACGCCAAGGCCGCCTACGAACGCGCGCTGAACCTCGGCGCCTGGGGCTACGCCGGCCAGGCCGGCCCGGGCGAGCTGAACATCCCGGCCATCAAGGGCATCGGCGACAGCCTGATCTACCTCGTGGACCGCTGGCGCGGCAAGAACGGCGCGCAGCCGGGCGACATCGGCAACATCGGCTTCTTCGACGTCGATTTCGAGCCGCTGCCGGGCGTGACGGCCGAGGAGGCGCTGAACCCGAAGGGCCATGGCCTGACCTACATCGACCACCTGACGCACAACGTGCACCGCGGCCGGATGATCGAATGGGCGAACTTCTACGAGCGCCTGTTCAACTTCCGCGAGATCCGCTACTTCGACATCGAAGGCCAGGTGACCGGCGTCAAGAGCAAGGCCATGACCAGCCCCTGCGGCAAGATCCGCATCCCGATCAACGAAGAGGGCAAGGAAAAGGCCGGCCAGATCCAGGAGTACCTGGACATGTACAACGGCGAGGGCATCCAGCACATCGCCATGGGCTCGGACGACCTCTACGCCACGGTGGATGCGCTGCGCGCCTCGGGCGTGCGCCTGCTCGACACGATCGACACCTACTACGAGCTGGTGGACAAGCGCATCCCCGGCCACGGCGAGGACGTGGCGGAACTGCACAAGCGCAAGATCCTGGTGGACGGCAAGAAGGACGCGATCCTGCTGCAGATCTTCAGCGAGAACCAGCTCGGGCCGATCTTCTTCGAATTCATCCAGCGCAAGGGCGACGACGGCTTCGGCAACGGCAATTTCAAGGCCCTGTTCGAGAGCATCGAGCTCGACCAGATGCGCCGCGGCGTGTTGAAGGACGGCTAAACACATTGCCTGTCCGATTGATGTAACCAACTGCGCCGGCAGCGGACCCGTCTCTATACTGCGCCCTCCCCAAGAGCACGGAGAGAGACACCCATGTTGCGCCGTAGTTACATCCTGGCCGCCATTCTGGCGGGCGCTGCCTGCGCAGTGCATGCGCAGAACGCGTCCGCACCGCTGACCATCGTGGTTCCCTACCCGGCGGGAGGTCCGCTGGACACGTCCGCGCGCATCCTCGCAGAGGGCGTGCGCGGCACGCTGGGGACCGTGGAGGTGGTAAACAAGCCGGGGGCCGGCGGCAACACCGGCGCGGACATGGTGGCGAAGGCGCCCAAGGATGCGAACCTGCTGGTGATGGGCGCGGTGGCCACGCACGCGGTGAATCCGTGGCTCTACAAGGGCTTCCCGTACGACCCGCTGCGCGACTTCAAGCCGATCGCCCTGGTGGCGCGCACGCCCAACGTGCTGGTGATGGGCGCGGAGCAGGCGAAGTCGCTGAACATCGGGACGACGGCCGATCTGGTGCAGTACCTGAAGAAGCACCCGGACCAGCTCAAGTACGGCTCGGGGGGCAACGGCAGCATCGGCCACATCGCGGCCGAGATGCTGAAGTCGCTCACCAACACGCGCGTGGCGCACGTGCCCTTCCAGGGCGCCGCTCCGGCACTGAAGGCGCTGCAGGCGGGCGAGGTGTCGTTCGTGTTCGACAACCTCGCGTCGTCGCTGCCGCTCATCCAGTCCGGCAAGCTGAAGGCGCTGGGCGTCACCACGCTCGGCCGCGACGACGAGCTGCCGGACGTGCGCAGCATCAACGACGAGGTGCCGGGCTTCAACGTGGTCACGTGGTTCGGGCTGTTCGCCCCGGCTTCGCTGCCGGACGACGCGGCCCGCAGGTACGCGACCGCCTTCACCACGGCGATGCATGCGCCCGCGAGCGCCGCGAAGCTGAAGAAGATGGGTCTGGATGCGGAAGACCTCACGCTGGCGTCGTTCGGCCAGTTCGTGCGTTCCGAACACGCCAAGTACGGCTTCTTGATCAAGGCCGCGAAGATCAAGCTGGATTGAAGCGCGGGGCGGCCCGGGCATGGGCGGTCCTGCTTTTGACAAAAAAGGAGACATGCCATGGGACAAGCCCCCGTCGTCTACGGTCAAGCCGACCGCCCGCCGCGCGGCGATTACGCACGCGCCGGCAGCGACTACACATGCGCGCAGGACTACGCGGCCTACACGCCGCAGGACCACGACACCTACCGGCGGCTCTACGCGCGCCAGTCGGCGCTGCTGCCGGGACGCGCGAGCGAGGCCTTCATCGCCGCCCTGCCCTCGCTGGGCGCGAGCGACCGCATCCCGCGCTTCGACGAGATCAACGAGCGGCTGCAGCGCGCCACCGGCTGGGAGATCGTGGGCGTTCCGGGGCTGATCCCCGAGGTGCCGTTCTTCACGCTGCTCGCGAACCGCAAGTTCCCGGTGACGGACTGGATCCGCACGCCCGGGGAGTTCGACTACATCGTCGAGCCGGACATCTTCCACGACCTGTTCGGCCACGTGCCGCTGCTTTTCAATCCGGTGTTCGCCGATTACGTGCAGCGCTACGGCCAGGGCGGCCTGAAGGCGCACGGCCTGGGCGCCTGCGAGATGCTCTCGCGCCTCTACTGGTACACGATCGAATTCGGCCTGATCCGCGAACGCGGCGCCCTGCGCGCGTACGGGGCGGGCATCCTCAGTTCGTCGGGCGAGCTGGAATATTCGGTGAACAGCCCCGAGCCGCAGCGCCTGCCGCTGCAGCTGGAGCGCACCATGCGCACCCGCTACAAGATCGACACCTACCAGCAGACCTACTTCGTGATCGACAGCTTCGAGCAGCTGTTCCACATGACCGAGCCGGACTTCGCGCCGGTCTACGACCGCCTGCGCGGGCAGGCCGAGTTCGCCGCGGACGAGCGCGACGCCGTGGCGGCCTGACGGTCCATCCGCCGCGCGGTGCGGGGCGCAAAGGGAAGCCCTCCCCCTCAGGCCTTCGCGCGCATGGCAGGGGCTTCGCATGCCCGGCACGGCGGCGCCGCGGCGCGGCGAACATGGCGGCACCCATCCCCATTGCCCGCCGCCAGGGGGCGCCGCGCACGGTGCGCAGTCTCTTCCCGCGGCGCGAGAAAGCCGCCCATGCCGCGTGTCACCGGCGTTTCCTCACTGCTTCTGCGCCCCCCGTCCGGCCTGTCGCCGGAATCGCTGGCGGGCGGCGTCGCCCCCGTGGCGCCGGTCGTCCGGCGCTTTCCCTCCCCGGCACCGGAACCCACGGTGGCCGGCATCGACCGCCGCACCGCATCGTCGGCGTCGATGCCGCCGCGCTCCGCGGCCGGCCGGCTGGCGGGACTGGAGGGCTTCGTCCGGCACGGCCGGCTGCCGCGGGAATTCCAGCCCCCGGGGCCCATGCGGGCCGCGCGCCAAGCGACCCACGCGGCACCCCTCTGGAGCCCGCGCCCCGCGGCCGAAGCGCTGCTGGCGGCGCGCTCGGGCGCACTCCTGCAGCGGCGGCCCGCGGCGGCCTGACGTCGGCGCACCCCGCACCCTGCTGGATGGGGCGACACGCCCTCACGCCTTCACGGCTGCGCGGCGATCTCCAGGCAGGCACGCACCACGTCCGGGTGGAAGGCCATGTGCACATGGGCGGCGCCGGGCACTAGCCGGTTGTCCGCGCCCGCCAGCGTGGCGGTCGCGGCGGGATACACCACGTTGTCGCAGTCTGAATAAAAGCAGGTGAAGCGCGCGCGCACGGCCGGCGTCTCGGACGCGGCCAGGGCCTCGAGCCACGGATGGCCGGGCACCATCTGCCGGCCGTTGTCCGAGCGGCTGAAGCGGGCCGCCTCCGTGCCGGCATGCGGCGCGCCCAGGGTGACCACGCGGTGCACGCGGCCGACGCCGGCTGCACCGCACTGCCGCAGCCAGGCGCGCACGGCCAGGCCGCCCATGCTGTGGCCGATCACGACCGGGGGCCGGCCCGTGGCATCCGCCACCCGCCGCACGGCGGCGTCGATGGTGGCGGCGTAGCCGTCGATCCCGCCGAACGGCGGCTCCAGCGTGACGGCCGCGAAGGCATGGCCGCGGCGGCGCAGCAGCGCGAACCAGGGCATCCAGAAACCGCGGTTGCAGAGAAAGCCGTGCACCAGCACCACGCCGCGCGGCGCCGGGTCCGCGCCGTTCGCCGGGGCCGGCGGAAGCCAGTCGGGCACGGCGGCATGGCGGAACGGCTGCCACCAGCCGAACACCCGGCCGGCCCACTGCGTTTCCGCCCACCAGGCGCGCAGCACGCGCCCGGCCGGCGGCGCGGGCACCGGGCCGTCCCGGTTGGCGCGCAGCATCAGCACGAACTGCAGGCCGAGCCAGACCCGGGGGCCGAGCAGCCACAGCCCCGCCCCCACGATCGCCCAGGCCGGCGAATGCGGCCAGAGCCAGACCGCCCATCCCGCCGCGCCGGCGAGCTGCGCCGCCACCAACCACCGCTGCCATCCTGCATTCGTCACGTCGTGTCCTCCGCTGCCGGAAACGATGGTCCCCGGCGCACGGGGCCGATCATGTCACGCAGGAGACCCGCGGCCGGGTGCGCCCGCCCGACCCTGGGGCTGACCCGATGGACAGCCGCCCGGCGGTTTCCACAATCGATGGCGGCCCGCGCCGAAGGGCGTGCCCGCACTCCCGCATCCACCCGCCACCGCCCGGCAGAACACGAAGGAAAGACATCCATGGAACGGATCTGGCTGAAGAACTACCCGCCCGGCGTGCCGCACGAGGTCGATCCCGGGCGCTACCGCTCGGTGGCGCACCTGCTGGAGGAATCGCTGGAGCGCCATGCCGCCCATCCGTTCTCGGTCTGCATGGAGCAATGGATGGACTATGCGGAGCTCGGCCGGCTGAGCGCGCGGCTGGGCGCATGGCTGCAGGCCCAGGGGCTGGCGCAGGGCGCGCGCGTGGCGATCATGCTGCCCAACGTGCCGCAGTTCGCCGTGGCCATGGCCGCCGTGCTGCGCGCCGGCTACACCTGCGTGAACGTGAATCCGCTCTACACCCCGCGCGAGCTGGAGCACCAGTTGCGCGACTCCGGCGCGGAGGCGATCGTCATCCTCGAGAACTTCGCGCGCACGCTCTCCGAGGTGGTGGAGCGCACGGCCGTGAAGCACGTGGTGATCACCGCGCTGGGCGATCTGCTCGGGCCCGTGCGCGGACGCTGGCTCACCTTCGCGGTGCGGCACCTCGCGCGCATGGTGCCGGCGTTCGATCTGCCGCTGTCGGGCGGCCGGCGCGTGACGCCGCTGCCCGCGGCCCTGGCCGACGGTGCGCGGCACACGCTGGCGCCCAGCACCGCGACGCTCGACTCCGCCGCGTTCCTGCAGTACACGGGCGGCACCACCGGCCTCTCGAAGGGCGCGGTGCTCACGCACCGCAACATCGTGGCGGCCACGCTGCAGGCCGAGGCCTGGTTCACGCCCGCGCTGGCCCGCATCGGCGACGTGCGCCAGGCCAACAGCATCGCCGCGCTGCCGCTCTACCACATCTTCGCGCTCACGCTGTGCCTGCTGGCGATCCGCCAGGGCTCGCACCTCACGCTGATCCCGAACCCGCGCGACATCCCGAAGTTCGTGGCAGTGTTGAAGAAGCGGCCCTTCCACATGATGCCCGCGGTGAACACCCTGTTCAACGCGCTGCTGCAGAACGCGGAGTTCCGCGCGCTCGACTTCTCGCACCTGTGCGTGTCGCAGGCCGGCGGCATGGCCGCATCGGAAAGCACCGCGCTGCAGTGGCAGAAGGTGACGGGCAACACCATGATCGAAGGCTGGGGCATGAGCGAGACCTGCGCCATCGGCACCAACAATCCCGTCGACAACACGGAGTTCACCGGCACCATCGGCCTGCCGCTGCCGGGCATCGACATCGCGATCAAGGACGATGCGGGCGAGAGCCTGCCGGTGGGACAGTCGGGCGAAATCTGCATCCGCGGCCCCAACGTGATGTCCGGCTACTACCAGCAGCCCGAGGAGAACGCCCGCGCCTTCACGGCCGACGGCTTCCTGCGCACGGGCGACATCGGCGTGATGGACGATCAGGGCCGCACGCGCATCATCGACCGCAAGAAGGACATGATCCTCGTCTCCGGCTTCAACGTGTTCCCCAACGAGCTGGAGCAGGTGATCGCGCTGTGCCCGGGCGTGCTGGAATGCGCCGCCGTCGGGGTGCCGGACGAGAAGCAGGGCGAAGCGATCAAGGTCTTCGTGGTGCGCAGCGACCCCGCGCTCACCGAAGAGGCGGTGATGCGCTACTGCCACGAACAGCTCACCGGCTACAAGCGGCCGCGCCACATCGAGTTCCGCGACGCGCTGCCCAAGACCAACGTGGGCAAGATCCTGCGGCGCGAACTGCGCGGCCCTGCGGCCTGAACCCCTGCCCCGGAAGGCTTGACAGGCGCAGGGCGCGGTGGCGACAGTGGTGGCCCATTTGAACGCCAGGGAGATTTCATGGACAGCCTCCGTATCCGCCACCGCTTTCGTTCCCACCTGCTCGGCCCGCTGACCGCGGCCTGCACGCTCTTCGCCGCGGCCGTGCCCGCGCTCGCGCAGACGGCGAACGCCCCGCCGGTCGAGCCCGAGCCGGGCATGTGGGCCTTCGATGGCGAACTGAACGGCAAGCCGGGCCGCAGCCTGCAGATCGACATGCAGAACGGCCGGGCGATGATCGTGTCGTACCTGGGCTACCGCGGGGACGGAAGCGCCGTCTTCCTGCAGGCCAGCGGGCTGCGCGCCACCGATTCCTCCGCCTTCCAGGGCACGCTGCAGGAATTCCGCAACGGCCCCGCGATAGGCATCGGCGGCAGCGCCAGCGCCGGGGAACTGGCGGCCAACACCGGACCGATCCAGATCACGTTCGATTCGGCCACCACCGGCACCGTGACGCTGCCCGGCGACGTGCCGCGCCGCATTTCGCGCTTCCACTACGAGGAGTACCCGATCCGCTTCAGTAACCAGTTCGCGGTGTACGGGAATTTCGACCGCTTCGTGGGCGCCATCGTGCCGGTCACGCTCGACATCAAGGCGGAAAACGGCGTGTTCACGATGCAGTACATCCACACCGGAACGGCGCAGTGCAATTTCAACGGCACCTATCGCCTGGCGGGCGGCGGGCTGCAATCCGAGGGCAAGGTGGCCTGCAACAGCAGCCTGGCAGGGCCGGCCGACGGCACCTACCGGATCGAGAGCCTCACCGTCAGCCGCACCGGCATGGTCACGGGCCGGTTGTACATGTTGCGTGACCTGCAGCTGTACGCACGGGTGGACTTCGCGGGGGCCTGCCTCAACAGCCGTGGGGCGGTTTTCGCGGCGGGCGGCCGCCCGGGATGCGGTGCCGCGGACCTGGGCCTGCAGCCCTGAACGGAGACGGCCTGGCCCACGGGCACCATCGCAGGCCGTGACGGCTGTCGCGCAGGCCTGCGGCACCACGGGGTGCGGTCCATGACCGCGCCCCTTTTTTTTGCGTCCATATGTAAACATCGCCCCTCCTCCGGACGAAACGGGCAAGTAACTCCCTGACCAACGGATGAGCGCAAACGTTTGCGCAAACGTTTTCTTTGATTAACATAGCGGCCGCGCACGCGCCGCCAACGGAAGCCGGAGGCGCCTGCTGCCGACTTATTCTCTTTTTTCCGCCATACCCACAGGAGACATCCATGCCCTTGAACCGCCGCACCCTCCAGACCGCCGCCGTGCTGGCCCTCGCCGGTGGCCTGCTCGCGCAGCCCGCCTTCGCGCAGGACAAGCCGAAGGTCGCGCTGGTGATGAAGTCGCTCGCCAACGAGTTCTTCCGCACCATGGAGGACGGCGCCAAGGCGCACCAGAAGGCCCATGCCGGCGACTACACGCTGCTTGCCAACGGCATCAAGAACGAGACCGACACCGCCGCGCAGATCAAGATGATCGAGCAGGCCGTGGCGCAGAAGGTGAGCGCGATCGTGCTCGCGCCCGCCGACTCCAAGGCCCTGGTGCCCGCCGTCAAGGCGGCCGTGGACAAGGGCATCCTCGTGGTCAACATCGACAACCGACTGGACACCGACGCGCTCAAGGAAAAGAGCCTGAACGTGCCGTTCGTCGGCCCGGACAACCGTGCCGGCGCCAAGCTGGTGGGCGACTACCTGGCCAAGCAGCTGAAGGCCGGCGACAAGGTCGGCATCATCGAAGGCGTCTCGACCACCTTCAACGCGCAGCAGCGCACGCTGGGCTTCCAGGACGCGATGAAGGCCGCCAACATCACCGTGGTGGGCGTGCAGTCCGGCCAGTGGGAGATCGAGAAGGGCAACACCGTGGCCGCGGGCATGCTGCGCGAGCACCCCGACCTCGTGGCGCTGCTCGCCGGCAACGACAGCATGGCGCTGGGCGCCGTGGCCGCCGTGAAGGCCGCCGGCAAGACCGGCAAGGTGCAGGTGGTGGGCTACGACAACATCAACGCCATCAAGCCGATGCTGGCCGACGGCCGCGTGCTCGCCACGGCCGACCAGTACGCCGCCAAGCAGGCCGTGTTCGGCATCGAGATGGCGCTGAAGGCGCTCGCCGCCAAGACGCCGCAGGCCCAGCTGCCCGCCGAGGTGAAGACCGACGTGGTGCTGGTGACCAAGGGCTCCGGCAAGTAAACCGGCTCCACGCGGCATCCGCCGCGCGCGGTGCTTTCGCCTGCCGGCGCTGCACCGGCGCGCCCGCTGCCGCCGCCGCGCCGCTTTCAGCCCGCACCGCACGGCGCGGCGCGGGGCCCAACGCCCTGCCGCCCGTCCGGCACCCGCGCCGGCGCCGGCGCGTGCGGATTTCACTTTCTTTTCGGGATCGCTCACCGTGGCCGATCACACTCCAGACACCGCCGCTCCGCCGGCCCCATCGCCCGCGTCCGCGCCGCTCCTCGAAATGCTCGGCGTGGGCAAGGACTACCACACCACCACCGTGCTGCACGGGGTAACGCTGTCGCTGCATGCGGGCGAAGTGCTGGCGCTCACCGGCGAGAACGGCGCGGGCAAGAGCACGCTGTCCAAGATCCTCTGCGGGCTGGAGCCCGCGACGCGCGGCAGCCTGCGCCTGGCGGGCGAGCCCTACGCCCCGGCCTCGCGCCGCGATGCCGAGCACCAGGGCGTGCGCATGGTGATGCAGGAGCTGGGCCTGGTGCCCACGCTGACCGTGGCCGAGAACCTGCTCATGGGCCGCCTGCCGCACCGCATGGGCTGGCTGCGCCGGGGAGCGATGCACGACGCGGCCCGCCGCCAGCTCGCCAAGATCGGCCTCACCGGCATCGATCCGGCCACGCCGGTGTCGCGCCTGGGGATAGGCCAGCAGCAGATGGTGGAGATCGCCCGCAACCTGCAGGACGACACCCGCATCCTGGTGCTCGACGAGCCCACGGCGATGCTCACGCCGCGCGAGACCAACTACCTGTTCGAGCAGATCGCGCGCCTCACGGCCCGCGGCGTGGCCATCATCTACGTCTCCCACCGGCTGGAGGAGCTGCGCCGCATCGCCGACCGCGTGGCGGTGCTGCGCGACGGCGCGCTGGTGGATGCCCGCCCGATGGCTGGCCTCTCCGAAGCCGACCTCGTGCAGCGCATGGTGGGGCGCGCGGTGAACGACCTGGAGCACCGCCCGCGCCGCCCGGCCGGCCCGGTGGCGATGCGCGTGGACGGCGTCGGCCGCGGCACGGCGGTGCAGGACGTGAGCCTCACGCTGCATGCCGGCGAGGTGTTCGGCATCGCCGGCCTCGTGGGATCGGGCCGCACCGAGCTGCTGCGCCTGCTCTTCGGCGCCGACCGCGCGGACCGCGGCAGCGTCACGCTGGCGGCCGGCACCGCTTCCTCTTCCGCCGCTGGCGCGCCTGTGCCGGAACGCACCTACGAACGCGGCTTCCGGTCGCCGCTGGCCGCCATCGCGGCCGGCATCGGCCTGGTGAGCGAGGACCGCAAGTCGCAGGGCCTGTTGCTCACGCAGCCGATCCGCGTGAACGCCACGCTGTCGGACCTGTCCGCCGTGTCGCGCGCGGGCTGGCTGCGCCGCGCGCACGAAAGCGCCGTGGTGCAGGGCTTCATCCGCACGCTGCGCGTGCGCTGCCGCGGGCCGGAACAGCCGGTGGGGCAGCTCTCGGGCGGCAACCAGCAGAAGGTGGTGTTCGCGCGCTGGCTGCACCGCGACGGTCGCGTGCTGCTGCTCGACGAGCCCACGCGCGGCGTGGACGTGGGCGCGCGCGCCGACCTGTACGCCGAACTCGACCGCATGGCCACCGAGGGCCGCGCTCTGCTGATGGTGTCGTCCGACCTGCGCGAGCTGATGGCCATGGCCGACCGCATCGGCGTGATGAGCGGCGGCCGGCTGGTCGCCGTGTTCGAACGCGGCGAATGGACCGAGCAGTCGCTGCTGGCCGCCGCGTTCTCCGACACCGAAGACCGCCCGCGCGCCGAGGGCGCCGGTTCCGCATCCCTCCTTTCTCCCGCTTCCGCATGACCGCCACCACGCCCCCCCCTTCCGCTCCCGCCGCCGCCGCGCCGTCCGTGCCGCTCTGGCGCACGCAGCTGGGCACCTACCTGGGCCTCGCGATCGTGCTGGCCGGCATGGTCGGGCTCTTCTCCTGGCTCTCCGAATACTTCTGGAGCGCCGAGACCTTCGTCACCATCGCCAACGAGATTCCCGCGCTCGCGGTGATGGCCGTGGGCATGACCTTCGTGCTCATCATCGCGGGCATCGACCTGTCGGTCGGCTCGGTGATGGCGCTGTCGGCCGCCACCTCGGCCGCGGCCATCCTGCAGTGGGGCTGGAGCGTGCCGGCCGCGGCGGCGCTGGCGCTCGCCACGGGCCTGGTGTGCGGCACCATCACCGGCGCCGTGTCGGTGGCCTGGCGGCTGCCGTCCTTCATCGTGTCGCTGGGCATGCTGGAGGCGGTGCGCGGCAGCGCCTACCTGGTGACGGATTCGCGCACGCAGTACGTGGGCGATGCGATCTCCTGGCTCGCCGCGCCCGTGGTGGCCGGCATCTCGACGGCCTTCGGCATCGCGCTGCTGATCGTGGTGGTGGCGCAGCTGGTGCTGTCGCGCACCGTGTTCGGCCGCTGCATGGTGGGCATCGGCACCAACGAGGAGGCCATGCGCCTGGCGGGCGTCGATCCGCGCCCGATCCGCATCGCGGTGTTCGCGCTCACCGGCCTGCTGGCGGGCCTCGCGGGACTGATGCAGTCGGCGCGCCTGGAGGCGGCCGACCCGAACGCCGGCGCCGGCATGGAGCTGCAGGTGATCGCGGCCGTCGTGATCGGCGGCACCAGCCTCATGGGCGGGCGCGGCTCGGTGGTGACCACGGCCTTCGGCGTGCTCATCATCGCGGTGCTGGAGGCCGGCCTCGCGCAGATCGGCGCGAGCGAGCCCAGCAAGCGCATCATCACCGGCTGCGTGATCGTGGCCGCCGTCATCATCGACACGCTGCGGCAGCGCCGCGCGGCCGTCTGACGCAGCGCGCACGCAGATGGCGACCATCAAGGACGTGGCGCGGCGGGCGGGCGTCTCCGTCACCACGGTATCGCACGTGGTGAACAGCACGCGGCACGTGAGCGCCGAGGGGCGCAACCGCGTGGAGGCCGCGATCCGCGACCTGGGCTACGTGCCCAGCGCGATCGCGCGCAGCCTCAAGAGCAACCACACGCGCACGCTCGGGATGCTGATCCCCAACAGCTCCAACCCGTACTTCGCGGAGGTGGTGCACAGCGTGGAGAACCACTGCTTCGGCGCGGGCTACAACCTCATCCTCTGCAACACGCACGACGACGCGCACCGCCAGGCCTCCTACCTGCAGGTGCTGGCCGAGCGGCGCGTGGACGGCCTGATCGTGGTCTCGACGGGGCAGGACGCCACGCTCGCGCGCCAGCTCGAAGGGCTGAGCATTCCCACCGTGCTCGTGGACCGCGAGATCGAAGTGCCCGAGCAGCCCTGCGACCTCGTGGAGACCGCCCACCGCGACGGCGGCCTGCTCGCCACCCGGCACCTGCTATGGCTCGGCCACCGGCGCATCGCCTGCATCGGCGGCCCCCGGGGCCTGGCGCCCAGCGAACAGCGGATCGCGGGCTGGCGGGATGCGCTCGCCGAAGCCGGCATCGACGCCGGCGGCCTGCTGTGGCACGGCGACTTCACCAGCCAGGGCGGCTACGAGGCCATGCAGGCCGTGCTGTCGTCCCCGCAGCCGCCCACCGCCGCTTTCGTCGGCAACGACCTGATGGCCATCGGCGCGCTGTGCGCCGCGCACGAACGCGGCCTGCGCGTGCCCGAGAACCTGTCCGTCGTGGGTTTCGACGACATCGCGCTCGCCGCCTTCACCAGCCCGCCGCTCACCACGGTCGTCCAGCCCAAGCGGCAGCTCGGCAGGGCCGCGGTGGACATGCTGCTCGAACGCATCGGCAACGCGCGGCAGGACCGCCGCCAGATGCTGCTGCAGCCCGAGCTGCGCCTGCGCGCCTCCACCGCGGCGGTGTCCGCGGCCGCCGCCGCGCGGCCCGGCCCGGCCCCTGTTTCTTCCTCTTTGCCTTCCGCATGACCGCTCCGCATCCTTCCGCCACGGGCCCTGAATCCCGCCCCGACCTGCCGCGCATCGCCGTGGTGGGCAGCCTCAACATGGACATCGTGCTGCGCGTGCCGCGCGCGCCCGGCGGCGGCGAGACCGTGATGGCCGAATCGCTGCACCACATTCCCGGCGGCAAGGGCGGCAACCAGGCCGTGGCCTGCGCCCGGCAGGGCGCCCGGGTGCACCTGCTCGGCCGCGTGGGCGACGACGCGCACGGCGCCGCGCTGCGCGCGGCCCTGGACGCCGACGGTATCTACCATGCCGGCGTGCAGACCGACACGGAAGCGCCCACCGGCGTCGCCTGCATCACCGTGGAATCCACCGGGGAGAACCGGATCGTCGTGGTCGGCGGGGCGAACGCCCGCTTCGCGATCGATGCCGACGCGCTGGACACGGCCCTGCGCGGCGCCGACGGCCTGCTGCTGCAGTTCGAGGTGCCGCTGCCGCAGGTGCAGGCCGCCGCCGCGCGCGCCCACCAGGCCGGATGCCCCGTGGTGCTCAATCCGTCGCCGATGCAGCCCATTCCCGATACGCTGTGGCGGCTGGTGGACACGCTCGTGGCCAACGAGGTGGAGGCCGCGCTGTTCGCCGACTGCGAGGTGCGCACGCCCGAGGACGCGGCCCATGCCGCGCGGCTGCTGCGCGCGCTGGGCCCGGAGCGCGTGGTGGTCACGCTCGGCGCGGCGGGCGCCGTGGCCTGCGACGGCAGCGGCTGCCGGCACCACCCGGGCCTGCGCGTGCAGGCCGTGGACACCACCGCGGCGGGCGACACCTTCCTGGGTGCCCTGACCGTCGCGCTCGCGCGCGGCGAATCGCTCGACCTGGCGGTGCAGACAGGCGTGCGCGCCGCCGCGCTGTGCGTCACCCGCCCGGGCGCGCAACCGTCGATCCCCACGCGTGCCGAAACGGCCGCATCGCCCCTGCCCCCTGACTGGAGCCGCATCGCATGAAGCGCACCACCCTGCTGCACGCCGAACTCTCCCACGCCATCGCCCAGCTCGGCCACGGCGACATGATCGCCATCGGCGACGCCGGCCTGCCGATCCCCGACGGCCCGCGCCGCATCGATCTGGCCGTGTGCCCGGGCCTGCCCGCGGTGGCCGACGTGCTGCGCGCCGTGCTCTCCGAGATGCAGGTCGAGCGCGCGCTGATCGCCACCGAGGCCCTCGCCCGCGCGGACGGCGCCCTGCCCGCCTGGGCGGGCGCGCTGCCCGTGGCACCGCAGACCCTGTCGCACGAGGAATTCAAGCGCCTGCTGCGCGATGCGCGCGCCGTGGTGCGCACGGGCGAGTGCACGCCCTATGCGAACGTGATCCTCTGCGCGGGCGTGACCTTCTGACGGCCCCTCAGGCCCCGCGCAGGGCCGCCGCTGCACCGGCAGCGCGCCACAGGCGCACGAGGCGCAGTGCCCGGCCCGCACTCGCTCCCGCGAAGAGGCCGTAGAGCAGGCTGGTCACCCCGGCGAACACCGGGCCGTGCGCCAGCGCCGGTTGCATGGCCAGCACCACGGCCGCGGCGTACTTCGTGCAGAAGATGCCGAGCATCGTCAACAGCGGCACCACGCTCCCGGGCACGTGGAAGACCGCGTCCGCCGGATCGAACCGGGTGCCCGCCGGCGCGGGCCGCGACCGCACCGCGCTGGCGGCGGCCAGCGCCGCTCCTCCCCACACGGCCCAGGCGGCGGGCTGCCCGTGGTGCGCCACCGCCATGCCGTACAGCGAGAAGGCCGACAGGCCCGCCGGCAGCAGCATGGCGCGCCAGAGCGGGCGGGCGGAAGGGCGCAGCTGGCCCATGCCCAGGGCGCATAGCACCGCGAACAGGGCGAACACCCAGGCGGGGGTCGCCTGGAGCATGTGGGAAATGAAGGTCATGGCGTTCTCCGGCAGCGGCAGGGTGGTGGCGATGGCTGCACTGTCGCGCCGCGGCCCCTTCCGGGCCAGCGCGGTGCGACGGCCTGCGCCGCATAGGCGCGAAGGGTTGCCCCGGATGGATGAACGGCCGCCGCGGGTGCCATACTGGCCCGCGGACACGGCCTGCTGAATGCTCCCGGCATTTCCGGCCCCGGTCCCGCCGCGGCCCGCGTCGCGGCGCCGCGCCGAAAGACCCCCCATGCCAGCCGCCCCGAACCACATGCCCTCCAGCGACCTTCCCACGCTGCCGCCCGGCACCACCGTGCTCGAACGCGGCTGGCTCTCCGCCAACAACATCGTCTGCGTGGGCGAAGACACTTCCGCGGTGGTGGACACCGGCTACTGCACCCATGCGGCCCAGACGGTGGCGCTGGTGGGCGCCGCGCTACAGGGCCGGCCGCTCGCGCTGATCGCCAACACCCATCTGCACAGCGACCACTGCGGCGGCAATGCGGCCCTGCAGCAGGCCTGGCCCGCCGCGCGCACCCTGGTGCCGCCCGGCCAGGCCGCGCACGTGCGCGATTGGGACCCGCAGGCACTGAGCTACACGCCCACGGGCCAGGAGTGCCCGCCCTTCCGCCTGGACGGCCTGCTGGAGCCCGGGTACATGGTGCGCCTGGGCGCGCACGACTGGCAGATCCACGCCGCGCCCGGGCACGACACCCATTCGGTGGTGCTGTTCGAGCCCCGCCACCGGGTACTGCTGTCGGCCGACGCGCTCTGGCAGAACGGTTTCGGCGTGGTCTTCCCCGAACTGGAGGGCGCGCATGCCTTCGCGGACGTGGAGGCCACGCTGGACCTGATCGCCGGCCTGGCGCCCCGCACCATCGTGCCCGGCCACGGCGCCGTGTTCACCGGCGTGGACGCCGCGCTCGACACCGCCCGCCGCCGGCTCGACGGCTTCGTGCGCGATCCGGCCCGCCATGCGCTCTATGCCGCCAAGGTGCTGCTCAAGTACAAGCTGCTCGAGTGGCAAAGCATTCCGCTCGCGAGGCTGCACGCCTGGGCCGACGCCACGCCGTATTTCGGGCAGCTGCATGCCGGCCATTTCGCGGACCAGCCGCGCGCGGCATGGCAGGAGGGGCTGGTGCAGGAACTGGTGCGCAGCGGGGCCGCGCATCTGGACGGAAACACCCTGCACAACGCCTGACGGCGCGGGCTGCAGCAAGACGGCAGGCCCGGAGCGCGACTGCGGCGAAGGTGCCCCCGGCCACGGCGCCCCGGTGCCGGCAGGTCAACCGATCACGGCAGCTCGCGGCTCGGATCCGGCGTGGCCGCATCGCGCGGGCCCACGCTGCCGAGACGGCCCTTGAGCGACTGCGGCTGGCCCGTCAGGATCGCGGCGTACATCGTGGTGTTGGAGAGCACCTTCTTGACGTAGTCGCGCGTTTCCGCGAACGGGATGTTCTCGGCCCAGATCGCGGCCTCCAGCACGGGCCCGTTGCGCCAGCTGCGCGGCCGGCCCGGGCCGGCGTTGTAGGCGGCCGCCGCCATGGGCATGGAGCCCTCGAAGTCGTCGAGCGCGAGCTTCAGGTAGGCGGTGCCGATGGCGATGTTGGTGTCGCGGTCGTTGATCTGGTCGGGCGTGAAGTCCGCCATGCCGATCTTGCGGGCCGTCCAGCGCGCGGTGGCCGGCATCACCTGCATGAGGCCCGACGCCCCCACGCCCGAGCGGGCGTCCATGATGAAGCGGCTTTCCTGCCGGATGAGGCCGTAGACGTAGGCCGGATCGAGCCCGATGGCCTGCGCGCGCGCGACGACGGCATTGCGGAACGGCATCGGGAAGCGCTGCCCCGCGTCCGCGAAGGTCTTGGTGCGCTCGCTGGTGTTGATGCAGCGGTCCCACAGCTCGCGCTGGCAGGCCAGGTCCGCCGCGGCGAGCAGCTCGCGGTCGCCCATGCCGCCCGGCGTGTGCAGGTTGGTGGTGTAGTTCCACTCGCGCACGCCTTCGTTGCGCAAACCCAGGCCGATGGCATACAGGCTGCGCACGAAACCCGGATTGGCGCGCGCGGCGGCCTTTTCCTCGGGGCTGGGCGGCACGGGCGGCAGCGGCACCGTCACGCGCTGGCCGAGCTCCTCCAGCGCCAGCTGCTCGTAGAAGCCGCTCGGGCCGGCGATGCGCTCGAGCAGTTCGCGCGCCTTGGCGCGGTCCTCGTCGCCCGGGCGGTTCGACAGCCACGCGCGGGCGCGCCAGTAAGTCCAGGCGGGGTCCTGCCGGCCGGGCGGGCTCATCGCGTCGATCGCCTTGGCCACCTGCTTCCACTGGCCGGCGCGCAGGGCGGCGCGCACTTTCCAGCCGAGCATGTCGTCGGTCAGGTCGCCATCCTTGGAGACGTTGCCGAAGTACCCCAGCGCATCCGGCGAGAGCGCGATGGCGGTCTGCTTGCCGATCACGCCCCACACCCAGTTGCGCTCCTCGGGGCTGAGCTGCACGCCCCACTTGGAGTCCAGCAGCCGGGCCGCGGTGCCGGGGTCGGACACGGCCATCTTGATGAGGGCCAGCACCACCAGCTCCTGCCGCATGCGGCCAGGTGCCGTGGCACGGCTCGCGAGGAACTTGGCGGGCGCGTCGAACACCTCGCGCAGCATCGGCAGCGCCTCGGGCGCCACGATCTCGACCGCGTTGCGCGTGGCCCGGGCGCGGTTGCTTTCCGCGGCCAGGCGCGCCTTGCGCCACACGTCCATGGCGGCGATGCGCTTGTCGGCGAAGAATTCCGCCGCGGCGTGCGTGCAGCCGTCGTCGGCCTCGCGCAGCCCGTACCAGTTGCGCAGCACTTCGCCGGCCGCCTCCGGGGTCGCCGAGCCCTTGATCTGGTCCACGAGCAGCGCATAGCAGCGCACCTCGCGGTCGTCGTTCATGCGGTAGAGCGGATGCAGCGCGCTGAACTGCGCCCAGTCGCGCCGCTGCCCGACGAGCAGCAGCCAGTCGTTGCGCAGCCGGTCTTCCTGGTAGGTGCCGGCGAAGCGCTGCAGGAAGGCCCCCACCTCCTGCGGCGTGGCCTGGTCGAGGCGGGCCCGCAGTTCCCAGTACGCCCCCCACGGCTCCAGCACATGGCCGCGCATGTCGGGCAGCAGTTGCGTGAGCCGCGCGCGGTCGCCCTTGCGGTAGGCCTGCTGCATTTGCAACAACGCCTCGTCGCCCCGGTTTTGGGCCTGGACAGGCGCTGTGGCGGTGGCCATGACCGCGGCGGCCAGGAGCGGTGTCAGAATCGTGAGGAATTGCATTGGGGAATTATGTGATGGACAAAACAGCCCTGCGGCGCGCATTGATCGAGGAACGCCTGAACCTGCCGGACCGCCTGCGGCGATCCGACCTCCTGCAGCGCGTGATGCGCATCTGGCTGGTGGACCGGCCCGACACCGTCATCGGCGCCTATTGGCCGATCAAGGGCGAGTTCGACCCCTTGCCCGCGCTGCACCGCTGGAAGGAGGATGGCGAGCTGCTGGACGAGCCGCAGCGCCGCCGCATCGGCCTGCCGGTGGTGAACAAGGAGCACAAGACCCTCACCTTCCACGTCTGGTACCCCGGCTGCCCGATGGAGGAAGACGCCTACGGCATCCCGAAACCCAAGGATACCGAGGTCATCGTGCCCACGCTGCTGTTCGTGCCCTGCGTGGGCTACGGCCCCGGCGGCTACCGCCTGGGCTACGGCGGCGGCTTCTACGACCGCACCCTGGCCACGCTCTACCCTGTGCCCACCACGGTGGGCCTGGGCTTCACCCATGGGTTCCTGGAAGATTTCGAGCCCGAGCCGCACGATCTGCCGCTGGACGCGATTCTCAATGACAACGGAGTCGTCTGGCCACTGAAGTAGCCTCTGTTCAGGGCGGCGGGGCCAGGTCGCTCGCGAAGGCGAAGCACTCCGCCCCCGCCTGCGGGCCGCGGCGCTTGCTGGCGTACATGGCGGCGTCGGCCGCGCGCAGCAGGGCTTCGAGGGTGCGGCCGTCGCCGGGATGGCTGGCGATGCCGACGCTGAGGCCCACGGACAGGCTGCGGCCCTCGAAGGCGAGGGGCACGGCCACGGCCCGGGCCATGGCGCGGGCCTTGTCCGCCAGGGCCGCGCGCGGCGGTGCGCCGGCCAGCACCACGACGAATTCGTCGCCACCCAGCCGCGCGACGAGATCGTCCTCGCGCAGCAGGGCGCGCAGGCGCTGCACCAGCGCCACCAGCACCGCGTCGCCCGCCGCGTGGCCGTGGGTGTCGTTCACCGCCTTGAAGCCGTCCAGGTCGAGCAGCATGAGCGCGAACGGCTCGCCCGCCTCCAGCGCCACGGCGGCCCGGCGCGCGAGGCCCGCGCGGTTGGCCGCGCCCGTGAGGGCGTCGGTGCCCAGCACTTCCACGAGTTCGCGCGTGCGCCGGCCGAGCGCCTGCTCCGACCTGCGCAGCATGCGCAGGCGCGAGGCCATGGCGGCAGCGAAGATCAGCGATTCGGCCACCAGCGCGGCCTGGGTGATGTCCATCTGCCCTGGCGTCCAGGCCACCCAACCCCAGCTCGCGACGATGATCGCGCAGATGCCCAGGAGCAGCAGCAGCACGCCGGCACTGTAGAGCACCGCCGGCCAGTAGCGCCGGCGCACTGCGATCAGCGCACCGGCAGCCAGCACCGCCGTGGACACCACCACCGACGCCTGCACCGCGCGGAACAGCCAGAGCGGGTGCGGGCCCAGCAGCCCGTACACGGTGGCGGCGCCCAGCGCGGCGACGAGTGCCAGCACCAGGCGGTCGATGCGCGGCGCGTAGTGCGCCAGGCGCAGCAGGCTGCGCCCGAACAGCAGCTTGGACATGGCCCAGAGCGGCGGCGCCAGGGTGTAGAAGAGGCCCGCCGCCGCGGGCCAGTGCGCGAACGGATAGCGCAGGGTGTGCCCGTTCAGGCTCGCGAGGGCCAGCAGCGCGCAGGCGCACGAGAGCGAATACCACGCGTAGATGCCCTCGCGGAACACCATCAGCATCGCGAAGCTGAAGGCCAGCAGGCCCAGCAGCAGGCCGTAGCACACGCCATCGAACATGCGCTTGTCCTGGATGGCCTGCAGGTAGTCCGCCAGATCCCAGGCCGTGGCCGCATAGAAGCGCGCGAAGGTCGATTCCACCCGGAAATACGCCGTGTACGTCTGCGCGTCCGGCAGGCGGAAGCGCCAGGCCATCTGCTCCGAACCCGCCGGCCGCGTGGACCACGGATGGCGCATGCCCGTCACCACCGGAGGCGCCAGCGCGCGGCCGTCCGGGCCGTAGGGGCCGTAGAAGCGCAGCTCGTGCGTGGAAACGGTGGGCACCACCAGCAGCCATTCGCGGGCGGCATCCGCCGGGTCCGCCAGCCGCAGCTGCACGCGGAACCACAGCACGCGGTCGGCCTCGGCGCCGCGCAGCGGGTTGTCGGGGTGCACGAAACGCGCGGCCTGCTCCGGCGTGCGCACGGCGTCGATGTCCAGCCGGCGGCCACTGTCCTCCAGCACCGACATGTACGGCACCAGGGACACGCCCCCGGCCCGCGCCGCCAGGGACGCGGACGGCACAGCGGCCGGGCCGGCCTGCGCGGCTCCGGCCGCCGCCGAGGCCAGCCAGCAGCCGAAGCAGCACAGGACCAGGACGGCCATCAGCGCGGAGCGCCACCGCACGGAATCACGGAAGAGCACGGGGAATGGGAGGAATGCGGCCACGGGCCGGAAGGAAAGCGGCGGATTGTGCCGCAGCCGGGCGGCGCGCGCATTGATGCGGCCCGGGTATCAATCCCCGCGCCAACGTTCATTGGCAGGCGCGGCCCGCTCCCCTAGCATGGCGATCCGCCCCCTTCAGCCCACAGCCACCACCGCGCACCATGCTCCAGCTCTACATCGGCAACAAGAACTACTCCTCCTGGTCCATGCGCCCCTGGGTGCTGCTGCGCGAGGCCGGCATTCCCTTCGAGGAAGTGGCCGTGCGCTTCGACAGCTTCGACCCGGGCTCCCGCTTCAAGCAGACCCTGCAGGCCGTGACGCCCACCGGCAAGGTCCCCGCGCTCGTCGATGGCGGCATCACCGTGTGGGACACGCTGGCCATCGCCGAATACCTCGCGGAGCAGTATCCAGACAAGCACCTGTGGCCGCAGGACGCGGCGGCCCGGGCAATGGCGCGCAGCGTGGTCGCCGAAATGCACAGCGGCTTCGGCGCACTGCGCAGCGCCTGCCCCATGAACATCGAGGCCCATCTGCCGGAAACCGGCGCCCTGCTCTGGCGCGACCGGCCCGGCGTGCGCGCCGACGTGCAGCGCCTGGCCGACATGTGGGGCGCCCTGCTGCGCCGGCACGGCGGCCCGCTGCTCTTCGGAGACCGGTTCACCATCGCCGATGCCTTCTTCGCGCCCGTGTGCATGCGCCTGCGCACCTATGCCCTGCCCGTGCCGCCGCCGATCGCCGCGTATGTGGAGCACGTGGCCTCGCGGCCCGGCGTGAAGGCGTGGATCGACGCGGCGCTGGCCGAGCAGGATTTCCTGGATTTCGAGGAGCCCTACCGGCTCGGGCGCTGACGCCGCAGGCCTGCGCGGCCCCGCGGCGCCTGCCCTGCGCAGGGTCAGCCCTGGCGGAACTGCTTGCGCAGGAAGGCGCGGTGCCGCGCGATGTGCGCCATCTGCGCCGGCGCGATGGAGCCGCCCAGGTCTTCGTCCTCGGTGTTGAGCACCCGGTTCGCGCTCGCCAGCGCCCGGGCCACCACCTCTTCCTGGGGCACGCCCTGCGCCGCGGCGAGCTCCATCGCCACGCTGCGCATGGCGCGCTGCGAGAGCACCCACATCGCGGCGAAGGCATCCCAGGCCGCCGCCGTTTCCTTGAAGCGGTCGCGCTCGGCCAGGATCTCGCTGAGCGGCTTGTCCAGCACTTCCTGCAGCGACTCCAGCCGCTGCTTCAGCGCCTCGGCCTCTTCCTCGCGCCGCAGCGCCTCCACGGCCGCGTTGGCGGCGGCATCCGGCGATTCGGGTACGGGCACGCTGCCGTCGGGGTTCATCTGGGCGATGGTGAGGGAGGAAGAAAGGGACATGGCGGCAGGCAGGAGGGATCGCCGCCGAATATACCGGCCGAAACCATGCCCCTCCTGCCCGGCGCGTGCAGCCCCCCGCCGCCGTACACTGACTGGATGCAGATCTACATGGTGGGCGGCGCCGTGCGCGACCGGCTGTTGGGCCGCCCGGTGAACGACCGCGACTGGGTGGTGGTGGGCGCCACGCCCGACGATTTGGCCGCGCGCGGCTTCCTGCCCGTGGGGCGCGATTTCCCCGTCTTCCTCCATCCCGAGACGCGCGAGGAATATGCGCTGGCGCGCACCGAGCGCAAGAGCGGGCGCGGCTACCGCGGCTTCGTGGTGGACACGGCCCCGGACGTGACCCTGGAGCAGGATCTCTCCCGCCGCGACCTGACCATCAACGCCATGGCGGTGCGCGGCGACGACCCCGCCAGCTGGGAACTCGTCGATCCCTACGGCGGCGCGCGCGATCTGCAGGCCCGCCTGCTGCGCCACGTGACCGACGCCTTCCGCGAAGACCCGGTGCGCATCCTGCGCGTGGCGCGCTTCGCCGCGCGCTTCACCGACTTCTCCGTCGCACCCGACACCATGGCGCTCATGCGCGGGATGGTCGAGGCCGGCGAGGCCGCCGACCTGGTGCCCGAACGCGTCTGGCAGGAGATCGCGCGCGGACTGATGGAGCCCGCGCCGTCGCGCATGTTCGAGGTGCTGCGCGGCTGCGGCGCCCTGGCGGTGCTGCTGCCCGAACTCGACCGGCTCTGGGGCGTGCCCCAGCGGGCGGAATACCACCCCGAGGTGGACACCGGCGTGCACGTGATGATGGTGATGGACATGGCCGCGCGGCTGCAGGCGCCGCTCGCCGTGCGCTTCGCCTGCCTCGTCCACGACCTGGGCAAGGGCACGACGCCGGCCGACGTGCTGCCGCGCCACATCGGGCACGAGCAGCGCAGCGCCAGGCTGCTCGCAAAGGTGTGCGACCGGCTGCGGGTGCCCGCGGAATGCCGCGAGACCGCCGACGTGGTGGCGCGCGAGCACGGCAACATCCACCGCAGCACGGAGCTGGGCGCCGCGGCCCTGGTGCGGCTGCTCGAGCGCTGCGACGCGCTGCGCAAACCGGCACGCTTCGCCGACGTGCTGCTGGCCTGCGAGTGCGACGCGCGCGGCCGGCTCGGGTTCGAAGAGAAGCCCTATCCGCAGCGCGACCGCCTGCTGGGTGCGCTGCAGGCTGCACGCACGGTCGATACCGCCGCCGTGGCCGCGCGCGCGCAGGAGCGCGGCGCGTCCGGCCCGCAGGTCGGGGATTGGATACGCCGCGCGCGGGGCGATGCCGTCGAGGCCTGGATGGCGCAGAGCCCGGTGGCCGAGGCCTGAGCGATCCGCCGGAGCCGCGCGCTACGGTGCCGCGGGCCCTACCGCCAGGGCCTGAGGGAGGCCACGGCCTTCAACCGCCGCCGGCCGTGCGCACCCAGCGCGCGATGTCCGCCGCGCCGAGGGCGCCCGAAATGCGGGCCACCTCCCGCCCCTGGCGGAACATCACCATCGTCGGGATGCTGCGGATCGCATGGCGCGCGCCGATGGCGGGGTGCGCCTCCGTGTCGAGCTTGGCGAGCCGCACCGACGGCTCCAGCGTGCGGGCCGCCTGCGCGAATGCGGGCGCCATCGTCCGGCAGGGGCCGCACCAGGGCGCCCAGAAATCCACCACCACGGGAATGTGGCTGCGTTCGACGTGGCGGGCGAACGAGCCTTCGTCCAGCACCGTGGGCTCGCCCGTGAACAGCGGGCGGTGGCACTGGCCGCAGTCCATCTGCACCGTACCGGGCGGGGCCGACAGGCGCTCCGACGCGATGCGGTTGGTGGTGTGGCAGTGCGGACAGACGATGTGCAGGGATTCGGGCATGCGCGGCAGATGCGCGGCTCGCCGGGCGTTTTCAAGGCACGGGCGGAGCCGGCCTCCCCCGCCCGAAGGCACCTACAGCCCGCAGGCTTGGCCGCCTACAGGCCCTTCCGGCCCATCTGGTAAGGTACGTTCCAATGCAAAAGCCTCCGTTGCTGACCGCGCGCCACGCGCTGTTTCTCGACTTCGACGGCACGCTTGCCGACATCGCTCCGCACCCCGATGCGGTGCAGGTCCACCCTGGCGTGGTGCCGGCCCTGCGGGCACTGCACCAGCGCCTGGGCGGCGCCCTGGCGATCGCCACGGGCCGCACGCAAGCCGACATCGACCACTTCCTCAGCCCCCTGCAGTTGCCGCTGGCCAGCGAGCACGGTGCCCAGTACCGGATGGGCAACGGCGTCACCGGCGCCGTGCCGGCGCCCGACCTCTCCGGCGTGCTGCACACCGTGCAGGCCCTGCTCGACCGCTATCCGGCGCTGGTGCTGGAGCGCAAGAGCGCGGGCGTGGCCCTGCACTACCGCCAGGCGGTCGAGCTCGAGCCCCTGTGCCGTGCCGCGCTCGAACATGCGCTCGCGCAGTCGCCCGGCCTGGAAATCCTGCAGGGCAAGTGCGTGATGGAGGTCAAGCCCTCCGGTCCCAACAAGGGCCGCGCCATCCACGACTTCATGCAGCAGGCCCCGTTCGCGGGACGCATCCCGGTGTTCGCGGGCGACGACGTGACCGACGAACACGGCTTCGTCGCCGCGCAGGCGCTGGGCGGCATCGGCATCAAGGTCGGCCCGGGCGCAACCGGCGCCGTGGCCCGCTGCGACGACACGGCCATGCTGCGCGAATGGCTCTTCCAGATGGCGGCGCCGGAGGGGTTCCCCGCATGACCGCCGACGCCCACGATCCCGCCACGGACCACGCGCGATCCCCCGCCGCCTCGGCCGCGGACTCCCGGGCCGCCGCCGCACCCACCTATGCCGACGGCAACCTGGGACTTTCACGAGAACCGCATCCGCGCCCACCCGGCTTCGCAGCCCCGGGCGAGGCATCGCTCGCGCTCGGCATGATCGGCAACTGCGCGGTCAGCGCGCTGGTGGATGCGAACGCGCACATCGTCTGGTGCTGCCTGCCGCGGTTCGACGGCGATCCGGTCTTCAACGCCCTCATCCAGCCCGGCGACGATGGCAGCCGCTTCGCGATCGAGCTGGAGGACCAGGTCGAGAGCCGGCAATGGTACGAACCGAACACCGCCGTGCTGCGCACGCGCCTCACGGACCGCTCCGGCAACAGCATCGAGGTGACCGACTTCGCGCCGCGCTTCCATGCGCGCTCGCGCTTCTTCCGCCCGATGCTGCTGGTACGCCGCGTGCGGCCGGTGCAGGGCTCGCCGCGCATCCGCGTGACGGCCAACGTGCGGTTCGGCTGGGGCAGCGAGAAGCCCGCCATCACGCGCGGCAGCAACCACCTGCGCTTCGTGGGCGCCGACCTCACGCTGCGTCTCAACACCGACGCGCCGCTCTCGCACGTGCTCTCGGGCCAGCCCTTCGTGCTCTCGCGCGAGTACAACTTCCTGCTCGGCGCGGACGAATCCCTGCCCTTCGGCATCGCCGACGCCGCCCGCTCCTACGAGCAGGACACGGTGGCCTACTGGCGCCAGTGGACGCAGCGCCTGGCGGTGCCGCTCGAATGGCAGGACGCCGTGATCCGCGCGGCGATCACGCTCAAGCTATCGCTCTACGAGGACACGGGCGCGATCGTCGCGGCCATGACCACCAGCATCCCCGAATCCGCGCACAGCGGCCGCAACTGGGACTACCGCTACTGCTGGCTGCGCGATGCCTTCTTCGTCGTGCGCGCGCTCAACAGCCTCTCCGAGACGGCCACGATGGAGGACTACCTGCGCTGGCTGAGCAACGTGGTGGTGGAGGCGAGCGACGGCCACATCCAGCCGCTCTACGGCATCGGCCTGGAGCGCGAACTGCCCGAGCACTTCGTGCCGCAGCTCGCCGGCTACCGCGGCATGGGCCCGGTGCGCGCGGGCAACCAGGCGGCGGAGCACTTCCAGCACGACGTGTACGGCAACATCGTGCTCGGCGCGGCCCAGGCCTTCCACGACCGGCGCCTGCTGCACGCGGCCGGCCCGGCCGAATTCGCGCGCATGGAGCAGATCGGCGAGCTGGCCGTGAAGGTGTACGGCACGCCCGACGCCGGCATGTGGGAGCTGCGCACGCGCGCCCGGGTACACACTTCTTCCGCGCTCATGAGCTGGGCGGCCTGCGACCGGCTGGCCAAGATCGCGGACAGCCTGCAGCTGCCCGACCGCGCCGAATACTGGCACGGCCATGCGCGGCGCATGAAGGACGAGATCCTCGAGAAATCCTGGAGCGAGAAGCGCCAGGCGTTCGCCGAAAGCTTCGGCGGCAACGAACTGGACGCGAGCGTGCTGCTCATGGCCGAAGTCGGCCTGATCGATCCGCGCGACCCGCGCTTCGTGAGCACGGTGGACGCGATGGAGCAGACGCTCTGCGACGGCCCCTACATGCGCCGCTACGAGGCCGCGGACGATTTCGGCAAGCCCGACACCGCCTTCAACATCTGCACCTTCTGGCGCATCGACGCGCTGGCGCGCATCGGCCGCCGCGCCCAGGCGCGCGAGATCTTCGAAGCCATGCTCGCGGCGCGCAACCCGCTCGGGCTGCTGTCGGAAGACACGCACGCCGAGACCGGAGAGATGTGGGGCAACTTCCCGCAGACGTATTCCATGGTCGGCATCATCAACGCCGCGATGCGCCTCTCGGCGCCCTGGGACAGCGTGATCTGACAGACGCCCTCCCGGGATTGAACAACAAGGAACCACCATGAGCCGACTCGTCGTCATCTCCAACCGCATCGCCGATCCCCGCAAACCCGCCGCGGGGGGCCTGGCCGTGGCCCTGGGCGAGACGCTGAGCCGCACGGGCGGGATGTGGTTCGGCTGGAGCGGCACGATCGCCGAGGAAGGCGTTCCCGGCGAAGGCAAGCTGCAGACGCGGCAGGCCGGCAGCGTCACGCTCGCCACCGTGGATCTGTGCCAGGAAGACCACGACAGCTACTACGCGGGCTACAGCAACAGCGTGCTGTGGCCGGTGTTCCACTACCGGCTGGACCTGGCCGACTTCAACGCGGGCTACATCTCGGGCTACCGGCGCGTGAACCAGATGTTCGCGCGCAAGCTGCTGCCGCTGCTGAAGGACGACGACATCCTCTGGGTGCACGACTACCACCTGATCCCGCTCGCGGCCGAGCTGCGCGCGCTGGGCTGCAAGCAGCGCATCGGCTTCTTCCTGCACATTCCCGTGCCGCCGCCGCTGATCATGGCCGCGATCCCGCAGCACGAATGGCTCATGCGCTCGCTGTTCGCCTACGACCTAGTGGGCCTGCAGAGCGAGGCCGACGTGTCGCACTTCACCCAGTACCTGCGCACCGAAGGCGGCGCCGAGAGCGTGGGGCCGCAGCGCCTGCGCGCCTTCGGCGGCACCGTGCAGGTGGGAGCGTTCCCGATCGGCATCGACGTGGACGAGTTCACGCGGCTCACCGCCGCGCCCGACGCGGTGCAGACGCACGAGGCGATGAAGAACGAATACTCGCGCCGGCGCCTGCTCATGGGCATCGACCGGCTGGATTACTCCAAGGGCATCCCGCAGCGCGTGCGCGCCTTCCGCGAACTGCTCGCGCGCTACCCCGAAAACCAGCACAGCGCCACGCTGATCATGATCGCATCGCCCACGCGCGACAGCGTGAACGCCTATGCCGACCTGCGGCACGAGCTGGAAGGCCTGTGCGGCGCCATCAACGGCGACCACGGCGACCTGGACTGGATGCCCGTGCGCTACATCCACCGCACCGTGGCCCGCAAGCGCGTGCCGGGCCTGTGCCGTGCCGCCGCCGTGGGCCTGGTCACGCCACTGCGCGACGGCATGAACCTCGTGGCCAAGGAATACGTGGTGGCGCAGGACCCGGAAGACCCCGGCGTGCTCGTGCTCTCGCGCTTCGCGGGCGCTGCCGAGCAGCTCAAGGAGGCCCTGCTCGTGAACCCCTACGACACCCAGGGCATGGCCGACTGCATCCAGACCGCCCTGCGCATGCCGCTCGAAGAGCGCCAGCAGCGCCACCAGGCCCTGCTGGAACGCATCCGCCGGCAGGACATCCACTGGTGGCGGCGCACCTTCCTGGAAGCGCTGGAGAAGTCGCAGGACTGAGGCCACACCCGGCCCACGGCCCACGGCACAATGCGCGCATGGCCCAGGGCAAACGCATCTCCGCAGACATCGCCGACGACGCGCTGGAGGCGATCCGCGCCCTCGGCGCAGCGGCCAAACAGGCCCGCCTCGCGGCGGGGGACGGCCAGGCCGCCGCCGCGGCCCGCCTCGGCGTGCACGTGCAGACGATCGGCCGCATCGAATCGGGCGAGCCCGGCGTCGCCATCGGGCACGTCGTGGGAATGCTGGCGCTCTACGGGGCCACGGTGGCCTGCCCGGGTTCCGGCGGTTCCTGACGCTCCGGCATGCCATCTTCCTTCGGGCACCTTCACGGCCGCGCCGCCCGCCAGCGGGCACTGCGTGCCCGCTGGGGGCCGCTCCTGTCCTGAAGCCCGTGCCCTGGTCAACCGGCCATGGCCAGCGCCGCGTAGTCACCGACCTGGTGCCCCAGCCCCGCGGGCACCAGCTGCACGCCGCCGGTGAGCGCGGGCAGGTGGCCCGACACCTGCGCCTGCAGGCGGGGCAGCAGGAATTCCTGGTGGTGCAGAAACACGCTGCCGCCCACGCTGATGCGCTGCAGATCCAGGATCGCGACCAGGTTGTAGAGCATGCGTCCGAGCACGCGGCACATCTGTTCGACGGCTTCCAGCGCCTGGGCATCGCCCGCGCGCGCATCGCCGATCAGGGTGCCGGCGTCGCGGCCCCAGCGCCGGGGAATCGCGTTGCCCGCGACCAGCGATTCCACGTCGGCCACGTTGCCGCAGCCGCAGGTCGCGTCCTGCGGGCCGTCGCTGGAGAAACTGTGCCCCGCGTGGCCCGCATTGCCGTTCTTGCCGCGCAGCACGGTGCCGTCCACGCACAGGCCCACGCCGACGCCCGTGCTCCAGGTGACGTAGGCGCAGTGGTCCAGCCCCTGCAGCGCGCCCCAGCGGCGCTCGGCCACGAGGGCGGCGACGGCGTCGTTCTGCACGTTCACGTTCTGCAGCACCTCGGCCAGCGGCGCCTGCAGGGGAATGCGCGTCCAGTCGTTGGGCAGCAGGCTGCGGTCGGCGCCGGGCAGCCCGCCGCAGATGTTGGGCGTGGACACCTCGACCTTGCCGTCCTGCAGCAGGAAGGGGCCGCAGCATGCCACGCCGGTCGACTGCAGCTGGTCGCGGGTGATGCCCACCTCGGCGCAGGCCGCGTCCACCATGCGCAGCGCCTGGCGCGCGAGCGCATCGGGTGCGCCCTCCTTCACGGTCGGTTCGCTGCGGCGCGCCACCAGCGCGGCCCGGTCGGTCCCCGCGGGCGCCAGCGCCACCGCGATCTTCGTTCCCCCAATGTCGATACAAGCTCTCATCGCCACCTCGGTCGATCGGAAAAAGGCCCCGCGCTGCCGGGAAACCCGGCCTCGTGTGCGCGGTGCAGGTCAAAGGGGGAGTATGGACGCATCGCGGCGGTCCGGCGTGTAGGTCGGCAGCGCCCGGCCACCCATGGGCCGTGGACTGCGCACGACCCAGCCCCCCTGCGGGGCGCCGGAAGGACGGCACCCGTGGGGCGGGCATGCAGGGAGTCCGTCCACACCCCGCCCAGGTGTTATCTTTGAAGGCCCATGCCTGAGTTCGTCGACCCGACGCCCCCATCTGAATCCACAGGAACGCCGTGACACTTGAACTTCTGGGCGCCTTCGGCAAGAGCTTTCTCTTCGTGGTGGCCGCGCTGCTGCCGATCGTGAACCCGGCCGCCACGGCGCCCATCTTCCTGGGCCTGACCGAGGGGGCATCGCCGGCCACGCGCGCGCTGCTGGCGCGCCGCATCGCACGCAACATGTTCTGGCTGCTTCTGGGCGCGATGCTGGTCGGCTCCTACGTGCTGGATTTCTTCGGCATCTCGCTGCCCATCGTGCGCGTGGGCGGCGGCATGATCGTGGCGGCGACGGCGTGGCGGTTGCTGACGACCACGCAGGCCACGGTGGACAGCCGCACCGAACTGGCCGAGAGCTTCACGCCCGACATGGCGCGGCGCCAGGCTTTCTACCCGCTCACCTTCCCGGTGAGCTGCGGGCCCGGCTCGATCGCGGCGGCCATCACGGTCGGTGTGTCGCTGGCCGACGCGCGGCTGTCGCTGTCGCTGGCGCGCATGGGCGGCGGCGTGCTGGCGCTGCTGTCCGTCGCCGTCCTGATGTACTTCGCCTTCCGCTATGCACAGCAGCTGCTCAAGCCGCTCGGCGAGGCCGGCACGGTGATCTTCCTGCGGCTGTCGGCGTTCATCCTGCTGTGCCTGGGCGTGCAGATCGTGTGGGACGGCGTGTACGAGCTGGGCGTCGGGATGTTGCGCGACGGAATGCTGCCGATGAGTTCCTGAATGACGGTCAGAGCGAATAGCCCAGCATCATCGCCACGCCCGGCTCCTTGTTCGGCCGGCTGAAGCTCTCGCGCGTGAGGCGTCCCACGGGGATGGAGAGCTGATCGGTCATGAACCACTTGCGGTAGATGGGGTCGATCTCACGGCTGGCGTAGAGCCTGCCGAGCGTGCGGTCCACCACGGCCATGAGCGCCGTGTCGTTCTTGCGCGCCATGATCGCGTAGGGCTCCACCGAGAGCACGAAGTTGCCGAGCACCAGGGCATCCTGGGCCTTGTTGCGCGCGGCCAGGCCGAGCAGCAGCGAATCGTCCTGCGCGAAGGCCTTCACCGTGCCGGCGCGCAGGGCCTTGAACGCCTCGTCGTTGTTGTCGAACACCTTCACGGTGGCCTTGACCTCGCTCACGGTGAGCTGCGCCATCAGTTTCTCGGAGGTGGCGCCCTTGCTCACGGCCACGGTCATGCCCGCCAGATCCTGCACCGTGTCCGCCTTCGTGCCCTTGGGCACCAGCACGCGGATGCCCGCGACGAACATGGTCGGCCCGAAGGCCACGCGCTCCTGCCGCGCCTTGGTGTTGGTGGTGGAGCCGCACTCGAGGTCGATCTCGCCGGATTCCAGCTTGGGGATGCGCTCGGAGCCGCTCACCGTGCGGTACTTGACGTCGAGGTCCTTGAGCTTGAGCGCGCTCTTGATCTCCTCGACGACCGCGAGGCACAGGTCCACCGAATAACCCGCGGGCTTGCCGCCGTTCTGGGCATCCACGAAGGAGAACGGCCAGGCCGACTCGCGCACGCCGAGGGTGATGGCGCGCGTCTGGTGGATGCGGGCCATCGTGTCGGCGGGCGCCTGCGCGGATGCGGGGGCGGAAAGGGCGAAGGAGGCCGCGGCGAGCGCCAGCAGTCGGAGGAGGCGGCAGGTCATGGGAGCAACCGGGTGGGTGAGGGACAAGAAAGGGAGCGGGGGACAGGGAAGGCCGTCGGGATCGCGAGGCAAGTACTGTGCCGGGGAAAGACGCCGTGCATGTGACGCCCCTTCCACACTCACAGCCACTTGGCGATCAGGCTGGCGGCGGCGCTCAGCAGCAGGGTGCTGGCCAGGGGAATGTTCCATTCGCGTCCCAGGAAGTGGAACTGGAAATCCCCGGGCAGGCGTCCCACCCCGAGCCTGCGCAGGAACGGTGCCAGGCCCTGGATCAGCACCAGGGCGAGGAAGACGACGATCAGCCAGCGCAGCATGCGGCGAGTGTAGGGGCTGCGCCCCCGCGCCCGGCTACCGTATGTCGGGCCGCCACCCGCCTGTCATCCGCGGTTTCCGCCTGAAGGAATCGCGATCCGGTCAGCGCCCCGGATTCAGCGCTGCACGCCCCAGCGCCGCACCGTCAGCCGCTCCAGTGTCTGGAATCCCAGGCCCTCCACCAGCAGGCCGATCAGGACCACGAGCACGAGGCCCGCGAACACCTTGTCGGTGTAGAGCTCGTTGCGGTTCTGGAAGATGTACCAGCCCAGGCCGCCCTGGCCCGACGAGGCGCCGAACACCAGTTCGGCCGCGATCAGCGTGCGCCAGGCGAAGGCCCAGCCGATCTTCAGGCCGGAGAGGATGGAGGGCAGCGCCGCCGGCACGAGGATCTGCAGCACATAGCGGATGCCGGTGAGGCCGTAGTTGCGCCCGGCCATGCGCAGCGTCTCGGGCACGGCCTGGAAGCCCGCATAGGTGTTGAGCGCCAGCGGCCACAGCACCGAGTGGATCAGCACGAACACGAGGCTGCCCTGCCCCAGCCCGAACCACAGCAGCGCCAGCGGCAGCAGCGCGATCGCCGGCAGCGGGTTGAACATGGAGGTGAGCGTGCCCAGCAGATCGCGCCCGAACTGCGTGGACACGGCCAGCGTGGTCAGCACGAAGGCGCCCGCGATGCCGGCCAGGTAGCCCTTGAGCAGCACCGACAGCGAGAGGGCCGTCTTCGCCACCAGTTCGCCCGACGCCAGGCCCTCGCCCAGCGCCCGTGCGGTCTGCAGGAAGGTGGGCAGCAGCAGGTCGTTGTCCTGCCAGCGCGCGGCCAGCTCCCACAGCACGGCGAGCACCGCCAGGATGGCGAGGCGGCGCACGGTTCCCTGCTGCCACGCGCGGGCGGCCCAGGGCAGCGGCTGCTCCGGGGCGATCCCGTCCAGCGGCGGCAGTACATGTTCGACGTCCGGCCGGAAGGGCGGCTCGCGGCGGCCCACTGCAGCGGCCACGGCATGGGCCGCTGCGGGGTGGAGAGGGGTCGGCGGGGTCATACGGCGATCCGGAAAGGCAGCAGGGTGCCGGCGGTCCGTCGTCGCGCAGGCGCAGCAGAGTGGGCGCCCGCGGGGCCGGTCGCGGCCGCGTCGCCCCCCTCCGGCGTGGGCTCGTCGAACAGCAGGCGGTGGATGCGCTGCGCGGTGGCCTGGAATTCCGTGCCGCCCAGGCTGTTCAGACCGAACTGGTGGCTGTTGATCTCGGCACGCAGCCGGCCCGGGTGGGGCGAGAGGATGGCGACGCGGCTGCCCACCACCAGGGCCTCTTCGATGGAGTGGGTGACGAAAATCAGCGTGAAGCGGAACTCCTCCCACAGCGCCAGCAGCTCTTCCTGCATGCGGCGGCGCGTGAGCGCGTCCAGCGCGGCGAAGGGCTCGTCCATCAGCAGCACGCGCGGCTGCATGGCGAGGGCCCGGGCGATGGCCACGCGCTGCTTCATGCCGCCCGATAGCTGGTGCGGATGCACGTCGGCGAACTTCGAGAGGCCCACCTTGTCCAGGTAGAGCGCCGCGCGCTCGGCGGCCTCGGCGCGGCCCGTGCGGCGCGCGGCGAGCAGCGGGAACATCACGTTCTCGCGCACCGTCTTCCAGGGCGGCAGCTGGTCGAACTCCTGGAAGACGACCACGCGGTCCGGGCCGGGCTTCGTCACCGCCTGGCCGTCCAGCAGGATGCGCCCTTCGCTGGGCGGGATGAAGCCGGCGATGGACTTGAGCAGCGTGGACTTGCCGCAGCCCGAGGCCCCGAGCAGCACCAGCCGCTCGCCCTCGTGCACGTCGAGGCCCACGCGGTGCGTGGCGCGCACGGCGCGCTGCGGTGTGCGGTAGTCGATGCTCACGCCCTCCACGCGCAGCAATGGCGGCGCGCAGGCGGGGAGCGTGCGCACGGCGCCGGGCACGGAAGCGGGCACCGACGCGAGCGCACGTGCGGTGGCAGACGGCGGTGCGGTGGTGCGTGCGGCTGGCGCATCCTCCAAGGTGCCGGGCTCCGCCCATAGGCCACCACCGCCCATCTCGTCCTGCACCCGCGCCAGCAGCGCGGAAGAAAAGCTTCCCATGCGTTTCATGCTGCGGTCCCTGGCACTGCCCCGCCGGTCAGCTGCCGCGCGCGGTCAGCGCGTCGTCGAAGAAGTAATCCCTGAGCGCTTCGGGCTTGTGCTTGATCGCGCCCACGCGGTGCAGGAACTGCCCCAGGCCGAGCGTGTTCTCCGGCTGCACCTTGAACTGCACCTCGGGGTTCTGGATGATCTTGAGCAGCAGCGCGCGGTCGGTCTTCGCGCCCGTCACCTTCAGGTAGATGTCGGCGGCCCTCTCGGGGTGGGCGGCGACGAACTGCGCGGCCTCGTTCAGCCCGGCGAGGAAGGCCTGGTAGGTCCTGGGGCTCTCCTTGCGGAATTTCTCGGTGGCGTAGAGCACCGTGGCGGACGCGGGGCCGCCCAGCACGTCGTAGGAGTTGAGCACGATGTGCGCCTGGGGATTGCCGGCCAGTTCCTGCTCCTGGAACGGCGGGTTGCCGAAGTGGCCGGTGATCTCGGTCCCGCCCTTGATGATCGCGGCGGCCGCATCGGGGTGCGGCACGGCGACCTGCAGCCTGTCGAGCCGGTTGAACTCCTTGTCGCCCCAGAGCTTGGCGGAAGCCAGCTGCAGCACGCGCGACTGCACCGACACGCCCACGGCCGGCAGCGCGATGCGGTCCTTGTCGGTGAAGTCGGCGATGGTCTTCACGGCCGGGTTGTTGCTGACGAGGTAGTACGGGAAGTTGCCGAGCGACGCCACGCCCTTGACGTTCTGGCGCCCGCGGGTGCGGTCCCACAGCGTGAAGAGCGGGCCCACGCCGGCCCCGGCGATGTCGATGCTGCCCGAGAGCAGCGCATCGTTCACCGCGGAACCGCCCGAGAGCTGGAGGTATTCGACCTGGACGTCCACGCCCGCCGCCTTGCCGTGCTTCTCGATCAGCTTCTGGTCCTGCGCCACGTTGAGCAGCAGGTAGACGATGCCGAACTGCTGGGCGATGCGCAGCCTGCCTTCCTCGGCCTGGGCGATGCCGGAAGCCGCCAGGCCCGCGGTCATCAGGCCGGTCGCGGTGGCGAGGGTGGCGGCCTTGCGCACGAAGGCGCGGCGCAGGAGGGAGACGGTGGTGGGACGTGGCATGGATCGAGCTTTCCAGTGGTTTTCAGAACGACGGCGCGCAGCGCCTCAGGGAGTGTTCCGTCCCTACAAGGGGAGGTCGCCCTCCACCGTCGTGCGGTAGAGCCTGCGGCGCTCGCTGTCCGGCGTGCCCGCGGCCAGGTGCTGCACGGAGCGGTTGTCCCAGAACACCAGGTCGTGCGGCTGCCACACATGGCGGTAGACGAACTCGGGACGGACGGCCGCGGCGAAGAGTTCGGCCAGCAGCGCCCGGCTCTCGTCCTCGGGCAGGCCGACGATGCGGGTGGTGAAGTGCTCGTTCACGAACAGCGCGCGGCGCCCCGTCTCCGGGTGCGTGCGCACCACGGGGTGGACGGCGGGCGCGACCTCGGCGATCTGCGCAGCAGTGAGCGCGGGGCGCCAGGGATTGCGCGCGCGCAGTTCCTCGTACTTGGCCAGGTAGCTGTGCTCCGCGCGCAGCGGGCCGATCACGCGCCGCAGGGCCGCGGGCAGCGCGTCGTAGGCGGCATGCTGGTCGGCGAACAGGGTGTCGCCGCCCTCCCCGGGCAGTTCCTGCGCGTGCAGCAGCGAGCCCAGGCTGGGCCGCTCCTTGTACGACAGGTCCGAATGCCAGTAGTGCCCCGCATCGCCCAGCCCGATCGGCTGGCCGCTCGCGTCCTTGATGTTGGAGACGACGAGGATTTCCGGATGGCCCGCCAGTTGGAAGTTCTTCAGAACGTGGATCTGCAGCGGCCCGAAGCGGCGGCTGAAGTCGATGTGCTGGCGCGGCGTGATGCGCTGGTCGCGGAACACCACCACGTGGTGGTCGAGGTGCGCCTGGTGCAGCCGGGTGAGGTCCGCGTCGCCGAGCGGTCGCGACAGGTCCAGCCCCACCACTTCGGCGCCCAGCGGCGCGCCGGGCAGCGGCCGGATGTCGAAGCCCTGCGGCGGCGCGTCGGCCTGTGGGGGCGGAATTGCTTCGGCGGTGCGGGACAGGACTGCGGACATGGGGCGGGATCTCCAGATAGCACCCCGCCATGAATGCACCGGAAGGCCGGCGACGAGCGGGTTGTCCCCACTCTATGCACGAGCGCTCCCATGCGGAACGAATGGTTTGTCAGTTGTTTACTACCGAAACAGCTAAGGACGTCTCTGCCATCGGCCTTCCAGGCAGCGGCTGTTCAGAAACGCTTCAGCCCGTTTCAGCAGCATTCACGACACCTTCAGGCGCAAAAGTGGGAAACCCGTCAAGAATTCCTTCGCCGATCCAAGCAAGGGATCGGTACACCATCAACACACTGGAGGGATGAAAATGACGACGACCTATGTGATCCAAAGCCTGCAGAACACCGGCCTGTGCGTCGGCGTGACCAGCATGGCCGCCGGCTCGCTCGTGACACTGCAGACGCTGTCGGGGGCAGGCAACAAGAATTCCCAGTGGCTCATGGACCCCAATACCGGGACCATCGCCCTGGCATCAAACCCCGACCTGGTGCTCGACGTGCAGGGTTACGATGGGAAGCAGGGCCAGGTCATCGTGGCCAACATGGTTCTCGGCCGCACGAGTCAGACGTGGAACTGGGTGGGCAGCCCTCCCAACATTTCCAACAACCAGTATCCCCAGATGGTGCTGGACAACTCGGGAGGTGTCGTCCAGCCGGGCAATCCCGTTCTGATCTGGCCGACCAACGGCGGCACGAATCAGAAGTGGAGCTGCCTGGCAGTGCCGGCACTGCAGCGCTCGCTGGAAACGGCCTGATCCCGGGGGCCGGCAGCGCCGGCCTTTTCCGCATGCACCCGGCCCGCGCTACAGCCGGTGCGTGCGGTCCCCGCGCGCGAAACCGATCGGCGTCCAGGCCGGCACGCCCGCGCCCACGGCCAGCACCTTGAAGAGTTCGCCCATCTCGTGCTCCATCATGAGCTTGGCGGCCTGCGCGCGCTGCGCCTGCGGCAGCGGCTCCAGCAGGGAGAGGAGGCCGCAGTTGATGAGGAAATGCGCCTGCGTGGTGTAGCCCAGCACGTCCAGCCCCGCCTCCTGCGCGGCCACCGCCATGGCGGTGAAATTGACGTGCGCGGTGATGTCCTTCGCCCCCACGTCGGTGAGCGGATCGGAATCGACCTGGTGGGCCCGGTGGCACACCAGCGTGCCCATGTGGCGCTGCGGGTGGTAGTACTCGGCCTCGGGAAAGCCGTAATCGACCAGGAAAGCCGCGCCGCGCGCCAGGCGCTGCCCCAGCATGCGCATAAAACCCTCGCCCTGCGCGTGGATCTCGGTGAGGTAGTCCTGCGGGCCTTCGGGCTCGACGGGCAGGCGCAGGGCCGTGGGGCGGTCTTCCCAGGCGAAGCGGGGTTCGCCGCCGCCACCGGGTTCCACGACCACGCCGCGCTCGTGCCACGTGCCGCCTTGCGCGCCGCCGTGGCGGGCCAGCAGTTGCACCGGCATGGCGTCGAGCACCTCGTTGCCCACCACCACGCCCTCGATGCGTTCGGGCAGCGCCTGGGCCCACCGCACGCGGTCGCCCCAGGGTGCGAGCCGCTCGCGCTGGCGCTCGCGCAGGGTGCCCGACAGGTCAACGATAGTGTAGCGGCGCACGCGGTCGCCCAGCGCCTCCAGCAGTTGCGCGGCCAGCGCGCCGGAGCCGGCGCCGAACTCCCAGACGTCGTGCGTGCCCGTGGCGTCCAGCGCGTCCTGCACCTGCCGTGCCAGCGCCCGACCGAACACGGGGGAGAGTTCCGGCGCGGTCACGAAATCGCTGCCCGACTGCGGCAGGGTGCCGAATTTCGGGAGCGTGTTGGCGTAGTAGCCCAGGCCGGGCGTGTAGAGGGCCCATTCCATGAACCGGTCGAAACCGATCCAGCCACCGGCCTCGGCGATACCATCGGCGATGCGCCGGGCCAGGGCGCTCGATAAACTGGGGTGCTGTTCTGTCGTCGTCACGGCCCGATTGTCCCCCATGCCTTCCTCCCCTTCCCCCCGTACCGTCCTGGTCACCGGCGCCGCCCGGCGCCTCGGCCGCGAGATCGCCCTGGCGCTCGCCGCCGCGGGCTGGCGCGTGGCCGTGCATTACCGCGGCTCGCGCGAGGACGCCCTGCGCACGGCCGCCGACTGCGCCGCGCTCACGCCGGGCAGCGCTGTGTTCGATGCCGACTTCCACGACGAAGCCGCCGTGCGCGCCCTGCTGCCGCGCGTGGCCGAGGCACTCGGCACGGTGGATGCCGTAGTCAACAGCGCCTCGCTCTTCGAGCACGACGACGCGGCGAGCTTCGGCTTCGCGGCCCTCGAAAAGCACCTGCGCAGCAACACCGCCGCGCCGATCCTGCTGGCGCAGGCGCTGCATGCGCACCTCGCCGCGCGCGGCGGGGCGGGGGCCGATACGGAGGCAGCAGCCGGCGCAAAGGCCGGCGCCCGCCCTCTGCAGGGCGTGGTCGTGAACCTGCTCGACCAGAAGCTGTGGAACCCGAACCCCGATTTCCTGAGCTACACGCTCTCCAAGGCGGCGCTCGAATCGGCCACCACCCTGCTCGCCCAGGCGCTGGCGCCGCGCGTGCGCGTGGTGGGCGTCGCGCCCGGCCTCACGCTCACCAGCCACATGCTGTCCGACGAGAAATTCCGCGAGCTGCACCGCCAAAGCCCCCTGGGCCGCTCCTCCACGCCCGAGGACGTGGCCGCGGCCGTGCGCTTCGCGCTGGAGAACCGCTCCATCACCGGCACCACGCTGCTGGTCGACGGCGGCCAGCACCTGATGCGCTTCGAGCGCGACTTCTCGCTCATGTGAGGCGCGGCGCGCAGGCCCCGCACCCCTCCTTCATCCATTCATCGCTTTTTTCTTCCAGCCACCATGCCCAACCACCCCGACGGCGGCCTCCAGATCCTCACGCTCACCGGTTTGCGCTTCGACGCCAACCTGGGCATCCTCGACCACGAGAAGACCGCGCCCCAGCCCATCCAGGTCGATGCCGAACTCAACCAGGGCCGCCAGCCGCTGCTGCCGCACGACGACGACATCGGCCACGTGCTGGACTACCGCAAGGTGCGCCAGATCATCATCGACGAATGCACGGCCGAGCACGTGAACCTGCTGGAGAGCCTGATCGGCAAGCTCACGCGCCGCTTGATGCAGCTGCCCGGCGTGCTCGGCGTGCGCGTGAAGATCGCCAAGCTCGAAATCTTTGACGACTGCGAAGTGGCGATCCGGATGGAGTGCGGAGAGTGGTGATCCTGGCGGGCTGACCTTCAGCAGCACCGGCTGATGCGCCCCTTGCCCCCATAGCGCGCATCCTGCCGGTCGCGGAAGAATTCCGCGTAGCTCATCACCGGCTCGCCGGGATGGGTGCGCTCCTGGTGGCTCAGGTAGGCGTCGTAGTCGGGCAGGCCCACCATCAGGCGCAGCGACTGCGCGAGGTAGCGCCCGCCCGTGGCGACGGCCTGCACGGCGCCCCGCGCGGCCTGCAGCGGCCGGCCCGCGGCGCTGGCGCCGTTGCCGCTGGCGCCGCCACCATCGGCCGCCGGCTTCACCGCGCGCCCTCCGGCAGGGCCTCGAACGGCGTCTCCTGCGCGGTGGGGCGGTTCGCGGCGCGGGCCTGCAGGCAGGCGCGCACGCTGTAGAGCAGCACGCTCAGCACCACGAAGATGAAGAGTGCGCACAGCCCGGCGTTGATGCGGTCGTTGAGCACGATGCGCGACATGGCCTCGGCCGTCTTGGCCGGCGCGATCACCGTGCCCTGGGCGATGCCGTCGGCGTACTTCGCGGCATGCGACAGGAAGCCGATCTTCGGGTCGGCCGAGAAGATCTTCTGCCAGCCCGCCGTGAGCGTGCACGCCAGCAGCCAGGCGGCCGGCGCGATGGTCACCCAGGCGAAGCGCTCGCGCTTCATGCGGAACAGCACCACGGTGCCCAGCATCAGCGCCACGGCGGCCAGCATCTGGTTGGAGATGCCGAACAGCGGCCACAGCGTGTTGATGCCGCCCAGCGGATCGACCACGCCCTGGTAGAGGAAGTAGCCCCAGGCCCCCACGCACAGCGCCGTGGCCACCAGGTTGGCCGGCAGCGAATCGGTGCGCTTCAAGGCCGGCACGAAGCTGCCCAGCAGATCCTGCAGCATGAAGCGGCCCGCGCGCGTGCCGGCGTCCACGGCCGTGAGGATGAACAGCGCCTCGAACAGGATCGCGAAGTGGTACCAGAAGGCCATCATGGCCGGCCCGCCCACTACCTGGTGCAGGATGTGCGCCATGCCCACGGCGAGCGTCGGCGCGCCGCCGGCACGGCCCAGGATGGTGTGCTCGCCCACGTCCCTGGCGGTCTGCACCAGCATGTCGGGCGTGATCACGAAGCCCCAGGTGGAGAGCGTCTGCGCCACGGCCTCGGGCGTGGTGCCCACCAGCGCCGCCGGGCTGTTCATGGCGAAGTAGATGCCCGGATTGATGCACGAGGCGGCCACCAGCGCCATCACGGCGACGAAGGATTCGGCCAGCATGCCGCCGTAGCCGATGTAGCGGGCATGGGTTTCGTTCTCCAGCATCTTGGGCGTGGTGCCCGAGGAGATCAGCGCGTGGAAGCCCGACACCGCGCCGCAGGCGATGGTGATGAAGAGGAACGGGAACAGGCTGCCCGCCCAGACCGGGCCGTTGCCCTGCGCGAACTGCGTGATCGGCGGCATCTCCAGCGTGGGCGCCACCACCACGATGCCGATCGCCAGCGCCACGATGGTGCCGATCTTCAGGAAGGTGGAGAGGTAGTCGCGCGGAGCGAGCAGCAGCCACACCGGCAGCGAGGCGGCGACGAAGCCGTAGCCGATCAGCATCCAGGTGAGCGTGGTGCCGGAGAAGGTGAACATCGGCCCCCAGGTGGGGTGCGCGGCCACGGCCTGCCCGCCGAAGATCGCGGCCATCAGCAGCACGAAGCCGATGACGGAGACTTCCGCGATGCGGCCCGGGCGCAGGAAGCGCAGGTACACGCCCATGAAGAGCGCCACGGGAATCGTCGCCGCCACGGTGAACGCGCCCCAGGGCGATTCGGCGAGCGCCTTCACCACGATCAGCGCCAGCACGGCCAGGATGATGATCATGATCATGAAGGTGCCGAAGAGCGCGATCAGCCCCGGCACGGTACCCATCTCCTGCTTGACCAGGTCGCCCAGCGAGCGCCCGTCGCGCCGCGTGGAAATGAAGAGCACGATGAAATCCTGCACCGCGCCCGCGAACACCACGCCCGCCAGCAGCCACAGCAGGCCGGGCACGTAGCCCATCTGCGCGGCGAGCACCGGGCCCACGAGCGGCCCCGCGCCCGCGATGGCGGCGAAGTGGTGGCCGAACAGCACGTGCTTGTTGGTGGGCACGTAGTCTAGCCCGTCGTTGTGGCGCCAGGCCGGCGTGGAGCGCCTGGCATCGAGCCCCAGCACGCGCTGGGCGATGAACAGGCTGTAGTAGCGGTAGGCGATCAGATAGACGCAGACCGCCGCGACGACGATCCAGAGCGCGCTGACGGCCTCGCCGCGCGTCAGCGCGACGGTGCCGAGCGCCCAGGCGCCGAGCACGGCGATGCAGAGCCACACCAGGTGGCGGCGGATGAGGGGCATGGGATGTGTCTCCTGGCTGCGGGAAGGGCCCCGGTGGTCCGGGGGCAGGCCAGTATCCCGGCGAGGGGCACCGCGCGCATCCGCCCTGCCACGTAGGCGGGGCGGGTGGGATTTCGTAAGGGACAACCCTCTCGGTGTTTACCCGGATCACGCACTCTTCAGCGCCGGGGCCGCATCCCACGGCCCCTTCCAGAGCCACCCTCAGCGACCGACGCCGAATTCCTTCGCATGCTCCACCGCATAGCGGATCAACTCCGCCAGGCTGCCCAGCTCCAGCCGCCGGCGGATGTTCTGCCGGTGGGCCTCCACCGTGCGCACGCTCAGGCCGAGGTCGCCCGCGATCTGCTTGCTCGATGCGCCGCGCCCCAGCGCCACCAGAATCTCGCTCTCGCGCGGCGTGAGCAGCGGCTTGGGCGCCTGGTTGCGGAAGAGCCGCTGGGAGACCGCGGGGCTCAGGAAGGTGCCGCCCGCGGCCACCGCCTCCAGCGCCGCGACCAGCTCGGAGGCCGGCGCGTCCTTCAGCACGTAGCCGCAGGCGCCCACCTGCAGGGCGCGCTGCACGTACTCGGGGTTGTCGTACATGCTGAGCATCAGCACCCGCGGCGCCGGGCCGCGCGCCAGCAGCCGGGCGGCGCAGTCCAGCCCGCTCACGTCCTTCATGCCCACGTCCATGAGCACCATGTCGGGCGCCAGCCGCGCGATCTGCGCCTCGGCCTCGTCGGCGCTCGCGGCCTCGCCCACGATGCGCACCCACGGCAGGCTGCCCAGACGCGCACGCAGGCCGTCACGCACCAGCGCGTGGTCGTCCACCAGGAACAGGCGGACCGGGCGGTCCAGGGGAGCGGGCGGGGCGGCGGTCATGCGGCCCCCATCCTATCCGGGTGCACCTCGGCCACGACGCGCGTGCCCCCCGGCCCCGACCGCACCTGCAGCCGTCCACCGATGCCCTCCATGCGCTCGTGCATGTTGCGCAGGCCGATGCCGCGCCGCGGGTCGCGCTGCAGCGCGGCGGGATCGAAGCCCCGGCCGTCGTCGCGCACCTCCAGCTGCACGCCGCCGCCCACGCATTCGAGCGTGACATGCACCTGCCGCGCCTGCGCGTGCTTGCGCACGTTGGTGAGCGCCTCCTGCGCCACGCGGAACAGCGCGGTGGTGACGTCCTGCGGCAGCGGCCCCGGCGGCTGGGCGACGTCGGCGAACGCCGCCACGGGCCCGTGCTCGCCGAACGCGCGCGCCAGGTGCTCCAGCGCGGCCGGCAGCCCCAGCGTGTCGAGCAGGGCCGGCCGCAGCTCGTGGGACAGGCGCCGCACTTCGCCCAGCGCCTCGTTCAGGTGCCGCAGCGCGATGGCGAGGGTGGGCGGCGCCGGGCGCTCGCGTTCGATGTCCTCCACCGCCGATTCGATCAGCAGCTTGGCCGAGACCAGCGTCTGGCTGGTGCCGTCGTGCAGCTCGCGCGCGAGGTGCCCGCGCTCCTCCTCCTGCGACTGCACCACGCGCCGCGCCAGCAGCCGCATGCGCGCCTCGGACGTGCGGTGCTCGCTGAGGTTGAGCAGCAGACCGCAGGCGCTGATCGCCGCCAGGCCCAGGGCCGCGAAGCCGGCGATCCACCACATGGTCGCGCCCACGTTGGAGCCCACCTGCCGCTCCAGGCCCGCCTGCGTGGCCTCGATGTCGTCGAGGTACAGGCCCGTGCCCACCATCCAGTTCCAGTGCGGCAGGGCCGTGACGTAGCCCAGCTTGGGCGCGAGCTGCCCGCCGAGCGACGGCTTGGGCCACGAATACTCCACGAAACCGCCGCCGGCCTGCGCCTGGGCGATGAGCTGCTGGATGGTCGGCCGCCCCTGCGGATCGCGCAGGTCCCAGAGCATCCGGCCCACGAGTTCCGGCTGGCGCGAATGCATGAGCGAGCGGCCCTGCAGGTCGTAGACGAAAAAGTAGCCGTCGCTGCCGTAATCCAGGGCAGCGAGGCGGCGGATCGCCTCTTCGCGCGCCTTCGGATCGTCGCCGCCGGCCTCGTAGAGCGGGCGCACGGTGCTCACGGCCAGGTCCACATAGCTGCGCAGCTCGCTGCGGCGCTGCTGCAGGTAGGACTGCTCCACCAGCGCGCGCTCGCGCCGCGCGAGGTCCTCCGCCTGGTGGCGCACCAGGGCCATGACCAGCGCCAGGGTGATGAGCAGGGGCACCACCGCCAGCGCCACGATCTTCGTGCGCAGGCGGGCCGCCGGGTCGGCGCCCGGGCCCGCGGCCACCTCCGTGCCCATGTCCGTGTCCGTACCGGACGATGATTGCTTGCCTGTTTCCATGCGTCTCCCACATCGGCCCCGCCGCGCCGGCGCGGAGGGTCGATCCCCCCGCCCAGGCGTTCCCGCTCTAAAATCCGGGGTCTTCCTCCGAATCTTCCTGTCCCTCCACGCGCCGCCGCCCCGGGCCGCGGCGCGCCGCACGGTCCGGGAAGCACGGCCAGCGCGCCGCCTTCCCGCCCCTGCGGCAGACCCGATTGTCCCTGCCTTCCATGACCGCCCTGCACCAAGACACCGACTGGACCGCCGACGCCTCCCGCCCCGCGCAGGCCCGGATCGAACGCGAGGCGCACAAGCTCGAAAAGCGCCTGTGCCGCGAGGTGGGCCGCGCCATCGTCGACTACCGCATGATCGAAGAGGGCGACAAGGTGATGGTGTGCATGTCCGGCGGCAAGGACAGCTACACCCTGCTGGACATCCTCATCAAGCTGAAAAAGCGCGCGCCCATCCATTTCGATCTGGTGGCGGTGAACCTCGACCAGAAGCAGCCGGGCTTCCCAGAGCACATCCTGCCCGGGTACCTGGCGACCACGGGCGTGCCCTTCCACATCGAGAACCAGGACACCTACAGCATCGTCCGCCGCGTCGTGCCCGAGGGCAAGACCACCTGCGGCCTCTGCAGCCGGCTGCGCCGCGGCATCCTGTACCGCGTGGCCGACGAGCTGGGCTGCACCAAGATCGCGCTGGGACACCACCGCGACGACATCCTTCAGACGCTGCTGCTCAACATGTTCTTCGGCGGCAAGCTGAAGGCCATGCCCCCGAAGCTGGTCAGCGACGACGGCCGCCACGTGGTGATCCGCCCGCTCGCCTACGTGACCGAGAAGGACACCATCCGCTGGGCCCAGCAGCAGCAGTTCCCGATCATCCCGTGCAACCTCTGCGGCAGCCAGGAGAACCTGCAGCGCAAGCAGGTGGGCGAGATGCTGCGCGACTGGGACAAGCGCTTCCCCGGCCGCGTGGACAACATGTTCAACGCCCTGCAGAACATCGTGCCGTCCCATCTGCTGGACGGAACGCTGCACGATTTCCAGCATCTGAAGGCGACGGGCGTTCCGAGCGACGACGGCGACAAGGCCTTCGACGCCGAGGAGTTCCCCCCGGCCCCCGCTCTGCCGGGCCTGCAGGTGGTGCAGATTTCCTGACACGCCGCGGCCCTCCGAGCGACCCGTGACGCCCGCCCCTTCGTACCGGATTCCAGGAGACCGCCCATGAACGCCACCGCCGCCGGACTGCCCCGGCTCTTCCGTTTCTTCTGGCTGCTGCTGGCCGCCGCCGTGCTGGCCGGCTGCGCCAGCACCCGCACGGTGGACAGCACCGTGTCCACCTTCTCCACCCTGCCGGGCCTGCCCTCGCCGCCCACCTACCGGCTCGAACGCCTGCCCTCGCAGCAGGCGCAGGCCGTGCAGTTCGCCCCGATCGAGGCGCTGGCCCAGCAGTCGCTGGCGCGCGTGGGCCTGCAGCGCGACGACGCCAACGCCCGGCTGGTGCTGCAGATCGGCGCGAACGCCGCTACCACCTGGCCCGCGTCGTGGCCCTACTACGGCCCCGCCTACCCCGGCTTCGGCTGGGGCCTCGGATGGGGCCGCGGCGGCTGGGGCTGGGGCATGGGCACCGGATGGATGATGGACCGACCGCCCACGCTCTACCGCCGCGAAGTGAGTCTGGTGATGCGCGACGCCGCCACCCAGAAGATCCTCTATGAAACCTCGGCCACCTATGAGGATGTCTGGGTCGACGATCCGGCCATCTTCGGCATCCTGTTCGATGCGGCCCTCACCGGCTTCCCCAACCCGCCCGCCGGGCCGCGGCAGGTGCGCACCACGATCGCGCCGGCCGGCCAGGGCTATGCGCCCGCCCCGTCCCCCGCCGCCGCGCCAGCCGTACCCGCCGTGCCGGGAACGGTCGTGAAGCCCTGAACCCGGGCCTGACCGCCGAGCGCGCCGCCACCGCATGCAAGCCACCCGCATCATCGCCATCCGCCATGGAGAGACCGCCTGGAACGTCGACACGCGCATCCAGGGACACCTCGACATCCCCCTCAACGACACCGGCCTCTGGCAGGCCCGCCAGCTGGGCCGGGCGCTCGCGGACGAGCCCGTCGCCGCGATCTATGCGAGCGACCTGCGGCGTGCCCATGCCACGGCCCAGGCCGTCGCCGACGCCACCGGCGCGCCGCTCGCCACCGACGTGCGGCTGCGCGAGCGCGCCTTCGGGCTCATGGAGGGCCGTACCTTCCGGGAGATCGAAACCGAGTTGCCCGAGCAGGCCCGCCGCTGGCGGCAGCGCGATCCGCAGTTCGAGCCCGAGGGCGGCGAATCGCTGCTCACTTTCCGCGAGCGCATCACCACCGCCACGCACGCCCTCGCCCGCCGGCACCCGGGCGAGCTCATCGTGCTCGTGGCGCACGGCGGCGTGATGGACGTGCTCTACCGCGCCGCCACCGGCCAGGAACTGCAGGCGCCGCGCACCTGGCTGCTGGCGAACGCGGCCATCAACCGCCTGCTCTGGACCGACGACGGACTCACCCTCGTGGGCTGGGCCGACACCCAGCACCTGGAAGATGCCGCCCGCGATGAAAACCATGCCTGACGCCGCCGCCGCCCTCTACGCCACCATCGGCCAGCGCGTGGACCTGATCGACACCCCCGCCGCCGTCGTCGACCTCGACGCTTTGGAGCGCAACATCCAGCGCATGGCCGAGTTCGCGCGCAAGCACCAGGTGCGCTGGCGCCCGCACGCCAAGATGCACAAGTGCGCCGAGCTGGCGCTGCAGCTGCAGCAGGCCGGCGCCACGGGGGCCTGCGTGCAGAAGGTGTCCGAGGCCGAGGCGCTCGCCGCCGGCGGCGTGACGGACCTCTACATCAGCAACGAAGTGATCGCGCCCGCCAAACTGCTGCGCGTGGCGCGGCTGGCGCAGCAGCTCGCCGCGCGCGGCGGGCGCCTCGCCATCGCGGTGGACAGCGCCGAGGGCATCGCGCGCCTGACCGAAGCGATGGACGGTGCCGCGGGCGATGCGGTGATCGACGTGTTCGTGGAAATCGATGTCGGCCAGGGCCGCTGCGGCGTGCCGCCCGGCGATGCCGCGGTGCCGCTCGCGCAGGCGGTGGCGCGGCACGCGCGGCTGCGCTTCGCGGGCCTGCACGCCTACCAGGGCCGCGCCCAGCACCTGCGCGGTGCGGCCGAGCGCCGGGACGCCATCGCCGCGGCCGTGGCATCCGCCCGCACGACGCGCATCGCCATCGAGGCGGCCGGCCTGGCCGTGCCGCTGGTCACCGGCGCGGGCACCGGCACGCTGGTGCACGAGGCCGCGAGCGGCGTGTACGGCGAGCTGCAGGCCGGTTCGTTCCTGTTCATGGACGCCGACTACGCCGCCAACGAGCGCGAGCCCGCCCAGCCGGCCTTCGAGCATGCGCTGTTCATCAAGACTCAGGTGATCTCCTGCCGCGACACGCACGCGGTGTGCGATGCCGGCCACAAGAGCCATGCGATCGACTCGGGCCTGCCGCAGGTGGCTTTCCTGCCGCCCGAGCGCGCGCTGCGCTATGCCAACGGCGGCGACGAGCACGGCCTGCTGTTCGCGGACGGCGACCGCGCGCGGCTGCCGGCCATCGGCCGCATGCTGTGGCTGGTTCCCGGCCACTGCGATCCGACGGTGAATCTGCACGGCCACCTGATCGGCGTGCGCGGCGGGCTGGCGCACGGCGTGGTGGAACGCATTCTGCGCGTGGATGCGCGCGGCGCCGTGACCTGACGAACGACAAGGCGCCGCGGCCCGCCCGACCGGGCAGCCCGCGGCGCCGTCACCCGTGCCGGCGCGTCAATCCGGACGGGGCGGGAACAGGCCCTGCACGCAGATGATGAAGGACACCGTCAGCGAGGGCTGGACCGTGCTCATCGTGCCGGAGGCCGACACCGGCAAGGCCATGGGCTGCTGCTGCGCAGCCGCCACCGTGACCGTCGCGTTGAACGGCTTGAGGTTCGTGTTGGCGTTGTCGGACGTGTAGACCTTCAAGCTGCCGTTGCCCGCCATGCCCTTGTCCCGCACGACCGTCGGGCCGGGCACGTCGGTGGTGTTCGCCGCCACCGGCGCGTTGTTCGCAGGCACCTGCACGGACGCCGTGCCGGCCATCGGCGGCAGTTGGTTGGCCGTGATCATGCCGGCCGCCGCGCCGGTGACCAGGACGGGATGCGATGCCGCGCCCGTGGGGCCCGGGACCGCGTCCACCTGCGCCAGCCCCATCGGCACGCGGTTGCGCAGATCGGGAAGCTGGAAGGTGGTGCGCCCGTCGCCGCCGAAGCGGTTGCCGAGGATCGCGAAAAGCGCCGGGTTCTGCGTGATGTTCAGCACGGAGCCGTCGCACAGGGCCCAGCCGCGCGGCACGAAGGCGGCGGTCCAGAGCAGAACGGTGCCGATATAGGATTCATCCATCGTCGTTCCCCTTTCCGGTTCAGGGACGGTCCGGGTACAGACCCAGCAGGCAGATGATGAAGTTCAGCGTCAGGGAAGGCTGGATCGTGCTCACCTGGCCCGCCAGCGACACCGGCAGCGACAATGGCTGCTGCGCCGAGCCCGGCGAGATGGTGACCGGCACATCGAAAGGCTTGAGGTTGGTGTTGGCCGCGTCGCTCGTGTAGATCTTCGCGAGGTTGTTGCCGGCCCCGCCCTTGGCGAACACGCCGGTGGGGCCCGGGGTGTCGGTGAGGTTCGCGGCGACCGGCGCGTTGTTCGCCGGAATCTGCACCGAGGCCGTGCCGGTCAGCGGCGGTAGTTGGTTGGCCGCGATCATGCCGGTGGCGGCGCCCGTCATGAGGAGGTTCTGCGATGCCGCGCCGGTGGCACCCGGCGCCTGGGAGGCGACCTGTAGCCCCATCGGCACGCGGTTGCGTAGATCGGGCAGGTTGAAGGTCGTGCGGGCATCGCCGCCATAGCGCACGCCGATGAGCGAATACAGCGCCTGGTAGTCCATGATCTTCAGCTGCGTGCCGTCGCACAGCGCCCAGTTGCGGGGCACCCAGCTGCCCGCCCACAGCACGATCGTGCCGATATACGCCTCATCCATGATTTCCCTCACTTTCGGTTGAACATTGCCTGGAATGGCCCGCGTGCATGCCGCGGGACGCGCCGCGCCCCGGCCCCGGCGGGGCCCTGGCGGATGGTTGCGACGGAGCGCAGCGCAGCCTCCGGCCGGACCGGACACTGCGCGCGCCTGGCCCCTCAGTTGCGGGAGGGGTAGATGCCTTCGGTGGCGATGATGAAGTTCAGCGTGATGCCCGGCTGCAGCGTGCTCACCGTGACGGGAATGCTCACGGGCGCTGCGGGCGTGCTGGAGGGCTGCGCCGTGAGCACGGGCAGGTCCACGTCGAAGGGCTTGAGCGTGGTGTCGGCCGCCGTGGCGGTGTAGATCTTCGTGACGGAGTTGCCCGCCATGCCCTTGCCGAGCACGAGGCCGCTGGCCGGCGCGTTGGTGTCCGCGGTCGCTCCGGCATTCGCCGGAATGGCGACGCTCAGCTTGCCGGTGCCGGCGGCGGTCACCGCATGCGTATGGGGCGGCAGCTGGCTCGCTGCCAGCATGACGCTGGCGGTGGTGGATGCAGTGGCCGCGCCGCTGGTGACGGCGATGTTCGTGGCGTTCTGCGAGCCCACGGGCACGCGGTTGCGCAGGTCCGGCAGCGCGAACGTGCTCACGCCGTTGCCGCCGTAGGACGTGCCTATCAGCGAGAACAGCGCCGCGTTCTGCTGGATGCTCAGCAAGGTGCCATCGCAGATGGCCCAGCCGCGTGGGATCCACGGCGTGGCCCACAGAATGATCTGCCCAAGGATCGGATCCATCGTAATTCCCTCTCGTCCGTTCGTTGATTGCTACTTGCGGCCAGCCTTAGCGCAATGCATGGTTTTCGATGCAGTGCATAGCGACTGGTTATCGCAGTAGACACCAAGCCCATGTCAAAACGCACGGGATTTCCCCGAATGACGCCTTGCGGCAACACCCGGAATGGAACGCTTGCGGCCTCCTCCGCCAGGCGCCAAGATGGAAGGCGGACACCGCAGTGCCCGCCGCGGCTCAGGCGGCCGGCAGTCCGCCGAACAGGTCGGAGTGCTGGCGGGTGGGCGCCACGCCCAGGTGCCGGAACGCCGCCAGCGTGGCGATGCGGCCTCGCGGCGTGCGCTGCAGGTAGCCCTGCTGGATCAGGTAGGGCTCGATCACGTCCTCGATGGTGCCGGGCTCCTCGCCGATGCTCGCGGCGATGTTGTCCAGCCCCACGGGCCCGCCGTCGAAGCGGTGCACCACGGCTTCCAGCAGCTTGCGGTCCATCACGTCGAAACCCTGCGGATCCACGTCCAGCATGGCGAGCGCGCGCTCGGCGATGTCCTGCGTGATGCGGCCGTCGCCCTTCACGTCGGCATAGTCGCGCACGCGGCGCAGCAGCCGGTTGGCGATGCGCGGTGTGCCGCGCGAGCGGCGCGCGATCTCGAACGCCCCTTCCGCGTCGATCGGGGCCTGCAGCAGCCCGGCCGAACGCCGCACGATGCGCGCGAGCTCATCGGGCGTGTAGAACTCCAGCCGCGCGACGATGCCGAAGCGGTCGCGCAGTGGGTTGGTGAGCATGCCGGCGCGGGTGGTGGCGCCGACCAGCGTGAAGGGCTGCAGGTCGAGCTTGATGCTGCGCGCGGCCGGCCCCTCGCCGATCATGATGTCGATCTGGTAGTCCTCCAGCGCGGGGTAGAGGATTTCCTCCACCACCGGCGAGAGGCGGTGGATCTCGTCGATGAAGAGGACGTCGTTCTTCTCGAGGTTGGTGAGCAGCGCCGCCAGGTCCTTGGGCTTTTCCAGCACCGGGCCGCTGGTCTGGCGCAGGTTCACCCCCAGCTCCGCCGCGATGATGTGGCTGAGCGTGGTCTTGCCCAGCCCGGGCGGGCCGAACAGCAGCACGTGGTCCAGCGCCTCCTCGCGCTTGCGCGCGGCCCCGATGAAGATCTCCAGCTGCTCGCGCGCCTTCGCCTGCCCGACGTACTCCTGCAGCAGCTTGGGCCGCAGCGCGCGCTCCAGCGCCTCCTCCTGCGGGGAGGCGGGGGCGGCGGACACCACCCGCTTGGGTGGTGGCACGGGGGCGAAATCGTCGGTCTGGATGCTCATGGGTGCGGAAAGCGGGGAGGAAAGGCCAAGCGCCGCCGGACCGTCAGTTCGTCCAGGCGTAGTACACCGGGCCTTCGTACTTGAAGACCGGGTAGGTCGCGATCACGAAATCGCGCTCGCCCTGGCTGATCGTGTAGAAGTGCGTGCCGGTTTTCGTATTGAAGAAGCGGTACATCGCCGTGGCGCCGTTGCCGGCCGCCGTCTGGGCATACCACGCGGGGCCTTCGTACTGGAACGCCGGGTAGGTGGCGCGCACGAAATCGCGCTCGCCGGCATCGATGGTATAGAAGTGCGCGCCCGTCGAGGTGTTGAAGAAGCGGTAGACCGCGTTCTGGCCCGCCGTCGGGCTGCCGTAGGCATAGAAGACCACGCCTTCGTAGCTGAACGCCGGGTAGGTCTGCTGCACGAAGTCGCGCTCACCGGCGCTGGACGTATAGAAATGCGCGCCCGTGCTGCCGTTGAAGAAGCGGTAGACGGCGGTGCGGCCGTTCGTGCCAACGACGGCCGGCGAGAGCCACTGCTGCAGCGCCGCGCCGTAGGCGACGTCGAAACGGCCGTAGTAATCGGAGCCGTTGCGTGCGGTGCAGGTGACGCTGCCGCCGTAGAGGGTGCCGACCAGCGCGCCGTTCACGAAGAGGCCGGAGCCGCTGCTGCCGCCCTCGGTCACGCCGTCGGTCCAGCCGACGCGGTAGTAGTTGCCCGATGTGCCGCTGCAGGAGAAGCTGGTGCTCGAATCGCTCAGTGCGCTGCAGGAGCTCAGCGACGTGATGGAGCCGAACGAGATCTTCTGCAGATCACCCCGGGGATGGTGGATGCCCACCGCCGCGCTGCCGAGGGGCTGCGCACCGGCGTTCCACGCGGCGAACACGGCGCCGGCCGGCGGCGTCTCGTTGAGCCGCACGAACAGCGTGTCGGTGCTGGAGTTGGCGTACAGCAGCGTGGCGCCGCCGGTGCGCGCCGTGGCGCTGGCCGACAGCGTGCGGCTGTTGCAGCTCGGCGAGCGGTAGAACCAGTCCGTGCGCAGCGTGGAGGCCACGGTCTGCGACGAGAAGCAGTGGTTGGCCGAGACGAAGTACGGCGTGCGCGTGCCGTCGCGGTCGTTCAGCAGCGTGCCCGTGCAGACGTAGGCGTTGCCGTCGGGCCGCACGAACACCATGCGCGCCACGGCATTGCGCTGGCTGGCGTAGGTGTCGTAGCAGGTGGAGTCGAGGTTGCAGGTGCCCGATTCGTTGATCTTGGCCTGCTCGCCGTCGTCGGCCGAGGGCAGGGACAGATCGGTGTAGATGTGCGAGACCCGCGGGATCGCGATGCTCAGGGCGCTGGCGGGCGTGCCGGGCGGCAGCTCGATCTCGAGCGTGGCCTCGTCGCCGCCGGCATCGGGCGTCCACCAGGTGCGGGCTGCGTCCGAGGTGTCGCCGGCCGCGATGTTGCGGTCGATCGACTGCAGCACTTCCTGGCCGGAGATCTCATAGACCGCGGAGGGGCGGTCCTGGCGGTAGACGCGCAGCTGCGCTCCGCCCGGCAGGGCACGCACCAGCACGCCCAGGCGCAGGCCATGGGCCTCCTGCGCCGAGACGCTGATCGCGGCGACGCGGCCGCCGGCCGCGGTGGGCGTCCATTGCAGCTGGGCCGACAGCTCGGCGGGCGTGGCCGTGGCGGCCACCGCGCGCACGCTGCCGATCTGGCGGGCGCCGACGCCCGGCGCGGCGGCGTCGCTGCGCGACTCCAGCAGCGCACCCAGTGCCACGCGGGCCGGCAGCACCGGCGGGCGCGCGCCCAGGTCCTTCACGCGGACGGTGTCCTGCGCAGCCGTGGCGGGCTGCTCGAGCGAACCCACGCTCCACACCACCGCCCGTGCCGCAGCCGGGGCGGGCGTGGCCGCGGCGGCTGCCGTGTCCGCTCCGCCGCCTCCGCCGCAGGCCGCCAGAAGCGCCGCGGCGCCCAGCAGAATCACCGATCGAATGCTTGCCCGCCTGAAATCCATGGCCATCCTCCTGTTGTACTGCGGCGGGCACCATGCACCGCCTTGACCCGACAATGTGCCACGGCCGCGTTGCAGTGCGGCCGGGCCCTCCGGTTTTTCCTCACTTCGCCAGCGCCTTGAGCGCCAGCTTGATGCCGTCGCTGACGCCCACGTCCTTGGGCAGCGCCTTCAGCGCGGCGGTACCTTCCTTGTCGTTGTAGCCCAGGGCCAGCAACGCCTGCAGGATGTCGGCCTGCGCGTCGTTCGCGGCCTCGTGACGCACGCCGATGTCGACGCCCAGCTTGCCCTTGAGCTCCAGCAAGAGCCGCTCCGCGGTCTTCTTGCCGATGCCCGGCACCTTCACGAGCCGGCCGCTCTCCTGCAGCGACACCGCCTGCGCGAGGTCGTCCACGCCCATGCCCGAGAGGATGGACAGCGCCGTGCGCGGCCCCACGCCCGAGATCTTGATGAGCTCCCGGAAGGCCTGGCGCTCCGGCGCGCTGCCGAAACCATAGAGCAGTTGCGCATCCTCGCGTACGATGAACTGCGTGAGCAGCTGCACGCGCTCGCCCACGGCGGGCAGGTGGTAGAAAGTGCTCATCGGCACCTGCACCTCGTAGCCCACGCCATGGCAGTCCACCAGCACCTCGGGCGGGTTTTTCTCCAGCAACGTGCCGGTGAGTTTGCCTATCATCTTCGTCCTGTCTTTTCGTCCTGCCGACGTCCAACCGGAATTATCCGCGTGATCCTGCGCCACACCTTCACCCCCCACAACAACACCCGGCTCACGCACCTGTGCGGTCCGGCCGATGCCCACCTGCGCACCATCGAGGCGGCGCTGTCCGTCGGCATCGCGCACCGGCACGAGCAGTTCAAGGTGGACGGTCCCAAGGCCCGCGCCACCCAGGCGATGGAGCTGCTGCAGGCGATCTACGAGATCGCCGACCGGCCCGTGACCGAAGAGCAGGTGCAGCTCATGCTCGCGGGCGACGGCGCCCTGCGGGAGGCGCCCGACGGCGCCGTGGTGCTCAACACGCGCCGCGCCGACCTGCGCGCTCGCACTCCCACCCAGAGCGTCTACCTCGACAACATCGCCAGCCACGACATCACCTTCGGCATCGGCCCGGCCGGCACCGGCAAGACGTACCTCGCGGTGGCCTGCGCCGTCGACGCACTCGAGCGCAGCGCGGTGCAGCGCATCGTGCTCACCCGTCCCGCGGTCGAGGCCGGCGAGCGCCTGGGCTTCCTGCCCGGCGACCTCACGCAGAAGGTCGATCCGTACCTGCGCCCGCTCTACGACGCGCTCTACGAACTCATGGGCTTCGACCGCGTGCAGAAGGCGTTCGAACGCAACGCGCTCGAGATCGCGCCGCTCGCCTTCATGCGCGGGCGCACGCTCAACAATGCCTTCGTGATCCTCGACGAGGCGCAGAACACCACGCCCGAGCAGATGAAGATGTTCCTCACGCGCATCGGCTTCGGCGCCAAGGCGGTGGTGACGGGCGACGTGAGCCAGATCGACCTGCCCAAAGGCGCGATGAGCGGCCTGATCGATGCCGAACGCGTGCTCAAGCGCGTGAAGGGCATCGCGGTGACGCGCTTCACCAGCGCCGACGTGGTGCGGCATCCGCTCGTGGCACGCATCGTGGATGCCTACGACGCGCAGCGCAGCAGCCGATCCGGCGCGGCATGACCGACGAATCGCTACAGATAAAAGAGCGTCCAACGAACCCCTTCCGGCGCCGTTGACGCACCTTGTCATTAGGGCGTGGACTGCCTGCGATGCAGCGCTTCGCCAGAACCGCGGCGACGAGACCGCTTCCTCACCACTCCAGCGCGATCGGAAACGAAAGGCGCACGCGGTGCACTGGGCGCCTATCGGGGACGGTCATGCCGGAGGCTCCGCATTGGGGCAACCCGGTATCTGCCCCGCCTCCGTGCATTCCTGCGGGACGTTCTCGAAGACAAGCTCCTTGCCCACATAGACTTTGCTGGCTTGCACGGGCGGGTCGAGCTGCCAGCGGATCTCACGGCCGGCCGCAAGGTCGACCACCTGGCTTTCCCTCAGCCGCTCCCGGGGATCGATCCGGTAGAGGCGGACGACGGACGGAACCTTCTGGTCGCGGTGCACGATGCGCTGCCACGGCGATGCGTGGTAGATCTCCAGCCGATACACATAGTGGGGGCTGTTGTAGCTGTTGAACAGCGTCGGCGTGGTCATATACCAGCCCAGCGCCACGCAGGCATCCAGCGCCAGGCACCAGACGATGCAGGACACGCTCTTGAGTCGGGGCAGTTTCATCGGCACTCGGGCGTGATCGGGAACGCGAGGCGCTCAGGACGCTTGGCGAAAGTGTTCATTCCGCAGGCTGGGTGCGGGGGCAACTCGGTATCCGCGCCGCCCCCGTGCATTCCGGTGGGATGTTTTCGAACATGACGCTCCCGGCATAGACCGTATTGAATTGCACGGGCGGATCAAGATGCCAACTGACGTCGCCGCCGCCGATGAGATCGACCACCTCGCTTTCTCCCAGCAGTTCTCTGGGCTCGACCCGGTACAGGCGGAAGATGGCCGGGTACTTCTGGTCGTAATGCACGATGCGCTGCCACGGCGATGCGTGATAAGTCTCCAGCCGGTAGACATCATGGGGGCTGTTGTCGATGGCGAAAAGCGTCGGCCGGGTCGCATACCAGCCCAGCGCCACGCAGGCATGTAGCGCCAGGCACCAGACGATGCAAGGCACATTCCTGAGTCGGGACAGTTTCATCACCATTCCAGCGTGATCGGGAACGCGAGGCGCACGCGATGTACGTCGGAGACGACCATGAAATCCCCACCCCGACCATGCAGGGCGCGCCATTGCCGGAAATGCCGGTTCTGCACCAGATAGCTCTGGCGGCCCGCATCGTCGGCATCGGCGTACATCCACTGCTCGTCGAGGGGAATGCCCATAGCGGACCGGGGGGAACGCTTCACGCCGAGAGGCCCCCAGAAGCCCAGCGGCTGAGACGGGAAGGAATCGTCGTTGAAGTCATAAGAGTCGCGCAGGTAGAAGGCCAGTTCGTCGATCGCGATGGACACCTTGCCGCGCCCCTTGGGCGTCACCAAGCCTGACACCGCGATTTTGAGGGTCGCCTCGCCCATGGCGCCGTAGAAGTCGTCCAGGGGGTCGCCAAATCGACCTACGTTCAGAAAATTCACCTGGCAGGTGTCGTCCAGGATCTTGGCTGGCTGGTTCAGATCGCCAAAGCGCCAGGGCGGGGTTTTACCTAGCGTCTGCTGTTCAACCCGTTTTTTTAGCTCCACCATCCCCGCAGGGCTGTTCCATCGCGCCTGCAATTGGGACACGGCGGTCCGCACACGGGAAAAGCCCAAGGCCCAGCCCATGGTGACCACGTTTTCTTCCAATTGCGAGACAGGCAACTGGTGTAGCTTGTTTGGCGACTTGCTGATTTTGATCGGCAGGCTGATCGCAAATCCCACACCCCTGAACCACCGCTCCATCAGCGCCGCCGCCACCGGCCATCCCAGTTGCGAGTGCATCACACCCGGAATCTCATCGAGCCGGAAGCGCCGGACCTTAGGCGGTAGTTTCTTTTCGAGTGCCGCGCGGAGCTTTTCTCTATCGACCTGAACAACAGGGTCCATCACCCTTCCCTCTCCTTATTTTCGGGCCGGATTCTCCGGGCAAAAGCGCCCGGGATCGGAAGGATGGAGCGACGGCGTGGTGACGGCGTGTAACGGTGCCGGGCAGCCGCGCCGATGGGTGGAATCGGCCCTGCCGGGAACCGCTGCTTGTTTCATAGCGAACTATCGATATTTTTCAGCGGCACGGGGGCAAAATGGCTGGACGCGCTTGGGCGCACCCGCGACCGCCGGAGGGGGGACGCCCGGCGCACTCCGCCGCGCAGCCTGCGATGCAGCACCTCGCCAGAACCGCTTCGCCGGGTTCCGTCGGGGGCTTTCGCATCAAATAGCGAACCATTCAATCCATTCGACGACGCTAGGCTCCCATGGCCCTGAACCAGCTCAACCTCTCCCTGCAGTTCGCACGCTTTCCCGGCGTGGAGGCGCACCGCGCCGCCCTGCCCCGGCATGCCGTCACCCGTTGGATCCGCCATGCGCTCGCCAGCGATGCCGAGATCACCGTGCGCATCGTCGATGCCGAGGAGGGCCAGGCGCTCAACCGCGAGTACCGGCAGAAGGACTACGCCACCAACGTGCTCACCTTCGACTATGCGCAGGAGCCCGTGGTGATGGCCGACCTCGTGCTCTGCGCCCCGGTGGTCGAGCGCGAGGCGCGCGAGCAGAACAAGGCGCTGCACGAGCACTACGCCCACCTGCTGGTGCACGGCACCCTGCACGCCCAGGGCTGGGACCACGAGACCAGCACCGAGGATGCCGACGAGATGGAGGCCTACGAGACGGCGATCATGCAGGAGCTGGGCTTCGCCGACCCCTACGCGGATTGAACGGCCCACAGAACCCTTCCGGCGTCGTTGCCGCATCTTGTCGTACTGTGCGTACTGCCTGCGATGCGACGCCTCGCCGGAACCGCTTCGCTGGGCTCTGCGGGCCGTTCTAGACCATGCCCGGCGGGGCGATGCGCAGCGGGATCGTCACCGGTCCGTCGTTGACGAGGTGCACCTGCATCTCGGCCGCGAAGCGCCCGGTTTCCAGCACCGGGTGCAGGGCCCGGGCGCGTGCCACGAAATGGTCGTAGAGGCGGCGCCCATCGTCCGGTGCGGCGGCCTGCGTGAAGCTCGGCCGGTTGCCGCCGCGCGTGTCGGCCGCCAGGGTGAACTGGCTCACGAGCAAAAGGCCGCCGCCCACGTCCTGCACGCTGCGGTTCATCTTGCCCGCCTCGTCGGCGAAGATGCGCAGCTTGAGCAGCTTGTCCAGCAGGCGGTCGGCCTCCGCCGCGGTATCGCCGCGTTCGGCGCACACCAGCACCAGCAGGCCGGGGCCGATGCGGCCCGCGACGGCTCCGTCGATCTCCACGCGCGCCTCGCGCACGCGCTGCAGCAGGCCCATCATGGGTGCACGCTCCTCGCTTCGTCGTCTTCCATCGGGGTGGCCACCGCCTCCATGCCGGTGGGCAGCAGCTCGATCGTGGCACGCAGGCCGGGCACGGCATCCACCAGCGCCTGCTCCACCGCGCCCCGCAGCCGCGCGGCCCGGGCCAGGCTCCAATCGCCCGGCACGTGCAGGTGCAGCGAGACGTGCCGGCGGCGACCGGCGCGCCGCGTGGCCACGTGGTCGAAATGCACGCCGGGCTGGCGCCGGGTGAAATCGGCCAGCGCCCCGTCGATCGCCGCGCGCTCCTCGGGCTCCACCGCCTCGTCCATCAGGCCCTGCGACGCCCGCCAGACGAGGCGCCCGCCCTCGCGGGCGATGTTGAGCGCCACGGCGATCGCCACCACGGGATCGAGCCAGAGCCAGCCGGTGGCCATCACGCCGAGGATGCCGATCACGACGCCGGCCGACGTCCAGACGTCGGTGATCAGGTGCCGGGCGTCGCCCTCCAGCGCCACCGAGCGGTGCGCGCGGGCGGAGCGCAGCATCATCCAGGCGAGCAGGCCGTTGAGCGCCGAGCTGGCCACCGACAGCGCCAGGCCCCAGCCCACCTGCTCGATGGGCGCGGGCACCATCAGCCGGTGCACGGAGGCCCAGAGGATGGCCAGCGCCGCGCCGAGCACCAGGATGCCCTCGAAGCCCGACGAGAAATACTCCGCCTTGTGGTGGCCGAAGGGATGGTCGCCGTCGGCCGGGCGCTCGGCCACCGTGACCATCATGAGCGCGAAGATGGCGCCCGCGAGGTTCACGAACGATTCGAGCGCGTCCGACAGCAGGCCCACCGAGCCGGTCAGGTACCAGGCGGCGCCCTTGAGCCCGATGGTGGCGAACGCCACGCCGACGGAAATCCAGAGCAGCGTGCGTGGAGGCAGGGGCTTCATGCGGAGACTCCCGGCGGGGCGGGCTGGTGGCGGCGGATCGGTGGAGGGGCTGCGGTCATGGTAGGTGCAGGCGTGTGGCGTGATTCTGCCCGACAGGACTCACGCGTACAGCGCCGCGCCGTTCCTTCGCACCGCCTCGGCCGCCGCCTCGCCGAGCACCTCCACCACAGGACTCCACACGCTGCCGTATTCCGGCTGCCGGCCCTCCTCGAACGAGGTGTGCGGCCAGTCCGAGCCCCACACCATGCGCCCGGGCACGCGGCGCGCCACGCGCTCGACGTGCGCCCGCAGCGCCCTGTACGGCGCCTGCGCGCGCAGCCGGTACCAGCCCGACAGCTTCACCCAGGCGCCCGCCTCCGCCAGGCGCGCGAACGCATCCCATGCCGGATCGCTCTCCGGCAGCTCCGCATGCAGGCCCGCCAGATGGTCGAGCACGCAGCCCAGGCCGCTACGCGCGTGCCAGCGCGCGATGGCCTCCAGGTCGCCGGGCCGTGCATACCACTGCACGTGCCAGCCGCGCTCGCGCAGGCGGGGCGCGAGCACATCCAGGTCCCGCGGGCCGTTGCCGACCGGAGAGACGAGATTGAAGCGGATGCCCCGCACGCCGAGCGCATGCATCCGGTCCAGCTCCGCATCGCCGGTCGCGGGATCGACCACCGCGATGCCGCGGTGCCGGCCCTGGCGCTGCGCGAGCGCCTGCAGCATCACGCCGTTGTCGGTGCCATAGACGCTGGGCTGCACCAGCACCAGCCGCCCCACGCCGTGGGCGGCGGCCAGGGCCTCGATCCGTTCGATCGGGTGGTGCGCCGGGCGGTAGTGGCCCGGCTGCGTGGGCGCGCCGGCATCGAAGACATGCACGTGCGCATCCCAGTGCGCCGCGGCGGCCGCTTCCGGCGGGCGGGGGGTGGGCGCCACCACGCGGCTTACCCTACGGAGATGCCGCGCTCGCGGACCACCTGGGCCCACTGCGCCTGCTGCGCCTGGATGAACTTCCCGGCGCTGGCCTGCGACGCATCGGGGAACACGTCGCCGCCAAGGGCGCGCACGCGCGCCAGCACTTCGGCGTCGGCCAGCGTCTTGCGGAGCGCGCCCACCAGCGCCTCCCGCGTGTCGGCCGGCAGTCCGGCCGGCGCGAGCACCGGGTTCCATTCCAGCACCTCGTAATGCGGCACGCCCACTTCGGCCATGGTCGGCACCGTCGGCAGCGACCGGGCCCGCACGGGTGCCGTCACCGCGAGCGCGCGCAGCCGGCCCGACTGGATGTGCCCCAGGGACGAGGCCACGTTGGCGAAGAACAGGGGAACCTGGCCCCCCATCACGTCGTTCATCGCCGGGCCGCCGCCGCGGTAGGGAACGTGCGAGAGCTTCACGCCCGCGCGCTGCTCGAACAGCGCGCCCGCGAGGTGCTGGGCCGAGCCGTTGCCCGAGGAGGCGTAGGCGATGTCGCCCGGGCGCTCGCGGGCCATGCGGACCACGTCCTGCACCGAGCGCGCAGGGAAACCGGCGGAACACACGAGCACGTTCGGGAAGGTCGCCAGCACCGCAAGCGGCGTGAACGACTTCTGGATGTCGTAGGCCATCTTCGGATACAGCGAAGGGTTCACCGCGAATGACGAGGCGTCCACCAGCAGCGTGGTGCCGTCCGGTGCCGCGCGCGCCACGAAGGTGCCCGCGATCTGGCCGCTGGCGCCGGGCCGGTTGTCCACCACCACGCTCTGGCCCAGGGCCTCGGCCATGCGCGGAGCGATGATGCGCGCCATGAGGTCGGCCCCGCCGCCGGCGGGATAGGACACCACCAGGGTGACGGGACGCCCGCCTGCGACGGCGGCGGCGCGGCTGGCGGCCCACGGCGCGCACAGTGCGCCGGCCGCCGCGCCGAGCAGCACGCCGCGGCGCGAGATCGGCCCGCAAGCACCGGGAGCAGCGGAGGAGCGGAGGGAATCGGTCATGGGGTCGGTCTCCTGGAGGTGCGTCACGTGAGCGTGACGGTGTAGTGGAAGGCGTGCGCATCGCCGCGGGTGGCGCGCCATTCGACGCAGCGGCCCGACAGGTCCATGGCGCGCCGCGTGACGAGCGCGCAGGGGTGGCCGGCCTGCAGCCCGAGCGACTGGGCCTGCGGCGCGGTGAGCGCGGCGAAGCCGATCTCGTCCACCGCGCGGTGGACGTGTACGCCCAGCCGGGCGGCATAGAAGGGATAGAGCAGGTCGCCCCAGGCCTGCGGGTCCTCGTCCTCCAGGGGAGCGAAGAGGTCCAGCGGCAGCCAGATGCGCTCCAGCAGGCAGGGCTCGCCGTCGACCAGCCGCAGGCGCTGCAGGCGCAGCGCGCTCTCGCCGGCGGCCAGCCCCAGGGCCCGGGCCACCGCGTCCGGGGGTTCGGCGCGGCGGCGCGAAAGGATGCGCGATGCCGGCGCGGTGCCCGGCCCGTCGCCGAAGCGGAAGAACCGCAGCATGGACGCTCCCGCGATGCCGCTGCGCACGAAGGTGCCGCGGCCGTGGATGCGTTCGATCAGGCCCTGCTCCACCAGCAGCTCCAGCGCGCGGCGCAGCGTGCCGAGCGCCACGCCGTGCTCGGCCGCCAGCGCCTGCTCGGCCGGCAGCGCGGAGCCCGGCGGCCATTCGCCGCGCACCACCCGGCGCCGCAGCGCTTCCGCGAGCGCGGCATAGCGTGCCAGGCCCGGCTGGCCCGCTCCACCGTCCAGGGCGATCACTTCCGACATCATTTACTCCTCTAGATGACTAGAAGTCTAGAGGGCTTGCCAGCGCGCCGCCGCAGGGTAAACCCTGCGTGCGGCTACAGCGAGCACGTCCACCCATTGCCGGCGACGGGGCCGGCCGCCGTCAGTCCTCGCCGTCCTCGACCAGCCGCGCCTTCACGCTGCGGCCCTTCACGCGGCCGGAGGACAGCCGCTGCGCGGCCAGCCGGGCCACGCTGCGCTCCACCGCCACGTAGGTGGAGAAGTCGTTCACGTTGATCTTGCCGACCTGCTCGCGCGTGAAGCCCATCTCGCCGGTGAGCGCGCCCAGCACGTCGCCCGCGCGGATCTTCTCCTTGCGCCCGCCGATGATCTGGATGGTGGCCATGGGCGGCTGCAGCGGCCCGCCCGGCGCGGGCGTCAGCCCGTCCAGCGGATGCCATTCCGACGGACGGCCCTGCAGCACCTCGATGCGGCCCACCTGCCCCATCTCGGGCAGGCTCGCGAGGCTGAGCGCCAGGCCCTCGGCGTCGGCGCGGCCGGTGCGCCCGATGCGGTGGATGTGCACTTCCGGGTCCGGGGCCACGTCCACGTTGATCACGGCCTGCAGCCCCGCGATGTCGATGCCGCGCGCGGCCACGTCGGTGGCCACGAGCACGCTGCAGCTGCGGTTGGCGAACTGCACCAGCACCTGGTCGCGGTCGCGCTGCTCCAGGTCGCCGTGCAGGGCCAGGGCGCTGAAGCCCTGCGCCGCGAGCACGTCCACCAGATCGCGGCACTGCTGCTTGGTGTTGCAGAAGGCGATCGCGGATTCCGGCCGGAAATGGTTCAGCAGCTGCGGGACGGCATGCAGGCGCTCGCGGTCCTTCACCTCGTACCAGCGCTGCTCGATCTTGCCCGCGGCATGCTGGGCCTGCACGACGATGCGCTGCGGTTCCTTCATGAACTGGCGCGCCAGGCGCTCGATGCCATCCGGATAGGTGGCCGAGAACAGCAGGGTCTGGCGCGTGGGCGGGCAGCGGCGCGCCACCTGGGCGATGTCGTCGAGAAAGCCCATGTCCAGCATGCGGTCGGCCTCGTCCAGCACGAACGTGGCCAGGGCGTCCAGAGCGAGCGTGCCGCGGTCCAGATGGTCCATCACCCGGCCGGGCGTGCCGACGACCACGTGCGCGCCGTGTTCCAGGCTCGCGATCTGCCCGCGCAGCGGCACGCCGCCGCAGAGCGTCACCACCTTGATGTTCTCCTGCGCGCGGGCCAGCCGGCGGATTTCGGCCGACACCTGGTCGGCCAGCTCGCGCGTGGGGCACAGCACCAGGGCCTGCACGGCGAAGCGGCGCGGATTGAGGCGCTCCAGCAGCGCGAGGCCGAAGGCGGCCGTCTTGCCGCTGCCGGTGCTGGCCTGCGCGATCAGGTCGCGGCCCAGCAGCGCGGGCGGCAGGCTGGCCGCCTGGATGGGCGTCATGCGGTCGTAGCCGAGCTGGCGCAGGTTGGCCAGTACCTCGGGGGCGAGGCCCAGAGTGTCGAAGCCCGCGGCAGGGTTTGGGGCCGCCGATGGAGAGGGAGAGGATTGCATCGCCCGATTATCCCGGCCCGGCCGCGTTCCCCTCCGATTCCCGCGCGCCGGACACGGCGGGCGTGGACAATAGGCGCATGGCCCAGATTCCAGAATTCACCGAGCCCACCTTCCACACCGATCCCGCCGACGCGCTGGCCCAGGTCCAGCGCATCTACCAGGAGCAGATCGGGCACCTGCGCAGCGCCATGCAGCGCTTCGTCGCCGGCGAGACCCCGGCCGCGCACGTGCGTGCCTTCTACCCCTTCGTGCGGGTGCAGACCACCACGGTGGCACGCGCCGCAACGCAGCTCGCCTACGGCTTCGTGGAGGGCCCGGGGCGCTACGAGACCACCCTCACCCGGCCGGACCTGTTCGCGCGCTACTACGCCGAGCAGTTCCGCCTGCTGCGCGCCAGCCACAACGTCGAACTGGAGGTGGGCATCAGCAACCAGCCGATCCCGATCCATTTCTCGTTCGCCGAGCACGACCACATCGAGGGCACGCTCACGGCCGAGCGCCGCATGCTGATGCGCGACGTGTTCGACCTGCCCGACCTGGCCGCCATGGACGACGGCATCGCCAACGGCACCTGGGAGCCGCGCGCGGGCGAGGCGCATCCGCTGTCGCTCTTCACCGCGCCGCGCGTGGACTACTCGCTGCACCGCCTGCGCCACTACACCGGCACCGCGCCCGAGTGGTTCCAGAACTTCGTGCTGTTCACCAACTACCAGTTCTACATCGACGAATTCGTACGCCTCGGCCACGCCGAGATGGCGAACCCCGACAGCGAGTACGTGGCCTTCATCGAGCCCGGCAACGTGGTCACGCGCCGCACGGGCCTGCCCGCCGAGGCCGGCGACGAACTCGGCGTCCCCCCGCCGCGCCTGCCGCAGATGCCCGCCTACCACCTGGTGCGCGCCGACCGCAGCGGCACCAGCATGGTGAACATCGGCGTGGGCCCGTCGAACGCCAAGACCATCACCGACCACATCGCCGTGCTGCGGCCGCACGCCTGGATGATGCTCGGCCACTGCGCGGGCCTGCGCAACAGCCAGCAGCTGGGCGACTACGTGCTGGCCCATGCCTACGTGCGCGAAGACCACGTGCTCGACGAGGAACTGCCCCTGTGGGTGCCGATCCCTGCGCTGGCCGAGATCCAGCTCGCGCTGCAGCAGGCGGTGGAGGATGTGACCCGGGTGCCGGAAGACCAGCTCAAGCGCATCATGCGCACCGGCACCGTGGCCAGCACCGACAACCGCAACTGGGAGCTGCTGCCCGACAACATGCCCCAGCGCCGCTTCAGCCAGAGCCGCGCCGTGGCGCTGGACATGGAGAGCGCCACCATCGCGGCCAACGGCTTCCGCTTCCGCGTGCCCTACGGCACGCTGCTGTGCGTGTCCGACAAGCCGCTGCACGGCGAGATCAAGCTGCCGGGCATGGCGAACCACTTCTACCGCGAGCGCGTCGACCAGCATCTGCGCATCGGCATGCGCGCCATCGACATCCTGCGCGCCGGCGGCGTGAGCCGCCTGCACAGCCGCAAGCTGCGCAGCTTCGCGGAAGTGGCGTTCCAGTAGCCGGGGCACCGCATGCGGCCCCTGGCCGCACCGCCCGAGCCCGCCCATGGCGCTGGATTTCGTCACGCTGCTGGCCGTCACGGCCACCAACCTGGCCATGCTCTCGCTCGCCCTGCCCCTCATCATGGGCCACGGGGTGAGCCGGGCCGCGCGCTGCGCGCAGGCCAGCGTGGCGCTGCAGGCACTGTCCTGGGCGGCGATCATCGCCTCGTCGCACCTCTGGGACCGGGCGCTGTCCACGCTCTCCATCGGCAGCGCCGCGGCCGCCCAATGGGCCCTTTTCACGGCACTGCAGGAATGGCTGGGACCACGGCCCGGGCGACGGTGGCTGCCGTGGCTCGTGGCGGTGATACCGCTCGGCTATGGGCTGGGCTTCGGGGACTACGCCTTCCGCGTGGGCTGGGCCAACCTGCTGCTCGCCATCCTGCTGGCCGTGGTGGCGCGCGCCACGCTGGCGCCGGTGCATCCCTCGCCCCGGCACTGGCGGCTGCTGCTGTGCGCTTGCCTGGCCGCCATGGCCGGCCTCACGGGTGCACGCGGCGTGCTCGGTGCTTTCACCGACGCGTATCCGAGCTTCCGCACGCCGCACCCCGTGAACCTTGCTGCCGCGCTCGCGGCCAACGTGACGCTGGTGCTGGGCACCGTGGCGCTGCTCGTCGCCTGGCGCACCGAGGCCGAGGAAAAACTGCGCGCGCTGGCCAAGACGGATGCGCTCACCGGGGTGCTGAACCGCCGCGGCTTCGACGTGCGGGGCCGGGCGCTCCTGGCGCATGCGGTGCGGCACGGGCTGCGCGTCACCGCGGTGATGCTGGACGTGGACCATTTCAAGCGCGTGAACGACACGCACGGTCACGGCACGGGCGACCACGTGCTGGCGTTCTTCGCACGGCTGCTGCAGGACGCGACGCGCACGGGCGACGTGGCGGGCCGCATCGGCGGCGAGGAGTTCGCCGTGCTGCTCGCGCATGCGCCGGGGGACCGCGCCGCGGAGAGCTTCGACCGCCGGCTGCGCGCGCGGATGGCCGCCGAAAGCCCCGCCGCCGTGGGGTTTCCCATCGGGTACAGCGCGGGGGCCGCGACCCTGGCGGCCGGTGCGCCGGATCTCCGGGAAGTGGCCGTGGCGGCGCTGCTCGCCGACCTGCTGGCGCGCGCCGACGACGCGCTCTACGAGGCCAAGCACACTGGAAGGGGAAGGCTGCAGGTGCGGGACGCGGCCGGATAGCGCATGCACCATCTGCACCGTGAAAGATATCGCGCAGCGAACGCTGTATCCAGCGGCAAGGGATTGCAACACCCGGCAATAGCGTGTCTTTTTCGCTGTGCCACGTGGATAGGATCGCTCTCGTCCTGACACGTGAGAGGAAGAGACTAGACATGAATATAGGCAAAGCCGGAAAAGTGCAGCACCCGCGCGTGCAACTGGCCATCCACGGGGCCATCCAGCGTGGCGAGATGAAGGTGATCCACGGCATCATCGTCCACCAGACGGGCGCGCCCACCGCGCAGTCATCGTTCAACAGCTACAAAACAGCCAACCCCAACGGCGCGCACTTTCTCATCGACAAGGACGGCACGATCTACCAGACGGCCTCCATCTACCAGAAGACCCACCACGTGGGTTTCATCAAATCCCGCTGCATGGAGGAGCACAAATGCGCACCGGCCGAGGTCGCTGCGCTCAAGGGCAAGACCGTGGGCCGTCAGATCGGCATGGTGGAAAAGCAGAAGCCCTTCCCCCAGCGCTATCCGGACAACAACGACTCCATCGGCATCGAGATCGTTTCGGGCGTACAGGGCCAGACCTTCGAAGCCGTGACGGGCCCACAGCAGGTATCGCTGACATGGCTGGTGGCGGAGCTCACAACCACGCTGGGCATTTCGACGCGCGAGATCTACCGGCATCCCCAGGTGTCCTGGAAGAACGAAACCGAAGCGAGTACGGCGCAATGGTGAAACGAAACGCAAGACTTTTCGCGCTCGCCTGCCTGGCTGTGGCGGTGCTTCCGTCGCATGCGGCCGATTCCTGGATGCGCGCCCAAGTGGAGGCCCTCCCCGTCTTCGTGCGCCAGGTGCTGCCGTGCGGCCAGTGGCAGGAGACCGGCCGGCAGGGCACCTACCGCGTGGTAGAGGCAAACGTGCACGAAGGCGCAGGCAGCGAGCTCTACGTGCAATGGGTGACCGATCCGCTGCAGGGCGAAGCATCCCGCACCACGAAGACCCTCGCCTTCCCCGAGTTGAACGACGACCACCGGCAGTACCGCTTCGACTCGCTGCAGTGCCGGGCACGGGGCGCAGGCATCGAGATCACGGTGAAGGCCCGCTACGAGCACGACGAGGACGACCGGCTGCACACGTTCACCGTGCGCGTGGAGCCGGGCGGCAGCTACCGCCTGACCGAGACTGGCGCGCGCCGCGGCCGCAAGTAGCGCGGTGCGCCGCGGGCGGGGCCGAGCGCTGGCACACCCGCCAGCGCCAGTGCCAGCGCGTGTTTCAACCCGCCGCGGGCGCCTGCAGCTTCTTCTTGAACAGTCCCACCGCCAGGGCCGTCACCACCGTGCCGGCCAGGATGGCCGCCGCATACGGCACCACGTGGTTCACCGCGTTCGGGATCGCCAGCACGAACACCCCGCCGTGCGGCGCCTGCAGGCCGATGTTCCACGCCATCGAGAGGCCGCCGGCCACGGCGGAGCCGAGCACGCAGGCCGGGATCACGCGCAGCGGATCGCGCGCCACGAAGGGAATCGCGCCTTCGGTGATGAAGGCCAGTCCCAGCACGGCGGAGGCCTTGGAGGCCTCGCGCTCCTCGGCGGTGAAGCGGCTCTTGAAGAGCCAGCAGGCCAGCGCGATGCCCAGCGGCGGCGTCATGCCGGCGGCCATGGCCGCGGCCATCGGGGTGGCCACGCCGCTCGCGATCAGCGTGGTGGAGAAGACGTAGGCCGCCTTGTTCACCGGCCCGCCCATGTCGAAGGCCATCATGGCGCCCAGGATCACGCCCAGCAGCACGGCGCTGCCGGTCTGCAGGCCCTTGAGCCAGTCGGTCAGCGCGCCCATCACGGCGGCCATGGGCGCGCCGATCACCATCATCATCAGCACGCCGACGACGGCCGCGCCCAGGAGCGGCAGGATCAGCACCGGTTTCAGCCCGTCGAGCCCGCGCGGCAGGCGGATGAGGCGGTTCAGCCAATAGACGGAATAGCCCGCGATGAAACCCGCCGCGATCGCGCCGAGGAAGCCCGCGCCCACGGTGCCGGCCAGCATTCCGCCGATCATGCCGGGTGCGATGCCGGGCCGGTCGGCGATGGAATAGGCGATGTAGCCCGCCAGCGCCGGCAGCATGAGCGCGAAGCCCGCCTTGGCGCCCACCTGGAACAGCACCCAGCCCAGGGTTCCCTGGTGCGCGTCGTCGTACACGTAGATGCCGCCCAGCGCGAAGGCCAGCGCGATCAGCAGGCCGCCCGCCACCACGAAGGGCAGCATGAAGGACACGCCCGTCATCAGGTGCTTGTAGGCGCCCGTGGACTCGCGTTTGCCTGCGCCGGCTGCCGGTGCGGCCGGTGCCGCGCCGCCGGCCACGGGGGCGGGCGATGCGGCGCCGCCCCACACCTGGGCCTGCGCGCGCGCCTGGGCGAAGACCGCCGCCGCGTCGTGGATGGCGGCCTTGGTGCCGGTGGCGTAGAGGCGCTTGCCGGCGAAGCGGTCGCGGTTGACCTGCGTGTCCGCCGCGATCACCACCAGATCGGCCGCGGCGATGTCGGCGGCGGTGAGGGTGTTCTGCGCGCCCACCGAGCCCTGCGTTTCCACGTGGATGGCGTGGCCCAGCGCCCGCGCGCCCTGCTCCAGCGCCTCCGCGGCCATGAAGGTGTGGGCGACGCCCGTGGGGCAGGAGGTGATGGCGACGATGCGCAGCGGCCCTTGCGGGGCGGCCGCTGCGGGCGGCGCTGCGGCGGCGCCCGGGGCGTGCGGCACCGGCACGGCGGAAGCGTTCGCAGGCGCGGTGCCCGCACGGGCCAGCGCATCGCGCACCACGCGCTCGGCGTCGGCCAGCACGTCGCCCGGAACGACCTCGTGTACGGGCGCGGACGCCGTGCCCAGCAGCTCCTGCCTATCCACGGCCATGTCGGCCGCGACGATGGCGGCGGCGGCACCCGCGAGTTCGCCGTCGCTGAAACCGCCCTGCGTGCCCAGGCTGCTGTGCACGCTCACGGCGATGCGGTGCCCGAGCGATTCGGCCGCGGCGCGCAGCGCCTCGGCCACCATGAAGCTGTGCGCCGGGCCGGCCTGGCTCGCGGCGATGGCGATGAGTTGGGCCATGGTGTGTGTCTCCTGAATGGCGTTACCGCGTCCCGTGCAGCGGTTGGGCGGTGATGGATGCCGCCAGCGCGTCGACCTCGGCGCGCGGCGGCAGGCCCGGGGCGATGCGCTGGATGCGCGCGGCCGCGCAGGCCATGCCGAAGGTGGCGGCGCCGGGCATGGAGCGCCCCTGCGAGAGCGCCGCGAGAGTGCCGGCCACCAGCGCGTCGCCGGCGCCCACCGTGGTGGCCACGGGCACGCGCGGCGCGGCGGCATGCCAGCAGCCGTCGGCGCCGGCGATCACCGCACCGTCTCCGCCCAGAGAGACGGCGAGCTGCCGCACGCCGTGCGCGCGGCACAGCGCGGCAGCGGCTTCGGCCACGTCGCCCGGCGTGGGCAGTTCGCGGCCGGCCAACTCCTCCAGCTCTGCGCGGTTGGGCTTGATGAAATCCACGGGCACCACGGCGCCGCGCGCCGGATCGGCCAGTGCCTCGAGCAGCTGCCGCAGCACCGCGCCGCCCGTATCGATCGCGATGCGTGCGCCGCGCGCCGCCACGGCCCGGGCGATGCGTTCCCAGACGGCGGCGTCCGCACCGGGCGGCAGGCTGCCGGCCAGTTCGCACCAGTCGCCGGCACGCACTTGGGCGCACAGCGCGGCGACCAGGTCGGCCTCGGCGCGCGCGAGTGCGGCGGGCTCCAGGGCCAGACCGGGCAGGTTGATGTCGGTGGAATCGCCGCGCGCGGCGTCGGCGATCTTGATGTTGGTGCGCGTGGCGCCCGGCAGGCGCAGCATGCCGTCCGCGATGCCGCGCGCGGCGAAGGCGGCGGCGAACACGGCGTCGTTATCGGCGCCCAGCCAGCCGGCGGCCGTCACGGGCACGCCGAGCGCGGCGAGCACGGCGGCGACGCCCACGCCCTTGCCGCCCGCCTCCACCTGCTGGCCGAGCGCGCGGTGCACGTTGCCGGGCACGAGGGACTGGACCCGCACCGTGTGGTCGATCGCCGGGTTGAGGGTGATCGTGAAAACGCGGGGCATGCCGTTCTCAGCCATGGTCCGCCTCCTGCCCCGGTGCCTGCGCGGCCGGGCGCAGCGCGGCGCCCAGGGCGCGCACTTCGTCGGCCGTGTCCACGTCGAGCGCGCTGCGGGCCAGCGCCTGCAGCTCGGCCAGCGAATGGCGCCGCAGCAGGGCCTTCACGGTGCCGATGTCGCCAGCGCTCATGCTGAGCTCCTGCACGCCCAGGCCCACCAGCAGCGCCGCGCCCAGCGGCTCGCCCGCAAGGCCACCGCACACGCCCACCCAGCGCCCGTGCCGGGCCGCGCCGACCACCGTGCGCTCCACGAGGCGCAGCACCGCGGGATGCAGGCTGTCGGCCATGCCGGCGAGTTCCGGATGCTGGCGGTCCACCGCCAGCGTGTACTGGGTCAGGTCGTTGGTACCGATCGAGAAGAAGTCCACATGCGCGGCCAGGCGGTCCGCGGCCAGCGCGGCCGAGGGCACCTCGATCATGATGCCTACCGGCACCGCCGGGGCCTGCAGCTCGGCGCGCACGGCCTCCATGCGCGCCCGCAGCGCATGCACCTCCTCGACGGTGCTGATCATCGGGAACATCACCTGCAGCGGGCCGTGCCGTGCGGCGCGGTAGAGCGCGCGCAGCTGCGGCACCAGCAGGTCGTCGCGCCGCAGCGCCAGCCGGGCGCCGCGCACGCCGAGAAAAGGGTTCTCTTCCACGGGCAGGTCCAGGTGGGGCACGCGCTTGTCGCCGCCGATGTCCAGCGTGCGCACGACGAGCGGCCGGCCCTGCAGCGCCTCGACCATGCCGCGGTAGGCCTGGTACTGCGCTTCCTCGTCCGGCACGGTGTCGCGCTCCAGAAAGAGGAACTCGGTGCGCATCAGACCCACGCCTTCGGCGCCCGATTCCAGCGCCTTCGCGACCTGGTCGGCGCGGTTCACGTTCGCGGCGATCTCCACCATGTGGCCATCGGTGGTGGTGGCGGGCTCGCGGCGGGTGCGGGCCTCTTCCGCCTGCCGGCGCGCGAGGCGTGCCATGCGTTCGCGCGCCTCCACCAGCGCGGTCTCGCTGGGCGCCACGTACAGCCGGCCGCGGTAGCCGTCCAGAATGGCCGGCATGCCGGCCAAGGCCGGGCCCTGCGCACCGCCCTGCGCGGGCAGCACGCCCGGGCCGGCGGCCACCACGGCCGGCAGGCCCAGGGCGCGCGCCAGGATGGCCGTGTGCGCCGTGGGGCCGCCGCGCGCGGTACAGAAGCCACGCACGCGTTCCGGATCGATCTGCGCGGCCATCGACGGGGAAATGTCGTCGGCCAGCAGGATCGCATCGCCGGGCCAGGCCGTGCCGTGTTGCGCGGCCTCGCCGTCCAGGCCCAGCAGGTGGCGTAGCACGCGCTCGCCCACGTCCTGCAGATCGGCAGCGCGGGCGGCCAGGGTGGCGTCCGGCAGCGCGCGCTGCGCGATCACGCGCTCGTGCACCGCACGGCGCCAGGCCCAGGCCGCACCGTGGCGCTGCACCACGGTGCGGCTCACGGCCTGCATCAGTTCCGCGTCGCGCAGCAGCCCCTGGTGGGCCTCGAAGATGCCGGCCTGCTCGGTGCGGCCGGCGGTTTTCGCGTCGGCGGCGAGTTGCTCCAGTTGCGCCTGCGCGGCGGCGAATGCACCGTCCAGCGCGGCGGCCTCGGCGGCCACGGAGGTGAAGCGGTCCTCCACCTCCAGCGTGGCGGCCTCCGCATGCACCAGCGTGCCGACCACCAGACCGGGACTGGCGGCGATGCCCGTGAAGGTGTGCCGCGCCGCGGGCTGCCAATCGCCCAGCTCGCGCCCGAGGCCCTGCGCCTGGGCCTGCCGCGCGGCCGACAGCTCGGCCTGCCGCGCCTCCTCCTCGCCCAGCCGCGCTATGGTCGCGGCCAGGGTGGAGAGCGCCGCGGCCGCGTCCGGCCCCTGGGCGGACACGCGCAACTGCGCGCCGCGCCCGGCCCCGAGACCCAGCAGCGCGGCCACGCTCTTGGCATCGGCCACCGCATCGCCGCAGCGCACGTGCACGCGCGCCTGGAAGCGAGCGGCCACGCGCGCCCACTCGCCGGCCGGCCGCGCATGCAGGCCGCTCGGGTAGTTGAGGGAGAGTTCGCGCCCCAGGGGGAAATCCTCCAGCGCCGCGCCCTGCGCACCGGCGCCCGCACTGCCTTCCGGCGCGTCGGCCGTGAGGGCGCGGACGATCTCCTGTGCATCGCCCGTGGTGGCGAGGCGCTGCATCAGGTCGGCGTCGCGCATCACGCGGGTGAGCCGGCGCAGCACCTGGATGTGCTCGTCGGAGGCCGCCGCGATCGCCACCACCAGCTTCGCCTGCTTGGCGTCGTCGCCCCAGCGCACACCGGCCGGCACTTGCAGCACGGCCAGGCCGGTGCGGCGCACGAGGTGCTTGTCTTCCACCATGCCGTGCGGAATGGCCAAGCCATCGCCGAGGAAGGTGTTGGCAACCTTCTCGCGCTGCAAAAGGCTGTCGACGTAGGCGGGCTGGATGTGGCCGGCCTGCGCCAGCAGCGCGCCGGCGGCGCGCACGGCGTCTTCGCGGTTGTGCGGTGCCGCGCCCAAGCGGACCTCGACCGGAATGGTGGACATGGACATGTCTCCTGAATTTGGTATCGATTCCAGACTCAATTATGGAGGTTGGCGTTGGCCGACGGCAAGCGTTCCCGCAGAGCCCACCCCATCAATTCCCGGGAAAACACCTAGAAATGCGGGCCGTTTGGAGTGACCCCATGCTCCATTGGCGCCGATTTCACACCGTTTCCGTGCAGCGGTGACTGCGGACTTGCCAGTCAGATCCTGGAATCGTTACCATGCTTTCGAAGGGATCGTGCGTCCCGGCGCAGCGCCGGATGCCGGTCCCAGCATCCTTATCCCTCGAATTTGCCCAGGAGCCCGGATTGGCCAGCATCAAGGACGTCGCGCAGCGCGCCGGCGTATCCACCACCACCGTCTCGCGAGTGCTCACCACCCCCGGCGCCGTGCGGTCCACGCTGCGCGAGCGCGTCGAACAGGCCATCGCCGAGCTGGGCTACCGGCCCAACCTCGCGGCGCGCCGCCTGCGCCAGCGCCGCGCCTCGCTCGTGGGCCTGATCGTGTCGGACATCCGCAGCCCCTTCTTCACCGACGTCGGCCGGGCGGTGGAAGACATGGCCTACCGCAACGGCCTGCGCCTCATCCTCTGCAACAGCGACGAGAACCCCGCCAAGGAGCAGTCGTACCTGGAGCTGATGGCCGACGAGCAGGCCAGCGGCGTGATCCTGTCGCCCACCATGGAAGGCCTGCAGCGGCTGCGGCCCGAGGCCTGGCCGTTTCCCCTGGTGCTGGTGGACCGCGCGCTGGAAGGCTCGCGCGTGGACCGCGTGGTGCTCGACAACCAGGCCGCCGCGCGCAGCGCCACGGAACACTTGTTGCAGTCGGGCTACCGCCGCATCGCCCTGCTCGCCGGCACCCACAGCACCACCGGCCAGCAGCGCCACGCGGGCTATGCCGAAGCGCTGGCCACGCACGGCCTCACCCCGCGTCCGGTCTGGCTCGATCCCACGCGCGAAGCGGGCGAGCGGGCCACAGCGCAGTTGCTGGCCGCCGCGCCGGACGAACGCCCCGACGCCCTGCTCGCCACCAACGGCCTGCTGCTGCTCGGCGCCCTGCAGGCCGTGCAGGCCGCCGGCCTGCGCACCCCGCGGGACATCGGCATCGCCGGCTTCGACAACAACGACTGGACGGCCCTGCCCGCCCTGGACGTGACCACCGTCGCCCAGCCCACCTACGACATCGGCCGCACGGCGGCGGAACTGCTGCTGCAGCGCATGCAGGATCCGGCCCGGCCGGCGCGGCGCGTGGTGCTGGAGGGGGAACTGGTGGTGCGGGGGTCGAGCGCGGGACCGCGCGGCCTGTCCTAACGCCGGCGCCCCATCGCCCGGTCGGCCGAAGCGCGCCGCCCCACGGGCCTGGGCACAGCGGGGGCCACCACGGCGGCCCGCCTCCGGCTCACGCCTTGCGAGGCTTCACCTTACCCGCCGCCAGCTTCGCATTGGCGCGGGCTGTCTCGACGTCGTCCGCCCGGGCCACCGCCACGCCCATGCGGCGCTTGGCGAAGCTCTCGGGCTTGCCGAAGAGGCGCAGGTCGGTGTCCGGCACGCGCAGCGCCTCGTCCACGCCATCGAAGGCGATGCCCTGGGCGTCCATGCCGCCGTAGATGACGGCGCTGGCGCCCGGGTTGCGCAGGCGGGTGTCCACGGGCAGGCCGAGGATGGCGCGCGCATGCAGCTCGAACTCGCTCTGGTGCTGGGTGGCGAGGGTGACCAGGCCGGTGTCGTGCGGGCGCGGGCTGACTTCGCTGAACCAGACTTCGTCACCCTTCACGAACAGTTCCACGCCGAAGAGGCCCTGGCCCGAGGGCTGGCCGTCGAGGCCGCGGCCCAGATCGTTGGTCACGGCCCGGGCGATGTCCTGGGCGCGCTGCAGCGCGAGGGACGGCATCGGCTGGGGTTGCCAGCTTTCCACGTAGTCGCCGCTCACCTGCTTGTGGCCGATGGGCTCGCAGAAATGCGTCTGGATGCTGCCGTCGGCGGCCAGGGCGCGCACGGTGAGGAGGGTGATCTCGTATTCGAAGTCGATGAAGCCCTCGACGATCACGCGGCCATGGCTCACGCGGCCGCCGGCCATGGCGTAGTCCCAGGCCTTTTGCACGTCGGCCGGGCCGTCGAGCTTGCTCTGGCCCTTGCCGGAGCTGCTCATGACCGGCTTGACCACGCAGGGGAAGCCGATGGCGGGCTGGCCGTCGGTGCCGTCGATGGCGGCCTGCAGTTCCTCGGCCGAATCGCAGAAGCGGTAGGGGCTGGTGGGCAGGCCCAGCGTCTCCGCGGCCAGGCGGCGGATGCCTTCGCGGTCCATGGTGAGGCGCGCGGCCCGGGCCGTGGGGATCACGCGCACGGTGCCGGCGGCCTCCAGTTCTTCGAGCATGGGCGTGGCGATGGCCTCGATCTCGGGCACGACCAGGTGCGGGCGCTCGGACTCGATCAGGCTCTTGAGCTGGGCCGGGTCGCTCATGGTGATGGTGCGCGCATGGTGGGCCACCTGCTGGCCGGGCGCGTTCTCGTAGCGGTCCACGGCCGTGGTTTCCACGCCCAGGCGCTGCAGCGCGATGAGCACTTCCTTGCCCAGCTCGCCGGAGCCGAGCAGCATGACTTTGGTGGCGGAAGGCGAGAGGGGGGTGCCGAGAGTGATGGGCATGGGAATCGTCGAAGAAAAGAAAGGAAGGATGGAAGGGAGGGCGGGTGGAGCGCAAAAAGGGCGGCCAATAATAGACGCCATGGCCACACCCTCCCCGCTTTTCGAGATCGCCCACCTGCGCAAGCGCTACGGCGGCACCGCCGTGGTGGACGGCCTGTCGTTCTCCATCGCGCCGGGCGAATGCCTGGGCGTGATCGGGCCCAACGGTGCGGGCAAGACGACCACGCTGCGCATGTGCCTGGGCCTCACGGCGCCGGACGAAGGCAGCGTGCACTTCCACCCGCCCGGCGGCGGCGCGGCGCTGCGCATGCCGCAGGACGCGCGCGCCATCAAGGCGCAGCTGGGCGTGGTGACGCAGTTCGACACGCTCGACCCGGACTTCACCTGCGCGGAAAACCTGCACGTGTTCGGCCGCTATTTCGGCCTGCGCGGCCGGACGATGGACGAACGCGTGCCGCGGCTGCTGGAGTTCGCCGCGCTCTCCCACAAGGCCGATGCGAAGCCGGGCGAGCTCTCGGGCGGCATGAAGCGGCGCCTCTCGCTCGCGCGGGCGCTGGTGAACGACCCGGCGCTGCTGCTGCTCGACGAGCCCACCACGGGCCTGGACCCGCAGGCCCGCCACCTGATGTGGGAGCGCCTGCAGCAGTTGCTGCAGCAGCAGGGCAAGTCGATCCTGCTCACCACGCACTTCATGGACGAGGCCGAGCGCCTGTGCACCCGGCTGCTGGTGCTGGACCATGGCCGCAAGATCGCCGAAGGCCGCCCGCGCGAACTGATCGCCGAGCACCTGGAGAGCGACGTGGTCGAGGTGTACGGCCAGGGCGCGCTGGCGCTGGCCGAAGACGCCGCATTGCGGGCGCTCGCGGCGCGCGTGGAGGTGAGCGGCGAAACCGTGTTCTTCTACACGCAGGATGCACGCCCGCTGCTCGCCGCGCTCGACACGCATGCGCAGCTGCGGCGCCTGCACCGCCCCGCCAACCTGGAGGACCTGTTCCTCAAGCTGACGGGCCGCCAGATCCGCGAATGAAGCGGCGCAGCCCCTCCGCGTTCTTCCCTCCCCCCCTTTGCCTGCCGCCTCCAGGACCGATCCCATGGACTCTCCCGCGCCCTCCCTGCCCAGCCACTGGCGCCCGCCCGCGCCCACCGCGCGCTGGTGGCCCGTGTTCCTGCGCAACCTGCTCGTGTGGCGCAAGCTCGCGGTGCCGAGCCTGCTGGGCAACATCGCCGAGCCGCTGATGTGGCTCGTGGCCTTCGGCTACGGCATGGGCGCGCTGGTGGGCCAGGTGAACGTGGACGGGCGCACGGTGCCCTACATCCTGTTCCTCGCCAGCGGCTCGATCTGCATGAGCGCGATGAACGCGGCGAGCTTCGAGGCGCTCTACTCCGCGTTCTCGCGCATGCACGTGCAGAAGACCTGGGACGGCATCATGAATGCCCCCGTCGGCCTGGACGACGTGGTGCTGGCCGAGATGCTGTGGGCCGCGTTCAAGGCGTTCTTCACCGTGACGGCGATCATGGGGGTGATGCTGGCGCTCGGCATCAGCCACAGCCCCAAGCTGCTGCTCGCCTGGCCCATCCTGCTGGTGGCGGGCGTGATGTTCTCCAGCATCGCGCTGATCTTCAACGCCCTGGCCAAGGGCTACGATTTCTTCACCTACTACTTCACGCTGGTGCTCACGCCGATGATGTTCCTCTCGGGCGTGTTCTTCCCGCGCGAGCAGCTGCCGGACCTGGTGCGTCGCGTGTCGGACTGGCTGCCGCTCACCAACGTGGTCGAATTGGTGCGGCCGCTCTTCATGGACCAGTGGCCCGCGCACCCGCTGCGCCACGGGCTGGTGGTGGGCCTCACCGCGCTGGCCTCGTTCTGGATCGCGCTCGCGCTCACGCGCCGCCGCTTCGCTAAGTAAGTAGCGGGTTGCGCCTTTCGTTTCTTTCATTCCTTTGTCTTTTCCACTCGTTCTTCAGGAGGATTTCCCAATGACGATCAACACCGTCGGCATCATCGGCGCGGGCACCATGGGCAACGGTATCGCGCAGGCCTGCGCGGTCGCCGGCATCGACGCGGTGATGGTGGACATTTCCGACGCGGCCGTGCAGAAAGGCCTGGCCACCGTGTCCGGCAGCCTGGACCGGCTCATCAAGAAGGAAAAGATCACCGCGGCCGACAAGGACGCGGCGCTCGCGCGCATCACCACCTCGACGAACTACGACGACCTGAAGGCCGCGCAGCTCATCATCGAGGCCGCCACCGAGAACCACGAACTCAAGGTGAAGATCCTCCGGCAGGTGGACGCGATCGCGGCGCCCGAGGTGATCATCGCGTCGAACACCTCGTCGATCTCCATCACGCAGCTGGCCGCCGCCACGTCGCGGCCCGACCGCTTCATCGGCATGCACTTCTTCAACCCGGTGCCGATGATGGCGCTGGTGGAGATCATCCGCGGCCTGCAGACCGGCGACGCCACGCACGATGCCGTGAAGGCACTGGCAGAACGCCTGGGCAAGAGCCCGATCACCGTGAAGAACGCGCCCGGCTTCGTGGTGAACCGCATCCTGGTGCCGATGATCAACGAGGCCTTCTTCGTGCTGGCCGAAGGCCTGGCCACGCCGGAAGACATCGATGCCGGCATGAAGCTCGGCTGCAACCAGCCGATCGGCCCGCTGGCCCTGGCCGACATGATCGGCCTGGACGTGTGCCTGGCCGTGATGAACGTCTATCTGGAGGAGTTCGGCGACAGCAAGTACCGCCCCTGCCCGCTGCTCAAGGAGATGGTGGCCGCAGGGCGCCTGGGCCGCAAGACGGGCCAGGGCGTGTACCGCTACTGAGCGGGCCCGCCGCCGGGGTGCGACCGCGCTTCGCGCCCGGGCCGCCTCCCCGGCATGGCGGACACCGCACGGGCGCACGGCCCGTGCCCACCTCGCACCTCCGGAATGCACCGACAAGCCACTGCCTCTAAAATGGTTTTACGCAATTTAGTTGCGATCAATTTAATTGCCCCGCACAATACGACCCATGCCCTCCCGCACCATCCCGGCCACGCCCTCGCTTCCCGCCCTGCTGCGGCTGGACAGCCAGGTGTGCTTCGCGCTGTATTCGGCGTCGCTGGCGATGACCAAGCTCTACAAGCCGCTGCTCGATGCCATCGGCCTCACCTACCCGCAGTACATCGCCATGCTCGCCCTTTGGGAGCGCGACGGTGTCACCGTCTCCGAACTCGGCGAGCGCCTGTGCCTGGATTCCGGCACGCTCACGCCGCTGCTCAAGCGGCTGGAGGCGATGGGTCTGGTGGCACGGCAGCGCGATGCCGAAGACGAGCGCCGCGTGCGCATCGCCCTGACCGACACGGGCCGCGCGCTGCGCGCCCAGGCCGAGCCGATTCCCCATTGCGTGCTCGAGCGCAGCCAGTGCACCATTCCGGAGCTGGAGGCGCTCACCGTGCAGCTCACCGCGCTGCGTGACCGCATCGCCCGAAGCCCGGGCTGACCTTTTCCTTTTCTTTGTTCCCGTTCAACCAACCCAAGGAGTCCACATGACCACGCTCGACAAAGTCCTCTACACCGCCCGCGCCCACACGACCGGCGGCCGCGATGGCGCCTCCCGCACCGATGACGGCCGCCTGGACGTGAAGCTGTCGGCCCCCGGCACCAGCGGCACGGGCACGAACCCCGAGCAACTCTTCGCCGCCGGCTACTCCGCCTGCTTCATCGGCGCCCTGAAGGCCGTCGGCGGCAAGCTGGGCATCGCCGTGCCGCAGGACGTGTCGGTCGACGCCGAAGTGGACCTGGGCCAGATCCCGAACGCCTATGGCATCGCCGCCCGCCTGAACGTGTCCCTGCCCGGCCTGGACAAGGACAAGGCCCAGCAGCTGATCGACGCCGCCCACCAGGTGTGCCCCTACTCCAACGCCACCCGCGGCAACATCGACGTGACCATCACGCTGGTCTGACCACGGGCCGGCGCACCGGACGGGGCATGCGCAGCCCCGCCCGGTGCCACGGTTGCGCGCGGCCATCCCTGCCTTCGCATGGCCGCCGCCGCCGCCACGCGGGCTGCCTACAGTGACTCCAACCAACTTCGATGGAGATCACCCATGCCCCGCTTTTTCGGGATACGTATCGGCAGCAGCAGCAGCAGCCGCTCGCAATCACGCCAAGGCAACGACGCGGCCGAGTCCAGCAGCTCGCGCACATCGCGACGCCACGCGCACCCGTCGGGCAGCCCACCCCGGCGCGCCTCCTCCCCGTCCCCCTCGTCTTCCCCTCCCCGCATGAGCCGTGAGGCTGCGGAAGCGCACCGCCGCACGGAGAACGTCCGCCACCAGTCGTCGGAACTGCGCCACTACGCCGAGCAGCATGCGCCGCACCTCGGCGACCAGACCCGGCAGTTCTATGCGCTCGAACACCAGATCTGGGCCCAGCGCCACGGCGTGCCCGTCACCGACGACCACGGACGCCAGATCGAACTCGGCGCGGACGCGTTCGAACGCCGCCTGGAGCGGGCTGCGGCGCCGGTGCGCGAACACCGCGAGTCGATGCAGGGCGAGAAGCGGCTGGGGGAGTACGCCGGGTCTCCATCCAGCCAGGATCCCGACCAGTACGACCACGATGGGCTGCGCCAGCGCGCCGACTACTACGGCCACTACGACGGCTATTGGCCCCGCTGAGCTCCGGCGGCACGGTCCATCCGCACCCTGCCGAGCCGGCCGCCCGCACCGGCCAGCTCCTGGGGTGCGCTGACTTCCTGCACCCCGGACGCGTCGGCGCGCCGGGGGCTTGTCTCCCCGGGCCGCCACCGACCGCACGGGCGGGCACGTCGAACCCGCACCGTTCGGCGGTCCGTCGCCAGAAATAGCGAATTCCGGCCCGCTGATTTCATTTATGCACGTTCCCCATGCCCCGGCCCACGGGCCGCCGGGGCTTTTTTGCGGCACCCGCATGCCGAAACCGGTCTTTCCGCGCCATCATGTCGAGCAGCGCCGCCGGTGCCCACCGCTGGCCATCGCTGAATTCCGCTTCCTGCCGATCCACGACCGTTCCGCGCCCGCGCGCCCGCCATGAAGATCGCCCTGTTCTCCGACATCCACGCCAACCGCCAGGCGCTCGAAGCCTGCCTCGCGCATGCGCGTGCGCAGGGGGCGGAGCAGTTCGCCCTGCTCGGCGACATGATCGGCTATGGCGGCGATCCGGCGGCGGTGCTCGACACGGTGATGGAGCTGGCCGCGCAGGGTGCGCCCTGCGTGCTGGGCAACCACGACGCGGCCGCGCTCGATCCTCCCGTGGATTCGCCTCTGCTCGGCGACCAGAGCGCGCAGTGGACGCATGCGCAGCTCGCGCCGCGGCACAGCGAATTCCTCGGCGGCCTGCCCCTCGCGCGGCGGCTGGGCGCCTCGGCGCTGCTGGTGCATGCGAGCGCGGACGATCCCGGGCAATGGCACTACGTGCACGATGCGGGCGCGGCGGAGCGCAGCATGGCCGCCGCGAGCGCCATCGACCCGGCGATCCGCTACGTGTTCTGCGGCCACGTGCACGAGCAGGCGCTCTACTTCCTCACGCCCACCGCCAAGCTGATGCGGTTCGTCCCCCAGCCCGGCGTTCCCGTGCCGGTGCCGCCGCACCGCCAGTGGCTGGCGGTGGCCGGATCGGTGGGCCAGCCGCGCGACCGCGACGTGCGCGCCATGTATGCGCTGTTCGACGACGGCGCGGCCACGATCGCCTTCCACCGCGTACCCTACGACCATGCCGCCGCGGCGGCCGCCGTGCGCGCCGCGGGTCTGCCCGCGTTCTTCGCGGACCGGCTCGAACAGGGCCGCTGATCCCGCCCCGCGCCCCGATGCAGCTGCTGTCCCCTGGCGCCGTCGTGGATGGATTCGTGGTCCGCGAATGCCTGCACGCGGGCGGCATGGCGCACATCTACCGCGTGGCATGCGCGGACGCGGCGCGCGACCCCGGCTTTCCGCTGGTGATGAAGGTGCCGCGCATGACGGCCGGCGACGGCGCCGAGAACATCGTCGGCTTCGAGGTGGAACTGCAGATCCTGCCCGCGCTGCAGGGCCCGCATGCGCCGCGCTTCGTGGCCGCGGGCGACCTGGCGCGCCTGCCCTACCTCGCCATGGAATACGTCGAGGGCGACACGCTGCAGCACCGCCTGGACGCGGGCGGCCGCCCCGGCGCTCAGGAGATCGCGCGCCTGGGCACCGCCATGGCCCTCGCCGCACACAGCCTGCACCAGCAGAACGTCTGCCATCTGGACCTCAAGCCCGCCAACGTGCTGCTGCGCCCGGACGGCGGCGCGGTGCTGCTGGACTTCGGCCTTTCGTTCCATGCGCACTACCCCGATCTGCTGGCCGAAGAGATGCGCGAGGCCGTGGGTTCGCCCGCCTGGATCGCGCCCGAGCAGGTGGTGGGCGTACGGGGCGATCTGCGCAGCGACGTCTTTGCCATCGGCGTGATGCTCTATGAACTCGCCACCGGCGAACTGCCCTTCGGCGCGCCAGCCACCCGCGGCGGGCTGCGCCAGCGGCTGTGGATGACGCCGCGCCCGCCGCGCCAGCACCGCCCGGACGTACCGCCCTGGCTGCAGGAGGTGATCCTGCGCTGCCTGGAGCCCGAGGCCGCGCAGCGCTACCCGTCCGCCGCGCAGCTCGCGTTCGATCTCGCCAACCCGCAGCAGGTGCCGCTCACCGAGCGCGCCCACCGGCTGCGCGGTCCGGGCCTGCGCACCCATCTGCGCCGCTGGCTGCGCGCGGCCGGCATGCACTACCAGCCCAGCCCGCTGCCGGCGCGGCTGATCGAAGCCGCACCGATCCTCATGGTGGCGCTGCCTGGCGAGGACGCGGCCGACGACACGCTGCAGGCGCTGCGCGAAGCGGCGGCACGCTCGCTGGGCATCCGCCCGGGCGCGCGGCTCGCCTGCGTGACCGTGGTGTCGCCCTCGGCCAGCAGCGCCACCGATCCCGAGCGCAGCGAGACCACACTGCACCGGCGCCACCTCGTGCGGCTGCGCCAATGGGCGTCCCGGCTCGAACTGCAGGGACACGGCGCGAGCTTCCACGTGCTCGAATCGGGCGACGTCGCGCAGGCGCTGGTGCGCTACGCGGCGGGCAACCGCGTGGGCGTGATGATCCTGGGCGCCGCCACGCACGGCGTGCCGCTGCAGCGCTTCATCGACACCATTCCGCTGCGCGTGGTGCGCGACGCGCCCTGCACGGTCATCCTGGTGAAGCCGCAGCAGGCCACGGCCACCGCCGCGCCGCCGGCGGGCGACAATGCCGGCCATGCACTTCCCACCGGCCCCTGAGGGCGACGACCTCCACCCCTACGCCCACCTCACGCCCGACCGGGTGCTGGACGCGCTCGCGGCCATCGGCCTGTACGGCGACGGCCGGCTCATGGCCCTGGGCTCATACGAGAACCGGGTTTACCAGGCGCACCTGGAGGACGGCACGCGCGTGGTCGCCAAGTTCTACCGCCCGGGCCGCTGGAGCGAAGCGCAGATCCTGGAAGAGCACGCCTTCTCCGCGGAACTGGCCGACGCCGAGGTGCCGGTGGTCGCGCCGCTCGCCGTGCAGGGGCGCACGCTGCACGGACACGGCGGCTTCCTGTTTTCCGTGAGCCCCTGGCGCGGCGGCCGCACGCCCGACCTGGAGGATTTCGAGACGCTGGAATGGATCGGCCGCTTCCTTGCGCGCATCCACACCGTGGGCGCGGCGCGGCCGTTCGTGCACCGCCCGGCGCTGGACGTGCGCAGCTTCGCCGCCGAGCCACGCGACGCCCTGCTGCAGGCGGAGGCGATTCCGCTCGACCAGCAGTCGGCATGGACCGCCGCCTGCGGCGACGCGATCGCGCTGATCGAAGAGAAGATGGCAGCCACCGGCCCGGCCGCGCAGCGTGCGGTGCTGCGCCTGCATGGCGACTGCCATCCGGGCAACGTACTGTGGACGCCCGCCGACCTGCCGGGCGGCGGCCCGCACTTCGTGGACCTGGACGACGCCCGCATGGGGCCAGCCGTGCAGGACCTGTGGATGCTGCTGTCGGGCGAGCGGCGCCAGCGCACGCAGCAGCTCTCGGCCCTGCTGGACGGCTACGAGCAGTTCCGCGATTTCGACCGCCGCGAGCTCGCACTCATCGAGCCGCTGCGCACACTGCGGCTGATCCACTACAGCGCCTGGCTCGCGCGCCGCTGGAGCGATCCGATCTTCCCGATCAACTTCCCCTGGTTCGGCAGCAGCGACTACTGGCGCGGCCAGGTGGACATGCTGCGCGAGCAGATCGAGGCGATGCAGGAAGAGCCGCTGGCGGCGTGATCGGCGCGGCGCGGCCGGTACGGTAGCGTGCGCAGCGCGCCACGGCCGAGCAGGAAACGCAAACAATTGTCAATTTCCGTGCGTCGCGCGCGTACGGGGTTAGTTTCGGTCGCTTCGTATTCTCCGTGGCGCATGGCGAGCGGCCTGCCGGCATGGCATGACCCGCCCCGCCGCTCCACTCCCGTTTCCATGCGCATCGCAGTTCTCGACGACGACCCGATCCTTCTCGATCTTCTCCAGGCGACGGCCACGCGGGCCGGCCATACCTGCCACCTCTACCAGGAAGGGAGGGAGCTGCTGAAGGCGCTGCGCGCGGACACCTACGACCTGCTGGTGGTGGACTGGCACCTGCCGGACATGGAGGGGCTGGAGGTGATCCGCACCGTGCGCGCGGCTTCGGACACCGTGCCCATCCTCTTCATCACCCGCCGCAATGCCGAGCAGGACCTGGTGGAGGCCCTGGCCTGCGGCGCCGACGACTTCATGACCAAGCCCCTGCGCATGGGCGAATTCATGGCGCGCTGCGGCGCGCTGCTGCGCCGTGCCTACCCGCAGGCGGTGGCCGGCACGGTGGTGTTCGGCCGTTACCGGTTCGATCCGGAGCAGCGCAGCCTGCTGGTGGACGGCGCGCCGGTGGATCTGAAGAACAAGGAATACGAGCTGGCGCTGTTCATGTTCCAGAACGCGGGCCGGCTGCTCTCGCGCGAGCACCTGCGCGAGGCCGTCTGGGGCGACATCCACGACGCGCCTTCGCGCTCACTGGACACGCATGTCTCGCGCCTGCGCGCCAAGCTGGCACTGGTACCGGACCACGGGTACGTGATCACGGCGGTGTATGGGGTGGGGTACCGACTGGAGATAGCGGCACCCCCTGAGTCGCCTGCGGCGCCTTCCCCCTGAAGGGGGACGACGCCAGCGGCCCGGCGAAGCCGGTTCCGCGGCGTCTGCTGGCGTGGCCTGCTCCGCGGCCTTCTGATGGGAAAGGCCGTGCCTCATTGCAGGCCTCGAGCCATGTCTGAACCGGGGGCTTTGGTGTCCCCCCCGTTCAGATCACATCACCGACCGCGCCACCGGCCGGTCGTGGACTGGCGCAGTGCCAGCAGGCCGAGCAGGCACGACAGCACGATCAGGCCCCACTGCGACAGCGTAGGGATGGGGGCCGCGTCGCCGGGCGTCGACCCGATCCTGGTGCTCTTGGACGCGCTGTTGTTGCCCGGATCGGTGTCGCCCGGGGCGTCCAGCGTCGCCGTGTTCACGAGCGGGCTGGCGCCTTCGTAGGGCGATGCGAGCCTGGCCTTGAACCGGAAGTCGCGGCTCGCGCCGGGCGCCAGTTCGCCGACGGTGCAGTTCACCGTGCCGGACGCGAACGTGCAGTCGGTGGACGACACGAACGACAGGCCGGCGGGCAGCACGTCGATCGCCTGCGCGCCCTGGCTCGTGAGCGGGCCGAGGTTGCGCACGGTGAGCACGTAGTCCACGTCCGCGCCGGGCGCGAGCGGGCCGTCCGGGCCGTTTTTCGTGATCGACAGGTCGGTGGCGATCGCGTTGCGCTTGGTGGAGGTCTGGTCGTAGGTGGTGTTGTTCACCACCACGTCCTGGCCGCCGCGCAGGAACTCGGTCTCGCGCACCGACACCACGGCCTTGTGGAACACCGTGCCCGACTCGGCACCCGCCGGCAGGCTCAGTGCCTTCATGCGGAACGTGATCGTGGCGACCTGGTCCTTCGCGAGGCCCGGGAAGGTGCACACCACGCTGCCATTGGTCGCGCCCACGGCGGGCTGGGTGCAGGTGCCGCCCTGGTCCACCGTCGGGTTGCCGGTGTAGCTGAAGCTGGATCCTGGCGCCGCCGTCCGGCCGCGCTGCGGTCACCGTCCCCCCGTGGCCCTCACCGTCCGAGGGCATTCCAGTGCGCGCCACGCTGCAGGAGGTGCTGCGCCTGCCCGTGTTCGACGCCGCGCCGCTGGAGGAGTGGGCCGGACTGCTCGCCCCCGGTCAGGCGGACCGCCTGCGCGAGCGCTTCGTGCACGACAGCGTTGCGCGACTGCGGCGCATCGACGCCGCCCTCGCGCAGTGCGATTGGGCCGCCCTGCGGGACGAAGCGCACGAATGGGGCGGCACGGCAGGGAATTTCGGGCTGCTGCGCCTGTGCGGACTGACGCGCCTGCTGGAGGATGCCGTGGAACGGGCGCAGGCGCAGGCACAGGTACAGGTAGGAGTGCAGACCGGCAGCGGCGCGGCCGCCGCCCTGCCCCCCCTGCCTGCCGCATTGCCGCAGGCCGTGCGCCATGCGGCCACCGAGGGCCTGGCGCAACTGCAGGCCCATGCGCTGCAGTGCGACACCGCGGCCTCGGGGTGAGGCGCCCTCAGAACTCCGCGTGCAGCCGCACCGAGAAGATGTCCACCGGCCCGCGGTCGCGGTTGTAGCCCGGGTTCTGGATGCGCTGCGCGCCCAGCGACACGGCCGACTGCAACGCGCCCGCGGCCGTCGGCACCGGCGGCATCACCACGCGGTAGTACACCTCCCACACGCGCTCGCGGCCGTAGTTCAGCGCGCCGTCGCCCAGGAACGCGCCCTGCCCGCCGGCCGCCAGGTAATCGCGGTGGCCACCCGACAGCCCGTTCACCGCCAACGCGGCCCCCATGCGGTCCGCCGGCCGGCCCCAGGCCGCGCCGGACCACTGGCCGCCCACGGAGAACTGCCGGTCGATCTCGGTGAACGCGAACGTCTCCTGGCGGCCGCCGCTGCGGCCCGCGCGCACGAACACGCCGGCGTCTTCGCCCAGCGGTGCTTCCAGGGTCACGGCCCAGCCGGTCTTGGTCTGCAGCCGGCGCACCGCGCCCACGTCGGGCACGGTGCCGGTCGCCTGTCCCAGCGCCACCGCATCGTCGAATGCGCCCATCACCGCCCGGTTGCGGAACCACAGCACGCGCCCGCGCAGGGGGCCTGCGGGCAGCGCCACGGGCAGATTGGACTCGGCCTCGATCTGGTCACCATAGTGCCGCCGCCAGGCGCGGTCGAGCTTCGGCCCGTTGGACTCGCTCGGCTGCAGCCCGCGGCCGCCGCGCACGGCCCACTCCGGCGTGCGGTATTCGAGAATGCCGGCCCAGGTGTAGCCGCGCGCGTCGGCGGCGTAGTCCCACGGCCCGGGTGCGAGGTAAGACCAGTTGAAGAACTGCTCGCGCGGGTCTTTGGCGTAGGGGTTCGGATCGAAATAGTCCAGCAGCGAGACGTTGCCCAGCACCAGCGTCCAGCGTCGCGCGGTGGCCGTGCCGCCCATCTCGTTGAAATCCGCGTCGATCTTCTCCGTCTCGCCGCCCGCGTTCCAGCGCTGCAGCCAGAAAAGCCGCGCCCGGTAGGCCTTGAGCTGCGCGCCCGAGGAACGCGCCAGTTCGCCGTTCGAGAGCCCGCCCGCGCCCGTGAGGTGCGACAGCGGCACGCCCTGCGCGGCCTCCGGGTTGAAGTGCAACTGGCCGCCCTCCCAGGGCCGCACCGCCAGATCGGCCGTGGCGGTGAAGGAATACGAGCGCTCGCGCGCCGGCACGAGGCTGTTCGGGCCTGTGTAGGCCGCATCGAAGGCCGGCTTGCGCTGCCAGACGTAGGTGGTCTGGGCATGCAGGGCGAAGCGGGGCTCGGACGATTCCGCCGCCCCGTCCGCGGCCGCAGGCGTGGGCGACGAAGCAGCGTTGGCCGCCGCAGCGGGCATGCCGGAAGCAGGTGCGGCCGACGCCTCGGCGGGCGCGGCCTGGGCCCCGGCGCTCTGCAGCAGGGCCCACAGCGTGGCGGTCAGGACGGGGGCCCGGAAACGGCCCGGGGCCGCAGGAGATGCCGCCCACGTCGGGGCCGGAAAAAAGAACGGGAACATGCGCATGGGCCGGCATTCTGGCAGCGCCCGGCGGCACGGCCGTGTCGGCCCGGCACGGTGTGACGCAGCCGCCACACTGTCGGGCTCCAAGTCAGCGCCGGGGCCGTCGCGGCGGCAGGCCAGCCGAGGCGCTGGTCGACACCGGAATGCCGCCGGCCGAAGGCGCCTGCGGCGGGTACGGGGCCAGCCCTGCGGCCGGTGCGGCGCCCTCTTCCGCCAGGGTGGCCGCGTCGGGCGGCACATCGCCGCCGTGCGCCCCGGTACGCGCGGCGGAGGCACCCGCGGGCACCTCCTGCGCGCCGCCGATGGCCGGACCCGCCGGAGCCTCCGGGGCCGCAGAGACCGGCACCGTGGCCGATTCCGGCGCTGTCCCGCGGGCCGCCAGCGATCGCCGCCAGGCACCGATCACCACCTCGTTGACGAACGCCCTGTCCAGCCAGAGCCAGATCACGATCGGCGCCAGCGTCGGCACCACCAGCGATCCCAGCTGGTAGCCATACACCAGCGCCTCCATCTGCCACTGCGCCACGCGCAGTGTGCGCACGTCGAACTGCGCCGTGAGCAGCAGCTGCATCAGCAGCTGCATGCAGAGGCTGAACGCCTGCAGCGGCACCAGCAGCGCATAGCCGGCCAGCGCCCGTACCGTGCGACCGGGCCCGCGCGCGGCCAGCAGCAGCGCCAGGAAGATCGGCAGCCCGTAGGCGTAGCGGCCCGGGTCGGATTCGAGGGTGATCTCCACCGGCTGGTTGCCCGTCTGCGGCGTGGCGATGGCCACCGAGGTGTCCACCTCCAGCCGCCCCGGGGCGAGGCGCGCCTCGCGCACCCAGCCGGGCGCGGCGTGCTCCAGCACCGCGCCGGCCACCATGCCGGTGGGGTACGACGTCCAGGGCGACACCCGCGTCCACGCGAGCGTGAGCAGCACGACCCCGATGAAGAGGCCGATGACGAAAGCCTTCAGGCTGGCGGCGCGGCGCATCGCGGTCGCGACTTCAGGCCAGGGCCGCAGCCGGGGGCGTGGCCGGCGGCGCACCCGGGCCGGGCGGGGAGCCGGCGGACGGCCTGCTGCCCGCGCGCACCCACAGCAGCCAGACGATGAGCACATCCACCATGATGAGCGCCTGCCAGAGGTACTCGTGCGCGAAATTGAACACCGTCGTGCTCCACTGGCCCAGGTAAAACAGGCTGATCACCCGCACGATGTTGAGCGCCTGCACCGCCACGAAACCCGCCGCGAGGCCGATCAGCTTGTGCCGCCAGGTCGAGGGAAAAGCCATCACCGCGGCGAACAGCACGATGCAGGCCTCGATGCCGTTGCAGCCCGCCTCGATCGACACGCCGAAGCCCGTCTGGTGGTTCCAGAGCACCTTGCCCGCCGCCGCGGCCGAGCTGTCGAACCACATCACCATCGTCGCGCAGATGCGCGCGAGCAGCGCCGTCCACGGCAGCACCAAGTGCTCCTGCACCCAGTTGAGCATGTTGATGCCGAACAGAGTGAGCTGGAGGGTGAGGAAGATGAGGAAGAAGCGCAGCATGGCCGTGGGGCTCCGCGGAGGAAGAGGATCGCCGCGCATTATCCGGCAGTACCGGCCTTCGGGGAATCACGCATGACTGGGCGCACCGGGTTTGACGCGCTCCTCTTCTATGAACTGGCAACTCCTGCGGCCCGTTTCGGGCAACGACCACGCTACAAAACGTTTCTGCTCATCAATAGCAGCTCAACAATCCGTCACCAATTCTGTGCGTCGCCGTTGCATGCAGTCATTACCATCAGAACACTCGGCGCGACCAGGAGAGAGTCCGTCGAGGACTATGAACGCAAATAACCAAAAAAATTTATGCTTGATATCGATTCCCAAGGAATGGTGATTTCATCCAGAATTCAGCCGCGCAGATTCAACGTGATTGAACGAACTGCCATGGCCTCGGTCACTGGAATCATCATTCATCAAACAGGCTCATCCGATGAGCAGAGTGTTTTTTCCAGCTACACAAGAGGAGGCAATGGAGCACATTTTCTCATTACGAAGAATGGCACGATATATCAGACAGCTTCCTTAAATCTCAGGACCAATCATGTAGGACCATTGAAGGCTCGTTGCCTTGCCGAGCATCGTTGCACAGCCGCTGAATTCAAAAAATCCGTCAAATTCTCCCAAGCAAGCTCTGTGGAACGCATGAACAGAATAGAAATGACAAAAACGGTTCCTGCAAGATATCCCAGCAATACAGACTCCATTGGTATCGAGATCGTCGGTTTGGCTTCACTTCCTCCAGGGATCACCATGCCTACAGGATTGAGCAAGGCCCAGCAGGACGCCTTCCTTGGGGAGAAAGCGGTTTACGAATCAGTCACCAGATCCCAGAATATTTCTTTGCGATGGCTTGTCGACGAACTGATCGACACCTTGCACGTCAGCTCATCGGAGGTGCACCGGCATCCGGATGTCAGCAGAAAAAATACGACTGAAGCGAGTACTGCGGTATGGCGTTGAAAATATGTACCTGCGCGGCGATTTTTCTAACTGCGCATCTGTGCCACGCCCAGCCCCCCGAGAAGCCGCGCGCCGCCTCCAAAATTCAAACCATTGCCCCCATCGCCTCTGTTGAAATCACTCGTGCCATCCCGGAAACTGCCGGAGGGGATATCGCCCCCTGTGCAAGTGTCCGGCCGCTGACCGAAAGCGACGTGCGCCGTTTTCTCACCCACGCCCGTCCCATCACCCCGCGGGCCGCATTGCACGACGAATTCCTGGTGGGTGACTGCTACACGGAAGCCCGTATCCGCTTCCAGGACGGCCGCACCGCCAGCCTGGGCATCGCCAACGACGCTGGCACGGCCCTGCTGACCCCTATCGCGCAAGGCAAGGAGCAGGCACAGGGCCGGTATTTCCGCTGCAGGCAGTGCGCCGGCATGCTGGACTTGCCGGACCGGCTTCCCGCGAACTGATCTACGCACCAAAGCGGCAAACGTTCCCAAAGAAAAAGCCGCGAAAGGCAGGCTTGCCCATCCGCGGCTTCGGCTTGACTGGGGCCCGCGGCGCAGGCCCGTCAGCTCACCTGGCCCGCCTCACACCAGCAGCGCGTTCACCCGCTTCACGTACGCGGCCGGGTCTTCCGGCAGCCCGCCTTCGGCCAGCAGGGCTTGGTCGAAGAGGATGTGGGCGAGGTCGTGGAAGTGCACGCTGCCGTCCAGCTTCTTCACCAGCGCATGCTCCGGGTTCACCTCCAGCACCGGCTTGGCGTCGGGCAGGGACTGGCCGGCCTGTTTCATGAGGCGCGCGAGCTGGGTGCTCATGCCGTGCTCCTGCACCACCAGGCAGGCGGGCGAATCGACGAGGCGCGTGGTCACGCGCACGTCCTCGGCCCGGTCCTTCAGGGCTTCCTTGAGCTGGGCCAGCACGGGCTTGAAGGCCTCGGCGGCCTCTTCGGCGGCCTTCTTCTCGGCCTCGTCCTGCAGCGTGCCCAGATCCACCGCGCCCTTGGCCACGGACTGCAGCGGCGTGCCGTCGAAGTCGTGCAGGTAGTTGAGCGCCCACTCGTCCACGCGGTCGGCCATCAGCAGCACCTCGATGCCCTTCTTCTTGAAGACCTCGAGCTGGGGGCTGTTCTTGGCGGCGGCCAGGGTGTCGGCGGTGATGTAGTAGATCGCCTCTTGCCCTTCCTTCATGCGGGCCTTGTAGTCGGCCAGCGAGACGGTCGTGGTGTCCGTGGTGGTGGAGGCGAAGCGCAGCAGCTTGGCAATGCGGTCGCGGTTGCCGAAGTCCTCGCCCAGACCTTCCTTGAGCACCGAGCCGAACTCGGCGTAGAACTGCGTGTACTTGCCTTCCTTGGCCTTGTCGTCCTCGCTCACCACGTCGGTCACGCCGTCGGCGCCTTCACCGGCCGTGTGGCGGTCGTGCTTGGCCAGGTCTTCGAGCATCGAGAGCACGCGCTTGGTGGAGCCCTCGCGGATGGCACGCACGTCGCGGCTTTCCTGCAGCAGCTCGCGGCTCACGTTGAGCGGCAGGTCGGCCGAGTCGATCACGCCCTTCACGAAGCGCAGGTAGGTGGGCATGAGCGCTTCGGCGTCGTCCATGATGAAGACGCGCTTCACGTACAGCTTCACGCCGGCCTTCTTGTCGCGGTTCCAGAGGTCGAACGGCGCCTTGGCGGGGATGTAGAGCAGCTGCGTGTACTCGGTATTGCCCTCCACGCGGTTGTGGCTCCAGGTGAGCGGGTTCTCGTGGTCGTGGCTGATCGCCTTGTAGAACTCCTGGTACTGCTCGTCGGTGATGTCCTTCTTGGGGCGCGTCCACAGGGCGCTGGCCTTGTTCACGGCCTCCCACTCGCCCGTCTTGACCATCTGGCCGGGCTCGCCCTCCTTCTCGCTTTCCTTCCACTCCTCCTTTTCCATGAGGATGGGCAGGCTGATGTGGTCGGAGTACTTGCCGATGACCTGCTTGAGCTTCCAGGCGTTCAGGAACTCCTCGGCCTCGTCGCGCAGGTGCAGGATGATGGACGTGCCGCGCTCGGCGCGCGTGATGGTTTCCACCTCGAAATCGCCGGTGCCGCCGCTGGTCCAGCGCACGCCCTCTTCGGGCTTCAGGCCCGCGCGGCGCGATTCCACGGTGATCTTGTCGGCCACGATGAAGCCGGAATAGAAGCCCACGCCGAACTGGCCGATGAGCTGGGCGTCCTGCTTCTGGTCGCCCGAGAGGCGGCTCATGAAGTCCTTGGTGCCGCTCTTGGCGATCGTGCCCAGGTGGTCGATGGCCTCCTGCTCGCTCATGCCGATGCCGTTGTCGGTGATCGTGAGCGTCTTCGCGGCCTTGTCGAAGGACACGCGCACCTCGAGGTTGGGCGCGTCTTCGTACAGCGCGGCGTTGTTCAGGGCCTCGAAGCGCAGCTTGTCGCAGGCATCGGAGGCGTTCGAGATCAGCTCGCGCAGGAAGATTTCCTGGTTGGAATACAGCGAGTGGGTGACCAGGTGCAGCAGCTGCGCGACTTCGGCCTGGAAGGAATGGGTGTGCTTGCTCATGGTTGGTGAATGGCTCTTCTGAGAGGTTCGCAACGAAAAGGGGAACGCCCGGCCATGTAGGGGCCGCCCGCAGATTATCAAGGCCCGTGGTCCATCCCCGCGGGACGGCCCCCGTTCCGCGGAACCGGCGCCGCCCACGATCGGGCCGCCGTCGTGCGGCCGGCCGTTCACCGACCCGCGGCAGGCAGCGGGCCCATCATCACCGCCTGGGCGATGGCAGGAGAGCACAGCGCGGCGAGCAGCCTGGCCAGGGCGACCGCACCGGGCGCCCACCGCGGCTCCGTGCCGAGCAGGTTGAACGTGGCGATGCATCCGCCCTGGCCGTCGAACACCGGCACGTTGATGACGGCCTGCAGGCCCAGGGCGGCAATGAGCGCGTGATCGTCGAATACCGCCTCCAGCGCATCGCGGCCTTCGCCGATGAAGGGTTCTCTGTGCAGGAACAGTTTCCGTGTCCACGGCGTCAGCGCCTTGCGCTTGCGTCCGGCCACCGGGTACGCGACGGGGTCGGACGTCCACGCCCGCTGGAGCACCAGCGTGGCGTCGGCATCCCCGGCCGCAGGCAGGGGACTGCGCAGCAGGTTCACGGTGAGCAGGCCCGGACCGATGAGGGCGCGGCGCGCGGCGTCGGCGATTTCCATAGCGGCATCCAGCCCGCGCGCGCGGGGCAGGTCGGCCAGCAGCATGGCGCAGGCGGGCGCGGCCAGGGTCAGCCCGCAGTCCACGGAGTCCGGGAAGGTGGCGTGCTCACTCATTGGTGATGCCGAGTTCCTTGATGATCCTGCCGTAGCGCTGCGCGTCGGCCTTGAGGACCTTGTCGAACTCCTGCGGCGACTTGCTCACCACCTCGACGCCGATGGAATCCATGCGCTGGCGCACCGCGGGCACCTGGAGGGCGGCATTGGTGGCGGCGTTCAGGCGCTGCACCAGATCGGCGGGCATGTCCCTGGGGCCGAACAGTCCATACCAGACGCCCAGTTCATAGCCGGGCACGGTCTCGGCCACCGCGGGCACATCCTTCAGGAGCGCGGAGCGTTGCGCTTCCGTCACGCCCAGCAGGCGCAGCTTGCCGGCCTTCACATGCGGCAGGGTCTGCGTCCCGGCGGAGAACAGCACCTGCGTCTGGTTGGCGACGGTATCCACCACGGCCGGCGCACCGCCCCGGTAGGGCACGTGCGTCATCTGGACCCCGGTGGCCTTCTCGAACAGCACGGCACTCAGGTGGTTGGTCGAGCCGGGGCCGGCCGATGCGTAGTTGAGCTTGCCGGGGTTGGCCTTGGCGTATGCGATGAGTTCCCGGACGTCCCTGGCCGGCACCGACGGGTTCACCACCAGGGTGTTGACCACGTTCGCCATCAGGGCAATGGGAGTGAAATCCTCCACCCCCTTGAAAGGCATGTTGGGCATGAGCGCGGGGTTCATGGCATGGGTACTCATGGAACCCACCAGCAGCGTGTATCCGTCCGGTTTCGCCTTGGCGACGAAGTTCGAGCCGATGTTGCCGGACGCTCCCGCGCGGTTGTCCACGATGACCGGCTGGCCCAGTGTCTTGCTGAGCTGGTCGGCCAGCGAGCGCGCCAGGATGTCGGTGGAGCCGCCGGGAGCCCAGGGCACGATCAGGGTGATGGCTTTGTCCGGGTAGTCGGCGTGGGCCAGCGGAGCGAGGCCGAGAAGCGACAGGGCGATCAGGCTGCGGCGGATGCGGGAGAACATGGCGGGGATTCCTTGGAGAGGGGACAACGGAAGGGACGGCGGAAAAGGGAGGGAAAAAAGGAGCCGGGCAGCGCCGCGTCAGCGCCCCACGGCGTACCCCTGCATGCCGCGTGGATTGGCGGCGGCGCGCAGCACCAGGCGGCCTTCCCGGTCGCGCTCCCGGGTGCAGGCGGACATGCGGCTTTCGGACCAGGGAGGCCCCACCTTCACGGTGTGGCCCATGGCGCGCAGCGCGTCGATCTGCGCGGGATCGAAGCGCGACTCCAGGGTGAGCTGGTTGAGCGTGGTGCTTCGCGGCCAGAACGACGCGGGGAAGTGGTCGATGTGCCATGCCGGGGCATCGATGGCCTCCTGCAGGTTCATGCCATGCACCGCATGGCGCAGGAAAAATGCCGGGGACCACTGGTCCTGCTGGTCGCCGCCGGGCGTGCCGAACACCATGTAGGGCTCGCCGTCGCGCAGCGCGAGCGACGGCGACAGCGTGGTGCACGGCGCCACGCCAGGCGTGACCGTGTTGGGCAACCCCTCGTCCAGCCAGGTCATCTGCAGCCGCGTGGTCAGCGCGAAGCCCAGGGCCGGAATGGCGGGGCTGGACGACAGCCAGCCACCCGAGGGCGTGGCCGCGACCATGTTGCCGTGGCGGTCGATCACGTCGAGGTGGCAGGTATCGCCCACGAAGACCTCGCGGTCCAGCCATTCGTTCACCGGCGGCAGCGCCGCGAAGGTGGGTTCGCCGATCCCGAAGCGGGTGTCCGCGGTCAGCAGGGTGCGGCGTGCCACGTCCAGGTCCGGTAGCACCGGCATCCGGCCGCCTGGGGCTCCGGCGCGCAGCAGGGTGCTGGCGCTGCCGCCGACTTCGCCCCAGCGCGCGCGCAGGTAGTCGTCGGACAGCAGCGCCATCTGCGCATCGCGCTGCGCCCCCGGGGCGGCGCCGTACCAGGCCAGGCGGTCGGCCATGGCGAGCTTGGCCGCCTCGGCGATGCGGTGCACGAAGCCTGCCGAATCCACGGGATGCCGCTGCAGCTCTGCGTGGCGCAGCATGCCCATCTGCTGCAGGAACGCCGGGCCCTGGCTCCAGAAGCCGCACTTGGCCAGCGTGTAGCGGCCGAACTCCAGGGTCAGCGGCGCCTCGACGGCGGGCGACCAGTTCGCCAGATCGTCGTAACGCAGCAGGCCGCCGTGGCATTCGCCCGTGGTGTCGCGCACTTTCTCGGTGCGGTAGAAGTGGTCGATGTCGCGCGCGACGAACCCTTCGTACCAGCAGCGGATGGCCGCGTCGATTTCCGCGGTGCGCTGCCCGCCGCCCTCCCGCCGGGCGGTCTCGACGATGCGCGTGTACGTTTCGGCCAGCCGGGGGAGCCGGAACAGCGCGCCGGGCTGCGGCACCCGGCCATCGGGCAGCCAGACTTCGGCGGAACTGGGCCAGTGCGCGCGGAACAGTTCCTGCACCGCGACGATGGCCTGCACGGCGCGCGCCAGCAGCGGAAAGCCATCGCGGGCATAGCCTATGGCCGGAGCCAGCACATCCGCGAGCGACCAGGTTCCATGGTCGCGCAGCAGGACGAGCCACGCGCCGAACGCCCCGGGCACGGTGGCCGGCAGCAGCCCTATGCCCGGCACCTGCTCCAGCCCAAGGCGGCGGAAGGCCTGCGCGGTTGCTTCCGCCGGTGCGCTGCCCTGGCCACGGACGGAGCGCATGGACCGCTCCCGCTCGCTCCAGTACAGGATCGGCACCTCGCCGCCCGGACCATTCAGGTGCGGCTCGACGACCTGCAGCACGAAGCCCCCGGCCACGGCCGCGTCAAATGCGTTGCCTCCCCGTTCGAGCACGCCCATGGCGGTCTGCGATGCCAGCCAGTGGGTGGAAGCGACCACGCCGTGCGTGCCGGTGATTTCAGGACGTGTGGTGAAGGAGGTGCTCATGCTCGGTTCTGGTGCGTGTGGATGACCTTTCCAGTCTAGGAGCATCAAATAGACCAGCTAACATGGATATCTATAGATGCATGCATAAAACGCTATGAACGACGCCGCACTTCCCCGGGACGAACTGGCGATCCGCCTGGAGAACCGGCTCAAGATGCGCCACTACGCACTGCTGCTGGCCATCGACCGCCACCGCTCGGTCAGCCGTGCCGCCGACGAGCTGCACCTGAGCCAGCCCACCGTGACCCGCGCGCTCGCCGACATCGAGGACATCTTCATGTCCCCGCTGTTCGTCCGGACCCGCCGCGGGCTGGAGCCCACCCCCGCCGGCGAGCTGGTGCTCGCCCGTGCCCGCTTCGCCGTGGCGGACAACAGCGCCCTGCGGCGTGAACTCGAAGGCCTGCGCGCGGGGCACCAGGGGCGGCTGCGCCTGGGCGTGATCCCCTATGCACCGGACTTCATCCTGGATGCCGCCTGGCAGCACCTGCTGGGCAAACGGCCGCGGCTGTCGCTGCAGGCGCACGAGGACACGACGCTCCATCTCATCGACGCGCTGCGCAACCGCACCCTGGACTGCGCCATCTGCCGGTTCTCGCAAGATAGCTCTGCCGATGACCTGGAGCAGGAGTTGCTGTGCCAGCAGACGGCCCACATCGTCGTGTCGCGGGACAACGCGCACTCACTGAAGCGACTGGCTTCACCCGACATCGGCCAGCTGGCGCAAATGGACTGGATCTTCCCGCCGTCGAACACGCCCATCCGCCACATGGTCGACTCGATGTTCGCGGCCGGCGGCCGGCGGGTGCCGGTCCCGGTACTGGAGGCCTATGCCACCCGCACCATCGCCACCGCGTTGGCGCGGCTGCCCCGCGGCGTGACGCTGCTGCCCCTGCACACGGCGCGGCTCGTGGCCGCCGATGGACGTGCCGTCGTCATGCCCGAGCCCCTGCCCTGGCGCATGCCGCCCATCAGCCTGGCCTGGCTGCGCGGCAACCCCAAATCGCACATGGCCAGCGAACTGGTGGCGGCGATCCGCGCGCAGTTGCCGGTGGAGGGGGCAACGTAAGGCCCTCGACAGGTCGCGGAAAGGCCCAGCCGCGGCGGGTCATACGGGCAGCGGTTACATTGGCTAACATGAACGCTTCCGCGCCCCGCGATGGCCCCCGCCCGGCATCCGCCGGCGCGCCCCACTTCCTGCCCGACGGCACCCCGACGCATGCCATGCTGCGGGAATGCGACTGGGCAGCTTCGCCGCTGGGCCATCCCGCCACTTGGCCACGGCCGCTGCGGGCGGCGGCATCGCTGGTGCTCGACTCGCTGGCACCGACCTGGCTGGCCTGGGGACCGGGCCTGGGCATGGTCTACAACGCACCGTACGCAGAGATGCTGGGCAACAAGCACCCCTGGGCCATGGGCTCGGCGCTGGATGCGGTGTGGGCCGAGGTCTGGCCGGACGTGGGCTCGCTGGTGGCCACGGCGCTTTCGGGCGAAGCCCTTTACCGCGAAGACCTGCCGCTGATCGTCAACCGCCGCGGCCATGCCGAACCGGCCTGGTTCAGCTTCTCCTACACGCCCCTGCGCGACGACGACGGGCGCGTGCAGGGCATCCTTTGCGCGGTCGCGGAAACCACCGGCAAGATGCTGGCGCAGCGCCGGCTGGCCGAGAGCGAATCGCGGCTGCGGGCGCTGACGCTGGCCACCGCCAATGCGGTCTACCGCATGAGCGCCGACTGGAGCCGGCTTCTGGAGATCAACGGCCAGGGCTTCATCGCCGACACCACGGAACCCACGCGCTCCTGGATCGAGCAGTACGTGCCGGCCCAGGACCGGCCACAGGTGCGCGCGGCCATCGCCCAGGCCATGGCGACCCGCAGCCTGCTCGAGCTGGAGCACCGCGTGTTCCGCGTGGACGGCAGCATCGGCTGGACGCTGTCGCGCGCCATGCCGCTGCTGGGCGCCGACGGCGAGGTGACGGAGTGGTTCGGCACCGCCACCGACCTCACGGCCCGCAAGGCCGCCGAGAGCGCGCTGCGCGAAAGCGAACTGCAGTTGCGCACGCTGTTCGAGACCATGGACGAGGGCTTCTGCGTGATCGAGTTCCTCGACGGGCCGCATGGCCCGCTGAGCGACTACGTGCACGTCTCGGCCAACCCGGCCTATCAGGCCAATGCGGGCATCGCCGACGTGGTGGGGCAGCGCGTGCGCGACATGGTGCCCGAGGAAGCCGATGCCTGGGTGGAGATCTACCGCAAGGTGCTGGTCACGGGCGAGCCGGTGCGCTTCGAGCGCGAGCTGGTCAAGACCCGCCGCTACCTGGAGCTGTCCGCGTTCCGGGTGGAGCCGGCCGAGCGCCGCCAGGTGGCGGTGCTGTTCCAGGACGTGACGCAGCGCCACCGCGCCGAGCTTGCCCTGCGCGAACTGAACGACGCACTGGAGCAGCGCGTGGCGCTGGAGGTGGCCGAGCGCCTGCGGACGGAAGAGGTGCTGCGCCAGGCGCAGAAGATGGAGGCGGTGGGGCAGCTCACCGGCGGCATCGCGCACGATTTCAACAACATGCTCGCGGTGGTGCTGGGATCGCTGGAACTGCTGGACCGGCGCTTCGCCGCGGGCGAACCCCGCGCCCGCCGCCACATCGACGCGGCCCGCGGTGGCGCCCGGCGCGCGGCGCAGCTCACGCAGCGGCTGCTGGCCTTCTCGCGCAGGCAGCCGCTCAGTCCGGTGCCGCTGGACGCCAACCAGCTGGTCGCCGGCATGTCCGACATGCTGCGCCATTCGCTGGGCGGAGCGATCCGCCTGGAGACGGTGCTCGCCGGCGGGCTGTGGCGCATCCATGCGGACCGCAACCAGCTCGAGAGCGTGATCCTGAACCTCGCCGTCAACGGCCGCGACGCCATGGGCGCGCTGACCGATGGCGGACGGCTCACCATCGAAACCGCCAACGCCCACCTGGACGACCGCTACGCCGCGGAGCACCTGGGCGTGGCGCCCGGGCAGTACGTGCTGATCGCAGTCACCGACACCGGCACGGGCATGCCGCCGGAGGTGATCGCCAAGGCCTTCGATCCGTTCTTCACCACCAAGGAGGTGGGCAAGGGCACCGGCCTGGGGCTGAGCCAGGTGTACGGCTTCATCCGGCAGTCGAACGGCCACGTGAAGATCTACTCCGAGGTCGGCGAAGGCACCACCGTCAAGGTGTATCTGCCGCGCCTGACGGACGTCTCCGGGGAAGAGGCCGCCGCGACCGCACCGCCGCCGCTGCCCCTGGGGGATGCGCAGGAAGTGGTGCTGGTGGTGGAGGACGAGGCCGCCGTGCGGCAGTTCTCCGTGGACGCCCTGAACGAGCTCGGCTACCGCGTGCTGGAAGCCGACGGCGCCGCGGCGGCGCTGAAGCTGATCGACGCGCATCCGGAAATCGACCTGCTCTTCACCGACGTGGTGATGCCCGACGTGAACGGCCGCAGATTGGCCGAGGAAGCGCTGCGCCGCCGGCCGGGTCTGAAGGTGCTGTTCACCACCGGCTACACGCGCAACGCCGTGGTGCACAACGGCGTGCTGGACGCGGGCGTGCACCTCATCGGCAAGCCCTACACCCTGGAAGACCTGGCACTGCGCGTGCGCGAGGCGCTGGACGCGCCCCACACCGGCATCGCCCCGGCCGGCGCCTGACGCGCCAGGGCGCGGGCCGGGCCGCCGGCGAGGGGGCCGGCGTCAGAACCGCTCGTTCGGTCCCAGGTAGCGCCACTGCCCCGCCGGCAGGTTGCCGAGCACGACGCGGCCGATGCGGATGCGCTTGAGGCCCACCACCTTCAGGCCCACCAGTTCGCACATGCGGCGGATCTGGCGCTTCTTGCCTTCCTGGAGCACGAAGCGGAGCTGCTCGGGGTTCTGCCAGTCCACCTTCGCGGGCTTGAGCGGCTGGCCGTCGAGCGAGAGGCCGTGGCACAGGCGTGCCAGCTGCTCGGCCGGGAAGACGGACTGCACGCCGGTCGCGACGTCGCCGTAGTGCACGCGCACGAGGTACTCCTTCTCGACCTCGGAGTCTTCGCCGATCAGATGCCGCGCCACGCGGCCGTCCTGGGTGAGCACCAGCAGCCCGACGGAATCGATGTCCAGCCGGCCGCAGGGCGCGAGGCCGCGCAGTTGCGGCGGCGAAAAGCGCTGCCGGCTCGGGTCTTCACGCCAGTGGGTGCGCGGGTTGATGAGCGCGACCGCCGGCGTGTGGCCGTCCTCGGCCTGGCCGCTCACGTAGCCCATGGGCTTGTGCAGCAGGATGGTCACCTGCCGCTCCTGCTGGCCCCGCGCGGCGGGATCGACCTCGATGCGGTCGGTGGGCGCCACCTGCAGGCCCATCGCGGCCACCTGCCCGTTCACGCGCACCCAGCCGCTGGCGATCCAGTCGTCCGCCTCGCGGCGCGAGCACAGCCCGAGTTCGGCCATGCGCTTGTTGAGGCGGGAGGTGGCGCCGGGAGCGCCGCCTTCGGGGCCGCGGGCCGCGGAGCCACCCCGAGGATGCGGTGCCTGCGGGGCGGTATCGGCGCGCCGGACCGGGGGCACCGGCGCGCCCGCCTCGGGCGCGCGCAGGGTGAAGCGGCCCGCGGGCCGCGGGCCTCCGGGGCGGGACGGCGCGGAGCCCTGGGCGGCAGCGGAGTTGGGAGCGGAAGCGGGCCGGGAGGCGGCAGCCGGCGGGCCGGCGCGCCGGCCGCCCGGAGGGAGCGACAGGCGGTTGCGGGGAGCGGAATCGGACATGGGCGCTATTTTCGCGCGTCGGCCGCGGCATGCCAGGCGAGCAGGTCCTCCGCGGGCATGGGCCGGCCGATGTGGTAGCCCTGGGCCTCGTCGCAGCGCAGGGCCTGCAGGCGCTCGAGGATGGTGGCGGTCTCCACCCCCTCGGCCACCACCGAGAGGCCCAGGTTGTGCGCGAGATCGATGGTGGAGCGCACGATCTGCGCGTCGCCCGTGTCCGCCACCATGCCGAGCACGAAGGATTTGTCGATCTTGAGCTCGTCCACCGGCAGCCGCTTGAGGTAGGCCAGCGAGGAGTATCCGGTGCCGAAATCGTCGATGGAGAGCTTGAAGCCCTGGGCCGACAGGCGGTTGAGCATGGCTTCGGCGCGCGCCGGGTCGTCCATGATGGCGCTCTCCGTGATCTCCAGGCAGAACGACTCCGGCCCGACGCCGTGGCGTGCCATGAGTGCTCCCAGGCGGGCGCTCAGTTCAGTGTCCATGAGGTCGCGCGTGGACAGGTTGACCGAGATGCGCAGCCCCAGTGCGCGCACGTCGGGCCGCGCGAGGAAGACGGCCGCCTGCTCGAACACCCAGAGCGTGAGCTGCCGCACGAAGCCGGTCTGCTCGGCGAACGGGATGAACTGCATCGGCGGCACCAGGCCGCGCTCGGGATGCTGCCAGCGCACGAGCGCCTCGGCGCCGCAGCCCGCGCGTCCGTCCAGGCCGAGCTTGGGCTGCAGGAAGAGCCGCAGTTCGCCCGCCTCCACCGCATGGCGCAGTTCGGACAGCAGCGACAGCGCGGCCGCGCTGGAGGAATCCATCGACGGATCGTAGACCTGCGCGCCGTGCAGCCGCCGCTTGGCGGCGTACATCGCGATCTCCGCGTGGCTCAGCAGGGTGTCGGCGTCTTCCGCCGGGCCGGGCCAGCAGGCGATGCCGATGCCGGCGCTCAGGTCCACCGTCTGGTCGTCGAACGCCACCGACGATTCGAACGCCCGCGTGATGCGCTGCGCCGTGTCGCGCGCCGCCGCCTCGTCCGCGCCCGGCAGCATCAGCGCGAATTCGTTGCCCCCGAGGCGCGCGAGGGTCTCCCGCGGCGCATGCAGGTGGGAGGAGATGCGCTCCGCCACGGCCTGCAGCAGCCGGTCGCCCATCGCGTAGCCCAGCACGCCGTTGACGTGCTTGAAGCGGTCGAGGTCGAGTGCGATCACCGAGAGCGGCTCGCCCGTGTGGATGCCGCGCCGGATCGCGTCCATGAGCATGCGGCGGAACCGCTCCCGGTTCGGCACGCCCGTGAGGCGGTCGGTGTCGGCGAGCCGGCGGATCTCGTCCTGCTGCTCCGAGATGCCGATGCGCATGCGGTCGAACGAGCGCGCCAAGTGGCCGATCTCGTCGTGGCGGTGGGTGTGTTCGATGGGCGCGGCATAGTCGCCGCGCGAGATGCGCTGCGTGGCCAAGGCCACGGCCCGCAGGGGGGTGGCGACGCGCCGCGCCATGATCGCGAAGCCGATGGCGAACAGCGCCACGCCCGCGAGCGTGATGCCGGCCAGCAGCAGTTGCAGGTGGCGGTAGGAGGCGAGCACTTCGTCGAGGGAGCGCAGCAGCAGCACCCGCGCCCGGCCGTTGACGGTGTCGAGCGGCACCGCGCGCACCAGCATGGGTCCGTCGTCCGTCTCGATCTCGCCGCCGCCCATGAGCCCCGCCAGCCGGTCCCGCTCGACCGCCGGCCGCGTGCTGACCGGCACCTGCACGCCGCCGTCGGCGGTCTGGACTGCGATGGCCACGTCCACCGACTGCAGCTGGCGCATCTCCGCGGCCAGTGCCTGGCCGATCGGGAACCCCATGAGCACCCAGCCGATCAGGAGCGGCGCACGCAGCGGCACCGTCACGAACTGGTAGGGCACGCCGTCCACGATGGCGATCTGGCTGCCGCCGGGATGCTCCGTGAGCGCGGGCAGCACGCCGCGCAGGGCGGCACGCGAGTCGCCGGAAGCGTCCGCCGCCGAGGACACCACCAACTGCATGCGCGTGTCCAGCAGGGCGGTGACGGCCGCGCCGATGCGGGCGCCGTGGTTGTAGAGCACCGATTCGATCGTGTCCGCATCGCCGGAATTCACGGCCGAGCGGAATCCGTAGTCCGAGGCGAGCAGCGTCGATCCCTGCTGCAGCCGCTCGGCGTTCTGCTCGATGAGGCGGCGCCAGACCCGCTCGTTCGCGTCCAGCCCCTGCGCGACCTGCGCACGGCCGTTGCGCTCGATCGAAGCGCGCACCACCAGGAAGCCGGCGGCCTGCACGATCAGCAGCAGCAGCAGCGAGATGGTGGCCAGCCGGAACATCAGGCTGCGCCGGAAAGCGCTCCAGCTCACGGCACGGCTCCCACCAGCCGGACGGTCACCGAGGCACCGCCCTCGGCCACCACCAGCGGCCGCACCACGGCGGGCGCGCCCACCGGCAGGCCCGCATGCCAGACGTTGAGCGTGTATTCACCCGGCGGCACCTTGTCGATGCGCGCGGTCCCCGCGCCGTCGGCCTGCGCGTAGTAGGGCGTCTCTATCACCAGGATCCACCCCACCATCTGGTCGTGGATGTTGCAGCCCAGCACCACCACACCGGGCTGGTCGAAGAGCACGGGATTGGCGGGCATGCCCGAATAGAGCTTGAGTTCGAACTTCTTCGCCGGAGAGAACGAATAGACGTGGTGGCGCACCGTGTCGTGGTTGGGAAACTGCACCTGCGTGCCGGCGGTCACCACCAGCACCTCGGGCACGAAGCGCCGCTTCTCCTGGGCCACCTCGGCGCCCACGAGGGGCTTCGCCTGCCGGCGCGCCTGGGCGGAATCCAGAAAAGCCACGGCACCCGGCAGAGGCTTGCCGGCGCCGTCCTGCACGATGACCTGCACCAGCGCCGCCCACGCACCCGGCGCGAACGCCGATGCCAGCCCGAGGACCGCGACCCGCACAGCACGCTGCATAACTGTCTTCACCATGTGATTCCCCTGGCCATAAATGTAACGTTACCTCGGCTCCTGGCGTGGCGTCCCGGACTCTGGCACGATACTGGACATCGCAGCAAAAGCTATCAAATCGATAGCTCGAAGCGACGGGCACTGGACGGCACCGAACGGTTCGGCGATTTCGCCCATTGCAACGCCCCAGGGCGGAGCATGCCAGCGAAGCAGATTGTGTGCACCGCCCAGCTGTAACAACAACAAGGGGTTCATTGGCACCGTTCTTGCAGCGGCCACTGCAACAACGGGACCTTGTCCCGGGAACGCACCATGCAGGCTGTCCATCTCCTTCGCTCACTGTCCATTTCCCGCCGGCTCTTCCTCGGCTTCGGCTGCATGCTGGCGCTCGTGGTCGCCGTCGCGGCACTCGGCCACGTGTCCCTGTCCGGCATGAACCGCCAGATGCAGCAGATCACGGGCATCGGGGCCGAGAAGGCGCGGCTGGCGAACGACATGCTGCAGACCGTGAGCGCCTCCGGGCTGCACGCACGCTCGGCCGCCATGCTCGGCGACATCGATCCGCGCAATGCCGAGGACCAGGCGCGCAAGGCCGCCGCCATCCTGCAGCGCTATGCCAAGCAGGAAGCCGAACTCGCCGCCCTGCTGGAGTCGAGCGGCGCCACGCCCGAGGAACGCCGGTTGATGGCCGACGCCCAGGCCGAGGCACGCAAGACCCGCCCGGAGCTCGAGGGCGCGCTTAAGCTGGTCACGGACGGCGACACGGTCAGCGCCACGCTCGGCCTGATGACCCGGGTGGCGCCGCCCGAGGCGGTCTGGCGCGAGAAGCTCGCGCAGCTGGTGGAATTGCAGAACACCCTCAACGCGGAAGCCGCGGCGGCCGCGGACCGCACGCAGAGCCGCTCGCGCCTTACCGCCGGCACGCTGGTGGCGCTGGCCGTGGCGCTGGGCCTGCTCATCGCATGGCGCACCACCGCGAGCATCACCCAGCCGATCGGCCGCGCCGTCGTGGTGGCCGAACGCATCGCGCGCGGCGACCTGACCTCGGCGGTCGAGGTCCGCATCCACGACGAGACGGGCCGGCTGCTGGAGGCGATCGCCGCGATGCAGGCGCAGCTGCGCGCGCTGGTGGGACACATCGGCACCACGGCCGACTCCATCCTGCTGGCCAGCTCGGAGGTGGCCTCGGGCAACCTCGACCTGAGCCACCGCACCGAACAGACCTCCGGCAATCTGCAGGAGGCCGCCTCCGCGCTGGCGGACCTGACCCAGACCGTCCACCAGGGCGCCGACGCCGCGCAGCAGGCCAACCAGATGACGGCCTCGGCCGCCCAGGTCGCGGCGCGCAGCGGGGAAGTGGTGTCGCAGGTCGTGCAGACCATGGACGTGATCAGCACCAGCTCCCGGAAGATCGCCGACATCATCGGCGTGATCGACGGCATCGCCTTCCAGACCAACATCCTCGCGCTGAACGCCGCCGTGGAAGCGGCCCGGGCCGGGGAGCAGGGCCGCGGCTTCGCCGTGGTGGCGGGCGAAGTGCGCGCACTGGCGGGCCGCAGCGCCGAAGCCGCGCGGGAAATCCGGTCGCTCATCCTCGCGAGTGCCGGGCAGGTCAAGGAAGGCACCACCCTCGTCGCCGAGGCCGGCGCCACCATCGGTGAACTCGTGCAGTCGGTGCAGCGGGTGTCGGCCATCATGGGCGAGATCACCACGGCGGCGCACGAGCAGAGCGACCGCATCGGGCAGGTGAGCCAGTCCGTGAACGCGCTCGAGAACATGACGCAGCAGAACGCGGCGCTGGTGGAGGAAAGCAGCGCCGCGGCCGGCAGCCTGCGCGAGCAGGCGGGCCGCCTGACGGAGATGGTGGGTGCCTTCCGCCTGCAGCGCGACGCCGCGGGCGGCGCGCCGGCGGCCGCTACGGCGACCCCGGCCCTGCCTGCCTGAGCACGCCGGCGGCGGCCACGGGCCGCCTTCCCGCCGGGCGCCGTGCACCGGCCTGCGGCGCCGCAGCGGCGCGGCCGGCGGGCCGTGCAGCGCACCGACCCGCATCGCCGCCGCCCTCCTCCGCCGCGCCGAACACGCTCTCGCGCAGCGCGGGCAGGTCCAGCACCCTCAGCCCGCCGTACTCCACCCGGATCGCGCCCTGCGCCTGCAGCGCCGCCAGCGCCTCGTTCACGCGCTGGCGCGACAGCCCCACCAGGTAGCCCAGCTCCTGCTGCGTGATGCGCAGCACATGGCCCACGCCCGGGTAGAGCAGCGGATTGAACAGCGCCGCCAGCCCCCGCGCCACGCGCGCGTCCGGGCTGCCGAGGCGGTCGATCTCGCGCGCGGCGATGAACTGGCCGAGCCGCTCGTTGAGCTGCTGCATCACGAAGCGGTTGAAGCCGAGCGAATGGTCCAGCAGCCAGTGGAAGGTGTCGATCGGCAGCCCCGCCACCACGCTGCGGCGCAGCGCCTGGATGTCGTAGCGGTAGGGCTCGCGCTTCACGGCCGTGCCCTCGCCGAACCAGCCGCCCGGCGGCACGCCCGCGAACGTCATCGTCTGCCCGCGGGCGTTGTCCGTGCTCATCTTGAGCAGCCCCTCGACCACGCCGAACCAGTAGGTAACAGGCCGGCCGCGCCGGCACACGAAATCGCCCACCTGCGCGTCGCCCACCACCAGCGCCTCCACCGCCCGGCTGCGCTCCTCGGGCGCGAGGGCGGCCAGCCAGGGGATTCCCTGCAGCTCGGCCGGCGTGGGATGCCGGCGGCGCTGGTGGAGCGAGAGTTCTTCGGACATGCGCGACAGGATGGGGGAAACCCGGTCTTTGGTGAAGGGGGAAACCACGGGGCGGCGGCATATCCATATGCCCGGCGTGTCGTTGGACTGGTCCACAATGGTCCGCTCCCGTTCCCTCCGGAACCCTTCCTTCCTGTATGGAGACGCCCGCCATGAAATTCGACAGCATCCTGCAAGCCATCGGCAACACCCCCCACGTGCGCATCAACCGCCTGTTCGGCGCCGGAGCGACTGTCTGGGTCAAGTCCGAGCGCGGCAATCCGGGCGGTTCCATCAAGGACCGCATCGCGCTGGCGATGGTGGAGGATGCCGAGCGCTCCGGCGCCCTGCAGCCGGGCGGCACCATCATCGAGCCCACTTCGGGCAACACCGGCATCGGCCTGGCGCTGGTCGCCGCCGTGAAGGGCTACCGGCTCATCCTCGTGATGCCCGAGAGCATGAGCATCGAGCGCCGCCGGCTGATGCTCGCCTACGGCGCGCAGTTCGACCTCACCCCGCGCGAGAAGGGCATGAAGGGCGCCATCGCCCGTGCCGAGGAACTGGCCGCGCAGACGCCCGGCGCCTGGGTGCCGCAGCAGTTCGAGAACCCCGCCAACGTCGACGTGCATGTGCGCACCACCGCCCAGGAGATCCTGGCCGATTTCCCCGAAGGGTTCGATGCGCTCATCACCGGCGTGGGCACGGGCGGCCACATCACCGGCGTGGCGCGGGTGCTGAAGGCGAAGTTCCCGCAGCTCAAGGTGTTCGCCGTGGAGCCGGTGGCCTCGCCCGTGATCTCGGGCGGCCAGCCCGGTCCCCATCCGATCCAGGGCATCGGCGCGGGATTCATTCCGAAGAACCTCGACACCAGCCTGCTCGACGGCGTGGTGCAGGTCGATGCCGAACCGGCACGGGAGTACGCGCGCCGTGCCGCACGCGAAGAGGGCCTGCTGGTCGGCATCTCGTCGGGCGCCACGCTCGCGGCGATCGCCCAGAAGCTGCCCGAGCTGCCGCAGGGCGCGCGGGTGCTGGGCTTCAACTACGACACGGGCGAGCGCTATCTGTCGGTCGAGGGCTTTCTTCCGGCCTGATGCCCCGGGTGCGACGCGCCGGTTCATAGGCCGCGCACGCGGTCGGCCCGCAGTCCTACAGCACGGCCGTGCGGGGGTCGGAACAATCGGTTCAACCCCGCGCCGCGGCCCTCGGCCCACCCGCCATGGCTGCGGTGCTCATCTACCGATGGCATCCATGGCTACCCACGCAGAATCTCCCTCGCCCATCGCGTTCAAGGTGCTCACCGTGAACGTGCACAAGGGCTTCACCTCCTTCAACCGCCGCTTCATGCTCCATGAGCTGCGCGAAGCCGTGCGCGGCGTGTCGGCGGACCTGGTGTTCCTGCAGGAGGTGCTGGGCACGCACCAGCGGCACGCGAACCGCGTGGCCAACTTTCCGCAGGAGCCGCACTACGAATTCCTGGCCGACACGATCTGGGGCCAGTACGCCTACGGCCGCAATGCGGTGTACGACAACGGCCACCACGGCAACGCGCTGCTCTCCAAGTTCCCCATCGTCCATTACGAAAACCACGACATCTCGGTGAGCGGCCCGGAGCGCCGCGGCATGCTGCACTGCGTGCTGCAGCCCCCGGGACACGACCGCCAGGTACATGCGATCTGCGTGCACCTGGGTCTGCAGGAAGCCCACCGGCAGCGCCAGTTGCGGCGCGTGTGCGATCTGGTCAACACGTTCCCCGCCGGCGAGCCGGTGATCGTGGCCGGCGATTTCAACGACTGGCGCGGCCGGGCCCACGACGTGCTGCGCGATGGCGCAGGGCTGCACGAGGTGTTCGTGCACGCGGGCGGGCGTGCCGTGCGCACCTTCCCGGCATCCATGCCGCTGCTCGCGCTCGACCGCATCTACGTGCGCGATGCGTCGGTGCACGCGCCCGTGGTGCTGCCGCGAAAGCCATGGCACAAGCTGTCGGACCACGCGCCCCTGGCGGCGGAGATTTCGCTGTGAAACGGGCACGCCGCTCCTCGCGCTGGGTGCCGGGCAACCGCTTCGAGCTGCTGGAAAACGGCGAGGCCTTCTTCCCGCGCGTGTTCGAGGCGATCGCCGCGGCAAAGCGCGAGGTGCTGCTGGAGACCTTCATCCTGTTCGACGACAAGATCGGGAAGGGCTTGCATGCGGCCCTGCTGCAGGCCGCGCGCAACGGCGCCGAGGTGCATGTGCTGGTGGACGGCTTCGGTTCGCCCGATCTGTCGGAGTCGTTCATCGGCGAACTCGTGGGCGCGGGCGTGCGGTTCCGCATCTTCGATCCGGGCGGGGTGCGCATCTTCGGACAGCGGATGAACATGCTGCGCCGCATGCACCGCAAGATCGTGGTGGTCGACGGCGAGACCGGCTTCATCGGCGGCATCAACTATTCGGCCGACCACGTGGCGGACTTCGGGCCCGAGGCGAAGCAGGACTATTCCGTCGAAGTGCATGGCCCGATCGTGGCGCAGATGCGCGCCTTCGCGCGCAGCGTGATCGACAAGGGCGAACGCAAGGAGGGCCGGAGCGCCAATCCCAAGGCCACCGCCAGCGCCGAGCCTGAAACCGATGCAGAGACCGAAGCCGGCATGGCGCGGGCGGGCAAGGCCCCCACCGCGATGGCGGCCGGCAGACCCGCAGGCAGCCCCCGGGCCGCCGCGGAGCGCCGCCGGTGGCCATTCGGCGCCCGCGCCGCCGTGGAGCAGCACCCGGTGGCCGGCGACGCGGACGCCATCTTCGTCACGCGCGACAACCATGCACACACCAACGACATCGAGCGCCATTACCGCGTCGCGCTGCGCGCGGCCCGCGAGCGCGTGGTGATCGCGAACGCGTATTTCTTCCCGGGCTACCGCTTCATCCGCGAGATGCGCCGCGCCGCGCGCCGCGGCGTGGACGTGCGCCTGATCCTGCAGGGCCAGCCCGACATGCCGATCGTGCGCGTGGCCGCGAGCATGCTCTACGACCACCTCATCCGCGGCGGCGTGCGCATCTACGAATACTGCGACCGCCCCCTGCACGGCAAGGTGGCCCTGGTGGACGACGCCTGGTCCACGGTGGGATCCAGCAACCTCGACCCGCTCAGCCTGTCGCTGAACCTCGAGGCCAACGTCGTGATCCGCGACCGCGATTTCAACGCCACGCTGCACGGGCGGCTCGCGCACCTGATGGAGCACAGCTGCCGCCAGGTCGAGCCTACGCCGCCGGGCCGCTGGGACGGGCTGCGCCTGCTGCGCAGCTACTGCCTGTTCCACCTGATGCGCTGGTTCCCCACCTGGGCCGGCTGGCTGCCGCGCCACGAGCCGGAGATCTCGCTGGTGCAGCCCGACCAGGCCGCCTCCGCTGCCTCCCACGGCGGCGACCATGGCCACCGGCCGTCCACCACCTGAGCGCGCGGCGCCCGATCGGTCTTCTGCCATGCCCCCGGCCTCGCCCACGCCCGCCCCGCCCCAGGACCCCGCCGACGGCGCGGGTCGCCCCCGCGAGAAGAAGAGCCGATGGCAGCGCCTGCGCTCGCAGCGATGGTGGCCCTGGGCCGTGACGCTGGTGAGCGGGGCGTTCGTGGTCTTCGTGATCACCCTGCTGGTGCGCCAGGCGCGCAACGTGGACTGGGGCGCGGTGTGGGATGCCTTCCTCGCCCTGCCCACCCCCACGCTGCTCACGGCCGCCGCCCTGGCGCTCGCCAGCCACGCGATCTACGGCACCTTCGACCTGTTCGGCCGGTACTTCACGCGGCACGGCCTGTCCGTGGGCCGCACGATGGGCATCACGCTCATCGCCTACCCGTTCACGCTGAACCTCGGATCGATCATCGGCGGGGTGTCGGTGCGCTACCGGCTCTACTCCCGCCAGGGCGTCTCCGTGGGCGCGATCGGCCAGGTGATCGGACAGAGCATCGTCACCAACTGGCTGGGCTACTTCGTGCTGGCGGGCGCGGTGTTCTGGATGTGGTCGCCGAAGCTGCCGGAAGGCTGGCACGTGGGGCCGCAGGAACTGCGCTGGGCCGGCACCGCGCTGGCCGCCCTCACGGTGGCCTACGTCGCCGCCTGCGCGGTGCGGCGCGGCCGGCCGATCGCCTGGCGCGGGCACGACTTTCCCCTGCCGGACTGGCGCGTGGCGCTGCTGCAGGTGGCCGTATCGACGGTCAACTGGGCGGTGATGGGCGGCGCCGTGTGGGTGCTGGCGGGGCGCGACACCCCGTATGCCGCCGCACTCGCCACCGTGCTCCTCGGCGCCGTCGCGGGACTGGTGTCGCGCATTCCGGCGGGGCTGGGCGTGCTCGAGGCCGTGGGCACGGCCGTGCTCTCGGCGTACATCCCCACCTCCCAGGCGCTGGCCGCGGTGCTGGCCTACCGGGCACTGTATTTCTTCGCGCCGCTGGTGCTGGCGGCCCTGGCGTTCGGCGCGGTCGAGTGGTTCGGGCGCGGCGCGCCGGCGAAGTCCGGAGATGGGGCGGAGGCGGAAACGGAAGAAGCGGATGCGGGCCCGTCCGGGAACGCCCCCGCCGCGGCGCCGAGCAAAGCCCCGGCCTGACCGCGGACACCCCGGCGGCGGCGCCGGCCGCCTGGACTTGCGCGCGCCCTTTTCGGGCCGATGAGCGCATTTCCGTGCACCGGCGTATGATTTCGGGCCTTTTCCCCGCACCGCCCGATGACCACGGGCCGCACGCCCCATGATCCGCCTCTCAGAAATCAAGCTGCCGCTCGCCGCCCTGCCGGCCGACGGCACGCAGCACCCCGAGCCCGCACTGCATGCCGCCGTCGCGCGCCTGCTGGACATTCCGGCCGACGCCATCGCCCGCCTGAATGTCTTCAAACGCAGCTTCGACGCGCGCAAGCCCGAGCTGCTGGCCGTCTACATCGTCGACATCGCCCTGGCCGACCCCGGCCAGGAAGCCACGCTGCTGGCGCGCCATGCGGACCGCCCGCACATACAGCCCACGCCCGACATGGCCTGGAAGCCCGTGGGCCATGCCCCGGCCGGCGGCCTGCGCGAGCGCCCCGTGGTGGTGGGCTTCGGCCCCTGCGGCATCTTCGCGGCGCTGGTGCTGGCGCAGATGGGGCTGCGTCCCATCGTGCTGGAGCGCGGCCGGGCCGTGCGCGAGCGCACGCAGGACACCTGGGGGCTGTGGCGCCGCCGCGAACTGCAACCCGAATCCAACGTGCAGTTCGGCGAGGGCGGCGCGGGCACGTTCAGCGACGGCAAGCTCTACAGCCAGATCAAGGACCCGCGCCACCTCGGCCGCAAGGTGATGGAGGAGTTCGTGCAGGCGGGCGCGCCGGCCGAGATTCTGTATGCCGCGCACCCGCACATCGGCACCTTCAAGCTGGTGAAGGTGGTGGAGACGCTGCGCGAGCAGATCATCGCCATGGGTGGCGAGGTGCGCTTCCAGCAGCGCGTGACCGACGTCGCCGTGGACACCGACGCCGCCGGCCGCCGGCACCTGCGCGGGCTGCGCGTGCTCGACCAGGCCACCGGCCAGACCCACGAACTGGAAGCGTCGCACGTCGTCATGGCCCTGGGCCACAGCTCGCGCGATACCTTCGCGATGCTGTACGGGCGCGGCGTGCACATGGAGGCCAAGCCGTTCTCGGTGGGCTTCCGCATCGAGCATCCTCAGGGGCTGATCGACCGCGCCCGCTGGGGCCGGCATGCCGGCCACCCGCTGCTGGGCGCGGCCGACTACAAGCTCGTGCACCATGCGGCGAACGGCCGCGCGGTGTACAGCTTCTGCATGTGCCCCGGCGGCACGGTGGTGGCGGCCACCAGCGAACCCGGCCGCGTGGTGACCAACGGCATGAGCCAGTACTCGCGCAACGAGCGCAATGCCAACGCCGGCATGGTGGTGGGCATCGATCCCGCCGACTACCCGACGGACCCGGCCGCCTTCGAAGCAGCGCTGGGGGGCACCCACGGCGTCGAGGCCCTGCCCGCGGGCCGGGCCCATCCGCTCGCCGGCATCGTGCTGCAGCGGCAGCTGGAATCCGGCGCATTCGCGCTCGGCGGCGGCGACTACAACGCGCCCGGCCAGCTGGTGGGCGATTTCATCGCGGGCAAGGTGTCGCGCGAGTTCGGCGAGGTAGAGCCCTCGTACCGGCCGGGCGTCACGCTGACCGACCTGCGCGCCGCCCTGCCGGATTACGCGATCGCCGCGCTGCGCGAGGCGCTGCCGGCCTTCGGCCGCAAGATCCAGGACTTCGACCGCCACGACGCCGTGCTGACGGGCGTGGAGACGCGCACCTCGTCGCCGCTCAAGATCGGACGCGGCGAAGACTTCCAGAGCCTGAACACCGCCGGCCTCTACCCCGCCGGCGAAGGCGCGAGCTACGCGGGCGGCATCCTGTCGGCCGGCGTGGACGGCATCAAGGTGGGCGAGGCGGTGGCTCGAAGGATGCTCACCGCCTGAGTCGCTGCAGGCGAATCAGCGCATCGCCCAGTGCCCCGGCCGCATGTGCCAGCCACCCGGGCCCGGCTCCCAGCGGTGGGGCACCCAGACCCAGCCCGCGCGCGGCGGCGCGGCCCAGTGGCCGGGGCGCCAGACGTAGCGGCCGCCACCCCATTCCCAGAAGCCTCCCACCCAGACGTGCACCGGCGAAGGGGCGATGGTCACGGTTTCCACGTACGGCGCCGGGGGCGCGGTGGGGGCGACCACCACAGCGCCCTGCTGCTCCACGACGACCTGCCGGGGCGGCGCCACGACGCAGCCCGACAGGGCGGCGGTCGCGAGGACCGCCAGGGCGCCGATGGCGCGGATACGACGGCCGGGAACGCGGCCGGGACATTCGGGGACGGGCAGAGGCATCGAAAGGCTCCATCGGGTGGGAAACGGCATGCCCATTGAACGCGGCCGTAGCCTTCCCGCCGACAACCGCCGTGTAAAGAAGCGCAAACGGTGCGCGCGACGTGACGCGGCCCGATGCGACGCGGCGCTCAGCGCGGCAGGGCGTCCGTCCAGCCGACGGCGCTCCCGGGCAGCCGGAAGGTCGCCACCAGGTCGGCCAGTTGCTGCGCCTGCATGCGCAAGCCCGGGGCCGCGGCGGTGGATTCCTCCACCAGGGCCGCGTTCTGCTGGGTCATCTGGTCGAGCTGGCTCACGGCCTCGCCCACCTGCCCGAGGCCGGTGCTCTGTTCGCGCGCCGCGGTGCTGATCTCGCCGACGATCGCCGCCACCCGCTGCACCGAAACCACGATCTCGCCCATGGTGCCGCCGGCGGCATGCACCTGCTGCGTGCCCTCGCCCACCTGCCGCACGCTGTCGCCGATGAGGGCGCCGATTTCGCGGGACGCGGTGGCCGAGCGCTGCGCGAGGCTGCGCACCTCCGAGGCCACCACGGCGAAGCCGCGGCCCTGCTCGCCCGCGCGCGCCGCCTCGACGGCGGCATTCAAGGCGAGGATGTTGGTCTGGAAGGCGATGCCGTCGATCACGCTGGTGATGTCGGCGATGCGGCGCGACGCCTGGGCGATGCCGTCCATGGTCGAGACCACCTGGCCCACCGCGTCCCGGCCGCGCCGCGCGACCTCGCTCGCGGTGGCGGCGAGCGTGCTCGCCTGTTGCGCCGCATCGGCACTGTGACGCACGGTGGCGATCAGCTCTTCCATGCTGGCGGCGATTTCCTCCAGGTTGGAGGCCGTGTGCTCGGTGCGCGACAAGAGATCGGTGTTGCCCGCGGCGATCTCCGCACTGGCGCCCGCCACGGACACGCTCGCCTGCCGCATGCCCACCACCAGTTCCGCCAACCGCTGCTGCATGCCGCCCGGGCGCGCCAGCAGGGCCCGCACCTCGTCGCGCTGGCCTGCGGGCGCGGCCGGCACGGACGAGGTCAGGTCGCCCTCGGCGATGCGGTCGGACACGGCGGAGGCCTGCGCCAGCGGCAGCAGGATGGAATGCGACAGCGCCAGCGCGCAGCCCAGGCTCAGCAGCAGCCCCACCAGCGATCCGCCCACGAGCAGTGCGATGCCCTGCCGCTCGCTCGCCTGGGCCTGGGCACGCGCCTCGGCCACGCGCCTGCGCTGGTAGTCGGCCATCTCTTCCACGGCCGCGGCATAGCGGTCGGCGGCGGGCCGCAGCAGCTGGCCCACGGCCTCGGGCGGCAGGGTCTCGCCGGACTGGCGACGCTTCACCAGCGCATCGCGCGCGGAGCGGAAGGCGTTGCCCGCGGCATCGATGGCGCCGAAGATGCGCCGGGATTCCTCGTCTTCCGCCAGCGCTTCCAGGCGCTTGCGCACCCCGGTGGAACGGGCGGACGTGCAAAGGCCTCCGGTCCGCACGCAGCGTTCCGGAAACGGGCTCCCTGCTTATCGGCGTGCCGGCCGCCGACTTGACGTCGGCCGTACGCCCCGACCGATACCCTGCTCGGGAGGAGCGCTCAGTCCACCACCACCCCGGCCGACTGGATCACCTTGGCCCACTTGGCGGTTTCCGCGGCGATGAAGGCATTGCACTCCTGGGGCGTGGAGCCTTCGGGAAAGGTGCCCATGGCCTGCTCCATCCGCTGCGACACCTCCGGGCTGCGGATGATGCGCGCCACCTCGCCCGACATGCGCTGCACGATGTCGGGGGGCGTGCCGGCGGGCGCCAGCATCGCGGCCCAGGTGCTGCCGACCAGCGCCGGGTACCCCAGTTCGGCGAAGGTGGGCACGTCGGGCAGCGCCGGCACGCGCTTGTCGCTCGCCACGCCGATGAGGCGGATCTTGCCGGCCTTGGCGGGCTGGATCAGGTTGGGCGGCGGGTCGAGGAACAGCGGCACCTGCCCGCCCATCAGGTCGGCCAGCGCGGGCGATGCGCCCTTGTACGGCACGTGCACCATCTCGACCCCGGTGACCATGCGCATCAGCTCCGACGTGAGGTGCGCGGCCGAGCCGCTGCCCGACGAGGCATAGCTGATCTTCCCGGGGTTCGCGCGGCCGTAGGCGACCAGTTCGGCCATCGTCTTGAAGGGCGCGTTCATCGACACGGCCGCCACCAGCGGCGACACGCCCATCAGCGAGACGCCCGTCAGGTCCTTCTTCGGGTCGTAGGGCAGCTTGGGGTAGAGCGTGGTGTTGGCGGCGTAGGCGGCGATGAACACGCCGAAGGTGTGGCCGTCCGGCGCGGCCTTGGCCACCGCGTCCACCCCGATGATGCTGTTGGCGCCGGGCTTGTTGTCCACGACCACGGGCTGGCCCAGGCGCTGCTGCAGGCCGACCTGCAGCAGCCGTGCCATCTGGTCGGTGAAGCCTCCGGCCGTGTAGGGCACGACGATGCGGATCGGCTTGGTGGGCCAGGTGCCCTGCGCACGGGCCGGCGCCAGGGGCAGCGCGGCCCCGGTCGCCAGGGCCGTGCCGGCGTGCAGGAAGGCGCGGCGCGAGGAAGTGAAAGTCATGCGGTCTGTCTCCTGTCGTGGTATCTGCGGGGCGCCGCCCGTTCAGCTCCGGTAGCCCGGATCGATGCGGTCCAGCCGGCGCAGCAGCCCCGGCCAGGCCAGGCCCGCGCCCTTGCCCTTGGTCACCTGGCGCGACTGCTCGACCGAGGTGGCGACGATCTCGCCCGGAATGCGCGTGAGCGCGCCACCGCCGGACTGCGCCAGGATCTGGATGCGGCAGGCCGATTCGAGCGTGTACATCGACAGCAGGGCCTCGGGCACGCTGCGCCCGCAGGTCAGCAGGCCGTGGTTGCGCAGGATCAGGAAGCTGGCGTCCCCCAGGTCGGCCACCAGGCGCGGCCGCTCGTCGTCGCGCAGCGCCACGCCCTCGTAGCCGTGGTAGGCCAGCCGCGCGAGCGGGAAGATGGACTGCTGCGAGATCGGCAGCAAGCCACCTTCCTGCGCCGACACCGCCACGCCGTACTGGGTGTGGGTGTGCAGCACGCACTGCACCTCGGGACGGCCCTCGTGGATCGCGCTGTGGATCAGGAAGCCCGCCGGGTTCACGTCGTACTCCGTCGCCATCACGGGCTCGCCGTGGTGGTCCACCTTGACCAGGCTGGAGGCCGTGATCTCGTCGAACAGCATGCCGTAGGGGTTGATGAGGAACTGGTCCGGCTGGCCCGGCACGCGCGCCGAGATGTGCGTGAAGATCAGATCGTCCCAGCCGAAGTGGGCCACCAGCCGGTAGGCGGCGGCCAGTTCGACGCGGGTCTGCCATTCCTCGGGCGTGACCTGGCTGCGCACGCTGGAAGCTTCAGGGATTGCATTCATGGGAGACACCTTTCTTGCGTTCGCTTTCTTGCGTTCGGTCAGAGCGCGCGGCCCGCGCCTCAGAGCCGGCCTGCCAGTTCCGGAACCGCGGTGAACAGATCCGCCTCCAGCCCGTAGTCGGCCACGCTGAAGATCGGCGCCTCGGCATCCTTGTTGATCGCCACGATCACCTTGGAGTCCTTCATGCCCGCCAGATGCTGGATCGCGCCCGAGA
>CAJYKV010000009.1 GCA_913774955.1 uncultured Acidovorax sp.
GCAGGCCACCTCGGCTGCCAATCCGCAGCCGCGGACGCCTGAACTGGGGTGAAACAGGCCTTTGCCGCGTTGCAGATCGATAGGTTCAGACGTCAGCACGCTTGTGTGTGTGTTGTGCAGACCTTCCTTAGAGCACCAGTAAAAACGGGACAAGGGCTAAGCGTTCGGGACGTAGAGGCCGGAGGTTCGAATCCTCTCACCCCGACCATTTTCCAAGGTCCACGCATGGCAACGTGGTTTCCTTGCACCCCCCTCCTCCCCCTGTATTCCTTGCCCTGGCGCGATGATAGGATGGTTTCCTTTCCATCCACACGATTCCACTGGTTACATGGCCGCTGTCGATAACGCCCAGCGAGAGGGCAACGTGATCGCCTTGCCCGGGTTGGGCCGGGCACTGATGTCCGCGGGCAAACTGAGCCAGCAGGCCGCAGAGGAAGTGTTCCGCAAGTCGCGCGCGGGCAGGACGAGCTTCATCGCGGAACTCACGAACTCCGGCGCCGTGTCCGCGGCGGAGGTCGCGCACACGGTGTCGTCCGTCTTCGGCGCGCCGCTGCTGGACCTCGATGCGATCGACGTGCAGCGGCTTCCCAAGGAACTGCTCGATCCCAAGATCTGCCAGGCCTACCGGGTGGTGGCGCTCAACAAGCGCAACAACCGGCTGATCGTCGCCACCGCCGATCCCACCGACCAGGAAGCCGCCGAGAAGATCAAGTTCACCACGCAGATGGGCGTGGACTGGATCATCGCGGAGTACGACAAGCTCAACCAGCTGGTGGACGCCACGACGAAGTCGGTGACCGAATCCATGGAGAGCATGGCGGGCGGCGGCGATTTCGAGTTCGACGAGGCGACGGTGCAGGAAGCGCCGGACACCACCGAATCCGCGACCGACGTCGAAGACGCGCCCATCGTCAAGTTCCTGCACAAGATGCTGCTGGACGCGTTCAACATGCGCGCGTCCGACCTGCACTTCGAGCCCTACGAGCACCAGTACCGCGTGCGCTTCCGCATCGACGGCGAACTGCGCGAGATCGCCTCGCCGCCCGTGGCCATCAAGGAGAAGCTCGCCTCGCGCATCAAGGTGATCTCCCGCATGGACATCTCGGAGAAGCGCGTGCCGCAGGACGGCCGCATGAAGCTCAAGGTGGGGCCGGACCGGGTCATCGACTTCCGGGTCAGCACGCTGCCCACGCTCTTCGGCGAGAAGATCGTGATCCGTATCCTCGACCCCAGCAGCGCCAAGCTGGGCATCGACGCGCTCGGCTACGAGCCCGAGGAGAAGGAGCGCCTGCTGCACGCGATCGGCCGGCCGTACGGGATGATCCTGGTCACGGGCCCCACGGGCTCGGGCAAGACCGTGTCGCTCTACACCTGCCTGAACCTGCTGAACAAGCCCGGGGTGAACATCGCGACGGCGGAAGACCCGTCGGAAATCAACCTGCCCGGCGTGAACCAGGTCAACGTGAACGAGAAGGCCGGGCTGACGTTCGCCACGGCCCTGAAGTCGTTCCTGCGGCAGGATCCCGACATCATCATGGTGGGGGAAATCCGCGACCTGGAAACCGCGGACATCTCGATCAAGGCCGCCCAGACGGGCCACCTGGTGCTCTCCACGCTGCACACCAACGACGCGCCCACCACGCTGACGCGGATGCGCAACATGGGCATCGCGCCCTTCAACATCGCATCGAGCGTGATCCTCATCACGGCGCAGCGCCTGGCCCGGCGCCTGTGCCCCACCTGCAAGGCGCCCGCCGACATTCCCCACGACACCCTGCTGGAAGCCGGCTACAGGGAAGAGGACATCGACGGTACCTGGGTGACCTATCGCCCCGTCGGCTGCCCGGCCTGCAACAACGGCTACAAGGGCCGCGTCGGCATCTACCAGGTGATGCCCGTGTCGGAAGAGATCCAGCGCATCATCCTGCGCGACGGCAGCGCGCTGGAGATCGCGGAACAGGCGAAGGCGGAAGGGGTGCGGTCGCTGCGTGAATCCGGGCTCCACAAGGCCCGGCTGGGGCTGACCTCGCTCGAAGAGGTGCTGGCCGTGACGAACGAATAACAACACTGCAATCCACCACCAAGGGGCCCGCATGGCAACCGCTGCATCGAGGGACATCAAGGACTTCGTCTTCGAATGGGAGGGCAAGGACCGCCACGGCAAGATCGTGCGCGGCGAGGTCCGGGCCATGGGCGAGAACCAGGTCCAGGCGACCCTGCGGCGCCAGGGGGTGCTGCCCACCAGAATCAAGAAGCGCCGCATGCGCGGCGGCAAGAAGATCAAGCCGAAGGACATCGCCCTCTTCACGCGGCAGATGGCCACGATGATGAAGGCGGGCGTGCCGCTGCTGCAGTCCTTCGACATCGTGGGACGCGGCAACACCAACGCGAGCGTCACGCGGCTGCTCAACGACATCCGCGCGGACGTGGAAACCGGCACCTCGCTGAACGCGGCGTTCCGCAAGTACCCGATGTACTTCGACAGCCTGTACTGCAACCTGGTGGAAGCCGGGGAAGCGGCCGGTATCCTGGAAGCGCTGCTCGACCGGCTCGCGCTCTACATGGAGAAGACCGAGGCGATCAAGTCGAAGATCCGCTCGGCGCTCATGTACCCGACGGCCGTGATCATCGTGGCCTTCGTCGTGGTGACGGTGATCATGATCTTCGTGATTCCGGCCTTCAAGGAGGTGTTCACCTCCTTCGGCGCGGATCTTCCCGCACCCACGCTGTTCGTGATGGGCGTGAGCGAGATCTTCGTGCAGTGGTGGTGGCTGATCTTCGGCGTGCTCGGCGGCGGCGCGTACTTCTTCATGCAGGCCTGGCGCCGCAGCGAGAAGATGCAGATGTTCATGGACCGCGCGCTGCTGCGCGTGCCGGTGTTCGGCGCGCTGATCGACAAGTCCTGCGTGGCGCGCTGGACGCGCACGCTCTCCACCATGTTCGCCGCCGGCGTGCCGCTGGTGGAGGCGCTCGATTCGGTGGGCGGCGCGTCGGGCAATTCGGTCTACGCGATCGCGACGGAGCGGATCCAGCAGGAAGTCTCCACGGGCACGAGCCTGACGGCGGCCATGGGCAATGCGAACGTGTTCCCCTCGATGGTGATCCAGATGTGCGCCATCGGCGAGGAATCGGGCTCGATCGACCACATGCTCGGCAAGGCGGCCGATTTCTACGAAGAGGAAGTCGACGAGATGGTGGCAGGCCTCTCCAGCCTGATGGAGCCGATCATCATCGTGTTCCTGGGCACGATCATCGGCGGCATCGTGGTGTCGATGTACCTGCCCATCTTCAAGCTGGGACAGGTGGTCTGATGGGGTTCGAGCCCTGGGTGGAGGCCGCGCTGTTCGGCCTCGTCGGTCTGATGATCGGCAGTTTTCTGAACGTGGTCATCCACCGCCTGCCGCGCATGATGGAGCGCCAGTGGGCGGCCGAGTGCGAGGACTACCTGCAGTCCCAGCGCGATGGAGCGGCCGCGGCGCCCGGAACCGGAGCCGGGGCGGGCGTTGCGGGCGCCACGGCGCAGCCTGCGGCGGAGCCGTTCAACCTGTGGACGCCGCGTTCGCGCTGCCCCGCGTGCGGGCGCGAGGTGCGCTGGCACGAGAACATTCCCGTGCTGAGCTATCTGTGGCTGGGCGGCAAGTGCGCCGGCTGCAAGGCGCGCATCAGCCCGCGCTATCCGGCGGTGGAAATCGCCACGGGCCTGCTGTTCTGGTTCTGCGCACGGCACTGGGGCGCCACGCCGACGGCGGCGGCCTGGTGCGCGTTCTCGGCGGCGCTGGTCACCCTGGCCTGCATCGACTGGGACACCACCCTGCTGCCGGACGACATCACGCTGCCGCTGCTCTGGGCCGGCGTGCTGGCCTCGGCCTTCCAGTGGATCCCGGTGCCGCTCTTCGCCTCGGTGGCCGGCGCGGCCGCGGGCTACCTCTCGCTCTGGGCCGTGTACTGGGCGTTCAAGCTGGCCACGGGCAAGGAAGGCATGGGTTACGGGGATTTCAAGTTGTTCGCGGCGCTGGGCGCCTGGTTCGGCTGGCAGGCGCTGGTGCCGATCATCCTCATGGCCTCCGTGATCGGTGCGCTGGTGGGCATCGGCATGAAGTTCTCCAAGGGCCTGCGCGAAGGCGGCTACATCCCCTTCGGCCCCTTCCTCGCCGGCGCGGGGCTGGTGGCCATGCTGTTCGGGCCCGACGCCGTGATGCGCTCCATCCTGGGCGCGCTGGGGCTGTGATGCATGGCGGGCCGGGCCGCGCTCCGCTGCGACTGGGCCTGACGGGCGGCATCGGCAGCGGCAAGTCGACGGTCGGCCAGTGGCTCGCCTCCTTCGGCGCCGCCCTGGTGGATGCGGACCGGATCGCCCGCGAGGCCACGGCCGCCGGCGGCATCGCGGTGCCGGCCATCCGGGCAGCATTCGGCGACGCGATGATCGGCGCGGACGGGGCCATGGACCGGGGGCTCATGCGGGAGCTGGCGTTCCGCGACGCCGGGGCGCGGCAGCGGCTCGAGGCGATCGTCCATCCGCTGGTCGGTGAAGCGATCCAGGCGGCGGCCGCGCAGGCCGCCGCGGCGGGCGCGCGGGTCGTCGTCTTCGACATTCCCCTGCTGGCCGAATCCGATCGGTGGCCCCCCCAGCTCGACCGCATCCTGGTGGTGGACTGCTCCGAGGCCACGCAGATCGCGCGCGTGCAGGCGCGCAGCGGACTGCCGCGCGAGACGATCGAGGCCATCATCGCCTCGCAGGCGCCGCGCGCCGCGCGCCGCGCGCTGGCGGACATGGTGCTGCACAACGACGGAATACCTTTGGATACCCTGCGGTCGGAGGTCCGGCGAATCGCCGATGGCTTCGGGCTATGATGCATGCGATATCGGACGCGGGATGCTGGAAGCGCCACCAGCCGCGCGCTCCCAGGAACCCCGCAGCGTGATTCTTTACGAATACCCCTTCAACGAACGCCTCAGAACGTACCTGCGGCTGGAACACCTGTTCCGCCGCCTGGGCGAGTTGATCCCCCGGCCGCATCCGCTGGACCACCATTTCGCGCTCGTCACCCTGTTCGAGATCATGGACGTGGCGGCGCGCGCCGATCTGAAGACCGACGTGCTCAAGGACCTGGAGAAGCAGCGGCACCAGCTCGACGGCTACCGCGGCAATCCCTCCATCTCCGAGGCGGTGCTCGACGGCGTCATCGCCCAGCTGGACCGCTGCTTTGCCGCGCTGAACGCGCAGACCGGCAAGACGGGCCATGCGCTGACCGAGAACGAGTGGCTGATGAGCATCCGCAGCCGGGTCGGTATTCCGGGCGGCACCTGCGGCTTCGACCTGCCGGCCTACTATGCCTGGCAGCACCACTCCCCCGAAAAGCGCCAGCACGACCTCGAAGGCTGGGCGAACCACCTCGCGCCGCTGGCCGAGTCGCTGTACATGCTGCTGAAGCTGCTGCGCGATTCCGGCATGCCGCAGAAGGTGGCCGCCACGCAGGGGCAGTTCCAGCAGGCGCTGCCGCAGGGGCGCACGTTCCAGCTGCTGCGGCTGCGGATCGATCCGGCCTGGAACATGGTGCCGGAGATCAGCGGCAACCGGCTGATCGTGTCGGTGCGGCTCATGCGCCAGGACGCGGACGGCAAGCTGCAATCGGTGCAGGAAGACGCCGCCTTCGAACTCACGCTGTGCGCATGACCGGCAGGCCGCAACGACCATGACTTCGCGCCACGACGACGACCCCCGCCCGGGCCCGGGAACGGGCCCAGCCCCTGCCACGGGAGCCCGCACGCTCTGGGTGGACTGCCCGACCTGCGGCGGCCGGAGCCTATATGCACCGGAGAACCGCTTCCGGCCCTTCTGCAGCGAGCGCTGCCGGCAAATCGACCTGGGCGCATGGGCGGCGGAGGATTTCCGCATGCCCACCGAGGCGCCGCCGGACGAGGATGCCTTCGGCGACCATCTCCAGCGGCCACCGGAGCACTGAGCGGCGGACACGGCCCTTTCGGCGCCGTTGCCGCATCCTGTCGCACCACGCACGCATATTGCCTGCGATGCGGCGCCTCGCCAGAACCGCTGCGCTGGGCCGTATCGGCCGCTCCGGAGGTGGCTAGGCCTGCGGCAGCAGCTCCGGATCGAACGGCAGGCCGCGTTCCTCCGCCAGCCACTGCAGCACCGGATAGGCCCCGGGCAGCACCGGCGACACGTCCAGCGGCCATTGCTGCCAGGCCATGGACTGGCCTTCGCGCATTTCGAATTCACCCGTCCAGGCGTGCACCTTGCACCAGTGCAGGCGCACCAGGGCATGGGGATAGTCGTGCTCGGTCACCTTCCAGACGGCGGCCGGGCCGATGGTCACGCCGAGCTCTTCGATGAGTTCGCGCCGCAGCGCCTGCTCGACGGTTTCGCCCGCCTCCAGCTTGCCGCCCGGGAACTCCCAGTAGCCCGCGTACGGTTTGCCGGCCGGGCGCGTGGAGAGCAGCATGGCGCCGTCGCCGCGGAACAGGATGCCCACCGCCACCTCGGTGTGGGCGCGCTGCGGTGATGCAGATGCGGCGGCGATGGACCGCGGCTCAGCCATGGGCGCGCCCCGCATGGTCGCGGGCGAACTGGTAGGCCACGCGCCCGCTGCGCGAGCCGCGCTCCAGCGCCCACACGAGGGCGGCCGGCCGTGCGGCCTCGATGGCCGCGGCCGGCACCCCCAGCGCGGAGAGCCACTGCGCCACGATCGCGAGGTATTCCTCCTGGCTGAAGGGGTAGAAGCTCACCCACAGGCCGAAGCGCTCGGACAGGGAGATCTTCTCTTCCACCACCTCGCCCGGATGCACCTCGCCGTCCGCCGTGTGCGTGTAGCTGAGGTTTTCCTTCATGTACTCGGGCAGCAGGTGCCGGCGGTTGCTGGTGGCGTAGACCAGCACGTTGGGCGCCGAGGCGGCCACGGAGCCGTCCAGGATCGACTTCAGGGCCTTGTAGCCCGATTCGCCCTCTTCGAAGCTCAGGTCATCGCAGTAGATGATGAATTTCTCGGGCCGGCCGGCCACCACGTCCACGATGTCGGGCAGGTCGGTGAGGTCCGCCTTGTCGACCTCGATGAGCCGCAGGCCCTGGTCCGCGTAGGTCTGCAGGCAGGCCTTGATGAGGGAGGACTTGCCCGTGCCGCGCGCGCCCGTCAGCAGCACGTTGTTGGCCGGGCGGCCCTGCACGAACTGCAGCGTGTTGCGCTGGATCTTTTCCTTCTGCGCGTCGATTTCCTTGAGGTCGTCCAACGCGATGCCGGCGACGTGCCGCACGGGCTCCAGCGCGCCATGGCCGCCGCCGCGGCGGCGGTAGCGCCAGGCCACGGACGCGTTCCAGTCGGGGGCGGAAAGCGGCCGGGGCAGCACCGACTCGATGCGGTCGATGAGCTGCTCGGCGCGCTGCAGGAGGTGGTCGAAGCGATCGTTCATGGGATGAACAGGGGGTCAGGAGCGGTAGTCGGCGTTGATGGTCACGTAGTCGTGGCTCAGGTCGCAGGTCCAGACGGTGTCGGAGGCATCGCCGCGGCCGAGCCCCACGCGCACCGTGATCTCGCTCTGCTTCATCACGCGCTGGCCGTCCTCCTCGCGGTACTCGGGATGGCGGCCGCCTTGCACGGCCACGTGCACGTCGTCGAGGTGGAGGTCGATGCGGGTCTGGTCGAGGTCGTCGATGCCGGCGTAGCCGACGGCGGCCAGGATGCGCCCCAGGTTCGGGTCGCTGGCGAAGAAGGCGGTCTTCACGAGCGGGGAATGGGCGATGGCGTAGCCCACCTTGCGGCATTCCTCGGCGGTGCGGCCGCCCTCCACGCGGATGGCGATGAACTTGGTGGCGCCCTCGCCGTCGCGCACGATGGCCTGGGCCAGCTTCTGCGCCACTTCGCGCAGCGCGGCGCGCAGGGCCTGGCCTTCCGCGCCGTCCAGCGATTCCACCACCGGGTTGCCGGCGCGGTGCGTGGCCATCAGCACGAACGAGTCGTTGGTGGAGGTGTCGCCGTCGATGGTGATGCGGTTGAACGATGCATCGGCCAGTTCGCGCACCAGCGGCTGCACCAGTTCGGGGGCGATGCAGGCGTCGGTGGCCAGGAAGCCGAGCATGGTCGCCATGTTGGGACGGATCATGCCCGCGCCCTTGGAGATGCCCGTCACCGTGACCGTGGCGCCGCCGATCTGCACCTGGGTGCTGAAGGCCTTGGGCAGCGTGTCGGTGGTCATGATGCCTTCGGCGGCGCGGCCCCAGTGCGCGGGCTGCGCGTCGGCGATCGCGGCGGGCAGGCCCGCGACGATGCGGTCCACGGGCAGCGGCTCCATGATCACGCCGGTCGAGAACGGCAGCACCTGTGCCGCCTGCACGCCGAGCTGGCCGGCCAGCGCCTCGCAGGTGGCGCGCGCCCGCGCCAGGCCGTCGGCCCCGGTGCCGGCATTGGCGTTGCCCGTGTTGACGACGATCGCGCGCACGGAACCGCCCTGGGCGAGGTGTTCGCGGCAGACCTGCACCGGCGCGGCGCAGAAGCGGTTCTGGGTGAAGACGCCCGCCACGGTGGCGCCCTCGTCCAGCAGGAACACGGTCACGTCCTTGCGCCCCGCCTTGCGGACGCCGGCTTCGGTGACGCCGATGCGGACGCCGGCGACCGGGTGCAGGTCGGAGGCAACGGGAGCGGAGAGGTTCACGGGCATGCGGAATTCCTTGGAAAGCAGCAAAAAGGGTCGGTGGGAACGTGGCAGGGGCCGCCTGCGGCGGCCCCTGCGGCGAGAGCGAAAGGATCCGGCCGGCGGCACCGGCCGATCAGGCCGGCATCATGCCAGCTTGCCGTGGCACTGCTTGTACTTCTTGCCGCTGCCGCACGGGCACGGGTCGTTGCGGCCCACGCGCATGCCTTCCGGCAGGTTGAGGTTGAGGCCTTCGTCGCCCGCGGCCGCCATGCTGGGGCCGGACAGGGTCTGGGGCTCGCCGGTCTCAGTGGGCGCGGTGTAGGTCACGTTGGAGATCTGCTCGGCGCGGCTCTCCAGGGCCTCGGCGGCCTCGCCGAGTTCGGCGGGCGACTGCACCTGCACGGTCAGCAGGATGCGCGTGACCTCGTTCTTGACCTGGTCGATGAGCTGGCGGAACAGCTCGAAGGCCTCGCGCTTGTATTCCTGCTTGGGCTGCTTCTGCGCATAGCCGCGCAGGTGGATGCCCTGGCGCAGGTAGTCGAGCGCGGAGAGGTGGTCGCGCCAGTTGGAGTCGAAGCTCTGCAGCAGCACGGCGCGCTCGAACTGGTGGAAGCTCTCGGCCCCCACGGCGTCGACCTTGGCCTGGAAGGCGGCGGTGCCGGCGGCGAGCACCTTCTCGAGGATCTCGTCGTCGGTGATGGCCTGGGCGCTCTCCACTTCCTGCTGCAGCGGGATGCGGATGTGCCATTCGTCGGCCAGCACCTTCTCGAGAGTGGGCAGGTCCCACTGCTCTTCCACCGATTCCGCGGGCACGTACTGGCGCACCACGTCGGTCAGGCAGGATTCGCGCATGCCGGAGATCACGCCGGCGAGGTCGGCCGCATCGAGGATCTCGTTGCGCTGCTGGTAGATGACCTTGCGCTGGTCGTTGGCGACGTCGTCGTATTCGAGCAGCTGCTTGCGCACGTCGAAGTTGCGCGCCTCGACCTTGCGCTGCGCGGATTCGATGCTGCGCGTGACGATGCCGGCCTCGATCGCCTCGCCGTCGGGCATCTTGAGGCGTTCCATGATCGAGCGCACGCGGTCGCCCGCGAAGATGCGCATCAGCGAATCGTCGAGGCTCAGATAGAAGCGCGAGGAGCCCGGATCGCCCTGGCGGCCCGAACGGCCGCGCAGCTGGTTGTCGATGCGGCGGGATTCATGGCGCTCGGTGGCGATGATCCGCAGGCCGCCCAGGGCCTTGACCTTCTCGTTGTCCACGGCCCACTGCGCGCGCAGCGCGGCGATGCGGGATTCCTTCGTGGCTTCGTCGAGGGACTCGTCGCTCTCGATCGCCGCCACTTCCTTCTCGATGTTGCCGCCCAGCACGATGTCGGTGCCGCGGCCGGCCATGTTGGTGGCGATGGTGATCATGCCGGCGCGGCCGGCCTGGGCCACGATGTCGGCCTCGCGGGCGTGCTGCTTGGCGTTCAGCACCTGGTGGGGCAGGCCGGCCTTGTTCAGCAGGTCGTCGATGATCTCCGAGTTCTCGATCGAAGTGGTGCCCACCAGCACGGGCTGGCCGCGCTCGTGGCACTCGCGGATGTCCTGGATCGCGGCGTCGTACTTCTCGCGCGTGGTCTTGTAGACGCGGTCGAGCTGGTCGTCGCGCTTGCTGGGCCGGTTGGGCGGGATCACCACGGTCTCGAGGCCGTAGATCTCCTGGAATTCGTAGGCCTCGGTGTCGGCCGTGCCGGTCATGCCCGAGAGCTTGCCGTAGAGGCGGAAGTAGTTCTGGAAGGTGATGGAGGCCAGCGTCTGGTTCTCGGCCTGGATCTCCACGCCTTCCTTGGCTTCCACGGCCTGGTGCAGGCCCTCGCTCCAGCGGCGGCCGGACATGAGGCGGCCGGTGAATTCGTCGACGATGACGATCTCGCCGTTCTGCACCACGTAGTGCTGGTCGCGGTGGTAGAGGTGGTTGGCCCGCAGCGCCGCATACAGGTGGTGCATGAGCGTGATGTTCGACGGGTCGTAGAGCGACGCGCCTTCGGGGATCAGGCCCTGCGCGGCGAGCACGCGCTCGGCCGTCTCGTGGCCCTGCTCGGTGAGGAACACCTGGTGCGACTTCTCGTCGATGGTGAAGTCGCCGGGCTTGGTCACGCCCTCGCCGGTGCGCGGGTCGGCCTCGCCCTCCTGGCGGACCAGCAGCGGCACGACCTTGTTCATGGCGATGTACATCGCCGTGTGGTCTTCCGCCTGGCCGCTGATGATGAGCGGCGTGCGCGCCTCGTCGATCAGGATCGAGTCCACCTCATCGACGATCGCGTAGTTCAGCACGCGCTGCACGCGGTCGCGCGCCTCGTACACCATGTTGTCGCGCAGGTAGTCGAAGCCGTACTCGTTGTTCGTGCCGTAGGTGATGTCGGCGGCGTAGGCCTCCTGCTTCTCCTCGCGCGGCATCTGGGGCAGGTTGATGCCCACCGTGAGGCCCAGGAAGTTGTAGAGCCGGGACATCCAGCGCGCATCGCGGTTGGCCAGGTAGTCGTTCACGGTCACCACGTGCACGCCTTTGCCGCCGAGCGCGTTCAGGTAGACGGGCAGCGTGGCGGTGAGGGTCTTGCCCTCGCCGGTGCGCATCTCGGAGATCTTGCCGTGGTGCAGCGCCATGCCGCCCAGAAGCTGCACGTCGAAGTGGCGCATCTTCATCACGCGCTTGGAGGCCTCGCGCACGACGGCGAAGGCTTCGGGCAGCAGGTCGTCCAGGGATTCGCCCTGGGCGACGCGGCCCTGGAACTCCACCGTCTTGGCGCGCAGGGCATCGTCGCTCAGCTTCTCGTAATCCGGCTCCATCGCGTTGATGCGGGCCACCGTCTTGCGGTATTGCTTGAGGAGCCGGTCGTTGCGGCTGCCGAATAGTTTGGTGAGGAAGTTGGAGGCCATGCGAACGGGACCGCGGCCCGCCTGTGCGGGCGGAAGCGATCCGAATCCCTAGTGATGAAGTGGGTTCAGATGGGGGCCACCGCCACCGCTTGCAAGTTCTGCAACCAGGGGCAGCGATTCCGGAGCGCGCGATTTTACCTGCGAGGCGCAGCGCCCTTCGCCGCCACCTGCTGCCCGGGGGTGGCGCCGGTCGCGCCGGCATGCAGGAATTTCTGCGGATCCTGCGGAACGCCCTGGACGAGCACCTCGAAATGCAGGTGCGCGCCCGTGGAGCGCCCGGTGGTGCCGACCTCGGCGATCTTCTGGCCGCGGCGCACCAGGTCGCCGCGCTTGACGAGCGTGCGCGACGCATGGGCGTACCGGGTCACCAGCTGGTTGCCGTGGTCGATCTCCACCATGTTGCCATAGGCCGGGTGGAACTCCTGGGCCACCACCACCCCGCCCGCGGCGGCCAGGATGGGCGTGCCCGTGTCGGCCTGGAAATCGAGGCCCGTGTGCAGCGCCGATTGGCCGGTGAAGGGATCGATGCGCCAGCCGAACGCCGATCCGGCCGTCTTGCCGAGGACGGGCTCCTGCGTCGGCACCATGTTCTTGCGGATGTGCTGGTCGAACAGGCGGGATTCGACCACGGTGAGCAGGTCGACGCGGCGGTCGGTGAGTTCGGAGAGCGCGTCGAGCGTGTGCTGCAGCTCCTCCATGTCGATCGGCCGGCTGGAAACCAGCGCACCGCCCTGCCCCGGCGGCCGGGCAAACTCCGCGGGCGACATGCCCGCGAGGCCGGAGACGCGTTCACCGAGCGATTCCAGCTGCAGCATGCGGGCCTGCATCTCGCCGACCTTGCGGGCCATGGCGTCGAGGTTGGCCCGCAGGAAGCGGTCGCGCTCGGCCATCTCGTCGTGCACGACCACGCGCACCAGCGAGCCGACAACCGGCCAGCCTTCACGGGCGCCCTTGAGGAACACCCAGTGATAGAGCAGCGCCGCCAGCAGCATCACCGCCACCGACAGCAGCAGGCCGGCGGCCGCCAGCCGCGTGCCCGAGAGATGGATGGCGCGGCTGCGCGCCAGCCAGGCGTCCGTGATAATCAAGTGCACTTCGTTTTCTCCGCGCCGCGCGGCGCATTGCCCCATGAACCGCCGTCACCACGCCGTCACGCTGCAGCAGGCCACCGAGGAATCCCCGACACTGGCCCGCCTGGCCGGCCTGACGCGCGATTCGAGCGAACGGCTGCGGGCCGTCGAGCCCCTGATTCCTCCCCTGCTGCGGCCGGCGATCCGGCCCGGCCCGATCGAGGGCACGACCTGGTGCCTGCTGGTGCGCAGCAGCGCGGCCGCGGCCAAGCTGCGCCAGCTGCTGCCTGCACTGCAGGCGCATCTGCGCAGCCGGGGGTGGGAGGTTACCGCCATTCGCCTGAAAATCCAAACCTGAAGCCCGGTGGGCTGGCGGACGGCGAAAGGCCGGGGAAAGATGGTGCCGATTGTCGGGATCGAACTGACGACCTACCGCTTACAAGGCGGTTGCTCTACCAACTGAGCTAAATCGGCGAAGCGCGCATTCTAACGCGCGGCACGCGCCTGCCCGGTGCCGGTGGCCGGCTCGGGCGGAGGGTGTACGGGGTTACTTGACGCGCTTGAGCGAGGGGCGGCCGCCGCCCGCCGGAGCCGGCCCGCGCGGGGGCTCGTCGGACGGACCTGCACCGCCTTCAGTGGGCACGAGCTGCACCACGCGGTCCGGGGCGTCGTCGCCGGAGGCCTCGGAGGCATCGATCACGGGCGTGGCGAAGGCACCGGCGCCGGCATCCAGCAGGCCCGGCACGGTGCCGGCCGACAGCCCGCCCGCGGAGAGCACGTCCACCGGCGGCGGGAACGCCATGCCCTGCCCGTTCTCGCGCGCATAGATCGCGATCACGCGGCCCACGGGCACCATGATGTCGCGCGGCTTGCCGCCGAACCGGGCCTTGAACTCGATGAAGTCGTTGCCCAGCTGCAGGGCGCTGGTGGCGTCGTAGCTGATGTTCAGCACGATCTCGCCGTCTTTCACGTACTCGCGGGGGACCTGGACGGAGTCGTCCACGCGCACCGCGATGTAGGGCGTGAAGCCATTGTCGGTGCACCACTCGTACAGGGCCCGCACCAGGTAGGGGCGCGTGGAAGTGGAGTCCTGGGCGTTCATCATGTCGGCGTTTCGCAAAAAGGCATCGGAAAAACGGGGCGCGGCGCGCCCCGGGGCGGCGGTCGCGCCGCCTTACTTGCGCATGACCTTTTCGGACGGGGTCAGCGCTTCGATGTAGGCCGGACGCGAGAAGATGCGCTCGGCGTACTTCAGCAGCGGGGCGGCGTTCTTCGACAGCTCGATGCCATAGTAGTCGAGTCGCCAGAGCAGCGGCGCGATCGCCACGTCGAGCATCGAGAAATTCTCGCCGAGCATGTACTTGTTCTTGAGGAACACCGGCGCGAGCTGCGTGAGGCGGTCGCGGATGTGCGAGCGGGCCTTCTCGAGCGCCTTCTCGTTGCCCTTGGTGGCGCGCGATTCGAGCACGTTCACGTGGACGAACAGTTCCTTCTCGAAGTTGAGCAGGAACAGGCGCACGCGGGCGCGGTCGACCGGGTCGCCGGGCATCAGCTGGGGATGCGGGAAGCGCTCGTCGATGTACTCGTTGATGATGTTCGACTCGTACAGGATGAGGTCGCGCTCGACCAGGATGGGCACCTGGCCGTAGGGGTTCATCACGCTGATGTCTTCGGGCTTGTTGTACAGGTCCACATCGCGGATCTCGAAATCCATGCCTTTTTCGAACAGGACGAAGCGGCAGCGATGGGAGAAGGGACAGGTCGTACCCGAATAAAGCACCATCATGGTGGGAAGCTCCTAAAAATCAAAAAGAGTGGGCGCTCGCGCGTCCACTCCGGAAAGCGAAATGCGCCGCACGAAGGCGGCGCGATGCGGGGGATGGCGGCGAGCTTACCTGACGTCCTTCCAGAACGCCGCGTTGAGCCGCCAGGCGATCACCGTGAAGACGCCGAGGAAGATCAGCACCCAGACCCCGACGCGAACCCGCGTATTTTGCGCCGGCTCGCCCATCCACTGCAGGTAGTTGACGAGATCACCCACGGTCTCGTCGTACTGGAGGGGCGACATGGTACCCGGAGTCAGCTGCTCCCACCCCTTGAAGACCTGGGTTTTGTGTCCGTGGCTCTCGTGTTCCTCGAACACCGGGCGGCGTTCGCCCTGCAGCTGCCACAGCGCGTGGGGCATGCCGACGCTGGGGAACGCTAGGTTGTTCCAGCCCGTGGCCTTGGTGTCGTCGCGGTAGAACGTGCGCAGGAAGGTGTAGAGGTAGTCGGCCCCGGTGCCGTTGTGGCCAGCGCGCGAGCGGGCGATCACGGTGAGGTCGGGCGGGTTGGCGCCGAACCAGTCCTTGGCCTGCCGCGGATCGATCGTGGCCTTCATGGTCTCGCCCACCTTGTCGGTGGTGAAGAGCAGGTTGTCCTTGATTTGCTGGTCGGTCAGGCCGATGTCCTTCAGGCGGTTGTAGCGCATGAAGGCGGCGGAGTGGCAGCTCAGGCAGTAGTTGACGAAGATCTTGGCGCCGTTCTGCAGCGAGGCCGCGTCGTTCGTGCGCACCGGGGCCTTGTCCCAGGCGATGCCGCCTTCCGCGGCGTGCGCGCCCAGGGCGAGGCCGAAGGAGGCGATCAGCGTGAGGATGATTTTTTTCATGGTCGTCGTTCCGGCCCGCTTCAGTGCGCGGCGAAGGTCACGCGGTCGGGCACCGGCTTGGGCTCGCCGAGGCGGCTCCACCAGGGCATGAGCAGGAAGAAGCCGAAGTAGAAGAGCGTTCCCACCTGCGAGACGCGTTCGCCGATCGGGGACGGCGGCTGCACGCCCAGGTAGGCCAGCACCACGAAGTTGATCACGAAGATGCCGTAGAGGTACTTGTGCCAGCCCGGACGGTAGCGGATGGACTTCACGGGGCTGTGGTCGAGCCACGGCAGGAAGAACAGGATGATCACGGCGCCGCCCATCACCACCACGCCCCAGAACTTGGCGTCGATGGACAGCATGAGCGCGACGGCGCCCACGGCCACCACCGCGATGGCCACCTTGATGAAGTTCGGCATGCGCCCCTTGACCACGCCGAAGCCGGCGGCCAGCACCACGCAGGCGATCAGGGCATACATCATCTCGCTGGTGATGGCGCGCAGCATCGAATAGAACGGCGTGAAGTACCAGACGGGCGCGATGTGCGCGGGGGTCTTGAGCGGATCGGCCGGGATGAAGTTGTTGTACTCGAGGAAGTAGCCGCCGAACTCGGGCGCGAAGAACACCACGGCCGAGAAGATGAACAGGAACACGCAGACGCCGAAGATGTCGTGCACCGTGTAGTACGGGTGGAACGGGATGCCGTCCAGCGGATGGCCGTGCTCGTCCTTCGGGGCGTTCGGGCCCTTGATCTCGATGCCGTCGGGGTTGTTGGAGCCCACGTCGTGCAGCGCCAGCAGGTGGGCGACCACCAGGCCCAGCAGCACGAGCGGCACGGCGATCACGTGGAAGCTGAAAAAGCGGTTGAGCGTGGCGTCGCCCACCACGTAGTCGCCGCGGATCAGCAGGGCGAGGTCGGGGCCGACGAAGGGGATGGCCGCGAACAGGTTCACGATCACCTGGGCGCCCCAGTAGGACATCTGGCCCCAGGGCAGCAGGTAGCCCATGAAGGCCTCGGCCATGAGCGCGAGGAAGATCGCGCAGCCGAAGATCCAGACCAGCTCGCGCGGCTTGCGGTAGGAGCCGTAGAGCAGCCCGCGGAACATGTGCAGGTACACCACGACGAAGAACGCCGAGGCGCCCGTGGAGTGCATGTAGCGGATCAGCCAGCCCCACGGCACGTCGCGCATGATGTACTCGACCGACTCGAAGGCCTTGGCGGCGTCGGGCTTGTAGTGCATCACGAGGAAGATGCCGGTGACGATCTGGATCACCAGCACCAGCAGCGCGAGCGAGCCGAAGATGTACCAGAAGTTGAAGTTCTTCGGAGCGTAGTACTCCGACATGTGGACGCGGTAGGCGTCGAAGGCCGTGGGGAAGCGGTTCTCGAACCAGTTCGTGACCTTGGCGCCGGCCGAGGCGTTGGGGGAGATGTCCTTGAATTCGCGGTATGCCATGTGCGTCTCCCTCAGGCCTTCTTGTCTTCACCGATCAGGAGTCTGGTCTCCGACAGGTACATGTGGGGAGGGACCTCGAGGTTGTCGGGCGCGGGCTTGTTCTTGAACACGCGGCCGGCCATGTCGAAGGTGGAGCCGTGGCAAGGGCACAGGAAGCCGCCCTTCCAGTCGTCGGGCAGCGAGGGCTGCGCGCCGGGCACGAACTTGTCGCTCGGCGAGCAGCCGAGGTGGGTGCAGATGCCCACGGCCACGAGGATCTCGGGCTTGATGGAGCGGTTCTCGTTGCGCGCGTATTCGGGCGTGAGCTCGGAGGGCTTGCGCTCGGATTTCGGATCGGCGAGCTGGGGATCGAGCCCCGGCAGGGCCGCGAGCTGCTCGGGCGAGCGCTTGATGATCCAGACCGGTTTGCCGCGCCACTCCACGGTGACCTTCTCGCCGGTCTTGAGGCCGGAGATGTCGACCTCGACGGCGGCCCCGGCGGCCTTGGCTTTTTCGGAAGGCTGGAAAGTGCTCACGAACGGCACGGCCGTCGCCACGCCGCCCACCGCACCAGCGCAACCCGACGCGATGAGCCACGTCCGCTTGCTGGAGTCGATTGGGGTTTCACTCATGGGGGTCCTCAATAGGTCATCGCTGGGGGGAGCAATCACAAATTGTAGCGGCGCAAGTAAGGTTAATTCCAGGGGTTATCACCCCTCTGGCTCGGCAATACTGCAAGGGTTTTCAGCTATATCAAGGAGAAGCGAAATGGGTATTGCCAAGGAGTTCCGAGAGTTCGCGGTGAAGGGAAATGTGATAGACCTTGCCGTGGGCGTGATCATCGGCGGGGCCTTCGGGAAGATCGTCGACTCGCTGGTCAATGACGTCATCATGCCCATCGTCGGGCTGGTATTCGGCCGGCTGGATTTCTCCAGCCTCTTTCTGGTGCTCGGCAGTGTGCCGCCGGGTACTCCGGCGACGCTGGAGGCGCTGCGCAAGGCCGGCGTGCCGGTGCTGGCCTACGGCAGTTTCATTACCGTCGCGGTCAATTTCCTGATTCTCGCGTTCATCATTTTCATGATGGTCAAGCAAATCAACCGGCTCAAGCGCGAGACGCCGCCCCCGCCGCCGGCCGCTCCCGCCGCCGCGCCCGAGGACATCGTGCTGCTGCGCGAGATCCGGGACAGCCTCAGGCGCTGAGCGGGGCTGGAGCGGCGGCCAGGCGCCGCGCCATGCGCACAGCCTCGACGAGGCTGGACGCATCGGCGATGCCCTGCCCCGCGATGTCGAAGGCGGTGCCGTGGTCTGGGCTGGTGCGCACCAGCGGCAGGCCCAGGGTGACGTTCACGCCCTTGTCCACGCCCAGGTACTTGACGGGGATCAGGCCCTGGTCGTGGTACATGGCCAGCACCACGTCGAATTCGCCCGCGCGCTGCGGCGTGCTGCGCGCGCGCATGAAGACGGTGTCGGGCGCGTAGGGGCCGTGCGCGTCGATGCCGCGCCCGCGCGCCGCGGCGATGGCCGGGGCGATCGCCTCGATCTCCTCGCGGCCGAACAGCCCGCCCTCGCCCGCATGCGGATTGAGCCCCGCCACGCCGATGCGCGGATCGCGGCCCAGGCTGCGCCGCAGCGCGGCGTGGGTGATCTCCAGCGTGCGCAGCACGTTCTGCGGCGTGACCGCATCGATGGCGTCGCGCAGCGCGACGTGGATACTGACCAGCACGGTGCGCAGTTCGTCGCTCGCCAGCATCATGCGCACGGGCATGTCGGCGATGGGCACGCCGGCGTGGCGCGCCGCCTCGGCCTGCAGCAGTTCGGTGTGGCCGGGGAAATACACACCGGCAGCGGACAGTGCCTCCTTGTGCAGCGGTGCGGTGACGAGGCCGGCGACCTCGCCGCGCAGCGCGGCGCGCGCGGCCCAGACCACGCAATCGGCCGCGGCCTGCCCGGCCTGGGCATGCACGGCCCCGAACGGCACCGGCCCGGGCAGGCCCGGCAGGGGCAGCACGGCCAGGCAGCGCGGCGGCGCGGTCCGGGCGTCTTCGGGCGACTGCATCAGCGCCAGCGGCAGCGAAGGCTCGCCCGGCCGGACGATGCAGCGCGCGGCACGGCGCAGGGTCTCGACCTCGCCCACCACGAAGCAGCCCTGCATCGCATCCGGCGCGTCGCGGAAGGCCTTGGCGACGATCTCCGGGCCGATGCCGGCGGGATCGCCCTGGGTGATCGCGAGCAGCGGGACGCCTTGGGTGGATGCGGCCCGATCGGGGTGGGAAACGGCCGGCGCGGCGCTGTGGTCCATGGTGCTTGCCTGCTGCGTCATCGGATGCCGGATGGATCGGTCTGCCGGGCCGTGTCAGGCCACCGCCAGCGCGCCGGACACCAGCCGCACCACGCGGTCGCAGCGCGCGGCCAGCGCCTCGTCGTGGGTGACCATGACGAAGGCCGTGCCCTGCTCGCGCGCGAGCCGCAGCATGAGCTGGAACACACCGTCGGCGGTGCCGCGGTCGAGGTTGCCGGTGGGCTCGTCGGCCAGCACGCAGGCGGGCCGGGTGACCAGTGCGCGCGCGATGGCCACGCGCTGGCGCTCGCCGCCCGAGAGCTCGGCCGGCCGGTGGTGCACGCGGCCGGACAGGCCCACGGCCTCCAGCATGGCGTCGGCCGTCGCGAGGCAGTCGGCATAGGGCTCGCGGCGGATGCGCAGCGGCATGGCGACGTTGTCGCGCGCGCTGAACTCGGGCAGCAGGTGGTGGAACTGGTAGATGAAGCCCAGGTGGGTGTTGCGCAGGCGGCCCTGCTGCTGGGGCGAGAGCGTGTCGAAGGCCGCGCCCTGCAGCTGCACGCTGCCGGAGGTGGGCGCATCCAGCCCGCCGAGCAGGTGCAGCAGCGTGCTCTTGCCCGAGCCCGAGGCGCCCACGATGGCCAGGGTTTCGCCCACGTGCACCGACAGGTCCACGCCCTTGAGCACGGTGACGTCGAGGCGGCCCTCGGTGAAGCGCTTGGTGAGGCCGCGCGCCTGGAGCACCAGCGCAGCACCCGCAGCACCCGCAGCACCCGCAGATCCGGCCACCGGGCGGCCGGGCGTGGTTGTCATGTCATTCATAGCGCAGCGCCTCCGCCGGGTTCACGCGGCTGGCGCGCCAGCTCGGGTACAGGGTGGCCGCGAAGGCCAGGACGAGGGAGATGATCGCGATCGGCGCGATGTCGCTGGTCTGCGGGTCGCTGGGCATCTTGCTGATGAGGTAGATGTCTTTCGGCAGGAAGCTGGCATGCAGGGCATGCTCGATGGCCGGCACGATGACGTCGATGTTGAAGGCCACGAGCAGGCCGAGCGCCAGCCCGCAGGCGGTGCCGATCACGCCCACCAGCGCGCCCTGCACCACGAACACGGCCATGATGCTGCGCGGGCTCGCGCCCAGGGTGCGCAGGATGGCGATGTCGGCGCGCTTGTCGGTCACGGTCATCACCAGGGTGGACACCAGGTTGAAGGCCGCCACCGCGACGATCAGCGTGAGGATGATGAACATCATGCGTTTTTCGAGCTGCACGGCCGCGAACCAGGTGCGGTTCTGCTGCGTCCAGTCGCGGATCAGCAGATCGCCGGAGAGGGACCGCGCGAGCTGCTGCGTGACCTCGGGCGCCTGGTGCAGGTCGCGCAGCTTGAGGCGGATGCCGGTGGGGCCTTCGAGGCGGAAGATGCGCTCGGCGTCCGCATGGTGCAGCAGCACCAGGGCGGAGTCGTATTCGTAGTGGCCGGATTCGAAGATGCCCGAGACGGTCATCTGCTTGAGGCGCGGCACCACGCCGGCCGGGGTGACCTGGCCGCCCGGCGCGATCAGCGTGACCGCGTCGCCCACCCGCACGCCGAGCGCGCGCGCCAGCTCCACGCCCAGCACGACGTGGAAGCTGCCCGGGGTCAGCGTCTGGATGGCATCGGCGTTCTTGGCCGCCAGATCGGTCACCTCGCCTTCGCGGGCCGGGTCGATGCCGCGCACCAGGGCGCCCTTCATGTCCTCGCCCCGGGCGATCAGCGCCTGCGAGCCGACGAAGGGGGCTGCGCCCACCACTTCGGGGTTCTTGCGGACCTCGGCCATGGTGAGCGCCGGATCGGGCAGCGCGGCGCCCTGGGGCGCGAAGATCTCGACGTGGGCGACGACGCTCAGCATGCGGTCGCGCACTTCCTTCTGGAAGCCGTTCATCACGCTGAGCACGATGATGAGCGCGGCGACGCCGAGGGCGATGCCCAGCATCGACACGCCGGAGATGAACGAGATGAAGCCGTTGCGCCGCGTGGCGCGTCCGGCCCGGGTGTAGCGCCAGCCCAGGGCCAGTTCGTAGGGAAGTTGCATGGTGGGGAGAAAGCGGCCCCGCGCCGCGACGGGATTGGCGGCACCGGGACGGCGGCGATTGTGGCATCCCGGACAATACCCTCCATGTCGGAGATCCACCATTTGCTCATCCCCCTGGCGGCCAGCACGGCGCCGGGATGCCGGCAGGCGCTCGAAGGCCTGCCGCTGCCCCACCTCGACCGGCTGCTGCCGCGCCTGTCGCCCGCCGGCACCGATGCCGGCGAAGAATCCGACTTCACACCACCCCACGAGCGCGCGCTGGCCCGGCACCTGGGCCTGCCGGCGGGGCGCGACGGCACCATTCCCTGGGCGGCCTGGGAGCACGGCGGAGCGCCGGCCCGCGTGCAGGCGCCGGCCGGCGCAGCGGCGTGTGCCTGGGTGACGCCCTGCCAGTGGCGCGTGGGCTCCGACCAGGTGCTGCTGGCGGACCCCGCCGCGCTCGGCCTGGACGAAGCCGCCTCGCGCGAGCTGCTGGGCATCCTCGCGCCCTGGTTCGCCGAGGACGGCATCGAGCTCGCCTACGACGCGCCTACGCGCTGGCTGGCGCGCTCGGCGCTGTTCGACGGCCTGGCCACCGCCTCGCTGGACCGCGTGGTGCAGCGCGACGTGCGCGCCTGGATGCCCGACCCGGCCAGCGCGCGGCTGCTGCACCGCCTGCACAGCGAGATGCAGATGCTGCTCTACACCCACCCGTTCAACGATGCGCGCGCCGCGCGCGGCCTGCCGCCGGTGAATGCGTTCTGGGTGCACGGCGCGGGCCGGCTGCCCGAAGGCGCCCTGCCCGCGGTGGCGATGCCCGAGGTGCCGCAGGTCCTGCGCGACGCCGCGCTGCACGAGGACTGGCGCGCCTGGGCCGAGGGCTGGAAGGCGCTGGACGCCGGCCCCGTGGCCCGCCTTGCCGCCCATGTGGAGCGCGGCGGCGCGGCGCGGCTGACGCTGTGCGGCGAGCGCAGCGCGATGGCGTGGGACACGGCGCCCGCGGGCCTGCTGGACCGCCTGCGCCGCCGGTGGCGGCCCGTGCGCTTCACTGCGCTGCAGGAGCAGCTGTGAAGATCGTCGCCCGGGACATCCCGCCCCGCGCCGTCTGGGCGCTGGAGCAGGCCGGCGTGCATCCGCTGCTCGCGCGGCTCTACGCCGCGCGCGGCGTGAAGGCGCACGACGAACTCGACGATGCGCTCGCGCGCCTGCTGCCCCCGCCCAGCCTGCGCGGCACGCGCGAGGCCGCGGTGCTGCTCGCCGACGCGATCGCGGCCGACCGGCGCATCGTGGTCGTCGCCGACTACGACTGCGACGGCGCCACCGCCTGCGCCGTGGCCGTGCGCGGGCTGCGGCTGCTCGGCGCCCGTCACGTGGACTATCTAGTGCCCGACCGCGTCGCGGACGGCTACGGGCTGAGCGCAGCGATTTCCCGCCGCGTGCACGAACGCGGCGCCGACCTGCTGGTGACCGTGGACAACGGCATCGCCAGCGTGGAGGGCGTGGCCGAGGCCAAGGCCCTGGGGCTGGACGTGCTGGTCACCGACCACCACCTGCCGGGCCCCGCGCTGCCGCCGGCCGATGCGATCGTGAACCCCAACCAGCCCGGCTGCGCGTTCGAGAGCAAGTCGATAGCCGGCGTGGGCGTGATGTTCTACGTGCTGATGGCGCTGCGCGCTGAACTGCGCGGGCGCGGCGTGTTCGACAAGGCCAGCCAGCCGAAGCTGGAGCCGCTGCTTCCCTTGGTGGCGCTGGGCACGGTCGCGGACGTGGTGCGGCTGGATGCGAACAACCGCCGCCTGGTGGCGCAGGGGCTCAAGCGCATCCGCGCGGGCCACATGCCGGCCGGGATCGCGGCGCTGTTCGATGCCGCGGGCCGCAAGGCGGACGTGGCCACCACCTTCGATTTCGGGTTCGCGCTGGGCCCGCGCATCAACGCGGCCGGGCGCCTGGCGGACATGACGCTGGGCATCGAATGCCTGCTGACCGACGACCCGGGCCGCGCGGCGGAGCTGGCGCGCACGCTCGACGCCATCAACCGCGAGCGCCGCGAGATCGAGGGCGGCATGCGCGAGCAGGCGCTGCTGATGGCCGAGAGCCTGTTCGGCGAGAACGATGAGCCGCCGGCCGCGGTGAGCGTGTGGGACCCGGACTTCCACGAGGGCGTGGTCGGCATCGTGGCCTCGCGCATCAAGGACCGGCTGCACCGCCCGACCTTCGTGTTCGCCACCAGCAGCGCGCCCGGCAAGGAGGACGAGATCAAGGGCTCGGGCCGCTCGATTCCGGGCTTTCACCTGCGCGATGCGCTCGACCTGGTGGCCAAGCGCCACCCAGGCGTGATCCTGAAATTCGGCGGCCATGCGATGGCGGCCGGCTGCACGGTGGCCAGGGACCAGTTCGCGGTGTTCGAGCGCGCCTTCGCCCAGGTGGCGCAGGAGTGGCTGGACGCCGCCACGCTCACGCGCCGGCTCGACACCGACGGGCCACTGTCGCCGGAATACTGCCGCGCCGAACTGGTGGACACGCTGCACCGCGAGGTCTGGGGCCAGGGCTTCGCGCCGCCCACGTTCAGCGAAGAAGTGGAGATCGTCAGCCAGCGCCTGGTGGGCGAAGGCAAGAACCACTTGTCGCTCAAGCTGCTGCACCAGGGCCGCCCGGTGGACGGCATCTGGTTCGGCCACACCGACCCGCTGCCCGCGCGCGTGCTGCTCGCGTTCCGGCTCGACGTGAACGAATGGAGGGGCGAGCGGCGGGTGCAGTTCCTGGTGGAGGGCGCGGAGACCTGACGGGCGGCGGCACGGCAGGGCATTCCCTGCTCGCCCGCGGCCCTCAGAGCGGCTGGCTCAGAACGTTTCCCAGTCGCTGTCCGCCGTGGAAGCGGTTACCCGGGCGGGAGGCCGCGCGGCAGCAGGCGGTTGCGGGGCCGGCGCCCGAGCGGGTGCGGGTGCGGCGGCGGCGTTGGCAGCGTACCGGATCTGCGCAGGCGCTGTCTTGGCCGGCCGCGGCGCGGCCGCAGGCGCGAGCGCCGGGCGCGCGGCACGTGCCACGGACGCGCCGGTGGCAGCCATCGCAGGGCGCGCCGCCGATGATGCCGGGACGGCGGACCGCGCCGGAGCGGCGGCCAGCGCGCCGACGTTGAACACGGCCACCACCTCCGCCAGCCGGTGTGCCTGGTCGCGCATGGCGCTGGCCGCGGCACTGGACTCTTCCACCAGCGCGGCGTTCTGTTGCGTCATCTGGTCGAGGTTGGCCACGGCCTGGTTCACCTGGCCGATGCCGTCGCGCTGCTCGGTGGACGAGGCGGTGATCTCGCCGATCAGGTCGGAGACGCGGCGCACGCTGGCCACGATCTCCTCCATGCTCCGGCCGGCCTGACCGACCTGCTGCGATCCGGAATCCACGCTCTCGACCGAGGCGCCGATGAGCTGCTTGATCTCCTTGGCGGCCTCGGCACTGCGCTGCGCGAGGCTGCGCACCTCGCTGGCCACCACCGCGAAGCCGCGGCCCTGTTCGCCGGCCCGGGCCGCTTCCACCGCGGCGTTCAGCGCCAGGATGTTGGTCTGGAACGCGATGCCGTCGATCACGCCGATGATGTCGCCGATCCTGCGCGAGCTGTCGGTGATCTGCTGCATGCTGGCCACCACCTGCCCCACCACCTCGCCGCCGCGCTCGGCGGCCTGCGCGGCGCTGGAGGCGAGCTGGTCCGCCTGCCGGGCGGTGTCGGCGGCCTGCGTGACGGTGGCCGTGAGTTGCTCCATGCTGGCGGCGGTTTCCTCCAGGTTGGCCGCCGTCTGCTCGGTGCGGGCGGACAGGTCCTGGTTGCCCGTGGCGATCTGCGTGGAGGCCGACGAGACGGATTCCACGCCCGCGCGCACTTCCGCCACCACACCGCGCAGGCGGGCCGACATGGCCGACAGCGAACGCAGCAGATGGCCGAGCTCGTCGCGGCGGTCATCGTGCACGTCCATCGTCAGATCGCCGGCGGCGATCGCGTCCGCGAGACCCACGGCACGGTCCAGCGGACGGGTGATGGACACGACGATGAGCCGCGCGATCAGGATGGCGACCAGGCAGGCGAGTGCCGCGATGCCGAAGCCCACGGCCTGGGCCGTCGCGCGCCGGGACTTGCCTTCGGCCTTGGCCCGTTCGCGCTCGCGCGACTGCAGTTCCACCAGGGCTTCCTGCGCGCCGGTGTACCGGGCGGCCGCGGGGCGCACGCGCTGCTGGGCGATCTGCCGGGCCGCGTCGAGATCGCCCGCTGCGCGCGCCTTCTGCGCCTCGGCCACGACGGCCAGGATGCTGGCGCGCTCGGCGGCGATGCGTTCGAGCTGCGCCTTGTCCTCGGGCGTCACGGCGCTTGCGGTGACGCGCTGCTGCACTTCGGTCACCGCGGCGATGCCGGCCTTCACCTCGGCCTGCATTTGTGCGGAAAGCTGGTCTTCCGACGTGATGGCGCCGATGATGACCAGTTCGACGTTGCGCTCGACCATGCCCTTCCAGCGCAGCGCGTCGCTGATGCGGTCTTCCGAGGCCTGGACGATGCGGGAGGTTTCGGCGTCGACGCGTGCGACGTGGGTCAGCGAGCCGGCGAGCAGCAGCGTCATGGTCGCGAGAATGCCCAGGATGAGGGCCCACAGCTTGCGGCCGACGGACAAATGGTTGAGTGTCATGAAAGAAGGGAGGACAGGCGAACGGGCGGTGTGCTGCAGGGCACGCAAAAAAGCCCGGGCATCGCTGCCCGGGCCTGAAACATTTTCATACACCTCTTCCATTTCACGCCCCTGCTCTAGCAGACTTTTGTGACAGATCCCGCCGCGCGGCACCACAGCCGCGTTGCCCGGGGCCGCTTCCGTGGCTCGGCGCATACAGGTTGCGGAGCGCGGTCCTACAATGTCCCCGTGTCCATCCTGCTGAACGCCGACCTCCATTGCCATTCCGTGGTGTCCGACGGCACGCTCACGCCCGAGGCGCTCGCGCAGCGGGCGCATGCCAACGGGGTCGCGCTGTGGGCGCTCACCGACCACGATGAAGTGGGTGGGCAGCACCGCGCCATGGCCGCCGCGGCCGCGCTGGGCATGGACTACCTGACCGGCGTGGAGATCTCCGTGACCTTCATCGGGGCCACGGTGCACATCGTCGGGCTGGGGTTCGATCCGGACGACGCCGGGCTGGTGGAAGGCCTGGCCGCCACGCGCGGCGGCCGCGGCGAGCGCGCGCAGGAGATGGCGCGGCAGCTCGCCCAGGTCGGCATCCGCGATGCCTACGAAGGCGCGCTGCGCTACGTCGGCAACCCCGAACTGATCTCGCGCACGCACTTCGCGCGCTTCCTGGTGGAGACGGGCGTCTGCCGCGACACCCCCGAGGTGTTCCGCCGTTTCCTCACCGAGGGCAAGCCCGGCTACGTGCCGCACCGCTGGGCCGCGCTGGGCGATGCGGTGCGCTGGATCACGCAGGCCGGCGGCATGGCCGTGATCGCGCATCCCGCGCGCTACAAGTTCTCCGCCACCGAGGAGTTCGCGCTCTTCTCCGAATTCCGCCAGCACGGCGGGCAAGGCGTGGAAGTCGTCACCGGCAGCCATACGGCGGCGGAATACGTCACCTATGCCGGCATGGCGAAGGAGTTCGGCCTGGCGGCCTCGCGCGGCAGCGACTTCCACAGCCCGGACGAATCGCACACCGACCTGGGCACGCTGCCGCCGCTGCCCGGTGCACTCACGCCCGTGTGGGAGCTGCTGGCCGACCGCGTGCGGCGCGCGCACTGACCGGCCGCGCCTTCTTTCACCCGAGTTCCCATGGCCCAGTATTTCGAAGTCCACCCCGACAACCCGCAGCCCCGGCTGCTCAAGCAGGCCGCGGCGTTGCTGGCCCGCGGCGCCGTGCTCGCGGTGCCCACCGATTCCAGCTACGCGCTCGTCTGCCAGCTCGACGACAAGGACGCCGTGGACCGGCTGCGCCGCATCCGGCAGGTGGACGAGAAGCACCACCTGACGCTGCTCTGCCGCGACCTGTCGGAAGTGTCGAACTACGCGCGCGTGGACAACCGGCAGTACCGCCTGGTGAAGCAGGCCACGCCCGGCCCCTACACCTTCATCCTCGACGCGACCAAGGAAGTGCCGCGCCGCGTGAGCCATCCGCAGCGCAAGACCATCGGACTGCGGGTGCCCGACCGCAAGGGCCTGCAACTGCTGCTGGAACTGCACGGCGCGCCGCTGCTCGCGACCACGCTGATACCGCCGGGCGAGACGGAGCCCATGAACGATCCGTCGGAGATCCGCGCACGCTTCGAGCACCAGATCGATGCGGTGGTGGACGCGGGCGCCTGTCCGCAGGAGCCCACCACCGTGGTGGACCTGACCGACATGGCCACCGGCGGCGAGCCGCGCGTGGTGCGTGAGGGGCGCGGCCCGCTGGCGGCCCTGGGGCTGTAAGAGCGGCTAACACGACCCTTCTGGCGTCGTTGCCGCATCTTGTCGTACTACTCGTACTGTCTGCGATGCGGCGCCTCGCCATAACCGCTTCGCTGGGTTGTGTGAGCCGCTCTAAGCCCTGCCCCCCTACGCTCAGTCGAGCTTGAATGCCCCCACGGCGCGCTGAAGATCCTGCGCGCGTTCGTCGAGCGCCGCGGCCGCGCGTGCGGCCTGCTGCACCAGCGCGGCGTTCTGCTGGGTGGTGCCGTCCATCTGCGCGACGGACTGGTTCACGTGCGCGATGCCGTCGCTCTGTTCGTGCAGCGCATGCGAGATCTCACCCAGCAGCGCGCTCACCTGCCCCACCGAACCGACGATCTGCTCCATGGTGCGGCCGGCCTCGTCCACCAGCCCGGCGCCGTTGCGCACCTGCTCGACCGACGCGTCGATGAGGCCCTTGATCTCGCGCGCGGCCACGGCACTGCGCTGCGCGAGGCTGCGCACCTCGGACGCCACCACGGCGAAGCCCCGGCCCTGCTCGCCCGCGCGCGCCGCCTCCACGGCCGCGTTGAGCGCCAGGATGTTGGTCTGGAACGCGATGCCCTCGATCACCTGGATGATGTCCACGATCTTGTGGGAACTGCCGCTGATGGTCTGCATGGTCTGCACCACCTGGCCGACCACCGCGCCGCCGCGGCCGGCGGTGCTGGACGCGGCCACGGCGAGGTCGCTGGCCGAGCGCGCCCGCTCCGCGTTCTGGCGGACGGTGGCGGTGAGCTCCTCCATGCTCGCGGCGGTTTCCGCGAGCGACGCGACCTGCTCGCCGGTGCGGCGCTCCAGATCGCCATTGCCCGCGTTGATCTCGCCCGCGCTCGCGCCGATGGCGTGCGTGGACTGCTGGATGCGCGACACCAGCTCGGTGAGCGTGTCCTCCATGGTGCCCAGCGCGCCGAGCAGGCGGCCGAAGTCGCCCTTCAGGTCGCTGCTGAACTCCTGGCTCAGATCGCCCGCGGCGACGGTCTCCGCGATCAGGATGGCCTGGTCGAGCGGCGCGACGATGCCGCGGCGCAGCAGCACGAAGGCCGTGCCGGCCACCGCGAACACCGCGCAGCCCAGGCCGATCAGCCAGGCGCGCATGCCCGACAGCTCGGCCTGCGCCATGGCCACGGCCCGCTCGATGGGTGCGCGCTGCGCGGCGTCCGGCAGGCCCGCGGCGGCCTGCAGCAGGGCGCCGTGCGCCTCCTGCGCGCTGGAGATGTCGGACAGCCCCACGGCCATCAGCACCGCCACCAGCAGCGCCACTGCGCCGAACGCCAGGACGAGCCGCGTCCCGGTTCTCAAACCATCCCATGCCATCGTGTGTCTCCTGCGCCGGTGCGCCCTGCCTGCCACGGGTCGCCGATCGGCGGCCCGCCAGTTGCATTCAGCAACATTTGACCCATCCTACTGCGTGTGCATGCCCTGCGGCCCCAGGGGTTCCCCTGCCGCGTCGGAGGTGGGCAACACGGGCTCTGAGACAATGTGCCGGTGGACTTCTCCAATCTCATCCAAACCGTACTGATCTACGCCCTGCCGGTGCTTTTCGCGATCACCGTGCACGAGGCCGCGCACGGCTATGCCGCGCGTCACTTCGGGGACAACACCGCGCTGATGATGGGCCGCATCACGCTCAATCCGCTGCGGCACATCGACCCGGTCGGCACGATCCTCATGCCGCTGCTGCTGTATTTCGCCACCTCGGGCGCCTTCCTCTTCGGCTACGCGAAGCCGGTGCCGGTGAATTTCGGGCACCTGCGCAATCCGAAGCGGGACATGATCTGGGTGGCGCTCGCCGGCCCGGCCTCCAATTTCCTGCAGGCAATTTTCTGGGCCGTGCTGCTGGTGGCGCTCGTGGGCTCCGGCGTGGACGAGCGCTTCTTCGTCGACATGGCCCGCGCCGGCGTGCTGGTGAACCTCGTGATGTGGGCGTTCAACCTGTTTCCGCTGCCGCCGCTGGACGGTGGCCGCATCCTGATGGGCGTGCTGCCGTGGCGGCAGGCGCAGTGGCTCTCGCGCATCGAGCCCTACGGGTTCTTCATCGTGCTGGCGCTCGTGGTCGCGGGCATCGTGGGCACGGTGTGGCTGCGGCCGCTGATGTCGCTGGGCTACTCGCTGATCAACCTGCTGATCACGCCGCTCACCGCCCTGCTGGGCTGACCCGGCACTGCCCGGGCATCGCTGCGGCCTGCGGAGGCCGTCGCCCTTGTCGTTTTTCTTCTATCGTTTCTCAGGGCCTTCGGGCCGTTTTACCCACCATGAGCACCACGCGCTTTCTCACCGGCATCACGACCACGGGCACGCCCCACTTGGGCAACTTCGTCGGCTCGATCCGCCCCTCGGTGGCGGCCAGCCTGCGGCCCGGCGTGCAGAGCTTCTACTTCCTGGCGGACTACCACGCGCTGATCAAGTGCGAGGACCCCGTGCGCATCCAGCGCTCCACCCTGGAGATCGCCGCGAGCTGGCTGGCGGCGGGCCTGGATCCGGAACACGTCACCTTCTACCGCCAGTCCGACATCCCTGAGATCCCCGAGCTGAACTGGCTGCTGTCGTGCGTGACGGGCAAGGGCCTGCTCAACCGCGCCCATGCCTACAAGGCATCGCAGGACAAGAACGAGGCCGCCGGCCGCGAGCTGGACGACGGCGTGACCGCGGGCCTCTTCATGTACCCGGTGCTCATGGCCGCCGACATCCTGGCCTTCAAGGCGCACAAGGTGCCGGTGGGCCGCGACCAGGTGCAGCACATCGAGATGGCGCGCGACATCGCCGCGAGCTTCAACCACCTCTACGGCGAGCACTTCGTGGCGCCGGAGGCCGCGATCGACGAGCACGTGGCGACGCTGCCCGGGCTGGACGGCCGCAAGATGAGCAAGAGCTACGACAACACGATCCCGCTCTTCACGCCGCGCGAGCAGCTTCGCCGGCTGATCAACGGCATCCAGACCGATTCGCGCGCACCCGGCGAGCCGAAAGAAGCCGAGGGCTCAGCCCTGTTCCAGATCTACCAGGCCTTCGCCACCGAGGCGGAAGCCCAGGCCCTGCGCCAGCAGTTCGAGCAGGGCATTGCCTGGGGCGATGCCAAGCAGATCCTGTTCGGGCGCGTGGACGGCGTGATCGCGCCGATGCGCGAGCGCTACGAGGCGCTGATCGCCGACCCGGGCCGCATCGAGGACACCCTGCTCGCGGGGGCGGAACGTGCCCGCGCGCTGGTCACCCCCTTCCTGCAAGAACTGCGCAGTGCCGTGGGCCTGCGCAGCCTGCGCGGCGGGGCGGTGGCTGCAGCGTCGCCCTCGACGGCGCGCGCAGCCGGCAGCGGCAAGGGTGCCGCCCTGCCCTTCTTCAAGCAGTACCGCGAGGCGGACGGCAAGTTCTACTTCAAGCTGGTCGCTGCCGACGGGCGCCTGCTGCTGCAGAGCCCCGGCTTCGACGCCCCGCGCGATGCGGGCCAGGCCATCGCGCGGCTGCAGAAGGAGCCGCAGGCGGCCCTGGCCGCGATGGCAGGGCAGCTGGCGCCGGTGGAGGGCGTGGGGGCCGGCGATGTGGAAGCCGCGCTGCAGGCGTTGGTGCAGGCGGCCGCCGCACAGGCCTGAGGCGACGCACGAAGCGGCGGCGGCGCCCCCTCACCGTCAGGTGGCAGGCTGCACGCCCCGCGGGGCGCGGCGCCAGCACCGCCAGCTTTCTTCTGCCAGCAGCAGGGCATTGCACACCGCGATCGCCAGCGCATAGCCCGCGAGCACGGGTGCCGGCGGCAACGCCTCCCGGGGAATCCAGCGCCAGTCGAGTGTGCGCTCCGCGTCGTCCGGGGTGGAAAACCAGGCCTCCAACTCTGGCTGGCAGAGCAGCAGAATGCCCGTCAGGGGCAGGATCTCCATGAAGCTGTGAACCATCTGTTCCAGCGGGGTGATGGTGCGCGCGGGCGCGACCATGCGCAGTTCCAGCCACGTGGCGGCCTCGTGCAGCAGCCACATCGCCAGCAGGAAGGCCACGAGCCCGGCCGTGGGCTCGAACAACAGGGCCGCCAGGACGGCGGCGCCCATCTGCAGGAACAGCACCCAGTGGAAGGCCGATTCCGCGAGGCCCTTGGGGGTCGCTTCGATGCGGGTGCGCCGGTGGCACCACCAGTCCACCGCGCCGGCGGCGATCCACAGGGCCATCAGGATGCCGAAGGGCAGCAGGGTCGCGGGTTGTTGCGGGCTCATCGGATCCGCGCGGCCGGGCCGGGCCGCATGGCGATCGCCCGTGCCGGTGCCGACGTTTGTGTGTGTATCTGTATCTGTGTCTGCGTCGGGATGGGTCTCAACGTTTCGCCTTCGGGCCGTCCGCCGGCCGCTCCCCGGCAGAAACGCTCTTGGTGCTGACGACGGAGACCGGATCGCTCGCGGGGAAGGTTTCCTCCACGGCGCTGTCCAGCGTGTCTTCCTCGACGGCCTGCACCTGCAGTCCAGAGGTTGCGCTGCCCTTGCTGGCGCCAGGCGCGGGTGAGGGATGGGCGTCGGCCGTCGGGAAAGGCCAGGGGGTGCGGGAATTCGTGGCGGGCATGGTCGCTCCTTGCTGCAAATTTGCCGATGCGCCTCCCCTCTCCGACATGGCGGGCACGGTGGTGCGCAGGCCGTCATGCCGGGTGGGCGGGCATTCTGCGAAGCCAGCTGTCGCGGCCGGCGGGCCCGGAGCGGGAGGCTCCTGTCCGGAATCCGGCAAACGACGTGCCCGGTCAGCGAGGAGTGCAGGCGCCCGCTCCCGCCCAGGCCAGGGCGGCGGTGTAGCCGGGTGGCGCTGCGAGCACGCGGGCCCATACGGCCGAGCCCTGCAGCGGGCCCTCCAGCACCACCTCCACGCCGCCCACAACGCCGCCTCGCACCCCCTCGGCTTCCCGCTGCGCCACGGAGACATGCGGCAAGTGCTCGGCCACGCCGAGCCCCAGGCATTTGAGGACCGATTCCTTCACGGTCCAGAGGGTGGGGAAATCCGGCCGAGCGGCCGGCGGCGCGGCTCGCTCGCGGGCGGAAAGCACCAGCGATTCGAGCGCGGCAGGGTCTGCCAGGCCCTGCGCGCCGAAGGCATCGCAGCGCTCCACGTCCACGCCCACCGACAGGCCACCCTCCGCCAGGGCGATGAGCGCGCAGGCCCCGGAATGCGAGACGTTGAAATCAGGCAGGGTGCCTTCCGTCCGGCACCGGGCGCTCCCTGATCCCGGCTCTCGCCCCTGCCCTCCCACTTCGGTATCGGCCTCCAGCCGCGGCCGCCCATGCAGCCCCGTGCCCAGAGGCACTTGCGATGCCGCCCTACCGAGCCGCTCCCCCAACAACCGGCGCAGGGCCGCACGCGTGCAGACGGAACGCACGCGGTCGGCCGGCTGGCGCAAGCGTGCGGCACGCTCCACTTCCGCGGGCGAGAGCAGCGCCCAGTCGCGGGCAGGCGGGGGACGTTCCAGGCACAGCGGGAGGTGCCACACCTGGATGCCCTGGGGCACGCCGGGCGGCAGCGGCGCAAAGCGCAACGGAGCCGGGCCGTGATCCCCCATGGCCGGCTCAGGCCACGCGCAGCTGGGCGGCCTCCTCGGCGTCTTCGCGTACCGTCGTTTCAAGCGCATGGTCGTGGCCCGGCACGCCGCGCGTGCGCAGGGGCTCGCGGGCCGGCGGCAGCACCGCGGCGAGCGCCTGCCCGATCTCGCCGGTGCGCACGGCGGTGACGGACAGCAGGGTGTCGCTCAGGCCGTGGCTGGATTCGCAGGCGCCCTGCAGGAAGATCGCGGGCTTGAAGTGCGGCGCGGTGCGCACCCGGTAGTCGCGGCCGACCGTGAAATCGCCCAGGTACTCGGCCAGGGGCGCTAGCACGTCGCGGTGCGCGGCGCGCTCGTAGCCGGTGGCGAGCACGGCGGCGTCGTACCGCACGGTGTGCTCCTCGCCGCGTTCGCGGTCGAACAGCGTGAGGAACACGCCCGAGCCGTCGGCCCGCGCGGCGCGCACTTCGTGCTGGCGCAGCATGCGCAGGCGCCGGCCGCCTGCCACGCGCTGTTCGTAGAACACCTTGAAGACCTGCTGGATCAGTTCCAGGTCCGCCACGGCGTAGTTGGTGTGGGCGTATTCGCGCAGCAGGGCCTCGCGGTCCGCGCCGGAGCGGCCGAACATGTAGTCGGTGTATCCGGCGTTGAAGATTTCGTTGACGAAGGGGCTGTCGTCCGCCGGGCGGATGGCGCGTGCGCGCATCACCCAGTCCACCTCGGGCGCGTGGGCGCGGGCCTGCAGGTCCATGAAGATTTCCGCCGCGCTCTGGCCTGCGCCGATGATCGCGATGCTGCGCGCGTCGCCCTGGCGCGCGATGTCGCGCAGGTAGGTGCTGGAATGGAAGACGCGCGGTTCGCCCTGCAGGCCGCGGAACACTTCGGGGATGCGCGCGGTGCCGCCCACGCCGACGATCAGGTGGCGCGCCAGCCGCTCCTGCACGCGGCCGGCCGCGTTGCGCGAGCGCACTCGCAGCCGCTCCACGGTGCCGCCGGGGCCCGGCTCGGGCAGCACCTCGAACACCTCTTCGCCGTAGGCACAGCAGCCGTCGAACTGGCGGGCCGCCCAGCCGAGGTAGTCGTTGAACTCGTGGCGGCTCGGGTAGAAGCTCTTCAAGTTGATGAAGTCCGGCAGGCGGCCCTGCTCGTGCAGGTAGTTCAGGAAGGTGAAGCGGCTCTGCGGGTTGCGCAGCGTGGCGAGGTCCTTGAGGAAGGAGATCTGCATGTGCGACTGGTCCAGCAGCATGTGCGGATGCCAGGCGAAGGCCGGCTGGCGTTCGATGAAGAACGCCTGGGGCGCGCGGCCGTGCGCACTGCGGTGCTCCTGGAGCGCGATGGCGAGCGCCACGTTGGACGGCCCGAAGCCGATGCCGATCAGGTCATGGGTGTGCTGCATGGGATGACAACTCCTGGTGGGAAAAGGAACGGCCGTTGCGTCAGGCGGCGAGGGCTTCGCGGTCCGCGCGCACACGGGTCTCGGCGATCTGGCCCGCGCGCATGTGGACCACGCGGTCGGCCAGGTGGAAGTAGCGGTCGTCGTGCGAGATGACGACCAGCAGGTGCCCCTTGGCGCGCAGTTCGGGCAGCAGCTCGGTGTAGAAGAGGTGGCGGAAGGCCGGGTCCTGGTCGGCGGCCCATTCGTCGAACACCATCACGGGGCGGCCTTCGAGGTAGGCGTGCACCAGCGCCAGGCGCTTGCGCTGGCCGGTGGAGAGATCGACGGTGCTGAACGCGCCGTCCTGGATGCTCACCTTGTGCGCGATCTCCAGGCGCTCCAGGTAGGGGCGCGCGGCCTCGGGCAGCGCCGACATGCCCGAGCCGCCCTCCCCGGCCGCGCCGGCGCCGGCCAGGGTTTCGAAGAGATAGAAGTCCGAGAGCACGGTGGTGAAGAGCTGGCGGTAGTCGTCGCGCGCCTGAGCGGTGACGGGCACGCCGTCGATCAGCACCTCGCCCTCGTGGGGCGCATAGAGTCCCAGCAGCAGCTTGATGAGCGTGGTCTTGCCCGAGCCGTTGTCGCCGACGATGAAGACCATCTCGCCGCGGCGCAGTTCCAGGTCGATGGGGCCGAGCACGAACGGCGCGCCGCCGTCCGCCGGTGCGTCGAAGGCGTAACGCACGCCCTGCAGGGCGATGCCTTCGTGCAGCACGGGTGCCGGCGCGGGGCGGTCCTGGTGCAGGTGCGGCTCGGGCGTGGCGAAGCGGGCCGACAGGTCGGCGATGCGCAGGAAGGCCACCTTGGCGCGGCCGACGTGCGGCAGCGTCATGGCGATCTGGTCGATCGGGCCTTTGAGGAACAGCAGCACCAGCACGAAGCCGCTCAGCACGGCCGGCTCGGTGGGGCGGAACGCGGCCCAGCCCATGATGAGCGCGATGATGAGGAAGAACAGCGCCGCGCCGAAGGCCGCGGCGACCACGTAGGTGTTGATGGCGCGGCCGTTCACGTCGCGGATCTGCGCCACGATGCGCTCCACCTGCTCGCCCAGCATGCGGTTGCGGCGTTCGCGGTGCATGCGCAGCTCCTTGGCGCCCTCGCTGATGGCGCGGTAGGCCTTGTGCAGCCGGTCCTCGTGCTCGCGCGCCTTCCAGAAGCCTTTCTCGGCGCGGGTCTGCGCGGCGATCTGCAGCGTGGCGCCTACCACCAGCGCCACCAGCACCAGCGCGAACAGGGCGGGCGACAGCCAGGCCAGGTAGGCGAGGCACCCCAGGGCGATGGCCGATCCGATCAGCGCGGACGAGAGCACGAAGGCGGCGTCGCTGATCATGTCCACGTCCTGCGAGAGGACGGGCATGAGCCGGTGCGTGCGGTAGCGCTCCAGGGCGTCGATCGGGGCCGAGAGGATCTTGCGCGCCAGGCTGATGCGCACCTGCGCCACCAACCGCTGGCCCACGAAGTTGGTGGAGACGTCGGAGACCAGGCGGCCGCCCAGCGCTGCCAGGCAGAGCGCGACGAAGGTCCAGAGCAGCCCGCCGGACAGGCCGGCCTGCTGGTTCAGCGTGTCGTTGACGGTGCGCAGGAGCAGCACCGTGGCGGCGCCGGAGACGAGGCCGCAGACGGTGGACAGCCCGATCCAGGGAAGGAACGGCCGCAGCAGGTGCGCGACTTCAGAGGCTCGGCCGGTCGGTGCGGGGTTGGAGGTCATGCACGGAATCTCTTTTCTGCCCGTTGACGGGCTGGCGAAGGAAAAGGAGGGGACGGATCGGCGCCATGGGGCCGCTGCATGCAAGACGCAAACGGCCGCAGGGATGTTCACGGCCGGCTTCGCGCGGGCACGGCGCAGGCAGCGCGGCGTGAACATGCGCGGCGCAGAACCGTCTTGCAGGAATGTCCCGCGCAACCCTGCCCCGACCGGCGCCCTCCGCATGCCTGGAGGCACCTTCGTGATTCCGCTGCTGGAGCCCCTGTTCCAGGGCGAACTCGCGCCTTTCGGAGAGCGCCTGCAGTGCAGCGGCCCGCCGCCCGCCGAGGCGCTGCCGGCGACCGCCCTGTGCGACGCCGGCACGCTCGCCGACCTGCTGCACCGCTACGGAAGCCGCGTGTGGCACCTGGGCGCGGGCGCACGGCGCGATCTGCGGCCACTGGCATCGACATGGACGCTGCGCTACCTGGCCGCGCTGGTGCCGCCGGTGGCCGCGGCCGCGAGCGTGCTGGGCCACGTGTTCCCCGTGGCGCTGCAGGATCTGTGGATACGTTTCGACGACCAGGGCCTGGTGCGGGACTTCCATCTGCGCGGCCTGGGAGAGGCCCGCCCCAAGGCCGGCACCGCGGAGCGCTACGCACCGCTGGTGATGGATCACTGCGCGCCGCTCTTCGCTGCGATGGAGCGCCACACGCGGCTGCCTGCCAAGGTGTCCTGGAGCAATGCCGCGAGGCATCTGGAAGCGGTGCTGGAGCAGGCGGCAGCGCTTGCCCCGCAGCAGCCGCGCATTGCGCACGACGCCGCGCAACTGCTCCATTCCCCGCACTGGGCATCGCAGCCGCCCCGCGCCAACCCGCTGTACCGCGCGCCACGCCACGTCCGCATCGCAAGCGCGGATGGGGGCTGGGGCGACGTGCCACTGCACCGCGAGTGCTGCCTCTACCACCTGCTGCCGGGCGACGGCTACTGCGGCCGCTGTCCGCTGGATCCGCGCCACCGGCCGGCCCCGCCGAAGCCTGAGGCCCCACCGCAGGCAGGCGCGGGCCTGCCGCGAGCCTCCGCGGCGCCTTGACCGCGCGGTGCCCGGCTTTTCTTCCCGTTCGCGTTCCCTTTCTCCTGTTCCTGTTCCCCAACCCGCTCCATCCCAATCCATGCCACAGGCCAAGCTCGTCTACATCCTGTCCCTGCGCAATGCCGCCGCCGACCGCGCGGGCCGGTCCATCGACTACCGGGGCGGCCAGCGCTACATGCGCTCCCCGCTCGAGTACCTGGCGCAGGCCCTGGACACCACGCCGCTGGGCGACGCCTATGCGCTGGAGGGCATCGTCTACGACGACGATCCGCAATCGCCGCGCGACCGGGCCGCGCTGCGCGACTACGGCTTTCGCCCCGAACCGGGCCGCCCGTGGCTCTTCCCCCCGGGCCTCACGGCGCAGGGCCGCCGGCTGGAGGACCTGCTGCATGCCGTGCCGTCGGAGTACCGCCGCCTGCCGCTCGGTGCGCCGCAGCGGCCCGCGGGCAAGCAGGCCTTCGAGGACGCGCTGCTGGCCCGATTGCGGGAACTGCGCGCCGACGTGGTGGTGCTCGACGGGCTGCTGGTGATCCTGGATGCGCTGGTGCGGCCGGGGGCGCCGTTCCACCGCCGCATCGTCAACATCCACCCGGGCATCACGCGCACCGAGTCGCCCTACCGGCGCCGGGGCGCCTGCGCGACGCTGGACGCGCTGCACGGCGCGCGCGGCGAACGGGTGACGGACTGGCAGCGCATGGCCATCGAGCCCGCGCCCACCGTGTCGCACACCGGTGCCTCGCTGCACTACGTGGACAACGGCATCGATTCGGGCGAGGTCATCTACGACGTGCTGGGCACCGCGATCGACCCCGGCGACACCATCCTGGAGCTGCGCTGGAACAACTTCCGCCAGAGCCTGTTTCCCGCGCTGCACCAGGGGCTGATGCTGCTGGCGCCGCACATCGCGCCCTTCGGCGCACCGCCCGGCGTATCCGCCCGCACACCCGCCGCTGCAGTGCCTGCGACGACCCAGGAGCTCTATGAAATTCGCTGACCCCCATGCCGAATCCGCCAGCGGCGCAGATGCGGACGCCGCGACCCGCCCCTTCATCTCCTACGCGCAGGGCCGGCCGCACACGGTACATGTCGACAAGGGCACGTTCACCGTGCACGATGCCGCGCACGGCACCCGCTCGGTCTGGCGGCTGGCCCCGGCGGACGGCGGGCATGCATTGGCGCTCGCCCAGCCCCCCGCCACGGCCGGCGACGGCAGCGCGGAGTCGGGCGCTACGGCCCATGCGCTGGCCGCGCTCGACGCGGTGTTCGCGGCCCACCCGGAATCGCGCGACATCGCGTTCGCACCGCAGGGCGTGCCCCCGGAAACGGTGCAGGAGCTGGCGGCCCGCGGCGTGCTGCTGCCCCGCCAGGACGGCGGCTGGCGCGCCTGCAGCGACATGCTCTGGCAGCAGCCCGGGCTGTGGATGCCCGCGGTGCCGCCGGCCATGGCGCAGCGCTTCGCGCTCACGGACGGCAAGTACCACCCCGTGCGCCCTCCGAAGCCCACGGGCGTGCTCTACCGGCGCTTCGTGCCCTGGCTGGGGCGCACTTTCTCGTTCCGCGCGATCGACCGCGAGGCCGATCTGCCGCTGTTCCACCGCTGGATGAACGATCCCGACGTGGCCGTCATCTGGGAGGAACAGGGCGATCTGGCGCAGCACCGCGCCTACCTGGAGGCGATCGCGCGGGACCCGCACATGTATTCGATGATCGCGAGCCTGGACGGCGAGCCGTTCGCGTACTTCGAGATCTACTGGGCGCGCGAGAGCCGCATCGCGCCGTTCTACGACGTGCACGACTACGACCGCGGCTGGCATGTGCTGGTGGGCGATCCCGCGTTCCGCGGCAAGGCCTTCGCCACGGCCTGGCTGACGGCGATCTCGCACTACATCTTCCTGTGCGACCCCCGCACGCAGCGCGCCATGGGCGAGCCGCGCATCGACCACCACCAGCAGATCCGCAACCTCGACAAATCCGGCTATGCCAAGGTCAAGGAATTCGATCTGCCGCACAAGCGCGCGCAGCTCGTGATGCTGCTGCGCGAGCACTACTTCTACGACGGTCTGTGGATGCCCCGCTCATGAACCGGCGCGCAATGGGATGCTTACGTATTTGTTAATAAGAAACATTCTCATTACAATTCGAATTCGCACATTCCGCAGGTTTTTCCACATTCCATTCACAGAGGGGTTCTTTCCATGCGCCATCCATCCGTCCCGTCCGCCGCGCGCCAGAGGCTGCTGCACACCGCCATCGCCACCGCGTTCGGAGCGTCCGCCGCCACGCTCTGCGGCACCGCTGCCTGGGCCCAGCAGGCCCCGTCGGCCCAGGCCACCCTGCCCCCGGTGACGGTGAAGGGGGAGACCGAGGAGAGCGGCACCGGCCGCGTCACCGGCTATATCGCCAAGCGCAGCGCCACCGGCAGCAAGACGGACACGCCGATCATCGAGACGCCGCAGTCGCTGTCCGTGGTGACGGCCGACCGCATCGAGGCGATGGGCGCGCTGACGCTGAAGGACGCGATCGCCTACACGCCCGGCGTGGGCATCGCGCCCTACGGCGCGGACTCGCGCTACGACTGGATCACCGTGCGCGGCTTCGATGCCTACAGCCCGGGCTTCTATCTGGATGCGCTGCCGCTGCGCAACAGCGGCAATTTCGGGGTCTGGAAGACCGACAACTACGGCGCCGAGCGCATCGAAGTGCTGCGCGGCCCGGCGTCGGTGCTGTATGGCCAGGGCAACCCGGGCGGCGTGGTGAACGTGGTGAGCAAGCGCCCCACCGCGGAGCCGGTGCGCGAGCTGCAGCTGCAGATCGGCAACCACCAGCGCCGGCAGGTCGCGGGCGATTTCTCGGGCCCGCTGAACGCCGACGGCAGCCTGCTCTACCGCCTGACGGGCGTGGTGCGCGACGCCGAGCTGCCCGCGGGCGGCATGCCGGACGACTACTACTACCTGGCGCCTTCGCTCACCTGGAAACCGAATGCCGACACGCGTTTCACGCTGCTGTCGCAGTTCAGCCGCACGCGGGCCGGGGCCTACACGCGCACGCAGCCGGCCTACGGATCGCTGCTGCCCACGGCCGCCGGCACGCGCCTGTCGCCCGACCTGTACCTGAGCGATCCTCAGTACAACCGCTTCGACCACGAGCAGCAGACGATCGGCTACCAGTTCGAGCACCGCATCGACGGCACCTGGACGGTGCGGCAGAACCTGCGCGCGGCGCACCTGGACCTGGACTACCGCCAGCTCAACCCGGGCACGTTCGTGACGCGCAACGCCGCCGATCCGCGCGATCCGGCCAACTTCCGCTGGCTGTCGCGCTCGCCGTTCGGCAGCAAGGAGAGCATCTCCTCGTTCACCGTCGACAACCAGGTGCAGGCCGAACTGCGCTCCGGCGACTGGCAGCACCAGATCGTGTTCGGCCTGGACTACCAGCGCACGCGCGTGGACCAGGTGAGCCGCAGCGGCGGCACCGCCCCCGTGCTGGACACGGCCGCGCCGGTCTATGGCGGCGGCGGCATCGAGCTCGCCGCGCCTTACTTCGACGGCATCAGCACGCTCACGCAGACCGGCCTGTATGTGCAGGACCAGATCAAGTGGCGCGACCGCTGGGTGTTCAACCTGGGCGGCCGCTACGATGACTCGAAGGGCAAGCTGCGCGACCGCCCGAGCGGGATGAACTTCGACATCGACGACAGCAAGTTCACCGGCCGCGCCGGCGTGGTCTATCTGATGGATGGCGGCTGGGCGCCGTATGCGAGCTACACGCAGTCGTTCCTGCCCACCAACACCATCGACCCGGCCAGCGGCAAGCCCTTCGGCGCCGAGACGGCACGGCAGTACGAGGCCGGCGTGCGCTGGCAGCCCGAAGGCCGCAAGCAGAGCTACAGCGCAGCGGTGTTCGACCTGCGCCGCCGGAACTACATCACCTACGACGCGGCCACCTTCCTGCCGCAGCAGCGCGGGGAGATCTCCGTGCGCGGCCTGGAGCTGGAGGCGAACGCCGAACTGCTGCCGCGCTTCAACCTCACGGCCTCCTACGCCTACATGGACCGGGCGATCGTGACCGAGAGCGCGAACCCGGCGGAGATCGGCCGGCAGGCCTCCGCCGTGCCGCGCAACCGCCTCTCGCTGTGGGCCGATTACCGCTTCGCCAGCGGCATTCGCGTGGGCCTGGGCGCGCGTTACAGCGGCAGCACGCGCGGCGAGAACGAGGCCGCGCCAGCGCGCGTGCCCTCCACCACGTTCTACGACGCCATGGTGGGCTACGACTTCCAGCAATGGAGCCTGGCGCTCAACCTGCGCAACCTGACGGACAAGAACGCGCTCACCAATTGCGGCGCGACGACGTGCTACTACGGCGCGCCGCGTTCGGTGATCGCCACCGCCACCTACCGGTTCTGACCGGCACGCCGGGCCTGCGGGGCCCGGCAGGTGTCTTTCCCAAAAACAAAGCCGGACACGTGGTGTCCGGCTTTTTTGCGTGCGGGGCGCCGGCAGGCCGTCCCGACGCGGATCACAGAATGGCGGCCGGCTCCAGAGCGTCGAGCCGCGTGCGCAGGCGTTCGCAGAACTCCGGATGGCGGATCAGGGAGAGGTGGTCCGCGCCCGTGATCACGTCGTGGGCCACCACGCGCGCATGGGCCCGCCAGTCGCGCAGCGCCGGGGTGCGGTGCAGCGAGGCCTGCGCCTGTACGACATGCACCGCCAGGTCCTGCACGCCGAAGTGCATGCGCGCCTGCCGCATGCGGCTGTCCAGCGTCGCCCAGAGCTGCACTTCGCGCGAGGTGCCGGCCTCGCCGCCTTCGGTGAAATCGAGCGGGAAGGCCTCGGTGCCCTCCAGCATGCGCTCCGCCACCCAGGCCCGCTCCGCCGCCGACATGCGCGCGAGCAGCGCATCCCAGTGCGCACGCATCGCCGACCGCTCCAGCCACCGCGCCAGGGCCACGTCCGCACGCTCGCGTTCCTCGGGAGGCAGCACGCACGTGGGGGCCATCGGCTCGCCTTCGAACACGTCCACCATCGTGCAGTGCATGACCTGCACCGGGCCCTGGGGCCGGGTCCGCAATTGGCGCGCCACCTCCCAGGCGAGCTCCCCGCCGATGGACCAGCCCAGCAGCGCGCAGCGCCCGTCGGGCGCGTGCGCCGCGATGAAGTCCGCATAGCGCGTCGCCAGCGCCGGGATGTCGAAGCCCTGCCAGCGGTGGCGCGTATGGACGTGGCTCACGAAGCCGAACACCGGGCGGCTGCCGGCCAGCGCCTGCGCGAGCGGCACGAATTCGCGGGTGCCGACGAGCAGCCCCGGCAGGCAGAAGAGCGGCACGCCATCGCCCTCCAGCTGCAGGCAGACGGCATCGTGCGCGGCCGCTTCAGGCGGCACACGCAGCCGCTGCGCCATGTCGTGCAGGTCCGCGGACTGCATGAGGTCGGCCAGGCCGAAGCCGTCCGCATGGGGAAACGCCTTGCGGATGCGGGCCAGCAACTGCAGGCTGAGCAGCGAATCGCCACCCCGCTCGAAGAAGTTGTCCTGCCCGCCCACCGCAGGCACCTGCAGCACCTCCTGCCACAGGCCGGCCAGCGCGCGCGCCACCGGCTCGTCCGGCAGCGCCCGTGCGGCGGCAGCGGACGGCGCCTGCGGTGCCGGCAGGGCCTGCCGGTCGACCTTGCCGTTCGCGCTCAGGGGCAGCGCGTCCATCACCACCACCTCGCGCGGCACCATGTAGTCAGGCAGGGCCGCTTCCAGGCCGCGCCGCAGCGCCGCGGGCTCGACCGTGCAGCCTTCGCGCGGCACCAGGTAGGCCACCAGCCGCGCGCCCGCGCCGTGGCCGTGCGCCACCACCACGGCTTCGCGCACCGCCGGGTGGGCGCCGATCTGCGCCTCGATCTCGCCCAGCTCCATCCGCAGTCCGCGGATCTTCACCTGGTGGTCGATGCGGCCCAGGTATTCGATGTGGCCCTGCGCGCTCCAGCGCACGAGATCGCCCGTGCGGTAGAGGCGCCCGCCGCGCCCGCCCTGCGGATCGGCCACGAAGCGCTCGGCCGTCAGCCCCGGGCGGTTCAGGTAGCCGCGGGCCAGGCTGATGCCGCCGATGTAGAGCTCGCCCGGCACGCCGATGGGCACGGGATGGAGCTGGGCATCGAGCACATGGGCCTGCGTGCCGCTCACCGGGTGGCCGATCGGCACGGCGCTGCGGCCGTCGTCGCGGCACGTCCACTGCGTGACGTGGATGGTGGTTTCGGTCGGTCCGTACAGGTTCTGTAGCGTCGCGCCCCGCAGCCGCCTCAACGCCTCGCGCTGCGTCTGCACGGGCATCGCCTCGCCGCCGCAGATGATGTGGCGCAGCCCGGTGCGCTCCTCGATGCCGGGGTGCGCGAGGAAGGCCTGCAGCATCGACGGCACGAAGTTCAGCGTGGTCACCCCGTGGCGCTCGATCAGCTCGGCGATGCGCTCGGGATCGCGCTGGTCGCCGGGGCGGGCCACCACCAGCCGGGCACCGACGCTGAGCGGCCAGAACATCTCCCAGACCGACACGTCGAAGCCGAACGGCGCCTTGTGCAGCACCGCTTCGTGCGGCGCGAGCGCGTAGGTGCGCTGCATCCAGGCCATGCAGCTGGCGAGGGCCGCATGCCGGATGGCCGCGCCCTTGGGCCGGCCGGTGGAGCCGGAGGTGTAGATCACGTAGGCGAGGTTCTCGCCGTGCACGCGCACGGCGGGGTCGGTGGACGGCTCCGTGGAGAGATCGAGTGCGTCGAGGTCCACGGGGTGCACGCCGTCGGCGTCCGGCAGCAGGCCGCGCGTGGCGCCGTGCTCCAGCACCCAGCGCACGCCGCTGTCCTCCACCATGTAGGCCAGGCGCTGGGCCGGGTAGTCGGGATCGAGCGGCAGATAGGCGCCGCCCGCCTTCAGCACCGCGAGCCAGGCGACCACCATGCCGATGCCGCGCTCCATGCAGATGCCCACGCGGGCATCCCGACACACGCCGAGCGCGCGCAGGCGGTGGGCGAGGCGGTTGGCGCGGGCATCGAGCGTTGCGTAGTCCAGCACTTCGGCATCGAACAGCAGGGCCACCGCGCCGGGCCGCTCGCGCGCCTGGCAGGCGATGGCGGCATGCACGGGCTCGTGGTGCGGCTCTTCGCAGGGGTTGGCGCTCCAGCGCTGCAGGGCTGCCGCGTCCTGCGCGCCGAGGATGGGCACGTCGCCCACGGCGCACTGCGGGTCTTCGGCCAACGCCCGCAGGATCGCCGCGTAGGCCTGCGCGAAGCGCGCCATGGTGTCCGGCAGGAAGCGGCCTTCGGGGACCACGAACTGAACGTGCAGGCCGCCGTCCGGCGCCTCGCGCGTGCCCAGCACCAGGTCGAACTGCGCCTCGGGCACGTCCAGCGGGTGTTCCTGGGCGACCAGGCCGGGCAGCCGGGAGATATCCACGGCGCGGGCCGGTGCGTGATCGAACATCGCCTGGAACAGTGGGTTCACACCGGCCGCGCGTTCCGGGCAGAGCGCTTCCACGAGCTGCTCGAAAGGCAGGTCCGGGCAGGCCTGCGCACCCAGCACGGATTCGCGGGCGGCCGCGAGCACGGCGGCGAGCGGCGCCCGGCCATCCACGCGGTTGCGCTGCACCTGGGTGTTCACGCACAGCCCGATGACCCGGTCGATCTCCGGCCGATGGCGGTTGGCCACGGGCACACCGACACGGATGTCGCTCTCGCCGCTGAGGCGGTGCAGCAGCACCTGGAAGCCGGCGAGCAGCACGGTGAACAGCGTCGTGCCGGTGGCGTGGGCGCGATCCCGCAAGGGGCGCACCAGCTCTGCGGGCAGATGCGTGGCGTGGCGCGCCGCGGCCGCGCGCGCACCAGGGCGGCGCGGACGATCGGCGGGCAGCTCGAGCACGGGCGTGGTGCCGCCCAGCCGCTCGGTCCAATAGGCCAGTTGCCGGTCGCGCTCGCCCGCGTCCAGCCAGTGGCGCTGCCAGGTGGCGTAGTCGGCATAGGCCAGCGGAAGCGGCGCCAGCGGGTCCGGCTCGCCGCGCAGCCGGGCGCCGTACAGCGCCAGCAGGTCTTCCACGAAGAGGCGCATCGACCAGCCGTCGGAGACGATGTGGTGCATCGCCACCACCAGCAGATGGGTGGCAGGCCCCATGCGGATGAGGCCCACGCGCAGCAGCGGGCCGTGCTCCAGGTCGAAGGGCAGCGCGGTGATGCGCCGGACTTCGGCATCGGCCTGCTCCTGCGCGGATTCCGGCCCGCTGCCCGAAACGTCCGTGCGCAGGAACGCCCAGCCTCCCGGCGCTGCGGGCAGGATGCGCGGCACGCAGAGGCCGTCTTCCGTCGCCTGGAAGACGGTGCGCAGGGATTCGTGCCGCGCAAGCAGGCCATCGATGCTGCCCGCGAGCGCCGGCTCGTCCACCGTGCCCTCCAGCCGCAGCGCGCCCATGATGTGGTAGGCCGCGCTGCCCCGGTCCATCTGCCAGAGGAACCACTGCCGCCACTGGGCGTGCGAAGCCATCGCCTTGGATCGATCCTGGAGCGGGACGATCGGCAGGCGGGCGAAGTCCACGCCCTGGCCCTGCAGTGCCTGCAGGAAGATGCGCTGCTTGCCGGGCGGCAGTTGCGCGAATCGCTCCGCGATGCGGTGTTTGTCCAGGTCCATGGATGTCATGCCTCCAGTGCGTCCAGCAGCGCGGCCATGCGCAGCACGTCGGCCGCCTCGCCGTCGGCGGCTGGCTGGCGCTCCGCGTCCACCCGGGCCGCCATCGCGGCCAGCACGGGGTTCTCGAAAAACGCCCGCAGCGGCAGCTGCAGGCCCCATTGGCGGTGCACCTGCGCCTGCACCGAGAGCAGCGCGAGGGAATCCCCGCCGCACTGGAAGAAGTGGTCCTGCCGGCCGAAGCGCGAGACTTCCTGCTGCAGCACCGCGGCCCAGATGCGGGCCAGCGCGGCCTCGGTGTCGCCCTGCGGCGGCTCGTGGCGCGGCGCCTGCGGGGCCTGCAGCGCGGGCAGCGCTTTGCGGTCCACCTTGCCGTTGGCGTTGAGCGGCAGCGCGTCCAGCACGGCGATGCGCGCGGGCACCATGTGTTCCGGCAGGCGGCGGGCCAGCGCGGCGCGCAGCGCCTCCGGCTCCAGCACCGTACCCGGCTGCGCGCTGCACCAGGCCGCCAGCGACAGCGCGCCGCCGGGCACCGTGGGCGCGGCGACCACCACGGCCTCGCGCACACCCGGCTGCTCCAGCAGCGCAGCCTCGATCTCGCCGAGTTCGATGCGCAGGCCGCGGATCTTCACCTGGTGGTCCAGGCGGCCCAGGTATTCCAGGGCGCCATCCTCGCGCCAGCGCACCAGGTCGCCCGTTCGGTAGAGGCGGCCGCCACCCCCGAACGGATCGGCGACGAAGCGCTCGGCCGTCAGCCCCGCCCGGCCGGCATAGCCGCGGGCCAGCCCCGCGCCGCCCAGGTACAGCTCGCCGGCCACGCCCGCGGGCACGGGCGCAAGCGAGGCGTCCAGCACGTGCGTGTGCAGGCCCGCGATCGGCCGGCCGATGGGCACGGGGCCCGTGCCGTGCGGCGCGCACGTCCAATGCGTGACGTCGATCGCCGCCTCGGTCGGGCCGTAGAGGTTGTGCAGGCCCACGGGGCCGAGCCGCTCGAACACCTGCCGCACGGGCGGCTCTGGCAGCGCCTCGCCGGAGCAGACGATGTGCCGCAGGCCCGTGCACGCGCCAAGGTCCGCATGGGCGAGGAAGGCCTGCAGCATCGAGGGCACGAAGTGGATCGTGGTCACGCCGTGCCGCTGGATCAGCTCCTGCAGTTGCCGCGGCTCGCGGTGCGCGCCCGGCGGAGCCATCGCCAGACGCGCGCCCACGGCCAGCGGCCAGAAGAACTCCCACACCGATACGTCGAAGCCGAACGGTGTCTTCTGCAGCACGGTGTCGCCCGGGCCGATGCAATAGGCCCGCTGCATCCAGGCGATGCGGTTGGCGAGCGCGCCGTGCCGGTTGCCCGCGCCCTTGGGGCGGCCGGTGGAGCCGGAGGTGTAGATCACGTAGGCGAGGCTTTCCGGATGCAGCGCCGGGCGCCACGCAGCATGGGGTTCGCCGGGGCCCTGTTCGGCCGCTTCCGCTTCACACTCCGCTTCACACTCCGCTTCATCGAGCGGCAGTTGCAGCACCGGCAGATCCGCGGGCAGCAGCGGCATGGTATGGGCGCAGGCCAGCGCCAGCACCGGTGCGCAGTCATCCACCATGAAGGCGATGCGCTCCCGCGGCAATTCCGGGTCCAGCGGCACGTAGGCCGCGCCGGCCTTCATCACGCCGAGCAGCGCCACCACCATCTCCACGCCGCGGTGCAGCGCGACGCCCACCAGCGCCTCCGGCCCCACGCCGTGCGCGCGCAGCCGGCGCGCCAGCCGGTCGGCGCGGCGGTCGAGCTCGGCGTAGCTGAGGCAGATGTCCCCATACACCAGCGCAGGCGCGTCCGGATGTCGGCGTGCGGTCGCTTCGAACTGGCGATAGACCGGCTCCGATGCGTCCAGCCTTTCGCCATTGACGGCCCAGCCCCGCAGCGCGGCACGCTCCGTGCTGCCGAGCATGCGCACGCTGCCCACGGGGGCCGCGGCATCCTGTGCCAGCGCCTCCAGCACGTGGACGAGCCGATCGGCCAGCGCTCCGCCGACGTCGTGGGAGATCCGAGACGGGTCGTGCCGCAGCTGCAGCGTCAATACGGGCTCCAGCAGGGCCATGACGGTGACGGGGTAATGCGTTTCCTCCCGCTGCGCGGCCACGCGGGCCCGCAGGCCGCCGGGCAGCTCCCGGCCCAGGGCCTGGTCCACGGGGTAGTTCTCGAAGACCAGCAGCGTGTCGAACAGGCCCGTGCTGCCCTCCGCGCGGGCCCAGCGCTGCACGTCGTAGAGCGGCGTGTGCTCGTGCTCGCGCAGCCCCAGGGCCTGCGCCTGCAGGGCCCGCAGCCAGTCGCCCACCGGCTGGCCCGGCACGGGCGTGCAGGCCATCGGCAGGGTGTTGATGAACAGGCCGACCATGCGCTCCGCGTCGGGCAGCTCCGTGGGCCGGCCGGCCACGGTGGTGCCGAACACCACGGTGCCCTGCCCCGTGTGCCGCTGCAGCAGCAGCGCCCAGGCCGCCTGCACCAGCGTGTTGAGCGTGACGCGCTCGCGCTTGCAGAAGTCCTGCAGCCGCCGCGTCGCCGCGGCATCGAAGCTGCGCAGTGCGCGGCCCGGCCGAGGCGGTGCATCCGCAACCGTGGCCGCACGGGACACGGGCAAGGCTGCCACGAGATGCGTCGGCTCTTCCACACCCTGCAGCGCGGCGCGCCACCAGGCCTCGTCGGCCGCGGCGTCGCGCGACTGCAGCCAGCCGATGTAGGCCGCGTAGCGCTGCGGCGCTGCGGGCCGGGCCGCGCCGCCGTAGTGGGCCAGCACTTCGGCCAGCACGCGCGACGTGCTCCAGCCGTCCAGCAGCACGTGGTGCAGCGTCCAGATGAAATGGTGGTGGCGCGGCCCGGTGCGCAGCAGCACGAAGCGTGTGAGCGGCGGCGCCGCCAGATCGAAGCCGCGCGCGAGTTCCCCCGCCGCCCGGGCGTCCAGGTGCGCCTGCAGGCCGTCGCCGGCACCGCGGGCGTCCTCTTCGTGCCACGGCAGCGCGGGCGCACGCTCCACCCACTGCAGCGGCTGGCCGCCCCGCGCGAGCACGCCGCTGCGCAGCACGTCGTGCCGGTCGAACACCGAAGCCCAGGCCGCGCGCAGCCGCGGTGCGTCCAGGTCCTCGAAATCCAGCCGCAGCTGGTTGGTGTAGGCGGGCGATGCCGGATCGAGCAGGCACTGGAAGGCCAGGCCGGCCTGCAGCGGCGACAGCGGGTACAGGTCTTCCACCCGCACCCAGTCCAGCGCGAGCGCGTCCAGGCCGCGCTGGTCCAGCCCGGCGAGCGGGAAGTCCGAGGGCGTGGCGCCCTGCGGCGCCTGCGCGCAGTGGTCGATCAGCGTCCGCAGCTCCCGTTCGCAGTCGGCCATCCAGCCGCGCACGGTGGCGGCATCGTGGCGCGCGCCGCTGAAGAGCACATCCACCGACAGCTCGCCCGCGTGCACGCGGCCGTTGATGGTGAACTCGTGCAGCAGCGGGGCGCCGGCATCCACTCCTGGGCCGGAGGGTTCGGGCGCGAGCGTCCAGCCGCCCGCGGCACCGTCCTGCGGCTGGCCGTCGAACTGGCCGAGGTAGTTGAACACCGCCTGCGCGCGCGGCAAGGCCTGCAGGGCTTCGCGCTGGGCCGGCGTGCCGAAGTGGCGCAGCGCGCCGTAGCCCACGCCGCGCCGCGGCACGGCCCGCAAGGCTTCCTTCACGCGGCGCACCGCGTCGCCCAGCGGGCCACACGCATGCAGCGCCACCGGGTAGAGCGAGGTGAACCAGCCCACGGTGCGCGACAGGTCCACCGCGGGATCGAGGTCTTCGCGGCCATGGCCTTCGATGTCCACCCGCATGCGTTCCTGGCCGCTCCAGCGGCACAGCGCGCGCGCCAGTGCCGTGAGCAGCAAGTCATGGGCCTGGGTGCGGTAGGCGGCGGGCGCCTCGGCGAGGAAGGTTTCGGTGGTGGCGCGGTCCAGCCGGAAGGACACGGTCTGCTGGTGGGCCACGGTGCGCGGGCCTTCGGGGCGTGCGCAGGGCAGCTGGGAGGGGCAACCGGCCAGCGCGGCCCAGTGCGCGAGTTCGTCGGCATGTTCCTGTCCATAGCGCTGCAGCACCGCCGCCCACTCGGCGATGCCGCTGGAGGCCGGCGGCAGCGCGGCCGGGGTGCCCGCGAGGCAGCGGTCGTAGGCCTGCTGCAGATCGTCCAGCAGAATGCGCCAGGACACGCCGTCCACGACGAGGTGGTGGATGACGAGCAGCAGCCGGGCATCCCCGCCCGGCAGGGCGACGGCCACGGCGCGCAGCAGCGGACCGTGCTCCAGGTCGAGGCTGCACTGCGCCTGCTCGCACAGCGCGCTGAGCTGCGCAGGACCGTCGGCGGCGCGCACCCACAGCACGTCGTCCCATTCGGGCGAGGCCGTGGCAGCGTCCGCATAGCGCTGCGTCCACACCTCGCCCGCAGCGCCATCAGTGCCCTCGGCGCCTGCCTGCCGCGTGAAGCGCAGGCGCAGCGCATCGTGCCGCTCCGCCACGGCGCGCAGGGCACCGCGCAGGGCCTGAGCCTGCAGGGGCCCGGGGCTGCGCAGCAGCACGGCCTGGTTCCAGTGGTGGCGGGCCGGCATCGGCATGGCGAAGAAGTCGCGCTGGAAGGGCAGCAGCGGCACTTCGCCCTGCGCCGGGCCTGCAGCGCGGGCTTCGCCGCCGCAAGGGAGGCGCTCCACGACGGCCGCGAGCCGGGCGATGGTCTGCCGCTCGAACAGCTGGCGCGGCGTGGCGCGCCAGCCGGCCAGCCGCAGCCGGGCCACGATCTGCAGGCTCAGGATCGAATCGCCGCCCAGCTCGAAGAAGTTGTCGTCGCGGCCCACGCCGCCACGGCCCAGCACCTCGCACCAGACGCGGCCGATCGCCTCCTCGGCCTCGCCGCGCGGCGCCCCGCCCGCCTGCGCAGGCCCGGCCTCGGCGGGCTCGGGCAGCGCCTTGCGGTCCACCTTGCCGCCCGGGCCCGTAGGCAGGCGCTGCAGCACGACGATGGCCGAGGGCACCATGTAATCCGGCAGGCTGCGCTCCAGGTGCGTGCGCAGCGCGGCCTCGGCCAGCGCGGCACCGGGCATCGGAGTTTCTCCCGGGGCCACATAGGCGGCGAGCCGCGTGCCCTGCGCGGTCTCGCGGGCCACCACCACCGCCTCGCCCACGCCGGGCGCGGCCCGCAGCGCGGCCTCGATCTCGCCGGGCTCGATGCGAAAGCCCCGCACCTTCACCTGGTGGTCCGTGCGGCCCAGGTATTCGAGCTGGCCGTCCTCGCGCCAGCGCACCCGGTCGCCGGTGCGGTAGAGGCGCCCCCCGCCCGCTCCGAACGGATCGGCCACGAAGCGCTCCGCGGTGAGCCCGGGCCGGCCGCCGTAGCCGCGCGCCAGACCCGTGCCGCCCAGGTACAGCTCGCCGGGCACGTGCCGCGGCACGGGCTGCAGATCGGCATCCAGCACGTGGGCCGTGCGGCCCGGCATCGGCTGGCCGATGGGCGCATAGGCCTCGGTGAACGACGCCAGCGCGTCCACCTTCCAGAGCATCGGCGTGACGACCGCTTCGGTGGGCCCGTACCCGTTGATCAGCAGGCGCGGCCGCAGATGCCGGCGCACGGCGTCGAAGCCGCCGCGCGGCATCGCCTCGCCGCCGAAGGAGATCAGCTCCATGCCGGGCGCCTCGCCGCCCGCGCGTGCGGCCCAGTCGGCCACCTGCGCCAGGTAGGCGGGCGGGAAGCCGGCATGCGTGATGCCGCGGGTGCGCAGGGCCTGGAGGGTGTCTTCGGCCGTCCAGAGTGCATCGTCGCGCAGCACGACGGCGGCGCCGCAGCCGAGCGCGGTGAAGAGCCGCTCGTGCGCGCCGTCGAAGGCAAATGAAAGGAAGTGCAGCTCGCGCGTGCCCGGTCCCATCTCGTAGCAGGCTGCCGTGTCCACGCAGTGCGCCGCGAACGGCCCGTGCTCCACCAGCACGCCCTTGGGCAGGCCGGTGGAGCCGGAGGTGTAGATCACGTAAGCCAATTGGCGCGGGCCGACCGGCACGGTGGGACCGGCATCGCAGGCACCGGGCCCGTCGTCGCAGGCGATGCAGGGCACGCCCGGCGGCACCGGGATGCGCCCGGCCAGGGCGCGCTCGGTGAGCAGCAGCGCCATGCCGCTGTCGCGCGCCATGTGGGCCAGGCGGTCGGCCGGATAGGCCGGGTCCAGGGGCACGAAGGCCGCGCCGGTCTTGAGGATGGCCAGCAGGCCGGCCACCAGTTCCGGCGAGCGCGACAGGGCGATGCCGATGCGGCGCTCCGGTCCTGCGCCCAAGGCTGCAAGGCGATGCGCGAGGTGGTTGGCACGGCGGTCCAGCGCGCGGTAGCTCCAGGCCACATCGCCCGCTTCCACGGCCACCGCATCGGGTTGCTGCACGGCCATGCGCTCGAACCGGCGGTGCACGGGCTCGGCATACGGTTCGCCGCGCGGGCATTCGCCCCATGCGCACAGTTCGCGCGCCTCGCCATCGGACAGCAACGGCACGTCGCCCACGCACGGGTCGGCCGTGCCTTCCAGCACCTGCTGCACGGCCTCAAGCAAGGCCTCGTAGTGGCCCGCCATGCGGCGCACCGTGCCGGCACCGAACAGCTCGCGCGCATAGTGGAACTCCAGCCGCAGGCCGCCCTGCCCGTCCTCCACCGCGCCGAGGATCAGCTCGAACTGCGCCGTCTGGCCCGGGATGTCCCAGCGCTGCAGCGCCAGCCCCGGCAGGCGATCGAGCGCACGGTGGTCGTGCTGCTGGTAGTTGAACATCACCTGGAAGAGCGGTGGCGCGGCCAGGCTGCGGTCGGGCTGCAGGGCCTCGACGAGCTGGTCGAACGGCAGATCCTGGTGGGCCTGTGCCTCCAGGGCGGCGTCGCGCACGGCGTCGATCGCGGCGGACAGCGCCATGCGGCCATCGACCTGCAGGCGGAGCACCTGGGTGTTCACGAACAGGCCCACCAGCCCTTCGGTTTCAATGCGCCCGCGGTTGGCGACCGGCACGCCCACGCGCACGTCCCGTTGTCCGCTCCAGCGGTACAGGGCCGCCTGGAAGGCCGCGAGCAGCACCATGAACGGCGTGAGGCCCCGGGCCTGCGCCGCGGCGCGCAGCGCCTGCACGCGGTCTGGGGCAAGGCTCCAGGCATGCACGGCCGCACGGTAGCGGCCATCGGCGCGGCGCGGGTGCTCCGCGGGAAGCTGCAGCACGGGCTGCTCGCCCCCCAGCCGGGCGCGCCAGACCGCCAGCTGGCGGTCCTTTTCACCCGCTTCCATCCACTGGCGCTGCCAGAGGGCGTAGTCGGTGTACTGCACCGTGCCTGCAGGCTGCGCGGGGGCGACCTCCGCGCCGCGCCCTGCTCCGCCCTCGCCCTCGCCCGCACTTCGTGCGCGGTAGCGCTCGGCGAAGGAATCGACCAGCACGCGCAGCGACCAGCCGTCGGACACGATGTGGTGCATGGCGACGACCAGCCGGTGCTCCGCCGCACCCATGCGCAGCAGCGCCACCCGCAGCAGCGGGCCTTCGCCGAGATCGAAGGGCATCTCGCAGCAGGTGCGGGCGGCGGCCTCGGCACGGGCGTGGCGCTCGGGTTCGGGCAGGTCCGCCAGGTCGATGCGGCGCACCGCGAACGCCACGGAGGGCAGTATCTGCTGGCCAGGGCGCCCCCCGGCATCGGCGCGGAACACGGTGCGCAGTGCCGGATGCAGGCCGATCACATCGCGCCATGCGGCCTCCAGCGCGGGCACGTCGAGGTCGCCCCGCAGCACGAATGCGCCGGTGATGTGGTAGGCCGAGCCCTGCGGCTCCATCTGCCACAGGAACCACTGGCGCATCTGCGCGTACGACAGCGGGGCCTGATCGCTCCCCTCGTCGCCCTGCGCCTCTTCGTGCGGCAGGATCGGGAACTGGTCCATCGCCAGGCCCTCGGCCTGCATCTTCGCGTAGGCCGCGCGGCGCTGCGCATCGGTCAGCCGCATGAAGCGCCGGGCCATCCGGGCCTGGGGAAGAAGTGCATCCATATCGCTCATCCGGGCATCTCCATATCGTCGAGGAAAGCATCGAGGCGCGACAGCGCGTCCGCCACGGAGCGCTGCGGGCGCGCGGCGTCCACGCACCGCGCCAGGTCCGCCAGCACGGGGTGCAGGAAGACGTCCCGCACCGAAATCTCGGCCTGGAGGCCGGCACGCACGCGCGCCACGAGCTGCATCGCCATCAGGGAATGACCGCCCAGGGCGAAGAAGTGGTCGCCGCGACCGGCGCGCGGCAGCCCCAGCAATTCACACCACATCTGCGCCAGTGCTTCTTCCGCCGCGCCCTGCGGGGCGGCGTAGGCGGCTGCGCGATCGGGCTGCAGCGCGGGCAGCGCCTGGCGGTCCACCTTGCCGTTGGCGTTCAGCGGCAGGGTGGGCAGCACCGCGATGCGCGTGGGCACCATGGCCTCGGGCAGCTCGCCGGCAAGCCGCGCGCGCAGCGCGTCGCCGTCGAGATCGGCGCCCGCATGCGGGCTGCAGTACGCCGCGAGCGCCATGCCCGTGGAGGTGGAAACGGCCACCGCCAAGGCCTCGCGCACGCCGGGGCAGGCCAGCAGGCGCCCCTCGATCTCGCCCAGCTCGATGCGCTGGCCGCGAATCTTCACCTGATGGTCCAGCCGCCCCAGGTACTCCAGGGCGCCGTCTTCGCGCCAGCGCACGACGTCGCCCGTGCGGTAGAGCCGCGCGCCCGCATCGAACGGATCGGCCACGAAGCGCTCCGCCGTGAGGCCCGGCCGGCCGGCATAGCCGCGCGCGAGCCCGATGCCGCCCAGGAAGAGTTCGCCCGCCGCGCCTTCAGGCACGGGCTGCAGCGCTGCATCGAGCACATGGGTGCGCAATCCGGTGATGGGCCGGCCGATGGGCACGGGGCCGCGCTCCTCTGCATGGCAGGTCCAGTGCGTGACGTCGATCGCGGCCTCGGTCGGGCCGTACAGGTTGTGCAGTGCCACGCAGGGCAGCCGCTCCAGCACCTGGCGGCGCGCCTCCGCGGGCAGGGCCTCTCCGCTGCACACGATGCGCCGCAGGCTGGCGCACGCCGCCACGTCCAGTTGCGCGAGCAGGGCCTGCAGCATGGAGGGAACGAAGTGCAGCGTCGTCACCGCATGCCTGCGGATGAGCGCCTGCAACTGCGCGGGATCGCGGTGTGCTCCGGGCGGCGCCACCGCCAGCCGCGCGCCCACGGCCAGCGGCCAGAAGAATTCCCAGACCGACACGTCGAAGCCGAACGGTGTCTTCTGCAGCACCGTATCCCCCGGGCCGAGGCCGTAGGCCCGCTGCATCCAGGCGATCCGGTTCGACAGCGCACCATGGCGGTTGGCGGCGCCTTTGGGCCGGCCGGTGGAGCCGGAGGTGTAGATCACGTAGGCCAGGTGCTCCGGATGCAGGGCCACGGGCGCAAGCGCAGCTGCCTCGCCCTCGCCCTCCGGAGCTTCCTCCAGCGGCAGCAGGACCACGGGCCGCGCCATCGCCCCGGGCAGGCAGGCCCGGTGGGCGGCATCGGTCAGCACCAGCGCGGGCGCGCAGTCGCCGAGCAGGTAGGCGATGCGGTCGGCGGGCAGTTCGGGATCGAGCGGCACGTAGGCGCCGCCGGCTTTCAGCACCGCGAGCAGCGCCTCCACCATGTCCGTGCCGCGGGCGAGCGCCACGCCCACCAGCGTCTCCGGGCCCACACCGAGCAGGCGCAGTCGACCGGCCAGTCGGGTCGTGCGCGCATCGAGCTGCGCATACGTCCATTCATGGCCGCCGCACACCAGGGCGGGCGCATCGGGTGTCCGCGCCGCCTGGTGCTCGAACATCCGGTGCACGGGCAGATCCGGCTGCACCGGGTCGCCGCTCACCGACCAGGTCCGCAGGCGTTCATGCTCCACATCGCCCAGCATGGCGACTTCGCCGACCGGCTGCTCGGGATGGTGGGCCAGCGCGCGGAGCATGCGCCCGTAGTGGCCGGCGATGTCGGCCATGGCCTGCGCACTGAACCGTGCCGCGTCGTAGCGGAATGCCGCAAGCACGTGGCCGCCGGCATCCTCCATGGTCTCCAGCGTGAGCCCGAACGGCGCGGCGCGCAGGCCCGGGTCGACGCGGCGCACCGCCAGTGCCGGCCAGCCCTGCAGCGGCCGGCCGCCTTCGCCCAGGTGGTTGAACATGCACTGGAACAGTCCGTTGCCTTCAGCGCCGCGATCGGGCCGCAGCACCTGGGCGACGTGCTCGAACGGCAGGTCTTCGTGCTCGCGGGCCTCCAGCGCGGTGGCGTGCACCTGTGCGAGCAGCGCCGAGAACGGCATCCGCGGCGTGATCCGTGCCTGCATCACCACGGTATTGATGAACACGCCGGCCACGTCGGCGGTCTCCGGACGGTTGCGCCCCGCCACGGGCACGCCGACGCGCTGCACCGCATGCCCGGCGTGGCGGAACAGCAGTGCCTGGAAAGCCGACAGCAGCACACAGAAGAGCGTGGTGCCGTGCGTGCGGGCGCGCTGGCGCAGGGCCTGGGCCAGCGGCGTGGGTACATCGAGCAGATGCTGCGCCGCCGTGGACTCCCGCCCTTGCGTTGCGGGGGCGGAAGCCACCACGGCAGTGCTCCGGCCGATGTGCAGCACGGGCGCCTCGTCCGCGAGCTGCCGCGTCCAGTAATCCCGGTGCCGCGCGGCGTCCGGCCCTTCCAGCCACTGCCGCTGCCAGACCGCGAAATCCACGTAGCGCAGCGCCGGTGGGGCATCCGAGGGCGCTCGGCCCTGCAGCGCATCGGCATAGCCGCGCGCCCACTCGTCGAGGATGCGCTCCACCGTCCAGGCGTCCGAGGCGATGTGGTGCATCATGAACAGCAGGCGGTGCGATTGCGGGCCCGACCGCGCGAGCGCGCAGCGCACCAGCGGGCCACGGCGCAGATCGAAGGGCGTCGCACACACGTCGCGCGCCAGCGACTCCAGCCGGGCATCGCGCTCGGCCGGCGCGAGCGCCGAGAGATCGGTGCAGGGCAGCGGGATGTCCCGCGCGGGCTCCACGCGCTGCCAGGGCGTACCGTCGTCACCCTCGCCGAACACGGTGCGCAAGGCCTCGTGGCGCCGCACCAGGGCCTGCAGCGCCGCATGCAGCGCCCCGGCATCCAGCGGCCCGTCGAAGTCCAGCCCACCCCCCACGTGGTAGGCGGTGTTGCCGGGCTCCATGCGCCAGAGGAACCACTGGCCCTGCTGGGCCCAGGACATCGGCGCCTCGGCGCCCTGCGGCACACCACTGCGCGGCAGCGGATCGGCGCCGCGTGCGTCCGCCGGCCCGGAGCCTCCCTTCGCGGAAGCTGGGGGTTGGCCACGCAGCCGCTGGCGCAGCAGCGCCTGCTGTTCGGGGGACAGGCGCGCTCGGCGCTCGGAGAGAAGGGAACTGTCGCTCATGTCAATCGGCCTGCAGGGAAACGGAAGAAGGGGTGCCGGCGCCCGTAGCCGCCGCCTCGCGCTCGATGTCCTCGATCAGCCGCAGCTCCACGTGCTGCGCGAGTTCGGCGACGGTCGGCGCCTTGAAGAACGCCGCCGGGTGGATGTCCACGCCATAGGCCTTGCGCACGCGGGCCAGCAGGCGGATCGCCAGCAGCGAGTCGCCGCCCAGCTCGAACAGGTTGTCGTCGGCGCCGATGCCGCCGATGCCCAGGGCCTCGGTCCACAGCGCTGCCATGTGCTCCTCCAGCCCGCCCTCCGGCGCGCGGTACGCGGTGGACAGCGCCGGCCGCGCGTGCGTGGCGTCCTGCACGGGAGCCGGCGTCTGCGGCGCGGCCTCGAGCGCCTCCACCAGCCCGTCCAGCGCACGCAGCCGCTGCGCGATCGGCGTGACCGACACCACCGTGTGCGGCTGCGCGGGACCGTCGACGATGCGGTCGAACACCTCGGTGCCCGTGCGCTCGTCCAGGCCCATGCCCTCGGGCACGTCCATGTCCGCGCCGATGCCCACGTCGCGCCACGCATCCCAGCCGACCGAGAACACCGGCCACGGATGCTTGCGCCGGCAGGCGACGGCGAAGGCGTCCAGCCAGGCGTTGGCGGCTGCATAGTCGCTGCGGCCCAGCCCGCCGACGCAGCTCGCGACGGAAGAGCACAGCAGCATGAAATCCAGCGGCTCGCCGCGCAGCGCCTCCACCATGGCCCGCGTGCCCTGCAGTTTCGGCGCGAAGGCGGCCTGCACCTCGGCCCGGGTGCGGGTGGCCAGCATGCCGCCGCCGGGCTCCATCACGGCATGCACCACGCCGGTCACACCGCCGAAGCGCGCATGCACGGCCTGCAGCGCACAGCGCCACTGCGCGGGGTCGGTGGCATCCGCCGCCACGGCCATCCATTCGATGCCGTCGGCATCCATCGCCTGCAGCTGCAGCAGCCTGCGGCGCTGCGCGGCAGGCAGGTCGGTGCGCGCGAGCAGGCCGTCCCACGCATCGTGCGGTGGCAGCGGCGTGCGCCCCAGCAGCACCAGCCGCATGCCATGGCGGCGGCCCAGGTGCCGGGCCAGGGCCAGGCCCACACCGCCCAGCCCTCCCGTGATCAGCACCACGCCGCCCTGGCGCAGGCGCTGTGCGCAGGCGGCGGGCGGCGGGGCCGGCTCCCAGGTTTTCACCCAGCGCTGCGCACCGCGCCAGGCCACGCAGAATTCGTCCTGCGGGCGCGCCGGCTCGCCCGCCAGCGCCTCGGCCAGTTGCGCCTCGGCGGCACTGCCGGCGCGCGGTTCCAGCACATCCACCACGCGGCAGGCGATGCCCGGCATCTCCTGCCCGATGGCACGCGCCAGGGCACCCACCGTCGCCTTGCCGGGCTCCAGCGGTTCGCTGCCCGCCACCTCTTCCGCCTGGTCGACCACCACCGTGAGCGACAGCGGTTCGCTCAGCCCCGCATCCTCTCGCCCTTGCGCCATCGCCATCAGGCTGAAATAGCCGCGCTCCCAGGCGGACCCCTCGCCAGCGCCGCACGCATCCTCCAGCGCCCAGAAGTGGAAGGCGTGCGAGACCGGACCCACCTCGCGCCACAGCGCTGCATGGTCGGCACGCTCGCCCGGCCGCAGCGCGAAGGCCCGCGCACCATCGCGCCGGAACGCATCGGCTGCGCCCACCAGCGCCACCTGCGCGCCGCATTCCGTCAGGTACTGCGCAAGGCGCCGGGCGAGCGGCAGTTCCTCGCCACCGAGCATCAGCACGGTGTCGCCCCGCCCCGGCCCGGCCGCCTGCGGTGCCGCAGCGCTGCGTTGCCACGCCGGAAGGTAGTAGATGCCCTGCGGCGGTGTGGGCCGTGCAGCGCGCTGGTGCGCCGGCGCGCCGGCTTCCACCCAGAAGCGCTGACGCTGGAACGGGTAGGTGGGCAGCGGCACGCGCCGGCGGCGGGCGCCGTCCCGCGTGGCGGGCCAGTCGATGGCCACCCCTGCCGCCCACAGCCCCGCCAGGGCCTGTGCGAGTTGCTGCCCGTCGCGGTCGCGCTGCTGCGGATGGGCCAGGCTGGCCCAGATGCCGGCGGCCGACGCCGCCTGCGCATGCCGCCGCGCCAATCCCGCCATGGATTCGCCGGGCCCCACCTCCAGCACCACTCGGCCCGGCTGTGCGAACACCGCATCCAGCCCCTCGTGGAAGCGCACGGTGCCACGCAAGTGCTGGCCCCAGTACGCCGGGTTCATCGCCTCCTCGGCCGTGATCGGCCGGCCGGTGACGTTCGACAGGAAAGGGATGCGCGGCGCATGCCGCGGCACGGTGGCGATGCGCCGCTCCAACTCGTGCACGATCGGCTCGACCCCGCGCGAATGCATGGCCACGGCCACGTGCAGCCGGCGCGGTGCATGGCCCTGTGCGCGCAGCGCCTCTTCCGCCGCGCCGATGGCCGCCGGTGGGCCGGACAGCACGCAGAGCCCGTCGCCGTTCACGGCGGCCAGGTCGCAGCCGAGCGCCAGCAGCGGCGCGATCTCTGATGCGGGCAGCGGCACCGCCGTCATCGCGCCTTCGGGCAGGCCCGCCATGAGCCGGCTGCGCCAGACCACGATGCGCATCGCATCCTCGGGCGAAAACACTCCCGCCAGGCAGGCCGCCACGTATTCGCCCAGGCTGTGGCCGAGCATCAGCGCGGGCCGCACGCCGCACGACATCCACCATTGCGCGATCGCGTACTCCACCGCGAACAGCGCGGGCTGCATCCATTCGACGCGGGTGAGCCGTTCGGCGGCATCCATCTCCTGCCCCGGCATCGGGTGGATCAGCGCCCGCAGGTCCGCCCCCGTTTCCTGCCGCAGCACTTCGGCGCATGCATCCAGCGCCTGCCGGAACACCGCGCTGCGGCGGTCCAGCGTCTGCGCCATGGCGACGTGCTGCGCGCCGGACCCTGGGAACAGGAACACCACCTCGGGCGCCCCTGCGGCCACGTGCACCGGCGCGGGCAACGGGGCTTCCAGCCGCTGCGCCGCCAGGCCGGCTTCGTGCGCCGCCACGGCCATCCGCCAGGACCACGCCCGGCGGCCGCACTGCAGCGTGTGGGCGATGTCCGCCAGTGGCGCCGGGGCCGCGCCGCGCAGATGCAGGGCCAGTTGCCGGCGTTGCGCCTGCAGCGCGGCCTCGGAGCGCGCGGACAGCGGCAGAACCTCCCAGTCCGGCTCCGCCGTGCCTCGCATCACTTCGCCGGCCCGCTCCCGCGGGCGCTCGCCTGCGGATGCCAGCGCTGCGGAAGCCTCCTCCAGAACCAGATGCACGTTCGTGCCTCCGATGCCGAACGAACTCACGCCCGCCCGCCGCGGGAACGAGCCGCGCGGCCAGGGAGCAGTCTGCGTGTTCACATAGAACGGGCTGGACGCGAAATCGATGCGCGGATTCGGCTGCCGGCAGTGCAGGCTGGGCGGCAGCACCGCGTGCTTCAGCGCCATGGCTGCCTTGATGAGTCCCGCCACGCCCGCGGCCGCATCCAGGTGGCCGATATTGGTCTTGACGGAGCCGACCGCGCAGAAGCCGCGGCGGTCGGTGTCCGCGCGGAAAGCCTGCGTGAGCGCGGCCATCTCGATGGGGTCGCCCAGTGCCGTGCCGGTGCCGTGCGCCTCCACATAGCCGATCGTGTCCGCCGAGACGCCCGCGATGAGCTGCGCCGTGCGGATCACTTCGGCCTGCCCGTCCACGCTGGGCGCGGTGAAGCCGACCTTGGCCGCACCGTCGTTGTTGGCCGCGCTGCCCTTGATGACGGCATGCACCGTGTCGCCATCGCGCAGCGCGTCCTCCAGGCGCTTGAGCGCCACCACGCCCACGCCGCTGCCGATCACCGTGCCCGCCGCCTCGGCATCGAACGCGCGGCAATGCCCGTCGGGCGACAAGATGGCGCCCGCCTGGTGGCGGTAGCCGCCCTGCTGCAGCAGGTTCAGCCATACGCCGCCCGCCAGTGCCATATCGCACTCGTGGCCCAGCAGCGACTGGCAGGCCATGTGCACCGCCATCAGCGAGGTGGAGCAGGCCGTCTGCACGCTCACCGCCGGGCCGCGCAGGTCGAGCTTGTAGGCCACGCGGGCGCACAGCGAGCTGGGCGCGTTGGCGCCCATCAGACCCAGCACGTCGGCGATGCCCGAGCCCGCATCGAGCCCGGCGGAGGGCAGCAGATGGCGCATCAGGTACACGCCGGGGCCCTCGCCCGCATACACGCCCACCTTGCCCGTCCACTGCGCCGGATCGCAGCCGGCATGCTCCAGGCAGGCCCAGGCGCTCTCCAGGAACAGCCGCTGCTGCGGATCGAGCTGCTCCGCCTCGCGCGGCGTGAAGCCGAAGAACTCCGCATCGAACAGGTCGTGCCCGTCGAGCGGCACGCCGGCCTTCACGTAGTCCGGGTCGCTGCGCAGCGTTTCGGGCACGCCCAGGGCTTCGAGCTCCGCATCCGAATAGGTCTTCACCGATTCCACGCCGTCGTGGATGCGCTGCCAGAAGGTGGCGACATCCGGCGCGCCGGGAAAGCGCCCCGCCATGCCGACGATCGCGATCTCCAGGCCGCTCGGAGCCTGCGGAGAGACGGGGGACTGGTCATGGGCTGCGTTCATTCGCGGGCTCCTTGGAGTTGGGCGCGGCGCTGCAGCATTGCCGCGCGTTGTTGGCGTGCACGGTCGTCGGACGGTTGCGCGGTGGCGCGGGTCGGCGCCTGCATGCCATCACCCTCCGCAATCGCCGCGGCCTCGTCGATGCGGCGCGCGAGCGATTCCACCGTGGGGTGCTGGAACAGCTCGACCAGCGCGAGCCGGCAGCCCCATTCGTCCTCCAGCCGCCGGTGCGCACGCACCAGCAGCAGCGAGTGGCCGCCCAGGTCGAAGAAGTTGTCCTGCAGGCCCACGGAAGGCACGCCCAGCAGTCCGCTCCACAGCGCCGCCAGCCGGTGCGCCGTGCTGCCCTGCGGCGCGGCGGCTGCGGCGCCTTGGCGAGACACCGCCACGGGCTCAGGCAGCGCGGCCCGGTCCACCTTACCGTTGGCATTGATCGGCAGGGCTTCGAGCGTCACGATCGCCCGCGGCACCATGTAGCCCGGCAGGCGCCGCGCCAGGGCGGCGCGCAGCCCGGCGGCATCGGGCCCGCCCGTCGCGCACCCATGGCCCGCCGCTTGCGCCGCAGGGGCCACATAGGCCACCAGCGACTCGGCACCGGCCACACCGCGCACCACGGCCACGGCGTCCTTCACGCCGGGCTGCGCACGCAGCGCCGCCTCGATCTCTCCCAGCTCGATGCGCAGCCCGCGCAGCTTCACCTGGTGATCGATGCGCCCCAGGTACTCGATCTGCCCCTCGGCATTCCAGCGCACCCAATCACCGGTGCGGTAGAGGCGTGCGCCCGCCGCCAGCGGATGCGCGATGAAGCGCTGCGACGTCAGCCCCGGCTGGCCCAGGTAGCCGCGCGCCAGCAGCTCTCCGCCGATGCAGAGCTCGCCCGCCACGCCCTGCGGCACCGGCTGCAGCTGGGCATCCAGCACCCAGGCCTCGGTCGCGCTGATGGGGCGGCCGATCGGCACCGGCCCCGCCGCATCGCGGCAGGTCCAACGGGTGACGTGGATCGTCGTTTCCGTGGGACCGTAGAGGTTCTGCAGCGTGGCGCCCGGCAGGCGGCGCAGGGCCTCCCGCTGCAGGGTTTCGGGCATCGCCTCGCCGCCGCAGATCACGTGCCGCAGCCGCGTGCGGTGCTCGATGCCCGGGTGGTCCAGGAAGGCCCGCAACATCGAGGGCACGAAATTCAGCGTGGTGACCTGGTGGCGCTCTATCAACTGCACGATGCGCTCCGGATCGCGGTGCGCGCCTGGGGGCGCCACCAGCAGGCGCGCGCCCGCCGTGAGCGGCCAGAAGATCTCCCAGCACGACACGTCGAAGCCGAACGGCGCCTTGTGCAGCACCGTGTCGGACGCGGCCAGCCCGTAGGTGGACTGCATCCAGGCCATGCAGGTGTGCAGCGCGGCATGGCGCACCGCCACTCCTTTCGGCCGCCCCGTGGAGCCCGAGGTGTAGATGACGTAGGCGAGCTGTTCGCCGTGCGCCGCGATGCCGGGGTTCTCCGCATCGCCGGGCCTGCCCTCTTCCCGCGACTGCAGGGCTTCCACATCGATCGTCCGCACGCCCGGCAGCGCAGGCATCCGCCCGGCAGTTGCAGCATGCGACAGCACCCACCCTGCTCCGCTGTGCGCCAGCATGTCGCCAAGCCGGCCGGCCGGCAGCTCCGGGTCCAGCGGCAGGTAGGCGCAACCGGCCTTCATCGCCGCGAGCATGCCCACCACCATCTCCACGGAGCGCTCCATGCAGATGCCCACGATCGACTGCGGCCGCAGCCCATCGCGCAGCAGCTGGTGCGCGAGCCGGTTGGCGCGAGCGTTCAGCTCCGCATAGCCGATGGCCACGTCACCGAACAGCAGCGCCGTCGCCTGCGGCTGGCGCACTGCATGCGCCTCCAGCGCGCGGAAGACCGGCACCGCCGGGCTTTCACGGTGCGGGTTGCGGCTCCAGGCATCGATCTGCGCACGCTCGGCAGGCAGCCGCAGCTCGACCTCTCCCGCAGGCTGCTCCGGCCGCCCGGCCAGCGCCGCCAGCACCGCCAGGAAGTGGCCGGACAGTCGCTCGATGGTGGCGGGCTCGAACAGCTCCTGCGCGAACACCCAGCCGAGCGACAGCGCGCCGTCCGCGCCTTCGCGCGCTTCCAGCACCAGCTCGAACTGCGCCTGCGGCCCCTGCAGCGGCTCGGCCCGCACGGCGAGCCCCGGCATCGCCGGCAGCAGCCGGTCGTCTTCCGCGAGGTGGTTCAGCATTACCTGGAACAGCGGATTCGCACCCGCGCCGCGCTCGGGCCGCAGCATCTCCACCAGCCGGTCGAACGGCAGATCCTGGTGGGCCTGCGCCCCCAGCACCAGTTCGCGGGCCTCGCGCAGCGCGGCCTGCAGCGGCGCGCGGAGGTCTACCGTGGCAGGCAGCACCAGGGTGTTCACGAACAGGCCGATCAGCCCTTCCACCCCCGGCACGCCGCGCTGCGCCACCGCGGCGCCCACCCGCACGCGCGGCTGGCCGGTGTAGCGCGACAGCAGCACCTGCAGTGCCGCCAGCAGCACCATGAACGGTGTCGCGCCCTCCCCGGCCCGCAGCGCCTGCAGCCCCTGCACCACCGCCGCGGGCACCTCAACGGCATGGCGGCGCGCGGTGTAGCGGGCGCGCGCAGGCCGGGGATGGTCCGGGCGCACCTCGCAGGGCGACGCGTTCCAGCCCGCCAGCCGCTCCTGCCACCAGGCCCCCTGGCGCGCCGCCTCGCCAGCCTCCAGCCGGGCCTGCGCCCAGGCCGCGTAGTCGATGTACTGCAGCGCCGGCACGCCGCGGGCGTCCAGGCCCTGGCGGCGCGCGCCGTAGGCTTCGAGCCATTCGGTGGACCACTGCTGCATCGAAGCCCCGTCCGAGAGGATGTGGTGCATCACCACCGCGAGCACGTGGGTGCGGTCGTCCAGCCGCAGCAGCGCCGCGCGCCAGGGCACGCCGCCTCCTGCCAGATCGAACGGCCGGGCCTGCAGCGCATCCAGCCGGTCGCGAACGGCGTCGTTCCGGTCTGCGCAGGCGGTGCGCCCGAGGTCCGCCAGATCGAGTGGAAGCTCCCGCAGCACGTCCTGCACCAGCTGATGGGGCACGCCGTCCGCGCCTTCGCCGAACACGGTGCGCAGCGAGGCCTGCCGACGCGCCACGTCCTGCAGCGCCGCCTGCGCCGCCACGGCATCGAGCGGGCCGCCGAGCCACAGCGCCGCACCCACGTGGTAGGCCGCGTCCCCGGGCGCGAGCTTCCACAGGAACCACTGGCGCGCCTGCGCGGGCGACAGCGGCCGGGGCATGCCGCGCAGGGCCTGCGGCAGCGGCTCCACCGCGCTCGGCCCAGCGCTGGTGCCGACCGCCATTGCGTCGCGCAGCGCCTGCGCGCAGGCGCCCAGGCGCGGATGGTCGAACAGCACGCGCGGCGCGAACGCCACACCGAAGCGCTGCGCGATGCGCGCCGCCGCCTGGGTGGCCGCGAGCGAGTTGCCGCCCAGCACGAAGAAATGGGCCTCGCGGTCCAGCGCCGGCTGCGCGGTGCTGCGCAGCACCTCCCGCCAGATGGCAGCCACCTCGGATTCGAGACCATCGAGCGCCTCCGGCGTGCTGGCGGAGGGCGCCGCGGCGTCGGGCCCGCCGCGCACGAAACCGCCCCATTCGTAGATGGCGTAGGCATCGGGGCTGCGCTCCGTCCAGGCCGCGCGGCAGGCGCTGCGCTGCAGTTTGCCGCTGGTGGTCTTGGGCAACGTACCGGGCTGCAGCAGCAGCACGGCCGACAGCGGCTCGCCCACCGCCTCGCTCACGGCCGCGCTCAGGGCCTCCACCAGCGCGCGCGGCGGCACCAATTTCTGCATGCCGCGCGACACCTCCACCGCCGCGCCGATGCCCTCGCCCTGCGGGCCCTGCACCGCGAAGACCGCCACGCGGCCCTTGCGCACGGCCTCCACCTCGGCCTCGATCGTCCGCTCCACGTCCTGGGGATAGACGTTGTGGCCGCGCAGGATGATCAGGTCCTTGGTGCGCCCGGTCACCACGAGCTGGCCGCCGTGCACGAAGCCGAGGTCGCCGGTGCGCAGCCAGCGCCGCCCGCCGTGCTCCACGAAGGTGGCGGCCGTCGCCTCGGGCTTGCCCCAGTAGCCGTCCGCCACGCTCGGCCCGCTCGCCCAGATCTCGCCCACGCAGCCCGCATCAGCCGGCATGAACGACGCCACGTCCATGATCTGCACCGCGTGGCCGCTCGCCGGGCTGCCGCAGCCCACCAGCGCGGTGCCGTCGCCCGCGTCGCCGGGCGTCGCGGCGCCCACGGCCAGGGCCTGCGCGGAGAAACGGCGTGCCCACAGGCCCGAGCCCGGCCGCACGCCCGTGACGTAGAGCGTGGCTTCGGCCAGGCCGTAGCACGCATGCACCGCGCCCGCGTCGAACCCCTGGGCCGCGAAGCGTTCGGCGAACGCCGCCATGGTGTCGGCCCGCACGGGCTCCGCGCCGCTGTAGGCCACGCGCCAGCATGAAAGATCGAGCCCCGCGGCCTGCGAATCGCCCACCCGTTCCACGCACAGGCGGTAGGCGAAGTCCGGCCCGCCGCTGACCGTGCCGCGGTAGCGCGACACCAGCTCCAGCCAGCGCGCCGGCCGCTCCAGGAAATAGCGCGGCGACACCAGCACCAGCGAGGCGCCGATGTAGAGCGGCTGCAGCAGGCCGCCGATCAGTCCCATGTCGTGGAACAGCGGCGCCCACGTGACGAAGCAGTCCGCGGGCCCCACCTCCATGCCTTCCTGGATCGCACGCTCGTTGGCCACGAGGTTGCCGTGCGTCACCATCACGCCCTTGGGGTCGCCCGTGGAGCCGGAGGTGTACTGCAGGAAGGCCAGGTCGCCGTCGGCCGGTGCGTGCGGCCGCCACGCCGCAGCGAGTGCGAGGTCCACCGCATCGCCCGCGATCACCTCCAGCGCCGGGAAGCCGGTGCGTACCAGCGCCTCCCAGGGCCCGGTGGTGAGCACGCAGGACGCACCGCAGTCCCGCGCGATGCCCTGCAGCCGCGCCAGGTGCTGGGGCCGCTGCGATGGCGGCGGGAACACCGGCACCGCGACCACGCCGCAGTGGAAGCAGGCGAGCATGCTGACGGCGTAGTGCTCGTCGTTGTCCTGCAGCACCAGCGCGCGGTCGCCCGGCGCGAACCGCTGCTGCAGCCGCGCGGCCAGGGCGTGCACGCGGCGGGCGAACTCCGCATAGGTGAGCGTCACCTCGCGGCGCACCCCGGCCACCTCGTCGACCACGGTCAGCCAGGGCGCATCGGGCCGGCTTTCCACCAGCGCGCGCAGCCGCTCGACGAAGTGGTCAGGCCCCACGGGCTGCCCCGTCGCTTCCATCAGCGATGGCGGGAAGGGTGTCGGCAAGTCATGCATGGAAACTCCTCGTGCGCGCAGGGCGCTGCCGGCCCGCCGCATGCCACGCATCGGCTGCCGGAAAATCGACAACAAAGAAAATCGCGGCGCGGGGCCGGTCCGGGGTGTGCTTTAAGCCGCGGCCGCCAGGGCCTGCAGCGGCCTTTCCAGGGCGTCGGCCCGCAACAGCCGCTCAGCGAGCACCCGCAGAAAACCGGCCTCGCCTTCGCGCAGGAAGAAGTGCCCGCCCTCGAACCGGTCCTGCGTCACGGGCCCGCGCGTCTCCAGCGACCAGGCCTGCAGCTCCTGCTCCGTGATGCGGTCGCGCACACCGCCGAAGACGTGCACCGGGCACGCCAGCGGCGCGGCGACCGCGCTCCGGTGGAAGCCATGGCACAGCCGGTAGTCGGCCCGCAGCACATCCAGCGTGAGGCGCAGCAGTTCAGGTTCGGCGAACACGGCCTCGGGCGTGCCGCCCTGCGCACGCAGGTCGGCGATCAGCCGCGCATCGTCCAGCGGTTCCGCATAGCGATCGCCAGTGCGCACCGCGGGAGCCGCGCAGGCCGACACCGCCAGCGCCGCGGGCCGCCCGCCCTGCTCCGCCTGCAGCCGGCAGGCCACGCCGTAGGCGAGCAACGCGCCCATGCTGTGCCCGAAGAGCGCGAACCGCGCGCCGCCGGCCGCCCGCAGGCAGGCCTGCGCCAGCGGCCCGACGAGCCCGTCGTACGACGCCGCGAACGGCTCGCCGATGCGCGCGCCGCGGCCGGGCAACTCCACGGGCACCACCCGCAGCCCCGCGGGCAGGGTCCGCCGCCAGCGCAGGTACATCGTGGCGCTCGCGCCCGCGCAGGGCAGGCACAGCAGCAGCAGGTCACCAGAAACCACCGGACTCGCCCGATCCGCCCCGTACACCATCGCCGTCAGGCCGCCGCGGCCGCGGTGCCCCCGGCGGGCGCGGCCGCATCCTGCTGCGCCATCCAGTCGCGCAGCGACTTCGGCCGCATGTCCGTCCAGGCGCCATCCACATAGGCGACGACGGTCTTCTTGTCGCCCTGCACGCCCTCCACCACCCGCCACCCCTCGGGCACGGCCTTCCAGTGGGGCCAGATCGAATACTGTTCCTCGTGGTTGATCAGGACGATGAAGGTTTCGTCCTCGCGGTCGAAGCAGCTCGTAGACATCGGTGCATCCCTTGTGCGGTTGAACATCGGGCCGCCGTGCTGGGGGCGGGCCTGCCTTCACAAGACGGTTGGCGGGCCGAAGTGTTCATCGCACCCTGTGCGATCGAGGACGCGGAAGGGATGCGGGCTCTGTGAGCGTCATTCCCCCGTGCGGCGCGGCACCAGGCCCGCCAGCAGCCACAGCCGCGCGGCCTCGTCGTAGCGCGCGCGGTGCAGGGGATCGGCCAGCAGCCACGCCGTCATCTCCGCGCGTGCCGACGCATCGAAGGTTTCCTGGTCGAACTCGCGCTGGACCCATGCCCAGGCCGCCTCCCATGCAGGGTCGTCGTCATACGGTGCAGTCATGCGCCGAGCCTAGCGCATCGCCCCGGGCGCCCGGCCGGCCCGTCCAACGCCTGCCGCGGGGTATTGCAGGCCACCGCCGCAGCGCCTCTTCAGGGCGCGGGCATCATGTGCGCGCGGCAGCCCGCGACGGCCCGGGCCGCATCGGCGATCAGCCCGTTCACCAGCCCCAGCGCACAGCCCAGGCGCTCGGCGATCTGGCGCTGCGTCAGCCCCTCGATGCGGTAGAGCTCGAACACCATGCGGGTGCGCGCAGGCAGTTGCGAGAGCACCTCGTCGATCGCATGGATCACCTGCTGCTCGCACATGCGGCGGTCCGGGGAGCGATGGCAGGGCACGTCGACCGTCTCGACGTCGATGTCGAACGTGCGGTAGCTGGCTTCCACGCGGTGGCGGCGGCAGTAGTCCAGCGCCAGGTTGCGCACCACCTGGCAGCAGTAGCCGACCGGCCGCTCCGCCACCCGGTCGCTCGGCCCTTCCGCCAGTTTCAGGTACGCATCCTGCATCACGTCGTCGGCGAGGTCTTCGGTGTTCACGATCTGCCGTGCGACGCGCCACAACTGTGCCCGGTGGGCAACGAACACATCGGCCAGAGAGGGGTCTGACAACGGCGAGGGCATGGAGATCGCTTTCCTGTGAAGGCCAAAAGAGTTCCGGCCGGTGGAAAGCGATGATACAAAAAATTCTGTAATGCGAATTATTTGTATTTGAATATTTACAGTTCCCTGTGAGATCCACGCTGCAAGTACGTGCCTCTACTCGACTATGCAGAAGATGAACCGCTGCCAGGATCACAAAGACATCTAAGATTTTCGAATCGTCAATAGTCGACATTGATCTAATTAAAATGATAAAAAATCTTTGCGATGTGGCAGACTCGGCAATTCCAGCCATGTAGGCACCCACCTGTCCACCATGAAACTCACCACGCGCCTTGTCATCCTTCTTGCCGTGCTCTGCTCGGCCCTGGCCATACTGGGTTCGCTCGGCCTGTATGGCATGAGCCGTGCCAACGACGGTCTCCACGCGGTGTATGAAGACCGTGTCCTCCCGCTAAAGTACCTGAAGGCGGTGTCGGACATGTACGCCGTGAACGTGGTCGATGCGGCCCACAAGGTGCGTGACGGTGCATTCACCGGCGCGCACGGCGCTGACCAGATCCGCCAGGCGATAGAGACCGTCCGGGCGAATCTGAAGGCATTCGGCAACACCGAGCTGATGCCGGAGGAGGCACGGCTGATGGACCAGATGAAGCCGCTCCTGGCCGTGGCCGACACCGCCACGGCGCGCCTGTCGGCGCTCATGCTCTCGGGCGACCGGCAGCAGCTGGCCGACTACGCGGCCCGCGAGATGTACCCTGCCATCGATCCGCTGCAGGAAGTCATCGCCAAGCTGGTCGACGTGCAGCTGGAGGGTGCGCGCCATGAAAACGACGACGCGACGACCCTCTACGGGAAACTCCGTGCCGGCGTGCTGGCCGCCTTCGTGGGCTGCGTCATCCTGGCCCTTGCCATGGGCACGGCGCTGGTGCGGCGCCTGCGCGATTCGCTGCGGCTCGCAGGCGACGCGCTGTCGGAAGTGGCGGCGGGCAACCTCGCCGTGCACATCGACACCGGCGCCCGGGACGAAGTCGGCCAGCTGCTGCAACGCCTGGCGGACATGCGCGACAGCCTCGCGCGCGTGGTGGGCAGCGTGCGCGGCAGCGCGGAGGCCGTGGCCGCCGCCAGCTCGCAGATCGCGCAGGGCAACCACGATCTCTCCGCCCGCACCGAGCAGCAGGCCTCCGCGCTGGAGGAAACCGCGGCCTCCATGGAGGAGCTCAGCTCCACGGTGCGGCGCAACGCGGACAACGCCAGCCAGGCCAACGGCCTGGCGATCCAGGCATCGCGCGTGGCCACGCAGGGGGGCGACGCGGTCAGCCAGGTGGTGGAGACCATGAAGGGCATCGAGGAGAGCTCCCGACAGATCGCGGACATCATCGGCACGATCGACGGCATCGCCTTCCAGACCAACATCCTGGCACTGAATGCCGCCGTGGAAGCAGCCCGTGCCGGCGAGCAGGGCCGCGGCTTCGCGGTGGTGGCCAGCGAGGTGCGCAGCCTCGCGCAGCGCAGTGCCGCCGCCGCCAAGGAGATCAAGGAACTGATCTCCACGAGCGTCGAGCGCGTCGGACAGGGCACCATGCTGGTGGACCGCGCGGGCACGACGATGTCGGACGTCGTGAACTCGATCCGCCGCGTGACGGACATCGTCGCGGAAATCAGCACCGCCAGCAATGAACAGAGCCAGGGCGTGTCCCAGGTGGGAGAGGCGGTCGTGCAGATGGACCAGGTCACCCAGCAGAACGCCGCGCTGGTCGAGGAATCGGCCGCCGCCGCGGGCAGCCTGAAGAGCCAGGCCGAGAATCTGGTCGAATCCGTCGCTTTCTTCCGCATCGGGGCCGCCGCCGGCATGGCGGCCAGCGCACCCGGGCAGCACCTGGCCCTCGGCCACGCCGCCTCCTGAGGCATCGCGCACCGGCCACCGGCCCGGTGTGGAGCGCCGCGTTCCGGCAGAGACCGACGCGATGGTCGGCACGCCGGACTACGGCCGCGTGCGCGTGGCCAGCGCTACCATGGGTACCAGGCACCGGAAGCGCGGCCCCGGCCCGGTGCGGCCCGGCAGCGCGCAACGCATCCGCACGCGCCCCCGTGGCCGGCCGGCCGGTGCGCACGGGTGGATCCGCCGTGCGCGCCATCGCCGACACGACGCTGGCGCCCGGCACCGCCGGACACAGCGGCCTCGCCCGCACCCGGTTACGCCCGCCCTCCTCCACCATCCACCTCAGGAGCATCCCATGCAACTCAAGGACAAGGTCGCCTTCATCACCGGCTCGGCCAGCGGCATCGGCAAGGAAATCGCCACCCTCTTCGCGAAGGAAGGCGCCAGGATCGTGATCGCCGACCTGAACAAGGAAGCCGCCGAGGCCACGGCCGCGGAGCTGAAGGCCTCCGGCGCCCAGGCCCTCGGCGTCGCCGTCGACGTGACGGACGAAGCCCAGGTGGACGCCGCCGTCGACGAGGCCGCCCAGGCCTTCGGCGGCATCGACATCCTGGTGAGCAACGCCGGCATCCAGATCGTGCATCCGGTCGAAGAATTCACCTTCGCCGACTGGAAGAAGATGCTCGCCATCCACCTGGACGGCGCCTTCCTCACCACGCGCGCCTGCCTCAAGCACATGTACGCCCAGGGCCGCGGCGGCAGCGTGATCTACATGGGCTCCGTGCACTCCAAGGAAGCCTCCAAGCTCAAGGCCCCCTACGTGACGGCCAAGCACGGCCTCATCGGCCTGTGCAAGACCGTGGCCAAGGAAGGCGCTGCCAAGGGCGTGCGCGCCAACGTGATCTGCCCCGGCTTCGTGCGCACGCCCCTTGTGGAAAAGCAGATCCCCGAGCAGGCCAGGACGCTGGGCATCACCGAGGACGAAGTCGTGAAGAACGTGATGCTCAAGGACACCGTGGACGGCGAATTCACCACCACCGACGACGTCGCGCGCGCCGCCCTGCTGTTCGCCGCCTTCCCGACCAATGCATTGACGGGGCAGTCGCTGGTGGTGAGCCACGGCTGGTTCATGCAATAGCGCGGCTGGCCGGCCCAGGCCCACAGCCGGCCGCCAACCCGGCGGCCAGCAGGGCAGCGACGGCAGCATGGCGAATGCGGAGAGTCCGGGGTATGGTGCATTGTGCTGTTCGCGCCCCGGCAGCGGACACATCCGTGGCGGCAGCGCACATCGCCCCCTGAACACGGAGTGCATCGCGGGGAAAAATCCGGTTTTCCGATCGCCTTCCCGCATTGAAGACAATAGCGGCTGAACGGCCCGGCGCCCGTCCGGCCCACCCGCTGCTGTCGCGCCTCCACGGCGCCATCACCGACCCATGACCGAACCCCAAGAACTCCCCTTCCTCTCCCGCCTCTCCCTGGCCATCGGCAGCTTCTTCGCCCTGCTGGGCGACGGCCGCCTGGCCGCGCGCGTGCAGGCCCTGCGCAGCGGTGCGCCGCTGGCCAGCGAAGTGCCGCCGCCCGCTCCCGCCCCTGCGCCCGCGCCCGTGAAGGCACCGCCGCCGCCGTCCCCGGTGCCGGCGCCCGCCCCCGTGCGCGCCACCGCCGACATCGATGCCGCCCTGCAACTGCTGGCCCTGCTGCAGCGCGAAGCGCGCTTCGTCGATTTCCTGCAGGAAGACATCGGCGCCTATTCCGATGCCGACGTGGGTGGCGCCGCGCGCCTGTTGCACGGCGGCGCCCGCAAGGTGCTGCAGGACACCTTCGATCTCGAACCCGTGCGCACCGAAGCCGAAGGCAGCCGCCTGACGCTGCCTGCCGGCTTCGACGCCGCCGCCGTGCGCGTCACCGGCAACGTGGTCGGCCAGCCGCCGTTCACCGGCACGCTGCAGCACAAGGGCTGGCGCGCCACCGCCGTGCGCCTGCCCGCCCTCACCGAAGGGCACGAAACGCGCGTGATCGCGCCCGCGGAGGTCGAGCTGTGAGCAGCGCGAAATACGCCATCGGCATCGATCTCGGCACCACGCACAGCGCGCTCTCCTGGGTCGACCTGCAGAGCGAGGGCGCGGCGCCCGAGGTCCTGCCCGTCGCCCAGCAAAGCGGCCCCGGCGCCGTGCAGGACTATTCCCTGCTGCCCTCCTTCCTCTACGTGCCGCACGACAGCGAATTCGCGCCCGGCGACTTGGCCCTGCCCTGGAACGCCACGCCCGGCCGCATCACCGGCGAATGGGCGCGCAGCCACGGCGCGCTGACGCCGATCCGCCTCGTCTCCAGCGCCAAGAGCTGGCTCGGCCATGCCGGCGTGGACCGCCGCGCCGGCATCCTGCCGGCCGACGCACCGCCCGAGGTCGAGCGCATCTCGCCGCTGGCCGCCAGCACCCACTACCTGCAGCACCTGCGCGACGCCTGGAACCACCGGCACCCCGAGGCACCGTTCGACCAGCAATCCGTCACCGTCACCATCCCCGCATCGTTCGACCCGGCCGCGCGCGAGCTCACGGCCGAGGCCGCGCAGGCCGCCGGCTACCACGGCATCACGCTGCTCGAAGAACCGCAGGCCGCGCTCTACAGCTGGATCGCGGGCAGCGCGGGCGACTGGCGCAAGCAGGTGCAGGTGGGCGACGTGATCCTCGTCGTCGACGTGGGCGGCGGCACCAGCGACTTCTCGCTCATCGCCGTCACCGAAGACGCCGGCAACCTGCAGCTCAACCGCGTGGCCGTGGGCGAGCACATCCTGCTCGGCGGCGACAACATGGACCTGGCCCTCGCCCACGGCGTGGCGCGCGGCCTGGCCGCCGAAGGCAAGCAGCTCGACCCCTGGCAGATGCGCGCGCTCACCTATGCCTGCCGCCTGGCCAAGGAGCAGCTGCTGAGCGACCCCGGCCTGCAGAGCATGCCCCTGGTGGTGCCCAGCCGCGGCTCCAAACTCATCGGCGGCTCCATCCGCGCCGAGCTGCAGCGCGAACTGCTCTCCACCATCCTGCTCGAAGGCTTCTTCCCGGCCGTCGAGAGCAGCGCCCGGCCCATCACCCGCCCGCGCGCCGGCCTCACGCAGATCGGCCTGCCCTATGCGCAGGATGCCGCCGTCACCCGCCACCTCGCCGCGCTGCTCGGCCGCCAAGTGGGCGCCACCGCGCAGCTGCCGGGCTTCGCCCAGCCCGAGGGCGCGACCTTCCTGCATCCCACGGCCGTGCTGTTCAACGGCGGCGTGTTCAAGTCCGAACTGCTGACCGATCGGGTACTCTCCACGCTCAATGCCTGGCTCGCCGCCGACGGCGCACCCGCCGCCCGGCTGCTGCAGGGCGCCGACATGGACCACGCCGTCGCGCGCGGTGCCGCCTACTACGGCCAGGTGCGCCAGGGCCGCGGCATCCGCATCCGCGGCGGCACGGCCCAGGCCTACTACGTCGGCATCGAATCCAGCATGCCCGCCGTGCCCGGCCTGGAGCCTCCCGTGCAGGCCCTGTGCGTCGCGCCCTTCGGCATGGAGGAAGGCTCTGAGGCACCGCTGCCGCCGCAGCAACTGGGCCTCGTCGTCGGTGAATCCGTGCGCTTCCGCTTCTTCGGATCGTCCGTGCGGCGGGGCGATGAGCCCGGCACCCTGCTGGATTTCTGGTCGCCCGAAGAGCTGCAGGAGCTCGCGCAGATCGAGGCCGCGCTGCCCGCCGAAGGCCGCGCCGCCGGTGAGGTCGTGCCGGTGCAGCTGCGCGCGCGCGTGACCGACATCGGCACGCTGGAGTTGCTTGCGGAAGCATCCGGCGGCGCGCAATGGAAGGTGGAGTTCGACGTCCGCGACGCGTGATGGCGGCCGCCTTCCGCATCGGCATCGACCTGGGCACGACCCACACCGTGCTCGCGTTCGCGCCCCTGGGCGCGGACGACATCCAGGTCTTCCCCGTCCCCCAGAGCATCGCGGCCGGCGAGGTCGCGCCGCGGCCCCTGCTGCCCTCGGTGCGCTTCCATCCGGCGGAAGGCGCGCTCGCGGCGGCCGACCTGCCCCTGCCCTGGCCATCGCAGGAGCCCGCCATCCTCGGCGCCTTCGCACGCGAACTCGGCCAGCAGACGCCCGGCCGGCTCGTGGCCAGCGCCAAGAGCTGGCTGTCGCACCCCGCCGTGGACCGCACCGCCGCCATCCTGCCCTGGGGCGCGCCGGACGGCGTGCCCAAGGTCTCGCCACTGGAGGCCAGCGCCAGTTACCTGCGCCACCTGCGCCACGCCTGGGACCACGCCCACCCCGAGGCCCCCCTCGCGCAGCAGCCCACCGTGCTCACCGTGCCCGCCTCGTTCGACGAAGGCGCGCGCCAGCTCACCCTGCAGGCCGCAGCACTCGCCGGCTTGGGAGCAGTCCACCTCATCGAAGAACCGCAGGCCGCGTTCTACGACTGGGTGTTCGCCCACCGCGCCAGCCTCGCCAGCCAGCTGGCCGACACACGCCGCCTGCTGGTGGTCGATGTGGGCGGCGGCACCACCGACCTCACACTGATCGACGTCACGCTGGACGCCGCCGGCCAGCCGCAGCTCGCGCGCACCGGCGTGGGCGACCACCTCGTGCTCGGCGGCGACAACATGGACCTCGCGCTCGCCCGCTGGATCGAGCCGCGGCTGTCGGGCGGCGCGGCGGGCCAACCCAGCCAGCCTGGCCAGCCCGCGCATGCCCCGCTCTCGGCCATCCAGCTCGCCCAGCTCACCCAGCGCTGCCGCAGCGCCAAGGAGCGCCTGCTCGCCCAGCGCGGCCCCGCGGAGACCACCGTCACGCTCCAGGGCAGCGGCAGCCGGCTGATCGGCGGCGCGCGCTCCGCCCCCCTCACGCGCGCCGACGTGGACCGGCTGCTGGTCGAAGGCTTCTTCCCGCAGGTCGCGGCGAATGCGCAGCCCCTGCGTGCGCGTGGCGCCCTCGTCGAATTCGGCCTGCCCTACGCCCACGACGCCGCCATCACCCGCCACATCGCCGCGTTCCTGCAGCGCCAGGGCGGCGCCCTGCCCGACACCATACTGCTCAACGGCGGCGTGTTCCACGCCCAGGCCCTGCGCGACCGCCTGCTCGCCACCCTGCGCGGCTGGCAGCCGGCCGGCGCCCGGCCCATCCGCCTGCTGGAGGTCGATGAACCCCGCCTCGACGCCGCCGTCGCGCGCGGCGCCGTCGCCTACGCCATGGCCCGTGCCGGCAGCGCACCCCGCATCCGCAGCAGCGCGGCCCGCGCCTACTACCTCGCGCTCGACGGCGGCCAGGGCGTCTGCGTGCTGCCGCACGGCACCCCCGAGGGCGACACCGTCCGGCTCGCGGACCGGCGCTTCCGCCTGCGTTTGGGCCGGCCCGTGCGCTTCAACCTGGCCACCAGCGCCGCCGATCGCCACCACCGTGCCGGCGACCTCGTCACCCTGCAGGACGATGACGAAGGCCTGCAGCGCCTGCCGCCCATCGCCACCGTGCTGTCCGCCTCCCAGGCAGGCAGTGCAGGCGGCGCACCCGGCGCCGCACAGGTGGAAGTGCAGCTCGAAGCCCGCATCACCGACGTCGGCACGCTGGAAATGCACTGCGTGGCCGTGAATGCGGAAGGAGCCGACAGCGACGGCAAAAGCGCCCAGCCTCCCCGGCGTTGGCAGCTCGAATTCCAACTGCGCGGCGATGCGGCCACGCAGGATGTGCATGACGGCGAGGATGCAGGTGCTGCCGCGAATACCGGCACCCAGACCGCTTCCGCCGCATCCCCGTCCAAGGCCACGGCGCTCCACCCCCGCCTGCCCGAAGCCCTCGCCGCCATCGAGCGCGTCTATGGCGGCAAGAAGCAGCAGGGCGTGGACGCCAAGGAAGTCCGCCAACTGCGCGCCACCCTGGAACGCCTGCTCGGCGACCGCGCCACCTGGCCCACGCCCCTATTGCGCACCCTCTTCGGCGCCCTGCTGCAAGGCGCCAAACGCCGCCGCCGCTCCGCCCAGCACGAACGCACCTGGTTCAACCTCGTCGGCTTCACCCTGCGCCCCGGTTTCGGCGACCCACTCGACGGCTGGCGCATGCAGCAGATGTGGGAACTGTTCGGCCCCGGCATCGCCCACAGCGACGACAGCCAGCAATGGTCCGAATGGTGGACCCTCTGGCGCCGCATCGCGGGCGGCCTGGACGCCGAACAGCAGCAGATGGTCTACGACGTCATCGCCTACTACCTGCAGCCCCCCGGTGGCACCGACATCCCCGCCCCCGAAGGCCCGCGCATGCAGGCGCCCGACGAACTGCTGCGCATGGCGGCCTCGTTCGAGCGCATCCAGCCGGCCGACAAAATGCAGTTCGGCGGCTGGCTGCTGCGGCGGCTGAAGCAACAACAGCAACAGCGACAGCAACCACCGCAACGCCCCACGGCCGAACTCTGGTGGGCCCTGGGCCGCCTCGGCGCGCGCCAGCCGCTGTACGCCAGCGTGCACCACGTACTGCCCCCTGACACCGTGCAGGGCTGGCTCGCACAGATCGAGGCCGACATCGCGCCGGATTGGGCGCGCCACGAGGCCGCGGCCTTCGCCGTGGCCCAGATCGCGCAGGCCACGGGCGACCGGGCGCGGGATCTGTCGGAAGAGGTTCGCCTGCGGATCGCCGCGCAACTGGAGGCGGCCCATGCCGCGCCGGGATGGGTGGCGATGGTGCGGGAGGTGACGGTGCTGGACGAGGCGGACCAGCGGCGGGTGTTCGGGGAGGCGTTGCCGCCGGGGCTGGTGTTGGTGCGGAGTTGATTCGGAGCACAGCGTGACCGCGCGCTCCTGTCTCCGCAGATTGCGCTGCCCGCAGGTCTATTCGTGGATGACGAATTCGAAAATCCGCCCCGTCCGGGCGTAGGTCTCGCGGGTTTGCTCCAGCACGTCGTTCAGCACGGCGAAAGCGTCAGGATTGTCCCGAGCGAATGCCTCGGCGCCGCTGATGACGAGTTCGAACGGAAACGCGATGACGGGGCTCGTGCCCCAGATGCCGCCGGAGTGCAGGTTGAGCAGGCAGTCGAACAGCGCATCCCAGTTCATGCCCCAGCCGGACTCCTTGCCGGGGAGCACAGGATGGTTGCCGCCGGGGCCGCCCAGTTGCAGTGCCTCGCCCATGGCCGCCAGGACTTCGGCCTTGCTGCGCTTGCCTTGGATGTCGATGGTGAGAACGTTGTGCATGCCATTGGATTGTGAGGGCTCTGCGACTGAAGGTCTGGCATCGTCCCGTGCCGATGACCTGTCAGCGCCCATCGTGCATGCCCTTAGAGCCCGGCGACAATGCAGCATGCAGGCGGGAAGCCATCGACCCAGCGCTTAAGTCCGGATCTGCTCAGATCACCCATGCCCCATCCTCCCATTCCCCTCCTCCACACCCTCCCCAACGGCGTCCGCCTCCTCGCCCTCCCCATGCCCCACGTGCAGAGCGCCAGCGTCGGCGTGTTCCTGCGCGTGGGTTCGCGCGACGAGACGCCGGAGAACAACGGCATCAGCCACGTGCTGGAGCACATGGCGTTCAAGGGCACGGCCACGCGTTCGGTGCAGGCGATCAACCTCGATGCGGAGCGGCTGGGCGCGGACGTGAACGCCTACACGGGCAAGGACAGCACGGGCTATTTCATGACGGGGCTGGGGCAGCATGCGCTGCAGCTGCTGGGCATGACGGCGGACATCGTGCTGCACAGCACCTTTCCCGAGGCCGAGCTGCAGCGCGAGCTGGACGTGATCCGGCAGGAGGCGATCGAGTACGACGAGGACCCGGAGGACAGCTCCAGCGACCTGCTGGACCGCGCGCTGTGGGGCGACGATCCCATGGGCATGCCGGTGATCGGCACGGTGGAGAACATCGAAGGCTTCACACGCGATGACCTGGTGCGGCACGTGCAGCGGCACTACGTGGCCGGCAAGACCATCGTGGCGGCTGCGGGGAGCTTTGACGTCGATGCGTGGATGCGGCGCGCGGAGGAGTTGTTCGCTGCGATGCCCGCGCCTGCGTCCGCATCGGGGCGGCAGGCCGCTGGCGCCGGGGTGCTGCCGCCCACGCCCGCTCTGCACGTCGGCCAGGCCGTGGCGCGGCGCTTCACGCAGGTGTCGCAGGTGTTCCTGAACATCGCCTATCCGCTGCCCGGTCCTGGCGCGCCGGAGCGGCAGGGTGCCGGCACGGTGCAGGCCCTGCTGCCCCCGCGCTGGCGCCTGGCCGCGGCGCTCGCGGCGAACCTGTTCGGCGGCGGCATGTCCTCGCCGCTGGTGGACACGGTGCGCGAGCGGCTGGGCCTGGCCTACAACGCCGATGCCACGATCGACAGCGGTGACGCGTGGCTCAATTTCGTGGTGCATGCGGTGACCACGCCGGACAAGGTCGAGGCGCTGGTGCAGGCCACGGGCGAATTGCTGCAGGCGCAGGCCTCCGCGATCGACCCGGTGCACCTGGAGCGCGCGAAGAACCAGCTCACCGTCTCCCGCGTGCGGGCCAGCGAGCGGCCCTTCGCGACGATGGAGCGGGCCGTGGAGGAGGTATTCGCGCACGGCACAGTGACGCCGCTGGCCGACACGATCGCGCTGATCGGCGACATCCGCGCGGACGAAGTGCAGGCGGTGTTCGCACGCATGCTCGCCCATCCGCCCGCGCTGTCGATCACGGGCAAGGGCGTGAGCGCGAAGTCCGCGCGGCTGCTGGCGGCATCGCTGGTGGCGAGCAGCAGCCGGGCATAGCGCGGCAACGACGCGGGCGGGGTGGTGTCCGCCGCGCTCAATGCATCGGCCGCCCCAGCCGCCGGCTCGCCCGCGAAATCGCATAGTTCACCAGGCAATACAGCGCCGCCACGATGAGGTACACCGGCACCAGCGAGTGGTAGTTGGCGATGAGCACGCGGGCGTTCTGCATCAGCTCGCCATAGGTGACGACGTAGCCGAAGGTGGTGTCTTTCACCACGATCACCAGTTGCGCGACCAGGGCCGGCACGATGTAGCGCAGCGCCTGCGGGAACACGATGGCAAAAAACACCTGGATCTCCGTCATGCCCAGGCTGCGCGCGGCGTCGGTCTGGCCGCGGGGCACGGCGAGCACGCCCGAGCGGTAGACCTCGGCCACCACCGCGGCGGTGCTGAGGCCAATCGGCAGGGTCAGCATCCAGTAGGTGCTGAGCTTGATGCCGACCGAGGGCAGCACCAGGAAGCACACGTAGATGAGCAGCAGCGTCGGCGTGCCGCGCAGGAACTCGATGGCCGCCACGGCCGGCCAGCGCACGAGGCGCGTGCGCGCCAGGCGCCCGGCCAGCAGTACCAGGCCGAGGGAGAGCGCGATCACGGCGGCCATCGCCGCCGAGGCCAGCGTGCCGAGCAGGCCCTTGGCCAGGAAGGCCCAGGTCGTCGGCCAGGCGAAGAATTTCCAGTAGCGGGCATCGAGCTGCCCGGCAGAATGGAATCGGAACACGATGCCGGCCGCGAGCAACAGCAGCACACCCGCGGCGACCACGCTCATCCCGCGGGTGAGGGTGCGGGCCCGGGGCGTCGGCGCGCCGAACAGGATGTCTTCGAGGGATCGGTTCATCGCAGGATCCGCAGCTTCCGGTCCAGCGCAGCGCCGGCCCAGGCGATCAGCAGGCCGGTGGCCACGTACATCGCGGCCGCGACGGCGAAGGCGGCCATGCCGGCGGCGGAGTCGGTGGCGATCTTGGAGACGAGCGTGGTGAGCTCCCGGCCCGGGAACGGCACCTGCGATGCCAGCGAGGTGGAGAGCATCAACGCGATCAGCAGCGACGTCATCGGCTGCACCACCGAGCGCAGCGCCTGCGGCAGCACCACCGACCAGATGATGCGCGCCGGCCGCATCCCCAGGCTGAGCGCGGCCTCGATCTGCCCGCCGGGGATGGTGTTGATGCCCGAGCGCACGTAGTCCGCCGTGAACGCGGAGCAGACCAGCACCAGGGTCAGCACCACGCTGGGCTCGTAGTCGATCACGAACTCGAGATCGGGCAGCGCGAACACGATGAAGATCAGCAGTGCCACGCTGGGGATGTTGCGGAAGGTCTCGACGTAGACGGTGAGCACCCAGCGCAGCGGCGGGAGCGGAAAGAGCCGCAGCATCGCCACCGCCATGCCCAGCAGCACGCCCGGCACGAACGACAGCGCGGTGAGCTTCCAGGTCAGCAAAAGGGCCTGCCCGAAGGCAGGCCCGTGGTCGGCCAGGAGCTTGGCAACCTCGCCCATCGGCTCAGGGCAGCGCGGGCGGCGTGGGGACGGCCGTGCTGCCGGTGCGCTGGCCGATGGCGATCGTCCAGAGCTTCGCCCAGATGCCGTCGGCTTCGATCTTCTTCAGGAACGCGTTGACGAAGGCCACGCCGTCCGAGCCCTTGGGCAGGCCGATGCCGTACGGGTCCTGCGCGCCGAATGGGGCGCCCGCGAGCTTGGCGTCGCCGGTGCCCAGGCTCAGGGTGTTGAGCAGCAGCGTGTAGTCGGTCACGTAGGCGGCCACGCGGCCCTGGCGCAGCGAATCCAGCGCCTCCTGGTGCGTCTGGAACTCCTGCACCGTGCTCTTGGGCGCGAACTGCGCGAGGATCGCCGGCCCCGTGGAGCCGGCCTGCGTGGCGACCTTCTTGCCGCCCAGGTCGTTGTAGGACTGGATGGCCTGGTTGTTCGCCTTCACCAGCACACCCGCCTGCGATGTGTAGTACGGCCCGGCGAAGGAGATTTTTTCGGCGCGCGCGGGCGTGATGGAATAGGTGGCGACGACCATGTCCACCTGGCCGTTGATCAGCACCTGCTCGCGCGTGGACGAGTTCACCTGCGTGAACTGGACCTTGGAGGCATCGCCCAGGATGTAGCGCGTCAGGAGCTGGGCGATGCCGGCATCGAAGCCGCGCAGCTTGCCGTCCTTCTCGTTCAGCAGCGAGAACAGGTTCGACGTTTGCGTGCCCCCCAGGCGCAGCGTGCCGGCCTGTTTGATCTTGCTGGCCCACGGGCTCGCGGCGATGGCCTCGGCGCTGGCGACGGGGCCCTGCGCCACCAGCGCGTCGAACGCCGCGGCATCGATGGGCGTGCCCTGGGCGCACACCGCGCCGCCGCCGGCGATCGCCAGCACCGCCACGGTGGATTTCAGGAAGGAGTGGATCGATAGGGGCATGCGGTCCTCGGGGGTGGAATATTGCGTGGGTCGATGTATAGCACGGGGAAGACAGGTCGATGCGGACCTTGCCCGCCGGGGCCTGGGCGCTGCGATCTTCCCAATCGATGTGAGCATTACTGGGTGGGGCACTGGTCCATGGCCCCTGCCGGAAAAATCCCGATGTGCTCTCTGCTCCCGTGGCGCGGAGCATGTCCTACACACGCGCCCGACGGCAGATGACACGAAAACCAAAAAACAACATAAATAAATCAGCAAAAATATGACTGCGCGCTGGACAAATGCGTCAATAAGTAAAATTCTGATAAATTTTGATGGTCGGGCAGAAAGTGGTGTCCGATGCTTTAGGGCCAACGCAGCAGGTGCTCCGCTGTCCCCCAAAGGCGTGAATTCCCCGCCCTGCCCTGTATCGACCACCAGATCGGCCATTTCCCAGCCGCGTGGATCTCCAGCGACTCTCTACATCCAGGTACCCGTTCCGTGCGCAGCATCTCTTTCGTCACCCTGGTGCTCGCATGTGGTTCAGGCCTCGCTGCCCAGGCCCAGGCCCAGGAACCGGCGGACAACAGCCTCACCCTCAGCGGCTTCGGCACCGTGGGCATGGTGGACAAAACCGGGGCCCCGCGCTGGGGACTGATCCGCAGCACCGCGCAGAAAGGCGCCGCCGCCGACCTCAGCGCCACCATCGACTCCCGGCTCGGCGCGCAGATCGACTGGGCCCACGGCAACGATTGGGAGGCCGCCATCCAGGGTGTCCTGTTGCACCGCGCCCGGGGAGCGGTCTCCGCCGAAGCGATCGAGCAGGCCTACGTCGGCTACCGGCCGTGGGCGAACACCCGCCTGCGCCTGGGCCGGGTCAGCCCGGACCTGTTCCTGTATTCCGAAAGCCGCAACGTCGGCTATGCCTTCACCTGGGCGCGCCCGCCCACCGACTTCTACGCCTTCGCGCCGGTCGTGGCCGTCGATGGCCTGGACGTGGAGCAGCGCTGGGACGCGGGCGGCGCGTCATGGCGCCTGCGCGCCACCACCGGCACGATCAGGACGAGCGCCACCGACGGCGGGCGCTCCTACAGCCCCGTGAACGTGGACGACATCCTGGCGGTGGGCCTGTCGCGGGAATCGAACGGGCTCCTGCTGAAACTCAGCTACATGCAGTCCCGGGTGAACATGGCCCAGGGCCCGGAATACCGGGCGCTGCTGCAGGGCGTCGGCGCGCTGCAGCAGTCGCCCGTCCCGGGGGTGCGGGAGGCGATCGCCCCCCTGAACGACAGGCTCTGGGCCGGCGGAGCCACCCGCTACCTGGCGCTCGCCGCCCAGTACGACAGCGGCCCCTGGACCTTCGTGGCCGAGGGCAGCCGGCTGGACGTTCCCAGCAGCACGCTGGATGCCTACAGAGGCTATGTCAGCGCGGCGTGGCGCAAGGACAGCGTGACCTATTACGCCCTCGCCAGCCGCAGCAGGCCGCGGGAGGCGGCGTTGGCCACGCCCGACGTCGCGTCTCCGCTGGCCCCCGTGGCGGGCCCCGCCGCCGCGCAGCAGGCGCAGATGCTGGCGGGCTACGCGACCTATGCGGCCAACCAGTTCCGGTTCGACCAGCGCACGGTCGGCGTCGGGCTCCGGTGGGATTTCGCATCGAACGCCGCGCTCAAGTTCCAGTTCGAGCGGTTCCACGTCCGGCAGAACGGCGCGGCGGGCTGGCGCAACCACGACGGGCAGGCCGCCAAGGGCAACCTGGTGTCCCTGCTGGTCGACTTCGTATGGGGCCAGTGATGCCGCGCGTATTCCCGAAACTTCCACGCGTGCTGACCGCCGTCGCGCTGGCGGTCCATGCGCTGCAGTGCACCGTGGCCGCGGCCTCCATCTACGTGGTGGTGTCCGCGCAGAGTCCGCTGCGGTCCGTGAACCAGAACGAGCTGGTGGCCATCTACACCGGCCGGTCCCGCGCTTTCTCCGACGGCAGCGTCGCCACGCCGCTGGACCAGAAGCGCGACAGCCCGGCGCGTGCAGAGTTCTACCAGCTGCTCACCGGCATGGACATCGCACGCATCAACAGCTACTGGGCGCGGCTGCATTTCACGGGTCAGGTGCGCCCGCCGCAGACCGCCGAAGACGACACGGCCATGCTGCAGCGCCTGCGCAGCGACCCATCCGCCATCGGCTACCTCACCCGCCCCCCGCAGGACAGTTCCGTGCGGGTGGTGCTGCACCTGCCGTGATGCCGCGCGTGCTTCTCCTTCGCCGGCCCGCTCCCCATGCGCAGTAAAAGCCTCCATCGCCGGTTCCAGTGGGCGGTCGTGGGCGTCGCGGGCGTGATGGCGGTCCTGGTCGCCATCGTCCTCTACCGCAGCGCCCGTTCGCACTACCTGGAGAACTCGGAAGCCTCCGCGCGCGCCATCGCCGCGGCCGTGCAGCAGACGATGGCGGTCGGGGTGTATGCGCGCGACGAACTGCTGCTCAAGGAACTGGTGGACGGCCTGGCCCGCCACCCCGCCGTCGCCCGCGTGGCGGTGCGCGACGCCGCGGGCGCGACGATGGCCACGAACTCCAACCCGGAGGCCGGGCCTGCCGCCATCGGCCGCAGCGCCGCGGCCGCGCCGACCTTCGAATCGCCCCTGGTGTCGCCCTTCCGCCAGGAGGGACGGATCGGCGACCTGCAGGTCTGGCTCGACTACCAGCGGCTGACGTCCGAGGCCGGCCGGCAGGCGGCCCTGGTGGTGGCGGCGATCACCGTGCTGCTGGCCGGCATGCTGGGCGTGTTCAGCATGCTGGCCCGGCGCATGCTGTCGCGCCCGATGCACCAGCTGGCCGCCGAGCTGGCCACGATCGCGCCGGGCACGTCGCGCCGGGTGTCGATCGATCCGCACCACACGGTCGACGAGGTGGGCATCGTCACCACGGCCGTCAACCGCCTGCTGGAAATGCAGCAGGGCGCGCTCGAACGCGAACGCGCCATGCGCGAGGAAATCTCGGGCCTGGAGGCCCGCTACCGGGGCATCTTCGACTCCACGAGCGCGGGCATCTTCATCCTCTCCACGGCCGGCCGGCTGCTGCATGCCAACCCGGCCTTCGAGCGCCTGCTCAACCTGCAGGCCGGCCAGGTGGTGGCCGCGCACGCCGAGGATTTCATCTCCGCCTTCTTCATCCGCCCGGCCCAGCTGCAGCAGCTGATCGACGAAGCCTGCGATTCCCTGGAACCGGAGTCCGCGGACCTCGAACTGGTCCGCCCGGACGGCACGAAGCTGTGGGTGCACTGCATGGTGTCTTGCATGGAGCGGTCCGGGAGCAGCGAGCAACGCGTCGAGGGCGTGCTCTACGACATCACGCGGCGCAAGAACGAGGAAAGCGCGGCGCAGCACCGCGCGGAGCACGATGCGCTCACCGGGCTCAAGAGCCGCGCCTACATCGAGACCCTGCTCGGCCAGCATGTGGACGACGCCGCCCTCAGCCAGGACCTGGGCGACGTCACCCTGATGTTCATCGACCTCGACGGATTCAAGTCCGTCAACGACCGCTGGGGACATGCCGCGGGCGATGCCGTCCTGGTCGAGGCCGCCCGGCGCCTGCGCATGCTCTTCCAGCGCAACGGCGACGTCGTGGGCCGGCTGGGCGGCGACGAGCTGGTGGTGGTCATCATGGGGGTGGATGCGCTCCACCCCAGCGTCTCGGCGCTGGCCCGGGAGCTGATCGACAGCTTCGACCAGCCGTTCGTGCTGCCCAACGAGGAGTCCGCCCAGGTCGGCGCGAGCGTGGGCGTGGCCAGCTACCCGCGGCACGCCACCAGTGTCGAGACGCTGATCCATGCCGCCGACGCCGCGATGTACGCCGTCAAGCAGGCCGGCAAAGGGGGCGTCGCCATTGCCGAAACCCGGCATGCGGGCCCGGACGGGCAGCCCCCCGGAACCCCGGGCAGCGCCGTCCCGCCGGCGTCCAGGGCACCGTGGCAGCGCGACGCACTGACGGGCCTGATGGACCGCAGGCATCTGCTCGAGCAACTGGCGTCGGAGCAGATCCAGGTGGCGAGCGGCGCGGGCTCCGCGGGGGTCATCTGCGTGGACATCGACCAGTTCAAGCTGCTCAACGTGGCGCGCGGCACCCGGATCGGCGACGACGTCCTATGCGAGACCGCGCGGCGCCTGAAAAGCGTCCTGCGCCGCGGAGACACGCTGGCCCGCACCGGCAGCGACGAATTCGTCGTGGTGCTGCGCATGGAAGGCCGCACCGACGCCGACATCCGCGCGCTGACGGAAGGCGTCGCCGCGAAACTGCTGCGCAGCCTGGCCGCCCCCTTCCACCTGGGCCCGGACTCCTTCCACATCCAGGCCAGCGCGGGCATCAGCCTCATCCATGCCGAGACCCGCGATGGCGTCGACGCCCTGCGCGAGGCACAGCTCGCGCTGCGCCGCTCCAAGACGCAGGGCGGCAACCACCCCGTGTTCTTCGAGCACAACATGCTGGCGGGCTTCCATGAGCGGCTGGCGCTGGAGCAGGACCTCCGCGCGGCCATCGGCTCCGACCAGCTGTTCCTGCACGTGCAGCCGCAGCACGACGCCCACAGCCGGCTCACCGGCGGCGAGGCCCTGCTGCGGTGGCGGCACCCGCACCGCGGCATGGTGCCCCCGGACCAGTTCATCGCACTGGCGGAAGCCTCCGGCCTCATCATCGAACTCGGCACCTGGGTGCTGAAGACCGGCTGCGAGATCCTCTCCGCCCTGCACCGCGAAGATCCCTCGCTCACCCTGGCCGTCAACATCAGCCCGGCGCAATTCAAGCATCCCGACTTCGTCGACGAAGTCCGGCACGCCCTGGAAACGAGCGGCGCCCGCGCCTCGGGCCTGATACTGGAGATCACGGAAGGCCTGCTGATCACCGACGTGAACCATGCGGCGGAACGCCTCGCGGAACTGGTCGAGCTGGGCGTGCGCTTCTCGATCGACGATTTCGGCACGGGCTTCTCGAGCCTCTCCTACCTGCGGCAGCTGCCGCTCTACGAGATCAAGATCGACCGCAGCTTCATCACCGGGCTGCCCGACGACACCGCCAGCGTCGGCATCGTCTGCTCGATCCTGTCCATGGGCTCCCACCTCGGCCTGCACGTCGTGGCCGAAGGCGTCGAAACGCAGGAACAATCCGACTTCCTGCATGCCAACCGCTGCCCGTCGCAGCAGGGCTGGCTGTACGGCAGGCCGTTGCCGGCGGACAGTTTCGTGGAGAACGTGCGGGCGGCCCGGCCGCAGAGTGCGCCTTCGGCGGGGGACATGGTTCCGCCGGGGGGTGTGCCGCGGATTGCGGGGTAGGTGGCGTCGGCGGCTTCGCACGCAGAGCTGCGGTCTGACGGACCCTGCTGAATTCAGCAACCAGGCTCAAGCAGCCATTGAGAGCGGCTAACACGACCCTTCTGGCGTCGTTGCCGCATCTTGTCGTACGACTCGTACTGCCTGCGGTGCGGCGCCTAGCCAGAACCGCTTCGCTGGGTCGTGTTGGCCGCTCTGAGTCCGGGCGACAGCCGCCGCAGCGCCCGAAAAACCTTCAACTCATGGCCGATAGAGCATGTCGACACGCCGGTATGCATCCCCCGGCGATGAAGCCCGGCGATCATCACCCAGCGTAAAAACACATTGCAGGTAACTGCTGGCGTCCGCCCATTTGGCTCCATCAGCCTGGAGCTCAAACAGGTTGCGGGTGACTTCCACAGCCTCCGGCCATCGGTCCTTGGCCGCTGCCGTCATGGCCTCGCGGCTGTCGTCGTGGTCATGCAGCACGCCATCTTGAGCGCCGTACGCATGGAACTCCACGATCTTGGCCGGCATGGCATACGCCGAGCCTTCACATTGCGCCCCGGTAGGTTGCCGCTCCCGCTCGGCATGGGCCGCGGCGAACGAATCCTGGACGGTGTGCAGCACCGAGCCGAAGGCGATCTCGCGAATCTGGGACACCAGGCCGCTGGCAGCATCCTGCCGCCCCAACAGGTACAGATCCACAACCCTCCAGTCCGTGCATCCGAAGTGGTTTCTGATGGTCGGATTGTCGATGTCCTTCAGGAAGGTGGGAGGAAGGATCTCCCTGGAAGACACCTTCCATGCGAACTCCAGCCAGTCCAGGATCTGGGCCCTCGTCTCCACGGGATGGATACCGGATGCGTTGGCCATCCCATGCAGGAACTGCAAATCGCCGAAGTGCGAACGCGTCATCAAATTACCGGGAACGCTGTTCGCCGTTTTGTTGCACCCCACGATCGTCTTCGTCTGGGCCTGGCGCTCGGCGTCCTTGAAGAGGCAATACCAGCACGCAGGCTGCGTGGAGAAACGGATCGTCTGGTCGGCACGGCAGACGTTCTTCTTCCCAAGGTAGTCGCAATTGCCCTGGTCCTTCTCCAGCCGGAACGGCGGCAGGTCGTTCCATCGGACGCCATAGATCACATAGGGTGAAGCAAACCCCACGTCACGCCCACTGCAGTAGGTGTCGGTGGCGAGATCGGCTTGCGCCACATGGCACCACTTGCCGAGGTGGGTGATTTCCTCATGGACCGGCGACTTGATCAGAACGCCCAGAGAGCCCGCGACGCGCGCCAGCGTCGAGTTCGTCTCATTGGTCAGGCGCTCTTCGTGCTGCGTCCCCAATGGACCTATCTGGAAAGCCCCCACCCAGGTGCCCACCAGCAACAAGCCAGCGACCAATATCCCTTTGAACGTTTTCGAAAACTGCATGACTTCCCTCCCCACGACCGCCGGTATTCGAAGCCCCCTGGCCGCCCTCGGTGCCCCCCTTGTAAGGGGAGCAGCAAGCTTCAATTCAGAGGGACCACCGCGGACATTCTTGCCACGTCTGCTGCGGCGGCGTTTTTCGTTGCGGCAGCGGCAGTTTCCAGGCCCGTGACGAGGTTGCACATGGCGTGGTAATTGAGAGCGTCCGCCACTGCCCGATTCACGGGATAGTCCACCAACGACGCATTGCGCTGGGATTGAATATTGACCAGCGCCGCTTCTCTTTGCTTCGCGATTCCCGAGGAAATCACCTGCACCGTCAGGTTGCTGAAATAGGCTTCATTGAACTGGCTCAGCAGCCCATTCGACACGGTGCTTCCCGCGGCGAGTACTTTGGCGGCGGCGGCAGGCGTCGTCACGGCGGCCGCCCCCGACAGCAGCGTCGCAAGGCCACTCCATCCCATCTGGGTTTGCGACTTCGAAGCCGTCAGTACCCGCAGATACGTGGCGCAGCGCTGGTTCGAGGCGGCGATGAGGCGATCCTGCAAGTCATTGCGGCGGTACTTGAAACTCTCCTGGTCCGTGTTTTCGCTGACCGACGCAACATCGTTCAACCCGTAATCCTTGAGCAGTTGATCTATCTGAACCAACTCATAGCCCTCGGCTCGATCCTGCTTGCCTGCCCCGGCACTCTTGACGACGATCGATCCAGCTCCGCTCAACAGATTTTCTTCTTCTGGCATGGTGTAGCTGCGAATCGCGCTGCAGCCGGTCACACCGATGAAAAAAAGACATGCGACTGGAAGTCTGAGTGCACGCATAGGATCCCCCCCTCGTGTGTAGTTTTTTTGCGCGCGAGTGGCATATCGCTCGCAGTGGCTTTATAGCGCATGACTACCGACAGGGCTAGAGGGATACCCATCTTTCCCTGCTGTTCCAGGTGATGGGGTTGCGCGCTCCCTCACGGCGACCAGATGGCGGGGCCACTCTTGGAAGAAGTTGGATCGCCAGAAGACAGGTTGTCCAGACCGAGTGGCCGGTGGCTGACGCGGCGAAGTCGCTCAGCGCCACGTTCGGGTAGCCAGCGGAGGCCCCGGCCGCCCCGGCCGCCCAGGGCACCGGCTCAGGATCCCAGTGCGTCGAAGCCCGGCTGAGTTGTGGCTGCGGGATGTTTCGACAACCACTTCGAAGCCACGCCCCACAAAGAAAAAAGCCCTTGGAATCATCCAAGGGCTTTGTTCATTTGGCGGAGAGGGTGGGATTCGAACCCACGGTAGTGTTGCCACTACGCCTGATTTCGAGTCAGGTACATTCGACCACTCTGCCACCTCTCCTGCATTCGTGTCGAAGCCTGCGATTGTAGCAGGAAGTTTGCAAGGCACAACGCTCAACGTGTGCAGCTCGCCCATCTCTGCAACACTGAACCCGGCTCAGGCGGTCTTGTACACATCGCCCAGGCTGCGGAACCCCTTCATTTCGATGGGATTGCCGAAGGGATCCATGAAGAACATCGTCCACTGCTCACCGGGCTGGCCTTCGAAGCGAACCTGCGGCTCCAGCACGAATTCGGTCCCAGCGGCCTTGAGGCGATCCGCCATGGCCTGCCAGTCAGGCAGCGCCAGCACCAGGCCCAGGTGGGGCATCGGGACCAGGACATCGCCCACGCGTCCGGTGCGCGCCGTCGCGAAGGGTTCGCCCAGGTGAAGGGACAGCTGATGGCCGAAGAAGTCGAAGTCGACCCAGGTATCGGTGCTGCGCCCTTCGGAGCAGCCGAGGACCTGTCCATAGAAGCGCCGGGCTTCGGTCAGGTCGCGAACGTTGTAGGCCAGATGGAAGATGCTGCGCATGATGGGTGGTGTCGCCCGGTAGCAGGGCCGGAGCGGGGAGCAGGGAGCGTGGAACGGGGATCGGCATCGCATTAGACCATCGGCGGTCCGATCCGTCCGATCCGTCCGATCCGTCCGATCCGAACGCTCCGGATGGCATGGCACGCCTGGGTTTGCACCTGGCGACTCGGCCCCCTCACTTGAAGGTCGGGGCCTGCTGCCCAAGCGTCAGACCAGCACCAGCTGCGGCACGGTCTGCAGCTCGCGCAGCGGCGCGCGCGCGGGCTTCACGGCACGCAGGTGGGCCACCATCTCGTCCACCACGTTGCGCTGGCTGTAGACGCACTCCCAGGCCTGCTCCACGGTCAGCCCGCGGTAGCGCTGGCCGAGCGTGAGTTCGACGCGCTCGGTGACCCAGTCGCCGCGGTAGCCGTAGTCCGCGCGCCAGTAGTAGGGCTGCGAGAAATATCCGAACGAGCCCGGGAACAGCGGGCGCACGTGGGTCGGGTCTTCGAAGGCGTCGTCGCTCGCGCCGTGCGGCACGCGGATCTCCATGCGCGCGCCGTCGCGCGCCACGCGGTGCAGTTCCTGCATCATCGGCAGCACGTTGGGGATGTGCTCCATCACGTGCGAGAGCAGGAACTCCCCGATGCTGTCGTCGGCGAGCGGCAGCGGCGTGCGCGCGCAGTCGTTCAGGTCGGCGACGATGTCCACGCCCGGTGTGGCCTGCCAGTCGAGGTTCAACCATCCTTCGACGATCCTGCGGCCGCAGCCGACGTTGAGCTTGTGGGGGAGGTCCATGTCGGGTGCAGTCGGGGTCGGAAGTCGGAGCCGGTCAGGGAACCGTGCCGGCGGGAATCGCGTGACGGGCAGCGGGTGGCAGGAGCGGAACGAGCGGCGCCGCTCAGGCCAGGACTCTGTCGCCGCCCAGGTAGGGGCGCAGCACCTCGGGCACCACCACGCTGCCGTCGGCCTGCTGGTAGTTCTCCAGCACGGCCACCAGCGTGCGGCCCACGGCGAGGCCGGAACCGTTGAGCGTGTGCACGAGTTCGTTCTTGCCCTGCGCGTTCTTGAAGCGTGCCTGCAGGCGGCGGGCCTGGAAGGCTTCGCAGTTGCTCACGGAGCTGATCTCGCGGTAGGTGTTCTGCGCGGGCAGCCAGACTTCCAGGTCGTAGGTCTTCGCGGCGCCGAAGCCCATGTCGCCGGTGCAGAGCGACATGACGCGGTACGGCAGGCCGAGCTTGCGCAGCACGGCCTCGGCGTGGCCCGTCATCTCCTCCAGGGCCTCGTAGCTGCGGTCCGGATGGGTGATCTGCACCATCTCGACCTTGTCGAACTGGTGCTGGCGGATCATGCCGCGCGTGTCGCGGCCGTAGCTGCCGGCCTCGGAGCGGAAGCACGGGGTGTGGGCCGTGAGGCGGATCGGCAGCTCGGCTTCGGCCACGACCTGGTCGCGCACGAAATTCGTGAGCGGCACTTCGCTGGTGGGAATCAGGTAGAGCGCCGCGTTGTCGGGCACCGGCTCGCCGTCCTGGCCGCCCTTCTTGGCGGCGAACAGGTCGCCCTCGAACTTCGGCAGCTGGCCCGTGCCGCGCAGCGAGTCGGCATTCACCAGGTAGGGAACGTAGCACTCGGTGTAGCCGTGCTCGCGCGTCTGCACGTCGAGCATGAACTGCGCGAGCGCGCGGTGCAGGCGGGCGATCGGGCCCTTCATCACGGTGAAGCGCGCACCCGAGAGCTTGACACCCATGTCGAAGTCCAGGCCCAGGGGTTCGCCCAGGTCCACATGGTCTTTCGCGGTGAAGCCGAGCGGCTTCGGATCCTGGCCATCCGGGCTCCAGCGGCGCACTTCCACGTTGCCGGATTCGTCGCTGCCCACGGGCACGCTCTCGTGCGGCAGGTTGGGCACGGCCACCAGCAGCGCGTGCAGCTCGGCCTGGAGCTGCTCCAGGCGGGTAGCGGAGGTCTCCAGCTCGGCCTTGAGGCTGCCGACTTCGGCCATCACCGCGTCGGCGTTCTCGCCCTTGGCCTTCAACTGGCCGATCTGCTTGGAGAGCTGGTTGCGGCGCGACTGCAGCTCCTCGGTGCGCGTCTGCAGCGTCTTGCGCTCGGACTCCAGCGCCTGGAAGGTGTCGACCGGAAGGAAGGCCTGGGGCTTCTTGCGGGTTTCCAGCCGCGCGATGGCGGAATCGAGGTCTTTGCGGAGGAGAAGGATGTCGAGCATAGCCGGCGATTTTACGGCGCCCTTCCCTCGCGCCGGCATGCCACGTACGCGCCCGTCACGTATCGGGCCGAACACGGGTGCGCGCCGCGCGCCGAATTCCTAAGATAGGGCCATCACACGACAGGGAGGCCCGCCATGCAGATGGAACCGTATCTTTTCTTCGATGGCTGCTGCGAGGAAGCGCTCGCGTTCTATGCGCACAGCCTGGGAGGCGAGGTGCTGGCGATGCAGCGCTACGCCGGCTCGCCGCTGGAAGAGCAGTTGCCCGCGGACTGGCACGCGAAGATCATGCACGCCACGCTGGAGGCTCCCGGAGGGCACCGGCTGATGGCCTGCGACCGCATGCCCGGCCAGGCCCCGGGCGGGCACGACGGGTTCGCGCTTTCCATCCACTGCCCGTCGGACGCGGAACACGGCGAGCGCATCTTCCGCAGCCTGTCCGAGGGCGGCACGGTGACCATGCCCTTCACCGTCACGTTCTGGGGCGCACACTTCGGCACGCTGGTGGACCGCTACGGCGTGGGCTGGATGATCAACTGCGAGGGCGGCCATGCGTCGCCCGGCAGCGCCTGATCCTTGCCGCAGTGGCGATGCCGCTCAGGCGACGGTGGCCGGATCGCAGTTGGCGCCGCAGAGGATGAGCCCCACGGTCTCGTCGGGGCGGGGGCGGTACACGCCGCTCTGCAGCGCGGCGATGCCCAGCGCGGCGGCGGGCTCGACGGCGAGCTTCAGTTCGCGCCACAGCCACTGCTGGGCCGAGCGGATGGATTCGTCGGTCAGCAGCAGCGTGTCGTGCACGTGGCGCTGCGAGACCTGCCAGGCGATGTCGCCGATGCGCCGGGCCCCCAGCGAGTCGGCGGCGATGCCGCCCACCGCCACGTCCACCGGCTGGCCGGCCGCGCGTGCGGCATGCAGCGTCGGCGCGCCCTCCGGCTCCAGCGCGATGACGCGGGCGCGCCCCTCGCACCAGGCGGCGATGCCGGCGATCAGGCCGCCGCCGCCCACGCTCACGAGCACGCTGTCGGGCAGGCGGCGGGCCTGCTCCTCCATCTCCAGCGCCAGCGTGCCGGCACCCGCGGCCACTTCGGGCTGGTCGTAGGCATGGGTGAGCAGCGCGCCCGTTTCCTGCTGGCGCGCCAGGCAGGCCTGCAGCGCCTCGGCATAGGTGGCGCCGCCGACGACCACGGTGGCATCGAGCGAACGCAGGCGCGCGCGCTTGGCTTCGGGCGACACCTCGGGCACGTAGACCTCGCAGCGGATGCCGAGCGAGCGCGCGGCGGCGGCGGTGGCGATGCCGGCATTGCCGCCGGAGGCGACGATCACGCCGCTCTCGGGGATGGTGTTGGCGAGCAGGCGGTTGAGCATGCCGCGCGCCTTGAAGCTGCCGCCCACCTGCAGGTGCTCCAGCTTGAGCCACACCTCGGCGCACTCGATGCCGAGCGAGCGGCCCGAGAGGCGCATGAGCGGCGTGGTACGCAGGAAGTCGGGGCGCGCGGCCAGGCGCAGCCGGGCGGAGGAGATGGCGGAACGGTCGGTCATGGACGAGGGCAGCAGGAAGAGGTCGGTGGTTGCGGCGCCCCGCGGTGTCGGGGCGAAACCTGACAGTGTATGCAGGCCGCGGCCGCCCCGTCCGCCTGCAGCCCGCGCGGCACATGCCGATAACATGGCCAGGGGCTGCGCACCGCGGCCTTTTCGCAGGAGATGGCGCATGTTCTTCGTGTTCGGCCCCATGGGGCAGATGTACCGCGGCGGCCCGGAGCAACTGGCCCAGGTGTCGCCCGTGCGCCGCGTGCAGCGGCCGCAGGCCCTGCGCACCCGCGGGCCCGACGTGGGGGACGAACCGCCGATGGCCCGGGCATGGGCCCACCCGGCACAGACGCCACCGCAGCCACCGGCACCGCCCGCCGCGCCGACGGCACCCGTGAACGTGCTCGCGCAGGCGGCCGTGAGCGCCTACGCGCAGACCGAGCAGGGGCCGCAGCAGGCACGCCAGCCGCTCACGCGCGTGAGCGACGTGATGACGACCGGATCGCTTTCGGTGCCGCCCGACGTGCGCGTGAACGACGCTTGGCAGACGCTGGCCGAGTACCACGTGGCACAGGCGCCCGTGGTGGATGCGCAGGGCCATGTGATCGGACTGCTGCTGCGCGCCGACATGGCGCCGCTCGACCTGCTGCCGGAGCCGGGCAGCGTGAAGGCCGCGATCGATCTGGCGCGGCGGCCGGTGTCGGAGGTGATGGTGAGCCCCGTCCCCACGGTCGCGCCCGATACCGAGCTGCGCCGCGTGGCGCGCGTGCTGCTGGACACCGGCATGCCCGGCCTGCCGGTGACGGACGAATACGGCACGCTCGCGGGATTCATCTCGCGCACGGACATCCTGCGCGCGGTGGCGGCCGATCCGCCGCTGGACCTCTGGAGCTGAGGCGCCAGGCCCGCGGGCAAGGCGGACAGTCCGCCCCGGGTCGGCAGGTCATTCGGCCAGGGCGGCGCCCTGCGTCTCGGCGATCTGCACGCGCGGCAGCGGGCTCGCGAGCACCTTGTCGATGGTCTTGCCGTCCATGTCGACGACCTCGAACTGCCAGCCTTCCCACTGCACGGTGTCGGTCACCTTGGGCAGCTTGCCGGTCAGCAGCATCACCATGCCGCTCAGCGTGTGGTAGCGGCCGCGCTCCTCCTCGGGCACGGCGTCGAGGTCGAGCCGGTCCTTCAGTTCGGGCACCGGAATGTGGCCGTCCAGCAGCCAGCTGCCGTCCTCGCGCTGCACCGCCCAGGACGTGGCCGGATCGCGCGCATGGAACTCGCCGGTGATCGCCTCGATCAGGTCGCGCAGCGTGACGATGCCCTGCACCTCGCCGTACTCGTCGATCACGAAGGCCATCTGCAGGTCGGACTGGCGGAAGTTGTCCAGCAGCTCCATGCCGGTGATGGTCTCGGGCACGTAGAGCGCCGACTGCAGCGGCTGGGCCGACAGGTCGCGCACGTCCTCGCGCAGCGAGCGCGACAGCCACTGGCGCGCATTGAGCACGCCCAGCACGTTCTCCATGCCGCCGCGCACCACCGGGAAGCGGCCGTGGTCCGACGACTCGACGAGCCGCAGGTTCTCCTCGAAGCTGTCCTCCACGTCGAGCACGACCACGTCGGCGCGGGGCACCATGAGCGAGCCGATCTGGCGGTCGTCCAGGCGGAACACGTTGCGCACCATCTGGTGCTCGTGGGATTCGATCACGCCCGCGCTCGTGCCTTCTGCCAGCACGGCATGGATCTCGGCCTCGGTCACGGCGCTCGCGGTGTTTTCCTTCACGCCCAGCAGCCGCAGCAGCGCCTGGGTGGAAACGGACAGCAGCCGCACGAACGGCTTGGTCGCGAGCGCCAGCCAGTTGATGGGGCGCGCCACGAGCCGCGCCAGCGTCTCGGGGTAGCTCTGGCCCAGCCGTTTGGGAACCAGCTCGCCGACGACGATCGAGAAGTAAGTGATCACCACCACCACGAGGCCCGTCGCAGCGTAGCCGGCGGTTTTCTCGGGAACTCCCAGCGAGAGCAGCCACTCACCGAGCGGCGCGGCGAGGGCGGCCTCGCCGACGATGCCGTTGAGCACGCCGATCGAGGTGATGCCGATCTGGATGGTGGAGAGGAAGCGCGTCGGGTCTTCGCCGAGCTTCATGGCGGCGATCGCGCCGGAATCGCCCTCATCGATGAGCTTCTGCAACCGGGTCTTGCGCGCTGAAACCAGCGCCAGCTCGGACATGGCGAAAAGGCCATTCAGAAGGATGAGGGCGAAAAGTATTGCTATTTCCATAGACAGGGAGTGGTGGCTCCCTCGGAGTGGTCGGGACGCAAATTGTAAGAAGTCCTACCGCCGATGGGGGAATCAATGCCCGGCGGCGTAGGGATTTGGCACGGCAGCGCAGGAAAGCCGGCTAGCCCCGCCCTGCCCCGGTCTCCGGCATGCGCTGCGAGATCTCCAGGCCGGTGGCCACGTCGATCTTCAGGCCCTTGGGCAGCGGGAACTTCACGGTCTCCTCGATGCCTTCCATGCGGCGCACCGCCACGGCGCCCAGCGCCCGGATGCGGTCGATCACCTGCCGCACCAGCACTTCCGGCGCCGAGGCGCCCGCCGTCAGGCCCACGCGGGTCACGCCCTCGAACCATTCGGGCAGGAGTTCGTCGGCGCTGTCCACCATGTACGACGGCGTGCCCAGCCGCACCGCCAGCTCGCGCAGGCGGTTGCTGTTGGAGCTGGTCGGGCTGCCGACCACGATGACGAGTTCCACCTGCGCGGAGAGCACCTTCACGGCGTCCTGGCGATTCTGCGTCGCATAGCAGATGTCCTGCTGCTTGGGCTCGCGCACCTGCGGAAAGCGCGCGCGCACGGCGGCCGTGATTTCGGCCGCGTCGTCCACCGACAGCGTGGTCTGCGTGACCACGGCGAGCTTCTCGGTCTGCTCGGGCTGCACCCGGGCCACGTCCTGCACGTCTTCCACGAGGTGGATGCCGTGGTCCAGCTGCCCCATCGTGCCCTCCACCTCCGGATGGCCCTTGTGGCCGATCATGATGAACTCGTAGCCCTCTTTGGCGAGCTTGGCCACCTCCACGTGCACCTTGGTGACGAGCGGGCAGGTGGCGTCGAAGATGCTGAAGCCGCGCGCCTCGGCCTCGGCCTGCACCGCCTTGCTCACGCCGTGCGCACTGAACACCAGCGTGGCGCCGGGCGGCACGTCGGCCAGGTCCTCGATGAAGACCGCACCCTTCGATTTGAGGTCGTTAACCACGTAGGTGTTGTGCACGATCTCGTGGCGCACGTAGATCGGGGCGCCGAACTTCTGCAGCGCGCGCTCCACGATCTCGATGGCACGGTCCACACCGGCGCAGAAGCCGCGCGGCTCGGCCAGAACGATTTCCTGGGGTTGGATGGCCATGGCGTCAGAGCACTCCGATGAGCTGCACTTCGAAGGTGACGGGCTGGCCCGCGAGCGGATGGTTGAAGTCGAAGCGCACCGCGCCGTCGTCGCGGACCTCGAGCACCACGCCGGCGTAGCTGCCCGTGCCGTCCGGCGTGGGAAACTGCACCACGTCGCCCAGGGTGTACTGCTCGTCGGGATCGCCGAGCTCGGCGAGCAGGCGGCGCGCCACCCACTGCTGCATCTCGGGGTTGCGTTCGCCGAAGGCCTCGCCGGCCGGCAGTTCGAACGTGGTGCGCGTCCCCTCGGGCAGGCCGATCAGGCGCTGCTCCATCGCGGGGGACAGTTCCCCGGCGCCCAGAGACAGCGTGGCGGGCTTGTCGCCGAACGTATTGATGACGTCGCCCGAAGGGCCTGCGAGGCGGTAGTGCAGCGTCAGGAAGGACCCGGGCTGCACGGTGGCCACGGAGGGAGAAGCGTTGGAAGTCATGAACGAAAAAGGGCCGCTCGGCCTGCAAATGGTGTATAAAAACACAGTGTCCTGACCGCGGTTCCACGGTCTGGGTGTGTGCCTGATTGTCCTTCCTTCTTTGCAACCCTATGGCTCTCAAGACTCTGCCCATCGATGCCCGCCCGCGCGAACGCCTGCTCGCCCGCGGCCCGTCCGCCCTGTCGGACACCGAACTCCTGGCCATCCTCCTGCGCACGGGCATCGTGGGCAAGGGCGTGATGCAGATGGCCCAGGAGCTGCTGTCTCCCGCGCTCCCCGATCCCGCCACGGGCACCCTGCAGGGCGGATTCGGCGGCATCGGCGGCCTGCTGCAGGCCGATGCCGATGCACTCAAGCGCATCAAGGGCCTGGGCCCGGCCAAGCGCACGGCGCTGGTCGCGGTGCTGGAACTCGCACGCCGCGTGCTGGCCCAGGCGCTGCCCAAGCGCGAGATGTTCCACTCGCCCCGCGCAGTGCGCGACTACCTGCAACTGCACCTCGGAGGCAAGCCCCACGAGGTGTTCTCGGTGCTGTTCCTCGACAGCCAGAACGGCCTCATCGCCATGGACCAGATGTTCCGCGGCACCCTGACGCAGGCCAGCGTCTACCCGCGCGAGATCGTGGTGCGAGCGCTCCACCACCAGGCGGCTTCGGTGGTGCTGGTGCACAACCATCCCAGCGGCCACGTGCAGCCAAGCCGGGCGGACGAAGACCTCACGCGCGCCCTCACGGAGGCCCTGCGCCTCGTCGACGTCCGCGTGCTGGACCACATCATCGTCGCGCCGGGCGCATCCCTTTCCATGGCGGAGGAGGGTCTGCTCCGATGATCCGCCCTGCCGCCTGCCGGCCTGCCCGCCAGCCCTGGGCCCGGTGGCCGGCGACCCTGCTGGCGGCCGGGGTCGGCGGGCTGCTCGCGGCCTGCGCGCCGCAGCCGGTGCGGCCGGTGGCACCCGGCACAGCCGTTGCCGCCCCGCCCGGCCAGGTCGCAGCGCAGACAGCCCCGCGCCCCCGTCCGGCGGGCCCGGGGCTGCGGCTGATCGGCATCGCCACCCTGCCGCACGGCCTGGAATTCCTCGGCAGTACGGTGGGAGGCATCTCCGGCATCGATTACGACCCGCTGCAGGACCGGTGGGTGCTGCTGAGCGACGACGGCTCGGCACTGCAGCCCGCGCGCTTCTACACCGCGCAGCTGCACTATGGCGACGATGCACTCGCACCGCCCCGCCTCACGGGCCTGTTCACGCTGCGGCAGCCGGACGGCCGGCCGTTCCCGTCGCGGCTGCAGGCGCACCGGGGTGGCCTGGATGCGGGCGAGGTGCCCGACCCCGAGGCCGTGCGCTGGCTGCCAGGGGGAGCGTCGCTGATCTGGACCAGCGAAGGCGACTTCGCGCGCGGCTATGGCCCTGCCTTGCGAGAAAGCCGTGCGGACGGCGCAGCGGCGCGGGAGTACGCACTGCCCCCGGGCTTCCAGCCGCGGCCCGGCGGCGTCAGCGGCCCACGCGCCAATGCCACGCTCGAAGGCCTGGCCCTCTCTCCCGACGGCCGCACGGCCTGGCTCGCGATGGAGGTGGCATGGCGCCAGGACGGCCCTGTGCCGACAACGCAATCGCCGGGCGGGCCGCTGCGCATCACGGCGCTCGATCTCTCGAGAGGCCGGGCCGTGCGCCAGATCGCCTACGTGCCGGACGCGGTGCCCCGCGAACGGCGCATTCCCTGGGGCCCGCGCCTCAACGGCGTGAGCGAAATCCTTGCGGACGGCCCCGACCACCTGCTGGTGCTCGAGCGCGCCTACAGCGCCGGTGCGGGTTTCCTCTCGCGCCTCTACCGGATCGACACGCGCACCGCGAGCGACACCCTCGCACTCGACCGGCTCACGCCCGATAACCACGTTCCCGCCGCCAAGACACTGGTCGCCAGCTTCCCGGGCCCGGGCCTGCCGGAAGCCGACAACCTCGAAGCGATGGCGTGGGGCCCGCCCCTGCCGGGCGGCCGGCGCGTGATCGTCTTCGCGAGCGACGACAACTTCAACCCCGCCCAGGCCACGCAGATCATCGCCGTGGAATACCTGGAGCCGGGCGCACAATAGCCCCGATGGCCACATCGCGCGACTGGGTCCGGCAGGCAGGAACCAGTGAACACCTGCCCTGCATCGAAGCGTATTTCCAGGGACACGGGTATGCGCCGCACCGGCACGACACCTATGCCGTGGGATGCACGCTGGCGGGCGTGCAGAGCTTCCGTTACCGGGGTGAACACCGGCACAGCCTGCCGGGCCAGACCCTCGTGCTGCATCCCGACGAGCTGCACGACGGACACGCCGGTACCGGCGAAGGCTTTCGCTACCGCATGGTCTACGTTCCGCCCGCCCTGCTGCAGTCCATGCTCGGCGGCCGGCCCCTGCCGTTCGTGGCCGGAGGCATCACCGCCGACCCGCGGCTGGCGGCGCCCGTCCGCTCGCTGCTGCAGCGCCTGGATGCGCCACCCGATCCGCTGGAGGAAGACGACGCCCTGTTCGACCTGGCCGAGGCCTTGAGCGCCGTGGCGGGCAGCGCCGCCCGCCGGCGCCCCTGCGACTGGCAGGCGGCCGAACGGGCCCGCCATTTCCTGCACGCCCACCTGCATGCGTCCGGCCCCGTCACGCTGGCGGATCTCGAGCAGGCGAGCGGGCAGGACCGCTGGCGCCTGTCGCGCGATTTCCGGGCGCTGTACGGCACCAGTCCCTACCGCTACCTGCTCCTGCGGCGGCTGGACCTGGCCCGGCGGCTGATCACCCTGGGCGAGCCCCTTACCGAAGCATCGGCGGCCGCCGGCTTCTTCGACCAGAGCCACATGACGCGGCGCTTCGTCCAGGCCTTCGGACTGCCGCCCGCGCGGTGGGCGCGCATGCGGGGCCAGGATGATGTCCCCTGCACGATCGTGCAAGACGCGGGAGCGGCCGGCACCTAACCTGGGCGCCTCTCCAACGATCCTCCTGCGACATGACCTCCTTCGACACCGCCCGCCCCACCCCTGCCCCGCCCTCCGCCGCGATCAACATCGCACACAAGTTCTCCCTGATCGACGCCCACTGGCAGCCCCGGGTGGTCGCCGAAATGAACGATTACCAGTTCAAGCTGGCCCGGATCGAGGGCGACTTCATCTGGCACGAGCATGCCGGCACGGACGAGGCCTTCATCGTCGTGAAGGGCGATCTGCGCATCGACCTGCCGGACCGGGCCGTGCACCTGGGCGCGGGCGAAATGTTCGTGGTGCCCCGGGGAACGCGGCACCGGCCCTGCGCGCAGGGCGAGGTGTGGCTCATGCTCGTGGAACCCCGCGGCGTGCTCAACACGGGCGACAGTGGCGGCGAACGCACCGCGGCCAACGACATCTGGGTGTAGCGCGCGCCATCGCAGGCAACACGCGCAGTACGACAAGATGCGGCAACGACGCCCGAAAGGTCTTGCCAGCCGCTTCAACCGTCCGCACGGCCACCCCGGTTACTTTCCCCTCCGCTGCGGCCCCCGGCGCGGATCGGATACAACCGGCATTCCATGACCGTGAAAGCCCGCTCCCTCCAGGACCTGCAACCGCTGCGCAAGGCGCTGGCCGAGGCCGCCGAGCGCGAAGCCCAGCGCCAGCGAGAGCGGCAGGAGGCGGCGCGCCGCGCCCGGGCCGAACGCATGCTGTTCCAGGATGCCGTGGGCCCGGTGCAGGCACTGCGCGGCATGCACGAGCGCCGCTGGCACGTGCCCGAGCCGCCCGAGCCGCAGCCGGTGCAGCGCGAACTCGACGAGGAACGCGTGCTGCGCGAATCCCTGAGCGACGAATTCGACGTGGGCACGCTGCTGGACGTGGACGACCAGCTCAGCTTCCGGCGCACCGGCATCGGCACCGACGTGACGCGCCGCCTGCGCGCGGGGCACTGGAGCATCCAGCGCCAGCTCGACCTGCACGGCCTGCGCACCGACGAGGCGCGCGAGGCCCTGGGCGAGTTCATCCGCCTCGCGCACCGCACGGGCCTGCGCTGCGTGCGGGTCGTGCACGGCAAGGGCCTGGGCTCTCCCGGCAAGACGCCGGTGCTCAAGTCCCGCGTGCAGCGCTGGCTGGTGCAGAAGAAGGAAGTGCTGGCCTTCGTGCAGGCCCGCCCGGCCGAGGGCGGCGCGGGGGCGCTGGTGGTGCTGCTGCAGCCGGGCCGGCGCCGCTTCGCGCAAGGGGGCTAGAGTACCAGCCCCCGCATCGCCAGCCGCACGCCCAGGCCGCGGAACGCGCTGCTCTTGTACAACTGCAGTTGCCCACCGTACGCCTGCACGATCTGGCTCGCGATCGCCAGACCCAGCCCGCTGCCCTGCACCGACTCGTCGAACCGCACGCCGCGCTGTCCCGCCGCCTGCAATTGCTCCGGCGTCATGCCCGGGCCGTCGTCTTCCACGTCCAGGCCGAGACAGGGCTGCCCGGCATGGGCGCTCTCCGAAGACAGCGACAGCGTCAGCCGCACGCGGGAGGCGGCCCACTTGCCGGCGTTGTCCAGCAGGTTGCCCAGCACCTCTTCCAGATCGGCCCGCTCGCCGCGCCACCGCAGGGCGCCCGGCACACGGTCGGCCAGTTCCCAGTCCAGTTCCTGCGCGGCATGCAGCCGCCGCATCATGTGCAGGATCTGCGCCGCGCACTCGCGCACATCCACCGCCTGCCCGCCGGCACCCGGGTGGGCGTGCAGCGCATCGCTCAGGGTGCGGGCCTGGTAACGGTCCACCAGCTGCGCCATCGCCTCCACCTGCTGCCGGACCTCGCCGCTCGGAACGTGGGGCTGCGCACTCGCCTGGGCGCTCAGCAGCGCCAGGGGTTTCTTGAGCGCATGGTTCAGATCCACCGCATGGGCGCGTGCGCGGGCCACCACGTGCGCGTTGTGGGCCAGCAGGCCCGACAGCTCGTTCTGCAGCGGCTGCAGGTCCCTGCCCGTGGGGGCGGCCAAGTGCCGCGCCACGTCGCCCCCCGCGCCCTGGGGGTCGCGGAGCGCCGCCAGCAGCGCCTCCAGACGGCGCAGCGGCGCGAGCCCCACGCGCACCTGCAGCCACGCCAGCACGCCCGCCAGCGCCAGCAGCATCCATCCGGCCAGCAGCAGGTTGCGATCGATCTGCCGCACGCTGCTCTGCAGCTGCGCCGCGGGGCCATACACGGTGAGCGCCACGGGCGCGTCGAACGGACCCAGCGCGACGGGCACGGTGAGTGCCAGCAGCGGCTCCTGCTGGGGGCCCGTGGCCGCATGGAGCACGGCCGATCCAGGCACGGGGCGGTCGTCCGTGGGCAGGCGGTCCATGTCCCAGAGCGAGCGCGAGCGCAGCACCTCGCGGCCCGCATCGGCGCGCCAGTACCAGCCGGCGTAGATGGCGCTGAATTCGTCCGCGCCGCCCGCGGCCTCGCGGAGCACGCCCTGCGCATCGCGCTGCAGCCGGGCGCCCACGCGCTGGGCCTTGTCGCGCAGCGACTGCTCGAAGCTGTCCAGCAGGCTGCGGTGCATCTGGCCGCGCAGCCACAGCCCGCCGCTGGACACCAGCAGCAGCATGGGGATGAGCACCAGCAGCGCGATGCGCGTCGCCATGGGCCACTGGGCCACTTTCAGCGCCCAGGCGGAGCTTGTTTCCCGTGCCTCAGCCATCCGCATCGGCCGCCACGAGCCTGAAACCCTGGCCGCGTTCCGTCACCAGCTGCGGCGCGCCGCCGAGCTTGCGGCGGATGCGGCCGATCAGCACGTCCAGCGTGTTGGAGTCCGGGTCGAGGTCACGGGCGTAGACGTGCTCGGCGATGTCGGTGCGCGTGAGCAGCTTGCCCGGATGGTGGATGAAGTACGCCAGGATCTTGTGCTCCTGCGCGGTGAGCTGCAGCGCCTGCCCGTGGAGCGCGAAACGGCCCTGCACCACGTCGTACGCCAGCGGGCCCGAACGCAGCGTCGCGGCGGCCGAACCGGCCGTGCGGCGCAGCATGGCGCGCAGCCGCAGCACCACCTCGTCCACCAGGAACGGCTTGGTCAGGTAATCGTCGGCGCCCGCGTTGAACCCGGCGAGCTTGTCGCTCCAGCGGTTTCGCGCCGTGAGCACCAGCACGGGCCATCCCCGGCCGGCCTCGCGCCAGTCGTGCAGCACGCTCAGGCCGTCCTTGCGCGGCAGGCCCAGGTCGAGCACCGCGGCGCTGTAGGCCTCCACGCTGCCGGCGAACGACGCGGATTCGCCGTCGTGCTCCACATCCACCGCGAAGCCTGCGGCCTCCAGCGCTTCGCGCAGCTGCCGCGCCAGCGCCGCATCGTCTTCCACCACCAGTACGCGCATCAGTCGTCGTCCACTTTCTGCCGCGTCACTTCCAGCGTGGCGGCATCCACTTCCAGTTCCAGTTTGAAGCCGTTGGGCTGCAGCAGCTCGACACTGTAGTAGGGGCGGCGCCGGTGGTCGGTCTCGAGTTCCACCTCCAGCACCAGCCCGGAGAATTTCGGCGGCAGCGATTCGAGCAGGGTGGCCATGGATTTCGGCGGGGCCTGCGGGACGGAGGCATCGGGCGGGTGCAGCACCTCGCCGGTGCGCACGTCCAGCAGCAGCTTCATCTCGCCCGCGGGCCGTTCCGAGAGCTTGACCTCGTACACCGCCTTGCCCTGGGAATCGCGCTCGAATTCGGCGTTCACCACGCGCGCGCCGTATTTCTGCTCCAACTGCCGGATGTAGCGGGCCATCTGCGCCGGCGGCACGGGCTGCGTGGGCCATTCGCGCTCCTGCGCCACCACCGCGCCGGTGGCCGCGTCCACCAGTACCTCGTGCTTCTCGCCACGCGCATCGATGACCTTGATCTCGTAGCGGAGTTCGCCCTTGCGGCCCCGCTTGGTCTCCACCTCGATGACGCGGCCCCCGTATTTGCGGCCGATGTCCGCGATGATGCTGTTCAGGGGTTTGAGCTGTCCGGCGAGCACGCCGCGCCGCGCGGCGTCCTGCTCGGCGGCGGGCGCCTGCACGCACGCGAGCGCCGCCGCGGCGAGGGCCGCGGCCCGCAGGAAGGCGCCCCGGGTCGGTCGTGTCATCGCGCGATTATTGCGGCCCGCATTAAACGGCCCATGAACGGGCGCTTCACGGTGGATTTAGGGACCGCGGCCCACACTGCCGCCATCCCTGACCTAACCCACCCGACACCGAAAGGAAGCACCGTGAAAAAGAAGACCCTCGTGACGCTCGCTCTCTCCGCCGCGGCGGCCACCGCCCTGCCTTCCCTGGCCTGGGCCCTGACCGCCTCCGAGGCCGTGGAGGTGATGGCACGCCACCAGTACGTGGCGCCGCACGATCTGCAGAAGCAGTACGGCTACTGGACGGCGAAGGCCGTCTCCAACGACGGGGCCCGTGCCACCGTGCTGGTGAAGGACGCCGACGGCAGCTTCACCGCCGTGCGCAAGAACGAGATCGGCGGCGGGCTGCCCGGCGTAGAGCAGGTGACGCAAAAGCTGCGCGCCGCCGGCTTCGCCGTCGTCTACGACGTGGAACTGGACGACGGCTTCTGGGAAGCCAAGGCCCGCACGTCGGCCTATCAGGGCGAGAAGGTGGAATTCGTGCTGCACCCCACGACGCTCGAAGTGCTGAGCCAGGTGGGCCGCAGCGGCGGCACGGTGAACGGCCAGCCGATCCTGAGCGCGGACCAGGTGCGCCAGGCGCTGCAGGTGGCGGGCTACACCCGCATCCGCGACGTGGACTACGACGACGGCTTCTGGGAGGCCGAGGCCACCAATGCCGCCCACCTGCCGGTGGAGCTGCGCGTGGAGCCCACCACGGGCAAGGTGCTGCGCGAGAAGCTGGACGACTGACGCTGACCAGGCGAAGGAAAACGGCGCCGGCGGCCCGAACAGGCCGCCGGCGCCGTCAGCAGGATGCCTGCCGCCCTCCGTGTTACTTCGACAGGTCGACCGCGTACTTCGACGTGCCCTTGCCCGAACCATCGTCCGCGGCCAGCACGGAGACGTTCGACAGGCCAGCCGCCTGCGCCACGGGCAGGCCGTTGGCGCCGGAGGTGAACACCACCGGGCCGGCGGTCTTCACCTTCGTGAAGCGCCAGCTCTTGGCGCTGCCATTGGCCGTGCGGGTCACGGACGGGTTCTTGCGGATGTAGTCGATCACCACGTCGCGGTTCGCGTCGGGCGACGCCCAGATCGTGCCGGAGCCGTCCAGCTTGTCGATGAAGCTCTTGCCGCTGGTGGCGCGGTAGTTGTTCGTGGCGATCACGAACTCCTGCGCCGGGTCGATCGCCTGGCCCTTGTAGGTCAGGTTCCTGATGCGGCTGCCGACGGCCTGGGTGACGTCGATCTCGTACTGCACGTCGGCCGTGGTGAACATGTCGAAGTTGTAGCCCGGGAAGGTACTGATCAGCGCCTGCTCGGAGGCCTTGGCCGGGTCGATCTGGTTGAAGCGCTTGGCAGCGGCCTCCAGCCAGTTCTTCACGTCCGCGCCGTTCACCTTCACCGCGTACACGGTGTTCGGGTAGAGGTACAGGTCGGCCGCGTTGAAGATCGCGAGCGGGCCCACGGCCACGTCGGTGTAGTCTGCGCCGCCCTGGAAGCCGGACTTGAAGGGCGCGCTCACCGACAGGACCGGCAGGCTCTTGTACTGCGGCAGGTTGGCCTGGATGTAGGCCGACACGTAGGCCTGCTGCGCCTGGTTCACGATCTGGATCGCGCCCGGATCACCGACGTCGGCGAACAGCGTGCTCATGCGGAAATCCGTGTTGCCGATCGGCGTCTTCACGTAGCCGATGGTGGCCTGGTGCTGCGTCTCGATCAGCGGCGCGATGCTGCTGTCGGCATCCACGAACACGGCCTTGCCCGCGGCGTCCTTGCCGGTCTGGATGTTGCGCAGCTCGCTCTTCGATGCGCTCCTGTCCACGGACCAGGCCTTGCCGTCCCACTTCATCTTGAGGCTGATGACGCCCAGCGCCTTGCCCCACGAGCTGGCCATCACGGCCGGCACGCCGTTGATGGTGCCGGCCTTGTTGTCCACGCCCGCCTGGGTGTAGGCCGGGGTGGCGGCCGTGTCGGGGAACACGCTGTGCTGGTGGCCCATCACCATCGCGTCGATGCCCGACACCTTCGAGAGGTACAGGCCCGGGTTCTCCATCGTGGCCGAATACGGGCCGGAGTCCAGGCCGCCGTGCAGCAGCGCCACGACCACGTCGGCCCCCTTGGCGCGCAGCTCCGGCACGTACTTGGTGGCGGCCTCGACGGCGCCTTCCGTGTAGACCTTGCCTTCCAGGTAGCGCTTGTCCCAGTTCATGATGCCGGGCGTGGTGAAGCCGATCACGCCGATCCTGATCGGCAGCTTCACCTCCTTGCCGTCGGAGCCGGTGGCGACCACGGTTTTCTCGATCAGCGTGTAGGGCTGGACCAGCGGCTGGCGGGTCTTGCTGCTGTACACGTTGGCGAGCACCGTGGGGTAGCCCGCACCGGCGCACTTCACGGTGGGATCGACGCCGTCGACCTGCATGCCGCCGCCCAGCACCTGGTTCAGGAACGGCAGGCCGTAGTTGAACTCGTGGTTGCCCAGCGTGCCCACGTCGAAGCCCAGGGCGCCCATCGCCTTGTACATCGAGAGCTGCTGGTTGCACGGGATCGTCTTCACCACCGCTTCGTAGTCGGCCAGCGCCGTGCCCTGGATGGTGTCGCCGTTGTCCACCAGCAGCGTGTTCGGAAATTCCTTGCGGGCTTGGCGCACCAGCGTGGCCGTGCGCTCGAAACCATACGACTTGTCTTCCGACAGCTTGAAGTAGTCGTAGCTGCGCACGTTGAAATGCAGGTCAGTGGTTTCCAGCACGGCCAGCGTGGCGGTGGCCGGCTGGCTGCTGGAGAAGCCGCCGTCGCCACCGCCGCCGCAGGCTGCCAGGAACAGCGAGGGGATGGCGCACAGGGCGATCACGGGCAACCGGGGCCGGCGGGGAGCGGTGGAGATGAAATGCGCAGACATGTGGGAGTTCGGGTTACGAAAGCCGCCAGTGTTGGGGCTGCATGTGACATCGCCATGACGCCATGCCGGAGCTGCATGAACCTGTCGCCTTCTTCACGCTTTTGGCGGCATCCCGCAAACATTTGGATGCAATTCGACCCGGCAAGGCAGCTCATCCGCAGGCGCGGCGCCCCATAATCCGCGCCAACAAAAATAACGGCTGGAAACAGTTGACCGCATGACGAACCGTCGCGTAACCATTCAAACGCCTTTGGGAGGGGCCCTGCAGTTCCGGCAGCTACAGGGGGAAGAGGCGCTCTCGGCGCTCTATGCCCTGGAGATCGATCTGCTTTCCAAGGACAAGGGCATCGATCCGAAGGCCCTGCTCGGGCTCGGCGCGACCGTCGTCGTCGAGACCGAGGGCCTGGGCCGCCGCTACATCGACGGCATCGTCACCGGCTTCGGCATGCGCGGGCAGGACACGTCCGCCCAGTTCGCCTACCGGCTCACGCTGCAGCCCTGGCTGTGGCTCGCCACGCGCCGCACGGATTTCCGCATCTTCCAGGAAATGGACGTGCCGGCCATCGTCACGCAGGTGCTCTCGCGCTACGGCCGGCCCTTCGTGCAGCGCCTCACGCGCGGCTACCGCACGCGGCCCTACACCGTGCAGTACCACGAGAGCGACTACCAATTCGTCGCGCGGCTCTGCGAATCGGAGGGCATCTACTGGTTCGTGGAGCACGCCAGCGGCAGCCACACGGTGGTCTTCGCCGACGACGTGGTCGGCTCGCACGCGCCGCTGCCCGGCGGCCACGCGATCCCCTTCTACCCGCCGGGCAAGTCGGCGATCGCCGACCGCGAACACATCCACGCCTGGCGCATGGGTCAGAACGTCGCGCCCGGCCGCGCCTACCTGGACGACTACGACTTCACCAAGCCGCGCGCCGACCTGTCGGAGATGCGCCAGTCGCCCCCGGGCCATGCGCACGACGCCTACGAGCGCTACGAATGGCCGGGCGGCTACACCGAATTCACCGATGGCGAGACCTACACCCGGCTGCACATGGAGGAAGGCATGGCGGCCCGCGAACGGGCGCATGCCGAACTGAACAAGCGCAGCATCGCCCCGGGCTACACCATCGTGCTGGAGAACTACCCGCGCGCGGACCAGAACCGGCAGTACCTCGTCACCCGCGTGCACTACCACCTGGAAGAGAACGTGCAGGCCACGCAGGGCACGGGCGGCGTCGGGCAGACGCAGGCCGGCTCGGTGCAGAAGTTCCGCATGGAGGTGCATCCCACCTCCGTGCCCTACCGCCCGCGGGTGGCCACCCCGCGCCCGCGCACCACCGGCCCGCAGACCGCCGTGGTGGTGGGCCCGCCCGGCGAGGAGATCTGGACCGACCAGTACGGCCGCGTGAAGGTGCAGTTCCACTGGGACCGCATCGGCGCGATGAACGAGAACTCCAGCTGCTGGGTCCGCGTCTCCACCAATTGGGCCGGCCCCGGCTTCGGCGCCGTGTTCACGCCGCGCATCGGAATGGAAGTTATCGTGGATTTCCTGAACGGGGACCCGGACTATCCGATCATCCTGGGCTGCGTCTACAACGCCGCCAACATGCCGCCCTGGGGCCTGCCGGGCAATGCCACGCAATCCGGCATCAAAACCAATTCGAGCAAGGGCGGCGCGGCCGGCGACGGCATGAAGAACGGCGGCGGCGACGCCAACGCGATCCGCTTCGAGGACAAGAAGGGCGCGGAGCAGCTGTGGCTGCATGCGCAGAAGGACCAGCTCACCGAAGTCGAGAACGATGAGGACAAGTGGGTGGGTCAGGACCGCCGGAAAACCATCGACCGCGACGAGACGAACGTCATCCACCGCGACCGTACGGAGACCGTCGACCGGAACGAGAAGATCACGGTGCATGGCTGGCGGACCGAGGAAGTGGATGGCGACGAGACCATCACGATCCACTCCAACCGCAAGGAACGGGTGGACCACGACGAGACCATCAGCATCGGCGACAACCGCCGGGAAGACGTGGGCATCGACGAGACGGTGTCCATCGGAAAGAACCGCACCAAAAACATCGGCCGCAACGAGAAGGACAAGATCGGCAGCAATTGGTCGATCAAGGTCGGGAAGATGAAGACCGAGACCGTCGGCATCGCCTACATGCAGAACGTCGGCGTGGGGCGGATGGAGAACGTGGGCGTGGCCTACAACCTCAACGTGGGAGCCATGATGGCCACCGTGGTCGGGAGCACGCAGACCACGACGGTCGGCAGCGACCAGTCCACCACGGTCGGAACGAAATACGCCCTCAGCGTGGGCGGCGGCGGGGGAGGTGGCGGCGGCGCGGCGGCGGCCGGGGGCCCCAAGAACATCGTCGCGTCCTCCAAGGGCTCCTCGGGCTCGGGGGGCGGTGGTTCCAACATCACCATGGATGCACAGAGCGTGTCGATCACAGTCGGCAGCAGCAGCCTCGTGCTCAAAGCGGACGGGACCATCACGCTCAACGGCAAAGACATCACCTTCGTCGGCGAGAACAAGATCCTCTCCGTCAGCCCGCAGGTCCGGGACAACGACTGACACCGGCTCCGCTTCGGCGGCCGCTCGTGCCGATTCGCTTCAGATTGCATCCACCATGGCCATTCCACAACGAAACACCTCTGTTGCTGCGGCGCCCGTTCAAGGGCCCATGCGCGCCGGGAAAATCCTCCGCATCGACTCGGGCGGCGCAGCGATCGTCGAGATCGATGGCCAAGCCATCCCCGCGGAGATCGCGACGCATCTGCCCTGGCCCGTCCCCGGACAGCGGGTGGCCGTCATGCAGGATGCCGAAGCGCCGGCACTGATCCTGGCCGCCTACCCCCTGCGTGACGCGGCAGCCGCGTCCCACGGCCAGGACGGCGGCATCGAGGCCGCGGGCGTGGGCTTCGACCCTGCGACCGGCACCCTCCGCATCCACGCCCAGCGCCTGGACCTGAAAGCGCTCGGGTCCGTCGAGATCCGCTGCGGCGACTCCGTGCTCCGTTTCAACGCACAGGGAAGCGTGGTGCTGGAAGCCCAGGCCATCACGCAGTCCGCCATCGGTCCCTATCGGATCGAGGGCGCATCCATCGACCTGAACTGAACTGGACGCGACGCTTCCATGCCCAGCCGTGATCAGCTCATCGCAGAGCTTCTGGAGGAAACCGTACGCGCCCGGCGCCGCAGGCTGCACATCACCGGAACGATGGATTTCCGCCTCCTGGCACTGCAGACCGTGGACCGCAAGATCGACCGCAACCTGCGGGCGTTGTCGGTGTTCGGACAGGCCACCCTGGATGCCCTGGACGGGGAGCTGTCGGCCTGCGCGCCTGGTCCGGCCCTCGATGCCCTCGTCCACGTCGCCGCGGCCTGCAGCACGGAAATGCTCGGCCACGCGCAAGCAGAGGACATGGCGGCGCGCTGGTTCGGCCGGTACGGTGAGCACCATCGCACGGCCTTCAGGGATGCATGGTGGTTCTTTCCGCAGTCCCGGCACGGGGATGCTGCCCGCATCGCCCGCACCGCGGCACTGCTGGCGTCGAACGCCGAGCCAACGCAAATCCTGGGGGTGGAGTTGGCAGGCCGGTGCGGTATCGCAGCCCATGTTCCGCGCATCACCGCGTTGGCGACGGAGCTGCCCGATGGCCCCCTGCTGCGCACCTGCGAGCTTGCACTGTGCCGCCTGAACCATCCTCCCTCGGACTTGCCGGCGCGTATCCACCGGCGCGGAACCGGAGACGCGGACGCGCTGCTGCACGCCCTGCGCCTGGTCGCCACCAGCGGCCGAGTGGATCTCATCCCGACGCCGGGATACCTGCAATGCACCCGCATGCAGCACCCTGCCCTGCACCGGCTGGCGTGGTGCCTGACCACGCTCAGCGACCCCGTGCAGGCCCACCGGCGGGCCCTGGAAGACGCCACCCTGGACGATGGAATGCGCTGGCGCGTGCTGGCACTGGCAGGGTTTCCCGAGGGGCTGGTCCATCTGGGCCGTAGCGTCCTTCGACAATCATCGGAACCCACACCCGCGCAACTGGACGCCCTGTGGACGTTCCTGGGCGATGTGCCTGCCGAAGTGCGGGACAAGACAGCGCCACCGGAGATCCGCGAACAGGTCTTGCGCCTCGCGGTGCTGCAGGCACTGCGGAATGCACACGTCGGCGTCACCAACCAGGCGAGGCACGCCGAGTGGACGCCCGAGGCGATGCTGGCGGCCACCGACCCCGGGCAAAGCCGCCGCCTGCGCTTCGGCCGCGCACTTCTCCGGCACGAAGACGGAGGCGCCGCGTTGGGATCGGCCGTTCTCCAGCTCACGACACCGATGCGGCAGGCGCTGTACATCGAGCAATCGGTGCAGTCGAAGAAGGCCGTTGGTGCCGGGTTGTCCGCCTATGCGCCCAGCCGGCACCAGGTCCAGGTCATCGGCCTGTCGTCCTGGATCGCGGCAACGCGGAGTGCGGAGCCTGCGGCATGAGCCAGGTGCTGAACCTGACGCCCTTTGCCGCGGCGGTGCGCCCCCACACGGATGCCGACAGGCGCGTGGGGCGACTGCTGATCGTGAAGGGTGTCTGGGATCTGGACCGGCCCGATACGCTGTCTTCCGAGCCGGGTCGCCTCGGCTTTCGCGATGCACCCCTGATGAGCCGGATGGCGGACCTGGCGCTGGAGCCCGCGCAGCGCGCCGCTCTCGGAACGCGGCTGGAGGAGGAGATCGAGTGGATTCCTTCCGACGTCGTCCCGCCCAAGCCGCGGTTCGACTTCATCGTCAGCGGTTACGGGTATCCGCGGACCGGCAAGGCCGAATACCGGTTCATTGCCGCGGTCGTGCGCCAGCGGCAGGTGGCCGCGCTCACGCTGTGCGCTCCCCGGTTCTGGCGGCGGACCCTGCTGTCGGGCGGCGGAGGTGTCGCGGGGGACTTCGTGAGCCCCGTGCACCGCGTGCCGGTCCACCCCTGCTTTTCCTTCGGCGGAGACACGCCGGCCTCCGCGACGGCCCACAACCCCCAGGGCATGGGCGGCACGGCGGGCCATGCCGGTGAAGCGTTGCATCGCATCGCCCTGCCCTGGGTGGAGCACCCGGACCACCCGGTCGCCGACATCACCGGCAACCCGCTGCCTGCGGGCTTCGGCCCCTGGCCGGAAAACGCCGGGCACCGCCTGGCCCATATGGGAACCCGTGATCTGCGATGGCAGCGGGAACGCGCCCCGCGCCCGCCGCGGGATTTCCACCCGCTCTTCCACAACCAGGCGGACCCACGCCTGCAATGGCCGGAGGCGCCATCGCCCGGCGAGGCGATCGCCCTGCACGGGCTCACCTCGAGCGGCACCGCGCAGGTCGTGTGGCCTTCCGCCAGGCCCGTGGCCCTGCTGGATACGCAAACCATCGTTCCGCTGAGAGCGGACACCTGCATCGTGGTGCCGGACGAAGGGCGCTGCGCCATCGTCTGGCGCTGCCTGCTGCCCCCAGAAGGCCACCTCACGCTGCGTGCGTGCGATGCATGAACTCCCTCTTTCCGGTCCAACGCTTCCATGGCTCCACCGCCCCATCCCACGCAAGCGCTCCGCATCGCGCACGCCACCCTGTCCACGAGCCTGGGCGACGACTGGTTGACCAGCGTCGTGGCGTTCTCCGCACAGCGCAAGCAGTTCCGCTACCGCGAGGTGGACGGCGTCAAGCTGCTGACGGCGCCTGCCGACGACGTGGCCGGCCCGACCCGCGGGCGCGACCGCCTGAACGCGCTCATCCGGGCCGCCTGGCGCCCGATGATGGAGCACCTGCATACGCTGCCGCTGGTGCCGACTCTCTATCTGCTGGCACTGCCCGCATGGGCGTCCACAGCCTCCGCGGCGTCCTCGCGCGAGATGTCAGCCGAAGATCCGGCCCTCCAGGCATTCAGCCAGGACCTGGGCCACGCATGCCGCCAGGCAGGGCTGCCGGTGCATGGAACCCGGGCCTTCGCGGGCGGCGCCGAAACCTGCCATCGGGCGCTGGCCCATGCCTTCCTGGCGCTCCGGCACGACAGCCCTCCCGCACAGGTCGTCCTGCTGGCTGCGGATTCCCTGTGCGATCAGGACGTCCTGCTGCGCGACTGGCGTGCAGAACGCATCTACGCCAGGAACAATAGCAGCGGATGGGTGCCCGGGGAGGCCGCGGCAGCGCTCCTGCTGCAACCTGTCGCCGCAGCGGAGGCGAGGCGCACGGGCGGCACCGTGTTGCACGCACCAGCGGTCACCGATGCGCCGGAAGCCTCGCCGCGCTGGCCCAGCCAGCGGGCGGGCGATGGTCGCGCCCTGGAGCAGGCCCTCCAGGCGGCGCTCCATGCCGCAGGCCTGCCCCTGCACCACGTCCGGCAGCACATCAGCGACAGCGACGGCAGCGCGTGGCGGCAGGAAGACATGGCCGCGGCGCTGGGCCGCCTGTCCGCCTCCGACAGCGGGCGCGGCTGGCATGCCGGCCCCCTCCAGCCCGCCGAATTGCTGGGTCAGCTAGGCGCCGCCTGGGGCGCCGTGCAGTGGGCCCTGGCCGCGGGCCTGCACCGGCACGGGCTGGCGGAGATCGGGCAGGCCCTGTGCAGCATCCAGGACATCGCGGGGCCCTGCAGTGCGGGCGCCATCGAGTGCATGGCGGCATGAACCATCGAAAAAAACGACGGACAAGGCAGAGAGGAACGTTGACGTGGGGAAGACTTACATAGACGGCAAGGAGGTCGTGTCGCAAGCCGCTGCGGGGAGAGTGTTCAAGCCGGACGATTTCGTCTTTCTCCGCAAGAAGGACCTTCCGGGCGTGGCGCCCTACCGCAACGACAGCGGTTCGATCGACAACCCCGCGGGCTCCACCTTCCACTCGGGCACCGACGTGGCCACGGCCGAGAGTGCGCTGATGAACGGATGGCATGCACCCCAGGTGTCCAAGGGGGGCGTCGTCACCCTGGTGCGCGACGGGCCGGCCACCTTCACGGGCAACTGGGGCAAGCAGGTCTGGATCGAGGGCCACAAAACGGTGCGGCACGAAACGGAGGTGGGCACCACCTCGATCTGGGCCAGCTTCGGCGCGGTGAGAACCGCGATGTCCAACACCTGGGACATCGCCAAGGAACTGGACGGCGACCTGGCATCGGAAATCGCCGGGGAATTCGGCGACGAGGTGCTGGCCAGCCTCAAGGACTTATTCACCTGGGAAACACTCGGCGGGCTGGCCGCCGATGGCGGCATGGCGCTCGCCACCGCGGCCCTCACGGCAGCCGCCCCGGTGACGGCCGGGGGCTCCGGCGCAGGCGCGGTCATGACCGGAGCCGCCACCGGCGTGCGCGTGGGCCAGCGCGTGGAAGCCGGGGTGCAGACCGCCGCCGCGCTCAAGGAAGAACTGGGTGGCCTCATCGCCGACCTCACGCGCCCCGACCTGTCCCAGCAGGAAAAGCGCGACATGGCCAAACGCGCCGCGGGCATCCTCGCGCGCAGCACCGTAGGCGTGGGCATCTCCATCATCACCAAGAAATCCCGTCCGGCGAAGAAGCGTGAAAACGACAAGACCGATGTCCAGACGTCGAAGAAGGGAGAAAGCAATCCGACGCAGTGCGCATGCGCGAGCAAGCGCCCCGTGGTCCTCGCCACGGGCGAGAAGACCCTCACGCAGACGGATTTCTCGCTCGGCGGGCCGATCCCCATGGGATGGCTGCGCCACTACCGCAGCGGGGATGCACGCACCGACGGCTGGTTCGGCCAGGGCTGGAGCCATCCCCTCGCCACCGAACTGTGGCTGCAGGCGGACCAGTTGCTCTACCACGATGGCCAGGGCCGCGCCGTCCGCCTGCCCGGCCTGGAAGAAGGCGAAGAGCACTTCGAGGCCTACGAGCGCTTCACCGTCCGCCGCACCCATGCCGATGCGTGGCAACTCGTGCATACCGACGGGCAGATCCACCATTTCACGCGCGAGGCCGAGGGCCAGTGGCGCCTGCCTCTGGTGGCCCTCAGCGACCGCAACGGCAACCGCATCCAGCTGCACTTCGATCAGAGCGCCTTCGGCCCGGGCTTCCGCCCGTTCGGCACGCCGCCCCGTCCCGGGCGCATCGCCGACAGCGCGGGCCGCTGGTTTCGCCTGGACTGGAGCCCGCAGGGCCAGCTGGAGGCCGTCCACGCACTGCACGCCGGCGGCGAGGAGACGCTGCTGGCGCGCTACCACTACGCCCCCGACGCGCAGGACCCGCGCGGCGAACTGGCTCCGCCCAACCTCGTGGCCCACACCAGCGCCGCCGGCCGCGTGCGGCGCTTCGAATGGAGCAGGCACCTGCTCGTCGGCTACACCCTGGCGGACGGCGCGCGCCACCACAACGAATACGACACGCTGAGCCCGCAGGGCCGCGTCACCGTGTCGCGCAACCTCGACAGCGGCGCGGCCCACCAGTTCACCTACGAGCGGCACCGCACCTGGATGCACGATGCGCTGGGCCGCACCATGGGCTTCGCCTTCGACGAGCGCCGCGACATCGTGGCCGTGCGCGATGCGCTGGGCCACGTGAGCCGCACGCCCTTCGACGCCAACGGCCACCCCGAGGCGGCGGTGGATGCGCTGGGCCGCGAGACGCGCACCGTGTTCGACCGCCGCGGCAACCTCACGCTGCACCTGGATGCCGCCGGGCACGCGACCCGCATCG
>CAJYKV010000010.1 GCA_913774955.1 uncultured Acidovorax sp.
CTCTCCCGAGACTATGAGCGGTTGCCAGAAGTGCTCGGGGGACTGCATTTCCTGGTGTTTGCTGTGCTCATGTTGCCCGCCGCCGCACGGGTGCTGGCTGCGGCAGGAAGTTCATAACACGCTCTAACAAAAAGGCGGGAACCAATTGCAGGAAAAAGCAAGCACTTGCTATCGCGCCGGCTGGGTAATTCGGTAATTACGGAACTTCCACACCAGCCGTTCCGGCCCGATCCCCTCCAGCACCACGCCCTGGGCCGGAGAGTCGCCCTCGTGCAGCACCTGCCCGTTCACAATGGCCATGCGGTAGAGCGGATTGGACGAGTACGTCACGCCGCTGATCTGCAATGCGGGGAACTGGGTGCGGACGCCGTCGGGAAGATCCCGCAACGCGACCGCTGGCGCTGGCGCTGGCGCTGGTGCGGGCGGTGGCGCGGGCTCAGCGGCGGGGGGCGCTTCGCGCCCGGGCCGGCGGGATTCTGGCGAGGCGGTTGCTGGGGCGGTGGCGGCGGCAGGAGCCGGCGGCGCAGAGACCGGCGCGACCGCAGTGCCGGCGGCAGCCGGTGCGGAACCCGCAGCCTTGGGCGACGGTGCGGGTTTGGGTGCGGCCTTGGGTGCAGGTGCAGGTGCTGGAACGGCCACGGGCGCGGTCGCGGTCGCGGTCGCCACGGCAGGGCGGGACGGAGCAGGAACGGGCGCAAGCGGCTGCAGTGGCGGTGCTGACTGCGGCTCTGCGATGGCGCGGGACGCCGCCATGGCAGGCACTGCTGCAGCCGGCGCCCCCTCCAGGCGCGTGCCGGAAGCTGCGGCCGTTGCCGGCATCTCCGCCGAAACAACGCGCTCTCCCGCCCCCTGGCCCGGCGCCGAAGCAGCCCACCAGGCCACGGCCGCGGCCCCCGCGGCGAACAGCAGCGCGGCTGCCACGGCCACCGCGGTGCGGCGGTGCCCCTGGGGCGCACTGGCAGGCGGGCTGCCGGCAGGGGGCGGCGCAGGCGTGTGCACGCCGGGCACGGCGCCGCGGCCGCGTTCGGCTTCGGCGCGCCGCAAGGCATCGAGGATGTAGGACATGGAAAGAAAAGGATCGGATCCGGTCAGGGGGTGTTCAGGCGCGGCTCGGCCACGCCGGCGGCGCGGTTGAGCAGCATGAGCGTGAGGGGGCCGGCCACGCCGTCGGGCACCAGGCCCTGCGCCACCTGGAAGCGGTGGATGCGTGCGCGCCGCTGCGCCGCGGTGGTGGCCGCGGCCGGCTGGCCAGCGGCGGCCGCCGGCGCAGCCCCGGCACGGGCGAGCTGCGCATCGAGCCAGGGAATCGCAGCCGCCGATGCGGCCTCCACCTTGCCGCTCGGCGGCAGTTCCGGCGGAGCGCGCCAGAGCGTGGCGAACTCCCCGCGCCAGGCCTGCGCGAGGTCGGCCGCGGATACCTGCAGGCGGCGGCCGCCCGCCCCTTCCAGGGTCGCGACCTGCCGCACGGGATCGAACCCCGACAGCACCACGGGCACCGCGCCGTCCGCGGCGGTGTAGAGCTTCAGCCACCCGGGCCGGTCGAGCTGCCGCACCAGCGCCAGGCCGGCGCGCCGCTGCCGGTAGCAGCGCAGGCCCTGCCGCTGAAGGGCCTCGCAGGCATCGCCAGCGCCCAGATCGGCATCGCGCACGCCCCAGGCCGCCGCGAGCGTGCGCCAGGCAGCGTCTTCGCCTGCGGGCTGGGCGGCCAGGAAGTCCTGCAGCGGCGAGCGCGCGGGCGGTGCGGCAGCGGCAGCGGCCGCGGTGACGGCAGTCGATGGCGCCGCCGTGGATGCGGAAGCTCCGGCCGCGGGGGTCGCCGGCTTCACCGCCTGCGCCGTGGCCACCCCGGCCCCGCCGGATGTCGCCCCTGGCCTCCAGCCCAGTCCCCAACCGATCCCGGCGATGACCGCCGCGCCCGCCAGCGCGCCCGCCCCGGTCACGGCCCAGCGCGCCCCGCCGGCGCCGGCGCGCGCCCGGGCCGCGGCAGCCTGCGCCGAGGCCGCACCGGCATCGAACACTTCCGCGGCGGCGCGGTCCACGATCGTGTCGTTCACTTCGTGCAGCCCGCCGGCATACGCGCCCAGCAGCGCGCGGTCGCACAGCAGGTTGATGCGTCGCGGGATGCCCCGGGCGCGCTGGTGGATGCGCACCAGCGCGCGCGCGGTGAACGGCAGCGGGCCTTTCAAACCCGCTACCGCCATGCGGTGCGCGATGTACTGGCGGGTTTCCTCGGGCGTGAGCGCATCCAGGTGGTAGCGCGCGATCACGCGCTGCGCGAGCTGCTCCAGCGCCGGGTCGGCCACCATGGCGCGCAGCTCGGGCTGGCCGATGAGCACGATCTGCAGCAGCTTGCGTTCGCTGGTCTCCAGGTTGGTGAGCAGTCGCAATTGCTCCAGCACCTCGGGCGCGAGGCTCTGGGCCTCGTCGATGATGAGCACGTTGTTGCGGCCCGCCGCATGCTCGCGCAGCAGGAAGGCGTTGAGCGGATCGAGGCAGTCCTTGACGGTTTCCGCGCCGGGCACCGCGGGCGCGTGGGCCACACCGAACTCGTCGCAGATGGAGCGCAGCAGCTCGCCCACGGTGAGCTTGGGGTTGAAGACGTAGGCCACGTTGCAGTGCGCCGGGATCTGCCCCAGGAAGCAGCGGCACACGGTGGTCTTGCCGGTGCCGATCTCGCCGGTGAGCAGCACGAAGCCGCCGCCGGCCTCCAGCCCGTAGAGCAGATGCGCGAGCGCCTCGCGGTGGCGGTCGCTCATGAACAGGTAGCGCGGGTCGGGGGCGATGGAGAACGGCGCGTGTTCGAGGCCGAAGAACGGGGCGTACATGGGGAGGGAGGATACCGTCCGGACGACGGCCGGCCGAAGGGGAGCGCCGGGGCGCCCGAGCAGGGTTACACCCGTCAGGAGTTTCCCCGAAATTGTCGTCGGCAAGACAGGATGGCGTCAAAGCGGTTCCTACCATCCGTTGCAATCTCCGCGAAGGGGCCGCAGCACCGCGGTGCACGCAGCCCCGACGCCCCTCCAACCTTCGGCAGGAACCGGCATGAGCGACACCTTTCCCCGACTGCTGCTGCGCCACGCGGCCGAGCGCCCCGAGGCCGCCGCGCTGCGCGAGAAGGAATATGGCATCTGGCAGACGACCACCTGGGCGCGTCTGGCGCAGCTGGTGGAGCAGCTGGCCGCGGGCCTGGACGCCGCGGGGCTCTCGCGTGGCGAGCACCTGGTGGTGATCGGCGCGAACCGCCCGCGGCTCTACGCCACGATGCTCGCGGCGCAGTCGCTGGGCGCCATCCCCGTGCCGCTCTACCAGGACGCCGTGGCGGCCGAATGCGTCTATCCGCTGAACAACGCCGAGGTGCGCTTCTGCGTGGTGGAGGACCAGGAGCAGGTGGACAAGCTGCTGGAGATCCGCGCGCAGTGCCCCGCCATCGCCGGCATCTTCTACGACGATCCGCGCGGCCTGCGCAACTACGCCGAGCCGGGCCTGCGGTCGATCGACGCGCTGCTGGAGGAAGGCGCGCGCATCGCCGCCGCCACGCCGGGCTGGCTGGCCGCGCGCGCCGAGGCGGTGCTGCCCGGCGACGTGGCCGCGATGTTCTTCACCTCCGGCACCACGGGCAACCCGAAGGGCGTGGTGCACACGCACGCCACGCTGCTGGACCGCGCCACGGCGGGCGCCGAGTTCGACCGGCTCACGGCGGCCGAGGACGTGCTGGCCTACCTGCCGCCCGCCTGGATCGGGCAGAACATCTTCAGCTACGCGCAGTGGCTGGCCTGCGGCTACGTGGTGAACTGCCCAGAGTCCGCCGCCACGGTGTCGATCGATCTGAAGGAGATCGGCCCCACCTACTACTTCGCGCCGCCGCGCATCTTCGAAGGCCTGCTCACGAGCGTCACGATCCGCATGGAAGACGCGGGCGCCTTCAAGCGCTGGCTGTTCCGCACCTGCATGGCGCACGCGCGCCGCGTGGGCCCGGCGCTGCAGAGCGGCCAGGCGGTGGGCTGGTGGGACCGGCTGCGCTACGCGGCGGGCGATCTGCTGGTCTACGGCCCGCTGCGCAACACGCTCGGCTTCTCGCGGGTGCGCGTGGCCTACACCGCCGGCGAGGCGATCGGGCCGGACCTGTTCACCTTCTACCGCTCGATCGGCATCAATCTCAAGCAGCTCTACGGCTCCACCGAGACGGCGGTGTTCGTCTGCCTGCAGCCCGACGATGCGGTGCATGCCGACACCGTGGGCGTGCCGATCCGGGGCGTGGAGATCAAGGTGGACGACAACGGCGAGATCCTCGTGAAGTCCGCCGGCCTGCTGCGCGGCTACTACAAGAACCCCGAGGCGACGGCCGAGGTGCTCACGCCGGACGGCTGGTACCGCACGAGCGATGCGGGCTTTCTCGACGCGAGCGGCCAGCTCAAGATCATCGACCGCGTGAAGGACGTGGGCCGCCTCGCGGGCGGCGCGCACGACGGCGCGATGTTCGCGCCCAAGTACGTGGAGAACAAGCTCAAGTTCTTCCCGCACATCAAGGAGGCCGTGGCGCTCGGCAACGGCCGCGACAAGGTCTGCGCGCTGATCAACATCGATTTCGAGGCGGTGGGCAACTGGGCCGAGCGGCAGAACCTGCCGTATGCGGGCTACACCGACCTCGCGGCCAAGCCCGAGGTGCTGGCGCTGATCCGCGACTGCGTGGAGAAGGTGAACGCCGACCTCGCGGCCGACGGCCTGCTCGCGGGCAGCCAGGTCGCCCGCTTCCTGGTGCTGCACAAGGAGCTGGACGCCGACGACGGCGAACTCACGCGCACCAACAAGGTCCGCCGCGGCTTCATCGCCGACAAGTACGGCGTGCTGGTCGATGCGCTCTATGCGGGCCGCACCGAGCAGTTCATCGAAACGCAGGTGAAGTTCGAGGACGGGCGCACGGGCCGCGTGAGCGCCACCCTGCGCATCGAGGACGCGAAGACCTTCCCGCCGGTGCGGCAGGCCGCATGAGGCCGCACGCCCGCAGCCGCCGCCGCGCAAAGGACACCGGGACAACGCCATGACGACGACCCCCCACAAGAAGACCGGCGACGTGATCCTCGACGTGCGCAACATCAGCCTGCGCTTCGGCGGGGTGAAGGCGCTCACCGACATCTCGTTCGACGTGCGCGAGCACGAGATCCGCTCCATCATCGGCCCGAACGGCGCCGGCAAGAGCTCGATGCTCAACTGCATCAACGGCGTCTATGCGCCGCAGGAAGGCTCCATCACCTTCCGCGGTAAGACCTTCGCCCACATGAACAGCCGCCAGGTGGCCGAGATGGGCGTGGCGCGCACCTTCCAGAACCTGGCGCTCTTCAAGGGCATGAGCGTGCTCGACAACATCATGTCGGGCCGCAACCTGAAGATCAAAAGCAACCTGCTGATGCAGGCGCTGCGCATCGGCCCCGCGGTGGCCGAGGAGATCCGCCACCGCGAGGTGGTCGAACGCATCATCGACTTCCTCGAGATCCAGGCCTGGCGCAAGGCGCCCGTGGGCCAGCTGCCATACGGCCTGCAAAAGCGCGTGGACCTGGGCCGGGCGCTCGCCATGGAGCCGCAGGTGCTGCTGCTCGACGAGCCCATGGCCGGCATGAACGTGGAGGAGAAGCAGGACATGTGCCGCTTCATCCTCGACGTGAACGACGAGTTCGGCACCACCATCGTGCTGATCGAGCACGACATGGGCGTGGTGATGGACATCTCCGACCGCGTCGTGGTGCTCGACTACGGCAAGAAGATCGGCGACGGCACGCCCGAAGCCGTGCGCAACAACGAAGACGTGATCCGCGCCTATCTCGGCGCGGGCCACTAGGCACGCAGGACATCGGAGGCATACGCCATGGGTTTCTTTCTCGAAACGGTGTTCGGCGGCCTGATGGCCGGCATGCTCTACGCGCTCGTGGCGCTGGGGTTCGTGCTGATCTTCAAGGCCTCGGGCGTGTTCAATTTCGCGCAGGGCGCGATGGTGCTGTTCGCGGCGCTCGCGATGGCGCGGTTCGCCGAATGGCTGCCGCGCTGGCTGGGCTTCGACAGCCTGCTGCTCGCGAACGTGCTGGCCTTCTGCGCGGCGGTGGCCTGCATGGTGGGCGTGGCCTGGCTGGTGGAGCGGCTGGCGCTGCGCCACCTCGTGAACCAGGAGCCGATCGCGCTGCTGATGGCCACGCTGGGCATCACCTACTTCCTCGACGGCGCGGGCCAGCTCATCTTCGGCAGCAGCACCTACAAGATCGACGTGGGCATGCCCAAGGACCCGATGATCGTGCTGGAGAACGTCTTCGAGGGCGGCCTGCTGCTCTCCAAGGAGGACCTGTATGCCGCCGGGGTGGCCGCCGCGCTCGTGGCTCTGCTCTCGCTCTTCTTCCAGAAGACGCGCACCGGCCGCGCGCTGCGCGCCGTGGCCGACGACCACCAGGCCGCGCAGTCCATCGGCATCCCGCTCTCGCGCATCTGGGTGATCGTGTGGTCGGTGGGCGGCATCGTCGCGCTCGTCGCCGGCATCATCTGGGGCAGCAAGCTGGGCGTGCAGTTCTCCATCTCGCTCGTGGCGCTCAAGGCCTTCCCGGTGGTGATCCTCGGCGGGCTCACCTCGGTGCCCGGCGCCATCGTGGGCGGCCTGCTGATCGGCGTGGGCGAAAAGGTGTCCGAGATCTACCTCGGGCCGTTCCTCGGCGGCGGCATCGAGAACTGGTTCGCCTACGTGCTCGCGCTGGGCTTCCTGCTGATCCGGCCACAGGGCCTGTTCGGCGACAAAATTATTGATCGCGTATGAAGTACGCGACCAATAATTTTGCGAAGTCGGCACCGGGTTCGCGGCGCGAATCCGGGCAGTGCGGCCATAGGCTGCACTGTGCGGGCGCAGCCCGCGCCCACGTGTACAAGATCATCGACCGCGTGTAACCGGTAGCAGGAGACCGCCACCATGTTCTACCGTGAAAACGGCCAGTTCAAGACCAGCTACCAGGCCGACCTGGCGCTGTTCCCCATCGCGCAGGACCGCTGGGCCCTGCTTGCCCTGCTGGCCGTGGCCTTCGTCGGCGTGCCGCTCGTGGGCAGCGACTATTTCTTCCGCGCCGTCGCGGTGCCGTTCCTGATCCTGTCGCTCGCGGCGATCGGGCTCAACATCCTCGTGGGCTACTGCGGGCAGATCTCGCTGGGCACCGGCGCCTTCATGGCCGTGGGCGCCTACGCGGCCTACAACCTGCAGGTGCGTGTCGAGGGCATGCCGCTGCTGCTCGCGCTGCTGGGCGGCGGGCTCTGCGCCACGGTGTTCGGCGTGCTGTTCGGCATTCCGAGCCTGCGCATCCGCGGGCTCTACCTGGCGGTGGCGACGCTCGCCGCGCAGTTCTTCACCGACTGGTTCACTAACCGCGTGAAATGGGTCACCAACGATTCGTCGTCGGGCTCGGTGAGCGTCGGCAACCTGCAGATCCTGGGCTTCGGCATCGAGACGCCCGTGCAGAAGTACCTGCTGTGCCTGGGGTTCGTCGCGGTGTTCGCGCTGCTGGCCAAGAACCTCGTGCGCGGCGCCGTGGGCCGCGAGTGGATGGCCATGCGCGACATGGACGTGGCCGCGGCGGTGATCGGCATCCGCCCGGTGTACGCCAAGCTCAGCGCGTTCGCGGTGAGCAGCTTCATCGTCGGCGTGGCCGGCGGCCTCTGGGGCTTCGTGCACCTGGGCTCGTGGGAGCCCGCGGCCTTCGGCATCGACCGCTCGTTCCAGCTGCTGTTCATGGTGATCATCGGCGGGCTGGGCTCCATCGCCGGCAGCTTCTTCGGCGCGGCCTTCATCGTGCTGCTGCCGCTGCTGCTGAACTACGTGCCCCACTGGCTGGGGCTGCCGCTGTCCACCGGCACGGCCACGCACCTGGAGCACATGATCTTCGGCGCGCTGATCGTGTTCTTCCTGATCGTCGAGCCGCACGGCCTCGCGCGGCTGTGGTCCACCGCGCGGCAGAAGCTGCGCATCTGGCCGTTCCCGCACTGACCGGCGCCGCCGCCCCCCACAGTTTTTCCCAACGCACCATCCGAGTGCCACACACCCCAAGGAGACATGCCATGCAACCCAGGAAGATCGCCACGATCGCCGCCGCCCTCGCGGCCGGCCTCTCCGCGCTCGCCACCGCGCCGCTCGCGCAGGCGCAGGCCGCGGGCGAGCAGTTCGTGCCGCTGCTCGTCTACCGCACCGGGCAGTTCGCGCCGCTCGGCATTCCCTGGGCGGACGGCAAGCAGGACTACCTCAAGCTCGTGAACGCGCGCGACGGCGGCGTGAACGGCGTGAAGCTCTCGTTCGAGGAATGCGAGACCGCCTACGACGCGGCCAAGGGCGTGGAGTGCTACGAGCGCCTCAAGGGCAAGGGCGGCGGCGCCTCCGGCTTCGACACGCAGTCCACCGGCATCACCTTCGCGGTGACCGACAAGGCCTTCGTGGACAAGATCCCCGTCGAAACCCCGGGCTACGGCCTTTCGCAATCGGCCGACGGCACCGTCTTCGAATGGAACTTCCCGCTGCTGGGCACCTACTGGACCGCCGCCGACGTGATGCTGCAGGACATCGCCAAGAAGGAAAAGGGCAGCCTCAAGGGCAAGAAGATCGCGCTGGTCTACCACGACAGCCCCTACGGCAAGGAACCGATCCCGCTGCTGCAGAAGCGCGCCGAGGCCGACGGCTTCACGCTCAGCACCTTCCCCGTCACGCCGCCCGGCGTGGAGCAGAAATCGACCTGGCTGCAGATCCGCCAGCAGAAGCCCGACTACGTGCTGTTCTGGTCGGCCGGCGTGATGACGCCTGCCGGCATCCGCGAGGCGCAGGCCAGCGGCTATCCGCGCGAGAAGATCTACGGCATCTGGTGGGCCGGCTCCGACCACGACGTGAAGGACATCGGCGCGGGCGCCAAGGGCTACAACGCCATCACCATCCACAACAGCGCCGCCAGGGACAAGGTGCACGACGACCTGAAGAAGTTCGTCTACGACAAGGGCCAGGGCACGGGCGTGCCGGCGGGCGTGGGCACGCTGGCGCACACGCGCGGGATGATGATCTCGATGCTGCAGGTGGAGGCGATCCGCGCCGCGCAGGAGAAGTACGGCAAGGGCAAGGTGCTCACGCCCGAGCAGGTGCGCTGGGGCTTCGAGAACCTCGACCTCTCGGCCGACAAGCTCAAGGCGCTCGGCTTCGGCGAGATCATGCGGCCGGTGAAGACCTCCTGCCAGAACCACATGGGCACCGACTGGGCGCGCATCGTGCAGTGGGACGGCGGCAAGTGGAACCTCGCTTCGGACTGGTACCAGGCCGACAAGACGCACATCGATCCGCTGGTGAAGGAGTACGCGGCGAAGTATGCGAAGGACAAGAACATCAAACCCAGAAGCTGCAGCTGACACCCCCCTGAGCGGCTGCGCCGCTCCGCGCTGCCGCCAGAGGCGATGGCCCTTCGTGCACGTCCAAGCCTGCGCAGGCAGGCTCGGAGCCGCGGCACTCAGCCCCTTCTCTCGGCCCGCTGCGCGTTTCGGGAGGGGGGACGACACCCCCGGTGCGGGGCGGCCCTTCCTCGGTGTCCCTCGTACCCCTTGGCCGAGGCCTCGCTTCCATTACCGATGCGCCAGGCCTCGAACTGCACAGACCACTCACACCATGCCCATGGAGCCAGCCATGACCACAGCCCCGCCATCCGCCAGTGAACCGCTGCTCGTCGTCAACGGCATCGAGGTGATCTACCACCACGTGATCCTCGTGCTCAAGGGCGTGTCGCTGTCGGTGCCCGAGGGCGCGGTCGTCGCGCTGCTGGGCGGCAACGGCGCGGGCAAGACGACGACGCTGCGGGCGGTGTCCAACCTGCTCGCGGGCGAGCGCGGCGAGGTCACCAAGGGCAGCATCGAGCTGCGCGGCGAGCGCATCGAAAAGCTCTCGCCCGCCGCGCTGGTGGACCGCGGCGTGGTGCAGGTGATGGAGGGGCGGCACTGCTTCGCGCACCTGAGCATCGAAGAGAACCTGCTCACGGGCGCCTACACGCGCACCGACCGCGGCGAGATCGCGGCGAACCTGGAGAAGGTGTATGCCTATTTCCCGCGGCTGAAGACGCGGCGCACGAGCCAGGCGGCCTACACCTCGGGCGGCGAGCAGCAGATGTGCGCCATCGGCCGCGCGCTCATGGCCAACCCGCGCATGGTGCTGCTGGACGAGCCCTCCATGGGCCTCGCGCCGCAGATCGTGGAGGAGGTCTTCCACATCGTGCGCGACCTGAATGCCAAGGAGCGCGTCACCTTCCTGCTGGCCGAGCAGAACACCCACATGGCGCTGAAGTACGCCGACTACGGCTACATCCTGGAGAACGGGCGCGTGGTGATGGACGGCGCGGCCCGCGACCTCGCGAGCAACGAGGACGTGAAGGAGTTCTACCTCGGCATGGGCGGCGGCGAGCGCAAGAGTTTCAAGGATGCGAAGAGCTACAAGCGGCGCAAGCGCTGGCTTGCCTGACATGGAGCTCACCCCCCTGAGCGGCTGCGCCGCTTCCCCCCGCTCTCGCCGTGCTGCGCACGGCGGGCAGGGGGACGACGCCAGCGGCCTGGCGAAGCCAGTTCCGCGGCGTCTGCTGACATGGCCTGCTCCGCGGCCTCTCGATGGGTGGCGCTGCGGAGGGCTCCAAGGCCGCGCGCAAGGTTCGCAGCTGGAGCACCCCCGACCGGTAGCGCCGCTGTTGATGACGATGGATTGCACAACCGCATGGATGAAGGCATGAGCATGATGGACTCCTACGACGCCCTCGAAACCCGTTCGCCGGAGGCGCGCGAGGCGGCGCTGATGGCGGCGTTGCCGGCGCAGGTGGCGCATGCGCGGTCGGCGACGGCGGCGTTCGCGGAGATCCTGGCGCAGGTGGATGCGCGGGCGGTGGACAGCCGCGATGCGCTGGCCGCGCTGCCGGTCACGCGCAAGCACGAGCTGCTGGAGCGGCAGCAGGCGGGGCGCGCGGCGAACCCGTTCGGGGGGTTCAGCGCGCTGGCGTTCGGGCCGGCGATGCCGCGGGTGTTCGCGAGCCCGGGCACGCTCTACGAGCCCGAGGGACGCCGCGCGGATTACTGGCGCATGGCGCGCGCGGTGCATGCGGCGGGGTTCCGGCCGGGCGAGCTGGTGCACAACTGCTTCAGCTACCACTTCGTGCCCGCGGGTTCCATGATGGAGAGCGGTGCGCAGGCGGCGGGCTGCACCGTGTTCGCGGGCGGCACGGGGCAGACCGAGCAGCAGGTGCAGGCGATGGTCGAACTGAGGCCGGCGGGCTATATCGGCACGCCGAGCTTTCTGCGCATCCTGCTGGAAAAGGCGGCCGAGATGGGCATCGCGCTGCCGCACCTCGGCAAGGCGCTGGTCTCGGGCGAGGCGCTGCCGCCCTCGCTGCGCGACTGGTTCGCGGAGCGCGGCGTCGCGGCCTTCCAGTGCTATGCCACGGCCGATCTCGGGCTCATCGCTTATGAAACCGCCGCACGCGAGGGCCTGGTGCTGGGCGAGGACGTGATCGTGGAGATCGTGCGCCCCGGCACCGGCGATCCGGTCCCGGACGGCGAAGTGGGCGAGGTGGTGGTGACCACGCTCAATCCCGACTATCCGCTGATCCGCTTCGGCACCGGCGACCTGTCCGCCGTGCTGCCCGGCGCGTGCCCCACGGGCCGCACCAACCGCCGCATCCGCGGCTGGATGGGCCGGGCCGACCAGACCACCAAGGTCCGCGGCATGTTCGTGCACCCGGGGCAGGTGGCCGAAGTGGCGCGGCGCTTTCCGCAGGTGGCGCGCGCGCGCCTGGTCGTGGCCGGCGAGATGGCCAACGACACGCTGGTGCTGCGCGTGGAAACCACGGAGACGGCGGGCGGGCTCGCCGACCGGCTGGCCGCCGCGGTGCGCGACGTCACCAAGCTGCGCGCCGACGTCGAGATGCTGCCCCCGGGCACGCTGCCCAACGACGGCCGCGTGATCGAGGACGCGCGCAGCTACCGGTGACGCGGGGCAGCGCTGTCCAACGCCTGCCACAGAAGAATTGCGTGGAGCTTACACTCACATTTCAATAGCAACAGATCATTGCCAGTCAATGCATCCAGCGCAAAAAATCTTAAAACCCTTCCGATCCGGGCCTCAGTAATTACCTTGATGTAGCGCCGAAAGCCCATGACTATCATGGCGCCTCTTCACGTAAGGAGCACCATGAAATCCCTGTTCAAGACCGCCCTGCTGGCCGCTGCCGCAGTCGCCGCATTCGGCGTCCAGGCCCAGCAAGCCTTCCCCTCCAAGGACAAGACGGTCACCATCGTCGTGCCCTTCGCGGCCGGCGGTCCGACCGACCGCGTCGCCCGCGATCTGGCCGAAGCCATGCGCAAGCCGCTGGGCGGGGTGAGCGTGGTGATCGACAACGCCGCGGGGGCCGGCAGCAGCATCGGCACCGCCAAGGTGGCGCGCGCCAACCCCGACGGCTACACGCTGCTCCTCAACCACATCGCCATGGCCACGATGCCGGCGCTCTACCGCAAGCTGCCGTTCAACGTGCCCACCGATTTCGAGTACCTGGGCATCGTGAACGACGTGCCCATGACGCTCATCGGCCGCCCCTCGCTGCCCGCCAACAACTACAAGGAACTGGCGACCTGGATCGACCAGAACAAGGGCAAGATCAACCTGGGCCACGCCGGCCTGGGCGCCGCGTCGCACCTGTGCGGCCTGCTCTACCAGAACGCGCTCAAGGTCGAGATGACCACCGTCGCCTACAAGGGCACGGCCCCGGCCATCACCGACCTGATCGGCGGCCAGATCGACCTGCTGTGCGACCAGACGACCAACACCACCTCGCAGATCGAGGCCAAGAAGGTCAAGGCCTATGCGGTCACCACCGACAAGCGCCTCTCCACGCCCTCGCTGAAGGACCTGCCCACGCTGGCCGAGTCCGGCGTGAAGGACTTCCAGGTCACGATCTGGCACGGCCTCTACGCGCCCAAGGGCACGCCCGCCGAAGTGGTGGCCAAGCTGAACGAAGCCCTCAAGGCCGCCCTGAAGGACCCGGACTTCATCAAGAAGCAGGAAGGCCTGGGCGCCGTGGTGGCCTCCGACCAGCGCGTGGAACCCGCTGAGCACAAGAAGTTCGTACAGGCCGAGATCAACAAGTGGGGCCCGATCATCAAGGCCGCCGGCACCTACGCGGACTGACATCGCGCGCTGCGCCGCCACCGGCGCAGCCTCCCGCGCCACGACCACGCCCCGCAGCGCTCACCGCGCCGCGGGGCGTTTGCCTTGTCCGCTCAATCCAGCATCTGGCGGACCTTGCAGGCCAGCGCTTCGATCGTGAAGGGCTTCGCCATCATGTCCATGCCCGGCCCCAGGAACTCGCTGCGCACGCTCGCCTGGTTGGCGTAGCCGGTGATGAACAGCACCTTCAGGCCCGGGCAGCGCCGGCGGGCGACGTCGGCGAGTTGGCGGCCGCCCATGCCCGGCAGGCCCACGTCCGTGATCAGCAGGTCGGGAGCGCCCAGCGCATCCATCACCGCCAGGGCCGACGGCGCGTCGACGGCTTCGTGCGCCACGTACTCCAGGTCCGTCAGCACCTCGCCCAGGATCGCCCGCAGGCCCGGCTCGTCCTCGACGAACAGCAGGGTTTCGCCGCGGCCGCGCGGCAGGTCGGCCGTGGCCGGCGGCGCGGCGGGCACGGGTGGCGCGCCGTCCGCCACGGCGGGCAGGTAGAGGCTCACGGACGTGCCTTCGCCCACGCGGGATTCGATCGCTACGTGCCCGCCGGTCTGGCGCGCGAATCCGTAGATCATCGAGAGCCCGAGGCCCGTGCCCTGCCCGATGGGCTTGGTGGTGAAGAACGGATCGAACGCCTTCGCCACCACCTCCGGCGGCATTCCGGTGCCGCTGTCGGTCACGGTGAGCCGGACGTAGCGCCCGGGCTCCAGATGCGGGTGCTGGTTGGCGTAGAGGCGGTCCAGCACAACCGCGGTGGTCTCGATGGTCAGGCGGCCGCCATGCTCCATCGCGTCGCGCGCGTTGATGCAGAGGTTGAGCAGGGCGTTCTCGAGCTGGTTGCGGTCGCTGCGGACCCTGCCCGGCCCCGGCGCCAGCGACAGCCAGAGCCGGATGTTCTCGCCCAGCGTGCGCCGCAGCATCTCCTCCATGCCCAGCACCAGTGCGTTGGCATCCACGTGCTGCAGATCGAGCGTTTGCTTGCGCGAAAACGCGAGCAGGCGGTGGACGAGCGATGCCGCGCGCTGCGCGGCCGTGCCGGCCATCGCGATGTAGCGCTCCGTCCCCTTTGCCTCGGGCACCGGCGCGAGCTTGCGCTGCAGCAGCTGCAGGCTGGAGATGATGGTGGCCAGCAGGTTGTTGAAATCGTGCGCGATGCCGCCGGTGAGCTGGCCGATGGCTTCCATCTTCTGGCTCTGGCGCAGCTGTTCCTCGACCCGGCGCTGCTCGGTGACGTCGCGGCCGGTGGCGTAGAAGCGCTGCTCGAACGGCTGCGCCACCCAGGAGATGACGCGGTAGCTGCCGTCGCGGCAGCGGAACCGGTTCTCGAAGCGCTTGGTCGTGTGGCCCGCGTCGAGCCGGCGCAATTCGGCGATGGTCGGCTCGCGGTCGTCCGGGTGCACCAGATCGAGGAAATTGGTGCGCAGCAGCAGCTCCTCGGGCCAGCCCAGTGTGGAACCCCAGGCGTCGTTGACCGCCAGCAGCCGGCCGTTGACGTCGCAGACGTCCATCAGGTCGGTCGACAGGTGCCAGATCCTGTCGCGGTCGGCCGCCTGCTCGGCCACCAGGGCCTTCAGGTTGTCGTTGAGCAGCCCCAGCTCCCGCACGGCCTGGTCGCGCTCGCTGTTCAGGCGCTCGTGCTCCGTGCGGTCCCGCAGGATCTTGACGAACCCCTGCACCCGGCCCGCCTCGTCGCGCAAGGGCGTCACTTCGCCGCTGGCCCAGAAGCGCTGGCCGTCCTTGCGCAGGTGCCAGCGCTCATCGCTGGCCGAGCCGTGGTCCAGTGCCTGCCGCATCTCCTTCTGCGGACGGCCCTGTGCGTTGTCCTCGGGCGTGAAGAACCGGTCCGGGGGCTGGCCGAGCATTTCCTCCTCCGTCCAGCCGAGCACTGCGCAGGCACCTTCGTTCCAGCTGGTGACCAGGCCATCGAGCGAGAAGCTGACGATGGCGTAGTCGCGCGCGCTGTCGAGGATCTGGCGGTTCCTGCGCTCCTCGCGGACGCGGCCCTGCTCGGCGAGCACGAGGCGGGTGGTCTCGGTGACCACGAGGAAAATGCCCTGCACCCGCCCCTCGTCATCCCAGATCGGGCTGTGGCAGTGCGTGAAATAGGCCTCGCGCGGCGCCCCGTCGCGGTCGGGCGTGTAGCGTGCGTCTTCGGTGTAGAAGCTTTCCCCGGCCAGGACCTTCGCGAAGAACGGCTCGAGCTGGTCCCACAGCTCGGACCACCAGTCGCGGGCCGGCTCTCCGAGATGGCCGGGGTGCTTGTGCCCCAGGCTCACGGCATAGGCATCGTTGTAGAAGGTGTGCAGGCGCTCGCCCCAGTGGACCATCATGGGGAAGCGGGAACTGAGCGTGGTGCGCACGGCCGTCTTGAGTTCCGGCGGCCAGTCCCGGGGGTCCCCGAGCGCATGGCGGCTCCAGTCGATGGCGCGCAGCAGGCGGGCGCACTCCCCGCCGGTGGCGGGAAAAGGGCTGCGCGGATCGGTGTCGGGTGCGGGGGGGACGGACATGGGCGTTCTCGGGACGCAGGGCGGCTCCGGGAATGTCCAGGGGTGCGTACGCCGGCGATCCGGGATTTTCGCAAAGACTGCCGCCGGGCTCTGCGGCGGGCCGCATTGCCCCTTGACGCGCGTGGCCTGGCGACATTCCACGTGGCTTCAGGGTTATCCATCTGCCGCCGCCGCGGGCACCGGCCTACAACGAAACCACCGCGCCCCGCCCGCGCGTCCGCGCACGCGGGGCCCCCAGATCCCCGGTTCCCGAAAGGTTCTCTTCCATGTCCCTGCCCGCCGAAGCCTCGCCCTCCCGCAGCTCCCGCGCCCACGCCGCGGCCGCCGTGCGTGACGCTCCCGCGCGCCGCCGCCGCGCCGTCGCCCTGGGCTGCCTGCTGCTCGCAGGCGCCGCGCTCGCCGCCTGGAACGCGCCCGCGCGCGCCGACACCTGGCCGGCCAAGCCGGTGCGCATCGTCGTGCCGTTCGCCCCCGGCGGCACCACCGACATCCTGGCGCGCGCCGTCGCGCCCGAGCTGAGCCGCGCCTTCGGACAGCAGTTCGTGGTGGACAACCGCGCGGGCGCGGGCGGCAACATCGGCGCGGAGATCGTGGCCAAGTCGCCGGCCGACGGCTACACCCTGCTCATGGGCACCGTGGGCACGCACGGCATCAACCGCGCGCTCTACGGCAAGCTGTCCTTCGACCCGATCAAGGATTTCGCACCGATCACACTGGTGGCCTCGGTGCCCAACGTGATGGAGGTCAACGCCGAGAAAGCGCGCGCGCAGGGCATCTCGAACGTGCAGGACTTCATCCGCTACGCCAAGGCCCATCCGGGCCAGCTGAACATGGCCTCCAGCGGCAACGGCACGTCCATCCACCTCGCGGGCGAGCTGTTCAAGACCATGACCGGCACCTACATGCTGCACATGCCCTACCGCGGCTCCGGCCCGGCCCTGCTCGACATGGTGGGCGGCAACATGGACGTGATGTTCGACAACCTGCCCTCGTCGATGGCGCAGATCAAGGCCGGCAAGCTCAAGGCGCTGGCGGTGACCAGCGCCACCCGTTCGCCCGCGCTGCCGGACGTGCCCACCGTGGAGGAGGTCGGCGGCCCGGCGCTCAAGGGCTACGAGGCCAGCTCATGGTTCGGCCTGCTCGCGCCCGCGGGCACGCCGGCCGAGATCGTGAACCGCATCCAGCAGGAAACGGCGAAGGCGCTCGCGACACCCGCCGTGAAGGAGCGCATGCTCGCCCAGGGCGCGATCCCGGGCGGCAACAGCCCGCAGGATTTCGCGCGCCACATCGATGCCGAGCACGCCAAGTGGGCGCGCGTGGTGCAGGCCTCCGGCGCCAAGGTGGATTGATTGGGCGGCGCCAGGCCTCCGGGGCCCGGCGTCTTACCAGGTGACTTCCTTGCCTTCGGCCGCGCTGCGGCGCAGCATGTCGATGAAGGGGGCCGCCCGCTGCCGCAGGCGCACGGCCTCGCCCGCATCGCCGCGCTCGTCCTGGTCCTGGGCGCCGTTGGCGCCCTGGCCCTCGTTCCCCTCGGCCCGGCGGGCCTCGTCGGCCGCGATCGCCGCTTCCAGCGCCTGGATGGCACCCGGAATCTGCTCGGGCGTGACGATGCCGTGCGCATCGTCGGGCGACTTGCCGATGGCCTGCAGGATCTGCCGGCCATGGGCCTGCAGCATGATGATGTCGGCGGTGGAGCGGGACTTGAATTTGTAGAGCATGGGTGGAGCGGGGGAAGAAAGAAAAGGAAAGGGAAGAGAAGGGAAAGGAAGGAAAAAAGAAAGACGGTTCAGTGGCGGGGTCAGGCGGCGCGCGGCAGCCCTTCGCCGTACATGTAGCCGCGCTGGAACGGGTATGCGGACTGCGCGCCGGGCATGGCACCGGTGTCGGTGCGGCCGTCCGGCCGGGTGGCGAGCATCTGGTGCAGCGCGAGCCAGCCGCGCTCGAAGCCCATCGCGCTGCCGGCGAGGTAGAGCCGGTAGGCGCGCAGGGCCTTGGCGCCCCGCTCGGCGCCGGCCTCTTCCGCCAGGATGGCTTCGGCCTCGGCGAGCCGCGCCTCGAGCGCGTCGGACCACGCCCAGAGCGTGCGCGCGTAGTGCGGCCGCAGGTTCTCGGTATCGACCATCTCCAGGCCCGCGCCGGCCATGTCGTGCAGCACGGCGCCCACGTGCACCAGTTCGCCGCCGGGGAAGATGTATTTTTCAATGAAATCGCCCATGCCCGCGCCGAGCTGGTCGTTGTCCGTGCCGCCGGCCGTGATGCCGTGGTTCATCAGCAGGCCGCCGGGCCGCAGCAGGCCGCGCACGCCTTCGAAATACGCCGGAAGATGCGCGCGGCCCACGTGCTCGAACATGCCGACCGATGCGATCTTGTCGAAGGGCCGCGGCTCCGTGCGGGGCAGATCGCGGTAATCGCACAGCAGCATGCGCACCCGGCCGGACAGGCCCTTCTCCTCGATCAGCCGCGACACGTGCGCATGCTGGTTGCGCGAGAGCGTGATGCCCGTGCCCTCCACGCCGTAGTGCTCGGCCGCCCAGAGCAGCAGCCCGCCCCAGCCCGCGCCCACGTCGAGGAACCGTTCGCCGGGCGCGAGGCGCAGCTTGCGGCAGATGTGGTCGAGCTTGGCCTCCTGTGCCTGCGCGAGCGTCATGCCCGCATCGCGGTAGTACGCGCACGAGTACACACGCCGCGGATCGAGCCAGAGCGCATAGAAGCGGTCGGAGAGGTCGTAGTGGAACTGCACCTGCCGCGCATCGCGCCCCAGCGTGTGCATGCGGCGAGAACGCAGCCGGTGCATGAGTCGGGGCCCCCAGCCGGCCGCCCCGTGCACCGGATCGCCGCGCAGCACCGCGCCGGCCGCCGCCATCAGGTCGCGCACGCGCCCCTCCACGGTGATACGGCCTTCCACGATGGCCGCGCCCACGTCGCCCACCTTGCCGCGCGCGAGCGCCGCCAGCGCCATCGCATCGCGGAAACGCAGCACCACGCGGGCGTCGCGCACGCCGAGCCGCCGGCCGCCCGGAAGCTCCAGCGCCAGCCCGACCGGCGAAGCGGCCAGCCGCTCCTCCAGGGTGCGCAGCAGATGGTTCATGCGCCGATTGTTCGCCCGCGCCGCGGCCGGCGCAATGGCAACTGTCTTACAAACCGGCCCGCCGCTGGCCGGGCTGCCGCGTCCTATGGCTTAATAGAGGGTTTTAATTCACAGCACGTTCCAGCAGGAGTCACACCATGGGCAACAAGATCGTTACCGAAGCCGACCGCAAGCGCACCCCCGCCCCCAAGCCGCTGCCCGGCATGTCCCTGCCCACCGGCGGCCGCGGCCAGCGCGTGAGCCTGGAGCGCGGCGTCGCCACGCGCAGCAAGAAGAACCCCGGCAAGCGCTCCAAGAAGGGCGGCTGAGCCCTTTTCCGGCGGGCCGGCCTGCCGCCCTCCGGGGCCGCACCCGGTCTTCCGCCAGCGGCGCCTCCAGGGGCCTGCGGCAGAACAAAGCCCCCGGCATCCGGGGGCTTTTTCTTTGTCCGCCGCGCGCAGGACGGCGGCCGGCCGGTCGGAAGCTGCTTGCCCGGGCCCGCGCAGCGCACGCCCGGCCGGCGCCGGGCACAATGGCCGTCCCGTCCCCGCCGCCGGAGCCTCCATGCCCTCTTCCGCCCCGTCCCCCCAAGATGCCGATGCGCTCTATGCCGCGCTGCAGGCCGGGCCGCTGGCCGGCTGCGCTCTCACCGTCCTGCACATCGGCGCAGGGCATTCCTCGGTCGCGAGCGGCAGCGGCGCGCAGCCGCAGCTGCTGCGCATCGTGGAGGTCGGCTACCGCACCACGGCCGCGGCGTGCCTTCGGCACGAGCCGCCCACCGCGCACGACATCGAGAACGCGATCGCTGCCGTGGAGGATGCGATCGCCCCGCTGCAGGGCCTGCTGGCCGCGGAATCGACCCTGCACACCGCCGATGCGGGCATCCGCCAGATCGCGCTGCAGGCGGGCCTGGAGGCCCAGCCGGAGATGGAACTGCCCCGGGACGCCGTGGAGAACCTCTACCAGCAGGTGGCCGGCCGCGCCATGGCCGGCGGCGCCGCACCCGGCATCGGGGGCGACGCGGGATTCGTCGCCACCCTGGTGATCCTGCGCGAATGCCTGCAGCACCTGGGTTTCGACCGCATCGCCATCGTCTCGGACCGCGCCTACTGAGAAGAAGGCGGCCCCGGCACCTCGAAGGCCGCCCGCGCGGCCTCGGCGGCCGCGCGCGTGGCGCAGCCTTCGATGTGGTCGTTCACGAGGCCCATGGCCTGCATGAAGGCGTACATCGTGGTCGGACCCACGAAACCGAAACCGCGCTTCTTCAGGTCATTCGACAGGGCGATGGCGGCCGGCGCGGTGGTGAGCGATTTCACGGCCGCCAGCGTGAGCCGCTCGGGCCGTCCCTCGGCCGCGGCGGGCGCGAAGCGCCACACGTAGTGCGCCAGCGAGCCGAATTCGCGCCGCAGCTCCAGCACGCGCCGGGCGTTGCGGATGGCCGATTCGATCTTGCCGCGGTGCCGCACGATGCCCGGATCGGCCAGCAGGCGCGCCACTTCCCCCTCCCCGAAATCCGCCATGCGCTCGGCCTCGAAGTTCGCGAAGGCCGCGCGGAAGGCCTCGCGCTTGTTGAGGATGGTGATCCAGCTCAGGCCCGCCTGGAAGCCCTCCAGGCACAGCTTCTCGAACAGGCGCCGGTCATCGCTCACCGGGAAGCCCCATTCGTGGTCGTGGTAGTGGCGGTAGAGCGGCGTGGCGCGGCACCAGAAGCAGCGCGCGGGCTCGCCCGGCCCGTCCGCGAACAGCCCTTCCGGCAGCGCGGGGGCGGCGGCGATGGGCACGGGTTCGGCGGCGGGCGGTATCGGGTCGTGGGGCATGCCGGCATTCTAGGCAGGCGGCTGCGCGGCGGCCCCGCCGCGCGCAGGCGGTGCAGCGGACGGGAACCGGGCGCCGCTCCGTACACTCCACCGTGTTCCCGCGTGCCCCTCGCCCCCGCCCCGCCCCGCCCTGCCCTCCTCCATGAACCCTTCGACTCCCTCGCTCGCCGGCACCGCGCGCCTCGCGGCGGCCGGCCTCGCGAGCGCCCTGCTCGCGGGCTGCGCCCACACCGGCGACACGCTCGGCTACTACTGGCAATCGGTGCGCGGCCACCTGCAGATCATGCGCGCGGCGGAGCCGGTGGACGACTGGATCGCGCGGCCGGGCACCGCCGCGCCGCTGCGGGCCCGGCTGGAGCTGGCCCAGCGGGCGCGGGCGTTCGCGGTGTCCGAGCTGCACCTGCCCGACAACGCCAGCTACCGGCGCTATGCCGACCTGGGCCGCCGCGCGGCGGTGTGGAACGTGGTGGCGGCGCCGCCGGATTCGCTCACGCTGCACACGTGGTGCTTCCCCGTGACGGGCTGCATCGGCTACCGCGGCTATTTCGCGGAGGCCGACGCCCAGGCCGAGGCCGCGCGCCTGACGGCCGACGGGCTGGAGACCGCCGTCTACGGCGTGCCGGCGTATTCCACGCTGGGCTATACCAACTGGCTGGGCGGCGATCCGCTGCTCAACACCTTCATCGGCTGGCCCGAGGGTGAATTCGTGCGGCTGCTGTTCCACGAGTTGGCCCACCAGGTGGTGTATGCCAACGGCGACACGATGTTCAACGAATCCTTCGCGACGGCCGTGGAGCGCCTGGGCGTGACCCGCTGGCTGGCCGAGCGCGCGGCGCCGCAGGCGCGCGAGGAGTATGCGCGGGGCGATGCCCGGCGCACCGGCTTCCGGGACCTGACGCGTGCCGCCCGCGAGCGGCTGGCGGCGCTCTACGCCCGGGAAGCCGGCAGCCCGTCGCTACCCGCCGAGAAACGGCAGGCCATGGAGCGCTTCCGTGCCGATTACGCCGCGCTGCGCGCGCAGTGGCTGGCCACGGGCACGCAGCCCCCGCAGATCGCGGGCTACGACCGCTGGGTGGCCGAGGCCAACAACGCAGCCTTCGGTGCGCAGGCCGCGTACGACGAGCTCGTGCCGGCGTTCGAGGCGCTGTTCGAGCGCAACGGCGGCGACTGGCCGGAGTTCTATGCGGCCGTGCGCGCACTGGCCGCGCTGCCGCCCGAGGAGCGTCTGCGGCAGCTGCGCGGGACGGAGGCAAAGACTCCCCGCGCGCCGGCAACGGCCTCGGCCTCGGCCTCGGCGGACTGAAGGTTCTCGGCCCAGCTCAGCTCAGCTCAGCGAGTCGATCAGGTCGATGTACTGCTGGCGGGCGGCATCGCCGTCGGTGCCCTTGAGCTTCGTCCATGCGTCCCACTTGGCGCGGCCCACGATGTCGGAGAAGCTCGGCTTCGCCTCGGTGTTGTCGCCCGCGGTCGCCTGCTTGTAGAGGGCGTAGATCTTGAGCAGCGTCGGGTTGTCGGGACGCTCGCTGAGGTTCTTGGAGCGGGCCACGGCGGCTTCGAAAGCGGTATGCAGATCGGACATGGAAGAAGGATCTTTCGGGATGGTGGAGGCGCCATCTTAGAACCATCCCATCCATACGCTCCGTCAGCCACCGCCGCTCATCGGCGACGCGCGGCCGGTCGCCTCTACCCCTCGCCGCGGGAACCTGCACGGCGGGTACCAGGCATCGGTGGGCGCGGAGAAGGCGTGTCGCAGCATCCCGTCAGAACGTCTCCCAGTCGTCCGTGCCCCCCGACGACGTGGGCGGGGGCGGGGGCGCGGGGACGGCCGCGCCAGGGCCGGCCGGCTTTCGCGAGGGCGGCGGGATGGCGGCAGCGGGCGGCCGCCGCACGGATATTGGCGAGGGTGTGGAGACCGCCGTTCGGGCCGGCACGGCAGCCATGGATCGCATGCCCGCGGCAGAGCCGGCCAAGGCACCGGGCGTGCCCGCGCTGCCCGGCATCCGTCCGGCCTGCCCCCCGAGCCGGAACACCTCCACGGCACGCACGAGTTCCTGGGCCTGCGTCTGCAGGCTGCTGGCCGCGGCGGCCATCTGCTCGACGAGCGCGGCGTTCTGCTGCGTGGCCTGGTCCACGTGGGTGATGGCCTCGGCGATCTGGTCCACGCCCTGGCTCTGCTCGGCGCTGGAGGCGCTGATCTCGCCCATCAGATCGGTCGCGCGGCGGATGGAGGCGACGATCTCCGTCATCGTCGCCCCGGCCCGGTCCACGAGTTCGCTGCCCCGCCCCACGCGCTCGACGCTCGCGGTGATGAGTTCCTTGATCTCCTTGGCGGCCGTCGCGCTGCGCTGCGCGAGGGTGCGCACCTCGGACGCCACCACGGCGAAGCCCCGGCCCTGCTCTCCCGCGCGCGCCGCCTCCACGGCCGCGTTGAGCGCGAGGATGTTGGTCTGGAACGCGATGCCGTCGATCACGCCGATGATGTCGCCGATCTGCCGGCTGCTGTCCTGGATGCCGCGCATGGTGTCCACCACCTGCGCGACCACGGCGCCGCCGTCCGCGGCCACGGTGGAGGCCGCCAGGGCGAGCTCGTTGGCGCGGCGCGCGCTGTCGGCGTTCTGCCGCACGGTCGAGCCGAGCTGCTCCATGGCCGCGGCCGTCTGCTCCAGGGCGGAAGCCTGGCGCTCGGTGCGCGAGGACAGGTCGTGGTTGCCCGCCGCGATCTCGCCGCTGGCGTCCGACACGCGCTCCGCGCTCGACCGCACCGTGGTCACGACGGACGAGAGCCGCTCGCGCATGGTGCCGAAGCCGGCCATGATGCTGGAGGCGTCGCCGGCCCGCACCGGCACGTCCACGGCCAGGTCGCCCTCGGCCACGGCCAGCGCCACGCGCTTGAGTTCGGGGGGGTCGCCGCCGAGCTGGCGCACCACGGAACGCAGGTACCACGCCAGCCCGCCGAGGCAGGCCAGCACCGCCAGCACCGCGAGGGTGGCGAGGTTGCGGTCCGTCCGGGCCAGGCTCTGCACCTCGTTGATGCGCGAGGACAGGCGCTCGCCCTGGCGCTCCTTCTCCTTGGCGAGCGGAGCGAGCAGGCGGTTGCGCGCGGGGATCGTGCGGTCCACCAGCAGGGCGAACGCTTCGTCCTTGCGGCCGGCCTGCACGAGTTGCAGGTTCTGCCCGCCGATGGCCCAGAAATCCTCCATGAGCGCCGGCAGTGGCGCGAAGGCCTGGCGGCCGTCGTCGGAGATCATGTTGTCGCCGAAGTCCTTCAGCGTCTTCTGCAGCAGCGCGCGCTTCTCGGCGATGTCGGCCAGGGTGGCGTTGAGTTCCTCGGGCGTGCGCGAGAGGATCGCGTGCCGCAGCTGCAGCGATACGCGCGTGACGTTGAGTTCGAGCTCCGCGATGCGCTGGAGCTGCGGAACGTTGTAGGCGCGCACGATCTCGGCGTCACTTCCGAGCCGCTCCATCATGATCCAGATGGACACGGCCACCGCCGCGAGCAGCAGGAAGATGAGCGTGTTGATCGCCATCAGGCGCTGCGCCAATGTCCAGCTGGCCCTCGTTTGCCCTGCCATGGTGCCTCCCTTCACGGTGTACGGCCGCGTTCTGCTCCATGGCGCCTCTCCCGCCATGGTCACTGCCGATGTGGTTGATGGAACCATTGTTTGCAATAACGCGCAAAAAGGCCAGAGGCGCGCGCCCGCCAGGCGTGGAAAGCCGCGTCGGACGTGCGCTGGAGCGCACTGTCCAGCATCCTGGCGCGGCGGGCCTGCGCGGGCCCGCCGAAAGCTCTGCCGTTCAGTGCCGGCCGGCCAGGCCCTCGGCCGCCTGGAAGAGCGCCTCGCGGGCCTGCTCGACAATGCGCGCCTGCCATGCCGGGGTGTCGGTGTAGAACGCCGCCAGCACCTGCGCGCGGATCGCCCCGGCCTGCGCGGCGGGGGCCTCGGGATGCAGCCGCAGCCAGTGGGCGGCGCGCAGGGCCTGCACCACGTCGAGGATGGGCACGGTGCCGTATTCGAGCGCGATGCCGGTGGCCTCGGCCCCCGGGCATTCGTCGTACACGCTGTTCCACATCAGGCCGGTGAGGAAGGCCGAGGTGGACGTGCCGTCGTAGATCGAGGTGACGGGCGTCGCCCCGTGGCCACCCCACCAGGCGCGGGCCCGGCCGATGGCTTCGGCATCGCCCGGGCCCGCGTAGATGCGCTCGCCGTGGCCGCTGGGGCCCAGGCCGGTGTGCAGGTCGATCCAGGCGATGTGCGCGGCCTGCGCGCCGTGCGTGCGCAGCACCTGCCGCAGCGTGCGGTTGCTCCACGTGGGCTCCGTGCCGCCGAAGAACAGCCCGTCCGGGAATTCGTGCTGTCCGCGCGTGATGGCGGACTGCCAGGCCGCCTCGCCGCGCTCGGCGATGAACGCGGCCACGGCGCGCTCGTTGTCCGGGCCGGGCGGCCATTCGTCGGGCACCAGCAGCGCGGCGATCTCGCGGTAGGCGTCGTTCGCCGGCAGCGGCCGGGAGAAATCGTGGAAGTTGCGGTTCAGGTCGACGTTCTCGTGGGTCGCGCGGCGCGTGTGCGAGAACCCGTGCGGATTGAGCGCATGGAGGTAGAGCACCGCGACGCCGGCCTCGCGCGCGCGGTCGCGCCAGGCCGCGTCGCGCAGCATGGCCACCTGCACGCCGCTGCCGCAGTGGCCTTCCACGCCGTGGCAGGCACTGCTCAGCAGGAGCAGGCGGCGCGCATCGGCGGGGCCGTCGCGCACCACGTCCATGGCGAGTTCTTCGCCCTCGCGGCCCGGCAGCGGGTGCGCGTGCGACTCGACGGACAGGCCCGCATCGGCCGCGGCCCCGAGGAACCGGGAGCGGGCCTGCGCGTAGGTGGAGGAAAAAGCCCCGGAGGTGTCCACCATCCGGTCAGGCCGCCGTGCCGTCGGCCACAGGGCGCGGCGCCGCCAGCCACTGCTGGGCCAGTTCGACCCAGTAGGTCGCGCCCAGCGGCAGCAGGTCGTCGTTGAAGTCGTAGCTCGGGTTGTGCAGCGTGCAGGGTCCGCCGCCATGGCCCATCTCGCGGTGCGTGCCTTCGCCGTTGCCGATGAAGCAGTACGCGCCGGGCTTGGCCTGCAGCATGAACGCGAAATCCTCCGCGCCCATGGTCGGCTCCTGCGGGGAGACGTGCTCCGCGCCCACGATGCCTTCCATCACGCGGCGCGCGAACGCGGCCTCGGCCGGCGCGTTCACGGTGGGCGGGTAGTTGCGGTGGAACTCGAACTCGCACACCGCGTCGTGCGCGGCGCAGGTGTGCTCGGCCACCTGCTGCATGCGGCGCTCGATCATGTCGAGCACTTCCAGCGTGAAGGTGCGCACCGTGCCCTGCAGTTCGCAGCTGTCGGGCACCACGTTGGTGGCCTCGCCGGTGTGGATCATGGTGACCGAGATCACGCCGGCGTCCACCGGCTTCTTGTTGCGGCTGATGATGTTCTGGAACGCCTGCACCATCTGGCAGGCCACGGGCACCGGGTCGATGCCCATGTGCGGCATGGCGGCGTGGCTGCCCTTGCCGCGGATGACGATCTTGAACTCGTTGGACGAGGCCATGACCGGGCCGGGGCTCACCGCGAACTGGCCGGCGCGCATGCCGGGCCAGTTGTGCATGCCGAACACGGCTTCCATCGGGAACTGGGTGAACAGGCCGTCTTCGATCATCACGCGCGCGCCGCCGCCGCCCTCTTCCGCCGGCTGGAAGATCAGGTACACGGTGCCTTCGAAATCGCGGTGCTTCGCGAAATGCTGGGCCGCGCCGAGCAGCATCGCCGTGTGGCCGTCGTGGCCGCAGGCGTGCATCTTGCCGGGGTGGGTGCTGGCGTGCGAGAAGGTGTTGAATTCGGTGATGGGCAGCGCGTCCATGTCGGCGCGCAGGCCCACCGCGCGGCCCGAAGCGCCGCCGTCGCGGCCGTGCACGATGCCCACCACGCCGGTCTTGCCCAGGCCGCGGTGGACCTCGATGCCCCACTCGGCGAGCTTGGCGGCCACGACGTCGGCCGTGCGGACTTCCTCGAAGCAGAGCTCGGGGTGCGCGTGGATGTCGCGGCGCACGGCGGCGATGCCCGCGGCCTCGGTGACGATGGAGTCGATGAGTTTCATAATGGGTGTTTCCTCAGGTTGCGGAGAGTCTAGCCCTGGCTCCGCATGCGCACCAGACAGGGTTATTCCACACCCCACGATGCTGTCAGAACACGCCCTCTCGCTCGCCCAGTCGCTGGTGCGCATGAACACCGTGAGCCAACGCTCCAACCTGGAACTCATCGACTTCGTGCGCACGGAACTGGAGCGCCTCGGCGTGAAATGCCGGCTGACCTACGACGCAAGCAAGACCAAGGCCAATCTCTTCGCGACGCTCGGCGAGGGCAAGCCCGCCGGCATCATCCTTTCGGGCCACACCGACACCGTGCCCTGGAACGGCCAGGACTGGAGCATGGACCCGCTCTCCGCCACCGTGCAGGACGGCCGGCTCTACGGCCGGGGCAGCGCCGACATGAAGGCCTTCATCGCCATCGCGCTGTCGCAGGCGCGGCAGTTCCTGGAAAGCGATGCGCCCTTCGCCATCCACTACGCCTTCAGCTACGACGAGGAAGTGGGCTGCTTCGGCGCGCGCGAACTCATCGCCGACCTGCGCGAGGCCGGCGTGCGGCCGCTGGCCTGCATCGTGGGCGAGCCCACCGACATGGTGCCGGCGATCGCGCACAAGGGCGTGTACCGCTACCGCTGCTGCGTGCGCGGCAAGGAGGCGCATTCCTCGCTCACGCCGCATTCGGTGAACGCGATCGAGATGGCCGCGCGCGTGGTCGGTCGCGTGCGCGACATGGCCGAGGGATTCGAGCGCGAGGAGCCGCGCTTCGACGGCTTCGACGTGCCGTTCTCCACCGCCAGCGTGGGGCAGTTCCATGGCGGCATCGCCGACAACGTGGTGCCGCGCGATGCCGAGTTCCGCTACGAATTCCGCGACCTGCCCACGGCCGACGCGGCGCGCATGCAGGCCGAAGTCGTGGCCTATGCGCGATCCCTGGAGCGCGCGATGCAGGCCGTGGCACCGCAGGCGGGCATCACCTTCGACACCATCTGCGAGATCCCGAGCTTCCTCGGCAGCGCGCAGGACCCCGTCACGCGGCTGGCGCAGCGCCTCGCGGGCGAGGCCGGCACCACGCTGGTCGCCTTCGGCACCGAGGCGGGCCTCTTCAAGAACGCCGGCATCTCCACCGTGGTGTGTGGCCCGGGCAGCATCCGCCAGGCCCACCAGCCCGACGAGTACGTGAGCCTGGAGCAGCTGGCGCGCTGCGAGGCGTTCATGCGCGGGCTGGCGCAGACGCGGGAGTTCGAGGGGCTCTAGCCCCCCTCCTTTCCGGCCTCAGGTCTTCACGCGGCCGTCGCCCGTGAGCATCGACAACTCGACGAACCGAGATCCCTGGTGGCTGTTCGGTCCGAAGCTGACCGGGTAGCCCGACACGCTGGTGGTGCCGAGCGATTCCAGCCCCGCGACGAGGGATTCGCGCGTGGGCCGGCTGCCGGCCTCCCGCAGGCCCTCGGTGAACACGCGCGCCGCCACGTAGCCTTCGATGCTCGAATAGTTGGCCTGCACCTTGTTGCCGCCCTTGCGGATCGCCTCCCGGAACTCGCGCACGATCTGCCGCTTGGTCTGGTAGGGCGACGGCATGACCTCGGAGACGACGACCCCCGCCGCGTCACGGCCCAGCGCATCGGCCAGCGCCTGCGCGCCCACGAACGAGAGGTTGTAGAACGTGCCGCCGTAGCCGGCCCTGCGCGCGGCGCGCACGAAGGCCGCGCTCGCCGAGTAGGTGGAGATCTGCACGATCGCCTCGGGCCGGGCGGCCACCAGCTTGTCGACGGCGGCGGCCACGTCGACCGAGTTGCGGGGCACGGTGCCCGTGGCGTGCGGCTCCAGCTGGTGCGTCACCAGGGCGCGGGCGACGCCTTCGAGCCCCGCCTTGCCGTAGGCGTCGTCCTGGTGGAAGACGCCGATCCGGCGCAGCCCCAGGTGCGTGAGCTGCTGCACGATCAGCGCCGTCTCGGCGTTGTAGGAGGCCCGCACGTGGAAGATCAGGCGATTGAAAGGCTGGCGCAGTCCCTCGGCACCCGTGAACGGCGCGAAGAACGGCACCCGGGCCTGCGTGAACAGCGGCAATGCGGCCAGGCTGGTGGGCGTGCCCACGTAGCCGAACAGGGCCAGCACCTCCTGGTCGATGAACCTGCGCGTGTTGGCCACGCAACGGTCCGGCTCGTAGCCGTCGTCCAGCGTGAGCAGTTGCACCGGCCGGTGGCCGATCCCGCCCTGCGCGTTGACCGCGTCGAAGTGCAACCGCGCGCCCGCATGGAACTGGATGCCCAGTTGCGCGGACGGCCCCGAAAACGGCGCGGACTGGCCCAGCACGATCGGCCCCTCGGGCTGCGCACGCGCCAGCCCCGCGCCCGACAGCGCCGCCACCGCCAGCCCGGCGGAAAACCGCCGGCGCCCCCAAACCGCATCCTTCATGGTGAAATCCCCCTGTTTTGCATCGCATCCATCTGCCCAGGAAACAGGCAGACCCCCACGGACTCCCAGACGACCGGACAGGCGCCCGGCTCGGCCATGGGCGGCAGTGTATCGACCGATCCCGCACAATGGAAACTTCCCTGCACATTCCAGATTCCGCCGCAGCCCCTGTCCAGGTGCGCGGTGCCTGTCCCCACGACTGCCCCGACACCTGCGCGCTGCTCACCACGGTGGACAACGGCGTGGCCGTCCGCGTGCAGGGCAACCCCGCCCATCCCCACACGGACGGCGTGCTGTGCGCCAAGGTGTCCCGCTACGCCGAACGCACCAACCACCCGGAGCGCATCCTGACCCCGCTGCGGCGCACCGGCCCCAAAGGCAGCGGGCAGTTCGAGCCCGTGGGCTGGGACGAGGCGCTCACGGACATCGCGGCGCGCCTCTCCGCCATCGCGGCGCGCGATCCGCAGGCCGTGCTGCCCTACAGCTATGCCGGCACCATGGGGCTGGTGCAGGGCGAGAGCATGGACCGGCGCTTCTTCCACCGCCTGGGCGCCTCGCTGCTCGGGCGCACCATCTGCGCCGCGGCCGGCGGCGAGGGCCTGAACCAGACGCTGGGCGGCAAGGTGGGCATGAAGGTGGAGCACTTCGCCGAATCGCAGCTCATCATCGTCTGGGGCAGCAATTCGATCGGCAGCAACCTGCACTTCTGGCGCTATGCGCAGCAGGCCAAGCGCGCCGGGGCGCGGCTGGTGTGCATCGACCCGCGCCGCACCGAAACCGCCGACAAGTGCCATGAGCACCTGCAACTGCTGCCCGGCACCGATGCGGCTCTGGCCCTGGCGCTGATGCATGAGCTGATCGTGCACGACTGGCTGGACCACGACTACATCGCGCGCCACACGGTGGGCTGGGAGGGCCTGCGCGAGCGGGCGCTCGCCTGGCCGCCCGAGCGCGCCGCGGCGGTCTGCGGCCTGCCGGTGGAGCAGATCCGCCAGCTCGCGCGCGACTACGGCACCACCAAGCCCGCGGCCATCCGCCTCAACTACGGCATGCAGCGCGCGCGCGGCGGCGGCAACGCCACGCGCGCCGTGGCCTGCCTGCCCGCGCTCGTGGGCGCCTGGCGGCACCGGGCGGGCGGGCTGCTGCTCTCCAGCTCGGGGCAGTTCCCCGTGCAGCGTCCGGCGCTGCACCGGCCCGACCTGATCCCCGCGGGCGTGCGGCCACGCACCATCAACATGTCCACCATCGGCGACGACCTGCTGCGTGCCGCCTCGCCGGAGTTCGGTCCGCGCGTCGAGGCCGTGGTGGTCTACAACAGCAACCCGGTGGCGGTGGCACCGGAATCCGCCAAGGTGGTGCGCGGTTTCGCGCGGGACGACCTGTTCACCGTGGTGCTGGAGCACTTCCAGACCGACACGGCCGACTACGCCGATTACGTGCTGCCCGCCACCACACAGCTGGAGCACTGGGACATCCAGGTGGCGTACGGCCACACCGACGTGCTGCTGAACCGGCCGGCCGTGGCGCCGCTCGGCCAGGCCAGGCCCAACACCCAGGTGTTCCGCGAACTGGCCGCGCGCATGGGCTTCACGGAGCCCTGCTTCGCCGACAGCGACGAAGACCTCTGCCGGCAGGCCTACGGTGCGCACGTGGACTTCCAGCAGCTGCTGGATGCGGGCTTCGCCACGCTGGCGATTCCCGATGCGCCGTTCGCGGAAGGCGGCTTCCCCACGCCCTCGGGCCGCTGCGAATTCCACAGTGAGCGGCTGGCCGCGCAGGGGCTCGACCCGCTGCCCGACTACCTGCCGAACCGCGAACCCGCGCAGCCGGGCGCGCGCTACCCGCTCGCGATGATCTCGCCGCCCGCGCGCAACTTCCTGAACTCCACGTTCGTGAACGTCAAGAGCCTGCGCAACATCGAGACCGAACCGCTGCTGGAGATGCACCCGGACGACGCCGCCGCGCGCGGCATCGCCGACGGCATCCCCGTGCGCGTGTTCAACGACCGCGGCAGCTATGCCTGCCGCGTGGCGCTCAATGGCCGCGCGCGCCCGGGCGTGGTGCACGGCCTGGGCATCTGGTGGCGCAAGTTCGGCCTGCAGGGCACGAACGTGAACGAGGTGACGGGGCAGGCGCTCACGGACCTGGGGGCGGCGCCGACGTTCTACGACTGCGCGGTGGAAGTGGAGGCTTTGACGGCCCCCTGAGACGCCCCCGGCGCGAGTCGGTCAGCGGTTCATCACCACCCAGCCGGTCACCACGGCCACCTGGCTTTCGTCGAGCGTGGTCGCGGCCGTGCTGCCGAAGGCCATGCGCTCGTCGACGCTCCAGGGCACTCCGGTGGTCACCGCCACCAGGCCCGCCTGGGAGTTCTCGCGCATGCGGCCGAAGCGGGCGTCCGCGCTGCCGTCGATCTGTGCGTCCAGCAGCGAGGCGAGCGCCGGGGTCATGCCCCGCAGCACCATCACATTGCGCGGGCGAGAGACGTAGGCGCCGACTGCGGAGCCCGGTTCGGCCCAGTTCACGTTCTGGAAGCACACCTGCACCTCCTGCGGGTTGCCGTTGGAATCCAGATAGGCGTAGCGGTCCGCCTGGCCCTCGGTGCGGCCCTGCGGCAGCCGGATGCCGGCCGCGAGGAAGACGTTCTGCAGCGCAGTGCCGCACAGCTCGCTGGTGTTGCCGTTGACCAGACCGGTGGGCGCCGTGGCAGAGTCGCCGGGCACGATGCCGGTGCCCGCGACGTAGGCGTCGTAGGCCATGAGCCAGCCCTGGACGAAGCTGGAGGAGATGCGCTGGTAGCTGGCGTTGCGCTGCAGATCGCGCCCCACGGCCACGGCGCCGACGATCAGGCCGATCACGACCAGCGCGATGGACAGCTCCAGCATGCTGAAGCCGCGTTGCGAGGCCGTGCGTGCCCGGGCTGGCCTGCGGCGGATGAAGAGAAGGCGCATGTGTCAGAAACCCAGGTTGTCGGCGGTGCGGGCGTCGGCGTCGATCGCGGTGGCCTGCGTGGCGCTGTCGGTGACCAGCGGCTGTACGTTGGTGACGCGGCTGTCCGCCTCCACCTTGGCCACGATGGACAAGGCCAGGGTGGCCGCGGACGCCGCCACGGCCGCGGTGTTGGAAACGACGGCAGCGACGGCGGGCGCCATCACGGCGGAGGCCGAGCCGTAGGTGAGGATGGTGAAGGCCACGGCATTGGCCGAGCCCGCCACGGCGGAGGCCAGCCCGGCAGAGGCGCTGAGCACGCCGGCCGTGCCCGAGGCCACGCCCGCGCCCGCCAGCAGCGCGGCGATTTCCAACTGGCGCTTGTAGTTGATGAGCGCCTGCTGCAGGGAGGCGGCGGCCGTCGCCGCATTGACATGCGAATGGCTGACCGCCGACAGCGCCTGGCCGCACTGCAGCTGCGCGAACAGCGCATTGAAGGGTACGGCCAGCACGCGGTCGTCGTAGCTGCCGGAGACCGGACGGTTGGCCGCGTCGAACGTGGGGGACGCGGACGATGCGCTGGCCTGCCGGCCGTCGAAGGGATTGCCGTCGCCGTCGGCGTCCAGCAGACCGGGCGCGGCCACGGTGAAGGCCACCGCGCGGCGCGCGGCGGCGGCGTTGGCATCCACCACGCCCAGGGCTGCGGCATTGGCGGGCGCGTTGGAGGCCAGGGTCAGGGCATAGCAGAAATCCAGCAGGTTCGCATTCGCAGGACTGAGCGCGAGCGGAGCGGCCGGCAGCATGGGCGGCGGACCCACCGTGAACGAGGGGCGCAGCCGATCCATGGCCTGCGCCAGGTCCATGTCGATCCAGGGCTGTCCCGTGTTCGGTGCGCGGTAGGCGCCGTAGAGCAACGTACCCGCGCGGGCATCGGCGACGCCGAGCGTGCGCCAGGGCAGGAAACCGGTCTGGCGCCCTCCCGTGCAGTCCTCGTTGCCGGCCGAGTCGCTGGCCGGGCACGGCAGCCGGAACCTGGCGTGCGCGAAGCCGACCACGGCGCGCTCGGTCACCGCCAGCAGATCGCGGTCCGCCACCGTGGCACGCTCCTGTGCCGAAGTACGCCAGTAGGCCACGAAAGCCAGGGCCAGCAGGCCGAGCAGCACCAGCGAAACGCCCAGTTCCACCAGGGTGAAGCCCCCCTGGCGGAAGCTTGCCGGACGATGGTCTTTCCTCATGGCAACAAACCCTTCGTGTCCTGCTGCGCGGCGGCGGTGGCGGCGGCATCCCGCGCGGCGAGCAGGCGTGCCTTCACCGCGGTCGAGTCCGTGGCCTGCTTGCCGGCCTTGGCCTCCGCCGTGACGGCGAGCCCGAGCTGGACGCTGGCGGCCGTCAGGGCGGCTGCCGCGGCGCCGATGGCGAGCACGCCGCCGGCGATGGTGGGGGCGCCGACGCCGACGCTGTTGGCCGCCAGGGAGACGGCGCTGGCCGTCGTCGCGATGGCATTCAGCATGTCGAGCGACGCCAGCGAGACGGTGGCCGTGGCCATCTTGGTGTTGGAGATGCGCACCTGGTAGGCGAACTGCCGGAAGCGGTCGAACATGTCGGCATCGCGGTAGATGTCGAACGCCGCATAGGCCGAGCGGGCCGCGGCCTGGGCCTCGCCCATCCGGGTCACGCACGACAGCCGCGCGGACAGCTCGCCCAGTCCGGTGGCTGCGATGCGGTCGTCGAACGCCGGGGTGGAAGGCGCGCCCGGCAGCGGGAAACTGCCGGTGTAGGGCAGGTTGAAGACCCGGTCGGCGCCGGCGTCGGCGACGGCGTAGGCCACCGGCACGCCGCCGGCCGTCAGCCCGCCGGGCGCCGCCGTGGCCACGCGCAGGGCCTGGCAGAAGTCGAGCCCGTTGATCTGGGACGCGTTGTAGCCGGCCACCACGGGAAGCGGGGGCAGGTTCGGGCCGAACTTCGCCACGGCGGTCGCGAGATCGGCCGCGGCCGTGCGGTACACCCCGTAGCGCAGCGGCACGTCGGCGCGCTGCAGGCCCAGGGTGCGCCACGGCAGCTCGCCCAGCGCATTCGCCCCGCAGGCCTCGCCGCCGTTGCCACCGACGGGCGCCGGACATGGCAGGCGCGCGCTGCGCAGGACGAAGCCCTCGACTGCGTCCTGGGCCTGCCGAAGGCGCAGTTGCGAGGGATCGCCCTCCGCCACGCCGCGGCTCGCGGGCAGCAACTGCCAGGCCGCCAGTCCCGCGACGCCCACCACCGCCAGGGCCACGGCGAGTTCCACGACGGAGAAGCCGGCGCTCCGGCGCCACGGGTCGTGTTTCATCGAATGCCTCCGCGCAGATCCACCTGCTTCAGGATGTCCTCGGCGCCTGTCCACACCGTGTTGAGCTGGGCCGCTCCACCCGAAGTGCCAGTGGACAGATTGCGCAGCTGCTCGTACCGCGATTTCGCGCTGGACTCCTGGCCCACGCTCTGGTCGTAGGCCTGCTGCGCGGATGTGACGCCTTCATTCCGCGTCCACCAGACGAAGTATTTGCCGTTGGTCGTGTCGTAGAGGGCATTGAGCTTGTCGAGCACGCGCTGGCGGCCGTCGAAGGTATAGGGCACATCCCGGCAGGTTTCGACCTCCTTTTTGTCCACCACCTTCTTGGTGCATTCCCGCACGACGTACGGCAGCGCCTTGAATTTGTCGGCGGCGCCGTTCTTCGCGGAATCGAGGGCGCTTCTGGCCGCCGTGAGTGCGGCCTCTGCGGCATCCTTGTTGGCCTGGGCCGACGCCACGGTCACGGACAGGCTCGCGAGTTGCGTGCCGAGGGCGTCTTTCTGGGACTGGAGCGTATCGCGCTGGCTTTGCAGCGATGCCCGCGTGGTGTCGTCGGTCGCGGCGGCGATCTGCTGGTCGAGCTCGGCGATCCGGGTGGTCAGCGCATCCATCTGGTTGCGCAGGCTCTGGATCTGCGCAGCGTTGTTGCCGGTACTGCCCTGGGCGCGCAGGGCCTCCAGGGCCCTCTGCAGCTCGGCCTTCTTGGCGGGATCGGTCTCCGCATCGATCTGCGCCTGCAGCGCCGCAATGGCCGCGTCGTTCTGGCTGGTATCGGTGTTGGAGCCGGCCGCAGTCTGCGTCGCCTGCTTGAGGGCGTCCACCGCGTTGTTGTAGTTCTGCAGGGCCAGGATCCAGGCATCCGCCTTGTCCTTGACGGCGGCGAGGTCGCCGTCGTAGGCCGTGGTGCTGGTCGTGCCCTTGTTCGGGGAGCCCTTGTTGTTCGCCTCCGTGATGACGTTGTGGGCTTCGGTGTAGAGCGCCGTGATGGCGGCATCCCGCTCGCTCACGGCCGTCGCGAGCCGGGTCTGCGCCGTGCCGAGGTCCGCCAGCGCTTTCGCCTTGCGGGCCGTGGCGTCGTCCCAGGCCGTCTTGGCGGCGCTGACGGAAGCGGAAATGTCCATGGCCACCGGCGCCGCCGCCTGGCCCGCCTCGACCGACGCGGCCACGCCGATGCCGAAGGCCACCACCGAGGAAGCGAGCGCGGCGGCGTTGAGCCCGATCGCCACCGCCGACGCCGCGATCGCCACGCCGGCCGCGGCGACCGATGCCGCGGCGTGCGGGATTTCCGCGCACCCCACCAGGACGACGCAGGTCGCGATGGCCGTGGCCAGCAGGCCGCTGGCAGTGGCCATGTAACCCGATGCGGTTCCCATGTTGCCCGCCGCGACGGCGATCTTCACGCCGCTGACGATGGCCTTCACCCCGTTGACGGAGGTGACGAGGGCCGCCGTCACCACGCCCCACGCGCGTTGCGAATCGACCTCTTCCGTGACCTCGGTGGCCAGGGACATGACGTTGAGCGAGGCGATCAGACGGTCGCAGTCGAGCATGCGCGCCAGGCCCGCGTAGTTGCGCGCGACCACCCGGTCGTCGTAGCTGGCCAGTATCGAACCGGCGCTGGGCAATTCCATCGCGGCGGCCGTTGCGGCATTCAGGCCATCGAACAGCCGGCCATCGCCGTCGGCGTCCTTGCGGCCCGGATGGGCCAGCGCATACGCCACGGGATAGCCGTCGGCCGCCGTGCCCACGCGGGCCTGCGCGGGCTGAACGGCCGCCGCGGCGCCGTTGGCCAGGGTCTGGCAGAAATCGGCGGTAGTGCCCGAGTTGCCCAGCGCGCGGCGGGCGTTGTAGGTGTCGCCGCCGAAGGCGATGGGCTCGAAGTCGTTGTTGCCGCCCGTGGCCTTGGCCAGATCCACCGCGCTGCGCTGCACTTCGTAAGCCAGTTGCCCGACGCCGGCCGCGGCCATCGAGCCCTCCAGCCCCAGCGTGCGGTACGGGAGCTTGCCCTTCTGCGCGCCGGAGGCGCAGTCCTCCAGCCCATCGTCGCCGGTCGCCGGGCAGGGCAGCCGGTTGTGGGTGGCCACGAAGCTCGCGAGGAAGCGGTCGGCCTGCGTCAGCGCCGCCATCTCGTCTTCGGCCGCGATCGACGCCTGGCGGGCCTTCAAAGCGATCGCCCCGGCCACCAGCGCCCCCGTCACCACCAGGAGCAGCAGCATGGATTCGAGCATGCCGAGCCCACGCTCGCGGCGGCGGAGCGTGCGCACGGATGGCGGCGGTCGGCGCGCGGGTCGCATCAGCGCGCTCCGAGCGATTGCTGCACCGACTGCTGCACGAGGTCGTAGACCGGCAGCAGCAGCGCCACGATGAGGAAGATGAACAGTCCGCCGGCCACCAGGATGATGGCGGGCTTGATGATCTCGGAGAGCGACTGGATCAGGGTGTCGAGCCGCTTGCGATACTCCGTCGCCAGGTGCGTGAGCTGCTTGTCCAGGCTGCCGGACTCCTCGCCCACGGCGATCATGCGCACGGCCATGGGCGGAAAGCCGCCCACGCGCCGCATGGCCAGCGAGATCCGCTCGCCGCGCGCCACCGATTCGCGCACGCGGCGCAGCCGGCGGCGGTAGTAGCGGTCGCGCGTGGAGCGCTCCAGGATGTCGAGGCAGGAGACGAACTCCAGCCCGGCGCGCACCAGGATCGCGAGGTGTTCGGTCAGGTGCGCCATGCCGGAAGCCGTCATCAGCACGCGGGTGACGGGCAGCCGGTGCAGCACCTCGTGCAGCGTCGCCTTGGCGCGCGGCACGCGCAGGAACAGGTAGGCGATGCCCGCCGCGAGCAGCGCCGTGACCAGCACCGCCGCCAGCGCGTGTTCCGCGAGCGCATCGGAGAAGCGCACCAGCCCTTCGGTGATCGGCGGCAGCTTGGCGTTGAGCTGGCGGAAGAGCCGCGCCATGTTGGGCACCACGTAGTAGACCCAGAAGGCCGCCACCGCGAAGATGGTCGCGAAGACGAAGATCGGATAGATCATCGCGGTGCGGATGTCCCGCCGGATCGACACCACGCGCTCCACGTGGTCCGCCGCCTCGGCCAGCATGCGGTCGAGCGTGCCGGACTGGTCGCCGATGGCCACCAGGTTGCGCACCGTCTCGGGGAACACGTCGGGCTGGCGCTCGAAAGCCGCGGCCATCGGGATGCCGCTCATGAGGTCGTCGGCCAGCCGCTTGGCGACGCGGCCGGCGGCGTGATGGCCGGTCTGCCCGCCCTCCTCCACCAGCGTGCGCAGCGCCTCGATCGCCGGCACGCCGGCGGCCAGCATCAGGCTCAGGTCGCGCAACAGGCCGGCCAGGTCTTCCAGGCGCAGGCCGCGGCCACCCACGCGGCGCAGCACCGCGCCCGCATCCAGCATCCAGCCCGGCAGGCGCCGCAGCGTGAGCACGGTGCCCTCGGTCTCCTGCTCGATGCGCAGGCGCGCGGAATGGTCCCGCTCCACCAGGAGCTGCAGCAGGCCCTGCTTGAGGGCGCCGTGCGGCATCAGCACGCGGTAGTAGTAGAGACGCATCTTGGCCATGGCTTGCCCGCTTCTTCCTTCAATAGCCGCCCACGGCGCGCTCGATTTCCTCGACCGTGGTCTCGCCGGCCAGCACGCGGTGGCGCGAGAGCGCGAGGATCGGCCGCAGGCCGTCGCGCTCGGCGATCTCGCGCAGCGTGCCACGCGGCGCGTCGGCGGCGATCGCATCGGCCAGCTCGCGCTGCACGATCATCATTTCGTAGACTGGCAGGCGTCCCAGGAAGCCCGTGCCGCGGCAGTGCCTGCAGCCCGCGCCGTGGAACAGCCGCGCGGCGGGCTGGCCCAGCCAGCGCTGCTCGGCCTCGGTGGCGTCGCGCTCGGTGCGGCAATCCGGGCAGATGCGGCGCACCAGCCGCTGGTTGATCACCGCGACCAGGTTCTCGGCGATGCTGTCCGCATCCACGCCCAGCAGCTTGAGCCGCGGCACCACCCCGAAAATCCCGCCCACGTGCAGCGTCGAGAGCACCAGGTGGCCGGTGGAAGCCGCATCCAGCGCGGCGCGCGCGGTCTCGCCGTCGCGGATTTCACCGACCAGGATGATGTCCGGGTCGTGCCGCAGAAAGTGCCGCATCGCGGTCGAGAAGTCGTAGCCCGCGCGCCGGTTCACCTCGGTCTGGCAGGCCACGGGCACGCGGTATTCCACCGGGTCTTCCACGGTGACCACGTTGCGCTCCACCACGGGCTGCATGCGCAGCGCGGCGTGCAGCGTGGTGCTCTTGCCCGAGCCCGTGGGGCCGGTGATCAGGATCAGGCCGTGCGGCCGCGCGAACACCCGCGTCATCTGCTGCACGTCCTCGGGCAGGAAGCCGAGGTCTTCCAGCTTGTCGAGGTCGCCGCGCTCGGGCAGCAGCCGCATCACCATGCGCTCGCCCTGCTCGGAGATGAGCGTGGAGACGCGCACCGTATAGGCGGCTTCGAGCACCGTGGCGGTGAAGCTGCCGTCCTGCGGCAGCCGCTGCTCGCTCGCGTCCATCTCGGCCTGCAGCTTGACGAAGCTCACCAGCCGGTCGAGCGCGCGCGAGAGCGCGAACATCGGGCGCATCACGCCGTCGATGCGCATCAGCACGGTGCTACTGTTCGCCGTGGGGGCGATGTGGATGTCGGTGGCGCGCTCGCGCACGCCCAGGTGCAGCACGTAGTCGAGCAGGCGGGCCGGGCTGTAGGCGCGGTCCACGTCGGCTTCCAGCCGGCGCACCTCGCTGGCGATCAGCTTGTCCGCCGGGTTCTCGGCGAAGTAGTAGTGCTGCTGCGTGGCGCGGGCCACCTTGTCGAATTCGCCCTGCAGGAAGCGCACGCCCATGCCGGTGCGGCGGTCCACCACCTCGGCCACGGCGGGGGGCACCGCATCGCCCAGCACCACTTCCACCACGCCGCCCTCGCGCCGGAGCGGCAGGAAGGCGTGCGTCAGGCAGACGTTGCGGTTGAAGGCCGCGGCCACGTCCGGGTCGGGCGCGGGCAGGTCGACCACGTTCACGAACGGAATGCCGCGCTGGCGCGAAAGGTAACGCGCGATCTCCTTGCCGCTGGCGAAGCCGAGTTCCATCAGCAGGCGGCCCAGCGGCACGTTCTCGATCTTCTGCTTGTGCAGCGCGTATTCGATCACTACCGGCGTCACCACGCCGTCGGCGATCAGCTGCTCGCCGATCAGCAGCGCCGTGCCGCTGTCGGGGGACAGCAGGCCTTCAGTGAGGGCGGGCGCCGGAAGCGGGGGCTGCATTCATCTTCTCCAGAAGCATGTAGGTCAATTCGTCGGGCACCGCGGTGGCGGGCAGGCCGAGCGCACCCTGGAACGCTGCGAGCGCGGCCACGGTCCGGGGGCCGTAGAAGCCATCCACGTGGGCCGCGTCGAGCGCGCCCTGCCGCACCAGGGCTATCTGCAGCGCGGTGCTGGCGGGCGTGGGCTGGGGCGTGGGAACGTAGGCGGATCTGTCCAGCGTGTCGCTCCAGAAGGCCCAGCGCTGCCCGTCCCGCTCGAACAGGCACAGGCCGGCCGAAGGCTGCAGGCGCGCGGCCGCCGCAACGGGCAGCGCCTGGCGGACCATCGGCCGGCCCTGCGATTCGGCCGCGACGCGCGCTAGGCAGCGCTGCTCTTCCTGGCCGGGGCCGGGATCGGCCGCGGCCGCGGCGGGGGCGTGCCCGGAATCGCTGACGGACGGCAGGGAGGCGGCGGCCACCGGGACCGCGACCGCGACGTCGGCTGCGGATATGCCGGCCGCGGGATGGGCGATCGGCGAGGGAGCTGCGGCCAGAGCTGCCACGGCTGCCGGGGCCGCTGGCGCTGCAGGCATGGGAATCACGGGCCACACATAGGCCGCACCGACACCGATCGCGGCCATGCCGAGACCGCCCAGCGCCAGCCACGCGTGCCAGCCGGGGCGGCGGCGCGCGGAGGCATGGCCGGGTTCCAGGTCGCCCAGCGCGGCGCGCAGCAGCCGGCGGTCGATGGTGCCGCCGCCCTGCGCGGCCAGGCCGTACATGCAGCGGTCCAGCACCAGATGGATGCGGCGCAGGTTGCCCTCGGTGGCACGGTGCAGCTGCCGCGCGGCGCGGGGTTGCAGGGCGATGCGGCCCGAGGCCCCGGCGGCGGACACCCGCATCTCGAAATAGCGCAGCACCTGGTCGGCCCGCAGGCCCTCCAGGCACGCATGCTTGACGACACGGCTCTTGAGCTGGCGCAGGTCGCGCCCACCCAGCAGTTCCTCCAGTTCGGGCTGGCCTGCGAGCACGATCTGCAGCAGCTTCTCCTGGCCGGTTTCCAGGTTGCACAGCAGCCGCACCAGTTCCAGCGACGCGGGCTGCAGGTTCTGGGCATCGTCGATGACGAGCAGGCAGGTGCGCCCGGCACGGTGCTCGTCCATCAGGAAGCCGTTCAGGCGCGTGAGCGCCTCGTCCATGTCGGCCGCCGGCTCCAGCCCGAAATCGCGCAGGATCGCCGACAGCAGCGCCTCCCGCTGCAGGAAGGTGTTGAACACCAGGGCGGAGCGCACCTCGCCTTCCGGCAGCGTATCGAGCAGCCTCCGCACGAACGTGCTCTTGCCCAGCCCCACCTCGCCCGTCAGCAGCACGAAGCCCTTGCGCGCGCGGATGCAGTGCAGCACCTCGGCGAACTGCTCCTGCAGCGCGTCGGTGAAGAAATACGCGCTGGCGTCGGGCGTGGGCGGAAACGGGTTGCGCGCCAGCCCGAGCCGGGCATGCAGGGCCGCGAGCGACATCAGGGCTTCGCCTGGAAGCGCGCCAGGGCGGACTTCAGGCTCTCCGATTCGGGATGCACGCGCACGGCGTCGGCCAGGATCTTGCGCGCCGCCTCCCCGCGCTGGCGACGGGCTTCGATGCTGGCGAGGTTGATGCTGGCTTCTTCGTCGCCGGGCAGGCGGTCCAGCAGATCCTGGTAGATGCGCGCGGCGGCATCGGCGTCGCCACCGGCCAGGGCGTACCACCCTTCGGCGCGCAGCAGCGACACGCTGCCGGGCGGCAGATCGCGCCGCAGCGCAGCCAGGTGCTGGCCGGCGCCGGGCATGTCGCCGGTGCGCATCGCCTGCAGGAAGGCGTTGAAGCGTTGCTCGACGGGCATCGCGGCCGGCGGCGGCGCCACGGCCATGGGCCGCGCCGCAGCGGTGGTCCGCAAGGGGGAGGACTGCACGGGCGTTGCCTGCACGGGCGCATGCGCGGGGCGGACGCTGCGCGTCGGCTCGGCGGCCGGCCGGGCCGGCGGCGGATCCGGCACCGTGGCGGCGTCGGCGACCCGCACCGGTGCAGGCAGCGCGGCGCGCTCGCGGGGCTGGGGCACCGGCAGCAGAGCAGACGCCGGCTGGGGCTGCGCGACGAGCGCACTCTGCAGCGAAGCCGCTGCGGCCGTCGGGATGATGGCGGGCGGGGGCGCCACGGAAGCCGTCCGGGCCGCCGGCGGGCGGCCGGCATTCAGCGCATACCAGCCAGCCGCGCCGGCCGCCGCGACGGCCAGCGCTGCCACCAGGGCCAGCACCGGGACGCGGCGGCTGCGTGATGGAGCGGGTGCGGCGCGGGGCGCCAAAAGAGCGGCGTCGGCCGCGAGGGGCGGTTCCATGTCCCGCAGTGCCTGGTGGATGAGGCTCATAGCTTGCGCACCCGCATGACGATCACCAGCTCGCGGCTGGCATGGGTGTCGGACTGGTTGCCCACCAGCTTGCCGAGCACGGGCACGTCGGACACGCCGGGTGCGCCGCGGTCGCGGTCGGTGGTGCGCTGGTCGATCAGCCCGCCCACCACGACCACGTCGCCGTCGCCCACGTTGAGCGTGGTGGTCAGGCCCTTGTAGCTCACGACCGGCAGCGTCACGCGGTTGTCCGAGTTGACCTGCACCAGCGCCAGGCTGGCCGGGTCCACTTCGCTCTGCATCGGGTTGATCAGCAGTTCGATGCGTCCGTCGTCGCGCATGTAGGGCAGCACGCCCACCATGACGCCGGAGAACACCGAGTCGGTCTGCACGTCCGACGTGGTGGTGCTGGCGCCGCCGCCCGGCACCACCAGGGTGGAGGAGGCACGCGTCACGTAGCGGATGCTGTTGCCGACCGACAGCAGGGCCGGCGTGCCGTTGCGCACCTGCACGTTGGGATTGGACAGCACCTTGAGGTTGCCGAAGGAGCGCAGGGCATTGATCACCACGCTGGACGTGCTGCCCTGGTAACCGATGCCCAGCGCAGGGCCGGTCAGGCTGCCGATGAGGGCCGAGGGCAGCGTCACCGTGCGGCTCAGCGGGCCGCCGGTGTTGGGCAGCACGCCCTGCGCGCCCGAGAGCGCGATGGGCGAGGTGCCGAAGCCCGCGGCCAGGCGTCCGCGCAGGATGCTCCAGTCCACGCCGAACTCGAAGCTGTCGGAGAGCTGCACATCGATCAGTTGCGCCTCGATGTACACCTGCTGGCGCAGCATGCCCTGCACCTTGGCGAGCATCTTCTCGATCGCGCGCATCTTGGCGGGGCGCGCCTTCACGTACAGCGTGCCGGTCAGGCGGTTCACGCTGAAGCCCGCATCCTGCCCGGCGGTCTCGGCCAGGTCGGCGCTGAAGGGCGTCTGCGCCGGGACGACCGCGGTGCCGACCTGCGTGGCCGGGGCGGACACCTGGGCCACCGCTGGCTGGGCGGTGGAGCGGCGCATGTCGTCGCCGAGGATGACCCGCAGGTTGTTCTCGATCTCCTGGTAGGGATCGGACTTGGCGCCACCGCTGCCGCTGATCGAGAGGTTGCCGCGCAGTGCGTTGGAGGCGCCGCCGCCCGAGCCACCCGTCGAGTTGCCGAACACGTTGCCGCCGGAGGACAGGTCCAGCGTCGTGCTGCTGTTGAGGAAATCCAGATTGAAGAACTTCTCTTCATTGAGCGTGACGCGCAGCGTGTTGCCCTGGATCTCGCCCGCGACGTTGTAGGCGCGCAGCACCTCGGTGAACGCCTCGCGCAGCGAGACGTCGCGCAGGTACATGTCGGAGAGCTGGCCGACGCGCACCACGGCGGGGTCCACGATCAGGTTGATCTTCGCGCTGTCGGCGAAGGCGGCAAGGATCTGGCTGATCGTGGCGCGCGACATCGCGACCGAGATCACCTTGCCTTCGAGCATGTCGAACTTCGGCGCCACCGGCGCGATCTCCGGCACGGGCGCGGCCTGCCGCAGCTGCTGGTTGAGCGCCATCTGGTGGGCGAGCAGCTTCTGCGATTCCGCCACCATGTGCTCGCGCAACTTGTCGGGGGTTTCCTGGTCGACGGGGCGCAGGCTCTGCAGGCTGCGCGGCGCGGGCCCGGTGGCACAACCTGCCAGCAGCGCCGCGGCGGCCAGCGCAAGCACGGCGCATCGGGGACGGAAGGGGTGCGGCAGGTCGATTGAGAACATGTCGGATTCCATATCTTTCTAAGGGGCGCGGGCGCCGATCCAGCCCGTGAGAGAGGCCAGAGGTTCGGCCGCGACCACGTCGTCGCGGTCGATGCGCAGGGCAGTGCCGGGCGCGTAGGCGCAGGGCGCGCCTGCGGTGTGGGGCGCATCGAAACGGTTGCCGTCGCCGTCGCGGTCCTCGAGCGGCACGACGATGAAGAAGGCCGGGTGGGAGCGCACGTTGGTGCCGCAGTCGACGGCGCCCTCGGCGGCGTCGTCGCCGGTCAGCCGGGCATGCGACGCCGACACGGTCTGCCGGCCCGCGATCGCCAGCCCCGCCATCAGGTCGCGCGCGTTGCGGTAGCCCGGCGTGCCCGGTGCATCGCCCGTGCGCTCGGTGGCCACGGCCAAGTCGGCATCGCCCCCGGTGGCGCTCCTGTTGCGGTAGACGCCGTAGGCCGCGCGCAGCGCGTCCGGCGGCAGGTCGAGCCCCAGGCTGCGGTAGGGCAGCCAGCCGGCTTCGACGCCACTGGCGCACACGCCGGCCGCATCGCCTTCCCAGCCGCTGCCGCCCGTATCCGGACACGGCAGCCGGCCATTGCGCAGCGCGAAGGCGCGCAGGGTTTCCCGCAGACTCTCGGCCGACTGCCGGGCGCGGTCGCGGTCCTGCAGGGCGGCAGAATTGCCGGAGCCGGAGGCCACGGCCCATCCGAGCAGTCCCATGGCGAGCAGCACGACGCTCAGCTCGATCAACGAGAAGCCCCGCTGCCGCAGCCGGCGCAGGCGCACGGGCGGGCGATTCACCGGGACGCTCCGGCGGGGGCCGCGATGCTGGCATTCATGCCGGCCTGCAGGCGCTGGATCTCCTCCATGCGGGCCTGCAGCTGGGCGGGCACGTCCGGCCCCGGCTTCGCGGCCAGGGCCTGCATTTCGAGCGCGACCTGCTGGATGCGCTCGCTGCGCGCAAGGTTGTCGCGCACCGCCTGCAGATCGACGCCGGCCACCACCTTGCTGCCCTGGTTCTTCTGCAGGTCCGCCAGCACGGCGTCGACCTCGCGCACGTCCGGCCGGGGCGAGGCCAGCAGGCCCTGCAGGCGTTCCTGGATCTGTTCCAGCGTCGGCGCGCCTTCACGGCCCGCACGCACGGCGGGCGCCGCGCGCGGCCCGGGTGCGCGTGCGCCGTCCGGCGCGAGCCAGGGGGCCGCCGCTTCCGGGGTGCCCGGCATGCGGCCCGGCTGCGCGGTCGATCCCGCGGCGCCGGCCACGGGTGCGCCCGGTGCCTGGACTCCGGGAACCGCTCCACTCGGGCCCGGTACCGATGCCGGCGATCCGGGGGCGCCCGGTATCTGTGCGTAGGGGGAGGGCGAGGCCGGTGACGACGCCGGCTGCGGCAGGCCGGGCACGGCCGCCGATTCGCCGCGCATCCACAACGCGGCCCCGATCATGATCGCCCCGATGCCGACGGCCAGGCCGATGAGCACGCCGCGGTTCATCGCACCGCTCCCGGAACCACCGCCGCCGGTGCATTGAACTGGCGCTGCGCCGCCGTGGCGTCGGGGGCCTCGAGCGCCCGCAGCGTGCCCACGCGCAGGCGATCCGTCGGCACCGAGAGCGTCTGCCGGCCGCTCGCCTCGCGCACCACGACCTGGCCGGCGTCGATCTTCAGCACCCTGCCGCCGTCCCGCAGGCGATCGCCCCGGCGCACCAACTGGTTGTCGACCATGGCCACGAATTCATCACCCTGGCGCATCAGCATCGTCACGGAACGCAGGGGCATGGTGGGGCCGGCCGCGCCGGGCGTGCCCACCGCGGGCAGCGCTACCAGCGGGCGGGCCGAAACGGGTGCCAGCGTGCGCATGCGCTCGTCGATGCGGGCGATGGCGTCGAGCGTGGCCGCCACCTGCTTGCGGTCGGTCGCCACCCGCGCCGGCAGGGGCGCGAGCTCCACCATCGGCACGCGGGCCTGCGGCACGCGGGGGGTGAGCAGACCGTACAGGGCGAAAAGCCCCCAGCCCAGAAGCGCCAACGCCAGGGCGTTGAGCATGAGCGCTGCGTATTTCATGGATGTGCCGTTTCCTGTTCTTCAACCACGCAAGCCCGGGGCTGCCGTGAGGCGGTACGAGAACGCACCGGGCGCCGAGTCGAGCGTGTTCACCGGCTGGGCCGTCCAGCCCGCGGCGCGCAGACGGGTGAGCAGGCTGCCGATCGATGACACGCTCCCGGTGTCGGCCACACCGTCCACCTGGAAGGCGGGCTCGGTGCTGCCGCTGGTGCCGCCTTCGAGCCTCAGCCGCAGGATGCGGGTGCCCGGGTCCACCGAATCGCGCAGCAGGGCCAGCATGGCCACCGGGTCGTAGCGTGCGCCGTCGCCCAGCTTGCGCGCCATGTCGGTCACGGGCGCGAAGTCCTGCGGCATCGCCGCGCTGTTCACCGCGGCGATGCGGGCTTCGAGCGCGGCGGCTTCGCGCTGGCTCTCCATCGCACCTGCGCGGGTGGCACGCGCCTCGCCCTGCACCACGAAGCCCAGCGCCGCCAGGCCCACGGCCAGCACGCCCGTGAGCGTGGCGATGCCGGGAACGAGCCGCTCGCTCCACCACGCCAGCCGCGCCACCGGCGGATTCACGGCCGCGCGCACGCCGGCGCGGCGCACGAGCGCAGGGCCGGCCGAGGAGCCGGTGCCTGCGGGAGAAACCGGCAGCGGCACCGCCGGAACCTCCGCCAGCGCGGTCCACTGCTGCACCGCCTGCACGTCCTGCTGCGGATCGGCCGCCCACAGGCTGCCCCATTCCACCGGATGCACGATGCCGTGCGCGATGGCGGCGCGCGTCTGGCCCGAGAGCACGCGCACGGCGGCCTGCAGGTCGTCGGCGCCGCGCCCCATGGCATTCGTGCCCTGGTAATGCAGGCCCGCCTTCGATTCGCCGAAGAAGTGCAGCGTGCGGCCCGCGCGCAGCATGCGGGCATGGCCCGTGCCGACGCCCGCGCACAGCAGCGCGCCCAGCGGCAGCACGATGCAGTGGTCGGCCTGCTGCGAGGCCCACTCGAGCATGCGCTGCCAGAGTTCCAGCGGCACGACGGTATGGAAAGTCTGCAGGCCGCCCTGCACCGCCCGCGCCCGGTGCACGATCACGTGTGCGGCGCCGTCGGTGAGGCCTTCTGCGCGCGCGCGCTTTTCGATCAGCGCCGCGGCATACGACGGCTTGCCCGCGTCGAAACGGTAGCTGCCCAGGGCTGCTTCGTCGAAATCCGTCACCACGGTGGCGGGTGCGTCCAGCACCGGCCAGGGGGCGACATCGGTCAGCACGCCGCCGCGCAGCTGCCGCCACCCGTCGCGGGTGACGAGGAGAAGGTTGTCGGTGCTCATGGCTTGCGTGCCAGGGGGAAGTAGAGCGTGCCGTTGACCGCGAAGAGCAGGCCCTTGTCGTCCGCGGCAGGCGGGGTGAAGAGGCCGGCGCTGCGGGACAGCACGGCCAGCTCGAAGCTCTCGCCCGCGAAGAAGCGCTCGCCGCCGCCGGCGCCCATCTGGCGCAGCAGCTCGGCGGCCTCGTCGCGCGAAATCGGCGTGGCGCCCCGGTTGATGCGCCGCTCGGCCCAGGCCGCCGGGTCGAAGCCCAACTGGCTGGCGGCGGTGCGGGCCTGATCGGCCAGGCGGACGTATTCCTCGCGCCGGAGCACCTCGGGCATGGCGGCGCGCAGCGCGCTCACGCGCGCTGCGGCCAGCGCGGCCTCGCGCCGCTCGAAGGCCAGCTGCAGCAGCCCGTCGCGGGCGACCCAGACGCCCACGGCCAGCAGGACCGTCGCGCACGCCAGGGCGGCCAGGCGGGCCGCGCGTCGGGACTTCGTCGGCACGCCCACGTCACTCTTCCATGATCCAGTGGGCCGTCAGCAGCACCACGCGGTCTTCGTCGAACTGCCGGCCCGTCGCGGTGGCGGCACCGGCATTCGCCGCGCCCGTTCCTGCGTCGTTGGTCTGGATGCTGCTCGCGATCGTGTTGTTGCCTTCCCAGGCCGTGCCGGGCGCGTTGGCGTTGCCGGCGCCGGCGTGCGCCGCACGGCCCTGGATGCGGAAGCGGCCTTCGCGCGAATCCGGCTTGCCGTCGATCACCTGGTCGAGGAAGCGCGCCAGGTCGGGCGTGAGCCCGCGCACCACCATCACGTTGCCGGCGCCGCTGGCGGTGCCCGGCGGGTTCCACTGGAAGCAGACCTGCAGTTCGGCCGCATTGCCGTTCGTGTCCTGGTAGAGGTAGCGGTCTTCCTGGCCCTCGCCGCGGCCCGGCGGCATGCGCACGCCGATGCGGTTGAACAGCTCGCGCAGGTTCTGCGCGGCCAGCGCGGCATCGCCCGCGCCCACCTGGTCCGCGGCATAGCCCTGGCCGTTGCAGACCTTCAGGCCCGTGTTGGTGAAATTCTCGGGAATGCCGGCCCGCGCCGCGCCGCCCGCGCGGGTGCAGACGGCCGCCGCGCCCGCGAACGAGGTTTCCGCGCCGTTGACCATGTAGGTCGGCGCCTGCTGGCAATCGCCGATCACGCCACCGGCCCGCTGGTAGTACTGGTCGTAGGCCGCCTTCCACTGGTAGGCGAACTTGTTGGCGATCTTCTGGTACTCGGCGTTGCGCTGCACATCCTTGGCGATGGCGATGGCGCCGATGACGAGGCCGATGACGGCCAGCACGATGGCCATTTCGACCAGCGTGAAGCCGCGCTGGATGCGGCGGGCGAGCGGGGAGCGGTGGTGGCGCATGGCGGTTCTTTCTCGGGCGATGGCGCGCATCACTGGTTCATCTTGTAGATGGCGACCATGCGGATCACCTGGTCTTCGTCCTGGGTGGCGCCTGCCCCAGCCGCGGTAGCCCCGGCAGCCCCTTCGGCGAACGTGTTGTTGGCCCCCCACTCCACGCCGGCGGCGTTGGCCGTCGTGTTCGCGGTACCCTGTTCGCGGAAGCGCCCTTCACGAGCGTCCGGCTTGCCGTCGATCATCTGGTCCAGCATGCGGGCCAGGTCCGGCGTGAGGCCGGTGATCACCATCACGTTGCCCGAGTTTTCGGCGGTTCCAGGCGCGTTCCACTGGAAGCAGACCTGGATTTCCTGCGGGTTGCCGTTGGTGTCGAGGTACACGTAACGGTCTTCGGCGCCTTCCGCGCGGCCTGGCGGCATGCGCACGCCGGCCTGGTTCATCAGCAGGCGCAGATCGAAGGCATTGGCGGCGCCCGCGGCGCCACCGGCAGCGGCGCCCTGCATGGCGCGCGTCATGTTCGGCCCGGCGGCGCCGCGGCAAATGGCGCTCGGCGCTGTGGCCGTGGTCATGTTGCCACCCGAGATGGAAGCCCCCGCGGCCGCATTGAAGTTGGCCCCGTTCACCATCAGCCGCGGCGCGGTCTGCGAATCCCCCACCACCACGCCCGTGCGCTGGTAGTAGGCGTTGTACGCCTGCTCCCACTGGTCGATGAACTTGTTCTTGATCTTCGTGTATTCGGCGTTGCGCTGAACGTCCTTGCCGATGGCGATGGCGCCGATGATCAGGCCGATCACGGCCAGGACGATGGCCATTTCCACCAGGGTGAAGCCCTGCTGGATGCGACCGGAGAAGCCCGCACGGGCGGCACGGCCGGCGCGGCGGGAGAAATGGTGTGCTGACATGCGGACCCTCTGCAAGCGGAATGACGGCATCCCGGGGATCGGGACGGTTCGCATGCTAGGGGGGCACCGTTAGCAGACCGTTAGAGACGTTTCAAAGTGTTAGAGGTAGGCCACAGCCGCGTTTACGTGTAATCTTTTGCCATTGCATGATCCGCGCCATCGCGAAGCGGATTCGGCAGCGGGTCAGGCCCTGCCCAGTGCCTCCAGCGCGCCGCTCCACTGCGCGAGCCACCCGTACGCGCCGGCCTCTTCGGCCAGCGCCCTCGCCTGCCGCCCCGCCGTGGCGGCCTCGTCCTGGCGGCCCAGTACCGCCAGGGCCTGCGCCTTCAGCCGCCAGATGTCCATGCAGCAGTACTGGTGTTCGCTCAGGTGGGCCGTGGCCAGCGCCTGCTCCGCCAGGGCCAGCGCGGCGAACGAATTCCCCGTGGAAAAAAGCACGGAGACGGCGAACCATGCCTCGGTGGTGGCCGCCGCGCGGTAGCCGATCTGCAGCGCCGTCATGCCCGAGGTGACCGCCGCGACGTCCACCGGCAGCCCGGCCTGGGCGCGTCCCAGCACCACCAGCATGCCCGCGAGCCCGTGCCAGAACTGCAGGCCCTCGGACTCGGCCACGGCCCAGGCATCGCTGGCCGCCGCCAGCATGGTCTGCTGGTCGCGGCGGCACCAGGCAGACAGGGCATGGAAGCATTGCACGATGCACAGGTCCTGCCGGGTGGACGACTGCAGGGCCTCCGCGCGCGCCTGCTCGATGGTGTCGCGCGCCAGGGCATCTTCGCCGATGAACCAGAGCAGCCAGGCCAATTGGGCGCCGGAGAACACGGCCAGGTCCGACGTCAGGTGCGACATGCGCTCGCCCAGCGACAGGGTGCGGCCGATGCGCCGGTTGGTGTCGAACCAGCCGCGCGCGTCGCGGAACCGCCCCAGCCAGAACAGCGTGTTGCCCATCGCCCAGGCGGCGGCGAAATGCTGGACCGGGCTCTGCGCCATCGCGTGCAGCTTCTGCGCATGTTCCAGTCCATGCACGCAGCCCTGCGAACTCGATCCCAGGTAGGCCAGCATCTGCATGTCGAACAGCAGGCCCGGATCCAGCCCGGGCGGCAGCGGCATGTGCCCGAGTTCCACCACCACGGCATGCGCCTGGTCGGAGCCATAGCCGTGGCGGGCGATCAGGCAGCGGGCATGCAGGATGCGCGCCTCGATCCCGGCAACGTCCGGGAAGTACCCCAGCCGGGCAAGGTGCGCGCAGCTGTCGCAGGCCGCGGACATGTCGTCCTCGGCCACGGCCTGCCGGGCGGCCTGGTACCACGCGGCGGCAGCGGCCTGCGGCTCGGCGGCCTGCTCCAGCAGGGCCGCCGCACGCGCATGCAGCCCCTGCTGCGAAGCGCGTTCGGCGGCCTTGCGCGCATGCCGCTGCAGCTGCTCCGGCACCATCGCCGACAGCACGTACTCCCGCAGCCGCGCATGGAAGAAGGCCGCATGGCCCAGCCCGCGCGAGACGATCAGCCCGATATCCAGCGCCTGCTCCAGCGCCGCGGCGGCCTGGGCCTCGCCGTAGACGTGCGCCAGATCGTCGCGCGAGAACAGCATGCCCAGAACGGCGGCCACCTCCATGCCCTCGCGCACGGGACCGAGGCGGTTGAGCATGGCGCGGCAGAATTCATTGAAATGGCTGGCGCCGTCCGGGTGCAGCGAACCCGCCACCAGATAGAGCGGCAGCCCGCGCGCACTGGCGACGCGGCCACGCAGGACGTCGGGCGAGAGGCCCGGACCGTCGGGCAGGCTCTGCAGCACGGCCAGCGCCGCGGCATCGTCCAGCGGCGCGAGTGCAATGTCCTGCAGGGCCGGCAGCGGCAGCGGCTGGACCGCGTCCAGGCGGCGCGTGAGCAGCCAGCACGGCTGCGGCTGCTGGGCCGCCAGCGGCAGCAGGAACTCCGCGGTGGCCGCGTCCATCCACTGTACGTCGTCCACCACCAGCAGGATCGGCCCCGAGGCCCGCGCCCGCAGCAACCGGACCAGGCCGTCGCCCAGATCGGACCGCTGGCGGCGCCCCACGTTGCGCGTTTCCAGGAACGCCAGCAGCGCCTGCCGAGCGGGGACCGGCAGGTCGCCGTCCAGCGCCGCGTCGCCCTGCCCCGCCAGCATGCCGGCCAGCAGGTCGTGCAGCGTCCGCCACGGCGTCTCCGCCCCTTCGGGCCAAGCGGCCATCCAGACCACGCACCCGCCCTCCGCCTGCCACCGGCGGGCACACTCCCAGGCCGTGCGCGTCTTGCCCACGCCAGGCTCGCCCGCCAGGCAGAGGGCCCGGGGTGCGGAGCCAGCGGCCGGCGGTGCCTGCAGGGTCTGCAGCATCGACACGACCAGGGCCTCGCGGCCGAAGAAGCTGCTGCCCGCGAAATCGCCGCCCGGCGGCAGCCCCGTGCCCCGCTCGTTCAGCCGGCAGCCGAACAGCGTGAATTCGCGGTCCAGTCCGCGGAAGCGCTGCGTGCCCATCGGGCGGCAGCCGAAGCTCGGCGCCATGTCGGCCATGCTCTCGTCGCAGACGATCTCCCCGGGCTCGGCCCGCTGAGCGAGGCGCTCGGCCAGCCGCACGCGCCAGCCGACGGCGCGCCAGCCCGCCGCATGCTCCAGCAGCACCCAGCCATGGGTGGCGCCGGCACTGAGCGGCTGGTCCGGCGGCATCATCGCGGCGAGCGCGGCAGCGCACCGCAGGGCCTGCCAGCGCTGGCCGGTGTGCCGGGTGTCCATGCCGAAGCCCAGCATGCAGCCTGCGTCGTCCACCGCCAGCACCACGCCGTGGAACCGGCGCGCCTCGGCTTCCAGTGCGGCCAGCAGGGCCGCCAGTTCCGGCGCGCTGGGGTGGCGGTCGCAGGCGGCCACGTCGGGCAACTGCACGCGCAGCAGCGTGATCGCGGCGATCTCGGCCGTACGGGTGTCCGCGGGGGCGCCGGCCTCCGCGGTCGGCGGCGGCACGGCCTGCGCCGCCGCATCCCGCCCGCTCCGGGCCGCCCCGATGCGCAGGCGCTGGGAGGCCAGCCACTGCTGGAAATCTTCCGAGGTGCCTTCTTCGGCACTGGCGAGCCAGTCGCCGGGATCGGCCTGCAGCACCGCGTCCCAGCCCGGGTGCAGATGCGCCTCGAAGGCCTCGTGCAGCCGCGGGGACGTGAGCAGCTCCAGATCGGTGCACAGCGCCGGGCCGGGCTGGTACATGAGCCAGTCGCGTTCCACGCGGATCGCATCCGGCAGCGCCAGTTGCCGCCACTGCGCCTGCAGATCGGCCAGCACCACCCGCAGGTTGGCACGCCCGGCCTGCACGTCGAGATCAGGCCAGAGCCACTGCGCGAGCAGTTCGCGGCGCACCTCGCGCCGGCCCTGGGCTGCCAGGTAGCCAAGCAGCGCGGCGGTCTTGCGGTACTTGAACGAGAGCGGCTGCGCCCCCCGTCCGCCGTGCACCGTAGGGCGCCCGGACAAGGCGATGAGTAACTTCTCTGGGGGGCTGCTCACGAGATACCGCGCATCAATGTGATGAAAATCGCGGATTCTGCCCTGTTCCCCTGTTTTCACGGCAGACTATTTTTGCTAGTTCGCAGTCCTTTCCCCAGATTTCGGACCATGGATTCCTCGGCGGGGCCGGGCGGCCCCTCCGCGCGCCGGCCCATCCATGCCGAATCAGATGGTGATTCCGCCGTCGACCGCGTAGTTCTGGCCCGTGACGAACGAAGATTCGTCGCTGGCAAGAAACACCACCAGCGGGGCGATCTCTTCGGCCGTCGCCAGCCGGCCCATCGGCTGCCGGGCCACGAATGCCCGGCGGGCGTTTTCGGCATCGCCCGTGGCGGCGATGCGGTCGGCCAGCGAAGGCGTGTCCACCGTGCCGGGGGAGATGCTGTTGCACCGCACGCCCGCGCCCACGAAGTCGATCGCGACCGATTTGGTCAGCCCGATGACGGCGGCCTTGCTCGCGCCGTAGACGCAGCGCCCGGGCAGGCCCTTGACCGAACTCGCCACGCTGGCCATGTTGACGATGCTGCCGCCGCCCGCCCGCACCATGCGGGGCAGCACGGCCCGCATCGTCCAGAACTGCGAGCGCACGTTCAGGTCCATCGCCAGCGCCCAGTCGTCGTCGCTCGCCTGCAGCACGGTCCCGGCATGCACCATGCCCGCGCAGTTGAACAGCACGTCGATCCGTTCCAGGGCGGCGAAGAAGGCGTCGATGGCGGCCCGGTCGAGCACGTCGAGCACCGCGGTGCGGATGCCGTCCGTGCCGTCCAGCGAGGCCAGCAGGCCGGCACGGATGTCGGTGGCCCACACCTGGGCGCCTTCCCGGGCCATGGCCAGCGCGGTGGCGCGGCCGATGCCCTGACCCGCCGCGGTGACCACCGCGGTCTTTCCGGCGAGCCGCTTCATTTCTGCAGCCCCAGCCGGGGCACCAGCTCGGCGTAGAAGGCGCGGTCTTTGTCGATGACCTTCTGGAACGCCGCCGCATCGGCATAGGCCCAGCCCAGGTTGGCCTTGGCGAGCACCTCGCGGAACGCTGCGTCGTCGGCCGTTCTGGCCGCGACGCTGCCGAGCGTCGCCACGACGTCCGGCGGCGTGGCCTTGGGCACTGCCAGGCCGCGCCATACGCCGATGGAGAGATCGATGCCCCGTTCCTTGAGCGTCGGCACCTTCTCGAACAGCCCGCCCACCCGCTGGTCCGCCATCACGGCCAGGGTGCGCATCTTCCCGGCGGCGACGTGCGGCGCCACCTCGCCCGGGCTCACCGCGAGGGCGTCCACATGGCCGCCCAGCAGCGCCACCGCCGCCGGCGCCGCACCCAGGAAGGGCACGTGGTTCACCGGCAGCGAGAGCTTTTCGGAAAACGCCGCCGCCGCCATGTGCCAGATGGAGCCCACGCCCGCGTTGGCGATGGACACCGGCTCCTTGCGCCTGCGCGCGTCGGCGATGAATTCCTCGATCGTCTGCCAGGGCGCGTCGGCACGCACCGTGATCGCCGACGGATCGGCATTGAGCCGCGCGATCGGCCGCAGGTCGGCCGCGGTGTACTTGGTGATGCCCAGGTTCGGGATGATCGTCAGCTCGCAGATCACGATGCCGATCTTGTAGCCGTCGGGTTTGGCGTTGATCAGCTCGGCCGTGCCGATGGCGCCGCTCGCGCCGGGCTTGTTGACCACCACCATCGGCTGCTGCGGCAGGTACTTCTTGCCCACCTCGGCGAAGGCCCGCCCGACGATGTCGGTGCCGCCGCCGGCCGCCACCGGCACGATCAGCTCGATGGGTTTGCTCGGATAGTCGCTCGCCCGCGTGAGGGCGGACGTGCCGCCGAAGGCCACGGCGCAGGCCGAGGCGATGACCTGGCGCCTGTTGGGATGGGAATGCATGTTCGTTGTCTCCTGTGCCTTGTCGTCTTTTCTCGCCGGTGCGCTGGCGCGCCGGCAGGCCGTCAATAGGTGGCCCGCCCTCCCGAGAGGTCGAACACCGCGCCGGTGGTGAACGAGTTCTCTTCGGACACCAGCCAGGCCACCATCGCCGCCACCTCGTCCACCTCGACGAAACGCGCGCGCGGGATCTTCGAGAGCATGTAGTCGATGTGCTGCTGCGACATCTGCTCGAAGATCCGGGTGCGCGCCGCCGCCGGGGTGATCGCGTTGACGGCGACGTTGCGGGCCGCGGTTTCCTTGCCCAGGCTCTTGGTGAGCGCGATCACGCCGGCCTTCGATGCGCTGTAGGCCGAGGCGTTGGGGTTGCCCTCCTTGCCCGCGATGGAGGCGATGTTGACCACCCGCCCGTAATCGCGCGCCACCATGCCCGGCACCACCGCCTTGTTGACGTGGAAAGCGCCGTCGAGGTTGATCGAGAGCACCTTGCGCCATTCCTCGAGCGGATACTCGCCCAGCGGCAGGTTCGCACCCGCGATGCCAGCGCTGTGCACCAGCATGGCGATGGGGCCCGAGAGGGCCTCGGTGCGGGAGACCGCGGCTTCGACCTGCGCGAAATCGGTCACGTCCACCGTCACGCCGCTCAACGCCTCCTCGGCACCGGCGCCGGCCAGCGCCTGCCGCGCGGCGGCGATGGCTTCGGCGTCCCGGTCCCACAGGCAGACCTTCGCGTTGCCCGCCAGCAGGCGCCGGGCGATGGCGAAACCGATGCCCTGGGCACCGCCCGTCACGACCGCGGTGCGGCCGTCGTAGTCGTACTGGACCATGGCGGTGCTCCCGTCAGGCCGCGACGGTCTTCTGGCACTGCTCGCCCAGCCCCTCGATCCCCAGCCGCAGGGTCTGGCCGGGGCGCAGGTACACCGGCTGCGGCTTGACGCCCATGCCCACGCCGGGCGGCGTGCCGGTGGAGATCACGTCGCCGGGCTGCAGCGTCATGAAGCGGCTGAGGTAGGCGACGAGCTGCGGCACCTTGAAGATCATCGTGCGGGTGCTGCCGTTCTGGAAGCGCCGGCCATCGACCTCCAGCCACAGGTCGAGCGCATGCGGATCGGGCACCTCGTCGGCCGTCACCAGCCAGGGGCCGGTGGGGCCGAAGGTGTCGCAGCCCTTGCCCTTGTCCCAGGTGCCGCCGCGCTCGAGCTGGTAGCTGCGCTCGGACACGTCGTTGACCACGCAGTAGCCGGCCACGTAGTTCATGGCATCGGCCTCTTCCACGTAGCTCGCGGCCGTGCCGATCACCACGCCCAGCTCGACCTCCCAGTCGGTCTTCTCGGAGCCGCGCGGGATCTTCACGTCGTCGTTGGGGCCGACCACGGCGGACGTCCACTTGTTGAAGACGATGGGCTCGGCCGGGATCGGCATGTTGGATTCGGCGGCGTGGTCGGCGTAGTTGAGGCCGATGCAGACGAACTTGCCGATGCGGCCCACGCACGCGCCGATGCGGGGGTTGCCGGGCACGGCCGGCAGCGTGGCCGGATCGAGGGCCCGCAGCCGGGCCAATGCATCCGGCCCGATCGCGTCGCCGTCGATGTCGCGCACGTGGGCGGACAGATCGCGGACCACGCCCTGGGCGTCGAGCAGGCCGGGCTTTTCGTGGCCCGGGGGGCCGAAACGCAGCAACTTCATCGCATGTCTCCTTGTGTGGCGCGGATTCTCCAGCCCGGCCGGACTGCTGCATAGTGAAAGCTTCGCATGGGGTGATAGCCCCGAGGAATCACCGTGATACCCAGCCTCTCCTCGATCACATCGCGCCTGCGCTTCCGCCATCTGGGCTTGCTGGTGGCGCTGGAAGAGTGCGGCAGCCTGCACCGTGCCGCCGAGCGCCTGGGCATGACCCAGCCCGGCCTCACCAAGGCGCTGCGCGAGGTCGAATCCACCTTCGGCGCCGAACTCTTCGTGCGTACCAAGCAGGGCGTGCGGCCCAACGAACTGGGTCTGTGCCTGATCCGCCATGCGCGGCTGGTGGGCGCCGACCTGGAGCACCTGCGCGAGGAAATGAACGGCGTGCTGCGTGGCACCGGCGGCCGGGTGGCGGTGGGCGCCATCACCGGCGCGCTGCATTCGGTGCTGGTCGCCGCGGTGTCCGAGCTGCGGCGCACGCAGCCCGCGCTCTCCATCGAGATCCGGGAAAGCACCAGCCTGGAGCTGCTCGACGCGATCAACGAAGGCCGGCTCGACTTGGCCGTCGGCCGCACCACCGTGTCCAGCAACGTGGAGCAGTTCGATTACGAGGAACTGATGGACGAATCGGTGGCCGTCGCCGTGGGCCCGCAGCATGCCCTCGCAAAGTCGCGGCGCGTGACGCTCACGCAGCTGGCCCGCTGCCGCTGGGTGTTCTACCCGGGCAACATGCCGCTGCGCAAGCTGCTGGAGCGCGAATTCCGCGAGGCCGGGCTGGAGCTGCCGCCCTACCCGATCGAGACCTCGTCCTCGCTGGCCACCATGCTGATGCTCAAGGAAGACCCGCAACTGGTGGCGCTGATGTCGTCGGCGACCATGGAGTTCTGCGAAGAACACGGCATCGCCCGGCGCCTGCCGCTCGCGATCCGTTCGCGCCACGAGGCCTTCGGCATCGTCACCCGCCGCGGCGCCCGCCTCACGCCCGCGGCGGCGATGCTGGTGCAGTGCCTGCGCCGCGCCGCCGGCAGGCCCGTGCAGCCCGGCGGCTGAAGGCTGGCGCCCGGCGGTGGCCGCTCACCCCTGCCGTCCGGCCACCACCACTTGGCCGCTCGCCACGTCGCGCAGCACCGCCATGAAGGCCTGCGCCGCCGGCGTCGGCGTCTCGCCCAGGCGCACCAGCATGCCGTAGTCGGGCATGGCGCGGGGCACGTCCACGTGGATGGGAGCGAGCAGGCCCTTGGCGACGTACTTCTCCACCAGCGCGCTGGGCTGCAGCGAGAGCATGTCGGTGATGCGCAGCGATTCCAGCGCGAACAGGAAGGACTGCGTCTCCATCACGCCCGAGGTCGGCGTCATGCCGATGGCGCGGAAGATGTCGTCGGACACCTTGCGCAGCGCCGTCGATTCCGGGTAGAGCAGCCAGGGCCAGTGCGCCAGGCGGCCGACCTCCAGCCCCCGGATGCCGCGCAACGGATGGTGCGGCCCGCCCACCACTTGCAGCGTCTCGCCGGACAGGCGCTCGTACTGGAAGTGCGCCTGCTGCGCCTCGTCGGTGAAGCGGCCGATCATCAGATCGATCCGGCGCTCGCCCAGCCAGGCGATGAGCTGGTCGCTGCTCTGCTCGCGCACCTTCAGCACCAGCATCGGCCGGCGGCGCTGCATCTCGGCGATGGCCGTGGTCAGCAGGCGCGCGGCCGATCCGGAGATGGCGCCGATGGACAGCTGGCCGTGGCCGCCCTGCTTGAGCGCATTGAACTCGTCCACGAACTTCGCCTGGCCCGCCAGCGCGGACGCCGCATAGCCCAGCGCGAACAGGCCCAGCTCGGTCGGCCGCATCTCGCGCGGCAGGCGCTCGAACAGGCGCGCATCGAAGATTTCTTCCAGATCCAGCAGGATCTTGGTCGCGGCCGGCTGCGTCACGTGCATCTGTTCGGCCGTGAGCCGCAGGTTGCGGGTGCGGCCCAGGATGTCGAGGAACTGCAGGTGCCGCGAGCGCAGGCGGCTGCAGGCGGTGGCGATGGATAAGGGTTTGCCCTGCATTTTTGGGTGGCCGATAACTGAATGGAATGCCCCGTGGAAAAACACTGATTGGACGCCACGGGTGCCGGCCCCTAGTCTGCACCCCCGCGACACCCAAGAACATCCGCAGGAGACAAGACATCATGCCATTCCACGCAGCTTTCAAGACGTTCGCGCTGGCCACGGCCCTGGCCGCCGCGCTTACCGGCCCGGCCCTGGCGCAAGTGCGCGAGCACACCTTCAAGATCGGCACCGGCATTTCGGACGACCATCCGCAGGCCCAGGCCTCGCGGCACTTCGGCGAGGTGCTGGCGGCCAAGAGCGGCGGCAAGATGCGCGCCAAGCTCTTCGCCAACGGCACGCTGGGCAACGATGTGACCATGATCTCGGCCCTGCGCGGCGGCACCCTGGAGATGACGGTGCCCGACAGCTCCACTCTGGTCTCGGTGGTGAAGGACTTCGGCGTGCTGAACCTGCCGCTCACCTTCAACACCAGCGAGGAAGCCGACGCCGTGCTGGACAGCGCCTTCGGCCAGAAGCTGCTGGCCAAGCTGCCCGAGAAGGGCCTCGTCGGCCTGGGCTACTGGGAGAACGGCTTCCGCCAGACCACCAACTCGCGCCGGCCCCTCCAGAAGGCCGAAGACTTCGCCGGGCTGAAGCTGCGGGTGATCCAGAACCAATTGTTCATCGACAGCTTCAACGCGCTCGGCGCCAACGCCACGCCCATGCCCTTCACCGAACTCTATTCGGCGATGGAGCAAAAGGCGGTGGACGGTCAGGAGAACCCGACCGCGACCATCCTCACCAGCAAGTTCTACGAAGTGCAGAAGCACCTGGTGCTGTCGCGCCATATCTACAGCACCTGGGTGTTCCTCATGTCCAGGAAGACCTGGGACACGCTCTCGCCCGAAGAGCAGAAGATCGTGCAGGAGGCCGCGAAGGACGCCACCGCGTTCGAGCGCAAGGCGATCCGCGCTCTGGAGGCCAAGGCGCTGGGCGAGCTGAAGAAGCTGGGCATGCAGGTGACCGAGCTGCCGCCCGCCGAGCAGGCCAAGCTGCGCGACAAGCTGCAGCCCGTGGTCGCCAAGTACAGCAAGGAATTCGGCGAGGACAGCACCCGCGAAATGATGGCCGAGCTGGACAAGGCCCGCCGCAAGTGACCGAGAACGACATGCCCCCACCCGAAGGTGAAGGCCGCCGCTTCCGCTCGCGCGACTGGTTCGCCGACCCGGCGCGCTCCGACATGACCGCGCTCTACCTGGAGCGCTTCATGAACTACGGGCTCACGCCCAAGGAGCTGCGCTCGGGCCGGCCGATCATCGGCATCGCCCAGACCGGCAGCGATCTCTCGCCCTGCAACCGCATCCACCTCGAACTGGCGCGCCGCGTGCGCGACGGCATCCGCGACGCGGGCGGCATCCCGATCGAATTCCCGGTCCATCCGATCTTCGAGAACTGCCGCCGGCCGTCGGCCGCGCTGGACCGCAACCTGGCCTACCTCGGCCTGGTCGAGATCCTCTACGGCTACCCGATCGACGCGGTGGTGCTGACCACCGGCTGCGACAAGACCACGCCGGCCGGCATCATGGCCGCCTCCACCGTGGACATTCCCGCCATCGTGCTCTCGGGCGGGCCGATGCTCGACGGCTGGCACGAGGGCGAACTGGTGGGCTCGGGCACCGTGATCTGGCGCAGCCGCCGCATGCTGGCCGCCGGCGAGATCGACGAGGAAGAATTCCTGCAGCGCGCCTGCGACAGCGCGCCCTCCGCCGGCCACTGCAACACCATGGGCACGGCCTCCACCATGAACGCGGTGGCCGAGGCGCTGGGCCTGTCGCTGCCCGGCTGCGCCGCCATTCCCGCGCCCTACCGCGAGCGCGGCCAGATGGCCTATGCCACCGGCCGCCGCATCGTCGAGATGGCGCACGAAGACCTGCGCCCCTCGCGCGTGCTCACCCGCGAGAGCTTCCTCAACGCTCTGGCGGTGGTCAGCTGCGCGGGCGGCTCCAGCAACGCGCAGGTGCACATCCAGGCCATGGCGCGCCATGCCGGCGTCGAACTGCATCCGCGCGACTGGACGGACCATGCCTACGACCTGCCGCTGCTGGTCAACATGCAGCCCGCCGGCAAGTACCTGGGCGAGCGTTTCTTCCGCGCCGGCGGCGTGCCGGCCGTGATGTGGGAGCTGCTGCAGGCCGGCCGCCTGCACGGCGGCTGCGCCAGCGTCACCGGCCGCAGCATCGCCGAAAACCTGCAGGGCCGCGAATCGAAGGACCGCGAGGTGATCCGCCCCTTCGCCGAACCGCTGATGGACAAGGCAGGCTTCCTGGTGCTCTCGGGCAATCTGTTCGACTTCGGGATCATGAAGACCTCCGTGATCTCCGAGGCCTTCCGCGCGCGCTACCTCTGCCAGCCGGGCCACGAAGGCACGTTCACGGCCCGGGCGATCGTCTTCGACGGTGCCGAGGACTACCACGCGCGCATCAACGACCCCGCGCTCGGCATCGACGAAGACTGCATCCTGGTGATGCGCGGCGCCGGCCCGCTGGGCTGGCCCGGCTCGGCCGAGGTGGTGAACATGCAGCCGCCGGATGCGCTGATCCAGCGCGGCATCCGCGCGCTGCCCACGCTGGGCGACGGCCGGCAATCCGGCACCGCCGACAGCCCTTCCATCCTCAACGCCTCGCCCGAGAGCGCGGTGGGCGGGGGCCTTGCCTGGCTGCAGACCGGCGACCTGATCCTCATCGACCTGCAGCGCGGCCTCTGCAATGCGCTGGTGCCCGAGGAAGAGATCGCCCGCCGCCGCCGCGAACTGCCGCCGCCGCCCGTGCCCGCGAGCCGCTCGCCCTGGGAAGCGCTCTACCGCGAGAAGACCGGCCAGCTCGCCGACGGCGCCACGCTGGATTTCGCGCTGCAGTTCCGCCGCATCGCCGAGCAGACGCCCCGCCACAACCACTGAGCACCGGGGCCGCCGCGCCCACGCATCCCACCTTCGAGGAAGAGAACGATGAACGACGAAAGCACGGGCCTGCTGCCCGACGACGGCCTGGCCGGCACGCTGGTGGCCCGGGCCTGGGCGCCCGGCCCGCAGGGCGGCCCGGCGGTGGTCGCACTGCGCCCCGAGGGCGTATTCGACATCAGCCGCACCTTCCCCACCATGAGCACCCTGCTCGACGCGGAACGGCCTGCCGAGGCGGCGCGCCAGGTCATCGGCGAACGCCTGTGCGCGGTGGAAGACTTGCTGGACAACAGCCGGCTCGATGCCCGCGATGCCGCCCGGCCCTTCCTGCTCGCGCCCTGCGACCTGCAGGTGGTGAAGGCCGCGGGCGTCACGTTCGCCGCCAGCATGGTCGAGCGCGTGATCGAGGAACAGGCGCGCGGCGACGCATCGCGCGCCCAGGAACTGCGCGGCAAGGTGCAGGCGCTGATCGGCGAGAACCTGGCCGACATCCGCCCCGGCTCCGACAAGGCGATGGCGCTGAAGGCCCTGCTGCAGCAGCAGGGCCTCTGGTCCCAGTACCTGGAGGTCGGCATCGGCCCGGACGCCGAAGTGTTCACCAAGGCGCCCGTGCTGGCCTCCGTCGGCACCGGGCAGCAGATCGGCATCCGCGCCGATTCGGCCTGGAACAACCCCGAGCCCGAGGTGGTGCTGGCCGTGAACGGCCGCGGCGACATCGTGGGCGCCACGCTCGGCAACGACGTGAACCTGCGGGACATCGAGGGCCGCAGTGCCCTGCTGCTCGGCAAGGCCAAGGACAACAACGCCTCCTGCGCCATCGGCCCCTTCATCCGGCTGTTCGACGCCAGCTTCGGCCTGGACGGCGTGCGCCGCGAGACGGTGCACCTGGAGGTGCGCGGCACCGACGGCTTCGTGATGCGCGGCATCAACACCATGGCCAGCATCAGCCGCGATCCGGCGGACATCGTCGCGCAGACCCTGGCCGCGCACCAGTACCCGGACGGCTTCATGCTGTTCCTGGGCACGCTGTTCGCGCCCATCGAGGACCGGGGAGAGCCCGGCGCCGGCTTCACCCACCACCTGGGCGACGAGGTCACCATCCGCAGCGCCCGGCTGGGCGTGCTGCGCAACCGCGTCACCCACAGCGAGACCGCGCCGCCCTGGCAGTTCGGCCTGCGCGCCTTCATCAACCACCTGGCCGCGCGCGGCCTGCTGGACGGCCGCAGCCTCTGACGCGCCCGCCCCTCAGGAGACACAACCATGGAACGATGGATGGACCGCTATTGCCGGCTGCTGGATTTCCTCATGGCCGGCGCGCTCGCGGTGATGGTGGCGATGGTGTTCGGCAACGTCGTGCTGCGCTACGCCTTCAACACCGGCATCACGGTCTCGGAAGAGGTCTCGCGCTGGCTCTTCGTCTGGCTCACCTTCCTGGGCGCGATCGTGGCCATGCGGCACCACGGCCACCTGGGCGTGGACATGCTGGTGAGCCGCCTGCCCGACTGGGGCAAGAAGCTGTGCGTCGTCACCGGCCAGGTGCTGATGCTCTGGGTCTGCTGGCTGGTGTTCGCCGGCAGCTGGATGCAGACCCGCCTGAACATGGACGTCACCGCGCCCACCACCGGCTGGTCGATGGGCTACTTCTACCTGGTCGGCGTGGTCTTCGCCGCATCGGCCGCGGTGTTCCTGCTCTACGACCTCTGGCGCGTGCTGAGCGGCCAGCTGCGCGGCGACGCGCTGGTGATGGTCAAGGATTCGGAAGAGACCGCGGAATTCGACGCCCTGCAGGCGCGGCTGGCGGAAGAAGACCGGCTGGCCGAAGAGCAGGCCCGCCAGGCCACGGCCGGCGCCACCGGCAAAGCCCGCGGATGAGGAGCGACGCACCATGACCATCGCCGTCTTCCTCGTTTCGCTGCTGGGCGCCATGGCGATCGGCATCCCGATCGCGTTCTCGCTGCTGCTGTGCGGCGTCGCGCTCATGTGGCACCTCGACATGTTCGATGCGCAAATCCTCGCGCAGAACCTGATCAACGGCGCCGACAGCTTCCCGCTGCTGGCCGTGCCCTTCTTCATGCTGGCCGGCGAGATCATGAACACCGGCGGCCTCTCCAAGCGCATCGTCGATCTGGCGCTGACCCTCGTCGGCCACGTGCGCGGCGGGCTGGGCTATGTGGCCATCGTCGCGGCGTGCGTGCTCTCGGCGCTCTCGGGCTCGGCGGTGGCCGATGCGGCGGCGCTCTCCGCCCTGCTGATACCGATGATGGTGGCCGCCGGCCACGACAAGGCGCGCTCCGGCGGCCTGATCGCCGCGGCCGGCGTGATCGGCCCCATCATCCCGCCCTCGATCGGCTTCGTGATCTTCGGCGTGGCGGCCAACCTGTCGATCAGCAAGCTGTTCCTGGCCGGCATCTTCCCCGGCATCCTGATCGCCGGGGCGCTCTGGGCCACCTGGTGGTGGCAGGTGCGCAAGGAGAACATCGTGCCGCCGCCGCGCCGCTCACGCGCCGAGGTCTGGGCCGCGTTCCGCCAGGCCGGCTGGGCGCTGATGCTGCCGCTCATCATCCTGGTGGGCCTGCGCTTCGGCGTCTTCACGCCCACCGAGGCGGCCGTGGTCGCGGCGGTGTATTCGCTCTTCGTCGCGACGGTCATCTACCGCGAACTCAAGCCCTCGGAGATCTACGGCGTATTCGTCACCGCCGCGCGCACCACCGGCGTGGTGATGTTCCTGGTGGCCGCGGCCCTGGTGTCGGCCTGGCTGATCACCGTGGCCGACCTGCCGGGCAAGGTGGTCGGCCTGCTGGAGCCCTTCATCGGCAGCCCCGTCCTGCTGATGGCGATGATCATGCTGCTGGTGATCGTCGTCGGCACCGCCATGGACATGACGCCCACCATCCTGATCCTGACGCCCGTGCTCATGCCGGTGGTCAAGGCCGCGGGCATCGATCCGATCTACTTCGGCGTGCTGTTCATCATCAACAACTCGATCGGCCTCGTCACGCCGCCGGTGGGCACGGTGCTCAACGTGGTGGCCGGCGTGGGGCGCATCCGCATGGACGACGTGATCCGCGGCGTCTGGCCCTTCATGCTGGCCGAGTTCGGAATGATGTTCCTCATGGTGGCCTTCCCCGCCCTGGTGATCTGGCCCGCGCGCCTGCTGTACGGTTGAGGCGCGCGGGCCACCGGGCAGTTCTAGAGCCGCGCTTAGGGCATCGTCGGCAGCTCGTTCGGCCGCAGATCGAACACCAGCACCTCGGCGCCCTCGCCCCGGGCGAAGCGCAGCGGCCCGGCGTTGCGGATGCGGGCGCCGTCGCCTGCGTCCAGCCGCTCGCCATTCACCTCTACGCTGCCGCGCGCCACATGCACGTACACATGTCGGTCCGGGCCCACCGCCAGCTCGGCGGATTCATCGGCATCAAACAGCCCCGCATACACCCGCGCATCCTGGCGCACCGCCAGCGAACCATCGGCCCCTTCCGGCGAGATGATCTGCCGCAGCCGGCCGCGCTTGTCCGCCTCGGTGAAATGCACCTGCTGGTAGCGCGGCTGCGCACCGCGCTGGTTCGGCACGATCCAGATCTGCAGGAAGTGGACCGGATCCTCGGCCGAATGGTTGAACTCGCTGTGCTGCACGCCGCTGCCGGCGCTCATCATCTGCACGTCGCCCGGGCGGATCACCGAGCCCGTGCCCATCGAATCCTTGTGCTCCAGCGCGCCTTCCAGCACGTACGAGAAGATCTCCATGTCGCGGTGGCCGTGCGTGCCGAAGCCGTTGGAGGGCGTCACGCGGTCGTCGTTGATCACCAGCAGATCGGAGAAACCCTGCTGGTTCGCGTCGCGGTAGTGGCCGAACGAGAACGTGTGGCGGGACTGCAGCCAGCCGTGGTTGGCGGTGCCGCGGTGCTGGGCCTTGCGGATGTCGAGCATGTCTTTTCTCCTGTGCGGGTTCGATGGAATTCACACTGCATGCCGGGAGCCTCTGGATCGCTTTTTCCCGGCGTTGCGTGCTGCGATGGAAGAAGTATCCGGCGCCAGCCACCCCCGCAGGTTGAAACGTTTTACGGCCCATCATCGATAATTTCGATGATGCGAACCACCCCGGCCCGGCCATGCTGAAACTCACCCTGGAAGCCATCGAACTCGTGGACGCGATCGCCCGCCACGGCTCGTTCGCGGGCGCGTCGGAGCGGCTGCACAAGGTGCCCTCCACCATCTCGTACGCCGTCGCCAAGCTGGAAGAGCAGCTGGGCTTCGCCCTCTTCACCCGCAACGGCCCGCGCGTCGCGCTCACGCCCGCCGGCCACGAACTGATCCGCGAGGGCCGGTGGCTGCTGTCATCGGCCCGGCAGCTCGAATCGCGCATGCGCCAGATCGCCACCGGCTTCGAATCCGAAGTGCGGCTGGTGCACGACTCGCTGATCCCCACCGAGGCCTTCAACCCCGACATCTGCGCCTTCGAGGACCTGAACTGCGGCACCCGCCTGCGCATCGCCAGCGAGGCCCTGACCGGCACCTGGGAGGCCCTGCGCGAGGGCCGCGCCGACATCATCGTCGCCGCTGGCGAAGGCCCGGCCGGCGGCGGCTACAAGGCCATCGCCGTCGGCAGCCTGGCCTTTGCCTTCTGCACCACCGCCACCCACCCGCTGGCGCAACTGCGGCGCCCGCTCACCCGCGCCGACCTGCTGGAACACACCGCCATCGTGGTGGGCGACGGCGCCCGGCAGCTCACCGACCGCACCGTCGGCCTGCTTTCGGGCCAGCGGCGCATCACCGTGCCCACCATGCAGGCAAAAATAGCCGCCCAGGCCGCCGGCCTGGGCCACGGCTTCGTGCCGCGCGCCTGCGTGCGGGTGGAGCTGGAAACCGGCGTGCTGGTGGAGCTGCAGGTCGAAGAGCCCCGGCCCGACGAAACCTTCTGGCTGGCCTGGCGGCCCGAGCACATGGGCGAGGCGCTGAAGTGGTGGCGGCAGCGGCTGGACCGGGCGCTGCTGCCGGGGATTCTTCCGTATTGATGGATGGATGCCCCAAAGGCGTTCGCCTGCACGGGGTTTGAGGTCTGTTGGATACTGCTAGAAATAATAAATCTGGAGGGTATCCGACGTCTGGGGGAACGCGCCGATCAGGGCCCGTCCCGGCACTTCCCTGCCTGCCGGTGCGGATACCGCCTTCGTCCGTTCACCGTCCATGGTTCTCGATCCCTTCACCCTGCTCGTCATCACCGCCGCCCTGGCCACCGCCTCTGCGCTGTACCTGGCATCGGAATGGAACAGCGTGCGCGAGCGGTCGCTCCTGTTCTGGAGCGCGGGTTTCGCCGTCATCGCCGTCGGCAGCGCGCTCGCCCTGCTGCGCTCCAGCGGCTTCGTGTTCGTGGGCATCTGGTTCTCCAACGGCCTGCTGATCGTCGCCCACGCGCTGTTCCTGGCCGGCATTGCCGCGTTCCGGCGCGCCCGCCTGCCGCGCGCCGGGTGGTGGCTGCTGGCCGCCGTCTGGCTGGCGATGCTGGGGCTGCCCGAGGGGCCCTGGTGGTCGAGGGCGATGCTGGGCGTGCAGTCGCTGCTCGTCGCCACCATCACCCTGCGCGCCGGCCTGCTGCTGCGCCCGCAGGGCGGCGGCGCTTTGAGCGTGGGCGCGGCACAGCTGCGCTTCGCCTTGCTAGCGCACGGCCTGTTCTATCTGGCCAAAGCCGCGTCGGCAGTGGCGCTCGACGCATCCATCCACCTGGCCAGCTTCCGGGGCGTGGTCATCCAGGTGTCGCTGGTGGAAGGCGTGATGGCGATCATGCTGCTCGCCATGTCCATGACCGGCACCGAGCGCCACCGCCGCGAGGAACGCATGGCCCGGATCGCCGCCCGCGACCCCCTCACCGGCCTGGACAACCGCCGCGCGCTCTACCTGCGCGCCCCGGCGCTGCTCGCGCAGGCCTCGCCGGCCAGCCCGGGCGTCCTGATGCTGATGGACATCGACCACTTCAAACAGGTCAACGATCTGCACGGCCACGATGCCGGCGACCGCCTGCTCATCACGCTCAGCGACCTGATCCGCAGCACGCTGCCCAGCGGCGACCTGGCCGCACGCCTGGGCGGGGACGAGTTCGTGATCCTGCTGCGCGACGCGTCGCCTTCAGCCGCGCAGGCCCTGGGCCGGGAACTGCGCGAGGCGTTCGCCGAACAGGCGAGCACGATGTTCGCGACGCCGGAGCCTGTGTCGCTCAGCATCGGGGCGACCTTGTTCGACCAGCCTGATGCCGAGTTGTCGCATTGGCTCAAGCGGGCGGATGAGGCGTTGTATGCGTCGAAGCGGCAGGGGCGGGATCGGATGGAGATCGTTGTGGCGAACCCGGCGGGGCTGCCGCACTGATACGCGCTGGCTTGCCGGACAGGGCAGTGGTGGGCAACCGGCTTTCTCTCAGCTTGAACGGTGGGATTCTGGCTGCGATGGTGTATGTGAGCGCGCGGCCACTTTGAATCCGATGCCGCCATCGGGCGGCTCGCCCCAGTCACCAGCGGATGCTGAGGAGCCCACCTTGGCAAGGCGGCGTCAGGCTGAAAGGGGAAGCTTGATCGAACTCCTTCGAATGACTGCTGACAGCATTGGCGGACATCGAATGCCCTGCAAGAAGCGAGCGTCATCGCCCCCACTTCTCGGAGGCCAGCGGCAATTCGTTGAGTTCTTGCCGAGCTTCGCGCCATTGCGGCCAATGCGCAGACAGGATCGCCACGAAGCGATCATTGTGGCTCGCCTCCAGCAGGTGAACCATCTCGTGGACGATCACGTACTCCAGCAAGTCCTTTGGCTTCTTGACCAGTTCGGTATTGAGCCGGATATGCCCCGCCGCAGGGTTGCAACTGCCCCACTTGGTTCTCATCTTCTGCAGGAAGTAGCGCTCGACCTTGACGCCCAGTCGCTGTTCCCACTTGAGCAGCAACGGTGGCACGGCCTGGTGCAGCAGTGACTTGTGCCACTCGTGCATCACCGCGGCGCGCTGCATCTCCTCGTGGCCCGGGCGAACGGTCAAACGAATGCGCTTGTGGTCCAGAGTCACGGCGGGCTTGGCGTCTTGAAAGTCGACGCTCAGGAGGTACCGGCGCCCCCACAGGTAGTGGCTCTCGCGCCCGACAAAACGCCGAGAGGCTTCCCGGGCCTGCGCCTTGAGCGTCGATTGCTGAGCCCTGATCCAGCCCAGCTTCGAGATCGCATAGGCCCGGGCCACTTCGAGCCGTGTGGCAGCGGGCGCCGTGAGCGTCACCCGCCCATTTGGCGGATGCACCGTCAGGTGGACGTTCTTGACGTCCTTGCGGGTCACCAGGATCGACACCTCGCCCAGGCGGATGGTCTCGGTCACTGGTAGCCCGGTTGGTTCTTGACGATCTCGAATACCGCCTCGGTGGCCGTGCGGTCGCGCTCCAGGATGGGGAACAGCGCGTTCACCACCTGCGCTTCGCGGGCGTCGTCGCCATACCACCCCGCCGGGGCGTTCTCGCGCACGGTCAGGTCGATGCGGATGGCCAATGCCGTCTTGTCGTCGTCGGCCGTCGGATACTTGAAGGTGGCCGATGGCAGCGAGCCGAGGTTGTTGTAGATCACCGCCGCCTCGTGCCGGCCGTGCAAGGCCGCCGGCACGCCGTCTTCCCCGTGCTTCGCGCCCAGCTGCCGCACCAGGGCCTCGGCCTTGCGCAGGAATTCTTCGTAGGCGGCCGCATCGGCCCGGCTCTGCCGGATCAGATCGTCCAGCAGCTTCGACATCTGCTCGTAGAAGCGCGGGTCGGTCAGTTGGTCGCGAATGATCGTCTTGCGGACGTTGTTGATGATGCCTTCGGCAATCGCGTTCTTCGACAGCTTGCCCTTCGCGTTGAGCTTTCTCGCGATCGCATCATGGATGCCCGTCTCGATGATCAACTCGGTGAGCGACATCTCGCCCAGCTCACCCAGGTCTTCGGCCGCATCGGCCTGGATGTAGGTGTTGATGAGGTGGCGCATGTCCGCCTCGTAGGGCTTGATGTCCAGCTCTTCGCCGGAGTGGCGTTTGATGCTCACCCGCGTGAAGGTGTAGAAGTCCAGCTCGCGCTGCAGCGTGGCCGCTTCGGCTTCCGAGTAACCCGCTTCGCCCAGGTGCTGCGCCAGCGCGCCAAAGGCACGCACGAAGATCGCCACCGCCTTGTAGAACGAGATGCGTAGCGCCTCGGTCTTGAGCAAGGCATCGGGCTCGGCCGCATCGCCGCAGAAATAGTGCAGGAACTGCTCCACTTCGCGCGGCAGCGGCACCGGCTCGCACAGGTAGTGCAGCGCCTCGCGGGCCTGGTCGAGCTGGTGCCGCCCTTCGGCCAGCCAGTCTTTCAGGTGCACGTTGTTCTCGCCGCCGCTGCCTTCATCGATGTCCAGCTCGTCGGAGCTGTAGACCGCGATGGCCTGCTGCACGTCGCCGAACAGCTCCTTGAAGTCGACGATGTAGCCGTAGTCCTTGTCATCGCCATCCAGCCGGTTGGTGCGGCAGATGGCCTGGAAGAGGTTGTGGTCGTGCAACTTGTTGTCGAGGTAGATGTAGCTGCAACTCGGCGCGTCGAAGCCGGTGAGCAGCTTGCTCACCACGATCAGCAACTTTAGGTTGGCCGGTTCCTCCTTGAAGCGGCGCTTCACCTCGTCTTCGTACTGTTTCGTGGTTTGGCCCTTGCCGAGCACGTGCTTGGTGTACGTGTCGAACTTGTAGCGCTCGTCGCTGTCTTTCGGCTCACGCGAGATCGCGTTGTGGTTCGGCTCGTACGACGTGACGATGCCGCAGTAGCGGCCGAAGGGCTTGGCCTGGAAGATGCGGTAGTAGTGGCAGGCGTCGTAGATGCCGGCGGCCACCAGGATGGCCGTGCCGCGGTCGTTGTTCAGCCGCGGCTTCACGGCGAAGTCGTGGATGATGCTGGCCGCGATGCGCGCCTTGCGCTCTTCGGCGCTCATCAGTTCTTCCATCGTGGCCCAGCGCCGCCGCAGCACCGATTTCTGGAAGTTGTTGAGCCCGCGCGTCTTCTGCTCGAACCACTGGTCGATGGCGCGCTGCGAGGTCAGCCGCTGCGGCACGTCGCGGGCTTCGTACTTCAGGTCGAGCACCACCTTGTCGGCCACTGCCTGGTGGAACTTGTAGGTGTGGATGTAGGTGCCGAACACGTCGCGCGTCATGAGCTTGTCTTTGCGCAGCAGCGGCGTGCCGGTGAAGCCGATGAAGATGGCGCTGGCCAGCCACCGCTTCATCTGCTTGTTCATGTCGCCGCCCTGCGTGCGGTGGCATTCGTCCACGAACACGTAGAAGCGGCCCTGTACGGCGGGCGGCTCGCCCTTCAGGTCGGCTGCATCGAACTTGTGGATCAGCGCGCACAGCAGGCGCGGGTTGGCCGTGCCCAGCTTCTGCACGAAGTCGGCGCGCGAGGTGATGCGGGGCGAGGGCGCGTCAGTGCCGATCACCCCGGCGTTCTTCATCACGCCTTCGATCTGCTTGTCCAGCTCGTCGCGGTCGGTGACGACCAGAATGCGTGCCTGCGCATCGTGCTCCAGCAGCCACTTGGCGAGCAGCACCATCAGGATGCTCTTGCCGCTGCCCTGGGTGTGCCAGATCACGCCGCCTTCCTGCTGTGCGATGCGCCCCTGGGCGGCCTTTACGCCGAAGTACTGGTGCTGGCGTGGCACCTTCTTTTGCCCGCCATCGAAGATCACGAAGTGGCGCATCAGGTCGAGTAGCCGCGCCTTGTTGCACAACTGGGCCAAGGGCCGGTCGAGCAACGTACCTTCCGCCGCCAAGGCACCCGCTTCGGCGGGCGCCTCGTCCTTCCACTCCACGAAGAACTGCTCCGGCGTGCCGGTGGTGCCGTAGCGCAGCCCTTGCGAATCGCTGCCCGCCAGCACCAGTTGCACGGTGCTGAAGAAGCCCTTATTGAAGATCTCTTCCTGGTTGGTGATGAGCTGGCGCACACCGTCGGCCACCTCCACCGAGCTGCGCTTCAGCTCGATCACCACGACGGCCAAGCCGTTGAGGTAGAGCACGATGTCGGGCCGCCGCTCGTGGCCGCCTTTGAGCGTCACCTCTTCGGCCAGCGCGAAGTCGTTGCGCTCGGGGTGCGCCCAGTCGATCAGGTGTACCGTCTCGTTCGGTTTGCCGGGCGCCACCTGCACCGGCACGCCGTAGCGCAGCAACTGGTAGGTGCGGAGGTTGGCTTGGTAAAGAGTGAGGCCGGTGCTGTCGGCGGCGGTTTCCAGCTTCTGCAGCGCGGCGGCGATGTGAGCGGGTGAGTAGCCACGCGCAGTGAGGTTGTCCCTCAACAGCGCCGATTCGATGGGTCGATTGCGTGTGGTCGCGTCGGGGCGCTTGCTCCAATCGCCGAGGTGGCGGTAGCCGAGACCGTCTGGCCGCGCCGGATCGGTGAACAACGCAACGACGCGGTTCTGCGTGCGGCGTTCGGAGCGCGGCGATGGAGGCGGCACGGTGGGCATCACGTTTCTCCCTGGAGTTGTTGTTCAGCGCATGGCTCGTTCAGATCAGTCGAATTCGGCCGGTGAGCAACTCTTGCATCATGGCCTCCTTCAAATTCCGTGTCTTTCGGAGTCGAGCTTCAAGAGCCAAGAGTTCCGCGTCCATCTCACTAAGAACAACGGCAATGGCGGTCTGTTCCGCCTTACTCGGCATATGCAGCACTGAATCGAGCAGAGCGCCTTTGGACAGGTTGTAGCGCGTTGAACCCTGGGCCAGCGACTTCATGAGTTCTCGTCCTTCGCGGCTACGCAAGTAGTAAGTCAGAAATAACGCGTCTGTTTCAGCACCGCTGTGAAACCGAAAACCGAAACAGAAGCTATTGAGAAATAGCCGCCCCTGAATCTCACCGCTCACCAAAGAGCACATCGCCACTTCTTCCGGCGTTTCGGATGAACCGTTGAAAAGCAAGTCGCCGGACTTCACCAGATTCTGCGACTCCATCGGCCCGACTCGCACCTGCTCAAACAGGCTGTGGTCAATCATCACATTGCTCATCACATTGACGAAGGTAACGTACCGATCGGCGCCTGCCCCAAAGTCAGCCTTTGTCTTTCCAGTGAGTCCGCCGTACACCGTGCCGATATTTCGCAAGCGCACTTCTGCCCATTCACTCTCAAAGCCCGGCAGTCTGATTTGGCCGGTGAGGAGTTGCTGCATGGCGGCCTGTGTGATGTCCCGCTTCTTGGTGATGAGCCGATCCAGCCCGGCCAGTAGGGCGTCTACATCGCTCAGCGCCAGCCCAATCTTTTGCTGTTCTTCTACCGTGGGGAGGGCGATGGGAAACGCACGCACATCATTGCCAGTGATGTTCGGGTCTTTCCGGCTACTGCTGGCAACAGATCGCCAGTAGTCGACTCGGTAGTTCAACGTTGCGAGCAGATACTCCGGCGTGAGCCGGTCTGCGTTCGACTGGATCGCCGTTATGGCCTGATTGACCGCCGCAGGCGTACGCAAAATCCCTGTTCGGCCAATCTGTTGAAAGCCTCCGTACATTGCGACGAGCACAGTGCCTGCCGGATAGACGGTCAGACTGGTTTCTTTCAATGCGAGATCCGTCACCCGCTCTGATGTTTCATGGATCTCCGTGTTAGCAAGATCCATGGTCTTGACCCACGCGACAGAGCCACCCCGGTAGTAGCGGTCGCTCAATGCACGAGCCGGCGTGGTGCCTGAAGAGGTTCGAGTCACTGATCCCAATTGCTCTACGGCCCAACCGGTCAGTGTTGCGTCCCGCCCCATCACTGCCCCGCCTCCCGCAACGTCACTTCCAACTCCCGACGCAACGCCTCCCGATCCGGCAGATACAGCTGATACTTCTGCACAAACAGCTGGCTGCTCATGCCATAGGTCGCGTACTCCACCAGCAGCTCGTCCTTCTGCCGGCTGAGGATGATGCCGATCGGCGGGTTGTCGCCTTCCACGTTTTCTTCGTTGGCGAAGTAGCCCAGGTACAGGTTCATCTGCCCGATGTCGTGGTGCTGCACCTCGCCGAGCTTCAGGTCGATGAGCACGAAGCAGCGCAGGATGCGGTGGTAGAAGACCAGGTCGACCCGATGGTGTGTGCCGTTGATCGTCACGCGGTATTGCCGGCCGACGAAGGTGAAGCCTTTGCCCAGCTCCAGCAGGAAGGGCTGCAGGTGGTCGCACAGCAGGGTTTCAAGCTGGGTTTCCGACACCTGGTAGGGCTCGGGGATCTTCAAAAACTCGAAGACGTAGGGCTCGCGCAGCAGGTCGGCCGGTTGCTCGACCACCTGGCCTTGGGCGGCGAGTTGGAGGATGCCGGCCTTGTCCTGGCTGGCGGCCAGGCGCAGGAAGAGCGAGCTGTCTTTCTGTCGCACCAATTCGCGCACCGACCAGCGCTCGCGCAGCGCCTGCTGTTCGTAGAAACCGCGTTCCAGCGGGTCGTCGATCTTCAGCAGCTCGACGATGTGCGACCAAGTCAATTGGTGCGACAGCGTCGCACTTTTCTCGGCTAGGCCCGGGTAGGCCAGATAGAACTGGCGGAAGCGGATCAGGTTGCTGCGGCTGAAACCCTTGCCGTGGCGCAGGCCCAGGTCGGCAGCCAGGGTGTCGATGAGGGCCTTGCCGTACTCGGCGCGCACCTGGCCGGCCTGCTCGAATTCGACGATGTGGCGGCCCACCTGCCAGTAGGTCTGCACCAGCTGGGCGTTGACGGCTTGCACCGCCTGCACGCGACCCTGGGTGTAGGTGTCGGAGATCTGCTGCACCAGCTGGCGGTAGCCGTCGCTGGCGTTCAGGGGGGCGCTCGGTTCGGTGATCAGTGCCATGCGAAGCCCATCTTCTTCAGGTGCTCGTCAACGCGGCGGGCCAGGGCTTCGACCTCGCCGGTGAGTTGCGGCAGCGGGGTGGCGTAGCGCTCGGCCAGCTCGCGGATGCGGCCGGTCAGCGTTTGCGAGATGCGGTCCAGCTCGCCCTGCACGTCGGCGTGCAGGCGGGCCAGCCACTTGTTGTCGATCACCAGGGCTTTGACCTCGGCCTCATTCAGCTTGGGGTACTGCTGGAAGGCCAGCGTGTCGAGCGCGGCCTCGGCCTCGCGCAGCTGCTTCTTCAGCGCAGCCACCGTGTCGACGAGCCGCTGCCATTGCTTCAGAACCGCCAACTCGTCGGCGTCGTCACCATCGCCGCTCTCGCCCAGCTCGCGGATGCGGTCTTTCACTGCTGCGGCGGTGATGCTGTCGAAGCCCGAGAACACAGCCTCTTCGCCGCTGTGCTCTTCTTCGAGCTCGGTGAGCTGCGCCTGCAGCGCCTCCAGTTTGGCGCGGGTGGCGTCGATGGCGGTCTGCTCCTTGGCGAAATAGCGGGCCACGAGCAAGGCCTTGGGGATCAGGTCGGACTTGAAGCGCCGCTTGCCCTGCAGGTAGTCGTGCGCTTCGGGCCAGACGAGCTTGTTGTCCTTGTTGGGCACCTTGACGATCTCGCGCGGCTGCGCGCCCTTCACCCAGCCATCGGCGGCCACGAGATAGGCGTCGTCCTGCATGGTCTCCGCCCAGTAGTCCATCAGATGCTGGTACACGTCATACGCGTCCAGCAGCGGGGCGGCCTGGAAGGCTGCGAGCAGGGTTTCGGACACGGTGTCGATCAAGGCCTTGGGGTGGTCGCCCCGGTCGAAACCCATCAGGCGCGGCGTGATCGCCTGCTGCCACTTGTCCAACAAGGTATTCACTTTCCTCGTGAACGCGGCGAATTCCGGGTGGCCGAGCACGGTGGCCTTCACTTCCGCCAGCGGCAGCTTCAGGCGGGCGTAGCCGGGACGGCCCGCCGACTCGAACAAGGCCCGCCGCACCCCGGGCAGCACCTGCCAATCGGCAGCGAAGGCATCGAGGTCGCGCTCGGGGATGCCTCCGCGCAGGTGAGCGTCGATGTCTTGCAGGTCTTCGGGTTCGCTGCTGTCGATGTAGCGCGGCAGGTTGAGGTTGAAGTCGTTCTTCGGGTCGGCAATCTCGGCCAGCGGCACCATGCGGGCGTAGCGGGGCGTGTCGACTTGGCGGGTGAAGGCGTCGACGATGCGGTGGATGTCCTGCTCGCGCAGGCGGTTCTTGTTGCCGTCTTTGATGTAGCCCTTGGAGGCATCGATCATGAACACGCCCTTGCGGGCCGAGGCGTTCTGTTTGTCGAGCACCACGATGCAGGCCGGAATGCCGGTGCCGTAGAACAGGTTGGCCGGCAGGCCGATGATGCCTTTGAGGATGCCGGAGCGAACCAGTTGCTCACGGATCACCGCCTCGGCATTGCCCCGGAAGAGCACGCCGTGGGGCAGGATGCAGGCACCTTTGCCCGTGCTCTTCATCGACCGGATGATGTGCAGTAGATAGGCATAGTCACCCTGCTTGGCCGGTGGGTCGCCCCAACTGAAGCGCTTGTAGGGGTCGTTCTCTTTCAGCGGCGTCACGAGGCCGGTGCTCCAGGCCTTGTCGGAAAACGGCGGGTTGGCCACCACGTAGTCGTAGCTGCGCAGTTGTTCGCCGTCTTTGAACTTCGGTGCAGCCAGAGTGTTGCCCGAGAGGATGTTGGCCGTGGGGAAGTCGTGCAGGATCATGTTCATGCGGGCCAGGCCCGCGGTGGTCACGTCCTTCTCCTGCCCTTCGAGCGTGATGCGCTTGCCCGCCTGGGCGGCCACCTTCAGAAGCAGCGAGCCCGAGCCGCATGTCGGGTCGTACGCAGTCGTCGAGGCCTTCGCGTTTTCGGGCGAGATGCCGATCACCTGCGCGATGACGCGGCTCACCTCCGACGGGGTATAGAACTGCCCCTTCGACTTGCCGGACTCTGTGGCGAAGTGCCGCATAAGGAACTCGTAGGCATCACCGAGGATGTCGTCGTGCTCGGCGCGGTTGTTCGAGAAGTCGAGTTCAGGCTTCTGGAAGATGCCGATCAGGTTGGACAGGGTGTCCACCATGTCCTTGCCTTCGCCGAGCTTGTTGGGGTCGTTGAAGTCGGGGAAGTCGGTCCGGGCCAGACGGGTGTTGGCGTCGACCAGCGGCTGGATGATGTCGGTGTTGATCCGGTCGCCGATGTCACTCTTGCCCTTGAGCGCCACCATGTCTTTGAAGCTGGCGCCTTGCGGGATAACGATGGCGGGGCGGAGGTCTTGGCTGTCGGCGTACTTGTCTGAAACGTACTTGATGAACAGCATGAACAGGACATAGTCCTTGTACTGGCTGGCATCCATGCCGCCGCGCAGGGCATCACACGAGGCCCACAGAGAGGAATAAAGGTCGGATTTCTTGATGGCCATGGGCGAGGGAACCGGGGCAGGTAGGCACCCGAATTACTCTATTCTGCCCAAGGAATCGCTGGTGCTCCGCGCGGCAGGGTGAGGTCAAGGATCGGCGATGCGTCGCCAAGCTGTCCCTGATCTTCGGCCATCGACCGGCCGCAACCGTTGCAAAAGCCGAGTTCCACACATAAACAACAGGACTAAGGCAACCCTCAATGGCCCGTTGACACTTCAAGCTCGGTTCGGTCCTCCCAAAGTCCGAAGCGTTACGCACTGCGATCCAACGACAGCAACAGCGCTTCTCCCTGAAGCGCTGTTGCTCGTTTAAACCCAACTTACCGGTAGCATCACCCCAACAACCCCAGCAACGCCTCCGCCGCCCCCTCCGACGACGCCGGATTCTGCCCCGTCACCAGCATCCCATCCGTCAGCACGAACGGCGCCCAGTCCGCGCCCTTGGCGTACTCGCCGCCGTGGGCCTTGAGCATGTCCTCCACCAGGAACGGCACCACCTGCGTGAGCTGCACGCCCTCTTCCTCGCTGTTGGTGAAGCCCGTGACCTTGCGGCCCTTGACCAGCGGCTGGCCGTCCGGCGCCTTGGCGTGGCGCAGCACGCCGGGGGCGTGGCAGACCAGGGCCAGGGGCTTCTTGGCGGCGAAGGTTTTTTCGATCAGCGCGATGGATTGCGCGTCTTCGGCCAGGTCCCACAGCGGGCCGTGGCCGCCGGGGTAGAACACAGCGTCGAAGTCGCCGGCGCGCACGCTGGCCAGCGGCACGGTGGTGGCGAGCTGCTGCTGCGCGTCGGTATCGGCTTTGAAGCGGCGCGTGGCGTCGGTCTGGGCGCTCTCGTCGTCGCTCTTGGGGTCGAGCGGCGGCTGGCCGCCTTCGGGGGATGCGAGGGTGATTTCCGCGCCCGCGTCCTTGAAGACGTAGTACGGCGCGGCGAATTCTTCGAGCCAGAAGCCGGTCTTCTTGCCGGTGTCGCCGAGGCGGTCGTGGGACGTGAGAACCATCAGGATGCGCTTGGGCGTGTTTGCCATGGGGAATTCGCTTTCGTGGAGTCGTCGTTCGGACAAAGCTCCACCGTAGCGCAATTCCCCCGGCCCGCGCAGCCAGGGCGCCGGGTTCGCGGCGCCGGCCTACAGGCGGTTTGCAGGCGATGGCCTGCGGGAATCGTTCAGTCCAGCTTCACGCCGGCCGCCTGGATGATCGGCCCCCAGCGCTTGGCCTCGCCGCGCGCCATGGCGCGGAATTGTTCGGGCGTGCCGGGCAGCGCCTCCATCCCGAAATCCTGCATGCGCTTGACGACGGGCGGGGTGGCGAGGGCCTTGTTGATCTCGCCGTTCAGGCGGGCCACGATGGCGGGCGGCAGGCCGGCCGGGCCGAGCACGCCCTGGAAGGCGTACACCTCGGCATCGGGCACGCCCACTTCGGCGAGCGTGGGCACCTGGGGCAGGCTGGCGGCGCGGCGGCCGGAGCCGATGGCGAGCGCGCGCACCTTGCCCGACTGGATCACCGGCAGGCCGGCCGCGAGGTCGAGGAACATGCACGGCACCTGGCCGCCCATCACGTCCTGCAGCGCGGGCGCGGCGCCGCGGTAGGGGATGTGGGTGAGGAAGGTCTTGGTGCGGTTCTTGAACATCTCCATCGCCAGGTGGTGCGGCGAACCGTTGCCGGGCGATGCGTAGTTGAGCTTGCCCGGGTTGGCGCGCGCGTAGGCGATGAATTCCTGGAAGGTGCGCGCCTCGAAGCCGGGGTGCACCACGAGCGCGAGCGGGAAGCGCGAGAGGCCGCCCACGTACGTGAAGTCTTTCTCGGGGCTGAAGGGCAGCTTGCTGAACAGGTGCTCGTTGTAGGCCAGCAGGGCGTTGTCGGCGGACATCAGCGTGTAGCCGTCGGGCTTGGCGGTGGCGACCAGTTGCGCGCCGATGTTGGTGGAGGCGCCGGGGCGGTTGTCCACCACGATCTGCTGGCCCAGGGGCGTGCGCAGCGCTTCGGCCACGGTGCGGGCGAGCACGTCGGTGCCGCCGCCGGCCGGGTACGGCACGACCCAGCGGATCGGCTGGTTAGGGTAGTCGGCCTGGGCGCGGGCGAAGGGGTGGGCGGCCAGGGCGGCCACGGCGGCGGCGTGGCCGAGCAGGGTTCTGCGGTGCATGGGGTTGTCTCCTTGTTGTGTTGCGGTTTTTGAATCAGCGGGGCGGGGCATCGGCGGGAGCAGTTCCCTGCGCGGGCCATTGCACGCGCTCCACGCGGAAGCCCTCGCGCGCCAGCAGGGCCGGCAGCCCGCGGGGGCCCACCATGTGCAGCGCGCCCACGGCCGCAAACACGCTCTGCCCGGCCCGGTGCGCGGCCGCGATGGAGCGCGCCAGGCCCGGGTTGCGGTCCACCACCAGCTGGTCGAAGGCCTTGCGCTCCTCGGGCGTGCGCATGCAGTCGCACCACTGGCCGTAGCTCTCCAGCAGTTGGGCGCGGCCGTCCGCCCAGGCGGTCGCCAGGGTGGTGAGCGTGTCGCGCGCGGCCGGGCCTTCGAGCTGCTCCAGGCCGGTGGCGACGGCGGCGGCGGTTTCCTGCGGGTCGTTGGAGGCCAGCACGCCCACCTGCAGCTCGACCGATTCCAGCGACACCACCGGCTTGCCCAGCCCGCGTGCGAGGCCGGAGAGCACCAGATCGATGCCGTAGGCCGGGTCGATGCCGTCGCGCCGCGCGGCCATCACGGCGAGCGACGCCACCTGCAGTTCGGGCCGCAGTTCCGCGAGCGACGGATCGGCGCAGGCGGCCTCGCGCTGCGCGGCGAGCCGGCGGGCCAGCGCGGGCGGCAGCGGCGGCATGCCGGCCGGCGCGCGCATGGCGGCCTGCAGCGCGCGGGCCACGGCGGGGTCCAGCAGGTCCAGCTCCAGCGCCACGCGGTCGCTCGCGCGCACCGCGGCCAGCACCGTCGGGCCGGGCAGCATCCAGTCGCGCTTCGCCGCATGCACCGTGCCGTAGAGCCAGCTGGTGCGGCCGCCCTGCTCCACGCGCCAGAGCAGGCCGTGGTCGCGCGCGGTGCGCAGCGCCTGCGGGATGGCGGCGGGGTCGAGGGGTTGCGGCAGCGGCGGGCAGTCCGCGCGCTGTGTCGCTGCGGCGGGCGCCGGTGCAACGGATGGGGCCTGGGCCAGCGCCAGCGCGGGCACGGCGAGGGCCCAGAGCCCCGCGGCGATCCGGCGGCGCAGGGCGCGGAGCATCATCGCGCGGCCGGTTCCGCGATGGCCTGGTCGATCGCGCCGAACACGCTCTGGCCGGCCTTGTTCTTCATCTCGATGCGGATGGTGTCGCCGAACTTCATGAACTCGGTGGAGGGCTTGCCGTCCTGGATGGTCTCGATGCAGCGCTTTTCGGCGATGCAGCTGTAGCCCTTGGGCCATTCCATGCGGCCGCCCTGCTCCACGCCTTTGTTGCTCACCGTGCCGCTGCCCACGATGGAGCCGGCGCGCACGTTGCGGGTCTTGCAGATGTGGGCGATCAGCTGCCCGAAATGGAAGGTCATCTCGGGGCCGGCATCGCACATGCCGACCTTGCGGCCGTTCCAGGTGGACTGCAGCGTGAGGTTCAGGCGGCCGCCCTCCCAGGCATCGCCCAGCTCGTCCGGCGTGACGGCCACGGGGCTGAAGGCGGTGGCGGGCTTGGACTGGAAGAAGCCGAAGCCCTTGGCCAGCTCGGCCGGGATCAGGTTGCGCAGCGAGACGTCGTTGGCCAGCATCACCAGGCGGATGCCGTCGAGCGCCTGCTCGGGCGTGGCGCCCATTTTCACGTCGCCCGTCACCACGGCGATCTCGGCCTCGAAATCGATGCCCATGGCCTCGCTGGGCACCACCACGTCGTCGCAGGGGCCGAGGAAGTCGTCGCTGCCGCCCTGGTACATGAGCGGATCGGTGTAGAAGCTCTCCGGCACTTCGGCGTTGCGCGCCTTGCGCACCAGCTCGACGTGGTTGATGTAGGCGGAGCCGTCCGCCCACTGGTAGGCGCGCGGCAGCGGGGCCATGCAGCGCTCGGGCTCGAACGCAAAGGCGTGCGGCGCGCGGCCCGCGTTGAGCTGGTCGTAGAGGTCCTGCAACTGCGGCGCGAGGAAGCCCCAGTCGTCGAGCACCTGCTGCAGGCGGCTCGCGATGCCGGTCGCATAATGGGCCGTGCCCAGATCGCGGGAGACGACGACCAGTTGGCCGTCGCGGGAACCGTCCTTGTAGGTGGCGAGTTTCATGGGGGCTGCGTCTCCTGGGTGTCCGGTCGCGCCGGCCGAAGGCCTGGCACGAATTACGAATGGTTAAATTGATTTAACTAAACAAAACTCCAGGAATTCTATTGCAGATGGACAAGGAACGGGCGGGCATCCAATCGGTCGAGGTCGGCTTCTCGCTGCTCGAAGGCCTCACGCGCAGCCGGGGCCCGCTGATGCTCAAGGACTTGGCCGCCGCCGCCGGCATGAGCGCGGCCAAGGCGCACCGCTACCTGGTGAGCTTCCAGCGCATGGGCCTGGTCGCGCAGGACCCGCGCACCGCCCGCTACGACCTGGGCCCGGCGGCCCTGAAGCTCGGCCTGGCGTCGCTCGCCCGGCTGGACCCGGTGCGGCTCGCCCGCGAGCGGCTGCCGGCGCTCATGGAAGACCTCCAGCAGACGCTGGCGCTGGCCGTCTGGGGGAACCGGGGCCCGACCATCGTCCACTGGGAGGAATCGCACCAGTCCGTCACGGCCAACCTGCGGCTGGGCGACGTGATGCCGCTGCTGTCCTCCGCCACGGGCCGCTGTTTCACGGCCCATCTGGCGCCGGACGTGACGGCCGGCCTCGTCGCTGAGGAGCTGGCCGAAGCCGCCCGGCGCGGCCGCAAGGACATTCCCGCCACGCCCGAGGCGCTGCAGCCGATGCTGGAGGAAGTGCGCCAGCGCGGCTCGGCGCGCGTGGTGGACACGCTGCTGCCGGGCATCGTCGCCTTCTGCGCGCCGGTGTTCGACGCGGACGGGCACCTCGCGCTGGGCATCACCACGCTGGGCTCGGTCGCCACCTTCGATCCGCAATGGGGCGGCGCCATCGACGCGCCGCTGCGCGCCATGGCGGACAAGCTCTCGGCCGATCTGGGTTACGGGCAGGCATGAGCCGCGAGCCGACCGCCTGCGGCCGGTGCGCCCGGCGGGCGCTCACACGCACTGACTTGTGCGCCCAGCGCCGGAGGAGCCGCCGCTGATGCCGCGCCGCGCCCTGGCGGCGCTCACCGTGCTGGTGGCCGCGCTGCATGCCCTGGTGCTGTTCGGCCTGCCGCGCTGGACGGGCGGCCCCGATGCGCCGCGGGACGAGCGCATGGCGTTCCATACGCGCATGCTGGAGCCGCCTCCTCCGCCTTCTCCCTCACCAGCGCCGGAGGCTGCGGCGCCCGCAGCGCCCGCGCCGAAGCGCGCGGCCCCGACACGGCCGCGCCCTGCTCCGGTTCGCAAGCCGGCTGCTCCGACTCCTGAAGCGGCAGCGGACGGCGTGCCGGCGCAGGACGCGTCGCCTTCACCACTACCGTCTACCGCCGCGGAGCCCGCTGGCGCTGCCGATGCCGCCATGCCTGCACAGGCACTGCCTGCGGAGGCGTCCCAGACCGACGACAGCGCCTCGCCCCCCACGGCTCCGGGCAATGCAGCAGCCCCGCCCACCGCATCCGATGTGACGACCGCAGCGGCCCCACCGACCTCCGCGCCCGCCAGCGCCGCGTCGTCCACCGCCATCGCCGCTGCGCCCGCCGCCTCCGCCAGCGCCCCGGACGACCTGCGCAACGCCGGGGTGGAGATCCGCCCGCCCAACGGCCCCGCCACCGACGCGAGCGCCCACCCGCCGCCCGTGCAGTTGCCGCCGTCCGTGCGCCTCACGTTCGAGGTGAGCGGAGAGGCCAAGAAGTTCAACTACCGCGCCAACGCCACGCTGGTCTGGCGGCGCGACGGCGACCATTACGAGGCCCGACAGGAGATCAAGGCCTTCCTGCTCGGATCGCGCTCGCAGAGCAGCGCCGGCCTCGTCACGCCCGCGGGCCTGCAGCCGCAGCGCTTCGTGGACCAGGCCCGCAACGCGCAGACGGCGAGTTTCGATTTCGCGGCCGGGCGCGCCACGTTCAGTGGCGGCAACGCGCCCGCCGCCATCGCCGCGGGGGCGCAGGACCGCCTCAGCGTGTTCATCCAACTCGGAGCGCTGCTGGCGGCCGCGCCCGAACGCTACCCGGACGGCACCCGCATCACCCTGACCACCGTGGGCGCGCGCAACGCCGACCGCTGGGCCTTTTCGATCGAAGGCACCGAGATGCTGGACCTGCCCATCGGCCCCACGCCCGCGCTCAAGCTGCAGCGCCTGCCCCGCCGCGATGCGCGCGATGCGGACCAGAAGGCGGAACTGTGGCTGGCCCCGTCGCTGGGTTTTCTGCCGGCGCGCATCCGCATCACCCAGGGCAATGGTGACTACGCGGACCTGCAGCTTTCGGACAAGGGCAATCCCTGATCTGCGCGGGGCCTACGGCGCAACGGCCAGAGGCTACGCGCCACCGGAAGGCAGCGGCGATGCCGGGGCCGTGTGCGGTTTCGCCCACAGCTTCGTGGGACGGGCTCCTGACTTCGCCCCACATCCTGCACGGTCGGGTTTTTCATGAAATACTGGGGCCACGCATCCGAAGCCAGCAGGCGCTCCGCCCGGCCACCGCCGGACCGGCACGCCGGATGCATGCACCGGGCCCCGGGGGTCTTGAACTTCGCGGTCCGGGTGGTCATCTGACCCAATGAAACGATCCGATTCGATCGATTGACCGACAGGGGAACACCATGCACATGCTCTACGACTCCGACTCCTTCGTGGTGGTCCACATGCAGCCGGACACGGCCACCGCCGAGGCCGAAGCCCCCGCGGGCGTGCCGCCCGTGCACCAGTTGGTGCGCCACGGCTTCGAGATCGTCGACAAGCGCTCCGGCAAGGAGGTTTATCTCGACGGCTCGTGGGCCGAGATGTTCCAGCAGCAGATCATCGCCTGGCAGCGCGACACCCCGACCCAGGAAGAGGTGGACGACACGCTCGACGGGTACGTGGGGCTGGCGCAGAATCCGGTGGTGATGCACTGACCTTCTGCGTGCCGCTTTGCACGGGCACATGCACTGATACGCACCTTCGGGTGCGTTTTCTTTTTTGGCGCATCTCAGCGACCTGCCCTTGGTAGCTGAAGCAGCTTCGCACACTCTATACAGAGCGCCGTTACGCCCTAGCGCTCATTCGCTACCCCTGCGCCGCGCCATCTCCCGCCCCATCGGCGCCCATTCGCTCTCGCCCAGCAGCCCCTGCGCCGCCGGATAAGCCACCGCCTCCTCGCGCACGATGTGCTCCGCGTACAGCCCGGCGAAATCGTCCAGCAACTTCTCCCGCTCCGGCGACCAGGGCACCGCGCCCGCGGCCCCCACCGCCACCGCCGCCAGCGATACGCGCGCCTCGGCCCATTGCCGCGCCATGGCGGCATGCTCGGCCTGCAGCGCCTGCACGAGTTCCACCACGGCGGCCGATCCGTGCGCGAGCAGCGGTGGGAAGACATGCAACTCCTCGTCCTCGTGGTGCAGCGGCGCGGCGATGTCGAAATAGCGCAGCACGTCGCGCGCGGCCTCGCGGGCCTGGGCGTCGACGCCGTGGTGGCGCAGGTGGTCGCGCAGGCGTGCCAACAGCCCCAGCGTGCGCTGCACGCGCTCGTGGCAGGCATGCAGCATCTCGAACGGCTGGTCGAAGCCGGCCGCGGGGCTGCGCAGGCCGGGAACCTCATGGGCATCGGCGCTGGCAGTGGCACCGAACTCGGCATCGGTGCCTGTGCGCGCGGCTGCGCGGGAGGGCCGGAGCGGAAAGGGAACGGACGAGCGGATCATCAGAAGAAGCCTGTTGCGGGCTGGCATCGGCATGAAAAACCGGCGGCGGGGTCACGATGGGAGGCGCTACTGCCGAGCACTCCGGCACCTACACTTTCGCCACCAGAAACCGTCAAGACAAGGAGGGCTCCCGACATGATCGACCATACCGGCGTCGCCGTCACCGACTTCGCTCAAAGCAAGGCGTTCTACACCCAGGCGCTCGCGCCCCTCGGCTACCAGCTGCTCATGGAGGTGAGCGCGGCGCTGACGGGCAGCACCGACATGGCGGGGTTCGGCGAGCCGCCCAAGACCGATTTCTGGATCAGCGGGGGTGGCCCCAACCGGCCGGCCATCCACGTGGCCTTCCGCGCGCCGAGCCGTGCGGCGGTCGATGCGTTCCATGCCGCGGCCCTGGCGGCGGGCGGCACCGACAACGGCGCGCCCGGCCTGCGGCCCCACTACCACCCGCATTACTACGGTGCGTTCGTGCGCGATCCGGACGGGCACAACATCGAGGCGGTCTGCCACGCGGCGGAGTGATCTGCTGCGGCGCGCGCGGCCTGGCCCGCGGCTCACAGCACCGCACCGTACTGCATGCTTTCCCCGTAATCCCGCACGAATCGCCGGCCGGCGTCCGCTTGCTATGATTTCGCTATTCCCTTTTTGAATAGCGATACGGAGAACCGCCCATGCAAGCCTTTTCCCTTCGGCCCGGCAATACGGCCCGCTCCGCAGCGGGTTCCGCGCGGTCTTCCTCGCTGCTGTGCGTCGTCCTGGCTGCCACGCTGGCCTGCGCGCCCGCTGCCGCGCAGGCCCAGGAGGTGATCGTCTCCGCGGCCGCCAGCCTGACGAATGCGTTCCAGGCGATCGGCACGGCGTTCGAGAAGGCGCATCCCGGAGCGAAGGTGACGTTCAATTTCGCGGCGTCCGGCCCGCTGCTGGCGCAGATCCGGCAGGGCGCGCCGGTGGACGTGTTCGCCTCGGCCGACCAGGAGACGATGGACCGCGCCGCGAAGGACCGGCTGCTGGCCGACGGCACGCGGGCCGATTTCGCGCGCAATACGCTGGTGCTGATCGTTCCCGCGTCTGCCACGGTGGTGCCGCAGAAGCTGGCGGACCTCACCGGGGCCGGCCTGCGGCGCATCGCCACCGGCACGCCGGCCTCGGTGCCGGTCGGCCGCTACACGGTGGCCGCCGTGCAGGACGCCGGGCTGGCCGCGGCGCTGGAGCCGAAATGGATCTACGGCGAGAGCGTGCGGCAGGTGCTGAATTACGTCGCGCGCGCCGAGGTGGATGCGGGCTTCGTCTACCGCACTGATGCGCTGATCGACCAGGGCAAGACGCGCATCGCCTTCACGGTGCCGACGGCCACCCCGGTGAGCTACCCGATCGCGCAGATCGCGGCGAGCAGGAACGCCGCGCTGGGCCGGGATTTCATCGCCTTCGTGCGCGGCGAGGCCGGGCAGAAGATCCTCGGCGGCTTCGGCTTCTCTCAGCCCTGACCGGCCACGCCACCCTTCGCCCGTGCTCGCCCCGCTCTGGCTCACGCTGCAGATCGCCCTGCTCGCCACGCTCGTGGCGGGGGCGGTGGGCATCGCGCTGGGCTGGTGGATGGCGCGGCGCGATTTCATGGGCAAGGATGCCGTCGATGCCCTGCTGATGCTGCCCATGGTGCTGCCGCCGACGGTACTGGGCTACTACCTGATCGTGCTGATCGGGCGCAACGGCGCGATCGGCCAATACCTCGACCGCTGGTTCGGCATAAACCTCATGTTCACCTGGCAGGGCGCGGTGGTCGCGGCATCGCTGGTGTCGCTGCCGCTCATCTACAAGGCGGCGCGCGCGGCCTTCGAGGAAGTGGACGGCCGGCTGCTGCATGCCGCGCGCACGCTGGGCGCGGGCGAGTTCGAGGTGTTCGTGCGCATCTCGCTGCCGCTGGCGGTGCGCGGGATCGCCGCCGGGCTGATGCTGGCGTTCGCACGCGCCATGGGCGAGTTCGGCGCCACGCTGATGATCGCCGGCAACCTGCCCGGCAAGACGCAGACGCTCTCCATCGCGATCTACGACGCGGTGCAGGCCGGCAACGACGCGCAGGCGCTGTGGCTCACGCTGGTGATCTCGGTGGTGTGCGTGGCGGTGCTGGTGGCGTCGAGCCGCCTGCTGCGGGCGAGGCATTGAGGGCGATGGACGGCGCCATCCTCGATCTGCACGTGCGGACGACGCTCGAGTCTCCGGGGCGCAGCTTCGCGCTCGACGCATGCCTGCGCTCGGCGACGCAGCGCACCGCCCTGGTCGGCGCCTCCGGCTCGGGCAAATCCACGGTGCTGATGGCGATCGCCGGGCTGGCGCCGGGCGTGCGCGGCCACGTGCGCGTGGCGGGCCGCACGCTGCTGGACGCCGACCGCGGCATCGACCTGCCAGCACGCGAGCGCCGCGTCGGCATGGTGTTCCAGGACTATGCGCTGTTCCCGCACATGACGGTGGAGCAGAACCTCGCCTTCGGGCTGTGCCGGCTCGGCCAGCGGCCGGACGCGGCGGGGCGCGAGCGCATCGAGGCGCTGGTGCGGCAGTTCGGGCTGGAGACGCTGCGCGGCGCCTGGCCGCGCCACCTCTCCGGCGGCCAGCGGCAGCGCGTGGCGCTGGCACGGGCCCTCGCGCCGCAGCCTGGCCTGCTGCTGCTGGACGAGCCGCTTTCCGCACTCGACACGCAACTGCGCACGCGCCTGCGCGCCGAACTCGCGGAACTGCTGGAGCGCGTGCAGGTGCCCACGCTGCTGGTCACGCACGATCCGAGCGACGTCGAGGCGCTGGCGCAGTCGGTGGTGCACCTGGAGGCGGGGCGCGTCGTACCAACGCCGGCCTGAAGGGCGCTCCTTAGAGCGGCTAACGCGACCCAGCGAAGCGATTCTGGCGAGGCGCCGTATCGCAGGCAGTACGAGCAGTACGACAAGATGCGGCAACGATGCCAGAAGGGTCGTGTTAGCCGCTCTTATCCGCAGCTGCCCAGGTGCCCGCACTGCGTGCAGTAGTCGCACCCGTCCTTGCGGATCACCGCATGCGCGCCGCATTCCGGGCACTTGCGCCCCGCCATCGCGGGCGGCAGGCCCGGGGCGGCGGCCGGCGCATCCAGCGGCAGTTCCTGCTGGCGCATCGGGCCCGCGGGCTCGGCCGCGCGCTGGGCCAGGATGTTCTGCACCGCGTAAGCGATGGCGGCCACTTCGGAGTCGTGCCAGAGCGGCACGCGGGCGCCGTCGGCACGCGTGTGCGTGCCCAGGCGCACGGGGCCGCGGTCCCACGCGACCTTGCGCATGTCGCTGAGCGCGCGCTCCAGGAAGCCGCCGCGCGCGGCGAGCGAGAGCAAGCGCATGCTGGAGGTGATCCACTGCTGCGATTCGCCGCTCTGCCCCACGGGCATGAAGAACTCGATCGCGCGGTCCAGCGTGCCGCCGTGCCCGTCCGGCACGGGCAGGAACGAGACGATCAGGTAGAGCGTCTTGCGGCCGTCCTGCGTCCAGTACTCCACCTTCTCGGCGACGGCGGAGAGCGCGCCCTTGGGGCGGCTTTCGATCACGGCGCGCATCGGGTCCGCGGGCGTGGCGGGAGGCATGGCAGACGCCGGCCCCTCCGCAGACTCCGATGCGTCGTGCGCAGCGGATGTGATCGCGGTGCCGGCCCCCGGCGCGGCAGCGGGCGCCTCCAGCACGGCGCCCAGAATGGCGTTGGGCCGGTAGGTGGCCAGGCCCTTGAGCCGCGCGCGCCAGGCGTGCAGGTAGAGGTTCTTGAAATCCTCGTAGGGATAGTCGGCCGGCACGTTCACGGTCTTGGAGATGGCCGTGTCGATGAAGGGCTGCACGGCCTCCATCATCGCGATGTGTCCGGCGGCGGGCATCTGCAGCGCGCTCACGAAGTAGTCGGGCAGCGCGTTCACGTCGCCGCCCAGCGCGCGGTAGAGCCTCCAGGCATGGTCTTCCACCGCGTATTCGCTGGTGCTGCCGTCGGCCTCGCGCTTGCGGCGCGTGTACGTCCACGAGAACGGCGGCTCGATACCGTTGGAGGCGTTGTCGGCGAAGGCGAGGCTCACGGTGCCGGTGGGCGCGATCGAGAGCAGGTGGCTGTTGCGGATGCCGTGGGTGCGGATGGCCTCCTGCAGCGCGGCCGGCAGCCGGCTCGCGAAGGTGCCGGGCGCGAGGTAGCCCGCGGCGTCGAACTTCGGGAACACGCCTTTTTCCTTCGCCAGCTCCACCGAGGCGGCATAGGCGGCGTCGCGCATGCACTCGGCGATGCGCGCGGCCATGGCGCGGCCCACATCGGTGTCGTAGCGCAGGCGCAGCATGGCGAGGGTGTTGCCAAGGCCCGTGAAGCCCACGCCGATGCGCCGCTTGGCCGCGGACTCGGCCCGCTGCTGCGGCAGCGGCCAGAAGGTGACGTCCAGCACGTTGTCGAGCGCGCGCACCTGCGTGGCCACGCTGGCCGCGAACGCATCGAAATCGAAGGCCGGCTCGCCGGCGAAGCCGAACGGATGGCGGACGAAGCGCGGCAGGATGATGGGGCCGAGGTCGCAGCAGCCGTAGGAAGGCAGCGGCTGCTCGCCGCAGTTGTGCACGCAGAGGCCGTTGGCGTCGAAGGCATGGCAGTCGGCCACGGTGACGTCGTAGACGTCTTCGTGTCCGTCCGGCAGCACGTCCTGCACGGTGGCGGTGAACGGCTCACGGTTCAGCGCACGCCGGTAACCGGAGAGCGCCGTCACCAGCCGCCCGGCCTTGTCCGCGTCTTCGAAGCCGATGCGTTCGGCGAAAACGCGCAGGTTCTCGCCGCTCACGACGAGCTCGTGCTGCGCCCGTGTGGCATAGGGCTGCTGGCCGCCGCGCCCGTCGGGCAGCAGGCGCAAACCGGCCGTGCGCCGGTCCGGATACAGCGTGGAGGCGATGCCGAGGCGCAGCAGCATGCGCTGCACGGCCTGCAGCAACTGCTGGTCGCTCTGCGCGAGCCGCACGCTCACGCCTTTCTCCTGGCGGCCCTGCACCGAGCCATCGGTATCGAAGAGGCCCCGCAGCAGGCCCACCGAGAACGCGGACGATGCGCGCTCCATGGCGGGTGTGATGGTTTTCGCGCCAGGGTGCATGCCCATGCGCAGCGCCAGCGCACGCACGGCGCCGCTGGCCATGCGCCGCTCGGCGCAGGCCCCGCCGCTGCGCGCCACCCTGCGCTGGAATCCGCGGAAATCCGCCCGGTGCGACAGCGTCGCCGCGGCAGCCTCGGCGGCCCTCAGGATGCCGTGCGCGCCGCTGGAGGGCGCGGGCGCGCCATTGGCGACGAGCAGCGCACCTTCCTCTTGCTCTTCCTCTTGCGCGAGCCAGACGGAGATCACCGCCTTGTCGGCCTTCAAGGTGCCGTCGCCGATCAGCAGGCCCAGCAGGTAGCCTTCGGCCTCGGCGCCCTCGCCCCTCCAGCCCGGCAGGGCGCGGTGGTCGTTCAGCACGATGTCGTCGCCGGGCTGCAGCGCGCCCGCGGCCACCCACTCCACCTCGCGCACGCAGCGGGTCTGTTTCGCCACGCGCCGCACCGGGTGGTCTTCCGTCAGCCGCAGGGCGTGGCCCTGGCGGGTGCGCAGCCGCAGCACGGGCTTGTGGCCGGTGGCGAAGAAGCCGGCGCTGAGCGTGGGAAAGGCGCGCCCGTCCACGATGGCGTTGAACGGCTTGCCGACGAGGTCGGCCACCTGCGCGGGGCCGGCATCCGTCATCACCCAGGTGTCCGCCGTCACGCAGGGATTCGTGGCCGCGATGCTTTCGCAGTACGCCAGGTTGTTGTCGGTGTTGACGCGGTCGAGGAACAGGATGCCCGGCTCGGCGAAGTCGTAAGCCGAGCGCATGATCGTGTCCCACAGCGCGCGCGCGGGCAGCGTGCGGTAGACCCACTGGCCGTCGGCGCGCTGGCGGGCGCCCTCTTCGCGCAGCGCGGCGCCGGGGCGCGCGGGGTGCACCAGCTCCCACGGCGCATCGTCCAGCACGGCCTGCACGAAGGCATCCGGCACGCCGACGGAGACGTTGAAGTTGTTCCAGCGGCCCGGCGTGCGCTTGGCGGTGATGAAGTCCAGCACGTCCGGGTGGTCGATGCGCAGCACGCCCATCTGCGCGCCGCGGCGCGCGCCCGCGCTCTCCACCGTGGCGCAGGATTGGTCGAAGACGTTGATGTAGCTGCAGGGCCCCGAGGCCATCGAGGCCGTGCCCTTCACTTCGGCGCCGCGCGGCCGGATGCGCGAGAAGTCGTAGCCCACGCCGCCGCCGCGCCGCATGGTCTCGGCCGCTTCTCGCAGCGCTTCGTAGATGCCGGGGTAGCCGCCCTCGTCCATGCCCTGGATGCAGTCGCCCACGGGCTGCACGAAGCAGTTGATGAGCGTGGCCTGGATGTCGGTGCCCGCGGCGCTCATGATGCGCCCCGCGCCGATCGCGCCGGCCCGCAGGTTGGCGAGGAAGCGCGCCTCGATCGCCTGGCGCACCTCCGGCGCCTCGACCGAGGCCAGGGCGCGGGCCACGCGCCGGTAGAGCGTCTCGGCATCGGCCTCGCCGGGCTTGAGGTACTTTTCGCGCAGCACGTCGAGGCTGATGGGCTGCCCGGGCAGGCGGGGCGCCGCATCGGGCGCGAGGGAGTCGATCGGATCGCGTTGCATGGGTTCCAGTTTCCTGAACACGGCCAAGCCGTCTTTCTACTCCTGCGCCGTGTCGCCGCACTGGGCTATGTCAACGTCGGCGCAAAGGATTTGTCCGTCGTGTTCGACGTAGGGCGCGTAGGGCCCGGTGCCGCTGTGGTCGGCGCTGGAAGCGGCGACGAAACCGGCCTGCTCCAGGTCGAAGACATGTACCTCGCCCTCCTCGATCACGTAGTGCCAGCCATGCAGCGTGAGTTCGCCCGCCTGCACGCGGCGGCGCACCATGGGGTAGTCCATGAGGCGTTCGAGCTGCAGCACCACGGCGCGCTGCTCGGTGCGCCGCAGGGCTTCGGGGGTGGCCTGCACGGGCAGCACGGCTTCGCGGCCGAGCTCCAGCCAGCGCTGCAGGTTGAGGGCTTCGGCCGGCACTTCGCCGTAGAGCGCCTTCACCGCGCCGCAGTGGCTGTGCCCGCAGACGACGATGCGCCGCACCTGCAGGCTGAGCACCGCGAATTCGATGGCTGCGGCCGTGCCGTGGTGACCGTGCGAGCCGTCGTAGGGCGGCACGAAGGCGCCCACGTTGCGCACCAGGAAAAGTTCGCCCGGTCCCGCGCCGGTGAGCAGGTGCGGCACCAGGCGCGAATCGGAGCAGCCGATGAACAGCGTGGTGGGCCGCTGGCCCTGCGCCACCAGGTCCTGGAAGCGCTGGCGGTAGCGCGGGAACGCGTCCTCGTGGAAGCGCCGCAGGCGCTGCAGCAGCTCGTCGGGCATGGCGTGGCGGTTCCGGCGGGCGCTACTGCACGAGCGGCGTGTCGGCGCCGTCCAGGTCCACGCCCTGCAGCGCGGCTTCGCCGGCGAGCACCTGCAGGTACTGCCGCAGCGCATTCACCCAGGCCTGCTGGCGCAGCGCGAGCGCGACGGCCTCGCGCACCTCGCCGTAGCCGCGCTGGCGGCCCGCGTCGCGCGCCACCACTTCCACCACGTGCAGGCCGAAGCGGCTGTGCACGAGGCGCGGCAGCACGCCCACCTCCTGCGCGCCGAACACTTCGCGCGCGAACTCCGGGGCACAGTCGCCGCGTGCCAGCCAGCCCAGGTCGCCGCCCTCCGCACCCGTGGGGCAGTTGGACGATTCCCGGGCGGCGCGCGCGAAGGCCTCGCCGCCGTCATCGGCGCAGCGCAACTGCAGCAGCGTGGCCTCGGCGCGTTCGCGCAGGCGCTGCACGTCCACGCCCGGCGTCACGGCATAGAGGATGTGCCGCAGGTGCACGCGTTCGCCGTCGCGGTAGCGCGCGGTGTGCGCCTCGTAGTGGCGGCGGCAGGCATCCTCCGACGGATCGGGCACGGCGAGCGCCTGCTCCAGCAGCGCCTCGATGGCCTGGGTCGCGGCTTCGGAGGTGGTGCCGTCGTCGGCGGGGGCATCGTTCGTGGCCAGCAGGCCGGCGCGCTGAGCCGCCTGGCGCAGCAGCTCGGTGCAGGCGCGCTGGCGCAGCGTGTCGGCATCGGGCGCATCATCGGCGCGGTGCAGTGCGATGCCGTTCACCGAAGCGACGGGGCCTGGGACGGACGGTGCGGGCGAGCCGGGACCGTGCCCGGGAAGGTCCGCATCGAAGCCGGGGGCGGTGCCGATGGCGGCATCCGTGGTGGTGCCTGAACCGGAGCCGCGGCAGCCGGTGGAGGCAGGAGAGTCTTGGCAGGTGCAGGACATGGTGTGCTCCGGTGCGAAGGCCACTAGCGCATGGCGCGCGGGTTGTCGATGGCGCGGGCCACGTCGGGCGACGGCACGGCGCTGGGCTGGCCCGGCAGGTCGTGGCCGCGCGGCACGTTCATGCGGCGCGAGCGCACCACCTGCGGCGCGCGCAGCAGGTAGGCGACGGTGCCGAAGCCGCTCCACACGTGCACCAGCCGGCTGAACGGGAAGAGCAGGAAGATCGTCATGCCGAACACGATGTGGAACAGATAGGGCCACGGCAGCACCGCGAGCGCGGTGGCATCCACCGGCCGCAGCGTGACGATGCGCTGCGCCCAGTCGGCGAGGATCAGCATCACGCTGCCATCGGTGTGCTGCATCGAATACGGCAGCGTGACGAGCCCCACCACCAACTGCACCCACAGCACCAACAGCACCGCGATGTCGGTCGCATGGCTGGTGTGGCGGATGCGCGGGTCGAACAGCCGCCGCCACAGCAGCATGCTGAGGCCGGCGAAGCACATCGCGCCCGCCACGCCGCCGGCCGACACGGCCATCATCTGCTTGGCCGAAGCGCTCATGAAGAGGCCGTACACGCTGTGCGGCGTGAGCAGGCCCACCATGTGCCCGAAGAACAGGAACAGCACGCCGAAGTGGAACAGGTTGCTGCCCCAGCGCAGCAGGCCGGCGCGCAGCATCTGCGAGGAATCGCTCTTCCAGGAATACTGGTTCTGGTCGAAGCGGATCAGGCTGCCCACCACGAACACGGTGAAGCAGACATACGGGTACACCTGGAACAGGAAATCGTGCAGGGCGGCGGTCATGGGTTCGCTCCTCGGGATGCGCCGGAGCCCCCGGCGCGGACGATGTGGATGGGCTGGGGCTGGCCGGCGCGGGCCTGGCCGAGGTTCGCGCAGCCGTCGAAGGCCGCGGGCTCGGTCCAGCTCTCGTCGATGCCGGGCTCGAGTGCCGCCTTCGCGGGCACGGCGGGCACGGCGGGCACTTCGGGCACCGGCTGGCCCGCCAGTTCCAGCAGCGCGGCGAACACGGCCGCGTAGGCCTGCGCATAGGGCGCAGCCTGCGCGCTGCCGCGCTGCGCGAGGGCACCGTGGATGGCGGCCAGCAGGTGTGCGATCTCGCCGAGAAACGCCCCCGCCTCGCGCGGCGGCTGGGTGGAGACGAACTCCAGCACCGCCGGCAGGTAGTCGGGCAGCTCGTCCTCGCGCAGCAGCAGGCCGGCGCGGGCGTAGGTCTCGCCCAGGTCGATCATGGCGGGGCCGCGGTCGCGCGAGTCGCCGTGCACGTGCTCGAAGAGGTGCAGCGAAGTGGCGCGCCCGCGGTCGAACAGCTCCACGTAGGCGGTCTCGGCATCGAGCGGGTCGCCCGTGCCGAGCAGTTCCAGCAGGCCGGCGATCTGCGCGCGGCGTGGTGCGGCCAGCGCGGCATCGGCATCGAGCAGCGCGGGCAGTTCCGCCAGGTGCGCGCGCAGGCCGGCGCCGGGGTAGTCGAGCAGCGCGCCCAACACGCGCAGCGTGGCGCTGCCGGGATGGCGGCCGGCGATGGCGGCCTGGGCAGTGCGGAGGTCGGTGGTGGCGCCCATGTCAGACTTCCGCCTTGATCGGGATGGTTCGCTTCTTCTCGGCACCGAAGAGGCTCACGTCGCTCACGCCGTCGGAGCAGCCGTTGCCGAAGCTGAAGCCGCAGCCGCCGCGCACGTTGAAGGCGTTCTCCGCATACTCGCGGTGCGTGGTGGGGATGACGAAGCGGTCCTCGTAGTTGGCGATGGCCATGGTCTGGTACATGTCCTCCACCTCGTCCTGCGTGAGGCCCACCTGCGCGAGCACGTCGAGGTCGGTGCGCTGCTCCACGTGCTTCGCACGCTGGAAGGCGCGCATGGCGAGCATGCGTTCGAGGGCGCGCACCACCGGCGCGGTGTCGCCGGCCGTGAGCAGGTTGGCGAGGTACTGAACGGGAATGCGCAGCTGGCCCACGTCGGGGATCAAGCCGTTGGCGCCCACGTGCCCCGCGTTGGCCGCGGCGCTGATGGGCGAGAGCGGCGGCACGTACCAGACCATCGGCAGCGTGCGGTACTCGGGGTGCAGCGGCAGGGCCACCTTCCAGTCCACCGCCATCTTGTAGACCGGGCTCCTGCGCGCGGACTCCATCCAGGCGTCGGGAATGCCGTCGATGCGGGCCTGCGCGATCACTTCCGGGTCGTTCGGGTCGAGGAAGATGTCGAGCTGCGCGCGGTACAGGTCGCGGTCGCGCTCCACGCTCGCGGCCTCGGCGATGCGGTCGGCGTCGTAGAGCAGCACGCCCAGGTAGCGGATGCGGCCCACGCAGGTCTCCGAGCACACGGTGGGCTGGCCCGACTCGATGCGCGGATAGCAGAAGATGCACTTCTCGGCCTTGCCGCTCTTCCAGTTGTAGTAGATCTTCTTGTAGGGGCAGCCCGAGACGCACATGCGCCAGCCGCGGCACTTGTCCTGGTCGATGAGGACGATGCCGTCTTCCTCGCGCTTGTAGATCGAGCCCGAGGGGCAGGAGGCCACGCACGCCGGATTGAGGCAGTGCTCGCACAGGCGCGGCAGGTACATCATGAAGGTGTTCTCGAACTGCGCGTACATGTCCTTCTGCACGTCTTCGAAGTTCTTGTCGCGGCTGCGCTTGGAGAACTCGCCGCCCAGGATCTCTTCCCAGTTCGGGCCCCAGACGATCTTGTCCATCTGCTTGCCGGTGATCAGGCTGCGCGGGCGCGCGGTGGGCGCGGCCTTCATCTCGGGTGCGGACTGCAGGTGCGCGTAGTCGTAGGTGAAGGGCTCGTAGTAGTCGTCGATCTCCGGCAGGTTGGGGTTGGCGAAGATCTTCATCAGGAGCTTCCACTTCGCGCCCTGGCGCGGCGCGATGGAGCCGTCCGCGCGCCGCACCCAGCCGCCGTTCCAGCGGTCCTGGTTCTCCCAGTCCTTCGGGTAGCCGATGCCGGGCTTGGTCTCGACGTTGTTGAACCAGGCGTATTCCATGCCGGGGCGGCTGGTCCAGACGTTCTTGCAGGTGACGGAGCAGGTGTGGCAGCCGATGCACTTGTCCAGGTTGAGCACCATGCCGATCTGTGCGCGGACTCTCATGCGGTTTCTCCTTGGTCCAGGGTGGGGCGGACGAGCGGGTCGGCGACGGGCGTGTCGAGCCAGTCGACGCGGTTCATCTTGCGCAGCACGATGAATTCGTCGCGGTTGGTGCCGATCGTTCCGTAGTAGTTGAAGCCGTAGCTCAGCTGCGCGTAGCCGCCGATCATGTGGGTGGGCTTGAGCACCACGCGCGTCACCGAGTTGTGGATGCCGCCGCGCGTGCCGGTCACCTCCGAGCCGGGGGTGTTCACGATCTTTTCCTGGGCGTGGTACATCATCACCATGCCCGGCTTCACGCGCTGGCTCACCACCGCGCGGGCGGTGAGCGCGCCGTTGGCGTTGAACAGCTCGATCCAGTCGTTGTCCTCGATCTGCGCGCGCTTCGCGTCGTCCTCGCTGATCCACACGCAGGGCCCTCCGCGGCTCAGGGTGAGCATGAGCAGGTTGTCGGTATAGGTCGAGTGGATGCCCCACTTCTGGTGCGGCGTGATGAAGTTGAGCGCGATCTCGGGGTGGCCGTTGGGCTGGCGGCCCTGCACCTCGGCCGTGGCCTTCAGGTCCACCGGCGGGCGGTAGCTGCTGAAGCCCTCGCCGAACGCCTGCATCCACGGATGGTCGATGTAGAACTGCTGGCGGCCCGTGAGGGTGCGCCATGGGATCAGCTCGTGCACGTTGGTGTAGCCGGCGTTGTAGCTGACGGTTTCGCTCTCGATGCCGCTCCAGGTGGGCGAGCTGATGATCTTGCGCGGCTGGGCCTGCACGTCGCGGAAGCGGATCTTCTCGTCCTCGCGGTGCAGCGCCAGGTGGGTGTGGTCGCGGCCGGTCTGCCGGCCGAGCGCGTCCCAGGCCTTCACGGCCACGTGGCCGTTGGTCTCGGGCGCGAGCTGCAGGATCACCTCGCAGGCGTCGATGTCGGAATCGATGCGCGGCATGCCCTGCGTGGGGCCGTTGCCGGGCACGGTGCCGTTCAACTCCCGCAGCTGCTGCACCTCGGCCTTCGTGTCCCAGCCGATGCCCTTGCCGCCGTTGCCCACCTTCTCCATCAGGGGCCCGAGCGCGGTGAAACGGTCATACAGGTTGGGGTAATCGCGCTCCACCACGCTCATCTGCGGGCCGGTCTTGCCGGGGATGAGATCGCATTCGCCGCGCGTCCAGTCGGCCACGCCGAAGGGCTGGGCGAGTTCGCCGGGCGTGTCGTGCGCGATGGGGCTCAGCACCAGGTCGCGCTCCACCCCCAGGTGGCCTGGCGCGAGCGCGCTGAAGGCGCGGGCGAAGCCCTTGTAGATGTCCCAGTCGCTGCGCGACTGCCAGGCCGGGTCCACCGCGGTGGAGAGCGGGTGGATGAACGGGTGCATGTCGCTGGTGTTGAGGTCGTTCTTCTCGTACCAGGTGGCCGTGGGCAGCACGATGTCCGAATAGAGGCACGTGGTGCTCATGCGGAAGTCGAGCGTGACCAGCAGGTCCAGCTTGCCTTCGGGCGCCTGCGCATGCCATTCCACTTCGGCCGGCCTGGCGTCGCCCTCGCCCAGGTCCTTGCCCTGCACGCCGTTGCGCGTGCCCAGCAGGTGCTTGAGGAAGTACTCGTGCCCCTTGCCGGACGAACCCAGGATGTTGGAGCGCCACACGAACATGTTGCGCGGCCAGTTGTCGGGGTGGTCCGGGTCGGTGCAGCTCATCTTGAGCGCCCCGCTCTGCAGGCCCTGCACCGCGTAGGCCTTCGGGTCCAGGCCCGCTGCCTCGGCGTCGCGCACCACCTGCAGCGGGTTGGTCTGCAATTGCGGCGCGGAAGGCAGCCAGCCCATGCGCTCGGCGCGCACGTTGTAGTCGATCATGCTGCCGCCGAACTGCGCGCGGTCGGCCAGGGGCGAGAGCACCTCTTCCACGCCGAGCTTCTCGTAGCGCCACTGGTCGGTGTGCGCGTAGAAGAAGCTGGTGGAGTTCTGCTGGCGCGGCGGGCGCACCCAGTCGAGCGCGAAGGCCAGCGCCGTCCAGCCGGTCTGCGGCCGCAGCTTTTCCTGGCCCACGTAGTGCGCCCAGCCGCCGCCGCTCTGGCCGATGCAGCCGCACATCATCAGCATGTTGATGATGCCGCGGTAGTTCATGTCGCAGTGGTACCAGTGGTTCATCGCCGCGCCGATGATCACCATCGAGCGGCCGCGCGTGCGGTCCGCGTTCTCGGCGAACTGGCGCGCCACGGCGATCACCTGCGCGCGCGGCGTGCCGGTGATCTTCTCCTGCCATGCGGGGGTGTAGGGGGTGTCGTCGTCGTAGCTGGCGGCGGCGTTCTCGCCGGGCAGGCCGCGCGCCACGCCGTACTGCGCCACCTGCAGGTCGAACACGGTGGCCACGAGCACCTCGCGCGCGGTGCCGTCGGCATCCACGGTGGCCAGGCGCCGCACGGGCACGGTGCGCGCGATCACGTCGGACTGCACGTTCGCCGGGAAATGCTCGCTCGCGATGCCGCCGAAGTACGGGAAGCCGACCTGCGCCGTCTCCCAGCCATGCGCCTCTTCAGCGCCGGCCTCCATCAGCGACAGGCGCAGCCGTACCGCGTCACCGGTGCGCGCGTCCTTGTCCTCCAGGTTCCACTGGCCCTGGTCGGCGCGGCCGTCCGGGCCCCAGCGGAAGCCGATCGCGCCCTGCGGGCACACGACCTCGCCGTGCGCATCGAGCGCCACGGTCTTCCACTCGGGATGGTTGTCCTGGCCCAGCCGGCCCGGGAAATCGCTGGCGCGCACGTAGCGGTCGGGCACGCGCACCACCCGGCCGTCCGGCAGCGCCTGCTCGCGCAGCGTCACCAGCATGGGCATGTCGGTGTAGCGGCGCACGTACTCGTCGAAGTATGCGCTGCGCTCGCCCTGCTCGGGGAAGTAGAACTCCTTGAGGATCACGTGGCCCATGGCCATCGCCACAGCGGCATCGGTGCCCTGCTTGGGGTTCATCCACAGGTCGGCGAGCTTGGCGACCTCGGAATAGTCGGGCGTCACCGCCACCGTCTTCGTGCCCTTGTAGCGCACCTCGGTGAAGAAGTGGGCGTCCGGCGTGCGCGTCTGCGGCACGTTGGAGCCCCAGGCGATGATGTAGCCGGCGTTGTACCAGTCGGCCGATTCGGGCACGTCGGTCTGCTCGCCCCAGACCTGCGGGCTGGAGGGCGGCAGGTCGCAGTACCAGTCGTAGAAGCTCATGCACACGCCGCCGATCAGGCTCAGGTAGCGCGAGCCGGCCGCGTAGCTCACCATCGACATCGCGGGAATCGGCGAGAAGCCGATGATGCGGTCCGGCCCGTGGCGGCGGATGGTGTGGATGTTGGCGGCGGCGACGATCTCGTTCACCTCGTCCCAGCTGGAGCGCGCGAAGCCGCCCAGGCCGCGCACGCGCTGCCAGCTCTGGCGCGTGGCCTCGTCGCCGACGATCGCGGCCCAGGCCTCCACCGGCCCCATCGTGGCCCGCGCCGTGCGCCAGGCCTGCAGCAGCCGGCCGCGCACCATCGGGTACTTCACGCGGTTGGCGCTGTAGAGGTACCAGCTGTAGCTCGCGCCGCGCGCGCAGCCGCGCGGCTCGTGGTTGGGCATGTCCCAGCGGGTGCGCGGATAGTCGGTCTGCTGGGTTTCCCACGTGACGATGCCGCCCTTGACGTAGATCTTCCACGAGCAGGAGCCCGTGCAGTTCACGCCGTGGGTGGAGCGCACGGTCTTGTCGTGCGCCCAGCGGTTGCGGTAGGCGTCTTCCCAGGTGCGGTCTTCGCCGTTGACCTGGCCATGGCCCCCCGCGAACGATTCGCGCGGCTGGCTGAAGTACGTGAGGCGGTCGAGAAAGTGACTCATCGTGGTTCCTTGGAAAGTCGTTATGTCATCCGTCGTGTTGACGCTGCGCCCGCTTCGCCGGGAGCTGGCACGCCATCACGCATCCGGTGGCCGCGGAGCAGGCCGCGCCAGCACACACCGTGGAACCGGCTTTGCCGGGCCACCGGTGTGGTCCCCCTTCCCACGCACAGCGTGAGAGAAGGGGGAAGCGGCGCAGCCGCACAGGGGGTAGGTCATCAACATGGCATCTCGGCGCGGCGGCGCGCGTAGTACCACCACGTGATGCCGATGCACAGCGCGTAGAACGCGGCGAATGTCCAGAGCGCCAGCTCCGGCCCGCCCGTCGCGGCGATGGAGCTGCCGTAGCTCTTGGGGATGAAGAAACCACCGTAGGCGCCCAGCGCGCCCGCGAAGCCCAGGGCCGCGGCGCCTTCGGTGTTGCCCTCGCGGGTGGCCTGGGCGCGGGCCTCGGCGCCGCCCGTGCGCACTTCGGCGAGGCGCAGGTTCAGGAAGATCACGGGGATCATTCGGAAGGTCGATCCGTTGCCGATGCCGGTGGTGAGGAACAGCACCATGAACATCGCGAAGAAGCCCGCAAAGCTGCCCTCGGCGGGCCCGAAGGCGAGCGCGTAGCCGCCCGTGCCCTTGGGCAAAAAGGCCAGCACGCCCACCACGGCCAAGGCCATCACGGCGAAGTTCCAGAGCGTGACCTGCGCGCCGCCCAGCTTGTCCGACAGCCATCCGCCCACCGGCCGGATCAGCGCGCCCACCAGCGGCCCGAGCCATGCGTAGGCGAGCGGGTTCACGTCGGGGAACTGGCTCTTGATGAGCAGCGGGAAGCCCGCGGAGAAGCCGATGAACGAGCCGAAAGTGCCCAGGTACAGCACGCACATGATCCAGTTGTGCTTGCGGCGGAAGATCGCGGCCTGCGCCGCGAACGAGGCGCGCGCGTCGGCGATGTCGTTCATGCCGAACCAGGCGGCGAGCGACGCGAGCGCGATCCAGGGCACCCAGACGAAGGCCGCGTTCTGCGCCCAGACCTGCTGCGCCTGCCCGTTCTTCACCATGGTCTGGGCATCGCCGCCCAGCACTCCGAACACGCCGGCCGTGATGACGAGCGGGCTCAGGAACTGCACCACCGACACGCCCAGGTTGCCCAGCCCCGCGTTCACGCCGAGCGCCGAGCCCTTGCGCTCCTTCGGGAAGAAGAAGCTGATGTTGGCCATGCTGGAGCTGAAGTTGCCGCCGCCCAGGCCGCACAGTAGCGCGAGCGCGAGCATCGTCGGGTAGGCCGTGGTGTTGTCCTGCACCGCGAAGCCGATGCCCAGTGCCGGGATCAGCAGCGACGCGGTGGAGATCGCCGTCCAGCGGCGGCCGCCCACCAGGGGCACCATGAACGAGTAGAAGATGCGGAGCGTGGCGCCCGAGAGCGCGGGCGCCGCCGCCAGCCAGAAGAGCTGGTTGGTCGAATAGCGGAAGCCCAGCGCGGGCAGGCTCACGGCGACCACGCTCCAGACCTGCCAGATGGCGAAGGCCAGGAACAGCGCGGGCACCGAGATCCAGAGGTTGAGGCGCGCGACGGCCTCGCCCTCGCGCTCCCAGAAGGCCTTGTCCTCCGGGGTCCAGAGGGTGAGCAGGCGGCCCCGGCGGGCGCTGCGGGAAGGGGTGGTGGTGGACATGTGAGTCTCTCCCAGGGGCTTCTCGTCCCGCGCTCAGCGGGCGGTGCCGGCGGCGCGTGCGCCCGGCGCATCCATCACGTCGGTGCGGCGCACTTCGGTGAAATACATCCAGGCCAGCGACACCCAGACCACGCCGTACATCAGCATGAAGGCGCTGGAGCGCACGCCCGTCCAGTCCAGCAGCACGCCGAACAGGATCGGCAGCACGAAGCCGCCCAGGCCGCCGGCCAGGCCCACGATGCCGCTGATGGCGCCGATGTTGGCGGGGTAGTCGTCGCTGATGTACTTGAAAACGCTCGCCTTGCCGAAGGCCATGGCGATACCCAGAACGAACATGAGCCCGGTGAACGCGTACACGTTCAGGCCGATGTGGAAGCTGCGCGGGCCGTCGGTGGCGAGCACCGTGAAATCGGTCTGCGGGTACGACAGCAGGAACAGGCACACCCAGCAGACCCACAGCACCCACCAGGTGACGCTGTGGGCGCCGTATTTGTCGCTGAGGGCGCCGCCGATGGCGCGCAGCACGCCGCCGGGCAGCGAGAAGCAGGCGGCCAGCAGCGCGGCGACGCGGATGTCCAGGCCGTATTCACCCACGTAGTACTGCACCATCCAGAGCGACAGCGCCACGTAGCCGCCGAACACGATGCTGTAGTACTGGCAGTACTTGAGCACGCGCGGGTCCTTCAGCGCCTGCAGCTGGTCCATGAAGGTGACGTGGCTGGGCACGCGGTGCGCCGGATCGCTGTGGCTGAACAGCCAGAACAGCACCAGCGTGCCGAGCATGATGGCCGCGTAGGCGTGCGGCACGGCCGCCCAGCCGAAGGCCACCAGGATGGCCGGCGCCACGAACTTGTTCACCGCCGCGCCGGAATTGCCCGCGCCGTAGATGCCCATGGCCGTGCCCTGGCGCTCCTTGGGGAACCAGCGCGCCACGTAGGGCGTGCCCACCGAGAACGAGCCCCCGGCCAGGCCGACGAACAGGCCGATCGTGAGGAAGTGCCAGTACTCGGTGGCGTACCCCATCGCCCAGATGGCGGGCACCGTCGCGGCCATCAGGCAGGCCATCACGATGCGGCCGCCGTGGCGGTCCGTCCAGATGCCGAGCGGCACGCGCACGAGCGAGCCCGTGAGCACCGGCATGGCCGTGAGCAGGCCGAACTGCGTGGCGTTCAGGCCCAGCATTTTCTTGATCGGAATGCCGATGACGCCGAACATCATCCACACCATGAAGCACACGGTGAAGGCGAGCGTGCTCACGGCGAGCACGGACCAGGCCTGGCGCGTGCGGCGCGCGGTGGCGGCCGGGGTGGCGGGCGCGGAGGAAGGGGTGGCGGAGGCGCTGCGGCCTCGGCGGGATGGGGCTGTGGCGCTTGCGTGGGCCATGGCGTTCGTTCCTGGTGACGGCCCCGCGGTCGATCCACGGGGCTCGGGAAGGATCGTCCCGCGAACGGCGCCGCCTGAACATCCTCCGGTGGGAGGTGAACGCCCCGGCGGAAGGAGGATGCGCGCGGCGGGCGCATCCTCCGGAAGAACTATGCCCTTCCCCGCGTCAGGGCGCGCGCTGCCGGTCCGACGCGTACACCGCCGCCTGCACACGCGAGCTCAGCCCCAGCTTGCGCAGGATGTGCTGCACGTGGATCTTCACCGTGGTCTCGGCGATGTCGAGTGCGCGGGCGATCTCCTTGTTGCTCGCACCGCGCGCGATCTCGCGCAGCACGTCCTCCTCGCGCGGCGAGAGCGGCGCGGCGGGTTCGCCGGCCGCGGCCGGGCCGGACACTGGTGCCGCCTCGGGCTCCGGCGGCGCCTCCTGCGCGGCGGGCGGGCCGCCCTGCGCCTGGAAGGCCGCGACCAGCTTGCCCATCAGCTCCGCGCTCACCACGGGCTCGCCGCGCGCGGCGCGGCCGATGGCATCGGCCAGCAGGTCGCCTTCGATGGTCTTGAGCAGGTAGCCCTGCGCGCCCTGGCGCAGCGCCTGCGCGAGGTCTTCGCCGTCCTCGCTCACGGTGAGCATCAGCACGCGCACGCCCGGCATGGCCTCGCGCAGCCCGCGGATCGCATCGATGCCGCGCACGCCGGGCAGGTGGTGGTCGAGCAGCACGACCTGCGGAGCGAGCGGCGGCGCGAGGCGCAGGGCCTCGGCCGCATCGCCGGCCTCGCCCACCACCCGCACGGACGGGTACTGCGCCAGCAGGGCGATCAGGCCGCGCCGGAACAGCGTGTGGTCGTCCACCACGAACACCCGGAGCGGCGCGGCAGCCGTCGTTCGGCAGGCATCGGGGACAGGCATGGCGAAGGCTCCGGGAGTGCGTGCCGGCCCCGGCTCAGGAAGCGAGCGGCGCGGCGGTGAGGGGGAAAAGCGGCGCGCGTGGCGCGGGAGAAGGCACGGTGGACACGCCAGAGACCGGCGAATCGGACACCGAAGCCGTGGAGTTTCGCGGCATCGGCACCGCCGGCAGCTCGATGCAGACGCGCGTGCCGCCGCCCTCTCCGGGACCGACCTGCACGCGCGCGCCGATGCGCTCGGCGCGCTCGCGCATGATGCCCAGGCCCACGTGCAGCGAATCGGGCGGCACGGCGGCCGGATCGAAACCGCAGCCGTCGTCCTCCACCTCGAAGCGCCAGTGCGGTGCGCGCTGCACGCGCACCTCCACACGGCGGGCGTCCGAATGCTTGCGCACGTTGGAGAGCGCCTCCTGCACCATGTGCAGCACCTGCACCTGCACGTCGGGCGCGAGCGGCAGGCCGTGGCCCGCCATCGACAGCGTGTGCGCGATCCCGGTCTGGTGGCCGAACTTGGAGAGCGTGGCGCGCAGCGCGCCTTCGATGTCTTCCTCGCTGGTGCGCGTGCGGAAGTGCACCAGCAGCTCGCGCACGTCGGCATAGCAGCCGCGCACGCCCACGTCGAGTTCGCCCATGCTGCGGTCGCGCGCGCCGTCGTCGCCGCGCAGCACCGCGTCGCGCAGCAACTGGGTCTGGATCTTCAGGAAGGCGAGCGACTGCGCGATCGAGTCGTGCAGCTCGCGCGCGATGAAGGAGCGCTCCTGCGCCACGGCGGCCTCGCGTTCCAGCGCGGTGGCGCGCAGCCCTTCCATCGCCGTGGCGAGGTGGCTGGCCATCGCCTCCAGCATTTCCTGCATGCCGGGCTCGACGCCGGTGGCCGCGCGGAAGAACAGGTCGATCTCGCCGAGCACGCGCTGCTGCGTGCGCACGGGCACCAGCACCAGGGTCTGGTAGCCCGCGTCGCCGCAGTGCGGCATGCCGGTGGGCGTGCCGGGCAGGATGGGGATGACGCGCAGGCGCGCGGAGGCCTCGGGCTGGCCGCAGTGGCAGCTGCCGGTGCGCAGGCAGTGTTCGCCCTGCACCATCGTCTCCGGCAGGCCGTCGCCCGCGAGCAGCATGTAGCGCTCGTTGGCCTCGTCGGACCAGCGCATCGCCGCGGCATCCGCCCGCGCGATCTCGCGCACGCGCTGCACGAAGCCGCGCGCCAGCGCCTCCAGGCTGCCGGCTTCCGACACCTGCGCGCTCACCGCGTAGAGCGCGGCCAGGCGCTCGTTGCGTTCCTGCAGCCGCGAGGTCTTCTCGGCCACCTTGCGCTCCAGGTCCTGGTGCGAGGACTGCAGCGCATGCGCCATGAGGTTGAAGCCGGTGGCCACCTGCCCGAACTCGTCCTGCGATTCGACGGGCAGGCGCGTGCGCAGGTCGCCCTGCCGCATGCGCGCCAGGGCCTGCTGCAGCCGGGCCACGGGCGCCAGCACCAGCCAGTGGCTCAGGGCCATGAAGGCCACGGCCGAAGCGATGGCCACCGCCATCATCGCCAGCTGGAAGAGGTGCAGCACGGCCGTCCAGCGCGCCATCTGGCGCTCGATCGCATCCACGAAGCCGTCCACGCGCACCACGAACGCATCGGCCTGCTCCACGGTGGGCGGGGCGCCGCGCAACTGCCGCCATTCGTTCCGGATACCCTCGAAACGCGCGCGCGTGTCCTCGTTCCAGGGCACGAACAGCGGCCGGGCGGGATCGCCCCCATGCAGCAGCGCGAGGCTGGCGTCGAACCGGGCGGAGAGCGGCGCCAGCCCGCCGGGCACCTCTGCCTGCCCCGCGAGCACCATGCGCATCATCGTCATGCGCAGCCGGCCGGCCTCGTTGACCGCGGCCGCGCCGCCTTCGAGGCTCCAGGTGATCCACAGCGTGAGCGCGATGGAGAGCAGCGCCACCATCAGAAAGCTCCCGCCGATGGCGAGCAGCCGGGTGGTCAGCGTAAAGGGCCTGCGCATGGCGGGCAGTGTAGGAACGCAGGCCCGCGCGCACCTTGATGCAGGTCAAGCCGGGCGGGAGCGGGCCTGCGAGTCCCGCGCGCTGCCGCGGGCATCGCCTCCGGCCACCGGCCCGCCGCCGTAGCATGCGGTGTAACCCGAGCCCGTGACCGTGCCCGTTCTCCATCCCACTTCGGAAGGCCCCGTTTGCGCATGCCCCATCGCCCACCGCTCTCGCTCCCGCGGCCGTCCGCCGCCACCGTCCTGGCCGTCTCTGCCGTTCTGGCGGTGGCCACCGGTTGCTCGAACCTCCCTCCCGCAGACACCCGCCCATCGCAGCCGCCGTCCGCGCACACGCCAGCCGGCGCCACCCCCTGGGCCGCGCTGCTGCCGCCCCCCGTGCTGCTGCTGGGCGAGCAGCACGACGCGCCCGACCACCAGCGCCTGCAGCGCGAAGCGGTGGCGGCCCTGGGCGCGCGCGGCGCCCTGGCGGCCGTCGTGCTGGAGATGGCCGAGGCCGGCCACGGCACGCAGGGCCTGCCGCGCGATGCGGACGAAGCCACCGTGCGCGCGGCGCTGGCCTGGAACGATGCGGCCTGGCCCTGGGAGCGCTACGGCCCGGTGGTGATGGAGGCCGTGCGCGCCGGCGTGCCGGTGCTCGGCGGCAATCTGCCGCGTGCGCGCATGCGGGACGCCATGCACGACCCGTCCTGGGACGCGCGCGTGCCGCCCGGCGTGCTGCGCCGGCAGATCGCCGCCATGGACGCCGGCCACTGCGGCCTGCTGCCCGCGTCGCAGTGGCCCGGCATGGCGCGCATCCAGATCGCGCGCGACGCCAGCCTGGCCCGCACGGCGGCCGATGCGCGCCGCCCGGGCCAGGCGGTGCTGCTGATCGCGGGCGCGGAACACGTGCGGCGCGACCTCGGCATTCCGCTGCACTGGGACGGCAGCGTGCGCTCCCGCGTCGCCGTCGCCCGCGCGCAGTCCACCACCGAGCCCCTGCCCGAGGGCGCCGTGGACACGATCCTGCCCACGCCCGCGCTGCCGCCCACGGACCACTGCGCCGCGCTGCGCCGATAGCGTCCCGCGCCGGCCTACTCGTCCGATCCCGCGTTCCAGAACGCCTGCAGCACGCCCGGCAGCGCTTCGATCGCGTGCATCACGGCATCCAGCTCGTCGGCCTCCACCGCCGTGGCGTAGAGCGTCGCCTCGATCTCCGTCTCGGTACGGCCGAAGGCATGCTGGCCCACGCCGCGCACGGGGTAGTTGGCGGCCTCCAGCAGTTCCACCATGCGCTCGCGCACCTCGCCGTGCACGCCACGCTCGCACAGCACATAGACCGTGTAGATCGCCTCGCTGGTCGCTTCCTGCACCGGGCGGCGGTTGATGCGGTTGGCCACGGGCCGCAGCAGCGTGTTGCTGGCGAGCACGAACAGCGCCGCGAGCACGGCCTCGGCCACGAGGTGCGAGCCCGCGCAGGCGCCCACCGCGGCCGACCCCCAGAGCGTCGCCGCGGTGTTGAGGCCGGTCACGTTGGCCCCCTCCTTCATGATCGCGCCGGCCCCCAGGAAGCCCACGCCCGACACCACGTAGGCGATCACCCGCACCGCGCCCGAGGGCCCTTCCAGCCGGTCGGCCAGCACCACGAACGCCGCGGCGCCCACGGCCACCAGCGTGTTGGTGCGCAGGCCCGCGGTGCGCTGGCGGACCTGGCGCTCCAGCCCGATCGCCGCGCCCAGCCCGAAGGCGGTGAGCAGGCTGACGAGCGTGTCGAGGAACGGGAAAAGATGGAAGTGGCGGAGGAATTGCATGGCGGCTCCGGGGATCGTGGTCGGGATGCGGGAAGAAAGAGGGCGACGCGGTGGCGCGGGCGTCACGCCCTGGCGCCCTGCAGGCGGCGGCAGCACCGGGCGACGCGGGCCCGGGCGCGCCGCCACATCCCGCCCGGCGCGGCCGTGCCGGCGGCATCGGCCGCGCCGGCGGCCCGGAAGGCATCGAAGGCCCGACCGCCGATGCGCTCGGCCCGCCGGCGCGCGGCCCGGCCCAGGCGCCCGAACACCGCCCGGCGCTGCGCCGGGGGCAGCAGGGAGAGCGCATCGGCGATCACCGGCCCCGGCTCGCGCGACAGGCATGCGGCCACGCGGCGGCAGCCATGGCGGTCCAGCAGCCCGCACAGGGCCTGCGGGCGCCGGCGGGCGAGCGCATCGTGCAGCGCCTGCTGGAGCACGTGGGTGCGCGATGCGCGCAGCCGTGCGAAGGCCGGGAAGGAGAAGGAGAAGGAGAAGGAGAAAGAAAACGAAAAAGGGAAGCGGAGGAACGACATGCGAAAGGCTCCAGCCGCGCCGCAGCGCGCGGAGCCTCCCGCGCCGTCAGCGCAGGGCCGGGCGGCGGAAGGCCTCCAGCCGCGCGCCGGAAGCGGAGAGGGGAGTGCAAAGGGAACGGAACACCGGGGGCAGGCCGGGGGAAGGCCGTATGGGGGCAGGGTCCATGGCGTTTTCTCCCGCGCTCTCGCGCGCCGGTGGATGGGCCCACGCACCGGCGCGCGTGGGAAGGGGTGGGATGCCGGCCGGGCCGGCGCCGCAGGGCCCCGGGGAGCCGCTGCGGCCGTTCGCAAGCACGTCCGCGAGCAGTTCACGGGACGGTCCGCGATGCATCCGCGATGTCTGCGGGGTTTGCGGGGTTTGCGGCCAGCGCTGCGCTGCGCGGTCCCGCCGAAAAGCGGGCGGATTATCGACCTGCCGGCACGGCCGAGTCAACCACCGGATCGCCCCCTGCGGCCTGCTGCGCCAGCAGCGCGGCGAACTCCGGCGCCGGCACCGGCCGCCGGCACAGATAGCCCTGGTAGCGGTCGCAGCCGCGGGCGTGCAGGAACGCCAGCTGCTCGGGCGTCTCGACGCCCTCGGCCAGCACGTGCAGGCCCAGGCTGTGCCCCATGGCGATGATGGCCGCGCAGATGGCCATGTCGTCCGCGCTCTGGGGCAGGTCGCGGATGAACCCCCGGTCGATCTTCAGCACGTCGATCGGGAAGCGCTTCAGGTGCGCGAGCGACGAATAGCCGGTGCCGAAATCGTCGATCGCGAGCCGCAGGCCCAGGCCGCGCAGCCGCAGCAGCACCTGCCGCGCCTCCTCGGGCCGCTCGGCCAGCGCGCCTTCGGTGATCTCCAGCTCCAGCAGCGTCGAGGGAAAGCCCGAATCCGCCAGCGCGAGCGCCGCGCAGCCCGCCAGGTCGGTCAGGTGGAACTGGCGCGGGGAAACGTTCACCGCCATCGTCACCTCGGGCAGCCCCGCCTCGCGCCAGCCCTGGGCCTGCCGGCAGGCCTCGTGCATCACCCACTCGCCCAGCGGGCCGATCACGCCCGTGCGCTCGGCCACCGGGATGAATCGGTCGGGCGCGATGAAGCCTTCCAGCGGATCGTTCCAGCGCACCAGCGCCTCGGCGCCCACGATGCGCCCGGAGGCGATGTCCACCTGCGGCTGGTAGTGCAGCTGCAGGTGGCCGTGCGCGAGCGCCGCGCGCAGGCGGGCCTCCACCGAGAGCCTCTCCCGCGCCGCCTGCGTGAGGCTCTCGTCGAAGAAATGCCAGGCGCCGTGCCCGTGCTCCCGCGCACCGTAGACGGCCGCATGGGCGCCCTGCAGCAGCGCATCGGCGCTGTCGCCGTGGCCCGGGAACAGGCAGATGCCCACGCTCGCCGAGGCCACCACCTCAAAACCGTCGGGCGAGCGCCAGGGTTCGCCCAGCGCGGCCAGCAGCCCGCGGGCGATCGCCACCGCGCCCGGCGCGCCGTCCACCCGGCGGGCGATCACGCCGATCTCGTCGCCCGCCAGCCGCCCCGCCAGATCGCCCGGCCGCAGCGCCTCCTGCGCGCGCGCGGCGATGTGGCGCAGCACCTCGTCGCCCACCGCGTGGCCGTAGCTGTCGTTCACGTCCTTGAACCGGTCGAGGTTGACCAGCAGCACCGCCAGCGGCTCGCCCCGCAGCCGCGCATCGGCGATCGCGTCCTCGAGCTGCCGCGCGAAGAACGTGCGGTTGGGCAGGCCGGTGAGCGGATCGGTGTGGGCCATCACCTCCAGGCGGCGGCGCTGCTCGTGCTCGTGCGAGATGTCGGTGAACAGGCACACGTAGTGCGTCACCTCGCCCTGCGCATTGCGCACGCTGGAGAGCGACATGCGCTCGGGGAACACCTCGCCGTTCTTGCGGCGGTTCCAGATCTCGCCCTGCCAGTGGCCGGTGCGGCCCAGCTCGCTCCACATGGCCTCGTAGAACGCGCGGCCGTGGCGGCCCGACTTGAAGAGCCGCGGCGTTCGCCCCAGCAGTTCCGCCTCGTCATAGCCCATGAGCCGGGTGAACGCCGCGTTCACCGACAGGATGCGGCTCGCGGCGTCCGTCACCACCATGCCCTCGGCCGCGTTGTCCACCACCGTGGCCGCGAGCCGCTGGCGCTCGTCGGCCTGCACGGCGCCCTGCGCCAGCACGGCGATCTCCCGGCCGCGCGCGCGCCAGCGCCCCAGCGCCCAGACGCCGCAGCCCGCGGGCGCCAGCACGAACGCCGCCTCCAGCGCCATCCGCAGGCCGCTGCCGGCCGGCACCATCGCCTCGGCGCCCACCACCCAGGCGAGGCCGGCCGCGGCATACACGAGCAGGGCGGCGGGTATCCACCAGCCGGCCACTCCCAGGGGGGCGCTGCGGGGGACGGCCCCCTGCTCCTCTTGCATCAATTCCTTGCTCCGCGTTGCTGCGGGCCGTGCTGCGACAATCGCCCCGCTATGACCCAAGCCTATATTCTCACCCTCTCCTGCCCCGACAAGCTCGGGCTGGTGCATGCGGTCTCCGGATTCCTGCTGGAGCATGGCGGCAATATCGAAGAGGCCGCCCAGTACAACGACCACGCCACCGGCCTGTTCTTCATGCGCGTGCGCTTCGCCTGCGGCACCCACGACCAGGCCAGCCTGCGCGCGCAGCTCACCGCCTTCGCCGAGCCGCACCGCATGCACTGGAGCCTGCACGCCGCCAGCGAGCCGATGAAGACCGCCATCATGGTCAGCCGCGAAGGCCACTGCCTGAACGACCTGCTGTTCCGCTGGAAGTCCGGCCTGCTGCCGGTGCACATCTGCGCCATCATCAGCAACCACCGCGACTTCTACCAGCTCGCGGCCAGCTACAACGTGCCCTTCCACCACATCCCGGTGACGAAGGACAACAAGGCCCAGGCCGAGGCCCGCCAGTACGAGATCATCCAGCAGGAAGGCGCCGAGCTGGTCGTGCTCGCGCGCTACATGCAGGTGCTGTCGGATGACCTGTGCCGCAAGCTCGAAGGCCGCGCCATCAACATCCACCACAGCTTCCTGCCGAGCTTCAAGGGCGCCAAGCCCTACTACCAGGCGCACGACCGCGGCGTGAAGCTCATCGGTGCCACGGCCCACTACGTGACGGCCGACCTGGACGAAGGCCCGATCATCGAGCAGGACGTGGCCCGCGCCGACCACACCGACACCGTGGAAGACCTCACGGCCCGCGGCCGCGACACCGAAAGCCAGGTGCTGGCACGCGCCGTGAAGTGGCATACCGAGCACCGCGTGGTGCTCAACGGCCACAAGACGGTCATCTTCAAATGACGCATGCGCGTCGCGCAGGGCGTGGCGCAGGGAATCCATGAGATGGCCTCCGTCCACCCCGCTTCGCCGTCTTCCAGAAGCGCCGCCCAGCGCATCCCGCCGATCCAGTGCCTGCTGACCTTCGAGGCGCTGGCGCGGCTGCGCAGCGTGACGCAGACGGCCGACGAGCTGTGCGTGACGCCCAGCGCGGTGAGCCACCGCGTGCGCCAGCTCGAGCAGATCCTGGGCGCGCGGCTGTTCGGCCGGGCGGATTTCTCCCTCACCACCGAGGGCAGCGCCTACCTGGCCCATGTGCGCGAGGGCCTGGGCGCGCTGCAGCGCTTTCCGGGCGCTGCGGCCGCGCCGGGCAAGCGGCGGCTCAAGATCGCCGTCACGCCGACCTTCGCGCGGTCCATCCTGATTCCGCGGCTGCGGCAGTTCACCGAGGCCTATCCGGAAATCGACCTGGCGCTGCAGGTCTCCATCCCGCTGCTCGACGTGGTGGCCGAGGACGCCGACCTCGTGGTGCGCTTCGGCCCGGGGCACTACGCCGACTTGGAGCACGTGGAACTGGCGCGCGACGTGGTCACGCCACTGGTTTCTCCCGCCTTCCTGCGCGAGCACGGGCCCTTCGAGCGGCCCGAGGACCTGGAGGGCGCGGCACTGCTGCGCAGCCCGCTGGAGCCCTGGCGCACCTGGTTCTCCGCCGCCGGCCTCGGCTGGGCGGAACCGTCCGAGGGCTCGCAGTTCAACGACATCGGCCTGATGTGCGATGCCGCCTCGGCCGGCATGGGCGTGGCGCTGGTGCGCCTCAAGCTCGGCGCGCCCTGGCTGGAGAACGGCACCCTCGTGCGGCTGTTCCCGCTCGATGCGCCCAGCCCCCATGCCCACTACCTCTGCTGGCGCACCGGCACGATGGACCGCTGGGAATGCGCGGCCTTCGCGGAATGGCTGCGGCGGGTGATGTGAAGACACCCCCCTGAGGCGCTGCGCGCCTTCCCCCCGCTCTCGCCGTGCTGCGCACGGCGGGCAGGGGGACGCAGCCATCGCTGCGGGGCGGCCCTTGCTCGGCTGCCGCTGAACTGGCCGCGCCAGTGGCATGGGCCGTGGCGGTAGAACGCAGTGCGCATAATCCTCCGGTTTGCAGGTCCGGCACCCGAGCACCCAGCCCGCCACCATTCCCATGGCCCAGCCCCCTTCCCCCGCAGCCCCCGTCCTGAAGCGCCGCCCGAACGACGAGCAGAAAGCCGTCCTCAACACCACGGCGAAAACCGTGCTCATCAACGCACTGGCCGGCACGGGCAAGACCACCACGCTGGTGACCAAGGCGGCGGACCTGGTCCAGATGCGGGGCGCGCGCCGCGTGCTCATGCTGGCCTACTCCGATGCGGGCCTGGCCGCCATCCACGACCGGCTGGCCCGCTACATGCCGGCCGCGTCGCGCGAAGTGCGGATCATGACGGTGGAGCAGCTCTGCGAGGGCCTGCTGAAGGACCAGGGCCTGCCCGTTCACCGCCTGACCGAGCCGCTGGAGCGCCAGCTGCTGATCCGCCAGGCCCATGCCGCGCTGCGGCAGGAGCTCCAGCGCGGACCGGGGCATGGCGGGGACGTGCCGCCCGAGGCCGCCGATTTCGCAGCGCGCGAACTGGACGTGCAGGCCTTCATCGATTTCGAGGCCCTGGCCAAGCAGCGGCTGCTGCTGCGCGACATCGCCCGCGAGGGCGTGGGCGCCGCGGCCTACTGCCGGGACCACGCGCTGGACTACGGCCTCTACCTGCTGCTGCGCCAGTACGAGCGGCTGCGGCGCGGGCCGGACGACGAACCGCAGTTCTACGCCCCCGGCGACTGCACCTACGAGGTGGCCCGGCAGCTCTGGGAACTCGACGCCGACGCGCCCTACCCGCTGCTCGAGGGCCGCCACGACGCGGTGCTCTTCGACGAGCTGCAGGACCTGGACGAAGCCGCGATGCTGGTGCTGCGCCGCCTGGTGGCCGGCGGCAACGGCGTGTTCGTGGGCGCGGGCGACTTCAACCAGCACATCCTGCCCGGCGCGTTCTCCGTCTTCGGCAACGGCCTGGAACGCCTGCGGCAGGAGCTGCCCGAGCCGCCCGAAGTGCTCACGCTCGACACCACCTACCGTTTCGGCCAGGCCATCTGCGCGGGCCTGAACCCGCTCTTCGGCGTGGCGTTCGAGACGCACTACCCAAACCAGTCCGCCCGCTTCGAGCGGCTCGCCTACGACGACGACGAGGACTGCGCCCAGCAGCTGCTGGCCATCCACCAGACCGTGCGGCGCCTGCCGACGCCGGCGAACGGCACGGCGCCCTGCCTCACGGTGGTGCTGCGCTCGCCCGAGGATTCGGTGCTGCTGGAATGGTGCTTCGGCCACGAGGGAGTGCACTATGCCTGCCGGGGCATGAAGCGGTTCTACCAGCGCCGCGAGATCGCGCTGGTGCTGGCCCTGCTCTGGGCGCTGCCGGGCCGCGGCGGCCCGGTGCAACTCACGCAGGGCATCCTGAGCAGTGCCATCGAGGGCCTGCTGCGCTACGTGCGGCGCGGCAGCCGGCCCGATGCCGACGTGCTGGCCAACGGTCTCTTCGATCTGCAGGCGCTCGCGCAGCAGTCCACCGCCGAGGTGGACACCCGGGCCGTCGCTGGCGAACTCGTCCACCAGCCGGAGCGCCTGCGCGACTTCCTGCTGCGCGCGAGCTTCGACCCGAACGCGCCCGTGGCTTCCGCCGCCTGCGAGGCCTGGCTGGCCCTGCCGCCCGCGGTGTGCGCCGACGCGGGCCGGCTGTGCCGCCATCCGCTGCTGCACCGCTTCTTCGCCGAAGCCCCCATCAGCCCCCATGAGTACCGCCAGTGCCTGGACAGCCTGCAGGCGCTCTCGCGCATCTGCGAGGGCCTGCCGGTGGATGAGTTCCTGGGCCGGCTCACGCTCATGGTGCAGTCGGGCATGCGGCAGCACCGCGAGCAGGAAGCGCCCAGCCTGCAATTGCTGACGGTGGAGCGCTGCAAAGGCCACGAATACGACCACGTGGCCGTGCCGCTGGTCGAGCGCGGGCGCTTTCCGCGCGCCGCCGCCCGCCACGAGGCCTACCGCGAGCGCAACATGCTCTACGTGGCCATGACGCGCGCGAAAAAGCACCTGTGGCTGCTCGAAGGCAGCCAACGCCCCCTGGGCCCGGGGCCGGTCTGAGCGGGCCGTCCCGGAGGGCACGTCCTCAGACCGTATCCGACCCGCATCCGACCCACATTCACGCGGCGCTGAAAGAAAACTCACGCACCGGCGGCGGGCCTTCCTCTAAAGTGAAGGGCATGAGCGCCACCGCCCCCCTTCCCGCGTCCGCCCCCGTCCCCGGCCCGGGACCCGATCCCGCCACGCAGCAGCCCTCCGGCGGCACCGCGCGCGCCGCCCTCCAGGCGCAGGTCGTGCAGGCGCTCGGCGCCCATCTGCCGGCCCACACGCTGCTCTGGCATGCGGAAGACACCACGCCCTACGAATGCGACGGCCTCACCGCCTACCGCCAGCGGCCGATGGTCGTCTGCCTGCCGGAAACCGAGGCGCAGGTGCAGGCCGTGCTGCGCACCTGCCATGCGCTCGGCGTGCCGGTGGTGGCACGCGGCGCGGGCACCGGCCTGTCGGGCGGCGCGATGCCGCACGCGGCCGGCGTCACGCTCTCGCTGGCCCGTTTCAACCGCATCCTCGCGATCGATCCTGTCGCCTGCACCGCGCGCGTGCAATGCGGCGTGCGCAATCTCGCGATCAGCGAAGCCGCGGCGCCGCACGGCCTCTACTACGCGCCCGATCCGTCGAGCCAGATCGCCTGCACCATCGGCGGCAACGTCGCCGAGAACTCGGGCGGCGTGCACTGCCTGAAATACGGCCTCACCGTGCACAACGTGCTGCGCGTGCGCGGGTTCACGGCCGAGGGCGATCCCGTCACCTTCGGCAGCGAGGCGCTCGACACACCGGGCTACGACCTGCTGGCCGCCGTGATCGGCAGCGAAGGCATGCTCGCCATCGCCCTGGAAGTCACCGTGCGGCTGATCCCGAAGCCGCGCGTCGCGCGCTGCATCATGGCGAGCTTCGACGACGTGCGCCGCGCGGGCGACGCCGTCGCCGCCGTGATCGCGGCCGGCATCATCCCGGCCGGCCTGGAGATGATGGACCGGCCCATGACCGCCGCCGTCGAGGACTTCGTGCACGCCGGCTACGACCTCGCGGCCGAAGCCATCCTGCTGTGCGAATCCGACGGCACGCCCGAGGAGGTCGAGGAAGAGATCGCCCGCATGAGCGCCGTGCTGCGCGAGGCCGGCGCCACCGCCATCACGGTGAGCCAGGACGAGGCCGAGCGGCTGCGCTTCTGGAGCGGCCGCAAGAACGCCTTCCCCGCCTCGGGCCGCATGAGCCCCGACTACATGTGCATGGATTCCACCATCCCGCGCAAGCGCCTGGCCGACATCCTGCTCGCCATCCAGGCCATGGAGCAGAAATACGGCCTGCGCTGCGCCAACGTCTTCCATGCGGGCGACGGCAACCTGCATCCGCTGATCCTCTTCGATGCGAACGACCCCGACCAGCTGCACCGCTGCGAACTCTTCGGCGCCGACATCCTGGAGACCAGCGTGGCCATGGGCGGCACCGTGACCGGCGAGCACGGCGTGGGCGTGGAGAAGCTCAACTCCATGTGCACGCAGTTCACCGCCGAGGAGAACGCGCAGATGTTCGCGCTCAAGGCGGCCTTCGACCCGGCCGGGCTGCTCAACCCGGGCAAGGTGATCCCCACGCTCCAGCGCTGCGCCGAATATGGCCGGATGCTCGTGCGGGGCGGCCGCATCGCGCACCCCGACCTGCCCCGGTTCTGACCGGCGGCGCGCCGGCCGGTCCAGGGCGTCAGTGCGCGCCCGGCTCCCCCGGGCCTTCGGGGTGCGCCATCAGCCATCGCCGGATGGCGGCCACCGTCTCGCTGCTCTGGCGCGTCAGGCGTCCGGCGTCGTCCAGCACCGGCACGGTCGCCATGCGGTACAGCGCGCCGCCCACGGTCGCCAGCAGCGACAGCAGCTGGCGGTCGGCGGAGCGCAGTTCCGCCGCGGCGCCCTCCCCTGCGCCCACGCGCCTGCGTCCCGCGGGCCCCGCCTCTTCCTCGCGGTCCTGCTGCACATCCAGCACGCGCCGGGCGTGCAGCGCGACGGGACCGAACCGCGCCTGCAGGCGCGCGAGCAGCCATGCGATCTCCCGCACCCGCAGATCGATGGCGTCGAGCGCGGCGGCCGCGCTCTCCACCTGCTCGGCGGCATCCTGCAGCGAGGCGGAATGCAGGCGCGCCACCCGCAACGCCTCGTCCATCCGCCCTTCCGCGCAGGCACGCAGCGACCGCAGCACCGCCGCGTCGACCACGCCGCCGAGCACCAGGAACGGCGGGCGTCCGTCGTCCTCGGGCGGCACGTGGCCGGTGCCCAGCCAGGCCACGGTCACGTTGCCCGGCGCAGGGGCCATCGCGCCGTCCCCGGCGCACAGCGACCAGGCCGGCAGTACGCCGGCCGGCAGCCCCTGCCCGCCGAAGCCGCGCAGCTCCACGGCGCGCTCGACCGCCGTGGCGAGGTCCTCGAGCCGGGGCGCTCCCTGCTCCGGCGAGCCCCCGAGGCCCGCGCCGCGGGTGGGCGCGATCCCCCGCGGCAGCCGCCGCGCGAGCGACAGCACCTCCGCCAGATCCTGCGCCCGTACCTGCAGCCGCGCGCTGCCGAGCGCCGCCAGACGGCCCGCCAGCAGGCGGCGGCGATCGTCCAGCGCCAGGGCCAGTGTCCGGAAGTGCCATTCGGCGGACGCGATCCAGCGGTCCGCCGTGGTGAACGGGTCCGCCATGCACCAGGCGAGCCGCAGCTGCGCGACCGCGATCTCGACCGGATCGTCCGCACGCGGCGGTGCGAACGTTCCGCGCTGCGGACCGATCCCTCCGCTACCCTTGCCGGGCTCCGCCACCCGCCCCGCTGCACCCGCCGCCACGCCCCCCGGCCCGCTCTCCGTGACCGGTGCGGCGGCCCTTGCCGGGCCCGCGTGGGCCCCGTGCTCCGGCGCGTACAGCGCCACGCCTCCGATGTCCTCCATATCCACCCTCCTCCCGTTCATGCAGGCCCTGGACGCAACGGCCTCCCAGCTGCTACGTAACCAGAAATCACGCCAATTTCGTGACTATATCGCCGAATCACCCCGGAAACTCGGCAGTTCCCTAGCGTGACTGCATGCAGGATGCAAAGCAAAATTTTGCCGAGAAGTTACGAAAAGCTATGGAGAGGGCCGGATACGAAGCCAGGCCCTCGGTCCTGGAGCGGGAATTCAACACCCGGCACTGGGGCAAGCCCATGAGCCTGCATGGCGTGCGGCGCTGGCTGCTCGGCGAAACCCTGCCCGACCACCGCAAGCTCGCCACCCTCTCGCAATGGCTCCAGGTGCCCCTGCAGGACTTCCTTGCCGGGGCCGCGCCCCCCGGTACGCCCCGCACCGACGAGCCCTCCGGCCTGTGGCATGCCGGCATGGGCTACGATGACCGCAAGCTCTTCGAGATCTACCTGCGCCTGCCCGTCCCGCAGCGCCGCGTCGCCCGCGAGGTGATCCTCGCGATCGCCCGCGCCCACGCCGCCGACGCCGAAAAACAGCGCAAAAGCTGAGCGCCGCCGCCCCGGCCGCAGTCCACTGAACCAAGGATCACGCGGGCAGCGTAACCCGCCTTTCGAGTCACTCTGCAGTTCGTGCCGGTCCCTAGCGTGCCGGCATGCAGGACGACGCAAAACAAAAATTCGCCCGGAAGTTGCGGGAGGCAATGGAAACGGCAGGCTACGAGGCCAAACCCTCGGTACTCGAACGCGAGTTCAACACGCGCCATTGGGGCAAGCCCATGACGCTGCACGGCGTGCGCCGCTGGCTGCTCGGCGAGACCATGCCGGGCCCGCGCAAGCTCACCACGCTGGCGCAGTGGCTGCGCGTGCCCATGGAGGATTTCGTCGATGCGGGCGAGGGCGCGGCCCTGCGCGCCACCGGCGAGCCCCTCCACAAGTGGCATGCGGGGCTGGGCTACGACGACCGCGAGCTCTTCGACATCTACCTCAAGCTGCCAGTGCCCCAGCGCCGGCTGGCGCGCGAGGTGATCCTGGCCATCGCGCGGGCGCACGAGGCCGGGGAAGCGCAGCGCAAGGACCGGGACGGCTGACGTCCCGCGGGCCGGGCCGGCCCACGCGAAGGAGCGCTCAGCCGGCCAGGACGCCCAGCCCCCGGGCCAGCTCGGAGGCGTGCGAGAGCGCGAACAGCACCAGCCCGATCAGGCCGCCGACCACCGTGCCGTTGATGCGGATGTACTGCAGGTCGCTGCCGATGTGCAGCTCCACCAGCCGTGCCATCTCCTTGGCGTCCCAGCGGTCCACCGTGTTGCGGATGTGCTCGGCCACGAACTGCGACAGATCGGGCGCCACCTGCGTGGCCCAGAGCTGCAGGCGCACGTTCAGCCGCACCCGCAGCGCCGGATCGCCCGCGAGCGCCATGCCCAGCCACTGGCCCATGGCGGCCACCTTGCGCGACACCTCGGAGTGCTCGTCGGACAGGTCCTTCTGCAGCCGCTCGCGCAGGCTGGTCCACAGCTCCTGCACGTAGCGGCCCAGGGTCTCGTCGTTCTGCAGGTATTCGCGCAGCTCGAGCCCCCGGCGCTCCCATTCGGGATCGGTCTGCAGCCGCTCGATCAGCCGCTGCACGGCCGCGTCCAGCGCCGTGCGCAGCTGGTGCGAAGGATCGCTCGCCACCTCGGCCAGCAGGCTGTCGATCGCCTGAGCGATCGCGCCCGCCCCCTTGCCGCCCAGCCAGTCGGTGGGCAGCACCTTCTCCTTGAGCGGGTGCTCGCGCCGTATCCACTGCACGATGGCCTCGGCGATGAAGGTACGCGTCTCGGGCGCGCGCAGCAGCAGCGTCACGCGCCCCAGCACGTCGTCGAGCAGCACCTGGTGCCGGCCATTGTGGGTGAGCGCCTCCAGCGCCGCCGCCATGGTGCGCGACAGGTCGAGCTGGCCCACCAGCGCGCGCGCGGCCTGGTTCATGAACCGCTGGATGCGCGCATCCTCCACCGTGTCCAGCGCCGCGAGCGCCAGCCGCGCCACCTGCCGCCCCAGCAGCTGGGCATTGCCCGGCGAGGTGAGCCACTGCGCGAGCATGTCGGCCGGATCGTGCCGGCGGATGAGGTTGACGAGCGAGGGCGCGTCCAGGAACTTGTCGCGCACGAACGTGGCCAGGTTGCCGCCGATGCGCTCCTTGTTGCGCGCGATGATGTCGGTATGCCGCTGCACCCACGGCAGCGGGATGCGGCGGAACAGCGCCGACACCGCGAACCAGTCGGCCAGCGCGCCGACCATGGCGGCCTCGGCCATGGCGCGCACGCAGTCCACCGCCAGGCCCGGAGGGAAGGCATACGTGCCGGCGAACACCGCCGTCACCGCCATCAGCAGGCCCGTGGCGAGCCATTTGGAGCGTGCCAGCGCCAGCGCGTGCGCGGTCGCCGCGGGCGGGGTCACGGCGACCGCCTCCGGCCCGTCGGCGGGCAGGGGGGCGGTGGAGCGGCCCGCGGCGCCCGGCGCCTCGCTTGCCGTGCCGAGGCCGCCATCGCCGGAACTGCGGTTGCGCGTGCTGCTGTCCATTCCCCCGAGAATAGCCCGCCGGTGCGCGGCCCGCGCGTAAGCAACTGTTGCCCGTACGGGCTTGGCGGGCAACGCGGCCGCACCGCGCGCCCTGCGCAGGGCCTGTACCCGGACCTCAGCGCGGCGCCACGCGGTCCAGCGCCGCTGAGAGGTGCCCCACGGTGCGGTCCACGTTGCGCCACTTGTCCAGGCCGAAGAGGCCCAGGCGGAAGGTCTGGAAATCCGGGCGCTCGCCGCACTGCAGCGGCACGCCCGCGGCCGTCTGCAGGCCGGCCTCCTGGAACTTGCTGCCGTTCTGGATGCCCGCATCGGTGGTGTAGCTCACCACCACGCCCGGCGCCTTCCAGCCCTCGGCCGCCACGCTCGGGAAGCCGCGCGACTCCAGCAGCGCGCGCACCTTCGCACCCAGTTCGATCTGCCGCTCGCGCACCCGCTCGAAGCCGTCGTCACGGGTCTCGAACATCACGTCGCGCAGCCGCACCAGCGCATCGGTCGGCATGGTCGTGTGGTAGGCGTGCTTGCCCTTTTCGTAGCCCTCGGCGATCTGCATCCACTTCTTGAGGTCGCACGAGAAGCTGGAGCTCTGCGTGCCCTCGATCGCCTGCCGGGCACGCTCGCTCAGCATCACCATGGCGCAGCAGGGCGAGCCGCTCCAGCCCTTCTGCGGCGCCGAGATGAGCACGTCCACGCCCGTGGCGCGCATGTCCACCCACATCGCGCCCGAAGCCACGCAGTCGAGCACGAACAGCGCGCCCACCTCGTGCGCCGCATCCGCCACGGTGCGCAGGTAGTCGTCCGGCAGCAGGATGCCGCTGGCCGTCTCCACGTGCGGAGCGAACACCACCTTCGGCCGCTCGGCACGGATGGCCTGCGCCACCTCGTCGGCGGGGCACGGCGCCCACGGTGCCTGCGGGCCCTCGCCCTGCTGGCGCGCCTGGCAGACCACGGCGCCGCCGCCGAGCCCGCCCGCGTCGAAGATCTGGCTCCAGCGGTAGCTGAACCAGCCGTTGCGCACGATCAGCGCCTTTTCGCGGTTGGCGAACTGGCGGGCCACGGCCTCCATGCCGAAGGTGCCGCTGCCGGGCACCAGCACCGCGGTGTGGGCGCCGTACACCGTCTTCAGCGTGGCGAGGATGTCCTGCATCACGCCGGTGAAGCGCTTGGACATGTGGTTGAGGGCGCGGTCGGTGTAGACGACCGAGAACTCCAGCAGGCCATCGGGATCGACATCGGGCAACAGTCCGGGCATGGCGGGGCAACTCCTTGGAACGGAAACGGCCAGGGGGAATGGAGAGGGAAGGCGCGGAAGCGGCCCCGAGGCCAGCAGATACCGGCAAGCCGCGCACGGATGGCAGCAGCTTACACCGCGCCCGCCGCCCGGACCGTCGCGCATCCGCGGGGGAATTCGGCGCCCCGCCGGGCTCGGGCGGCGGACGCGGCTAGTATGGCGACCGCCCACCGCGCCCTTCGATCCCACCCGCCCCTTCCAGGAAACCGATTCGATGCACGACTTCCGCAGCGACACCGTCACCCGGCCCACCGCCGCCATGCGCGAGGCCATGCTCGCAGCGCCCCTGGGCGACGACGTCTTCGGCGACGATCCGTCCGTGAACGCCCTGCAGGAGCGGGCCGCGGACATGCTCGGCTTCGAGGCCGCGCTCTTCGCCCCCAGCGGCACCCAGGCCAACCTCATCGGGCTGATGGGCCACTGCCAGCGCGGCGACGAGGCCATCGTCGGCCAGGCCTGGCACACCTACCGCTGGGAGGGCGGCGGCATGGCCACCCTCGGCTCCATCCAGCCGCAGCCCATCGAGAACCGCGCCGACGGCACGCTGTGCCTGCACGAGATCGCTGCCGCCATCAAGCCCGACGATCCGCATTTCGCGCGGACCCGCCTCGTGGTGCTGGAGAACACGACCGGCGGCCAGGTGCTGCCCAACACCTACATCGCCGAGGTGGCGGCGCTCGCGCAGGACCGCGGCCTGGCCATGCACCTGGACGGCGCGCGCCTCTTCAACGCCGCGGCGGCGAACGCCACGGCGCACGGCACCGACGTCTACGACGAGGCGCGCGCCATCTGCGCGCACTTCGACTCGGCCTCCGTCTGCCTCAGCAAGGGACTCGGTGCACCCGTGGGCTCGCTGCTGCTCGGCTCGCGGAATTTCATCGCGGCCGCCCGCCGCACCCGCAAGATGCTGGGCGGCGCGATGCGGCAGGCGGGCCTGCTCGCGGCCGCGGGACACTACGCCCTGGATCACCACGTGCGCCGCATGGCCGACGACCACGCCCTGCTGCGCACGCTGGCGGACGGCCTGGCCGAAGCGGGCCGCAGCCACCCCGTGCTGCGCCGGCGGCTGGAGGTGGCGTCGGCCCACACCAACATCCTGTTCACCGACGTGCACTCCGACATCGCCCCTTCGCTGCTGGCCTGGCTGTCGCAGCACGGCATCGGCGTGACGCGCAGCCTCTGCGGCGGCCAGATCCGCCTGCGCTGGGTGACCCACCTCGACGTCGGGCCGGACGACGTGGCCCATGCGCTCGACTGCGTGGAGCGGTTCACGGGCTGAGGGCGGCGCCTCGCCGGAACTGCTTCGCTGGGCCGTGCAGGCCGCTCCGGGAACGGCTCAGCGCGCCGGGTAGCTGCGGTGGCCGAAGATGCCGCTGCCCACGCGCACCAGGGTGCTGCCGGCGTGGATGGCGGCCTCCAGGTCTGCCGTCATGCCGAGCGAGAGCGTGTCGAAAGCCTCCAGCCCCGCATCGCCCGCCGCGCGCAGCCGCTCGAAGAGTTCGCGCGCCTGCAGGTGCACCGCGTACTGCGCGGCGAAGTCCGGCGCCGGCTCGGGAATGGCCATCAGCCCCCGCAGGCGCAGCCGCGGCAGCCCGGCCACCGCGCGGACCAGCGCCTGCGCCTCGGCGGGCGGCACCCCGGCCTTGTTCGCGCCGCCGTCCACGTTCACCTGGATGCACATCTGCAGCGCGGGCAGGTGCTCCGGCCGCTGCTGCGACAGCCGCTCGGCCGTCTTCAGCCGGTCCACCGTGTGGATCCAGTCGAAATGTTCCGCCACGAGGCGCGTCTTGTTGCTTTGCACCGGGCCGATGCAGTGCCACTCCAGCGGCCGCTCCACTCCCGATCCCGGCGCGCGCAGGGCAGCGATCTTCTCCACCCCTTCCTGGAGGTAGTTCTCGCCGAAGGCCTGCTGCCCGGCCCGCGCCGCCTCGCGCACGGCGGCGGCGTCGAACGTCTTGGAAACGGCCAGCAGACGCACGCTGTCCGGCGGCCGGCCGGCGGATGCGCAGGCCTGCGCGATGCGGTCCAGCACCTGTTGGAGGTTGTTACCAATCGTCGTCATAATGTTTGCTCTCCAAGCGTACCAAACGACCAAGGGCCTTCCGTGGACATCACCCAACTGCTCGCCTTCAGCGTGAAGAACAAGGCCTCCGACCTGCATCTCTCCGCAGGCCTGCCGCCGATGATCCGGGTCCACGGCGACGTGCGCCGCATCAACGTCGACGCGCTCGACCACAAGATGGTGCATGCCATGGTGTACGACATCATGAGCGATGCCCAGCGCAAGGTGTACGAAGAGTTCCTCGAGGTCGACTTCTCCTTCGAGATCGAAGGCCTGGCGCGCTTCCGGGTCAACGCCTTCAACCAGAACCGCGGCGCCGCCGCCGTGTTCCGCACCATCCCGAGCAAGATCCTCACGCTCGAGCAGCTCAACGCACCGCGCATCTTCGCCGACCTCGCCCTCAAGCCGCGCGGCCTGGTGCTCGTCACCGGCCCCACCGGCTCGGGCAAGTCCACCACGCTCGCGGCCATGGTGAACCACCTCAACGAGACCGAGTACGGGCACATCCTCACGGTGGAAGACCCGATCGAGTTCGTGCACGACTCCAAGAAGTGCCTGATCAACCAGCGCGAGGTCGGGCCGATGACGCTCTCCTTCGCCGCCGCGCTCAAGTCGGCCCTGCGCGAAGACCCGGACGCGATCCTCGTGGGCGAAATGCGCGACCTGGAGACCATCCGCCTCGCGATGACCGCGGCCGAGACGGGCCACCTCGTCTTCGGCACCCTGCACACCTCCAGCGCCGCCAAGACCATCGACCGGATCATCGACGTCTTCCCCGCCGAAGAGAAGGAAATGGTGCGCGCCATGCTGTCCGAATCGCTGCAGGCCGTGATCTCCCAGACGCTGTGCAAGACCAAGGACGGCCAGGGCCGCGTGGCGGCGCACGAGATCATGCTGGGCACCAGCGCCATCCGCAACCTGATCCGCGAGGCCAAGGTGGCGCAGATGTACTCCACCATCCAGACCAGCAGCAGCGTCGGCATGCAGACGCTCGACCAGAACCTCACCGACCTCGTGCGGCGCAACGTCATCAGCCCCGCCGAGGCGCGCAGCAAGGCCAAGATCCCGGAGAACTTCCCGGGCTGAGGCCCCACGGCTTCCTCGGCACCGACGGCAGCCCCCTTCCACACACCGCACGGCCCACCTGACCGCCGCGCGAACCGGAGCATCCCATGAAAGGCATCCTCGGCCTGCTCAAGGCCAAGTCCCGCGGCGGCGCCAAGTCCAGCGGCGAAGGCGGCAGCGATTCGGTCTTCTTCACCACGGCCTTCGCCGGCCAGGGCGTGGACAGCTCCATGCTCGTGCCCTGGGAGGCGCGCGCCGTCGAGGTCGCGGCCCAGCGCCTGCCCGCCAGCCGCGGCGGCAAGCTGCTGCAGGCGCTCTGGTCGAAGGACCGCTACATGGCGCACCTGGACGCCTCCGCCGTCGAGCGCATGGAGCGCTTCTTCCAGTTCGCGTCCGTGCCCGCCGACCGCGACGTGATCCGCCAGGACGAATACGGCAACTTCATGGTCGTGCTGCTCACCGGCACCATCGCCGTCGACCGCGTGCAGCCCTGGGGCGAGCACCTGCGGCTCGCCGAAACGCGCCCCGGCGACATCCTGGGCGAGATGTCGCTGCTCGACAGCGGCATCCGCTTCTCCGCCTGCACCACGCTCACCGACTGCGAGATCGCGGTGCTGAGCGCCGAGGCCCTCGACGACATGATGGCCCGGGACCCGCAGCTGGCCGCCAGCCTCGTCGCGCTGCTCGCCCGCAAGCTCTCGCAGCGCCTGCGCGTGGTCAGCGCCCGCCTGAGCGACAGCCAGCGCTGACACGCCGCGCACCGACCGGAGCATTGAATGGAACGCGATCAGGCCAGCAAATTCATCAACGACCTGCTCAAGCTCATGGTGGGCCGGGGCGGCAGCGACCTCTTCATCACCGCGGAATTTCCGCCCGCCATCAAGGTGGACGGCAAGGTCACCAAGGTCTCCCCCCAGCCGCTCACGCCGTCGCACACCCTGACCCTGGCGCGCGCCATCATGAGCGACAAGCAGGTGGCGGATTTCGAGCGCACCAAGGAGTGCAACTTCGCCATCTCCCCCGCGGGCATCGGCCGCTTCCGCGTGAACGCCTTCATCCAGCAGGGCCGCGTCGGCATGGTGCTGCGGACCATCCCGCTCACGCTGCCCACCATCGACGGGCTCGGCGTGCCGCAGGTGCTCAAGGAGATCACCATGGCCAAGCGCGGGCTGTGCATCCTCGTGGGTGCCACCGGCTCGGGCAAATCGACCACCCTCGCGGCCATGGTCGACTGGCGCAACGAGAACTCCTTCGGCCACATCATCACCGTCGAAGACCCGATCGAATTCGTGCACCCGCACAAGAACTGCGTCGTCACGCAGCGCGAGGTGGGCCTCGATACCGACAGCTGGGAGGCAGCCCTCAAGAACACGTTGCGCCAAGCCCCGGACGTGATCCTCATGGGCGAGATCCGCGACCGCGAGACCATGGACCACGCCATCGCCTTCTCCGAGACCGGCCACCTCTGCCTCGCCACGCTGCACGCCAACAGCGCCAACCAGGCGCTGGACCGGATCGTCAACTTCTTCCCCGAGGAACGCCACACGCAGCTGCTCATGGACCTGTCGCTCAACCTGCGCGCCATGGTGTCGCAGCGCCTCATCCCCCGGCAGGACGGCAAGGGCCGTGCCGCGGCGGTGGAAGTCATGCTCAACACGCCGCTGATCGCCGACCTGATCTTCAAGGGCGAGGTCGTCGAGATCAAGGAGATCATGAAGAAGAGCCGCAACCTCGGCATGCAGACCTTCGACCAGTCGCTGTTCGATCTCTTCGAGGCCAACGTCATCAGCTACGAAGACGCCCTGCGCAACGCCGACTCGCTCAACGACCTGCGCCTGCAGATCAAGCTCGGCAGCCAGCGCGCGCGCAGCACCGACCTGTCGTCAGGCACCGAGCACTTCGCCATCGTCTGACGCCATCCCTCCACGCCGCGCCCGCCGCGACCCGGCGGGCGCCGTCTTTTCCACCGTCCACCGCAACCGACAGGAGACCCGACCCCATGCCATCCAGTACCGCCCCGCGCAGCTACGACGCCCTCCCCTCGCGCAAGGTCGCCTTCCTGGGCCTGGGCGTCATGGGCCATCCGATGGCGGGGCATCTGGCGCTCGCCGGGCACCAGGTCACCGTCTACAACCGCACCGCCGCCAAGGCCTCCGCCTGGTGCGAGGAATTCGCCCAGGCGGCCGGCGCCCGCCATGCGGCCACGCCGCGCGAGGCCGCCCAGGGCGCGGACATCGTGTTCTGCTGCGTGGGCAACGACGACGACCTGCGATCGGTCGTGCTCGGCGCCGACGGAGCCTTCGCCGGCATGCAGCCCGGCGCGGTCTTCGTGGACCACACCACCGCCTCGGCCGAAGTCGCACGCGAATTGGCCCAGGCCGCGCGCACGCTCGGCCTGCGCTTCATCGATGCGCCCGTCTCCGGAGGCCAGGCCGGTGCGCAGAACGGGCAGCTCACCGTCATGTGCGGCGGCGATGCCGACGCCTTCGACCAGGTGCGCCCCGTGGCGATGGCGTTCTCCCGCGCCTTCACGCGCATCGGCGACAGCGGAGCCGGCCAGCTCGCCAAGATGGTCAACCAGATCTGCATCGCCGGCATCGTCCAGGGCCTCTCGGAAGCCATCGCCTTCGGCCAGCATGCGGGCCTGGACATGCCGCTCGTGCTCGACGTGATCGGCAAGGGCGCCGCCCAGAGCTGGCAGATGGACAACCGCGGCAAGACCATGGTGGAGGGCCGCTTCGACTTCGGCTTCGCCGTCGACTGGATGCGCAAGGATCTGGGCCTGGTGCTGGATGAGGCCCACCGCAACGGCGCCCGCCTGCCCCTCACCGCCCTGGTCGACCAGTTCTACGCCGACGTCCAGCAGTCCGGCGGCGCGCGCTGGGACACCTCCAGCCTCATCACCCGCCTGGGCGTGAAAAAGCCGCAGAACGGCTGAATGGCAGCACGGAGCGGCGCAGCCGCTCCGTGCTGCCTTTTACTTGCTGTCCGTGGTGACCGGCGCAGGGCGCGGCTGCTGCGAGAACCCGCGCGCCAGCTCCTGCTCGGAAACGATCTCGAATACGCGCACGACCTTGCGCACGTCGTTCACGCCGCGCGCGATGTCCGTGGCGCGGTCGGCCTCGCGCTGGGTGACGCGGCCCATCAGGTAGACGGTGTTGCGCTCCGTCACGACCTTGAAGGCCGTCGCGAAGAGGTCCTTGGCGTCCACCAGGCTCGCGCGCACCTTGCCCGTGATGAGCGTGTCGTTGGCGCGCTGCGACAGCGTGCTGGCCGACATCACGGCGATGTCGTTCACCACCGAGCGCACGTTCTCCACCGCCAGCACCGTCTGCTCCACGCGCTCCTTGTCCTGCTGCGAAGGCACCTCGCCCGTCAGCAGCACCTGCCGGTTGTAGCTCGTGACGTTGACGTGCACCCGGTCGCCGAAGGTGTCGCGCAGCCGGTTGGCCGTGCGCAGCTCGATGCCTTCGTCCTCCACCTGGGAGCCCGTGGTGCGCCGGTCGGCGGCCATCATGGTGCCCACGGCCGCGCCGCCGATCAAGAGGGGCGCGCAAGCCGACAGCACGGTGCCCAGCGCGATGGCGGTCAGCACGGTGCCAGTCGTGCGGCGGGTCAAGGTCCGGAAAGTCATAGCGGTATCTCCTGTTCACCAAGTAATTGGGCATCGACGCCGTCGCACAGGCAGTGCAGCACCAGCGCATGCACCTCGCGCACGCGGGCGGCACGGTCGTGGGGCACGCCGATCAGCACGTCGGTCTCGCGCAGCATGCCGGCCAGCGCGCCGCCGGCCCGCCCCGTGAGGGCGATCACCGTCATGTCGCGCTCGTGGGCGGCCTGCGCGGCCTCGACCAGCGCGGCATCCGTGCCGGCGCTGCCGTCCGTCACCGCCAGCAGCACGTCGCCGGCCTGGCCGAGCGCCCGCACCTGCCGGGCCAGCACCTGGGCGTCGCCGCCCGGCGTGCCCGGGGCGGACCACAGCGCGTCGGGCTCCAGCGCGATGGCCGCGAGCTCGGGGCGCTCCCGTTCGAAGCCGGCCACGCAGAGCGCGGCGAACTGCCGCGCCTGCCCCGACGCCGCGCCGCTGCCGCAGGCCAACACCTTGGCCCCGCTGGTGACGCACGCGAGGACGGCCTGCACGGCGGCCTCGATGGGTTGGCTGAGAAGCTGCGCGGCCTGGTACTTGAGGTCCGCGCTGTCGATGAAATGCTGTTGGATGCGTTGCTCGAGCATGAAGGCCGATGATACCCGCCGGGGGTGGCAGCGAAGGTAGCAAAGGGTTGGCGGGCCGGAGGGTTGGCCGGCCTACCCGGCGTCGAACGCCGCCTTCACCCACCGCACCGCGTCCGCCTCCACCAGCACGGCATCGAACCGGCATGGCGGCAGCGACGGCCAGCGCAGCAGGTAGTGCCGCGCGGCGAACACGATGCGCCGCTGCTTCGCCGCGCCGATGCTCGCGCCGGCCCCTCCGAAGGCCGCGCTGGCCCGGCTGCGCACCTCCACGAACACCAGCGTGCCGTCGCGGTCGCGCAGTATCAGGTCGATCTCACCGCCGCCGCGGCCCGGCGTCCGATAATTGCGCGTGAGCAGCCGCAGCCCGGCCGCCTGCAGATGCGCCAGCGCCCGGTCCTCCGCGGCCATGCCCGCGGCCCGCGTCGTCGTCTTCCGCGCGGCCCCTCCCGGGCCGGGCGTCTTCTTTTCAAGGATTCCCATTGAGCGCCTCTTTCGCCTCCGCCCTGTCCGCCGCGCGCGACGCGGCCGCAGCGCAGCATTATCCGCAGGGCGCACTCTACGTCGTCGCCACGCCGATCGGCAACCTCGCGGACATCACCCTGCGCGCCCTGCACGTGCTGCAATTGGCCGACGTCATCGCCTGCGAGGACACGCGCCACACCCAGGCGCTGCTGCGCGCCTACGGCATCGACAAGGCGCAGGGCCAATGCATGGCCGTGCACCAGCACAACGAGGCGGAAGCGGCACAGGCCGTCGTGCAGCGGCTGCAGCAGGGTGAACGCATCGCCTACGTGAGCGACGCCGGCACACCCGGCGTCAGCGATCCGGGCGCGCGCCTCGTCGCCGCCGTGCAGGCGGCCGGCCTGCGTGCGCTGCCGCTGCCCGGCGCGAGCAGCGTCACCGCCGCGCTCAGCGTGGCCGGCGCCCTGGCCGCGGGCCCCGCCGCCCACCAGCCGCTGGCCGGCGGCTTCCTGTTCGCGGGCTTCCTGCCCACGCGCTCCGCGGAGCGCCACACCGCCGTCCAGGCGCTCGCCGCCGAACACCGCTGCACCGTGCTGCTGGAAGCCCCGCACCGCATCACCGAACTGGCCGCCGCGCTGGCGCCCCTGGGCGAGCGGCCGGTCACCCTGGCACGGGAGATCACCAAACAATTCGAAGAGATCGCCACCCTGCCCGCGCACGCGCTGGCGGACTGGCTGCAGGCCGAGGGCACCTCGCGCACCCGTGGCGAATTCGTGGTGGTCGTGCATCCCGCCCCCGCGCCCGAGGGCGATGCCTCGCCCGCCACCGCCGCCGGTCTGCGCGCCCTGCGCCTGCTGCTGGCCGAGCTGCCCGTGAAAACCGCCGTGCGCCTCGCTGCCGAGATCAGCGGAGCGCCGCGCAATACGCTCTACGACGCGGCGCTGGCGATGAAGAAAGAGAACGGCCAGGAGGACGACGCCGGCTGACCGCTGTCGGCCAGCAGGCGCGCGTCGTCACGCAGACCCGTGGCCGGCGCCGCGCCACCTCACCGGCCCACACGCGCCAGCGAAGCGGTTCTGGCTAGGCGCCGCATCGCAGGCAGTACGCGCAGTACGACAAGATGCGGCAACGACGCCAGAAGGGTCGTGTCAGCCGCTCTCAGTGCCGGACCGTGTAGGCCAGCCCCGCAGCCACGCCGCCGAACAGATCGCCCTCGACCTGCGGCACACCCGGGAACGCCACGGCCAGCGCATCGCGCAGCGGCTTCAGCGCTGACGAGCCGCCGGTGAGGTAGAGAGCATCCACGCCCCGCCCCCCGAGATCGGCCGCGGCCAGGCACTCCGCCGCACAGCGCACCACCTCCTGCAGAGGCGCCTGCAGATCGGCCGCGAGCGCCTCCGGAGTGATCCGCGCGTCGAGCCCGCGCTCCAGCCAGCCGAGCGGCAGCACCGCCGGCGCGCCCGCGCTCGACACCTCGATCTTCGCCTGCTCCACGCTTTGCGCCAGCCGGTGGCCCCAGCGCTCCGATAGCACCCGCATCAGCCGGTCGTGCAGTTGCGCATCGCGGTAATCCGACCGCAGCCCCTTCGCTTCCGCCAGCGCCTTGGGGCTGTACAGCCACTGGATCAGGTGCCATGTCGAGAGGTCGTAGAACACCCGGCTGGGCACCTCGCGCCCGGACGGCCCGTGGTGCCCCAGGCCGAGCAGCGGCATCACGTGCGCGCGGCTCAGCCGCTGGTCGAAGTCCGTGCCGCCCAGGTGCACGCCGGCCGTGGCCAGCACGTCGCCGCTGCGGTCCGCCCGCTGCGCGCGCTCCGGGCCCAGCAGCACCACGGTGAAATCGGAAGTGCCGCCGCCGATGTCCACCACCAGCACCCGCGTCTCGCGGTCCACGCGCTGCTCGTAATCCAGCGCGGCGGCGATCGGTTCGAGCTGGAAGGCGATGTCCGTGAAGCCCGCCATTTCGGCGGCCCGCTGCAGGGCGCCTTCCGCGAGCGCATCGCGCTTCGGATCGCCGTCCACGAAATGCACCGGCCGCCCGAGCACGACGCGCGTGGGCGCTTCGCCCACCACCGCCTGGGCACGGCGGGCCAGCATGCGCAGGAACAGCGCGATGATGTCCTGGTAGCTCATGAGCGTGCCCTGCACCGCCGTCTTTTCTTCGAGCAGCGCGCTGCCCAGCAGGCTCTTGAGCGACCGCATCAGCCGCCCTTCGGTGCCTGCCAGGTACTGGGCGATCGCATCCCGGCCCACGTGCGTGCACGACTCCTCGGTGTTGAAGAACATCGCCGTCGGCAGCGTGTGGTGCGCGTCTTCCACGGGCACCATCTGCGCCGGTTCACCCTCCCGCCGGACCGCCATCGCGGAATTGGAAGTGCCGAAATCGATGCCGAGGGTCAACGGGCGCATGGGAGAACAGCGAAAACTGGTGGAGGAAACGAAACAGGACGGCAGCGGTGCACCGCAGAAAGCTATCCGCCGACAGGCGGCATCACCTCGGGGGCCGAGCAGGTGCGTCGGCACGACGCTGCGCACGGAGAGCACAAAAACAAAAACGCCCACTGTTCAGTGGGCGTTTTTGAAGTGCAGGGCACCTATTTGGTTGCGCGAGAAGGATTTGAACCTCCGACCTTTGGGTTATGAGCCCAACGAGCTACCAGACTGCTCCATCGCGCGGTAGAAATGAATTATAGCTTACTTTGCGGCGTCTGCGGAAGAATCTGCAGAAGTTTCGGCGACTTCCGGACGCTCCACGAATTCCACGTAGGCCATGGGTGCGTTGTCGCCCACGCGGTAACCCATCTTCAGGATGCGGGTGTAGCCGCCCGGACGGGCCTTGAACAGCGGGCCGAGCACGTTGAACAGCTTGGTCACGCTGTCACGGTCACGCAGGCGGTCGAAGGCCAGGCGGCGGTTCGCCACGGTGTCTTCCTTGGCCAGGGTGATCATGGGCTCGATCACGCGGCGCAGTTCCTTGGCCTTGGGGACCGTGGTCTTGATGGCCTCGTGCTCGATGAGCGAGTTCATCATGTTCTGCAGCATCGCGAGGCGGTGCGAGCTGGTGCGGTTGAGTTTGCGAAGGCCGTGTCCGTGGCGCATGGTGCTTTTCCTTATCAGTCAATTAAAACGGGCAGCCGTATCAGGTACTGCCCGCAGCACTGGTCCCCGAAGTGGGGAACCGAAGATTATAAAACGATCCGCTCAGCGCTTGTCCAGGCCTGCCGGAGGCCAGTTCTCGAGCTTCATGCCGAGCGTCAGCCCGCGCGAAGCCAGCACTTCCTTGATCTCGTTGAGCGACTTGCGGCCCAGGTTCGGGGTCTTGAGCAGCTCGTTCTCGGTACGCTGGATCAGGTCGCCGATGTAGTAGATGTTCTCGGCCTTCAGGCAGTTGGCCGAACGCACGGTCAGTTCCAGCTCGTCCACGGGGCGCAGCAGGATCGGATCGAACGTGGCGCTGCCGCGCGGGCCGGCCGGCGCGTCGAACGCAGCCAGTTCGCCGCCCTCGAGCTGCGCGAACACGGCGAGCTGTTCCACCAGGATCTTGGCGGAGGCGCGCACGGCGTCCTCGGCGGTGATCGCGCCGTTGGTTTCGATCTCGACGACCAGCTTGTCCAGGTCGGTGCGCTGCTCGACGCGGGCGCTCTCGACGTTGTAGCTCACGCGCTTCACGGGCGAGAACGAGGCGTCCAGCACGATGCGGCCGATCGACTTCGTCGACTCGTCGGCATAGCGGCGCAGGTTGCCCGGCACGTAGCCACGGCCCTTTTCCACCTTGATCTGCATGTCCAGCTTGCCGCCTTGCGACAGGTGGGCGATCACGTGGTCCGGGTTGACGATCTCGACGTCGTGCGGCGTCTGGATGTCGCGCGCGGTGACGACGCCCTCGCCGTCCTTGCGCAGGCTCAGCGTGACTTCGTCGCGGTTGTGGAGCTTGAACACCACGCCCTTCAGGTTCAGGAGGATGTTCACGACATCTTCCTGGACGCCGTCGATGGACGAGTACTCGTGGAGCACGCCGGCGATCGTCACTTCCGTTGCTGCGTAACCCACCATGGACGACAGCAGCACGCGCCGGATGGCGTTGCCGAGCGTGTGCCCGTAGCCGCGTTCGAAGGGCTCGAGCGCCACCTTGGCACGGTTGTGCCCGAGCTGTTCGACGTTGATCGTCTTGGGTTTCAGCAAATTGGTTTGCATGCAGACTTCCTCTCAATACCCCCAGCTCGTTACACCGGTAAGGCTGGCGAAGCACCCGTACCGCGATGCCTCGCGGTACGGGAAACAATTGCGATCGATGAACGCTGTGGATTAGCGCGAGTACAACTCAACGATCAGGGATTCGTTGATGTCTGCACCGAACTCGTCACGGTCGGGAACCTTCTTGAAGGTGCCTTCAGCCTTGTCGGCGTTGACGTCCACCCAGGCCGGCATGCCGACCTGCTGTGCCAGTTGCAGGGCTTCCACGATGCGGGCCTGCTTCTTGGACTTCTCGCGCACGGCCACCACGTCGCCGGCCTTCACCAGGTACGACGCGATGTTGACGGACTGGCCGTTCACCGTGATCGCCTTGTGGGACACCAGCTGGCGTGCCTCGGCGCGCGTGGAGCCGAAGCCCATGCGGTACACCACGTTGTCCAGGCGGGACTCGAGCAGCGACAGCAGGTTGGCACCGGTGTTGCCCTTGCGGCGGTCGGCGGTCTCGAAGTAGCGGCGGAACTGCTTTTCCAGCACGCCGTACATGCGCTTGACCTTCTGCTTCTCGCGCAGCTGCAGGCCGAAGTCGGACGTGCGGGAACCGGAGGTGCGGCCGTGCTGGCCGGGCTTGGAGTCGAACTTGGCCTTGTCCGCGATGGAGCGGCGTGCGCTCTTCAGGAACAGGTCGGTGCCTTCACGGCGGGAGAGTTTGGCCTTGGGGCCGAGGTAACGTGCCACTTGAGCTTCCTTGAAATGTCATCTGCCGCGTTGGAAACGCGGGAGCCACCCGTACCATGCAACCACGCATGCGCCGGGTGGCGGTGGGCTTACTTGCGCGAGAAAATCAGATGCGGCGACGCTTTTGCGGGCGGCAGCCGTTGTGCGGCACGGGCGTCACGTCGGAGATGGACGTGATGCGGATGCCCAGGGCGCCCAGGGCGCGCACCGACGATTCGCGACCCGGGCCGGGGCCCTTGATCTCGACGTCGAGGTTCTTGATGCCTTGCTCGATCGCGGCGCGGCCGGCCACTTCGGAAGCCACCTGGGCTGCGAAGGGCGTCGACTTGCGCGAACCCTTGAAGCCCTGGCCACCCGAAGAGGCCCACGACAGGGCGTTGCCCTGGCGGTCCGTGATCGTGATGATCGTGTTGTTGAACGAAGCGTGCACGTGCGCGATGCCGTCGGAAACGTTCTTGCGAACCTTCTTGCGCACACGCTGCGCTGCGTTATTGGCGGGAGACTTTGCCATGTGGATCTTTCAATCTGCTTATTTCTTGAGCGCTGCGGCACCCTTGCGCGGACCCTTGCGGGTGCGGGCGTTCGTGCGGGTGCGCTGACCACGCATCGGCAGACCACGGCGATGGCGGAAACCACGGTAGCAGCCGATGTCCATCAGGCGCTTGATGTTCATCGTGGTTTCGCGACGCAGGTCACCTTCGATGGTGAACTGAGCGATCTGGTCGCGGATTTTTTCGAGATCGCCGTCCGTCAGATCCTTGATCTTCTTGGAGTAGGCGATGCCGCAGGCTTCGCAGATCTTGCGAGCGCGCGTGCGTCCGATGCCGAAGATAGCCGTCAGGCCGATTTCAGCATGCTGATGCGGCGGAATGTTGATGCCAGCGATACGTGCCATTTGCGTCCTCTAAACTTTCAATCAACCTTGGCGCTGCTTATGGCGCATGTCGGTGCAGATGACCCGCACGACACCCTTGCGGCGGATGATCTTGCAGTTGCGGCAGATTTTCTTGACCGAAGCCGAAACTCTCATTTCACTCTCCTAAAACTAGTCCATTCGTTCCGGCCACGCGCGGAACACACTTTGCGTGCCCGCGATGGATCGATGGGCATCATTAACCGTACATGCTGGAGGCGAACCCGCGATTGTAGCGGATCCGCTTCCGGCTCGCCAGACCTCAGGTGCCTGGTGTTGCTTTGAAGTTGGCCTTCTTGAGCAACGACTCGTACTGCTGGGACATCATGTAGTTCTGCACCTGGGCCATGAAGTCCATGGTGACGACCACGATGATCAGCAGGGACGTGCCGCCGAAATAGAACGGCACGTTGTACTTCAAGATCAGGAACTCCGGCAGCAGGCAGACGAAGGTGATGTACACCGCGCCGGCCAGCGTCAGCCGCACCAGGATCTTGTCGATGTAGCGGGCCGTCTGCTCACCCGGACGGATGCCGGGGATGAACGCACCGCTCTTCTTCAGGTTGTCCGCCGTCTCACGGCTGTTGAAGACCAGCGCCGTGTAGAAGAAGCAGAAGAACACGATGGCAGCCGCGTAGAACATCACGTAGATGGGCTGACCGGGGGTCAGCGCACCGGAGATGTCGCGCAGCCAGCGCATCGATTCGCCAGCACTGAACCAGTTCACGATCGTGGCGGGCAGCAGGATGATCGACGACGCGAAGATCGGCGGAATCACCCCGGCCATGTTCAGCTTCAGCGGCAGGTGCGAAGACTGGCCCCCGTAGACCTTGTTGCCCACCTGGCGGCGGGCATAGTTCACGAGGATCTTGCGCTGACCGCGTTCCACGAACACCACGAAGTACGTCACCAGCGCCACCAGCAGCACGATGAAGATGGCTGCCAGGATGCTCATCGCACCCGTGCGCACCAGCTCCAGCAGGCCACCGATCGAGCTCGGCAGGCCAGCCGCGATACCCGAGAAGATCAGGATCGAGATGCCGTTGCCGAGGCCGCGTTCGGTGATCTGCTCGCCGAGCCACATGAGGAACATGGTGCCGGCCGTCAGGCTGACCACCGCGGTGAGGCGGAAGCCGAAGCCCGGGCTCAGCACGAGGCCGGCCGAGCTCTCCAGCGCCACGGCGATGCCGAGCGACTGGAAAATGGCCAGACCGAGCGTTCCGTAGCGCGTGTACTGCGTGATCTTGCGGCGTCCCGCCTCGCCTTCCTTCTTCAATTGCTCGAAGGTGGGAAGGACATAGGTCATCAGCTGCATGATGATCGATGCCGAGATGTACGGCATGATCCCCAGTGCGAACACCGTGAAGCGGGACAGGGCCCCGCCCGAGAACATGTTGAACAGGTTCAGGATACCGCCTTGCTGGCCACTGAACAGCTGCTGCAGCTGGGCAGGATCGATGCCCGGCACCGGGATGTGCGCCCCGATGCGGTAGACGATCAAGGCCAGCAGCAGGAAAACCAGCCGGCGACGCAGGTCGCCGAATTTACCGGTCTTTGCAATCGACGCTGCACTGGTAGCCACGAATGCGTTCCTTTTCCAGCGTGTCCGCTCAGGCCAGGCTGCCGCCGGCCGCTTCGATCGCGGCCTTGGCGCCAGCCGTGGCACCGATGCCGTTCAGCTTCACGGCCTTGGTGAGTTCGCCGCTCTTGATGACCTTGACCACCTTGGCGAGCTGGCCCACCGCGCCGGCGCTCTTCAGCGCTGCGAGGTCGACTTCGGCCAGGCCGAGCTGCTCGAGGGTGCTCAGCGTCACTTCGGCGTTGAACTTCAGCAGGTGCGACTTGAAGCCGCGCTTGGGCAGACGGCGCTGCAGGGGCATCTGGCCGCCTTCGAAGCCCACCTTGTGGTAGCCACCCGAACGCGACTTCTGGCCCTTGTGGCCGCGGCCTGCGGTCTTGCCCAGGCCGGAGCCGATGCCGCGGCCGACACGGCGCTTGGCATGCTTCGCGCCTTCTGCGGGCTTGATGCTATTGAGTTCCATCATCAACCTCTCAGAGGACCTTGACCAGATAGCTGATCTTGTTGATCATGCCGCGCACTTCGGGGCTGTCCTTGAGCTCGCTGACGCTGTTCAGCTTGCGCAGGCCCAGGCCGCGAACGGTGGCGCGGTGCGATTCCTTGGTGCCGATGGGGCTGCGCACCAGTTGAATCTTGACGGTTTGTTGCGTAGTCATTTGCAGAGCTCCGTTCAGGCGAAGATGTCTTCGACCGACTTGCCGCGCTTGGCTGCCACGTTCGCCGGGGTGGTGGAGTTCACCAGGGCGTCGAACGTAGCGCGGACCATGTTGTAGGGGTTCGACGAACCATGGCTCTTGGCCACGATGTCGGTGATGCCCACCACTTCGAACACGGCGCGCATCGGGCCGCCGGCGATGATGCCGGTACCCTTGGGAGCCGGGTGGAGTTCCACCGAAGCGGCGCCGTGGTGGCCCTTCACCGAGTGGTGGATGGAGCCGTTCTTGAGCGCAACCTTCACCAGGTTGCGGCGGCACTCTTCCATCGCCTTCTGCACGGCGGCAGGCACTTCCTTGGACTTGCCCTTGCCCATGCCCACGCGGCCGTCACCGTCGCCGACCACGGTCAGTGCAGCGAAGCCGAGGATACGGCCGCCCTTCACGACTTTGGTCACGCGGTTGACCGCGATCATCTTCTCGCGCATCCCGTCGTCTTGTCCTTCGGTCTGCACTTTGGGTTGAAACTTAGCCATTTTCTATTCGCTCCGCTTAGAACTGCAGGCCGGCTTCACGCGCGGCTTCTGCGAGGGCCTTCACGCGGCCGTGGTATGCGAACCCGGCGCGGTCGAATGCGACCTTCTCGATGCCGGCGGCCTTCGCCTTTTCAGCGATGCGCTTGCCGATCATCTGGGCCGCGGCGGCATTGCCACCCTTGCCCGACGAGCCCAGTTCCTTGCGCACTTCGGCTTCCGCCGTGGAAGCGCTGGCAAGCACGCGGGTGCCGTCTTCGGAGATGACGCTGGCGTAGATGTGGAGGTTCGTGCGGTTCACCGTCAGACGCACCACGCCTTGCTGTGCAATGCGGATACGGGTCTGGCGCGAACGACGAAGACGCTGCTCTTTCTTGGTCAACATGCTGCAGCTCCTTACTTCTTCTTGGTCTCTTTGATCGTGACCTTCTCATCCGAATAACGGATGCCCTTGCCCTTGTAGGGCTCGGGAGGACGAACGGCACGGATTTCGGCGGCGAGCTGGCCCACGCGCTGGCGGTCCGCACCCTTGATCACGATTTCCGTGGGGGTCGGGGTCGCCACCGTGATGCCTGCGGGCATCTCGAAGTTCACGGGGTGCGAGTAACCGACGGCGAGGTTCAGCTTGGCGCCCGAAGCCTGGGCCTTGTAGCCCACGCCGATCAGGTTCAGCTTCTTCTCGAAGCCCTTGCTGACACCCACCACCATGTTGTTCACGAGCTGGCGGATCGTGCCGCTCATGGCATTGGCTTCGCGGGATTCGTCGGCCGGCTCGAAGCTGAGCTTGCCTTCGTTGTTGGACACCTTGACCAGGCGGTTCTGGGCGACGGACAGCGAACCGCCCGAACCCTTCACGCTGATCTGCTGTTCCGTGATGGACACATCCACACCATTGGGGATGGCCACCGGCATTTTTCCTACGCGGGACATTTCAGTTTCTCCTCAATGCCACGTTAAGCGACGTAGCAAAGCACTTCGCCGCCGACACCGGTGGCACGCGCCTTGCGATCCGTCATCACGCCCTTGGGGGTGGTGACGATGGCAACACCCAGACCGTTCATGACCTGGGGGATGGAGTCGCGGCCCTTGTACACGCGCAGGCCGGGACGGCTCACGCGCTCGATGCGCTCGATCACCGGACGGCCGGCGTAGTACTTCAGGGAAATTTCGATTTCGGACTTGTTGCCGTCGGCCTTCACTTCGAAGCCGTCGATGTAACCCTCGTCCTTCAGCACCTGCACGATGGCGATCTTCACTTTGGAAGAAGGCACGGACACGGTGGCCTTGGACACCATTTGTGCATTGCGGATGCGGGTCAGCAAGTCAGCGATGGGATCACTCATGCTCATGTGTTTTCTCCTGCCTGCTTACCAGCTGGCCTTGGTGACACCCGGGATGTCACCGGCAAAAGCCAGTTCACGGATCTTGGCGCGGGCCAGACCGAATTGGCGGAACGTGCCACGGGGACGACCCGTGATTTCGCAGCGATTGCGCTGGCGCGTGGGGTTCGCGTTGCGGGGCAGCTTCTGCAGGCCGAGGCGTGCGGCTTCGCGCTCCTCGTCGCTGCGCTTTGCGTCGCCCGCGATAGCCTTCAGTTCCGCATACTTAGCGGCGTACTTGGCGGCCAGTTTTTCGCGCTTCAGTTCGCGCTGGATCAAAGCTTGTTTAGCCATACGCTGCCTTTAGTTCTTGAAGGGGAAACGGAAACCGGCGAGCAGGGCCTTGGCCTCTTCGTCCGACTTGGCCGTCGTGGTGATGCTGATGTTCAGGCCGCGCAGCGCATCCACCTTGTCGTATTCGATTTCGGGGAAGATGATCTGTTCTTTGACGCCGATGTTGTAGTTGCCGCGGCCATCGAAGGCACGGCCGGAAATACCACGGAAGTCACGGACGCGGGGCAGGGCCACGGTCACGAAACGGTCGAGGAATTCGTACATCTGGACGCCACGCAGGGTGACCATGCAGCCGATGGCCTGGCCTTCGCGGATCTTGAAGCCGGCGATGGCCTTCTTGGCCTTCGTCACGACGGGCTTCTGGCCGGCGATCTTCGTCAGATCGGCGACGGCGTTGTCCATCACCTTCTTGTCGGACACCGCTTCGCTGACACCCATGTTCAGGGTGATCTTCGTCAGGCGGGGAACCTCCATGGGCGAGGTGTAGCCGAACTGCTTGGTGAGTTCGGGGGCGATCTTGTCGCGGTAGTGTTGTTGCAGTCGTGCCATGTTGACTCCTTAGGCCGCCTTGATTTCAGCGCCGCTGGACTTGAACACGCGAACGCGCGAACCATCCGCCTGCACCTTGATGCCCACGCGATCGGCCTTGCCCGTGGCAGCATTGAAGATGGCCACGTTGGACTGGTGGATGGGCATGGCCTTTTCCACGATGCCGCCGGTCGTACCCTTCATGGGGTTCGGCTTGACGTGCTTCTTGACCAGGTTGATGCCGTCGATGACCAGGAAAGAGTCATCCTTGCGCAGCGACACCGTGCCGCGCTTGCCCTTGTCGCGCCCGGTGAGCACGATCACTTCGTCGCCCTTGCGAATCTTGTTCATGGCGAGTCCTCAGAGAACTTCGGGAGCCAGGGACACGATCTTCATGAAGCGCTCGGTACGCAGTTCACGCGTCACGGGGCCGAAGATGCGGGTGCCGATGGGCTCCAGCTTTGCATTCAGCAACACTGCTGCGTTGCCGTCGAATTTGACGAGCGAACCGTCGCCGCGACGGATGCCCTTGGCGGTGCGGACCACCACTGCGCTGTAGACCTCGCCCTTCTTGACGCGGCCACGCGGAGCGGCTTCCTTGATGCTCACCTTGATGATGTCGCCCACGCTGGCATAGCGACGCTTGGAACCACCCAGCACCTTGATGCACAGGACGGACTTCGCGCCGGTATTGTCGGCAACGTCTAACCGAGTTTCTGTCTGGATCATGTGAATATTCCCAACTTGCACCAGCAGATCGACAGCCCTGGGAACGTCTCAGGGCTGCGGACCAGCCAGTCAGTCTTGGGCCCGTCGTCCGCGGCGCAAACCATTTGCGCCGCTTCCCGCTGGGCAGAAATCCGCGTAGAGAAACGCGAAGCCCTCGATTCTTTCAAAAAAGAAGGGGCGTGTCAAGCCTTCAAGCGGGCACGGCGTGGTATTGGAGGGCCAGGGCCTCGAACGCGGCGAGGCCCGGGTCGGTGCCCAGCTCGTCCTGCAGGATGGCGGCCACCTGCGGGGCCAGGCGCAGGGCCTGGGCCGCGTCGAGGAAGAGCATGCGGCTGCGGCGCGCGAGCATGTCCTCGACGGTGCGGGCGTACTCGTGGCGGGCGGCGAAGCGCACCATCGCCTCGGAGAGGCCGGGCGCCAGCCAGTGTTGCGCACCGGGTACATTGTCCAGGAAAACCGCTTCGGACCCATAGGAGTGCGGGCCCTGCGCCTCGTCCATGCCGTGCTGCACGGGGCCGTCGGGCGCACCGACCACCGGCAGGCGCTGGGTGGCGCCGCCGGCGCGGGCCGGCAGGAGGCCGGCATCAAAGCATTTCTGCAACACGTCCTCCGCCATGGCGCGGTAGGTGGTCCATTTGCCGCCGGTCACGGTGACCAGGCCGCTCGGGCTCGCCAGCACGGTGTGCTCGCGGCTGATGCTCTTGGTGTTGCCGCCCTCGTCGTCGGGCGGGCGCACCAGCGGGCGCAGGCCCACCCAGATGCTGCGCACGTCCGCAGCCGACGGGGCGCGGGTGAGGTAGCGCGCCGATTCGCTCAGGATGAAGTCTGCCTCTTCCTTGAAGGGGCGCGGTTCGCGTTCCAGGTCCTGCCGCGGGCTGTCGGTGGTGCCGAGGATGACCTTGCCGAGCCAGGGCACGGCGAAGAGGACGCGGCCGTCGGCGGTCTTGGGCACCATCATCGCGTGGTCGGAGGGCAGGAACTCGCGGTCCACCACGATGTGCACGCCCTGGCTCGGCGCGACGATGGGCCGCGCGGGCCGGCCCAGGGCTTCGGCGTCCTGGCTGCGCAGGCCGTCCACCCAGACGCCGGTGGCGTTGACGACGCAGCGCGCCCGGATCGTGTACGGGGTGCCGGTCTCGGTGTCTTCGCAGCGCAGCCCCACCACCTTGCCGTTCTCGTGGATGAGTTCGCGTGCCGGGCAGTAGTTGACGAGCAGCGCGCCGCGCAGCGCCGCGGTGCGCGCGAGCGCCAGGGCGAGCCGGGCGTCGTCGAACTGGCCGTCCCAGTACTTGACGCCGCCCTGCAGGCCGTCGCGGCGCACGGTGGGCAGGAGGCGCAGCGTGCCCTCCCGGCCCAGGAATTCGGTGGTGCCCAGGCCGGCGCGGCCCGCGAGCAGGTCGTAGGCCTTGAGGCCCATGCCGTAGAAAGGCGTTTCCCAGAAACGGTAGGACGGCATCACGAAGGGCAGCGGCTGCGCCAGGTGCGGCGCATTGCCGAGCAGCGTGGTGCGCTCGTGCAGCGCCTCGCGCACCAGCGAGATGTTGCCCTGGGCGAGGTAGCGGACGCCCCCGTGCACGAGCTTGGTGGCGCGCGAGGACGTGCCCTTCGCGAAATCGTGGGACTCGACCAGGACGACGCTGAAGCCGCGCGCCGCGGCATCGAGCGCCACGCCCAGCCCCGTCGCCCCGCCCCCGATGACCGCCAGGTCGTACTGGCGGGGTTCGGCAAGCTGCGCCAGCAGTCGGGCGCGGTCGGTGGGCAGGGGCGTGTTCGGAGATGTCATGGCGATGAATTGTCCATTCAACCGGGTCGATGCACAGGGTAAACCCTGATATGACCCTTCAAAAAGCGGATCTCCCGCGCAGCCTCGCGAGCGGGCCGGGCGGGAGAGTGCCGAAAACGGAAGCGGCCCCGGCGGGCCGCCGTCGGTCAGCGGGTCTTGCCGTCCTTCCAGGCCTGGAGCAGCTTGTCGTAGGCGATGGTTTCACCCTTCGGCTTCTCGTTGGCCAGCTTCTTCCAGGGGGCGTGCTCGTCGCTCAGCCACTTGGCGGGATCGCTCTTGGGGTTGAGCTTGGGCGCGCAGTGGGCCATGCCGGCGCGCTGCAGGCGGGCCATGACGTCGTCCATCTCGCCGGCCAGGCTGTCCATGGCGCCCTGCGGCGTCTTCTCGCCGGTCACGGCCTGGGCCACGTTCTTCCACCAGAGCTGCGCCAGCTTGGGGTAGTCGGGCACGTTGGTGCCGGTGGGCGACCAGGCCACGCGTGCCGGGCTGCGGTAGAACTCGACCAGCCCGCCCAGCTTCGGAGCCGCTTCGGTCATGGCCTTGGACTGGATGTCGGACTCGCGGATCGGCGTCAGGCCCACCAGCGTCTTCTTGAGCGACGTGGTCTTGGCGGTGACGAACTGGGCATAGAGCCAGGCGGCCGCCGTCTTGTTGGCGTCGTGGCCCTTGAAGAACGACCACGAACCCACGTCCTGGTAGCCGTTCTGCATGCCCTGCTTCCAGTACGGACCGTTGGGGCCGGGGGCCATGCGCCACTTGGGCGTGCCGTCGGCGTTCACGACCGGGAGGCCGGGCTTGACCATGTCGGCGGTGAAGGCGGTGTACCAGAAGATCTGCTGGGCGATCTGGCCCTGGGCCGGCACGGGACCGGATTCGGTGAAGGTCATGCCCAGGGCTTCCTTGGGCGCGTACTTCTTCATCCAGTCCACGTACTTGGTGAGCGCGTACACCGCTGCCGGGGAGTTGGTGGCGCCGCCGCGCGCCACCGAGGCGCCCACGGGGGTGCACTTGTCGTCCGCCACGCGGATGCCCCATTCGTCGATCGGCAGGCCGTTGGGCGTGCCGATGTCGGCCGCGCCGGCCATGGAGAGCCAGGCATCGGTGAAGCGCCAGCCCAGCGACGGGTCCTTCTTGCCGTAGTCCATGTGGCCGTAGATGGGCTTGCCGTCGATGTTCTTCACGTCGTTGCTGAAGAACTCGGCGATGTCCTCGTAGGCGCTCCAGTTCTGCGGCACGCCCAGGTCGTAGCCGTACTTGGCCTTGAACTTGTCCTTCAGGTCCTGGCGGGCGAACAGGTCGGCGCGGAACCAGTAGAGGTTGGCGAACTGCTGGTCGGGCAGCTGGTAGAGCTTGCCGTCGGGCGCGGTGGTGAACTTGATGCCGATGAAGTCCTTGAGGTCCAGCCCGGGGTTGGTCCACTCCTTGCCGTCGCCCGCCATGTAGTCGGTCAGGCTCATCATCTTGCCGTAGCGGTAGTGCGTGCCGATCAGGTCGGAGTCCGAGATCCAGCCGTCGTAGATCGACTTGCCGGACTGCATCGAGGTCTGCAGCTTCTCGACCACGTCGCCTTCCTGGATGAGGTCGTGCTTGACGGTGATGCCGGTGATTTCCGAGAACGCCTTGGCGAGCGTCTTGGATTCGTATTCGTGCGTGGTGATGGTTTCGGAGACGACCGAGATTTCCTTCACGCCCTTGGCCTGCAGCTTCTTGGCGGCTTCGATGAACCACTTCATCTCGGCCATCTGCTGGTCCTTGCTGAGCGTGGACGGCTGGAATTCGCTGTCCACCCACTTCTTGGCCTCCGCCTCGCCGGCCCATGCGGCCTGCCCGATCACCAGGGCCGTGGCGGCAAACGCCAGGGCGGTCAAACGCATCTTCATGACTGTCTCCTTGTTAGGTGTGTCCCCTGCTGCCATTGCGATCGGCCGCCGGCCCCGGGGAACGGGGGGCCGCGCGGCCATGAAAATTCAGCCCTTGCGCAGGATGAGCGCGAGCAGAAGCATGGACGCCACGAAGCTGATCCAGATGGAGGGCTCCTGCTCCAGCTTCATCCATTCCGCGATGCGGCCCGACAGGCCGACGAAGGCGAGGTTGACGTATGCCGCGGACAGGAGGCCGATGAAGAGCCGGTCGCCGCGCGTGGTGGTGATGGGCAGGAAGCCCTTGCGCAAGGTGGTGGGGGATCGGATCTCCCACACGGTCATGCCCGCGAGCATGAGGACGATGCAGATGAAGAACACGGCCACGGGCGTGGTCCAGGCCATCCAGTCAAACATGGCTTATTCCTTTCAGACGCGTCCCATCGCGAATCCCTTCGCGATGTAGTGCCGCACGAACCAGATCACGATGGCGCCGGGCACGATGGTGAGCACGCCGGCGGCGGCGAGCGTGGCCCAGTCCATGCCCGAGGCGCTGACGGTGCGCGTCATGGTGGCGACGATGGGCTTGGCGTTCACGCTGGTGAGCGTGCGGGCCAGCAGCAGCTCCACCCAGCTGAACATGAAGCAGAAGAACGCGGCCACGCCCACGCCGGCCTTGATGAGCGGCAGGAAGATGGTGAGGAAGAAGCGCGGGAAGCTGTAGCCGTCGATGTAGGCGGTTTCGTCGATCTCGCGCGGGATGCCGCTCATGAAGCCTTCCAGGATCCAGACCGCGAGCGGCACGTTGAACAGCAGGTGGGCGAGCGCGACGGCCAGGTGCGTGTCCATCAGCCCCACGGTGGTGTAGAGCTGGAAGAACGGCAGCAGGAACACCGCAGGCGGGGTCATGCGGTTGGTGAGCAGCCAGAAGAAGACGTGCTTGTCGCCCAGGAACTGGTAGCGCGAGAACGCGTAGGCCGCCGGCAGCGCCACGGTGAGCGAGATCACCATGTTGATGGCGACGTAGATCAGGCTGTTGACGTAGCCCGAATACCAGGACTCGTCGGTGAAGATGGTCCGGTAGTTGTCCCAGGTGAAATGCGTGGGCCAGAAGGAGAAGGTCGAGAGGATCTCGGAGTTCGTCTTGAAGCTCATGTTCACCATCCAGTAGATGGGCAGGAGCGCGAAGACGAGGTAGGCGATCAGGAACAGGGTGCGCTTGCGGAAGCGGTTCTCATGCATGGCCGTTCTCCGGGGCGGTGTCGGTGCCCACGCGCTGCATCCAGTTGTAGAGGATGAAGCACAGCAGCAGGATGATGAGGAAGTAGATCAGCGAGAAGGCGGCGGCGGGGCCGAGGTCGAACTGGCCAACGGCCTTCTGGGTGAGGTACTGGCTGAGGAAGGTCGTGGCGTTGCCGGGGCCGCCGCCGGTGAGCACGAAGGGCTCGGTGTAGATCATGAAGCTGTCCATGAAGCGAAGCAGCACGGCGATCATGAGCACGCCGCGCATCTTGGGCAGCTGGATGTAGCGGAACACGGCCCACTTGCTGGCGCCGTCGATGCGCGCGGCCTGGTAGTACGCGTCGGGGATGGAGCGCAGGCCGGCGAAGCACAGCAGCGCGACCAGCGGCGTCCAGTGCCAGACGTCCATCGCGAGCACGGTGAGCCAGGCGTGCGTGGCGTTGCCGGTGTAGTTGTAGTCGATGCCCACGTACTGCAGGGCCGCGCCGAGCAGGCCGATGTCGGCGCGCCCGTAGATCTGCCAGATGGTGCCGACCACGTTCCAGGGGATCAGCAGCGACAGGGCGACGGTGACCAGCACGGCGGAGGATTTCCAGCCCTGGGCGGGCATGGAAAGCGCCAGGCAGATGCCGAGCGGGATCTCCACGGCCAGCACCGCCAGCGAGAAGCCGAGCTGGCGCAGCAGCGCGCCGTGCAGCTCTTCGTCGCGCATGACCTGCGCGAACCATTCGGTGCCGACGAACACGCGGCGCTCGGGCGAGATGATGTCCTGCACCGAGTAGTTGACCACGGTCATCAGCGGCAGGATCGCCGAGAAGGCCACGCAGAGGATGACGGGCAGGATCAGGAACCAGGCCTTCTGGTTCACGGGCTTGGTGGTCTGGCTCATGCCAACAGCTCCTCGTTGCGGTAGAAGCAGGTGTGGGCGCCCAGCACCTGAAGCCAGACGGTGCCGCCGGGCGCGGGCAGCACCTCGGCGGGCGCGACGCGGGCCTTGAGCGGCTGGCCGTCCAGGCGCGCGGTGAGCAGCTGGTAGGTGCCGATGTCCTGCACCTTGTCCACCGTGCAGGGCAGCGCGCCGGGGGTGCCCTCGGGCACCACGGCGAGGTATTCGGGGCGCACGCCGAGCTGCAGCGGGCCGTCGGGCAGTTCGCGCGCGGGGCGCGGCAGGGCCTGGCCGCCGACGCGCAGGGCGCCGCCGTCCAGCTGCGCCGACAGGAAGTTCATGCCGGGCGAACCGATGAAGTGGCCGACGAAGACGTGCTGGGGACGCTCGAAGAGCGCGTCCGCCGAGCCCACCTGCACGGCGCGGCCGCGCGTCATCACCACCACCTCTTCGGCGAAGGTGAGGGCCTCGACCTGGTCGTGGGTGACGTAGATGAGGGTGAGCTTGAGTTCGTGATGGATCTGCTTGAGCTTGCGCCGCAGCTGCCATTTGAGGTGCGGATCGATCACCGTGAGCGGCTCGTCGAACAGCACGGCCGAGACGTCCGGGCGCACGAGCCCGCGGCCCAGCGAGATCTTCTGCTTCTGGTCGGCGGAGAGGCCGGCGGCGCGCATGTCGAGCTGGTGGCTCATCTCCAGCATTTCGGCGATCTGGCCCACGCGCTGGCGGATCTGCGCCTCGGGCACCTTGCGGTTCTTGAGCGGGAAGGCGAGGTTCTCGGCCACCGTCATGGTGTCGTAGATGACCGGGAACTGGAACACCTGGGCGATGTTGCGCTCCTGCGGGCTGGCGCGGGTGACGTCGCGGCCGTCGAACAGCACGCGGCCCTGCGAGGGCACGAGCAGGCCCGACATGATGTTGAGCATGGTGGTCTTGCCGCAGCCCGAGGGGCCGAGCAGCGCATAGGCGCCGCCGTCGCGGAATTCCATGGAGAGCGGCAGCAGCGCGTAATCGCTGTCCTGCTGCGGGTTCGGCTTGTACGAGTGCGCGAGATCGAGCTGGATGCGGGCCATGTCAGCGCCCTCCCCGGCGCGCCGGAGCGCGCAGCAAGGCGCCGTCGGCGCCGAAGACGTAGGCGTCGCCGGGCTGCAGGTGCAGCGTCAGGGCGGAGCCGAGGGCGAAATCGTGCACGCCGGTGAACTGGGCGACCAGTTCGCCCCAGGGCGTGTGCGCATGCACGAAGGTGTCGGAGCCGGCGATTTCCGCGAGCTCCACCGTGCCGGGCACGGAGACGTCGCCCGGGCGCGCGGTGAGCCGCAGGGCGCTGGCCCGCACGCCGACGGTGAGCCCGGAGGCCGCGCCGGCCGGAAGCGGCTCGGGCAGGGGGAACACGTCGCGGCCCGCCACGCGCACGCCGCCCGCCACGGTCTCGGCCGGCAACAGGTTCATGGGCGGATCGCTGAAGGCGCGCGCCACGCGCAGCGATGCGGGGGCATGGAACACGTCGGCGGTGGGGCCGTACTGCAGCAGCTCGCCCTCGTGCAGCACCGCGGTGTGGCCGCCGAGCAGCAGGGCCTCGCCGGGCTCGGTGGTGGCGTAGACGACGGTGGAGTCGCCCGCGGCGAAGAGCTGGGTGAGTTCGTCGCGCAGTTCCTCGCGCAGCTTGTAGTCGAGGTTGACGAGAGGCTCGTCCAGCAGCATGAGCGGCGCGCCCTTGGCCAGGGCGCGCGCCAGGGCGACGCGCTGCTGCTGCCCGCCGGAGAGTTCCGACGGATGGCGGTTCAGGAACATGTCGATGTGCAGCCGCTCGGCCAGGGCGCGCACGCGCTCCTGCACGTTCTTGTCGCCCCGCAGCCTGAGCGGCGAGGCGATGTTGTCGGCCACGGTCATCGAGGGATAGTTGATGAACTGCTGGTAGACCATGGCGACGTTGCGCTCGCGCACGGGCATGCCCGTGACGTCCCTGCCGTCCACCCGCACCCGCCCTTCGGTGGGCGCATCGAGCCCGGCCATGATGCGCATGAGGCTGGTCTTGCCCGCCTGGGTGGCCCCCAGCAGCACCGTGACGGCGCCCGGCTGGAGCGCCATGTCCATGCCGTGGAGCCAGGTTTGCGCACCGGCCGTCTTGCCGATGCGCTCGAGTACCAGCTGCATCCCCGCACCTTTCCCGTTGTTTTGGTCCGCAGGGCGTGCCTGCGCGGTTTTTACCGGAACGCGCATCTTTGGCGACGCATGCGTTTCGGTTGTGTTCATTTTTGTTCTTTTGGATTCGCTTTGCCTCCAGGTTTACCCTCGGTTTTTTCTTTTTCGTTCGTTTTAAAGTCGGGCCTCTGCCGTACCGAACCTTTTCCACCGACGGCCACCCTACCCCCGCGTGAACAACAATCCCCGACAGCTCCTGCTCCTTGAAGAAGTCCGCGCCCGCCGCACGGCCACCGTCGAACAGCTCGCGGACACCCTGGGCGTGACGCTGCAGACCGTGCGCCGCGACATCCAGAAACTGGCCGACGGCGGATTGCTGATGCGCTTCCACGGCGGTGTGCGGGTGCCCAGCTCCACCACGGAGAACCTGGGCCACACCCAGCGCGAGACGCTGCATGCCGAGGGCAAGGCGCGCATCGCCCGCGCCGTGGCCCGGGCGGTGCCGCACAACTGCTCGCTGATCCTGAACATCGGCACCACCACCGAGGCGATCGCGCGGGCGCTGCTGCACCACCGCGGGCTGCGCGTGATCACGAACAACCTCAACGTGGCGGCGATCCTGGCGGACAACCCGGACTGCGAGGTGATCGTGGCGGGCGGCGTGGTGCGCGCGCGCGACCGCGGCATCGTGGGCGAGGCGGCGGTGGACTTCATCCGCCAGTTCAAGGTGGACATCGCGCTCATCGGCATCTCGGGCATCGAGCCGGACGGTTCGCTGCGCGACTTCGACCTGCGCGAGGTGAAGGTGGCGCAGACCATCATCGCCCAGTCCCGCGAGGTGTGGCTGGCCACGGACCACAGCAAGTTCGACCGGCAGGCCATGGTGCAGGTCGCCACCCTGGGGCAGATCGACCGCCTGTTCACCGACGCCGCGCCGCCGGAGCCCTTCCCGGCGCTTTTGCGCGACGCGGGCGTGGAGCTCGACGTGGCGGAGTGAGCGCCCCCGCGCCGCCGCGCTGCGCCTCCCGCCCTTTGTTATCTTCCAACACCGCATTTCCTGGATCCGCCATGACCTATCTGCTCGCCCTCGACCAAGGCACCTCCAGCTCGCGCAGCATCGTGTTCGACGAGCGCGGACACATCGTCGCGCAGGCCCAGCAGGAGCTGCCGCAGATCTACCCGCAGCCCGGCTGGGTGGAGCACGACCCGATGGAGATCTGGCGCACGCAGCTGGCCACGGCGCGGCAGGCGCTCGCGCAGGCGAAGATCGGCCCGGCCGACGTGAGGGCGCTGGGCATCACCAACCAGCGCGAAACCACGGTGCTGTGGAACCGCCGCACCGGGCAGCCCGTGCACCACGCCATCGTCTGGCAGGACCGGCGCGCCGAGCCGCTCTGCGCCGAGCTGCGCGAGCAGGGCCATGAGCCGATGATCCAGGAGCGCACGGGGCTGCGCATCGACGCCTATTTCTCGGCGACCAAGCTGCGCTGGCTGCTGGACCACGTGCCCGGCGCGCGCGCGGCGGCGGAGGCGGGCGAGCTCGCCTTCGGCACGGTGGACAGCTGGCTCATCTGGCAACTGACGGGCGGCAAGGTGCACGTGACCGACGTGAGCAATGCCTCGCGCACGATGCTGTTCGACGTGCACACCAATGACTGGGACGACGACCTGCTGGCGCTGCTGCGCATTCCGCGCGCGCTGCTGCCGCGCGTGCAGCCGTCGGCGAGCGACTTCGGGGCCACCGACGCGGCGCTGCTGGGCGGGGCCATCCCGATCGGCGGCGTGGCGGGCGACCAGCAGAGCGCGCTGTTCGGCCAGGCGTGCTTCAGTGCCGGCATGGCCAAGAACACCTATGGCACGGGCTGCTTCATGCTGATGCACACGGGGGGCAACTTCCAGACCTCGCGCAACGGGCTGCTGACGACGAGCGCGGCGCAGATCGCGCCCCCGTCGGGAACCGCCGGTGCGCCGGCGGGGGTGCAGTACGCGATGGAAGGCAGCGTGTTCGTGGGCGGCGCGGTGGTGCAGTGGCTGCGCGACGGCCTGCGCGCGATCTCGTCGAGCAACGAGGTGCAGTCGCTGGCCGAGAGCGTGCCGGATTCGGGCGGCGTGATGATGGTGCCGGCCTTCACCGGCCTGGGTGCGCCCTACTGGAAGCCCGACGCGCGCGGCACGATCACCGGGCTGACGCGCGGCACGACCATCGCCCACATCGCGCGCGCGTCGCTGGAGAGCATCGCCTACCAGAGCGCGGCGCTGCTGCAGGCGATGAGCCGCGACGCCGTGGCGGCCGGCGGCGCGCCCGTGAGCGAGCTGCGGGTGGACGGCGGCGCCTGCGTGAACGACCTGCTGATGCAGTTCCAGGCCGACCTGCTGGGCATTCCCGTGGTGCGGCCGGCGGTGATCGAGACCACGGCGCTGGGCGCGGCCTACCTGGCCGGGCTCTCGAGCGGCGTCTATGCCGGGACCGAGGCGCTGTCCTCGCTCTGGCGCGCCGAACGGCGCTTCCTGCCCACGCTCAGCTCCCACCGCGCGCAGGAATGCATGGCCCGCTGGGAGCATGCGGTGCGGCAGGCGTCGCTGGACTGACATCGCGCCCGGGCCGCCCCCTCCCGGCCCTGCTTTCTTCCGTTTTCATGGCATTGCTTCGCAGCTTCCCGGCCCTGCGCGCCTGCGGCTTTCGATGATCGGGAGCGGTAGCCTTCCACTATCACTCTCCGGCTCGGCCCCCGAGACCGCATCCTCCACCACTGGCAGAGGGGATAGGCCTGGAAATCCGTCTCCGCTGTCTGACGAAAGCAGACCCATGAGCACGATGGTCAATGGCTATTCAGCCGCAATCAGTACCGGCATCGGCCCGGCGCGGACCGACAGCAGCAGCAGCAGCACCGGCGACACGGCCGGACGCACGCGGCAGGCCGCGGCGGCGCTGGGGCAGTACATGCAGCAGCGCGGCATCGACACCGTGACGCCGAACCAGCTGTCGCAGCTGGCACGCAACACATCGGGCGACACGCCGGGCAATGTGTCGGACGCAGCATCCTTCCTGCTGCGCAACCCCGACGTCTACGCCCTGCTGGAAACGCACGACGTGCCCGGGCGCGACGGCATCTCCGGCGCGTCGAACCTCGGCTTCGCCGCGCGCGGGGGCTACGACGCCCAGTTGCAGGACTCGGCACCGGCATCCGCCCCGGCCGTCACCGAGCAGGACGCCCGCAGCGCCATCGCCGCCTTCCGGCAGCAGAACCCCGCTGCGAGCATCGATCCCAACACGCTCTACCAGCTGGCCATGCGCCCGAACAGCGACACCGCGCCGGCGACTTCGGCTGCGGCCAAGTTCCTGCTGACGAACCCGGACGTGCTCGACAAGATCAACGCGCCGGCTTCGGATGCATCGACCACCACCGCGCCCGCGCCAGCCAACACGGCCACCACCGACTCCATTGCCCCCGCAACGACGTCCACTCCCACTTCCGCAGTTGCGATCACTCCCGCTGCAGCGATCACCCCCAGTCCCGCTCCCGCCGTCACCCCGGCCGCGTCGGCACCGAAAGGTCCGGAGCAGAGCGCCATGCAGCAGCCCCTGGGCGTCGCCGCCCCGAAGCCGGCGGCTGCCGACGGAACGCCCACCAGCGGCACGCAGGCGCTGGATGGGCAGCGCGCCGCACGCATCCTGGCTGACCACATGCTGCACGGGGCCGGCGGCGCATCGGGTGCTTCCGGTGTTTCGGGTATCGGCAGCATGTCCGCCGGCACGGCGGCGTCCCCCGCTCCCTCGGTCATGACGGTGGATCAGCTCTACCGCCTCGCCGAGGGCGGAAAGGCCCCGCCGGAAGTGGCGGTCGCCGCGAAGTTCATGCTGCAGAACCCGGACATCTACCGGGCGATCGAAACCCACGACGTGCCCGGCGCCGACGGAAAATCCGCCGTAGGCAATCTGCAGGCCGCCGCGCGGGGCGAGGTGCCCGGCGTGCGCGGCAAGGCCTCCAGCGCCACGAAGAACATCCTGCAACTGCTGCAACTGCTGGTGCAGGCGTTGCGCGGCACGTCCGGCTCCGCGGGTGCGGCAGGCGCCTCCCAATCGCCGTCCACGGCGTCCGCGGCAGCACCCGCAGCGGCAGTTCCCGCCACCACGCCCACCGCCGCGCAGCCGCTCGATGCACGCAGCGAGGTGCCGGGAGTCGGCGGCGCCGCGTCCAGCAGCACCAGCAACCTGCTGCAGCAGTTGAAGGTGCTGCAGCAGTTGCTGCAAATCGTTTCGCAGCTGTTCAAGACGGCGGCGGCATCCCCGGCGAACCAGCCGCTGGACGGACAGAGCGCCGCGCGCGTGCTGGCCGACCACATGATTGCCGAGGCCGGCGGCGCGCGCGGGCTCCTGGGCCAGAACGCGCCGCTTTCAATCCCGCCACTGACGCCCGACCGCCTCTACCAGCTGGCCCAGGGGCAGGGCCCCGTGGCTGCGGCGGCCAAGTTCATGCTGCAGAATCCCGACGTCTACCGCGCCATCGAAACCCATGACGTGGCCGGCGCCGACGGCATCTCCGGCGTGGGCAACCTGCTGGCCGCCGCGCGCGGCGAAGTGCCGGGCGTGACCGGCAAGGCGGACCAGGCGCCGCAACAGCTGCAGCAGCTCCTGCAGGTACTGCGCGCTCTGCTCCCGCTGCTGCAGGCCACGTCGGGTGCGCAGGCGCCGCAGGGCAACCAGGCCAGCCAGGGCCCCACGCCCGATCGATCCACCGGCAACCGCTCCGTGCTGGATGTGCTGCAGCAGCTCCTGCAGGTGCTCAAGGGCTCCCAGAGCAGCCCGCGTTCCCAGTCCCCTGCACAGCCCCTGGACGGGCAGCACGCCGCAAGCATTCTGGCCGACTACATGATGCAGACGCGGCGCCAGGCCCTCACGCGGGATCCGATGTCGTCCGTGCGCGACCTGCTGGGCCAGGCAGCGGAGGGCATGCAAATCTTCGAGCAGCAGAACCGCATGATGCAGATCGGGCTCCAGATGCGGCTCCTGCAGCTGAGCACCACGGTGGCGTGATCCACGGGCCGCCCGGCCTCTGGGCCGGCGGCCCCGGGCACGCTACCATCCGGCGCATCCGGTCCGCTGCGGCACGTCCGCCGCGGACTTTTTTCTTCCTGCGAGCGCCTTCGCCAACCTACCGCATGCCATGACCCTCGACACCGCAGCCTCCCCTGCTTCCGCCTCCGCCTCCGACCAGCCCGCCATCGCCTTCATCGGGGGCGGCAACATGGCCAGCGCCATCATCGGTGGGCTGATCCGCCAGGGCATGGCGGCCTCGCAGATCGAGGTGGTCGAGCCCTGGGAAGAAGCCCGGGCCGCGCTGCGCGCGCACCACGGCATCGAGGCGCATCCCGAGGCGGGCACGGCCCTGGAGCGCGCCGGGGTGGTGGTCTGGGCCGTCAAGCCGCAGACGTTCAAGGAGGCCGCCGGGCAGGCGCGGCCCCACACGGCCCATGCCGTCCACCTGAGCGTGGCCGCCGGCATCCGCTCGGACAGCATCGCCGCCTGGCTGGGCTCCGAATGCGTGGTGCGCGCGATGCCCAACACGCCGGCCCTGATCGCGCGCGGCATGACGGCGCTCTACGCCCGCCCGCGGGTCAGCCCCGCCCAGCGCGCGGCCGTGCAGCAGGTGCTGTCGTCCACCGGCGAGCTGCTGTGGGTGGACGAGGAATCCCAGCTCGATGCGGTGACCGCGCTGTCGGGCTCCGGCCCGGCCTACGTGTTCCTGTTCCTGGAAGCCATGGCCCGCGCGGGCGTGGAGATGGGCCTCGCTCCCGAGCAGGCGCACCAGCTGGCCGTGGGCACCTTCACGGGTGCCTCCGAACTGGCGCGCCGCTCGGACGAGTCGCCCGCCGTGCTGCGCCAGCGCGTGACCTCCAAGGGCGGCACCACCTTCGCGGCGGTGCAGGCGATGGAGCAGGCGGACGTGCCGCAGCATTTCATCCGCGCGATGAAGGCGGCGCAGGCGCGCGCGCGCGAACTGGGCGACGAATACGGCAAGTGACGGCGCCGGCGGCGCGGCGGTGCTCCGCCATGCATGAGCAGGGCCGTTGCGACTTTTACAATCGCGGGTTCTTCCGCTCACGGCCTTAAGGCCCGCCCCGCATGTCCGCCGCCACCCTTTCGCCGCAGTACCGCACCTCCCTGCGCGCCATCGCCCTGGCGGCGGTCATCTATGTGCTGGCCTGGTCGCTGCTGCCGCCGCTGCTCAGCTCCAGCGTGCCGCTGGACGTCGCCGAGAGCCTGTCCTGGGGGCGGGAGTGGCAATGGGGTTACTACAAGCACCCACCGCTCGCGCCGTGGGTGCTGGAGCTGTCCTACCGCGCCTTCGGCCACGTGGGGCCCTTCCTGCTGAGCCAGCTCTTCATCGTGGCCACGCTGTGGCTGGTCTGGCGCACCGGCTGCCGGCTGATGTCGCGCGAGCGGGCCCTTCTCGGCACGCTGCTGACCATGGGCGTGGCCTACTACACCCGTCCGGCGCTGGAGTTCAACCACAACATCGCGCAGATGCCGCTCTGGGCGGCGGCCGGGTACTGCCTGCTCGCCGCGCTGCAGGACGGGCGGATGCGCCACTGGGTGCTGCTGGGCGTGGCGGCGGGCCTGGGCCTGCTGACCAAGTATTCGGTCGGGCTGCTGCTGGCGACGCTCGCGCTCTATCTGCTGCTGACGCCCGAACGGCGGGTGCTGCGCGGCGCCGGCCCGTGGGTGGCGCTGGCGGTGATGGCAGCGCTGTTCGCGCCGCACCTGCACTGGCTGTGGCAGTCGAACTGGCTGCCCATGGCCTATGTCCAGGACCGGGCCTCCGGCGCGGGCACGCACGGCCGCTGGGATGCCCTGTCCTTCGTGGCCACCCAGGCGGTGAACCACCTGCCCCTGGCGGTGATCTTGCTGGCGGCCTGGATCGGCACGCGCCGGCAGCGCCGGGCCGCGCCGCTCTCCGGCGGGCGCGGGCAATGGCACTGCGACCGCCCCCTCTATCTCTGGACGGTGGCCTTGGGCCCCTGCCTGCTGGTGGTGCTGGTGGGCCTGGCGGCCGGGCTGCGGGTGCGCGACATGTGGGGCGTTCCCATGTGGGTGTTCAGCGGACTGCTGGTGGCGGCATGGCTGCCCGCGCCCTGGCTGTCCGCCCTGCAGCCGCGGCTGCTGCGCGGCCTGGCGGTGTGGCTGGTGCTGATCTCGGTAGCGACGGGCCTCTGGCTGGCCTTCGGTGCGCAATGGCGCCACCGTCCGTCGCGCACCGACTGGCCGCAGGCCGCCATCGCGCAGCAGGCGCTGGCGGCATGGCAGGCGCAGTCGCGCTGCGATCTGGATTCGGTCTCGGGCGATTACTGGGCGGTGGGGCTGGTCGCGGCGCAGCTGCCGCAGCGGCCTTCCGTCTACATCGCCGGCGATCCGCGCTTCTCGCCGTGGATCACGCCCGAGCGCCTGCGCGACCATGGCACACTGTGGATCGGCCTGGGCGACGACGCGCCGGTGCCGGCCGGGCTCGACACCCTGGCCGCGCAACCCGGAATGCGGGTGCAGCAGGGCCAGGTGGAGATCGGCTGGCCCTACCGGGGCGCCGCCGAGCCGCTCGCGATGCACTGGCGCGCCTACGTGCCGGCCACATGCGTCCGCCAACCTCGAAACACAGAAATCCTGCGATGACCGCCTCGCTGTTTTCCGAAAACCTGGCGGTTCTGGTTCCGCACTGCATCTCGCTCGCGCGAGACCACTCCACGGCACCCTGCGGCTCCCGGCAGACATGCGCTGGTTGGGCCGGTGCCGTGGCCGGACGGCCACCTACCCACTCGATGGCGCAGGGCTCGCGAGCGTGAGTTTGGAGCGCCATCCCATCATTGCCCTGCTGCGACGACTGCCGCAGGAACTGCAGTTCATCATGGTCGGCTGCGCGGCGGCCGCCACGCACTTGGCAGTGGCCATATCGCTGGTAGCGCTCGCGGACATGGAACCGCTGGCAGCCAATGTATTGGCCTTTTTGGTGGCGTTCGTCATCAGCTATAACGGCCATGCCCTGCTGACGTTCGCCAGCGCCCGGGCGCGCGGTCCCGCCGTCGTCGTGCGTTACTTCTCGGTGGCATGTCTGTCTTTCGCTGCCAATGAACTGCTCTACTTCATTGCGCTGTATGCGCTCGACTGGCATTACGTCTGGAGCCTGATCGGCGTGCTGATCCTCGTGGCGACCGGCACGTTCTTGCTGAGCAAATTCTGGGCATTCAAGCCCCGTCGTGGGGCGGGGCCATGACAAGGGCCATCGTTCTTTGCGCCGACGACTACGCCCTGCACCCACTGGTGGACGAAGCCGTGGCGCAGCTCGTGCTCGCCGGCCGACTCTCCGCCACCGGCTGCATGACCACATCGCCCTACTGGCCAACGGCCGCACAGCGGCTGCCGGCCCTGCGCCCCCGTCTGTCGGTGGGGCTGCACTTCAACCTCACCGAAAGCCATGGCAGTGCCCATGGAGCCGCCCGGCCCCTGAGGAAGGTGATCCTGCGGGCCTATGCGCTACAGCTGTCCCCCGCCTCTTTGCGCACCGCGTGGCGTGCACAGTTCGACGCATTCGAAAGGGCCGTGGGAACCCCGCCAGACTTCGTCGATGGCCACCAGCATGTGCACCAGCTCCCGCGTGTGCGCGATATTCTGCTGACCGAACTGCAGGCCCGCTATGCGCCTGGCGAGCAGCCCTGGGTGCGCTCCACGGTGCCTGCGCCCAACCTGTGGCGCCAACCGAAGGCCGCCGTCATCGCCCTGCTCGGCGGCTGGACGGCCACGCGCCGCTGGCACCGGGCCGGCGTGGCGACGAACCCGGGTTTCGGCGGGGTGTACGGCTTCGATGCCCCCGATGCCGCGGCCTACGGCGCGCAGATGGAGCGCTGGCTGCCGCACCTGCCGGAGGGCGGGCTGCTGATGTGCCACCCGGCCGCGGACGTGGTGCACGGCGACGCGATCGGGCAACAGCGGCCGGTGGAGTTCGCCTACCTGATGTCGGACGCCTTCGGCGCGCTGCTGCAGCGCAGCGGCCGGCACGTGCACCAGGGGCCGGCGGCACCCTGGGCCTGACGGCGGCGGTGCAGGCGGCGCGGGTTCAGCGCAGCGCGAACCCGGCGGCAATGCCCGCGAACAGGGTGAAGCCCAGCCAGTGGTTGCGGGTGAACGCCCGGAAGCAGCCTTCGCGGGTGCGGTGGCGGATGAGGCGCCAGTGCCAGGCCACCTGCGCCAGCATCGCCGCCAGGGCGGCATGCAGGGGCCAGCCCAGGCCGAAGGGCGCCAGCGACCAGGCCCAGAGCGCGACGAACGCGAGGTAGAACGCCATCACGGCCGGCACGTCCCGGCGCCCCAGGGTGATGGCCGAGGTCTTCATGCCGATCTTCAGGTCGTCGTCGCGGTCCACCATCGCGTATTCGGTGTCGTAGGCCAGCACCCAGCAGAGGTTGCCCAGCACCAGCCAGGCCGCCAGCGGGGGCACGCTGCCGCCCACGGCGGTGAAGGCCATCGGAATGCCCATGCTGAAGGCCACGCCGAGCACGGCCTGGGGCATGGAGACGAAACGCTTGGCGAACGGGTAGGCGATGGTGACGGCCAGCGCGGGCAGCGACCAGGCGACGGTGGCCGCGTTGGTGGTAAGCACGAGGCCGAACGACACGAGCGCGAGCACCGCGCCCACGGCCAGGGCTTCGCGCACCGACACGGCGCCGCTGGTGACGGGGCGCTGCGCGGTGCGCTTCACGTGCCGGTCGAAATCCCGGTCGGCCACGTCGTTCACGCAGCAGCCCGCGCTGCGCATGAGCACCGTGCCGAGCGTGAACACCGCCAGCAGTTGCCAGCCCGGGAAGCCCCCGGCCGCGATCCACAGCGCCGACAGGGTGGGCCAGAGCAGCAGCAGCCAGCCGGCCGGCCGGCTCCAGCGGATCAGGTCGAGGTACAGCGCCAGGCGCGAGGGCCGGGGAGGAATGTGCGGTGCGGTGCTCTGCATGGGTGGGGGCGGGAATGCAAAACGCCCGCGGCGGGCGGGCGTGGGCTGGGCGGCGATGCGACGACGGCGCCAGAAGGCGCGTGCCGGCCGCTCAATCCTCCAGCAGCGAGCGCAGCATCCAGGCGGTCTGCTCATGCACCGTCAGGCGCTGCGTGAGCAGGTCGGCCGTGGGCTCGTCGCTCGCCTTGTCCGCCACGGGGAACAGTTCGCGCGCGGTGCGGGCGACGGCTTCGTGACCCTCGACCAGGATGCGCACCATCTCCAGGGCATGGGGCGGCTCGGCGGGCACGTCGGGCAGCGAGGTGAGCTTGCCGAACTGGGCGTACGAGCCCGGCGCGGGATGGCCCAGCGAGCGGATGCGCTCGGCCACCGGGTCCACGGCGTTCCACAGTTCGGTGTACTGGCCCATGAACATGGTGTGCAGCGTGTTGAACATGGGACCGGTCACATTCCAGTGGAAGTTGTGCGTGGTCAGGTAGAGCGTGTAGGTGTCGGCGAGCAGGCGCGAGAGGCCCTGCGCGATGGCGGCGCGGTCCTTGTCGCTGATGCCGATGTTGATGCGCGGCGCGGAGGAGGCGGACGGGCGGGCTGCGGATTTGCCGGGGGCTTTGGCCATGGGATGGACTCCTTCGATGGGTGGGCTGGAAACAACGGTGATCAGGACAGGCGCGTCACGCCCGGCAGCTCGCAGGCGTACACGGCGTTGCGCAGTGCCGCGATGGCCTCGTAGCGCGTGAAGCTGCGGCGCCAGGCCAGCACCACGCGGCGCATCGGTGGCGGGCTGCCGTCGGCCTCCTCGATGGGAAGGTAGCGGATGTGCGTGTCGTCGCTCTTGCGGCGCTTGCTGCCGGTGTGCAGCGCGTCGCGCGGCACGGACAGGCGCGGCACCAGCGTGACACCCATGCCGGCCGAAACCATGTGCTTGATGGTCTCCAGCGACGATCCCTCGAAGGTGCGGCGGATGCCCTCGGCATTGCTCGCGTAGCGCGCGAATTCGGGGCAGACCTCCAGGACGTGGTCGCGGAAGCAGTGGCCGGCGCCCAGCAGCAGCATGGTCTCGCTCTTGAGCTCGGCGGCGGAGATGCTGCTGCGCTCGGCGAGCGGATGCGACGAGGGCACGGCCGCCAGGAAGGGCTCGTCGTAGAGCGGCGCCATCGCGAGCCCGGTGTCCGGGAACGGCTCGGCCATGATCGCGCAGTCGATCTCGCCGGTGCGCAGCATTTCCAGCAGCTTGACGGTGAAGTTCTCCTGCAGCATGAGCGGCATCTGCGGCGTGCGCGCGATGGCGCGGCGCACCAGCTCGGGCAGCAGGTAGGGGCCGATGGTGTAGATGACGCCGAGCGTGAGCACGCCCGCCAGCGGGTCCTTGCCGCGCTTGGCGATCTCCTTGATCGCCGCGGCCTGCTCCAGCACGCTCTGCGCCTGGCGGACGATCTCCTCGCCCAGGGGCGTCACCGAGACTTCGCCCGCGCTGCGCTCGAAGAGCTTGATCTCGAGTTCGTCCTCGAGCTTCTTGATGGCCACCGACAGCGTCGGCTGCGAGACGTAGCAGGCGTCCGCAGCGCGCCCGAAGTGCTTCTCCCGGGCGACAGCGACGATGTATTTGAGTTCTGTGAGGGTCATGACTGAAGGACGGCGATGCGGAGAAGGTGCAATTGTGCGCCGGGCAGGGGCATGCAGGGTCTTTCGTCCGGGGCCGGCCCGGCGTCCGCGCGCTCAGCCGCCAAGTCTGCCACGGATGGCGCCCCCTGGGGGCGCCCGGCTCACGCCTTCAGGTAATCGGCCTTGCCCCCGAGCCAGCGGCCGACGTGCCGGCGGGCTTCCTCGGGATGGCCGTCGAGCATGCGCGGGGCCGTCTCGCGGGCCCACTCCAGCAGCACGGTGTCGGTGGCGAGGTCGGCGAAGCGCAGCATCGGCGCGCCGGACTGGCGGGCGCCGAGGAATTCCCCCGGCCCTCGGATCTCCAGGTCGCGCCGGGCGATCTCGAAACCGTCCTGCGTCTCGGCCATGGCGCGCAGCCGGTCGCGCGCGGTCTCGCCCAGGCGCCCGCTCTCGTTGGTGGAATAGAGCAGCACGCAGGCCGAGGCCGCCGCGCCGCGCCCCACCCGGCCGCGCAGCTGGTGCAGTTGCGAGAGCCCGAAGCGCTCGGCATGCTCGATCACCATGAGGGAGGCGTTGGGAACATCCACCCCCACCTCGATCACCGTGGTGGAGACGAGCACCCCCATGGTCCCGCTGGTGAAGAGTTCCATGACGGCCTTCTTCTCGGCCGGCGGCATGCGCGAGTGCAGCAGGCCGACCATGACCGGCGGCTGCCCGCGCGCCGGGTCGCCCTGCAGCGCCTCGCTCAGGTCCATGTGCGTCGCCGTGGCGTTGGATAGGTCCAGCGCCTCGCTCTCCTCGATCAGCGGGCAGACCCAGTACACCTGCCGGCCGGAGGCGACCTGGGCGCCGATGCGCGCGATGACCTCGTCCTTGCGGCTGTCGGCGATGAGCTTGGTGACGATGGGCGTGCGGCCGGGCGGCAGCTCGTCGATGGTGGAGACGTCGAGGTCGGCGTAGTAGCTCATGGCGAGCGTGCGCGGGATCGGCGTCGCGCTCATCATCAGCAGGTGCGGCTCCATGCCCTGGTCGGCGAGCTTGCGGCGCAGGGCCAGGCGCTGCGCCACGCCGAAGCGGTGCTGCTCGTCGACCACGGCGAGCGCGAGGTTGCGGAAGCGCACCTGCTCCTGGATCACCGCATGCGTGCCGACGACCAGCGCGGCCTCGCCGCTCTCCACCAGCGCCAGCATCGCCGCGCGCTCCTTTTTCTTCTGCCCGCCCGCCAGCCAGGCCACGCGCCGGCCGCTTTCGGCCAGCAGCGGCTCCAGCCAGCCGATGAGCTTGCGGAAATGCTGCTCGGCCAGGATCTCGGTGGGGGCCATGAGCGCGCACTGCCAGCCGGCGTCCATGCACACGGCGGCCGACAGCGCCGCCACCACGGTCTTGCCCGAGCCCACGTCGCCCTGCAGCAGCCGGTGCATGGGCACGGGGCGCGCCAGGTCGGCCGCGATCTCGGCGCATACGCGCTGCTGGGCCGCCGTGAGGCCGAAGGGCAGCGCGGCCAGCAGGCGCTCGTGCAGCGCGGGCCCGCCCTCTTCGCCCGGCACGGGCCGCAGCACCGGGGCGCGCAGCCGGTCGCGCTCGCGCTTGGCCTCCAGCTGGGAGAGCTGCTGCGCCAGCAGTTCCTCGGCCTTGAGCCGCTGCCAGGCCGGGTGGCTGTGGTCCTCCAGCGTGGCCAGCGCCACGTCGGGGGTGGGATGGTGCAGGAACACGAGCGCGTCGCGCAGCGTCCACCAGGCGCGGCCGCCGCCGCCTTCGCCCAGGAACCGCGGAATCGGGGGCTCCAGGCCGCGGGGGATGGTCTCGGAGAGGTCCACGCGCTGCAGGGCGCCGACGACGGCGCGCCGCAGGTAGGGCTGCGGGAGGCCGGCGGTGGTCGGGTAGACCGGCGTGAGCGCGGCCGGCAGCTCCCCGCCCGCGAGGCGGAAGGCCGGGTGCAGCATCTGGCGTCCCCAGAAGCCACCCTTCACCTCGCCGCGGATGCGCAGGCGGGCGCCCACGGACAGCGTCTTCTGGTGGGAGGGATAGAAGCTGAAGAAGCGCAGCTCGCAGGTGCCCGTGCCGTCGTCGACGGTGACGACGAGCTGGCGGCGCGGGCGCAACTGGACCTCGCTGTCCGTCACCGTGGCCTCGATCTGCGCGGTATCGCCGTCGCGCACGTTGCGCAGCGGGGTGATGCGCGTTTCGTCCTCGTAGCGCAGCGGCAGGTGCAGCGCCAGGTCTATGTCGCGCGACAGTCCCATCTTCTGCAGGGCTTTCTGGGCGGGACTGGGCGCGGGGCTGGGCATGCGGGAACGAAGGAGCGGCGGCAGGACGGGAATGCGGACGGAAAATGCCCGCCGAAGACGGCAAAAAACGACAGTCCTGCAAAAATGGAAACGGAGCACCGTCGCGTTACCGCAGGATGCGGAAAGGCTAACATGTCCGCAGGCCGCCCGCTTCCTCCCGCCCGCACACGTCCCCGTCCTCCCATGCTCAAGCGAATCAGCGTACAGCACCTCACCCTGGGCATGTACCTGCACCAGTTCTGCGGCTCCTGGATGGACCATCCCTTCTGGCGCACGGGGTTCGTGCTGAAGGACCCTGCCGATCTGTCGCGCATCCACGGCACGGCCATCCAGGAGGTCTGGATCGACGTGTCCAAGGGGCTGGACGTGGCCTCGGGCGTGGAAACCGTGACGCCGGAAGAGGCGGAGGCGCTGCGCGAGACGGATTTCCAGAAGCTGCAGGAAATGCCGGAACTCAAGGTCAGCGCCCCCCCGCCGTCGCCGCAGCCCCGGCCGCGCGCAGCGGCCCGCACGCACGGGACGGCCCCCACCAGCATGGCCGAGGAACTGGCCCACGCCGCCGCGCTGACCCACCATGCGCGCCAGACGATGAGCTCGATGTTCACCGAGGCGCGCATGGGCCGGGTGGTCGATTCCACCGAGGCGCGCAGCCTGGTGGAGGAGATCTCCGACTCGGTCACGCGCAACCCCTCCGCGCTCATCAGCCTCGCGCGCCTGAAGAGCGCCGACGACTACACCTACATGCATTCGGTGGCGGTGTGCGCGCTCATGGTCGCGCTGGGCCGGCAGGTCGGGCTGGAGGGCGAGCGCCTGCGCACCGCCGGCATGGCGGGGCTGATGCACGACATCGGCAAGGCGCGCATCCCCCTGTCGGTGCTCAACAAGCCGGGCAAGCTCACCGACGAGGAATTCGGCATCATCCGCGGCCATTCGGAGCATGGGCACCGCATGCTGCTGGCCTGCGGCGGGGTGGACGACGAGGTGCTCGACGCCTGCCTGCACCACCACGAGAAAATGGACGGCAGCGGCTACCCGCACCGGCTCGCGGGCGAGGACATCGGGCTGATCGCGCGCATGACCGCGATCTGCGACGTCTACGACGCCATCACCTCCAACCGCCCCTACAAGCGCGGCTGGGATCCGGCCGAGTCGCTGCGCCGCATGGCCGAATGGACGAATGGGCATTTCGACGCCCGGCTCTTCCAGGCCTTCGTCAAGAGCATCGGCATCTATCCCGTGGGCTCGCTGGTGCGGCTCGCCTCCGGCCGCATCGGGGTGGTGATGGAGCAGTCGGCCTCCCTCGTCTCACCGCGCGTGCGGGTGTTCTTCTCCACCCGTTCCGACCTGCGCATTCCCCCCGAAGTCGTCGATCTCTCGCTGCCGGGCAGCACCGACAAGATCGTGGCGCGTGAAGACCCCGACAAATGGCGGTTCCCGGATCTCGAGGAGTTGTGGGCGCCGCCGGAGGACGAGGCGTCATGAGCGGCGCGGCGCCGCGCTGCGCCCCCGCGGCCGTGCGCACCTACGCGATGGTGGAGCGCTCGCGCCACCTGGACTTCGACATCCGCGACCAGAGCGGCCGCGCACCGCTCACGCAGCCGCACAAGCACGAATACTTCCAGATCCAGGCCAACCTGGCGGGCGCCACGCAGCACCACGTGGGCGGCACCGTGCGCCCGTTCACGCCGGGCACGCTGAGCTTCGTGCTGCCCCACCGCATGCATCTGGTGCCGCACCCGCCCGGCACGCGCTGGCTGGTGGTGAACTTCAGCCAGCGCTTCCTCTGGCCCGACCTGCACGTGGACCCGCTCGATCTGGAGGACGTACCCCTGGCGCTCGCGCCCGAACTCGCCCCCTTCCAGTTCCAGGAGCACCTGGACTTCACCTTCGGCGGCGGGGAATGGCCGGCCGTGCTGGCGCTGCTGGAGATGCTGCAGCACGAGAACACGGCACGGCGGCTGGCCTCGGCCGCGCGCATCCGCGGCGGCCTGCTGGAACTGCTGGCGCGCACCTGCCAGCGCTGGGAGGGCGAACTGCGCGCGCTGGCGGCCACGCAGGCGCAGCGCGGCAGCCGGCGCGCGGCGCTGGCGCGGGTGCTGCGCAACCTGCGCGGCGAGCTGGCGGGCGAGCCCACGCTCGCGAGCGCGGCCGAGGCGGCCTGCCTCTCGCCCAACTACCTCGCCCACCTCATCAAGAAGGAAACCGGCCGCACCTTCACCGAGCTGCTCACCGAGCGCCGGCTGGCCCTGGCGCAGGAGCTGCTGCTGGCCACCGGCGAGCGCATCGGCGAGATCGCGCGGCGCTGCGGCTTCGCGGACGAGGCCTACTTCGCGCGGCGCTTCCGCCAGTGGCACGGACTGAGCCCGCGCGACTGGCGCACGGAGCGGCTGCGCGAGCTGCAGGGCGACGCCGGAGCCTCCCCCCCCGATCGCGTCCAAGTCTTGCGTTGAATCGTCCGCATGGGCGCGCGGCGGCGCGCCTAGAGTGGCAGGACCGGCCCGCGAGAGGCCGCCCGCCATCCCATCCCGGACACAGGAGACATTCCATGCAACGCAGAGACATCCTCATGAACACCACCGCCACCCTCGGCGGCGCCCTGGCCGCCGGCTGCGCCAGCGTCGCCGCCACGCCCGCCGCTCCCTCCCCCTTCACCCTGCCCGTGCCCGCGGTGCCGATCGCCGGCAGCGGCGAGGTCTTTCCCGTGCACCGCATCTACTGCATCGGCCGCAACTACGCGGCCCACGCCCGCGAGATGGGCTCCGACCCGACGCGCGAGCCTCCCTTCTTCTTCCAAAAGCCCAACGATGCGATCCAGTTCGTGCCGCCTGGCCAGACCGTGGACCACCCCTACCCCGCCCTGACGCGCAACTACCACTACGAAGTGGAGCTGGTGGCGGCCCTGCACAGCGGCGGGCGCAACATCCCGGTCGACCAGGCGCTGCAGCACGTCTTCGGCTACGCCGTGGGCCTGGACATGACCCGCCGCGACCTGCAGGGCGACATGAAGGACCAGAAGAAGCCCTGGGAGATCGGCAAGAGCTTCGACCTCTCCGCGCCCATCGGCCCGATCCACCGCGTGGCGCGCACGGGCCACTTCCCGCGGGGCGCGATCACCCTGGCGGTGAACGGCATGGTGAAGCAGAAGGCCGACCTCGACCAGATGATCTGGAGCGTGGCCGAGCAGATCGCCAAGCTCTCCGAAGCCTTCGAGCTGAAGGCAGGCGACCTGATCTACAGCGGCACGCCCGAGAACGTGGGCGCCGTGGTGAAGGGGGACGTGATGGTGGCGCACATCGACGGGCTGCCGGATCTGGCGCTGAAGGTGGTGTGAGCCTGCACAGGCCCTTGGGTCCTTGTGGCATGCTTGGGCCGATGCGCGATCGACTGATCTGCGGAGGCGCCATGCTGTGCTTCGGGTTGTTGCCTGGAGGCTTGGCGGGCCTGATGGGGCTTTGGCTGTCCACACCTCCCCGCTTCCACCTCGTCGTGCTGGGCACCACGCTGACGCTGTTCTTCCCGATGGGCTTCGTGCTGCGGGAGCGGGCAGCGGACTTCGCTGCAACCTGCCTGCATGCCCTTGTTTTGATGGTCGTAGCTCCTGGCGGCGGCGAGCCGGAATCCGGCGCATTTTCCCGGCACTGGTGCTTGGCCGCCCTCCTGTGCTGGATTGCCTTGGTTGCCCTTTTGCTGCTTCGCTGTTGAGCGTCCATGGCATACCCGCATGCCGTGGGAGAATTGGGGGCTTTGCGACCTCCCGGCCGCTCATCTCCCTCTCCTTGGAACGGGCCCGTCCGGCCCTCAAGCCCCATGTCCGCCAGCCAGCCACCCCGCGCCTTCACCCTCAGCGATTTCGACTTCTCGCTGCCCCCCGAACTCATCGCCCAGCACCCCGCGCCCGAGCGCAGCGCCTCGCGCCTGCTCGATGGCCGTGCGGATGCACCCGTGGACCGCATCTTCCGCGAGCTGCCGGACCTGCTGCAGCCGGGCGATCTGCTGGTGTTCAACGACACGCGCGTGGTCAAGGCCCGCGTGTTCGGCGAGAAGGCCAGCGGCGGCAAGGTGGAGCTGCTGATCGAGCGCGTGCTGGTGGGCCCGGAGGGCGAGGCCGGCGACGAGGTGGTCGCGCACATGAAGGTGAGCAAGAAGCCCGCCGTGGGTGCCACGCTCCACATGGCCGGCGGCCCAGCGGGCGGCGGCTTCGGCGCGACGCTGCTGGGCCGGTGGCCCGACGAGGACGGCCCGCTGTTCCGGTTCGCGCTGTCGAGTCCCGACGGCGCGGGCCCGCACGCACTGATGGAGCGCCACGGCCACATGCCGCTGCCGCCCTACATCGAGCGCCACCAGGACGGCGGCGGCGATCCCGATGCGGCCGAGGACGCCGAGCGCTACCAGACGGTGTTCGCGCGCGCGCCGGGCGCGGTGGCGGCGCCCACGGCGGCGCTGCATTTCGACGAAGGGGTGCTGGCGGCGCTGGCGGCGCGCGGCGTGGAGCGCGCGAGCGTCACGCTGCACGTGGGCGCCGGCACCTTCCAGCCCGTGAAGACCGAGAGCCTCGCGGACCACCGCATGCACAGCGAATGGTACGAAGTGCCGCTGTCCACGCTCGCGGCGCTGGAGCGTTGCCGGCAGCGCGGAGGCCGCGTGGTGGCCGTGGGCACGACGACGGTGCGCACGCTCGAATCCTGGGCGCGCAGCGGGCAGGCCACGGGCGATACCGACATCTTCATCACGCCGGGCTTCGCGTTCCAGGTGGTGGATCTGCTGGTCACCAACTTCCACCTGCCCAAGAGCACGCTGATGATGCTGATCAGCGCTTTCACCGGCTACGACCACGCGATGGATCTGTACCGGCACGCGATCGCCCGGCGCTACCGGTTCTTCAGCTACGGCGACGCGATGCTGCTGTCGCGCCGCTGACGCGGGCTCGCCGCGCTCCGGCGGCGGCGCCCACCGATCCCTGGTGGCCGCCGCCGCAGGGGGCGTCAGTCCCGGGCTTCCGGATAGCGGAACTCCGGATGGGACTCGTAGAGCCCGCGGGCCACTTCCCGGTCGTCCAGCACGCCCCTGTCATCGACGTGGGAGAGATGGCGGTGCGCCCTGTTCACGACGCGGTAGGTCTCGGCGGCCGCCTCGTACGGGTCCGAATGCGGGGTGCCGGTGATGCGACCCTGGAGCACGCCCTGCTCCATGCCCAGCCGGTACCGGTCGTAATCGGTGGCCGCGCGGGCCCGCTCCAGCGACTGCCGGTCCCGGGGAGGAATCAGGCTGGACGTCTCGTGCTGCAGGACACTGTCGATCCGGGAACGGTTGAGCGAGAGCGCCTGCAGGCTGCTGTCGAGCTCGTGCAGCAATGCGCTCCTGTCCGGGCTGGTGGAGCGCTGCGTTTCCCGGGACTGCTGCGCCCGCTCATGTTCCTGCGCGCGCGACGCGCGGCTGCTGCTGCCGGAACCGATGAAACATCTTCTCATGGTAGTGAACGTGTTGTAAGGGGGTTGGAGGGGAATGCCGGGCCCGGCTCCACGCGATGGAGCGCATGCACCGGCATCCGCTGGTTCCGCATTGCGGATGTGGATGCCATGGTGCGCGCGCTGCCGTTTCCGCGCAGGGCTCGTGCGAACCCCTCCTCTGCGGTGCGAAGCGTCGCCCGCGCTCCTGCCCCTCGCCCCCTCCCCTCGGCTCAGTACGCGGCGGCGTGCCCGTCCTTGCGCGGGTCCGAGCCCGCCGCATAGGCGCCGCTGTCCAGCCGCAGCACCAGCTGGGCGCCGCCGAACGCGAAGACGCCATCGCCCGCCTCCACCGCCACCTCGTGCCCGCGCGCGCGCAGCGCCTCGACCACGGCGGGATCGAATGCCGGCTCCACGGCCACGCCGCGGCCGCCCGTCACGCGCCAGCGCGGCGCATCGGCGGCGGCCTGCGGGTTCTGACCGTAGCGCAGCACGCGCAGCGCCATCTGCACATGGCCCTGCGACTGCATCGGCCCGCCCATGACGCCGAAGGCCATGCGCGGCGCGCCGTCGGCATCCATGGCGAAGGCCGGAATGATGGTGTGCGAGGGGCGCTTGCGCGGCGCCACCTCGTTCGCATGGCCGGCCTCGGCGGTGAAGCAGTGGCCGCGGTTCTGCAGGCTGATGCCCGTGCCCGGCACCACCACGCCCGAGCCGAAGCCCATGTAGTTGGACTGGATGAAGGACACCATCATGCCGCTCTCGTCGGCCGCGGCGAGGTACACGGTGCCGCCCGCGCGCGGCGTGCCGTGGCCGGGATCGCCCGCGCGGCCCGGGTCGATGAGCGCGGCGCGCTCGCGCACGTAGGCGTCGGACAGCAGGTCGCGGGCGGCCACGCGCATGGCGTCCGCGTCGGCGTTGTGGCGGTACAGGTCGGCCAGCGCGAGCTTCATCGCCTCGATGCTCGCGTGCACTGTGTCCACGTGGTCCACGGGCTGCGCGCCGATGCCGTGCGCATCCAGCATGCCGAGCGCCATCAGCGCCGCGATGCCCTGGCCGTTGGGCGGGATCTCGTGGATGACCGCATCGCCGAAACGCCGGCTCACGGTGCCCACCCAGTCGGCCTGGTGGGCGGCGAGGTCCTCCTCGGTCATCGCGCCGCCGTTCGCGCGGGAATGCGCGGCCATCTGCCGCGCCAGCTCGCCCCGGTAGAAGTCTTCGCCCTCGGTGGCGGCAATGCGCTCCAGGGTGCGGGCATGGGCCTCGCTGCGGAAGATTTCGCCGGCGCGCGGCGTGCGGCCGCCGGGCATGAAGCATTCGGCGAAGCCCGGCTGCCCGCCCAGCTTGGCGGCACCCAGCGCCCATTGCCGCGCGATGGTGGGCGATACGGGGAAGCCGCCGCGCGCGTAATCGATGGCCGGCTGCGCGAGCTGCGCGAAAGGCAGGCGGCCGAAGCGCCGCGAGAGCGCCACCCAGCCCGAGACGGCGCCCGGCACCGTCACGGCGTTCCAGCCCGTTTCAGGGATGCCGCCGCGCTCGGCGAAGTAGCCGGGCGTCCAGGCCGCGGGGGCCCGCCCGGAGGCGTTCAGGCCATGCAGCTCCTGGCCGTCCCACACGATGGCGAATGCGTCGCTGCCGATGCCGCAGCCCGTCGGCTCGACCACGGTGAGCACCATCGCCGCCGCAAGGGCCGCGTCCACCGCGTTGCCGCCGGCCTGCAGCATCCGCAGCCCGGCCTGGGCGGCCAGGGGCTGCGAGGTGGACACGACGTTCCGGCCCATGACCGCGCTGCGGTGCGAAGCGTAGGGCAGGTTCCAGTCGATGGCGTGTTCGCCGCGGGGTGCTGTCATGCGTTGTCTCCTTCATGTTCGGATGGAAACGGCATTCTTGCAGGTGCGGCGCGAAGGGGCGCCCCCGGCCGGAAAGCCCCGGCGGCCGCGTCAGCCCCGCGCCATGCGCTCCTGCAGCTGCTGCAGCGCCCGGGCGTCCAGGGGACCGCGGTGCACGCTGTCCAGGGCGTCGTTCAGCAGCTCCCAGGTGCGGCCCCTTCCCCGCTGCTCCGCGTTCTTCACGTGGATGGCGTCCAGGTCGTCGAAGGCGATGCTGCGGCAGGCCTCGGCCGTGACCGGCTGCCGGGTGTGCAGGTGCACGTAGAGCGGCGGCGCGGGCTGGCCGTTCGCGAGCGTGCCCGGCCGCAGCTCCACTTCGAAGAGCGTGCCGCGCCGTCCGTCGGCGTCGCCCTGGGCGGGCAGCCGCCGCGGCGCCCCGACCCGCACGCTGCGACCCTGCGGGTCGGAATCCATCAGGCGCTGCAGGTGCCTGAGCCGCGGGTGCGGGTAGGTCCTGGTCCGGTCCAGTTCGAGGGCATCGATCTGCGCATGCAGCCGCCGCAGCGGCTGGATGCGTTCCTGGTCGATCTTCCGCAGGAGTTCCTTCGCCTCCGCCCCGCCGGCCCCGCCCGCCCCACCCGGCCGCGACTGCAGTTGCTCGTGCAGGCCGGCCCAGCGGCCCACATGGCCGCACCAGCCGTCGAGCGCCAGCCGCATCTGCCTGCCGGCTTCGAGCGGATCGCTGCCCGCGTCGCGGTAGGCCTGCAGCACCGACGTGTCCTTGCCGATCGAGCTGCCCAGCGCGATCACGTCCTCCAGCCGGACCACGGCGGCCTCCGGGGGGCGCCGGTAGGCGGCCAGGCGATCGCGCGCCAGTTCCAGCACCGCCGCCCGCGCGGGCTCCGGCGCACCGGAAGAAGCAGAGGACGAGGAGGCGGAGGGCCGGCTGCCGCCGGACGGGGCCTGGCGCTGGCGGGACGGAGCGGCGGCGACGTCTTCGGCCTGCCGGCCAGTGCGTGGCGGGGCGGCCGAGCGCGCGGGCACACCGGGCGCCGTGCCCCGGGCGGCGGGGCCCTGTTCCCCGCGTTCCGGACTGCTCTCCGGACTGCGCGCCGCCGCCTCCAGCCCCACGGGAACACCGAGGTAGGTGGTGCCGTGCACGTGCCGGGCCACGGACCGCGGCAATTTGTAGGCACCGAGGGCGTCTTCCATCTCGCTGGCGATGCGCGCGACGGCGTGCAGGATGTGCGGCGCCAGGCGCACCGTCGCGGCGGACGGATCATCGCCCGCGCCGGCGAACTGTGCGCCCGCCACCTCCACGAAGTTCCGCGCAGCACCCAGCAGCGCGTCCAGCCGGCCCTGCAGCTGCACCACCTTCTCCGGCGATGCGGGTGCGCGCGCATCCAGCAGCACGTCCAACACGGCCAGCAGCTCCTCCTGGTCGGCGGTGCGGGCCTTCAGTGCGCCGAGGGCGCTTTCGGCCGGTGTGGCTTTCAGTTCCGGCGCCATGCCGAGGCGCTGGATGCACAGCCGGATGCCGTCCAGGTGCCGCTCGATACGCTTCAGCCGCATCTCGGTGAGGCTGACCACGGCTTCCCGCAGGCACTGGGCCATGCCCTCGCTGGCCTTGAGGTCCGGCCTGGCACCCAGGAGCCGGATCGACGACGACGCGGCGTGCATGCAGGGATCGAGCTGCGCCAGGGTGCCGTCCAGGCCCTTCAGGTACTCGACGAGTTCATGGTCGAACTCCGGCGCCATCTCCCTGCGTGCCGCCTCGGCCGCTTGCATGCGCCGTTGGAGCTTGCCCCCGGCATCCCGGACATCGAAGGTATCGATCAGCACGCCGGCCAGGTCGCCGGCCAGAACCGCCTGCTTCTGCGGCAGATACCGTTGCGCCGTCTCGCCCTGCACGCTGTGGAGCTGGTGGATGTTCAGGTGGGGAATGGCCTCCAGCGCGCGCCGGGCGGCCTTCAGCGCACCGGGCAGCATGCGCGTGGTGACGTCCTGGGTCACCTTCGGATCGGACATGAGTTTCTCGAACTTCTGGAAATAGGTCATGACCTCGTCGACCGCCGCGCCCGCCACCCTGTCGCTCATGGGCGGTTGCCAGTCGCGCGCCCGCACGGGAAGGGCCGCCCTCGGGGGCGATGGCTGCGTACCCGGCGATGGCGGAGCCCCAGCCGCCGGTGGGCGCGGGGCGATGGGCGCGAAGGGGCTGCCTCGCGGCGGCGGTGCGCTGCCGCGCCGGATGTTTTCAGGTCCGGCAGCGCCGGGAGCCGCCGGCCGCACGGAGGCGCCGCCGCGCGGGGCACGGTGGCCGCGGTTCACGTTTCGTGTATCCATGGGTTCCGCCTGACGGGTGGGTCCGCGATGGCGGGCCGCGCGAACCTGCACGGCGACCGCCACCCGGCAGGGCCCATGCTGCGCCGCCGCAAGCGGCAGGGCCGCGGAGGCGCGAAGCCCCCCGCCGCCGCGCGAACCGGTCGCTGCGCCGGCCCGGCGGGCGGCCGTCCGCGGGCGTCGGCCCGCTACTTCGCCGCCTGCTGTTCGCGGAACTCGCGCGCCCGGCCGAAGTGGCCGCAGCCGATGAACGGCACGGGCGGCCGCAGCGCCGAGAGGGGTGACGGATGGTTGGCCGTCAGCACCAGGTGCCGGTCGGCATCGATCAGCGGCCGCTTCGACTGCGCGTGGGAGCCCCAGAGCATGAAGACCGCGGGCCGGTCGCCCTCGCCCACCTTGCGGATCACCGCATCGGTGAGCTGCTCCCAGCCCTTGCCCGCATGGCTGGCGGGCTGGGCCTCTTCCACGGTGAGGCAGGTGTTGAGCAGCAGCACGCCGTTCTTCGCCCATTTGACGAGGCTGCCGCCTGGCTCGGGCCAGGCGGGAAAAGGCTGCCCCAGATCACGCTGCAGCTCCTTGAAGATGTTGCGCAGCGAGGGCGGCAGCTGCACGCCGGGCGCGACCGAGAAGGCCAGGCCTTCGGCCTGCCCGCGGCCGTGGTACGGGTCCTGCCCCAGGATGACCACCCGCACCGACTCGGGCGGCGTGAGCTCCAGCGCGCGCAGCGGCCGCGGCGGGAAGATCACCGCGCCCGCTTCCAGGCGCTGGCGCAAAAACAGCAGCAGCGCCTGCCCGCGCGCGCCCGCGAAGAAGTCATCGACCAGCGGCTGCCAGCCGGGCGCCACCGGCCAGTCGGCCGGGTCAGCGCTCTGCAGTTGCGAAGGCGGGGCGGAAGGGTCGTGCGCGGAAGGGGGCATAGTGGGTGGAAGAGTCAGGCGAACAGCTTCGCCAGCGCGGCGCCCGGCTCCTGGGCCCGCATGAAGGCTTCGCCCACGAGGAAGGCGTGCACGTCGGCATCGCGCAGGGTTTTGACGTCCTGCGGCGTGAGGATGCCCGATTCCGCCACCAGCAGCCGGTCGGACGGCACCGCTTTGCGCAGCGAGACGGTGGTGTCCAGAGACACCTCGAAGGTGCGCAGGTTGCGGTTGTTGATGCCGACCAGCGGTGTGCGCAGCTTCAGGGCGCGGTCCAGCTCGGCGCCGTCGTGCACTTCCACCAGCGCCGCCATGCCCAGGCTGTGGGCGATGGCCTCGAACTCCGCCATCTGCGCGTCGTCCAGGCAGGCGGCGATCAGCAGGATGGCGTCGGCGCCCATCGCGCGCGATTCGTAGATCTGGTAGGCATCGACCATGAAGTCCTTGCGCAGCACCGGCAGCGCGCAGCTCGCGCGGGCCTGCTTGAGGTAGTCGGGCTGGCCCTGGAAGAACTGCCGGTCGGTCAGCACCGAGAGGCAGGCCGCGCTGACCTTGCCGTCGCCCTCGGCATAGCTCTGGGCGATGTCGGCAGGGATGAAGTTCTCGCGGATCACGCCCTTGCTGGGACTGGCCTTCTTGATCTCGGCGATCACGGCCGCCTGGCCGGCGGCGATCTTGGCGCGCAGGGCGCCCTCGAAGTCGCGCGTGAGCACGCGGCTCTCGGCATCGGCGCGCATGGCGGCCAGGGGAGTCTTCTTCTGGGCCGCCGCGATCTCTTCGCGCTTGACGGCCACGATCTTGTTCAGGATGTCACTCATGTTCCGGCTCTTTCTTCGAAGGGGGCGCGCTGTCCTCGTCGGCGCCCGTTTTCAGGATATGGACAAAGACGCGGTGCATCACGATGCCCGCGACGATGAATACGAGGGATACGCCGAGGGCGATCCAGGTTCCGCTGTCGCGCCAGAGGGCGCCCATCTTGTAGGCCTCAGGCCCCGGCGGCCAGCGCGCGCGTGCGCCCCACCAGCTGCTCCAGCCGCGCGAGCGCCGCGCCGGAATCGACGGCCGCGCGCGCGCGGGCGATGCCGTCGGCCATGGTGGCCGCCACGTTCGCCGCGTAGAGCGCCACGCCCGCGTTCAGGCAGACGATCTCGCGCGCCGGGCCGGGCTCGCCGCGCAGCACCGACAGCAGCATCTCGCGCGACTGCTCGGGCGTCTCGACCTTGAGGGCGCGGTTGCTGGACATCGCCAGGCCGAAGTCCTCGGGATGGATCTCGTATTCGGTGATCTCGCCGTTCCTCAGCTCGCCCACCATGGTGGCCGCGCCCAGGCTGACCTCGTCCATGCCGTCGCGGCCGTAGACCACCAGCGCGTGCTCCGCGCCCAGGCGCTGCAGGGCGCGTACCTGGATGCCCACGAGGTCGGGGTGGAACACGCCCATGAGGATGTTCGGCGCACCCGCGGGGTTGGTGAGCGGCCCGAGGATGTTGAAGAGCGTGCGCACGCCCAGCTCCTTGCGCACCGGCGCCACGTTCTTCATGGCCGGGTGGTGGTTGGGCGCGAACATGAAGCCGATGCCGACCTCGGCGATGCAGCGCGCGATGGCCTCGGGCGGCAGGTCGATGTGCACGCCGAGCGACTCCATCACGTCGGCGCTGCCGCTCTTGCTCGACACGCCCCGGCCGCCGTGCTTGGCGGTCTTGGCGCCCGCGGCGGCGGCCACGAACATCGCGCAGGTGGAAATGTTGAAGGTGTTGGCGCCGTCGCCGCCGGTGCCCACGATGTCCACGAGGTGGGTGGTGTCGGCCACGGCCACCTTGCGGGAGAACTCGCGCATCACCTGCGCGGCGGCGGTGATCTCGCCGATGGTCTCCTTCTTCACGCGCAGGCCGGTGACGATGGCGGCGGTCATCACGGGCGACAGCTCGCCGCGCATGATCATGCGCATGAGGTGCAGCATCTCGTCGTGGAAGATCTCACGGTGCTCGATGGTGCGCTGCAGCGCCTCCTGGGGGGTGATGGACATGCGGAGATAGCCTTGTTCGGGAAATTCGGGAAATTCGGGAAATTCGGAGAATGCGGGGAGCGGATGCGGGTCAGGCACCCGGCCGCTCGGAGAGCGCGAGCTTGATGCCGAAGCCGACGAACATCGCGCCGGCCGCGCGGTCGAGCCAGTGCATGCGGCGCTGCACCAGCGACACGCGCCGCGCCATCCAGGCGGCGGCCAGCGCCCAGCCGACGTTGACGGGAATCGCGTTGAGGTTGAAGAGCGTGCCCAGCAGCACGAAGGCGAGCGCCTTGTTCTCCGCGCCGGGGGCGATGAACTGCGGCACGAAGGCCAGGAAGAAGAGGGCCACCTTCGGGTTGAGCACGTTCGTCCAGAAGCCGCCCAGGAACACTTTGCGCAGCGGCGCGGCACCCGGCGCGGCGGCGGCCCCGGCGGCACCCGCGGGAGCGCCGGCCGCACGGGCCACGGCCGCGAGCCCGCCGCCCGGCCGGGCGCGCAGCATGCGCACGCCCATCCAGACCAGGTAGGCGGCGCCCACCCACTTGAGCACGGAGAACGCGGTGGCCGAGGTGGCGAGCAGCGCCCCCACGCCGAGCGCGGCGGCCGCCACGTGCACGAAGCAGCCGGCCGTGATGCCGAGGCCCGCCACGATGCCCGCGCGCACGCCCGAGCGCAGCGCGTGCGTGGCGATATAGAACACGTCGGGGCCCGGCGTGAGGTTCAGGAGCCAGCCCGCGGCGATGAACAGCAGCAGATGATGGAAGTCCGGCATGGCGATGGCCTTCCCCGCTACCAGCGGCGCTCGGGCTCGAAGCGGTGCAGGAAGGTGGTGATCGCGTCGCGCGGCGGCTGCACGCCGTGCACCGCCAGGATGCGGCCGGCCGCGCCCCGGTGGTAGGTGCCGTGCAGCAGCAGATGGTGCAGCATCTCGGCGCGGGTCATGGTGCCGGTGTCACCGTCCGTGAAGCGGAACGGGATGCGCTCGGCGAGGCCGTCCGCATCCAGCACCTGCACGTACTGCACCAGCCAGTCGTCGCATGCGCGGACTTCGGGCACCAGCGCTTCCAGCGCGGGCGTCTCGTCGGTGTTGGTGGCGGCGGGCGCGCCCTGCGCATCGCCGGTGAGGCGCGCGCGGAAGATCCGGTCCACCAGGTGGGTGTGGTTCAGCAGCCGCGAGAAGGTGCGGAAATCGTCCGCGGGCAGCCGGTCGCGCGAGGCGATGCCCAATGCCAGCAGCTCGCCGTCGGACCAGCGCTTGAACTCGAAGAGGGAAACCAGGGAGGCGTCCATGGCGGTCACACCGTCGTGGCGAGGAAGTTCTTCAGCATGGCGTGGCCATGTTCGGTGAGGATGCTCTCGGGGTGGAACTGCACGCCTTCGATGGGCAGTTCCTTGTGACGCACGCCCATGATTTCGCCGTCCTCGGTCCAGGCGGTGACCTCCAGCGCCTCGGGGCAGGTGTCCCGCTCGATGGCCAGCGAGTGGTAGCGGTTCACGGTGAACTGCTCGGGCAGGCCGGCGAACACGCCCTGCCGCGTGGTGGTGATCGTGCTGGTCTTGCCGTGCATCAGTTCGCGGGCGCGGACGATGCGGCCGCCGAAGGCCGCGCCGATCGACTGGTGGCCCAGGCAGACGCCCAGGATCGGCAGCTGGCCGGCGAAGCGGCGGATCGCCTCCACCGACACGCCGGCCTCGGCGGGCGAGCACGGCCCGGGCGAGACGACGAGGTGGCTCGGGCTGCGCGCCGCGATGTCCTCCAGCGTGATCTCATCGTTGCGGTGCACTTCGACCTCGGCGCCCAGTTCTCCGAAGTACTGGACGATGTTGTAGGTGAAGCTGTCGTAGTTGTCGATCATCAGGACTTTCATCGACTCGAACCCTTTGATTTGGAAAGATGGGACGGGCGGGGCTGCCGGCCGCCGATGCGCGGGCCGGGGCACCCGCGGTGCGGCAGGCGGGTGGGGATGGCGGGACGGATCACCGCCATCGGGAGCGGCCGGGGGTGCCGATGCCGGAGCCGGTGCCCGCGCCGGCACGGGCGAGCGCTGCGGCGCGCGTCGGCGGGGATGGCATCTGCGGGGGAAGGGGTACGGGGGGCAAGACAACTCTCCTGGGTGGAGCCGCCGTGCCGGGAGCTGGGATCAAGCCGCCACCGGTCCGGGCGGCCAACTGGCAGTCATGGGACCGCAGCGGTGCGCCGCTTCTTCAGGAGAAGCGCCACCAGGTGGCTGCGGTGAACGTTGCGTCGCGGGTCATGGTGCTCGGCCAGTCGGGTCGGGAAGTCCGGCAGCGCGGGAACGGCTGCGGACCGGTGTGTGGCCCAAGTGTAATGCCCGCGCGCGGCACTGTCGACCGCGCGCCCCCTTCCGCTCCGCCCGGCTTCGCATCCCGCCACACGCCATCGCACCGGCGGCGATCAGCGCGCGGCCTGCCCAGCACAGTGGCTCCTGCGCTGGTCCACCGATCCACGATCCCTTCAGGTGGTGATGTGCCTGGGTGCGTCCAGTGCATTTCGTCCACCTCAATCTGCAGGAGTCACTGACTATGAGTGCCATCAAGAAAGCCTTCAAGGCCATCGGCCAGGGTATCGAGAAAGCCGTTCACAGCGTCGGCCAGATCGCGAAAGGGATCGCCACGCTGGATCTGAAAGCCGCAGCGAAAGGATTCAAGGGCCTCGCCGACGCGGGCCTGACCATGGCGCGCGGCGCGATCAACCTGATGCCCGCGGCGCTGGCGGCGAACACGCTGCTCCACGGGGCACTGGACAAAGTGCTGAACAAGGTACAGACGACGGTGCAGAAGATGGCCGATTCCGTCGTGGACAGCGTCGAGGGCGGCCTCTCCAACATCAAGGAAGGCGTCGTCGCCACCGCCAAGGGCATCGCCAAGGGCAACCTGTCCAAGGCGCTCAAGGGCCTGGGGCAGATGGCCCTGGGCGCGGTGGAAACCGCTTCCAATTTCGGCCCGGGCGGCGTGGCCAAGAACATGGCGCGCATGGCGGTGGACGCCGCCATCGGGCTCGCCGGGCAGGAGGTGACCAAGGCCGTGTCCAAGGTGCTGGACCCCAAGGGCACTTCGCGCTTCGGCGCGCTCGCCTCCAGCCTGGTGGGTGCTGCGGTGGGCGGCGGCCTGGGCGGCTCGGGCGTCGGCCGCTTCGCCAGCATGGGTGAAGCGCCTGCCGGCATTCTGCGCGGTGCCGGCACCGCGGTGCGCGAGACCGCCCAGGACGCCGCGGTGGGCTTCGCCGCCGGACAGGTGCCGGCGCTGGCCACGAAGGTGCATGCGGCGCTGTCGCCGGACGACGGTTCGGGAGCGGCCTCGGGCATCGCGCAGCCCCTCGGCGCGCCGGTCGCCCCGCCCGCCCTCCGCGGCGCGGTGGACCAGTTCGTGAACCAGTCGATGGCCCGCACCGTTCTCGACACCCTGCCCGTGTCGCTCGGCAAGCTGAACCTGCCGGAGATGCGCGGCCTCGCTGCCCTGTCGCAGGCGCCGGACGCGATCGCCGACGCGGCGCAGGGCCTGGGCAACGACGCGCGGGCCTCGGCGCGGCTCATCAGGCAGCAGATGAACCAGGACATCGAAACGGCGATCGCGCAGGCCTCGGCCCAGGCCAGCGAGTCCATGACCCGGCGTCTGCAGGAAGGCCTGCAAGGGATGCAGGACGCGCTGGGGAACATGCAGCTGTCGATCGCCGACGTGGCCAGCGTCGCCAGCAACTCCGCGCTCGCCCCCATCCAGCAGGCCTCGCGCAGCGTCTTCGATGCGGTGGATGCCGCCATCGGCTCGGCGGCGCGGAAAAGTGCAGAGCAGGGTCTGGCCGACCGGCTCCTGCCGCAGGACGGCGACGCCACGGCGGCGCCGGCGCAGACGCAGGCGCCGGAGGCGCTCGACACGCGCATCGGTCCCTACCAGATCCGGGCCTGATACCCGGGGCCGACCGCCGGGGGCGGCGGCATGCGCCGTCCCCTTCCCTCCTTCCTCCCTCTCATCTCCCGAAAGGACGCTCCCATGGACGACACCCCGCTTCCCGATGACCCCGTCGCGGCCCTGGCCGTGCGGCTCGTCGACGCGATCCGCGACGATCGCCTGGACGAAGCCGAAACGCTGCTGGACGAACTCAACGCGCTCGATCCCGGCACCGAGCAGTACCTCATCTTTCCCGTGCTGATCGCCATCCAGCGCGGCTACATCACCGAGGCGCTGCAGTACCTCAACACACTCGGCGAGGACACCGCGCCGGAACTCAAGGCGCTGTGCCTGAACATCCTGGGCGACCCGACGTGGCACTACCACGCGCAGCAGTGCCTGGAGAGCGAGGATGCGCACGTGCGCAAGGCGATGCGCCAGCTGCTGCAGATCGAGGACGACGAGGATACCGAGCCCGCAGCGGGCACGGCCCTGGCCGCCTGACTGCCGCGCAACCGTTCCTGGAGCACACCACCATGCTGACACTGACCGACCGCGCGGACCTGGGCGTGTTCTACGACGCCGATGCGCAACGCTACGGTGCGCAGGGCTATGCCGACACGGTGACGCGGGAGCGCTTCGCGCACTTCTACGCGGACTGCCCGTCCATCGGCTTCGCGGATGACGGGCAGGCCATCGGCGGCATCCTGTTCGACGGAGAGGAGGCGCACATCGCCGTGCTGCCGTCGTACCACGGGCGCTGGGCCCTGCTGCTCAAACCGGCACTGCAGTGGCTGTTCACGCTCCGGCAGCACATCACCGTGGCCGTGGAGCAGGACAACGCCCGCTGCCTGCGCTTTCTCGACCGGCACGGCTGGCAGCGCGTGGGCGAGCGCGACGGCGACGTACTGTACCGCCTGGCTCCCCAGAGCGGCACGCGCAAGACCGCCTATCCGTTCCGGCGCAACGCGCGCGCCAGCGCCCCCGCCCCATCGACAGGCGCATCGCCATGCACGCCGCCGAAGTGACCCGGGGAGGCTCACGGCCCGCGCTGCCGGCCGCCCCGCCCGCAGCCTGGCGCAGCGGCGCGACCCGGCTCGTGCGGTGCGGGAGCCGGCGGGAAGTCCAGCTCCGGCTGGTGTCGCTGGTGGAGCCTCCCCTGCTGCAGGGAGACGGCTTTCCGCAGGCCGCGGGCCTCTGGGTGTCGTCGCAACTGCGCACGACTTGCGCCACGGCACAGCTCGCACGCATGCACATCGCCCTGCAGGGGCTGCTGCTGCGCGTGGAGTCGCTGGCGGGCGCACGTGCCCCGGCCGCCCATCCCGGCCTGCGCATGCTGGTGGAGGGCCGCCTCGCGCACGTGTACGCCGACACCTCCGACTTCCTGCTGCTGACCGGCGGGAGCGGCCCGCGTGGAGACGCCCCGGGCCGGCCCGTGGGCATCGATCCGGGAAACGACTGGCTGGTGGTGGACGTGGAGCAGGGCTTCCAGGACGCGCGGCCCACGCCGTCCCTCATCGCCGGCCTGGCGCGCCTTGCCGAAATGCCCCTGCCCGCACGGCGCAGGGCAAAGCAGCACGGCGGCGCCCAGGCCCTGCTGCTGGAGGGTGCCCGCGCGCTCCTGGCGCAGGCACTGCAGGGTGGCCCGGACGCGGCGCTGCCGCCCTCCGCCGCAGCCCTGGCAGCGCGGTTCGGCGCAGCCGCCCTGGTGCGATGGCTGCTGACCGACCGGCCGCTTCCTGCCGCCACGCCCGAAGGCACGGCCCCTGCGGAGCGCGTGGACGCGCTGCTGCAGTAGGGCCCGCGGCAGGGCAGGCCCGCGCCTCCCGGCCAGACGCAAAGCGGACCCGTTGATCCGCCTTCTTTGCGGCAGCGGGCCCGCCGCCTGCGATGGAGCGGCTGCTGCGGACCGTCACCCCCCGGACGCAGGATACAGATCGAGCACCTTGCGCACGTAGTCCAGGGTTTCGCGGTAGGGAGGCACGCGGTAGCCGTGGCGGATGACCGCGCCCTCGCCTGCGTTGTAGGCCGCCAGCACGAGATCGGTGCGGCCGCCGAAACGGTCGGTCAGGAAGCGCAGGTAGCGCACTCCCACGTCCACGTTCACCGCGGGGCTCAGGACCTCTTCTTCCGTCGTGGCACCGAAGCGCGCCGCGGTGGCCGGCATGAGCTGCATCAGGCCCATGGCGCCCTTGGACGAGCGGGCATGCGGCACATAGCCCGATTCGACCTGGATGACCGCCCGCACCAGTTGCGGATCGACGGCATGGCGTTGCGCCGCGGACTCGATGAGGGGCGCGAGCGCATCGGCCCGGCGGCTGATGCCGGCCACGGAGCCGCCACCGCCACCGCCCGTGGTGCCCGCTCTGCGCGCTTCCGGCGCGCCCTGTGGCGCACGGGCGCGGATCACTCGCACCGGCAGCGCGGGCCAGGCGGGCGGGGGCACCTCCGCGGCGGGGGCCCAGGAAGCCGCTTCGCAGGCACTGCCGATCGAAGGAAAGCGCTGGGCGATGTCCGAGCCCACCACGAGCACGTCCGATCCACCGGGCAACCGGCAATCGTACGCACCTGCCGCCAGCGCGGCGCCCGCCGCCATGCCGGCGCAGAGCGCCAGGGCCCGGCGCGCGGCCACCACGGTGCGCGGCGGCGCCGCCATCACACCACCTCCAGGCGGCCCAGCCAGGGGGCGCGCTGCGCGATGCCGGCCGGGCCGCCGTGCCGCAGCGCCTCGCGCAACTGCCGCAGCGTCTCGGGCGTCCACTCGCTGGCCAGCCCCGAGGCGCCGCAGACGAGGTGCCGCGTGCCGTCGGCGCCGCCCCGCTCCAGCACGGCGGCATTGAAGCCCTGCACCGACACCCGCGCCCGGCTGCGCAGCGCGCCGGGCAGCGCCGGCATGACGACGTTGCTGGACGCCAGCAGCATCAGGGTGTCATGCACGGTGCGTGCCGGCACACCCGCCAGCAGCGGCTGGAGCAGCACTGCGCGCAGGGAAGCGGGTGCCATGCACACGGCGTCGAGCAGCGCACCGCAAGCGGTTTCGCCCAGCCATTGGGACACCAGCCGCAGGGCCGCCCCGTCCGGCACCGCGTCTCGCGGCACGGCGAGGATCCATTCCTGGTCCAGCATGCAGCGCTCGGCCTCGGCCGGCGCCAGCGGCTCGGGACCGCGCACGAACAGGTCGCGCCGGAACGACCGGTCGAGGCCGTAGTCGCGCAGCGTCTCGCGCAGCACGGGGTCGTGGGTCGACGCCAGCAATGCCGCCAGTTCCGCGGGCAGGCAGGCCGCGTCCACCTGCTCGGCGAGCAGCGCCGGCACGGCGAACTCCAGCCCCGCACCGGCGAGCTCCTGCGCCACCTGGTGGAAATACAGCGGGTGCGAATCCGTTCCCACGTATTCGTGCAGCGCGTAGTGCGGGCCGTCGGCCCGGGCATGCGCCAGCCGCCGGGCCACGGCTGGATGCGCCTGCAGGTAGCCGCCTTCGCCGCAGTCCGCCAGGCGCTGGATGAAGTCCAGCGCGCCCTGCAGCTGGCCGGCGGCATCGGTGCCGTCGCCGCGCTCCGCCACGCGCTCGGCGTGCAGATGGAACAGCTCGCGCAGCGGCAGCAGCGGCGCCCACCCGGGCAGCGCGTTGTAGCTCACGTACACCACCCCTCCGGGCTTGAGGCGCCGCTCGATGAAGCGCACGATCGCCTGCCGCAGCGTCGGCGAGATCCACGAGTACACACCGTGCATGGCGATGCAGTCCATCATGGGCAGATCGCGGTCGGGCAGCACATCGAAGCCGTCCTCGAACAGCTCCACGTTCGCCAGCCCGGCATCGCGCGCGAGCTGGCGTGCGTGGGCCACGTGCGCGGGATGGAAGTCGTTGCCGAAAAAGCGCATGTGCGGAAACGCGGCCGCATTCGCGAGCAGCGAGACCCCGAAGCCCATGCCCAGCTCGAAATAACACAGCGGCGCCTGCAGATCGGGCGCGCGCAGGCCACGGGACGCGAGCGCGGTGGCGATCACGCCGGGGGACAGGATTTCGTAGTAGCCGTGGGTGTAGACCAATGGAATGGCCGCGGTGCGGGGGAGTGACATCGTCGTTCCTTGTGTCGGGGAAAAGGGCCCGCCCCATTCCAAACGGTGGCTCCACGCGCGCCGCGCCCGCGGTCGAAGCGATGCCCCGAAAGGCGAAACACCCTGCCGCGCGCGCTGCACGGCGCCCTGCCGGGGCGCGGCCCGCGGCGGGCCGCCCGCGCGCGGCCGGGGCTTCGCCCCCGCTCGCTCGGCTTCGCATCCCGCCGGGCGCAGGCGGCACCCGGCACCTACTCTTTCCCTTAAGCGCAGATGCCCTTCACCGGAGAACTTGAGTGATGCACCGACTCCCCCCCCACACCGCGCGCCGCCCCCCAGGCGGCCTGCACGGCGGCGCCATCGCCAGCGCTCTGCTCGCGCTGGGCATGGCGGGCCTGCCGTTCGCCCAGGCCGCCGAGGCCTCGCCGCTCAAACTGAGCACCGCGCTCGCAGGCCCCGACATGGCGGACGCCCGGCCTGCGGTCGCCACCCCGGCGCAGGCACGCCACCAGCGCCAGCCCACGGCCCGGACGCTGGCCATGGCGTCCACAGGCGCCGCCACCGATGCCGCGGGGCCCCCGGCCGCCTCCGCCCCCGCTCCCGCCTTCACCTCGCCCGTGCCGGTCCCGCCCAATCCCGCGGGACGTTCCCTGGAGACGCTCGCCACCGCCACGCGCGGCGCCGAGCCCTGGAGCCGCGGACAGTTCCTCTACCGCGCCGAGAACAAGCGCCTGGCGGACGTGCTGCAGGATTTCGCCGCCAGCCAGGGCATCCCGGCCGTGGTGGCGGACGGCCTGGACGGCACCGTCAACGCGAACTTCGATGCCAAGCCGCGCGAGTTCCTGGACACCATGGCCCGCGCCTACAACATGCTGTGGTACTACGACGGCTCGGCGCTCTACTTCTACCCGGGCAAGGCGATACAGAGCCGCCTCTTCCGCATCAAGGGGTTCAACCGCGACCAGCTCACCGGCATGCTGCAGTCGCTGAACGTGGGCGACAAGCGCTACCCCATCCGCTACGACGCCGTCAGCAGCACCATCTACGTCTCCGGCCCGCCGCGGCATGTGGAGCTGGTGACGTCCGCCCTCGACGCGCTGGATGCCGGCGTCACCGCGAACGCCGAGCGCACGGTGCGCGTCTTCCGCCTGCAGTTCGCGTCGGCCAGCGACCGCAACCTGGGCGCCACCACCGTGCCCGGCGTGGCGTCCACCCTGCGCAGGCTCTACGGCAACGAGGGCGCCAGCAACAACGGGCTCGCGGCGTCGCAGGCGGCGACGGCCGAGGCGATCGAGAAGATCGAGCAGCAGACGCGCCGCAAGATGGGCGCCTACGTTCCGGTGCCCGCGGCCAACCAGTTCCTGCCGCCGCTGCCCCGCGCCAACGCCGACGAGGGAGCGCGGCCGGCGATGCCCGTGTCCCTGCCCTCCGCCTCCGCATCAGCGTCCGCCACGAAGGCCGAGGACCCGCCGCCCCGCTTCGAAGCCGACGAGGGCACGAACGCGGTGGTGGTGTACGGCCGCGCCGACCGCATGAGCGAATACGAGGCGCTGATCGGCCGGCTCGACCAACGGCCGCAGCTCGTCGAGCTGGAGGCCACCATCATCGAGGTCAACTCCGACAGCGTGGACGCCCTGGGCGTGAACTGGTCGCTGCGGGCCGGCACGAGCACGGTGACGGCCGGCCTGCCGGTACCCACGTCGCCCGCCGCGCTCGGCACCATCGTGCTGGACGCGGGCCGCCACCTGCTGGCCAGCATCAACGCCCTGGAGGCCCAGGGCAAGGCGCGCATCCTCTCCAAGCCCTCGGTGCTCGGCGTGGCCAATCGCGCGGCGGTGATGCGCGAGAAGCGCGTGGCCACGGTGCGCGTGGCCGGCAACCTGGAGGCCAATCTGTTCCAGATCGAGGCCGGCACGCTGCTGCAGATGACGCCGCAGGTGACGGCGGTGGACGGCCGCAACACCATCAAGCTCAGCCTCTACATCGAAGACGGCGCGTTCGAGGCGAATTCGGTGGACCAGATCCCCATCGTCAAGAAGACCGAGATCCGCACCGAGGCCCACGTCCGCGAAGGCGAGAGCCTGCTGATCGGCGGCATCACGATCGAGACGGAGAACACCCAGAACAACGCGGTGCCGGGCCTGTCGAAACTGCCCGTGGTGGGCGGCGCGTTCCGCAACACGGAGCGCACCACCAAGCGCACCGAACGGCTGTTCCTGATCACGCCCCGCGTGATCGCGCAGGGCGCGCCGGCCGTCGATGTCGCGCTCTCTTCGGAGGTTCGCAAGCCATGAAGCAGCTTCGTATCCTGACCGGCCAGCATGCCGGCGCCCGCATAAATTTGGCTCCAACGCGCCACCACCTCGGCGCGGACGACGCGGCGGACATCCAGCTCCTGGACTGGACCGCCGACCCGATGGTGATCGACGCGGGAGACGACGGCATGGTGCGCATCGCAGCGGAATCCGCAGAGGCCGCAGGCCCCGGCGACGTGCTGGAGGACTTCGCTCCCCGGCGCTTCGGCGACGTGGTGCTGTGCGCCGGGCCCGCGGCCGGCGCCTGGCCCGCGGATGCGGACATCATCGCCCGCCTCTCGCTGCCCGCCGCCCCGGCCCCGGCAGCCCCCGCCGGCAAACCCCGCGCCCTGTGGCCGCGCATCGCCTTCGCCGCGCTGGGCACGGCCCTCATGACGGCGGCCCTCGGCGCCGTGGTCTCGCCGCTCGGCCCCGCGCCAGCCGCGCGCCTGCCGGCGCCCTCCGTGGCGTCTCCCGAGACACTGCGGATCCGCGTGGAGCGGGCGCTGGAGGGGACCTCCGTCGCGGGCTACGAAGTGCTCGACCAGGGCGACGGCGTCGTGGTGCGCGGCCTGCTGCGCCAGCCCTCCGACGCCGACGCGCTGCGCCAGCGCCTCGCGGCATTCCAGGGCGAGCGCGTCGTGCAGTCGTTCGCGCCGGCCACCGAGGTGACCCAGAGCATCGCCGACGCGCTGGGCCAGCCCGGCCTGCGCGTCAGCCACCAGGGCAACGGCTACTTCGTCGTCAAGGGCGAGGTGTCCGACCTCGCCACGCTGCGGCAGACCGCCTCCCGCGTGGCCATCGACCTGGCCCCGCTCGTGCGGAGCATCGAGGTGGCCGCCACGCAGCGCCCCGCCAAGGGCCAGCCCGCCATGAGCGCCCTCATGGAAACCGACGGGCTGCAGTACATGCAGACGCGCGACGGCGTGAAGCACCTCTCGCTCACCCCCGGCCGCCGGCATGCCTCCGCCGACCCGCAGGAATTCTTCCGCTAACACCCCAAGGACTGCCACACCATGAACGCATCCATCGAATCCACCCTCTTCAGCGACCTGGAGAACCTCGAGAAGGCCCTGAGCCAGGACCTGAGCGGCGACCATGCGCGCGCCATGATCCGCTACTTCGGCGAGGCCGCCCGGGAAAGCGGCACGATGAAGGCGCAGGCCCGCATCGACGCCGAACGTCAGCTGATCGGCCAGCTCGAGAACGCCTTCGAGGCCTCGCAGCGCGTGATCCGGAAGATCTGGGAAACGCTGCACGGCGCGGCGCTGGCGGTGTGAGGGGAGCCCCGGAAATGCGCCACGCCCACGCCGCCCCCATCCCTGCCGCGCACGCAGCGTCCCCGGCACGGCCCGAGCCGTATCCGGCGATCTACCGCAATCTCATGAGCACCTCGCTGCTCGGCACGGTGTACCGCGTCGGCGACGACGCGGACACGATCAGCCGTGCGGTCGAAGCCACCCTGGAGGACCGGAGCACCTACCGGCTCTACCGCAGCATCGTCCTGGCCATGGCCGGGCAGCGCGGCGAAGAGCGCGAGCAGCTGCAGCAGCGGGTGGACTCCCACCCGGAGGACGGCGCGGGCAAGGTCGCGCTGGCCCTCACGCTGCTCTTCGAGGGCGACCCCGACTGGCGCCACTGGATCGACAACGTGCTGGCGACCAGCACGGACCAGCCGGTGCGCCAGGCGGCCCAGGGGGTCCTGCAGTTCCTCGGCCGGAATTTGCTCCCGGCCGTGCATTGAAAGACCGCATTCGGCGTTCCGGTTCGGCCGGGACGCCTCCTGAATGGAAACCGCATGGCGCGGGGTCCGTCCACCGCGGGTCCACCGCAATTTTCTTCAACCAAGGAGTTTCACATGCCATCCATTTCCTCGGCCGGTTCTGCCGCCTACACCGGCAGCACGATCGCCTCTTCCGTGGGCAACAACCTGCAGGGCACGGCGCCCTCCATCGCGGCGACCGGCAACACCATCGCCATGCAGGAAACCTACATGCAGCAGCAGGAAGCCCT
>CAJYKV010000011.1 GCA_913774955.1 uncultured Acidovorax sp.
CCGCCTACTACTACCAATGCGACCAGATCGGCGCGCCGCAGGAGCTGACGGACGAGCAGGGCCGCATCGTGTGGGCGGCGAGCTACCAGGTGTGGGGGCAGACGCGGGCGCTGCAGGTGATGCGCACAGGCACGGACGACGCGGCGGTGTTCACCCAGGCGGAGCGGCCCTTGGCGCTGGCGGCGAAGGGGGATGTGCAGGCGCTGAGTTTCGTGGAGCAGCCGCTGCGGTTCCAGGGGCAGTATTTTGATGGCGAGACGGGGCTGCACTACAACCGGTTTCGGTACTACGATCCGGTGACGGGGCGGTTTTTGCATCAGGATCCGATTAGCTTTGGCGGAGGCGAGAACTTTTATTTTTATGGCCCTAATCCCTGGAGTTGGCTGGATCCCTTGGGATTGGCGAGAAAAAGGCCCCCTCATAATCTTAAAGCTACCGTGCGAGATAAGCGCGGAAATGTAAAATCAACCACTGATTATGTGAGTGGAGGCATGACGGAAGAAGAGAAAAAACTCGGATTCCCTCTATGTAATCTGGTCACGCATACTGAGAGAAAAGCTCTTAAGGAAGGAAATTATCTTCCTTCTGATTCTATAGATATGGAGGGCGAGTACGCTCCATGTTCTCATTGTAAAGGCGCGATGAATAGAGCCGTCGATAGTGGGAAGGTTTCAAAAATTCTATATTATTGGGAAAATAAGATTTGGGAAGCAGGGAAGAAATCCAAGAAGCCCAAGGCCAAAAAACAGCGTACCGGCGGCATATGTCCCAATGAATGACATGAAAGAATATGGAAAATATTAAAGAGATAGGCAGCATGGATCTCTGGCAGAAAGCCACTCAGGCTCGGCGTGAAGAGGTATGCCAGGCCATAATGAAAAGACTTCCTAAGAGATTCAAGCTGGTCAAACCGTACAAATCAGTCAATCCCAGCAATGGACAGGAAATTGAGATACCCTGTTTTTATGATGAGCGATACGAAACTGCGTTGAATCTTGTGTTTGGAGGAGAGTTTTTCTATGGTGCGACGGATGAGCGGCTCAAGGAAATAGAAAGACTCTTTTCCGAGGATGACTGGGCAGGAATTTCTCCCCTTATTCGAAGAAGGAAGTCTGGAAGTTCGGAGAGGGTATCTGCTTTCCTGATGAGCCGATTCCCCGTGTACGAATGGGTGGTTGAAGAAAATATGGACCTCGACGAAGACATCGAGAGACCAGATTTTTATAGCGAAGATGGCCCTTATCCAGTGTATGTGAACTCGGATGAGGCAGCGTTTTTTTTGAAAAAGACTGGATATCGACTTCCGGCTGACAAGGAGTGGGAGTATATCACCAAAGAGGGGAAGGATAATATTTTCATTTGTGGAGACCAGGTTCCAGAGGAGGGTGAGCTGGAAAGCGTCTGCCTTGCTCAGTTTGGTAATGCGCGGAAAAACAGGGCTGCTTCCAATTTGTTGGGTATCGCGGGCTTGGGTGTTGCCTCTTTCACCGTCAATAGTCTGGAGAGAAATGAATTGACCATTCGGGGTGGCGCTGCAGGATTTTATCCATTCCAGCATCCATCACAAATTGCCATGCTACTGAGCGAGATCCAACTGCCTCCTTCGAACATGCCTGGAGGGTTGGCGGGTATGCGTCTCTGTTTGGATATCCCTGGGGTTTGAAAGCTACGTCCTGATTGTAATCTTGAAAATATGAGGCGAAGGGCTTTGTTGTACAAACGGGCCTGCTCTTCTTGCCGCTCATTTACCCGCAATTCGCAATATGCCATGACGAAGAACAACAGATCCGGGTGGACGGGCACGTGCTCTCGGACATCGAACGCGATGCCCTGCACCAGGAGATCGAGCGCACGCAAGGCGCTTTGGAGAGCCGCTACGGCTGGGACCCGATGGGCCGCATCCTGGCGGCGCAGCGCGGAGAAGGCAAACAACAGCCCACCGAACGCGAAACCTTAGCTTTCGATTCGGCCGGCCACCTGCTCAACCCAACCGCGGCGGCACGCGATCCAGCGGCGGCGTCGGCCAGCGGGACCACCTTTTCTGTTTACGCGCGCCCGTCGAACCCCGCGCACCCAGAGACCGCAGCTCTTCACCAGATCGTCCGTGACCTCGATGGCCCGTGTCTCCAGCGACATCACCGCAGCACCGCCTCGTCGCTCCACGCGAAGCGCACGCGCGGCTCGATCTGCGCGATCTCGGCGCGCAGCAGCGAGGCCAGGCGTGCGGCCTCGCGCTGCGTGAGGCGGGCCACCGTGGTGGACAGGCTCACGGCCGCGAAGGCGCAGCCGCCCGCGTCGCGCACGGCGTGGCCCACGGCGGCGGTGTTGGTGTTGAGGCAGCCGCCGCTGCGCGCGTAGCCGAGCGCGCGCGTCTGCGCGATGAGCGTGCGCAGCGCGGGCACGTCGAGCCCGCCGTAGCGGCCGAGCACCGCGCCGTGGGCCGCGAGCGCTTCCTCCACGCGGGCGTCGTCCTGCGCGGCCAGCAGCGCGAGGCCCGCGGCCCCCACGCCGAGCGGCCGCCGGCCCCCGACGGTGACGGACAGCGGCGGGTCCAGCCGCTGCCGGTGGGTGTGGTCGTGGCACACCGCTTCGGGCCCGCTGCGCACGAACAGGTAGGCCGCGTAGCCCGTGGCCTCGGTGAGCCGGCGCAGGTGCGCCTCGAAGAGCGGCGCCACGTCGTGCCGGGCGCGGGCGGCGAGGCCGACCTCGAACGCGCGCCGGCCCAGCACGTAGCCGCGCCCGTCGGGCAGCGCGGTGACGAGGCGCGCGTCCGACAGATCGCGCAGCAGCCGGTGCACCGTGGGGTGCGGTATGTCCGCCTGCCGGGCGATGTCGGACAGCGTCAGCCCGCCCGCGTCGTAGCGCGAGAGCTGGTCGAGGATGCGCAGGACACGGTCGAGCACCACGGTGGTCATGGCGGGCAGGATACCCGCCGCGGGAATGGAATCCGGCCCACGGTTGTCCACCCAGTGGAAAAACCGGTGGTGCGCGCCGCCGCGATCGCAACAATCGCAGTCAACCCGAACACCACGACTCCAGGAGACATTCCATGCACGTTCCCCGTTCCTCCGCGCTGCCGCGCCGCGCGCTGCTCGGCACCGCCGCCGCCCTGCTGCTGGGCGCCGCCGCCGGCCCCCTGGCCGCGCAGGATGCGTTCCCCTCCCGCCCGATCCGCTTCATCGTGCCTTACGCGGCCGGCGGCACCACCGACCTCGTGGCCCGCACGGTGGGCGCGCGCATGGCGCAGACGCTGGGCCAGCCCGTCGTGATCGACAACCGCGGCGGCGCGGGCGGCAACATCGGCATGGATGCGGTCGCCAAGGCCGCGCCCGACGGCTACACCGTGGGCATGGGCGCGATCTCCACCAACGCGCTGAACCCGCACATCTACAAGAAGATGCCGTTCGACCCGCGCAAGGACTTCACGCCCATCGGCATGCTGGGCAACTCGACCATCGTGCTGGAAGCCGGCCCTGCCCTGCCGGTGAAGAACGTGGCCGAGCTGATCGACTACGCGCGCAAGCACCCGGGCCTGCCGTTCTCCACCGCGGGCGCGGGCACGTCCATGCACCTCGCGGGCGTACTGTTCGGGCAGATGAGCAAGACCGAATGGACGCACGTTCCCTACAAGGGCAGCGCGCCGCTCATCACCGACCTGATCGCGGGCCAGGTGCCCGTGGCGTTCGACAACCTGCCGGCCTCGCTGCCGCACATCCAGGCCGGCAAGCTGCGCGCCCTGGCCGTGGCCGGTTCGCAGCGCTCGCCCGCGCTGCCCGACGTGCCCACGCTCGCCGAGGCGGGCCTCGCCGGCTACGCGGTGGAACCGTGGTTCGGCGTGTACGGCCCCGCCGGCATGCCGCCGGCCGTGGTGCAGCGTCTGGAGAAGGCGCTGCAGGACGCCCTGGCGGAGCCCGCCATCAAAGACCGCCTGCTGGCTGCCGGCTTCACGCCGCGCGGCTCCACGGCCGCGGAGTTCGGCGCCCTGACGCAGCGCGAGTACGAGCGCCTGGGCACCGTGGCCCGCACCGCCGGCATGACCGCCGACTGAACGGAATCACGCATGGCCCCCACCACCGACGCCACGCACGACCCGGCCCTGCGCAGCTGGGTCGCATCCGCCAACGCCCCGGAGTGCGACTTCCCCCTCCAGAACCTGCCCTTCGGCCGCTTCCGCGCGCAGGACGGTAGCGCCCGCATCGGCGTGGCGATCGGCGACCGGATCCTGGACCTGCGCGCCGCGGGCCTCGTGCCGCACGACGACATGAACGCGCTGATGGCGCAGGCACCGCAGGCGCGCCGGGCGCTGCGCACGCAGCTCTCCGAGGGCCTGGCCGCCGGGAGTGCGCAGCAGGCGGCGTGGGAGCAGGCCCTCGTGCCCCAGGCGGGCACCGAGATGCTCGTGCCGTGCCGCATCGGCGACTACACCGACTTCTACACCAGCGTGCACCACGCCACCAACGTCGGCCGGCAGTTCCGCCCCGACAACCCGCTGCTGCCCAACTACCGGTGGGTGCCGATCGGCTACCACGGCCGCGCGTCTTCCATCGGCGTGGGCGGCGTGGGCGGCAAGGGCGGCGCGGCGGTGAGGCGCCCGCGCGGCCAGCTCAAGGCGCCCGATGCGGCAGCGCCCGTGCTGGCACCCAGCCGCCGGCTGGACTACGAACTGGAGCTGGGCTGGTTCATCGGCGCGGGCAACGCCCAGGGCGAGCCGATCGGCATCGGCGAGGCGGAGGACCACCTGTTCGGCGTCGCGCTCTTCAACGACTGGAGCGCGCGCGACATCCAGGGCTGGGAATACCAGCCGCTGGGCCCGTTCCTCTCGAAGAATTTCGCCAGCACCCTCTCGCCCTGGGTGGTGACGCTGGAGGCGCTCGCGCCGTTCCGCGCGCCCTTCACGCGGCCCGAGGAAGATCCGCAGCCGCTGCCCTACCTGGATTCGCCCGCGCACCGCGCCGCGGGCGCCTTCGCGATCACGCTCGAAGTGCTGCTGCAGACGGAGCGCATGCGCGCCGAGGGCCTGCCGCCCGCGGTGCTCTCGCGCACCGACACGACGCGCGCGGCCTACTGGACGCCCGCGCAACTGGTGGCGCACCACACGGTGAACGGCTGCAACCTGCAGAGCGGCGACCTGCTCGGCTCGGGCACGCTGTCGGGCCCCGGGCCGCAGGAGGCCGGCTCGCTGCTGGAGCTGGCCGCGGCCGGCCGCCAGCCCGTGCGCCTGCCCTCCGGCGAGGAGCGCAGCTTCCTGGAAGACGGAGACACGGTCACGCTGCGCGGCTGGTGCGAGCGCGCGGGCGCGGCGCGCATCGGCCTGGGCGAGGCCAGCGGCACGGTCACCGGCTGACGGTCAGTTCGCCACCTTCAGCACACGCCAGTCGATGCGGTTGTCGGCGCGGTGCGGCAACTCCACCTTCTGCGTGGCGGCCCAGGGAATGATCTGGTTGTAGAGCGGGATGTGCGAGATCAGCTCGTGGTCCTTCAGCAGCGCCTGCTCGATGAGGCCGTTGCGCGTGGCGAGGTCCGTCTCCTTCTTGATGCGCTCGATCAGCGCGTCCTGCTGCGGATCAGAGAAACGGCCCAGGTTGAAGTTGCCGTCGCCGCCCGCGCCGGGCGAGCGCACCAGCGACTGCAGCGAATAGAACGCATCGAAGGTCGGCACGCCCCAGCCCAGCAGGTAGATGCTGGCCTCGTTGCGCTGGATCATCGGGAAGTACGTGGCGAACGGCTGGGTGCGCAGCCTGGCGCGCACGCCCACCTTGGCCCACTGCGCCGTGATCGCCTGGCAGAGCTGCTCGTCGTTGGTGTAGCGGCCCGCGCTGCAGGCGAAATCGACCTCGAAGCCCTGCGGATAGCCGGCCTCGGCCAGCAGCTTCTGCGCGGCGGCGGTGTCGTAGGGCCAGCGCGCGTCGGCCTTCTGCGTCCAGCCGTTCACCTGCCGCGCGATCAGCGCGCCGGTGGGCTGCGCGAGGCCGCGCAGCGTCACGCGCTGGATGGTCTGGATGTCGATCGCCTGGTAGAGCGCGCGGCGCACGCGCACGTCCTTGAGCGGGTTCTTGCCCTTCACGTTGGAACCGGGCAGCTCTTCGCGGAACTGGTCCAGGCCGAGGAACAGCGTGCGGTTCTCCGGGCCTTCCAGCACCTTGAAACCGCTGGTCTGGCGGACGCGGGCGATGTCCTGCGGGCTCGGGTCGAGCACGAAGTCCACCTCGCCGGAGAGCAGCGCCGCGGTGCGCGTCGCGTCGGACTTGATCGGGGTGTAGACCACGTCCGTCACGTTGCCGGCGTACTTTCCCTTGCCCCACCAGTGCGGGTTGGCCGCGAGCACGGTGCGCTGGTCGGGCGACCACGACTTGAGCACGAACGGCCCCGTGCCGAGTGCGTTGCGGTGGGTGAAGGGCTCGTCGCTGGTCTTGATGTCCTTGGGCGTGAGCGCGTTGTTCTTCTCGGCCCAGGGCCTGCTCAGGATGCGCAGCTCGGTGAGCTGGTTCACCAGCACCGGGTTGGGCACGTCCGAGAAGATGTCGATGGTCTGCGCATCGACCACCTGCACGCGGTCGATGCCCTGGGCGTACACCGCGTAGTTGGAGGTCCTGGCCTTCGCGCGCTCCAGCGAAAACTTCACGTCCTCGGCCGTGAGCGGCGAGCCGTCGCTGAACTTCACGCCCTGGCGCAGCGTGACGCGCAGCTGCGTGGGGCTCACCTGCTTCCAGGCGGTGGCCAGCTGCGGTTCGGGCTTGAAGGTCTTGCTGTTGTATTCGACCAGCGTTTCGTACACGGCCGAATGCAGCACGTTGTTCGGGCCCACGTTGTGGGCGTGCACGTCCCAGGTGGTGACGTCGGCCGAACGGGCGAAGCGGAAGGTGGCGGCCTGCGCGGCCAGCGGCAGGGCCGCGGTGAGTGCGGCGGCCGCGAGAGAGGCGGCCAGAAGGGTGCGGGAAAATCGCATGGTGCGTGCGTCGTGCGTGGTGTGCGGAGTGAGGGAGCGCCGCCGGGTGGCAGCCGAGGGGGCCACTATGCCAAGCAGCCCGGCGGTGGCGAACGACTTTGTGGTTGTATCGATATGCGCCGGGCCGCCACACGGCAGGCGCGCATGGTCATGCCCTTCGGCCTCCGCTTCCCACCAGCGCCGGGCTTCAGCGGTGCCCGCTTTTCAACATGCGCACCGCTTCCGGCAGCGACCGCGCCTCGGGCAGGAAGCGGTCGAGCATGGCGCCCAGTACCACGGCGCACAGCAGCGCGCCCAGCAGCGGCTTCCAGGTGAGGCGCACCGCGGCCGGGAGCCAGCCGGCGCGCTCCACGCCCACGGCGGCGCGGGCGGTGGCGTACGAGAACGCCAGCTCCACCGCCACGGCCAGCAGCACGTCGAAGCCGAAATACAGGAGCGCGAGCGCGCCCGCGCCGAACAGCACCGCCGCGCCGATGAGGAAGATCGCCACCACGGGCACGACCACCACCGCGCCCTCGTCGGCCTCGGCGGCGGCCCCCAGGGCGTTGCCGGCCATGTCGCCCAGGGCATCGCCGAAGTGCCCGTCGGCCCCCGCTCCTGCGAAATCGCCACCGCCGCCGGACTGCGGCAGCGTCGTCGAGCGCCCGCCCGCACCGCGCACGGCCTGCACGGCAAGTTCACCGGCGTCGTACAGGGTTTCGGCCGCGTCGAGCACATCCACGCCGCCGGACGCATCCACGTCCGCCGCGTCCTGGTTCCGCGCGTTCCGGGCAGGCGGCTGCACCAGCCGTGCCGCCCAGAGCCGCAGCACCAGCAGGTACGCGAGGTACCCGGCCCCGAGCGTGACCAGGTAGCGCACGGCGAGCGACTCCACGCCCAGCACCATCTGCGTGTGCGAGACCGCCCACATGAAGGCCATCATGAAGGCGCCGATGCACCAGCCGTGCACGCGCAGGCGGTAACGGCTCAGCAGCGAGGCCTCCAGCGTGCGCCCGGGCGTGCGCACGCGACGCCAGTTCGATCCGCCGGCGCGCTGGCCGGGACGGGCCTTGCCGCGCATGGGGCTTCAGTCCACCGCCACCGGCACGCGCGGCGCCAGCGCGCACATCAGCTCGTAGCCCACGGTGCCGGCCGCCTGCGCCACCTCGTCGATGCCGAGCACCGCGCCGCAGGCCGCGCGCCCCCAGAGCGTGGCCTCGCTGCCCACGCCCGCCTCCACGCCGGCATCGTGCAGCGGCGTGAGGTCCACGGTGATCATGTCCATGCTCACCCGGCCCACGGTGCGCGTGCGCACGCCGTTCACCAGCACCGGCGTGCCCGTGGGGGCGTGGCGCGGGTAGCCGTCGGCATAGCCGCAGGCCACCACGCCGATGGCGAGCGGCCGGTCGGCCGTGAAGGTGGAGCCGTAGCCCACGGTATCCCCGGGCTGCAGCTGCTGGGTGCCGATGATGCGCGCCGACAGCGTCATGGTGGGCGCGAGTCCCCAGTGCGCCGCGTCGTGCTCGGGATGGTCGGCCGCGCCGCCGTAGAGCACGATGCCCGCGCGCACCCAGTCGGCCCGCACCCGCGCGTCCCCCGCGGCGTGGCGCAGGGTGGCAGCGCTGTTGCCCACCGTGCGCTCGCCCGGCAGGTCCTGCGTGGCGGTGCAGAAGGCATCGATCTGGTGGGCGATGCCGCGCGGGCCGTCGGCGTCGCTGAAGTGGGTCATGAACGAGATCTCGTCCACCTGCGGCAGGGCATTGAGCCGCGCCCAGGCCGCCCGGTAGCGCGCGGGCGGGAATCCCAGCCGGTTCATGCCCGAATTCATCTTGAGGAACACCCGGTGCGGCGCATGCGTCTTGTGGGCGGAGAGCCAGTCGATCTGCTCGTCGCAGTGCACCGCGTGCCAGAGCGACAGGCGCGAGCACAGCTCCAGATCGCGCGGCTCGAACACGCCTTCCAGCAGCAGGATCGGGCCGCGCCACCCCAGCTGCCGCACCCGCTCGGCCTCGCCCAGGTCCAGCAGGGCGAAGCCGTCCGCGCCCCGCAGGCCCTCGAAGGCGCGCTCGATGCCGTGGCCGTAGGCATTGGCCTTCACCACCGCCCAGACGCGGGCGTCCGGCGCGGCGGCACGGGCGCGTGCCAGGTTTTGCTGCAGTGCAGCAGTGTGGATCGTGGCGTGGATGGGGCGCGGCATGGGGGCTGGGCGGCAGGCGGAAAAGGGGGGAATTCTGGCATCGGAGCGTACAGGGCGCGTGATATAACCGCCAGTCACTTGCAGCCGGGTCCGAGATTTAACAGGGCATCAGTTCCGCTGATGCACCCACCAGCCATTCGATGAAGCGCGGTTTCTACACCATCATGTCGGCGCAGTTCTGCAGCTCGCTGGCCGACAACGCACTCTTCGTGGCGGCCGTCGAACTGCTGCGCACCAACGGCTCCCCCGAATGGCAGCGGGCCGCGCTGGTGCCGATGTTCGCCCTGTTCTACGTGGTGCTGGCCCCCTTCGTGGGCGCCTTCGCCGACGCGCTGCCCAAGGGCAAGGTCATGTTCGTGAGCAATGCGATCAAGGTCGTCGGCTGCCTCATGATGCTGTTCGGCTCCCATCCGCTCATCGCCTACGCGGTGGTGGGGCTGGGCGCCGCGGCCTACTCCCCCGCCAAGTACGGCATCCTCACCGAGCTCCTGCCGGCCTCGCAGCTGGTCAAGGCCAACGGCTGGATCGAGGGGCTCACGATCGCCTCCATCATCCTGGGCGTGCTGCTGGGCGGCCAGCTCGTGGGGCCGAACATCTCCCACTGGCTGCTGTCGGTGGACGTTCCGCTGCTGGATACCGGCATCGACACGGCGGCCGAGGCGGCCATCGCCACGCTGATCGCCGTCTACCTCGCCGCCGCCTGGTTCAACACCCGCATTCCGCACACCGGCGTCGAGATGCGCGCCATGCCCGGCAACCCGCTCGCGCTGCTGCCCGATTTCTGGGCCTGCAACAACCGCCTCTGGCGCGACAAGCTGGGGCAGATCTCGCTGGCCACCACCACCCTCTTCTGGGGCGCGGGCGGCAACCTCAAGTTCATCGTGCTGGCCTGGGCCGCCGCAGCGCTCTCCTACAACACCACCCAGGCGTCGGCGCTCACGGGCGTGGTCGCCATCGGCACCGCCGTGGGCGCGGTGGTGGCGTCCATGCGCATGCGGCTGGACATGGCCACCAAGGTCATCCCGCTCGGCATCGCCATGGGCGTGCTGCTGATCCTCATGGTGTTCATCAAGAGCATCTGGATCGCGATCCCCTTCCTGATCCTGCTGGGCGGCCTGGGCGGCTACCTGGTCGTTCCGATGAATGCACTCCTGCAGCACCGGGGCCACAACCTCATGGGCGCGGGGCGGTCGATCGCCGTGCAGAACTTCAACGAGCAGGCCGCCATCCTGGGCCTGGGCGCGTTCTACAGCCTGTCGCTCAAGATGGGCCTGTCGGTGTTCGGCGCGATCACGGTCTTCGGCCTCGTGGTGGCGGGCGTGATGTGGCTGATCCGGCGCTGGCACATCAGCAACTGCGCACGCTACCCCGAAGAAGTCGAGCACCTGCTGCACATCGCCCGGCACGACCACCACCACTGATACCGCGCGGCCCGCGCCGTAGCATGGCCACCGCCACGACGGGCGCCGCGGCATGAAGCGCCCTCCGGCGCCCCACGGCATCGCCTGCACACGCCGGGCCGGTTTCCCTTTCGCATGACTTCTCCGCTGCCCGTCCTCGCCCTGCTGTTCAACGCCTTCGTCTGGGGGCTGGCCTGGTGGCCGTTCCGCACCATGCACGCGGCCGGGCTTCACCCCCTGTGGGCCACCGCGCTGATGTACTGCGGGGTGCTGCTCACGCTGCTGGCGCTGCGGCCGGGCCTCTGGGCGCAGGTGCGCGCGCATCCGCAGCTCTGGCTGCTGGCCCTCAGCTCCGGCCTGAACAACGTGGCCTTCAACTGGGCGGTCACCGTGGGCGACGTGGTGCGCGTGATCCTGCTCTTCTATCTCATGCCCGCCTGGGCGGTGCTGCTGGCCTGGAAGGTCCTCGGCGAACGGCCCACCGGCCAGGCGCTGGCGCGGCTCGCGCTCGCCTTCGCGGGCGTGGCGCTCGTGCTCTGGCCCGCGGACGCCCCGGCCGGGCGCCTGCTGCACGGCCTGTCGATGGCCGACGGGCTCGCGCTTTTGGGCGGCTTCATGTTCGCGCTCACCAACGTCACGCTGCGCCGGCTGCACGCGGTGCCGGGCCAGGCACGCATGTTCTCGATGTTCGGCGGCTGCATGCTGATGGCGCTGGCCGTGGGCGCCATCGGACTGCAGGCCGGAGTGGTCGAACCCTTTCCCGCGCCGGACGCCGGCTGGCTCGTGACCGCGCCGCTGCTCGCCTGCGTGCTGCTGCTCGGCAACTGGGCGCTGCAGTACGGCGCCTCGCGCCTGCCCGCGGGCACCACGGCGGTGGTCATGCTGTCGGAAGTGGTTTTCGCGAGCGTGTCGTCCGTGCTGCTGTCGGCGGCCACGCTGCAGCCGCGCACCCTGATCGGCGGCGGGATGATCGTGCTGGCGGCACTGCTGGCGTCGCTGCAGCGGCGCTGAAGATCACGGCGCGGGCGCGCAACCCGCCCTGCCGCCCTGCCGCCCTGCCGCCCTGCCGCCGGCGGACAAGGGACCGGGCGTTTTCTGGCGACAATGGGTTGTCGCCGTCCACGCTACGGCCTTTCCGGAGTTCCACCATGCCCTGTGCCTACGATTTCGACGCCCTGCAGATGGACGGCCGCACCGTGCCCCTGCGCGATTACCAGGGCCGCGTGCTGCTCATCGTGAACACCGCCAGCGCCTGCGGCTTCACGCCCCAGTTCGCGGGCCTGCAGGAACTGCACCGGCAGTACGCCGACCGGGGGCTGGCAGTGCTGGGCTTTCCCTGCAACCAGTTCGGCCGCCAGGACCCGGGCCCGAACGACGAGATCGCCAGTTTCTGCCAGCGCAACTACGGCGTGGATTTCCCGATGATGGCGAAGATCGACGTGAACGGTTCCGATGCGCCGCCGCTCTACCGCTGGCTGACCGCCGAAGCGCCCGGCGTGCTGGGCACCAGGGCCATCAAATGGAATTTCACCAAGTTCCTGATCGGCCGGGACGGCCAGGTGATCCGCCGCTACGCTCCCACCGACAAGCCCGCATCGCTGGCCCGCGACATCGAGGCCGCGCTCGCGCAGCCTGCGCCCTGACCGGCGCCCGGCGGCCGGTCAGTCCGACAGCTCGCGCTGCGGCCGCCCCGTGATCTCGAAGCGCCGCGAAAACCCCAGCGGCCGCGACACGCCCCGCGCCTCGGGCATCAGCGGCACGCGCAGCCGCGACCGCGGCAGCACCTTCAGCCGCCAGTCGGTGCCGCCGATGAAGCGGAAGCGCACCGTGTCCGTGCCTTCCACGCCGAGCAGCAGGAAGCTGCCGGTGGAATACATCCCGCCGAGCGTGGCGGTGTCGAGCCGCTCGAACTGCGGGCTGAAGAGGTGGATGCCGAGGAACTCCTCGCCCGGCACGTCGTCGGTGGTGAACAGCAGATAGCCGCTGTCGCAGCGGAACGCGGCCTCCAGCACGGCGGCCTCCACGGTGCGGCCGATGCGCTGGCCGGCCAGCACGATGTCGCTCAGCGGCTTGTGCCGCGCGTCGGCCTCCCGCAGGAGGTGGAGGGAAAGTTCTTCAGGGGCGAGGACATCCATGGGCCGGGAGCCTCACCAGAGCATGTCCATGCCGAAGGCGGCCAGCGCCCCGCCGACGAAGGCCCCGACCGCCACGCACACCGGCGCGCCCGGGCCGCAGGCCAGCCCCGCGAGGGCCCCGCCCGCCATGCCGCCGCCGATGCCCGCGCCCGTCACCGCCACCTCGCGGCCGGCGGCGGCGACCTTGTCCTGGGCATTGGCCACGTTGTAGACCGACATCGCCAGCGACAGCACGATCAGTCCGCGCCCGGCGCGCGAGAGGCCGCGCATCGTCTGCGTGACCCGTGGATTGGATTTGCCGGCCGATTTCACGATCTCCGCATAGACGGCGTTCTGCTGCGAGCCCGTGAGCCGGTCGAATTGCGCGCCGGGGCCGTGCAATTGCTGCACCTTGCGGGCGATGAGTTCGTTGAGCGTCTTGCCCTCGGCCTTGATCTGTTGCGCCATCGCGCGGCCGAAGGGTGTGCTGCGCCCGCGGATCACCTCCATGATGACGTTGCGCGTGTCCTGCGCCTGCTGCGCGGCCTGCGCCCATGTGATGCGCCCGGAGAGTGCCTGCGTGCGCAGCTCGTTGGCCATGGCGTCGATCTGGCGGGTGTAGGCGATGCGCGCGTTCGCATCGATCGTCATGTAGGTGCCCGCATTGCCCATCTCGACCTTGATCAGCCAGATGGCGGTCTCGAACGCGGAACGGTCCTTGTCGGCAGCGCTGCCGGCGGCGGGCTGCGCGGGGGCGGTGGTGGCGGTGGCCATGGATGTCTCCTCCTGCATCTCGATGTGCGGCCGGTCCACGGAATACTCCCATGCCAGGCTCGGCCCCCACCGTACCAGCCGGCACGGGCAGGTTGCGCAACGAGCCGTCACAAAAGTCATTTTTGGTATCCGCGGATCCCGGAAGCCTGCGCAGAGGGGATAGGCAAATGGCACGTTTTACGTTCTAGTAAATACTTCGCATTCACGCCACCGCATACAACGAGAGGATTTCCCCAATGCAGCGATCATCCAATTCACGCCATTCCCGGTATGTCTCCATGGCGCGCCGCGCGCTGGCCAGCGCCATCACCCTGGCGGCTTCGGCAACCGGTGTCGCCCCGGCATGGGCGCAGAGCATTCCGGCGGGAGGCGCCGAGCCCGAACCCGGCATGTGGGCGTTCGACGGTGAATTGAACGGCCGGCCCGGCCGCAGCCTGCAGATCGACACCCAGCTGGGACGCGGCATGGTGGTTTCGTACCTGGGATACCGCGCCGACGGCTCCGCGCTGTTCCTGCAGGCGAGCGGCTACCGTGCGCAGGATGACAACGGTTTCACGGGGGAGCTGCGTGAATTCCGCAACGGTCCGGTGATCGGCGGGCAGACCGCCAACGGCGAGGTCGCGGGCAGTGCCGGCACGCTGAGGCTGTCCTTCGACACGCCCGTGTCCGGCACGGTGACGCTGCCGGGTGAGGCGCCGCGGCGCATCGCGCGGTTCACCTATGGCGCGCAGGAACTGTCCCGGGTCAGCGGGTTCCGGAAGGACGTGCAGCTCACGGTGCATACCCGGGAGCGGTTTCCGGGAACGGCGACCTACGCCCTGCAGTTCTCCGGCGGCAATTTCCAGTTGGTGCAGACCAGCACCCGCGACGGCAACCTGTGCTCGTATTCGGGTCCCTACCAGCTGCGCAGCGAAAGCATCGTCTCGGCGGAAGGCACGAAGCTCTGCACCGACGCCGCCGGCAACCAGCAGCGCGGCACCTACCGGCAGGGCCACTTCCGGTTCGACAACGAGAACTTCCTGTCGGGATCGGTGCGCACCGAGGGCCGCGACGAATTCTTCACCGGCCCCTGCCAGGCCGGCGCCGTGCTCGGCAACAGCCCGGTCGCCCCGTGCTCCCTGGCCTGGTACGGCCAGCCGGCGCTGCAGCCCGGCATGTGGAGCTTCGATGACGAACTGGACGGCCGGCCGGGCCGCAGCGTGCAGATCGACCACCTGGCGAACAGCGGCATGCTGCTCGTCTCCTATCTCGGCTATCGCAGCGATGGATCTTCGCTGTTCCTGCAGGGCGCGGCCTATTTCGGCTTCCTGTACAACCAGACCTATACCTTCGCCCTGAAGGAGTACCGCCGCGGTCCCGTGATAGGCGGTCCGGTGACACCGGGGGAAGAAGCGGCAACCGTCGGAGAAGCGCAACTCACCTTCGACAGCCCCACCAGCGGCGTCCTGACCCTGCCCGGCGAGATGCCGCGCCGCATTTCGCGCTACCGCTACGAAGACCACACCGTGCGCTTCGACAAGGCGTTCGAGGGCTACGGCTATCCGTCCGCGCACACGCCCGGCACACCGATGTCCATCGACATCGTCGCCCGGGCCGGCGTGTTCCGCATGGACACCCTGACGCGGGACACCTCCCTCGCCTGCCGGTACCGCGGCACCTACCGGCTGACCGGCGAAGGGCTCTTCACCGAAGGATCGCGCTCCTGCGGCACGCTGGACGCGAGCACGACGACCCCGTACAGCGGCGAAATCGCGGTGAACGAGAACGGCCTGCTGCGCGCCCGCCTGACCGAGAACGGCCGCTCCCCGGTGCTGATTTCGGCGGGATGCAGCAACGGCCGCCTCTGCACCCGCGCGGAGCTGCAGCGCCCGCGCTGAGCGCCGTCGCCGCAACCCCGCCCTTATCGCGCATCCGGGCGATGCGATGCGGCGTGCGGCAGCGCCGTGCAGCGCAGGCTGCGCCCGTGCCTGCAGTGCCGGGCGAGAAACCGCCCGGCCGCCTGCACGCTACGCCACGCCACCTCACATCACTTCGCGTCGTCCGCGGGGGTGGCGGCGCTTTCACCGGCGGCATCACCGCCACCATGCGTATCGGCGACAGACTCCGGCGCACCCACGGCGGCTGCTTCGGCCTCGGCCGCGGCGGCGCGTGCCTGGGCCGCGCTGCGCAACTGGCGTCCGCGCTGCAGCGAACGCTCGGCAGCGCGCACGTCCATGCCGTACATGTCGGCGAACTGCGCCACGTCCGCACTGCCGCTGGCCTCGAAGGCCCTGAGCAGGGCTTCGGCCTTGGCATCGCGCTCCGCGACTTCGGCCAGGGCCTCGTCCAGCACGGCGTTCGCCTTCTCGTCGCGGCTGCGCACGAGCGCGTCATAACCGATGCGGTCCAGGCCCGAGGCCTCGAACGCCTGGGCGATGCGGCGGCGCAGCTTGGCCTGCAGGTCTTCGCCGTCGCGCGGCTTGCGGCGGCGGTACACCTCCGTCAGCGCGTGGTAGACGTGCTCGGGCGCCATGGCTTCGACGGCCTGGCCGCCCAGGTCGTGGCGTGGCCGGCCTTCGGCCACTACCTGCAGGTAGCGCGTGGAGCGCGTGTGCAGGCCGAGCGCCACCTTCAGCGCATCGCGCTCGAACACGCCGGGGTGGGCGTCCTGCAGGTCCTGGAAGATGCCGCGCTTGAGCGGCAGGAACTGCGCGCCGAACAGATGGGGATAGAGCTGCGCGAGCTGCTCCAGCGCGGGATGGATGTTGCGCCGGCCGCCGCCCTGCGCAGGTGCGGACGCGGCGGTGGCTGCGGGAGCGGCGACGGCGACGGCGTCGCCGGCGGCGCCTTCCGGCGTGCCGCGGCGGCGGTTGCGGCCGCCACGGCGTCCCGGACGCCGGCCCGCGGGCGCATCGCCCCGGGCGCCTTCGGGCGAAGCAGCGGCGGCAGCGGCAGCGGTGTCGGCCACGGCGGGGGCGGCGGATGCCGCATCGGGGGCCTGGGCCTCGGAAGCCTTGGAATCGGGTGCGTTCACGGTATCGTTCATGGCAGGAAGAAAGCCCGGTGTCACGGTGTGCGCCGGCGGCCCGCAGGCCCCGGCACCGTCAGGAAAACCCGCCATCATGCCAGCCCCGGCCGCGGCGCCGGTTTTTACCGATGCGCCCGCGCCACGGCCGGCCCGGCCATCGCGGCGGAAAAAGCCTCCGGTGCGTCACACCGCCCCGGGCCGCAGCGCCTCGTCCAGCACCTCGATCCAGTGCCGCACCGGCGTGGCCGTGCCGCTCTGCAGGTGCGTGATGCAGCCGATGTTGGCCGAGAGGATGGCGGCCGGCGGCTCCTCCACGCAGGCATCGGCAAGCGCGCCGAGCTTGCGGTCGCGCAACTGCCCCGCGATCTCCGGTTGCAGCAGCGAATAGGTGCCCGCCGATCCGCAGCACAGGTGCGATTCGGTGCGCGCCACGCGCAGGCGGAAACCCAGGCGCGCCAGGTGCGTCTCCACGCCGCCGCGCAGTTTCTGCCCGTGCTGCAGCGTGCAGGGCGGGTGGTAGGCGAGCAGTGCCTTCGGCGCATCGATGCGCCCTGCCAGGCGCTCGGCCAGCGCGGGCAGCATGTCCGGCAGCAGCTCGGAGAGATCGCGCGCGAGGCCGCTCACGCGCGCGGCGCGCTCGGCATAGGCCGGATCGTGCCGCAGCAGGTGGCCGTATTCCTTCACCGTGGCGCCGCAGCCCGAGGCATTGATCACGATCGACTCCACGCCGCCCGCCTCCACATGGGGCCACCATGCGTCGACGTTGGCGCGCATCTGCGCCAGGCCGCCGTCCTGGTCGTTGAGGTGGAACTTCACCGCGCCACAGCAGCCCTCGCCGGCGGCGATCACGATCTGGATGCCGGCGGCGTCCAGCACGCGCGCAGTGGCGCGGTTCACGTTGGGCAGCATCGCCGGCTGCACGCAGCCCGCGAGCATGAGCACCTTGCGCGCATGCTCGCGCACCGGCCAGGCGCCGGACTCCTGCGGGCGCGGCACCTTGGCGCGCAGCGCGGCCGGCAGCAGCCCGCGCACGGCCTGGCCCGCCTTCAGCGCCGGACTGAACAGCGGCGAGGGCACTCCCTCCTTTAGTGCCCAGCGGCGCGCGCGCTCGGGCAGCGGCCGGCGCACCTTCTCTTCGACGATGCGGCGGCCGATGTCCACGAGGCGGCCGTACTGCACGCCGCTCGGGCAGGTCGTCTCGCAGTTGCGGCAGGTGAGGCAGCGGTCCAGGTGCAGCTGCGTCTTGCGCGTGGGCGTCTCGCCTTCCAGGACCTGTTTGATGAGGTAGATGCGGCCGCGCGGGCCGTCCAGCTCGTCGCCCAGCAGCTGGTAAGTCGGGCAGGTGGCGGTACAGAAGCCGCAGTGCACGCACTTGCGCAGGATGCCCTCGGCCTCGCGGCCTTCGGGCGTGTCCTGGAATTCGGGGGCGAGTCGGGTTTGCATGGTGATCGTGTCGTGGGAAATATCGTGGTGCCGGCCGCCGGGCCCTCAGTGCCCCGGCCCGTGGGGCGACGGCCTGCGCCCGCGCCACAGCGCAGCCAGGTGCCCGAAATCCGAGGCCAGCGGCGGCAGCGCGAGCCCGAGCAGCACCGCCGCCAGCGGCACCACCCAGACGAAGCCCACGTGCTTGAAGCCCGCCGCGCCCACGATGCCGCCGGCCGTGAACATGCCCAGCAGGCCCGCGAACAGCAGCAGCCGCGCGCGGTTGGAATGCACGTGCGCCTCGGGCGGCGTGCCGCGGCGATTCCAGTAGAGCATCTTGCCCATCTCGATGCCCAGGTCCGTGGCCACGCCCGTCATGTGCGTGGTGCGGATCTGGGCCGAGGACATCTTGGTGACCACCGCGTTCTGCAGCCCCATCAGGAACGCGAGCAGCAGCACCGTGAGCGGCACCGAGAACGGCGTCGGCCAGCCCAGCGTGATCGCGCCCATCAGGCCGAACAGCAGCATCAGCACGGCCTCCAGCAGCAGCGGCAGCGCGAAGCCGCTGCGCAGCCGGTGGTGGCGTGCCCAGTTGACCATGATCGCCGTGGTGCCCGCGCCCGACATGAACGCCCAGAGCGTGCCCACGGCCGCCAGCACCAGCGCCATGTTGCCCAGCACGAGGTTGTCGGCCACGGTGGAGAGAAAGCCCGTCATGTGCGAGGTGTAGCTGTGCACCACGAGGAATCCGCCCGCGTTCACCGCGCCCGCGTTGAAGGCCAGCAGCAGGCCCAGCAGCCGGTTGGTGGACGGGGTGCGATGCCGCCCCATGAGATGCCGCAGAAGGCGCATGCGTCGTCCGCCCGGCCCTACCCCGCCGGCATGCGGCCGGGGTTGAAGAGGCCTTGCGGATCGAACGCCGCCCGCAGCCGGGCCTGGATGCGCTCCAGGGCGGCATCCGCCGGCTGCAGACCCGCCGCCGCTGCGGGGGCAGCTCCTGCCGGCACCGGAGACCGCTGCGCGGCAGCGCGGAACAGCGTGGCAGCGCCACCAACCGCACGGGCCACGGCCCGCAGTTCGGGACCGAGCGCCTCGGGCGCCTGCACCCAGCGCAATCCCCCATGCCATTCGACCAGCGGCGCGGAGACCTGGGCAGGCAGCGCCAGCACGGGAGAGGATGGCGGCACCGATAGCCGCCACAGGACGGCGCCGTCGGCCCGGCCATGGAACCACGGCAGCGTCTGCTCGCGGCAGGCCGACCATTGCGCCTGCGCCTCCTGCGCGGGCTGCAGCTCACCGCCCAGCGCACGGCAGGCCGATTCGACGGCCGCCGTGGCACCGCGCAGCCGCAGGTGCAGCACGCCGCCCGCGCGACCGGACGGGCCGGCCTCCCAGCGGCTGGCGTTCAGCGGCAAGGGCTGCCCGCCCCAGGCCTGCAGGCGCCGCAGCGCCTCGCCCTGCGGCAGTTCGAAGCGCAGCGTGGCCTCGGCGGGCGGTACCGGCAGCACCTTGAGGCTCACTTGGGTGACGACGCCCAGCGTGCCCCAGGCCCCGGCCATGAGCCGCGACACGTCGTAGCCCGCCACGTTCTTCATCACCTGCCCGCCGAAGCGCAGGCACTCGGCACGGCCGTTGACGATCTCCACGCCCAGCACGAAGTCGCGCACGGCACCGCTGCTCGCGCGCGCCGGCCCGGACAGCCCCGCCGCGACCATGCCGCCCACCGTGGCTCCTTCGCCGAAATGCGGCGGCTCGAACGGCAGGCACTGCCCGCGGCCCGCCAGCAGCGCCTCCAGCTCGGCGAGCGGCGTTCCCGCCCGCACCGTCACCACCAGTTCGCTCGGCTCGTAGTCCACCACGCCCGACAGCGCGCGCGTGTCGAGCACCTCGCCCGCCAGGGAAACGCCACCGTGGAAATCCTTGGTGCCACCCCCGCGGATGCGCAAGGGACGGCGTTCGCGCGCGCTGTCGCGCACGCAGTCGATGATCTGGCGAAGGGCGGAATCCATGGCTGCATCGTAGCGTCAGCCCCGGGGGCGGGTGCCCGGCGGAAACGTGAATTTTTTGAACGGGCCGCGTGAAGGGCGGAAGGCCCGTTGCGGCATGTCGGCACGACTGATCGCGTCTTGTTCATAACGCATTCTTTTGCTCTGGATAACACCAGACATTCCGACACAAAACATTTCCCGCAGCCCTCTTCCGTCACGGATCAACGCTTCCTATCATCGCGGCCGTCTTCAACTCGACAGTTCGGCCGCACATGTGGCCTCATCATAAAAATGACACGCCGCGTCACCATCCGGACGCCCCTGGGAGAGCAGCTGCAGTTCCGGCAGCTGCGGGGCAGCGAGGAGTTGAGCCAGCTTTTCTCCTTCGACATCGATTTGCGCTCGGAGAGCCGCGATATCGATCCCAAGGCATTGCTCGGCAAGACGGCGACGGTGGAGATCGAGACGCAGGGCGGCGGCAAGCGCTACCTGGATGGCCTGGTAACCCGCTTCGGCATGCAGGGCCAGGACCACCGCTTTTATTCATACCACCTGCACCTGCAGCCCTGGCTCTGGGTCGCCACGCGGCGCCAGGATTTCAAGATATTCCAGTTCAAGACCGTCCCGCAGATCGTGGAAGAGGTTTTGAGCCGCTATGGTTATCCGCTGCAGATGAAGCTCACGCGCAGCTACCGCAGCTGGGATTACTGCGTGCAGTACGGCGAGAGTGATTTCGATTTCGTATCCCGGCTGCTGGAGCACGAAGGCGCGTATTACTACTTCCAGCACGCGAGCGGGCAGCACACCCTGGTGATCGCCGACGACATCGTCGCCTGCCACGACCCACTGCCGGGCGCCGCCACCATCCCGTTCTACCCGCCCGAGAAGTCGGCCACGGCCGATCGCGAGAACATCCACGCCTGGACGCTGGGGGAGGAGATCAAGCCCGGGCGGTACTACAACGACGACTACGACTTCAAGAAACCCCGGTCGGACCTCTCCAACATGCGCCAGCAGCCGCCGGGGCATGCGCACGATGCCTACGAGATCTACGAATGGCCGGGCGGCTACGTGCAGCATGGCGATGGCGAGCAGTACGCCCGTGTGCGGCTGCAGGAAGGTTTGACAGGGCACAGCACCGTCAAAGGCGAATCCCGCCACCGCAGCCTCGCGCCCGGCTACACGTTCAACCTGGAGAACTACCCACGCGGCGACCAGAACCGGCAGTACCTCATCACCGGGGTGAACTACCACCTGCACGAGAACCCCGGCACCTCATCGATCAACAGCGCCAAGCCGGGCCAGGGGCTGCAGCACAACGAGGAAAACGGCTCGTTCCAGAAGTTCAGCCTGACGGCGCAGCCCACCAGCCTGCCGTACACGCCCGCGAGAAAAACACCCAAGCCCCGCACGACCGGCCCGCAGACCGCCGTGGTGGTGGGCCCCGCCGGCGAAGAGATCTGGACGGATGAATACGGCCGCATCAAGGTGCAGTTCCACTGGGACCGGCTGGGCGCGATGGACG
>CAJYKV010000012.1 GCA_913774955.1 uncultured Acidovorax sp.
CCGCATCCAGGATGCCGACTTCGCGGCCGAAACCGCCAACCTGTCGCGCTCGCAGATCCTGCAGCAGGCCGGCACGGCGATGGTGGCCCAGGCCAACCAGCTGCCCCAGGGCGTGCTGTCCCTGCTGCGCTGATCGCGCAGCGGAAGGCGGGGCCAGGCGGTCCCGCCGGACTCCGGGCGGCAACGGCTTCGGCCGTTGCCGCTTTGCCGCTGGTGGCGGGCGCGGCTGCAAGCGGTGGATTGGGTGGGTTATCCTGTGCTTATCGGCGCGATGCCGTGTCATCGGGACGGGATAATTTCCGTCGATACAACGCGTCGCATCGACTGAATGGAGGTGGTATATGCCGAGCTTTTCTTCGTTGGGCATTGGCCTGGGCGGCAACGTCAACGTCAATGACCTCATCAAAGCCTCCGTCGATGCCGTCAAGCTGCCCATCACCCGCACCAACGGCCTGACCCAGCAGGCGGCCGTGACGAATGCGAAGGTCTCCGCGTTCGGGCAGTTCAAGTCCCTGGTCTCCACGCTCTCCGACGCCGCCGGCAAGCTGACCAGCGTCACCGGATGGAACGGCGTGGCGGCGACCTCGTCCGGCACCGATTTCGTGACCGTGTCGGCCGTGGGCGGCGCGGCGGCGACGTCGTTCAACGTGCAGGTGCAGAACCTGGCCAAGGCCCAGTCCTCCATTTCCGATGCGCTGACGCCCGCCAAGAGCGCCGTGGGTGCCGGCACGCTCACCCTCACCACGGGCACCTGGAGCGGTACTCCCAAGACGTTTGCCGCCGGCACGGACGCGGGCGTGAAGATCGACGTCACCGCGACCGATACGCTGGAAGACGTCGCCAGCAAGATCAACGGCTCCAAGGCCGGGGTCACCGCCACGGTGCTGACCGATGCCTCGGGCCAGCGCCTGATGCTGCGCAGCAAGACCACCGGCGAGAGCGCAGGCTACCAGCTCGGCGTGACCGATGCGGATGGCAGCAACACCGACTCTTCGGGGCTGTCCCGTGTTCTGTCCGGCTCGACCGAGTACGCGCAGAATGCCAATGCCACGGTCAACGGAGTAGCCGTTTCCTCGGGCACGAATGCGTTCGCCAATACCGTCGCCGGCGTGACCTTCACGGCCATCAAGCCCACCACGGCGGACGTCACCGTCACGGTCTCGAAGGACAACTCGGCCGTCAAGGCCAATGTCCAGGCCTTCATCGCGGCCTACAACGCCGTCAACAGCGCACTGAACGACGCCACCAAGTACGACAAGGACACGAAGACGGCTGGCTTGCTGCAAGGCGACTCCAGTGCCGTGAACCTGCAGAACACGCTGCGGATGGCGCTGCAGTCCGTCAATGCCTCCGGTGCGTTCCGGTCGCTGTCGGACGTGGGGGTGGTGTCCGCGGGCGGGAGCGGCAACCTCACGCCCGACGGCAGCCTGAGCCTGGACGCGACCAAGTTCGACAAGGCGATGCAGAACCCCGACGACGTGAAGGCCTTCTTCCGCGGGCCGGACGGCGGCAGCGTCTCTGACGGATTCGCCGGCAAGTTCCAGGCCATCACCTCGAAGCTGCTCTCCACCGGCGGCTTCTTCGCGAGCAAGGACCAGTCGTACAAGGAGGCGCTCAAGCGCAATGCCTCGGACATCGAGCGCATCACCGACCGGGCCAGCGAGGTGGAGAAGAACCTCATCGCACGCTACACGGCGCTGGACACCAAGATGTCCACCATGAACCAGCTCAACAGCTACATCCAGCAGCAGGCGGTCGCCTGGAATAAAACCCTGTGAAGGGCCTTCAGTTTTGTGGCGGAACGCCGATAAATTGAATAACAGATTCCGAGGAGCGACCGCCATGTTCACCGCTTACCAATCCCGTGCCAATGCCTATCAGCGCATCAACGTTGAAACCAGCATGCACACCATCGACCAGCACCAGCTGGTCAGCCTGCTGTATGCCGGTTTGCTGAATGCCATCGCCACGGCGCGCGGGGCCCTGGCGCGGGGTGACGTGGCGACGAAGTGCTCCGCCATTTCCAAGGCGGTGCGCATCCTGGAGGAAGGGCTGAGCACGGCGCTCGATCGCGAGGAAGGCGGAGCGCTGGCCAGCAACCTGGATGCGCTGTACGACTACAGCCTGCGCCGCCTGATCCAGGCGAACGCCAGGAACGACGACGCGATGCTGGAAGAAGTCGCGCGCCTCATCGAGCCGGTCGCCCAGGGGTGGAACGAGATCAAGAAGATGGCGCTGTCCACGGCGGCCGCCAATGACGTGGCCCACCCCGTGGTGGCGGAGGCCTGAAACATGAACGACATGCTGATTGACTACTACAAGGCCATCGAAGACAGCAGCGCGCGGATGCTCGAGGCTGCCAAGCTCAAGGACTGGGATGAGGTGGTGCGTTGCGAAGGCGCCTGCGCCGTGCTGATCGAGCAGTTGCGCTTCAAGTCGCAGGACCAGGAGCTGCTGCCGGAGCACCGCCGCGAGAAGACGCGCATCATGCAGCGCATCCTGCGCAACGACGCCGAGATCCGCTGCCTCGCCGAGCCCTGGCTCGCACAGTTCGAGCACCTGTTCGAGCGCCAGCCGATGATCATGCACTGAGCCGGGCGGCTCGCCCCCGCCCGCAACGGCAGGGGGGCCCTCCAGGCGACGTGCCTTCCCGGGCGCCGCCCCTGCGCAAAAAAATGCCTCGCTCCCTTACGGGGGCGAGGCATTTTTCATTCGGGGCGTCGGCGAGGGGCGCTCTGCGCCGGCCTCAGACCTGCATGTTCATGATGTCCGTATAGGCCTGCACCATGCGGTTGCGCACGTGCAGCGTCGCCTGGAAGCCGACCTGGGCCTTCTGGATGGCGATCATGGTTTCTTCCAGGCTCACGGCCGGGTTCTCCATCTGCACTTCCTGCTGTAGCCCGCTCGCCCGGTTCTGGGCGGAGCTGACCGATTGCAGTGCCCCCTTGAGCGCGTCCGAGAAGCCGACCTCCTGGCCGGAGGCTTCCGAGGCGGCCGCGGCACGGCGCGCCAGGCCGGCGCCCGTGAGGGGAGCGGTGGAACTGGAGATGCGGAGGTCCATGGCGGTCGGAGGTGGGGTTGCGGGATGGTGCAATCCTAGGGGGACACGGGCGGGCCATCCCGGGGAATAAATGGGAAAACGGGGGCCTTATCCGGCCGCCGTCCAGGGCGGGTGCGCCCAATAATCGCGGCACGCCAGATCCCGTGTGCCGTGGCGAGTCCCTTGGAAAGCACCATGTCCGCAGTCGCCGAAATCCCCGTCGCTCCCCCCGCCAGCACCGGCGCGCCCTCGGTGCTGCAGCGCTTTTCCGCGCTCGACCGTTCCAAGCGCATGCGCTTCGGCGTGGGCATCGCGCTGCTCGTGGCGGCCATCGTGGCGGCGGTGGTGCTCAACCGGCAGCCCGACTACAAGGTGCTGTTCTCCAACCTGAGCGACAAGGACGGCGGCGCGATCGTGGCGCAGCTGTCCACCATGAACGTCCCCTATAAGTATGCGGAAGGCGGCGGCGCCATCCTGGTGCCGGCCGAGCGCGTGCACGACGTGCGGCTGCGCCTGGCCACCCAGGGCCTGCCCAAGGGATCGGTGACCGGCTTCGAGCTGATGGAGACGAACCGCTTCGGCGTGACGCAGTTCCAGGAGCGGCTGAACTTCCAGCGCGGCCTCGAAGGCGAACTCACCCGCTCCATCCAGGCGCTGTCGTCGGTGCAGAGCGCGCGCGTGCATCTGGCGCTGCCCAACCAGAACGGCTTCTTCCGCGAACAGCAGAAGCCCTCCGCATCCGTGCTGCTGAGCTTGTACCCGGGACGCTTCCTCGACCGCACGCAGCTGGCCGGCATCGTCCACCTCGTGGCTTCCAGCGTGCCCGAGATGGCCCCCTCCGCCGTGAGCGTGCTCGACGACACCGGCAAGCTGCTCTCGCAGTCTCCCGACACCGCCGCCGGCAACGGAGTGGATGCCCAGCAGCTGTCGTACGTGCAGCAGATCGAGCAGCAATACACCCGCCGCATCCTGGACATCCTGGAGCCGGTGGTCGGCAAGAACAACGTCAAGGCCCAGGTGACGGCCGAGGTGGACTTCTCGCAGTCCGAGCAGACCTCCGAGCAGCACCGTCCCAACCAGACGGCCGACAGCGGCGCCGTGCGCAGCCAGCAGGTGGTCGAGAGCTCCGGCTCCCAGGGCGGCAACCAGCCCCCCGCCGGCGTTCCGGGCGCGGCCAGCAACCAGCCGCCCCAGCCTTCCACCGCGCCGATCAACGGCGCCAACCCCGCCCCGAATGCCGGCAACGGCCAGCAGGGCCAGGCGACCGGTTCCAAGCGCGAATCCATCACCAACTACGAAGTCGACAAGACGGTGCGCGTCACCCGCGCGGGCAGCGGTGCGATCAAGCGCGTGAGCGCCGCCGTGGTCGTCAACTACCAGGCCATTGCCGACGCCGCCGGCAAGGCGCCGCAGGCCAAGGCGTTCACGCCCGAGCAGATCGAGCAGATGACCGCCCTGGTGCGCGAGACCATCGGCTACAGCAAGGACCGCGGCGATTCCGTGAACATCATGAACACCCAGTTCCTGGTGGACAGCACGCCGGTGGTGGACCTGCCGCTCTGGAAGCAGCCCGAGATGATCGAGCTGGCCAAGAGCCTGGGCTGGCCCGTGGGCATCTCGCTCTTCGCCGCGCTGATCCTGCTCGGCCTGGTGCGCCCCGCGATCAAGGGCATGAACCAGCCTCCGGCGCCTGCGGTCGCTGCCGCGACGGGCCGCCAGGTGGACGCGATCGAGGCCGACGAGCCCGAGCGCCCGGCCCTGGCCGCGCCCGCCAAGCCGGAGGACCTGATCCAGACCCCCGAGCAACTGCGCCTGGAAGAAGCGCGCGTGCTGGCCAAGGGCAATCCCGTGGCCGTCGCCAACATCCTGAAGGTGTGGGTGAACGGCGAGGCTTGAAACCCGCGCGGCATCCACCGATGATGGCGCCGATGACAGCCCACACCCACCACCCCCATCTCCGACCGGCGGTAATTTCCCATGGATGAGCAAGGCCTGAACGACGCGGCGATCCTGCTGATGTCCCTCGGCGAGGAGGAAGCCGCCGAGGTGTTCAAGCACCTGTCTCCCAAGGAGGTGCAGAAGCTGGGCGAGACCATCGCCCGCATGAAGTCCGTCTCCCGCGAGAAGGTGGACAGCGTGATCAACCGCTTCTCCAACGATGCCGCGGCGCAGAGCCTGCTGGTGTCGGACACCAGCAACTACGTGCGCGCCGTGCTCAAGCGTGCGCTGGGCGACGACAAGGCGGCGCTGCTGATCGACCGGATCCTGCAGGGCGGCGACGTCTCGGGCATCGAAAGCCTGAAGTGGATGGACCCGCTCTCCGTCGCGGAACTGCTGCGCAACGAACATCCGCAGATCGTCGCGGCCATCCTGGTGCACCTCGACCCGGAGCAGTCCGCCGCGGTGCTGATGCAGCTGTCGGACCGCCAGCGCGGCGAGGTGCTGCTGCGCGTGGCCACGCTCGAAGGCATCCAGCCGACCGCGCTCAAGGACCTCAACGAGGTGCTGTTCAAGGTGCTCGCCGGCGGCGACAAGATCCGCAAGAGCTCCCTGGGCGGCGTCAAGGCGGCGGCCGAGATCATCAACCTGCTGGGCTCCAATATGGATGCGCCGGTGCTCGAGTCGATCCGCAGCTACGACCCCGACCTCGCCCAGAAGATCATGGACAAGATGTTCGTGTTCGACGACGTGAACAAGCTCGACGACCGCGCGATCCAGACCGTGCTGCGCGAAGTGGCCTCCGAAACCCTGGTGGTCGCCCTCAAGGGAGCCCAGCCGGAGCTGCGCGAAAAATTCCTCTCCAACATGTCCTCGCGCGCGGCCGAGGCCATGCGCGAGGACCTGGAATCGCGCGGACCCATGCGGCTGTCCGAAGTCGAGGCGCAGCAGAAGGAAATCCTCAAGACCGTGCGGCGCCTCTCGGACGAAGGCCAGATCGTGATCGGAGGCGGCGGCGATGACGCATTCGTATAGCCCCCGCGGCGCGTACACGCGCTTCATTCCGAGCGAAGAGATCGCCGAAGTGGCGCAATGGCATTTCGGCGCCGTGGACGGCTCCGATCCCGTGCCGGCGCCCGAGGCCGCCGAGACGGAGGCGCCGGAGCTGCCGCCCCCAGGCATCGACGAGGCCACCCACCTGGAAGCCCTCGAGGCAGCGCGCCAGGAGGCGTTCGCCCAGGGCCGGGCGCAGGGCGAGGAAGAAACCGCCCTCGCGTGGCAGCAGCGCATGGACGACTACATCGCCGGCCAGGGCCGGGAGACCGCCGCGCAGCTCGAACGCGTGGTCCAGGCCGCGGATGCCGGGCTGGCCGCACTGCAGCAGCGCATGGCCCAGGACATCCTGGCCCTGGCCTGCGACATCGCCCGCCAGGTCGTCCGCCAGGAGTTGTCCTCCGGCCCCCAGGCGCTGCTGCCCGTGGTGCGCGAGGCGCTGGGCATGCTGGTTTCGGAGGGGCGACACGCCACCGTGCGGCTGCATCCGGCGGACTGGCAGTTCCTCGAGCAGCCGCTCACGGCCGAATACACCGGCGCCAAGGTGCAGTGGGTGCCCGATGCGGCCGTGGCCGAGGGCGACTGCGTGGTCGAATCGGCAGGCATGGTGGTGGACGGCTCGCTCGACCGGCGCTGGCGCCGTGCCATCGCGGCGCTCGGGCTGTCTTCGGCCTGGAAGATCGACGAGGACGGCCATGGCTGACGGCCTGCCGCACGACGACGTCCCGCAGGCGCAGGCGCATGCGGGCGATGCGCGTGCCGCGCCCTGGGAGGCGTTCCTCGCGGATGCGCGTGCGCGCGTGGCGGACGGCAGCCCGCTGGAAACCCGCGGCACGCTCACCCGGCTGACCGGCCTCGTCCTGGAAGCCGTCGGAATCCGGGTTCCCGTGGGCTCGCAGTGCCTGGTGCAGATGCCTGGCCATGAAGCCGTGCTGGCCGAGGTGGTCGGGTTCTCGGGCGACCGCGCCTTCCTGATGCCGGCCGGCGACATCCATGGCCTCTCGAGCGGCGCGAGCGTCGTGCCCGCCGCTCCCTACGTGCCCGTGCCGCGGCTCGGCGATGCCACGCGCCCGTCGACCACCGCGGGCGTGCTGCGCCTGCCCATGGGCGACGGCCTGCTGGGCCGGGTGGTGGATTCGCAGGGCCTGCCGCTGGACCATGGCGGGCCGGTGCAGGACGTGTCCTCCGAGCCCATGGACCGCCGCCAGATCAACGCCATGGACCGCGACCCCGTGCGCGAGATGCTGGACACCGGCGTGCGCGCGATCAACGCCCTGCTCACCGTGGGCCGCGGCCAGCGCCTCGGCCTGTTCGCGGGCTCGGGCGTGGGCAAGAGCGTGCTGCTCGGCATGATGGCCCGCTACACCCGGGCCGATGTGATCGTCGTCGGCCTCATCGGCGAGCGGGGCCGGGAGGTCAAGGAGTTCGTCGAGGACATCCTGGGCGCGCAGGACCGGGAGCGCGCCGTGGTCGTCGCCGCGCCGGCCGACGCGCCGCCGCTGCTGCGCATGCAGGGCGCCGCCTATGCCACCGCCATCGCGGAACATTTCCGCGACAAGGGCAAGCACGTGCTGCTGCTCATGGATTCGCTCACGCGCTATGCCATGGCGCAGCGCGAGATCGCCCTGGCCATCGGCGAGCCGCCCGCCACCAAGGGCTACCCGCCCAGCTGCTTCGCCAAGCTGCCGGCGCTGGTCGAGCGCAGCGGCAACGGGCTGCACGGCGTGGGCTCCATCACCGCCTTCTACACCGTGCTCTCCGAGGGCGACGACCAGCAGGACCCGATCGCCGACGCGGCGCGGGCCATCCTCGACGGGCACATCGTGCTGTCGCGCGCGCTGGCCGAGACCGGGCACTTCCCCGCGATCGACATCGAGCAGTCGGCTTCGCGCGTCATGCACAACGTCGCCTCGCGCGAGCATTTCGACCTCGCCCGCCGCTTCCGCGCCACCTATTCGCGCTACCAGAAGAGCCTCGACCTGATCCAGGTGGGTGCCTACATGAGCGGGTCGGATCCGGCCCTGGATGAGGCCATCCGCCTGCAGCCGGCCATGGCCGCGTTCCTGCAGCAGAGCATGTTCGAGGCCGCGCCGATGCAGGACAGCCTGCATTCCATGGCGGCCGTGCTGGGCCCGCAGGCCTGACCGGACGGAGCACCTGAGCCATGGCATCCCTCCAGGCATTCCTCGTCGCCGTCGAGATGGCGGAGCGGCAGCGGGACGCGGCGCGGCAGGCGCTGCAGGACCTGCAGCGCGCCCGCAGCGCCTCCGAGGCGCAGCTGCAGCAGCTGCAGAACTACGCCCAGGAGACCGAGGGCCGCTGGGGCATGCGCGCCGACGCCACGGTGAAGCCGGAAGTCATGTACCACCACTACCAGTTCATGGACCGCCTCGGGCATGCGGTGGGCCTGCAGAGCCACGTGATCGGCGAGCAGGACGGCCGGGTGCGGGCCGCGGGCCAGGCACTCCTGCAGGCCGAACTGCGCGTCGCCGCGCTGCGCAAGGTGGTGGAGCGGCGGCGCCACGACATCGCCCAGGCCGATGCCCGGCGGGATCAGAAACAGACGGACGAGCGCGCCGCGCTGCGTTTCGGAAAGGCCCCGGCCACGGGGCAGGGCCCAGGCGGGCCAGAGGAACCCTCACCATGACCAACGACATCCGCACCCAGGCCCCCCGGGGCACGTCTCCGGCCCATGCCGGCCATGAAGCCAAAGGCGCCCGTGGCGCCGCCAAGGCCGCCGGAACTCAGTCCGCGACGGACGCTGCCACCGATGCCACTGCCGCGGCGGCCGGGCAGGGCGGCTTCTCGATGCTGCTCGCCTCGCTCGGCGCGGGAATGGAGGCCCTGGATGCCGGTGCAGGCATGGGCGCGGATACGGGCACGGCAGCCATCGCGGCCTTCGGCGGCGACGGGCAGGACGCTGCGGCGGCGGCCGCGCTGCCCGGCATGGACCCGCTCTCCATCGCGCTGCAGGGCCTGCTGCCCGGAGCGGCGGCCACGGCCGCGGTGGGGGCGTGGCAGGGTGCCGCTGCGGCAGGCGCGGGGACGGGCGCCGGCACGATGTCGTTGACCCAGGCGCTGCGCCCGGCTGGGCTCATGGATGCGAGCAGCCTGGTGGGCCAGACGGCACTCATCGACGGCGCGGGCGACCTGTCCGGCGCGGTCGGCAAGGCGGCCGCTTCGCAGCGGGCCGGATCCGCCCGTGGCGCCCACTCTGCCATGGGCGCGGCAGGCGGCACCGGCGGAAACGGCGCCTCGGCGGGCGGCGGCTTTGCGGTTCCTTTCCTGGGTGGCAAGGACGATACCCTGCCGGCCGGGCTGGCCCATGCCGCCGCATCGATGGCCGCCTCCGCTTCCGCGGCCCAGCCGGGCGGTGATCGGCGCGACCTTGCCGCGTCCCTGCCGACGGGCGCGGGCGCGGGTGCAGCGCGCGGAGCCGAAGCCGGGCAGGCTGCCACGTCCGGCGGCAACGGCGATCTGCAGGCCCTGATGCAGCATGCGGGCGCGGGCGGCCGGGCCGAGTCCGCCTTCCAGTCCTCCGCCGGCGCGGAGCGCGCCGCGCAACCGCTGGGCGCGGAAGGCGTGCAGGCGTCCTCCCTGGGGGCCCCGGGCACCGCGGGCGACGGCACGCCGGGCATGGCGGACAGCTTCCAGGTGCCGATGGAAGACCAGGTCGCGGAGCAGGTGGCGTACTGGGTGCACCAGAAGACGCAGAACGCCGAACTCACGATCGACCAGCAGGGCCAGCCCGTCGAGATTTCCGTATCGCTCTCGGGCAACGAGGCCCACGTGGCCTTCCGCAGCGACCAGGCGCAGACCCGCGATCTGCTGGACACCAGCGTCGCCCAGCTCCGTGAACTGCTGCGCGGCGAAGGGCTCGAACTGGCGGGGGTCAGCATCGGCCAGTCGGGCGCAGGTGCTGCCGGCGGCGATGCGTCGGGACGGCCCGCCGGACGCGGGGAAGGCGGCTCGCGCATCGGGCGCGTGCAGGCGGCTGGCGGCGCGATGCCGGACGGCGGCGCCATCGCCCGTCCTGCGACGCGCCCGGACCGCGCACTCGACGTCTTCGCCTGACGGGCGGCTGGGCGGCGGGCGGCTGCACGGAGCGGCGTGCCGGATCGCCGCGGCCGGGAAAGGGCGAGGGGGTAAAGCCGGAGTTTCCGGCGCTATTCTGGCTATTATCCGCCGCGTCGGTGCCCAATAATGGCCGCATGCGGGAAACCTGCGCTCCGTCCCGGGCGCGGACCGCCCGCGCGGCCTCCGGTCACTGGCTGCCTGCCGTCCCTCTCCCTGAATCCGCTGCGCAAGGAAATCCAACGTGTCCGCCACCCCGCCCGCCGACGCTGCCGCCAAGCCCAAGAGCAAGAAGCTGGTCCTGATCATCGCCATCGTCCTGGTGCTGGTCCTGGCCGGCGGGGGCGCAGCCTGGTTCATGCTCTCCAAACGCAGCCACGGCGACGAAGACGAAGAGGGCGGTGGCGGCGGCCACCAGGCCAAGGCCGCCGCGCCGGCCGCCCCGAAGGTGGCTCCCACCTTCCTGCCCATCGACAACATGGTGGTGAACCTCGCCGACCCGGGCGGCGACCGCTTCGCCCAGATCGGCATCACGCTGGAGCTGGCGGATGCGAAGACCTCGGACCTGGTCAAGCAGTACCTGCCCAGCATCCGCAGCGCGGTCCTGATGCTCGTCTCGCAGCGGACCTCCGAGGAACTGCTGGGGCGCGAAGGCAAGGAGAAGCTGGCCGTCGACATCCGCCGCGAGGTCTCGCGTCCTCTCGGCTACACCGTGCCCAAGCCGCGCAAGCGGCGCGCGAGCGACGAAGAGGACGACGAGGAAGCACCCGCGCCGAAGGCCGACACCAACCCCGTGCGGCAGGTCCTCTTCTCGAGCTTCATCATCCAATGACCCCGGCAGGAGATTCCCGATGAGCGAGTCATTCCTTTCCCAGGAAGAAGTCGATGCCCTGCTGGAAGGCGTCACCGGCGAGAGCCAGAAGTCCGTCGAGGAAGCGGCGGACACCGGTGCCATCCGCAACTACGACATCTCCAGCCAGGAGCGGATCGTCCGCGGCCGCATGCCGACGATGGAAATCGTCAACGAGCGGTTCGCGCGCAATTTCCGCATCGGCCTGTTCAACTTCATCCGCCGCAGCCCCGAGATCTCGGTGGGGACGGTGTCCGTGCAGCGCTACAGCGCCTTCCTGCGCGAACTGGCGGTGCCCACCAACTTCAATATCGTGGCCATCCGGCCGCTGCGCGGCAGCGGGCTGATCGTCTGCGAGCCGTCCCTCGTGTTCGGCATCATCGACACGCTCTACGGCGGCGTGGGCAAGTTCCAGACCCGTATCGAGGGCCGGGACTTCTCCCCCACCGAGCAGCGCGTCATCAACCGCCTGGTCGATGTGATCTGCGCCGAATACAAGAAGGCGTGGCACGGCATCTACCCGCTCGAGCTGGAATACCAGCGCTCCGAAATGCAGCCGCAGTTCGCGAACATCGCGACGCCGAGCGAAATCGTGGTGTCCACCGCCTTCCAGCTGGAAATTGGCGATTTGTCGGGCGCCATCCACGTCTGCATGCCCTACGCGACGCTGGAGCCGATCCGCGACGTGCTCTATTCCTCGACGCAGGGTGACTCCATCGAGGTGGATCGCCGCTGGGTGCGCGTGCTGACGCGCGAGATCCAGGCCGCCGAGGTGACGCTCGTGGCCGAACTGGCCCGCGCCGACGCCACCGTCGAGCAGCTGCTCGCGATGAAGCCCGGCGATTTCATCGAACTCGACCGCGAGCCGCGCATCCAGGCATCGATCGGGGGCGTTCCCATCTTCGAGTGCCAGTACGGCACGCACAATTCCAAGTACGCCATCCGCATCGAGGAGTGCCTGCGCAACCCCGACGTGAATTGGCTGGGAGAGAAAAATGTCAACTGACGGCGACAACCAGAACAACGACAACGACGGCAAGGCCGCGGCAGACGATCCGTTCGCCGGCTGGGCCGAAGCGCTGGAAGAGCAGAAGAATTCCGACGAGGCGCAGCCCGTGGACCAGGGCGGCCCGCTCGCGGGCGAACCCGTGCGTCCGTTCTCGTCCTCGAGCAACGAGGCCCCGGTCAACGACATCAACATGGTGCTGGACATTCCCGTCCAGCTGTCCGTGGAGCTGGGCCGCACGAAGGTGCCCATCAAGTACATCCTGCAGCTCGCCCAGGGCTCGGTGGTGGAACTCGACGCGCTGGCCGGCGAGCCGATGGACGTGCTCGTCAACGGCTACCTCATCGCGCAGGGCGAGGTGGTGGTGGTCAACGACAAGTTCGGCATCCGGCTCACCGACGTGGTGACCCCTTCGGAGCGGCTGCGCCGCGTGAGCCGTGGATAGCGCTCCCGGGGCTGGCATGGGGCAGACGCTGGTCGTCGTCGTCCTGTTCATCGCCGCCGTGGCGCTGCTGCCCTGGCTGGTGCGCCGCCTCCAGCAGCGCCATGCGGGCGGCCCGGCGGCCCACGCCGGCGCAGCGGCCAAGGTGCTTTCGGCCGTTCCCGTCGGGCCGCAGCAGCGCGTCGTGACCGTGGAGGTCGGCCCCGAGCACCAGCGCGTCTGGCTCGTGCTGGGCGTCACCGCCCAGAACGTGCAGTGCCTGCACGTGCTCCATCCCTCGGCCGCAGGGCCGTCTTCCCTGGCCACCGTTCCCGCTCCCGCGTCCTTCGCCGGTGAGATGGCGGCGGCCACCCGGCGCCAGGATGCGCCCGCGCCGCATGGTTGAAACCTCCCGATCCGATACGGCCCGCGCGCCGGGCGCCGCTGGCGCTCCGTGGCTGCGGCATGCCGCGATGGCCGCGGCCGGCGGCTTCGCCTGCCTGCTGGCATCCTCCGCCTGGGCGCAGGCCACCGGCGGCGGCGGCGGTGGCGGTGGCGGCGGAAGCCTGCCCGTGCTGGTGGGCGCGGGGGCCGGCGGCACGAGCTACTCGGTCCCCATCCAGACGCTGCTGTTCTTCACGGCCCTGTCGTTCCTGCCGGCCGTGCTGCTCATGATGACCGGCTTCACCCGCATCGTGATCGTGCTGTCCCTGCTGCGCCAGGCGCTCGGCACGCAGTCCGCGCCGCCGAACCAGGTCATCATCGGGCTCTCGCTGTTCCTCACCTTCTTCGTCATGGGCCCGACGTTCGACCGCGTCTACGCCGACGCCTACCTGCCCTACAGCAACAACACCATCACCTTCGAGCAGGCCGTGGAGCGGGCCGAGGCGCCGATGCGCTCCTTCATGCTCAAGCAGACGCGCCAGTCGGACTTCTCCCTGTTCGCGCGGCTCGCGAAGCTGCCCGCCGACGCCACGGCGGAAACCGCGCCCATGCGCGTTCTCGTGCCCGCCTTCGTCACCAGCGAGCTGAAATCGGCGTTCCAGATCGGGTTCATGATCTTCATCCCGTTCCTGGTCATCGACATGGTGGTGTCCAGCATCCTGATGTCGCTGGGGATGATGATGCTGTCGCCCGTGCTCGTGGCGCTGCCCTTCAAGCTCATGCTGTTCGTGCTCGCGGACGGCTGGAACCTGCTGATCGGCTCCCTGGCCGCGAGCTTCGTCACCTGACGGCCGCAAAAGAAGAAGGAATTCCCCATGACCTCCCAATTGGTGCTGACGATGGGCCGCGACGCCCTCACGCTGCTGCTCATGGTGTCCATGCCCGTGCTGGGCAGCGTGATGGCCGTGGGCCTGCTCGTGAGCATCTTCCAGGCCGTCACGCAGATCAACGAGGCCACGCTGGCCTTCGTGCCCAAGCTGATCGCGGCCATGGTCGTGTTCGCCGTCATCGGCCCCTGGATGATCTCCACGCTGGTGGACTACATCCGGCGCACCATCGAATCGATCCCCTCCATCGTCGGGTGACCGCCGCGTGATCACCTTCTCCGAGGCGCAGATCATGGCCTGGCTGTCGCCGGTGCTGTGGCCGTTCCTGCGGGTCCTGGCGATGTTCTCGGTCGCGCCCGTCTTCTCGATGCGCACCATCCCCGTCCGCGCCAAGATCGGCCTCGCGTTCCTGGTGTCGGTGTGCGCGCAGGCCGCGCTGCCGGACCAGCCGGTGATCGACCTGAACGGCCGTGAAGCGCTCGGCGCCGTGGCGCAGCAGGTCGCCGTGGGCCTGGCGATCGGCTTCGCGGTGCGCCTGGTGTTCTCCGCCGTCGAGCTGGCTGGCGAAGTCATCGGGCTGCAGATGGGGCTGAACTTCGCCTCCTTCTTCGATCCCTCCTCGAGCGGGCAGGTGAGCGCGGTGGGCCGCTTCTTCGGCCACATGGCCCTGCTGCTCTTCGTGGTCATCAACGGCCATCTCGTGGTGCTCATGGCGGTGGTGAAGAGCTTCGACGCCTTCCCCGTGGACGGGGGCTTCCTGCAGTCGCTCGGCCAGCTGCGCCTGCACGACCTCGGCGCATCGCTGTTCTCCAGCGCGCTCTGGATCGCCCTGCCCATGATCGCGCTGCTGACGTTCGTCAACCTGGCGCTGGGCGTGATCTCCCGCGTGGCCCCGCAAATGAACATCTACGCGGTGGGGTTCCCCGTCACCCTCACCGTGGGGATGCTCGGCATCGCCGCCACGCTGCCCATGCTCGAGCAGCCGGTGCTCACGCTCATGCAGCAGTCGATCGACCTGTTCTCGTCGCAGCGATAGCGCTCGCACCAGCGCGGGTCGGGCGAGGCCTGTCGCCGCGCCGTCTCACACCAGCTGGTTGCGGATCGCGTACACCGTCATTTCCGCATTGTTGGTGAGCTTGAGCTTCTCGAGCACCCGCGCCCGGTACACGCTCACCGTCTTCGGGCTCAGCATCAGCTCTTCCGCGATGTCCGAGAGCCGCTTGCCCGAGGCGATCTTCACCAGCGTCTGCAACTCGCGCTCGGACAGCGATTCGTGCGGAAGCTCGGGCGCGGGCTGCGCCAGGCTGTCCGCCAGCATCTGCGCCACCTCCGGCGTCAGGTACTTGCGGCCCCGCATCACCGTGCGCACCGCCTCGATCAGCTCCATCGGGTCGCCGGCCTTGTTGGCATAGCCCTGCGCACCGGCGCGCAGGCACCGCAGCGCGTACTGGTCCTCGGGGTACATCGACACCACCAGCACGCGGATGGCCGAATCGGTCTCCCGCAGGCTCGTCAGCACCTCCAGCCCGCTGCGCCCCGGCATGTTCAGGTCCAGCAGCAGGACGTCGCAGGGCACCTTGCGCAGGATGTCGCGCAGCTCCGCATAGCCCCCGGCCTCGCCGGTCACCTGGATGTCGGTCGCCTCGTTGAGCGTATCGCGGATGCCGCGTCGCAGCACCGCGTGGTCGTCGCACAGCACGACATGGATCATGGCATTTCTCCTCCGTCCGCCGCATCGCGGCCTTCCGCGGGGCCCAGCGGGATCGAGACGATCACCGACGTGCCGCGGCCCGGCTGGCTGCTGATGTCCAGCCATCCACCGACCGTTCTCGCGCGCTCCTCCAGACCCTTCAAACCGAACGACTTGGGCTTGTTCCGCATGGCGGGCTCGATCCCGCGGCCGTTGTCGGTCACCTCGAGCGTCAGCACGCCCTCGCTGTCGGACAGATCGATCGCCACCTGCCCCGCCTCGGCGTACTTGGAGACATTGGTCAGCGCTTCCTGCGCCGTGCGGTAGGCCACCAGCTGCACGTCCGCGGGCACCACGATCGTGTCCCGGCCCGCATGCACCCGCGTGGGAATGCCCGTGCGGCGCTCGAAGCTCTCGGCCAGCCACTGCACTGCCGCCACCAGGCCCTGGTCGAGAATGGGCGGGCGCAGGTTCATCATGATCCGCTGGCTGGCCCCGATGGCGTGCTGCAGCATCTCCGTGGCGTCGCCCGCATGGCGGCGCACCGGTTCTTCCGACGCATGCCGCCGGATCCACTCCACATCGAAGCGCACGGCCGTCAGGGCCCCGCCGATGTCGTCGTGGATCTCCCGGGCGATCGCCGCACGTTCCTTCTCGATCGAGGTCTGCAGGTGCTCGGTCAGCTCGGCCAGCCGGCGTTCGGAGGCGGCCAGTTCGCGCACGGCCTGCTTGCGCGCCCGGCGGGCCTCGTGCACCTCGATCGCCCGGTCGATCACGTGGGGCAGCCGGCCCATGTCGTCCTTGAGCAGATAGTCCGCCATGCCCAGGCGGATCGCATCCACGGCCGCGGCCTCGCCGATCGCGCCGGAGAGCAGCACGAACGGGGGCGCGTCGGCGCGGGCGCTCACGATGCCCCAGGCGTCCAGGGCCGTGAAGCCCGGCAGGCGGTAGTCGGCGAGGACCAGATCGAAGCGCTCCGCATCCAGCCAGGCCGTGAACGTCTCCATCGTGTCGGCGTGGCGGATTTCATACATCCCGTTGGCACGGCGCAACGTAATGCACGCCAAAGCATGGTCCGCAGGGGAATCTTCGAGATGCAGGATGCGCAGGGGTTTAACCGTTACTCCTGAAGCCATATGAACGCTATCATAGGATACATATTGGAACAAACAGCTTCGTTTGTGCCGTGCGAAGCGCACCGCCGCTGGCTCGCAGCCGTTGCGCCGTTGCCGGTGGCGTGGGCCACCCGCATGTGTTTACCGAAAATGGATTGAGCGTGCCCAGAGCCGCCATGCTGCCATGGAGAGACCATGCAATCTACGCTAACAGGCCCCGATGAGCCAGGAGTCCAGCTTCCGGTCATGGTGGCGGCCGAACTCCAGGACTCCCTGCTCGTTGTCATGCGCGACCTGCATCGCCTCGAAGGTCTGCTCAGCCATGCCACGGACAACCTGCTCGACCGCTTCGGCGAAGCCAACCGCGCACTGACCGACGAGCTCGTCCAGGGCGCTCCGGAACTGCAGGCCCTGCGCACCGCGCTGCGCAGCGCCGTCACCGAACTGCAGTTCCAGGACATGGCCTCCCAGCTGATCTGGCACACCACGAAAGTGCTCCAGGGCTGTGCATTCAGGCTGGCTTCCGAGGCCATGGGCTCGGAAGACGGCGAAGAGGCCGCGCCGTTCGCCGAGATGGCACCCGACCGGCCCAATCCGGTCACGCAAAGCGAGATGGACGCCGGTTCCATCGACCTGTTCTGACCTTCGCCCCGTCTGGTTACCTTATATATTCAAGTGAGTTGGAGCCCTACATGCAATCGATCCTCGCCGTTGATGACTCGCCCTCCATGCGCAAGATGGTGTCCTTCACGTTGACGGGTGCCGGCTACCATGTGGTGGAGGCCGTGGACGGCCAGGATGCCCTGGAAAAGGCGGAAACCCACGACATCCAGCTGGTCCTCGCCGACCAGAACATGCCGCGGCTCGACGGCATCGGCCTCACGCGCAAGCTGCGCGAACACCCGCGCTTCAAGACCATTCCCATCCTGATCCTCACGACCGAATCGAGCGACCAGATGAAGCAGGCCGGCCGCAACGCGGGCGCCACGGGCTGGCTGGTGAAGCCTTTCGATCCCAACCGCCTGATCGAAGTCATCCAGAAGGTCATCCGCTAGCCCACCGCGTCATCCACCAGAATACGGAGAGCCATCCATGGCCGACAACTACCAAGAAGGCGCGGGCAGCGATTTCGACCTCAGCCAGTTCTACCAGATCTTCTTCGAGGAAGCGGGCGAGAACCTGGACCAGATGGAGCACATGCTGCTCGACCTGGACCTGAGCGCGGCCAACGACGAAGAGCTCAACGGCATCTTCCGCTGCGCCCACTCCATCAAGGGCGGCGCCGCCACCTTCGGCTTCTCCGACGTGGCCGAGCTGACCCATCAGATGGAGTCCCTGCTCGACCGGCTGCGCCGGCATGAACTCCAGCCGATCCCGCAGATGGTCGACGTGCTGCTCGAATCCGCCGACGCCTCGCGCAGCCTGCTGGCCCGCCACCAGGCCGGCGGGCAGGGCGAGGCCGTCTCCACGGGCGACCTGGTGCGCCGCATCAGCGAACTCGCCGCAGGCGTCGTGCCGGCTGCGGGCGCCTCCCCGGCTTCCGCGCCCGCACCGGCCCCGGTGGCCGCTCCGGCACCTGTGCCGGCACCGGCGCCGGCTCCTGCACCCGCTCCTGCTCCGGTGGTCTCGGCACCCGGCGTGTCGCGGTCGCTCGAGATCCGCATCGGCCCCGTCGAGCGGCGCGAGCAGGCGGACGCCGTCAAGGATCTCTTCCGTGACATCCCGGGCCTGGGCACCATCCAGGATCTGCCGTCCGACCAGCCGGACGTGCGCGCCTTCGCGGTAGAGACCACGTCCACCGACGACGACCTGCTCGACCTGTTCGCCTTCCACGTATCGAAGGAGCAGGTCCGCATCACCGCGGCCGGTGCCGCGGCCGAAGCGCCCGCCGAGGAAGCCGAAGGCATGGCCTCCGCACCGTCCGCGCCCGCCGGAGCACTGGAGGCCTCCTACGGCTTCTTCGCCGGCGCGCCCGGCATGCCCAGCGACCGTGCAGACGCCCCGTCGGCGTTGACGGCCGGCAGCGCCGATGCCTCCGCCGCCAAGCCGTCCGCGGCAGGTGCGCGCACCGCCGAGCCCAAGGCCGTGAGCCAGGCGCAGATGGAATCCACCACGATCCGCGTGGCGGTGAACAAGGTGGACCAGCTCATCAACCTGGTGGGCGAGCTCGTCATCACCCAGGCCATGCTGGCGCAGAACAGCCGCGGCCTCGACGGTGCCGTCTACCAGCAGCTGCTCGCGGGCCTGGCCGACCTCGACCGCAACACCCGGGACCTGCAGGAATCGGTGATGTCGATCCGCATGATTCCGATGTCCATCGTGTTCAGCCGCTTCCCCCGCATGCTGCGCGACCTGGCCAACAAGCTGGGCAAGAAGGTGGATCTCGTCACCCTCGGCGAAGCGACCGAGCTGGACAAGAGCCTCGTCGAGAAGATCACCGATCCGCTCACCCACCTCGTGCGCAACAGCTGCGACCACGGCATCGAGATGCCGGCGGACCGGCTGGCCGCCGGCAAGTCCGAGCACGGCACCATCACCCTGTCGGCCTCCCACCAGGGCGGTTCGATCGTCATCGAGGTGCGCGACGACGGCCGCGGCCTCTCGCGCGAGAAGATCCTGCGCAAGGCGCGCGAGCGCGGCCTGGACGTCTCCGACCAGATGAGCGACGCGGACGTCTGGGGCCTTATCTTCGCGCCGGGGTTCTCCACGGCCGACGAAGTGACCGACGTGTCCGGCCGCGGCGTGGGCATGGACGTGGTCAAGAAGAACATCGCCGCGCTCAACGGCTCGGTGGAGATCGACTCCGCCGAGGGCTACGGCATGCGCGTGTCGGTGCGCCTGCCCCTCACGCTGGCCATCATGGACGGCATGTCCGTGGGCGTCGGGGAAGAGGTCTACATCCTGCCCCTGTCCTCGGTCGTGGAGTCCTTCCAGGTCAATTCGGACGACGTCAACACCGTGGCCCAGGGCTCGCAGCTGGTCAAGGTGCGCGACGAATACATGCCCGTCATCGCCCTGGAGAAGACCTTCCAGGTGCCGCGCATCGACCAGACCAAGTCCAGCAACATCATGGTGGTCGTCGAAGCGGACGGCAGCCGGGTGGCCCTGCTGGTGGACGAGCTGCTCGGCCAGCACCAGGTCGTGGTGAAGAACCTCGAAACCAATTACCGCAAGGTGCCCAACGTGTCCGGCGCCACCATCCTGGGCGACGGCACCGTGGCCCTGATCCTCGACACGGGCGCGCTCGTGCGCCGGGTGCGCCACTGAAACTACGCCGCTGTGCAGACTGAAGGAGCTTTCCCATGGCGACCGTGATTGAAAAGACGAACGAAGCCGCCGGCGCCGGAGTGGCCGGCGCGCGCGAATACCTGACCTTCCGGCTGGACCAGGAGGAATACGGCATCGACATCCTCAAGGTGCAGGAAATCCGGGGATACGAACCCCCGACCCGCATCGCCAACGCCCCCGAATTCATCAAGGGCGTCACGAACCTGCGTGGAACGATCGTGCCGATCGTCGACATGCGGCTCAAGTTCGACTGCTCCAAGGCCGAATACAACAGTTTCACGGTGGTGATCATCCTGAACCTGCGCAACCGGGTCGTGGGCATCGTGGTCGATTCCGTGAGCGACGTCATGGAACTCACGTCCGACCAGATCCGCCTGGCGCCCGACATCGAAAGCTCCATCGACAGCAGCTGCATCGTGGGGCTCGGCTCGGTGGGCGAGCGGATGCTGATCCTGCTCGACATCGAGAAGCTCATGTCCAGCCCGGACATGGGCCTCATATCGGGCAACGACTGATTTTCGCGGAAAGGGCCGAGTCAGAGACAAGGCCCTTCCGACGGAATCGCGCTACGGGGATCGGCGTTCCCCCGGCCCGCGGGCCGGCCCTAGAAGAAGATGCGGAATTGAATCGAATCGAACATGCGCCAGACCTCCTCCTCTTCCATTCCCCCGCGCGGCATGGCGGACCCCGCCGATGCTCCCTCCTCGGGACCGCTGGCCCAGGGGCGTGAATTCGTCTGGACGAACGCGGACTTCTCCCGCGTGCAGGGCCTCATCTACCAGCGCGCAGGCATCAGCCTGCACGACGGCAAGCACGCCATGGTCTACAGCCGCCTGTCGCGGCGCCTGCGCGAGACGGGCCACACCAGCTTCCACGACTACCTCGGCTGGCTGGAAACCCACGACGGCCCGGAGTGGCAGGAATTCGTCAACGCCCTGACCACCAACCTCACGGCGTTCTTCCGCGAGCAGCACCACTTCGAGATCCTGTCGGACCTGCTGCGCTCCCGTCCCTCGGGGCCCTGGAGCGTCTGGTGCAATGCCGCATCGACCGGGGAGGAGCCCTATTCGATCGTCATGACCGCGATCGAATCCATCGGTGCCAATGCGCCGTTCAAGCTCACGGCGAGCGACATCGACTCCCGCGTGCTGGCCACCGCGTCCGAAGGTGTCTACCGCATGGACGGCGTCAAGGGCCTGAGCCCGGAGCGGCTGCAGAAGTTCTTCCTGCGCGGCAAGGGCCCCAATGCGGGGCTGGCGCGCGTCAAGCCCGAGCTGCGCCGCCCCATCGAATTCATGAGCGTCAACCTGATCCGCGACGACTGGCCCTTCCGCGAGCCCTTCGACGTGGTGTTCTGCCGCAACGTGATGATCTACTTCGATGCGCCCACGCAGCGCCGCGTGCTGGAGAAGATCCACCGCGTCCTCAAGCCGGGCGGCATGCTGTTCGTCGGCCACGCGGAAAATTTCAGCGAGTCCCGCGATCTCTTCAATCTGCGCGGCAAGACCGTGTACGAGCGCCGATAAGGCTGCCTCCGCAAGAAGCCCCCCATGACCCAACACCGTCCCGGCTCCCCCTTCGCGTCTGGCGCTTCTGCCTCCGCACCAGCATTCGACGGCGTCGAACGCCGCCAGGCCCCGCGCATCGCCCCCCTCAGTGCCGACGTCTATGCGAGCGCTCCCGCCGGCGCCGCCAAGCAATCGACGCTGCAGGAGCTCAAGGGGCGCAGCCGCCGTCCCGGCGAAGCCTCGTTCTTCTTCTTCGACCACCACTTCCAGCACAACGCGGTCAAGGTGCTTCCCGGCGAATACTTCGTCTCGGACGAAAACCTGGTCATCATGACCGTGCTGGGCTCGTGCATCGCCGCATGCCTGTGGGACAGCCGCAGCCGCATCGGCGGCATGAACCATTTCATGCTGCCCGATGGCGACACCAACGACGTGTCCGGGCGCTACGGCTCCTACGCGATGGAACTGCTCATCAACGAGATGCTGAAGCTCGGCGCGCGCCGGGAGTCCCTGCAGGCCAAGGTGTTCGGCGGCGGACAGGTGATGCACAACTTCACCACCATGAACGTCGGCGAGCGGAACACCACCTTTGTGATGAACTACCTGCAGACCGAACGGATTCCCATCGTGTCCGAGGACGTGCTCGATATTTATCCGCGTAAAGTGGTGTTCTTTCCCGTGACGGGCAAGGCCATGGTCAAGCGGCTGGCCCATGCCCATCCGGAAGCCCTCGTCGCGCAGGACGTCAAGGGCAATGCGGCCACCGTGGCGAAGGCCACGGCCGGCGGGTCGGTGGATCTGTTTTGATTGAGAAGGACCAGAGGGAATGAGCAGGAAGATCCGTGTGATCGTGGTGGATGATTCCGCGCTGGTGCGCAGCCTGCTGTCGGAAATCATCAACCGGCAGCACGACATGGAATGCATCGGGACGGCTAACGACCCGCTCATCGCCCGGGAGATGATCCGCGAGAAGGACCCGGACGTGATCACGCTGGACGTCGAAATGCCGCGCATGGACGGCATCGACTTCCTGGGCCGCCTCATGCGGCTGCGGCCCATGCCCGTCGTGATGATCTCCACGCTGACCGAACGGGGCGCGGAAGTCACCATGAAGGCGCTGGAACTCGGCGCGGTGGACTTCGTGGCCAAGCCGCGCGTGGGACTGTCGAGCGGGCTCAACGAGCTCGCCACCCAGATCGTCGACAAGATCCGCGTCGCGGCGGTGGCCCAGGTCCGCCGGGCCCCGGCCGCCAAGCCCGCGGACCGGCCCGCACAGCCGGGCTCCGCCGCCCCGATCACCCCCGCGGCCACGCTGCTGGGGCGCATCTCGACAGAGAAGCTCATCTGCATCGGCGCCTCCACCGGCGGCACCGAGGCCATCCGCGAGGTGCTCGTGCAGATGCCCGCCGATTCCCCCGCCATCGTGATCACGCAGCACATGCCCCCCGGCTTCACGACGAGCTTCGCGGCACGCCTCAACGGGCTGTGCCAGATCACCGTCAAGGAAGCGACGAACGGCGAGCGCATCCTGCCCGGCCACGCCTACATCGCCCCCGGCGGCAAGCAGTTCCACGTCGCCCGCAGCGGCGCCAACTACGTGGCCGTGGTGGACGACGGCCCACCCGTGAACCGGCACAAGCCCTCGGTGGAAGTGCTCTTCAAGTCCGCCGCCGCCGTGGTCGGCAAGAACGCCTTCGGCGTCATGCTCACCGGCATGGGCAACGACGGCGCGGCCGCCATGCGTGAAATGAAGGACGCCGGCAGCTACAACTACGTGCAGGACGAGGCCAGCTGCATCGTGTTCGGCATGCCCCGCGAAGCGATCGCGCATGGCGCGGCGGACGAAGTGCTGCCGCTCACGCAGATCGCGCCTGCGCTCATCACGCGCCTCCGGGGCGCGACCGACAGGCTGCACCACCGCATCTGAACCGCCGGCACGGCCCCGCGCCCGCTTCGGTCGCCGGGCTCCGAAGTGCCCGGCGCGTGCAGACGCATCACTCCGACAGTTCGGTCCAGCGCTCGAGCGCTGCCATGAGCTCGTCCTCGATCTCTCCCTCCCGCGCATGCAGCGCGGCGGCCTGCGCGCCGTCGCGCACGTAGAGAGTGCCGTCCGCCAGTTCCTCTCGGATGGCCGCCTGCTCCGCCTCCAGCGCGGCGATGCGCTCGGGCAACTGCTCCAGCTCGCGCTGCTCCTTGTAGCTGAGCTTCTTCTTGGTGGGCGCTGTGCGCGGGGCGACCGGGGCGGGGGCGGGCGCCTCTTTCGCCGCCTCCCGCGCCGCCGGCCTGGCGGGCGTTGCCGCCAGCGCCCGGGCGCGCCGGGACTGGACCAGCCAGTCCTGCACGCCGCCTTCGTACTCCCGCCACCGGGCTTCGCCCTCGTAGGCGATGGTGCTGGTCACTACGTTGTCCAGGAACATGCGGTCGTGGCTCACCAGGAACACGGTGCCGTCGTAGGACTGCAGCAGTTCCTCCAGCAGATCCAGCGTGTCGATGTCCAGATCGTTCGTGGGCTCGTCCAGCACCAGCACATTCGCCGGGCGCGCGAACAGGCGCGCGAGCAGCAGCCGGTTCCGCTCGCCCCCTGAGAGCGAACGGACGGGCGACTGCGAACGCGCGGGAGAGAACAGGAAGTCGCCGAGGTAGCTCTTGACGTGCTTGCGCTGGTTGCCGATCTCGATCCACTCGCTTCCCGGGCTGATGAAATCCTCCAGCGTGGCATCGAGGTCCAGCGCATGCCGCATCTGGTCGAAGTACGCCACCTCCAGATGCGCCCCGCGGCGCACGGTACCGCTGTCGGGCGCGAGCTCGCCGAGGATCAGCTTCAGCAGCGTGGTCTTGCCGGCGCCGTTCGGCCCCACCAGCCCCACCTTGTCGCCCCGCAGGATCGTGGCCGAGAAATCCTGCACGATCGCCTTGTCGCCGAACGCTTTCGTCACGTTGGCCAGCTCCGCGACGATCTTGCCCTGGTAGCCCGACGCCGATCCCGACGCGATGTCCATCCGCACGCTGCCCACGGCATCGCGCCGCGCCGCGCGGCTGGCCCGCAGGGCTTCGAGCCGGCCGATGCGGCTCTGGCTGCGCGTGCGCCGCGCCTCCACGCCTTTGCGGACCCACACTTCCTCCTGCGCGAGCAGCTTGTCCGCCTTGGCGGCGATCACGGCTTCCTGCGCCAGTTGCTCCGCCTTCTGCTGCACGTACTGGCCGAAGTTGCCGGGGTAGGACAGCAGCCGGCCCCGGTCCAGCTCCACGATGCGCGTGGAAATCCGGTCCAGGAAGGCGCGGTCGTGGGTGATGGTGACCACGCTGCCGGGGAAGGCGAGCAGCAGTTCCTCCAGCCACTCGATGGAATCGACGTCCAGGTGGTTGGTCGGTTCATCCAGCAGCAGCACGTCCGGACGCGCCACCAGGGCCTGCGCCAGCGCCACGCGCTTCTTCAGCCCGCCGGACAGGGCGCCGATGCGGGCCTGCGGGTCCAGGTGCAGCCGCTGCATCGTCTCTTCCACGCGGCGCTCCCAGTTCCAGCCGTCCACGGCCTCGATCTCGGTCAGCAGCGTATCGAGTTCGGTGCCGGTGGCATGCGCATACCGCTCGCGCAGGGCCACCACGTTCGCCATCCCGGCAGCCGTCGCTTCGAACACCGTATGGTCGGCCTCCAGCTGGGGCTCCTGCGCGACATAGGCGATGCGCACACCCTGCTGCACATGCATGGCGCCATCGTCCGGGTGGGCCAGGCCACCGAGAATCTTGAGCATCGACGACTTGCCGGCGCCGTTGCGGCCGATCAGGCCCACGCGCTCGCCGGCCTCCAGCGAAAAGTCGGCATGGTCCAGCAGCGGCGTGTGGCCGAAGGCCAGCTGGGCGTCCAGGAGAGAGATGAGTGCCATATATAGAGAAGAGGGGGCTGCCCCAGGGGGCGCCGAGAGAGGGAGGACGCGATTTTCTTCCCTTCGGCGCTAAAAAAGGTTGCCGAGCGGAAATTTGTTGTTATACTAGCGGGCTTCGCTACTGAAGATTGCAACTGCCGGAAGGTGGTTGCGGGGATGGCAGGTAGCGAGGGTGGTTGAAGAAAAGTTTTGAAAAAACTTGCGCTGGTGTTGAAAACTGGTGTAGAATTCAAGGCTTCGCTGATCGGAGGTGCTGCAAGAAATTGCGGCGATGATGAAAGAAGCGAATAACCACAGAGTTTGACAGGTTTTTAAAAAGC
>CAJYKV010000013.1 GCA_913774955.1 uncultured Acidovorax sp.
GGTCGGCGTTGCCGGTGGCGATCTCGGAGGCGCCGGTGGCGATGGATTCGCTGGAGTGGCGGACTTCGGAGACGACTTGTGCGAGGTTGGCGCGCATGGAGCCCATGGCGGCGAGGACGGAGGAGGAATCACCGGGGCGCAGGTCGACGTGGACGGCGAGGTTGCCGCGGGCGACTTCCTGGGCGATCTGGGCGGCGTAGGCGGGCTCGCCGCCGAGCTGGCCCTTCACGCGGCGCGTGATCGACCACGCGACGAGCGCGCCGATCGCAGCGGACAGCACCGCCAGCACGATCATCGTGTTGCCGGCGGCGTTGGCCTCCTTGCTGGAGGACTCGGCCATGTCCGTGGTCATCTTGCGCTGGTAGGCGATCATGTCCTCCACGGCCTGGAAGTAGGTGTTCTGCGCGGTACGCATCTCGCCGAGCACCACCGTGCGCGCATTGGCCATGTCGTTGGCCAGGCCGAGCTTCGCGGCCTTGTCCACCGAGGCGAGGAACTGCGGCCGGGCCTCGGCGATGCGGCCCATGAGCGCACGCCCCTGGGTGGACACCACCCGTTGCTGCAGCGCCTCCATGATCTGGGAGGTTTCGGCGACCACGCCGTCGAGCCGCTTCTTCTCGTCGGCCATCGCGGTTTCATCTTCCAGCAGGGCCAGGTTGCGGACCGCGCGGGCGACGACGTTGGTGTTGTCCTTGACCTGCTGGAGCTTCAGCAGGATGTCCAGGCGTTCCTGCGACAGGGCATGCAGGGTGGTGCCGGTCGTGTCGAGCTGGAACCGGCCGTAGGCGGCGACCATGAAGCTGATGCCGATGACGATGGCGAAGCCGACACCGAGCATGGTGCCGAGCCGGATGTTCTTCAGGAAATGCACGACGTCCTCCCGGGGATACGTTTTGTAAAAGATTTCCGGAAAGTTATCACCGCGATAGACGTTGATTATTGAATTTTTCAATGCGGTTGAACCGTCCGAACTACAGGATAAAAACGGTCAACTTTTTTCGGAAAGACAGGGAAACCCGAGGATGCCGCACAGCAAGGCATTGCAGCTCATGCACGAAGACGGGACAGGGCCGCTGCGACGGGCCAAATGCGAAGTCTGCGGAAAATGCAGCCGTTGCGGAATCGCTCAGGGGCCGGTCGCCGGCGGGTTGCGTATCCCGCTCCGGAGCGGGTATGTGGAAAGCCGTTGGCCACGATGAACATTTGGCGGTTTCCCCGGCCGGCAGCCGCTGCGGCTGCTCATTTTTTGGGCAATGGGGCGATTTTCTGAAAGAACGCGCTTGCCAGTCTTAAATAATTCAACGATAGTTGAATAATGGAAGAAAAGACCGCCATCCGATCCCTCCTGGCCCTGGCCCACAGCGTGCGCCTGCGGGCCTTCCGCGCACTGATCGCCGCGGGCCCGGAAGGCATGACGCCAGGCGCCTTGGCCCAGGCGTTGGAGGTGCCTGCCACCAGCCTGTCGTTCCATCTGAAAGAGCTGGCCAACGCGGGCCTGGTGTCCCAGGAACGGCAGGGGCGCAACCTCATCTACCGTGCCGCCTTCGATCGGATGAACGGCCTCATGGCCTACCTCACCGAAAACTGTTGCGGTGGTGCGCCGTGCGGGGAAGTCGGCGGCCCCTCCACCTGCGCATGCTGACCTGCACTCACGCGTCCCGCTGATCCCCTCGCCCTGCGTTCGCGCACCACGCAGCCGCAGCCGTGCCCGCACCGTTTCCTGAACACTCCATGCTCCCCGCCGTCCTGATCTTCATTGCGACGCTCGTCCTCGTCATCTGGCAGCCGCGGGGCCTGGGCATCGGCTGGAGTGCTTCACTGGGAGCGGTCGCCGCGCTGCTCTCCGGTGCCGTGCAGCTCTCGGACGTTCCCGTGGTGTGGGCCATCGTGTGGAACGCCACGGCCACTTTCGTGGCGGTGATCCTCATCAGCCTGCTGCTCGATGAAGCGGGTTTCTTCGAATGGGCCGCCCTGCATGTGGCGCGATGGGGCGGCGGCCAGGGGCGGCGGCTTTTCGTGCTCATCGTGCTGCTGGGTGCTGCCGTATCGGCGCTGTTCGCCAACGATGGCGCTGCGCTGATCCTGACCCCCATCGTCATGGCCATGCTGGTGGCGCTGGGCTTCCCGCCCGCGGCCACGCTGGCCTTCGTGATGGCCGCCGGCTTCATTGCCGATGCGGCGAGCCTGCCGCTGGTGGTTTCCAACCTGGTCAACATCGTGTCGGCCGATTACTTCGGGATCGGCTTCAACCGCTACGCATCGGTGATGGTGCCGGTGAACATCGCCGCCGTGCTGTCGAGCCTTGCCGTGCTGCTGCTGGCCTTCGGGCGCGATGTTCCGGCGCGCTACGACGCGTCGCAGCTCAAAGTTCCAGCCGATGCCATCCGCGACCCGCGGACGTTCCGGGCCGGATGGGTGGTGCTGTGCCTTCTGTTGCTGGGCTTTTTCGGGCTGGAGCCGCTGGGCGTGCCGGTCAGCGCCGTGGCGGCGGCCGGGGCGGCCATGCTGCTGGCGGTGGCGTGGCGGAGCCGGGTGATCGACACCGGAAACGTGCTGCGCGGCGCACCGTGGCAGATCGTCGTCTTCTCGCTGGGCATGTACCTCGTGGTCTACGGGCTGCGCAACGCAGGGCTCACGGCCCATCTTGCCGCCCTGCTGGACCAGCTCGCAGGCATGGGCATCTGGGGGGCGGCCCTGGGCACCGGATTCCTCGCGGCGGGGCTTTCCTCGGTGATGAACAACATGCCCACGGTGCTGATCGGTGCGCTCGCCATCGATGCCTCGCATGCCGGCGGCGCGGTGAAGGAGGCCATGGTCTACGCCAACGTGATCGGCTGCGACCTGGGCCCCAAGATCACGCCCATCGGCAGCCTGGCCACGCTGCTGTGGCTGCACGTGCTTGCCAAAAAGGGCACCCGCATCGCCTGGGGCTACTACTTCAAGGTGGGCACCGCCATGACCCTGCCCGTGCTGGTCATCACCCTGACCGCCCTCGCCATCCGCCTGGCCCCAGGCTGAGGCGGGCCTGCGAACCATCCTTTTCCATCCGCTACACCATCCTCCCATGAGCGACATCACGATCTACCACAACCCCGCCTGCGGCACTTCACGCAACGTGCTCGCGCTCATCCGCAACAGCGGCGTGGAGCCCACGGTCATCGAGTACCTGAAGACCCCACCCGACCGGGCCACGCTGGAGCGCCTGATCTCCGCCATGGGCCTGCCCGTGCGCGACGTGCTGCGCGAGAAGGGAACACCGTATGCCGAGCTGGGCCTCGCGGACCCGAAGTGGAGCGACGCGGAACTGATCGACTGCATGCTGCGGCACCCGATCCTCATCCAGCGGCCCATCGTGGCGACGCCCCTCGGCACCCGCCTGTGCCGCCCGTCGGAAGCGGTGCTGGACATCCTGCCCGACCCGCAGCAAGCGGCCTTCTCCAAGGAAGACGGTGAACCCGTCATCGATGCGAAAGGCCGGCGTGTCCATGAATCCTGACCTTCCGAACATCGATCCGGCACTGCTGCGTCCCATCGACCCGCAGCGCCTGTGGCCCGGGGAGCGCGCGGCCCACCCGCCGCGCATCCTGTTGCTGTACGGATCGCTGCGCGAGCGGTCGTTCAGCCGCCTGTTGACAGAAGAGGCCGCACGCCTGCTGCGCGCCCTGGGTGCCGAACCGCGCATCTTCGATCCCACCGGCCTTCCCCTGCCGGACGGTGCGCCGGAAGACCACCCCAAGGTGCGGGAGCTGCGCGGGCTGGTGCAGTGGTCCGAGGGCATGGTGTGGACCTCTCCCGAGCGCCATGGCGCGATGACCGGCATCATGAAGGTCCAGATCGACTGGATCCCGCTGGCCCTGGGGTCGGTGCGGCCCACGCAGGGCAAGACGCTGGCGGTGATGGAGGTGTCGGGCGGGTCGCAGTCGTTCAATGCCGTCAACCAGCTGCGGGTGCTGGGCCGGTGGATGCGGATGCTGACCATTCCGAACCAGTCTTCCGTCGCCAAGGCCTTCCAGGAGTTCGACGAGGCCGGGCGCATGAAGCCGTCGCCCTACTACGAGCGCGTGGTGGACGTGATGGAGGAACTGGTGAAGTTCACGCTGCTGACGCGCGATTGCGGGGCCTACCTGGTGGACCGGTACAGCGAACGCCGCGAGAGCGCGGAGGCGCTGTCCGCGCGCGTGAACTTGCGGAGCATCTGACGCAGCGCCCCCGACATCAGGGCCTGCCGAGGCTGCTCGCGTGGAAGGCCTGCTCGAGATCGTCCAGCAGGTCCTGCGGATCCTCCAGCCCCACGTGCAGGCGCACGACCGGCCCGCGGCCGCTCCAGTCGGTGACCGTGCGGGCCGTGGCCATCGCGGCCTGGTTGACCAGGCTCTCGTAGCCGCCCCACGAGGCCCCGAGGCCGAAGAGCGCCAGCCCGTCGATGAAGCCGTCCACCTGCGCGGCCGGGGTGCCCGGCTGCCACTCGAACGAGACGAGGCCGTTGGTGCCGTCGCAGTCGCGCCGCCAGAGGGCGTGGCCCGGGTCCTCCGGCAGGGCCGGGCAGAACACCTGGCGCACCTGCGGCTGGGACTGCAGCCAGCGGGCCACCTGCAGCGCGTGGCGCTCGTGCATCTGCAGCCGTGCCGACAGGGAGCGCATGCCGCGCAGCACCAGCCAGGCGTCGTCGGGGCTCACCGCCATGCCGAAGGCGTCGCAGCGATCGGCGAGCGGCTGCCATGCGGCCCCGGTGGTGGAGACGGTACCCATCATCACGTCCGAATGGCCCGAGAGGTATTTGGTGGCGGCCATCACCGATACGTCCGCCCCCAGCGCGAGGGGGCGGTACTGCAGCCCCGATCCCCAGGTGTTGTCCGCCACCAGCAGCGCGCCGTGGGCATGGGCGATGCGTGCCAGCTCCGGCAGGTCGCACATCTCGTAGACGAGCGAAGCGGGGCACTCGGCATACACCATGCGCGTGTTCGGCCGCAGGCCCTGTTCGATGCCGCGGCCGTCCGCCGCGAAAAAGCTGCAGGCGATGCCGTAGGGTTCGAGGAAGCTGCGTGCGAGGTGCCGCACGGGCTCGTACACGCCGTCGGAGAGCAGCACGTGGTCGCCCGGCCGCAGATACGACAGGAACACCATGCCGACCGCCGCCAGCCCGGTGGGAAAGAGCCGCGTGCGGTGCGCGCCTTCGAGTTCGCTCACCGCGTCTTCCAGCGCGAAGGCGGTCGGCGTGCCGCGCGCGCCGTAGGTGAACACGCGCTCGCTCCCGCGGCGTGCCCGCAGGTCGCGCTGCTGCGCGGTGTTCTCGAACAGCACGGTGCTGGCGCGCACGATCGGCGGGTTGACCGCGCCGCCGCCGGCATAGCGCGGCGCCTTGCCGCTGTGCAGCAGCCGGGTCTGCGGGCCCGGGGCCTTGTCCTTCTTCGCGGAGTCGTCCATGGCGCGCCCTCCTTCAGGCGTGGGTGCCAGCCGCTGCATCGGCCGGAGCGTCCGGCAGGCGGAAGGAGTTCAGCTCGTCGGCATCGAGTTGCGCGACGAGGCCGGTCTCCCATTCCAGGTAGCGGCGCGCAGCCTCCTTGTTGCCGTCGTGGCGGTCGTGCACGAAGAAGAGGTGATCGATGCAGTCCGCGTCGCCGGGCAGATCGGGCGTGGCCTCCACGGGCCCGCCGGCGGTCTGCCAGGCCGCGAGGCCGCCTTCGAGCAGCAGCGGGGGCCGCGCGGTGCGGCAGTCCGCGAGCGCCCAGGCGGCCAGCGCGGGTTCGTCGGCGACCACGGCGATCTGGCGGGCTTCACCGTCCAGGTCCCGTTCCAGGCGCGGCCGGATGGACCAGCGCGCGCCCGGGATGTGCGCCGCGCGGAAGGCCATGCCGGGGCGCAGATCGACGAGCGCGATGTCGCCGCGCTCCCGGCGCGTGGCGAGCTCCTGCGCGGTGATCCGGCCCAGCGGCGGTGATTCCGGAGCGGCGGCAACGGCCGGCGCCGCCAGCGCGAGGCCGCTCTCCAGGCCGCCGGCGAGCACGCTGGCGTCGTGGCCCATCTGCCGCAGCCAGCTCGCCACGGTGAGGGCGCGCGTGCCGTCGCCGTCGAACAGCACCAGCCGCGCGCCGCGCACGCCCACGTACTGGTCGAGCGCCTGCATCAGCTGGCCGCCCGGCGTGTGCTGCGCGCCGGGCAGGCTGCCGCGCGCGAATTCCTCGGGCGTGCGCACGTCGCAGAGGAACAGCGTGCGCCGCGGGTCCGCCGCCCAGCCGCGCACGGTCTCCGCGTCCACCGTGGGCACGCCGAAGCGCGCGGCCAGCCGCTGCGCCGCTTCGCGCAGCGTGGCGCTGCCGGAGCCGTCGGGGTAGCGGCGCGTGCCGCCGTGCTCCAGCGCATGGTCCGCGAGGTACCAGCCCTGCGTGCCGTTCTCCAGTGCATAGACGGGGTTGGGAATGCCCAGGTTGATCAGCGTCTGGGCGCCGATGATCGAGCGGGTGCGGCCCGCGCAATTGATCACGATGGGCGTCGTGTCGTCGGGCACCAGCGAACGCACGCGGTAGGGCAGCTCGCCGTTGGGGCAGCAGGTGGCCGTGGGGATGTTCATCTTGCGGAACTCCGCCACGGGCCGGCCGTCCAGCACCGCCACGGGCGTGCCGGCGTCCAGCATGGCGGCGAGCTGCGCCGCGCTCACGCGGGGCGTGTGGTAGGCGCGCTCGGCCAGCTCTCCGAAGGTCTTGGAGGGCAGGTTGACGCCAGCGAACAGCACGTGGCCCGCGGCCTTCCAGCCGGGCGCGCCGCCGGCCAGCACCGACACCCGGGTGTAGCCCAGCGCCTGCAGGCGCTGCGCCGCGCGCCAGGCGACGCTATCGGGCGCCTCGGCGCCGTCGTCGTACACCACCACGCGCACGCCGGTGCGCGGCACCAGGCGCCGCACGTCGAGCTCCAGCCGGCTCCAGGGCAGCGGCGTGGCGTAGAACAGGTGGGCTTCGCCGTACTGGCCGTGTTCGCGCACGTCGAGCAGGGCGATTTCCTCGCCGTCGTGCAGCCAGGTCTTGAGCAGGGAAGGGGCGATGCGTTCGATCGTCATGGAATGCGTGGCCGCACCGCGCCGGGCGGCGCCTCGCGGCGGCCGCACGGTCCGGATCGGCGGTGAAAGGTGGAAGGGAGGGAAGCCCGAGAGGCACGCACCCACGCAGGTGAGGCGGCAGGTGCGGGTGACGGGCGCTGGGGCCGGCTTCAGCGGCGCGTCTGCACGCCGATGCCCATGGTCGTGCAGGTGCCCTGCTCGAGGTCGTAGCTGGTGCGCTGCGTGAGCGTCTCGAGCGCGCGGCCGTACATGTGCAGGTGGCGGATGACCTGCTCGCCCTCGATCTGCACCGAATGGATGTCTTCCGGCATCAGGGCCACGCCCCGGCCCGGCGCCACCAGCACGCGGCCGCTCTCGCGCAGCGTGCCGACACCGGGCACCGAGCCGTCGTCCGTGCGCTCGTAGAGGCGGTTCACCTCGGTGCCCTCCACGGCCGCGATGCAGGCCCAGGTGGTGTGGTTGTGCGGCACGATGCGCTTGCCGGGGCGCATCACGTTCAGGTAGAGCGCGTAGCTCTGGTCCGGGTCTTCGGCGATGAGGTAGCGGGCCTGGGTTTCGCCGGCCTCCGGCGCGGGGTAGTCGGCCGCCTGCCAGAGTTCGGCGCGGGCCGCGATGCCCTCCAGGGACGCCAGCACGGCGTCCAGCGCGGGCCGCGTGGGCTCCCGGCCGCCGAGCGCCTCCTTCATGCGGCCGATGGCGTCGCCGACGGCCTGCGCGCGCTGTTCGCGGATGGTTTCCATGGGGGAGTCTCCTTGTGTGTCGTACTGGCACTCTAGCCGCCGCGGAATGCGCGAACAATCCCGCCCGCGCGAGAAAAACCATCAGTACCATTAATGGATGACCACGCTCGACCTCGAACTGCTGCGCTCGCTCGTGGCCATCGTGCAGCACGAGAGCTTCGGCGCCGCGGCCGTGCAGCTCGACCGCACGCAGTCGGCCATCACGCAGCAGATGCAGCGGCTGGAGGAGCAGATCGGCCACCCGCTCTTCGAGAAGCGCGGCCGGCAGAAGCGGCTCACGGACCACGGCGAGCGGCTGCTGGTGTACGCGCGCCACCTGCTGGCCCTGAACGACGAGGCACTGCGGCACCTGCAGCAGGGCCACCTGGAAGGCACGCTGCGCATCGGCGCGCCGCACGACGTGGCCGACACGATGCTGCCCTCGCTGCTGTCCGAGGTGGTGCGCCATTCGCCGATGCTGCAGCTGGACGTGCACGTGGGGCGCAGCCCCTTCCTCATGGAGTCGCTCAAGCGCGGCGAGATCGACATGGCCATCTCCAACCGGCTCGACGCCGATCTGGAGGGCGTGCTGCTGCGCAGCTCGCCCACGGTGTGGCTCTGCGGCGCCGCCTACGTGCACGACCCTGGCCGGCCGCTGCCGATGATCATGGCCGACGGCCCGAGCATCTTCCGGCGGCTGGCCGAAGAGGCATTGGACGATGCCGGCGTGCCCTGGGTGGCGCGCTACACCTCCAGCAGCCTGATCGGCATCCGGGCGGCGCTGCGCGCGGGGCTGGGCGTGACGGCGCGCGGCGTTGAACAGCTCGACAGCGAACTGCGCGTGCTGGGCCCGGCCGAAGGGCTGCCGGCCCTGCCGGACGTGGTGTACCGCCTCTACGTGCGCAGCCGCGTGGTGAACCCGCTCACGCGGCGGGTGTTCGCGCTGATCCGCGACCGGCTGGAGGGCGGCGGGCCGCTGCCGGCGCCTGCGCACGCCCGCTGATCCGGCGGGCCCGCCGGATCCATCAGAAAAGCTTATCGGATTTCCTGGACGGGTGGCTCGATCCGCCGACACGCCGCTGACATCATGAATCTCCAGGGCGGGCGGATGCCGATGCGGTGCCGCTGCCTGGACCTGCACGCCGCGGGCACTGCGGCCCTGCGCATGCCGGAGGGCCGCTGCGCAGGGCCCGACCGACCGATTCCAACGACCCAGGAGACCCGCCATGTTCCGTATCCCCGATTCCCGACCGTCGTCCCGTCTGCGCCGCGCCGCCACCGGCCTCGTGCTGGGGCTGGCCTGCGCCCTGGCCGCCACGGCGCATGCGCAGGTGCTGCCGAAGGCCGGCGATTTCCCGAACCAGCCGATCCGCCTCGTCTCGCCGTTCCCGCCGGGCGGCGGCAACGACTTCCACATGCGGCTGGTGAGCAACGAGCTCGCGGCCATCACCGGGCAGCCGGCCGTGGCGGAGAACCGCGCCGGCGCGGGCGGGAACATCGGCGCGAAGTACGTGGCCGACAGCAAGGCGGACGGCTACACGGTGCTGCTGTCGCAAGTGTCCACCATGGCGGTGAACCCGGCGCTCTACCGCGCGCCCGGCTTCGATCCGGTGAAGAGCTTCGTGCCGGTCACCCAGGTGAACGCCGCGCCGCTCGCGATCGTCGTGGCCGCCAGCTCGCCCATCAAGACGATGGCCGACCTGCGCGCGAAGGCGCGGTCCGACGGCGAGCGGCTGACCTACGCCACGCCCGGCAACGGCACGCTTTCGCACCTCGTGGGCGTGGTGCTGGAGAAGGATGCCGGCATCGCGCTCACGCACGTGCCCTACCGCGGCGCGGGCCCGGCGCTGGCCGATCTGATGGGTGGGCAGGTCGCGCTCATGATCACCTCGACCTCGTCCGTCGCCAGCCACATCCAGCAGGGCATGGTGCGCGCGATCGCCGTCACCAGCCCGCGCCGCATCGGCGTGTTCAAGACCGTGCCCACGCTGGAAGAGCTGGGCATGAAGAACATGACCTACGAGGACTGGTACGGCTTCTTCGTGCCGGCCGGCACTCCGCCCGAGCGCGTGGCGTACCTGCACGAGGCCATCACGCGCGCGCTCAAGAGCCCCGCGGTGGACCGGAAGATCGTGGAGGCCGGCGGCGAGGCCGTGGCCGGCACGCCCGAACAGCTGGCGGCGCAACTGCGGGAGGACCTGCAGCGCTGGGCGCGGGTCGTGAAATTGTCGGGTGCTTCCGTGGACTGACAGGGAACACCCCCCTGAGCGGCTGCGCCGCTTTCCCCCCGCTCTCGCCGTGCTGCGCACGGCGGGCAGGGGGACGACGCCAGCGGCCTGGCAAAGCCAGTTCCGCGGCGTCTGCCGGCCTGGCCTGCTCCGCGGCCTTCGGATGGGGAAGGCCGCGCCTGCGCGTGGGCCGTGGGCTCGCTGCGCATCTGATCATTCTTCGTATGGATGCCCTACCATCCCTCCATGGCGTATCCCTCCCGTTTCTGGGCTGAACTGTCCACCCGTGATTTCTCCGAGGCGCAGGCCTCGGGCCTGGCGGCGCGCACCGTGGCGGTGCTGCCGGTGGCGGCCGTCGAGCAGCATGGGCCGCACCTGCCGCTCGGTGTGGATGCCACGCTGCTGCGCGGCGTGATCGATGCCGCGCTGCCGCGGCTGCCGGCCGATCTGCCGGTGCTGTTCCTGCCGCCGCAGGACGTGGGCTTCAGCACCGAGCACACGTCGTTTCCCGGAACGCTCACGCTCTCGCCGGCCACGGTGATCGCGCTCTGGAGCGAGCTGGGCGCCTGCGTGGCGCGCGCGGGCGTGAAGAAGCTGCTGCTCTTCAACGGCCACGGCGGGCAGGTGAGCGTGATGGACATCGTGGCGCGCGAGCTGCGCCAGCGCCACGGCCTGCTGGTCTACAGCGCGAGCTGGTTCAGCTTGCCGCTGCCCCAGGCGGTGCAGGAGCTGTTCAGCGCCGAGGAGCACCGCTTCGGCATCCATGCCGGGCAAATCGAGACCTCGATGATGCTGCACCTCGCGCCGGGCACCGTGCAGATGGCGCATGCCAAGAACTTCCGCTCCACCTCGCAGGACCGCGCGGAGCGCTATGCCCTGCTGGGCAATGGCCGCAGCGCGAAGATGGGTTGGGCGATCGAGGACTACCACCCGTCGGGTGCGGTCGGCGATGCGGCCGGCGCCACGGCCGAGAAGGGCCGCGCGGTGGTCGAGGCCGCCGCGGCCCAGCTGGCGGCGCTGCTCGGCGAGATCCACGACCTGCCGGACGGCACATTGGCTGCCCCGCCTGGGCGTTGATCCGGCGCCGGGCCGCGGCATGGGCCTGGCGCGGCTCGGGCAGTGGCCTGTTCCGCCCGTTCAGGCGTGCGTGGCCCAGCCCGCGTGCTCGGGCGTGTCGAGGTGCGGCAGGGCGTTGAAGGTCTGCAGCATCAGCCGCTTCGGGGCGATGCTGAATTCGCTCACCGCGGTGTTGCGGATGCGCATGTTGAGCGCGATCGTCACCTCCGGCGGGGTGGAGAGCACCGTGCCCACCGCCGTGGAGATCGGTCCGCCGCTGGAGACCAGCAGCACGTTCTGCCCCGTGTGGTGGCGCCGGATGTGGTCCAGCACGGCGCGCACGCCGTCCGAGAAGCCCGTCCAGCTCGGCATGCCGGCCGGGCTGATGGTGCCGCCCATCCACTGCGCGAGCGCATCGCACAGCAGACGGAAGTGCTTGCGGTACAGCTCGGGCGTGTCGGCGGGCGGGAGGGGCTGGGGATGGACGGCCGCGATCAGGGCGGCGCTGTCGTATTCGTTGAGCGTGGGCAGTGCCTGCAGCGGCTCGGGCGCGGCCTGCAACCCCTCGGCGATGCCCGCCAGCGTCTGCGCATGGCGGCGCAGCGTGCCGGTGTAGACGGCATCGAAGCGCATGCCGCGCTCCCGCCAGTAGGCGCCCAGCCGCGCCGCCTGCTCGTGGCCGCGGGCACTGAGCTGGTCGTAGTCCTGGGCGCCGAAGGAGGCCTGCGCATGGCGCACGAGGTAGAGGGTTCCCATGCACGGCAATGTGGCAGAGCGGCCGGCCGCGCCGTGTCGCGGCAGCGACGGGGTGTCGCGGACGCGCCGCACTCCCGGGCGCTCCTGGCTGCGTTTCCCAGCAAGGGGCCTCGTCAGTGGCCTGCCGCGCCCAGCACGCCCGCGAACGCCCGCGCATCCACGTTGCCGCCCGTGAGCGGCAGCCCGACCACCTGGCCCGCGATCCGGTCCTGCTCCTGCAGCGCGGCGGCCAGGGCGGCGGCGCCCGCGCCCTCGGCGACGTTGTGGGTGTCGGCGAACAGCGCGCGCATCGCGGCGGCCACCTCGTCGTCGGTCACGCGCACCACGCGGTCCAGCCCGGGCGCGAGGATGGCGAGCGCCTCCGGGTCCGCCACGCGGCAGGCCATGCCGTCGGCGAGCTGCGTGGAGACGGGCGCCTCCACCACGCGGCCGGCGGCGATCGAATCCGCATAGGTCGTGGCGTGGGCGCTCACCACGCCCACGATGCGCACGCCGTGTCCCAGCGCCCGCTTGGCGGCGATTGCCGAGCAGGCGCCCGAGCCCTGGCCGATGGGCACGTAGGCCACGTCCATGCGCGGCACGGCGCGCAGGAACTCCCACCAGTAGGTCGCCACGCCGCGCAGCAGGTCGGCATGGAAGCTCGGCACCATGTGCGCGCCACGCTCGGCCGCCAGCTGCATGGCGTGCTCGCGCGCTTCCTGGAAGTCCTGCCCGTGCTCGATGAGCGACACGCCCAGTGCGCGCATGGCGGCATTCTTCTCCACCGAGTTGCCGTGCGGCACGACGATGGTGCAGGCCACGCCGTGGCGGCGCGCGGCCCAGCCCAGGCTCTGGCCGTGGTTGCCGCGGGTGGCGCTGATCACCTCGCGCGGCATGTCCCCGCGGCGCGCGAGCTGGTCGAAATACGTGAGGCCGCCGCGGATCTTGAACGCGCCCACGGGCGTGTGGTTCTCGTGCTTGATCCAGCATTCGGCGCCCAGGCGCTCGCCGAGCAGCGCCCAGCGGTACTGCGGCGTCGGAGCGAAGTCGGCGTAGACCACCTCCGCCGCGGCCTCGATGTCGGCGAGGCCCGGCAGCGCGGCGTGGGGCCGGGCGGATGCATCGGGCGCGGAGGCAGGCAGGGCGGCGTTCATGGCGTGGCCTTTCGTTCGGTGAAGAGGATCTTGAGCGCGAGCACCCCGAGCACCGTGCCCATCAGGTAGCGCTGCGCGCGCATCCAGGCGGCGCTGCGGTGCAGGAACCGGGCGACGCGCGCGGCGAACAGCACCAGCAGGGCATTGACCAGTGCGCTGATGGCGATCTGCAGGGCCCCCAGCGTGAAGGTCTGCGCGAGCCACTGGCCGCGCTCCGGGTGCAGGAACTGCGGGAAGAACGCGACGTAGAACATCGCCACCTTCGGGTTCAGCGCGCTCGTGAGAAAGCCCATGAGGACGAGCTTGCGCGGCCCGTCGTGCGGCAGGTCGCGCGCCTCGAACGGCGCGCTGCCCCCGGGCTTCACGGCCTGCCATGCCATCCACAGCAGGTAGGCCGCGCCCGCGATGCGCAGCACGTCGAAGGCGAGCGGCACGGCCACCAGCAGCGCCGAGACGCCCAGCGCCGTGGCCAGCAGGTGCACGCCGAAGCCGGCCACCACGCCCGCGAGCGAGAGCAGCCCGGCGCGCGGCCCCTGGGTGAGGCTGCGCGAGACGCAATAGACCATGTTGGGGCCGGGCGTGAGCACGAGCACCAGGGCCGCGAACGCGAAGAGCAGGAGTTCCTGCGGGGTGAAGGCGAGGACGGACGTCATGGGTGGCTCTCCGAAGGCAGGGACGTGCAGGTGGCGGTGCCGAGCGGCGTGGCGAAGGTCGCGACGAGGCGCGGCGCGGAAGACCGCGCAGCGGGTGCGCGCAGCACGCCCTGCAGGCCGGTCGCGGCGCAGGCGGCCTGCAGCGCCGCGGCATCGGGGTGCTCCAGCGCCAGCGACAGCAGGGTGACGCCGCTGTCCGGCAGGCTGTGGCACGGATGGCGCTCGCCCCACTGGATCAGCGTGGGCAGGCAGCCGTCCAGCAGCCGGTCGCCGTCGGGGCGCACGGTGATGCGCCACTCCAGCAGGCCGAACGGCGTGGGGCGTCCGGCGGTGAGGATCTCGCCCCGGTCCACGCCGCGCGCGGCCAGGGCGGCGTGCGCGGCGGCGATGTCGGGCACCGAGGCCACCCAGTGAACCAGCTGCGGCCCGTGCCGCGCCACCTGCGCGCGCAGGGCTTCGTCGTCCATGTCGAACCACCGGCGCCGGCCCGGCGTCAGCGTGGGCCGGGCCTGGGGGTCGATCGCGATGATCTCCAGGTAGGCGCGCGGGTGCGCGGGGCCGGAGACGTTCAGCAGCCGGTTGTGCGTGCCCATGAGCGGATGCGCGCCACCGGCCGCCGGCTCCACCCCCAGGGTCCGCCGGCACCAGCGGCTGCCCTCGTCCAGCGAGGCGGCTACCACCACGAGGTGATCGACGCACGCGGCCTGGGTCGGATCGAACGGCGCCGGGCTCACAGCAGCACCTGCCCGTCCACGCAGGTGACGGAGCCGCCGCCCACCCAGATGGTGTCGCCGTCCTGTTCCACGTGCACGCGGCCCGCGCGGCCCAGGGCGGTCCCCTGGCTGGCGATGTAGCGGGGCGGCGCGAGGTGGGCGCCGATCAGCCATTGCGCCAGCGCGGCGTTCAGGCTGCCGGTCACCGGGTCTTCGGCCAGGCCGTTGTTGCCGGGGAAGAAGGCGCGCACCTCGAAGTCCGGCAGTTCCGCGCCCGCCGGCCCATGGCTGCCGATCACGCCGACCTTGCCGCGCGGGCCCACCACGCCGACGTCGAGCGCGCCGAGCACGGCCCCGTCGGGGCGCAGCGCGAGCACTGCCTCGGCCGAGGAAAGCATCACGCCGCGCCAGTTCGGGCCGTTGTCGCACCAGGCGTGGCCCACGATGTCGGTGCGCGCGATCCCCAGCCCGCGGGCGATCAGTTCCACGTCGGCCTCATCCAGGGGGCCGCTCTTGAGCAGCGGCGGGGCTGCGAAGGCCAGCCGGTGGCCGTCCTGCCGCAGCGTGACCAGGCCCACGCCGCATTCCTGCACGATGCGGCCCGGTGTGCGCGGCCGCCCGCCGGCCTCCAGCCAGGCGTGGCAACTGCCGAGCGTGGGATGCCCCGCGAAGGGCAGCTCCCGGCCGGGGCAGAAGATGCGCACCCGGTAGTCGGCGCCCGCGGCACGGCCTTCCTCGCTGGGCGGCAGCAGGAAGGTGGCTTCGGAGAGGTTGGTCCAGTTCGTGAAATGCTGCATCTCCTCGGTGGAGAGCCCCTCGCCGTCGAGCACCACGGCCAGCGGGTTGCCGAGGTAGGGGCGGTCGGTGAAGACGTCGACTTGCTTGAACGGGCGCTGGCGCATGGAAGGCTCCTCGGAAAAAACGGACGGACAACGAAAGAAAAAATGGCCGAGCGGCGGGACGCCTCTTGCGCGGCACGGGCGCGGCTCTCCCCGGCGGCCGTCCTGGCCGCCGTGCGGTGCGGGAGCCGGCGCCCGGCCGGAAGGGCCGGACGCCAGCGCGTCAGGCGAGCGGCTGGTCCAGCACGCCCAGGGCGCCGCTGCGCGCGCGCAGCGCGGCGAACCAGCGCTCCAGGTGCGGCCGGGCGGGGCGTTCCTGCGGCAGGCCCCACCAGCGGTGGATCTCGCAGCCCACGGGGATGTCCGCCATCGTGAAGCGGTCGCCCGCCAGGTAGGCATGCCGGGACAGGTGCGCGTCGAGCAGCTCCATCAGCGGCTCGGTGGCCGCGACCGAGCGGGCGATCGCCGCCGGGTCGCGCTGCGCCGCGGGCGTGCGGATCCACTGCAGGAACGCGTCGCGGCCGGCCGGGTTGAGCGTGGTCTGCTGCCAGTCCATCCATTGCTCGGCGAGGAAGCGCGTGGGCAGGTCCTCGGGGTACAGATCACCGGGCGCATGGCGCGCGCAGAGGTAGCGCACGATGGTGTTCGATTCCCAGAGCGTGGTGCCCTCGTCCTCGATCAGCGGCACGAGGCCGTTGGGATTGAGCGAGAGGAACTGTGCCTCGCGCACGAGCCCGAACTGGCCGCCCGCGTCGGTGCGCTGCAGCTCCAGCGACAGCTCCTGCGCGGCCCACACGACCTTGCGCACGTTGATGGACGATGTCCGTCCCCAGAGCCGCAACATCGCGTCAGGCCTCCACGGCCTGTGGCAGGCGCGCGCGGATGGCGGCGGCCAGCGCGGCGATGCCGTCCTGGATCTGCTGGGCGCTCGCGGTGACGAACGACAGGCGCAGCGTGCGCGTGTCGGGGTTGTCCGCATAGAAGGCCGCGCCGGGCACGAAGGCCACGTTGCGCTCCACCGCCTCGGGCAGCAGCTCCAGCGCGCTCATGCCTTCCGGCAGGCGCGCCCACAGGAACATGCCGCCGTCCGGCCGGTTCCAGGTCACGCCCAGGCCCTGCATCTCCTGGTCCATCGCGGACAGCATCGCATCGCGCTGCTGCTTGTAGAGCGCGCGGATGGTGGGCACGTGGCGGTCCAGGAAACCGCCCTTCATCACCTCGGCCACCATGCGCTGGTTGAAGCCCGGCGTGTGCAGGTCGGCCGCCTGCTTGGCCTGCAGCAGCTTGGGGTAGAGCGCGTGCGGCGCCACCAGGAAGCCCAGGCGCAGGCCGGGGGCCAGCACCTTGGAGAACGAGCCCAGGTAGATGCAGCCTTCCGGGTTGCGCGCGGTGAGCGGCAGCGGCGGGGGCTGGTCGAACCACAGATCGCCGTAGGGGTTGTCCTCCACCAGCGGCAGGCCCAGCTCGGCGGCCTTGGCGGAGATCGCCACGCGGCGCGCCTCGCTCATCGTGCGGCCCGTGGGGTTCTGGAAGTTGGGCAGCAGGTACATGAAGCGCGCGCGGTCATCGCCCGTGCCGGCCTTGGCGGCGAGGTCGTCCACCAGCGGGCCTTCGTCGTCGCTCGCCACGCTGTGCACCTCGGGCTCCATGGGCGTGAAGGCCTGCAGCGCGCCGAGGTACGTCGGGGTCTCCACCAGCACGCGGCTGCCCGTGTCGATGAGCACCTTGGCCACCAGGTCGAGGCCCTGCTGCGAGCCGGTCGTGATCAGGATCTGGTCGGGCGACACGTCCCAGGGCAGGAAGTCGGCCACGGCCTCGCGCAGCGGCAGATAGCCTTCGCTCGCCGCGTACTGCAGCGCCGAGGCGCCGTCCTGGCCCAGCACCGCCGCGCACGCCTGCGCGAAATCGTTGACCGGGAAGGTCTTGGGGGAGGGCAGGCCGCCCGCCAGGCTGATGATGCCGGGCTTCTCGGTCACTTTCAGGATCTCGCGGATCACCGAGGGGTTCATCTTGGCGGCGCGTTGGGCCAGGGTCCAGGTCGTCATGGAAATCATCTCCTGCGGCACGCCCCGGAAGGAAAGGGGCCGTGCCTCGTGCGTGTCGTCGTTGTCGAAAAAAAGCCGTCGTGCGGCCGGTCGGGGGGCAAGGGGTGGGCCCCGCCAGGAAAAGAGCTTAACTGCGCGGCGCTCATGCCGTCACCATCCAGGCGGCGGTGGCCGCCAGCACCGCCGCCATGCCGCGGTTGAACCACAGCAGGCGGTGGCCGCGGGCCAGCCACTGGCGCAGCAGCGCACCGGTGGCGGCGTAGAGGAAGTTGCTCGCGAGGGCGAACGCCACCATCACCGGCACCACCACGGCCAGGCGCGGCAGGCTGTCGGGCCGGCCGGCCACCCAGCCCGCCACGATGGTGAGCGCCAGCAGCCACGCCTTGATGTTCACGAACTGCAGGGCCGCGCCCGCCCAGAAGCCGATGTCCATGCGGGCCGCGTCGGCGTCGGCGAGCCGGCCGCTGCGCGAGAGCTTCCAGGCCAGCCAGAGCAGGTAGCCGATGCCCACCGCCTTGATGGCGGTGCGCAGCGCCGGGGCCGCGACCACCAGCCCGCCGACGCCCGCGGCGCACACCAGCAGCAGCGCCGTCCAGCCGAGCGGCACCGCGCACACGAAGCGCATCGCCGGGCGCAGGCCGCGGTTCGCCGCGATGGCGGTGGACAGCGTGGTGTTGGGGCCGGGCGAGAAGCTCATGGCGGCCGCCAGGACCAGGAGTGCGGTGAATTCGACCAGGGGCATGGGCAGGGGTGGGGTGGCAGGGTGGATACGGTGTGGCGTGTGAGCCACTGTAGGCAGAATTCCGATACAGTACCGATACAGACAGCTGCACAAGCTCATGCGCTGTGCTGGTGCGAAGGCCGACACAGTTCCGGCCCGCGTTCTCCCGCACCCTCCGGCCCGATCCTCCGAAAGAATCCGCATGCTCACCCGCACACCCGAACGCACCCTGACCGAGCAGCTCGCCGATCGTTTCGCGGAGCGCATCCGCAGCCGGCTGCTGCCGGTCGGGGCGCGGCTGCCCTCGGTGCGCGAGTGCGCCCGGCAGCAGGGCGTGAGCACCCACACCGTGGTGGCCGCCTACGACCAGCTGCTCGCCCAGGGCCTCGTGGAGGCGCGCCGCCAGCGCGGCTTCTTCGTGCGCGACGCGGTGCAGAAGTCCCCATCCTCCCTGCCGGGGCCGGCCGCGGGCACGGCGCCCGGCAGGGGCCCCGGCACGGCCGGCGGCGGCTCGCCCCTGGGCGCCGCCGTGCTGCCGATGTCGGGCTCGCGCATCAACGCGACCACGCTGATCCGGGGCATGTTCCACCAGGCGTCGTCGAAGCCGCAGCCCGGCGCCGGCGTGTTCCCGCCGGGCTGGCTGGAGGATGCCCGCTTCATGCCCGCCGCGGTGCGCCGCGTCACCGCGGGCCGCGCACTGCAGGACGGCTCGCTGGTCTACGGCGAGCCGCGCGGGGATGCCGGCCTGCGCGCGGCGCTCGCGCGGCGCCTGGCGGACCTCAACGTGCCCGTGGAGCCGGAGCGCATCATCACCACCGTCGGCGCCACCCACGCGCTGGACATCGTCAGCCGCACGCTGCTCAAGGCCGGCGACCCGGTGATGGTGGAGGAGCCCGGCTGGTCGGTGGAGTTCGCGCGGCTCGATGCGCTCGGCATGCGCGTGCTGCCCGTGCCGCGCGGACCGCTCGGGCCGGACCTGGACGTGATGGCGCGCTACTGCGAGGCCCATGCGCCCAAGCTGTTCGTGAGCGTGAGCGTGCTGCACAACCCCACGGGCTACAGCCTCTCGCCCGGCCACGCGCACCGCATCCTGCAGCTCGCCCACCGGCACGGCTTCCATATCGTCGAGGACGACACCTACGGCCACATCGCGCCGGACCATGCCACGCGGCTGTCCGCACTCGACGGCCTGCGCCGCACCATCTACGTGAACGGTTTCGCGAAGATCCTCGCCCCCAACTGGCGCGTGGGCTACCTCGCCGCGCCGCCCGAGCTCGTCGAGCGGCTGCTGGACACCAAGCTGCTGTCCACCCTCACCACGCCCTCGATCCTGGAAAAGGCCCTGGCGCTGTGCATCGAGCAGGGGCAGCTGCGCCGCCATGCCGAGCGCATGCGCCTGCGGCTGGCCCAGGCGCGCGCGCGCAGCGTGCAGGTGGCGCTGGAGGCCGGCCAGCGCTTCGCGGCCGAACCCGCGGGCATGTTCGGCTGGGTGGAGACGGGCGTGGACACCGACATGCTCGCCCAGCGCATGCTCGACGAGGGCTACCTCATCGCCCCGGGCGCGCTGTTCCATGCCACGCGCCGGCCGTGCACGCTCATGCGCATCAACTTCACGACCACGCAGGACCCGGCGTTCTGGAAGGCGTTCCGGCGGGCCGCGGGCACGCAGGGCTGACCGGCACCCGGGCGCGGCGCGGCCTGCGGGCAGGCCGCCGCGGAGGTCAGCGGCCCGGCCGCTCCACTTCCAGGTCCGAGATCACCCGCAGCAGGGCGCGGTTCACCTCCTCCAGGTCCAGCTCCTGGGCCTCGCAGAGCTGGCGGACCGCCGCGGCATCTTCCGATTCGAGCGCGCAGGCCATCTCCAGGCTGGCCGCGTAGGGGCCGGTGTGCAGCACGGCCGCGTCGTAGATGCGTTCGGAGAGCGGCAGGCGCCGCAGCACGGTGCCGAGCGGTTCCGAGAGCAGTTCGCCGAGCTGGGAGAGCAGGCCGCAGAGGTACACCTCGCGGCGCAGATCGTTCTCCACGCCGGCGTCGAGCAGCCGCTCGGTCAGGTGCGCGCGGATCACCATGGATTCGCGGATGGGCTGCAGATTGGGGTCGGTGCTCGCATGCGGGAGCTGGTCTCCCAGCCAGCGCTGCAGCGAGCCGTAGCCCATCATCACGAGGCCGCGCCGCAGCGAATCCACGCCCGTGCGCAGGCCGAGCGCGGCCGAGTTGGTGTAGATCATGAAGCGGTAGGCGAGCACCGGATCCTCGCCGAGGATCTGCTCGAACGCCTCCAGCGACTGCTCCGCATCGATCGCCCGCATCAGCTTGAGCACCGTGGCGTGCGCGGGCTGCGGCTGCTGGTGGCGCAGGCTGTAGAGCACGTCCTCCGACGGCCAGCCCGCGATCGCGAGCGCGCCGTGCCGGTCCAGGCAATGCTCCATGAGCGGGCGGCTCGCGACGTTCTCGTACATCTGTCCCGCGATCACCGGGCTCGGCTCGGCGGCCGCCCCGCGGATCGCGCCCCCGGCCGCGCGCAGCGCCGCCATGGCGTCGGCGGCGGAGAGCGTGAGCAGGCTGTTGTCGAAGCAAGAGGCCACCTCGGCGGGCGGCAGCCGCTCCAGCGCGCCGCGCCACACCAGCTTCATGCCCCGCTGGTGCGCGGCGCGCACGCGGGTGAACAGGTCGGCGTCGGCGAGCCAGGCGTCGGGCACGCTGATCCAGGGCGAACCGCGCGGCGCCTGCGCGAGCAGGTCGATGAGCAGTTGCGGGCTCTGCGGCGACAGCAGCAGCGGCGGCGAGGACGCACTCCAGAGCTCCTGCAGCGTGCGCAGCAGGTGCGGCGCATCGACCACCGCCTCGCCCGCGGTGTGCACGTGCAGTTGCACGGCCGCGAGGCGGCGCGCCGCGTTCCAGAGGGGACGGTATCCGAGGATCAGGCTGCCGAGGACGGATTGGACCATGGGGGGCTTTGCGGTGCGGCCGGGCCCGGCGGAGTGCGTGGGGCTGTTCCCCCGCTTGTCTCGTTCGGCTTAGCCGATGTAATTGAACAGCGACAGCTTCTGCACCTGCGCATAGGACTGCAGTGCCGCCTGGTAGCCGGTCTGGTTGTTCTGGAAATCGGAGATGCCCTTGATCATATCGAGATCCTCCGCGCGCGATCGGTCGGCCTCGAGCTGGTCCGAGCGCTTGTTCTGGTCGCCCGTGATGCGGTCCGCGCGGTTCAGCAGTTCGCCCGCGTAGCCGCGCATGTTGTGGATGCGCTCCAGGCCGATGTCGATGTTGTTCAGTGCCTGCCCCACGGCCTGCGCAGCGGCGTTGCTGTTGGTCGCGCCGCCGATGTCGCGCACGGCCTGGTCGATGCTGCTGAAGATGCTGGCGCTCGGCTTGAGGGAGATCGTGTCGCCGTTGGCCGGCGAGAAGTTGTAGGTGCCGTCGGTCTGCTTGGTGGGCGTGCCGGTGATGTTGAAGGTCACGCCCGGGATGCCGGTCACCGCGATCGATACGGGTTTGTCCGCCGGGAAGTCCGGCACCGTGACGGGCGCGGAGGCCACGCCCGTGGTGGTGTTGGTGATCGTGTAGGTGGCGGTGGTGGTGCCGGCCGTGGCGCCGGGGCCCACGCCGCTGAAGACGATCTGGTAGTCGTCGCCCGTGACGAGGGCCGTGTTGACCGCCTTCACGCCGTCGGTGGTCAGCGTGCGGCCCGTGGGGATGTCGCCCACCGAGGCGGTGTAGACGCCGTCGCGCTTGGGCTGGAACATGAAGGCGGATTCGCCGTCCAGCGACAGCGGCAGCGAGGTGGCCGACCCCGAGGCCTGGCCGGGCAGCCCCGCGAAGCTGTAGTCGGGACTGCCGGACTGCGGTCCCAGGAAGGGCGCCAGTGCGCTGCCCAGCGCGCCCAGCAGCGGCAGGCCGTTCGTGTCCTTGCGGTTGACCATGTCGGAGAGCTGCTCCCGCAGGCCCTGCACCTGGTTCATGATGGTCTTGCGGTCCTCGGGCTTGAGCGTGCCGCCGCCCGCGCTCACGATCAGCTGGCGCAGCTCCTGCACGATGTCCACGGCCTGCCCCAGCGTGGATTCGGCCTGGGTGACGGTGTTGCGCGCGTTCTCCAGCGCCCGCTGCTCGCTCTGCACGCGCGAGATGCGCGTGATCGCGCGCTCGGCCTGGGCCGCGGCCACGGGGTCGTCGCTCGCGCGCACCACGCGCTTGCCGGAGGTGAGGTTTTCCTGCAGGTTGGAGAGCGCGGTCTGGCGCTGCGACAGGTTGCGCAGTGCGTTTTCGTACTGGTTCGCGCTGGCGGTGCGGTAGAAGGTGCTCATGGCGTGCTCCGGGGGGCCGGGGGCGTTGCGGCGCGGGCGGCGTCAGCGGCCCATCGTCTGGATCAGGTTGTCGAAAATGCTCTGCGCGATCTGCAGCACCTTGGCCGAAGCCTGGTAGGCCTGCTGGTACTGGATCAGCTTGGCGGCCTCCTCGTCCAGGTTCACGCCCGCCACGGCGGAGCGATCGCGTTCGAGGTTGGTGGAGATCGTGGAAGAGACGTCCGAGGCGTACTTCGCGTTCTGCATGCGCGTGCCCACCTGGGCCATGAGCCCGGCGTAGCCGTCGCTCATCGTGGCGTCGTCGAACATCTTCAGGTCGCCGAGCGCATCGATCGCCGAGGCGTTGCCGGCATTGCGCTTGTACGCGTCGCCGTATTGCGCATCCAGCGCGTTGCCCACCTTCACGGTGTCGCCCGTTCCCGGCGAGCCCTTGAGCGTGATCTGCCAGCCGTCGATGGTGATGGGCTGGCCCGGCGTGTAGGCGAGGCCCGTGGTGCCGGAGGCCGGCACCGTCGATCCGGTCACGCCGTAGGTGGCGGGCGGGCCCGCGGTGAAGGTGAGCGTCACGCCGTTCGGTGTCGGCGGGGGCGTGTAGGGGCTGGTGGCCGCCTTCACGGAGCTGAGCTGCAGCGATCCGGCGTTCGACGCACCCATCGCGGCGTTGACGGGGCTCGCGGCGGCGAGATCGCGCGGCGACAGCACCTTGGCCTCGATGTCCCGGGCCGCGCTGCTGAACGGCCGGAACATCACGCGCTCGCCGACCCCGCCCGCGGCGGTCAGGTTGAACGTGAGGCCGTCGATCTGCTGGCTGGACAGGTCCGCCAGGCTGGTGAAGCCGGTGGCCTTGCCGTCCGAGAGGCGCACCACCTGGCCGGCGGGCGGCGTGGTGAAGCGCACCTCGTAGTCGGAGGCCGCGAACTTCGTCGAATCCGAAAACGCCACGGTGCCGACCGCCGAGCCGCTCGTGTAGCCCGGCATGCTGGCGGGCACGGTGAACAGGTCCTTGCCGGCCTGCCCGTCCAGCGTGAGGCCGAGCTTGTGCTGCGCGTTCATCGTCATGCCGATGGCCTGCGCCATGCGGCCCAGCAGGTTGCGGCCCTCGGCCAGGTCGTTGTTGTGGAAGCGCAGCAGGCCGGAGAGTTCGCCGCCGCCGAGCATGCCGTCGTCCAGCTCGATGGGCTTGATGCCGGGCGGGCTGAAATACACCTTGAGCTGCCCGCTGCCCGGGAACATGCTCGATTCCTGCACGTCCAGCGGCGTGGCCGTGGTGCCCAGCACCAGCGGCTGGCTGCCCGCCACGAACAGGCCCACGGTGCCGTCGTCGGCCGCCACCTGCGTGGTCTGCACGTAGCGGTTGATCTCGCGGATGATCTGGTCTCGCTGGTCCAGCAGGTCGTTGGGCGTCTGCCCGTTGCCCTTCACGCGCGCGATCTGCTCGTTCACGCTCGCCATCTGCTTGGCCAGGGCGTTGAGCGCGTTCACGTCGCCCGTGAGCTGTTCCTTCACCGTGTACTGGATCTCGTCCAGCCGGCCGGCCGACGAGCGCATGCGCGCGGCGGTCTCGTCCATCCGGGTGATGGAGACCGTGCGCGCGGTCATGTCCATGGGCGAGGCCACCACGTCCTTGAACGAATTGAGCATGTCGGTGATGGCCGCGCCCAGGCCGCTGGTGCCGCCGCCGAACACGTCCTGCATCTGCGACAGCCGCTCCGCGCGGGTCTTGTCGGCGGACTGCACCGAATCCGCCGCCGCCGCCTGCCGCGTCAGCAGTTCGTTGTGGTTGCGCAGGATGGTCTGCACGTCCACGCCCTGGCCGATGTAGCCGCCGCCCGTGAACTGTCCCTGCACGGTCTGCAGCGACAGCGTCTGCCGCGAGTAGCCCGCGGTGTTGACGTTGGCGATGTTGTGGCCCGCGGTCTGCAGGGCCACCTGGTTGGCGAGGAGCGCGCGCGCTCCGACGTTCAGCAGGCTCATAGGTGTTCACCCGCCTTCATGCCGAGGGCCCCACGCGCAGCGTGCTGTGGATGGCCCGGCTCAGCTTGTGCGCGTATTCGGGGTCGGTGGCGTAGCCGGCCTTCTGCAGCTCGGCCGCGTAGGCCACGGCCGAATGCGTCTTGCTGCGGGCCTTCTCGTAGCGCGGGTTGTCGTTGATGAGGCGCGCGTAGTCCTTGAAGGAGTCCTCGTAGGAGTCGTAGGCGCGGAACTTGGCCGTCACCTTGCGCGGCGTGCCGTTGACGTATTCGGTGGTGGTGATTTCCGCCACCTTGCCCGTCCAGCCCTTGCCGGCCTTGATGCCGAACAGGTTGAACGAATTGCTGCCGTCCTTGCTGCGGATCTCGCTCTTGCCCCAGCCCGTCTCGTGGCCGGCCTGGCCGAGCATGAAGCTCGCGGGAATGCCGCTTTCCTGCGCCACGCGCTCGGCGGCCTCGCGGTGGTGCTGCACGAAACCGTCGCGTCCCTTGGGGGCTGGAGCGTAGGCATTGGCCGCCGCGGCGGCGCGGGCCGCGGACGGGGCCTGCATGCTCAGCGTGGAGGGGGGCGAGAACGCCGGCGCGGCCTCCTGGCCGCTGCCGATCTGGCGGGTGAGCTGGCGCTGGATGGCCTCGGAGAGGCCGCCCGGCAGGCCCGACATCTGCACCGAGAACTGCTGGTCGAGCATGTCCTGGCCCAGGTTGCCCTGCTCGCCCTCCATCAGGCCCGACTTCATCGTCGCCTCGCGCATGCTCTTGATCATCTCGCGCATGAACAGCGACTCGAACTGCTTGGCCGCCTCCTTGGCGGCCTTCGGATCGTTGCTTCCGGCCTGGAACTTCAGCGCGTCCAGCGAGCGCGCGTCCACCGCCAGCGCGTTGGAGGCCGTGGCGGGGGCGGAGGAGGTCAGGCTGAGCGACATGGCGGTCTCCCGGCGTTCAGGCGGAGGCGGACGCGGCGGCCATCAGATGACCTCCAGTTCGGCGTTGAGGGCGCCCGCGGCCTTGATGGCCTGCAGGATGGCCAGCAGGTCCTGCGGCGTGGCGCCCAGCGTGTTGAGCGCGCGCACCACGTCGGCGAGCTGCGGCGACGGCGGCATCTGGATGATGTTGCCCGGCTCCTGCTTCACCGTGATGTCGCTCTTCTGCGCGACCACCGTCTGGCCCTGCGACAGCGGATTGGGCTGGCTGATCACCGGCGTGGAGCTGATGGTGATCGACAGGTTGCCATGCGCGATCGCGCAGGGGCCCAGCGTCACGGCCTGGTTGAACACGATGGAGCCCGTGCGGGCATTGATCACCACCTTGGCCGCCGGCGTGGCATCGGCCAGCGGAATTTCTTCCAGGTCGGCGATGAAGTTCACGCGTCCGCCCGGGTCTTGCGGGGCGCGCACCTGCACCGTGCGGCCATCCAGCGCCGTGGCGATGGACGCGCCCTTGCCGAGCTTGTCGTTGATGGCCCGCGCCACCTTGCGCGCGGTCTGGAAATCGGAGGCGTTGAGCCCGAGATTGATCGTGTCGCCGTCGTTCAGCGGCGTGGGCACCGCGCGTTCCACCTGCGCGCCTTCGGGAATGCGCCCCGCGCTCAGGTGGTTGATCTGCACCTTGCTGCCGCCGGCCGCCGCGCCCGCGCCGCCCACGACGAGGTTGCCCTGCGCCAGCGCATAGATCTCGCCGTCGGCGCCGCGCAGCGGCGTGGCGATCAGCGTGCCGCCCTTGAGCGACTTGGCATTGCCCATCGAGGACACGCTCACGTCGATGAACTGCCCCGGCTGCGCGAACGCCGGCAGCTGCGCCGTCACGATCACGGTGGCCACGTTCTTGAGTTGCGGCGCGGCCGTGCCCGGCGGCAGGCTGATGCCCATCTGCTGCAGGTAGTTGGTGAGCGCCTGCGTGGTGATCGGCATCTGCGTGGTCTGGTCGCCGGTGCCGTCCAGCCCCACGACGAGGCCATAGCCCGTCAGCTGGTTGCTGCGCACCCCCTGCACGGCCGCCACTTCCTTGATGCGCAGCGCATGCGCGGGCGCCACCGCTCCCAGCAGGGCGAGGGCGGCGAGAGCGTGCGCTATCCCCAGCCGCAGGGCGGCCCGGTGCGCGCGTGCGAGGAAGGAGGTGGGGGCAGGAGACTTCATGGCACCGATTGTGGGATCGGTCGGCCCCGGGGGATGGAGGGAAAAGGCGCCGGATCACCCGCTTTCTTGGCTGGATGCCGGGCAGGCAGAGCACCTTGTTGCGTGAAAATTTCTGCTGAAATCTAAGTGATCGCTTATTTTATTGTTTCCTCGGCTAATCCCTAAAATCGCAGTGATCATTTCTATTTTGCGCCTGAATGGCTCAATATAGATAAAATCTAAGCACTCATTTCTATTGGAGTGCTCTATGAAGACCTATTCGATCAACGATGTTGGCGATCTTGGTCAGGTCATCCGTGCCGCACGCAAAGCCCATGGCCTCCGCCAAGACGACTTGGCGGGCAGCGCGGGGGTGAGCCATGTGTATATGCGCGATCTGGAACATGGGAAGGAAACCATTCAGATGGGCCGCGCTCTGAAGGTCTTGAAGGAATTAGGCGTCAGGTTCGAGGTAGCGATACCTGACGATGTCCATGAGCGGCTGATGGGGGATCAAAAGAAGGCAGCACTGCTGAAAGCGGCGCGCGCTCTTCTTGAGAGTCATGAGCCGTCTCCGAATGCCATGGAGTCGGTAAGGTCTGCCAGGGTGGAACGCAAGTGAGCCAACGCAGCTTGGCCGTGCTCATCAACGGCGAATGGATGGGCGACTTGACCGACCAGAACAACCTCTGGGGCTTCCAGTACGCTGCCAGTTGGCTGTCCCGTCGCCATCCCTATCCGCTGTCTCCCTCTTTGCCGCTGGGCCCGGAGCCGCTGCTGGATGGCGCCACGGTCCGGCCGGTGCAGTGGTTCTTTGACAACCTCCTGCCCGAAGAGACGCTGCGCACCGTGATTGGCAGCGAAGAAGGGAAGACGCGGCGCAGGGAACGCAGGAACTCGCCCATGAGGTGCTGTCCGCGCGCATCCGTCAACTGCCGATGACGTCCCTGAACAAACAGGCCGCCAAACGCATGTCGCTGGCGGGTGCTCAGCACAAGATGGTCGTTTGCTTCGATCCCGCGACGGGCGGGCTGGCCGAGCCTTTGGAGGGCAGCGCCTCCACCCACATCCTCAAACCCGACTCCAACGCGGTCGGCTACCGCGGTCTACCACACGCCGGCCTTGGCGGACGAGCCGTCCATGGCCGTGTGGCCCGCGGAAACCCTGGCCATGCCGGTGGCCGGCGCAGCGAAATTCTGCGAGGTCACACAGGAGAAACTGGTGGCCACCGGTATCGAGCTGGGCCTCGGCAAAGGCACGGCAGCACGGGAAACCACCCGGATGATCGCGCGGTTGCCGGAGGCCGCAGACGGGCTGATCCAGCAGATGACCGAGGAATATGAATCCATGCCGATCCTCGCTCGGGTCACGCCCGGAACCCGGGCCGCCGAACTGCACCTGCTGCGTGCGATCCGCCACGTGGTGATCGCCGACATGCTGGCGCGCATGAGGTAGCTCCTGCCAGCCGTTGCGCGGGCCACGCCGCGCGCTTCAGACCTTCAGAACGGCGCCACCGAATTGAACGCCCGCGCCAGCCATCCCATGGCCTGGGCCTCGGCCGGGGAGCCGCGTCCGCGCGACTGCACGCGGGCATTCGCCACCAGGGTGGAACTGACCACGCTGCCCGGCTGCAGCGACCGCGGGTCCACGGTGCCCGAGAAGCGCAGCACGTCCACGTTCTCGGCCACGCCGATCTGCTTCTCGCCCGCGATCACGAGGTGGCCGTTGGGCAGCACGTCGACCACGGTGGTGGTGATGGTGCCCGTGAAGGTGTTGCTGCTCTGCAGGTCGCCCTTGCCCTCGAAGTTGTTGGTGCTGTTGCCGCCCAGCTTCAGCTTGCCGAGGTCGCCCGCGCCGATGAACGGGAACGCGCTCACGCCGGCCGTGTTGGCGGCCGAGCGGTCCACCTTGGAGCTGGACTTCTGGGATGCGGAGATCGTCTCAACGATCTGGATGGTGACGATGTCGCCCACGAGCCGCGCGCGGCGGTCCTCGAACGCCGGCCGGTAGCTGGCGGCGTGGAACAGGCTGCCCGTGGCCGGCCCGGTCGCGCGGGGTACCGTCTGCACGGCGATCGGCGCCTGGGTGGGCGGCATGTCGATCGGCGGCGGCGGGTTGACGGTGGCGCAGCCGGTGGCGGCCAGCAGGGCGGCCACGGCGGCGAGGCGTGCGACGGGAACGCGAAGGAGGAGGAGGGGAGCGGCGGTGTGCGGCATGGTCGGTATCCCGGAAGTCAGGAGGGAGGAGGGGGCGCGCATCACAGCTGCGCGAGCTTGGCCAGCATCTGGTCGGACGTCTGGATGGCCTTGGAATTCATTTCGTAGGCGCGCTGGGTCTGGATCATCGACACCAGCTCTTCCACCACGTTCACGTTCGAGGTTTCGAGGAAGCCCTGGCGGATGATGCCCAGGCCGTTGGTGCCCGGCGTGCCCTGCTGGGGCTGGCCCGAGGCGGCGGATTCCTTGAACAGGTTCTGCCCTACGGGCTCCAGGCCGGCCGAGTTGATGAAGCTCGCCATGGCCAGCGTGCCGATCTGCTGCGGCGCGGTCGTTCCCGGCACCGTGGCCGAGACGATGCCGTCCGTGCTGATGCTGATGCCGGTGGCGTTGGCCGGCACGGTGATGCCGTTGGCCACGGGCAGGCCGCTGGACGTGACCATGCGCCCCTGCGAATCCAGCTGGAACGAGCCGTCGCGGGTGTAGCCGGCGGTGCCGTCGGGCATCGTCACCTGGAAGAAGCCGTTGCCGTTGATCGCCACGTCCAAATTGTTGTTGGACTGCGCCAGGCTGCCCTGCGTGAAGTTGCGGCTGGTCGCCACCGTGCGCACGCCCAGGCCCAGGTGCAGGCCGGTGGGCAGCTGGTTCTGCTCGGTGGTCTGCGCGCCCACCTGGCGCAGGTTCTGGTACATCAGGTCTTCGAACACTGCGTTGTTGCGCTTGTAGCCCGTGGTGGAGACGTTGGCGAGGTTGTGGGAGATCACGTCCAGCTGCGTCTGCTGGGCGGACATGCCGGTCTTGGCGATCCAGAGCGAATTGATCATGGCGGTTCCTCGGAGGGATGCGGGCGTGGGGTGCGTGCGGGGCGGGGCGGCGGCGTCGGCGGCGAGGCCGTCAGCCGTTCAGGTTGAGCAGCTGGGCGGCCGTCTTGTCGTTGTTCTCGGCCGTCTGCAGCAGGCGCATCTGGGCTTCGAACTGCCGGGAGGCGGAGATCATCCCGACCATGCTTTCCACGGCGTTCACGTTCGAGCCCTCCAGCGCGCCGGACAGCAGCCGCCCGTTCGGATCGTTGGGCATCGGGTCGCCCGACGCGGTGCGGAAGAGGGCGTCGTCGCCGCGCTTGAGCGGGTCTTCCAGCGTGGGCGTGGCGAGCTTCAGGCGGCCGATCGGCGTGGCCTGCTGGCCCGCGACGCGCGCGGTGATGGTGCCGTCCGAACCGAGCGACACGTCGGCGCCGGGCGGCACGTCGATCGGGCCGCCGCCGTCCGACAGCACCGTGAGGCCGTTGGAGGTGCGCAGCTGCCCTTCGGCCGTGACCTCGAAGCTGCCGTTGCGGGTGTAGGCCTCGGTGCCGTCCAGCCCCTGTACCGCGAACCACGCATTGCCCACGGCCATCGCGTCCAGGTTGCGGCCGGTGCGCTGCACCGGGCCCGGCGTCTGCACGTGGCCCGAGGTCGCCTCCAGCGCGAACACGCGGGTCTTGGAGCCGTCGCCCTGCACGGGCACCGCGCGGAACGTGGACATCTCCGCGCGGAAGCCGTTGGTGGAGGCGTTCGCGAGGTTGTTGGCCAGCACCGCCTGCCGTTGCGCGGCGGCGCTGGCGCCCGTCATGGAGGTGTAGATGATGTGGTCCATCGCTCGGCCTGCAGGAAGAGGGAATGCGTTCGGGGATCAGTAGCGGGTCAGGGCGGGCCGGACGTCAGCGCAGGTTCACCAGCGTGGACATCACCTGGTCCTGAGTCTTGATGGTCTGCGCGTTGGCCTGGTAGGCCCGCTGGGCGGTCATCATGTTCACCAGCTCGGCCGTGAGGTCCACGTTGGAATCCTCCAGCGCGCCGGAGCGCAGGCCGCCGAACTTGCCTTCCGTGGGCGTGCCCAGCACCGGCTGGCCCGACTGGAAGGTTTCCACCCAGTTGTTGTTGCCCACCGAGGCGAGGCCCTGCGTGTTGCGGAAGCTGGCCAGCGCCACCTGCCCCTCGGCGCGCGTCACGCCGTTGGAGTAGCGCGTCATCACCGTGCCGTTGTTCTCGATGCTGATGCCGGTGAGTTCGCCGGCGGTGTAGCCGTCCTGCGACAGGTTCGACACGGCGAAGGCCTTGCCGTACTGCGACACGCCGTCGAGCTTGATCTGCACCGTGTAGTCGGCCAGTCCGTTCGGGTTGGGCGGCGTGGGCTTGACGGTGAGCGGCATCTGGAAGCCGGTCTCGGGCGCGGTCGCCGCCGGCGAGACGATCTTGCCGCTCGCGTCGAACTTGATCTGGCCGATGGGCGTGGCCACCACCGGCGGGTTGGCCGTGGCGTCGTCCAGCTTGTCGTACACGTCCCAGGTGTTGGCGCCGTTCTTCTGGAAGTACAGGCTCACCGGCTTGGCCACGCCCTGGCTGTCGTACACGTTGATCGACGTGCCGTAGGTGGAGCGCGGCGTGGCGGGTACGGGCGGCGTGGCGGTGGCGTCGCCGGCGGCATCGGGCGCGCGGGCGTCGAGGTTGAATTCCGCGGTGATCGCCGTGGTCTGCTTGGCGGGAATCGGCTTGGAGGTGGGGAAGGTGAGCGGGGCGGCGTTGCTGGCCGTGCGCTTGCCCGTGACCGGGTCGAGCGCATAGCCCATCACCTGCGCCTTCGTATTGGTCACCAGCTGGCCGTTGCTGTCGAGCTTGAAGTTGCCGGCGCGGGTGTAGGCGCGCGAGCCGTCGGGCTGCTGCAGCGTGAAGAAGCCGTCGCCGTTGATCGCCACGTCCAGGCTGTTGCCGGTGACGGAGATGTTGCCCTGGTTGAACTGCTGCGCGACCGCGCCCAGCTCCACCCCGATGCCGGCGTTGGTGCCGCCCGCGGAGCCGATGGCGTTGGCCACCATCTCGGCGAATTCGGCGCGCGAGGACTTGAAGCCCACGGTGCCGGAGTTGGCGACGTTGTGGCCGATCACGTCCAGGTTCTTGCTGGCGGCGTTGAGGCCGGACAGGCCTTGCTGGAAGCTCATGGTGTTCTCCTCGGGAGGCGGGGTATGGGGGTGTCGTGCGGGGATGGATGCGCCGGGCCGTCAGAGCACCGCGCGGATGTTGCTGTAGTTCACCGTGCTGCCGGTGTCCAGGTTCAGCGTGAGGGCGCCGGCGTTGGAGCCCGTGCCGAGCACCTTGGCCTGCATGAGCGGCGTCGCCTCGACGGCGCCGTCCTTGGTGGAGGCCACCACGCGGAACTTCAGGTCGCTGCGGGTGCCGGTGTATTTGCTGCCGTCCCAGGAGAAGTCGTGGCGGCCGGCAGCGCTCGCGCCCACGTCCACCGTGTCGACCACCTGGCCGCCGGGCGTGACGACCTCCACCTTCACGTCGGTGGCGGCGCCCTTGAGCTCGAAGGAGCCGCTGCCGGCGCTGTCCTTGAAGGTCATCTTGTCGCCTTCGGTCAGCACGCTGCGGCCGATCATCATCGTGCCCTGCAGCGTCTGCATGGTCGTGAACTGCTCGGCCATGGTCTGCATGCTCAGGTTGAGCTGCTGGATGCCCGTCACCGTGTTGATCTGCGCCATCTGCGAGGTCATCTGGGCGTTGTCCAGCGGGTTCATCGGGTCCTGGTTGTTGAGCTGCGCGACCAGCAGCTTCAGGAACCGGTCCTGCGCGGCGGCCGGATCGGTGGCGGAGTTCGAGCTGGAGCCCGAGTTCACGGTGGCCGTGGAGCCGACGGGGTTGAGGATCATGGTGCGGACCTTCGGGGAAAGGGGTTACTGGCCCATCTGCAGCGTCTTGAGCAGCAGCGACTTGGTGGTGTTCATGACCTCGACGTTGTTCTGGTAGGAGCGCGAGGCCGAGATCATGTTGACCATCTCTTCCACCGCGTTCACGTTGGAATGGGTCACATAGCCTTCCGCATCGGCCTGCGGGTGGCTGGGGTCGTGCACGCGCTTGCCGGGCGTCTGGCTTTCGCTGATGGCGCTCACGCGCACGCCGGCCGCGCCCTCGTCGCCCATGGGCGCCGTCTGGAACACCACCTGCCGCGCCTTGTAGGCCTGCCCGTCCGGGCCGGCCACGGCATCGACGTTGGCGAGGTTGCTGGCCACGATGTTGAGTCGCTGCGCCTGCGCGCTGATCGCGCTGCCGGAGACGCCGAAGATGGAGAACATGGACATGGCGGGAATCGCTTTCTGGTGCGGGGCCGGTCGTGCGGGGGCGGGGCGCGGCGGCTTACTGGCCCTGGATCGCGCTCAGCATCGTGCGCGCGTTGCCGTTGATGAAACGCAGCGTGGCCTCGTAGCGCACGGCGTTGTCCGCGAACGCTGCCCGTTCCCGGTCCAGGTCCACGGTGTTGTTGTCCATGCTCGGCTGGGTCTGCACCGTGTAGCCCATGGCGCTGCCGGAACCCATGCCCGTCGTGGCGGCCGGCAGGGGAATGTGGCGCGGGTCGCTGGTGCTCTGCTGGCGCTGGATCGCGCGCTCGGCGGTGCTGAAGGTGGCGCCCGTACCCTGGCCGGTGGCCTCGCGCAGCGCATCGCCGAAGTTGAAGTCGCGCGCCACGTAGCCGGGCGTGTCGGCATTGGCGATGTTGCTCGCGATGGCGCGCTGGCGCTCGGCACGCAGCATCAGCGCGTTGCCGTGGAAATCCAGTCGTTCGGTCAACTTGTCGAGCATGGGAGCACCTTGCGGAAATCGGGGTTCGGGGCCGGCCCGGCGCAGTGGCCACGGGTTCTCGGCGTGGGACCGATTATGGAAACGGGCCCGTTTTTCTAAAGCGCGAAGAACGCAGGGATTGGCGCGCAGTTCGGTCCTTCGCCGGGGCCCGCACGCCCTAGAGTGCAGGTTGTGCAATGGCCCCCGGACCGCCCCCCGTCCGCCGCGGCCCCCGTCCATTTCCGCAGCGCCGCTGCCCAGGAGGCCCCCATGTCCCCCAATTCCCGCCTGCCGTCCTCGCAACGCTCCCGCTCCGCTCCGCGCCCGGCCGGCGCGCTGGTCCGCATGGCCGGCGCCGCGCTGCTCGCCTGGGGCGCGGCCGCCGGGGCCCTGGCGCAGGCCGTGCCGGGCGCTCCCGGCGCGGACGCCACGGCCGACCTGGGTGGTATCACCCAGCGCTGGCTCGACGATGCCCTGCAGCGCAACCAGATGTCCGGCGGCGGCGCGCTGCCGCTGCGCATGGAAGTGAGCGTGGGCCAACTGGATTCCCGGCTGCGCCTCGCACCCTGTGCCCGGGTCGAGCCCTATCTGCCCGCCGGCTCCCGGCTCTGGGGGCGCACGCGCCTGGGCCTGCGCTGTGTCGAAGGTCCCACGGCGTGGAACGTCTTCCTCCCCGTCACCGTGAAGGCCTTCGGGCCCGCCTGGGTGCTCACGGGCAACGTGGCCTCGGGCGCCGTGCTGACGGAGGCCGACGCCACCCAGGCCGAGGTGGACTGGGCGGCCGAGACCACGGCCATCGTCGCCAATCCCGAGAACTGGGTGGGGCAGGTCGCCTCGCGCCAGCTCATGGCCGGGCAGGCGCTGCGCCAGCACATGGTGAAGGCCCCCACGCTCTTCCGTGCCGGCTCGCCGGTGCGGGTGGTCGCCCAGGGACGCGGTTATTCGGTCACATCGGCGGGCCAGGCCGTCACGAACGGCTCCGTCGGCGAGACCGTGCGCGTCCGCATGGATAATGGCAAGATCGTGGCGGGCATTGTGACCAACGATGGAACGGTCGAGGTCGCGCTGTGACGTCCTGTTTCCGAAGAAAAGCCTAAAGTCCGCGCCATGATGGTCGAAAACATTGCTACTGTGCCCCACATCCGACGGGGTGGGAGAGTGCGATGAAGATCAGTCAGAACCCGGAATTGCCGAACGCGCTGACGCAGCAGGTCCAGGCTGCGAAGCAACAGGCCAAGGCGGCCGCCCCGGCCCCTGCCGCCGAAGAAGCCACCAAGACCGCGACCACGGTCGCCGCCGCGGGCGGCACGCCCGTGACGTTCTCCAGTGCCGCCAAGGCGCTGGATTCGTCGCTGCGCAGCAGCGCGGATTTCGATGCCAACAAGGTCAAGGCCGTGCGCGCGGCGATCGAGAAGGGCACCTTCACGGTCGATGCCGAAGCCATCGCCGACAAACTGCTCTCGAACGCGCAGGAAACCATCGCCCACTCCCCCAAGTCCCATTGAACGGCTGATCCCTTCTCCGGGCGCCCGCCGCACCGCACGCGGCACGCGCGCCCTCCATGGGTCGGTCGGCACAGGATCGACCCATGCACCCCTCCTTCGCCGCCTCCGCCGCGTCCGCTTCCCCCGAAACCCTGCTCGCCACCGTCGAGTCGCTCCTGGCCGATGTCGGTGCCCTGTTGCTGCAGGGCGACGCGCCGGCGCTGGAGCGCTGCGCCCCGCTGTTGCGGCAGGCCGCGCTCGACCTCTCCCGCGCGCTGGAAAACCGCCCCGCCAGCGCGCCCGCGCTGCCGCCGGAATGGGCGCGCCGGGTCCAGGCCGTGCGCGGGCAGCTCGCGCTGCAGCGCGAACAGCTCGCCCGGCTCGCCGCGGTCACCGAGCGGCAGGTGGTCTCGTTCCTGCCGCCGGACCAGAACGGCACCACCTACGGCAGCGGCAGCCCTTCGGGTACCGGCATGCGCGGCAGCGCGGCCCGGATCTACCGGTCGCAGAGCTGAAACGACGAAGGCCCCCGAAGGGGCCTTTTTTGCGGACCGACCGCCGCGCGCGGAGCACGGGCGTTGGCCGCACACCGGGGGCGGCCCCGCAGGGCGTCGTGCCCGGCCTGGCCCGGCCCGGCCGTCAATGGCTGCGCATCTTCGCGCGCAACCGCGCGATCGACTGGCTGTGCAGCTGGCAGATGCGCGATTCGGTCACGCCGAGCACGGCGGCGATCTCCTTCAGGTTCATGTCGTGCTCGTAGTACATGCCCATGATCTGCTGCTCGCGTTCCGGCAGGGCCTTGATGGCGGCCACCAGGGACGAGCGCAGCCGCTGGTCGCGCAGCATGGCCATCGGATCCGCCGCGCTGTCGGCCACGTGGCGGTCGAGGAAGCCGTCCTCGTCGTCGTCGCCGCGCGTCATGTCCTCGAGGTAGACGAGCTGGGTGCCGCGTACCTTGCTCAGCAGCGACTGGTATTCGGCCAGGCTCAGTTCGAGCTCGGTGGCGATCTCCGATTCGAGCGGACTGCGGCCGAGCTTCTGCTCCAGCCGGTGCACGGCCTGCTCGATCTCCTTCTGGCTCTTGCGCGAGCTGCGCGACATCCAGTCGCCCTCGCGCAATTCGTCGAGCATCGCGCCGCGGATGCGCTGGGACGCGAAGGTCTCGAACTGCACGCCCTGCGTCACCTCGTAGCGCGACAGGGCCTCGCTGAGCCCGATCATGCCCACCTGGATCAGGTCGTCCAGCTCCACGTTCGGCGGAAGCTTCGCGATCATGTGGTGCGCGATGCGGCGGACCAGCGGCGCGTGCTGGCGTATCAGTGCATCGCGGTTGAGCTGTCCTTTGGCGGTGTACATCGGATCAATGGCTCCGTGCGAAGGGCTGGGCCGGCCTGTGCGCCCCGAAGGACGCGGCGGTGGCGGCGGACGCGGGGCCCATGGTGCCCGCGTTTTCGAGCAGTTGCAAGGCCAGGCGCTGCAGGTCCTGCGGGTGGTTGGCCCGCAGGGTGGCCGTGTGCACTTCGCTGCCCAGGTGCCGCTCCACGCAGCGCTGCAGGGCGGCGAGCGTGGCATGCGCCCGGGCCATGCCGGCCGGCCGGTCGGTGGGCAGCACCGAGGCGACGGTGCAGGGCACGCCGGCGTGCAGCGCCATGTGCTTGAGCTGGCGGTAGCTGCGCACCGCATGGTCGCTGCCCTCGGCGATCAGCAGCGGCACCGTGCCCGTGTCGCGCACCAGCGGGGCGAGGGCCTCCGCGGGTGCGTAGATCGCCAGCACCTGGTAGGCGCGGAAGAACGGCTGCAGCGTCTGCTGGGCCGCCATCGCATCGGCGCTCTGGCGCGCCAGCCGGCGCAATCCGTAGGCGGCCGGCAGCACGGCCAGCGAGGTGGCCGCGGCGGCGCCGGTGTCCAGCGGTGCGCCGTCCTGCCAGGACGGCTCGGCCAGCAGGTGGGCGAGGCCGGGCGCGGCGTCGGTCTCGCGCGCGGTGCCGTCCAGCACCGCCACGGGGTAGCCCATGCGCTGCAGGGCCGAGCACACCTGGAAGAACGTCTCGAGTCCGTAGGCCGCATCCGGCTGCGCCAGGATGGCGATCATGCGCAGCGGGGTCTGCGGCACGAGGCCCAGCAGGCTCGCGCCCTGGTGAAAACCGGTATCAAGCATCGACCAGTCCCCTTTCCATGGCCATTTCGGGCGAGTGCGAGAAGAAGAAGTTCAGGTCCGACGCCTTCGGGTCGAACGCCGACCTGGCGGGCGCGCGCATCGACGTGGCGATGAGCTTCTGCGCATCGGCGGCTTCCCAGTCTTCCGGAACCCGCTGGCCGTTGGTCACGCCGCGCAGCACCATCTGGTGGCGGATCAGCGCATCGACGGCCGGGCCGAGCTTCACCGCCTCGTCCACCTTGGAGAGGATGGCCTGCTGCGAGCCGTCGGTCTTGAAGCCGGTGAGCACGTCGTCCAGCGTGTCGCCATGGCAGCCCGCGTTGAGCACCAGCAGGCGGTTCACGCCGGGCAGGTCGAGCACGTCGAGCATGTCGCGCTTGCGCGGATCGCGCGGCGCCACGCCGGTGGTGTCGATCAGCACCATCTTCTTGCCGGCCAGCAGGCCCAGCAGGTCCTGCAGGGCGGCGCGGTCGTGCGCGAGGTGGGCCACCACGCCGAGCATGCGGCCGTAGGTGCGCAGCTGGTCGTGGGCACCGACGCGGTAGGTGTCGAGCGTGATCAGGCCGACACTGGCCGGGCCGTGCACCCGGGCGCACAGCGCGGCGAGCTTGGCCGTGGTGGTGGTCTTGCCGACGCCGGTGGCACCGACCATCGCGTACACGCCGCCTTCTTCATAGAGGGGGCGCTGGTGCGCGTCGGTCCGGAGGTTGCGCTCCAGCACGTCCATCAGCCAGCGCACGGCATGGCCCGCGCCCATCTCTTCGGGCAGGCGCTCCAGCACGGCCCGGGCCAGCGAGGGCGAATAGCCCGCGCGGATGAGCTTGAGCATCAGGTTCGACTGGATCGGGTTCTGCCGCGCCTGGCCCAGCCAGGCGAGGGTGTTGAAGCGGTCCTCGATCAGGTCCTTCATCGCCTGCAGCTCGTTCATGACGTTCTGCTGGCCGGACTCCTGCGCGAGCGACGGCACCGAGGCCTGTGCGCGGCGCTCGCGCACCGGCGGCTCGGCCGGCAGGCCCAGGGGAATGGCGTGCAGCGGATTGTGGCGCTGCACCGGCGCGGCGGGAGCCGCGGCACGCTCGGGCATGCGCGGGGCGGCCGGGCGGGCCTGTGGAGCGGCGCGCTCGAACTGGGGCGCGGGTTCGGCGGCGGCCGGTGCGCCGCCCAGGGCCTCGTGGCGGCGGCGCAGCATGCGCTCGCGCACGTAGTCCTGGAACGAGAGGGTGCTCATCGCCAGCTGCTCGGTGTCCTGCGCCACCGGGTTGCGGGGCGCCTCGGCGCGCTGGGGCGCGCGCATCGGGCGGTTCGACTGCACCGGGTTGGCGGCCATGTCGGAGGCGCGCTCCTGCAGGCGGGAGGCGGGCGGGGCGGCGGGTTCGGCGGCGGCGTTCTCCAGCGACGAGAGCGTGTCTTCGGCGGTCGCCATCACTTCCACGCCGCCGGCGATCTGGCGGTTGGAGAGGATCAGCGTGCCGTCCCCGAAGGCCATGCGCGCCTTGGCCAGGGCCTCACGCGAGGTGGGGGCGGTAAAGCGTTTGATGTTCATGCTGCACCTTTGAGGATCGGGCCGATGCGGATGGTGTGGGTTTCAGGGATCTCGCTGTGTGCGAGAACCTGCAGTCGGGGAGCGACGCGGCGCACGAGGCGCGACACGGCGTTGCGGATGGCGTCGGGCACGAGCAGGCAGGCGGGCATGCCCATCTCTTCCTGCCGCATGGCCACTTCCGCGGCCTTCTGCGTGAGGATGTCGGCCACGCCGGGATCGAGCGAGGGGCCGCCGGCATTGCCCAGGGCCTGCACCAGCAGGCGCTCCAGGCCGGGCTCGATGGCGATCACGTTGAGCTCGCGGGTGGGGCCGTAGATCTGCTGCACGATGGCCGGCGAGAGGGCGATGCGCACGCGGCGCGCCAGCTCCACCGGATCGGCGATGCTGCCGGCGTATTCGGCCAGCGTTTCGATGATGGTGCGGATGTCCCGGATGTGCACGGACTCTTCCAGCAGCAGCTGGAGCACCTTCTGGAACGTTGCGATCGACACCATTTTCGGAACCACTTCCTCGATGAGCTTGGGGGCCAGCTTGCTGACGTGTTCCACGAGCTGCTGCGTTTCGGTGCGGCTCAAAAGCTTCGAGGCCTGCACTTGCATCAAGTGTGACAAATGGGTGGCCATCACGGTTTCGGAATCAACGACGGTAAAACCCGCCATTTGTGCCGCTTCCTTCTGGTGCTCGTCGATCCAGTGCGCCGGCAGGCCGAAGGCCGGGTCGGTCGTCGGCGTGCCGATGAGCGGCGTGCTGATGCCGCCGGGGTTGATCGCCAGGAACATGCCCGGGAACGCCTCGCCCTCGCCCACGACCACGCCGCGCAGCGTGATGCGGTACGCGCTGGGCTTGAGCTCCAGGTTGTCGCGCACGTGCACGGCCGGCGGCAGGAAGCCCACTTCCTGCGCGAACTTGCGGCGCACGCCCTTGATGCGGGTGAGCAGGTCGCCCTGGCGGCTCTTGTCCACGAGCGAGATCAGGCGGTAGCCGAGTTCCAGGCCGAGCAGGTCCACCGGCTGCAGGTCGTCCCAGCTGGCCTCGCCGTCGCCGGCCGGGGGCGGCGGCGCCTCGACCGGCTTGGGTGCGTTCGCGCGCTGGTGGAGCAGCCAGGCGGCGTAGCCGAAGCCGCTGCCCAGGATCAGGAACACGGCGTGCGGCATGCCGGGGATCACGCCCAGCAGGATCAGGATGGCCGCGGCCACGCCCAGCACGCGCGGCGACATGAAGAGCTGCTGCACGATCTGCCGGCCCATGTCCTGGTCCTTGCCGACCCGCGACACCACCATGGCGGCGGCCACCGAGATCAGCAGGCCGGGGATCTGCGCCACCAGCGCATCGCCCACGGCCAGCAGGATGTAGCTGTTCGCGGCCTGCCCGGCGGAGAGGTCGTGCTGCAGCATGCCGATCGCGAAGCCGCCCACGATGTTGATGAGCAGGATCAGGATGCCGGCGACGGCGTCGCCGCGCACGAACTTCGAGGCGCCGTCCATCGAGCCGAAGAAATTGGCTTCTTCCTGCACTTCGACGCGGCGGCGCTTGGCTTCCTTCTCGTCGATCAGGCCGGCGCTCAGATCGGCGTCCACCGCCATCTGCTTGCCGGGCATGGCGTCCAGCGTGAAGCGGGCGGACACCTCGGCGATCCGCTCGGCGCCCTTGGTCACCACCACGAAGTTGATCACCACCAGGATGGCGAACACGATCAGGCCCACCGCGAAATTGCCGCCGATCAGGAAGTGGCCGAAGGCCTCGATCACCGCGCCGGCCGCGCCGGGGCCGGTGTGGCCTTCCAGCAGCACGACACGGGTCGAGGCCACGTTCAGCGACAGCCGCATCAGCGTGGTGAGCAGCAGCACGGAGGGGAATGCCGCGAAGTCCAGCGGCCGCAGCATGTAGGCGGCCACCATCATCACCATGAGCGCCACGGCGATGTTGAGCGTGAAGAAGGTGTCCAGCAGCCACGAGGGAATGGGCAGCACCATCAGCGCCAGGATGGCGACCACCAGCAGCGGGGCCGAGAGGCCCTGCAGTGCGGAGGCGTTGGTGCCCGCCCATTGGCGGGCGGAGGCGATCGTGGGGGTCTTCATGGCGCGTCACCTGCGGTGGATGCGTCGGGCGGGGTGGCCTTCGTGTGCGGATCGAGCTCCGGCGGCACGTACGGGTCGGGCTGGGCGTCGGGCATGCGGCCCTCGCCGCGCAGCGCGGCCTTGAGCCGGTAGACGTAGGCCAGGATCTGCGCCACGGCCGCGTACAGCGGGGCGGGGATGGGCTGCTCCAGCTCGGCATTGGCGTAGAGCGCCCGCGCCAGCATGGGCGACTGCAGCACCGGCACGGAATGCTGGGTGGCGATCTCGCGGATCTTGAACGCCAGCAGGTCCGTGCCCTTGGACACCACCTGCGGCGCGCCCATCGTGGATTCGTCGTAGCGCAGCGCCACGGCATAGTGGGTCGGGTTCATCACCACAAAGTCGGCCTTGGGCACGTTGCCCAGGCTGGCGCGGCTGGCGATGTCGCGTGCCCGCTGGCGCTGGCGGCCCTTCACCTCGGGGCTGCCTTCGGACTGCTTGTGCTCCTGCTTCACTTCCTCGTGCGACATCTTCTGGCGCGACTTGAAGAAGAAGGCCTGCAGCGGCACGTCGATCACCGCGGCGAGGAACACGACCAGCAGCATCAGCCCCATGCCGCCGACGATCCACTGGGCCACATAGCGCAGCGCCACGGGCGAGGGCTGCAGCACGAGCATGGCGATCTTCTCGATGCTGGTGCTCATGAAGCTCCAGGCCACCGCGGCGAGGATGGCGGTCATCAGCACCATCTTCACCACGTTCACCATCTGCTGCTTCGAGAACAGGTTCGTGAAGCCGGAAATCGGGTTCAGCCGCGTGAAGTTGGGCATCACCGGCTTCATGGTGAACACCCAGCCGCCCGAACCGATCGCGCTCACGACGGTGGCCACGGCGGTCAGCACGGCGAAGACGAGGCTCGCGGCCACGCCGACGGTGGTCATGTCCTGGAGGCGCTCCAGCATGGAGCCCGTGGCGTGCACCGTCTCGGCATTGAACGCGAGGTGGTGCGCGATCGCGCGCTGCAGGTGCTCGATCAGCGTGGGGGCCAGCGCATAGGTGCTGACGGCGCCCATGCCCAGCACGGCGAGGTGGGAAAGATCACGGGACCGCGCAGCCTGGCCTTCCTCGCGCGCCTGCTGCAGCTTGCGCTCGGTCGCGGGGAGTTGTTTGTCTTGGCTGGAGGAGTCCATGGTGGCATGACGGAGAGGTCATGCCGATTGTCGTGAGGGGGGGCGGAATCTAAAGCGCGAATAGACGGCCCGGGAGCCGCTTATTCGGGCGCGCGGCCTCCCGCCGGGCGTTCAGAAGCCCAGGCTGGCCAGCAGGTCGTCCACTTCCGACTGGCTGGAGACGACGTTGGGGGTGTTCTCCGGGTCCACCACCGGGCCGGCGAGGTGTTCGCGGCGGGGTTCGGGCGCGGCGGCGGGGGCCGGAGCGGGTGCCGGCGCCGGAATGGCCGCCTGGGCCTGCGGGGGCGCCGTCTGGATCAGCAGCTGCACCAGCTGCTGCTCGATGGTGCCGGCCAGGCTCACCACGCGTGCGATCACCTGGCCGGTGAGATCGTGGAAGTCCTGCGCCATCATGATCTCGGTGAGATGCACGTCGGCTTCCTTGGTCACGCGCTCCACGTCGTGCAGGAAGTTCATGATCTCGCCCTTGGCCACAGCGGCCACCGGGTCTTTCACCAGCGAGGTGACCACGCGGCGGGTCTCCTCTGCGATGAAGTCGTGCTGGGCCTTGGCCTGCTCAACGCGGTTGAGCACCTTCTCGGCCGCCTCGCCGGTGAGGCGCGCGATGTAGGAGAGGCGGCTCTGGGCGTCGGGCAGCTCGCCCATGGAGTCCCGCAGCTGCTCGGCATAGCCCAGTTCCCGCAACGCATCGTGCAGCTGGCGGGTGAGCTGCCCGATCTTGTTGTGGACATCCGCGGAGTCCGGGGCGTTGTGGTCCGGCGTGTCCATGATCAGAGTCCCAGCTTCTTGAGGATCAGCGTGACTTTCTCTTCCAGCGTCGCCTTGGTGAAAGGCTTGACGATGTAGCCGGCCGCGCCGCCCTGGGCAGCCGCGACGATGTCTTCCTTGCGGGCCTCGGCCGTGACCATGAGGACGGGCAGGTGCTTGAGCTTGTCGTCCTTCTTGATCTCGGCCAGCAACTGGAACCCGTTCATGTTGGGCATGTTGATGTCGGTGACCACGAAGTCGAACTTGCTGTTGCGCAGCTTGTTCAGTGCCACGACGCCGTCTTCGGCCTCGTCGGCGTCGGTAAACCCGCTTTCCTTGAGCAGATTGCGCACGATGCGGCGCATGGTGGAGAAGTCGTCAACGATCAGGAAACGAAGGGCAGTGGTCACGTGGGACCCTTTCGGTCGAAATTGCAGGAGATATTGTCAGGGGCAGCCGCTTTGGTGACAAGACGTTACGGCTGCTGCGTCGATGCAGGATTTTCCCGCTTTTCCGCCGCCAGCTCCGAAACAGGGATCTGCGGGGCTTTCTTGCCCAGCAGCCGTTCCTCGGCTTCCTTGGTCAGGACGGTGATGGTGATGCGCCGGTTCACGGGTGCGCGCGGGGTCTCGGGCTCGAGCAGATCGCTGGCCGCCAAACCTACCACACGGCCCAGCTTGGCGTCCGGCATGCCGGCGGCGACCAGTTCGCGCCGGGAGGCGTTGGCACGGTCGGCCGACAGCTCCCAATTGCTGTAGCCGCGGTCGCCGTTTCCGTAGGGCGCGGCGTCGGTGTGGCCGGCCAGGCTGATGCGGTTTTCCACCCCGCCGAGAGCCGCGCCGATTTCCCGAAGAATGTCGCGCATGTAGGGTTTTACCAACGCACTGCCGCTGTCGAACATCGGCCGGTTCTGGTCGTCCACGATCTGGATCTGCAGCCCGTCGGGCGTCACGTCGATGCGGATCTGGGATTTGAACTCCTTCAGCCGCGGATTTTCCGAGATGAGCGCGTCGATCTTGGCCTGCAGCGCCTTGATGCGCATCTGGTCCTGGCGGGCCTGCTCGGCGCGGGCGTGCTCGAGGTTGGTCCGGCGGCTGGTGGCCGCGTCGGAGTCCGAGCGCCGCACCTGGCCGTGCACCTTGGAGAGATCGTTGCCCCCGCCCGGGATGATGCTGGAGCTGTTGCCCGAGCCGTCGCCTCCCTGCATCGCCACCTTGAGCGGCGACGAGAAATAGGCGGCGATGCCCTGCAGCTCGCCCTTGGCCGTCGAGCCCAGCAGCCACATGAGCAGGAAGAACGCCATCATCGCCGTCACGAAGTCGGCATAGGCGATCTTCCAGGCGCCGCCGTGCGCGGCGTGCCCGCCCTTCTTGATGCGCTTGATGATGATCGGCTGGAGCTTCTTGTCGGCCATGGCGTGACCTTACGGCAGGGTGGGGCGGATCACTTCTTGCCCTTCACGTGGCTTTCCAGCTCGGTGAAGCTGGGGCGGTCGCCCGAGAAGAGCACCTTGCGGCCGAATTCGATGGCCGTGGCGGGGTTGTAGCCCTGCATACTGGCCAGCAGAGTGGTCTTGATGCACTGCAGTTCCTTGGCGGCGTCCTCCAGCTTCTGCTCCACCAGGCCGCCCAGCGGCTCCACCACGCCGTAGGCCAGCAGAATCCCGAGGAACGTGCCCACCAGCGCCGAGCCGATCATCCCGCCGAGCACCGAGGGCGGCTGGCCCACCGAGCCCATGGTGTTCACCACACCGAGCACCGCGGCCACGATGCCGAAGGCCGGCAGTGCGCCGGCCAGCCGGGCCAGCGCCGCCACCGGGGCGTGCGCCTCCTGGTGGTGGGTCTCGATCTCGCTGTCCATCAGCGATTCGATCTCGTGCGCGTTCAGGTTGCCCGACACCATCATGCGCAGATAGTCGGTGGTGAACTCTATCACGTGGTGGTCGGAGCCCACGGTCGGGTATTTCTTGAAGATTTCCGACTCGTGCGGCGATTCGACGTCCTTCTCGATCGCCATCAGCCCTTCCTTGCGGGCCTTCTGGAGGATGTCGTAGAGCATCGCCATCAGTTCCATATAGCGCGCCTTGGTGTACTTGGATCCCTTGAACGCCATGGGCAGGGCCTTGAGCGTGGCCTTGAGCACCTTGGGCTGGTTGTTCACCACGAAGGCGCCGAGGGCGCCGCCCAGGATCGTGACGATCTCGAACGGCAGGGCATGCAGCACCACGGAGATGTTGCCGCCGTGCGCGATGAAGACCCCGAAGATGCACCCCAGGCAGACGAGGTAACCGATGATGACGAACATGCTGGTGCGTGCGGATGAGCCGGGCGTGGGAGAGGACCACCGCCTCTCGAGGCGGGGGCGGCAGCGGAGCGGATACGAAACGTATCCATCGTATCAATGGTATCGGACGGCATGCTCCACACTTGAATGGAATCGTCGCCGCCGCGCCCTCACTCCGGCATCCAGGCCCGGAGCCAGTTCTCCAGATGGGCTCCCTCGAGCATCCAGTCGCGCTCGACCGCGGCCTTCAGCGCATCGCCCGCGCGCGCGGCGGCGTCCGGGTCCTGCACGTGGGCGCGGATGGCATCCACCCAGTCCTTGAAGCGGTTCTTCACCAGCGTGACCGGCAACCCGCACCGGTAGGGCCGTGCGTCGCTCGCGATCACGGGGTAGCCGCACGCTCCGTACTCCAGCAGGCGCAGATTGCTCTTGCACTCGTTGAACAGGTTCTGCTCCAGCGGCGCGAGCGCCAGGTCCAGGTTCAGGCTGGCGAGCATGGCCGGGTAGCGCTCGATCGACACCGGGCCGTGGTACTCCCGCACATAGGGCTTGATGCGGTCCGGGCACATCCCGAAGAAGATCCAGTCCACCTCGCGGTGCAATTCCTTCACCACATCGGCGATCAGTTCCAGGTCGCCCTGGTGGCTGATGCCGCCCGCCCAGCCCACGCGCGGCCGTCCGCCCGTGCGCCGGCTGCCCTGCAGCCCGCGCCACCAGCGCGGCGGCAGGCGGTTCTGCACCACCCGCATGTCCGCATGGGTGCCCTCCAGGGCTTCGGCCAGGGCGTCGGTCGAGACGACGAACCGGTCCATCATGCCGACGGAGCGCCTCAGCTGCCGCAGCACGTCCTTGGAAATTTCGTGGCGGTGCGCGTTCTTGAGGGGCAGGTTGGGCAGGTAGTCGTCCAGTTCGGCCACCATGAACGTCGGGCAGAAGCGTTTCATGCGCTGGATGAGTTGCAGCTGCTCCTCTTTCACCTGGCGCTGCAGCACCAGGGTGTCGGGCTGCAGCCGGTGCAGCTCCTCGGGCGTGAAATAGCGCTGGGCGAACCGCGCGTCGGCGATGCCGCTGCCGTGCATGGCGCGCACCGGCTCGATCACCCGGTAGTGGCCGCAGCCGAAATGGTCCGCGGCCAATGCCAGCACCACCGGCTGCGGGCGCCACGGCAGGGGGCGGCGGTTGATGGCGGCGTCCGTCTCCACGTCGAAACCGGTGCCGTGCAGCGAGAGGTTGGTGTTGTAGGCCGGGTCGCGGGCCAGCACGGGCAGCCACTTCTCGTACATGGCGTCCTGCTCGCCCACGAAGCGTGCCCGCTTCGCCGCCTGCGTGGCTCCGTCCACGGCGTTCTGGCTCACGCTGCCTTCGTGCAGCACGACGGCGCGGGGTGTCCAGACGACGAGGTAGCCGGCCTGCCGCACCTTGAGGCACAGGTCCACGTCGTTGTAGGACACCTTGAAGGCCTCCTCGTCCAGCCCGCCGACCTCTTCGTAGACCGAGCGCCGGATCATCAGGCAGGCGGCGGTGACCGCGCTGTAGTTCTGGTCCACCTCCAGGCGGTTCATGTAGCCGGGCGCATCGGCCGGCAGGCCGATGAAGGGATGTTCCGCCGGGCCGCGCAGGCCCAGCACGACGCCGCCGTGCTGGAGCGTGCCATCGGCGTGCAGCAGCTTGGCCCCGACGATGCCGACCTCGGGCCGCTGCGCATGGTTGAGCATCGCGTCCAGCCAGTCGCCGCGCAGCGTGGCGGTGTCGTTGTTCAGCAGGAGGAGGTATTCGCCCCGCGCGATGCGCGCCGCCGCGTTGTTGATCGCCGCATAGTTGAACGGATGCGGATAGCGCAGCACCCGGATGCGGGGATCGTCCAGCGCTTCCAGCCCGTCGATCCAGGCGCAGGCGGACGGGTCCGTGCTGCCGTTGTCCACCAGGATGATCTCGTAGTTCTGGTAGGCGGTCTTCTCCAGCAGCGAGCTGACGCAGCGCTCCACCATGGCGAACTGGTCCTTGGTGGGGATGATGATCGAGACGGGCGGCGTGTCTTCGTGGCCGTAATGCACCCGGTAGCGCCCCGGCAGGCTGGCATCGACGCTGGCCCGCTCGTAGCCCCGCATGTGCAGGTGCCGCGCGATGGCCGTGATTTCGTCGGGCCGGCTCGCCAGCTGCGGCAGCGCGGACACGAGCAGCGGCTCGCTGACATGGCCGATGCATTCGATGCCCCCGGCCATGACCAGCCGCAGGATCAGATCCAGTTCCGCGGCCTCGGGAACCTCCGGATCGAACCCCTCTGCCTCCAGGAATGCATCGCGCCGCAAGAGCCAGTGCCGTGCCATGCCCTGGGGGCAGGAGAGCAGCAGGTCCAGATTGAAATCGGGGCGGAAGAGGGTTCCCAGGCTGCCGGAGCCCGCGTTCACCAGTTCGTCCGCATAGACGGCCCGGCATTGCGGCGCGCCGCCGGCATCCAGCAGCAGGGTCCACAGGCCATAGGGGGTGAACACCTCACCGGCCTCCACGAACAGCAGCCACTCGGAAGCGTCCGCGGCGGCCTCCCGGTTGGCGGCCGCGGGCCATTCGGCGGGGGATCCCATTTCCACCAACGCAGCCCCGGCCGGGCCTGGCCCGGGGGCGCACGCCAGCACGGTGGCGTGCAGTGCGAGCCCCGGCAGGCGCAGCGCTTGCAGGCTCTGCAGCGTGGCCTCCACCTGGCTGCGGTCGCCCCGCAGGTCGCGCACGAAGACATGCACGGACGGCGCGGGCGCCGCGGTCTGCAGGCGGTGCTGCATCAGCTGCACCTGGGCCTCGCAGAGCTGGCGCGCGGCAAGCCAGGGCCCGAGGGCGTCCACCAGCGGTGGAGCGCCGCTCTGCATGCGCTCCAGGCGCGCACCCAGATCGACCGTATCGAACTGTCCCGGCTGGGCGAGCGGCGTGACGCGCACGAATTGGTTGTTGGTGGGGCGAACCCATCCGAGGCGTTTCAGCGTGCGGCTGAAGTAGGCGTAGCGCTCCCTCCCGATATGGGCATGGATCCGCCCGAGGTGGCTGGTCTGCTCGTTCGAGATCCGCAGGCAGGACAGCGGCGCCTGCAGCAGGGCGAGGTGGCCCAGCCGCAGCAGCTGGGTATGCATCGTCACGTCGCCAAGCCAATAGACGGGCTCGTCGTCCAGCGAAAACTGCCGGCACGCCAGCGGCAGCACGTGCTCCCTGCGCACCATGACCGTGCTGGGCTCCCCGATGAAGTTCACGGTCCAGTCCGCCAGCAGGGACACGACGTCCGCACCTTCGATGAGCACGTCGCCGGTGAACGGGTACTGGGTCGCCGCGATGTCCGGCTGCGTGCGGCCCGTTTCGTCGATGACCCGCCGGCGCGAGGACGCGAGCGAAACGTCGCAATGCCGGTCCAGCACGTCGGCCAGCGCCCGGAGGCATCCCGGCAGCAGGATATCGTCGTCGTAGAGGAACTTGATGTAGGTCCCGCGGGCCAGCCGGATGCATTTGCCCACGTTGCTTTCCTCTCCCAGGGGCTCCGCGTTCCGGAAGTAGCGGACGGCCACGGGCGAGGTCCGCGCCTGCGCGCCGCCGAGCATGTACTGCGCGACCGTCTTCTCGACCGCGTCGCCCTGGCTGTCGTCGCAGATCACGATCTCGAAGCTGTCGAAATCCTGTGTGAGCGCGCTTTGCAGCGCGGCGTCGAGGTAGGTCGCCTTGTAGGCCGGTATGGCCACGGTCACCTGCACGGCGGGGGCGGAATCGGTATCGCCCTGCTCGCCGACGCCGTCCATCACATCCCTGGGCAGCAGCCAGCTGGTCCGGGCGCAGCCTGGCTCGACGGGCTTGCGGCCGACATGCAGCACCGACCCCGCGCCGATGCCATGCTCGGTGAAGACCGCCTCGCCCAGGTCATCCTGCGTCAGCGAAGCCATCGCGAAGCCCGCCTCCTGCAGGCGCCCGATGAAGTCTTTCCTGGCATAGAACCGCACGTGGTCGTCCTGGCCGAACCGGCGCCAGCGCTCTTCGATCCGGCTCTCCCCGGGGTCCTCGTCCGTGGCGGTCGCCGTGGTCAGCAGGGGCACCATCAGGATCGCACAGCCGCCGGGTGCCAGCACCCGGTACAGCTCCCGCATCGCCAGCCGGTCGTCGTCCACATGCTCCAGGACGTGCGAGCAGATGATGAGATCGAAGGAAGCGTCCGCGTACATCCGCATGTCGGTGATGTCCACACGGTCATCCGCCAGCGCGGAGTGCAGATCCGCCGACCGATAGTTCCGGCCACCGAGCCCCCGCAGCATGATGGAAAGCGCCGGTGCCGGCGCGATGTCCAGAATCCGCAAGGGCGGCGTTCCCGGTCGCAGCAGATGCCGCCGGACGAAATGGGCGTACAGGCGATCGCGGTCCGAGGCCATGCACGCGGGACAACTGTAATGCTCGGTGTTCAGCGTCTCGAAGTCCGCCATCGAAAACGATGCGCCGTACTTCCGCAGGGACGAAGCGTAGTGGTCCGCCACGGGCAGGAAGTGCGTGACACCGTTACCGCAGACCGGGCACGTGAAAAGTTCGGTGGGGGCAGAAGCCATGGTGGGTGCTCTGTGGGGGCGTTAACCGGCAGTGGCGCCGGAGCCGACGTTCCGTATCATGGCAGCGATCATCTCCACCGTGCCGTCTGCGAGGGCGGGGTACATCGGCAGGCAGAGGATGGATGCCGAGGCGCGGTGCGCATTCGGCAGGTTCTGCGGCGCGGCGGAAGGCAGTGCCTTGTACATCGGGAAGCTGCTGATGGGCGGGTGGAAATACCGCCGGCCATGGATGCCATGGAGCTTCAGGTGCTCATAGAGCGCATCGCGCGAGACCGGGTAGCCTTCACCTACCAGGATGGGGAAGTAGGCATGGTTGTGCCGGTGCGCGTCGCTGTGGATGAATGCGATGCCCTCGATCCCGGACAGCAGCCGCCGGTACCGTGCGTGGATGTCGGCCCTGCGCGCGATCACCTGGTCGATGTGCTGCAGCTGCAGCAGCCCGAAGGCGGCATTGATTTCGCTCATCTTTCCGTTGATGCCGGGGGCCACCACGGTCACCTCGTCGACGAAGCCGAAATTCTTCAGGTGGTCGATGCGCCGCTTGGTCTTCGCGTCGGGGCTGACGATGGCACCCCCTTCGAAGGTGTTGAACACCTTGGTGGCGTGGAAGCTGAGCACGGACAGGTCGCCATGCCGCAGCAGACTGCCCTCCTCATCGCGCACGCCGAAGGCATGGGCAGCGTCGTAGATCACCTTCAACCCGTAGTTGTCGGCGATGTTCTGGATGGCGGTCACGTCGCAGGGGTGGCCGTAGCAGTGCACCGGCAGGATCGCGGTGGTCTGGGGAGTGATCGCCGCCTCGATCTTCGCCGGATCGAGGTTCAGGGTGTGCGGATCGATGTCCACGAAAACGGGCTTGATGCCGTTCCAGAGCAGCGAATGGGCGGTCGCCACGAAGCTGTAGGGCGTCGTGATGACCTCCCCGGTGATGCGCAGGGCCTGCAGGGCGGTGACCAGCGCGATCGTGCCGTTGGCGAAGAGGGAGACGTGTTGCAGGCCCAGATATTCCTGCAGCCTGGCCTCCAACTCCTGGTGGCACGGCCCATTGTTGGTCAGGATCTTTCTCTCCCAGATCTCTTTCAGATAGGGAAGGAATTCCTCCAGCGGCGGGAGATACGGCTGCGTGACGTACACCGGTGTTTCTTGCTGCCGTTCTGACATGGGGACGTCCCTCGAAGTTTTCACGTGGGCGTATTGTGCGCAAGCGCGCCAGCCGCCGGCGGGTCATCCCGCCCCGCACCACCGGAGACGGCCACGGTCGCCGCGCCGACGTCCTGCGGGTTACTTCAGCAGGGACAGCACGCCCTGGGGCAGCTGGTTGGCCTGGGCCACCATCGCCGTGCCGGCCTGCTGCAGGATCTGCGAGCGCGACAGGTTGGCGGTTTCGGCCGCGAAGTCGGCATCCTGGATGCGG
>CAJYKV010000014.1 GCA_913774955.1 uncultured Acidovorax sp.
GCCTCCTCCACGGCGATCTCGTCGAACGGATTCATGCTCATCTTCACGTTCGCGATGTCCACACCCGTGTTGTCCGACTTCACGCGGACCTTCACGTTGTAGTCCACCACGCGCTTGACGGGGACCAAGACCTTCATTGCTGCGGCTCCTAAACGGGTTGATTGATTGACGTAACGTAAACCGGTCCATTCTATGCGCCGGCCCTGGGCCGGAACGGCGAGCGCCTGCCGGGACAACGCGCCGGCCCACTGCCCCGCACAAAAAAGAACGATCGTGCTTTTTACGGAGTATAGCCGCGTCCGGTCATGCCGTGGACGGGGGCGCGGACGCTTGTGCGACATGCGCGGCCAGCAGGGGCCCGGTGGGCGACGGGGCATCGGCCTGCAGGCGCACCACGCGCTGCGGATAAGGGATGTCGATGCCCTCGGCGCGCAGGCCGTCCAGGATCGCGATGTTGATCGCAGAGCGCAGATTGACCGTGCCGGCCGAAGGGTCGCTCACCCAGAAATTGAGGCTGAACTCCAGCCCGTCGGGCGCGAAGTTCATCAGGTAGGCCACCGGCGCCGGATCGGCCAGCACGCGTGGCTGGGCGGCGGCGGCGCCGCAGAGGATGGCCTGCACGCGGGGCACGTCGCTGTCGTAGCCCACGGTGATGTTGGTGGTGATGTTGAACTTGCGGTCCGCGTCCGAGAGGTTCTCCACGCGCTGCGTGATGAGCGTCTCGTTGGGCACGATGGACTCGCGCCCGTTGCCCGCGCGGATCAGGGTGTAGCGGGTCTTGATGTCGGTGATGCGGCCTTCGAAGCCGTCCACGCGCACGTTGTCGCCGATGCGCAGCGAGCGCTCCAGCAGGATCACGAAACCGCTCACGTAGTTGGAGGCCAGCTTCTGCAGGCCGAAACCCAGGCCCACGCCCACGGCGCCACCCAGCACCGAAAGCGCCGTGAGGTCCACACCCACGGCCGAGAGCGCGAACAGCAGGCCGACCAGCAGCAGCCCCGCCCGCGTGGCGTTGGCGGCCACCTTGCGCATGGAAAGGTCCACGATCGTGCGGTCCAGCAGGCGCCGCTCCAGCGTGGAGGAGAGCCACAGCGCCAGCAGCATCACCACGGTGGCCGAGAGCGATCCTTCGATCAGTGTGAGCGCCGTGACCTGCGACTTGCCGAAATGGATCGCGATGCCGGCCAGCTCGGCGCGCACCGCGGGCAGCAGGCCCACGATCCAGAGCACCGCCACGCCCCAGGCCAGCCACGAGACGATGCGCTCCACCAGCCGCATGGCGGCCGATTTCGGAAACGCGTTGGCGAGGATGCGCGCGAAAAAGCGGATCAGCACCAGCGAACTGAGCACCGGCACCGCCACGCGCAGCAGGAACACCGGCTGCAGCAGCAACGTTTCCACACCCACTCGGGCGGCATAGGCCAGGGCCAGCGCCAGCAGCGGGAACATCAGCCCATCGACCGTGCGGCGGCCGAACCACACCGAATCGGGTGGCTGCTGGCGGCCGAGGATGCGGCTCGCAAAGTAGGCGAGCGCCAGGCAGGCGGCCAGCACGGCCGCTTCGATCCAGGTGGGGGATTGGCTGAAATCGCGGATCAGCGCGTGGAGGGCATCCATGGGGCGGGAACCTCGGGCATCGGTGGACGGCAGGGCCGGAGCGTGCGGCCCCGGCGGATGAGCCCGGAAGCTTAACGCCGGCCCGCTGCGCCTGACATGCGGGAGCGGGCCCCGTCGGCCGTCCGCTGCTGGCGGCGTTGGGCGGGCCCCGCCTAGCGCGCGGCAGGCGGCGGAGTGTCGGCGTCGGCCTTCCAGGCCGGCGCGCGCTTCTCGGCGAACGCGCGTGCGCCCTCCTGCGCCGCCTCGTCCATCATGTTCACGGCCATGGCCTGCCCGGCGAGCTGGTAGGCCGCCTCCACGCCGAGCTCGCGCTGCTGGTAGAAGAGCGCCTTGCCCATCGCCACGGCCGCGCGGGGCTTGCCGAGGATCGAGCGCACGAGCGATTCCACCGCGTCGTCCAGCGCCTCGGCGGGAACGACGCGGTTCACCAGGCCTTCGGCCAGCGCGGTGCGTGCGTCGATGAAGTCGCCGGTGAGCAGCATCTCCATGGCGCGCTTCGCCGGCACATTGCGCACCAGCGGCACGCTGGGCGTCGAGCAGAACAGGCCGTAGTGGATGCCGCTGGTGGCGAAGCGCGCTCCTTCGGCCGCCACGGCCAGATCGCACTGCGCGACCAGCTGGCAGCCCGCCGCGGTGGCGATGCCCTGCACGCGCGCGATCACCGGCACGGGCAGGCGCTGGATCGACACCATCATGCGGCTGCACTGCGCGAAGAGCCGCTTGTACCAGGCGGCATCCGGGTGCGCGGCCATGTCCTTCAGGTCGTGGCCCGCGCAGAAGGCCTTGCCCTGCGCCGCCAGCACCACCACGCGGGCCTGCGGGTCCTGCGCGATCGCATCGAGCGCCTGCTGCAGTGCGGTGAGCATGCCGTCGCCGAGCGCGTTCAGGCGCGCGGGGTCGGCCAGCGTGAGGGTCACGACGCCGCGGGCATCGCGCGCGGTGTGGAGCACGGGCGCCTCGGCAGCGGAGGCGGGCAGCGGAGCGGCAGGTTCGGTCATGGCGGTGAAGGGCGTTGGCGGTATGGGCGGGCGGCCGGTCTCAGAGGTCGGCCAGCACGCGCACATGGGCTTCCACGCTGCGCGCCAGGGCATCCATCACGTAGCCGCCCTCCAGGCAGGAGACGATGCGGCCTTTGGAGTAACGGCGGGCGATGTCCTTGATGCGCTGCGTGATCCAGGCGTAGTCCTGCTCGGTGAGGCCGAGCTGCCCCATGTCGTCGTCGCGGTGGCCGTCGAAGCCGGCCGAGACGAAGATCATCTCGGGTTTGAAGGCCTCCAGCCGCGGGATCCAGAGCATCTCGATCAGCTCGCGGATGTCCATGCCGCGCGTGTAGGCGGCCACGGGCACGTTGAGCATGTTGGGCGCCGGATCCTGGTCGCCGCTGAACGGGTAGAACGGGTGCTGGAAGATGCCGACCATCAGCGCGCGCGGATCGTTCGCGAGGATGTCCTCGGTGCCGTTGCCGTGGTGCACGTCGAAATCCACCACCGCCACGCGCTGCAGCTTGTAGCGCTGCAGTGCGTACTTGGCCGCGATCGCGACGTTGTTGAAGAAGCAGAAGCCCATGGCCTTGCTGCGCGTGGCATGGTGGCCCGGCGGGCGCACGCAGCAGAAGGCGTTCTCCAGTTCGCCGGCCATGACGGCGTCGGTAGCGGCGAGCGCGGCGCCCGCGGCCCGCAGCGCGGCCGGCCAGGTGTGGGTGTTGATGGAGGTGTCCGGATCGACCTGCGCATGGGCGGGGCCGCCGGCCACGATCTCTTCCGCGAGCCGGTCGGAGAGGCCGCGCAGCGCGGCCACGTGCAGCCGGTCGTGCGCCAGCTCGACATCGGCCAGCGAGGCCTCCGGTGCCTCGAAGCGCTCGAGCGCGTCGGCCACGCCCGTGGCCAGCAGCCGGTCCTCGATCGCGTCCAGCCGCCCCGGGCACTCGGGGTGGCCCGCACCCATCTCGTGCTTCCAGCATTCGCGGTGCGTGAAATAGCCTGTGGAGCCCACCATGAATCCCTTGTCTCTGGTTTTTTTCGGATAACGTCGGGTGCCATGAACACACAGCACAAGATCCGGTCGCTTCTGGATCAGCTTAACACGGTGATCGTCGGCAAAAACGCCCAGGTCCAGGACTGCGTGGCCTGCCTGCTGGCCGGCGGACACCTGCTGATCGAGGACGTGCCGGGCGTGGGCAAGACCACGCTGGCCCATGCGCTCGCGCGCACTTTCGGGCTGCAGTTCTCGCGCGTGCAGTTCACGGCCGACCTGATGCCCAGCGACCTCACGGGCGTCTCGGTCTACGAGCGCGGCCGCGAGTCGTTCGTGTTCCATCCCGGCCCGGTGTTCGCCCAGGTGCTGCTGGCCGACGAGATCAACCGCGCCAGCCCCAAGACGCAGAGCGCGCTGCTCGAAGCCATGGAAGAGAAGCAGGTCACGGTGGAGGGCGAGACGCGCCCCCTGCCCCATCCCTTCTTCGTGATCGCGACCCAGAACCCGCACGACCAGCTCGGCACCTTCGCGCTCCCCGAGAGCCAGCTCGACCGTTTCCTGATGCGGATCTCGATCGGGTATCCGGACCGTGCTGCGGAGCGGCTGCTGCTGGCCGGCGGTGACCGCCGCGACATGGTGGCGGGCATGCCGGCGCTGCTCTCGCCCGACGAGCTCGAAGCCCTGCAGCAGCAGGTGCTGGCGGTGCACACGGCCGAGCCGCTGCTCGACTACGTGCAGGACCTGGTCGCCGCGACCCGCTCGGGGCGCTGGTTCCTGCAGGGCCTGTCGCCGCGCGCGGGCATCGCGCTCATCCGCGCGGCCAAGGCGCAGGCGCTGATCGCCGGCCGCGACTACGTGGCGCCCGACGACGTGCAGGCCGTGCTGCCGCAGACCCTCGCCCACCGGCTCGTGCCCGTGGGCGACGCGGGGCGCGGTGCGGCCGAGCAGGTGGCCGCGATGGCGGAAGCCGTGCCGCTGAAATGAGGGAACACCCCCCTGATCGACCCCTCGCCGCGCTGCGCGCGCGGCTGCACCGCTGGTGGCAGGCGCGGCTGCCGCGCACGGACACGGTGCTGCTCACGCAGCGCAATGTCTACATCCTGCCCACGGGCGCCGGGTGGATGCTGGCGCTCACGCTGCTGGTGCTGCTGGTGGCGTCGATCAATTTCCAGCTGAATCTGGGCTATCTGCTGACCTTCCTGCTGGCGGGCAGCGCGGTGGCGGGCATGCACGTGTGCCATGGGACGCTGCGCGGGCTGACGCTGCACCTGCTGCCCCCGGAGCCGCGTTTCCTGGGGCAGAGCGTGGTGTTCGACGTGCAATTGGCGAGCGAGCGCGCCGCGCCGCGCCACGGCATCGCGGTGGCGGTGCACGGCGCCGGCCGGGCGACGCACTGGGCGTGGACGGACGTGCCCGCGCAGGGCACGGGCTCGGTGCAGATCGCCTTCCAGCCCGAGCGGCGCGGGCTGCACCACGTGCCGCTGCTCACGGCGGAGACGCGCTTCCCGCTGGGCACCTTCCGCGTCTGGACGCTCTGGCGCCCGGCCGCGCAGGTGCTGGTGTATCCCCGTCCCGAGGTGCCTCCGCCACCGCTGCCCGCCGGCGAACCGAGCGCGGGCGGCGCGGGCAGCGCGCCCAAGCAGGGCATCGGGGAGTTCGACGGCGTGCGCGCCTACCGCCGCGGCGATCCGCTCAAGCTCGTCGTCTGGAAGAAGGCCGCGCGGTCGCTCGCCACCGGCACCGACGACCTGGTGAGCCGCGACGACACCCAGCAGTCGCGCCGGCAGGAGCTGTGGTTCGACCTCGCGCTCACCAGCCTGCAGGACCCGGAGGCGCGCGTGTCGCGCGTCACGGCCTGGGTGCTGCAGGCCGAGCGCCTGGGGCTGGACTACGGCCTGCGCCTGCCCTCCGGCGAGGTCGGCCAGGGCAGCGGACCGGCGCACGAACGCCGCTGCCTGGAGGCGCTGGCACTGTGCTGAACGACCGCCCCCCGCTCCCGGCCGCATGCGCTCCACCGGCGCCGGCATCGGCAGCGCCCGTGCCCGCGGGCAGGCCCGCATCCGGGCCCGGCAACGCGGGAGCAGCGGCATGACCGCGCTGCGCCACACCCTCGCCCACCTGCCGCGCGAAACGCGCGATCTGCTGTTCCTGCTCGCCACCGTCGGCTGGGTGGTGCTGCCGCTCGCGCCCTACCTGCCCTGGTGGACCTCGCTGCTCGCGGCCTCCGTGCTGGTGTGGCGCGGCGCGCTGGCATTGCGCGGCCGGCCGCAGCCCGGGCGCTGGGTGCTCGGCACGCTGCTGGCCGCATCGGTCGCGCTCACCATCGTGACGCACGGCACCATCGTCGGCCGCGACGCGGGCGTCACGCTGATCGTGATGCTGCTCGCGCTCAAGACGATGGAGATGAACGCGCGGCGCGACGCCATGGTGATCTTCTTCCTGAGCTTCTTCACGATGCTCAGCAACTTCTTCTTCTCGCAGTCGCTCGCCACGGCCGCGGCGATGCTGATCGCCCTGCTGGGCCTGCTCACGGCGCTGGTCAATGCCCATCTGCCGGTCGGGCGCCCGCCGCTCACCGTGCCGCTGCGGCTCGCGTGCCGCATGGCGCTGCTGGGCGCGCCGGTCATGCTCGCGCTGTTCCTGCTGTTCCCGCGCATGGCGCCGCTCTGGGGCATGCCCAGCGAGAACCCCACGGGCCGCAGCGGCCTGTCGGGCCGGATGGAGATCGGCAACGTCGCCTCGCTCGCGCTCGACGACGGCATCGCGCTGCGCGTGCGTTTCGACACACCGGGCGGCGAGCCGCCGCCGCAGAGCGCGCTCTACTTCCGCGGGCCGGTGTTTTCGGTGTTCGACGGGCGCGAGTGGTTCGCCTTCGGGCAGAACGGCGCGCCCGCGGCAGCATGGCGCCCGCCCATCCCCGCATCGCTCGAGGTGCAGGGCGAGCCGCTTCGCTACGAGGTCACGCTGGAGGCGCTGCGCGTGCCCTGGCTGCTCACGCTCGATGCCGCGCCCGAGGCGCCCGCCCTGCCGGCGGGACTGCGCGCCGCGATGTCGCCCGAACTCTCCTGGCTCGCCAGCCGCCCGATCAACGAGGTGCTGCGCTACCGCGCCGCCAGCTACCCGCGATTCACGCACGGGCCGATGGACGACACGCCGCGCCTGCGGCCCTACCGGGAGCTGCCGGACGGCTTCGATCCGCGCACGCGCGACCTGGCGCGCCAGATGCTGGCCGACCCGGCCATCGCCGCGGGCGGGCCTGCGGCGTTCGTGCAGGCCGCGCTGGAGCGCCTGCGCACGGGCGGCTACAGCTATACGCTGGAGCCCGGCGTGGTGGCCGAGCACACCGCCGACGCCTTCTGGTTCGACCAGAAGGCCGGCTTCTGCGAGCACATCGCCTCCGCCTTCGCGGTGCTGCTGCGCGCGGCCGACATCCCCGTGCGCATCGTCACCGGCTACCAGGGCGGCGAGCTGAATGGCGTGGACGGCTACTGGACCGTGCGGCAGGCCGATGCCCATGCCTGGACCGAAGTGTGGCTCGCGGGCCGCGGCTGGGTGCGCGTGGACCCGACCGGCGCCGTCTCGCCGGGACGCATCGGCAACTTCCAGCGCCTGCTGGCGCCGCGCAGCGCCTTCGGCACCGCCGTGGACACGGTCATCGGCCGCGGCATCGCCGCCCGCGCGCGCGCCGTGTGGGAGGCCGTCAACAACCGCTGGAACCAGTGGGTGCTCAACTACACGCAGAGCCAGCAGCTCGATCTGCTGAAGTCGCTCGGCATCCCGTCCCCCGACGCGATGGACCTGGCACGCGTGCTGGGTGCGCTCGCCGCGCTGGCAGCCCTCGGCGGGGTGGGCTGGAGCCTGTGGGAGCGCCGCCGCCAGGACCCCTGGCTGCGGCTGCTGGACCGCGCTCGCCGCGAAATCGCCCGCGCCGGCCTGCCATTGCCCGCGCACCTGCCGGCGCGCGCCCTGGCCCGCGCGCTGCAGGAACGCTTCGGCGAGGCTGCTTCCGCACCCGCGGCCGGCTGGCTGCTGCGCATGGAGCAGGCGCGCTACGCACCGCATCCCGCCACCGCCCTGGCGGCGCTGCAGCGCGAACTGCGCGGCCTGCGTTGGCCGGCCGACCCCGCGCCCCCCCGCCGCTGAGCCCGGTGGCCGGACGGGTTCTAATGCCCAGGCCCGTGATCCGTTTTTTCTTCGACACCGATTCCCGCATGGCCCTGACCCGCTCCGCCGCCCTCCTCGCCCTCGCCTGCGCAGCCGCCCTCGCCACGGCACCGGCCGCCCTGGCCCAGAAGCCCGCGAAAAAGAAGGAGAAGGCCTCCCCGGCCCCCGACGTGCTCTACGCCGGCCGGCCCGACGCATTGCGCTTCGCCGACGACCTCGCCGCGCGCCGCGGGCTCGACCGCGAATGGGTGCGGCAGGCCATCGGGCAGGCGCGCTTCCTGCCGCAGGTGCCTCGGCTGATGGTCCCGGCGCCCAAGGGTACGCCCAAGAACTGGGCCGCCTACCGGGCCCGGTTCGTCGAGCCCGTGCGCATCCGCGCGGGCGTTCGCTTCTGGAACGAGCACGCCGCCACGCTGGCGCGTGCCGAGCGCGAGTACGGCGTGCCCGCGGAGATCATCGTCGGCATCCTCGGCGTCGAGACGCTCTACGGCCAGCACATGGGCGGCTTCCGCGTGATGGATGCGCTCGCCACGCTGGCGTTCGATTTCCCCGCTGCCCATCCGCGTGCGGCGGAACGGCAGGCCTTCTTCCAGGGCGAGCTCGAGCAGTTGCTCAGCCTGGCCGACCGCACCGGCACCGACCCGTTCGCGCTGCGCGGCAGCTACGCCGGCGCCATGGGCCTGGGGCAGTTCATGCCCTCCAGCTGGGTGCGCTGGGCCGTGGATTTCGACGGCGACGGCCGCATCGATCTGTTCCAGAGCCCTGCCGACGCGATCGGCTCCGTGGCCCACTATTTCCAGGCCCACGGCTGGGTCCCCGGGCTGCCCACGCACTACGCCGTCGCATTCGACGAAGCCCGGCTGCGCCTGCCCGAGCTGCTGGCGCCCGACATCCTGCCGACCTTCGATGCCGCCGGCATGGAAGCGCGCGGCGCCCGGCCCCTCGACGCCGGCGGCACCGCCACGGCACCGGCACCGGCAGCCGCGGGCCCGCTCGCGCTGATCGAACTGCAGAACGGCGGCGCGCCCGCCACCTACGTGGCCGGCACGCGCAACTTCTACGTGGTGACGCGCTACAACTGGTCGAGCTACTACGCGATGGCGGTGATCGACCTCGGGCGCGAAGTGGCGGCAGCGCGGTAGCGCGCGCCCGCGGCCCCGGCGGGTCACGCCGGATCAACAGCCCCGGCGCGCATAGCTCTGCGCATACTGGCCGAAATGGCCCGTCGAGATCGAGTGGTACACGGACTCCTCTTCCGAAGCCGCCCAGGGCACGATCTCTCCCTGGGGCGTGACCGAGCTCTGCCAGGCGTGCGGCACGTCGAGCCCGGCCTGCTGCAGCACCCCACGCGACTCTTGGTAATAGCAGTGCGTGTTGTGCACCGAGTTGTACTCGATCCGCTCCGCGCCTTCCGCGAATTCATACGGTGACATGCGCCTCCGGGCGGCTTCCCGCTCATGGGCCACGTACGCAGAGGCCAGGGACGCGTTGGTCAGCTCGAAGGCAAGGACGCCCATCGCGTAAGGACGACTGCCCGTGAACGCCTGCCCCAGCACCACTTCCCGGGTATCCGGGCGGAAGTACGCGGTGGCCACTCCCGGGTCCACGCGGACGTTCACCGGCCCTTCTGCATCCACGGTCGCCATCGTCCGCCGGAACGTCTCGGATGCTGCATACACCAGGGTGAGGTCATGGATCGCCTGCCTCGCCTGCGCGTCCGCCGGGTGGTGCCTCAGCGTCCGGGCGGACAGGCGCGCCCATTACTGCTCGCGGTGGCCGATCCAGGCCGGGGCGGCGGCATGCCGGCATTCCGGAGGCACCGGAGACGGCGCACGGCTCCGCAGGCTCGGAAGCGCCTCGTGCAGGGAATGCATCGAAAAGGAAGAGGAGCCTCGGGGCGAACCCGGCGACGCATCGCGCCTTCGAGCCTGCTCGCTCTGCCGCCAGGCGGCATAGGCCGCCGGATCGCTGAGAACCTGGGGGACGCGGAAGATGTCCATGGCGTGTGACGGTGGAAAAGGATGATTCCGCCATCTTGGGCTTCCACGTCCCGCCGCGGCGTGGACACCCGAAGAAATCGTCCGCCGCCAGAACCTCCGCGCGCCGCGCTCTCACCGCCGATCAGGGGTGCAGGCCAATCGGTTATCGCAGGCCGTCAAAAAACGATTGGTCCTGCCGCGGCAACCTCCCTAGCATGGCCTTGCCGACTCGACAGTAAAAGCGAGAAGCACACAGCCCCGCCAGACCAGCACCGCCCTTCGCCGGGCGGGGATCCGGGCCGCGCGGAACGACTTCACGGCAGGCTCTTCCCCCCGGAGCGCCTCGCGCACCGGCCGCCTGCCCTGAACCGACAACACATGGAGACAGGAGTCCACTCATGAAAAAAATCCACAAGTCCGTTCGGGCGCTCTTCGCGGCCGCCACGCTGGCGATGTCCTTCGCCGGCGCCCAGGCCCAGTCCGGCGGGTACCTGCTGGTCCATTTCACCGGCGAATCGGAATCCGGCGAGCAGACCTACATGGCGGTGAGCACCGACGGCATGCACTGGACCGACCTGAACAACAGCCAGCCCGTCCTCAGGTCCACCGTGGGAGAGAAGGGTGTGCGGGACCACTCCATCGTGCGGTCTCCCGACGGCTCCAAGTACTGGATCCTCGCCACGGATCTGCGCATCGCGAGCGGAAAGGGTTGGGGCACGGCCATGCACCAGGGCAGCACCAACCTGGTCATCTGGGAATCCTCCGATCTGGTGCACTGGTCCGCGCCACGCCTGGCCAACGTGGCCGGCGCCATTCCGAACGCAGGCTGCGCCTGGGCTCCCGAAGCCATCTGGGATCCGGAATCCAATGCCTACATCGTGTACTGGACCACCATCTCGCCGCGCGACGGCAAGGACAAGCCCCGCATCTACTACGCCAAGACCACCGACTTCGTGACCTTCACGCCGCCCCAGCTGTACATCGAGCGGCCGGGCGACCAACCCATCATCGACACGCAGATCATCGAAGTGGCGGGCAGCGTGGGCGGCTACAAATACGTGCGCGCTTCCGGCGACGGCCAGATCACGCTGGAAGGCAGCCAGTCGATCCTGGGCGCGTGGACGACCATCGGTGATCTGTCGCAGGTGGGCCTCACGGGCCAGATGGTCGAAGGCCCCATCCTCTTCAAGTTCAACGGCGAGGCCAGGTGGGGCCTGTGGGTCGACCAATATGCCTCGGGCAGGGGCTACCTGCCGCTCACCTCGGTCAACATGGGCAGCGCGGACAACTGGAAAATCGCACCCGAAGGCTCGTACCACCTGGGCGCGAGCCACAAGCGCCACGGCGGCATTCTGCCCCTGAGCGATGCGGAGCTGAGCCGCCTGCAGGCGCAGTGGGGCGGCACCACCCCGATCACCCGCCTGCAGTCCAGCAACTTCCCCGATCGGTACGTGCGGCACGCCAACTTCACATCGGTGCGCATCGACGCGAATGTCTCGCCCGAGGACGATGCGAAGTTCCGCATCGTCAAGGGCCTCGCCGACAACGCCGGCTACGTGTCCTTCGCGTCGGTCAACCAGCCCGGCTACTACCTGCGGCAGAAGAACTCCGCGTTCGAACTCGCTCCGTACGACGGATCGCCGGAGTTCGCGGCCGATGCCACCTTCGCGGAGGTGCTCGGCCTGGGCGACACGACGGGCTCTTCCTTCAAGTCCTACAGCCGGCCGGACTACTACATGCGCCACTATGCCTACCAGCTGCGCCTGGACCCCATCGGCGACGACGCGGTTTCGCGCAGCGACGCGACCTTCCGCGTCACCGACTGAGTCCGGGGCGCGCCGGATCAGCCCGGGCGCCGCATGTCGCAGCGCGGCGGCAGCTCCGCCTGCTCCGCCGCGATGCGCCGCACCACGCGGAACCCGTAGCCCGAGCCTTCCACGTCGAAGGGCACGCCCGGGGTGCCGGCGCGCTCCATGACGCCGACGGCCAGCGGCTGCTGGAACTGGTGGTCGGCCGCGCGCATCGCACCGCCCTGCCCTGCCAGCTGCACGCGCGAGGTTTCCATCGCGCGGGCGACGGCGGTGGTGTCGGTGGTGCCGGCGCGCTCGATCGATTCGGCGAGCGATTCGACCATGAGCTGCATGCGCATGTGCACGTAGTCGTCGGCGGGGCTGGGGAAGCGCTGGCGGAAGGAGCGGTAGAAAGCCTCGCTCTCCTTCGTGGGCACGTTGGGCAGCCAGTCGGCCACCGCCACCACCTTGCCCACGCCCGCATCGCCCAGCGCCGCGGGCGCGCCCAGGGCGTTGCCGTAGAACGTGTAGAAGGTGCCGGCATAGCCCACCTCGCGCGCGGCCTTGACCAGCAGCGTGAGGTCGTTGCCCCAGTTGCCGGTGACCACGGCCTGCGCGCCGCTCGCCTGGATCTTCACCGCGTAGGGAGCGAAGTCCTTCACGCGGCCCACGGGGTGCAGTTCCTCGCCCAGGACCTTCACGTCGGGGCGCTGCGCGGCCAGCTGGCGCCGCGCCTCGCGCAGCACGGCCTGGCCGAAGCTGTAGTCCTGCCCGATGAGGTAGACACCCTGCAGGCCCTTGTCGGCGCGGATCGCCTCCATCAGAGCGGCCATGCGCATGTCGGCATGGGCATCGAAGCGGAAGTGCCAGAAGCTGCACTTCTCGTTGGTCAGGATGGGATCGACGGCCGAATAGTTGAGGAACAGCACGCGCCGCGCGGGATCGCGCTCGTTGTGCTTGTTGATCGCCTCGATCAGCACGGCCGCCGTGGCCGACGAATTGCCCTGCAGCACGACGCGCGCGCCGCCATCGATGGCCGCGCGCAGGGCCGAGAGCGCCTCCTCGTTCTGCCCCTTGCTGTCGTAGCGCTCCAACACCAGCGGGCGCGCGCCGCCGGCCGCGGCGGGCAGCCGCACACCGCCGCGCGCGTTCACGCGTTCGGTGGCCCAGAGCACGTTGCGGTACACGGCCTCGCCGGTGTTGGCGAAGGGGCCGGAGAGGCTTTCGATGAGCGCGATCTTGATGGGCGCTGCGGCGGGCGCGGCGGACGTCGATGCCGCCGGTGCGGCGGCCGGGCCGGCGGCGGCGGCGGCGGCGGCGGCGGCGGGCAGGACCATGCCCAACAGCGTGATGGCGGACGCGGCCGCGGCGACGCCGGGGCGCACGGCGGCGGGAAAGGAGGCGAGGAAACGGAGAGCGGACACGTTGACGTTCATGGGAAGCGGAAAGGGAACAGCGCGAAACGGCAGGCACGGCAGGCCCGCCGGTACAGGTAAGGGTACGGGCACGAGACCGGCCCGCCGGCGGATGCCGGGCCAGGCAAGCGCGGACCGCGCCGGGGAAGCCTAAGGTCCGGGCCGTCAGGGAAGGGCCGACGGCGCCGACGCGGGCACCGCCGGCAACGACGGGACCGACGCGGGCGCGGCAGGCGGCGTGGCGGCAGGGAACACCGGATACGGAAGCACCTGCGGCAGCGGGTCGGCGGCCGGTGCGGCCTGCGGCACCACCGGCGAAGTGGTCACACCGCCTTCGGCCGGGTCCTTCACCTCGCCGGATTCGCGGGCTTCGCGCACCATGGCCTCGGTATCGGCCGTCTTGGGCACCTTCGGAGACGCCTGGCCGACTTCCGTCGGCACTTCGCGCGGCGGAATGAACCGGTCGAAGACCTGGAAGAAGCGGTCGTAGAAACGCGCGTCCGTCACCGTCTCGCTGCCCACCTTCACCAGCGTGTCGTCGCTCGCCGTGACGGGCAGCGACAGCGAGCCCAGCGCCCCCACGCCGAGCGAAGCGGAGTTGTTGATCTTCTTGATGACGTAGCGGTCCTGCAGCGCGCTCGCGAAGACGGCCGTGCGCTGCTTGAGCGGGCCCTCGGACGCGCAGACGACGCGCATCTCCACCTGGTAGTGGATGTCGGTGGAGGGCTGGAAGTACTTGCGGCCGGCCACGACCTCGGCACTGGCGGTGCCCACCAGATAGCCCTGGCTCAGCAGCGCGCGGCGGGCGCCCTCGCAGACGCGGGCGGGCGGCGCGTCGATGTGGCGCGTGTAGATGCTGGCGCTGGTGTTGAAATCGTCGGGGTCGAAGCGGGCACTGCGGTCCAGGCCGGGCATGGAGTTGGGCACGCCCGCGCAGCCGGCGAGCAGGGCGGCGGCAGCCACGGCCGCGGTGGCCGCGGGCCGGGGCAGTCGGGAAGGCGGGCGCGAGGGAGCGGTGAAGCGAAGGGGCATGGGCATGGCGGCGGATTCCTGAGCCCGCATTGTGCTGGTTGCACTTTGGTGCGCCCGCAAATGGGTTGTAACCCCTCGCAACCGCCGGGTTTGGCTTGCCGGCCCGCGCGCCGCGCCCGTGAAAAATCCTCTTGAAATGCGCCGCGGCATGCGCATCTGCAACCCAAGCGGCGAACCCGGGCGCCGCGCTCACCCAAGTGTCAGGCGCATTGCGCGCCGCCATGTTTTCCAAGGAGTTCCACCATGTTCTTCGCCCCCGTCATCCGCCGCTCCCCGTACGTTGCCCGTTCCGCCGCTCCCGCAGATTTCGCGCTCCAGCGCTTCATGCAGAGCACCCTCGCGAACCCCGGCACCTCCGTGAGCCAGGACGACAAGACCGTGACCCTGCAGATCGACGTTCCGGGCCTTTCCCGCGAACAGCTCCATGTGACCATCGAGGGCCAGCAAGTGCGCCTCGCAAGCGTCGAAGGCGCGCCCCGCCAGGTGCAGCGCGCCTGGGAACTGGCCGACGAGATCGACGCCTCGGCCAGCAGCGCCAAGCTCGAGAACGGCGTGCTGACGCTGGTGCTCGCCAAGGTGGTGCCGGAGAGCCGCGCCACGCAGCTCACCATCGGCTGATCGACCGGCATACGCCGGCCGCGCTGGGACTTCCCTACCGCACCGGCAGACAGTTGTCGCCCTTGCGCCCGTGCCGTCGATGGCCGGGCGCTTTTTTGTGCGCGATCGTGGCGAGACACCGCGCCGCAGTCAGGAAGTACGGCACGGCGTCCTTGCCAGAAGGGCCGTGTCTGCCGCGCTCATGCGAGTGCGTCCAGCGGCCAGCGCGGCTTGACGTCGAACGCATAGTCGCGGTTCGGCACCTCGCGGCCGGCCTGCAGGCGCATGGCGGCGGCCATCGCGATCATGGCGCCGTTGTCGGTGCACAGGTGCAACTCGGGGTAGTGCACGCGCACGCCCATGCGGGCGCAGGCGGCGTCGAGCTGCGCGCGCAGCAGCCGGTTGGCGCCCACGCCGCCGGCCACCACCACGCGCCGCAGGCCGGAGACTTCCAACGCCGCCAGGGTCTTCCTGACGAGCACGTCGACGATCGCCGCCTGGGTGCTGGCGGCCAGATCGGCCTTGCGCGCCTCCAATTGGTCACCGAGCTTTTTCGCCTGCGTGAGCACGGCGGTCTTCAGGCCGGCGAACGAGAAATCGAGGTTGCCGCTGTGCAGCAGCGGCCGCGGCAGTTTGAAGGCCGCGGCATCGCCCTGCTCCGCCAGCCGCGAGAGCGCGGGCCCGCCGGGATACCCCAGGCCCATCAGCTTGGCGGATTTGTCGAAGGCCTCGCCGGCCGCATCGTCGATGGTTTCGCCCAGCAGTTCGTAGCGGCCCACGCCGTCCACGCGCATCAGCTGGGTGTGGCCGCCCGAGACGAGCAGCGCGACGAACGGGAACTCGGGCGGATCGGCGCTCAGGAAGGGCGACAGCAGGTGCCCCTCCAGGTGGTGCACGCCGAGCACCGGCCGGTCCAGCGCCGCGCCGAGCGCGCAGGCCACGCCCGCGCCCACGAGCAGCGCGCCGGCCAGGCCCGGGCCGCGGGTGTAGGCCACCACATCCACATCCGCCAGGCGGCAGTCCGCCTCGGCGAGCACGGCTTCGGTCAGCGGCAGCACGCGCCGGATGTGGTCGCGGCTCGCCAGCTCGGGCACCACGCCGCCATAGGCCTGGTGCATGTCGATCTGGCTGTGCAGGGCGTGGGCGAGCAGCGTGGGCACGCCGCCGTCCGCCGGCAAACGCACCAGGGCTACGCCGGTTTCGTCGCAGGAGGATTCGATTCCGAGGATCAGCTGGCTCATGGGCCTGCAAGTGTAGTGGGGCGTCTTCCAGCGCGAAGGCGCTGTACCAATGACTCGACAATCATTTGCATCACTTTAAATTAGGTAAACGTTCTATTTGAAAAAAACGATCATCGAAAAAAGTACAAACACTTACATTTGGCCGGTCATTCATCTCTGCCCCCGAGCGCGACTGAAAACCGCGCGGTCGCCGGCCAAGCCTGTCGGGAGATCGTCCATGTCCCTTGTCACCACGTCTTCGTCCCGCTCCGTTCGCCGGGCGCCTGGCCGCCCTGCATGGCCGCTGGCCGCGCTGGCGACGCTGCTGCTCGCCTCCTGCGGGGGCGGGTCCGGCAACGATTCCGCGGCAGCTCGCGATGGCGACATTGCCGCGAGCGTCACTGTCCTTTCGTCGGTCGGCGAACTGCCGGCGCCCGCTCCGGCCGCCCTGGTGGCGCAACCCACCTTCCATATCGCGCCGGTGCTGCTGCCCGAGCCCGCTTCGCAGGACGCGGTGGAAGCGGCGAAGGACGGGTCGATGGCGCCGCAGACGACCCCCATCGATGCCGGCCTGGCGGCGCTCTCCACGCGGCAGTTGACGGCAGAGCGCATCGAGGCCGCCATGGCGCAGAGCCTGCGCGCCCCCTCCGGCAGCGGCGCGCTCGAGGCCCGCGCCGCGGGTGTCGTCACCACGTACACGCCCGCCCAGGTGCGCGCGGCGTACGGCCTGCCCGCGCTGCCCGCGCCCGGCGTGTCGCCGACTGCGCAGCAGGCCGCGCAAATGGGCGCGGGACAGACGATCTACGTCGTGGCGGCGCGCCACAATCCGAACGTGGCGGCGGAACTGGCCACCTTCAACCAGAAGTTCGGCCTGCCGGCCTGCACCGCGAAGGTGCTGCCCGCCGCCACCGCCCTGCCCCTGCCCGCACCGGCCGCCACTGCCGGCTGCGAGCTGTGGGTGGCCTATGCCACGGCCGCGGGAGGGCTGGCGGGCACGGCGCCCGCCTACGACGCGGGCTGGGCCACGGAAATCGCTCTGGACGTGCAGTGGACCCACGCCATCGCACCGGCAGCGCGCATCGTGCTCATCGAGGCCCCCGACGCATCGGTCAACGCCCTTGTCGCCGCCGTAAGGCTGGCCAACGCCATGGGGCCCGGGCAGGTGTCCATGAGCTTCGGCGCACCGGAGGGCAGCTGGAGCACCGGCCTCGAATCCGCGTTCACGGGGACACGCATGGGCTATCTGGCGGCCACCGGGGATTCGGGCGCCGGCATGATGTGGCCGGCCGCCTCGCCGGGCGTGCTCGGCGTGGGCGGCACATCGCTGAGGTATTCAGGCAGCGGCCCGCGCTCCGAGGTGGCGTGGTCGGGCACGGGTGGCGGCACGAGCGCCTACTTCGCGACCCCGGCCTACCAGCAGTCCGGCCTGCCGGGCGTGGGCTCGGTGCCCCGCCGCACGGTCGCCGACGTGGCCATGAACGCCGATCCCTCCACGGGCCAGTACGTGGCCGTGATTCCGCAGGCCGGCGGCGCTGCCCAGTGGCTGAGCGCCGGCGGCACCAGCCTGTCCACGCCGATGTGGTCGGGCCTGATGGCGGTGGCCGGCGCCCTGCGCGCGCAGGCCGGCAAGGACGTGCTGGGCCGGCCGCATGCCGTGCTGTACGGTACGGTGGGCGCCCAGCCCTCCAGCTACGCCGCCGGCTTCCTCGACGTGGCGGCCGGCAGCCACGGCACCTGCACCACCTGCACCGCCCGCGCAGGCTACGACCAGCTCACCGGGCTGGGCACGCCGCGCGCGGCGGACTTGCTGGGCCTGCTGGCCGGCTCCACCGTGGCCGCGCCGCCACCCACGGTCGGCAGCGCCGCGGTGAGCGGACTGGCCGGCCAGCCGCTGTCCTTCACCGTCTCCGTGGCATCGGCCCACCCGGTCAGCTTCAGCCTTTCCGGAGCCCCTGCCGGCATGGCGGTGTCCGCTACCGGCGTGGTCACCTGGGCCGCGCCCGTGGCGGGCAGCTATGCGGTCACCGTGACGGCGCGCGACACCCTGACGGGGCTGAGCGGCCAGGGCACCTACACGGTCACGATCGCGGCGCCCGTGCCGCCGGCCGTACCGGGCGGCAGCGTTTCCGGCACCGCCGGCGTGCCGCTGTCGTTCAGTGCCTCGGCCCCCTCCGTGAACCCTCTGCGCTATGCACTGGGCGGCGCGCCCTCCGGCATGGTGATCGGCACCGACGGCACCGTCGCGTGGCCGCGCCCCGTGCAGGGCACTTACGCGGTGACCGTCGAGGCCACGGACACGCGCACCGGACTCACCGGCCGAGGCACCTACACGGTGAGCATCGCCGCGGCCGGCAGCGCCACGCCTCCGGGCGGGCTGTCCATCGCGGCCGCGCCCTGGAGCGGCACGGCCGGCCAGCCGCTCACCGGCAACATCACGATCGCCGCGCCCGGGGCCACCTGGGTGTCGGTAGCGATCACCGGCGCTCCGCTGGGCATGGGCTTCTCGATGCAGGGAACCACGGTGACCGCCCGCTGGCCCGCGCCCGTGGCCGGCAGCTACACGCTGGCCATCGTGGCGCGCGACTCGCTGGGCCGCACCGCGCAGGCCGCGGTGCAGGTGTCCATCCGCTGAGCGCCCGGGGGCAGGCCGCGCGCCGCGGCCCGCCTGCCCTCACCAGCGGTCGGAACGCATGCGCAGCTCCCACTGGCCCGCGCGCATGCCGTACACGCCCACGGCGCCGTAGCGCTGCTCGCCCTTCTCGTCCCACTTCATGGTGCCGGTGACCGGCGCATAGCCGTTGATGCCGTGCAGCACCTTGGCGATCGCCTTCGGATCGGCGGATTTGGCCTGCTGGATGGCGGCCGAGATCACGTAGGTGGCGTCGTAGCTGTAGTGCCCGCCATAGGCCGGAGCCTTCTTGAACGCGCGGTCGTAGCGGTCCAGGAACTGGCGCCCGGTCACGAACTCGCGCGCCTCCAGCACCGGCGAGGTGGCGTAGATCGCGGCCACCTTGCGGTCGCCCCTGAGCATGTCGGTGGTCTTGATGGTGTCGCCGCCCAGGATGCTCACGCCGGTGTAGTTCACCTGCGCCAGCGCGTCGATGAGGGCCAGCACCTGGAAATCGTTGAGGGTGCTGACGATCACGCCCACCCGCTCCTGCTGCAGGCGCGCGGCCAGCGCCTTGAAGTCGGTGGTCTGGTCGTCGAAGGACTGGCGCACGGCCACGCGCCGTTTTTCCGCCTCGATCTGCTGCGCGGCGCCGTCGGCCAGGCCCTTGCCGTAGGGCGTGCCGTCGTCGAGTACCGCATAGGCGTTGGCGGCGAGCTGCGTGGCCGCGAAGGATCCCATGGCGCGCGACTGCAGATTGTCGTTCGCGACGAGGCGGAACGTGCCCGGCAGCCCCAGCTCCGTGAAGCGCGGATGGGTGGAGATCGCCAGTTGCGGAATGCCCTGCGCCGCATAGATCGGCGCCGCCTCGATGCTGACGCCGGAATTGAGGTGCCCGATCACCGCCACCACGCCGGACTCGACGAGCTGCTGCGCCACGGTCTTGCCGGTCGCCGCGTCGGCGCGGTCGTCCTGCGCCACGACTTCCAGGGCGACGCGCTTGCCGTCCACCTTGAAGCCGGACTGGTTCAGCTCGTCCACCGCCAGGCGCACGCCGTTGAGCATGTCCTGCCCGAGCGCCGCGAGCGGCCCCGACAGGGGTTGCGCCACGCCGATCTTGATGGTGTCCGGCACGCGGCTGCAGCCTGCCAGGCCCGGACCCAGGGCCACGGCGCATGCGCCCGCCAGTACCGATCGCCGTGCCAGCCCGCTCCAGGCCGCGGCGCCGTGTCGGCGCTCCGTGCCCGCTCCAGCTTCGCGTTGCGCCACCACCCCCTGCCCCACCGTACCCCGCTGTGCCGTCGTCATGCGTTGCTCCCCTGTTGGATGAATCGTTGAGACCTCCTGTAACAAGAGGCGTGCAAGCGTATCGCGGACCGTTCCCGCGGGAAAGACTTTTTCTGCCACCGCACCGGCCATTGGCGGATACACCACTGCCGAGCCCCGTGGGCGCCCCGACGTTCACGCAGGCGGATCGGACGGGCGTGTTTCTTGCTGCAATGCGCGCCATGAACGAGTCGATGCGCATCGTGGTGGTGGCCCCGGACCTAGCCCTGGCCGGGGAGGACGACGAGCACGCCCGCGCGCAGGCCGAGCGCTCGCGCGCGCTGCACATCGGCCTGCTGGAGAACGGCTACAACCTCGTCGCCACGCTTCCCGCCGACGTGTTCCTCGGTGACCGCATCGCGCAGCTGCAGCCCGACATGGTGATCGTGGACGCCGAAAGCGCCGCCCGCGACGCGCTGGAGCACGTCGTTCTCGCCACGCGCGAGGCACCCCGCCCGATCGTGCTCTTCACCAACGACGAGGACACGACCCACGTCAAGGACGCGGTGGCCGCGGGCGTCACCGCCTACATCGTGGCCGGCCTCGCGCCCCAGCGCATCCGCCCGATCCTCGACGTGGCGATGGCGCGCTTCCAGCACGAGCAGGCGCTGCGGGCCGAACTGGCCGACGCGCGCGGCGCCCTGCAGGACCGCAAGACCATCGACCGCGCCAAGGGCCTGCTCATGCAGCGCCAGGGCCTGACCGAACAGGCCGCCTACGAGAAGCTGCGCAAGGCCGCGATGGACAAGGGCATGAAGCTGGGGGAAGTCGCCCAGCGCATGCTCGATGCCTTCGATCTGCTGGGCTAGGCGCCGAAACGACCTCTTTCCTGCCGCGCGATGGTGCAACGCACGACCGCGTGGCACCCGCCGCACGAACCGGGTGCGCGGCCGCACCAATCAGGCACCGCGGCAAGCCGGCGCGGCATCCGTCGGACCCGGCGCAGGAGGCCTTCCCATCCGGCTCGCCCCCACACGCAACCGCTGGCACAGCCCTTGCATTGATCCGGCCAGCACCCATCGCTGGGTCATCGAGGCACCCGTCCAACGGCGGACAGGCGCCCCGAGCACAAGGACAAAGGCGTCCCCATCCTTCGCGGCCCACCCGCCGCGAAGCGGTGCGGACGCCTTTTCGTTTTTTCGCCACCTGCCACCGGGCCCGCGCCCGCAACCGTTCGACAAGGAAGCCCCGATGACCGACCTCTCGAAAACCAGCCTCCATCGCCGCACCGTGCTGCAGGCCGCCGCGGTCGGCGCCGTGGGCGTGAGCCCCGCCCTGCGCGCCCTGGTACATGCCGCCGGCTCGGACGCGCCCGAGAAGAAGGAAGTGAAGATCGGCTTCATCCCGCTCACCGACTGCGCGAGCGTGGTGATGGCCTCGGTGCTGGGCATCGACGAGAAGTACGGCGTGAAGATCATTCCCAGCAAGGAAGCCAGCTGGGCGGGCGTGCGCGACAAGCTGGTGAACGGCGAGCTGGACTTCGCCCACGTGCTCTACGGCCTCGTCTACGGCGTGCACCTGGGCGTGGGCGGCCCCAAGAAGGACATGGCCGTGCTCATGACCCTGAACAACAACGGCCAGGCGATCACGCTCTCCAAGAAGCTCGCCGACAAGGGCGCGGTGAACGGCGCCTCGCTCGCCAAGCTGATGGCCACGGAAAAACGCGAATACACCTTCGCGCAGACCTTCCCCACCGGCACGCACGCGATGTGGCTCTACTACTGGCTGGCCGCCAACGGCATCGACCCGATGAAGGGCGCCAAGGTGATCACCGTGCCGCCGCCGCAGATGGTGGCCAACATGCGCGTGGGCAACATGGACGGCTTCTGCGTGGGCGAGCCCTGGAACCACCGCGCCATCATGGACGGCATCGGCATCACCGCCACCACCACCCAGGCGATCTGGAAGGACCATCCCGAGAAGGTGCTCGGCACCACCTCGGAGTTCGTGCAGAAGTACCCCAACACCGCGCGCGCCGTCACGGCGGCCATCCTGGAGGCCGGCCGCTGGATCGACGAAAGCCTCGCCAACAAGACCAAGATGGCCGAGACCATCGCCGGCAAGGCCTACGTGAACACCGGCGTGGACGCGATCAACCAGCGCATCCTGGGCCGCTACCAGGACGGCCTGGGCAAGACCTGGGACGACCCGGACTACATGAAGTTCTACAACGATGGCGCGGTGAACTTCCCCTACCTGTCGGACGGCATGTGGTTCCTCACCCAGCACAAGCGCTGGGGCCTGGTCAAGGACCACCCCGACTACCTCGGCGTGGCGAAGTCCATCAACCGCATCGACCTCTACAAGCAGGCCGCCACCGCCGCCAAGGCCCCGCTGCCCAAGAGCGAGATGCGCTCCAGCAAGCTGGTGGACGGCATCGTCTGGGACGGCAAGGACCCGGCGAAATACGCGGACGGCTTCAAGATCAAGGCTTGACCGGGCGCCCTGAAGCCCCTCCTCCACACGCCCCCACGACGCATCCACGCGAAGGAGTTCCCCATGGTCAGTGCCGTCTTCCATGCCGCCCCGGAGTCCGGCTCCGCCGCTGCCCCCCACGCTGCCGCGCCTGCCGGCGCAGCGCCCACCGCCGCCACGACGATGCCGACGAACGCATCCACCCCCCAGGCCGCCGCGCCCGCCGCCGCCTCCACGCCCCGCGACACCTCGGCCGCGCTGCGCGGCTTCTGGCTCGCGGTGCTGCCGCCGGCCTGCGGCATCGGCCTGCTGCTCGTGGTGTGGGCGATCGTCTCCACCACCACCGGCGGGAGCATCCCCAACCCGGCCGACACCTGGAAGCAGGCCGTGGAGATCTTCAGCAACCCGTTCTACCGCAACGGCCCCAACGACCAGGGCGTGGGCTGGAACGTGCTGGCCTCGCTCGAACGCGTGGCCGTGGGCTTCGGCCTCGCGGCGGTGGTGGGCATCCCTGCCGGCTTCGTGATCGGTCGCTTCACCTTCCTCTCGCGCATGTTCAACCCGCTCATCAGCCTGCTGCGCCCGGTCTCGCCGCTGGCCTGGCTGCCGATCGGCCTGCTGGTCTTCAAGGGCGCGAACCCCGCGGCCATCTGGACCATCTTCATCTGCTCCATCTGGCCGATGATCATCAACACCGCCGTGGGCGTGCAGCGCGTGCCGCAGGACTACATGAACGTGGCCCGCGTGCTGAACCTCTCCGAATGGAAGATCGCCACCACTATCCTCTTCCCCTCGGTGCTGCCCTACATGCTCACCGGCGTGCGCCTGGCCGTCGGCACCGCGTGGCTGGTGATCGTCGCCGCCGAGATGCTGACCGGGGGCGTGGGCATCGGCTTCTGGGTATGGGACGAGTGGAACAACCTGAACGTGAAGAACATCCTGATCGCGATCTTCGTGATCGGCATCGTCGGCCTGCTGCTCGAATATGCCCTGGTCAAGCTCGCCACGGCCTTCTCGTTCGAAGAGGTCAAAGCCTGATCCGGCCCGGCCCCACCCGACCCGACCCACCCGCACCGGAGTTCCCCATGCATGCCTCCCTCAACACCAAGTTCATCGAAATCCAGGGCGTGGAGCAGACCTTCAAGACCACCAAGGGCCTGTTCCCCGCGCTGCGCGGCATCGACCTGGCGATCGCCAAGGGTGAGTTCGTCTCGCTCATCGGGCACTCGGGCTGCGGCAAATCCACCCTGCTGAACCTGATCGCGGGCCTGACCACACCCACGGCCGGCGCCCTGATCTGCGCCAACAGGGAAATCCGGGGCCCGGGCCCGGACCGCGCCGTCGTTTTCCAGAACCACTCGCTGCTGCCCTGGCTGACCTGCGAAGGCAACGTCTACCTGGCCGTGGAGCGCGTTTTCGGCGCCACCGAATCCAAGGCGCGCCTCAAGGAACGCACCGCCGCCGCCCTGGCGCTGGTGGGCCTCACCCACGCCGCGCACAAGCGCCCCGGCGAAATCTCCGGCGGCATGAAGCAGCGCGTGGGCATCGCCCGGGCGCTGTCGATGGAGCCGCAGGTGCTGCTGATGGACGAACCCTTCGGCGCCCTGGACGCCCTCACCCGCGCCAAGCTGCAGGACGAGCTGCTGGAGATCGTGGCGCGCACGCAGAGCACCGTGGTGATGGTGACCCACGACGTGGACGAAGCCGTGCTGCTTTCCGACAAGATCGTGATGCTGACCAACGGCCCGGCCGCGACGATCGGCGAAGTGCTTGCGGTGGAGATTCCGCGGCCGCGCAGCCGGGTGCAGCTGGCGGAGGACGCGGTGTACCTGCAGTGCCGGAAAGCGGTGATCGATTTTCTGTATACGCGGCAGGGGCATGTGGAAAAGGCGGCTTGAGCCGGGATTCGGGTGCCTTTTCCCGAGCCCTGGGCGTGGAGGTGTGCGCAGGACTTTTTTAAAACCATCAGGAATATTGATCTCCAACAAAATTCCCAGGTGGTATGATGGACACCATTCTGGTCTGCGGCTACTCCACCGTACTGCCACCAGAAGCTCTGCCCGAAGGAACACCACCGCGCAGAGACATGGCGACTTCCGTCGCGCGACGGATCTGCTGAGCTGCAGGTCCCCGAATATCCAGAAAGCTCACGCCGGCCGGCTCGGCCTGCGTTGTTGAATGCTCCAGATCCCAAATACCGCCATTTCCATGGGCAAGTACGTCGTTTCGCCCGCGACACATCCGACCGATTGCGGTCGCTTCCGAGCCTCCTTCGCCGTCCACCGCGCCCAGGGCAGCGGCAGCTACTGCCGGGAGTTCCGTTTCGACAGGACATTCGCCTCGCGCGAAGCGGCCCGGCTCTTCGCCGTCACCCAGGGCTGGCTGCAGACATGCATGGCGCACCCTCCCGTCTGTTGACCTCCGCCGTTGCAGACACCCCCCCGACCTGACGGGCGGGGGATCATCGCCCCACTCTCCGGGCTCGACATTCCACCTGCGGGCTCATCGCCCGCCCTCTTTCAGAAAGGCTCCTCATGAGCTGCAAAATCTACGTGGGCAACCTGCCTTATTCCGTGACCGACGACAGCCTGCGCAGCAATTTCGCTGAGTTCGGCGGCGTCACGTCGTCCAAGATCATGATGGACCGCGAAACCGGTCGCTCCAAGGGTTTCGGTTTCGTGGAAATGTCCTCCGCCGAAGACGCGCAGTCGGCGATCACCGGCCTGAACGGCCTGTCCGTCGATGGACGCTCCATCGTCGTCAACCTGGCCCGCCCGCGCGAAGCGAGCAGCGGCCCGGGTGGCTACAGCCCGGCGGGCTATGCCGTGAACAAGCGTTCCGACGTCGGCTATGGCAATGGCGGTTTCGGCGGCGGCCGGTACTGACCGCACTGGCCTGTCCGCAAAACCGGCTCCACGGGGCCGGTTTTTTTTCGTCCTGACGGCCCGGCTGCCGTCCATGCGGTCGAGCTGCTGCACTGCCGCGCCTCCACTCCCCCAGCCGGTACGGATTGTCAAGAATCCAGCCCTGAAACCTTTCGGCGCTCCGCGGACTGCACCTCGGTTCGGCCTCGAGGGCGCGCAGAATTTCGTCGCTGTCGTCGATGAGTCGCAGGAGGGCCCAGACCCGTCCTGCGATGGGCAGGGGCGTGGCGACTGATAGACCCACACTCTCTCCTGCATGGCAGAAACGCGACAAACATTGGCAGATACACGCGAACCGGCCACGGGCAACCGGCGTACGCTCACCGCTTCCTCCCGCTATCGCCGCTCCGCCCTTTTCGCCCGGGAGGGCAGCGGCTGCCGGCCGCCAGAGCCTTTTCCTGCTCCACGATGACCACCACGACCGCTGATACCGCGCAGCCTGCGCACCTCGCCCCGCCGCTACAGGAGACCACCCCCCAGGGCTTCCTGCTCCCCATCGTCGGCGGCGCGGCCTTCGCGCATCTGCTGAACGACATGATCCAGGCGATGCTGCCGTCGATCTTCCCGATGCTGAAGGCGAATTTCTCGCTGAGCTTCGGGCAGATCGGAATCATCGCGCTGGTCTACCAGGTGACGGCGTCGCTGCTGCAGCCGTGGATCGGCTTCTACACCGACAAGCACCCCAAGCCGTACCTGCTGCCGGCGGGCATGTGCATGACGCTGCTGGGCATCGCGCTGCTGGCGATGGCGCAGAGCTATCCGATGCTGCTGGTGGCCGCGGCAGTGGTGGGCGTGGGTTCGGCCACGTTCCATCCGGAGGCGTCGCGGATCGCGCGGCTGGCGTCGGGCGGGCGGTTCGGCACGGCGCAGTCCACGTTCCAGGTGGGCGGCAACACGGGCACGGCGATCGGGCCTCTGCTGACGGCGGCGATCGTGATTCCGCACGGCCAGCCGGCGGTCGCGTGGTTCATGGTGGCTGCGCTGCTGGCGATCTTCGTGCTGTACCGGCTCACGGTGTGGGTGCGCCACCACGGGGCGGCGAAGGCCCGGGGACTGGCGCGGGGCGGCAGCGAGGGGCTGGACCGCGCCGGCGTGGTGCGGGCGGTGGCCGTGATCTGCGTGCTGATGTTCGCGAAGTTCGTCTACATCGCCTCGTTCACCAACTACTTCACGTTCTACCTGATCGAGCGCTTCCACGTCGGCGTGCAGACGAGCCAGATGTTCCTCTTCCTGTTCCTCGCGGCGGTGGCGGCGGGCACGTTCGCGGGCGGGCCGGTGGGCGACCGGATCGGCCGCAAGGCGGTGATCTGGATCTCGTTCCTGGGTGTGGCGCCGTTCGCGCTGGCGCTGCCGTACGTGGGCCTGGCGTGGACGGGCATTCTCGCGGTGGTGATCGGGCTGGTGATGTCGTCGGCGTTCGCGGCGCTCGTGGTGTACGCGCAGGAGGCGGTGCCGGGCCGCGTGGGGCTGGTGTCCGGACTGATGTTCGGGCTCATGTTCGGCATCGGCGGGATCGGCGCGGCCGGGCTGGGCGATCTGGCGGACATCCACGGCATCGTGTGGGTGTACGGCGTGACGTCGTTCCTGCCGCTTCTGGGGCTGGCGACGGCGTTCCTGCCCGAGACGCGCCGCAAGGCGCTCGGATGAAGCCTCAGCGCTTGCCGCGTTCGGCCCCCAGCACGGCCCAGGTGGGGGCATGGTCGCTGGGTTGCGGCCTGCCGCGCACGTCCTTGTCCACGCCGGCATCCTTCAGCCGCTTCGCCGCCGCGGGGTTGAGCAGCAGGTGGTCGATGCGCAGGCCGGAGTTGCGCTGCCAGCGCTGGCGCAGGTAGTCCCAGAAGGTGTAGATCGTCTCGTCGGGGTGCAGGGTGCGCAGCGCGTCGGTCCAGCCGCTGTCCACCAGGGCGCGGTAGGCTTCGCGCACTTCCGGGCGGAACAGGGCGTCGTCCACCCAGGCGTCGGGTTTGTAGACGTCGCGTTCGGTGGGGATGATGTTGAAGTCGCCCGCGATCACGACCGGCTCGGGGCGGGTGCGCAGCGTCGCGGCGCGCCGGGCGAGGCGCTCCAGCCAGGCGAGCTTGTAGTCGAACTTGGGGCCGGGCGCCGGGTTGCCGTTGGGCAGGTAGAGGCAGGCGACGAGCACGCCGTCCACGGCGGCCTCGAGATAGCGGCTCTGGGTGTCGGCCTCGTCGCCGGGCAGGCCGCGCTGCACTTCGATCGGATCGGTGCCGCGCGCAAGGATGGCCACGCCGTTCCAGGCCTTCTGGCTCTGCCAGATCGCGCCGTAGCCGGCCTCGCGGAGGGCCTGCGCCGGAAAGGCGTCGTCCACGCACTTGAGTTCCTGCAGGCAGGCGACGTCGGGGCGGGATTCCTCGAGCCACTGGAGCAGCGCGGGCAGGCGGGCGCGGACGCTGTTGACGTTGAAGGTGGCGATTTTCATGGCGGTCGGGCGGATGGGGCTCTTTCGAGGCCCCAAGCCTACGCCGTGCCCGTGCGGTAGCGGTAGGTGATCGCCGTGTTCTTTCGCCAGCCCTGCACGGCGTGGGGGAACGGCGCTCTCAGGCCGCCAGCTTCTGGAACGACCCCAGCACCGCCGGGCCGTTGAACGGCTTCACGATCCAGCCCTTCACGCCCGCGGCCTTGCCACGCTCCTTCATGGCCGGGGAGCTTTCGGTGGTGAGCATGACGATGTTCACGCGCTGGTTGCCGAGTTCGCTGCGCACGCGCTCGGCCATGGTGAGGCCGTCCATGTTGGGCATGTTGACGTCGCACACGATGAGTTTGATGCCGCTGTGCTGCTTGAGCTTGGCGAGCCCGTCGCGGCCGTCGACGGCCAGCGCGACCTGGAAACCGTTGCTGCCCAGGAAGTTGCCCACTTCGCTGCGCACGGTGCTCGAATCGTCGACGACAAGAACGTTGGCCATGGTGGAATGCTCCTCGAAAAAAACAGGGAAGAAAAAGACAAGGGAAAAAGGAAGGAGAAGCGACGCCGATCAGAACAGCTCAAGCTCCCCCGATTCGACGAACCCGCTCAGCAGCGTCTCGCTCTCGCGGTAGAGCTCGGGGGCCCAGCTCAGGCTGAAGGCGAAGCGCTGGTAGATCGTGACGGTGGTGCCTTCCGGGTCGTCCGGCGACCAGGCCTGGCACTTGAAGCAGAGCTGCGGGCTCTCGGTGCCGAAGCTGATGTAGCGGTGCAGGTGGTTGACGATGATCGGCACCTGCACGCCGAAGGTGCCGCCCGCACCTTCGGTGCCGTAGCGGTTGCGGAAGCCGCCCCAGATGAGGTTGGTGAGCTCGCCCAGCAGGGCGTTCAAATTGCGGAAGTCCGCGCCGTCTTCGGCGGAGAACACCGTGTGCCCCGCGGCGACGACGCGCCGCAGCGATTCGGCATCGGTCTGCAGCGTCATGAAGCCGCGGCACCAGGGCGTCTCCATCGGGATCAGGGTGAACATCTCGCCATGGATGAGGCGGTCGCGCACCACGTAGGGCGGGTCCATGCGCACTTCCATGCCCTTGAACTGGCTGGCGAGGGCCGATTGCGTCATCTCGCCGAGCGCGCGTACCAGCGAGGTCGGGTAGACGCGGTCGAAGATCTTGCGGTCGAGCTCGCTGCGCAGCGCGCCGATGTCGGCCAATGCGTAGGGCACGATGGAGGGCAGCGCGCCGAGGTCTGGCAGCTCCACGCCGTCGGTGCGCAGGAAGAGCGGCAGTTCGGGGCGCAGGCGGGCGATCTCGCGGGCGAGTTGGGCGCCGTCGCTGACGGCGCCCTGCAGCCGGCCGCCGACGAATACCGCCCCCAGGTCGATGCGCGAGCGCAGCACGCCGGCCACGTTGAGGGGATGCACGCGGTGGCCCTGCAGGGCGTTGTCGCCGCAGAAGGCGCGGATCGCGTCGAGCACGTCGGCGTCGGTTTCGATGACCAGCACCTTGCTTTCCAGGGCGGCGGGCGTGGTGGCTTCGGAAGGGTCGCGGGTGTTCATGGGAAGGTCTTTCGTCGCTTAGAACATCTCGAGTTCGCCGGACTCCACCGCTTCCGGCTCGGGGCCGGCCCAGTGGAAGTCGAGCGGCGCATAGGCGCGCGCGCAGAGCGAGGCGTGCACGGACAGGTCCGGCCGCACGTCCATGCGGAAGTGCCGCACGTGCTCGAAGCCGGCGCGCGTGAAGTACGGCGCGCAGCGCGCGTCGAGGATCTGCGGAGTGGAGAGGCCCAGGAACGCCTGGAAGCCGCCCAGGTCGCGGTTGATGGCGCCGCTGCAGAGGTTGCCCATCTCGCAGATGCGGTCGAGGAACGCCTGGTCGCTCAAGGTGCCTCCCTCCTGCCCGCTCATCTCGGCGACCCAGCCGCGCCATGCCGGGCCGTGGTCGAAATGGAGCGCGGCGACGACGCGGAACGAGAACGAGGCGATGGAGAGCACCGCCATGTGCGTGGCGCCGGTGGCCGGCAGCGCATCCACGGGTTGCACGGCCACGGCGTCGCTGCGCACCACGCTCTGGCGCAGGGCGGACACCATCATGCGGTCGAGGCTGTCCCGGGTCCGTGCGCTGATGAACCCTGTGGGCAGGATGGCGGAAGAGGCCGTTGCCGTCATGCGCTCTCCAGCAGGCCGCCCTGCCCGTCGACGCCGTCACCTCCACCGAGGGCGGCCTGGATGCGGCGGTTCGCCAGCTCCAGGCCCATCGCCGCGTTGATGACCATCTTGCCGCCGGCCTGCATGTCCTGGAAGGTGGTGGTGGCGATCAGGTCGTTTTCGTAGAGGCTGGTGCGGTAGTCGCGCGAGAGGCGCTCGGCGCTGGCCGAGAGTTCGCGCATTTCCGTGGCGACCACGTCGAAGCCGCGCCCCGCGACGCCCGCGCGCGCCGCCTCGATCGAGGCATTCAGCGCCACGATCACCATCTTGCGCACGATCTGCGAGAACGCGTCGTTCTTGTCGTGCAGGCCGCGGTTGTGCGCCACCAGGGTGCTCATGTCCGCATGCCAGCGCTCGAAGGTCTTGCCGATGCCCTGCAGCTCGCGCAGCGCCTCGGCCTGGGTGCGCGCGTGGTGCAGCGTGTTCTCGCCGAGCTGCAGGGTGCGGTGTTCGGAGGCCTGGTCGCTTTCACCCAGCCGGCGCTGCCATTCGGCGGCAGCGTCATCGAACTGACGGTGCGCCTGGGCCAGTTCGGCCTCCAGCTGCGTGCAGCGCTCCTGCAGCGCCGTGGCGGCCTCGCGCGCGGCATCGCCGGCCTGCTGCACGGCCAGGGCGTGCGAGCGGGCGTGTTCTTCGCCGGCCCGGCGGCGCGCGGCACGCCAGGCGGCGATGGCCCCGGCCAATCCACCGCCCAGCAGGCAGCCCACCGCCAGCCACATCCATTCCTGCGACATCATGTGCTCCCTGCCGCAGGTCAGGCCGCGACCGCGACGGCCCAGCGGGCCGGCACGCGCAACACGGTTTCGAACGGGGTGGCCGACGGCGGGGCGCCTTCGGCCAATACCAGGGCGATGTCCCCGCCCAGCGATTCCACGAAGGCCTTGACGGCGTCCATGCCCACGCCGCGGCCGGACACGTCGGTCACCTGGCCGGCGGTGGAGAAGCCCGGCGCGAAGATCAGCTGGGCGGTGTCGGCGGCCGCCAGGGCGGCGCCTTCGGCCAGCAGGCCCTGCGCGCGCGCCTTGTCGCGGATGCGCTCCAGGTTCAGGCCGCGCCCGTCGTCGGCCAGGCGGATCTCCAGCCCGGCTGCGCCGAGCGTGGTCGCGATGCGGATGCGGCCCGCCGGCGCCTTGCCCTGGGCCGTGCGCTCAGCCGCGGTCTCGATGCCGTGGTCGAGCGCGTTGCGCAGCAGGTGGACGAAGGCGTTGCGCAGGGCTTCGGCGGCTTCTGGACGCACGGCCACGGGGCTGCCTTCGTGCACTGCGACGTCGGGCGCTTCCTTGCCCAGGTCGTGGGCGAGTGCCGGCAGCGAGGCGGCGACACCGCCGATCACGTCGGCCAGCCCGGGGGCGTCGGCGTTCGCGAGGGCCTCGGCGACGCGCTCCAGTGCCGCGCGGTGGTCCGGCGTGCAGCCGGCGTCCCCGGACAGCGCCGCGAGGCGCATGCGCAGGGCGTCGATGCGGGCGCGCGGGATGCGCACGGCCTCGCCGTCGCCGGCCGCGGGTGCCGCGCCGCGGCCCAGCGTCTCGGTGTTCACGCGGACGTAGGCGGCCAGTGCCGCGGCCACCGCGCCGTGTTCGGACTGCAGCGCCGCGTCGTCCCAGGCCGACGGGTCGTCGCGCAGGGTGGCGTAGCGCTGCTCGGCCACGTGGGCGGCGTCGGCGATGCGCAGCAGGCCGTAGGTGCGGGCATTGCCCTTGATCGTGTGCATGTGGCGGAACATCGCCGCGAGTGCGTCGGCGCGGGCACCGGGCTGCACCGCGGTGGTGTCGAGCAGGGCACGGATGTCGCGCAGCAGGTGGTCCGCGCCGTCTGCGAACGCCTGGAACTTGTCGGCATCGACGGCCAGCAGCTCGCCGACCATGGCCAGCTCTTCCCTGCGGGCCTGGGCATCGCGGGCCAGCGCGCGCAGCTCGGTCACGTCGCGCAGGCTCAGCAGCAGCCGCTCCACGGTGCCGTCGGCGGCGGTGATGGGCGACCAGCCCAGCTCGACCACCTTCACGCGGTCGCCGTCGAAGCGCACCTGCAGTTCCTGGGGCAGCAGGTGGGCGTTGAAGGAGAAGTTGAGTTCGTCCTCGCCGATGCAGGCGTCGATCGCGGCCAGGGTCTGGGCCTGGGCGTCCGCGCTCAGGTCGGAGCGGTCGAACAGCAGCGCGTCGAGCGTGCGGCCGGCGATGTCGTCCTCTTCCAGGATGCGCTTGAGGTGGTCGGAGTATTCCGGGTGGATGGCGCGGCCGGCCTGCAGGGTCAGGATGCCCTGCGGGATGGTGTGCAGCATGGCCTGGATGTCGGCCGTCTTGCGGCGCACCAGCTCGGAGCTTTCCTCGATCTTCTCCACCATCGCGTTGAACGCGGTGAGCGAGCGGCCGATCTCGTCCATGCGGGCGACGGGCACCCGGTGCGAGAAGTCCTGGCTGGTGGCGATCTCGGTCATCTTGAGTTCCATCTCGCGGATCGGGCGCACGATCTGGCGGTAGAGCATGGTGCCGGCGGCGGCCAGGCCGAGGATGGCGACGGCGGCCACGGCCAGCAGCGTGGTCGTGGTGTGTTCCAGCTGGGCGTTGAGCGAGCCGATGGCCTCGTCCTTGCTGCGGCGCTTCTCGACCTGGATGGCCTCGATCATCTGGCCCTGCTCGCGCAGGTACTGGTCGACCGTGGCGGCCATGAAGGCCTCGGCCGCTTCCTGCTGGCCCGCGAGCTTGAAGCGCGCGGTGTCGTCGATGGCCGCGAAGTAGTTCTCGAGGCTCATCGAGGCTTCCTTCACGAGGCCGCGCTGCGCGTCGCTGTCGGCCTCCTGCAGTTGCTTGTCCAGCGCCTTCTGCAGCACCGACTTGCGCTCCACCAGCTGCTCGTGCAGCTTCTGGGCGGCGTCCTTGTCGCTGGCGGTCACCATGCCGAGCGCGGCCATCTGCACGTCCTTGAGCTGGCCCATCAGCTCGACGGAATGGATGGCGCTGGGCACGACGCCCTCCGTCACCCGCTTGACCTGGCGGGCGCCATCGGCGGACTGGTAGAGCGCGAAGCCCCCGACGGAGCAGAGGGCGAGGAAGGCGAGAACGATCAGCAGAGTGATGCGCAGGCGGACGGTCATTGCAGTGGCGGTGCACGCGTGTAACAAGATGATTCAAGTATGGAATCACCATGTGGCGCGGAGATGACAAAGCCCGGGGGGCAGAGCACACCAATGGGCATTCCGCGCTGCGCCGCCCTGCTCCGGCCGCTCAATGCGGGCTGGCCGTGGGGCGGATGACGATCTCGCTCGTGTCCACGTCGTCCGGCTGCGAGATGGCGAAGCGGATCGCGCGCGCGATGGCGTCGGCGCCGATGGCCACGCTGCGGAAGGCCTTCATCTCTTCGCGGCCCTGCGCGTCCGAGATGGTTTCCGCCAGTTCCGACTCGGTCACGCCGGGGCTGATCGTCGTGACGCGGAGGTCCGAATGCTCCTGGCGCAGCCCCTCGGAGATCGCCCAGACGGCGTGCTTGGTGGCGCAGTAAACCGCAGCCGTGGGCGAGACCGCATGCGCGCCGATCGAGGCCACGTTCACCACGTGGCCCGAGCGCTGGGCCTGCATGGTGGGCAGCACCGCGGCGATGCCGTGCAGCACGCCGCGGATATTGACGTCGATCATGCGGTCCCATTCGTCCACCCGCAGCGCGGCGATCGGCGACAGCGGCATCACGCCCGCGTTGTTGACGATCACGTCGATGCGGCCGAAGCGCGCGACCGCGTGGTCGGCGAAGGCCTGGACGTCGGCGCGGCGGGTCACGTCGAGCGCGCGGGCCTCGGCGACGCCGCCGCGCGCGGTGATGTCGGCCACGATGCGCTCGAGCCGGTCGGTGCGTCGCGCGCCGAGCAGCACCGTCGCGCCGCTGGCGGCGAGCAGCCGCGCCGTGGCCTCGCCGATGCCGCTGCTGGCGCCGGTGATGAGAACGACTTTGGCGAGGTGGTTGTCTTGGTGGTTGTCTTGCATGGGGAGTTCCTTTTGGTGCAGTGAGAGATGGCGGGCGAAGCCGCTTCCGGGGGCCACGGGCTCCGCGCGGAAGCACCGTTTTCGGCCCTGCAGGGAATCTAGGGACGCAGGCCTGCAGCCGGTACTCCCCGATCGCTGACCGGGGTGTTTAGAATTTTTTGCCAATGCCCGCCGATCTCAACCTGCTGCGCTTTTTCCTGGCCGTCGCGAAAGAACAGAACTTCCGCGCGGCCGCCGACCACCTGGGCGTGACGCGCTCCGCCGTGAGCCAGGGCATCCGGCGGCTGGAGGACGGCCTCGGAATCGCGCTGGTGCAGCGCTCGACGCGCCATGTGCGGCTGACGGAAGCCGGCGAACGGTTGCACCGGCAGATCGCCGGCCCGCTGTCCACCGTGGGCGCGGCGCTGGAGGAGGCCACGGAGGACGGGCCGGCGCGCGGCCTGCTGCGGGTGGCGGTGACCTCGATCGCCGAGCGCTTCCTGTCAGGCCCGCTGATCGCGTCGTTCGTGCAGGCGCACCCGGGCGTGACGCTGGACGTCACGGTCACCGACGAGGAATCGGACATCGTCGCGGCCGGCTTCGATGCCGGCGTGCGGCTGGGCGAAGTCATCGAGCAGGACATGGTGGCGGTGCCGCTCACCGGGCCGCAGCGGCAGAGGGTGGTCGCCACGCCGCAGTACCTGGCGGCGCATGGCCGGCCGCAGCACCCGCGCGACCTGCTCGGTCACGCCTGCATCGGCTGGCGCCCCGCCCCCGGCGTAGCACCCTACCGCTGGGAGTTCCGCGAGGACGGCCGCGACTTCGACCTGGCGGTGGAGCCGCGCGTCACCACCAACGACATGCTGCTGATGATCCGCACCGCGCTTTCGGGCGCGGGCGTCACCATCGGCATGGAGGAGACCTTCGCGCCCTACATCGCGCGCGGCGAACTGGTGCCGGTGCTGGAGGAGTTTTTGCCGCGCTTTCCCGGTTTCTTCCTGTACTTCCCGAGCCGCAGGAACCCGCCGCGCAAGCTGCGGGCGCTGGTCGAGCACGTGCGGGCGTGGCAGGACCGGGCTGGCTGACCCGGCACGCCAGTCATCCCGCGATCAACCCCTCTTCCACGCCGGATCGTCCAGCCAGCCGCGCACCACGCCGTTGGTCCAGCCGAAACCGTCCTGCAGCGGGTATTCGCCGCCGTCGCCGCCGGCGGACGTGTCGCCGTCGCCCTCGCCGAGCGCGTACTTCTCCACGAGTCGGCCCTCTTTGTCGTACACGTGGCGCACGGTGGCGAGCCAGCGCTCGCGGATGTCCTGCGCGAGTTGGCGGCAGGCCTCGTCGCCGTCGCCATAGCGCGCGAAGCCTTCCGCGCCCATCCACTGCAGGGGTGCCCAGCCGTTGGGCCGGTCCCACTGCTCGCCGCTCGCGATCTCGGTGGTGGCGAGGCCGCCGCGCACGAGCAGGCGCCGTCGCACGGTGGCGGCGAGCGCGCGCGCCTGCGCCAAAGTGGCCGTGCCGGTGAAGAGGGGTGCCACGGTCGCGCCGTTGAGGGCCGGCCGGGGCACACGGTTTCCCCAGTCGTAATCCAGGAAGGCGCCGGCCTCGTCGTTCCAGAGGAAGCGGGTGATCGCCTCGGCGCGGCGCGCGGCGCGGCCGTCGAACTCGTCGGCGGTGGCGGTATCGCCAGCCTCTCGGCTCAGGCGCGCGATCATGGTTTCGCTCGCATGCAGCAGCGCGTTCAGGTCCACCGGCAGGATGCGCGTGGTGCAGATGCCCGCGAGGCAGGCGGTGCGCGAGGCGGCGGCGTCGAGGTCGTCGAGCCAGCGCGAGCTGAAATCCCAGCCCGATTCGGCGGCCGCGCGCAGGTTGCGGAACACTTCGGCTGCCGGACGGGTGCAGGCGGCGGCGGTTTCCATGTCTTCGCGCCAGGATTCCTCGCGCGGGGTGTCGCGGTCGTCCCAGTAGCGGTTCAGCACGTGGCCGCCCGGCAAGCCCACCACGCGGCGGTGGGCGCTGCCATCGGCCAGGCCGCCCTCGCCGTCCATCCAGAAGGCGTACTCGCGCAGCATCTGCGGCAGGTAGCGGCGAGCGCCCTGCCCGCGGGTGGATTCGCACAGGCCCGCCATCAGCGCAAAGACGGGCGGCTGCGACCGGCTCAGGTAGTAGGTGCGCGTGCCGTTGGGCACGTGGCCGTAGGTGTCGATGAGGTAGGCGAAGTTGTCCGTCATCGCATGCAGCAGGCGCGGCCGGCCGCTCGGCACCAGGCCCAGCATGGTGAAGTACGAATCCCAGTAGTACATCTCCACGAACCGCCCTCCGGGCACCACGTAGGCGTGCGGCAATTCCAGCAGCGAGCCGCGGTGCGGATGGTGGGCGGGATGGCGCGCGAGTTCGTCCCACAGCGCGTCGATGTGCGCGGCCAGCGGCAGGCCCGGCGGCGCGGTGGCGCGCTCGCAGGCGCTGCGCGGCGGCGAGAAATGGCGATGCACGAAGGCGTGCAGGTCGAAGCCGGGCTGGCCCTGCTCGGCACGGTAGGCGGCCAGGATGTCCTCGGGCGGGATGCGAGGCGCGCAGTCCACGAAGGTCTTGGAATCCTCGAAGAGGCGCTGGCGCTGCACTTCCACGAACAGCTCCTGGTACCGGTCGGCGGGCGAGCGCGTGTCCGGCTGGGGCATCCGCTTCGCCGCGCCGGCACGCGCCGACGGGGTGGCGTCGATGGGCCCGTGTCCCTCGATCGGCCCGGAGAGCGGGGCGGCAGAGGGTTGCGGATGGGAATGTGCGTCGGAAGGCTGGGGTATGGCGGACATGCAGGAGGTTCGCGTGATGGGCAGGGTGCGGACGAACGGAACACGCAGTGTCTCGGCGTCTTCGGACCGCCGAGCTGATGGGCATTGTGGGCGCTCAGGCGCCGCGGCCGCGTCGGACGCGACCTCGGCCTTGCGGATCCCGCCGATTCGCCATTTCCCGCCCTGCTTCGCGCGGTGTGGGCGACAAAAAGGCAGCTTTGCTGTGATCGGCGCCCCGGAGCCGGAAAACACCGCGGGTCCGCGCCCATCCACCACCACCCACGCCGCCATGAAAAAACTGTCCTCCTTTTTCCGCAGCCAGCCCTCTTCGTCGCGCCGCCGCGAGCCCTCCCCGGAGCCCCGCCCCGAAGAAGCCCGGTGGCAACGTTTTCCCAACGACAGGGTGCATTCGGCACGGCTCGAACCCACCCGCTACCAGGGGGTCTACCTGGACCACGACAGCGACGATGAGTTCAAGGACAGGACGCGGGGATCGCTCGATCTCATCGGCAGCACGCCATCGGGTTCCACCGTTCTGCAGCATCTGGCGTCGATCAACGAGATGAATCCGCGCAAAAAAGTGATCATCCAGCCGGACGGCGTGCCGCCGCGCGGCAGCCATGTGCTGCCGGGCTGGGAACGGCCAGGCCATTCCTTTTCGGAACTGAGGCAGACGCTCTATGCCCGCGAGACCTCCGACGCCTTCATGCCACGCGTTGCCTCCGATGGCTGCGATGTCAGCGTGGTCACGTACAACCCGGAGCACGGCGAACGGTTCGACGGACACGACGCGAATGCCGCCCACGGCGTCCAGGATGCCAGTCTTTCCTACGCCTACCTGGGCCACGAGTTGATCCACGCCTCCCGCAAACTCCATGGGGAGGAACTGCAGGATCCCGACAACCTGCACGAGGAACTACGGACCGCGGGCGTGGGCCCCTGGTCGAACGAGTATCCCTCGGAGAACGCGCTGCGCCGGGAGCGCGGCGTCGCCGCGCGTCCCAGCTACTCCGGCGAGACCGGCAGCGGCATCCATCCGGACGGCGGCAATTCCGCAGCCACGGAAGATCGGCTGGAAACCCTGGGCGCCTGGACCGGGTATCCGCACGGATGGCGCCACCGCTGAGGCTGGATCGCGGGAGCCTCAGCGGTTCGGCGCCCGGTGCGCTCCGGCGTCGGCCGTCTGCTGGCCGGTGATGTACTGCTCCATCTGCTCGATGAGGAACTGCTGCTCCGAGATCACGTCCTTCACCAGATCGCCGATGGAGATCAGGCCGGTGAGCGTGCCGTCTTCCTCCACCACGGGCAGGTGGCGCAGCCGGTTCTCGCTCATGAGGGCCAGGCACTGGCCGCTCGTCTGCGCGGGCCGCACGAAGCGCACCGCGCTGGTCATCACGTCGGCCACGCGCGTCTGGCCCGAGGTGCGGCCCAGCAGCGCCACCTTGCGCGCATAGTCGCGTTCGGTGACGATGCCGGCGATGCGGCCCTCTTCCAGCACGAGCAGCGCGCCGATGCCCTTGTCGGCCATCAGGCGCAGGGCGTCGAGCATCGAGTCCGAGGGCGCGACGGAATAGACGCCCTGGTGGGCCTTGGATTTGAGGATGTCTGCAACTGCGGTCATGGAAACCTCCCGGTGCTGAGGGGCGAACGGCCCTCGGCGCCAGTGTGCAGCCTCGCCGGGTGAACTGCAACGGGCCGTTCTCAGCGCGGCGCGGGCAACGCGGCCGTGCCGCCCCGGCCGGCCTTGGCCGCCTTGCGCAGGGCCACCGCGTCGGGCACCGACGTGCGGGCGCCCCGCTCCAGGCGGAACACCTGCACCGACTCCGACACGGTCTGGGCCTGGCGCTCCAGTTCCATCGCCAGGGCGGCGCTCTCCTCGACCAGCGCGGCGTTCTGCTGGGTGATCGTGTCCAGTTGGGCGACCGCGGCATTCACCTGCGAGATGCCCGAGAGCTGCTCGGTCGATGCGCCGTGGATCTCGGCGATGAACACGCCCACGCGGCGCACGAGGTCGAGCGATTCCTGCATGGTCCGCCGCGCCCCGTCCGTGCGGTCGTGGCCTTCGCGCACCCGCGCGGCGGATTCCTCGATGAGCTGGCGGATCTCCCGCGCCGCGGCCTGGGTGCGCTGCGACAGGCTGCGCACCTCGGCGGCCACCACGGCGAAACCGCGGCCGTGCTCGCCCGCGCGCGCCGCCTCCACCGCCGCGTTCAGCGCGAGGATGTTGGTCTGGAAGGCGATGGAGTCGATCAGGCCGGTGATCTCGCCGATGCGGCCGGACGAGGTCTGGATCTCCCGCATGGTCACGGCCACCTCGTCCACGGCACCGCTGGTGCGCTCGGCCACGCCGGTCGCCTGCTGCGCGAGTTCGCTCGCCTGGCGCGCGGAGTCCGCCGTCTGCTTCACCGTGCCGGTGATCTCCTCCATCGAGGCGGCCGTCTGCTGCAGGTTGCTCGCCTGGCTCTCGGTGCGCGAGGACAGGTCCTGGTTGCCCTGGGCGATCTCGCGGCTCGACAGACGCATCTTGTCGCTCTCCTGCCGGGCGTCGCGCACGATCGACAGCAGATTCACGTTGAGCTGCGCCAGCGCGCGCTGCAGTTCCCCGGTCAGGCCCGACCGCGTCACCGCCATGCTCTGCGTGAGATCGCCGGCGGCCATGCGGTTGGCGGCCCCCACCATCTGGGCGAGCGGAAGCACCGCGGCGCCCCGCACGTAGGCGAACCCGCCGGCGGCCACTGCCGTGACGCCCAGCCAGGCCAGCGCGGCGAGCATGCCCGACTGCGGGCCCACCCAGGCCGCGAGCGCGGCAGCCAGCCACAGGGCGGCGAACGCCAGGGCCACGCGGCCGGACAGGCCGATGTCCAGCGCCTGCGCAATGCGCCCGGAGAGCGTGCGGCGCACCAGCCGGCCGCGCTGCAGCGCGTGCACCGTGCGGCCGGCCTGCTTTTCGGCACGCATGCGGGCGTAGAGCGCTTCCGCCGCCGCGATCTGTTCGCGCGACGCCTCGGTGCGCACCGACATGTAGCCCACCGGCCGGCCCTCTTCCATGAGCGGCGTCACGTTCGCCATCACCCAGTAGCAATCGCCGTTCTTGCGGCGGTTCTTCACGGCGGCGGACCACGGCCAGCCGGACGCGATCGTCTCCCACATGTCGCGGAACGCCTCCTCCGGCATCTCCGGATGGCGGATCATGTTGTGCGGCTGGCCCAGCAGTTCCCCGCGCTCGTAGCCGCTGACCTCCACGAACATCGGATTGCAGTAGAGAATCCGACCCTGCAGGTCGGTGGTGGACACCAGGGTCTCGCCACGCGGAAACGGGTATTCCTGGGTGGTGACGGGAAGATTGATGCGCATGGGGGTCTCCTCGCTATGGGATGTCTTGTCGAAACGTGCGACCGGAGAGCGCTTCCGCTCGGCCACCCTTTGAATATGACCGAAATGCGACAAAATTGATGCAATTGGATACAACTGGCCCATAGGGGGAACCAAGCGGGCGAAGTGCGGCAGGGAATTTTCCGCCGCGATGTCGCGCATTTGTCCTACACCGCAACTCCTTGTCGCGCAGGGCATTTCTCGCCGTGGGGCCGGGCAGTTTGCCGCGCGGCGGAACGCGGCGGTCACGTGACGATGAAATTCGGAATTCAACGACGCCGCCGCTCATGTCGCGCCGTCTCCACGCTGCAAGCCTGGTGCAAGCGGTACGTACTATGTGCGTCATTACCCCCCGATGGCCGCCCGTGCGCATAAATGGAACGTGGCCGCGCCGCGGCCCGTACTTCACAAGCCGTTTTCATTCGGCGGCGAGAATGGCCGGCTCCCCCGCAGCGCCCGCCATGAATTCCACGTTCCACCGCATCGCCCGCCCCGCTCCCGCGTCTGCCGCTCCCGACGTCGTCCCTCCGCCCGTGCTCGCGCACGCCGCTCCCGCCGCCCGAGGTGTGCGCGGCCTGTGGCTCGCGCTGGGCCTGGCCCTGGCCGGCTGCTCCGACAAGGCACCGCCGCCGGCGCCGCGCGGCCCGGTGGAGGTGGGCGTGGTGACGGTGCAGCCGGAGCGCCAGTCGGTGACCACCGAGCTGCCCGGCCGCACCAGCGCCCACCTGGTGGCCGAGATCCGGCCGCAGGTCGGGGGCATCGTGCAGAAGCGGCTCTTCACCGAAGGGGCGGAGGTGAAGGCGGGCCAGGTGCTCTACCAGCTCGACCCGGCACCGTTCGAAGCCGCGCTCGCCAGTGCCGAGGCGTCGCTCGGCCGCGCCCAGGCCACGGCCGGCTCGGCGGAATCGAACGCGCGGCGCAATGCCGAGCTCGCGAAGATCGAGGCGGTGAGCCGGCAGGTGGCCGACGACAGCCAGGCCGCGGCCCAGCAGGCGCGGTCCGACGTGGCCGTGGCGCGCGCCTCCGTCGAGACCGCGCGCATCAACCTGGGGTACGCGCGCATCCGCGCACCGATCTCCGGGCGCACGGCGATCTCCACCGTCACGCCCGGCGCGCTGGTCACCGCCAACCAGACCACCGCGCTCACCACGATCTCGCAGCTCGATCCGCTCTACGTGGACGTCACCCAGTCGAGCACCGAGGTGCTGCGCTGGAAGACCGATCTCGCGCAGGGCCGGCTGCAGCGCGCGGGCGAAGGCCAGGCGCGCATGCGGCTCAAGCTGGAGGACGGCAGCACCTATGCCCATCCGGGCCGGCTGCAGTTCAGCGGCGTCACCGTCAACCCGACCACCGGCGCCGTGACGCTGCGCGGCGTGGTGCCCAACCCGGACGGGCTGCTGCTGCCCGGCATGTACGTGCGCGCGGTGCTGGAGACCGGCGTGAACGAGCAGGCCCTGCTCGTGCCCCAGCAGGGGGTGACGCGCGACGCGGCCGGCAACGCCAGCGTGCTGGTCGCCAACGCGCAGGACAAGGTGGAGCGGCGCAACATCGAGGTGGGCGCGGCCGTGGGCAACCGCTGGGTGGCGAACGCCGGCATGGCACCGGGCGACCGCGTCATCGTGGACGGCCTGCAGCGCATCCAGCCCGGCGACACGGTGAAGGCGGTCGAGGTGAAGCCCGCGCCCCAGGGCGCCCCGTCCGCGCAGGGTGCGTCGGCATCGGCATCGGCGCCTGCGTCGGCGGCCTCGCGCTGAGGAGGCGCCATGGCCCAGTTCTTCATCAACCGGCCCATCTTCGCGTGGGTCATCGCCATCGTCATCATGCTCGCGGGCGCGATGTCGATCCGCAGCCTGCCGCTGGAGCAGTACCCCGACATCGCGCCGCCCCGCGTCTCCATCAGCGCCACCTACACGGGCGCCTCGGCCAAGACGGTGGAGGAGTCGGTCACGCAGGTGATCGAGCAGCAGCTCAAGGGCCTGGACAACCTCATCTACATGGGCTCGACCAGCGACGCCTCGGGCAGCTCGCGCACCACGCTCACATTCAATGCCGGCACCAACATCGACGTGGCGCAGGTGCAGGTGCAGAACAAGCTGCAGCAGGCCATGTCTCGCCTGCCGCCCGCCGTGCAGAGCCGCGGCGTCACGGTGACCAAGGGCGGCAACGACTACCTGATGATCGTCACCTTCACCTCGCCCGATCCGTCGGTCACGCAGGTGGACATCGGCGACTACATCTCCAGCAACCTGGTGGACGTGATCAGCCGCATCGACGGCGTGGGCGACGTGGCCACCCTGGGCACGCCCTATGCGATGCGCGTCTGGATGGACCCGGCCAAGCTCGAAAAGTACGCGCTGATGCCCTCCGACGTGGGCAACGCGATCAACGCGCAGAACGCCCAGGTCTCGGCCGGGCAGCTCGGCGCCCTGCCCGCGGTGGGCGGCCAGCAGCTCAACGCCACCATCACCGCGCGCAGCAAGCTGCAGAGCAAGGGCGAATTCGAGAACATCGTGCTCAAGGTGGCGACCGACGGCTCGGTGGTGCGCCTGAAGGACGTCGCGCGCATCGAGCTGGGCGCGGAGAACCTCACCATCACCTCGCGGCTCAACGGCCGGCCGGGTGCGGGCATGGGCGTGGTGCTGGCCGACGGCGCCAACGCCATGGCGGTGGCCGAGGCGGTGAACGCCAAGATCGCCGAGCTGCAGCCGTTCTTTCCCTACCAGCTCAAGCCGTTCACGAGCTACGACACCACGCCCTTCGTGGAGGCTTCCATCGACGAGGTGGTGAAGGCGCTGGCCGAGGCCATGGTGCTGGTGGTGCTGGTGATGTATCTCTTCCTGCAGAACTTCCGCGCCACGCTGATCCCGGCGATCGCCGTGCCGGTGGTGCTGCTGGGCACCTTCGCGGTGCTGTCGGCCGCGGGGTATTCGATCAACACGCTCACCATGTTCGGCATGGTGCTGGCGATCGGCCTGCTGGTGGACGATGCGATCGTGGTGGTGGAGAACGTCGAGCGCGTGATGAGCGAGGAAGGGCTGCCGCCGAAGGAAGCCACCCGCAAGTCGATGGCGGAGATCACGCCGGCCCTGGTGGGCATCGCGCTCACGCTGTCGGCGGTGTTCATCCCGATGGCGTTCTTCGGCGGCTCCACGGGCGTGATCTATCGGCAGTTCTCGATCACCGTGGTCTCGGCGATGGTGCTGTCGGTGCTGGTGGCGCTCACGCTCACGCCGGCGCTCTGCGCCACGCTGCTGAAACCCATTCCGAAAGGCGCGCACAGCCCGCACGGCGGCGCGCCGCGGCGCGGCCCGCTGGGCTGGATGGACCGCTTCTTCACGGGCTTCAACCACCGCTTCGACCGCACGGCCGACGGCTACCAGCGCGGCGTCGGCCGCATCGTGCGCCGCGGCGGCCGCATGATGGTGGTCTACCTGCTCATCGTGGGCGGCATGGCGGTGCTGTTCATGCGCCTGCCCACCTCCTTCCTGCCCAACGAGGACCAGGGCGCCGTGCAGGTGCAGATCACCCTGCCCGCGGGTTCGTCCAACACGCGTCTGCAGGCGGTGATGGCCGAGGTGCAGAAGTACTTCGCCGAACAACCCGACGTGGTGAGCTTCAACTCCATCACGGGGGCCAACGGCGACCAGAGTTCCGCGCGCGGCTTCGTGCGCCTGAAGGACTGGAGCGAACGCACGGGCGCCGGCCAGAGCGCCGATGCGATCGCGCGCAAGGCCACGCGGGATCTGCGCAAGATCCGCGACGCGCGCATCTTCGTGGTGCTGCCGCCGGCCGTGCGCGGCCTGGGCGCGAACGCGGGCTTCAACTTCCAGCTCAAGGACCTGAACGGGCTGGGCCATGCGGCGCTGGTGGCGGCGCGCGACAAGGTGCTCAAGCTCGCCGCCGGGCGGCCCGAACTCTCCAACGTGCGCAGCAACAACCCCGACGACACCGCGCAGCTGGGCGTGACCATCGATGACGCCAAGGCCGGCGCGCTCGGCCTGGCCACGGCCGACATCAACAGCACGCTCTCGAGCGCGATCGGCGGCACCTACGTGAACGACTTCCTGAACAAGGGCCGCGTCAAGCGCGTGTACATGCAGGGCGACGCGCCCTACCGCATGCTGCCGCAGGACATCGGCCCCTGGACGGTGCGCAACAACCAGGGCCAGATGGTTCCGTTCACCGCCTTCTCCTCCACCAGCTGGACGTACGGTTCGCCCCAGCTGCAGCGCTACAACGGCAGCCCGAGCTACGAGTTCGTGGGCGATGCGGCCACGGGCGTGAGTTCCGGCGCGGCCATGGCGGCGGTGGATGCGATCATGAAGGAGATGCCGCCCGGCATCGGCTACGAGTGGACGGGCGCCTCCTACCAGGAGCGCCTCTCGGGCTCACAGGCGCCGCTGCTCTACGCGATCTCCATCCTGTTCGTGTTCCTGTGCCTGGCGGCGCTCTACGAGAGCTGGTCGGTACCGTTCTCGGTGATCCTGGTGGTGCCGCTGGGCATCGTCGGTGCGCTGCTGGGCATCGGCATCCGGGGGCTGTCGAACGACGTGTACTTCCAGGTGGGGCTGCTCACCACCGTGGGGCTGGCCTCGAAGAACGCGATCCTGATCGTGGAGTTCGCCACCCAGCTGCAGGCCGCCGGCCGCAGCGTGATCGACGCCACGCTCGAAGCCGTGCGGCTGCGGCTGCGGCCCATCCTGATGACCTCGCTGGCCTTCGGCTTCGGCGTGCTGCCGCTGGCGATCGGCACCGGCGCGGGCGCGGGCGGGCGCCAGGCGATCGGCACCGCGGTGCTGGGCGGCATGGTGTCGGCCACGGTGCTGGGCATCTTTTTCGTGCCGGTGTTCTTCGTGCTGATCCGCGGCTTCTTCGCGGGCCGTGCTTCCCGTGCTTCCAGTCCTGACTCCGGAGCCTCCGCATGATGCGCCGCGCGCCCCTTCCGACCATCCGCCCTGCCGGCGCGCCTGCGCCGCGCCTGCGCCCCGCCGCCACCGCCCTCGCCGTGGCGGCCGCGCTGCTCGCCGCAGGCTGCGCCAGCCTCGCCCCGCCCTACCGGGCGCCCGAGTTGCCGGTGCCCGCCACGCTGGGCGGCACGGCGGCGGCACCGGACGCGGCAACGGCGCAATCCGCGGATGCGCAGCCGCCCGGCTCCGGCTCCGGCATCGGTATCGGCGACGAGCCCTGGGAATCGTTCGTCACCGAACCCCGGCTGCGCGGCGTGATCGCCCAATCCCTCGCGGCCAACCGCGACCTGCGCGTGGCGGCGCTCGCGATCGAGCGTGCCCGGGCCCAGTACGGCGTGAGCCGCTCGGACCTGTTCCCCACCGTGGCGGCCACCGGGGCGGGCAGCCGCAGCCGCACGGCCGACGACCTCACCGCGGCGGGCCGCTCCAACACGGGCAGCCAGTACAACGCGCAGATCGGCTTCGCGAGCTACGAGATCGACTTTTTCGGCCGGGTGCGCAATCTGAACGACGCCGCGCTGCAGGAATTCCTGCGCGTGGGCGAGAACGCGCGCAGCGTGCGCCTCTCCCTGATCGCGGACGTGGCGGGCGCCTGGCTCACGCTCGATGCCGACGCGCGCCGCCTGCTGCTCGCGCGCGAAACGCTGCGCACGCGGGAGCAGTCGCTGTCGCTCGCCCGGCAGAGCTATGAGCGCGGCGCGACCTCGGGCCTCGCCTTCGCCCAGACGCAGACCACCGTGGACACCGCCCGCGCCGACGCGGCCGCGGCCACGGCCCAGCTCGCGCGGGACCGCAACGCATTGCAGTTGCTCGCGGGCGGCCCCGTGGCGGATGCGCTGCTGCCGCCGAGCGCGGTGGAAGCCTTCGCGCTGCCGCCGCAGGACGCGGCGGCGACTGGCGCGGCCAGCGTGCCGCCCCCTGCCGCCCCCGGCGCGGGTTCGACCGCGGGATCGCCCCCGGGCTCCGACCCGGCACCCACGCCAGGGCCCGCGCCCTCGTCCACCGCCGACTCCGCGCGCGCGGGCGCCCAGGCCGGCAGCCCCGATCCGGCGCGCTGGCAGCGCCCCGCCCCCAGCGTCGCGCCGCTGCTCGCGGTGCCCGCCGACCTGCCCTCCAGTGCGCTGCTGCGCCGCCCGGACATCCAGGCCGCCGAGCGCTCATTGCAGGGCAGCTACGCCAGCATCGGCGCCGCGCGCGCCGCGTTCTTCCCGTCGATCACGCTCACGACCAGCGTGGGCACGGCCAGCAACCAGCTTTCGGGCCTGTTCGGCGCGGGCAACGGCACCTGGAGCTTCGCTCCGCAGATCCGCCTGCCGATCTTCGACGGCGGCCGCAACCGCGCCAACCTGCGCGTGGCCGAGGTGGCGCGCGAGACGGCGGTGGCGCAGTACGACAAGGCCGTGCAGACGGCCTTCCGCGAAGCCGCCGATGCCCTGGCCGACCGCGCCACGCTGCAGGAGCGGCTGCAGGCCCAGACGTCGCTCGTCGCCAACACCCAGCGCGCGCTCGACCTCACGCTGGCGCGCTGGCGGCTGGGCGCGGACAGCTACCTCGCGGTGCTGGATGCGCAGCGCTCGCTCTACACCGCGCAGCAAGGGCTGATCGGGCTGCAGCTCACGGAGCAGGTGAACCGGGTGACGCTCTACAAGGTGCTGGGTGGGTGGAGCGCGGGCCCGGACGGCAACAGCTGAGGCGCTCTAAGGGGGCGAGACGCGGGCCACGCTGACCGACGCCTCGGCACAGTCCACCCGCATCTGCCGCGCACAGGTGCCGCCCGTGTCCTGCGAATGCACGGCAATCCCGCGGCCGTGCAGCAAGCGCAGCGCGGCCTCGACATTGAGCGCGCCCACCACGGGCGTACGCTGCCCCGCGGTCCCGCCCTCGCGCATGCTGGCCCCGCCGGCGAGGTGGGCCTCGATCTGAGCGCAGTCCGCAGGCTCCGCCTGCAGCCGCTGCAGGAGGGAATGCACGGCCTGGTCCACATAGCGCGCGCCTGGAGGCATGTCCGGCCCGGGGGCCCGGGGCAGCAGGCAGTGGGCCAGCGCGAACAGGTTGCGCGCCCTCCAAACGAAGGCGATGCCGACGCACGAGCCCAGGGTGGCCTTCAGCAGGTCGGGGGCCGTGCCGAGCGCCAGTTCCCCCATGCGCACGTGCACCGGTTCCCGGCGGCCCGTCATGTCGCCGTCCGCACGTAGACCTGCGGCTGTACGAACTGGAACGGTACGTCCATCGATGTGAGCGATTCCGATTCGCCGATCACCAGCGCGCCGTCCGCGCGCAGCGCCGGCGCGAGGTGGCGGACGACGGCGCGGATGTCCTCGGCGGTGAAGTAGATCAGCACGTTGCGCAGGAACACGATGTCGAAATGGTCCCGCCAGGGGCCGGGGTCCAGCAGGTTGTGCGACTCGAACGCCATGCGCTGGCGCACCGCCGCCTCCAGCATGAAATGGCCGGGCTGCCGGGCGGCGTCGTGGCGCTCGAACAGATCCGGATGGCCCGCCCGGAAGCCCGCCACGGAAGTGCCGGCATACCGGCCCGCGCGCGCCTGGGCCAGCACGCCGGTGCTGATGTCCGTGCCGAGGATTTCGTAGGTAAAGCCGGGGTGCCGCCGGCGGGCTTCCTCGCAGCAGATCGCGATCGTGCAGGCCTCCTCGCCCGTCGACGCGGCGGCGGACCACACCCGCAGCGGCCGCCCGGCGCCCTGGCCGATCCAGGCGGGCAGGAAGACGTCGCTGAAGTACTGCCACACCTTGGGCGTGCGAAAGAACGCGGTCTGGTGCGTGGTCACCGCGTCGATGAAGTGCGCGCGTTCGCCCGCGTGCCGCTCCAGGTGCTCCACGTAGCCCGCGTACGAGGCGATGGCGAGGCCACGCATGCGCGGGCGCAGCCGGGCCTGCAGCATGGTCTTCTTGGCGTCGACCATGTGCACCCCGGTGTGCTCGCGCACCAGGCCCAGCAGGCGCCGCAGGGTCGCATCGTCCATGCCGCCGAACTCAGGCATCGGCCGTGTCCGCCTCCAGCTCGCCGATGGTCTCGAAGATCCGGGAGGCGTCCAGGGTCAGCACATGGGCGGGCTGCTGGCTCTCGTCGGTGGTTTCCAGCACTTCGGCGACGTGGTGGCGCGTCCGGGCCGACAGCGCGTTGCGCATCAGCGTGGGCACGGGGTACTTGCCGCGGGCGTCGATGTGCACGATGCTGCGCACCCGGTCGACCTGCAGCCCCAGCAGGGTATCGCCCTGCTCCAGCACCACCACCTTCGGCTCCAGTACGTCGTCCGGCAGCGGTTCGCCCAGCTGGTAGAAGCGGCGCACGTCCACCACCGTCACCAGCCGGCCGCGCAGGTTGTACATGCCGTGGACGAAATCCGGCGCCCCCGGCACGGGAATCAGCCCCTGGCCGCAGTCGATGATCTCGCGCACGTCGTGCATCGGCAGGCCGAACGCCTGCCTGGAATCGAACCACAGGAAGGTCTGGCGCGCACCGCCCTGCCGATCGGAGGACCGCGCCTGCCGCTCGCGCGAAGCGAACAGGCTGCTGTGCTGCCCGGAGATGCGGGCGATCTCGCCATGGTCCAGCACGCCCTGGCTGTCGAGCAGGAACACGTGCCCGCGCTCGTCCAGATCGAGGCAGCCCACGAACATGCCGGCGCGGTGGCGCGTGAGCACCGGGACGTGCATCACGTCGTCCTCCGCGTAGGCGACGATCGCCTCGACGCTGTCGACCAGCAGGCCGACATGCATCGCTCCAGCCTTCAGCACGACGATGCGCTGCCCATCGTCCTCCCCGGTGGCGCCATCGTCTTCATCGCTCTCAGCGCCCTCCCGGCCTGCGGCCCGATCGGCAGGAGCGATCTGCAGCAGGTCCCTGAAGCGCACCACGGGCACGACGTCGTCGCGGATGTGCATCACGCCCGCGCAGAGTTCGTCCTGCACCGGCGAGCGCTCGATGCCCCGGGCCTGCACGATCTCGTGCACCCCGTGGATGCCGAAAGCCAGCAGCAGGTTGCCGACGCGGAAGGTGATGCAGCGCTTGCGCGTGCGCTGGGCGCGCGAGGCCTCGCCGGCACCCGCTCCCTGGCCGGCGCGGGGGACGTTCTCGATCGCCACCAGCCGGGGAAGGTCCAGTACGCGCACCAGATCGCCGCGGATCTTGAGCACGCCCGCCACCACGCGGTGCACGGAGCTGTCCTGGTAGCTGAACAGCGTGCGCTCGTCGCCGCGCGGGCGCATGACCCGGCGGGTATCGTCGAACAGCAGCCCCAGGCGGACGCCCTGGTGCTGGACGATCACCACCTTGGGGTCCTGCGGGCCGGCGTCGCCGTCCAGGCCCATCAGGCGCCGCATGTCGAGCATGGGAACGATGGAGCCGCGCAGGTTGAAGACGCCCCGCACGAAGTCGGGCGCCAGCGGCATCGGCACCACCCTGGCCGGGAGGTTGACGGCCTCCTGGACATGCCGGACGTCGATGGCGAACTCCTCGTCGCCGAGCGTGAAGGATGCGTAGACGGCCTGCCCGGCAGATGCCGGAGGGGCCGCCGCCGGTGTATGCGGCGTACTGCTCAAAGCTGCTCTCCTCGCGCGGCAGGTCAGCCCTTGGCCTTGAAGTCGACGAAGGCGGCATTCAGGCGCCGCGCTCCGCCGTCGAGGTCGCGGCACGCCATGTCGATGCCCTCCGACGCGGAAGCCGCCTTCTCGGTCTCTTCGGCGATGTGCTGGATGGCGTCGCCGATCATCTTGACCGCGCCCAATTGCTCTTCGGCGGCGCTGGACACCTCGGAGATCGCCTGGCCGGTCTGGCGGATGCTCTTGACGATCTTGGTGAATGCGTCGCCTGCCTGCTTGGAGACGTCGCTGCCCTGCACGATCAGCTTCACGGAGCCGTTGATCAGCTTGGAGATTTCCTTCGTCGCCTGCGACGAACGCTCGGCCAGCTTGCGCACCTCGTCGGCCACGACCGAGAAGCCCAGGCCGTGTTCGCCGGCGCGGGCGGCCTCGATGGCCGCATTGAAGGCCAGCATGTTGGTCTGGCTCGCGATCTCGCTGATGACCTTGACGATCTCGGACATGTCCTCCGACGAGCGTCCCAGCACTTCCATCGATTCGATGGCCTTGTTGATCGCCTGGGCCCCCTGCTCGGCTTCTTCCTGCGTATGGCGCGCGACCGAATCCGTGCCCTTCGCGTTCTGCGCGATGCTGTGGATCGACGCCGTCAGTTCCTCGATCGAGGCGTTCATCTCCTCGGTCGTCGCGCACAGCGCCTGCGCACCGGTGGACACGGCGCTCGACTTGCCGAGGATGCCCCGGGTCTGTTCCGACAGGCTCTCGACGAGCGAGCCGATGGAGCGGTCCAGGTCTTCGGCGCGGCGCTTCTCATCGTCGATGTCCTTGAGCGAGCCGGCCACGCGCAGCGGGTTGCCTTCGGCGTCGCGCAGCGTGGTGCCGCGCGCGCGGAACCAGCGGTACTCGCCGGAGCGCATCTTGCAGCGGTATTCCAGGTCGTAGGGCGTCTTGCCCGTCTTGTCCATCAGGTGGGCACCGAAAGCCTCGAACGTCGGGCCGCTGTCCTCGGGATGCAGCAGAGAACCCCAGCTGTCGAGCACGTTCGGGAAATCGCTCTCGTCCTGGTAGCCCAGCAGCTTGCGGAAGCGGTCGGACCACCAGAACGGCGTCTGCGGACCGATGTTGCCGTCGGCGGGGTATGCCATGTCCCAGAGGCCTTCGCTGGCGCTCTGGTTCACGAGATCGAAGCGGATCAGGGCGCCGTCCAGGTCGGCCTTCTGCTTCTTTTCTTCAGTGATGTCCTTGAGCGAGCCGGCCACGCGCAGCGGGTTGCCCTCGGCATCGCGCAGCGTGGTGCCGCGCGCGCGGAACCAGCGGTACTCGCCGGAGCGCATCTTGCAGCGGTATTCCAGGTCGTAGGGCGTCTTGCCCGTCTTGTCGTTCAGATGGGCGGCGAACGCGTCGAAAGTCGGTCCGCTGTCTTCCGCGTGCAGCAGCGAGCCCCAGCTGTCGAGCACGTTCGGGAAGTCGTTCTCGTCCTGGTAGCCCAGCAGCTTGCGGAACTGATCCGACCACCAGAACGGCGTTTGCGGGCCCACGTTGCCATCGGCAGGGTACGTCATGTCCCACAAACCTTCGCTGGCGCTCTTGTTGACCAGATCGAAACGGATCAGGGCTTCGGCCAGTTCTTGCTCGACTTTGGAAGGCTGTGGGGAGGAGGTGGCGGCAGTCGCGAGGGGATCGGACATGGAATTTCTGTAGTGGGGCATTGACAAATTCCTACGCACCAAACTGTCATTTCTTCGACATTGACATGCAGGACTTTCATCCGACGAAAAGGATGAACCGGAACTGTCTCACAAATTGCTACAACTGATTCAAATATTAGCCACTGTCCTACGTGGCGGAAATCAGCTCGGCAGTGCGCTTTCAACCGACGTCGTGGATCACCCTCCAGATGGTGGAGCGCCGCAGTCCCATGAAAGGCGCGACGCTGGATCCGCGCACCAATCCGGCACACCGCACCAAAGAGGGTCGCTCCGGTGCGTCCCTCCCTGAAGGCCCGGCGTGGTTCGCGCGTCTAAAACCAGGCATGCGCCGCGGCATCCCCGGGGGCCGCACAGGCCACTCCCCTGCGTTGGCTGCAAGGCGGGTGGCCGCTGGACGCTGGCACGCGCATTGCAATAGCCCCCGCGTGGCCGAGGATGGCCACGCGGCCCGCCCCCTTGCAATGGCGCAATCGGTGCAGGCCCAGGACGAAGGCGTCCCCACCCGTGCGAGCGGCCCGCTGTAGCGGCACTCGCGGGGTGCGGACGCCTTTTTTGTTTTCCGAACCGCCCGTGGGGGTCCCGATGAAGAAATCCAGACTGGTGATGGTGGGCAACGGCATGGCCGGCGTGCGCACGCTCGAGGAGCTGCTGAAGATCGCGCCCGATCTGTACGAGATCACCGTGTTCGGCGCCGAGCCGCATCCCAACTACAACCGCATCCTGCTCTCGCCGGTGCTCGCGGGCGAACAGACGCTGGAGGAGATCGTTCTCAACGACTGGGCGTGGTACGCGGAGAACGGCATCACCCTGCACGCGGGCTGCACGGTGCGCGAGGTGGACCGCACGCGCCGCATCGTGCGCGGCACGGACGCCGGGGGGCGCACCATCGAGGCGCCCTACGACCGCCTCATCATCGCCACGGGCTCGAATCCCTTCATCCTGCCGATTCCCGGCAAGGAATTGCAGGGCGTGCTCGCCTACCGCGACATCGCCGACACGCAGGCCATGATCGACGCCGCCGCCACCTACCGCGATGCCGTCGTGATCGGCGGCGGCCTGCTCGGGCTGGAGGCGGCCAACGGCCTGATGAAGCGCGGCATGCGCGTCACCGTGGTGCACGCGAGCGAATGGCTCATGGAGCGGCAGCTCGACGACGTGGCGGGCCGCATGCTGCAGAAGTCCCTGGTGGAGCGCGGCATGGGCTTTCTCATGAAGGCGCAGACGCAGGAACTCGTGGGCGACGATTCCGGCCGCGTGGCCGCCGTGCGCTTCAAGGACGGCACCGAGGTGCCCGCCCAGCTCGTCGTGATGGCCGTAGGCATCCGCCCCAGCACGCAGCTGGCCGAGCGCATGCGCCTGCACGTGGACCGCGGCATCGTCGTGAGCGATACGCTGCAGACCGTGACCGATCCGCGCATCTACGCCGTGGGCGAATGCGCGGCGCACCGCGGCATCGCCTACGGCCTGGTGGCGCCGCTCTTCGAGCAGGGCAAGGTGCTGGCCAACCACCTCGCCGAATACGGCATCGGCCGCTATCAGGGCTCGCTGACCTCCACCAAGCTCAAGGTGACGGGCATCGACCTGTTCTCGGCCGGCAACTTCCAGGGCGGCGAGGGCACGGAAGAGATCGTGATGAGCGATCCGTACGCGGCCGGGGGCGGCGTCTACAAGAAGCTCGTCATCCAGAACGACAGGCTGGTGGGCGCCTGCCTCTACGGCGACACGGTGGACGGCAGCTGGTACTTCAAGCTGCTGCGCGAAGGCCGCGCGATCGGCGATATCCGCGACAAGCTCATGTTCGGCGAATCGAACATCGGCGACGCCGGCTACCAGGGCCAGAACAAGGCCGCGGCCTTGCAGGACGCGGACGAGGTCTGCGGCTGCAACGGCGTCACCAAGGGCGCGATCTGCAAGGCCATCAAGGACAAGGGCCTGTTCACGCTGGAGGACGTGCGCAAGCACACCAAGGCGAGCGCGAGCTGCGGCTCGTGCACGGGCCTGGTGGAGCAGATCATCATGTTCACCGCGGGCGGCGACTATTCCGCCACGCCCAAGACGAAAGCCCTCTGCGGCTGCACCGACCACGGCCACCAGGCGGTGCGCGATGCGATCCGCACGCACCGGCTGCTCACCATCCAGGGCGTCTTCCAGTTCCTGGAATGGAAGACGCCCAACGGCTGCCCCACCTGCCGGCCCGCCGTGAACTACTACCTGATCAGCACCTGGCCCAAAGAGGCGAAGGACGATCCGCAGAGCCGCGCGATCAACGAGCGCTCGCACGCGAACATCCAGAAGGACGGCACGTACAGCGTGGTGCCGCGCATGTGGGGCGGCGAGACCACGGCCGACGAACTGCGCCGCATCGCCGACGCGGTGGACAAGTACAACATCCCCACCGTGAAGGTCACGGGTGGCCAGCGCATCGACCTGCTCGGGGTGAAGAAGGAAGACCTCGTCAACGTCTGGAAGGACATCGGCATGCCCAGCGGCCATGCCTACGCCAAGGCGCTGCGCACGGTGAAGACCTGCGTGGGCAGCGAATGGTGCCGCATGGGCACGCAGGACAGCACGCAGATGGGCAAGGACCTGGAGCGCGCGATGTGGCGCATGTACGCCCCGCACAAGGTGAAGTTCGCCGTGAGCGGCTGCCCGCGCAACTGCGCGGAATCCGGCATCAAGGACGTGGGCATCATCGGCGTGGATTCCGGCTGGGAGATGTACGTCGCGGGCAACGGCGGCATCAAGACCGAAGTGGCCCACTTCCTCACCAAGCTCAGGACCGCCGAGGAAGTGCTCGAATACACGGGCGCCTTCTGCGAGCTCTACCGCCAGGAGGGCTGGTATCTGGAGCGCACGGTGCACTACGTGAACCGCGTGGGCCTGGACTACGTGAAAAAGCGCATCCTCGAAGACCACGCGGGCCGCAAGGCGCTCTGGGAACAGCTGCAGTTCGCTCTCGACGGCGAGCCCGATCCGTGGTTCGAGTTTGACAAGGCGGCGGTGGATACGCGGCAGTTCGTGCCGCTGGCGGCTGCCGCCGCAACGGCCCGGTGATTCCTTCCGTGCCCGGCCCGACCCGATCTTCTTTCACTCCTCCCCTTCCCCCGACACCCACGAAACCCGCGAGAGGCCCCCGATGACCCAATGGACCCCCATCTGCCGCGTGGACGACATCCCCCTGCTCGGCGCGCGCCGCGTGGCCCGGCCGCACGGGCTGGACGTCGCCGTGTTCCGCAACGACTCCGACGAAGTGTTCGCACTGCTCGACCGCTGCCCCCACAAGGGCGGCCCGCTCTCGCAGGGCATCGTGTACGGGCGCAGCGTGGCATGCCCGCTGCACAACTGGAGCATCGGGCTGTGCGACGGCCAGGCGGCGGCGCCGGACGAGGGATGCACGCCGCGGTTCGCGGTGAAGGTGGAGGATGGGGGGGTGTTCCTCGATGCCTCGGAGCTGGAGGGGCATGCGGTGGGGGAGACGAGGCCGGTGGCGGGGCCGGCGAGGCGGTGTGCACAGGTGGAGTGACTACCTCTCCACACCTCCTTCGTTTGCCGAGCATCCGTGACGTCATGAAGTCTTGCTTTGTCGTTGCTTTTCGGAGCCGGGATTTCGCCCCGGCGGGCGAGGTACTTTTCTTTGCTTCGCCAAAGAAAAGTACCCAAAAGAAAGGCGACCCTGCTGTCTGCGACCCCGTTCGCCCTGCGGGCGAACGGGGCAACCTGGGGTGCTCGGGGGCGGGGTGTGCCGTGGAACTCACTGCGCGCACTCCGTGCGCTCCGTTCAGACAGCCACGGCAGATCAGTTCACGAAGCGGGCGTGTCCTTCGGCACGCCCGCCACCCCGCCCCCTGCGCGCCCCAGGCGCATCCAGAAGGGAGCGACACGGGCCATTGCTTCGCTCGGCCCATCCGGGAAGGCAGGCCGTCGCTGCGCTCGGCCAAAGACCAGCAGCGCTCCGCTCCACAAGTCGGGTGCGCGGTGCGAAGCACTCGCGCACCAAGGGCCGAGCGAAGCAATGGCCCGTCTGCTGCACCCACCCCTTGTGTCTGCGCCGAGGAGCGCAGGGGGCGGTGCGCGCAGGCGTGCCGCAGGACACGC
>CAJYKV010000015.1 GCA_913774955.1 uncultured Acidovorax sp.
CCGCCGCCGCGTTCGCTTCGCCGTCATTCCCAAGCCCAGGCTGTGCTGCTTCATGTGCCGTATCGTCTCAGGGCTTCACGTCGATGCCAAGCATGCCGTGGGGCGGTTTATGCAGACCTTCCCTAGCGCAGCGCTCACGGCATTTCGATATCCGTGTTGATCCCATACCCATGCTTATAGAAAGCATAAAACAATCAACATCAAAATCCAGCGATTTACCACTATATTTCCGCATTTACATAATGGCGGGAATTCATGAGCTTATTTCGCAAATTATGGGAGAACCACCCGACAGGAGATTTCCCCTGCTCCACCAACGGGAAGAAAAATTTCGATAACCAATGCGCCATTCGCATGGGCTCGTGCTTCGAAAGATCCGGAATCCCTACACGTAGATGGCCAGTGCGCCGTTGCTGGCAACACAAAGGCGAGGATAGTCACATACTCGCAGCGGAAGAACTCGCCAATGCTTTGACGAAAATTACGATTCCAGGCATCACGATCGTGGAGAAGTACTCTGGCGCCGAGGGCATGAAGCGAATCGACAATCGCAAAGGCATCGTCTTTTTCAAGGATTTCTACGGTCCAGGCATGCAAGGAGATCACATTGATCTCTGGAATGGTTGGCGCCTTTCCTCCTTTTCATCTGTTCTGAGTATCTATACTCCATTCGGTAGTCATTACGAAAAGGGCGCCGTATGGTTCTGGGAAACGGTGTGACGAAGGCATCGAGTGCAGTTGCATGTTTGCTGGGCATCGCCGCCGGCCTCTACGGTGCATGGTGCGCTTCATGGCTCGTCCACATGCTCTATCTCGGCAAAGCGGAGGGCTTTGACAGGCTGACCGATGCCATGCTGGCTGGATTCCTGGTCGCAGCTTTGGTGCTTTGTCCCCTGTTCTCCTGGCTGGCGCTCAAGGGCCTGACAGCGTGGAGAGCGAGGAAAGATGCACGTAGAGAAAGCTGATGGCAGGCCGTTGCCTTAGCTCCCATCAAGCCAGCCAGCTCCTTCGCCCCAACGCCATCCTCGCCCCCACCCAGGCCACCAACGCACACAGTCCCGCGAGCACCGACGTGAGCACCAGCTGGAAGACGAACGCCCCGGGCGCGGCGGCCCAGAAATAGTGCCGCACCCCGCCCGCCCGGGGACGGACGACGAGGTGGCCGGTCTGCACCGCGCCCACCACCTGCAGCCCCAGCCAGGCCGCGATCAGGGCGGCCAGCGCCGCTCCGGCCGCGGCCATGCATCGGCCGGGCGCGCGCAGCCGGAACGCGTCCACCGGCGGCTCCGCCACCTTGGGCAGGCTGCGGGCCTGCCGCTTGCGGGCGGCCGATCGCGCAGGCAGCAGTTCTCCGTTCAATGCCACGGGCACGTTCAGGAAATCGCCCACCGCGCGGGCCGCGTCCGCGAGGCGTGACGGTGCGGCGGCTCCGGGCAGCACCGCGACCCAGGCCAGCACGCGGGGGCCGCCGTGCATGCAGCGCAGCACCAGTTCCTCGCGCTGCAGACCACCGCGGCCGTGCGGCACGCGGCGCAGCCACACGGCGTCGACATGGTGCAGCACGACGCCCATGTCGCGCAGGCTCGGCGCAGCGCGGTAGTGGCGCAGGGCCTCGCCCGTGCCGTGCTGGCCCGACAGAACCGCTTCACGGCTGCGCGGCGCGAAGCGCACCAGGGCGATGCCCGCGCCGCACACCAGCACGGCCCAGAGGCACAGCATCGCGATCGCCCAGAAGCCCTCTGCGGCCAGGCGCGCGCGGGCCTGCGGATCGCCGATCAGGGCGACTGCCGCGATCCACGGCAGCACGGCGAGGCAGAAGCCGGCCAGCAGCATGGCCGCGGCCCGCAGGCGCGGCCGCACGACGATGCGCAGGTGTTCGCGGCCCTGCCGCTCGACCGTCACCACGCGCGGTGGCTTCCGCCGTGCGCGTCTCTCCTCATGCCGCGGCAGCCATGCGCTGTGCCCGCGCCCTGGCCGCGACGCCGATGCCGACCACGCCGGCGGACGCCACGCCCAGCACCAGCGCGGCGGCCGAGCCGTAGAAGATGCCGGAGGTCATGCCCGCGTCCAGCATGGCGCCGAACACGGGTGCGGCGACGCAGAAGCCGAGGTCCAGCCCGGAGTACACGGTGCCGTAGACGCGGCCGGTGGCACCGGGCGGGGCCGCGCGCTTGATGAGCATGTCGCGCGAGGGACCGGCCAGGCCGGTGCCGACGCCCGCCAGGGCGACGAACACCATCGCGGCCATGCCGGGCAGCAGGCCGGTGCCGGCGACGACCAGCAGCACGGCCGTGGCCAGCAGGCAGACGGTGATGGTGCGCTCCAGCCGCGCCACGCGGCCGGCCAGGAAGCCGCCCACCACCATGCCGGCGGCGCCGCACAGCATGTAGCCGGTGACGACCATCGAGGTGAGGGACAGCGGCAGGCCGTACATCTTCTGCAGCGTGGGGCTGGCGAAGCTCTGGATGACGCTCAGCGAGCAGGTGGTCCAGAAGAAGAACGAGAAGCACAGCCACACGGAGGGCAGCCGCAGGAAGGCCATGGGGTGCTCGGCGATCCCGCCCATGCCCGTGCCACCGCCCGCCGACGTCGCGGCGGCGGCACCCGGTTTGCCGGCGGCCGGCGAGGCGGCCGCGGCGCCCTGGCGGTCGTCCAGCGCATCGCGGTTCAGCACCATGATGGCCAGGATGATCAGCGCGAGCACGCCGCCGCAGAGGCACGCCGCGCGCCAGGAGCCGGTGGCCACCGTGATGCCGCCCATGAACACCGGCGCGGTGGCCCAGCCGAGGTTGCCCGAGATGCCGTGCACCGAGAAGCCGTGGCCCAGGCGCTGCGGCGAGACGCGCTTGTTGAGGATGGTGAAGTCCACCGGATGGAAGGGCGCGTTGCCCAGGCCCGCGAGCGCCGCTGCCGCCATCAGACCGGCGTAGCCGGTGGCGGTGCTGGCCACGAGGCCGGAGAGCACGAAGCTCGACAGCGCGAAGAACAGCACCGGGCGCGCGCCGACCCGGTCCACGATGAAGCCCGACAGCGCCTGCCCCACGCCGGAGATCACGAAGAACACCGACACCAGCAGGCCCAGCTCGGAGTAGCTGTAGCCGAACTCGGCGATGAGGAACGGGAACAGCGGCGGCAGCAGCATGTGGAAGAAATGCGAGGAGCCGTGCGCCAGGCCGATGAGGCCGATGGTGCGGGCGTCCTGCCGCAAGCTGGCCGTGGGTGCGTTGATCGGGGTCATGCGTCGATCTTAAGAAGCCTGCCCGCGTCCGCATTACGATAGCCGGCCAAAGACTATCGCGAACATGCCAAGCACCGCACTTTCCGATCCCGGGGCCGGAGCACGGCCTGACCGCGCGCCGCGCGCCCCGCGCGCGCAGCGCGCGCTGTCGTACGTGGATTCGCTCACGCCGCACCTGTTCGTGCCGGGCCCGGCGCGGCCGGTGCGCGCGAAGATGCGGCATCTCTCGGCCGATACGCAGGTGCTGCCGCACAGCCATCCGTGGGCGCAGGTGGCGGTGTCCACCACGGGCGCGATCCGGCTCACCGTGGCGCAGGGCACGTACATCGTGCCGCCCTCTCGGGCGCTGTGGATTCCTCCGGGCGTGGAGCACACGGTGACCATGGTGGAGAGCGCCGACCTGCGCACGCTCTACCTGCACCAGCCGCGCGGGCGCTGCGGCCCGGGCGTGCCGCGCGCCGACGAGGCCCCGTGGCGCCAGTGCCGCGTGCTGGAGGTGTCGGACCTGCTGCGCGCGCTGGTGCGCGAGATGCCGTGCGAGCCCGACGATGCGCCCGCGCCGTCCGACGCGGCGCTGCGGCGCGAGCGCCTGCTGAGCGCGCTGGTGCTGGACGAGCTGCGCCGCGCCCCCGTGGTGCGCCTGGGCGTGGACCTGCCGCGCGACAAGCGGCTGCGCCACCTGTGCGAGGCGGTGCTGGCCGATCCCACGCGCCACGCGACGCTGGCTGAGTGGGCGCGCGACACCGGGGCCAGCCCGCGCACGGTGGCGCGGCTCTTCCGCACCGAACTGCGCACCACCTTCACGCAGTGGCGCCAGCAGGTGGTGCTGGCCAAGGCGGTGGCGCTGGCGGCCTCGCGCCAGCCGATGGGGCAGATCGCGGCGGAGCTGGGCTACGGCCCGAGCGCCTTCAGCGCGATGGTGCGGCGCACGGTGGGCATGGCGCCGGGGCGCTTCCTGGGCACGCAGGCCGGGCCGCGCGGCGGCTGACGGGGGTTTTGTGTATCGTGGCGGCCATGACGACCACCGCCCGCACCCTCCACAGCTACGAGCCGCGCAGCGGCCACCGCCTGCCGCACGACCCCTTCAACGCCATCGTGGGGCCGCGTCCGATCGGCTGGATCAGCACGCGCAGCGCCGAGGGCACGCTGAACCTCGCGCCCTACAGCTTCTTCAACGCCTTCAACTACGTGCCGCCCATCGTGGGCTTCGCCAGCATCGGCGCGAAGGACACGCTGGCCAACGTGCAGGCCACCGGCGAATTCGTCTGGAACCTCGCCACGCGCGACCTGGCGGAGGCGATGAACCAGAGCTGCGCGGCCGTGCCGCCCGAGGTGGACGAGTTCGCGCTGGCCGGCCTCACGCCCCTGCCCTCGGAGCGCGTGGCCCCGCCGCGCGTGGCCGAAAGCCCCGTCACCTTCGAATGCCGCTGCACGCAGATCCTGCAGCTGCAGGGCGCGGACGGCGTGCAGGTGCCCACCTGGCTGGTGCTGGGCGAGGTGGTGATGATCCACATCGACACGGCCCTGCTGCAGGACGGCGTGTACGACACGGCGACCGCCGGGCACATCCTGCGCGCGGGCGGGCCGGCGGACTATTTCTCGGTGGGGCCGGAGCAGAAGTTCAAGATGTACCGGCCGCGGTGAGCCACGGCGGCGCGGCAGCGCTTATGCTCCTGCATGGCAGCGTTTCCCCATCCGCATTCCCCTGCCGGTCGGCCGCCCCGCTGCCCCCTGGCGCCCGCGCAGAAATTCCTGAGAAAAACCACACCATGAACGCCACCCGACTCGTCGCCCTGGCCCTCATCGTGGCCGGCGCCCTCGGCCTCGCCTACGGCGGCTTCAGCTACACGAAGGACACCACCGTGGTGAAGCTCGGCCCGCTGGAGATCTCCGCCAAGGAGAAGGAACGCGTCAACGTTCCGCTGTGGCTCGGCATCGGCGCCATTGCCGTGGGCGGGCTGCTGCTGGCGGTAGGCGGCCGGAAGTAGCGCGGTCCGCCATCCGATGGGCCCCTTCGCCCGGCGCTTTCCCTTCCTCGCCCGCCACGGGTTCGGGCTGCTGTGCACGCTCCTGGGCCTGGCGCCGCTGTTGCTGCTGCTGGTCTGGTGGCCGCTGGCCGCACTGCTGGAGTGCACCGGCAACGAAGGATCGGGCATGCACTGCGCCGCCGCGCCGGGGCTGTCCGACGTGGCCTATGCGGTGTTCCTGACGGGCGCATGGGGGTCGATGTTCACGCTGCCGGCGGCGCTGACGCTGTACCTGATCGGCGCGGGCCTGCGCTGGCTGCTGCGCAAGCCTGTGGCGCGGCGGTGAAGCGCAGCCGCCTTCTCCCGTGTCGACTATGCGGCCGTCGATGGCGCCTCGTCCTTGTCGGCCTGACCGACAGCGCTCAGCGGCAGCGCAATGCCCGACGCGGCGAACACTTCCGGGCGGGGGGTGCGCGGCTGGCCGGTTCGTTCGCCGGGCTGCGGCCCCTTCCCGCGGGGAACTAGCCGCCCGTCGGTCCCTGGTGGAACACCAGCTCCTCCACCGGCTGCCCGCCCACCAGGTGCTTTTCGATGATGCGGTCCATGTTCTCGGGCGTGACGTCGTAGTACCAGGTGCCGTCGGGCTGCACGCACATCACCGGGCCGCCCTTGCAGGCAGCGAAGCAGCTCACGCGGCTGCGCTTGACGCGCAGGTCGCCGTCGTTGAGGCCCGCGGCCTTGAACTTCTCGCCCAGGCTGTCGAACAGCGCCTGGGCCTGGCCCTCCTGCGCGCAGCGCGGGCCGGTGCAGATGAGGATGTGGCGGCGGTAGCTGCCGATCTTGGGCTTGACGACGACGCGCACGCCTTCGGCGGGCGCAGCGGCTGCGGTGGTGGTGGTGTCGGACGTATCGGTGCTCATGCCTCTTCCTCGGTCGTGGTGGCCTCGGCGATGGCGAGCGGCTGGGCCAGGGTGTCGCGGATGTAGTCGGCCGGCAGGCGGTGGCGCAGGGCCAGCGCTTCGATGCTTTCGCCGGCGGCGTGGTCGAGCTGCAGGTTCTCCAGCCAGCCGTTGAGGCCGGTGGAGAGCGAGCGGCCGGGCCGTTCGCCTTCGCGCGTGGCGCCGCCGCCTTCCACGTCGTACTTGTTGGCATAGCCGCGCGGCGTGACCATGAGGCCGTGCTGCACGATGGTGTTGCTGTTGCCGATGAGCACGGTGCTCAGCATGCCGATGTCGGCATCGCACATGGTGGCGAGCGTGGCGAACTCGATGCGTTCGCGGCGGCGGTAGGCGCTCTTGACGATGGCCACGGGCGTGTCGGGGCCGCGGTGGCGCAGGAAGAGCCGCTGGGCTTCCTCGATCTGGCGCGTGCGGCGGCCGCTCTTGGGGTTGTAGAGCGCGACGACGAAGTCGGCCATGGCGGCGGCGTCGAGCCGGCGCGCGATGGTGGGCCAGGGCGTGAGCAGGTCCGAGAGCGAGATGGCGCAGAAGTCGTGCGTGAGTGGCGCGCCCACGCGGGCCGCGCAGCTGTTGAGGGCGGAGGCGCCGGGCACGATCTCGACCTCGATGCCGCCGGGCTCGACCACGCCGTTCTCGTCGAAGGCAGGCGGCGTCCAGCCGGCCTGGAACAGCACTTCGAAGGTGGGGCCGGCCATGCCGTACACGCCCGCATCGCCCGAGGAGATGAGCGCGACCTTCTTGCCCTCGCGGGCGCGGGCCAGCGATTCGATGGCGCGGTCCAACTCCTCGGTCATCGACTTGCGGATGATCTCCTTGCCTTCGATGAGATCGGCCACGAGCTTGATGTAGGTGACGTAGCCGATGATGGTGTCGGCCTCGGCGATGGCGGCGCGGGCGCGCGCGGTCATGTGGTCGGTGCTGCCGGGGCCGATGCCCACGAGCATGATCTTTCCTGCGGACATGTGCGTGTCGTTTCCTGTCGTGAGGGGGTTCAGGCGGCCGATGCGGCGGCCGGCGATGCGGGCGCGGCGATGCGCTGCAGCGTGCGCTCGTCGATGCAGGCGGCGAGCCAGCGGCGGCCGCGCAGTCGGGCAGCGGCCACCGTGATGCCGATGGTGAGCAGCGGCTCCACGGCCACGAGGCTCAGGTACGACGCGGCGAAGAGCGCCCAGTCGGCCACCGGGGCCGCGTCGCTGCTGATGGAGAGCCAGAAGCCCACCATGAGCGTCACGCCCGCGTAGTACACGGCATCGAGCTTGAGCACGTTGGCCACGCTGATGCGCTGCATGCGTTGGCCCAGGCCATGGTGCACGGCGAACAGCGGCACGGCCAGGCTCAGGAAGTTGATGGCGAGGTGCGCCAGATCCTGCGGCTCGAAGACCAGGGCCTGCGCGAGCAGCCCCAGGCCGAAACCGAACAGCGTGGGGATGAAGCCGAACAGCAGGTAGATCGGCATGGCGCCCACGAAGTGCAGCTCCGACGGGCCCACGGGCATGTGCCAGACCTGCATCAGCACGCTGAAGAAGAACGCGGCCAGCAGCGTGCGCAGCCAGGCCGTGGGGCTTTTGAGCAGGGGCAGCGCGTGCGCGCCCAGCAGCGCCGTGGCGGCGACGGAGGCATAGGCGATCTTGTCCTGCGAGAGGATGCCGATTTCGATATGCATGGTGGACCTTTCAGTGAGTTGCGGGAGGAATCCGGCTCAGGGTGCTTGCGCGGTGCCTCAGCCGGCGTGATCGGAGAGGCCCTGCCCGGCCTGCGGCATGCGCGCGATGGAGACCGTGGCGTTGCGCCCGTCCGGTCCGCGCAGGCGGTGCTTTTCGACGAGCAGCGCCGACGCGTCGGCCGCGCCGGCAGCCAGCAGCGCGGCGGCTTCGCTGACCGAGGGCGTGCCCATGTAGCGCAGCACGGTTTCCGACGGGTTGGGCACGGGCACGGCCGCCAGCTGCGCGGCGGCGTACCAGCGCAGCGGCCAGCCGTGGCGCGCGGCCAGCGAGATGAAGGCGGCTTCGTCCTGCTTGGCCTCGATGCTCGCGGCCACGGCCACCTGGGCGATCTGCGCGCCGGCCTGGGCCAGCGCCGCGTGCAGGCAGGCTTCGACCGTGGCCTCGGGCGTGCCGCGGTCGCAGCCCAGGCCGATGGCGAGGCGGGCGTCGGAGCCCGTGGCCGCGTCCGGGGATGCAGAGGCAGCGTCGATGGCGGCGGCAGCGGAGATCACGCGGCGGCCTTGTCCGTGTCCTGCGGCGGGCGATAGACCACCAGGCGTTCGTGCCACACCGCCCAGCGCTCGGGTGCGACCTCGTCGTGCGTGATCCACAGCACGGCCTTAAATCGTTCGGGGTCCACACCGCTCCAGCCGTCCAGGCAGGTGACGTTGGAGGGCAGCGGCGTGGGGCGATTCCACCACTGGCGGCTGCCCGCCTCCTGCACGACGGCGATCGGCTCGCCGTTGACCACGTGGGCCGAAACGCGGGTGATATTGATCTTGGGTGCCTCCACGCGCCAGCCCAGGTGGCGGCCGAGGATATCGACGGGAATGGTCTTGCCCACGTCGGACGCGGTGGTGAGCACGGGCGTGGCGCCGATCAGCGCGGCGATGCGCTCGCTCCATTCGTTGGCACCGCCCACGTGGCCCGAGAGCACGGGGATGACGAACTGGCCGGCATCGTCCACCACCGTGACGCCCGGGTCTTCGTCCTTGGACTTGAGCACTGGCGCGATCAGGCGCACCACGGCGCCCAGCGAGACGAAAAACACCAGCTGGTCGTACTGCGCGAAGAGCGGCGCGATTTCATCGCGCAGCGCGCCTTCGTAGGCCCGCACGGTGTTGGGCAGGCCCTCGAAGGCGGTGGCGAACTTGGCGGCGGTGCAGACGTGCGCCTGGGGCACGTCGCGCGCCAGCTGCGCGGCCTGGGCGGCGCCGTGGCGGGTGATGGCGACGAGGCACACGCGCACCTCGCTGGCGGGCTGTGCGGGGGCGGAGAGCACCACGTCGGGCGTGGCGGGGGTGGTGGCGGTCGTCATTCGGCAAGCTCCGGTTCGTCGGATGTCGGGAAGTCCGCAGCAGGGGCGGCGGGCGAGGATTTCTTCAGGCAGCCCTTGATGCGCTCGCCGCGGATGCGGTGCGGGTTCTTCACCACCATGAGCGACAGGTAGCTGACCTTGGTGCCGTGCAGCGCGGGCAGGTCAGGGCCTGCCACGCAGCGCTCGTCGGGTGCGCCCACGCGCTCGATGAACTGGGTGTGGGGCAGCAGCTCGCGCCGCTCCAGCCAGTCGATCAGGTCGTCCATGAGCGGCTTGACCTTCATCAGCACCAGGGTGTCGAAGTCGGGCAGCAGGCGGTCCACCGCGCTCACGCCGTAGGCGGCGGGCACGATGGCGATGGTGTCGTCCTGCTCGGCCAGCGGCATGCCGCGCGTGGCGCAGGCCGCCGTGAAGGCGTTCACGCCGGCGATCACGGGCGCCTCGATGCGCGCGTCCAGCGCCCGCACGGTGCGCGCCAGATGGCCGAAGGTGGCGTAGGTGCTGGCGTCGCCTTCCACGAGGAAGAGCACGTCTTGCCCGGCCTGCAGCCAGGGCAGCACGGTGTCTGCGGCGCGCATCCAGGCCCGGGCGAGCTTGTCGCCGTCGTGCGTCATGGGGAAAAGCAGCGTCTGGTGCGTGACGGGCGGCGTGAGGCCTGCGCGCTGCACGATGTCGAAGGCGTAGCTGGGCGTCTTGGTGCTGCGCGCGGGGTAGGTCCAGACGGCGTCGCTGCGCTGCAGCTGCGCCCAGGCGGCGCGGGTGATGAGGCCGGGGTCGCCCGGGCCCAGGGAGACGCCGATCAGGCGGCCCAGGGGCCGGTCGCCTTGCAGGGCCTGCGGCTGCTGCGGTGCTGCGGATGCGGTCAGGTCGGTCATGCGCCCTCCTCGACGGCGGCGGCCGGAGCCGTGGCGCTGGCGGCCTGCGCGCAGACGATCCACACCGGGTTCTCTGCCGCCATGCGGTGCATGTGCAGGATGGGCTTGCTGCGCGCGGCCTGCAGCTGCAGCACGTCCCAGGCGGCGCCGGCGGCCTGCAGCGCCTGCGTGGCGGCGGCGAGGTTCTCCAGCGTGACGAAGTTCATCACCAGCCAGCCGCCGGGGCGCAGGCGCTTGAGGCACAGCGCGATCAGCTCGGCCAGTTCGCCGCCCGAGCCGCCGATGAAGACGGCGTCCGGGTCGGGCCAGGCGTCCAGCCCCTCGGGCGCCTTGCCGAGCACCAGCGTGTGGTTGGAGACGCCGAAATCGCGCACGTTGCGGCGCGCGATCTCCACGTCGCCCTCGTTCTTCTCCATCGCCCAGACATGGCCCTGCGGGCACAGGCGCGCGGCCTCCAGCCCCACGGAGCCGCTGCCCGCGCCGATGTCCCACACGCGGCTCGCGGCGCGCAGCTGCATGCGGGCCAGCGAGACGGCGCGCACTTCCTGCTTGGTGATGAGGCCCTTGTCCGGCTGGCGCTGGTGGTAGGCCGCATCGGGCAGGCCGAAGCGCACCGCATCGGGCCGCTGGCGCGTGCGCACCAGCAGCACCACGTTGGGGTCGGCGAAATCCTGCGCGGCGGCATGGGCGGGCGCCATGTCGGCCCACACGCGTTCGTCGGGCGTGCAGAGGCGCTCGGCCACGCTGATCTGGAAGTCCTCGCCCAGGCCCTCGACCACCAGCAGGCGGGCGATGCGCGCGGGCGTGTTGTCGGGGCTGGTGAGCACGGCCAGGCGGTCGTGCTGGCGCACGGCCTGGGCCAGCGCGTAGAGGCCGTGCGCGGGCGCGGCGCCCACGGCCCATTCGCCGGCATCCTTGGCATGCACGGAGACGATGCGCGCGTCCTGCCAGGCCAGGCCCAGCCGCGCGCAGGCCAGTTGCAGGGTGGAGACGTTGGGCATCACCTCGAGCGCCTGGATGCACAGGCGCGAGGCCAGGTAGCTGGCGATGCCGTGGCAGAGCGGATCGCCCGTGGCCAGCACCACGCAGGACTGGTGGGCGGCGCGGGCCTCGGCGATCCAGCCGGGCACGGACGAGAGGCAGCCGGTCAGGTCGCGCCGCACGGCCTGCGGGGCGATGTCGTCTTCGAGCAGCGCGAGGGTGCGCGTGCCGCCGATCACCAGGTCGGCCCGGCGCAGCAGCGCGAGCGCGGTGGCGCTGAGGCTGGCGGCGCCGTCGTCCAGCACGCCGATCACGCGGCAGGGCTGGGGGTCTTTTTCGAGCAGGTTGGTGGTCGTCATCGTCATGCGGTCATGCGTTGGCGGCCGGCCCGGAGGCGGCCTCGGTGATCTTGCTGCCGTCGAAATCGCAGACCAGCACGGTGAGATGGAAGCGGTCGCCGTAGCGGTCGGGCGCCGTCAGCGTCTGCACGACGGCCTGGGCGAGCGCGTGGTGGAAGGGCTCGCCCAGGCCCAGGGCCTGCATGCGTTCGGCGCCGAAGCGCGCGGTTTCGGCCGCGGCGATCTCGGCGCAGACCTCGGGCGGCGCGCCCACGCGGGCGGCGAGTTCGGCCAGCAGCTGGGTATCGACCTCGGCGCGGTTGGCGTGGGTGATGGTCTCGCCCTGGGCGATCTTCGTGAGCTTGCCCACCATGCCGCCGATGACCACCTCGCGCAGGCCCTGCGCCACGGCTTCGTCGAGCGCATAGCGCAGGAAGTCGCCCATCTGCACGAAGCAGGCGGCGGGCAGGTCGGGGCGTTCCTTCATGGCGAACTGTTCGGTGCGCCCGCCGGTGGTGAGCACCACCACGCCGTGGCCCAGCGTGGCCGCCACCTGCACGCCCTGCACCACGCTGGCGCGGTAGGCGGAGGTGGAATAGGGCTTGACGATGCCGGTGGTGCCCAGGATGGAGATGCCGCCCAGAATGCCGAGGCGCGCATTCAGCGTCTTCTTGGCCATCTCCACGCCCTGGGGCACGGAGATGGTCACTTCCAGCCCCGCATGCGTAAGCAGCGGGCCGCCCACGGCGCGCACGTTGTCTTCGATGTTGCGGCGGGGCACGGGGTTGATGGCAGGGCCGCCCACTTCCAGGCCCAGGCCGGCCATGGTGACCGTGCCCACGCCGAAGCCGCCGCACAGCACGACCTCGCCCGCGCGGCCGGGCAGCACGCGCACGTCGGCCGTGAGGTGGGCCTTGTCGGTGCAGTCGGGGTCGTCGCCCGCGTCCTTGATGACCATGGCGTGCGCGGCCTGACCGCCCTCGCCGGAACCCTCGCAGCGGCCGTCGTTCACGGCGAAGCGCACCACGTCGCCGTTGGGCAGCAGGCAGTCCACCGCTTCGGGCACGGCGCCACCCACCAGGCCCAGCACGGCGGCGCGCGCGGCGGCGGCGGAGCAGGCCCCGGTGGTGAAGCCGGTGCGCGTGCCGCGGCGGACGGTTTTCTCCATCATGGCGGGGTCAGCCTCCGGCGGCGTTCGCTGTGGACTGTTGCGCCTGCTTCTGCCGCGCCTCGGCCAGCGCCAGCAGCGCGTGCAGCGCCGCCACCACCAGGGTGGAGCCGCCCTTGCGGCCACGGATGACGATCCAGGGCACCTCGGCGACTTCGGCCATCAGGTCCTTGGATTCGGCGGCGGACACGAAGCCCACCGGCATGCCGACCACGAGGGCCGGGCGCACGCTCTCTTCGCGGATCAGGCGCACGAGTTCGATGAGCGCGGTGGGCGCATTGCCGATGCCGACCACGGCCCCTTGCAGCAGCCCCAGCCGGTGCGCCTTGCGCATGGCCTGCACGGCGCGGGTGGTGTCCTCGGCCTGGGCCTGGGCGATCACGTCGGCGTCGCTGATGAACTGATGGGTGCGCATGCCGAAGTGCGCCAGGCGCGGCTGCGACAGGCCCGAGCAGATCATCTCCACGTCGGCCACCACGGGCGCGCCGCCGCGCAGCAGGGCGGCGATGCCGGCTTCCACCGCATCCGGGTGGAAGTCGGTCAGGCCGTTGAATTCGAAGTCGGCGTTGGCGTGGATCATGCGGCGCACGATGGGCCACTGCTGCGCCGTGTAGGGGTGCGGGCCGGCCTCGGCGTCGATGATGGCGAAGCTGTCGTGCTCGATGGCCTGGCCGGCGCGCGTGAGCTGTTCGGTGACGGTGTTGACGGTGCTCATGCCGCGGCTCCGGCCGGCTGGGGGGCGGCGTGGCCGTGGTGGTGATGGTCGTGATCGTGGCCGTGGGAATGGCCGTGTTCATGGCCGTGGTCGCCGTGCCCGTGGGCGTGGTCATGTGCGTGGTCGTGGCCATGGCTGTGGCCCGGCTCGGCGCCCGCTGCGGCTGCGGCGGGCGCATGGGCGTGCGTGTGTTCGTGGCTGTGGCCGTGGCCCAGGTCGTGGGCGATCTCACGGTACTTGCAGCCGTCGCAGGGCAGGCGGCTGTCGGGCAGGCCGGCCTGCAGGTCGGCCACGCGCTGCTCCAGCAGCGTGAAGATCTCGGGCTCCATGCCGAAGTGGGCCGACTGCGCGAAGCGCAGCTGCGGGTACTGCACGCGCAGGTGCTCCACCTGCCGGGCGATGCGCTGCATCAGCGTGCCGGTGTAGAGGTAGTAGGGCAGCACCACGATCTGCTTCATGCCCAGTAGCGCCTGGCGCTGCACCACGCGCTCCAGGCGCGGCCAGGTGATGCCGGTGAAGGCGATCTCGACCAGTTCGTGGTGGCTGTCTTCCTGCAGCCAGCGCGCCATCTTGGCGACGTCGCCGTTGGCCTGGCGGTCGGACGAGCCCCGGCCCAGCAGCACCACGCCGGTGGTGGTGGGGTCGGGCATGTCCAGCTTCTGCATGCAGCGGCGCAGCTGGCGCTGCAGGATCGCGAGGATGGGCTCGCAGGCCGTGAGGTGCGGGCCGTAGAGGAATTCGACGCCCGGGCAGTGCGCGCGCGCATGCTCGATGGCTTCGGGGATTTCCATCTTCACGTGGCCGGCCGCGTTCAGGATGAGCGGCAGCACCAGCACGCGGCTGCTGCCCTTGGCGGCCATCAGCAGGCCGTCGTGCAGACCGGGCGGCGCGAATTCGATGAAGCAGACTTCGATGCGCCAGCCGGGCTGGCGCTCGCGCCACTGGCGCACGAAGGCGTGGATCTCGTCGTTGCCTTCGGGCTCGCGCGAGCCGTGGCCGACCAGCAGCACGGTGGTGCCGGCCTGCGCGGGCGTGGCCCCGACATCGACACCGATGCGGACGGCAGCGGCCGGAGCGTGGCCCGTGCCGTGGCCGTGGTCATGGCCGTGTTCGTGGGAGTGCCCAGGGGCATGCGGAGCGTGCAGGTGCGTCATCGTGGGGTGTCCTGTGGGGTGTCCGTCACCGGACGGGAGGCCTCAGCGCCCTGCGGCGCATCGCTCGCGCGGCGGAAGCGGTGGGTGAAGCCCGGGTCGTAGAGCTTGGATTTGGCGAGCTGCGGCCACTGGCGGGCGCCCAGCGTGGGGCTGGCGATGATCATGGCCTGGCTCACCACCTGCGCCTCGCGGCAGCGCTCGCGCACATCGGCCACGGTGCAGCGCACGATGCGCTCCTCGCCGGGCCAGGAGGCCTTGTGCACCACGAGCAGCGGCGCGTCGTCGGGCCAGCCGGCCTCGCGCAGGCCGGCCTGCACCTTGTGCAGCAGCGTGATCGACAGGAAGATGCAGAGCGTGCAGCGGTGGCGCGCGAGTTCGGCGAGCGATTCGCCCGGCGGCATCGGCGTGCGGCCTTCCACGCGGGTGAAGATCACGCTCTGGGTGACCTCGGGCAGCGTGAAGCTCTCCACCGCCGCCGCGGCCGAGGCCATGGCCGACGAGACGCCCGGCACCACGCGCACCGGCACGCCGGCCGCGTCGAGCGGCTGCACCAGTTCGACCAGCGCGCCGTAGAGGGCCGGATCGCCCGTTTGCAGGCGCACCACGGTGCGGTGCTTCTGGGCCTGCAGCACGAGCCATGCGGCCATCTGGTCGAGCGTCATGGATTTGCTGTCGGCGATCGAGCAGCCGGGCGGCGCCCAGCGCGTGGCGGCCTCGTCCACGAGCGAGCCCGCGAACAGGATGGCGCCCGCGCGCTCGATCAGCGAGCGGCCCTTGACGGTGATGAGTTCCGGGTCGCCGGGACCGGCCCCGACGAACCATACGGTGCCGGGCCCCGTGGCGGCGGTCTCGCAGGCCCCGGAGGACTGCGCCGAAGAATCTGGCATGGGAAAGCAACGAACGAAAATGCGCCCGCCCAGCGGCGAACGCGCCCGCACCCTGCCTCCCCGCAGGGTCCGTGAAATGGAACGCGCACGCCGCGGCGCAGCGCGCGCATTCCCCTGTCGGCCGGTATCCGGGCTGGCGTTGCGGCAGGCATGCCGGGCTCCCTGGGCCCTTCCCGGAGGCCGCGCGGGCTTGTCCAGTGGGCATCGTTCCAGGGGCCGAAGGCGCGCGCTTCGTGCACGTGCGCCTTCCATCGCTGACCGTTGCGGGGGCAGCCCAGGCCGGGGCGGATGTCCGTGGCGGACTGGCCCTTCCTGGTTCCCGTTTAACTGCGCGGCCGGAAGCGGCCGCGCGAGCACCAACGGGCCGAAGTATAGGGCGCATGGCGTGCGCGGGCGCGGCGCCGCGAGGATTCAGAACGTTTCAGAACGATTCAGCCCGCCCGCGCCGGCAGCCCGGCCACCGGCCCAAGAATGGCCGGAGTCCGCGATCACCTTGTCCGAAGGGATGGACCGCGCGACCCCCTGAAGACCCATCCGAGAGATAGATAGAGAGAGAGGGAATCCGACATGCGCAATCCGCACACCACCCGAGGCGCCTGGCTGGCGCTGGCCGTCGCCGCAGCGCTGGCGGGCACCGGCTGCAGTTCCACGCCATCCGCGACGCCCGCTACGCCCGCGGCCCCCGCGACGCCCGACGCTTCCGCCGCGCCCGCACCTTCCGCAACGGGCCAGGGCCGATCGCCGGCGGCCGCAGCGCCGCCATGCGCGGACGGCACCACCGCCGCCACGTTCGCGAACGGCGCCTCCGTCTGCGGGAGCCAGGCAGCCGTCACGCCCGCGGGCGGATCGGCGGTCACGGTGAACACCTACCTGGGCATCCAGTACGCCACGGCGGAGCGCTTCCAGGCGCCGGTACTGGCCCCGCCGCAAGGCACCGGCGTCGTCCACACGCGGCCGGGAGCGTTCTGCCCCCAAGCCGACAAACCGAGCTTTCCCACGAGCGCCCAGTCCGAAAATTGCCTCTACCTGAACGTCTTCACGCCGCAGTCGGCCATCGGCGCCGCCAGGCCGCTGCCGGTGCTGTTCTTCATCCACGGCGGCGCCTTCGTGGAAGGCAGCGGCTACCTGCCGACCGGACAGGGCAACCTCTACGACGGCTCCTACCTCGCGGCCACGGGCCGGATGGTGGTGGTGACCATCAACTACCGGCTGGGCGCGCTGGGCTTCCTGGCGCTCGACCAGGTCGACAGGAGCGTCGATCCGAACGGCTCGCTCCAGGGCAATTACGGCATCCTCGACCAGCAGCAGGCACTGCAATGGGTGCAGCAGTACATCGGCGCGTTCGGCGGTGATCCCGCGCGCGTCACCGTGGCGGGCGAGAGCGCCGGGGCGATGTCCACGGGACTGCACCTGTTCGCCGCGCCCGGCAGCGCGAAGCTGTTCCAGGCCGCGATCATGGAGAGCAACCCGGTCGGGTCGGTGTACCGCACCCCGGACAGGGCGCAGGCGATGGGCCGCACCTTCCGGGATGCGCTCTGCGCGCGCATGGGCGTGCAATGCGCGACCCGCCAGCCGATCCTGAAGAAGGCCTCGGTGCAGGAGATCCTCGATGCGCAGGCCCTGAAGCTCCGTCCCGCCAAGGCCAGGGGCATGGGCAAGGTCCGGCCGAAAGACCGGGTGCAGACCTCCGTGCCGCCCCTGGTCGGGCTGCTGGGCGAGGCCGCCCCGCAGGTCCGCGACGGCCTGCCCTGGTCGCCGACGCTCGATGGCACGGTCATCACGGGCCAGCCCCTGGCCGGCTATGCGGCGGACATGCCCGCGAAGCCGTTCGTCTTCGGCATCAACCGGGACGAGGGCGCCGTCTTCGCCGACATGGCCGCCACGGCGCTGGAGGCCCGGCTGAAGCCCGCGCTGGTCGACGGAACGGTCAACGGCATCATCCTGCCCTGGGTCTTCGGCCAGGACGGCGCCCGGGCCATCACCAGCTACCAGGCGCAGGGCACGAGGCCCTACAAGGCGCCCGCGGCCTCGTCCCCCGGCTACATGAGCGCCACGGCGGTGACGCTCTCGAACATCATCAACGACTTCGCCTTCCGCTGCGGCAACCTGGCCATGGCGGGCCGTGGCGCTGCGGCCAACGCGAAAGCCGCCTCCGCCCCTCCGGCCTTCGGCTACCTGTTCGCGCAGGCGCCCTGGTTCAACCTCTACAGGACCGGCACCCCGCCGGACACGAAGCCGATCCCTGCCTGCCAGCCGCAGGCCGGCAACGTCTGCCACGCCAACGAGCTGCCGTACGTGTTCAATACCCTCGGCGCCGTGCCCGGGACGCAGCAGCCGTCCGAGGGCGACCGGACGCTGGCGCAGACCATGGCGGCGGCCTGGGCGAGCTTCGTGAACACCCCGTCCAGCCCCGCCCCGTGGACCGCATCCGGCAATCTGCCGGCCCGCTGGACGCCCTACCCCGGCACCTCGTCGTCCCTGGCGCTGTGGAGCACGGCCGGCTCCGGCAGCGTCTCGGCCGCGGCGGTCGACACGGGGGCGAACTGCGGCGCGCTCTGGAACACGATCGCGCCGATCGCGGGGAACTGAGCGGGCGTGCCATCGCAGTGGAGGGGCCAAGATCTCTCCGGCCTCTCCCTGGGGCCACATTCCCGCATCAGGCCATGCCGCATAGTCACGGCGCTGCGGCATCCGGGTGCGCGGGAGGCAGTGTCCCCACCCGGTAGATCCAGACCGGATGGCCGTCCGCGGGCCGCAGCACGGCGTCGGGCGCGGCCCCCGGCACCTCGAAGGCGAGGCTGACCAGCCAGGCGTCCGCCGCCATCTCGGCGCGGGCCTTGGCCGCCGCGCGCGCCATGCTCTCCGGCCGCTGGAACAGATAGACCATCCGGTAGCCGCCCCAGGGCCCGCGCCAGATGTCGCCGCGGCGCACCCGCGCCCAGGGGCAGCGCAGCGCGCACAGGCAGCGCAGCGGCCAGCTCCACTCCAGCCCCTCCAGGCGCGCGGCGGGATAGGCACGGCGCAGCGCGCGCAGGCCGTGGCCCAGGCCGCAGCCTGCGTCGAGCACGGCGGCGCCGGGCTCCAGGGGTGCGGCATCCGGCAGGCCGCCGAGCGCGCGCTGCGGTGTGGGAAACAGCGGCGCGTCGCGCCAGGCATTGAGCGGATAGACCAGCAGCAGCACGCCCAGGGGCGCGAGCCAGGCCCAGGCGGGCACCTGCGCGGCGCTGGCCGCCAGGAAGGACAGGGGGAAGCCGGCCGCGATGAAGCCCTGCCGCCAGCGCGTGGAGCCCCAGAGGCTGGCGAGCACGCCGACGGCACAGCCCGCGAGCCAGGCGCCCCACCCGGGGATGCCGGCCGCACCGCGCAGCAGCGCGAAGGCCAGCCATGCGGCCGCCCAGGCCAGCAGGGCGGGAAGGGGCCAGGGCAGCGGTATCGGCATGGAGACGTCTCGTCGTCGAACGGGGAAAGGGAACTGCGGAGCGGACCGCGTGACGCGCAGTGTAAAGAGCGCCGTGGCAGCCAGGCAGCGCCTCCGCCTGCGCCTCCTACAATCCGCTGTTCCTTTTTTTACATTCGTTGCCGGCCCGGACGCCTTTCGCCCGGGTTCTGCGAATCCTCGTACAGCCAAGGGCTTTCGTGCGTCCGTCTTCTCACCCATCGCCCTGCGCCGAAGCCCTGCCCCTGGTGGTGGACCTCGACGGCACGCTGCTGCTCACCGACATGCTGCACGAGAGCTCCTTGCAGTTGGTGCGCGACGCGCCCTGGAAGGCGCTGGCGCTGCCCGTGTGGCTGGCAGGCGGCAAGGCGGCCCTCAAGCGCCGCATCGCGCAGCAGGTGGAGGTTCCGGTCGCCCATCTGCCCTACCACCAGCCGCTCGTGACCTGGCTGCGCGAGCAGCGCGCCACGGGGCGGCGCGTCGTGCTGTGCACGGCGTCCGACCAGGCCCTGGCCGATGCGATCGCCGCTCACCTGGGCTGTTTCGACGCGGTGATGGCGAGCGACGGCGCCACCAACCTCGCTGGCCCGGCGAAGGCCGATGCGCTGGTGCGGGCCTTCGGCGAGCGCGGCTTCGACTACGCGGGCAATTCGCGCGCCGACCTGCCCGTCTGGCGTGCCGCGCGCGCGGCCATCGTGGTGAATGCCCCGGCGTCCGTGGCGCGCCGCGCCGAAGCGCAGGGCAACGTGCAGCGCAGCTTCCCCCCGACCGTGGCGGGCCTGTCCGTGTGGCGCAAGGCGCTGCGCCTGCACCAGTGGATGAAGAATCTGCTGCTGTTCGTGCCGCTCATGGCGGCGCACCGCCTGAACGACGGCGCAGCCTGGGTACAGCTGGTGATGGCTTTCGTGGCGTTCGGGCTGTGCGCGTCCTCCGTGTACCTCGCCAACGACCTGCTGGACCTGGAGAGCGACCGCCAGCATCCGCGCAAGCGGCTGCGGCCGTTCGCCGCCGGCACGCTGCCTGCGTGGCAGGGCGTGGCACTTGTGCCCGTGCTGGCGGGCGCGAGCCTTGCGCTGGCCTGGGCCACCGCCCCGGCCTTCCTCGCATGGCTGCTGGTGTATTTCGCGACCACCTGGGCCTACTCGCTGGCGCTCAAGCGCTGGGTGCTGGTGGACTGCGTGGCGCTCGCCGTGCTCTACACGCTGCGCCTGGTGGCGGGCGCGGCGGCCATCGCGCAGCCGCTGTCGTTCTGGCTGATCGCCTGCTCGGGCTTCCTGTTCCTGTCGCTGGCCTTCGTGAAGCGCTATGCGGAGCTGCTGGTGCAGCAGGCCGCGGGCAAGACGCAGGCCCACGGGCGCGGCTACCTCACCTCGGATGCGCCGATGGTGCAGAGCCTGGGCGTGGCGGCAGGCTATACCTCCGTGGTGGTGCTCGCCCTCTACCTCAACAGCGATGCGGTGATGACCATGTACCGCGCGCCCGGTCTGGTCTGGGCCACCGTGCCGGTGCTGGCCTTCTGGGTGAGCTGGATGTGGCTGCGCGCGGCACGCGGCGAGATGCACGACGATCCGCTCGTGTTCGCGTTCAAGGACCGCGCCAGCATCGTGGCGGGTGCGGTGTTCGTGCTGGCGCTGGCCGCTGCGGCCCTGGGGTGGCCGTGGTAGCGGTGCATTCCTGGGGACGGCTGCAGGCGGCGGAACACGCGCTGCATGCGCTCGCGGACCACCCGCCCGCCCGCCTGCCGCTGGCGGAGGGACAGCACGGCCTGGCCCATGGCATGGGCCGCAGTTACGGCGACGTCTGCCTGAACCCCGGCGGCGCGCTGTGGGCCACGCGCGGGCTCGACCGCTTCATCGCCTGGGACGAATCCACGGGCGAGCTCACCTGCGAGGCCGGCGTGCTGCTGCGCGACATCCAGCGCACGTTCGTGCCGCGCGGATGGATGCTGCCCGTGACTCCCGGCACGCAGTTCGCCACCGTCGGCGGCGCGATCGCCAACGACGTGCACGGCAAGAACCACCACGTGCACGGCAGCTTCGGCGACCACGTGGTTGCGCTGCAGCTGCTGCGCACCGACGGCCAGCGCCTGCACTGCGGGCCCGACCCGCAGCCCGGCTGGTTCGCCGCGACCGTCGGTGGGCTCGGCCTCACCGGCGTGGTCACGCAGGCCACACTGCGGCTGCGGCGCGTGGCCGGCCCGTGGCTCGACACCGAAACCCTGCCCTACGCGAGCCTGCGGGAATTCTTCACGCTCTCGGATGCCTCCGAAGCCGATTGGGAATACACCGTCTCGTGGATCGACTGCCTCTCGGGCGCCGATGCGCGCGGCATCTTCATGCGCGGCAACCACGTGCCCGGCCCGGTGGCGTCGCCGCCACGCCCGCCCGGCGGCGGCAAGCGCACCGTGCCGTTCGCGCCGCCGTTCTCGCTCGTCAACCGCCTCAGCCTGCGGCCGTTCAACACAGCCTACTACCACCTGCACGCGCGGCGCGCGGGCCGGCGTCTGCAGCACTACGAGCCGTTCTTCTACCCGCTGGACAACCTGCTGGAATGGAACCGCATCTACGGCCGCCGCGGCTTCCACCAGTACCAGTGCGCCGTGCCCCGCGAGGGCGGCGAGGGCGCGGTGGCCGCGCTGCTCGGCGAGATCTCCGCGTCGGGCCAGGGATCGTTCCTCGGGGTGCTCAAGACCTTCGGGCAGCGCACGCCGCCGGGCCTTTTGAGTTTCCCGATGCCCGGCGTCACCCTGGCGCTCGACTTCCCGAACCTGGGCGAGTCCACGCTGCGCCTCTTCGAGCGGCTCGACACCGTGGTGGCGGCAGCCGGCGGCCGGCTGTATCCCGCGAAGGACGCCCGCATGCCGCGCGCGCTGTTCGAGTCCGGCTACACGCGCCTGCCGGAATTCCTGCCCTACCGCGATCCCCGCATCCGCTCCGCGATGTCGCTGCGGTTGTTCGGCGATTGACGCGCGCACCCGCCCGCCACCGCCTCCCGCCTTCTTCGTCCCTCCTCCTCACCGATCGCGCCGCTTGCGCCGCCCGCTCCCTTCGACCGCCATGTCCGACACCACCTCCTTCCGCTCCATCGCCATCGTGGGCGCCACCTCGGCCATCGCGCACCACTGCGCCCGCCTCTGGCTCGCCGCCGGCACGGTGGACCGGCTGGTGCTCATCGGGCGCGACGCCGCACGCCTGCCCTCGGTCGCGGCGGACCTGCAGGTGCGCCAGCCCGGCACGCGCATCGAGTCCATCGCAGGCGACATGCTGCGGCCCGACGCCATCACGGACACGGTGCGCAGCGTGTGCGCGGGAGGCGTGCCCGATCTCGTGCTCATCGCGCACGGCAACCTGCCCGACCAGCCCGCCTGCGAATCCGACCTCGCGGCGGCGCAGCAGGCGCTGGAAGTGAACGGCATCTCCCCCGCGCTCTGGGCCGAGGCCTTCGCGGGCGCGCAGCAGGCGCAGGGACGCGGCCGCATCGGCATCATCGGATCGGTGGCGGGCGACCGCGGCCGCCAGTCCAACTACGTGTACGGCGCCGCCAAGGGCCTCGTGGAGCGCTATGCCCAGGGCCTGCAGCACCGCCTGGCCGGCACCGGCGTGCGCGTGACCCTCGTCAAGCCCGGGCCCACGGACACGCCGATGACCGCGCACCTGAAGGCGCAGGGCGCGCGGCTCGCGACGCCCGAGGACGTGGCCGGCGCCATCGTGCGCGGCATGGCGCGCGGCGCCCCGGTGGTCTACGCCCCGGCGAAATGGGCGCTCATCATGCTGGTGATCCGCCACCTGCCGCGCGCCGTGTTCCACCGCATGAAGATCTGAAGACGGGACCATGGACAGACGCGCCCCGCCTTCCCCAGCCTCCACGCCGCGAGCCGCCGCCCCCGCCTGGCGGCGGCAGTTGCCGTTCGCGCTGCTGCTGGCCTTCGCGACGGTCTATGCCCTGGCCACCGCGGTCTCGGCCTGGCGCAGTTTCACGTCCGTGCCCATCTGGGACATGTGGGGCGCGCTGGAGTTCTATACCGACGTGCGCGGCGGCGCGGGCTGGCAGGCCTGGTGGCGGCTCTTCAATGAGCACCGGCTGGTGCTCGCCAAGGCCCTGTTCTGGATGGAATACACCTGGTTCGGCGGCCAGCAGGTCTTCCTTATCGTGGTCAACTACCTGCTCGCAGGATGCGGCGCCGCGGTGCTGGCCGCCTTCCTGCGCGCGCGGCTGGCAGAGCAACCGCGCCGGACGTGGATCTTCGGCACCGTGCTGCTCGCGCTGTGGCTGTTCTCCTGGGTGCAGCGGGAGAACCTGACCTGGGCCTTCCAAAGCCAGTTCTTTCTCGCCCAGTTGCTGCCGCTCGCGGGGTTCTACTGCCTCTACCGCGCGACGCGCACACCCGCTGCGCAAGGCTGGTTCGTGGCGGCCTGCGTCCTCGGCGTGCTCAGCATCGGCACGATGGTCAATGGCGTCATGGCGCTGCCCATGATGGTGCTCTACGCGCTCGTCGCCCGGCTGGGATGGAAGCGCACGGCCGGGCTGGCGCTGCTGGCCGCCGTCTGCATCGCCGCATACACGGCCGGTTATGTCTCACCGGGCGGGCACGGGGGCGGCGTGCTGGCGACGCTGCGCGAGCATCCCGGGGGCATGGTGGTCTACACGCTGCTCTACCTCGGCTCGCCCTTCCAGCACCTCACCCGGCATCTGGGCCCTTCGTGGATGATCGTCGGGCAGTCGTTTGGGGCTGTGTTCGTGCTGCTGGCGCTGGCAGCGCTGCCCCGCGCCCTGCGCGCGCCGCGGGAGCACCGGCTGGAACTGGCCCTGCTGACCTTCGTGGCCTACGTCGGCGGCATTGCGTTCGCGACCAGTGGCGGGCGCCTGCAATTCGGGCTGGAGAGCGCGCTGTCGAGCCGTTACACGACCCCCACGCTGATGGCCTGGGCCGCGCTCGCCGTGCTGTACGCGCCGCGGCTCACGGCCCTGCGCGGCGGCGTGCGGGCCGCGGCCATCGGCGTGCTGGTTGTGCTGCTGACCCTCATGCTCGTCGTGCAGACGCGCGATGTGGACCGCAACGACTTGGCGCATCTGCGCATGACCGGCGCCCTGGCGCTGCAGATGGGCGCGCACGACACACACCGCATCGGCCTGCTGATCTGGAGCGAAGCATTGGGCGCCGAGCTGGCCCGCAGGTCCACCGCCGCGGGTGCGGGCGTGTTCGGCCGGCCTGCCCTGGCGGACGCGGCGCACGCCCTGGGCGAGCGGGCCGCAGCCCTGCCCCCGCGCTGCCACGCCTTCGTGGACCAAGTGGAGCGTCTGCCCGGCGAGCCGCGCTTCGTGCGCGTGCAGGGCGGGCTGCTGCCGGAGCCGGACCGCACGCCGTTCGACGCGGTACGCCTCGTCGGTGCCGACGGCACGGTGGTCGGCTACGGCCTGCCCGACCGCTGGCGCAAGCGCACGCCGCCCTACCATGCGCCGGGCCCGTCCGGGCGCTACCTCATGTTCACGGCCTACCTGCAGGTGCCGGCGTCGGGGGCACTGCCCACCGCGGTCACGCTGCAGGCGAACGGCACGCCCTGCGCGGCCGCCCTGGTGCTGACGCGTCCCGTGCCCGCCCCCTGACGCGGCGCCGTCCTTCCACGCTTTTCCGATCCCGATGCATTCCCCCTCTTCCATGCAGCAGCCAAACACCAAGATCGTCCTGCCCGGCGGCGCCGGCCTCGTCGGCCAGAACCTCGTCGCGCACCTCAAGCTCCATGGCTACGCGAACCTCGTCGTGCTCGACAAGCATGCCGCCAACCTGGAGATCCTGCGCCGCATGCACCCGGACATCGTCGCCGAACTGGCCGACCTCGCCGAGCCCGGCGACTGGGAGCGGCACTTCGAGGGCGCCGACGCGGTGGTGATGCTCCAGGCGCAGATCGGCGCGCCGCAGGCCGAGCCGTTCGTGCGCAACAACCTCACCTCGACGGAACGCATCCTGGCGCTCATCCAGAAGCACCGCATTCCCCACACGGTGCACATCAGCTCCTCGGTGGTGGAGTCGGTGGCCAAGGACCACTACACCGACACCAAGCGCGCGCAGGAAGAGATGGTGCTGGCCAGCGGCATTCCCTGCGTGGTGCTGCGGCCCACGCTGATGTTCGGCTGGTTCGACCGCAAGCACCTGGGCTGGCTCTCGCGCTTCATGCGCAAGGTGCCGGTGTTCCCGATCCCGGGCAGCGGCCGCTACATGCGCCAGCCGCTCTACGCGGCCGACTTCTGCCGCATCATCGTGCGCTGCATCGAGGAGCGCCGCGTGGGCGGTGTCTTCAACATCACGGGGCTGGAGAAGGTCGACTACATCGACATCATCCGCACCATCAAGGCCGCCACGGGCGCGAAGGCCGCCATCGTGAAGATCCCCTACGGCCTCTTCTACGTGCTGCTGAAAGTGTGGGCGCTCTTCGACCGCGACCCGCCCTTCACCGCCGACCAGCTCAAGGCCCTGGTGGCGCACGACGAGTTCGAGGTGATCGACTGGCCGGGCATCTTCGGCGTGCGCGCCACGCCCTTCGCCGAGGCCATCCACGAAACCTTCCACCACCCGGAGTACAGCCGCGTGGTGCTGGAGTTCTGATGAACGCCACCGCTTCTTCTTCCGCCACGCCCCCGGCCGACTCCGCCATGGCGCGCGGCCAGCGCATCGCCGTGCTCGGCGCCGGACCCATGGGCCTGGCCGTGGCCTACCAGCTCGCGCGCGACGGCCACCGCCCCGTGGTGTTCGAGGCCGACGACCGCGTAGGCGGCATGACCGCGATGTTCGATTTCGACGGCCTGGCGATCGAACGCTACTACCACTTCCACTGCACTTCCGACCACGACTTCCTGCAGGTGCTGGACGAGCTGGGCCTGGCCGACAAAATGCGCTGGCGCGCCACGCGCATGGGCTACTGGTTCCAGAAGCGCCTGCAGGCCTGGGGCAACCCGGTGGCGCTGCTGCGCTTCCAGGGCCTGGGGCTGGTGGCGAAGTTCCGCTACGGCCTGCACGCATTCCTCTCCACCAAGCGCGACGACTGGAAGCCGCTCGACGGCGTCGAGGCCACGGGCTGGATCCGCCGCTGGGTGGGCGCGGAGGCCTACGAGGTGCTGTGGCGCCGCCTCTTCGAGTACAAGTTCTACGAGCACACGGGCAATCTTTCGGCCGCCTGGATCTGGAGCCGCATCCGCCGCATCGGCCGCTCGCGCTACAGCCTCATGCAGGAAAAGCTCGGCCACCTGGAGGGCGGCTCCGCCACGCTGCTGGACGGCATGGCCGCGGACATCCGCGCGCACGGCGGCGAGATCCGCCTGTCCACGCCCGTGACGCGGGTGCGCATGGCAGCGGGCCGCGTGCAGGGCGTGGAGACGGCGCAGGGTTTCGAGGCCTTCGACAAGGTCGTGAGCACCGTGCCCCTGCCCTTCGTGCCGCGACTCATGCCGGACCTGCCGCAGGACGTGCTCTCGCGCTTCGCGGCGCTGAAGAACATCGCCGTGGTCTGCGTGATCGCCAAGCTGCGCAAGCCCCTCACCGAGAACTTCTGGCTCAACGTGAACGACCCGGACATGGACATTCCGGGCCTGGTGGAATACAGCAACCTCCGCCCGCTGCCGGAATCCATCGTCTACGTGCCGTTCTACATGCCCGGCGAGCACCCCAAGTACGCCGAGCCCGACCAGGCGTTCCTGGACAAGGTGCGCCGCTATCTGCGCACCATCAACCCCGCGCTGCAGGACGAAGACTTTCTGGCGATGCGCGCGAGCCGCTACCGCTACGCGCAGCCGATCTGCCCGCCCAACTACCTGGACAGCCTGCCGCCCGTGCAGTTGCCTGTGCAGGGCCTGTGGGTGGCCGATACGTCCTACTACTACCCCGAGGACCGCGGCATCTCCGAGAGCATCGGCTTCGGCCGCCGCATGGCGCGCGACGCGGCCCAGGCGGCCACACCAGGCTCCCGCCCGTGATCGCCGCCTTCCGCTCCCGGCAGTTCCTGGCCTTCCTGGTGACGGGCGGCGTGGCGGCGCTCGCCAACTTCGGCTCGCGCATCGCGTTCAGCCACTGGATGCCGTTCTCCGCCGCCGTGATCGCGGCCTACTGCGTGGGCATGTGCACGGCCTTCGTGCTGGCGCGCGCCTTCGTCTTCAAGGCGAGCACGCAGTCCACGCACAAGTCGGCGATGTTCTTCGTGCTGGTGAACCTGCTGGCCGTGGCGCAGACCTGGGCCGTGAGCATGGCGCTGCTGCGATGGGTGCTGCCCGCGCTCGGCGTCACGGATTTCGCGCCGGAGATCGCGCATGCCGTGGGCGTGGTGGTGCCGGTGTTCACGAGCTACCTGGGCCACAAGCGCTGGTCGTTCGCGGAGAAACCCACGCAGCCCGGCGCCACGGGCTGACGGCACCACCATGAACCCGCGCAGCGCCCTCGTCGCCGCCCTCGCCTGCACGGCCATCTACGTGGCGGCCCTGGTGTGGGCCGACGCGCGCAACCAGATCTTCGCGCAGCTGCCGCGCGTGGCCGTCTGGCTGCCCGGCATGGCGATGGTGTCCGTTGCCACCTACGTGCTGCGCTATGCGCGCTGGTACGGGCTGCTGCGTCGCGCCGGGCACCGCGTGCCGGTGCTGGCGGGGTTCGCGGGGTACCTCGCGGGCTTCGCCTTCACGGCCACGCCGGGCAAGGTGGGCGAGCTGGTGCGCACGCGCTACTTCGCGCGCTGGGGCGTGCCGGCCGCGCGCACGCTTTCGGCCTTCGTCTACGAGCGCGCCTTCGATCTGCTGGCGGTGTCGCTGCTCGCGGCTCTGGCCATTCCGTCGGGCCGGCTGTTCGGCATCGTGCTGGCCTTCGTGGCGGGACTGATCGGCGCCGTCGCCGCGGTGGCCGCGCGGCCCCGGTGGCTGCAGCGCCCCGCCGCCCGCCTGCGCGCCGCCGGCTGGCGCCGCGCCGGCCGTGCGGGCCGCACGCTGGCACGGGGCCTGTCGGGCTGCCGGCTCTGGCTCACGCCGCGCGACATGGCCTTGTCGTTCGCGCTGGGCCTGCTGGCCTGGGGCGGCGTGGCGGCGTCGTTCGCGTGGCTGCTGCAGGGCCTGGATGCCGCACTGCCGCTGCGCGCGGCCCTGTCCACCTACCCCACCGCGATGCTGGCCGGCGCGGCATCGATGCTGCCCGCGGGCATCGGGACGACCGAGGCCACCATCGTCGCGCTGCTGGCGCTGCATGCCGTGCCGGTGGGCACCGCGGCCCTGGCCGCCGTGGGCATCCGCTTCGCCACGATGTGGCTGGCGGTGGCCTGCGGTTTCGCCGCCATGGGCTGGCTCGAGCGCCGCGGGCCGGCCCCGGCGGACGACGGCACCAGCCGGACAACGGCGCCAGGAGGCCTCAGGCGCTCCTGATACCCCAAGGGCGCCCTGGGGCTCAGCCTTCGCCGCGCAGGCGCTCTATGAGGCCGTTGAGGGCCTCCAGCGAGCCGAACTGGATCGCCAGCTCGCCGACTTCCTCGGTGCGGCCGCCGCGCTTGACCCGCTTCTTCACCCGCACCTCTACTTCCGCCATCAGCAGATCGGAGAGTTCTTCCTCCACGCGCTTGAGGTCGCGCGATTTGGCGTCCTTGCGGGACTTCTGCGGCGCGAGGCTGAATTCCGCGCCGATCTTCTTCACCAGCCCCTCGGCTTCGCGCACCGACAGCTTGCGCGCCGCGATCTGGTTGCCGGCCGTGATCTGCGCGGCGCGGTCCAGCGACAGCAGCGCGCGCGCATGGCCCATGTCGATGTCGCCGGCCATCAGCATGGTCTGCACCGGCTCGGCGAGGTTCAGCAGTCGCAGCAGATTGCTGGCGGCGCTGCGCGAACGGCCCACGGCCTGCGCCGCCTGCTCGTGCGTGAGGCCGAATTCCTTCACCAGGCGCGCGAGGCCCTGCGCTTCTTCGAGCGGGTTCAGATCCTCGCGCTGGATGTTCTCGATCAGCGCCATCGCCGCGGCGGATTCGTCCGGCACCTCGCGCACCAGCACCGGCACCTCGGCCAGCCCCGCGATGCGCGCGGCCCGGAAGCGCCGCTCGCCCGCGATGATCTCGTAGCGGCCCGCGTTCTCGCCCTGCGCCAGCCGGCGCACGAGGATGGGCTGCATGATGCCCTGCGCCTTGATGCTCTCGGCCAGCTCGTAGAGCGCGCCTTCGTCCATGCGCGTGCGCGGCTGGTAGATGCCGGGCACCATGTCGTCGAGCGGCAGCGCGGACGGTGCCGCCGGGGCGGCGGATGCACCGCCCTCCGCGCCGGGAGCCGCCTCCGCGACCTTGGGGCCGAGCAGCGCTTCGAGGCCGCGTCCGAGGCCCTTGGGTTTCTTGGTTGCCATGCGATGTGATCCGAATGAAAAGGTGAAAGTCAGCGCGCCGCCACCCAGGGCGCGATCAGCGCATGCCCCGCGTCCCAGTCGCCCAGTCCCGATGCGGCATTCAGGTGCCCGCAGGCGCCGGCATCCACGAAACGCGCATGCCAGTCCGCGGCCATCGCCTGGGCGCGGTCCAGGGCGCAGTAGGGGTCGTCCTGGCTGCCCACCAGCACGGCGGGGAACGGCAGCGCCGTGCGCACGATGGGCGTCCAGCCGGGCAGCAGCGCGGCGATGTCGGGGCGCGCCACGTCGCCGGGCCCCACCAGCAGCGCGCCACGCACCTTGCCGGCGTGCCGCGTATGCGCGGCCCACCACGCGGTGAGGATGCAGCCCAGGCTGTGGGCCACGAGCACCACGGGCCGGGGAGCGTCGCCCACGACGTCCTCCAGCCGCGCGCACCAGTCGCCGCGCAGCGGATGCATCCAGTCGTGCTGCTCCACGCGCCGGTAGCCATAGCGGGCCTCCCAGCGGCTTTGCCAGTGGTCGGGGCTGGAGTTCTGCCAGCCCGGCAGGATGAGGACGTCTTCGGGGTTCATGCTACTTTTTTGATAGCAGATCACATCCGCTTGACGCGCTTGACCATCTCGCGCGCGAAGTCGATGAAGGCCTGGCTGCCCTTGGCGTTCGGATCGAACACCACGCCCGGCAGACCGTAGCTCGGCGCCTCGGCCAGCCGCACGTTGCGCGGGATCACGGTGTTGAACACCTTGTCGCCGAAATGGTCCTTGAGCTGCTCGCTGACCTGGCTCTGCAGCGTGATGCGCGGATCGAACATGACGCGCAGCAGGCCGATGATCTGCAGATCCTTGTTGAGGTTGGCGTGCACCTGCTTGATCGTGTTGACGAGATCGGTGAGGCCCTCCAGCGCGAAGTATTCGCACTGCATCGGCACGATCACGCCGTTGGCGCAGCACAGGCCGTTGAGCGTCAGCATCGACAGACTCGGCGGGCAGTCGATGAGGATGAAGTCGAAATCCTTGTCCACCGCGGCCAGCGCGCTCTTCAGGCGCCGCTCGCGCTGCTCCAGGGCCACCAGCTCCACCTCGGCACCCGCGAGCTCACGGTTCGCGCCCAGCACGCGGTAGCCGCACTGCTCCGACAGCACCGCCGCCTCCTGCACCGAGGCGGATTCGAGCAGCACGTCGTACACCGTGAGTTCGAGCGCGCGCTTGTCCACGCCCGAGCCCATGGTGGCGTTGCCCTGGGGATCGAGGTCCACCAGCAACACGCGCTGGCCCACCTTGGCGAGGCCGGCGGCGAGGTTGACGGAGGTCGTCGTCTTGCCGACGCCGCCTTTCTGGTTGGCAATGCAGAAGATCTTGGCCATGGAGGATGCGGGAAGAACGCCGGGAGGGCGGAAAAGTGGGAGCGGGCGAAGGGAGAAGGCGGGCAGCGGAGGCAGGTCGGTCAGCTGGAGACCGCCAGCTTGATGCCGAAGCCCAGCAGGAAGGTACCAGCGACCTTCTCCAGCACCCGGCCCACGGCCGGCCGCGCGCGCATGCCCTCGGCCATGCGGTGCGTGAGCAGCACCACGGCCAGGCCGTAGAGGAACGTGAGCCCGGCGATCGTAGCCGCCATCACGCCGAAAGTCAGCATGCCGCGGTGGTGCGCCGGATCGACGAAGAGCGGGAAGAACGCCATGTAGAAAACGATCGCCTTGGGGTTGAGCAACGTGATGAGCGCAGCCTGCCGGAAGTAGTGCCGCGGCTGGATGGCGATCACCGGGGCCGAGCCCGGGCGGGCCAGCAGCATGCGAAGACCCATCCAGGCCAGGTAGGCGGCGCCCAGCCACTGCACGGCGTGGAAGACAGCGGGCATGGCCGCCAGCAGCGCGGCTACGCCGGCCACGGCCATCCACAGCAGCACCTGGTCGCCCGCGATCACGCCGAGCGTGGCCGCCAGACCGGCGCGCACACCGCCCTTGCTGGTGGAGGTGACGAGCGCCAGATTGCCCGGGCCCGGAATGGCCAGGAACAACAGGATGGCGGCGACGAATGCGCCGTAGTCCGCAATGCCAAACATCAGCACCCCCGAAAATTGGAAGCGGGAGTTTAAGCCAGTGCTCCGCCGCCGGGTGTTGGAGTGCTGTCCGTTACGTCTTTGCGGGGGCGCATCCAGACGATGCAGCGTTCAGCCTCTAGGCCGGGCACCGTGAGTTGTTCCACGTGGAACACTTCGGCCTGTGCGGGCAGCGCGGCGATTTCATCGGCCGGATGCTTGCCCTTCATGGCCAGCCAGATGCCGTCGCCCGCCAACGCCGCCCGCGACCAGGAAACGAAATCCGGCAGCGAGGCGAAGGCCCGGCAGCTCACCACGTCGAACGGGCCTTCGAGGTTCTCCACGCGCGCGTGGATGCCCTTCAGATTGCGCAATTGCAGCGAGACGGCCACCTGCTGCACGAAGGCCGCCTTCTTCGCCACCGTATCCACGCAGCTCACCTGCAGCTGTGGGCAGCAGATGGCGAACACCACGCCCGGCAGACCGCCGCCGGAGCCTACGTCCAGCAACCGGGCGGCCTGCCCGCTGGGGCCCAGGCCCGACACATGCCGCTGCAGCGGCGGCACCGCCGCGAGGCTGTCCAACAGGTGGTGGGTGAGCATTTCCTGCGGATCGCGCACGGCCGTCAGGTTGTAGACCTTGTTCCACTTCTGCAGCAGCGCAAGAAACTCCAGCAACTGCGCATGCTGCGATTCAGTCAGGGACAGACCCAGCTTTTGCAGGCCTTCGCTCAGCGGCCCGGCCAGCGCCGATGCAGCCACCGCGGCCGTCATGCCGCGGCCTCCACGGCAGGCTGGGCCGCGAACCCGCGGAAGCCGCCCTTCTTTAAATGCACCAGCAGCAGCGACACGGCAGCTGGCGTCACGCCGGAAATCCGCGATGCCTGGCCCAGCGTCTCCGGGCGATGCTTCTGCAGCTTCTGGCGCACCTCGATGGAAAGCGCCGCCACCTGCATGTAATCCAGCTCCCGCGGCAATTGCAGGCTCTCATAGTGGGAGGCGCGCTGCACCTCGTCTTTCTGCCGGTCGATGTAGCCCGCATACTTGGCGGCGATCTCGACCTGCTCCAGTACCGGATCGCTCAGGTCACCCAGTGTTTCACGTGAAACATCCGCGTTGGCGTATTTGCCGGCGTTCATGCCCATGAGCGTCTCGTACGACACGTCCGGGCGGCGCAGCAGATCGAACAGGTTGTATTCATGCTCGATCGCCTTGCCGAGCACGCGCGCAGATTCCTCGGCCGGCAAGTTGCGCGGGTTCACCCAGGTGGACTTCAGGCGCTCGGTTTCGCGTGCCACGGCATCGCGCTTGCGGCTGAACGAGTCCCAGCGCGCGTCATCCACCAGGCCCATGCGCCGCCCGGCTTCCGTCAGGCGCATGTCGGCGTTGTCTTCCCGCAGCTGCAGGCGGAACTCGGCGCGGCTGGTGAACATGCGGTAGGGCTCGGTCACGCCCTTGGTGATCAGGTCGTCCACCAGCACGCCCAGGTAGGCTTCGTCACGGCGCGGCACCCACGCCGCCTCGCCCCGGCACTGCAGCGCGGCATTGATGCCGGCGAACAGCCCCTGGGCCGCTGCCTCTTCGTAGCCCGTGGTGCCGTTGATCTGGCCCGCGAAGAACAGGCCCTGGATCTGGCGCGTCTCGAAGCTGCTCTTGAGCGAACGCGGGTCGAAGTAGTCGTATTCGATCGCGTACCCAGGACGCAGGATGTGGGCGTTCTCCAGCCCGCGCATCGATCGCACCAGGTCGTACTGCACGTCGAACGGCAGGCTGGTGCTGATGCCGTTGGGATAGAACTCGTGCGTGGTCAGCCCTTCCGGCTCCAGGAAAATCTGGTGGCTGTCCTTGTCCGCGAAGCGGTTGATCTTGTCTTCCACGCTCGGGCAGTAGCGCGGGCCCACGCCCTCGATCTTGCCGGTGAACATGGGGCTGCGGTCGAAGCCGGAGCGGATGATCTCGTGCGTGCGCTCGTTGGTGTGCGTGATCCAGCAAGGCACCTGGCGCGGGTGCATCGCCGCCCCACCATAGGCGTGTGCCATGAAGCTGAACACCGGCACCGCTCCCTCGTTCACGCCGCCGGGCATGCCGTCGCCGGGCTGCTCTTCGCACTGGCTGAAATCGATGCTGCGGCCGTCGATGCGCGGCGGCGTGCCGGTCTTGAGGCGCCCCTGCGGCAACTGCAGCTCCTTCAGGCGCGCCGACAGGCTCACGGCCGGCGGATCGCCCGCGCGGCCCGCGGAATAGTTGTTCAGCCCCACGTGGATCTTGCCGTCCAGAAAGGTGCCGGCCGTCAGCACCACGGTGCGCGAGCGGAAGGCGATGCCCACCTGGGTGACGGCGCCCACCACGCGGTCGCCCTCCACCATCAGGTCGTCGACGGCCTGCTGGAACAGCCACAGGTTCGGCTGGTTCTCCAGCATGCGGCGGATGGCGGCCTTGTAGAGGATGCGGTCGGCCTGCGCGCGGGTGGCACGCACGGCCGGGCCCTTGGAGCTGTTGAGGATGCGGAACTGGATGCCGCCCTCGTCCGTGGCCAGGGCCATGGCGCCGCCCAGTGCATCCACCTCTTTCACGAGGTGGCCCTTGCCGATGCCGCCGATGCTGGGGTTGCAGCTCATCTGGCCCAGCGTCTCGATGTTGTGGGTGAGCAGCAGCGTCTTGCTGCCCATGCGGGCGGCGGCGAGCGCGGCCTCGGTGCCGGCATGGCCTCCGCCAACGACGATCACATCAAATTCCTGGGGGTACAACATGCAACTGCTCCGAAACCTCGAACACGAGGAGCGGCCCGATACCGAGAGAGCGCACGCCGGGCCGCCAGCGGGCGTCTTTGCCCGCCGGGCCGGCGTGAGGCCGGGTCAGGGTCGGGACAATGGGATCTGGAAAAAAGGGGAAGACCGGGATTTTCCCATGCCCGCCCCGGGCGCGCCACCACCCCGGCGCATCCCCTGCCCTGCGGAAGGGGCTGTTCCCCGTTAGTGCCAGAGCGCCTGCAGCGGGGCAATGGAGGAATTCGCCGGCCCGTAGGAACCATCGGCAAAGCCTTTTGAGTCGGCCCATGTATCGCCGGCAGGTTGTTTCACGTGGAACACCGGCTTGCAGGAATCCTGCCGCGCGGCTGTGGTCGAATCACGCCATGCCCCAACTTCTCGTCTTCGCCGGCAGCACGCGCCAGCAATCCCTCAACCGCCGGCTGGCGCGCGCCGTCGCCGACATCGCCCGCAGCGCGGGTGCCGAGACCACCCTGCTGGAGCTGTCGGATTTCGACATCCCGCTCTACAACGCCGATCTCGAATCCCAGGGAACGCCCGCCGACGTGGTCCGCCTCAAGGAGATCCTGCAGGCCCATGCCGGCTGGATCGTCTGTTCGCCCGAATACAACGGCAGCTACACCGCCCTGCTGAAGAACACCATCGACTGGGCATCGAGCCCTGTCGCCGGCCACCCGGTGTGGAGCGACGGCACCCTGCCCTTCCGCGGCAAGGTTGTGGGCATGCTGAGCGCCTCGCCTGGCGGCCTGGGCGGGCTGCGCTCGCAAAGCCATTTGGCGCCCCTGCTGCTGAACCTGGAATGCTGGCTCGCTCCCCAGGCGTTCGCCCTGGGACATGCGGGCAGCGCGTTCGACGAGGCCGGTGCGCTGGTGGATGCCGCGCACCATGGCCGCGTGCGCAACGTGGTGGAACAGGTGCTCTGGGCCAGCCAGCGCCTGGGGCGCTGAACGGATGAATTCATCCCTCGATACCGTGGACTGCAGGCCCGGATGCGGCGCATGCTGCACGGCGCCGTCCATCTCCAGCCCCATCCCGGGAATGCCCCGGGGCAAACCGGCGGGCGTCGCCTGCGTGCAGCTCGACGAGGCCCTGCGCTGCAGGATCTTCGGCCGGCCCGAGCGGCCCGCCGTGTGCGGATCGCTGCGGCCGTCGGCGGACATGTGCGGGCCAGACAAAGCCCATGCCATCGCCTGGTTGGGGCGCCTGGAAGCAGCGACGGCCCCGGCCTGAACCTTGGTTGGGTGGCCCCGCAGCCGGCATCACACCGGGCACGGGGGGCCGAGGGCAGCCTCCGGCGGCATGGTGGCCGACAGCACGAATCCGCGCCCGCTAGTAGCATGGCAGGCTTGTTCCACTGTCCCCAGATCTGACCATGAAGCTCTACTACAGTCCTGGTGCCTGCTCGCTGTCGCCCCACATCGCCCTGCACGAAGCCGGCCTGGCCTTCACCCCCGTGCTCGCGAGCACGAAGAGCCACAAGCTGCAGGATGGCACGGACTTCTACGAGATCAACCCGCTCGGCTACGTGCCCGTGCTGGAACTCGACGACGGCACGCGCCTGCGCGAAGGCCCGGCGATCGTGCAGTACATCGCCGACCAGGCACCCCACAAGAACCTGGCCCCGGCCAACGGCACGCTGGCGCGCTACCGCCTGCAGGAGTGGCTGAACTTCATCGGCACCGAGCTGCACAAGGGCCACAGCCCGCTGTTCCAGCAGTCCACGCCGGATGCCTACAAGACCGTCGTGCGCGAGAAGCTGATGTCCCGTTTCCAGTGGCTGGACGGGCAGCTCGAAGGCAAGGATTACCTGCTGGGCGAGCACTACTCGGTGGCGGACGGCTACCTGTTCACCGTGTGCAGCTGGGGCAAGCACGTGGGCGTGGACCATTCCAGCCTCACGAACCTGCAGGCCTATCTGGCCCGCGTGGGCGCGCGCCCGGCGGTGCAGGCGGCGCTCAAGGCCGAAGGCCTGCAGAAGTAACCGGGTCCAGGACTTCGGAGGAAGGGCGGGCCCGGTTTCAGGCCCTGCCCTTCCAGGGCACCGCTCGGGCCTCGACCCAGCGAAGCCCCGCATCGAATGCCCAGGCCACCACGCCGATCACCAGAATACCGGCCATCACCAGATCGGTGCGCAGGAAATTGGAGGCATTGAGCACCATCTGCCCGATGCCCACGGTGGCCGCCACCATTTCGGCCGCGACCAGCGTGGTCCACCCGAAGCCGATGGCGATGCGCAGCCCCACCAGGATCTCCGGCAACGCGGCCGGCAGAATCACATGCCGCACCAGCTGCCAGCGGCCCGCTCCCAGCGACAGCGCCGCATGGATCTGCTCCACGCTCACGCTGCGCACGCCGGCCCGGGCGGCCAGCGCGATCGGGGCGAAACACGCGAGGTAGATCAGCAGGATTTTCGCCGCTTCGTCGATGCCGAACCAGATCACGATGAGTGGCAGATAGGCCAGCGGCGGCAATGGCCGGTAGAACTCGATGGGCGGATCGAACACGCCGCGCGCCACGCGGCTCACGCCCATCGCGATGCCCACAGGCACCGCCGTGACGGCCGCGAGAGCGAACGCGCCGAAGACCCGGATGGTGCTCCACTGCAGGTGCCGCCACAGCGGCTCCCCGCCCTGGATGCTGCCCTCCCAGGCGTCACGCAGTGCCCGCAGCACGGCCTCCGGCGCGGGCAGGAAGAGCGGCTTGACCCACTGCTGGTGCGTGGCGAGCCACCAGAGCAGCGCCAGCGCGGCGACGCAGGCCACGCTCAGGCCGCGGCTCGCCCCCTGGCCCGGCAGGCGGTACGGCGCCACGGCGCGCAGGGATGGCGATGGTGATGGGGACGGCGGTGACACGGCCCGAACGGGTGCCGGTGCTGGAGCCGGCCCGCTCTCTCGCCGCGTCTGCGCAGCCAGCCCATGGGGCGATGGCATCAGGGCTTCATCCGGCATGGCCATGCTCCGGCAGCCGCGCTGCGGTTGACGAGGGCAAGGGCGGCGCCACTTCATCCAGTACCCGCTCGCGCCAGCCGATGAACGCGGGGCTGGACTTCACGGCCCGGGCGGACTGGCCTGCCAGGAACTGCCCGTGGAAATCCAGCGCATGCTGCCGCGCGATGCGGCCGGGGCGCGGCGTCATCACGATCAGGCGGGAGGCGAGGAACAGCGCCTCTTCCACGTCGTGGGTGATGAAGAAGATCGTCTTGCCGGTTCCCTGCCAGAGCCGCAGCACCAGCTCCTGCAGCGATTCGCGCGTGAAGGCATCGAGCGCGCTGAAGGGCTCGTCCATGAGCAGCACCTGCGGGTCGCTGGCCAGCGCACGCGCGATGCCCACGCGCTGCTGCATCCCGCCCGAGAGCTCCCAGACGGGTTTCTGCGCAAAGCCTTCCAGCCCCACCTGCGCCAGCCGTTCACCGGCCAGCCGCAGGCGTGTTTCACGTGAAACACCGCGCAGCCGCAGGCCCAGCGCCACGTTGTCGATCACGTTCAGCCAGGGCATGAGGGCGTGCCTCTGGAAGACCACGCCGCGCTCAGCGCCAGGCCCCGTCACAAGACGGCCATCGAGCGCGATGGTGCCGGCGGAAGGCTTGGTGAAACCGGCCATGCAGTTCAGCAGCGTGGTCTTGCCACAGCCGGAGGCCCCCAGCGCCACGACCAATTCGCCCGCGGCGATGTCGAGGTCCACGCCCTGCAGCGCCGGCTGATCGGTGCCGTCGTAGCGCACGCCCACGCCGCGCAGGGACAATGCGCCGCCACCGGCGCGGCCCGCAGGGCCGCACGCGGCGTTCGCGCCCTGCTCAGCGTGCACGCTGCACCCATGTGGGGTTCACGCCCACCGAGTAATCGGGCAGCACGGACTGCACCGTCCCCTGCTCCTTCAGGAAGGCGGCCGTCGCGGCCAGCGACTTCGCCACGCCGGAATCCTTCCCTCCACCCAGCCACTGGGTGCCGGCCTGCCCGGCCGGCGGCACGAAGGCGTAGAGCGCCAGGCTGGCAGGCACCGCCTGGGCTTCGGCGCCGGACCATTTCGCGATCGACTTCACGGGGGCGGCCTCCGCCGTCCAGGCGGCCTTGTTCGAGGTGTAGGCCTTGTCGGCATCGGCCAGCACCTGCACGAACTGCGTGAGGAAGGCATCGTGCGTGCGCGCGAACTCCCTGTTCACGGCCAGCGCGTCGAACGTGGCCTTGCCGGTCCTGGCCGCGATCTGGCCGGAGGTGATGAGCACCTTGCCGCTCTGCCTGACCTTGGCGAGCACCGGATCCCAGACGAAGGTGGCGTCGATGTCGCCACGCTCCCAGGCGGCCAGGATCTCCGGAGGCCGCAGGTTCACGATGCGCACGGTCTTGGGATCGACGCCCGCATCCTGCAGCGCCACCAACGCATGGAAATGCGTGGTGGAGACGAAAGGCAGGCCGATCTTCCTGCCCTTCAGGTCGGCCAGCGATTGCACGCCCGAACCGTTGCGCACGACCAGCGCCTCGGCATCGTGGATGTCGTCCAGCACCCAGAAGACCTCGATCGGCACGCCCTGCGACAGCGCCGCCGCGATGGGGGACGAGCCCGCTTCGCCGATCTGGATCGCGCCGGAGGCCAGCGCGCGCACCACCTCGGCGCCGCTGCCGAGCTTGCGGTAGGTCACCTGGTAGCCGGTGCGGCGCTCGACCTCCTTCGTCTCCTGCGCATGGCGCCAGGGCACGACCATGTCCTGGTAGCCGATCACCACTTCCTTCTTCACCTGCGCCATGGCGGCGGTACCGCACAGCAGGCCGCCGGCGAGCATCAGGGCCGCGCCCTGCAGGGTACGGCGGCGGGTGGATGGTGCGCTCTGGCCCGGCGGGAATGGCATCTGGCTGACCCCTTTGTCGGATGGTGGTGGAGGAGAGGATGGGGAGAAGACAAGGCGAACCCGACAGTGGCCGGGCCCAGTCATCTTAGGAAGCGCCTCGGCGTCGGTGAAGCGCCGTTTGCACGCATGCTCCTGCGGAAAACGCATAAGAGCGAGGCGCGCGGCCCACCGAGCGCCTCGGGCAAGGCGCCGCGCAAAAAAACACAGCCGGAGCGCCGCCCGTTGCTGCGATTTCGCCAGCACGAGTCGCATATCCCGTCGCGGCGCAGTCCCACTGCAGGGAATCGGCAAACGCGGTAACGTCGCTTCCTGCCGTGAGGGAGCCCGGCCCGGGCCCCTGGCCACCCCCCCTTTTTCTTTAAGAGGTACCCCTTTGTCCACCACGCTTTTCGATCCCGTCCAGGCCGGCGACCTGCAGCTCGCCAACCGCATCGCCATGGCGCCGCTCACGCGCAACCGCTCGCCGAACGCGGTGCCGAAGGACATCACCGCCACCTATTACGCCCAGCGCGCCACCGCCGGCCTGCTGATCACCGAGGCCACGGCCATCAGCCACCAGGGCCAGGGTTATGCGGACGTGCCAGGCCTGTACGGCACCGACCAGCTCGACGGCTGGAAGAAGGTGACCGCGGCGGTGCACGAGCGCGGCGGCAAGATCGTCACCCAGCTCTGGCACGTGGGCCGCATCTCCCACAACGACCTGCAGCCCGACGGCGGCGCGCCCGTGGCGCCTTCCGCCATCGCCGCCAAGTCCAAGACCTACCTGATCGACAAGGCCACCGGCCAGGGCCATTTCGCGGCCACGTCCGAGCCCCGCGCGCTGGATGCCGAAGAATTGCCCGGCATCGTGCACGACTACGCCGCCGCCGCGCGCAATGCCGTGGAGACGGCCGGGTTCGACGGCGTCGAGATCCACGGCGCCAACGGCTACCTGCTGGACCAGTTCCTCAAGACCGGAGCCAACCAGCGCACCGACGACTACGGCGGCAGCATCGAGAACCGCGCCCGCCTGCTGCTCGAAGCCACGCGCGCCGTGGTGGATGCGATCGGCGGCGGCAAGGTGGGCATCCGCCTCTCCCCCGTCACGCCGGCCAACGACATCGTGGATGCCGATCCGCAGCCGCTGTTCGACTACGTGATCCGCCAGCTCGCGCCCCTGGGCCTGGCCTACGTCCACGTGATCGAAGGCTCCACCGGCGGCCCGCGCGAGCTGGAAGACCGTCCGTTCGACTACGAAGCGCTGAAGACCGCCTACCGCGAAGCCGGCGGCAAGGGCGCCTGGATGGTCAACAACGCCTACGACCGCGCGCTGGCGATGGACGCGGTGGCCAGCGGCCGCGCCGACATCGTCGCCTTCGGCAAGGCCTTCATCTCCAACCCCGACCTGGTCGAGCGGCTGCGCCAGGACGCGCCCCTCAACCCGTGGGATTCCAAGACCTTCTACGGCGGTGGCGAAAAGGGCTATACCGACTACCCGACGCTCGCCGAGTCGGCGAAGGGCTGACCCGGGGCCCCAAAGCCGCCGCGCCACCGCGTGGCGGCTGCGGGTGCGGGTGCGCGGCGGGTACCGCTGCGGGTGCGAAGGAATGCACCCAGGCCCGGCCCTGGAAAAGAGCCCTGAGGAGGGCCCGGAAAGGCCTCTGGAGGCCGGAATGCCGCTCTCCAAGGCCCAGCCCCACCCCGATGCCGCACGCGGTCTGGAAATGCGGTGAAATCGGGCCATGATCACCTGTACCCTGCGTTACGTCATCGATCCCTACAAACTGGCCGAGTTCGAACACTACGGACGGCTCTGGATTCCCCTGGTGGAGAAGTTCGGCGGGCGCCACCACGGCTACTTCCTGCCGTCGGAAGGCGCCAACAACATCGCGCTGGCGATGTTCACCTTCCCCTCGCTCGCCGCCTACGAGACCTACCGCCAGCAGTCGATGCAGGACGCCGAATGCATCGCGGCCTTCCGCTATGCCGAGGACACGCGCTGCATCCTGAGCTACGAGCGCAGCTTCTTCCGGCCGGTGTTCGGCGCGCAGCCGGACTGACGCCCCCGCTCCGCCGGCGCGGCCGGCACGTCAGGTCAGGCCGCCGGCGGGGCCGGTGGGAGCGGCGCGAACACCAGGCCCACGCGCAGCCCCTGCCCGTCCGGCCCCGTGCCCAGCACCAGCCGCGCGCCCAGCAGTTCGGCATAGCGCGCCACGATGGCCAGGCCCAGGCCGGCGCCCTGCCCCAGGCGCTCGCCCTCGCGGCCCTGCGCCCAGCGCTGCAGCAGGTCGGTGCGCTGCGCCTCGGGAATGCCGGGGCCGTTGTCCACCACCGACAGCACCACCGGGCCCTGTTCGCCCGGCGCGCCGGAGGCGATCTCCACCGTGATGCGCGGTGCCGGTCCGCCTTCCGCGGGGCGGCCGTAGCGCAGCGCGTTGTCGATGAGGTTGCCGAGCACGCCCTCGATCAGCACGGCCTGCCCCTGCACCACCACGGGCCGGTCGAGGCCGCGCGCGCCCAGGTCCACGCCGGCCGCGTCGGCGCGCGGCAGCACGCGCAGCACCGCGTCCCGCGCCAGCTCGTCGAGCGCCACGGGCTCGCGCGGCATGGCGCCGCGCACCTCGTCGGCCAGCGCCAGCGCGAGGAGCTGGTCCACCAGGTGGCTGGCGCGGGCCTCGCTGTCGGCCACGCCGGCGAGCTGTTCGCGCCACACCGCCGGGTCCCGGTGGGCGAGGCCGTAGGCGGCCAGCGCGCGGATGCCGGCCAGCGGCGTGCGCAGCTCGTGCGCCACGTTGCCGGCGAACTCGCGCTGCGCGCGCACGCCCTGGGCCACGCGCGCCAGCAGATCGTTCACCGCCGTGCCCAGGCGCTGCAGATCGCGCGTGGAGGCCTCCACGGCCACAGGATCGAGCCCGCGCACGTCGCGGGCCGACAGCTCCGCCTGGAAGGCCGCCAGCGGCTGCAGATCGGCCTGGATGGCGCGCCGCAGCCAGAAGGCCAGGGCACCCAGCAGCAGCAGCTGCGACGCCACCGAATACAGCAGCACGCTGCGCAGCATGGCGCTGCGCGCATGCACCGTCTGCGCGGTGATCACCTCGAAGGCCTGCGGTTCGCTCACCCGCACGCGCACCGCGCGCAGCGCGCGGCCGCGGTAGTTGATGTCGGAGAAGCGGTAGGAATCATCGCGCGGCGGCGGCGCGGGCAGGCTGGCGTTGCCCGAGAGCATCGATCCGTCCGGCAGCAGCACCTCGAAATACACCGTCTCCACTTGGTCGAACAGCACCGACTTCAGTTCGCGCGAGGACAGCGCCAGATCGAGCGCGCCGCCCTTGATCCGCACGTTGGCCGCGATGGCGTAGGCGTCGTCCAGCAGCGCGCGGTCGAAGGCGCGCTGGGAGAAGCCGTTGGCCACGAGCACCGAGATCGCCGTGCCCGCGAACCAGGTGAGGGCCAGTGGCACCAGCACATGGCGCAGCAGACGGGCGCGCAGCGACGGCGGAGGCGCCAGCGGCGGGCCGGCGCTGTCCTGCGGCGGCACGGGGCCTGCGCTCATGCGGACTCCGGCGGGGCGTCGCCATCGGCCGGGCCCGCCCCGGCCTCCAGCATGTAGCCCAGGCCGCGCAGCGTGCGGATGCCCGCGCCGCTGCCCTGCAGCTTCTTGCGCAGGCGCGAGATGAAGGCCTCCAGCGCGTTGTCGCCCAGCGTGTCGTCGAAGCCCGAGAGCTTGTCCGAGAGCGTCCGCTTGCTCACCACGCGGCCCGGCGGGGTCATCAGCTCCCACAGCACCTCGAATTCGCGCGCGGGCAGCTCGAACGGCACGTCCTGGATCGTGAAGCGGCGCGCGCGCCGGTCCAGCACCAGGGTGCCGGCGCGGGTGCGGTCGTCCGTGCCCTGGGTGCGGCGCACCAGGGCCCGCAGCCGCGCCTCGACCTCGGCCAGATCGAACGGCTTGCCCAGGTAGTCGTCCGCGCCCGCGTCCAGACCGGCAATGCGCTCCTCGGTGCGGTCGCGGGCGGTGAGCACCAGCACCGGCGTGCGGTCGCCCCGCGCCCGCGCGGCGCGCAGCACGGCCAGGCCGCTGCCCAGCGGGCTCGCCGGGCTGGAGTCCTCCGGCAGGTTCAGGTCCAGCAGCACGGCATCGAACGGCTGGACGCTCCAGAAATGGTCGGCCTCGGCCACCGTGGCGGCCGCATCCACGCGGTGCCCGGCATCGGCCAGGCTGCGCTGCATGACGCCGCGCAGCACGGCATCGTCTTCGACTACCAGGATGCGCATGGGCAGGAAGCGAAAAGCGGGTGAAGGGAAGGAAGAAATTCCGGAACGGCGCCGCACCGTGGCGCGGACACCGCATTGTGTCCCGGCCGGGGCGGTTGCGGGCTCGGCGGTCAGGCCGTGGTCAGGCTGGGCGTCGGATAAACATGCCATGCGCTCCCATTCCCTCTTCTCTCCCCGCTCCCCCCGGCGTGCCGGTGCCGTGCAGGCACCGGCCGCCTCCCGGATCGCGGCGGCCCTGCTGGCCTGCGGCGGCGCCTTCGCGGCCTGGCCGGCAGCCCAGGCCCAGCCGGTATCGTCCACCACCGCTCCCGCGATGGGCACGGCCCCTGCCGTGTCCCCCGCCGGCGCGGCGCCGCCCGCGAGGACGGGGTCGCCCACGCAGCGCGGGGCCGCCTGGACGCTCGCGCAGGCCCTGGCCGCCGCGCGCGACAACAGCGAAGTCAACCAGGCCCGCCAGGAGCTGGCCGGCGCGCGCGCCGACGTGCTCAGCGCCGACCATGCGCCCCTGCCCTCCCTGACCGCCAAGACCGCCTCCATCGACCTGCAGAACGGCGTGGGCCCGGGCAACGTGTTCACGCGCAAGCGCATCGACAAGTCCGTCGGCATCGACTGGACCTGGGAGCGCGGCGGCAAGCGCGCCCTGCGCAAGAAGGCGGCCGAGAGCGCCGCCGACGCCGCCGAGGCCGACGTGGAAGACACGCAGGTCCAACAGCTGACGGGCGCCCTCTCCGCCTACTACGACCTGCTGGCCGCGCAGGACCGCCTCGCCGAAGTGGCGGCCATCGAGCGCAGCCTGGAGCAGGTGGCCGGCATGGCCGACCGGCGCGTGAAGGCGGGCGATCTGTCGGCGCAGGATGCCTCGCGCACCCGCATCGAGGCCGAGCGCGCCCGGGCCGACACCCGCGCGGCCGAACAGGCGCGCGACGACGCCGCACTGGCGCTGGCGCAGGTCACCGGCAGCACCGGCAGCCGCCTGGAGGCCGTGGACACGCCCTGGCCCGCCCTGACCGGCGACCGGCCCGCCACCGACGCGGACCTGGCCGCCTGGGCCGAGACGCGCGCCGACGTGCGCGCCGCGCTCTCCCGCGCGCAGGCTGCCCAGGCGGCGCTGGACGGCGCCAACGCGCTGCGCAAGTCCGACTGGACGGTGGGCGCCTCCGTCGACCACTACCCCGGCACCTCCAACCGGCTGGTGGAACTGCGCGTGCAGATCCCGCTGCAGTGGGGCTACCAGTACCAGGGCGAGATCGGCCGCGCCCAGGCCGACTACGCCAAGGCCCAGGACGCGCTCGACAACACCCGCCGCCTGGCCCTGCTGGACCTGCAGCGCCTGCGCCAGACGATGGACAACGCCGCGCGCCGCGCCACCGATTACGACCAGGGCGTGCTGCCCCGCGCGCGCCAGGTGGCCGACAACGCCGAGCTGGCCTACCGCAAGGGCGCCATCGCCCTCACCGATCTGCTGGATGCGCAGCGCACCCTGCGCGCCACCGTGCTCGACGCCCTGGCCGCCCGCGCCGACTACGCCAAGGCGCGCGGCGCCTGGCTGCTGCGCACGCAGCCGCAGGTGCTCACCGGCATGCCGTGACCGCCCGCCGCGCCGCAGTCCCTTCCGCCCACGCCTTTCTTCGATCCCGTATGCCTTCCCGGACCTCCCCGACCATGATGGTGCAACACCCCTCCCTTTCCGCGCGGCGCCGCGCCGTGCGCGGCCTGGTGGCCGTGGCCGCCCTGGGCGCCGCCTGCGCCCTGCTGCCCGGCTGCGGCAAATCCGCCGCCGATGCGGCCGCCGCCCCGCCCGAACCCGCGCCCCCCGTGGTGCAGTCGGGCCAACTGCGCTTTCCCTCCGGACATCCGCAACTCGCCCTGCTGGGCACGGTGGAGGCGCGCGCCGCCAAGGACGTGGCGGTGGACCTGCCCGCCCGGCTGGTCTGGAACGAAGAGCGCACCCAACGCATCTACCCGGCCTTCGCCGGCCGCGTGACCACCATCCAGGCCGACCTGGGCCAGTCGGTCAAGGCCGGCGCGCCCCTGGCCCTGCTGGCCTCGCCGGATTTCGGCCAGGCCCAGGCCGACACCGCCAAGGCACAGGCTGGCCAGTCGCTCGCGCAGCAATCGCTCAAGCGCCAGCGTGAATTGTTCGAGGCCGGCATCATCGCCCGCAAGGATCTGGAGCAGGCCCAGGCCGATGCCGCCGGCGCCCAGGCCGAAGTGGCCCGCGCCGCGGCCCGCACGCGCCTCTACGGCAGCGCCAGCGGCGTGAACCAGCAGCTGGCCCTCTCCAGCGGCATCGGCGGCGTGGTGGTGGAGCGCAACCTCAACCCCGGCCAGGAAGTGCGCCCGGACCAGTCCGGTTCGGCGCTCTTCGTGGTGACCGACCCGACTTCCCTCTGGGTGCAGATCGACGCGCGCGAGAGCGATCTCTCCTCGCTGCGCCCCGGCGACCCGATCACGCTGCAGGTGCCGGCCTATCCCGGCGCGACCTTCACCGGCAAGGTCACGGCCACGGCCGACGCGATCGACCCCGGCACGCGCACGATCAAGGTGCGCGGCGTGGTGCCCAATCCTGACCGCCGCCTGAAGGCCGAGATGCTGGCCACCGCGCGCGTGCAGGAAAGCCGCGCGGGCGGCGTGGTGGTGCCCGCCAGCGCCATCGTGCTCGACGGCACCCAGCACGTGGTCTACGTGCGCCGCGAGGCCGGCGTGTTCGAGCCGCGCAAGGTCGAACTGGCCCAGGAAGGCCCGGCCGAGGTCATCGTGGCCAGCGGCCTGCAGCCCGGTGACGCCGTGGTGAACCAGAACGCGCTGCTGCTGGCGCGCCAGTTCCAGTCCATGACCGAAGACGCCGCCGCCGCGAAGAAAGCGACCCCATGAAGCGCCTGATCCATTACGCGCTGCACCAGCCGCTCTTCATCGTGCTGGGCACGCTGCTGTTCGCGCTGGCAGGCGTCATCGCCTTCAAGAACCTGTCGGTGGAGGCCTTCCCCGACGTGACCGACACCCAGGTCACCGTGATCGCGCTCTTTCCCGGCCGTGCGCCGGAAGAGGTCGAGAAGCAGGTCACGCTGCCCATCGAAACCGCGCTGGCCGGCCTGCCCAACTCCATCCGCGTTTTCTCGCACACGCAGTTCGGCCTGTCGTTCACCGTGGTCACGTACGACGACGCGGCCAACGTGAACATCGTGCGCCAGCAGGTGGCCGAGCGGCTCTCCACCATCGACCTGCCGCAGGGCGTGCAGGCCGAGATCGCGCCCAACGCCACGCCGGTGGGCGAGATCATGCGCTACCGCCTCAAGGGCGACGGCCTGACCACCACCGACATCCGCACCATCGAGGACTGGACCGTGGAGCGCGCGCTGCGCCAGGTGCCCGGCGTGGCCGACGTGGTGGCCATGGGCGGCGCCATCAAGCAGTACGAAGTGCAGCCCGACATGGACAAGCTGCGCGCGTACAAGGTGAGCTTCCAGAACCTGCTGGACGTGCTGGGCCGCGGCAACGCCAACGCCGGCGGCAGCTACGTGGCGCAGGGCGCGCAGCAATACACCATCCGCGGCCTGGGGCTGCTGCGCTCGGCCGAGGACATCGGCCGCATCGTGGTCGCGTCCCGCGGCGGCACGCCCGTGCTGATCCGCGACATCGCCCAGGTGCGCATCGGCGCCGTGCCGCAGCTCGGCGTGGTGGGCCAGGACCAGGACGACGACATCGTCACCGGCATCGTGGTGATGCGCAAAGGCGAGAACCCGAGCGTGGTGCTCAAGGGCGTGAAGGACAAGATCGCCCAGCTGAACGAACGCGGCCTGCCGCCGGGCGTGCAGATCGTGCCCTTCTACGACCGCACCTGGCTGATGGACAAGACCCTCACCACCGTGTTCCACAACCTGGTGGAAGGCGCGCTGCTGGTGTCGCTGGTGCTCTACATCTTCCTGTCGAACCTGCGCGCCAGCCTGGCCGTGGTGGTCATCATCCCGCTCGCCCTGCTCTCCACCTTCATGGGCCTGAAGATCATGGGCGTGCCGGCCAACCTGCTGAGCCTGGGCGCGATGGACTTCGGCATCATCGTGGACGGCGCGGTGATCGTGATCGAGAACATCATGCACCGCCTGGCCGAGCGCGGCGAGGACATGGACGACCGCGACCGGCGTGACACCATCATCGAGGCCGCGGGCGAGGTCGGCCGGCCCACGCTGTTCTCGATGCTGATCATCATCGCGGCGCACATCCCGATCTTCGCGCTGCAGCGCCACGAAGGCCGCATCTTCCAGCCCATGGCGCTGTCGGTCACCACCGCCCTCATCGGCTCGCTGATCTTCTCGCTCACGCTGGTGCCGCTCCTGGCCTACTGGCTGCTGCGCCGCAAGCTGCCGCACGGCGACAACCGCGTGGTGACGCGCGCCAAGCGCCTCTACGCGCCGGTGCTCGACTGGGCGCTGGAGCGCCGCCGCACGGTGGTCATCATCGCGCTGGCCGTGTTCGGCGTGGCCATGGTCGCCGCCGCGCGCCTGGGCTCGGAATTCCTGCCCGAACTGGACGAAGGCACGACCTGGGTGAACTTCAGCCTCTCGCCCAACGTTTCCACCGCCGAGGCCTCGCGCATCCTGCGCATGGCGCGCAAGGCCCTGCTGTCGGTGCCCGAGGTGCGCACCACCGTCTCCAAGGCCGGCCAGCCGGAAGACGGCACCGACCCCAAGACCATCTCCATGGCCGAAATCTTCGTGGACCTGAAGCCCGAGGACCAGTGGCGCGCCGGCATGACGCGCGCGAAGATCACCGAGGAGATGGGCCGCGCGCTCTCCGCCATCCCCGGCATCGACCCGGCGTTCTCGCAGCCGATCCGCGACAACGTGCTCGAATCGATCTCGCAGATCAAGGGCCAGATCGTGATCAAGCTGGCCGGTGACGACCTGGTCGAGATGAAGCGCATCACGGAAGAGATCGCCCGCGAGGTCAAGCAGGTGCAGGGCGTGGCCCGCGCCGAGATCGACCGAGAAGGCCAGGTGCCGCAGCTGCTGATCGACATCGACCGCGACCGCGCCGCGCGCTACGGCCTGAACGTGAGCGACATCCAGGACGTGATCGAGGCGGCGCTCGCCGGCAAGGCCGCCACCAACCTGTGGGAAGGCGAGCGCAAGTTCGCCGTGGCCGTGCGCCTGCCGCGGGACGAGCGCACCATCGCCAACCTGCCGCGCACGCCCATCGCCACGCCGGACGGCGGCTACGTGCAGCTGGGCGACGTCGCGAAGATCCGGGAAAGCGCGGGCGCCATGAACATCGCCCGCGAGGCCGGCCGCCGCACCACGGCCATCGGTATCTTCATCGCCGGGCGCGACATGGGCTCCGTCGTGGCCGACATGAAGGCCCGCGTGGAGAAGAACGTGAAGATCCCCGAGAACTACCAGATCAACTGGTCGGGCGAGTTCGAGAACCAGGAACGCGCGATGAAGCGCCTCTCGGTGGTCGTGCCGATCTCGCTGCTGCTGATCTTCGTGCTGCTGTTCGACGCCTTCAAGTCGGTGAAGATGGCCTCGCTCATCCTGCTGAACGTGCCCCTGGCGCTCATCGGCGGCTTCGTGGCGCTCTGGGTCTTCGGCATCCCGCTGTCGGTGTCGGCCGCCATCGGCTTCATCGCGCTCTCGGGGCAGGCCGTGCTCAACGGCGTGGTGATGCTCTCGGTGTTCCAGCAACTGCAGGCCGGCGGCGCCAGCGTGGTCGAGGCCGTGCGCCAGGGCTCGATGCAGCGCCTGCGCACCGTGCTCATGACGGCGATGCTCGCCATGCTGGGCCTGCTGCCCATGGCCCTCTCGCACGAGATCGGATCGGAAACGCAGCGCCCCCTGGCCATCGTGGTGATCGGCGGCCTGGTGACGGCCACGATGCTCACGCTGGTGGTGCTGCCGGCGCTGTACGTGGCGTGGTTCGGGCCGAAGAAGGGGCAGGAGGAGCCCGGCGTGCTCGCGTAATACCGATCAGTGGTCGGTAGGCAAGGCCTGTTCGCGCGGAGGCGGCTCCGCGGGACAGGCCTTTTTTCTTGTCGCTGGAAAGCGGCGGATGGAAACGGCGCCTCACGGGCTTGCCACGAGGGTTCGACTTCATCCAACCCTCGGCTTATGCAAAGCATGAATGAAAGTTACGTGATATTGCCAACGTTGAGGCTACCTTCGCTTTCTCGAACTTCACATGCGCTGATCCAGAAAACCTCAGGGTGGCCCATCACTGGATCCTGACATCCATAAAACTGGGAGAAGCAAAAAAATGCCAACGTTTTTACAGCTGTGGGAAAATCACCCTAACGTCAAAGGGGATGGGCCATTGCTCGACAAAGCAGTTTATGAAAACCAATGCGCGATCAATATGTCGGCAGCTCTTATAAGAGCTGGGGTGGATATGAAGACCTATCGTGGCACTTGGTCATGGCAAAAAGACCGCGCCAGATATGCCATCAGGGCGGAAGAACTTGCCAACTGGCTCGCAGGCGGGGCCTCACGTTTGCCAGCAAAGCTGACCAAATACAATGACGAGGAGACTTCAGAAGCCTTCGAAAAAGTGGACCATAAAAAGGGAATCATCTTTTTTAAAGATTATTATGGGCCAGGAATGACGGGGGGATCATATCGATCTATACAACGGGAGCAGGATGGCAGAAGTTTTTTCCTGGTTTCGCATTCATGCCAGGATATCATTGAGCGGCGTCTGGAGCGACTTCAGAAAAGCGAAATCGATCTGGTTCTGGGAACTACCGTGAAACGCTTTTTCTACACATTACTTGGTGCGGCCGTGGGGAGCGTGCTGTCGTATCTTCTGGCAGACATATTTACCCGATGGTATGGCCCCCGCTATATAAAATCCGACTCAGCTATCAATGATATATATGTTATTTGCTTAGCCTTCATGGCTATCTGCTTAGTCGCCGGGGCAATAATGGGATTTCGCCGATCGCGCAAACGTACTTGATTTATCTGTGGAACACCTGTACTCGATCCATAAATCTGATTAATTCATAGCCCATCAGGGAATATTGTTAAAATATTTTTTATTTTTCGCATTAATATTTTCTGCGTACGTAACTGAAGCCTCATCGAATCCCCTCGATTTCGAACGTGCTTTGCGCAGGGAATGCAGCGCACACTCCCAGGTTGGAATGCGTGATTGCCTTTCGAAAAAGGCTGCAGATAGCCAGGATGATTTACGACACGCACGCGATGATGCAATCAGCACCCTGTCGAAATGGGATGAGGATGCCCAATATGCCGTCCGAGCTAAGGCAGAACTGGCTGCATCCGATAAGGTTTTCAAGAAGTACCGCAATGCCCACTGCAAATTCCGGGCATCCCTTGGCGGAGGAGGCGCCGGCAATTCTCGTGAAATCTTGCGTTTGGCATGTATTGCAGAACTCAACGGCATCAGGGTCCGCCAGTTGCGCGACGCCGTCGCAGGCCTACCCCTGAAGTAGTCTAGAGTTCAGAGCCATCTCCGAATAACGCCGGGTAGCGGGAAAATCCGTTCCGCCCGGCAGCTGAGGCAGGAAGCAGGGCCCCCGCCTCCCCTTGCCCTCAAGCAGACAGCAACGCCGTCCGCCCTCCGGCTGGCAGCGCCGCCGCATCACCATAGCCAGAAGCAGACGCCGGACCGGACGCTCCCATGCCATAGCCCCCTGCCGTGGCCGCATCGTCCAATTGGAACTGCTGCACCACTTGCGACAGCCGCGCGGCCTGTTCGCGCAGGGACTGGGCGGCGGCGGCGGATTCCTCCACCAGCGCGGCGTTCTGCTGGGTCATGCGGTCGATCTCGCCCACCGAGCTGTTGACCTGCCCGATGCCCGAAGACTGCTCGGCGGACGCGGAAGTGATCTCGCCGATGATGTCCGAGACGCGCTGCACGCTCTCCACGATCTCCTTCATGGCGGTGCCGGCGTCCTCCACGTGGCGCACGCCGCCGTTCACGGCCGTCACGCTGGAGCTGATGAGGCCCTTGATCTCGCTGGCCGCCTGGGCGCTGCGCTGCGCGAGGCTCCGCACCTCGCCGGCCACCACCGCGAAGCCGCGGCCCTGCTCGCCGGCCCGGGCCGCTTCCACAGCGGCGTTCAGCGCCAGGATGTTGGTCTGGAAGGCGATCGAGTCGATCAGGCCGATGATGTCGCCGATCTTGCGGCTGGAGGCCGAGATCTCGTGCATGCTGGCCACGGCCTGTTCCACCACGCTGCCGCCGCGCGTCGCGATGCCCGAGGCGGAGGCGACGAGCTGGTTCGCCACCTGCGAGGACGATGCCGTCTGCTGCACGGTGGCCGTGAGCTGCGACAGCGAGGCCACGGCCTCCTGCGCATTGCTGGCCGTCTGCTCGGTGCGGGACGACAGATCCTGGTTGCCGGACGCGATCTCCTGGCTCGCCGTGGCGATGCTGCCGCTCGCATCGCGCACCTGCGACACGAGGGCGCTCAGGCCCTGCTGCATGCCCTGCAGCGAACGCTGCAGGTCGGCCACTTCGTCGCGGCCCTCCACGTGCATGCGCTGCGACAGATCGCCGCCGGCGATGGCCTGCGCCATGTGCCGCGCCTCCACCAGCGGGCGGCAGATGGAAATCATGTTCAGCAGCGTGAGCGGCACCACCACCACCACGGTGATCAGCACCGCCAGCGCGAACAGCCACTTGGTCTGCTCGGACACGGTCTGCTGGCGCTCGGTCACGGCCGCGACTTCCTTGCGCATGGCCTCGTTGAGCTGCACCAGCAGCTTGTCGGCCTCGGCGAACTCCGCGATGGCCTTGGTGCTCATGCGGTTGGCGATGGTGGCGCTGTCGTAGCCGCCGGCCTCGAGCTGTCGCGCGATGCTCGCGAACTGCGCGCCGTAGGCATCCAGGCGCTTCACGATGTCGCTGGCCAGCCGGTTGTCGGTGTCCTGTCCGCTTTGCTGGAAGGTGGCAGTCACTTTCTTCGCGCGATCCAGGCTGGCCAGCCAGGCGGCATGCGCCTTCTGCACGCCCTCCGGCTTCTCGTACTGGATGATCATGTCCTTCTCGTACTGGCGGATGGCACCCATCTCGCCGCGCAGTTCGGCCATGGCGCTCACTTGCGCGAACGAGTGGCCGATGAAGTCCTCGCTCATCGCGTGGATGCGGAACATGCCCAGCATGCCCGCCCCGCCCAGCAGGCCCAGCAGACCCAGTACGACACCGATGGCCCCCAGCATGCGGACACGGATGGTGAACCCGCGCATGAGCGAATCTAACTTCATGATTGCCTTCCTCTAATCCCCCCAACCCGGCGATGCGGGCTGGCTATGAATGAAACAAAACGTAGCCGAATGAGGGGCAAGCGTAACCGAACGGAGAGTAATTCTCAAAGACGCCAGCGCTTCAACAGCAGCGCATTGGCCATCACGCTCACAGAGCTGAGCGCCATCGCGGCTCCGGCCACCACCGGGCTCAGATAGCCCAGCGCGGCAAGGGGAATGCCGGCCACGTTGTACGCGAAGGCCCAGAACAGGTTCTGCCGGATCTTGGCCACCGTGCGGCGTGACAGGTCGAGCGCTGCCGCCACCAGCGCGGGATCGCCACGCATGAGCGTGATGCCCGCGGCATGCATCGCCACGTCGGTGCCGTTGCCCATGGCGATGCCCACGTCGGCCGCCGCCAGCGCCGGAGCATCGTTCACGCCATCGCCCACCATGGCGACCGTGCGGACCCCCGATGCACCCGCACCCTGCGCACCGTCGCGTTGGAGCCGCGCCACGTGCGCCGCCTTGTCGGCGGGCAGCACCTCGGCGATCACCTCGCCCGCTTCAGGACGCAGCCCCAGCCGCCGTGCCATCGCCTCGGCCGCGCCGCGGTTGTCGCCCGACAGCATCGCCACCCGCAGCCCGCGCGCGCGCAGGGTGTCGATCACGGCGGCCGCGCCGGGCTTGGGTTCGTCGCCAAAGGCCAGCAACGCACGCACCGCGTCGCCGCCGCCGGACAGCCGTTCCGCCAGGGCCGACACCGTCGCACCGCCGTCCTGCAGCGCCTGCGCGCGTGCGGCCAGGGCGGCCGGCACCTCGGCGCCCAGCGACTCCATCCAGCGCAGGCTGCCCAGGCGCCAGGACGCGCCGCCCGCCCGCCCCTCCGTGCCCCGGCCCGGCACGGCCCGCACCGCGTCGGCCGCTGCCGGAAGGGCTCCGCCGCGCTCGCGCACGGCCTGCAGCGTGGCATGCGCGAGCGGATGTTCGCTGCCCGCCTGCAGCGCGGCCGCGACCGCCAGCAGCCGCTGCGCGTCGTACCCGGGTGCCGCCTCGAAGGCCTGCAGGCGCGGCCGGCCGAGCGTGAGCGTGCCCGTCTTGTCGAACACCACGGTGTCCACGCGGTGGGCCGTCTCCAGCGCTTCCGCATCCTTGATGAGGATGCCGTGCCGCGCGGCCACGCCCGTGCCCGCCATGATCGCGGCCGGCGTCGCCAGGCCCAGCGCGCAGGGGCAGGCGATCACCAGCACCGCCACCGCGTGGATCAGCGCGGCCTCGATGCCGTCACCCGCCCACAGCCATCCCAGCAGCGTGCACAGCGCCAGCGCCAGCACCACCGGCACGAACACCGCAGAGACCCGGTCCACCAGCCGCTGGATCGGCGCCTTGGCGGCCTGCGCGTCCTCCACCAGGCGGATGATGCGCGCCAGCACCGTCTCCGCTCCCACGGCCGTCACCTGCACCACCACGCGGCCGTCGCCGTTCACCGAGCCGCCCGTCACCGCATCGCCCGGATTCCGCGCCACCGGCAGGGGCTCGCCGGTGAGCATCGATTCATCCACCTGCGTGTGCCCTTCGAGCACCGTCCCGTCCACCGGCAGGCGCTCTCCGGGGCGCACGGCGATGCGGTCGCCCGCCATCAGCTCGGCCACGGCCACGTCCACCTCGCCGTCCGGGCCGATCCAGTGCGCGGCCTCGGGCCGCAGCGCATGCAGCGCGCGGATCGCTTCCGTGGTCTGCCGCTTGGCGCGCGCCTCCAGCCACTTGCCCAGCAGCACCAGCGTGATCACCACGGACGAGGCCTCGAAATACAGGTGCGGCGCATGGTTCCCTCCGCCGCCGTGCGCGGCCGTGAGCCAGAGCCACAGCGACAGGCCATAGGCCGCGCTGGTGCCGATGGCCACCAGCAGATCCATGTTGCCGGCGCGTGCCCGCAGCGCGTGCCAGCCCGCGCGGTAGAAGCGCGCGCCCAGCACGAACTGCACGGGCGTGGCCAGCAGCCACTGCAGCCAGGCCGGCGGCATCCAGTCCTGCCCCGCCAGGCCGCCCAGCATCGGCAGCACCAGCGGCAGCGACAGCGCGATCCCCGCCGCCACCGGACCGAAGCCGGCCCAGGGCGAAGACGCCTCCGGCGGCTCCAGCGCGTCCGCCGCGCGCGGCTCGTAGCCGGCATGGCGCACGGCGCGGCGCAGCAGCCCGTCCATGGCATCGGGCTCCGTTCCGGCCGGCGCACCATAGACGATGTGCGCACGCTCGGTCGCGAGGTTGACCTCGGCACTGCGCACGCCGGGCACCTTGCGCAGCGCGCGCTCCACGCGGCCCGAACAGCTCGCGCAGGTCATGCCGCCGATGCCCAGGTCCAGCGACCGCTCCGCCAGCGCGGCAGCCGTGCCGCCGGGAGACGGAGAAAGGGAGGAAGATGAATCAGCCATGCCGGCACGTTAACCCCTGACATCATGGCAAGGTCAAGGCCCTGGCGCCGCACGGCCGGCGCTTGACTCTGCCACCATGTCAGGGTTCATCATCCCGACATCCCATCACCGGCATTTGAAAAGGAGCCCGCCATGCAACACAGCTTCCAAGTCCAGGGCATGACCTGCGGCCACTGCGAGCGCGCCGTCGTGCACGCCGTCCGCCAGGTCGACACCGACGCCACCGTGCAGATCGACCTGCCCACCGGCCGCGTCGTGGTGGACAGCGACCGCCCCCGCGAGGCGCTGGCCGCCGCCATCACCGAAGAGGGCTACACGGTCGCGGCATGAGCGCGCAGGCACCGCAGCGCCAGCCCCGGGCCGCCGGCCCTCGGCCCGGTGCCGTCAGGGCGAAGGCCCCGGCAGCGGCAACACCAACAACGGCCCATGCCACCGCGGCCGGCCCCGTGCCCATCGGCACCGCCGCCGCGCGCGCGGGCGTCTCGCAGCGCATGGTCCGCCACTACGAGGCGCTCGGCCTGCTGCGCGGCGTGGCGCGCACGGATGGCGGCTACCGCCAGTACGGCGAAGGAGATATCCACACCCTGCGCTTCATCCGCCGCGCGCGCGACCTCGGCTTCTCGATGGAGGAGATCGCCGCCCTGCTCGGCCTCTGGCAGGACCAGCGCCGCGCCAGCCGCGAGGTCAAGCGCATCGCCCAGGCCCACATCGACGACCTGGGCCGCCGCATCGAATCCATGCAGGCCATGCAGCGCTCGCTGCAGCAGCTGGTGGACTGCTGCCAGGGGGATGGAAGGCCGGACTGCCCGATCCTGGATGATCTGGCGGGGGCGGTTGAGGCTGATCCGGAGAGCAGAGCGGAGCGGTGAAGCTTTGATACGAAGAGGTATAGAACATCTATACCTCCAAAATTTATCCTGTCCGGTCAATAACTTATAAAACCCGCAGGTTTAAAAGCTCCGCTCATCCCAAGGTTTTTCCGTCCTGTGCGATGACGCCTTGGCGCCAGTGCGTGCGGGATCACAGACCTACGATGGCAGCATGGATCGCTGCCCAGAACCTGACAGGCAATACACCTGCGGGAAGTTGATCTCCCCACTTTTTTCTCTTCGAAGGACCACCCGCCATGCCCTCCCGCGACATCCTCATCGCCTCCATCGCCCGCACCCCCATCGGCACCTTCGGCGGCTCGCTCAAGGACATTCCCAACACCCAGCTCGCCACCACGGCCGTGCGCGCGGCCATCGAGCGCAGCGGCATCGCGGCCGATGCGGTGGGGCATGTGGTGATGGGCAACGTGATTCCCACCGACACGAAGGACGCCTACCTCTCGCGCGTGGCCGCCATCGACGCGGGCTGCCCGGTGGAGACGCCGGCCTTCAACGTCAACCGCCTCTGCGGCTCGGGCCTGCAGGCGATCGTGTCGGCGGCGCAGGCGATCGCGTTGGGCGACTGCGACGTGGCGATCGGCGGCGGCAGCGAATCGATGAGCCGGGGCCCCTACTTCGACACCGCCGCCCGCTGGGGCGCGCGCATGGGCGACGCCAAGAGCATCGACTACATGCTGGGCATCCTGCACGATCCGTGGCAGAAGATGCACATGGGCATCACCGCCGAGAACGTGGCCGAGCGCTACCGCATCGGCCGCGAGGCGCAGGACCAGCTCGCTGCAGAGAGCCAGCGCCGCGCCGCCGCCGCCATCGCGGCCGGGCACTTCGCCTCGCAGATCGTCCCGGTGGAAATCCCGGGCCGCAAGGGCGCGGTCACGCTGTTCGACACCGATGAGCACGTGCGCGCCGCGACCACGGTCGAGGTGCTGGCGGGCATGAAGCCCGCCTTCAAGAAGGACGGCGGCACGGTCACTGCCGGCAATGCCTCGGGCATCAACGACGGCGCCGCCGCCGTGGTGCTGGTGGCGGGCGACCGCGCCGCCGCACTGGGCGCCAAGCCCCTGGCGCGCCTGGTCGGCTATGCCCACGCCGGCGTGGACCCGGCCTACATGGGCATCGGCCCGGTGCCCGCCACGCGCGCGGTGCTGCAGCGCACGGGCCTGTCGGTGCAGGACATGGACGTGATCGAGGCCAACGAGGCCTTCGCCGCCCAGGCCTGCGCCGTGATCCAGGAACTGGGCCTGGACCCGGCCAAGGTGAACCCGAACGGCTCGGGCATTTCGCTGGGCCACCCCGTGGGCGCGACGGGCGCGATCATCACCACCAAGGCCATTGCCGAGCTGCATCGCACGGGTGGCCGCTATGCGCTGGTCACCATGTGCATCGGCGGAGGCCAGGGCATCGCGGCCATCTTCGAGCGCGTGTGATTGCAACGGTTGGAAACAGCCGCGGCAAACGCTCCGTGGGCGCATAGGATCGCGGTTTTTCGATCCGACGACAGCAGATGCCCTACATCTACCAGAACGCCGAAGCACTCGAGGGAACCGACAAGGTCGGCAGCAAACACTGCGTGGCGCTCCTGCAGCGCTATGCACATCTGCCGCACACCAGCACCTGGAAACAGGGCGAGACCGTGTTCGGCAACGCCGACATCAAGAAGGGCACGGCCATCGCCACGTTCAACAGCGCCGGCAAGTACGGCAGCCTGCCCACGGGCAACCATGCGGCATTCTTCATCGCGCAGGACCCCGGCGGTATCTGGATCATGGACCAGTGGCTGAGCGACACGCAAAAGCCCAAGGTGTCGATGCGCTACGTGCGCCCCAAGCCCCAGCGCAAGAACGGCGAATTCGCCGACCCGAGCAACAACGCCGCCGCGTACTCCGTCATCGAATGACGGTGCAGCCACGCCAGAAGAACGCCACCGGGATTTCCATGACGCATCCAGCATCCGCTTTCACCCTCCACGTCCTGGCCGGCCGGTCGGCGGCCCTGGCCCTGTTCCTCGTCGCGGGCACGGGCCTGGCAGGCGCGGCCACGACACCGGCATCGGCACCCAATGGCACCGCGGCCGCGCCGGCCGCCGCGCTGGAATGCCCCGCCACGGTCCGGCTCGATGACCCGAAGGCCAGCGCCTCGGGCCTGCCTGCAGGCACCGAGATCGTGCTGGACGCACGGCCGCTGCGCCTCACCGGCTACAACTTTTTCGACGGCCCGCCTGCCCAGGGTGCGGCACTGGTGCCCACGTCGGACAAGCCGGCCAAGGGCGCGAAAGGCGGCAAGGGCGACTCCACCGCCACGTGGGTGTTCGAGGGCGACTACCCGCAGGGCAAGTTCGCCTCGTGCGACTACGCGGGCGGCACGGTGCGCGTGGTGCAGCGCATGGACGATGCGGCGAAGCGCTGCATGGCCACGTCGCGCACCGCCGGGAATCCATCGGTGCTGCAGGTGCGGTTCCGGTGCGAATGACGCGCCGCGCACCGCAGGTCTGACGGCCCAGGACATCCGCCTTCCCGGCGGATTTTTTATTTGTAGAACGCTTCCACCGTTCCCTTGAGCGTGATCATCAGCGGCCGGCCCTTGCGGTCCACCGTCTTGCCGGCCGGCACCTTGATCCAGCCTTCGCTCACGCAATACTCTTCCACGTCGAAGCGCTCCTTGCCATTGAAGCGGATGCCGATGTCGTGCTCGAACACCGCGGGCACGTGGAACTTGCTGCGCGGATCGATGGAGAGGTGGTCGGGAAGTTCGGGGCGTTGCACTGCGTCGGTCACGGGGGCGTCCTGGATCGGTTCAAAGAAAAAAGTAAACCCTGGATTGTCCGGCAACCGTCGCAGCGATCGAACGTTTTTGGAGTTTCATATAGTTACAATACCCTGCTCAACAGTAATGAAAGAGAGGGATGCATGCAACGCATGATTTGGGGGATGGCCACGGCCCTGGCACTCACGGGCTGCGCTTCGGTGGTCAACGACACGACCCAGCCGATGAAGATCGACACCAAGAACGACAAGGGCGAGCTCGTGTCGGGTGCCGAGTGCAGCGTCACGAATGACTACGGCACTACGGCGGTCAAGTCCGGCGTCACGTCGCAGGTCCGCCGCTCCGGCAAGGATCTGGACATCGTCTGCAAGGACCCGCGGCATCCGGACGCCGTCGGCCGGGGCATCTCGCGGGCCAACGCGGGCCTCGCAGGCAACATCATTTTCGGTGGCGGTATCGGCGCCATCATCGACCACAACAAGGGAACGGCCTATACCTACCCCACGTGGGTGCAGCTGGTATTCGGCCAGACGCTGGTGTTCGATCGCTCGACCGAGAAGGAAGGCACGCCCGTCACTGGCACGATTCCGCCAGTGGCCAAGGCACCGTAGAACAATTCACCGCAGCATCGCGTAGCCCACCGCGATCGCCGCGGCCAGGCCCACGGCATCGGCGAACAGCGCGCAGGCCAGGGCATGGCGCGTGTGCTTCACGCCGACGCTGCCGAAGTACACCGCCAGCACGTAGAAAGTGGTCTCGGCGGAGCCCTGCATCACCGCGGCGAGCCGGCCGGCGAACGAGTCCACGCCGTGCGCCTGCATGACGTCGATCATGAGCCCGCGCGCGCCCGCGCCCGACAGCACCCGCATCAGCCCGACCGGCAGGGCGGGCAGGAAATCCGTGTTCCAGCCCAGCGCCGCCGCGCCCGCGCCGACGGCCGCGAGCAGCGCGTCCATGCAGCCGGCCGCGCGGAACACGCCGATGGCCACCAGGATCGCCACGAGGTAGGGGACGATCTGCACGGCCACGCCGAAGCCTTCCTTGGCGCCGTCGATGAAGGCGTCGTACACGTTGATGCGGCGCACCGCCCCGGCCAGGATGAACAGCATCACGATGCCGAGGATCACCGCCGCGCCGAGGGTGCCGGCGATGCGGGACGCCTGCTCGGCGGGCAGCCGGCCCAGCGCCCACACGGCCGCGCCCAGCAGGCCGGACACGGCCGCGAGCGGCAGCAGCAGCCGGGGCCGCCAGAGCGGCAGCCGCTGGCAGATGCCCACGGCCAGCACGCCCGCGATCAGCGCGATGAAGGTGACCAGCAGCGTGGGCAGGAAGATGTCCGCCGCGTTGAAGCCCGCGCCCAGCCCCTGCTGCACGGCGACGCTCTGGCGGATCGCGATCACCGACGTGGGAATCAGCGTGAGCCCGGCCGTGTTCATGACCACGAACATGATCTGCGCGTCGCTGGCCGTATCGCGCGGGCCCGTGTGCAGCGACTGCAGCTCGCGCATGGCGGTGAGCCCGAGCGGGGTGGCGGCGTTGTCCAGGCCCAGCAGGTTGGCCGAGAAATTCATGGTCATCGCGCCCTGCGCCGGATGGCCCTGCGGCACGCCGGGAAAGAGGCGCCGCAGCAGCGGGCCGGCCGCGCGTGCGAGCAGCTCCACCATGCCGGCGCGCTCGCCCACGCGCATCAGACCCAGCCAGAGCGCCATCGCGCCGGCCAGGCCCAGCGAGATCTCGAAGCCCGAGCGCGCGGCGGTGAACATCGCGGCCAGGAGCGCCTGGAAGATATCCCCATCCCCCAGGGCCCAGCGCACGGCGGCGGTCACGAACGCGATGGTGAAAAAGCCGATCCAGACCCAGTTGAGCGCCATGGGGGGCGATGGTAGCCGCACCGGTCCGCGTCAGGGCTGGAGAGCGGCCAGGCCTGGAACGGTACGGCGGCGCGCGGAACCGGGCCCCGACCGCGTGCGGCCCGGTCAGAACGGCGCGTCGTCGTCCGCGTCTGCCGTGGCGGCGGTGCCGGAAGCAGCGGCCGGCGCGGCAGCGGCGGCAGCATCGCCCGCACCGGCCTGGCGCTCGCCCGGTGCCGGCGCCGGGCCGTCCAGGCCCGTACGGCCCTCGCCGCCCAGCGCCTCGATCAGATCGGGGATCAGCTTGGAGAGTTCGCCCGTGGCGATCGCCACGTCGGTGTCGAAGCCCGAATCGTCCTGGCCGCGGCCTTCGAACACCGTGTCGAGGAACGACACCTTCTTGATCTGCAGGCCCTCGGTCAGCACGAAGGCGACGCGGTCGTCCCAGCTCATCGCGAGCTTGGTGGGCAGCTTGCCGGCGGCGATGTGCTCGCGGATCTCGTCGATGTCCAGCGGATGGCGCGCATAGCGGACCACTGCCTTGGATTCGTCGGCGCTCTTGAGCTCGCATTCGCGGTCCACGCTGAAGCCCACCGGCGGCTCCTGCTCCTTGAGCCAGTGGGCCATGGCCGCCTGCGGCGAGGTCTGCGTATCGAGCAGCGAGACCGACAGGCCCGGCAGCGCTTCCACCAGCAGCGAAACGACCTCGTCGGCGCGGCCCTGGCTGCCGGTGTCGAGCACCAGCAGGCGCGCCTCGGTGTCGATCCAGATCCACATCGAACCCTGCTTGGTGAACGCCATCGGCAGCAGGTCGAGCTTGGCCTCTTCCTTGAGCTCGCGGGTTTCCTTCTTGCCGGGCTTGCGGCCGGTCTCGCGCTCGATGCGCGCGGCCTTGTCCTTCACCTTGCGCGCGAGCACCGAGCCCGGGAGCATCTTCGATTCGGTCATGAAGCGCAGGATCCACTGGCCGCCCACGGATTCGGCGAGCGCGCCGTGGGCCTCGCCGCGCGGCGGCACCCAGCCGACGGACTTTTCCTGGGTGGCGCCGCATTCCACGAACGGGGTGCGGGCCAGGGCCTCTTCGAGCTGGGGCAGTTCCGCATGCCACTCGGCGATGCGGTAGATGATCATGTTCTTGAACACGGAATTCCTTGTGTGCGGTATCGCCCTGGGGCGGGCGCGCCGGCCGCTGTGCCGGCGAAAGGGCGCCATTGTCGTTGCTGCGCGCCGGTGGGCCTACAGAACCTTGGCACAACTTTACACAGCCACACGTCCCCCTCATGGCGGGGATACACGGGCGGCAGACACTGGCCCTCAACCACCGCGCCGTACCGGCCGCGGAGGCAACGCCCCCCAGGGCACGAAAGGACTTCTCCATGACCGCACCCCTCCTGCAACGACGCTTCGCCACCGCCGCCGCGGCCGCCGCACTGGCGGCCGTGCTGGCCGTACCCGCCTTCGCCCAACCCGCTCCGCCGGCGCAGCCCGGCGCCCCGGCAGCCACCGCGGGGGCCGAGCGCCCGCACCGCATGCCCAGCCCCGAGCAGCGCGAAGCCCGCCGGGCCCAGCGCACGGAAGCGCTGCGGCAGAAGCTGCAGCTCACGCCGGCCCAGCAGCCTGCCTGGGACGCCTTCACCGCCGCCATGCGCCCGCAAGGCCCGCGCCCCGACATGGCCGGCATGGCACAGCTCACCACGCCGGAGCGCATCGACCGCATGAAGGCGCTGCGCGCCCAGCACAACGCCGCGGCGGATCGCCGCGACGACGCCGTGAAGACTTTCTACGCGGCGCTCACCCCGGCGCAGCAGAAGGTGTTCGACCAGGAAAGCCGCCACATGCATGGCCGGGACGGCATGCACGGCAAGGACGGCAGGCCGGGCGGCCACGGCGGCCGGCACGGCCACGGCCAGCCGGCACCGGCGCCCGTGGCGCCGCCTCCCGCTCCGCAGTGATGGGATGAGGCCGACGCGGCCGTCGCTGACGCGGCGGCCGCCTACAGTGGATGACCAGTCGCGGTTCTACAGTGTGCCGCGCCGAGTGTGCAACCTCACAGTCGCGATATAACTGGAAATTCACTCATGAATCAATCATTCACGAAGCGCCTCGGCGCCACGCTGGTGGCCCGGGGCGCTTTCTTCGTTCTGGCGGCCGTCACGGCGATGGGCGTCCAGGCACAGACGGCCGGCACGGCCGACACCCCATCGGTGTACCTGCAGGGCGGCTGGGCGGAGCACAGCACCGATGCGGCCACCCTGGGCGTCACCCTGCCCTGGGGCAACTGGCGCAGCGAACTGCTGGGCCATGAGGTGCGCGGTTACTGGGACATCTACGCCAGCCGCTGGTCGTACGATGGTGTCGCGGGCGGATCCAGCCACGCCACGCTCGTCGGCGTCACGCCCACCTTCCGCCTGCGGCCCGACAACGGCCGCTCCGCCTTCTTCTGGGAAGGCGGCATCGGCGTCACCTACATGGACAAGCGCTACGAAACGATCCACAAGGAGTTCGGCACGCGCTACAACTTCGCTTCCCACCTGGGCCTGGGCTACAGCTTGGGAGCGCAGCGCCAGCACGAGGTGATGGTGCGTGTGCAGCACCTCTCCAACGGCGGCATCAAGAAGCCGAACCCCGGCGAGAACTTCGTCCAGCTGCGTTACGCCTACCACTTCTGACCATCGAAACGGCCAGCCGGCCCCGCTGCCGGCACCCGTCTTCCAGAGAGCCCCGCCCCGCGGGGCTTTTTTTCGGGCGTGTTTTCCGCACATTGTGGATAAGTCTGGGGGTATTTCTGGAGCAACTGCGGTGTTATCCACAGGAGCGGCCGGTCGGCCGAAGTTGTTATCGGTCGGCGCGCGGGTTGACCCCGATCTGCACCACAGGGTTGGGCCGCACCCAAGTCCGCGCAGCCATTGGACAAAAGACGCTTGTCCACAGAAGGGGCCGGTCCTTACTACTATTCCTATGGTTTTATAAAAGCTTTCAAGTAATAACAAGAACATCCGTCCGGGGCACCGAAAACGGTCCGCGGGCAGGTTTTTGCGCCGATCCGGCCGCGGGGCGGTGGCTGCCGCCGGACATGCGTGCGTGGTGCACGGCCGGCGGGGCTGGCAGCGGCGCTTGGTTTTGCCGACTGGCGGTTGCCAGGGGTCTTGGGAAGGGATTTCGGGCACCAGTGCCCGCTTCCGGCGCCATGGGCCGGTCGCCAGGGGTGCGTTCCGCGGGGCCGGCCCGCAGCGAGCGCCGTTGGAAGGCCGCCAGCCAGGGTTCCACCAGCCCGTTTCGGCGGATACATGCGCCCCGTATCCGTCCCCAAGCCCCATGGACCCGTGGATTTCGCCCTGGCAGGCTGCTCGACAGGCGCTCAGGAAGAACAACCCTGGGGACATCTTTCGCACAAGCGCCCAGTTGTCCACACGACAAGGGCGGTGCGCAGATTTGTCCCCGCCGCGCGGACAGCGGCAGCCGGGTGCCACCCACAGGGTTGGTCTGCGTCAAAAACCGTTGCCACACAACGGAAATTTGCAGTTATCCACAGAACGGGCCGGTCCTTACTACTACGACTATGTTTTTATAAAAACTACAAAGAAGAAGACAGGGACAACCAGGGCGCGGAAATCAGGGGCCGTTCAACGTGCGGAAGGAGCGTGAGATCGACGCAGGAGAAGCCAGACAGGTACGGACGCACGGCGCAGGCATTGCACAGGCCCCTGGAAGGGCCAGGAAGGCCGTTTGGCGGGTTTCACGTAGGGGGTGGGCACCCTGCCGCTGAAAAACGCTTCGCGGGCGTCTGGTGGGGTGTGGGAAGGTCGCCTGCGATGATCGCGGGGCGCATGGTGCCGCTCCAAGGGTGCGGCAGCGGCTCAGCGGGCGGTGATCCGGGCGCGCAGGAAGTCTTCGAGGGCCGTCTCGGGCAGCGGGCGGCTGAAGAAATAGCCCTGGTAGGCACGGCAGCCGGCATGTTCGAGCCAGCCGCGCTGTTCGACGGTTTCGACGCCCTCGGCGATCACGTCCAGGCCCAGGCTGCGCGAGAGCGCGATGATCGTGTCCACGATGGCCGCGTCGTTCGGATCGGCCAGCAGGTCGCGCACGAAGCTCTGGTCGATCTTGAGCTGGTCCAGCGGCATGCGCTTGAGGTAGCTCAGCGACGAGTAGCCCGTGCCGAAATCGTCCAGCGAGAAACCGACGCCATGGGCGCGCAGGGCCGACATGGTGGCGATCGTGGTTTCCATGTCCTCGACGAAGAGGCTTTCCGTCAGTTCCAGCTTCAGCCGGTTGGCCGGCGCGCCCGTGGACGTGATGGCGCGCACCACGTCCTCCACGAACGCCTCGTGGTGGAACTGGCGCGAGCTCACGTTCACCGCCATGCTGAGGTGGGCCCGCTGGGGGATGCCTTTCCAGCGGGCGAGCTGCGTGCAGGCGGTGTGCAGCACCCAGCGGCCCAGCGGCAGCACCAGGCCCGTTTCCTCCGCCAGCGGAATGAATTCGCCGGGCGAGACCATGCCGCGGTGCGGATGCGGCCAGCGCACGAGCGCCTCCACGCCGGTCACGCAGCCGCGGTGGTCCACCTGGGGCTGGTAGTGCAGCATGAACTGGTCGCGCGCCAGCGCGGCGCGCAGGTCGTTCTCGAGTTCGGCGCGGGCCGTCACCACCGCCTGCATGCCCGGGTCGAAGAAGCGCAGCGTGTTGCGGCCGGCGGTCTTGGCCTGGTACATGGCGAGGTCGGCCTGCTTGAGCAGTTCGCCCACGGTGGAGGTGCGTCCGTCGCCGAACGGCGCCACCCCGATGCTGGGCGTGCTGCGGTAGTGGTAGCCCTGCAGCACGTAGGGCGTGGCCAGCACCGACAGGATCTTCTCCCCCACGGTGCGCGCGCTCATGGCGAGCTCGTCGGCATGGGCGCTCAAGCCCTCCACCATCACCACGAACTCGTCGCCGCCCAGGCGGGCGACGGTGTCCACCGAGCGTACGCAGGTGTTCAGGCGTGCCGCCACCTGCTGCAGCAGCACGTCGCCCTGGTCGTGGCCCAGGGTGTCGTTCAGGGTTTTGAAGTTGTCCAGGTCGATGAAGAGCAGCGCCCCGCCCTGGCGGCGGCGGTGCGCCGTGGCCAGGGCCTGGCGCATGCGGTCCATCAGCAGCATCCGGTTGGGCAGGCCGGTGAGCGAATCGTAGAACGCCAGGCGCTGGATCTCCCGCTCGGTCGCCTTGCGCTGGCCGATGTCGGTGTTGATCGCCAGGATCGCGTCGGGCTGGCCCTGCTCGCCCGGGATCAGCGTCCAGCGGCCCTCCACGTCCAGGCGGCGGCCGTCGCGGTGGAACTGCACGATCTCGCCGGACCATTCGCCGTGCTCGCGCGTGGTCTGGGTGGCGCGCAGGAATTCCTGCATGTCCTGGTAGAGCAGCGTGGCGATGGACTGGCCGGTCGCCTCTTCGCGCGTCCATCCGTACAGGCGCTCGGCGCCTTCGTTCCAGAACGTGATGCGGTGGTCCAGGTCGCGCACGATGATCGCGTCGCGCGCCTTGTCGAGCAGCGAGGCCTGCCGGCGGATGTGCGCGTCCGAGGCCTGGCGCGCCATCTCGGCGGCGGCCCGGGCCGCGAAGATGCGCAGCGTGGAAATCACCATGCCCGGCTGCTGCATCGGCTCGCGGAACACCACGAACACGAAGCCGATGGCGTGTCCCTCGGCATCGCGCAGCTGCAGGCCGACGTAGGCCTGCGCGCCCATGCGCGCGGCGGGCGAATCGGGGTAGAGCTCCGAGATGCCGTGCGGTATCACGCACTCGGCCTCGTTCACGAGGCGCAGGCTCGGCGTGCCTTCCAGCGCGTACTCGGCATTGGGCTGCGCGACGCCCTCTTCCACGCGCGACAGCGTCACCGCGCGCGGCAACTGGCCGCCCGGCTGCGGCAGCAGGCGCGTCACGCAACCCGCCTGCGCACCCAGCGCGTCGCACATGTGGCTGGCGAGCTGCTTGAAGAACTGCGTGCCGGTGCTGGCCGACACCGCGGCCGCCGCCTTGAGCACCACCGCCTGCAGGCGCTGCTGGTCTTGGCGCGTGCGCAGGCTGCCCAGCCCGAAGGCGATGTCGTTGGCGAGCTGCTGCAGCAGCTCGGTTTCCTCGGCGCCGGTCTCCAGCACATCCTCGGGATAGAGCGTGAGCAGCCCGAACACCTGTTCCGCATCGCGCAGCGGCAGGCTGATGACGGCGGGCAGGCCCTGCTCCATGAGCGGCTGCGCCCAGAGGTCCGCGTCCGGGGCCTTGGCCAGATCGTGCACGATGACCGGGCGGCCGGTGCGCAATGCTTCGCCAGAGGGGCCGGGGCTGTGCGGTGTCCAGGGAGCGTCCTGCCGGCCATGGGGGCGCAGGGCCTCCACGGCCACGGTCGTCAGGCCGGCCCATGCCACCGGCTCGATGCTGCGGCGCTCCGTGCCCCCGACGGTCCAGCTGCGCACCATGCCCACCCAGGCACTGCGGTAGCCGCCGACCTCGCGCGCGATGCGGCACACCTCCGAGAGCAGGGCCGATTCGCTGGTGGCGCGCACCAGCGCCTCGTTGCAGGCGCTCAGCAGCCGCTGCACCGTGCCGACGCGCGCCAGCTCGCGCTCCACGCGCATGCGCTGCGTCACGTCGGTGGCGAGCACCTGCCGCGCGGACCGTCCGGCAAAAGTGGTGTCGCCCGCGTAGACCTCCATGTCGATCAGCGTGCCGTCCTTGCGGCAGTGGCGGCGGTGCACGCCGTCGCGCCGCTCCCCGGGCGGCAGGGCGCGCGCTTCCACTTCCCGCTGCGCGCGTTCCTGCGGGGGCCAGAGCTGCGCGGTCGTCATGCCCAGCAGTTCGGCTTCCGTGTAGCCGTAGTGGCGCACCATGGCGCGGTTCACCGCGAGGATGCGCAGGCTGCCGCGTTCATAGACCCACATCGGCTGCGGATGGGCATCGAAGAGCGAGCGGTATTGCTGCTCCGACGCGCTCAGCTGCGCGGCGTAGCTGCGCAGCTGCAGCACGGCGCCCAGCGATTCGGCCAGGATCTGCACGTAGGCCACATGGCGCTGCGTGAACGTGAACAGCGGATCGGCGTTCACCTTCAGCATGCCCAGCATGTTCTCGCCGGCACGCAGCGGCGCCGCGATGAACGACAGCGCTCCGTGCCGGCCTCCGTCGGTGGCCAGCAGCGCCTGCGGCTGCGCGCCGTCGCTGTGCAGCACGGTCTGCCCCGCGCCCAGCTGCTCCCAGAGCGGGTAGCCGAGCACGGGCCGCGATTCGTCCAGGGGTTCGGAGCGGCGGCCGGTGCCGGCGCGCACGCGCAGGCGTTCGCCCTCGCGCAGCACCACCATGGCGCCGTGGCCGTCCGCGAGGTCCATGGCGGTGCGGGCCGCCAATTGCAGCACTTCGTCCAGCGGCAGCTCGGGGGCGCTCATGCGCTGCTGCACGCGCACCAGCTCGGCATGGGCGCTCGCGTCCCGCTGCGCCTGCAGGGCACTCTGCTTCTGGCCGCTGATGTCGGTCATGCCGCCCACCATGCGCACCGCCGTGCCCTCGTCGTCGCGGATCACGAAGCCGCGGTCGCGTACCCAGGCATAGGTGCCGTCCTGGCGGCGGAAGCGGTATTCGTCGGTCCAGTGCCGGGACGTTCCCTCGATGGTCGCATGGATGCCCTCGAGCACGTGGTCGCTGTCGTCCGGATGCAGTCGCTGCGTCCAGGAGGTGCTGTCGTGCGGCAGCGTGTGCAGCGGCACGCCGAACAGGGTTTCCATGCCCTCGTTCCACCACATCGAATCATCGGTGAGGTTCCAGTCCCAGATCGCGTCGGCCGTGGCGCGCGCCACGAGGTGGAAGCGTTCCTCGGACAGCGCGCGCTCCTGCGCGCGCCGCACCCAGCCCCGCCGCTGCCGCCGCAGCTCCAGCAGCGCCATCGTCTGCTCGGCGATGGCCGCGAGCGCCTCCTGCCGCGCGGCATCCAGCGTGCGGACCGCCGTGTCCATGGCCACCACGGCGCCCAGCACCAGCCCATCGGCGTTGCGGATCGGCATGCAGGCGCACATGCGGATGCGGGGCGGCCCCAGCACCAGGGGATGGCTGCACAGCGTGGCATGGGCGCGGGCGTCTTCGACCTGCACGAGCTGCCCGCCCTGCGCGAGCGTGCAGAGCGTGTGGGCGCCGGCCAGTTTCTGCAGCATGTCGACGGCCATGCCCGTGCTCGCCTTGAACCACTCGCGGTCCGCGTCCACGAAGCCGATCACGGCCAGGGGCGCATCGCACAGGTGCGCAGCGAGGCGGGCCAGCTGGTCGAAGGTGTCCTCGGTCGGAGTGTCGAGGATGGCGCAGGCGTGCAGCGCATCCAGGCGCCGGCCGGGAGCGTCCGTGCGGGCCCCCATGGTCAGCGTTCCAGGCGGCAAGTGAAAGCCCTGCGCTCAGGAACGTGCGACGTCGGAGGCGGGGGCGGCTGCACCTGCATGGCGTGGGCGTGGTGATGGTTGGACGGGGACTGGCACGGCCGGAGCCGCCCGCTGTCGGAAGCGGGTGATCCAGGGACTGCGTGTTTCCGAATGTACACCCTGGCCGCCCGGTACGGACGTTACTGCAGGATGGAATCCGTGCAGAAAACAACAGCCCGGCGGGCGAAACCGGCTCAACCGTGGCGGCGCCGCGTACGCACGGCCGATGCCAGCCCCTCCAGCACCGGAACCGTCTGGGCGAGACTGATGCAGGCATCCGTCACCGACACCCCGCGCTGCAGCGGCTGGCCTGCGACGATGTCCTGGCGGCCCTCTTCGAGGTGGCTTTCGATCATCAGGCCGGTGATCCGCGCATCGCCGGCCGCGATCTGCGCCGCCACGTCGGCCGCCACGTCGATCTGGCGGCGGTGCTGTTTGCTGCTGTTGGCGTGCGAGACGTCGATCATCACCTGCTCGCGCAGGCCGGCGCCGCGCAGCAGCGCGCAGGCCGCGTCCACATCGGCTGCCGCGTAGTTGGGCTGCCGGCCGCCGCGCAGGATCACGTGGCAGTCGCGGTTGCCGCGCGTCTCGAAGATCGCCGCCTGTCCCATCTTCGTCATGCCCATGAAGGCATGGGGCGCCTGGGCCGCGAGGATGGCGTCGGAAGCCACCTTCACACCGCCGTCGGTGCCGTTCTTGAACCCCACCGGGCAGGAAAGGCCGCTGGCCAGCTGGCGGTGGCTCTGGCTCTCGGTGGTGCGGGCGCCGATCGCGCCCCAGCTGACCAGGTCGCTGATGAACTGCGGCGAGAGCAGATCGAGGAATTCCGTGCCCACGGGCAGGCCGAGCGCGAGCACGTCCAGCAGCAGTGCCCGCGCCATCTCCAGTCCTTCGTTGATGGCGAAGCTGCCGTCCAGGTGCGGGTCGTTGATGTAGCCCTTCCAGCCCACGGTGGTGCGGGGCTTCTCGAAATACACCCGCATCACCACGAGCAGGTCGGCCGCCAGCCGGTCGGCATGCTCCTTGAGCGCCCTCGCGTATTCCATCGCCTGGCCGTGGTCATGGATGGAGCACGGCCCCACCACCACCACGAGCCGGTCGTCCTCGCCGTGCAGCACGCGCGAGAGCGCGGCACGGCTCGATTCCACCAGCGCCTGCGCGCTGTCGGGCGCCGGCAGCCATTCCTGCAGCAGCGCCGGCGTGATCAGCGGCCGCACGGCCTTGATGCGCGTGTCGTCGATGCGCGTGGTGTCGTGGGTGCCGGGCTGCGGCGCGGTGCGGTGGACGTGCGAAGCGGAAACGGAAGCGGATGCGACGCCGGCGGCGTCCTGGGAAAGGGTGGGGTTCATGGGCGGCGATTGTCGCGCGCCGGCATGACGGCACCCTTGCGCCAGGTCGCTCCGGGCCGCCTGCACCGCCCGGTCCGGGATCTTCAGGGCCTGCGGAACGCGATCGGCTGGCGGGACCAGTAGCCCGAACTGAAGCGGTCCAGCTTCACCGTGCCGCCCGTGGAGGGCGCATGCACGAAGCGGCCGCCTTCCACCACGATGCCCGCATGCGTCGGCCGCCCGGAGCCGAAGATCACCAGGTCGCCGGTGCGCTCGTCGCCCGCCGGCACGGGGGCGCCGAAATCGCTCAGCTGCGCCACCGTGCGCGGCGGCGGAATCCCCGCGAGGCTGCGGTACACATAGCCGATCAGGCCGCTGCAGTCGAAACCGCCCTCGGGCGTGTTGCCGCCGTAGCGGTAGGGCGTGCCGACCAGGCCCATCGCGTGGATCGCGATGTCGCTCGATTGCTCGGGCGTGAGGCGCGAATACGCATAACCGGGCGCCGCGCCACGCCGGCCGCGGGAGGGCGACGTGCCGCAGGCGGGCAGCAACAGCACGGCCGCCAACGATGCCGCGGCGAGCACGGTGCGGCGGGAAGAACTGCCCACCGCGGCGGCGTCACCACGGGCACTGCGGGCGCTGCGGGCAAAGGGGGACTCGGTCTCCATGGCGCCGCAGATTACCGCAGGTGCGGAAACCGGCGGCGTTCACCGGATTTCCGCGGGGCTCTGGAACGTCAGGCCGTGGCCGGAGCCGCCTGCGCCGCTTCGGCTTTCGCGCCACGCCGTGCGATCAGCCGGTTGGCCACCGCCACCACCGCCTGCACCGACGCGCTCACGATGCTGTGATCCAGGCCGACCCCGAAAGTGGCGCCCGGCACGCCCTCGAGCGCGGCCTCCACGATCGCGAGCGCCTGGGCGCCCGCCCCCGCGCCGGTGGCGCGCTCCTCGTAATGGTCCACGCGCAGCGGCAGGCCGATCGCGTCCACCGTGGCATCGATCGGTCCGTTGCCCCGGCCCTGCAGCGTCTGGCGCACGCCGTCGATCGTCACGTCGAGCGCGATGCCCTGCCCGTCTTCCTCCAGCCGCTGCCCGTGCAGCGTGAGCGTGCCGGGGGCCGCGCCGCCCGGGGCCCGGCCGTGTGCCGGCGCGATGTAGTGCTGCTCGAAGAGGTTCCAGAGCGCGCCGCCGTCCATCTCGCCTTCGCTCGCGTCGGTCGCGCGCTGCACCACGGCGCTGAACTCCACCTGCAGCCGGCGCGGCATCACCACGCCGCGTTCGCGCTCCAGCAGGAAGGCGATGCCGCCCTTGCCCGACTGGCTGTTCACGCGGATCACGCTGTCGTAGGTGCGGCCGAGGTCGGCCGGATCGATCGGGAGGTAGGGCACTTCCCACAGGCCCGCCGGGTCCTGCGCGGCGAAGCCCTTCTTGATCGCGTCCTGGTGCGAGCCAGAGAACGCGGTGAAGACGAGGTCGCCCGCATAGGGATGGCGCGGATGCACCGGCAGCGAAGTGCATTCCTCGGCCACCCGCGCCACGTGCGTGATGTCGGAGAAGTCGAGGTTCGGGTGCACGCCCTGCGTGTACATGTTGAGCGCGAGCGTCACGATATCCACGTTGCCGCAGCGCTCGCCGTTGCCGAACAGGCAGCCTTCCACGCGGTCGGCGCCGGCCATCATCGCCAGCTCGGCCGCGGCCACGCCCGTGCCGCGGTCGTTGTGCGGATGCACCGAGAGCACGATGTGCTCGCGCGGCGCGAGCCGGCGGTGCATCCATTCGATCTGGTCGGCGAACACGTTCGGCGTAGCGTTCTCCACCGTGGTCGGCAGGTTGATGATGATCGGCCGGCCCGGGCCGGCGCCCCACGCCGCGATCGCCGTCTGGCAGGCGCGCAGCGACACCTCGGGCTCGGTGGCGCTGAACGTCTCGGGCGAATACTGCAGCGTCCAGGCCGTGGCGGGCTGCGCGTCGGTGAGGCGCTTGAGCAGCGAGACGTGGTGTCCGATGAACTCCATCACCTGCGACACGTTCATGCCGAACACGATGCGCCGCCAGGCCGGCGCCGTGGCGTTGTAGAGGTGCACGATGGCGCGCGGCGCGCCCTGCACGGCCTGCACCGTGCGCTCGATCAGGTCCTCGCGCGACTGGGTCATGACCATGATGGTGACGTCGTCGGGAATGCGGTTTTCCTCGATGAGGCGGCGCACGAAATCGAAATCGGTCTGCGACGCGGCGGGGAAGCCCACCTCGATCTCCTTGAAGCCGATGCGCACGAGCTCCTCGAAGAGGCGCATCTTGCGCTCACCGTTCATCGGCTCGAAGAGCGCCTGGTTGCCGTCGCGCAGATCGGTGGACAGCCAGATCGGCGCCCGTGTGATGCTGCGCGTGGGCCACGTGCGGTCGGGCAGCGACACGGCGGCGGTGGGTTGGTACTTGGTGGCGGGCTTGGAAATCATCATGACGGGCTCCACGAAACGAAAGAGAAGGGAAGAAAACCGGTGCGACATTCCCTGCAGCCCTCCACATGCGTGGAGGCTGGTTCGTGGGCCGGGGTCAGGGGAAGGTCGGTGTTGCGCGGGCTGGTGGCACGGGGGCCGGATCAGCGGGCAACGGGGATGGCGAACGCAGGCAGACCCCGGCCAGGCACTAGGCCTAGAGCTAGGGTGGATAGGATGCGGCTGCGTTGCATGGTGTGCGGGATCGAGCATTCATGCTAGCACAGGCGGCGTGCCGCGGTAAAGCCCGCGTGATGGTGATTCCCGCGGGGCGCGGCCGCACCCGCCGCACGCCCTGCGGGGCAGGTCAGTCGGCGCGCATTCCCGACGGGCCCTGCCCTCGCGGCATACCGGCGGCGTCCGTTGCGCCACTGCCCAGCGCCAGCAGCTGCCGCCGCAGGCCCGGCGCCAGCTTCGATCGCCGGCGCGCCGGCTCGAACAGCCACACGTCGTAGAGCGGCAGGGATTCCTGCAGTGCCAGCGGCACCAGCGTGCGGGCATCCGCGCCGAGCAGCGCGGGATGCGGCACCACGGCCAGCAGATCGGATTGCGCCGCCAGCCGCAGCATGCTGGCGAAATCCGGGCAGTGCACGGCCACGCGGGGCGGCGGCATGCGGCGCACGCGGTGGGCTTCCGCCAGCACGTCCACCGGACCGCTGGCACTGGGATCCACGCGCGCCCAGGCCGCGCCGCGCAGTGCATCCAGCGACCGGGCCCCGGCCAGCGGATGGCTGCGCCGGGCCACCACCTGCGGGCGGAGCGCGTACAGCCGCTCCTGCACGACGCCGTGGTGCGCGAAGCCGCGGGGGCGCGGTGCGATGGCGCAATCGAGCGTGCCTTCCAGCAGATCCGCCAGCAGGCGGCCCTCGTCGGCGCACACCATCTCCAGCGCGCGGCGGGAACGGCCCTCGCACCAGCCGGCATACAGCAGCGGGCCGCACACCAGCGCTGCCGACGGCGTCACGCCCACCCGCAGCACCCGGGGATTGCCGGTGCCCGCCTCTTCCGCGCCGGCCACCAGCGCGTCGATGCCTTCGGACAGCGGGCGCGACTGCGCGGCCAACCTCAGCGCCAACGCCGTGGGCACGCGGCGGCGGCCGTCCCGCACCAGCAGCGGCGTGTCGAACCGGGCCTGCAGCATGCGCATGCCGTGGCTCACGGCCGGCTGCGACACGCCGCAGGCGCGGGCCGCGGCGGCGAACGAGCCGTGCTCGATGACCGCGCGGAGATAGGCGAGGTGAGGCAGATACATCGATGCCGTTTATATATCCCGCACCTCGGCGCTTGCGGGCGCGGCGGCGGACGGTGATGCTGCGGGGCGCGTTCCCTCCCTGTTGTCCCGCTGTTTTCTTTGTCCCTGAAAGACCTCGCCATGACCTATCCACAGCTCGCCACCGTGAAAACCTACCTCGCCTGCCTGCATGCGGGCGACACCGACGGCCTGATCGCCTGCTTCGACAGCGAGGGCCAGGTGCATTCGCCGTTCCTCGGAACGATGCGGGCCCGGGAGTTCTTCCTGAAGCTTGCCCGGGCTTCGGCTGCCAGCGTGATCACGCCGATCGATCTCATGGTCTCGGCCGAGCCGGCCGCGGATACCGTGCGCGTGGCCGCGTATTTCCGGTACGACTGGACGCTCGCCGACGGGCGGATCGTGCATTTCACGTGCGTGGACGTGTTCCGCTTCGCCGCGGGCAGCGGCCGGATCCAGGAAATGCACATCGTCTACGACACGCACCCCCTGCGCGAACAGGTGGGCGACAAATACGCGCCCGACCCTGCATGAGCGCCCGCCGGTGCGCGCCAGTGCCCGGCGCCGCCCGCTGATCCGTCGGGTTCTTTCCCTCGCTTCTGCCCCACTTTTTCGGGGCTTTTTTTCGCCTTTTTGCTACTCGAACCCCAGTTTTTTCTGCCGTTGCCCGGATTTCCCGGCATCCATGCATTCCGCTCCCGATCCAGGGGCGAGCAATGTTTTCACACAATGGGATTTTGTACTAATACATTAAAATGAATGTATGAAGACATTGCATTTCGATGGATCGACCGCGGCGGAGATAGCGGATAGCATCGAATCCCATCTGCGCTCCGGTGCGCTGTCGTGCGGCGATGCGTTGCCGGCCGTGCGTGCGTTGGCGGCGGAGCTGAACGTCAATCCGAACACCGTGGCAGCCGCCTACGCTCGCCTGCGCGACGCCGGCCGGGTGGTGACCGATGGCCGCCGCGGTACCCGCGTGGCTCCGGCGCGGCTGCCCGTGGCCGATGCCACGGCGGTGGCCCTGCCCCATGGCCTGCGCGATCTCGCGGGCGGTGACGGGGACCGCGCCCTGTTGCCGCGGCCCCCGTCCACCGACTGGCCTGGTCTGCAGACCGACACAGGCTACGGCGGGCCCGCCGAGGCACCGCTGTGGCAGGCAACGGCCCGCGACTGGCTGGAAGGCCAGGGCCTGCCCGCCGGTGCCACGGGCGTGTTCTCGGGAACGCTCGATGCGGTGGAGCGGGCGCTGCGCTACCATGCCCGGCCGGGCGACCGGGTTGCGGTGGAAGACCCGTGCTGGCCCCCGATGGCCGCGCTGCTGCATGCGCTGCGGCTCAAGGCCGTGCCGTTGCCGGTCGATGGGCAGGGCGTGCAGATACCGGCCGCCGAATGCCTGGACGGCTGCAGCGCGCTGGTGCTCACGCCGCGTGCGCACCACCCCACCGGCTGTGCGCTGTCGGAGGCGCGGTGGAGGGCGCTGCGCCGCCTGCTGCAAAGCCGCCCGCATCTGCTGTGCATCCTCGACGACTACTGGGGCCCGCTCAGCCAGGAACCGCTGGCGCCGGCCGCCGGCCTTCCGCCGCTCTGGCTCTACGTGGTGTCCGTGGGCAAGTTCCTCGGGCCGGACCTGCGCGTGGCGCTCGCCGCCGGCACGCCCGCGCTCATCGAGGCCATGCGCGCGCAGCAGGCCGTCGGTGCGCGCTGGGTGAGCCGGCTGCTGCAGACGCTCGCGGCCCGGCTCTGGCAGGAGGCACGGCGATCGGGCCAGCTCGCGCACGCCACCCAGGCGTATGCGCGGCGGCGCCAGGCGCTGGAGTTTGCGCTCCGCTCACGGCCGGACGCCCAGGTGCCCACGGGTGGCGAAGGCCTGCACCTGTGGATACCCGTGCATGACGAAAACGCCGTGCTGTCCGCGCTCGCGGCCCGCGGCTGGGCGGCCCAGGCCGGCGCGCCGTTCCGCATCGCCAGCGGCCCGGCCGTGCGCATCAGCCTCGGGGATCTCACGGGCGCGGAAGTCGGCCCTCTGGCGCGGGATCTGGCCGAGGCGCTGGCGCCGATGCCGTCACGGCCCGTGTTCTGAATCCGGAGGGGGATGGCCCAGCGGCGGTTCGCGGTGCCTGGCCAGAACACTCCCGCTGGGCTCTGTCGGCGGTTCTTGGTGGGCTACACGGGCAGTCGGCCGAGTGACGAAGACAGCAGATCGTCGCCCGCCGCATACCGCGCCAGCATCTTGCCCAGCCCCTTGCGCGCGCAGCGCTGCAGAGCGCTGAGTACCGCGTGGTCGGGATCGGCGATACCGTGCCGGGTGCGCAGATCGTGCTGCATGCGGCCGAGCAACGCGGCGGCCATTTCCGCGTCGGCAAGGGCCCGGTGGGCACGCTCGGCACGCGGCAGGCCCAGGTGCGTGACGATGCGCCCGAGCTGGTGGCTCGTCGCTTCGGGATACAGGCGCCGTGACAGCAGCACGGTGCAGGCGAACGCATGCGGTGCCGGAACGTCCGCCAGGGCCAGTTCCGCCGCCCAGAAGCGGCTGTCGAACGAGGCGTTGTGCGCCACCATGGGCGCATCGCCCACGAAGCGGGCCGCGTCGCGCATCACGCTCTCGGCCGATGGCGCCGTTTCCAGCATGGCCGGCGTGATGCCCGTGAGCTGGACGATGAACGGCGGAAGCCATGCCCCGGTTTTCATGAGGCTCTGAAAACGGTCCACCGGCCGGCCCGCTTCCATCAAAACGATAGCGATCTCGGTGGCGCGTGCGCCCTGGGCGGGCGTCATGCCGGTGGTTTCGAAATCGATGACGGCGATGCGGGAAGAAGGCATGGGGCGATTGTCGCCCCTTCCCTCGAGTGACGCTGAGGGCCCGTCAGCCCGCGCCGCGGCCACCGCCGCCGGTGGAGGGGCCGCCGCCACCCTGGCGCGACTGCGCCTGGTTGCCGCTGCCCACGTGCGCATCGCGGTCGTGGCGGCTCTGCGGCGTGCGCTGGCCTTCGTTGCGCTGCGTGGGTTCCTGGTGGCCTTGCTGGTTGTGGTCGTTCTCGACCTTGCCCGTGCCGGGCTGCTGCTTGTCGGACATGGCGTTGTCTCCTTCCAGAAAGTCGAAGCGAATGCAACGGCGGAGCGCGGAGCGCCCACCATTGCGGTCAGGCCGGACCGGTGCTCAGGACAGCGAGAGTTCCTTGTGCTCGCCCATGTCCGGCGGGTTGCCGGTGACGGCCGCCTTGGCCATCTTGAAGAGCTGGGTCATCTTGCTTTCCTTCACGTCCCAGTACTCCGCGTGCTGGATGCGGACCACGAGCAGCGCCAGGTTCGGGTCGTCGATGCCCTTGGGGAACCAGGCCTTGGCCGCGGGCGACCACAGGGCCTCCTTGCGGGCCTTGTCCTCGATGAAGCCGGCCGTGCCCGAGAGCGACACGTAGCTGTCCTTCTCGGGATTGGCGTAGGTGACGTTCGTCTGCGCGTCGGCCTTCAGGCGCTGGGCGAGTTCGCCGTCGTGGGGAATGAAGAAGTACAGCTCAGATTGCTCGTCGATGTCCTTGTTCTGCGTCGTCAGCGGGTGCGCATGCAGCTGGCCCGTGGCCGAGCGGTGCGTGAGCATGCCGAAACGGATGTCCTTGATCAGCTTCCAGAGCGTGGTCTGGGGGGAATCCTGGGTCATGGGGAGAGCCTCCGGTGGGTGCGTTGCCGGGTGCTTCGCCCCGGTGCGAGAGCCCACTGTAGGCCGCGCGCGTTCGGGCACGGGTCGGCCCTGCCCCCGCCTGTCTGTCGGGTCCGTCCGACAGCGCTAGCCCGCGGCGCGCCGCTCCAGCGTGAATGGCGGCAGGCCCTTGAGCAGCCGCTGCCCGTAGGCCGTGCGCACCAGGCGCTTGTCGTAGCAGTAGACGTGGGCCCGGTCTTCCTCGGTGCGGATGGCGCGGCCCACCCACTGCGCCAATCGGATCGCCGTGGCCGGCACCACGAGTTCGCTGAACGGATCGCGCCCCGCCCCGCGCAGCCACTCGGCGCGCGCTTCGCCCACCGGGTCGTCGGGCGGCGCGAACGGCAGCTTGGTGATGAAGAGCGATTCGCAGAGCGCGCCCGGCAGGTCCAGGCCCTCGCCGAACGACTGCATGCCGAAGATGATCGACGGCTCGCCCGCCGCCACGCGTTCGCGGTGCCGCGCGAGCAACTGGGCGCGCGGCATCTGCGTCTGTACCAGCACGGTGCCGCGCATCGCGGTGGGCAGCGTGTCCACCGCCTGCCGCATCTGGTCGCGCGAGGTGAACAGCACCAGCGCCCCGGCCTCGACCATCGCCAGATCGCTCAAGAGCGCATCCACCATCTCGGCCGTGTAATCGGCGGCCTGGCGCGGATCGGCCTGGGTTTCCGAGGCGATCAGCGTGCCCTGCAGCGCGTAGTCGAACGGGCTGGGCACTTCCAGCGCGGTCACCGCCTCGTCGCCGTGCAGCCCGGCCTCGCGCAGGAAGAAATCGAACTGGCCGCAGCTCGTGAGCGTGGCCGAGGTGAGCACCGCGCCGCGCACGGCCGACCAGAGGTGGTTGCGCAGCGTATTGCCCGGCAGCACCGGGCTGGCATGCGCCTTCACGACGATGAAATCGCCGTCCACCGCCAGCGTGAACCATTTGGCCGCCGGCACCGCGCCCTCCGGCGCATCCTGCAGCAGCAGCTGGGCGGTGTCGTGCACGCCTTCCAGCCGCGGCGCGAGCGCGCCGATCTGCGCATACAGCGTGGAAAGGCGCCGCGCCTCGTCGGGCTTGTCGCGCATCTCGGTGCGCAGCGCCTTGGCGATGGCGCGCAGCGCGTCCAGAAAGCCGGCCGCATGGTGCGCCACCTGGCCGAACGGCTCCACCAGCGCCTCGGGCAGCGCGCCGCCGGCCACGCGCGCGCGCGTGGGCATGGCCGTGGCCTGCGGGCGTGTGGCGGCCGAACGCGCACCGCCCCAGGCGGGCCGGGGCGAACGCAGTTCGTTGCCGTACACGTCCATCACGATGCGCGCGGCGTCCTGCAGCGCCGTGCGCAGGCGGGCGGAATGGTTGGGGATGTCGGCCACCTCCTCCACTTCCATCAACGTGCCGATGCGCAGCGCGCGGCTCGCGAGCTTGTCGATCCAGGTCAGCCGGCTCAGGTCGGCCTCGCAGGCGAACTGGTCGAGCGCGGTGGAAGGCAGGTGGTGCGCCTCGTCGATCACCAGCAGGCAGTTGTCCAGCTCGGGCAGCAGCCGCGCGCCGAGCGAGGACAGCAGCAGGTCGTGGTTCGCCACGATCACCTGCGCGGCCACCAGCGCCTTGCGGCGGTCGTAATACGTGCACTGGCTGAAGGCGGGGCAGTGCTTGCCGGTGCAGGAACTGGCCTCGGCCGCCACGGGGCTCCACACCTCGGGCTCGGGCGGCGATTCGAGCGTGTCGCGGTCGCCGTCCCAGGCGCCGCGCGCGAGCACGTCGGCCATGGTGGCGTAGAACTTCATGCGCGCCTCGGTCTCGTGGCGCGGGCGGGCCGCGCGCGCGGCGGCCTCTTCCTCGGCGAAGAGATCGTCTTCCGGCGCTTCGTCACCCGCCTCGCCGGTGCCCGCCAGGCGTTCGAGCTTGAGCTTGCACACGTAGCGCCCGCGCCCCTTGGCGAGCGCGAACTGGAACGGCTGCGGCATGCGGGCGGCGAGCGCGGGCAGATCTTTTTGCACCAGCTGCTCCTGCAGCGCCACCGTGGCGGTGGAGATCAGCACGCGCGTGCCGCGCGCGAGCGCCATGGCGATCGCCGGCACGCTGTACGCGAGCGACTTGCCCACGCCCGTGCCGGCCTGCACCACGGCGATGGAGCGCGCGGGCGGTGGCGGTGCGCTGTCCCCATCTTCGGCTTCCACCTTGCCGAGCTGGGCGCGGGCGAACGTGTGCGCCACCTGCTCGGCCATGCGCCGCTGCCCGCCGCGGCTGCGGAAGCCTTCGGTGGCCTGCACCACCGCATCGAAAGACTGCAGGGCCTGCGCGGCCCACTCCTGTTGAGACATACAGTGGTAGTGTGACATGGATGGGCGGCGCGGTGCCAGTGCAGGGACGTAAGCGGCCGGCCTCGCTCCTGAATCGATAGCTGAAAATACAGCAGCAGCGCAGCCACGGACATGGAGCTCGGCAGGAACGCAGCCGTCCCCTCCAGGGCGCGGCCACCTACAGACGCCCGTGGGCGTGCTGCCTAGCATGGGACACCTGCAATCGTCCGCTTCGCGGCGATGCACCCCCAGCACACAGAGACAGACAGGAGTTGCCCATGGCCCAGCAAGATCCCCGCCCCAACGACCGCCCGCCCACCGACCCCACGGCCTCGGCACCCATCCCCGAGCGCGTCGAGCGCCGCGTGGACACGACGCAGGACCATCCCGCGCCCGACGCCGAGCAGAACGACCTCAACAGCCCCGAAGGCCGCCTGCCCCACGAGCGCGACCAGGCCGTAGCCATGACCGACGGCAAACCCAATGCCGAGATGAAGCAGGCGCACGACGACCTGGAGCGCGGCTTGAAGGACACCGACCGCGGCCTTCCGGCGCACGAGGCATACCAGAAGCAGAAGCGCTGATCAGTCCAGCCGTTCCACGCGCAGGTGCGACGCAGGCGCGGCGCACCCTGCCAGGCCGGCCGCAGCCGCCGCCACTGCGCGCACGGCGCCGTCCCGCGCGGGCCGCGTGAGCGCCAGCAGTTGAGGCAGGGCCGCTTCGCCGGCCACACAGCGCGGCTGCCACACCTCCAGCCGTTCCACGCCGACTCCAGCCCGCGCCAGCGCATCGGCCACTGCCGCCAGCGCCGCACCCGCCCCGCCTTCTGCTGCTGCTGCCGAACCCGCCGGCAGGCGCAGCAATGGCACGCGCAAAAAGTGCCGCGTCACTACGTCCTCCATCGCCACCACGGGCCGCTCCACCAGCGTATCCACAGGCCGGCCCAGCGGCAGCACCGCGCAGCGCGCCGGCCCACCCGCCTGCGCCACCGTCTGGCGCGCCACGTCGACCAGGTCCGCCACCACGGCCGAGGCCGTCGGCCCCGCGCCCGCGCCCGCGCCGCAGTGCAGCAGGGTGCCCTGCGCATCGCCGTGTACCAGCACCGCGTTCATCGCACCCTCCACCTGGGCGACCAACTGCGTTGCCGGCACCAGGGCCGGGTGTACGCGCAACTCCACCGCTTCGCCCTGCCGCCGCGCGATGCCCAGCAGCTTCACCGCATAGCCCCAGTGCGCCGCGGCCGCCACGTCCAGCGCGTCCAGCCCGCGGATGCCCTCCACGTGCGCCCGGTCGAAGCCCACTGGCGTGCCGAAGGCGTTCGCCGCGAGCAGCGCCGTCTTGTGCGCGGCATCGATGCCGTCCACGTCGAACGTGGGATCGGCCTCCGCATAGCCCAGCGCCTGCGCCTCCGCCAGCGCGTCGCCGAAGGCGAGTCCAGCGGCACGCATGCGGCTGAGGATGTAGTTGCTCGTGCCGTTGACGATGCCCGCCAGCCATTCCACCCGGTTCGCCGCCGCGCCCTCGCGCAGCGCCTTCACGATGGGGATGCCGCCGGCCACCGCCGCCTCGTAGGCCAGCGGCACGCCGCGCGCCTCCGCCTGGGCGAAGAGCGCGTTGCCGTGCACCGCCAGCAGCGCCTTGTTGGCCGTCACCACCGGCTTGCCGTGGGCGATGGCTGCGGCCACCCAGCCGTGCGCCGCGCCGATGCCGCCGGCCACTTCCACCAGCACGTCCACGTCGGCGTGCGTGGCCACGCGCATCGGGTCGTCAGTCAGGTCCACCGAGGCGGCGCCATCGCCCAGCACGCGTGCGGCACGCTCCAGATCGCGCGCCGCCACGGCCACGACGCGGATGCCCCGCCCGGCACGCGCGGCGATGTCCGCCTGGTTGCGCGACAGCAGCTCCCAGGTGCCCCGGCCCACCGTGCCGATGCCGATCATGCCCACGCGCAGGGGACGGAGGGCGCCGCGGCCGGACGTCGCGGTGGTGCCGGCGGTGGCGGGAACGGGCCGCCATTGGGGGTCGTTGAACATCGCGTCACTCTCTTTCTTGCTGCCGAACGGAGGGCCCGCAGGCCCGGAAAACAAAAAACCCGGCGGTCGGGCCGGGTTCGTTCGGGGAGAAGGAATGACACCAGGCGACCGTCGGGACGGCCACCCAGCACGCAGGCTAGGCAGCCGCGGTGGTAATGGTGATCATCGTCATTCGCGCGCAGGCGGCCACGTGCCGCGCCGGGAGGGCGCAGGGCAGATGGCCGGAGGTGCGTGCGAACGACATGGCGGCCAGTGTACCGGAACGCGGCGGTGGCCGGCGATGTTTCGTGGCGATCAGCCGACGAGCTGCGCGTCGAGCGTGATCTCGGGCACGGACGCCAGCGCCTTCGACAGCGGGCAGTTCGCCTTGGCGTCGGCCGCGATCTGCTGGAACTTCGCATCGTCGATGCCCGGCACCTTCGCCTTCAGCGTGAGCGCGATGCGGTCGATCTTGAAGCCCTCGCCTTCCTTGGCCAGACGCACCTTGGCAGTCGTATCGAGCGTCTCGGTGGAAATGCCGGCCTTCTCGCAGGCGAAGGCGAATGCCATCGTGAAGCAGGCCGCGTGCGCGGCGCCCACGATCTCCTCGGGGTTGGTGCCCGTGCGGTCGTCGCCGAAACGGCTGCCGAAACCATAGGGGTAGCTCTTGAGCGCGCCGGTTTCGGTGCTGATCTGGCCCTGGCCGGACTTGCCGGCGCCTTGCCAATGGACGGATGCGGTTTTCTCGGACATGCGGACTCCTTTTGCGGTGGGGGTGGAACAAACCTCCATCACAGCATGGCCTGCGTCCGGGCCGCGTGGGCGCAGGGAGCGCCCACGGCCCCGTCCGCGTCCTACAGTTCAGTTCAGTTCAACTGTTGCACGACCATCGTCGCGCCGGCGCCACCGTCGAGCACGACGGTTCCCAGCATTCCGAAGAGCTGCAGCTGCAGCACGGAGCCGGCCGCCAGCGTCACGATGGTCTCGGCGCTGTAGCGGGTCGTCGAGGTGCTGGGAGTTTCCGTCAGCGCCGCCAGCGAGGCGCCGTTGACCAGCAGGCGCGCACTGGCGATCGTGGCACTGGTCGTGCGGATCGTGTACTTCACGCGATACCGGCCCGAAGAGGATACGGTGAAGCTGTCGTTCGACCCGTTCACCGTGAAGCCGCTGCTGCCCAGGTTCTGTGCATTCGGCAGGGGAACCGCCGTGCCGCCGAGCAGTACGGGGATCGTAGTGCCCGACGTGTTGTGCGCTGCCATCGACGCCATGCTGCCGCCGGCCGGGCCGGTGGCGCCCGTCTCGCCCGCCGGCCCCGTGGCACCCGTGGCGCCAGCCGGGCCCGTCACGCCGGCGGGACCTTGAATTCCCTGGAGTCCCTGGGGCCCGGTCGCACCGGCGGACCCTGCGGCCCCCGTCGCACCCGTGGGGCCGACCGACCCGGTGGCCCCGGTCGCGCCCGTCGGCCCCGTGGCACCCGTCGCCCCTGCGGGCCCGGTGGCCCCGGTCGCACCCGCCGGGCCGGTCGCACCAGGAGCCCCCGCCAAGCCCGACGTGGCCGCAGGCGAACAGCCGCCCAGCCGTCCAGAGGCACTGTCGAAGCAGGTCAACTGGCCCTGCTGCGGCGCGGCCGGCAGCGCAGGCAGCAGCACCGCGCCATCGGTCTGCACGCGCAGGCGCTCTTCCGCCGTGCTGCTGCGCACGCTGAAACCGCCGCCCTGCGGCAGCGTGATGCTGACGTCCGCCGCCCGCACGGAAGGTGCGCTGGAAAGAGCGGCCAGCACGACCGCGGACGCGGCCAGGGTGGACAGCCGGGAATGCTGGGGCCCGAAGGAAAAGAGAGTGGGGTACATGGAGCAGGCCTTGTCGTCGTTTTTGGAATGTGCGGAATTTCTTCTCGCCCTGCCGGCCACGGAACCCTCGATATCCACGGAAAGCCCTTGCGGCAGAGCACAGAGGGCCGCTGTCGCGCGGTCCAAGCCATGCATGGGGCCCGCTCGACGGGCGCCCTGCATGCCTTTTCCGCTCTCTCCCCCTCTGTCCTTCCAATTTAAAGGACACCGCTTCCGCCGGCAACAGAAGTGGTCGCGGCCATGCATGCAGAGCAACGCAAGGAAGAGCGCCACAACTCTTCCGTGCACAAAGGGGCGGAGGGATGTACCCCCTCTGCGACGCGATGCTCAGCGCTGCCGCGTACCGCCGGGCTGCCCCTGGGTGGCCGAGCCGTAGGCACACCAGCCGGGGCGCGGGCTCTTCTTCTGCGGATGCAGCCGGCAGGTCTCCGGCCGCACGTCGTACACCGTGCAGCGCCGCGTGGCCGCGTCCAGAAAATGGCAATCCCCGCTCGCCCGCCGCGCCATCGTGAACACCACGTTCTTGTGGTTGAAATGGTCGATCAGCCGCGCCTTCTGCAGCCGCTTCGCGATGTGCCGCGGCTCCTCGTGCTCCGCCTCGAACGCATCCACCAGCCCGAGCCGCACCAGATCGGACAACTGCACCTCGAGCGGCATCGTGCAGCAGTTGGCCGCGCAGGTGGTGCACAGGCCCGCGCGGTAGCGGGTCCAGGTGGCGGGGTTGTCGACGTCGACAATGGAGATGGGGGAACGCATGGGAGGGCGATTGTGCCCGGCGACGTGCGTGAGCGGCTGGTCGGCGATTTCCGGGCGCCTTGAGGAACATTGCCAGCCGGCCAGCCAGCCAGACCGCTTGCCTCGACCGGCGCCCCCAAGCGCGCTTGACCTACGCCGGACCCCGCCACGCCTGTGCACCATGAACTGGCAGTGAATGCATCCCTGCATGTCACTTCACTTACCAGCTATTCGAGGAGCACAGCATGAACCACCAGAACCAAGGCCACAGCACCACCGAATCCGTGGCCGACGCGGCCAAGGCACACCCCATTGGTACCGGCGTCGGTGCCGCTGGAGGTGCCGTGACAGGCGCAGCCGCAGGCTCCATCGGCGGGCCGATCGGCACGGCCGTGGGCGCGGTGGTCGGCGCCGTCGTCGGCGGCCTGGCCGGCAACGGTGCGGCCGAGGCCGTCAATCCCGCCACCGAAGACGCCTACTGGCGCGACGCCCATGCCCGCGAGCCCTACTACACCGACACCTACGACTACGACGACTATGCGCCGGCCTACCGCTCCGGCTACCAGAACGTCATCGACGGCGGCCGCGACTGGAACCAAGCCCGCACCGACCTGGAGCGCCGCTGGGACACCGACCACCGCGCATCGAGCCGCCTGAACTGGAAAGACGCCGAACCTGCGGCCAAGGCAGCGTGGGAGCGTGCCGACCGGATCTGGAAGCAGACGAAGCAGGAATGATCTTGGACGCTCATGGGGCGGTTGCAAGAGCCATCGTGCACGCGCGAACGTTCTTCGTGAAAGTGGCTGCCCAGCTGCGCTTGCAGCGGGCGTCATGTATACAAGGCTAACAACCTTGAGATTGCACAAAGGTTGGTGCGGCAAACTGAATTCGCAAGCGTCCCGCCGTCAGGCTTTCTTTGGACGAGCGCCGGTTTCAGTCGGGCCGTCACCGATGCGGTAGCAGGTTCCTCTCGGATAATGATCCTTCATGCCCTGGATAGGTGAGGCCAGGGCTGTAGGAATGGGCGAGGAGCCATGGACAAGAAAAACTGGAGCGAAACCGACGTTTGCGAGAAGCGTATCAGTCCGGCCATTGCCAGCGCAGGCTGGAATCTGATCGCTCAGGTGCTTCGCAAGTACACGTTGCGCGCCGGACGGGTGATGGTGCGCGGAAACACGGCGTTTCGCGACAAGAACAGCATCCTGCGTGCGGACTACGTTCTGTTCCACAAGCCCAATGTTCCGCTGGCAGTGGTCGAAGCCAAGGATCCCCATCATGCGGTAGGAGCCGGAATGCTACGGGCAATCCAGTATGCCGAATTGCTCGGAGTACCTTTCAGCTTCGCGAGCAGTGGCGAAGGCTTCGTCTTCCGCGATACCACGCTCTCGGATGGTGTGCTGGAGCGACACTTCACGCACACCGAGTTTCCTTCCTCTGACGAACTGTGCGCCGACTTGCGCCAGCGCCTGGCCGAGCGCGGGGCAGTGCAGGCCCGTCTGGCCGAGGCACTGGTGGAGACCGCCTGCTTTTCTTCGGGGCCTTTTTGATGAGTCCCATCGCCCTGCGAGCCATGTTGGAGTCCTTGCGGAGCCTGCCGCGCGAGCAGGCGGTGGTGGAGTTCAAGTCGAATTTGGTCGATCCCGAGAAGATCGGGGCCTACATTTCAGGGCTGGCCAACACGGCTGCATTGCAAGGCCGCGACCGTGCCTGGCTGGTGTGGGGCGTGGAAGATGAAAGCCATCGGGTGCTGGGTACGGTGTTCGATCCGTTCGGGCAGAAGATTGGCAATCAGTCTTTACAGATGTGGCTGCAGGTGATGACGCAGCCCCGTGCCGACTTTGCCTTCCACGAGCTGGACTGTGACGGTCTGCGGGTGGTGATGCTGGAAATTCACCCCACACGCGCTGCGCCCACGGCCTTTCAACACACACGCTACATCCGCGTGGATACCCACTTGGTGAAACTGGCGGACTACCCCAGCCATGAAGCGCGCTTGTGGAATGCTCTGGGCACATCAGAAGACTGGACGGGCGTAGTAGTGCCTGAGGCAACGCTGGATGATCTGGACCCTCAGGCCGTTGCTGCCGCACGGGTGCGCTACGCCGAGTACTTGGTGCGTGGTGAGCCCGACGCTTCGAAGCATGGGGCGATCCGTACCGAAGTGGCGGCATTGACGGTGCCCACGCTTCTGAACAAGGCCCGTGTGACCAAGCAGGGACGGGTAACCAGGGCAGCCCTGCTGCTGTTGGGCAAGGATGAGTCCTCGCATTTCCTGGCTCCTGCGGACGCGAAGATGACCTGGGTGCTGCGCGATGCGGGCAACGATACGGTCACGTCACAGCCCTTTGGCGTCCCCTTCCTCCTGGCCACGGAGCAGTTGTGCGCCCGCATTCGCAATGTGACGCTGGACCACATGCCCGATGGTTCGCTGTTCCCCACGCCTGTGCCGCAGTACGACAACTGGGTGCTGCGCGAGGCGCTGCACAACTGCGTGGCGCATCAGGACTATGTGCTGGGCGGCAAGATCAATGTGGTGGAACATCCGGATCGGCTGGTGTTCAGCAATCTGGGGCAGTTCATACCGGAGAGCGTGGCGTGGATGCTGGAGCACCAGTCGCCGCCAGAGCACTATCGCAACCAGTGGCTTGCCGACGCGATGATTCGGCTGAGAATGATCGAGCAGGCGGGCAGCGGAATACGGCGGATGTTCACGACCCAGCGCCAGCGGCAGTTTCCGTTGCCCGACTACGAGTTTGGTCAGACCCCGCAGGGGTTTCCGCGCGTGGAATTGACCTTGCAGGGGCGGATGCTGGATTCCAAGTTCGCGCGGGTGTTGATGGCGCGCCCGGATTTGAGCTTGGGCCAGGTTCTGCTGCTGGACAGGGTGCAGAAGGGCCTGACTCTCTCACTTTCACAGGCCCGGAGTTTACGCGATCTTGGGCTCATTGAAGGACGTGCGCCCGGCTATTTCATCTCGGCCAAGATGGCGGATGCGTTGGGGCAGAAGGCCAAGTACATCCACCAGCGGGGTCTGGATGACCGGTACTACCAAAAATTGGTGCTGGACTACCTCCAGCAGTATGGTCAGGCCACTAGAACGGATCTGGACGCCTTGTTGCTTCGGAAGCTACCAGATGTTCTGACTGACGTGCAGAAGGCCAACAAGGTCAAGAACTTGATGCAAAGCATGAAACGGGCTGGGCTGATACAGCCTCATGGAGCCCGCTCCGCTGCGGTTTGGCGGTTGTGTTGACCGTAACTAGATAGACAACAACCACGGTTGTTTAACCATGGATGTTTTCCTAAGTTGTTGATTTGTATATTGTCTAGCGCGTTTTGAGGCGCTATTTAGACAAGAAAGATCGATGTCGTTAGACATCAATATTCCCCGCCCGGAGCGCATTCGTCTCAATAAAGTCCCTGCGCGGCTCCACCTCATCCCCCATCAGCATCGTGAACACCCGGTCCGCCTCGATCGCGTCCTCGATCTGCACGCGCAGCAGGCGGCGCACTTCGGGGTCCATCGTGGTTTCCCACAGCTGTTCGGGGTTCATCTCGCCCAGGCCCTTGTAGCGCTGGCGGGCGGTGGTGCGTTCGGCTTCCTTGATGAGCCAGGCCATGGCCTGGCGGAAGTCGCCGACTTTCTCCTCGCGCTGGCGTTCGCCTTCGCCGCGCTGCACTTTCGCGCCTTCGCCGAGCAGGCCGCGGAAGGTGTGGGCGGCTTCGGCCAGGGCGGCGTAGTCGGCGCCGTGCACGAAGTCCTGCGTGATGATGCTGCTCTTGATGTTGCCGTGGTGGCGGCGGCTGATGCGCAGCACGGGCTTGTCGGTGCGGGCGTCGAATTCGCCGGCCACTTCGGCGGGCACGCCGGTGGTGGTGAGTTCGCGCAGCTTGGCCTGCAGGGCGACGGCGCTGGCTTCGGCGTCTTCCACGGTGTCGAGGTTGAGCGCGACGCCGTCGGCGATCGCGCGCAGGGCCTCGCGGTCCATGAAGGCGGAGAGGCGTTCGATGACGGCTTCGGCCACTTGGTGCTTCTGCGCCAGCGTGCCGAGGGTTTCGCCATCGAGCGTGCGCGCCTGTTCGCCGCCGGTGGTCACGCTGGCGTCGCGCAGGGCCACGCGCAGCAGGAAGGTGTCGAGCGCGGGGCCGTCTTTCAGGTAGAGCTCTTCCTTGCCGTTCTTCACCTTGTAGAGCGGCGGCTGGGCGATGTAGATGTGGCCGCGTTCGACCAGCTCGGGCATCTGGCGGTAGAAGAAGGTGAGCAGCAGGGTGCGGATGTGCGCGCCGTCCACGTCGGCATCGGTCATGATGATGATGCGGTGGTAGCGCAGCTTGTCGACGTTGAAGTCGTCGGCGCCGCTCTTGCCGGTGCCGTCGGCACTCGCCTTGCCGATGCCGGTGCCCAGTGCGGTGATGAGCGTGAGGATTTCGTTGGAGGTGAGCAGCTTCTCGTAGCGCGCCTTCTCCACGTTCAGGATCTTGCCGCGCAGCGGCAGGATGGCCTGGAACTTCCGGTCGCGGCCCTGCTTGGCGGAGCCGCCGGCGGAGTCGCCCTCGACGATGTAGATCTCGCTCATCGCCGGGTCTTTCTCCTGGCAGTCGGCGAGCTTGCCGGGCAGGCCCATGCCGTCGAGCACGCCCTTGCGGCGCGTCATCTCGCGGGCCTTGCGCGCGGCCTCGCGGGCGCGTGCGGCCTCGATGATCTTTCCGCAGAGGATCTTCGCGTCGTTGGGGCGCTCTTCCAGGTAGTCGGTCAGCGTCTTGGCGACGATGTCTTCCACGGGCGCGCGCACTTCGCTGGAGACGAGCTTGTCCTTGGTCTGGCTGCTGAACTTCGGCTCGGGCACCTTCACCGACAGCACGCAGCACAGGCCTTCGCGCATGTCGTCGCCGCTCACCTCGACCTTGGCCTTCTTGGCCAGCTCCTGCTGGTCGATGTACTTGCCGATCACGCGCGTCATGGCGGCGCGCAGGCCGGTCAGGTGGGTGCCGCCGTCGCGCTGCGGGATGTTGTTGGTGAAGCAGAGCACCTGCTCGCTGTAGCCGTCGTTCCACTGCATGGCCACTTCGACGCCGATCTCGGTGCCGGGGATGCCGCCGTAGGTCTCTGCCGGGCGGCTGCCCGTGGCGTGGAAGGCGGTGGGGTGCAGCACCTTCTTGCTGGCGTTGATGAAGTCGACGAAGCCCTTGACGCCGCCAGCGCCGGAGAAGTCGTCTTCCTTGCCGGTGCGCTCGTCCTTCAGGCGGATGCGCACGCCGTTGTTCAGGAACGAAAGCTCGCGCAGGCGCTTGGCGAGGATCTCGTAGTGGAAGTCGTTGTTCTCCTTGAAGATCTCGGTGTCGGGCAGGAAGTGCACTTCGGTGCCGCGCTTGTCGGTCTCTCCGGTCACGCGCATGGGCGAGACTTCGACGCCGTTCACCGTTTCCAGGATGCGGTTCTGCACGAAGCCCTGGCTGAACTCCAGCACGTGCACCTTGCCGTCGCGGCGCACGGTGAGGCGCAGCATCTTGCTGAGCGCGTTCACGCAGGAGACGCCCACGCCGTGCAGGCCGCCCGAGACCTTGTAGCTGTTCTGGTTGAACTTGCCGCCGGCGTGCAGTTCGGTCAGCGCGATCTCGGCGGCCGAGCGCTTGGGCTCGTGCTTGTCGTCCATCTTCACGCCGGTGGGGATGCCGCGGCCGTTGTCGGTGACGCTGATGGAGTTGTCGGAGTGGATGGTGACGACGATGTCGTCGCAGTGGCCCGCCAGCGCCTCGTCGATGGAGTTGTCCACCACTTCGAAGACGAGGTGGTGCAGGCCCGTGCCGTCCGACGTGTCGCCGATGTACATCCCGGGGCGCTTGCGCACGGCCTCCAGGCCTTCCAGGATCTGGATCGCGCCTTCGCCGTATCCCTCGCTGGCGCCGGCCTGCCGGGTGTCGATCTTGTGCGTGGGCTGCGCGTCGCCCGCGACGTTCTCGGAGGGCTCGGGCAGTTGGTTCTCAGCGGTCATGGATGGGTAGCCTCGGGTCCGGGGACGCCGCGGTGCGGCGTCCGATGGGGTCAAAAGAAGTCGGGGGCCGGCGCACGTCAGATGCGCATCGGCATCACGACGTACTTGAAGCTCTCGTTGTCGGGGATGGTCATCAGCGCCGAGCTGTTGCCGTCGGAGAGGTCCACGCGCACCATGTCCTGGCCCATGTTCGCGAGCGCGTCAATGAGGTAGGTGACGTTGAAGCCGATCTCGATGGTGTCGCCGCCGTAGTCGATGTCGAGCTCGTCCACGGCCTCTTCCTGCTCGGCGTTGTTGGACGCCACGCGCAGGGTGCCGGGTTCGATGTTCAGGCGCACGCCCTTGAACTTGTCGCTGGTCATGATGGCGGTGCGCTGCAGGCTGGCCAGCAGCGGCGCGCGGCCCAGGGTGACGCTGTTCTTGTGGCCCTTGGGGATCACGCGGTTGTAGTCGGGGAACTTGCCCTCGACCAGCTTGGTGACGAACTCCATGCCGCCGAAGGTGAACTTCGCCTGGTTGTTGGCGAACTGCATCTCGATGTGGGGCTGGTTCTCGCCGCCGGCATCCGACAGCAGGCGCTGCAGCTCCAGCACGGTCTTGCGCGGCAGGATGACTTCCTGCTTGGGCACTTCCACATCCAGCGTGGCGCTCGCGAAGGCCAGGCGGTGGCCGTCGGTGGCGACCAGGCTCAGCGTGTTGCCCTCGGCCACGAATAGGATGCCGTTCAGGTAGTAGCGGATGTCCTGCACCGCCATGGCGAACGAGACCTGGCCGAGCAGGTCCTTCAGCACCTTCTGCGGCACGCTGAACGCGGGGCCGAAGGCGGCGGATTCCTGCACCAGCGGGAAGTCCTCGGCCGGCAGCGACTGCAGCGTGAAGCGGCTCTTGCCACCCTTGAGCACCAGCTTGGACTGCTGCGATTCCAGGCTCACCGTCTGGTCGGCGGGCATGGTCTTGAGGATGTCGATCAGCTTGCGCGCGCCCACCGTGGTGGTGAAGTCGCCCGTGTCGCCGCCGAGTTCGGCGGTGGTGCGGATCTGGATCTCCAGATCGCTCGTGGTGAGCTGCAGGGCGTTGCCCGTCTTGCGGATCAGCACGTTGGCCAGGATGGGCAGCGTGTGACGGCGCTCGACGATGCCGGCGACCGATTGCAGTACCGCGAGAACCTTGTCTTGTGTTGCCTTCAGGACGATCATGTCTTCAACCCCTAGTGATTTGTGCGACGGTGCCGGGCCGCCCGGCGGCCGCGGGGAAACGGCCTGCGCGGGCCTCCCCCGGCCAACCTGGCATTTTGCCCGGGAACCGGGTCGTTTCCTGGGCGCGGGCGGGCGTCACCGTGGTCTTGTGGTGGCGGGCCGCGTCAGCCCTTGAGCGTCTGTTCCAGCACGTGCAGCTGCTGGTTCAGTTCGGTGAGCTGCTGGCGCTCGGCCGCGATCTTTCGCACCGCGTGCAGCACCGTCGTGTGGTCGCGCCCGCCGAACAGCTCGCCGATCTCGGGCAGGCTCTTCTGCGTGAGTTCCTTGGCGAGGTACATGGCGATCTGGCGCGGCCGGGCGATCGAGGCGGGGCGCTTCTTGCTGTACATGTCGGCCACCTTGATCTTGTAGTAGTCGGCGACGGTCTTCTGGATGTTCTCCACGCTGATCTGCCGGTTCTGGATCGACAGCAGATCGCGCAGCGCCTCGCGGGCGAGCTGGATGGAGACTTCCTTCTGATTGAAGCGCGAATAGGCCAGGATCTTGCGCAGCGCGCCTTCGAGCTCGCGCACGTTGGAGCGCACGTTCTTGGCGACGAAGAAGGCGACCTCCTCGGGCATCTCGGCGCTCTCGGCGCGGGCCTTGTTGATCAGGATGGCCACGCGCATCTCGAGCTCGGGCGGCTCGATGGTGACGGTGAGGCCGGAGTCGAAGCGCGAGACGAGCCGCTCGTGGATGTTCGCGAGGCCCTTCGGGTACGTGTCCGAGGTCATCACGATGTGGCTCTTCTTGGCCAGCAGCGCCTCGAAGGCGTTGAAGAACTCCTCCTGCGTGCGGTCCTTGTTCGCGAAGAACTGCACATCGTCGATCAGCAGCAGATCGAGCGAGTGGTAGTGCGCCTTGAATTCGTCGAAGGTGCGTCGCTGGTAGGCCTTAACCACATCCGAGACGAACTGCTCGGCATGGATGTAGAGAACTTTCGCGTCGGGCTTGTCCTGCAGCAGGCGGTTGCCCACCGCATGCACCAGGTGGGTCTTGCCCAGGCCCACGCCGCCGTAGATGAAGAGTGGGTTGTAGAGGTGCCCGGGCGAGCCCGCGACGTGCATCGCGGCGGAGCGCGCCATGCGGTTGGCCGTACCTTCCACCAGGGTCTCGAACGTGAGCGCCGGGTTGAGGCGCGAGCGGAACGGCACGGCCGTGGGCTCGTCCGACGGGGTGGCGCCGATGGGGGTTTCGGACGGGGCGGCCGGCTGGGGTGCAGCGGGACGGACCACCGTGCGGGCCACGGTTTCACGCTGAGCGAGCGCTAACTCCAGCGTGACCGGCTGGCCGTACAGGCCCTCCAGCAGGGCGGTGATGCGGCCCGCGTACTGGGCGCGGATCCAGTCGAGCTTGAAGCGGTTGGCCACCAGCAGGGTGACCTTGGAGAAATCGGGGGCGACCTGGGCGACGAGCGGCTTGATCCAGGTGTTGAACTGCTGCTCGGGCAGGTCTTGTGCGAGCTGTTCTGCGCAGGCCTGCCAGAGCCCCTGGCCGGGATCGGCGCCGGTGTCGAGGTCGGGGCTGCGGGAGGGTTCCTCGGTCATGAAGGCGGTTTTGTTGTTGTGGATAGGAGGAACGGATCAGGGCCTGGGATTGTAGCTTTTCAAGGGGTTATCCACAAGCTGCGAGGGGTGCTCCGGGGTCTGCTATAACCCGGCCATGCCGCCCGAGCATTGCCACGTGGCCCCAAGCCTGTGATAATCGCCGGTTTCCCTGAATGCGTTCAGGGCGATGAAGCCCGGGCGGCTTCCTGGCCATGCGTGGCCGGGCGGCGCGTGCGGCTCGCGCGGTCCTTCGGTGGTCCGCGCAACGGGCGCGGCCGATCGCAGCCGTGCCTGCCAAACCCCAAGAACCTTCGAGGATCGATCATGAAACGTACCTACCAGCCTTCCAAGACGCGCCGTGCGCGCACCCACGGTTTCCTCGTGCGCATGAAGACGCGCGGCGGCCGTGCCGTCATCAACGCACGCCGCGCCAAGGGCCGCAAGCGCCTGGCCGTCTGATACGGCTCCCCGACCGGAGGGCGCGCTGCATTGCGACGCCCTGCCATCCGGCCGCGCCACGGCACCGCCTGTGGATCGCATCCGGCGGGCCCTCGCTTGCCGGTCGCGGTTCCGTATGAGGCCGCCGCGGTGTCCGGCCCGGTCCTCCGGGAGTGGTGGTTCCATGCATCGGCTCAAGACCCGCCCGCAGTTCCAGGCCGCCATGGCCGGGGGAACCGTTTCCCGGACGGCGCACTTCGCGCTGCACCGCCTGCGCCTCGGCGCGGGTGCGTCCGCCAGCCCTGCTGCCGCCGCCACGCCCGACACCCGACCCCCGGGGCCCGGTGCCCTGCCTCCACCGCAGGGCCCGCAGGCCCTTTTCGTCGTTCCCGGTTCCGGCGAGGCTGCCGGCGAACCCTGGCTGGGCGCGATGGTGCCCAAGCGCTGGGCGCGCCGCGCGGTGACGCGCAACACCATCAAGCGGCAGATCTACGCGGTGGCCCCCGGCTTCGCCGCGGAGCTCGGCACGGCCGCCCACGTGGTGCGCCTGCGCGCCGGATTCGACCGCAAGCAGTTCCCGAGCGCCACCTCCGACGCGCTCCGGCAGGCCGTGCGCGCCGAGCTGCTGCAGCTCTTCGCGCAGGCCGTGCGCCGGCCCGGAGGCCACAAGCCCCCGGCGGCGAAGGCCGCTGCAGAGGCCGACGCGCCCGCTGCGGCGCTGCCCCTCGCGGAAGCGGCCCGTCCGTGATGCGCGCGCTGCTCATGGCGCTGGTGCGCGGCTACCGTTTCTTCCTGAGCCCCTGGCTCGGGGCATCCTGCCGTTTCGAGCCCACCTGCTCCGCCTATGCGCTGCAGGCGCTGGAGCGGCATGGCGCCGCGGCCGGCAGCTACCTCACCGTGCGGCGGATCGCCCGCTGCCATCCCTGGTGCGACGGCGGCCACGATCCGGTGCCCGCCGAGGCGCCGCGCGCGATGCGGATGTTCTCGCGGCTGACATCCCGGCCCCCGGAGGCCTCCTCCGTGGCCGGGACTCCCACCCCTTCCTCTCCAAAGAAGTCTTCATGAACGACATTCGCCGTACCATCCTGTGGGTGATATTTGGCTTTTCCATGGTTCTGCTGTGGGACAAGTGGCAAGTGCACAACGGCCACAAGGCCACGTTCTTCCCGTCGCCCGAGCCGGTGGCCACGGCGCCCGCCGCCGCCGGCGGCGCGAGCGCCCCGGGCAGCGTGCCCGCGCCCGGCGCCGCGCCCGCGGCCGGTGCGCAGCAGGTGCCGGGCGGCGCAGTGCCCGCACCCGTGGCCGCCACCAGCGCGCCGCGCGAGCGCGTCACCGTCACCACCGACGTGCTGCGCGTCACCTTCGACAGCGAAGGCGGCACGGTCACGCACGGCGATCTGCTGGGCTACCCCGACATGGCCGACAAGTCGCGCCCGTTCACGCTGCTGGACGACAGCACGCAGCGCGTCTACGTGGCGCAGACGGGCCTGATCGGCGGCGCGAACTACCCCACGCACAAGACGCCGATGACCGTGGTGCCGGGCAACCGCACGCTGCAGGACGGCCAGAACGACATCAGCATCCGCTTCGAGTCGCCCGACCTCGGCGGCGTGAAGCTGGTCAAGACCTGGACGCTCAAGCGCGGTGCCTACGACATCGCGGTGAAGCACGAAGTGGTGAACACCGGCACCGCCCCGGTCTCGCCCCAGCTCTACATGCAGCTCGTGCGCGACGGCAACAAGCCGCCCGGAGAGTCGTCGTTCTACTCCACCTTCACCGGCCCGGCGATCTACACCGAGGCCAAGAAGTACCACAAGGTCGACTTCAAGGACATCGAGAGCGGCAAGGCCGAGATCGACAAGTCGTCGCCCAACGGCTACGTGGCCATGGTGCAGCACTATTTCGCCACGGCCTGGCTGCTGGGCGACGGCATCCAGCGCGAGATGTTCGTGCGCAAGGTGGACGCCAACCTCTACGCGGTGGGCATGATCACCTCGCTGGGCGAGATCGCTCCCGGCCAGACCAAGGCGCTGGATTCGCGCCTGTTCGCGGGCCCGCAGATCGAGACCATGATGGAGAAGCTGACGCCCGGCCTGGAACTGGTGAAGGACTACGGCTGGCTGACCATCCTGTCCAAGCCGCTCTACTGGCTGCTCGACCAGCTCCACAAGATCCTGAACAACTGGGGCTGGTCGATCGTGGCGCTGGTGCTGCTGCTCAAGATCGCGTTCTACTGGCTCAACGCCAAGGCGTACGCCTCGATGGCCAAGATGAAGGCCATCAACCCCAAGATCATGGAGATGCGCGAGCGCCTGAAGGACAAGCCGCAGCAGATGCAGCAGGAGATGATGCGCATCTACCGCGAGGAGAAGGTCAACCCGATGGGCGGCTGCTTCCCCATCATGATCCAGATCCCCGTGTTCATCGCGCTCTACTGGGTGCTGCTGTCGAGCGTGGAGATGCGCAACGCGCCCTGGATCGGCTGGATCCGCGATCTCTCTTCGCCCGACCCGTTCTTCATCCTGCCCCTGCTGATGACGGCCAGCTCGCTGCTGCAGACCGCTCTCAACCCCGCACCGCCGGACCCGATGCAGGCCAAGATGATGTGGTTCATGCCGCTGATCTTCAGCGTGATGTTCTTCTTCTTCCCGGCCGGCCTGGTGCTGTACTGGCTGACGAACAACATCCTGTCGATCGCTCAGCAGTGGATCATCAATAAGCGGATGGGCGTCCCCCCGCAGTTCAACTTGCCGAAGTTCCGCTGACACGAGCCTTCTGACGTCGTTGCCGCATCTTGTCGTACGGCTTGTACTGCCTGCGATGCGGCGCCTCGCCAGAACCGCTTCGCTGGCTCGTGTGACACGAGTGCTCCAGGATGGTGCGCCGCCCGCGCGGCACGCCATCCGGGCAATCCCCAACGGCCGCCCTCGGGCGGCCGCTGTCTTTTCGGTACGTTCATTGCTAGGCTCTCCGGTTCCTGACTGAACCCTTTTTCCCCTGGAGGCTTGGCCGATGAAGCAGCGTTTGAAATTTTCCCTGGGCGTGGTGGCTGTCGCCGCGTTCATGGCCGCCGGTTCCGCCCACGCGGCCACCCTGCGATGGGCCGGCGCGAACGACATCCTGACGGTGGACCCGCACGCGCAGAACCACCAGACCACGCACGCTTTCCTGCAGCAGGTGTACGAGAGCCTAGTGCGCTACGACAAGACCTACCAGATCGAACCGGCCCTGGCGACCAAGTGGACGCAGGTTTCGCCCACGCAGGTGCGCTTCGAGCTGCGCAAAGGCGTCAAATTCCACGACGGCGCGCCGTTCACGGCCGATGACGTGGTGTTCTCGCTCACGCGTGCGATGACGCCGCCCTCGAACATGCAGTCGTCGGTGCAGAGCGTGAAGGAGGTCAGAAAGGTGGACGACTTCACCGTCGACCTGATCCTCAAGGGCCCGAGCCCGGTGCTGCTGCGCGAGCTGACCGAAGCGCGCATCATGAACAAGGCCTGGGCCGAGAAGAACAACTCGACCAAGGCGCAGGACTATGCGGGCAAGGAAGAGAACTTCGCCTCGCGCAACGCCAACGGTACCGGTCCCTTCATCCTGGTGGGCTGGCAGCCCGACGTGAAGGTCACGATGAAGAAGAACCCGGCCTGGTGGGACAAGCCGACGGGCAACATCGACGAGGTGGTGTTCACGCCGATCAAGTCGGCCGCCACGCGTTCGGCCGCGCTCATCTCCGGCCAGGTGGACTTCGTGCCCGATCCGCCGCCGCAGGATCTGGCGCGCATGAAGGCCAGCCCCGACATCAAGCTGATTGAAGGCGCCGAGAACCGCACCATCTACCTGGGCCTGGACCAGTTCCGCGACGAGCTGCCCGGCGCCGGCACGCCGGGCAAGAACCCGCTCAAGGACAAGCGCGTGCGCCAGGCGCTCTACCAGGCGATCGATTCCGCGACCATCCACAGCCGCACGATGCGCAACCTCTCGGTGCCGACCGGCACCATGGTGGCGCCGATGGTGCACGGCTGGAGCAAGAGCCTGGAAGAGCGTGCCTCCAAGTACGACGTCGAGGCCGCGAAGAAGCTGCTGTCCGATGCCGGCTACCCCAACGGCTTCTCGATCAAGCTCGACTGCCCGAACGACCGCTACGTGAACGACGAGGCGATCTGCCAGGCCGTGACGGCCATGTGGACGCGCATCGGCGTGAAGACCACGCTGCAGACGGCACCGATGTCGCAGTTCGTCACGCGCGTGATGAACAGCGACGTGAACGCCTACCTGTTCGGCTGGGGCGTGGCCACGTTCGATGCGCTCTATTCGCTCGATTCGCTGATGTCCACCAAGGACGGCAAGACGGCCGCGGGCGTCTACAACGGCGGCCGCTTCAGCGACGCCAAGCTCGACGGCATGATCGGCCAGATCAAGGTGGAGATGGACCCGGCCAAGCGCGATGCGCTGATCGCCGATGCGCTGAAGCTGGTCAAGGACGAGTACTACTACCTGCCGATGCACCACCAGATCCGCCCCTGGGCGATGCGCAAGGGCGTGGAGACGCAGCACCGCGCGGACGACCGCCCGATGCCCACCTGGACCACCATCAAGTAAGCCGGGCCGGCGGGCCGCGGAAGGCGCGCTTATCATGCGCGCCTTCCCCTCTCATCCCATGCCGCCGCCGCGGCCGTCCCGCCCATGCTGCCCCGCCACACCGATCCCATCGCCGCCATCGCCACCGCACCGGGGCGGGGCGCCGTGGGCATCGTGCGCGTGTCGGGCCGGGGTGTGGGGCCGCTGGTGGAGGCGCTCTGCGGGCGCGCGCTGCGCCCGCGCGAGGCCACCTACCTGCCGTTCCGCGATGCCGCGGGGCAGTCCATCGATCAGGGACTGGCGCTGTACTTTCCCGCGCCGCACAGCTACACGGGCGAGGACGTGCTGGAACTGCAGGCGCACGGCGGGCCCGTGGTGCTGCAGTTGCTGCTGGCCCGCTGCCTGCAGGCCGCCGCCGAGGCGGATGCGGCCACCGGCCGGGCGCGCCTGCCCGGCCTGCGGCTGGCGCGGCCCGGCGAGTTCACCGAGCGTGCGTTCCTGAACGACAAGATCGATCTCGCCCAGGCCGAGGCGATCGCCGACCTGATCGACGCCAGCACCGAGGCCGCGGCGCGCAGTGCCAGCCGCTCGCTGGCGGGCGCCTTCTCCGACGAGATCCACCGCCTGCGCGACGCGCTGGTGCACCTGCGCATGCTGGTGGAGGCCACGCTCGACTTCCCCGAGGAAGAGATCGATTTCCTGCGCAAGGCCGATGCCCATGGCCAGCTGGCGGCGCTGCAGCGCACGCTGGCGGAGGTGATGGGCCGCACGCGCCAGGGCGCGCTGCTGCGCGAGGGCATCAAGGTGGTGATCGCGGGCCAGCCCAACGCGGGCAAGAGTTCGCTGCTGAACGCCCTGGCGGGCGCGGAGCTGGCCATCGTCACGCCGATCGCCGGCACCACGCGCGACAAGGTGCAGCAGACCATCCAGATCGAGGGCGTGCCGCTGCACGTGATCGATACCGCCGGCCTGCGCGAGAGCGACGACGAGGTCGAGCGCATCGGCATCGAGCGCGCCTGGCAGGAGATCGCGGCCGCCGATGCGGTGCTGTTCCTGCACGATCTCACGCGCGCGGGCGAGAGCGGCCACGACGCGGCCGACGCGGCGATCGCGGAACGGCTCGCGCACAAGGTGCCGGAGGCGGTGCCCGTGATCGACGTGTGGAACAAGAGCGACCGTGCCCCGGGCATGGATGTGGACGGAGGCGGGAACGGCGGTGCCGCGGCGGTGCCCGGGACGCCGGCCGCCACCCGCGCCGGCACCGCCGTGCGCCTGTCCGCACGCACCGGCGACGGGCTGGACGCCCTGCGCCGCGTGCTGCTGGACATCGCCGGCTGGCAGTCCGCCGCGGAGGGCATCTATACGGCCCGCGCGCGCCACGTCGAGGCGCTGCAGGCGGTGGATGCGCACCTGATGGAGGCGGCCGCGCAGCTGGCGGCCGAAGGACCGGCGCTGGACCTGCTGGCCGAGGAGCTGCGCCTCGCGCAGCAGGCGCTGAACGCCATCACCGGCGAATTCACGTCCGACGACCTGCTGGGCGTGATCTTCTCGAGCTTCTGCATCGGAAAGTAGCGGCCCCGCCAGCGGTGGGGGGGCGGCATTCCGGCAGGCGGGGCGCGGTTGTAAAAAACGTAAGGCCGCCTTGTGCGTACCGCCCTGCGCGGCTACCGTGCCGCCACCATGAATGCCGTGCTGCCCGTCACCCCCACGTCCTCTTCCGCCGCCCGGGCGGATCTCGGCGGCCTCGCGCAGGCCGTGTCCCAGTCCGTGGCGGAAGACGGCCTGCTGAACCCGTTCACGCCCGAGCAGTGGGAGCTGCTGGCGGGCTACCTGCTGCCCATGCAGGTGGAGGCGGGCCACACGCTGTTCGCCCAGGGCGTGCAGGACCGCACGCTGTACTTCATCGAAAGCGGCAGCTGCAGTGTGCATTACGAGGACGAGAAGGGCCGGCTGCGGCTCGCCATCGTCGGCGCGGGATCGGTGGTGGGTGAGGGCGCGTTCTTCTCGCACCGTCCCCGTAGCGCCACGGTGCAGGCCGGTGCGCCTTCCCGGCTCTGGACGCTGACGGCGCTGCGGTTTTCGGAGCTGTCGAATCGCCAGCCGGCGGTGGCGCTGGCGCTGTCCATGGCGGCGGGGTCGGTGCTGGCGCGCCGCCTGGGCAACCGCCGTCGGCGTGTTGCGGCAACCTGACACCGACTCGACAGTCGGCAGAGATGCGCAGGCCTTCGGGGGTGGGAGGCGGGCAGCGTGGAAAGCCACGGCTACACTGCCGGCATCCGCCCGCACCATCGCAAGAAGGCCCCGCATGTCGCTGTTCAGCTGGTTCTCCCGCAAGAAGACCCCGTCCCGTCCGCGCCCTGCGGCGGAGCCGACGGGCCTGCTGGATGCGGACGCCACCGTCCCGCTGATGGGCCGCGACGGCCGGCCCGCGGCCCCGCCCGCGCCGGTGGAGCACGCCGCCAACCGCAAGAACGAGCGCATGGAGCGGCGCGAACTGCTCTACACCGTGGTGCGCGACGCCATGGTGCGCGCGAGCGTGCTGTCGGCCGGCTACAAGTTCAAGGTGCTGTCGCTGGACCAGCGCGGCCGCCAGTTCCTGGTGATGATCGATCTCGCGCGCGAATACGGCGGCGAGACGATGCGCCTGAGCGAGATCGAGGCGCTCATCGCGCAGACCGCGAAGACGCGCTTCGACATCCTGGTCACGGCCGTCTATTGGCGCATCAGCGACCACGTGGCGGTCGGCGTGCCGGGGCGCACGGCGCCGCACCCGGCGGCCGCGGTGCCGCACGCCGCAGCGGCGCACGGCCCCGTGCATCCACCGCAGCAACACCCCACGCGTGCGCCGACCCAGGGGTACGCTGCCCCCGCGCCCGCGCCCGCGCCCGCGCCCGCGCCCGCGCAGGCACCGCTGCTGCCGCCGAACCCGGCACGCTCGGCAACGCCGGAACCCGCGCTGCGCTCCCCGCGCAGTGCCCCCGCGGTACCGGCACCGGCCGCGGCCGCATCCGCACCTGCAACCCCGCCCGGGCGGGGATTCGAGCCGATCGAGGCCGACGAGGTGGCGGCGTTCCGCCGCGCGCTGGGCCATGCGGCGATCGCTCCCGGCACGCAGGTGCGCTCGGGCCCGCTCCTGCCCCCCCACGGCACGGGCGACGACGACGCGGAAACGTCCGGCCGCGACCGCACCTCGTCGCCGGACCTGAGCACCACGCAGTACGGCGAGTTGCGCTGATCGGCCGGCCCGCGTTCAGAGCGGCTCACACCGCCCAGCGAAGCGGTTCTGGCTAGGCGCCGCATCGCAGACAGTACGAGTAGTACGACAAGATGTGGCAACGACGCCAGAAGGGTCGTGTTAGCCGCTCTCAGTAGACGTCGCGGCGGTAGCGGCCATCGGCGATAAGGGCCTCGACGCCTTCGTCGCCGAGCAGATCCGCCAGCACCCGGTCCACACCGGCCGCCATGCCTTCGGCACTGCCGCAGACGAACACGATGGCGCCGTCGTCCAGCCAGGCGCGCAGTTCCATCGCACTCTCCCGCAGGGCATCCTGCACGTAGCGGTGCGGAGCGCCCGGGTCGCGCGAGAACACCCGATCGAGCCGCGGCAGGAAGCCCTGTGCCTGCCAGGCGCCGATTTCCGCGGCGCAGAGGCTGTCGGCCGCCCGCTGGCGCTCGCCGAACAGCAGCCAGTTGTTGCGCTGGCCGGCCCGGACGCGGGCGCGCAGGTGCGCGCGCAGGCCCGCCAGGCCCGAGCCGTTGCCGATGAAGAGGCAGGGGCGCCCGTCCGTGTCTTCCGGGCCGAAGCGCGGGTTCTCCACGAACCGCAGCCATTGCACGCTGCCCTGCGGTGCATGGGCCGTGAGCCATCCGGAGGCGATGCCTAGGCCCAGGCCCAGGCCCTGGGCATGGCGCTCCTGGCGCACCAGCAGCTGCAGTGCGCCGTCCTCGGGCAGCGAGGCGACGGAGTAGGTGCGCGGCGCCAGCGGTGTGAGCGCGTCGGCGCAGGCCTGCGGATCGTCGATGCCCGGCGGCAGCGGCAGGGTCGGCAGCACGCTGCGGGCCAGCACGTCGGCCAGCGGCGCCTGGCCGGCCGGGTGCTGCACCAGGGCCAGGCCGTCGAGCCCGCAGGCCTGCAGCCATGCGGCCACCGCGTCGGCCGGATGGCGGGGCGCGATGTCCACCAGGGCGCCGGGCTGCCAGCGGGCCGTCGTGGCGGCCTCCGGCCCGGCGGGGCGCAGCGTGATTTCCACCAGGGGGCCGCCCAGGCTGCCGGGGTTCAGCAGCTCGCGGCCTTCGAGCCGCCAGGGTTCACGGCAGGCGAGCGTGGCGGGGGCTTGCGTCGCCGTTGGTGCGGCCACGGGCCATGCCTGCACGCCGTCCATCGCCGCCAGGGCCTCGTGCCAGCGCGCCAGGGCGGCCGGATCGCCGTCGTCCACCTCGATCAGCGGAAACAGCGGCTCCGCCCCCCAGCGGCGCAGTCCCGCGTCCAGCGCATGGCCGAATCCGCAGAAGTGCGCGTAGTGCCGGTCACCCAGCGCCAGCAGCCCATGGCGCACCGCCGCCAGCGGTGCCGTGCCGGCCGCCGGCCCCTGCTGCAGGGCGCGCATGAAGCGGCGCGCGGCATCCGGCGCCTCGCCCTCGCCGAAGCTGCTGGCCACCAGCAGTACGCGCGCATGGCCGGCCAGGTCGTGCGGTGCCAGATCCTGCAGCGGGCGCGCCTGGGCGGGCAGACCCGCCCGCTGCAGCGCGGAGGCCGTCTGCAGGGCGATGCGCTCGGCCGTTCCGGCCTGGCTCGCATAGGCCACGAGCAGCGTGCGTTCACCGGGGGGCGCACCCGCCGGGTTCGCCCGGTGCGGGGCGACGGCCTCTGCCGCATGCCGTGCCGCGTCGGCCGCGCGGCGCTGGCGCCTCCGGCCCAGGTACAGCATCCAGCCCGTGACCGCGAACAGCGGCAGCGCCAGGCTGGCCGCGGTGACCGCGATGCGGCCGGGCAGCCCGAGATACGTGCCCATGTGCAGCGGGTAGATGGTGGCGAGGGCGCGCGCGCCGGCACTGCGCTGGCCGTAGCGGTCGTCCGTGGCGATCGCGCCGGTCGCCAGATCGACCAGCATGCGGTTGCGGGCCCGGCCGTGCGGTGCATCACGGTCCAGCCAGAGGATCTGCAGGGGCTGGTCCGCACGCTGCGGCAGGCGCAGCACGGCCGTCGTCCAGTCCGGCGCACGTCCGGCGAAGGCCTGCCAGGCAAGAGCGATGTCCGGGGCGGAGCCCTGCGCCGTGCCCGCCCTGGCGGTACCGGCAGGGGTGCCCGTGCCGCGGGCGCCGGGCGCCATCGCCGTGCGCGCCGGCCGCGGTTGCCCGGCCCAGCCGTCGACCGTGTCGCGCACCGCATCGAACGACCAATAGAGCCCCGTGGCGGTGAGCACCACGTACACCACCAGGGCCCAGGTGCCGGCCACGGCATGCAGACTCCAGAGGAAGGGCCGTCCCTTGAGCCGCGTGTCGAACGCCAGCCACGTGCGCCAGCGCAGCGGGTTCCGGGGCCAGCGCAGGTACAGCCCGGACAGCGACAGGCCCAGCAGGCACAGGGCGAGCGTGCCGGCGGCGATGCGGCCCGGCTCGCGCGGCAGCAGCAGCCAGCGGTGCAGCGATTCGACCCACTCGAAGGCATCGTCGCCACGCAGCGCCGGCTGCACCGCGCCGGTGTAGGGGTTCAGGTACACGGTTTCACCACGGCGCTCGCCCGCCCGGGCCGCGAAGCCGACGCGCGGCGCCGCGCCCGGTGCGGACTGCACGGTGACCGTATTGATGCGACGGCCCGCCGCGTCGCTGCGCGTGAGCGCCTCCACGAGCTGGGGCGGCGCCAATGCCGGGCCGGCCTGCGGCGCGACCTGGCGCACACCGGGATTGATCAGGTCCAGGATCTCCTCGCGGAACGCCAGCAGCGCGCCCGACAGGCCGATGGCGATGAGCACCGTTCCCGCCGTGATGCCGATGAACCAATGGAGCTGGAAGAGGATCGCCCGCAGACCGGGCCAGGCGAACGTCCGGCGGGGGAGTCCCGGTGCCGCCGGGGGGACTGGCGCAGGCGGGCGGACGGGCGCTGCGTGCGGATGCGCGGGATCGATGGCCATGGAGGAGGGGACGGAAAGCGCGGCCAGGCCGGCGGAACAGGCCACCAGCCCTGTGTTTTGAGAATGATTGTCATTCTACCGCCGGACCCCCGTCAGGCCCTGCGGTGCCGCGCCGCGGGCGGCACTTGCCCAGAGCTCTCAGTGCCCTGCGAAATCCACCAGCGTGAAGAGCGGCAACCCCGACGCCTTCAGCCGCGTGGAGCCGCCCAGCTCGGGCAGGTCGACGATGGCGGCGCCTTCGGTCACCGTGGCGCCCAGGCGCTCCAGCAGTTTGCGGCCGGCCATCATGGTGCCGCCCGTGGCGATCAGGTCGTCGATCAGCAGCACCCGGTCGCCGGGTTTCACGGCATCGGCGTGCAGCTCGACCGTGGCGCTGCCGTACTCCAGTTCGTAGGTTTCCTCGACCGTGGTGAAGGGCAGTTTGCCCTTCTTGCGGATCGGCACGAACCCGACGTTGAGTTCGTAGGCCACGACGGCGCCCAGGATGAAGCCGCGCGCATCCAGGCCCGCCACCACGTCGGGGCGCAGGGCCCGGTCCATGTAGCGGTGCACGAAGGCATCGATGAGCACGCGGAACACCTTCGGATCCTGCAGCAGCGGGGTGATGTCGCGGAACTGCACGCCCGGCGCGGGCCAGTCGGGCACGGTGCGGATGTACTGGCGGAGGTAGTCGTTGACGCTGAGGTCTTGCATGGCGGGCGGGGAGGGAACAGGGGTGGGCGCGGCGGGCGGACCCGCGTGCGAAAGGGCGGCAGTGTAGTGCGACGGCACTGCGTAGAGCGGCCCGTGCGCCGCGCGTTCCCGTGCGGGTGGCAGGCTGCGCGACCGTGGCTCAGCCGCGCAGCAGCGCGTCTTCCGCCAGCGCGAGTGCGGTCGGATGGCCGGAGATCACCAGCGTGTCGCCCTCGGCCAGCACGCTGTCGTCGGTGGGGGTGGAGCTGCGCCCGTCCTTGTGCCGCAGGTTCACCGCACGCACGCCCATGGCGTGCAGCGGCAGCTCCGACAGCGGCCGGCCGATGGTGCCGGCACCGGGCGGCAGGGTGACGGTGGCGAGGCGCTCCTGGTCGCGCTCGGAGGCGGTGTCGTCGTCGGCCCCGTGGAAGTAGCCGCGCAACAGGTTGTAGCGGGCCTCGCGCTGGTCCTGCACCAGCCGCAGCACGCGCCGCATCGGCACGCCCACCAGCGCCAGCGCATGGCCCGCGAGCATGAGCGAGCCTTCGATGGCTTCGGGTACCACCTCGGTGGCGCCGGCCGCCTGCAGCCTGTCGAGGTGGAGGTCGTCCTGCGTGCGGACCACGACGGGCACCTGCGGCGCGTGCGAACGCGTGTTGGCCAGCACCTTGAAGGTGGCCGGGATGTCCAGGTAGGTGACGGCCACGGCGCTCGCGCGCACCAGGCCCGCGGCCATCAGCGCCTGCAGCCGCGTGGCGTCGCCGTACACCACGGCATCGCCCGCGGCGGCGGCCTGCCGCACGCGGTCGGGGTCCAGGTCCAGCGCCATGTAGGGGATGTGCTCGCGCTCCAGCATGCGCGCCAGGTTCTGGCCGCAGCGGCCGTAGCCGCAGATCAGCACGTGGCCGCTGGTGTTGATCGCCTTGCGCGCGATGGTGGTCATCTGCAGCGACTGCTGCAGCCAGTCGCTGGCCACCAGCTTCATCACGATCGGGTTGCTGTACTGGATCAGGAACGGCGTGGCGAGCATGGACAGCACCATCGCGGCCAGCACCGGGTTCATGAGCGCGGGCTCGACCAGGCCGTGCTCCTGCGTGAGCGAGAGCAGCACGAAGCCGAACTCGCCGGCCTGCGCGAGGTAGAGCCCGGTGCGCAGCGAGACGCCGGTCGTCGCGCCCATGCCGCGCGCCAGCAGCAGGATGACGCCGGCCTTGAGCAGCAGCGGCACCGTCAGCAGCACCAGCACCAGGGCCCAGCGCTCCAGCAGGATGTGCCAGTCGAGCATCATCCCCACGGTGATGAAGAACAGCCCCAGCAGCACGTCGTGGAAGGGGCGGATGTCGGTGCCCACCTGGTGCCGGTATTCCGTCTCGGACACCAGCACGCCCGCGATGAAGGCCCCCAGCGCCAGCGACAGCCCGGCCAGTTCGGTCAGCCAGGCGAGGCCGAGCGTGATCAGCAGCAGGTTCAGCATGAAGAGTTCGTCGCTCTTGCGCCGCGCCACCAGGGTGAGCCACCAGCGCATCACGCGCTGCCCGCCCACCAGCAGCACGCCGACCAGCACGGTGGCCTTGAGCAGCGCGAGCCCCAGCGCCACCAGCAGCCGCTCGGGCGAGGAGCCCAGCGCGGGGATCAGCACCAGCAGCGGCACCACCGCCAGATCCTGGAACAGCAGCACGCCCAGCACGCGGCGGCCGTGCTCGCTCTCCAGCTCGGCGCGCTCGCTCATCAGCTTGACCACGATGGCCGTGCTGCTCATGACCAGGGTGCCGCCGAGCGCCAGCGCGGTCTGCCAGCCCATGCGCCACAGCCCGCCCACGAAATGGGACAGCAGCAGCATGCCCACCATGCCGGCCGTGAGGGTGAGCACGACCTGCAGCAACCCGAGCCCGAACACGAACCGCCGCATGGCCCGCAGCTTCGACAGGCTGAACTCCAGCCCGATCGAGAACATCAGGAACACCACCCCGAATTCCCCGAGGTGGCGCACGCCCTCGGAGTTCTGGGTGAGCGCGAGCGCGTGGGGGCCGATCAGGATGCCCGCGGCCAGGTAACCGAGCATCGGCGGCAGCTTGAGGCTGCGGCAGGCCACCACGCCCAGCACGGCGGCCAGCAGGTAGAGCAGCGTCAGGGCGAGCGAAGACATGCCCGATGCTAGCCGAGCGCGGCCCACCCGCAGTTGCCCGCCGTCATGCATTTCCGGGGCGCCGCGGCGGCGGCCGGAGCGTTCCCAGGGGTTTCGAATGCGCGGGCCGGCGGCCCGGGGCCCGCCGCATAGAATCCGCGGATGCTTTCCGCCTCTCCCGCGGCGGGGCCGGCCCCGGTGCCGCCCGCGCTGTTTTCCGCCGAGCGGGCCCTGCGCCTGGCCCGTGACACCTTCGAGACCGAAGCCGCCGCGCTGACGGGGCTCGCCGCGCGCGTGGGCGATGCCTTCGCGCAGACCGTGCAGCGTGTGCTCGCCACCACCGGGCGCGTGGTGGTGATGGGCATGGGCAAGAGCGGCCACGTGGGCCGCAAGATCGCCGCCACCCTGGCCTCCACCGGCACGCCGGCGTTCTTCGTGCATCCTGCCGAGGCCAGCCATGGCGACCTGGGCATGGTGACGGCCGGCGACCTGGTCCTGGCGATCTCCAACAGCGGCGAGAGCGGCGAACTCACCGTGCTGCTGCCGGTGCTGCGGCGCCTGGGCGTGCCGATGGTGGCCATGACGGGCGGGCTGCAGTCCACCCTGGCCCGCCATGCCGACCTGGTGCTCGATTGCAGCGTGGAGCGCGAGGCCTGCCCGCTCAACCTGGCGCCCACGGCCAGCACCACGGCCCAATTGGCCATGGGCGACGCGCTGGCGGTGGCGCTGCTGGATGCGCGCGGCTTCCGCTCCGAGGATTTCGCGCGCTCGCACCCCGGCGGCGCATTGGGCCGCAAGCTGCTGACCCTCGTGAGCGACGTGATGCGCTCCGGCGCCGAGGTGCCGCGCGTGCCGCCCGGGGCATCGTTCAGCGAACTGATGCGCGAGATGAGCGCCAAGCGGCTCGGGGCCTCGGCCATCGTGGATGCGCAGGGCCGCATCCTGGGCATCTTCACCGACGGCGACCTGCGCCGCCGCATCGAGGCGGGCGACGAACTGCGCGGCGTCTCGGCCGGCGACGTCATGCATGCCGGCCCGCGCACCATCGCGCCCGACGCGCTCGCGGTCGATGCCGCCGAGATGATGGAGCGCCATGCCATCACCAGCGTGCTTGTCGCGGGGCCGGACGGCGTGCTCCTGGGCGTGGTGCACATCGGCGACCTGATGCGCGCGAAGGTCATCTGATGCCCGGCACGTCGCTTTCCTCCCCTCCCACCGCACCGCAGGACGCCGCCGCCCTGGCGCCCCTGCGGCCGTCGCTGCAGTTCGACCCGGCGCTGCTGCTGCGCGCGCAGGACGTGCGCGTCGCCTTCTTCGACGTCGACGGCGTGCTCACCGACGGCGGGCTCTATTTCTCCGAAACGGGCGAGACGCTCAAGCGCTTCCACACCCTGGACGGACACGGCATCAAGCTGCTGCAGAAGGCCGGCATCGTGCCCGCGGTGATCACGGGGCGCGACGCGCCCGCGCTGCGCCTGCGGCTGCAGGCCCTGGGCGTGGTGCACGCGCGCTTCGGCACCGAGGACAAGCGCCCCGCGGCCGAGGCCATCCTGGCCGAACTGGGGCTCGGCTGGCATCAGGCGGCCGCCATGGGCGACGACTGGCCCGACCTGCCGGTGATGCGCCGCTGCGCGGTGGCCTGCGCGCCGTTCCATGCGCATGCCGAAGCCCGCGCCGTGGCCCACCACGTCACCACCGCCCCCGGCGGCAACGGCGCCGCGCGCGAATTCTGCGATCTGCTGCTGGTGGCCTCCGGCCGCTACGCAACGCTGCTGGAGGCGTACGCCGCATGACGCTGATGGGACGCGCGCGCCAGGCGTGGGAGCGGATCTCCCTGTACCTGCCGGTGGTGCTCATGGGCCTGATGGCGCTCAGCACCTGGTGGCTGGTGCGCAATGCCCCCAAGCCCCTGCGCCCGGCGCAGGTGGTGGCGCCCACGCACGAGCCCGACTATTTCATGCGCGGCTTCTCGGTGAAAAGCTTCGACGCCAACGGCCGGCTGCAGAGCGAGATCCGCGGCGACGTCGCACGGCACTATCCCGACACCGACACGCTGGAGATCGACCGCGCCCACATGCGCTCGGTGGCGCCGGACGGCCGCGTCACCGTGGCCACGGCCAACCGGGCGCTGACGAACTCCGACGGCTCCGAGGTGCAGCTCTTCGGCAACGCGGTGGTCACGCGCGAGCCGCTCAAGCGCCCGGGGCGCGAGCCCCTGCCGCGGCTGCAGTTCAAGGGGGAGTTCCTGCATGCGTGGCTCAACAGCGAACGCGTGAGCTCCAACCAGCCGGTCACGCTGACGCGCGGCAACGACCAGTTCACCGCGGACAGCATGGACTACGACAACCTCGACCAGATCATGCAGATGCGCGGCCGGGTGCGTGGTTCGCTCATACCGCCCGCGCGCTGACCGGCACCCCGCCTTCATCCCGTTCCCTCTCTTCACGCAAAGGCCGCCCGCCATGCCACCACGCCCCCTGGTCTTCATCACCGGCGCGTCCAGCGGCATCGGCCAGGCGCTCGCGCTGCGCTACCACCGGGACGGCTACCGGCTGGCCCTGGTGGCACGGCGCACGGCGGACATCCAGGCCTGGGCGCAGGCCGGCGGGCTGGGCGCGGACGACTTCCGCATCTACGGGGCCGACGTCTCGCAGCCGGACGACATCGTCGCGGCGGGCGCGGCCTGCATCGCGGAGCAAGGCGTGCCGGATGTGGTGATCGCCAACGCCGGCATCAGCGTGGGCATGGACACCGCGGAGCGGGGCGACCTCGACGTGATGGCGCAGACGTTCGCCACCAACAACCTGGGCATGGCGGCCACCTTCCATCCGTTCATCGCCGCCATGGTGCAGCGCGGCAGCGGCACGCTGGTAGGCATCGGCAGCGTGGCCGGCATCCGGGGCCTGCCGGGGCACGGTGCCTACTGCGCAAGCAAGGCGGCCACCATCAGCTACTGCGAGAGCCTGCGCGGCGAGCTGCGCGCCAGCGGCGTGCGCGTGGTGACGATCTGCCCGGGCTATATCGACACGCCACTCACGCGGCAGAACCGCTATGCCATGCCCTTCCTCATGCAGCCCGGCGATTTCGCGGACAAGGCCCATGCGGCCATCGCGGCCGGGGCCAGCTACCGCGTGATCCCCTGGCAGATGGGTGTGGTGGCCAAACTGCTGCGCGCACTGCCCAACGCCTGGTTCGACCGCCTGCTGGCCGGGCGTCCGCGCAAGCATCGGCGCGGCGCTTCGGATGGCGGAGCCGGGGGCGGCAACGCGTCCGAGCGCGGGTGACGTAGCAAAAAGAAAAGGCCCCCGTTGGGAGCCTTTGCTGGGAACCCGGCAGATGTCGCTCTGCCGGTTCCGCGGTCGCCGTGCGGCCGATCAGTAGCCGCCGTTGCCGCCGCCACCGTTGCCGTAGCCGCCGCGGCCACCACCGCCGCCGCCGCCATTGCGGGCGCCGGAGCCGTAAGGGCTGCGGAAGCCGCCGTCGCCGCGGCCGCCGTATCCACCGCCGCCGCCGCCGCCGTCGCCGCGGCCACCACCGTAGCCGCCGCCGCCATCACGGCCACCGCCGTAGCCACCACCGCCGCCGCCGCCATAACCACCGCCGCCGCCGCTGCGGCCACCACCGCCGTAGCCGCCGCCACCACCACCGCCGCCGAAGCCGCCACCGCTGCGGGGCGGGCGCGCCTCCATCGGGCGGGCTTCGTTGACGACGATGCTGCGCCCACCCAGGGCCTGGCCATTCATGCCTTCGATGGCGGCCTGCGCCTCCGGGTCACTGCCCATCTCGACGAAGCCGAAGCCCTTCGAGCGACCGGTGTCGCGCTCCATCATCACCTTTGCGCTGGTCACGGCGCCGAACTGGGAGAAAGCCTGCTCCAGATCGCTGTCGCGCACGGAGTACGGCAGGTTGCCGACGTACAGTTTGTTGCCCATCACGGGACTCCTCAAAAACACATGGAAAAAGCGATGGAGTCCCGAAAACGCAGCCGGACGGTCGCAAAGAGCCCCTGCGCGCGAAACTGACGGATCCCCGCAATGCAACGCGAAAAAAGATTTTTCGCCGAAGCATTATGGGCCATAAGTGGGGGGGGAGATCAAGCGTTCCCAAGCGTCCGTTTGTAGCTCGCATGAATAAAAAAAGGGTCCCGAGGGACCCTTTTTTGTATCTTTTGGCAACCAAACAGTTGCCGGCCGATCAGTAGCCGCGGCCGCCGCCGTAGCCGCCGCCATTGCCACCGCCGTAACCGCCGCCACCGCTGCGGCCACCGCCGTAGCCGCCGCCGCCATTGCCGCCGCCGAAGCCACCGCTGCGGGGGGGACGGGCTTCCATCGGACGGGCTTCGTTCACGACCAGGTCGCGGCCGCCGAAGTTCTGGCCGTGCGCGCCCTGGATGGCGGCTTGCGCCTCGGCATCGCTGCCCATTTCGACGAAGCCGAAGCCCTTCGAACGGCCGGTGTCACGTTCCATCATGACCTTGGCGCTGGAGACGGAGCCGTACTGGCTGAACGTCTGTTGCAGGTCTTCATCGCGGAAGGAATAGGGCAGGTTGCCCACGTAGAGTTTGTTGCCCATGAAGGACTCCTAAAAAAAACATGAAAACGCGATGGAGCCCGACGCAACCAGCAAACCTGTGACGATCTCAGAGACGCGAAACCGACAATCACCGCAACTGCATTCCTGCGAGCAGAAAAGCGAGACCATTATCAACCATGTGATCCGGATCGGCGCAAGGAAATTGGCGTGCCTGCAACGTTCATTGTGGGTATTTACCCGCACTTTCCGGCGTCCGGGCCCGCCCCCACGCACTACAATCGCGGCAGTCTCTGGGGAGTAGCCCGCCCGGCGCCGCGCGCGCACGGGGGCATGCGTCAACAAACTTGGGCCTGCGCGGCCCATGGCGCCTGCGGTTCGACCGAACTGGGCGAGACCATTGGCTGTGCACCGATCCATAGGCCGGAGTCGGGGCGCAGTCGATGCTGTCCGCTTTATCCGGCCGGATAAACCCCACCCCATGGAAGCCTTCCTCGTATCCACGTCCATCGTCGCGCTCGCGGAGATGGGCGACAAGACCCAGCTCCTCTCCCTCGTCCTCGCGGCCCGCTTCCGCAAGCCCTGGCCGATCGTGCTCGGCATTCTCGCGGCCACCACCGCCAACCATGCGCTGGCCGGTGCCGTCGGTGCCTGGGTCACCACCGTGATCGGGCCGCAGATGCTGCGCTGGATCCTCGGCCTGTCGTTCATCGCGATGGCGGTGTGGATGCTGATTCCCGACAAGCTCGACGACGACGAGACCGGCGGCACCCCGCGCTTCGGCGTGTTCGGCACCACGCTGGTGGCGTTCTTCCTCGCCGAGATGGGCGACAAGACCCAGATCGCCACGGTGATGCTGGCCGCGCAGTACAGCGCGTACTTCTGGGTGGTGGCGGGAACCACGCTCGGCATGATGCTCGCCAACGCGCCCGTGGTCTGGCTGGGCGAACGCATCACGCGGCGCGTGCCGATCCGCGCGGTGCACGTGGTGTCGGCCGTCATCTTCCTGGTGCTGGGGCTCGCCGCGCTGTTCGCCCCCGCCGCCGGTCCTTTGGCATAATTGCCGCACACGCGCCGATTTGCCACCGCTTGCGGGCGCTTTATAAATCCAGCTAAAGACCCGACCGTTGGTGCAGTGCGACGACCCGGCCTCGTTTTTAGCGATGCCGGGTTTTTTTCATCCATGTCGTTCATCGCCACACCGCAATCCATGCACTTCGCGGAGCCGCTGCCCCTGCAGGGAGGCGCGTCGATCCGCGACTACACGCTCGCCTACGAAACCTACGGCACGCTGAACGCCGACCGCTCCAACGCGGTGCTGGTGTGCCATGCGCTCAACGCGTCGCACCACGTGGCCGGCGTCTACGAGGGGCAGGCCCGCAGCGAGGGCTGGTGGGACAACATGATCGGCCCGGGCAAGCCGGTGGACACCGACCGCTTCTTCGTGATCGGCATCAACAACCTGGGTTCGTGCTTCGGCTCCACCGGGCCGATGCACACGCACCCCGATACCGGCGAGGTGTATGGCGCCGACTTCCCCGTGGTGACGGTGGAGGACTGGGTGAACGCCCAGGCGCGGCTGCTGGACCGCCTGGGCGTGCAGCAGCTCGCCGCGGTGCTGGGCGGCAGCCTGGGGGGCATGCAGGCGCTGTCGTGGGCGCTGCAGTACCCCGACCGCATGCGCCATGCCGTGGTGGTGGCGAGCGCGCCCAACCTCACCGCCGAGAACATCGCGTTCAACGAGGTGGCGCGCCGCGCGATCGTCACCGACCCGGACTTCCACGGCGGGCACTTCTACCGGCACGGCACCATCCCGAAGCGCGGCCTGCGCATCGCCCGCATGATCGGCCACATCACCTACCTGTCGGACGACGTGATGAACGAGAAGTTCGGCCGGCAGCTCCGGAGCCGGGTGCTCGATCGCGCGGCTCCTGGCACCGCGGCTTCCCTGGCGCACGGCGCCGAGCCGGTGCCGGGCGCGGGGTCCTACCTCTACAGCACGCAGGACATCGAGTTCCAGATCGAGAGCTACCTGCGCTACCAGGGCGACAAGTTCAGCGATTACTTCGACGCCAACACCTACCTGCTCATCACCCGGGCGCTGGACTATTTCGATCCGGCGCTCGCCTTCGGCGGCAACCTCACGCGGGCGCTGGCCCGCGCCTGCGCGAAGTTCCTGCTGGTGAGCTTCACCACGGACTGGCGCTTCTCGCCCGCGCGCAGCCGGGAGATCGTCAAGGCGCTGCTGGAGAACCGGCGGGACGTGAGCTATGCGGAAATCGACGCGCCGCACGGCCACGACGCCTTCCTGCTGGACGATGCGCGCTACATGAACCTGATGCGTTCCTATTTCGACGGCATTGCCAGGGAGTCCGCCGCATGAGCGATCCATCCACCATGCACGCGATCGCGCGGCTCGTGCCCCACGGCGCGCGCGTGCTCGACCTGGGCTGCGGCGACGGCGCGCTGCTCGACATGCTGCAGCGCGAGCGCGGCTGCAGCGGCTACGGCGTGGAGATCGCCGACGACAACGTGCTCGCCTGCGTGCGCCGCGGCGTGAACGTGGTGCAGCTCAACCTCGACGAAGGCCTCGCGATGTTCGGCGACAACTCGTTCGACGTGGTGCTGCAGATCGACACGCTGCAGCACCTGCGCAACGCCGAGGTGATGCTGCGCGAGACGGCGCGCGTCGGGCGGGCGGGCATCGTCGCATTCCCGAACTTCGCGCACTGGCCGAACCGGCTGTCGGTGCTGCGCGGGCGCATGCCCGTCACGCGCCGGCTGCCCTACCAGTGGTACGACACGCCGAACATCCGCGTCGGGACGTTCAAGGATTTCGAGGTGCTGGCGCACAAGAACCGCCTGCGCGTGCTCGACGCGTTCGGCCTGCAGCGCGGGCGGGAGGTGCGCTTCCTGCCGAACGCGCTGGCCGGCACGGCCGTGTTCCATTTCGAGCACGACTGACGGCCCGCGGCGCACTGCACGCCGGAATCCGCGCAGCGGGGCGGCCCGGGCGATGGCGCGCGCCAGCGCGTTCGCTTATTCTGCGCCCCGCACGACCGTTCTTTTTTCCGTTCCGCGCCATGCCGTCCCAGCCCCTGCTGCACCTGCCGACCCTGCTGGCGATGACCGTGGTGGGGTCGCTGGTGATGGCGGCCGGGCTGCTGCTGGTGGGCGCGCGCCGGCGGGGCGAGGGGCAGGGCCTGTGGGCCACGGCCCTGCTGATGCAGTCGCTGGCCTATGTGCTGCTCGCGCTGCGCGGCCGGATTCCCGACGTGCTCTCGATCGTGGTGGCCAACGGACTGCTGGGCGGGGTGTTCGCGAGCCTGCTCGCGGCCGTCTACCAGTTCCAGCGCCGGCCCCTGCCGTGGCGGCAGCTCGTGCCGCCGGTGCTGGTGACGCTCGCCCTGTTCGTGGCCTTCCGTGAAGACTACGCGGCGCGGCTGGTGCTGGCCGGCGTGATCTACACGGGCCAGCTCGGCCTGGTGCTGTGGGCGCTGCGGCAGCACCCTTCGGAAGGCCGCGGGGCCCGCATGGTGGCGATCGGCATCTGGCTGCAGTGCGGCATGCTGGTGGTGCGTGCCGTGGCCGCGGCCACGGGGCACATGCCCACGGCCGGGCTGCTGGAGGAGAGCCTCTGGCAGCACGCGACCTTCCTCACCACGTTCATCACCGTGCAGGCCTCGTCGTTCGGTTTCATCTTCATGGCGCGCGACCGGGCCGACGCCATCAACCAGCGCATGGCCGCGCGCGATCCGCTCACCGACGTGCCCAACCGCCGGGCGACCATCGCGGCGCTGGACCGCGACATCGGCCGCGCCGTGCGCTCGCGCGAGCCGTTCTCGCTCATGATGGTCGACATCGACCACTTCAAGCGCGTCAACGACGAGCTGGGGCATCTGGCGGGCGACGAGGTGCTGCGCGGCGTCGTGGACCTGATGGGCACGCGCGTCCGCGCGCAGGACCTGATCGGCCGCTACGGGGGCGAGGAGTTCGTGGTGCTGCTGCCGGACACCCCCCTGGACGGCGCGCAGCGGCTGGCCGCCGACCTGTGCGCGGCGGTGGAGCGCACCACCTTCGACACCGCCGCGGGGCCCGTGCGGGTCACCCTGAGCATCGGCGTGTTCGGCGGCCGCCTCGACGCGGAAGACCACTGGGACGCGCTCATCGCGGCGGCCGACCGGGCCATGTACGACGCCAAGCACGGGGGACGCAACCGCGTCGTCGTCGCGGACATGCCCCTGGGCGCGGTGGCGCGCGGTGCCGGACCGGGCGACAATCCCGTGAACGGCTGACAGGGCCCTTGCGGCACGGTGCCGTGTCCCGCGGCATCGCGGCGCGGGCCACGCACGGCCCGCCCTGCGGCGCCCCGCCGGCACGAACCTGCCGCGTCCCACCCTGCGCCCCGCGCCATCCGCCAAGGAACGAACGACCATGAACGCCCCCCTCGCCCCGCACCTTCTTCAGCCGGCCGACGCGCTGGACCACGTCAGCCGCCAGTGGGACGGCGACATCCTGCGCCAGCTCACCGACTACATCGCGATTCCCGCCAAGTCCCCCGGCTTCGCGCCCGACTGGGAACAGCTCGGCCTGCTCGACACCGTGCTGCGCAATGCGGCGGCGTGGGTGGAGGCCCAGAAGGTGCCCGGGCTGCGCCTGGAAGTGCTGCGCATGCCGGGCCGCACGCCGGTGCTGTTCTTCGAGGTGGAGGCCACGCGCGCCGGCTCGCAGCAGACGGTGCTGATGTACGGCCACCTGGACAAGCAGCCCGAGTTCGACGGCTGGCGCCGCGACCTGGGCCCCTGGACGCCCAAGTACGAGGACGGCAAGCTCTACGGCCGCGGCGGCGCGGACGACGGCTACGCGGTGTACGCCAGCATCGCCGCGGTGCAGGAGATCAAGCGCCAGGGCGTGCCGCACCCGCGCATCGTGGGCCTGATCGAGACCTGCGAGGAAAGCGGCTCGCGCGATCTGCTGCCCTACATCGACCTGCTGCGCCCGCGCCTGGGCGACGTCACGCTCGTGATCTGCCTGGATTCCGGCGCGGGCAACTACGACCAGCTCTGGCTCACCACCAGCCTGCGCGGCATGGTGAGCGGCACGCTCAAGGTGCAGATCCTGACCGAGGGCGTGCATTCGGGCGATGCCTCCGGCCTCGTGCCGTCGTCCTTCCGCATCATGCGGCAGGTGCTCGACCGGCTGGAGGACAGCGCCACGGGCCGCCTGCTGCCCGCGAGCTTCCACTGCGAGGTGCCGCCCGACCGCCTCGCGCAGGCGCGCGCCACGGCCGCGATCCTGGGCGACGAGGTGACGAAACGCTTCCCCTGGGCGCACTACGACTGCGGCGGCTCGACCAGCTTCGCGCTGCCCACCACCACCGACCCGGTGCAGGCGCTGATCAACCGCACCTGGACGCCGACGCTCAGCGTGACGGGCGCCGAAGGCCTGCCGGCGCTGCAGGATGCCGGCAACGTGCTGCGGCCCTACACCGCCTTCAAGCTCAGCCTCCGCCTGCCGCCCGTGGTGGACGCGGCCGAAAGCGTGCAGACGCTCAAGGCCCTGCTGGAGGACAACGCGCCCTACCAGGCCCGCGTGACCTTCGAGCCCGGCAGCGCCGCCAGCGGCTGGAATGCGCCGGCCATCACGCCCTGGTTCGAGAAGGCGCTGAACGCCGCGAGCCAGGCGCATTTCGGCGCCCCCTGCGGTTACATCGGCCAGGGCGGCACCATCCCGCTCATGAACATGCTGAGCCAGGGCTTCCCGACGGCGCAGATGATGGTCTGCGGCGTGCTGGGCCCCAAGAGCAACGCGCACGGCCCGAACGAGTTCCTGCACGTGCCGTATGCCAAGAAGCTCACGGCCGCGGTGGCGCAGGTGGTCGCGAGCCTGCCGGAGCCGGGTGCGGACGCCTGAGCGTCAGGGCGCACGCCGGTCCGGCACGATCCATACCGCCACGCCCGCGCGCCGGCACTGCCTGAGGATGCGGTCGGCCCAGGCCCGGGTGACGAGGAAGCTGCTGCCGAAGCGCTCGGCATCGGTGTCCACGACCCCGTCCCTCAGGTCCGCCGACCGGCTCCAGGCCAGCGCCTGTCCCGCGAAGACGGGGTTCTCGTCCCGGTTGCCGGGGCGTGGCGGCCACGGCAGGGTGTAGAGGCGCCCTCCCGTGGCCCACACCATGTGCAGGGCCTGCCGCGGCTGCGGCGTGGCCGGGTCGGCCGGCATGCGCTCGACCACGAAACAGAAGCGCTGCGTGCCCCGGGGCCGGCCCAGGGTGGCAAGAAACGCCTGCAGCACGCCGACGCCGGGCACGTGCCGCCGGTCGGGCGGGGAGAAGGCCGGGTCTGCAGTGATGGTGGCCGGCCCCGTGCCCGACGTGCCCGCCGGAGCGGGCAGGGCGCCACCGGCCAGGCAGGCGGCGAGCACCGCCGCGCGCCGGCGGGCGGTCCACGCTCCGGGCAGTCTCATGCTGCGGCCTGCCGGCGGCGCTGCCGCAGCGCCAGCCACGCGAGCCCCGCGCCGGTGAGCGCGATCGGCACGAGCGAGCCGTAGTTGAGCAACGTCCAGCCCTGGGTGGTGACGAGTGCGCCGGAAGCGAACGAAGTCAGCGCCATGGTGGCGAACACGCCGAAGTTGATGGCGGCCTGCGCGCGGTCCTTCTCCTCGGGCCGGTAGGCGCGCAACGCCAGGGTGGTGCTGCCGGTGAAGAGGAAGTTCCAGCCCACGCCCAGCAGGAACAGCGCGGCCGTGAAGTGCTGCACGTCCACCCCGCGCAGCGCGATCGCCACGCAGCCGGCGTTGAGCGCCACGCCGGCGCCCATCACGCGCAGCACCCCGAAGCGCCGGATCAGGCTGCCGGTGAAGAAGCCCGGCGCGAACATGCCGATCACGTGCCACTCCAGCACGAAGGCCGCGTCGCCGAACGCATGCCCGCAGACCTGCATGGCGAGCGGCGTGGCCGCCATGAGCAGGTTCATCACGCCGTAGCCCAGCGCGGCGGCCAGCATGGCGACGGCGAACGCGGGCTCGCGCAGCAACTGCGCCACCGAACGGCCCGCGCTGCCGTCCGCATCGGCCGCGCGCGCCGCCACGGGCGGAAAGCGCAGCGCGGCCATGCAGGCCATGGACACCAGCGCCACACCGACCAGCGCCAGGTACGCGCCCGCGAACGGCACGCCGAGCAGGTCGCGGGTGTGGTGCGCGAGGTTCGGGCCGGCCACGGCGCCCAGCAGGCCGCCAGCCATGACGAGCGAGACGGCCGTGTCGCGCTGGGATGCCGGAACGATCTCCGCGGCCGCGAACCGGTAGAGCTGGCCGTTGGCGCTGTAGTAGCCGGCGATCACCGTGGCCGTGCACAGCAGCCAGAACGCATGCGTCCATACGGCCAGCGCGCACAGCAGCGCCGAGCCGGCGGCCACGGCCAGGCCGATCTGGAACGAGGTTTGCCGTCCCCAGCGCCGCTGGGCCCGCGCCACGAGGCCGGTGGACAGCGCGCCGCCCACCACGTAGCCCATCACCGGCAGGGTCGCCATCCAGCCGCGCGGCGCGAGCTGCAGGCCCACCAGGCCGTTGATGGCGATGAAGACGACGTTGTTGGTGAGGAACAGGCCCTGGCACAGGGCGAGCAGGCCGAGCGGGCGGCGGTGGTTGGGGAGCGTCATGCGCCGATCCTGCCCGATGCCACGGTGTCAGGGTCAAGCGGAACAGTCTCCGCCACGGTGCGGTCGCGCCCGCCGGCCTTGGCCGCGTAGAGCGCGCGGTCGGCGCGTTCCAGGGTGGCTTCGACGCGTTCTCCGGGCACGTGCAGGGCGAAGCCGATGGAGATGGTGATGCGCAGGGGCACCGGCGCGGCATCCCGGCAGGCCGGCGCACCGGACGGCTCCGCCGGGTGCACAACATGCAGCTGCGCCACGGTCTGCCGCAGCCGCTCCAGCAGGGTCCGGGCCGCATCGGGCGGCGTGTTGCAGAGCATGACGACGAACTCTTCTCCGCCCCATCGGGAGATGACGTCGCCGTTGCGCAGGCATTGGCGCACCGCCTGGGCGAACGCCTGGAGCACGCGGTCGCCGGCCGCGTGGCCGTGGGTGTCATTGACCGCCTTGAAATGGTCCAGGTCGAGCAGCGCGAGCACCAGCGGCAATCCCGAGCGCATCGCGCGCCGCTGCTCCAGGCGCATCAGCTCCAGCATGTGGCGGCGGTTGAGCAGCCCGGTCAGCTCGTCGTGCGTGGCCAGCTCGCGGATGTGCTCGAGCGCGCGGGCCAGCTCGTGCTTCTGCCGGCGCAGTTCCTCGCGCGTGGCCTGCAGCCGCGTGGTGAGGAAGGTGCTGCCCATGAGCACCACGGCGGTCATGATCCCGTAGGCCATGGACAGTCCCGTGGAATGACCGAAGTCGCCCTGCCATTCCACGGCCGCCGTCGCGAGCCCGAACGCGGCCATGGCGTAGAGCATGACGCCGAACATCTGGCGCGTGGACAGGCCGAACATGCCGAACATCAGGATCACGGCCAGGATCGGCAGGGCGATGCCGCGTGCCTGCCCGCCGATGGCGTAGGCCGCGGCGTCGCACGCGATCGCGTAGACGATCTGCGGCAGCGTGAGCGATGGATCGGGCCAGCGCTGCGACACGCCGCTGCGGATGAGCGCATACACCACCAGCAGCCCGGCGCCCGACAGGACGGTCCAGACCCGCACCGGCCCCGGCGCCGTCAGCCCCGCGGCCACCGCGATGTGCATCGCCGCCATGCAGCAGACCATCAGCAGCGCGGCGAGGCCCGCCATGGAGAGCCGCTGGCGCTGGCGCGGCTCGGCAGTCAGCAGGAGGTCGAGCAGTCGCGACCCTGCGGTGGGTCTGGAGGGCATGGACCTGGCTGGCCGCTCTGACACCGTAACTCTCCTCCGGGAACGCGGGACTGCGCCGCCGAAGGGTTGTACCCCAGGCCACCCCTCCGGAACAATGCCTGCGCCGCAGGTCGCGGGGAAACCCTACAAAGCCGCCCTCAGGCCGGCACCGGCTCCAGCTGCGGCACCCCGCGCCGCTTGGCCACGGCGATGGGCGGTGCCCAGCGCGAGCCCTGGGGCTTCTTGCTGGTCACGAGCGTGATCTCGGCCGGCTCGAACACTTCCAGGTTGTGGGTGATGGGCGTGGTCAGCACGTACTGCGCCTGGGTGGAGCGCAGGAAGTGGCCCACGAGCTGGATGTTGCGCACGTCCAGGTGGGCGAAGGGCTCGTCGATGAAGACGAAGCCGCCGGAGCCGCTTTCCTCGTCCTTGAGCAGCCCCACCAGCAGGATCAGCGACTTGATGACCTGCTGGCCGCCGGAGGCTTCGCCGTCGTTCAGGCCGATGCTGCCCTTGCCGTCAAACGCGAAATGCACCTTGAGGCCCGCCTGCGCCAGCACGGTGTCGTCGTTCTCCAGCAGCGGCAGGTCGGCCGCCACCTCCACGCCCGCCAGCGCGCCCAACTCCTGGATGTTCTTGCGGTAGCGGCGCACGGTGCTGCGCAGCACCTCGATGTAGCTCTCGCGCGCGTTCATCACCGCGGTGCCGGCCTGTGCGTTCTTCACCTGGTGGTCCGACAGGCTCAGGCCCTGCTCGCGCACGGTGGCCTCCATGCGGCGGAAGCGTTCCTCCACCGTGGCGTCCTGCTCCCAGGTGCCATGCTCCAGTTCCTGCTCGACGGCGGCCAGGCGCAGTTTCGCCTGGGTGTCGTTCACGTAGTCCTTCTCGAGCGCGCGCAGCGTCTCGGGCGCCGTCCAGCGGGCCGGGAACTGGCGGCGCTGCGCCTGGCTGCGCCGGGCGTGGTCCAGGTGGCCGCGGCGGCGGGCCGTCCATTCCTGCGCGGCGCGGTCGGTGTCGCCGCGCGAGCGGCGCAGCTGCTGCTCCAGCCGCTGGTGCTCGTCGGTGAAGGCGCGGTGGCGGTCGTGGGCGCGCGTGGCCTCGGTGTCCAGCCGCTGCCAGCGCTGGGCCGCGGCGATGCGCGCCTGCTTGGCGGCCGGCAGTTCTTCGCGGGCCTGGGCGAACTCGTCGCTGCGGCGCGCGAGCTCTTCCGCGGCGCTGTGGCCTTCGAGCGCGCGGCGGGTGTCGGTGGCCTGGCGCTTGAGCGCCATCAGGCGGTCGAGCACGGGCGCGAGTTGCGCGTCGATCTGCGCGAGGTCGCGCTCGGCGGCGGCGCGGCGCGCATGCACGGCGGCGGCGCCGAACTGGTGGTCGCGCGGCTCGACCCACATGGAGCGCGCGCCGCGGCCGTCGTGCATGTAGGCCTGCGGCGTGATCCAGGTGCCGCCCAGGCGCTTGCCCTCGCGCGGATCGGCCACGCAGCGCAGCTGCTGCAGCTGCTGCACCAGCCAGCGCGGCACGGGCGCGGTGAAGCGCACGTGGGCGAGCAGTGTGCCGGGTTCGCCGCGCAGCGGCTTCTCGCCGGGGCCGACGAGGTAGTGGCGGTAGCGCTCGCGCTCGCCGATGTCGTAGGCCTCGGCCAGGTCGCTTTCCTTGTCGAGCAGCACCACCCAGCGGTGGCCGCGCAGCACGCCTTCGATGGCGGCGCGCCAGGCCTCGTCCGCCACCTCGATCACCTCGGCCACGAACTGGTGGCCGATGCCCTGGGCCACGAGCCGCTTGCGGAACTGCTGCACTTCGGGCGGCAGCGGGGGCAGGCTCTGGCCTTCGAGACCCTTGAGCGCTTCCTGCGCGATGCGGCGGCGCTGCTGCAGCGCGGAGCGCTCGTCCTGCGCGGCGGATTCCTGCTCCTGGAGCTGCCGCAGGTGGGCCTGCAGTTCGTCGGCGTTGCTGCCCTTGTCCACCAGCGCGAGCAGCTCGGCCTCGCGTTTCGCCAGTTGCTCCAGCGGGGCCTCGTGGCGCGTGGCGCCGTCGAGCGCGGAGCGCGCTTCGTCGCGCTCGGTGCGCAGGCGCTCGGCATCGGCCTGCGAGCGGGCGCTCTCGTCCAGCAGCGTGAGCAGGCGCTTGTTCTGCGCGGCCTGCTCGGCCAGCGCGGCGCGGTGCTGGGTCTTCTGGCGGCGCAGCTCGCGCGCCTGCTTCGCCAGGCCCTCGCGCTCGCCGTGCCAGCCGAGCACCGGCAGCACCTCGGTCGCCAGGCGCTCGCGTTCGGCGAGCTTGAGCTGCCAGGTCTTGTAGTTGGCCACGCGGTTCTGCAGCTCGGCGAGCTGGGCGCGGCTGTGGTCGAGCTCGCGCTCGGCCTGCACCATCTCGCGCGAAAGCTGCTGCTGGTGCTCGCGCGCCTGGTCGTAGGCGTCGAGCACCTGCTGGTCGCCGAACACGTCGAAGACGAGGCGCAGCAGCTCGCGCGGGCTGAATTCGCACAGCCGGTCGGTCTGGCCCTGCTCGAGCGACAGCACGCGCGCGATGGCGGGCGACAGGCCCGCGGCGCCGAGCACGCGGCCCCAGGCCTCCACGCCCATGAAGCCGAGGTCCTTCTCGGGCGTGTCGCGCAGCTGCTCGATGGAGACGTCGCCGTCGAGCAGGCAGTAGCGGCGCTGCCAGTCGCCGCCGTTCTTGTCGATGCGGCAGGCGAGCGTGACCTGGTCGGCGTACAGCAGCCGGCGCGCGAACGGCCGGCTGGAGGTCTGGCGGCCCTGCGGGCGGTTGTCCACCACCGCGCGCAGCCAGGCGGTCTGCGCCCCGGCATGGCGGGCGTAGGTGCGGTAGTCGCGCGGGGCCGAGCAGCGCAGGCCCAGCAGCGTGCGCATGGCGTCCAGCAGCGTGGTCTTGCCCGAGCCGTTGGGGCCGGCGATGGTGATGATGGAGGCGTCCAGCGGCAGCGCGACGCGCTGGCAGTAGTCCCAGTGGACGAGTTCGAGGGATTGCAGGTGGAACATGGTCGGGTGGAGCGGCCCGGTCAGGCCGTGGGGGTCTCGGACCCGGAGGAAGAGGGAATGGCGGCCGCGGCGTCCGGTGCCGGCGGCGCCGCGGCGCGCTCGCGCGCGAGCACGCCGGCCAGCGCGCCGTCGAGGATGCGGGGGGCGAGCACGTCGTAGTCGAGCAGCACGTCCAGCAGCGGACCTTCGCCGATCTCGTCCTGGCGGCGCGTGATGAAGCCGTGGCGCTCCAGCAGCTTCAGGTTGGCGTCCAGCCGCAGCTTCTTGCCGAGCTGGTTGCCGTAGTCCTCCAGCAGCGTCTTGTACGACAGCATCGGGCTCACGAGCCGCGCGGAGGGCAGGGGCTTGGCGCCCGGGAAGAAGTCGTTCTGCCCGTCGCCCTCGGCCTCGGTGCGGCTGGTCTGGCGCTCGCGCTTCGGCAGCACGATGAGCGCCCAGAGCACCACCAGCAGGGCCTGGGCATCGCGCGGCAGATCCAGATTGTTGTTGGCGTTGAGCGCGCCTTCGCCGAGCACGGCGTTCTGCGCGGGGGGCAGCAGCGCGAGGCTGACGTGGTCGGCATAGATGCTGTCCACGAAGCGCAGGCCGGACTGCGCCAGGCGCTGTTCGACCTGGGCGAAGAGTTCGGCATCCACCAGCGCGCGCTTGACCCGCGGGTGGCTGCGCGGCAGCCAGCGGCGCGTGAGGAGTTCTGCGATCAGCAGGGCGGCATCGTCCATGGGCAGCGGTCCATCCGAAAAGGCAAATGCAGGGAATCGAAAACGAAACGAAAAGAGGCGAGAGGAAGCGGCGGGCCGGGGCGTCAGCCGGCGGCATCCCGGGAGGTGTCCGGCGGCGCATCCGCCGGCACCAGCCGGCCCCGGCTTACCAGCTCCACCTGCGCGTGGTCCAGCGGCTGGATGGCCGCTTCCCACTCCACCCGCCAGGGCTGGCGCGCGAGCGCGCCGGTGGCGCCGGGCAGCACGCCCGCCTGCGGGTCGCCGAGCAGCGGCAGCAGCTGGGCCTTGTAGGCCACCTGGGCGTAGCGGGCGGCATCGGGCTCGGCACCCAGCAGCGCCGCGGCCACGTCGCGGGGGGAGTCGGCCCCGTCGGCGGTGGCAGGCTCGAGCGACCAGGCCGACAGCAGATCGGCGAGGTCGCCCAGTTCGCGCGGCAGGGCCACGGCGGCGAGCGTGCCGGCCGGGGCCTCCTGCGCGCCCGGCAGGTCTTCCGCCGGGCCCTGGGTCGGGCGGTCGCGCTCGAATTCCGCCTCGGTCACGTCCAGCAGCTCGTGCGGGGCGAGCGCGCACAGGCTCACCGGCATGGCGAGCGCGGTGTCGAGCAGCGCCGCGGGCTGGCGCAGTGTCTGCAGCCAGCGCTTCACGTCGGTGCTGGTGATGCCGGTGGTGCCGAGCGTCACGCGCTGGCGGTCCACCTGCTGGAGTGCGCGATTGAACTGGCTGGCCATCGCGAGCAGGCGGGACTGCGCCTGGCCCAGCGCGCGCGCCGCGCGCTCCATCGCGATGTGGCCGTGGGCATGGCCGATGATGGCCGTGATCGCGTCCGAGGCGCGGTCGATGAGCTGGGCCGCGCGGTCGTAGCGCAGGCGCGCCGCGCGCAGCCGGAATTCCGAGCCGCTCGCGATCGCGTCGGCGAACTCGCCGTGCAGCCGCGTGAGTTGCGCCTGCAGCATCTGCAGCTGGCCGGGATCGAGCGCGCCGAGCTGGTTCGCGCCCACCACCTGCCCGAGCAGGGCGGCCAGCTCGCCCCCTTCGGCATCCTGCGCGGCCGCGTCGCCGCTCGCCAGCGGCGCCAGCAGGCCGGCCACGCGCTGCGCGAGCGGCGGCAGCGCATAGGAGCGCAGGCTGTCGTCCCAGGCCAGCAGCCCGACGTCGCGGAACCGCTTGAGCACCGTGTCCAGTGCCTCCGGGCGCAGGGCATGGAAGAGTTCGTCGATGCGTTCGCGCGGCCATTGCGCCTCGCCCTGGCGTGCCAGCTGCAGGAACACCCACAGGCGCAGTTGCACCAGCGCCGCGGGGCCGTGGAAGAGGCCGCTGAGCGCCTGCGACAGCTCCTGCTCGCGCGCGATGCGCCACAGCAGGGCGTCGTCGGTCGCGGCATCCGTATCGCGGAAGAAGTCGAACAGCGCGCCGGCCGATTCGTCCGGGCCGCCCGGTGCGGCCGCGTGGGCGTCCGCCAGTTCGGCCCAGGGCATGGGCGTGTCGGCGCCCGGCGGCAGCGGCCAGGCGGCGTCGGTGCGTGCGGCCGTCATGCGCAGGCCAGCAGCGACAGCGCCGCGACGGAGGCCGTCTCGGCCCGCAGCACGCGCGCGCCCAGTCCGGCGGGCAGGAAGCCCTGGCCCAGCGCCAGGTCTTCCTCGTGCGGCGCGAGGCCGCCTTCGGGGCCGTGCAGCACCTGGACCGTGCCGGCGGGGCCCGCGGCCTCGCGCAGCGGGCGGCTGCCTTCGCGCAGCGACAGCACGAGGCGGGTGGCCTCAGGCTCGGCCGGCAGGCGCAGCCATTCGGCGAGCGTGGCGGGGGCGCCGACCTCGGGCACGCGATTGCGCCCGCACTGCTCGCAGGCCGCCACGGCGATCGCCTGCCAGTGCGCCTGGCGCTTCACGGCCCGCTCGCCCGACAGTTTCAGCACGCTGCGCGCCGCCGCCACGGGCTGGATGCGGGCCACGCCGAGCTCGGTCGCCTTCTCGACGAGCCAGTCCATGCGCTCGTTGGCCGGCATGCCCACGATGAGGTGCACGGCCCGTGGCGCCTCGCGCTCCACGGGATCGTGCGCGCCCACCTGCACTTCGACATCCGAGCGGCCCATGCGCGCCACGGTGGCCGCGTATTCGCCGCCGCGGCCGTCGAACAGCACGATCGCGTCGCCGGGCTGCAGCCGCAGCACCTGGACATGGCGCGCCGCCGTGGGCGGCAGGGCCAGCGCGGCACCGCTGGCGAGCGGCTCGGGGCAATGGAAACGGGGAATGTTCACGCTGGCGTCGTCGGGTTGCTCAAAAAGGGGGAAGGGGCTCTGGTTCAGACGCGGCCGAAGGCATACCCCGTCGGCGCCTCGGTGCCTTCGATCGCGTCGATCAGCCGCAGCAGCGGCACGAGTTCGCGGTAGCGGCCGGCCGTGGCGCGGATGTAGGCGATGAACCGGGGCGTATCGGCCAGGTAGCGGGGCTTGCCGTCGCGCAGCGTGAGCCGCGCGAAGATGCCGGCCACCTTCAGGTGGCGCTGCAAGCCCATCCATTCGACCGCGCGGTAGAACGATCCGAAGTCGTCGCCCCAGCCGGAAGCGCTGCCGGCGCCGAGAATGCCCGCACGACGGGCCCGTTCCCAGTAACGCACGGTAATGTCGATGACGAAATCCTCATCCCAGCTGATGAAGGCATCGCGCAGCAGGCTCGCGATGTCGTAGGTGACGGGGCCCTGCACCGCGTCCTGGAAGTCGAGCACGCCCAGCGGGGCGCCGGCCTCGCGCGGCACCATCAGGTTGCGCATCATGAAGTCGCGGTGCACGTATACGGTGGGGGCCGCGAGGTTGTCCGCCACGATCGCATCGAAGGCGCGGGACAGCGTGGACTGCTGGGTGTCCGTGAGCGCCACGCCGCGGTGCCGCGCCAGGTACCAGTCCGGGAACAGCGCCAGTTCGCGGCGCAGCAATGCCCCGTCGTAGGGCGGCAGGGTGTCCGGCCGCGAGGCCTGCTGCCACTGCAGCAGCACGTCGACGGCCTGCAGGTACCAGGCGTGCGCGTCGGCGGGGCGCGCCGGGTCCAGGCGTTCGATGACGGTCTGGCTGCCGAGGTCGGACAGCAGCATGAAGCCGTTCGCCTCGTCCCAGGCCAGGATGTCGGGCACGTTCAGGCCCGCGTCGGCCATCAGCCGCCCGACGTGCACGAAGGGCCGGCAGTCCTCCTTGTCCGGCGGTGCGTCCATGACGATGCGGCTGGCGCCGTCCGTGCCGTCGATGCGCAGGTATCGGCGGAAGCTCGCGTCGGCGGAGGCCGGGCGCAGGCTGGCGGGCAGCAGGCCGTGCGCCGAGGCCAGGGGCGCGAGCCAGGCATCGAAGGCGGCATGGCGCGCGGCGTCGGGCCATGCAACGGGCGGGACTCCGGCATTGGTGGCCGGGGAGGTGGGGCGGGGGTGGCTCATGGATAATCCGATTTTACAAACCCGGCCCCTCCGGTCCGGGTGGCCTGCTGCGCCCGCCCCCTTCGTTCCGCAGGGCTGCGCCGCCGACCCGGTTGAATCCATGGACCTTCCTTCCTTGCCCGATCCTCTCCGACCGTCGCATTCCCTCCCGCGTGCCCGCCGCAGCCGCCCCGCCGAGCCGCCCCGGTTCGAGCGCCGGCTGCTCGCGCGCCTGGCCGCCTGGATGGTCTGCGGACTGCCGCTGGCGGCCTTCGCGCAGGCCGAGTCCGATCCTGCCGCGGTCCCCGGCACTCCCGCATCCGCATCCGCCGCTGCCGACGCGGCGCCCGCCCTGCGCGCCAGCCCGCTGCTGCAGGACCGCATTCCCGAAGAGGTGCGCCCGCAGCTGCCGATCTTCGTGCGCGGCGACCGCGTCTCCGGCCAGCCCGACATCAACGCCACCGTGGAAGGCAATGCCGAACTGCGGCGCGGCGACACCATCATCCACGCCGACCGGCTCGACTACGAGGTGCCCGAAGACCTCGCCAAGGCGCGCGGCAACGTGCGCATCAACCGCGCGGGCAATGTGTACGAGGGCTCGCAGCTGGAGCTGCGGGTGGATGCGTTCTCGGGCTTCTTCGACGACGCCAGCTACCGCTTCCTCGCGAACGGCGCCTATGGCGACGCGAGCCGCGTGGACTTCATCGACCGCGACCGCGCCGTCGTCCGAGACGCCACCTACACCACCTGCCAGAGGAACGACGAATCCACCTGGCGCCCGGCCTGGATCGTGCGCGCCAAGACGATCCGGCTCGACACCGCCGAGGAAGTGGGCACGGCCGAGGGCGGCGTGCTCGAATTCCTGGGCGTGCCCGTGCTGCCGGTGCCCGGCAGCTTCACGTTCCCGCTGTCGGACAAGCGCAAGTCCGGCCTGCTGCCCCCCACCATGGGCATCGACAGCGTGAGCGGCGCCGTCTATTCGCAGCCCTACTACTGGAACATCGCGCCCAACCGCGACGCCACCATCACCCCCACGGTGATGGCCAAGCGCGGCGTGAGCCTGGGCGGCGAGTTCCGCTACCTGGAGCCCACCTACAGCGGCGAGGTGCGCGGCGAGTACATGCCGTCCGACCGGCTGCGCGACCGCGACCGCTGGGGCCTGGGCCTCAAGCACCGGGGAACGATCGACACCGGCATCGGCGGCATCGGCCTGAACGTCGACGTGAACCGCGTGAGCGACGACAACTACTGGCGCGACTTCTCCACCCGCACCAACGGCGGCATCAACCAGCTCACGCAGCGCCTGCTGCCGGCGGATGCCTCGCTGACCTGGGGGCGCAACGACATGTCGCTGAGCCTGCGCACCCTGCGCTGGCAGACGCTGCAGGACGTGAACGCGCCGATCGTGCCGCCCTACGACCGCATGCCGCAGATCCACTGGGGCTACACGCCCTCGCAGCTGCCCGGCGGCTTCGACGGCAGCGTCGAGGCGGACTACACCAACTTCCATGCCGACCGTGCGCTGACGGGCCAGCCCAATGCCCGCCGCACCTACGCCATGGCGCAGTTCAGCCGGCCGTTCCTGGCGCCGGCCGGCTTCCTGACGCCGCGCGTGCAGTTCCACGCCACGCAGTACGACTTCGACAGCAGCCTGGTCGCCACCGGCCGCAACACCGCCTCGCGCGTGCTGCCCACCTTCAGCCTGGACAGCGGCCTGGTGTTCGAGCGCGACGCGCGCTACTTCGGCCGCAACTTCGTGCAGACCCTGGAGCCGCGGGCCTTCTACACCTACACGCCCTACCGCGATCAGAGCATGATCCCGGTGTACGACACAGCGGCGAACGACTTCAACTTCGCCACCATCTACACCGAGAACGGCTACAGCGGCAACGACCGCATCGCCGACAACAACCTGCTCACCCTGGGCGTGACCACGCGCCTGCTCGACCCCGACACCGGCGGCGAGGCGGCGCGCTTCGGCATCGCCCAGCGCGTGCGGTTCAGCGACCAGAAGGTGGTGATGCCGGGCGAATCGCCCGTGAGCGAGCGCCTCTCCGACGTGCTGCTGGGCGCCGGCATCAACTGGACGCGCCAGTGGGGCTTCGACTCCACCGTGCAGTACAACCCGAAGACCGAACGCTCGATCCGCACCACGATCGGCGCGCGCTACAACCCGAGCGACTACCGCACCGTGAGCGCCGCGTACCGCCTGCAGCGCGGCACCAGCGAGCAGATCGACGTCGGCTGGCAGTGGCCCATCAACGACCTCTGGGGCGACAAGGGCCGCGACCTCGGCCCGGGCCGCGGCCAGGGCGGCGGGCGCTGGTATTCGGTGGGCCGCCTCAACTACAGCCTGCAGGACCGCAAGCTCGTGGACACCGTGGTCGGCTTCGAATACGACAGCTGCTGCTGGATCGGCCGCGTGGTGCTCGAACGCCTGCAGAGCAGCGTGACCACGGCGACGACGCGGCTGCTGTTCCAGATCGAATTCGTGGGCTTCTCGCGGCTGTCGCTGGGCTCCGACCCGATCCAGACCCTCAAGCAGAACATCCCGCGCTACCAGTACCTGCGCGAGCAGGTGACCCCGCCCAGCCGGTTCACGAACTACGACTGACGCAATGCAACGGAACGCGCCGACCGATCCGCCGCTCCAACCGACCCGATTCCGACGATTTCCCATGAACCATCGAGCACTCCTCCTGGGCCTGGCGGGCATTGCCTCCGCCATCGTTTCCTTCGCGCCGGCCGGCGCTGGCGCGCAGGGGCTGCGCTCGCCGGGCGGCAGCGGGCTGTCGGCCCCGGCCTCCGGGCCGTCGCTGCGCTCTGCGCCGCGGATCACGCTGCCCGACCCGGGGCCGTCGGCGGGCGGAGCCTCCGCCGCGCGGCAGGCCGACTTCATCGTCGCCGTGGTGAACACCGAGCCGATCACGAACAACGAGGTGCAGGGCCGCCTCGCACGCGTGGAGCACCAGCTGGCGACGCAGGGCGGCGAGCGGCCCCCGCGGCAGGTGCTGGCGCGCGAGGTGCTGGAGCGGCTCATCAACGAGAAGATCCAGGTGCAGATGGCGGAGGAGTACGGCATCAAGGTGGACGACTACGCCGTCTCGCAGGCCGAGCAGTCGGTGGCGCGCCAGAACAACGTGAGCATCGAGGAGATGCACCGCCGGCTGGCGGCGGACGGCATCAGCCCCGAGCGCTTCCGCGTCGAGCTGCGCAACCAGCTGCTGATCCAGCGGCTGCGCGAGCGCGACGTCGAATCGCGCGTGCGCGTGAGCGACATCGAGGTCGACCAGTACATGCGCGAGCAGCAGCAGTCCGGCGTCACCGACCCGTCCAAGTACGAACTGAACCTCGGCCACATCCTGGTCACGGTGCCGGAGAACGCCACGCCCGAAGTGGTCGAGCAGCGCCGCCAGCGCGCCCAGCAGGCAGCCGACCGCGTGCGGGCCGGCGAGGACTTCGCCAAGGTGGCGCGCGAGTTCTCCGATGCCTCGGAGGCTTCCGCCGGCGGCGAGCTGGGCCTGCGCGTGGCCGACCGCTACCCGGACCTCTTCCTGCGCGCCACGCAGCAGCTGCCGGTGGGCGGCATCGCCGGCCCGGTGCGCTCGCCCGCGGGCTTCCACGTGCTGCGGGTGATCGAGCGCTCGCGCGTGGGCATTCCTTCCTCGGCCCTGCAGACCCACGTGCGCCACATCCTGCTGCGCACCAGCCCGCAGCTGACCGAATCCGCCGCCGCCGAACGCCTCGCCGAATACCGCCGCCGCATCCTGTCCGGGCAGGCCGACTTCGCCACGCTCGCGCGCGAGCACTCCCAGGACGGCAGCGCCAAGCAGGGCGGCGACCTGGGCTGGGCGGGCCCGGGCCGCTACGTGCCCGAGTTCGAGCAGGCCGTCGACGCGCTCAAGCCCGAGGAGATCAGCCAGCCCGTGGTGTCGCGCTTCGGCGTGCACCTGATCCAGCTGCTGGAGCGTCGCGAGGCCAAGCTGACGCAGCGCGAGCAGCGCGACGCGGTGCGCGACACCGTGCGCGAGAAGAAGCTCGAGGAAGCGTTCACCAACTGGGCCCAGGAGGCCCGTGCCCGCGCGTACGTGGAATACCGCGAACCGCCCCAATGAAGCACATCCCGCGCAAGCGCTTCGGCCAGCACTTCCTGTCCGACCAGGCCATCATCGACGCCATCGTGCGCGCGATCGCGCCCGTGCCGGGCGAGCCGATGGTGGAGATCGGCCCCGGCCTCGCCGCGCTCACGCAGCCGCTCGTCGAGCGCCTGGGGCGCCTCACCGTGGTGGAGCTGGACCGCGACCTCGCGCAGCGGCTGCGCGCGCACGGCCAGCTCGACGTGATCGAATCCGACGTGCTGAAGGTGGATTTCACCGCGGTCGCCGCGCGCCTGGGCGTGCCGAAAGTGCGCGTGGTGGGGAACCTGCCCTACAACATCTCCACGCCCATCCTCTTCCACCTGCTGGAGCACGTGCAGGCGATCGAGGACCAGCACTTCATGCTGCAGAAGGAAGTCATCGACCGCATGGTGGCGGCACCCGCCACCGCGGCCTACGGGCGCCTTTCGGTCATGCTGCAGTGGCGCTATGCGATGGAGGACGTGCTGTTCGTGCCCCCCGAGAGCTTCGACCCGCCCCCGCGCGTGGACAGCGCCGTGGTGCGCATGGTGCCCCGCTCCGAGCCCGCCGCCGTGCAGCCCGCGCTGCTGGAAGAACTCGTGCAGGTGGCCTTCAGCCAGCGCCGCAAGCTGCTGCGCCACACCCTGGGCCGCTGGCTCGAAGCACGCCAGTTCGCCGGCACCTTCGACACCCAGCGCCGCGCCGAGGAAGTACCCGTGGCCGACTACGTGGCCCTGGCGCAGGCCTGTTCCTGACAGGAAGGCGCGTCAGCGCCTCAGGGGGTCGTGCTATGCAGCCGCCAGCCAGTAGCCGGAATTGAACGGGCTGCTCATGCGCAGCGCCAGCGGCGACACGTCCACCAGCTTGTCGGTGGGCATCTTCTCCGAGCCTGGAGCGAGCGTGATGGCGATGGGCTCGGCGGCGGCGACCTTCTTTCTGTCGTTAGCCTCGTTCGCCCGTTCTGCCTGGCCGTGGGATGCAGAACGGGCTACAGAAAAGAATAGAAGCACCGGAACGCGATCTTGCGCTCGGCCCAGTAGTCCGCCGCCTCGCGGAAGATGTCCAGCAGCTGCTCGCGCGCTTCCTTGTCGAACTTCACGGTGGTGGGGATCTGCTCGAGCACCACGATGAAGCCGGGCTGCGGGCCCGACTTGTGCAGCGGATCGGTCATGCAGTCGTACAGCGCGTCGAAATTCTTGCCGAAATGCGCCGGGAACATGAACTGGCTGGCGATCAGCTCGAGCACGTCCTGCTTGGTCAGGGCATGCGCGAGATTGGCGTACAGGAAGTGCTGGCCCAGCGCCTGGGCGGAGGCCTGCAGGTCCTGCACGCGGAAGGCGCGGATCGACTGCACGATGTTGGGGCGTACACCGCGCAGGGAATTGTCCTGGTCGGTACGAAGTGGCGTTTCCATCTCCGCTGCTCTTTCTTTATGTAGTCACCAATGAGGGATATCGTCGCAAGCCGCCAGGGGGCACGGCTTCTCAGGAGGGAGTCGGCGGGACCGAGATCGTTCAGTGCACCGGCTTCCTGCCCGGACGGGCCCGGAGCCCGTCATTCCACGATCTTCCGAAAGCTCGCGTAGTGGTCGCTGGTGTAGTAGCAGGCATCCGGCGTGCGCGGAGGGCCGCCGCATACGATCCGCCGCGCACCACGGTCGCGAGCTCCCGGCGTCCTGACGGTGTATTCCCGGTAGTAACCGCGCTGGTGGGCGGGCAACAGGCGTTCCCGGTTGCCAAAGACGGTGCCGTCCTTGTCGTGGGGAAAAGGGCCGCCTTCACGGATGAGGCCGAAGGTGGCGCGTCCTTGCGGGGGGAGCTCGGCCAGTGCGATGGTGTCGGGTCCGCCCGGGGACGGAACGTTCCGGGCGTTCCCCACGGCGGGGGCCAGAACGAACGCGGCGCCCAGAGCGCATGCAATACCTGCCTTGTACGCCTGGATGGCGATGGCCTTGAGCATCAACTACACCTTTCAGAAACTACGGGTTTACCCGAAATTTCGAGCCAATAGTGTGACTTAAAGGCCCCCAAAAAGCAAGCGCCTGCCCAATAAACAGGCAGGCGCTGCAAGGTTTCCGAAGAAGAGTAAGTGAGTGCTTGCTAGGCTGCAGGCATTCAGCGCGCCGCGTTGGCGTCCGCGACGGTGAGCGCCGTCATGTTCACGATGCGGCGCACGGTGGCGCTGGCCGTGAGGATGTGCACGGGCTCCGACGCACCCAGCAGCACCGGGCCGATCGCGATGCCGCCGCCGGCGGCCGTCTTCAGCAGGTTGTAGGAGATGTTGGCCGCGTCGATGTTCGGCAGCACCAGCAGGTTGGCGCTGCCGGCCAGCGTGCTGTGCGGCATCACCTGGGTGCGCAGTGCCGCGTCCAGCGCCACATCGCCGTGCATCTCGCCGTCCACTTCCAGCCACGGGGCCTGCACGCGCAGCAGTTCCAGCGTCTGGCGCATCTTCACGGCGCTGGGCTGGTTGCTGGAGCCGAAGTTGGAGTGCGACAGCAGCGCGGCCTTGGGCTTGATGCCGAAGCGCATCATCTCCTCGGCCGCCATCACGGTGATCTCCGCCAGCTGCTCGGCCGTCGGGTCGTAGTTGACGTGCGTGTCCACCAGGAACACCTGGCGGTCGGGCAGCAGCAGGCCGTTCATGCAGGCGTACGTGTTCACGCCCGCGCGCTTGCCGATCACCTGGTCGATGTAGTTCAGGTGGTGCGCCGTGTGGCCCCAGGTGCCGCAGATCATGCCGTCCACCTCGCCCTTGTGCAGCAGCATCGAGGCGATCAGGGCCAGGCGGCGGCGCATCTCGATCTTGGCGATGGGCACGGTGATGCCCTTGCGCTCGGTCATGCGGTGATAGGTCTGCCAGAAGTCGCGGTAGCGGTGGTCGTTCTCGACGTTCACCACGTCGTAATCCACGCCTTCCTTCAGGCGCAGGCCGAACTTCTCGACGCGCTGGGCGATGATGGCCGGGCGGCCGATCAGGGTCGGGCGGGCGATCTTCTCGTCCACCACGATCTGCGCGGCGCGCAGCACGCGCTCCTCCTCGCCCTCGGCGTAGGCCACGCGCTTCTTCGCGGCCACCTTGGCGGCGTTGACGATCGGCTTCATCATCGTGCCGGAGGCATAGACGAAGGTCTGCAGGTGGTCGCGGTAGGCGTCCATGTCGGCGATCGGGCGCTGGGCCACGCCGCTGTCGGCGGCGGCCTGGGCCACGGCCGGGGCGATCTTGATCATCAGCCGCGGGTCGAACGGCTTCGGGATCAGGTACTCGGGGCCGAAGGCCAGCGGCTCGCCCACATAGGCGGCGGCCACCACTTCGCTCTGCTCGGCCTGGGCCAGCTCGGCGATCGCATGCACCGCGGCGATCTCCATCTCCAGCGTGATCGTCGTCGCGCCGCAGTCGAGCGCGCCGCGGAAGATGTACGGGAAGCACAGGACGTTGTTGACCTGGTTCGGGTAGTCCGTGCGGCCGGTGGCCATCACCACGTCGCCGCGCACCGCGTGCGCGTCTTCGGGCGTGATCTCGGGGTTGGGGTTGGCCAGCGCGAAGATGACCGGGCGCGCGGCCATCTTGGCCACCATGGCGGGCTTGAGCACGCCGCCGGCCGACAGGCCCAGGAACACGTCGGCGCCGTCGATGACCTCCGACAGCGTGCGGGCATCGGTCTTCTGGGCGAACTGGATCTTGTCCTCGTCCATCAGCTCGGTGCGGCCTTCGTAGACCACACCGGCCAGGTCGGTGACGAACACGTTCTCGCGCTTCAGGCCCACCTTCAGCAGCAGGTTCAGGCAGGCGAGGGCAGCGGCGCCGGCGCCGGAGGCGACCAGGCGCACGGAGCCGATGTCCTTGTTCACCACCTTCAGGGCGTTGAGCATGGCAGCGGCCACCGTGATGGCGGTGCCGTGCTGGTCATCGTGGAAGACCGGGATGTTCAGGCGCTTGCGCAGTTCGCGCTCCACGTAGAAGCACTCGGGCGCCTTGATGTCTTCCAGGTTGATCGCGCCGAAGGTGGGCTCCAGGGCGGCGATGACCTCGACCAGCTTGGCCGGGTCCTTCTCGTTGATCTCGATGTCGAACACGTCGACGCCGGCGAACTTCTTGAAGAGAACACCCTTGCCCTCCATGACGGGCTTGGAGGCCAGCGCGCCGATGTCGCCCAGGCCCAGCACGGCCGTGCCGTTGGAGATCACGCCGACCAGGTTGCCGCGCGAGGTGTAGCGGAACGCGGCGGCCGGGTCCTTGACGATCTCCTCGCAGGGAGCGGCCACGCCGGGCGAATAGGCCAGCGCCAGATCGTGCTGGTTGACCATCTGCTTGGTGGCCGCGATGGCGATCTTCCCCGGCTTCGGAAACTCGTGGTACTCGAGGGCGGCCTGGCGCAGCAGGGCGCGTTTGTCGGGCGTGGCGTTGACCGGGGGCGTATCGGACATCAAGGGGTCTCCAGCTCTGTGAAGGCTGCCGGACCTCGTCCAGGGAGCGGGCGCTCCAGGACGGGACGGCGTTTTAGGGTGTGAGATTGTAGTCAGCCTGCCGTAGAAACCCTGGTACGCAATTGTGCTTAATCAGGGTGAAGCACCCGTGACCTGAGGTGGGGCGGCAAGCCTTCTGGAATTCGGTGCCCCCAGGCGCGCTTCCGTGGCACCGGCTTTTTTTGTCTGGTGTGTGTTATTTCTGAATCAATCCGTGTCGAACTGGACAGTTTGTCAGCAATTCGGCAGAGTTCGCAACGAAACTCCGCGGCTGCTGCCGGGTGCCACGGATGCCGATGACCTCTGAGACGCCCGACTCCATTTCCTTTTGAGGCATCCATGAACGCAGTTCTTTCAAAGTCCGGCGGGGTGGTGGTCGCCGCTGTGCTGTCCACCCTGGCCCATGCCGGAGTCCACGCGCCAGCGGCGGGCATCGATCCCGCCCACTGCCAGCCGGCCGCCGCTGATCTGGCATTGCCTGCGGCCTGGACACCTTATCGTGCCGCCACGCGCGTGTGCGCCCTGTCCGAACGCGCGGGAGAGAAGGTGCAGGCCCCTGCACCGGGCAAGGTCCGTCTGGTGGCCGTGTTCACCGACGACTACTACCGCGACCTGCCGGCCGATGCCCCGTGGGAGCGATTTCCCCTCCCCCTGCTGCTGGACGAGGCGGGCCGCTGCCTGGCCCAACTGCCGCATTTGTTTCCCTCGGACCCGCCGGAAGGCCTCGAGGTGCGCCCTGGCCGTTGGCGCGACGGCATCCCGCAGGAAATCCAGTTGCAGGTGCGCTCACCCGCGCAGGGAGGCGACTATCGCCTGCCCACGCTGCGGTGGGATGCGAAAGTCCGCCTCTACCGTGCCGCTCCTCGGAAGACCACGGAGGCCTCTTCAACGAAGGACAACATCTCATGCCCGTAGATGCTGCGGCAGTCGCAAAACTCAAACAGGCTTGTGATCAAGCCGCCGCCCTCTATCCCAATTCGTGCAGTCATTCCGTCTGGCACGTGATTCAGCAATACCTGCCGGACCAGCCGTGGATGAATGCCAACGCGCTGATGGACCACGTGCAGGCTCAGCGCCAATGGCGCTCTGTTCCCGCGTCGCAGGTGGGCGATCTGGCGCGTGCTGGAGCGCTCATCGTCGGTGGCAAGAAAGAACCGGGACATGGGCATGTCATCGTTGTCTATCCCGGTCCGGACAAGGCCGCGGGCGGGTACTCGTACACCCGCGGCGGCAAGACGGAAACATTGCGGACCCGCGGTAGCTACCCTCCTGCCATGTCCACGTCCCTGGGCCACTGGGCCGGAGCCCGCAGCAAGGGCGACAAGACCATATGGGATCCCTGGGCCAGCGATGCCAAGTTCGCGCAGGTGACCTTCTGGCAGTTCGTACCGTAGCGTGCGGGCCTGCAGAGAGTCGACTCGGACTGCGTGAGCCTCTTTCAAGCCGTATCCCGCGGAAACACCGGCCGCCGCACCGATCGGTCCGCGCCCTCGGCCCAGCGTGCCTTTCTCTTGTCCCAGCCGTTCCAGCGCATGGCGGTAGTGGCCAAACAGCTCGTCGCCATCCTTGGCCAGTAGCGGGGCCCCAGCGTGTTCGGCAGGAACGATACCGGGCTGGTTGTACGGCGGCTGCGAGCGCTCGTCGCCCATCTTCAGGAACAGCAATTAGGTCAGCTGCTCTACATAGTCGCCATCGCTCATGCCGTCGTCGCGCAGCACATCGCAGTAGCTCCAGGGCTTCTGGACGAGGTAGTGCGTGGTCTTGTTCATGCAGAGGTGAGGGGCGGCAAGGCGCCAAGCTTGTCTGCCACCTGTTTGCAGGCCGTGATCAGGTCGGTGACGAGCCGTGTATCGACTTCGAGCATGCCTTCGTACTCGCCCAGGTTGCGGGCGTCATGGCACTTGGACAACACGCGCCACACTTCGGGGCCCAGGCCCAGCGTGTGGGGTAGCAGCTGAAAAACGATGAATCGGTTGCCCGAGCGGTAGCCATGCCAGCGCAGCGCTGCAAGGCACAGCGCGTGCGCAGCGTTGTAGGCCAAATCAAACCGGCTTTCAAGGGCCAGGTCTGGTTTCTGGGCGTCCTGCAGGCGGGCCAGCCCCATGCGCTGCAGGCCTGAAAATTCGGGCGCATCGGGTGGCTCTGCACGCAGTGCCTTGCCTGGCCCGGTCAGATTTTCAAAGGGCGAGGTCATCAGGTCCTCCTATAAGCCAGACCTTGGGTTGCGCCATGACGCGCGATACAAAAGCGCCACCTTCCCGCAGCCGCTTGGCAAAGTCCTGTGGCGTAAAAATGTTGGGGTTGACCTCGCGCCCCAGTTGCGCGCTCAAGTCTTGCAGCGCCAGAATGGTGTCGCCATAGGTCAGGGTGTCGCTTACCAACAGCAGGTCGATATCGCTGCGTGCCGTGTCTTGTTGCTTGGCGATGGAGCCATACACGAACGCCACCTTGATGTGTGCCGCCAGCGGCGCCAGCGCAGCGCGCAAGGGCTCGGCCATCCCCACCGTCTTGCGTACCAGGCTGCACAGCTCTGCGTAGATGGGCGAATCCGGGTTGGCCTGGTAGTGCTTCTGGTTGCCCACGGGTTTGACCGTGACCAGGCCGCTTTGAGCCAGCCTCGCCAACTCTCGCTGTACAGCCCCCGAGCCCACGCCCGCCAGGGTGATCAACTCGGTGGCGTAGAAGCTGCGATCCGGCTGCCCAAACAGCAGGCCCAGCACACGCTGCTGCGTTCCAGAAAACAGGGCTCCCGCCACGCTGGTGCGGTGTGTCTCGGCAGTGTTACTTGGTTGAATACCCATTTTGGGCATTTTAATACCCAAAATGGGTTTGGTCCGAGCGAGTGGAGCGCAGCGGATAGAGCTGTAAGGGGAGGCGGTAGGGCAGACCTTCCTCAGCCCAAGTGGATCAGCCCTGGCATGCCGACGTCTCGCACCCCGGCCCGTCCCTCAAGCCGGATCCAGCGGAAACACCGGCCGCCGCACGTTCCTGAACGGAAACAGCGCGTAGTTGGAACTCGTCACCCCGGTGGGGCTGTCGCACTCCACCAGCGCATGCGAGAGCGGCACGAACACCGGCCGGCAGTACATGCGCGACTTGAGCAGCACGAAGCGGTGGGCCGTCGGGTCCACGCCTACGCAGGAGAACACGCCCAGGTCCCACGGCTCGTGGGTGCGCTCGGTGACCACGATGCGCGCCGTGCCCGTGTCGAACAGCACGGTGCGGCCCATGGCGCAGCGCTGGCCGGTGTAGATGGGGCCGGTGACGGTGTATTCGCCGTCGCTGATGGCCACCACGGTGCCTTCGACGGCCACGGGCTCCTTGGCTACGCCGAGTTGCGTGAGCGGCACCTTGTTGCCCAGGCGCACGGTGGCGCGGGCGCCCCTGCCTGCCGCGATCAGGTCGGCGACGGCCTCGGGGTCGCAGAGCGGGCCCACGGCGATGTCCTCCAGCCCTTCGGCGAGGGCGGCCTGCAGCACGTCCATGGAGTCGCAGGTGCCGCCGGACATGCAGTTGTCGCTGTGGTCCAGCAGCAGCACCGGGCGGTCCGCGCCCTCGGCCAGGGCCTGGGCGCGCTGCAGCGACGCGTCCAGCGGTTCGCTGTCGTAGATGAACTCCTCGCGCTCCTCCCAGATCGCGGCGGCGATGCGGTCGGCGGCGGCCTGGGCCGGCGCGGGATCATCGGCATCGGCAGTGACGACCACGCTCATGCAGGGCGCCTCGATGTCGGCGAGCGAGAAGCCCGCGAACACCGTGGCGGCGGGAATGCCTTCGGCCTCGGCCGCGCGCGCCGCGTCCACCGCGCGCAGCATCGCGCCCTGCAGCGTGGTGCTGCGCAGCGTGTGGCCCATCATGGGCAATGGGTGCCAGCGCACGGTGTAGCGCGCCCGGCCCTGCAGCATGTCCAGCAGCAGGCGGCCGGCGTGCTCGCCGGTTTCGTACATGTCGATGTGCGGATAGGTCTTGAAGCCCACCATCACGTCGGCATGGGCGACCATCTTGGGCGTGATGTTGCCGTGCAGGTCCAGCGCCACGGCCACGGGCACGCCCGGCGCGGCGGCGCGCACGCGCTCCAGCAGGTCGCCTTCGCCGTCGGGGCTGTTCTCGGCCACCATGGCGCCGTGCAGGTCCAGCAGGATGGCGTCGCAGCCGGGCGCGGCCTCGACGATGCGGCGGGTGAGCTCGTCGTAGGCGGCGGCATGCACCGGGCCGCTGGGGTTGGCCATGGCCGACACGGGCGTCACCATCTCGGCGTTCAGGCGGCGGGCCAGGTCGATGAACGCCGCCATGGCGGTGCGCATGCCCAGGTTGTCCTGCAGCGCCTCCTGCCCGTAGCGGGGCGAGAAGGCTTCCAGCGGCGTGGGCACCGGCGAGAAGGTATTGGTCTCGTGGTTGAGCCGCGCGATCAGGAACTTCATCGTCATGCCGCCACCCCCGCGCTGCGCAGCATGGCGTGCAGCAGCACGTTGCAGCCGGCCTCCAGGTGCTCGGGCTCGGCGTCCTCGATCTCGTTGTGGCTGATGCCGTCCGCGCACGGCACGAAGACCATGGCCGTGGGCGCCAGGCGCGCCAGGTACACGGCATCGTGCCCCGCGCCGCTCACCACGTCCATGGCGCTGTAGCCCAGCGCGGCCGCGTCGGCGCGCACGCCTTCCACCAGTTCGGGGGTGAAAGGCTGCGGCGGGAAGTACACCACCTGTTCCACCGCCATCGGCGTGCGGCGGGCGGCGCCGATGCGTTCGCAGGCCGCGCGCAGGGCGGCGTCCATCTGCAGCAGTACCGCATCGTCGGCGGCGCGCAGGTCCACCGTCAGGCGCACGCTGCCGGGAATCACGTTGCGCGAGCTCGGGAACACCTCCAGCACGCCCACGGTGCCGCGCGCATGCGGCGCATGCGCGAGGGCAATACGGTTCACTTCTTCCACCAGGCTGCTCGCCGCCAGCAGCGCGTCGCGGCGCAGGTCCATGGGCGTCGGGCCCGCGTGGGCTTCCATGCCCTGCACGGTCACGTCGTACCAGCGCTGGCCGAGGGCGCCCTGCACCACGCCGATCACGCAGCCATTGGCTTCCAGCACCGGCCCCTGCTCGATGTGCGCCTCGAAATACGCGCCCACCGCGGGCGTCGGCGCTGCTTCGCCCGCATAGCCGATGGCGGCGAGCGCCTCCGCCACGCTGGTGCCCTGGCCGTCGCGCTGCGCCAGCGCATGCTCCAGGGTAAAGGCGCCGGCGAACACGCCCGAGCCCATCATCACGGGCACGAAGCGCGAGCCTTCCTCGTTGGTCCACACCGCGACCTCGATCGGGGCCTCGGTTTCGATGCCCGCGTCGTTCAGGCTGCGCACCACCTCCAGGCCGGCCAGCACGCCGTAGTTGCCGTCGAACTTGCCGCCGGTGGGCTGGGTGTCGATGTGGCTGCCGGTCATCACGGGCGGCAGGCTGTCGTCGCGACCGGCGCGCCGCGCGAAGATGTTGCCGATGGCGTCGATGCGCACGCTGCAGCCGGCCTCGCGCGCCCAGCGCACGAACAGGTCGCGGCCCTCGCCGTCCAGCGCGGTGAGCGCCAGCCGGCACACGCCGCCCTTCGGCGTGGCGCCGATGCGCGCCAGGTCCATCAGCGATTGCCACAGCCGCGCGCCGTTCACGCGGGCCTGCAGCGCAGGGGGGGAGGTCTTCATGTCCACGGTCGGTGATCCTGAATGGGGTGGGGGTGTCATGCGAGGCCGACGCCGAGGTAGCGGTCTTTCGTCGCCTCATCGGCCAGGAAGTCGTCGTTGCGGGCTTCGTGCACGACCGCGCCCTGCTCGATGATGTAGTGGCGGTCGGCCAGCTGGGTGCAGACCTCGAGGTTCTGCTCCACCAGCAGGATGGCCACGCCCGCGGCCTTGATGGCCTGCAGCTGGGCCACGATCTCCTCGACGATCACGGGCGCGAGACCTTCCACGGGCTCGTCCAGCATGAGCAGGCGCGGCGCGTTCATCAGCGCGCGGCCGATGGCCAGCATCTGCTGCTCGCCGCCCGAGAGCTGCCCGCCGCCGTTGCTGCGCCGCTCTTTCAGCCGCGGGAAGATGCGGTAGATGTCGGCCAGCTGCCAGGGCGACTGCCTGCGCTGGCCCAGCAGCAGGTTCTCTTCCACCGTGAGCAGCCGGAAGATGCCGCGGTGCTCGGGCACCAGGCACACGCCGCGCTGCGCGATGCGGTGCGCGGGCAGGCCCTGCACGTCGTCGCCATGGAAGCGCACGCGCCCCGCGCTGGGCTGCACCACGCCGCAGATGCTCTTGAGCGTGGTGGTCTTGCCCGCGCCGTTGCGCCCGAGCAGCGTGACCAGTTCGCCGTCGTCCACGTGCAGGTCGACGCCCTGCAGCACGTGGCTCTTGCCGTAGTGGGCGTGCAGCCCCTCGATCTGCAGGATGCTCATGCCTTGCCTCCGGTGATCATGTTGCCCAGGTAGGCGCTGCGCACGCGCTCGTCGCTGCGGATCGCGTGCGGATGGCCCTCGGCCAGCACGCGGCCCTGCTGCATGACGGTGACGGTGTCGGAGATGTCCATCACGATGTTCATGTTGTGCTCGATGAGCACCACGGTGTGCTCGTCCTTGAGGCCCTGGATCAGCCGCTTCATGTCGTCCAGGTCGTCGATGCCCATGCCCGAGGTGGGCTCGTCCAGGAAGATGGCCTTCGGCCCCGCGGCCAGCGCCATGCCCACCTCCAGCCGGCGCTGCTGGCCGTGCGAGAGGTTGCCCACGGGCGTGTCGGCATGGCGCTCCAGGCCCAGCCGAGCCAGCACGCGGGCCACCACGTCGGCGCGGGAGCGGGCGCCCAAGGGCGCGCTCCAGCAGTTGAGGGCCTGCGCGGGCGCCGTGCCCTGCGCGGCCAGCCGCAGGTTCTCGCGCACCGGCAGCGTGAGAAAGAGGCTGGTCACCTGGAACGAGCGCGCCATGCCGCGCTGCACGCGGCGGTGGTCGGGCTCGCGCGTCACGTCGCGGCCGTCGAACACGATGCGCCCGCCGCTCACCGCCTTGGTGCCGGTGAGCATGTGGAACAGCGTGGTCTTGCCCGCGCCGTTGGGGCCGATCACCGAATGCACGGTGTTCGCGCGCACCTTCAGATCGACGCCCGAGAGCGCGGAGAACTTGTCGTAGCGCTTCTCGACGCCGATGGCTTCCAGCAGGATGGGGGCCGTGCTCATGCTTTGTCTCCCGTGCCGGCAGGGGTGGCATCCGCGGGGTGCTTCGCGCCGCGCAGGCGGTCCCAGGCCGATTCGAACAGGCCCCAGAGGCCGCGCTGCATCCCCAGGCTGACGACCATCAGCACCACGCCCAGCAGCAGCAGCCAGCGCGGCCAGAGGGTGGAGAGCCAGTCGCCCACGATCAGGTAGAAGGCCGAGCCGAGCAGCGATGCCAGCAGGTTGCCGGTGCCGCCGATCACGGTCATCACGAGGATCATCTCGCTCGTGTGGTATTCGGCGCTCGCCAGCGGGGCGATGCCGGTCATCATGGCGTGCAGCGCGCCGGCCAGGCCGGTGACGGCGCCGGAGATGACGAAGGCCTGCAGCTTCAGCAGCCGGAGGTCGTAGCCGATGGCGCCCGCGCGTTCCTCGTTGTCGCGCACGGCCAGCAGGGTGCGGCCGAACACCGAGGCCGACACCTTCTGCAGCAGCCAGAAGGCGACGAGGAACACCACGGCGACAAAGCCGTAGTACTGCCAGGGCGAGGCGAGCGGCCACAGCGTGAAGCCGCCCACGGCCAGCGAGGGGCGGGGGATGTCCATCAGGCCGTTGTCGCCGCCCGTGAGGCCGGGCATCGAATAGGCGAGGAAGTAGAACATCTGCGCGAAGGCGAGCGTCAGCATCACGAAGTAGGTGCCGCGCTGGCGGATGGCGACCCAGCCCACCAGCGCCGCGCCCACCGCGCCCGCCACCACGGCGAGCGCCAGGGCCAGCGGCATCGGCAGGGGCCAGCGCGTGAGCGTGAGGGCGATGGTGTAGCTGCCCAGCCCGAAGAAGATGCCCTGCCCGAAGGACAAGAGCCCCGTGTGCCCCAGCAGCAGGTTGCAGCCCATGGCCGCGAGGCCGTAGATCAGCACCTCGCTCGCCAGGGAGCCGGACTGCATGGTGAGCGGCATCGCCAGCACGAAGGCCAGCGCCAGCAGCAGGTGGAAGTTCTTGCGCAAGATCGTCATGGCGGTGTTCATCCTTTGCGGCCCAGCAGGCCATGCGGGCGCAGCAGCAGCACGGCGGCCATGGCGATGTAGATCATCAGGCGTGCCCCTTCGGGCCAGACGGTGCTCATCACGCTCTGCACGATGCCGATCAGGAGGCCCCCGACCAGCGCACCGCCGAAGCTGCCCATGCCGCCCACGACGACGACCACGAAGGCCACGCCCAGCGCCTCGATGCCCATGAAGGGCTCGGCGCCGCGGATGGGCGCCGCGAGCACGCCCGCGATGGCGGCGGTGGCCGCGCCGAGTGCGAACACCAGGCTGAAGATGCGGAACACGTTGATGCCCAGCAGCGACACCATCTCGGTCGATTCGCTGCCCGCGCGCACCGCGCTGCCCAGGCGCGTGCCTTCGAGCACCCACCACAGGCCCACGGCCAGCACCGCGGTGAAGCCGATCACGAAGAGCCGGTATTTGGGATAGACGAAGCTGCCCCACATCACCACGCCCTGCAGCAGGTCGGGCACGGCCACGCTGTCGCCCAGCGGCCCCCATTGCAGGATCACCAGTTCCTGGATGGCGAGCGCCAGGCCCACGGTGACGAGGATGTGGAACTCGTGCGGCTTGGCGTACACGTGGCGCAGCACCAGCTTTTCGGTGAGCCAGCCCAGGGCGCTCACCACCAGCGGCACCACCACCAGGGAGAGCCAGAAGCTCAGGCCCCAGCGCGTCATCTGGTAACAGAAATACGCGCCCAGCAGGTAGAACGCGCCGTGCGCGAAGTTCACGAAGCGCAGCAGGCCGAACACGATGGACAGGCCGACCGCCAGCAGGAAATACAGCATGCCGATGCCGATCCCGTTGATGACCTGTAGCAGGTAGATGCTCATGGAGTGGGGCAGGACGCAGGAAGGGGGGGCCCCGGCACGTGGTGCGGGGCGGGAAGGTGCGAACGGGGCGGCAGTTCAGCCGAGCTTGCAGCCGGTCTGGTCCACCGGCAGGAACGACTTGCCGGAGCTCACCACGTCCACGTAGTCGTCCTTGTTGGCCATCTTCGCCTTGGGTTTGCCCTTGAGCAGGTAGTAGTTCTTGAGCACCTGGTGGTCACCCTTACGGACTTCCTCCTCGCCCGTGAGGCCCGCGTACTTCATGCCTTCCAGCGCGGCGACCACGGCCTTCGGCTCCACCGTGCCGGCCTTGAGGATGCCGTCGATCAGCAGCTTGGTGCAGATGTACGAGCCCGCCAGGCTGTAGTTGGGGTTGGACTTGAACTTCTCCTGGCTGCGCTTGACCAGCTCCAGGTTGAGCGGGGCGTCCACCGTGTGCCAGTACTGCGCGCCGAAGTAGATGCCGTCGCACAGGTCCGCGCCCAGCGATTCGAACTGCTCCAGCCCCGAGGCCCAGGCGATCAGGATGGTCATGTTCTTGTGCATGCCGAAGCTCACCGCCTGGCGCAGCGCGTCCGACGACTGCGAGCCGAAATTCAGCAGCAGCAGCACGTCGGGCTTGGCGGCCATCGCGTTGGTGAGGTAGCCGCTGAATTCCTTCTCGGTGAGCGAGTGGTAGCTGTTGCCCACGTGCTCCAGTCCCTTTTCCTTGAAGACGTTCTTGGCGGCCGAGAGCAGGCCGTCGCCGAACACGTACTGCGGCGTGATGGTGTACCAGCGCTTGGCCTTGGGCAGCGCATCGGCCAGCGGGCGCACGGTCTGCTCGATCGCGCCGAAGGTGGGCACAGACCAGCGGAACGTGGCGGGGTTGCAGTCCTTGCCGGTGATTTCGTCGGCGCCCGCGGTGGTGATGAAGATGCCGCCGGCCTTCTCGGCCTCCTTGCCCATGGCCAGCGATTCGGACGACAGAATGCCGCCGGCGAAGAAGCGCGTGCCCTGCTGCTGCGATGCCTCCTGCACCTTGCGCACCGCGGTGGCGGGCTTGCCCTCGGTATCGAGCACGGTGTAGGCCAGGGGGCGGCCCAGGGCCTTGCCGTACTGTTCGATCGCCAGCTTCATGCCGAGGTCGGCGAACTTGCCGTTCGCCGCGAAGGCCCCCGACATGGGCACGGGGCAGCCGAACTGGATCGCGCCGCTGGACTGAGCCCAGGCGCTGCGCGCGAGGCCGAGCGATGCGGGCAGCGCAGCCAGCGCGGAGAGTTGCAAGAGATGACGACGTTGCATGGGGGAAAGCTCCTGTGGGGATGGAACCGGCCGGCCTGCGGGCCGGGGCAAGGCTTTTCTGCAAAGCACGCGGCGTGCCACGTGTTTTTCCTATTTATAGTGATAAATAGAACAAATGCCGTGCACGTAAACCCTGCCTGGCCCACTGCTGCACGCCCGTGGTGCATACACTGCACCACGGAGCCGACGGCCCGGTGCGCCTGCACCATGCCGTGCCCCACCCGTCTTCAACCTGCAACGCACCATGGCCACGAAACCGCCCGCCGGCAAGCCGATCAAGCCCCTCAAGCGCCCCGACCTGGTGGCGCAGGAGATCAAGCGGCTGATCACCGAGAAGAACCTGAGCCCCGGCGACCGCCTGCCGCGCGAGAGCGAGCTGCAGGCCCAGTTCGAGGTGAGCAAGGGCACCATCCGCGAGGCGCTCAAGTCGCTCGAGGTGCAGGGCCTGGTGACCATCTCCACGGGCCCTTCGGGCGGGGGCACCATCGCCGAGGTGTCGCTGGACCGCACGTTGCAGTTCCTGCAGAACTACCTGTTCTTCCAGGACGTGACGATCGACAACATCTACGCCGTGCGCCAGTTCCTGGAGCCGGAACTCGCGGCCGGCGCGGTGCCGCACCTGACGGAGGCCGACTTCGAGGCGCTGGAGCACAGCATCGCCTGCTGCGATCCCCACTCCAGCAGCGAAGACCTGCTCTCCCAGCGCCGCGAGGACGTGAACTTCCACGACATCCTGGCCGCCGCCAACCCGAACCCGTTCCTGCGCTTCGCCTGCGAGCTGATCAACGAAATGCTGCGCCAGCTCATCGTCTACGGCAACCGCACCCCGAAGTCGGAGCACCGGCGCTTCGGCGAGACCAACGCCCGGTTCCACCGCGAGATCGTGCAGGCGGCGCGGGCGCGCGACGCGGCGCTGGTGCGCGAGCTGATGGCGCGGCACATGCTCGATGCGGCCAACAGCGTCCAGCGCATGAAGGGCCGCATCCAGGGCCGCCTGATCCTTGATGCCGAGACGCTGCGCGGGCCCCGCTCGGTCCACCTGCGCAAGAAGGAATAGCGGCCCGTCAGGCGGTGGACTGCCGCCCGCCGGCCGCGCCGTGCACCGCCACCCGGTTGCGTCCCCGCACCTTGGCGTTGTAAAGGGCCTCGTCGGCGCAGGCCAGCAGCGCGAACGGCTGGCCTGCATGCTGCGGAAACGCGGCGACCCCGCACGAGAGGGTGGCGGACAGCGCCTCGGGGCCGTGGCGCACCCGCAGCGCCTCGAAGGCCCGGCGCAGCGTCTCGGCCCGCTCCCGGGCGACCGCGAGGGGCGTGTCCGGCAGCAGCAGCACGAATTCCTCGCCGCCGTGCCGGCAGGCGAGGTCCTGCACGCGCACGTGGCGCTGCAGCAGCAGCGCGAGGGCCTGCAGCACGGCGTCGCCCGCGGCATGGCCGTGGGTGTCGTTGATGCGCTTGAAGTGGTCGATGTCGATCATCAGCAGCGACAGGGGCAGGTTCTGGGCGCCGCAGTGCGCGATCCCTTCCGCAAGCGTGGCGTCGAGGTGGCGGCGGTTGTGCAGGCCGGTCAGCGGATCGCGCACGGCCTGTTCGCGGAGCTGGTCCTGCAGCAGGCGGATTTCCTCGAACTGCTCGCGCAGCCGGGCGTTGCTCTTCTGCTGCTCCATCGCCCGCCGGTAGCTGGTGTGGGCGAACACGGTGAGGAACAGCGTGAGCGCGAGGATGCACAGCAGCGAGGTGGCCGTGTCGATGTCCGGATGCAGCGGCCGGCCCCCGTACACTGCGAGCCCGGCCAGGAGCCCGCAGCCCATGGCGGTCACGAGGCGCAGCAGGCCCGCGTAGCCGTGGAACGCGACGACATTGATGCAGTTGCCGATGAACAGCGTGAAGGTGATCCAGACGGGCATGCCCAGCAGGCCCGCCCAGAGCCCTCCGAAGAGGTTGTCCACCACGATGTTGTGCATCTCCGCCGTCGCCTGGTGGGGTGAGCGGCGGGCCCTCCAGTAGGCGATCTGGGGATAGACGAGGAACTGCACCACCAGCACGGCCCAGGCCGCCGGGCCGGCGCCGGTGTGCAGGAAATGCGCTCCGAGCGCCAGGAACAGCAGGGCGTAGAAGAACGTGCGGTTGCGGTGGTTCATCCGCACCAGCCAATGGACGGAGCGGCCCGGCGGGGGCGTTGACGGCAGGGGCACTGGCAGCGGAGGGGGCATCGGCGGCGGGAAGGGGGTCCGGGCGGGACCGCAGGGAAGTGCGCGTGGCAGGATAACTGGACAGTGGAGGCCCTGTTATCGACAGTTTCCCGGAAAGCTGCAGTGTTGTCTTCCGCCGACTCCCGGACATTCCGGAGCGGCGGGCCGCTGCACCGCCTTGCAATGGAGTGACAATCCGCGTTCCACGGCGTCCCGTGGTGCCGCCTGCTCCGGGAGGGAGCCTCCGGCGCCGGTCCGCAGTGCCTTCTTCTTTTCCATCCAGCCACGAAAACAGGTGAAACGATGCGTTCCATGCGTTCCTACAGTGCCCTCTTGAGCCTTCTCTGCAGCGCCGCGGTGCTCGGCGGATGCGCCGCCGGTGCGTCCGGCCAGGCGCCCGGCACCGCCGCGGAGGCCCCGCCCCCGGCCGCCGCCCCGGCAGCGGAGCCCGCGCCCGCCCCGGCGCCCGCTCCCGCCGCGGCCCGCGTGCCCGAAGACGGCACCGTGGCCGAGTTCTCCGGCACGGAAACCGCCCTGCCGGCCGATGCCATGGCCCTGCTGGACGCGATGGCTGCCGACAAATCGGCCGCGTCGCAGCGCTGGGAGATCAAGGGCTACAGCGACCGCAAGACCGCGAAGAATGCGCGCGAGATCGCCCTGGCCCGCGCCCTGGCGGTGCGCAAGGAACTGGTGGCGCGCGGCATTCCGGCGCAGAACCTGCGTGTGATGTACAGCACCTCCGTGGCGCGCGAGGCGGTCACCGTCCTGCCCCGGTGACTGTTGCTCCCCCCTGAGTCGCCTTCGGCGCCTTCCCCCAAGGGGGACGACGCCATCGGCCGGGCAAAGCCCGTTCCGCGGCGTCGGCTGGCGTGGCCTGCTCCGCGGCCAATTGACGGGTGAGTCCGCTGGGTAGGCGTGCGCCGCGGGCGTGTGCGGGCGGCCGGTTCCGTGCATTACGACCAGCACGGGATCGAATGAAGTGGCAGCCCGGCCCTGGGCTGCCGCCGTGCCGCTTCAGCGGCTGCTCGGGAAGCTGAACACCGCGCCTTCGCGCACGCCGGCCGAGGGCCAGCGCTGGGTGATGGTCTTGCGCTTGGTGTAGAAGCGCACGGCGTCCGGGCCGTAGGCGTGCAGGTCGCCGAACAGGCTGCGTTTCCAGCCGCCGAACGAGTGGTAGGCCACGGGCACGGGCAGGGGAACGTTCACGCCCACCATGCCGACCTGAATGTGGTCGGTGAAGTAGCGGGCCGCCTCGCCGTCGCGCGTGAAGATGCAGGTGCCGTTGCCGTATTCGTGGTCGTCGATGAGCTGCATCGCTTCCTGCAGGGTTTTCACGCGCACCACGCCGAGCACGGGGCCGAAGATCTCCTCCTGGTAGATCTTCATGCCGGGCTTCACGTGGTCGAACAGGCAGGCGCCCAGGAAGTAGCCTTCCTCGTGGCCGGCCACCTGCACGGTGCGGCCGTCCACCACCAGCGTCGCGCCTTCGGCGACGCCGCTGTCCACATAGGCCTTCACCTTCTCGAAGTGCTGCTTCGTCACCAGCGGGCCCATGTCGTTGCCGTTGTCGGTGCCGGGGCCGACCTTCATCTTGGCGATCTCGGTCTTCAGGCCGGCGATCACGGCATCGGCCGTTTCATCGCCCACGGCCACCACCAGCGGGATCGCCATGCAGCGCTCGCCGCAGCTGCCGTAGGCCGCGCCCATGAGCGCGCTCACGGCGTTGCCGATGTCGGCGTCGGGCATCAGCACGGCATGGTTCTTCGCGCCGCCCAGCGCCTGCACGCGCTTGCCATGTTTGCAGCCTTCCGCGTAGATGTACTCGGCGATCGGCGTGGAGCCCACGAAGCTCACGGCCTTCACGCGCGGATCGCGCAGCAGCGTGTCCACCGCTGTCTTGTCGCCGTTCACCACGTTCAGCACGCCGGGCGGCAGGCCCGCTTCCAGCGCCAGTTGGGCAATCAGCAGCGCGCTGCTGGGGTCGCGCTCGGAGGGCTTGAGCACGAAGGTGTTTCCGCAGGCCACGGCCATGGGCCACATCCACAGCGGCACCATGGCCGGGAAGTTGAACGGCGTGATGCCGGCGGTGACGCCCAGCGCCTGGAACTCGGACCAGGAGTCGATGTTCGGGCCCACGTTGCGGCTGTGCTCACCCTTGAGCAGCTCGGGCGCGTAGCTCGCGTATTCCACGTTCTCGATGCCGCGCTGCAGCTCGCCGTGTGCGTCGGCCAGCACCTTGCCATGCTCGGCGGTGATGAGGGCGGCGATCCTGTCGGCATTCTCCTCGAGCAGCACCTTCAGCCTGGACATCACGCGCGCGCGCTTGAGCGGCGGCGTGTTGCGCCAGGCGGGGAAGGCTTTCTCGGCCGAGGCGATGGCCGCCTCGACGGTCGCCTGGTCGGCGAGCGCCACGCTGGTGGTGGACTGGCCGGTGGCGGGATCGAACACCGGCTGGGTGCGGGCGGTGTCGGCGACGATCTGGCCATCGATCAGGTGGCCGACGGTGGAGGTCACGGATTTGTCGTGTTGCATGGCGTTCTTGTCGAAGGAAAAAGCGGGATCAGGCCATGGCGGCCTGGGGTTCCAGATGGGGGATGACGTGGGCCAGCGCGCGTTCCACGTACTCCTGTTTTTCGCCCACGGGGGCGAAGTAGTGCAGCACCTCGCGCGCAGCCTCCAGCCCTTTGAGGCGGCACAGCAGCCACGCCACCAGGTACTGCGAGGCGAGGCAGCCGCCCGCCGTGGCGACGTTGCCGCGCGCCGCGAACGGTTGCTGCACGACCTGCACGCCCGAGGCTTCCACCCAGGGCCGGCTGGTGAGGTCGGTGCACGCCGGCACGCCGCCGAGCAGCCCCAGGCGGCCCAGCAGGAACGTGCCGGAGCACTGCGCGGCCAGCAATTGGCGGGCCGGGTCGAGCACGCGCAGCCGCTCCATGATGGCCGGGTCGGCGGCGACGTCGCGCGTCTTCATGCCGCTGCCCACCAGCACCGCGTCGGCGCCGGCGAGCGCGTCCAGGCCTTCGTGGGCGTCGATCGTCAGCCCGTTCATGGACGTCACGCGCCGCGCGGGGCTGGCGATGCGTACGTGCCAGTCCGCGTCGCCGCGCAGGGCGATGCGGTGGAGCATGCCGAAGGCGACCAGCGAATCCAGGTCGTTGAAGGCGTCGAAGGTCAGGATGGCGATGTGCATGGGCGTGCGCTTCTGCAGGCGGAGGTCAGGCCACTTCGTCCAGCGCGTCGCCGAGGGCGCTGACCAGCCGGTCGATTTCCGCGGGGGTCGAGATGAAGGGCGGCGCGAGCTGGATCGTGTCGCCGCCGTAGCGCACGTAGAAGCCCTTCTCCCAGCACTTCATGGCGATCTCGTAGGGGCGCCTGGCGGGTTCGCCCGGCAGCGCGGAAATGGTGATGCCGGCTGCGAGGCCGTAGTTGCGGATGTCCGCCACGTGCTTCGCGCCCTGGAGGCCGTGCACCGCGTTCTCGAAATGCGGTGCCAGCGCCTTGACGCGGGCGGGCATGTCTTCCTTCTGCAGGATGTCGAGCACCGCATTGCCCGCAGCGCACGCCACCGGATGGGCCGAGTAGGTGTAGCCGTGCGGGAATTCGAGCATGTACTCGGGGCCGCCCTGCGCGATGAAGGTGTCGTAGATTTCCTTGGTGGCCATCACGCCGCCCAGCGGCTGCGCGCCGTTCGTCACCTGCTTGGCGAAGTTCAGGATGTCCGGCGTCACGCCGAAGGCCTCGGCGCCCGTCCAGGCACCGCAGCGGCCGAAGCCCGTGATGACCTCGTCGAAGATCAGCAGGATGTTGTTCTGCGTGCAGATCTCGCGGATGCGCTCCAGGTAGCCCTTCGGGGGAATGACCACGCCGGCCGAGCCCGAGAAGGGCTCGACGATCACCGCGGCGATGTTGGAGGCGTCGTGCAGGGCGATCACGTCCAGGAGCTTGTCGGCCAGCGCGCGGCCGCCGTCCTCGGCCATGCCGCGCTGGAAGGTGCCCGCGGGCGGCTGCGTGTGCGGGAGGTGGTCCGCTTCGATGCCCTGCCCGAAGGTCTTGCGGTTGCCCACGATGCCGCCCACCGAGATGCCGCCGAAGTTCACGCCGTGGTAGCCCTTCTCGCGGCCGATCAGGCGCGTCTTGCTCGCCTGGCCCTTGGTGCGCCAGTAGGCGCGCGCCATCTTCAGGGACGTGTCGGCGGATTCGGAGCCCGAGCCGGTGAAGAACACGTAGTCGAGCCCCGCGGGCGTCAGTTCCTTGAGCTTGTTGGCCAGCGCGAATGAGGCGGGATGGCCGAACTGGAACGCGGGCGAGTAGTCCAGCGTGGCGGCGGCGCGGCCGATCGCCTCGGCGATCTCCTTGCGGCCATGGCCCAGGCCCGAGCACCACAGGCCCGACAGGCCGTCGAAGATCTTGCGGCCTTCGGCATCGGTGTAGTAGGCGCCCTGGGCGCCCACGATCATGCGCGGGCGGGCCTTGAAGTTGCGGTTGCCCGTGAAGGGCATCCAGTGCGCTTCGAGCCAGGCGGCGTCCATGCGGGGAGCGGCGGCATCCGCGCCGGATGCGGGTTCGATGACGGAAAAGCCCATGGTCGGTCCTTCGGAAAAGGGTGGCGGAAGAAACACGCAGGCAGGCCGCGGCGGCAGCATACCCATGGCCCGCGGCGCCTGCATTCGTGGCCTGATTCTTCCGGGGATGGATAATTTCTTGAATGAGCAAATATCCATGTTCACTTGCCAGTTCGTGCAAGTTTCCGCGCCAGCCATGACGACCTCTGTCCCACCCTCCGCGCCCGCCTTGCCCTCCCCGCTGCCGGGCCCCGTGCCCGCCACCCGCGAGCGCGCCGTGCTCGGCCAGCTCAGCGACATGGACCTGCGCCTGCTGCAGGTGTTCAAGAGCGTGGCCGAATGCGGCGGCATGGCCGCGGCCGAACTGGAGCTCAACATCGGCACCAGCACCGTGAGCCGCCACATGAAGGACCTGGAGACGCGCCTGGGCCTCACGCTCTGCCGCCGCGGCCGGGCGGGCTTCGCGCTCACGCCCGAGGGCCAGCGCGTGTACGAGGAAACGCTGCGCCTGCTGGCCTCGGTGCGCAGCTTCCGCGACGGCATCGACGAGATCCATGCGCGCATGGGCGGCCAGCTGGCCGTGGCGGTGTTCGACAAGACCGCGAGCAACCCGGCCGCGCGCATCGGCGAGGCGATCGCGGCCTTCGGCCGGCAGGCGCCCGAGGTGGAACTGCAGCTGCACGTGGGCCCGATCAACGCCATCGAGCGCGGCGTGATCGACGGCAGCTACCAGGTCGGCATCATCCCCGCGCACCGCAGTTCGCAGAGCCTGGTCTACACCGACCTGTTCGGCGAAACCATGCTGCTCTACTGCGGCGCGGGCCACCCGCTCTTCGGTGCTGACCACACCGGGCTGGACTGGGACGCCGTGCGGGCCTACCCCTTCGCCGGCCTGGGCTACCACTCGCCCAACATGGAACTGAGCCACCGCGCCCGCTTCGCCCGCGCGGCCACGGGCTTCGACCAGGAATCGATCGCCACGCTCATCCTGTCGGGGCGGTACCTGGGTTTCCTGCCCGACCACTATGCGCAGGATTTCGAGCGCCGGGGGCGCATGCAGGCGGTGCGGCCGGAGCTGCTGCGGTACGAGTGCCGGTTCGTGGGGCTGGTGCGCAGGTCGCCTGCGCCTTCGAGGGCGGCGCAGGCGTTCGGGGAGTGCCTGGTGCGGGCGCATGGGTGAGGTGTGGGTGACCACGGCCTGTGCAGTCGCGAACATCCAGAGCGTGGCAGAGCGCAAATCGGCACGGCTGGATGCAGCGTGGACCCCCGGACTTCCTCCGCAGTCCTCCCGGCAATCATGAAGGCCGTCCATCCTTTGCAGTGGCATGCGGCCTGAGGCCCACTGGGTAGGTGGCATGCGGTCATGGCGGCACGGCTTGGGTCTTTTCGAAGGCATCCCACCATGACGGGATGCCATCGCATGTTCTGCGCCAGGCGCCCATAATCCGCACACCGCCATTCCCTGCACAGGCTGCCCACCATGTCCTCCATCTCCTCCATCGCCTCGTCCGGCCTGCGCGCCGCGCAACTGCAGCTGGACACGTCGGCGCACAACGTGGCCAATGTGAATACGGAGGGGTTCCGCCGCCAGACGGTGGAGCAGGCCGCGGTGCCGGACCAGGGCGGGGTGGAGGCGCGCGTCGGCCGGGCCCCGGCGGAGGGCGCTTCGCTGGAGGAGGACGTGGTGGGCCGGATGTCCGCGACCTATGCCTTCTCGGCCAATCTGCAGGCGGTCAAGACCGAGGACCGGATGCTCGGGTCGCTGCTCGATACCCGCGCCTGACCTATTTTGCGGCGGGGCTCAGTGCCCCGTGGCGAGGCCGGCCAGGCGTTCGACCAGCCAGCGGGCGAAGGGCACGGGGCGGATCTGCGCAGCAGTGGCTCCGGTGGCCGTCGCAGTGGCGTAGGCGTGGTGCGGATGCGCCGATGCGTTGGACGGAGCGATGAGGTGCATGGCGGTTCTCCTGCTTCTTCCGTTTCTTTGCATCTCTTCTTTCGGGGTCAGGCGCCCGCAGCCGCCGCCGCGCGGCGCACGCTGGCGCGCTGCCAGGCCTTTTCGTGGAAGAAGAACGCCACGGCCTGCACCGTGGGCTCCAGCAGGCTGAGCGTGAGCGAGGCGATCAGGTTGCCGGTGACCGCATACGCCACCAGGGCCGCCACGCAGATGTGGATGAGGTAGTAGCTGCCCGTCTTCATGAGCGTGGGCAGGTTCTGGCGGGTGGCGTGGCGGATGCGGTCCATGGCGGCTCTCTTTCTTTCCCCACCGGCTTCTCAGTCGGGCGGGCGGTGTTGGCAAGGGATAGGTGAATGCTAGGCATTCGCATCTCCGCGCGCCAATTGATCCTCTCGAAACCGGCGATAGCGCCGTGGCCGGGCGCCGCTATGATCGGCCACGCGCGGACGGGATCGCCACCGCTTTCCCTGCCTTCCCTTTCCTCTCTTCACCCCAGCCGGAGCACCGCATGGCCCTCATGGACTTCATCAAGAAGCAGTTCATCGACATCATCCAGTGGACGGAAGACGACGACGGAACGCTGGCGTGGCGCTTCCCGATGCGCGATCTGGAAATCCAGAACGGCGGCACGCTGGTGGTGCGCGAGTCGCAGATGGCGGTGTTCGTCAACGAGGGCAAGGTGGCCGACGTGTTCGGCCCCGGCACCTACAAGCTGACCACGCAGACGCTGCCGGTGCTCACCTACCTGCGCAACTGGGACAAGCTGTTCGAGTCCCCGTTCAAGAGCGACGTGTACTTCTTCAGCACGCGCCAGCAGGTGGACCAGAAGTGGGGCACGCCGCAGCCGATCACGATCCGCGACAAGGATTTCGGGGCGGTGCGCCTGCGCGCGTTCGGCAACTACGCATACCGCGTGGCCGATCCGAAGCTGTTCCACACCGAAATCTCGGGCACGCGCGCGGCCTATACGGTGGGCGAGCTCGACGGGCAGCTGCGCGGCCTCGTGCTGCAGAACATCAGCAACGCGATCGCATCCAGCGGCCTGCCGTTCCTCGACCTCGCCGCCAACCAGATCATGTTCGCCGACGCGCTCGCGAAAGAGCTGCAGCCCGCGTTCGCGAAGATCGGCCTGCAGCTGGAGGCGATGACGGTGCAGAACCTGTCGCTGCCGGAGGAGCTGCAGAAGATCCTCGACCAGAAGATCGGCATGGGCATGGTCGGCAACGACATGGGCAAGTTCATGCAGTACCAGACGGCGCAGTCGATCCCGAAGTTCGCGGAAGGCGCGGGCCACGGGGGCGGCGGTATCGCGGGCGACGCGATGGGGCTGGGCGCGGGCGTGGCGCTCGGCCAGGTGCTCGCCCAGAACCTGCAGCAGGGCCTGCAGGGCGGGGCACCCGCCTCCGCGGGCGGTGGTACGGCGCCGGCGGCCCCGGCTTCCGCGCCCGTGGCGGGCGTGCGGCCCGAGGACGTGATGGCCACGCTGGAGAAGCTGGGCGACCTCAAGGCCAAGGGCATCCTCACGCAGGAAGAGTTCGACGCCAAGAAGGTGGAGCTGCTCAAGAAGCTGGTCTGAGCGGGCGAGCCCCGACGCGCCGCGGGTGCCGGAGGGCGATGCCACCGGCTGCCGCGGCGTGATCCATGCCCTGCCGGCACAGATGCCGGCAGGAGGCCGACAACACCCACTCCTCCATGGCCGAACCCTCTACCCAGCGCCACTACCGCGCGCCCTGCCCAGGCTGCGGCGCGCCGGTCGAATTCCGCAGCGCGCAGTCCACGCACGCCGTCTGTCCCTACTGCCAGAGCACCGTGGTGCGCAGCGGAGAGGTGCTGTCGCGCGTGGGCAAGATGGCCGAGGTGTTCGACGACCACAGCCCGCTGCAGCTCATGGCGAGCGGGCGCGCGGTGCTGGACGGGCGCGAGCAGCCGTTCACGCTGATCGGGCGGCTGCAATACAAAGCGGACACGGGCACGTGGACCGAGTGGAACGCGATCCTGGAGGATGGCACCACCGCCACGCTGGGCGAGGACAACGGCGGCTACGTGTTCACGCGGCCCACCGAGCCGGGGCGCGAGCTGCCCGCGCCGGAGCGCTTCCGCGTGGGCGCCACCACGGCGATCAACGGCACGCCCTACAGCGTGGCGGCGAACGTGCGGGCGCACCTGCTGTCGGCGCAGGGCGAGCTGCCCAAGCTGCCGCCGCTGGGCCAGCCGTTCCCCGTGGTGGAGCTGCGCAGCGAGCAGGGCGAGGTGCTGTCGATCGATTACTCGCAGGCGCCCCCGCGCGTGGAGCGCGGCCGGGCGGTGCGCCTGGAAGACCTGCGCATGCAGGGCCTGCGCGAGGAGTCGGTCAAGGAAGAGAAGGCGCGCCAGTTCAGCTGCCCGCACTGCGGCGCGCCGGTGCAGGTGGCGTTCGACACCACCAAGAGCCTGACCTGTCCTTCGTGCGCGAGCCTGATCGACATCTCGGGCGGCATCGGCGGCGAGCTACGCCACGCGGTGCAGGACGAGCCGGTGCAGCCGCTGATCCCGCTGGGCTCGACCGGCCGGCTCGAGGGCGTGGACTGGCAGGTGGTGGGCTTCCAGCACCGCATGGGGCAGGAGCCGGACGACGACGAGACCTTCGGCTGGGACGAATACCTGCTCTACCACCGCCAGCGCGGCTTCGCCTTCCTCGTGGATGCCTCCGACGGCTGGAGCCTGGTGCGGCCGGCCACGGGCGCGCCCAAGCTGTCCGCCAACGGCCAGAGCGCCACCTACCTGCAGAGCACCTATCGGCTGGATTACCAGTACCGTGCCGAGACCACGTACGCGCTGGGCGAGTTCTACTGGCCCGTGGCGCGCGGGCAGGTCACGCAGAACCGGGATTTCAGCGGCACGGGCGGCAAGGGGCGGCTGTCGATGGAGCAGACGCCGCGCGAGATCACCTGGTCGGTCGGCAGCCTGGTGGACAGTGCCCTCGTGGCCCAGGCGTTCAAGCTCGAGGGCCGCAAGGATCTTTTCAAGCGCGACGACGCGGCGCCGCTGGCGAGCGCGGGCACGGTGGGCAGCGTGGGCTGCGGCACGGTGGTGCTGGTCGCCCTGGTGCTGATCGTGCTCCTGCTGCTGTTCTCGCGGGGCTGCAGCTCGTCGTGCGACCCCCAGCGCGAGAACTGCACCTCGTCGAGCTACCGCTCCTCGAGCGGCTCTTTCGGGGGCTGGTCCAGCGGGGGCGGGCACAAGTAGCGCGGCGCGGTGCCACCCGCAATTTTTCGTTCCATCAAGGAGTTCACCATGACACTCGACTGGCTGCATCCCGCCGCATTCTTCGGCTCCATCCTGTTCGCACTGATCGGCGTGCTGGTGTTCTGGATCAGCTTCATCGTCATCGACAAGCTGACGCCCTACGACCTCTGGGCCGAGATCGTCGAGAAGCAGAACAAGGCCCTGGCGATGGTGGTGGCGGCGATGTGCCTGGGCATCAGCGTCATCGTGGCGGCAGCGATCCACGGAGGCTGAGGCGCCGCAGGGCGCTGCGCGCGCGGGAGTGGACCCAGCCGGCGCAGCTCCCACCAGGCCATTCCCCGGAAATCCTGGATGGATCGTGGATGAATTATTAAGAATAGTTATCATTGTCATTACAATTCGCCGCTTTTGTAACACGGCCGTAGCCACAGGTGATGGCCGTTTTTCCGAGAGCGACATGGCGAAACCCATCCTTTCCCGAGCGCGGCGCGTGCGAGGCCGCCCCATGGCCGGCACGCAGGCCCCTCTTTCAGCAGCTCTTCTTGTGCACGGTACGCCGCACTTCGGCACGATGCCCCTGCGGGCCGCCATGCTGTGGGCGGGTCTCGCGGGCGCGGCCTGGGCCCAGGCCGAATCCCCCGCGGACGGAGCCGCCGCCGCGCAGGCCGCACTGCCCACCGTGCACGTGTCGGGCGCGCAGTTCGACCCCGACGACGTGCGCCCCGAGGGTGTGACGACGGCCACCAAGACCTATACCGCGCCGCGCGACATTCCGCAGACCATCGACACGGTCGAGGTGAACAAGTACAAGAGCTACGGCATCAACGACCTCGCCACCATGCTCGACGGCCAGCCGGGTGTGACCGCGAACTACGACATGCGCGGGGAGGGGCTGACGATCCGCGGCTTCGACGTGAGTTCGGGCGACATCTACCGCGACGGTGTGCGCGAGGGTGGCCAGGTGCGGCGCAGCACCGCGAACGTGGAGCGCATCGAGATCCTCAAGGGCCCGGCCTCGGTGCTCTATGGCCGCGGCGCGGGCGGCGGCGTGGTCAACCTGGTGAGCAAGCAGGCGCGCTTCGACGCCAAGAGCAGCGCAACGCTGCGCGGCGGATCGTGGGACAACGTGGGCGGCACGCTGGACATCAACCGCGTGCTGGGCCCGAACGTGGCCGTGCGCCTCACGGCCGACCGCGAGCAGGCGCACAGCTTCCGCAGCGGCATCCGCAACAGGAACGAGATGGTGTCGCCCAGCATCCTCGTGGATACGCGCACGGGCCTGCGCTGGACGGGCCAGTACACCTACGACAACGTCTGGCGCGTGCCGGACCGCGGCCCGGCCTACGAGCAGTTGCCTGCGGGCGTCTCGCCGCGCCAGGGGTTCGCGCAACCCGGCGACTACGTGGAAGACCGCCTGCGCGTGCTGCGCTCGGACCTGGGCTACGATTTCAATCCGCGGTGGAGCGTGCGCTGGGTGGCCAGCCAGCGCGAGGCGCGGCAGGATTTCGACCACTATTTCCTGGGCACGTACTGCAATGCGCGCGGCCGCACGCCCACGGGCGCGGCGTGCACGAACCCGGGCCTGCTGCGCCAGAGCTATGCCTGGCAGCAGACGAACAACAAGACAACCATCCACACCGTGGACCTGACCGGCCGCGCCGAACTGGCCGGCATGGCGCACGAACTGCTGGTGGGCGTGGAGCACAGCGACGAGGAACGCCAGCCGCGGCTTTTCTCCACCGCGGCGAGCAATGGCTTCGTCGATCCGTTCAATCCGGTGTTCAACGCGGTGCGGCCAGCGCAGGGCACGCCGACGCAGCACAACCTGCATCTGGCCCGCGCCCGGGCGCTCTACGCGCAGGACCTCATCAGCCTCACGCCGCAGTGGAAGCTGCTGCTGGGTGCGCGCTACGACGACTACGACTTCGACAGCCTGAACCGCCTCACCGATGCCTGGCGCCATGCGAGCGGCAGTTCCGTGAGCCCGCGCGCCGGACTGGTGTGGCAGCCCAGCCGCGAGCACAGCATGTATGCCTCGTACAGCAAGAGCTTCTCGCCCTATGGCGGGCGCGGCATGCTCGGCGTGAGCGGCGCGCAGGACGACGAGCCGCAGTATTCGCGCCAGTTCGAGGCGGGTATCAAGAGCGACTGGCTGCAGGGGGCGCTCTCCACGCAGTTCTCGGCCTACCAGATCGAGCACTACAACATCCGTTACCAGCCCGATGCGACCAACGAGCCCGACGTCTGGGCCGTGCGCGGGAAGGAGCGCTCGCGCGGGCTGGAGTTCACCGTGTCGGGCCGCGTGGCGGCTGGCTGGTACGTGCGCGGGGGCGCGGGCATCACGCATGCCGAGGTGGTGGAGAACAAGGCCAACCGAGCGCTCGAGGGCAAGGACCTGCGCGACGTGGCGCGCCGCACGGGCAACCTGTTCGTGCGCTACGCGCCGTCCGGGCCCTGGTATGGCGAGCTGGGCGTCACGCACGCGGGCCCGCGCTGGGCGAACGATGCCAATACGTCGCGCATGGCGGGCTACAGCCGCTGGGACGCGCTCGTCGGCTGGCGCGCCGCGCCGTGGACGGTGACGGCGGCGGTCTCCAACCTGTTCGACAAGGAGTACTGGCGCCCGGGCACCAGCGGGCTGCCGGGCACGCCGCGCTCGCTGCTGGTGAGCGTGAATTACCAGTTCTGACGCCCGGGGCCGCGTCAGAGGCCCAGGGCCTGGCGCAGTTGCGCTCCCGTGAGCCGCTGGCGCGGGCCCGCCAGCAGCGCGCACATGCGTTCGTTGCAGGGCGCGGGCACGCCGTGCCGTGCGGCCAGGCGCACGACGGCGCCGCAGAGGTCGTCGATCTCGGTGGGCCGGCCGGCCTCCAGGTCGTCCCACATCGAGGAGCGCGCGGCCGGATCGATGCGCAGCATGCGGCGTGCGAGCCGCGTGAAAAGCGCGTCGGGCAGCCGCAGCACGTGCGGCAGGAGTGCGGGCGGCAGGGGCGCGACCTTCGCGGGGCGGATGCCGGCACGCGCCATGGCGCGCAGCGCCTCGGACTGCAGCGCGGCGAGCACGGTCCGGAAATCGCGGACTTGCAGTTCGTCGCGCAGCGGCAGGTCCGACAGCGCATTCACCGGGTTGTTGAGGTTCAGCAGCAGCTTGCCCCATTGCACGGGCCGGATGTCGTCCACGGCCAGCGCATCGAGGCCCGCGGCAGAGAACACACCGGCCAGCGGGGCGGTGGCCGTGTCGCGCTGCAGGTGGATGCGGCCCGTGGTCGCGCGGTGCACGTGCGTGCCGCGCAGCACCACGTTGTAGGGCACCATGGCCCCGACGGGGTGCAGGGCTGGCGCCTGGGCGGCGATACGCGCCACGTTCTCCACGCCGTTCTGCAGCGAGACCACCGGCAGGCTCGCGGGGCAGGCGGCGGCGAGCGCCTGCGCGGCCTGCGCCGTGCCGCCGCCTTTCACGCAGAGCAGGACGGTGGTGCCCGGCGCGCGGGCCAGGGCACCGGGCGTCTCCGCGAGGCGCAGCCGGCCCGGGGGCAGGTGCGTGTCGAATCCGTCCAGGTCGCTCACGCGCAGGCCGTCGCGCGCCAGGGCTTCCAGGATGCGCGGTCGCCCGACCAGCGCCACGTCCTGCCCGGCGGCGGCCAGGCGCCCGCCGACGTAGAGGCCGATCGCGCCGGCGCCCATGACGATGAATGGCATGCGGTTCCTCCCATGCGGCCATGGAAAAGAGGTTTCCATCGAGGCCCGCCGCATTGTGGCGCCTGGCGGGCGGCTCACCGTGCCGGACATTCCGCGCCCATGTGCCCTGCGGGCCACGGAAAGGCTGGAGTCCATCCCGCAAAATAGCGGGCTTGACCGCCGCCCCTGCTCCATTGCCATCGGCCGCCGCCGCGCCCCGGCCCCTCGACGTCGCCCTGCTCGCCAGCGTGTTCGTGGTGGCCGCCTGCGGGCTGCTCTACGAACTCGCCGCCGGCGCGCTCGCCTCCTACGTGCTGGGCGATTCGGTGCTGCAGTTCTCCACCGTCATCGGCACCTACCTGTTCGCTATGGGCATGGGATCGTGGCTGTCGCGGTATTTCGACCGCCAGTTGCCCGCGCATTTCCTGCGCATCGAACTGCTGGTCGCGGTGGTGGGCGGGGCACTGCCCGCGCTGCTGTTCCTGGCGAACGCCTACGTGCCGGGCGCGTTCCGGCTGCTGCTCTACGGCATGGTGCTGCTGGTGGGCATGCTGGTGGGGCTGGAGATTCCGCTGGTGATGCGCATCCTCAAGCGCAACGTGGCGCTCAAGGACCTGGTCTCGCAGGTGCTCACCTTCGACTACCTGGGCGCGCTGGCGGTGTCGCTCGCGTTCCCGCTGCTGCTGGTGCCGCACCTGGGGCTGGTGCGCACGGGGTTGCTGTTCGGCATCTTCAACGCGGTGGTGGCGGTCTGGGCGCTGTGGCTGTTCCGGCACGAGCTGCGGCGCTTCCGGGCACATGCGCTGGCGTGCGCGGCCGTGCTCGGGGCGCTGCTGGCGGGCTTCGCCGGGGCCGAGCACATCACCCGGCTGGCGGAAGACCGCTTCTACCAGGACCGCATCGTCATCGCCAGCGCCTCGCCCTACCAGCGCATCGTGGTCACCCACGGCCGCTCGGGCTACCGGCTGTTCCTGAACGGCAACCTGCAGTTCGCCGAGCGCGACGAGTACCGCTACCACGAGGCGCTGGTGCATCCGGCGATGTCGGCCCACGGGGCGCCGAAGCGCGTGGCGGTGCTGGGCGGCGGCGACGGCATGGCGGTGCGCGAGATCCTGAAGTACCCCTCGGTCGAGTCGGTCACGCTGGTGGAGCTGGACCCGGCCATGACGCAGCTCTTCCGCACCGATCCGGCGCTGCTGCGGCTCAATGGCGGAGCGCTCAACGATCCGCGGGTGCAGATCGTCAACACCGACGCGTTCCAGTGGCTGCAGGAGGGGAGTGGAGGGGATTCGTCCACTTTCGACGTGATCGTGGTGGACTTCCCCGATCCGACGAATTTCGCGATCGGCAAGCTCTACACGAACAGCTTCTATGCATTGCTGGAGCAGCGCCTCGCGGCCAGCGGCTACGCCGTGGTGCAGACCACGTCCCCGCTGGTGGCGCGGCAGAGTTTCTGGACGGTGGTGCAGACCATCGAGTCGACGGGCCTCGCGGTGGCGCCGTACCACGTGCATGTGCCGAGCTTCGGCGAGTGGGGCTTCGTGATCGCCAGCCGGCGGCCGTGGCGCCTGCCGGATCGGCTTCCCCAAGGACTGCGCTTTCTCTCGCCGGCCACGCTGCCGCTGCTCTTCGACTTCCCGCTCGACATGGCCCGGGTGCCGGCCGAGGTGAACCGCCTGTCCAACCAGGTGCTGGTACACACCTACGAGCAGGAGTGGGGACGGGTGGCGGCGCACTGAACCGCGGCATGCATGCAAACCCCAATACCGTGTAATGTGCGGAAATTGAATAAATGGGGCACAATGTGATATTCATTTTTATCAATATCTCTTGTGCTGGACCGGTTTTTCTACACTGAGGGCACGGGGGGCAATCCCTTCCTGGCATGGGGCCATGATCCGTGGATGGTGGCGCTGTCGGTGGGGCTGGCGATCGCGTCGTCCACCATGGCGATGCACATGGTAGGGCTCGCGCGCACCGCGGCCACGGTGTTCGCCCGCCAGGCGATCGTGTTCTCCGGGGCCTTGGCCCTGGGCGGCGGCATCTGGGCGATGCACTTCGTCGGCATGCTGGCCTTCGACCTGTGCGCCCAAGGGGCGTTCCGGCCCGGGACCACGGCGCTGTCGGTGCTGCCCAGCGTGCTGGCGTCGCTGATGGCCCTGTCGGTGCTGGCGCGGCGGCCCACGATCGGCAGCCGCGGCGCCACGGCCGGCGGTGCCGTGGTCGGCGCGGGCATCGGCCTGATGCACTACCTGGGCATGTCGGCTTCGAGTCTCTCGCCGGTGATGCGCTACGACGCCGCCGGCTTCATCGCGTCCGTGGTGTTCGCGGTGGCGATGTCGATCGCGGCGCTGCATGCGCGCCTCTGGCTGCAGCGGCGCAGGGACGTGCCGCCGTGGCTGGCCGACGTGGTCGGCGGCACGGTGCTGGGGCTGGCCATCGCCGGCATGCACTACATCAGCGTGGATGCCCTGCGCCTCGCGGGTCCGGCCGAGCCGTTCCTGGTGCCCGGCAGCCGTACGGGCGGCTATCTGCCCCTGGCCATCGCCGTGGTCACCATGGTGCTGGGCATGCTGATCACCATCGCGAGCAGCGCCCTGCGCCACCGGCGGCTCTACCGGCAGGCCATGGCCACCGCGCTGCACCTGCGCGCGGTGGTGGACACCGCCGCGGACGGCATCGTGGTGATCGACGCGGAAGGCACGGTCCAGTCGTTCAACGGGGCGGCCGAGCGCCTGCTGGGCTGGCGCGCGTCCGAGGTGCTGGGACGCAGCGCAGGCATCCTCGTGCCGGCGCCGCAGCGCGGCCATCTCGAGCGGGCCCTGCGCGGCGATCTGGAGGGTGGACTGGTCCGGATCGCCGGCGCCGTCCACGAGGTGCAGGCCCTGCGCAAGGACGGCTCCTGCGTGGACATCCGCCTCTCGGTGGGCCGCGTGGAGCAGCCGGACCGTCCGGTGTTCGTGGGATTCCTGGTGGACCTGACCGAGCGCAAGGCGCTGGAGGCGGAGCGCCGCCGCGGCGAGGAGCAGTTGCGTTCGCTGGTCGGCAACATTCCGGGCGTGGCGTTCCGGTGCCGCTACCAGCGCGACTGGGCGATGCTGTTCATCAGCGATGCGGTGGAGGCCCTCACGGGATGGGCCGCCGCCGATTTCATCGCCGGACGCATCGGCTTCGACCGGCTCATCCACCCCGACGACGCCGAGCGCGCCTGGGAGGAGGTGTCGTGCGCGGTGGCCGCGGGCCGGCCCTACCAGCTCGAATACCGCCTCTTCGCCCGCTCGGGCGCGCTGGTGTGGGTGTCGGAAACCGGCCGCGGCATGGCGGGGACCGGCGAGGCGGTGGAATGGCTCGACGGGGTCATTCTGGACATTTCCGAGGCCAAGGCCCGCGGTGCCGAATTCTCGGGGGTGCTGTGCGCGCTCGACCGCGCCCAGGCGGTCGCCGAATTCGACCTGCAGGGCCGGCTGCTTTCCGCCAACGCCAACTTCCTGTCCCTCATGGGCTACACGCTCGACGAGGTGGCGGGGCAGCACCACAGCCTCTTCTGCACGCCGGAGTACGTGCGCGATCCGGCGTACGGGGAGATGTGGGAGCGCCTGGTCGGCGGCGAACTGGATGCCGGCGAATACCAGCGCCTGGGCAAGGGCGGGCGGCACGTGTGGATCCAGGCCACCTACAACCCCATCCTCGACGCGGAAGGGCGGACCACGAAGATCGTCAAGTTCGCCACGGACCTGAGCGGCCGCCGCGCCATGGAACAGGACCTGCGCCGCGCCAAGGAGCACGCCGAGCAGGCGGCCCAGGCCCGCGCGACCTTCCTGGCCAACATGAGCCACGAGATCCGCACGCCCATGAACGCCATCATCGGCTTCACGGAGGCGCTGCTGGACACCGCCCTGGATGCCGCGCAGCGCCGGCACCTGGGGATAGCGCACCAGGCGTCTCGGTCGATGCTGCGGCTGCTCAACGACATCCTGGACACCGCCAAGCTCGAAAAGGGCGCGGTGGAACTGGAGGCCGCCGACTTCAGCCTGCAGGAGCTGTGCGAGCAGATCCTCGCCTCGCTGCGCATCCATGCCGCCAAGAAGGGGCTGGCGCTGGAGGTGGACTATCCCGCGGGCGTGCCGCAGTTCTGGCACGGCGACGGGTTCCGCGTGCAGCAGATCCTGCTGAACCTGCTGGGCAACGCGATCAAGTTCACGCACCAGGGCCGGGTGACGCTGCGCGTGCGGCAGGAGGACGGCCATCTGGTGCTGGCGGTGGAGGACACCGGCATCGGCATCGACGCCGAGAGCATGGGCCGCATCTTCGACCTGTTTTCGCAGGCGGACGCCTCGACCACGCGCCGCTTCGGCGGCACGGGGCTGGGCACCACCATCGCCCGGCAACTGGCCGAACTCATGGGCGGCAGCATCGCCGTGCAGAGCGCGGTGGGGACGGGCAGCACGTTCACCGTGCGGCTGCCGCTGCCGCCCGCCGAGACCGCCGCGTCGGAGCGGGTGCTGCGCCGCGTGGACCTGCCGCCGTTGCGCGTGCTCGCCGTGGACGACGTGCCGGCCAACCTGGAGCTGCTGGAAATCCTGCTGGGACGCGCGGGCCACACGGTGGTGTGCGCCCCGGGCGGCTCGGCGGCCGTCGAGGCCTTCGCCTCCGGACGCTTCGACCTCGTGCTCATGGACCTGCAGATGCCTGACATGGACGGGCTCGAAGCCACCCGCCTGCTGCGGGAGCACGAGCGGGAGAGCGGCCACCGCCCCACCCCGATCGTCGCGCTCTCGGCCAGCGTGCTCGAGCAGGACCGGCGCAACGCGCGCGCCGCGGGCATGGACGGTTTCGCCAGCAAGCCGGTGGAGCCTGCGCGCCTCGCGCAGGAGATGGCGCGCGTGCTCGGGCTGCCCCACGGGGCATCCGCGGGGTTCGCCGTGCAGGCCGCGCTGCGGGGGGCGGAGGCGCCCGGGACCGAACCGCTGCCCGTGCCGCCCGCGTCGCCCGTGTCGCCGGTGCCGCCGATCGACTGGCACCGTGGGCTGCAGGTCTGGAGCCAGCCGTCCGCGCTGCACCGCGCCATCGACCGCTTCATGCAGGACGCCCACCCGCTGGCCGCCGGCCTCCAGGCCGCGGTGGACGGCGAGGACTGGCCGGAAGTGGCCCGGGGTGCGCACCGCCTGCGGGGCGCGGCCGGCAATCTGTCGCTGGTGCGGCTGCAGACCGCGGCGGACGTGCTCGAGCGTGCCGCCCGGGACGCAGACGCGGCGCTCGCCCGCTCCGCGATGCAGGCCATCGCGCCGGCGCTGGAGTCCGTGCGCGAGGCGCTGCGGCAGCAGTCTCCAGCGCCCGGCGGAGCCGCGCCCGCGGCGGTGGGCACGGTCGATCCCGCGCTGCTGCGGCAGGCGATGGAGGCGATGGACCAGGCCCTCGCGCGCTCCGAGCTGGCCGAGGCGCCGCTGGCGCTGCTGTCCGCCGGGCTGCCCGCGGCCGATGCGGCGCGGCTGCAGGAAACACTGGACCGTTTCGATTTCGACGCCGCGCGCGCCCTTCTGCAGGCCTTGCGGAGCGGCCACACCGTGGCGGAAGCACTGCCGACATGAACGCGACCGAAGACCTCCGTCCGCGCCTGCTGCTGGTGGACGACGAGCCCGCCAACCTGCAGGTGCTGCGCCACGTGCTCCAGGAGGAGTACCGCCTGCTGTTCGCCACCGACGGGGTCCGGGCGCTGGACATCGTGCGCCGGCAGCGGCCCGATCTGGTACTGCTGGACGTGATGATGCCCGCCATGGACGGCTATGCCGTGTGCGAGGCGATCAAGGCCGATCCGGCGATCGCGGAAATCCCGGTGATCTTCGTTTCCGCCCTGGGTGAGGCGGGCCACGAGGCGCGGGGCTTCGAGGCCGGCGCGGTGGACTACATCACCAAGCCCGTGAGCGCCCCGGTGGTCCGCGCCCGGGTGCGCACGCACCTCTCGCTCGCGCGGGCGGAGGAGCTGCGTGCCACGCGCCTGCAGATCGTGCAGCGGCTCGGGCGTGCCGCCGAGTACAAGGACAACGAGACCGGCATGCACGTCATCCGCATGAGCCACTACGCCCAGCTGCTGGCGCGGGCGGTGGGCATGGGGGAAGCGTGGGCCGAAGACCTCCTGCATGCCGCGCCGATGCACGACGTGGGCAAGATCGGCATTCCCGATGCCGTGCTGCTCAAGCCCGGCAAGCTCGATGCCGCGGAGTGGGCGGTGATGCGCCGCCATCCCCAGATCGGCGCGGAGATCATCGGCGAGCACGCCAGCGGCGTGCTGTGCATGGCGCGGCAGATCGCCCTCACGCACCACGAGAAATGGGACGGCAGCGGCTACCCCGAGGGCCTGGCCGGCGAGGCGATTCCGCTCGCGGCACGCATCGTGGCGATCGCCGATGTGTTCGATGCCCTCACCACGCGCCGCCCCTACAAGGAGGCATGGAGCATGGAGACGGCCTTCTGCCATCTGCGCTCGGAAGCCGGGCGCCACTTCGATCCGGCCCTGGTCGAGCCCTTCATCGCCCTGGAGCCGGAGATCCTGGCCGTGCGCGAGCGCTGGGCGGAGTAGCGCCGCGGGCGCGGACCTGCCACGGCCCTGGCGTAGAGTACGCCGCATGCCCGCCTTCCCCACCGACCTTCCCGCGCTGCGGCGCCGCACCCTGCTGCGGGGTGCCGCGGCCACGGCCGCTTTCTCGCTGGCGGGCTGCGAGCCGTCACCGCGCGATCTGCCCGGAGGCTACACCGGCATCGACATGGCCCGGGGCCATGCACTGCGCGACCGCCTGCAGAAGGGCGGGGCCGTCGAGCCCGACATCGTGCGCCGCGCCCAGGTGGTGGTGGCGGGCGGGGGCATCGCGGGGCTGGCGGCCGCGCGCGCGCTGCGCCTGGCCGGGGTGGACGACTTCGTGCTGCTGGAGATGGAGGACACCGTCGGCGGCAACAGCCGTGCTGGGCAGGTGGACGGCATCGCCTGCCCGCTGGGCGCGCACTACCTGCCCGTGCCCGGCGACGGCGCGCGCGAGGTGCAGGACCTGCTGGAAGAGCTCGGCCTGCGCCGCCGCGTGGCGGGCCGCTGGCAGATCGACGAGGCCAGCCTCTGCCACAGCCCGCAGGAACGCCTGTTTTTCCGGGGCGCCTGGCAGGACGGGCTGCTGCCGATGAATGGCGTGGGAGCGGACACGCTCGCGCAGTACCGGCGGTTTTCCGAGCGCGTGGCCGAACTCGGGCGCGCCGCGCGCTTCGCGATGCCGACGTTCAAGCTGTGGCGGGGCGACCAGCCCCTGGCGGCGCCGCTGCGCGCGCTGGATGCGCAGACCTTCGCTGCCTGGCTGGACCAGGAGGGCCTGGGCGACGCGCACCTGCGCTGGTACCTGGACTACTGCTGCCGCGACGACTACGGCGCGGGCGCTGCGCGCGTCTCGGCCTGGGCGGGCATCCACTACTTCGCGAGCCGCCACGGCTTCCACGCGCCCGGCGACGCTGCGGGAGGCGAGGAGCGCGAACGCGAGGGCGTGCTGACCTGGCCCGAGGGCAACGGCTGGCTGGCCCGGCGCCTGGCCGGCCCGCTGGACGATGGGGGAATGCTGCGTTCGGGCAGCACGGTGCTGCGCATCGAGGAGAACCGGCGCGGCGTGGAGGTGGACGTGCTGCACCACGCGAGCGACAGCATCGAGCGCTGGCAGGCCCGGCGCTGCGTGGTGGCGATGCCGGTGTACGTGGCTGCGCGCGTGGTGCGCAATCCGCCGGCCTTCCTCGCCCAGGCCGCGCAGCGGCTGCAGTGGGCGCCGTGGCTGGTGGCCAACCTGCGCATCGACGCTCCGCTCGCCGACCGCGAGGGTGCGGCCCCCGCGTGGGACAACGTGCTCTACGACGATCCCGCCCCCGGAGGCCTGGGCTACGTGGATGCCGGCCACCAGCGCCTCGACCCCCGTCCCGGGCCCACCGTGCTCACCTACTACCGCGCGCTCGGCGATGTGCCGGACGGCCGCCGCCAGCTGGCCGAGCAGCCCTGGACGCACTGGCGCGACGCCATCCTGGCCAGCCTGGCGGCCCCGCACCCCGACCTGCACGCCCGCATCACGCGCGTGGAGATCACCCGCTACGGCCACGCCATGGCGATTCCCGTGCCCGGCACGCAGGACTTCCTGAGCCGGGTCGGCCGCATGCCCGCGGCGCGGCAGCGTTACCTGCTGGCGAACGGCGAGCGCATCGCCGCGCCCGCCGTACCGGGCACCGCGCGCCTCGCATTCGCGCACGCCGACTGGTCGGGGTATTCGGTGTTCGAAGAGGCCTTCACGCGCGGGCACGCGGCGGGCATGGCGGCCGCTGCCTGAGCGTTCCCGGCACGCCGGCCGCCGCGGGATGGACGGGGCTCCGCCGCGCGGTCCATGACCCTGCATGCGGTGCGGGAATGCCGGCTACGCTCGAAATTCGATATGAATTCGATATATCTTACGTGAATAGATATATCGGAATTCACCATGAAAGACTTCGAATTGCTCGACCCCCGCGGCGCCCCGGCCGGGCCCCGGCGCGGGGGCGGTCGCGTGTTCGGGCACGGCGGCCTGCGTCTGGTGCTGCTGCGGCTGATCGCCGACCGGCCCCGGCACGGGTATGAGCTCATCAAGGCGATCGAGGAGCGCCTGGGCGGCAGCTACAGCCCGAGCCCCGGCGTGATCTACCCGACCCTCACCCTGCTCGAGGAACTGGGCCACGTCACCGTGAGCGCCGAAGGCGGTGGCCGCAAGCTCCACACGGTCACCGATGCGGGCCTCGAACATCTGCAGGCGCATCGCGACGAGGTCGAGGCCCTGCTCGCCCGCATGGCCGACGGTGCGGGAGGGCGCGGCGCAGCCCGGCCCGCGCCGGTGGAGCGCGCGGTGCACAACCTGCGCCAGGCGCTGCACATGCGACTGGCGGGCCCGCCGCTCGATACGGCGCAGATCCATGCGATCGCCGACCTGCTCGACGAAGCCGCCCGCCGGATCGAGCGGCTCTGAACCCACGAGGACATGCCATGCAACCCGACTCCCTTCCCCATACCCCCCAGGCGTCCGCTGCGCCGAGCGAAGCCCGCGCGTTGCAGCGCGTGCGCCACCCGCTGCGCCTGCGGACGCTCGCCGTGCAGCGTGCCGAGCGCATCACCCCGCACTGCGTGCGCGTGACGCTCGCCGGCGAGGAGCTCGACGGCTTCCACAGCCCCGGTTTCGACGACCACGTGAAGCTGTTCCTGCCCGATCCCGCCACGGGCGAGGCGCTGCTGCCCGCCGTCGATGCCCAGGGTGCCCCGGTGCCCGGAGCGCCGCGCCCGGCCATGCGCGACTACACGCCGCGCCGGCACGATGCGCAGGCCGGCACGCTCGCCATCGATTTCGCCGTGCACGACGCCGGACCGGCCACGGCCTGGGCACTGCAGGCCGCACCGGGCCAGCGCATCGGCATCGGCGGGCCCCGCGGCTCGCTGCTGGTGCCGCTCGCCTTCGACGGCTATGTGCTGATCGGCGACGACACGGCGCTGCCGGCCATCGCGCGGCGCCTGGCCGAACTGCCCGAGGCCACGCCCGTGCTCGCGCTCATCGAAGTGGACGGCCCGGCCGACGAGCAGCCCCTGCCGACCCGGGCCGCGGCGCGCATCCGGTGGGTCCACCGGGGGGGCGGCATGGCCGGCGAGCCCGGCCCGCTGCTCGACGCGCTGCTGGAGCTGCCGCTGCCCGCCGGCGACGTGCATGCCTGGGTGGCCTGCGAGACCGCCGTGGCCAGGGCCCTGCGCCAGCACCTGGTGGGCGAGCGCGGCGTGCATCCGAAGTGGATCAAGGCGTCGGGCTACTGGCGGCGCGGCACCGCGGCCTCGCACGAGACCCACGAGGACTGACGGCGTGCCGGGGGCCGCGGCGCCCCGTTCCGGCCCGACAGGACGAGGCCCCGTCCGATACGGAAGAGCCGCGGCCGGCACGATACTGCCGGCCTGGCTCCTGCCGGGGCCCTATTTCGCCCGACCCACGCCCATGTCCCGCCACGATCTGCCGCCTTCCGGCCCGTCCCGACGGGGTTCTTCCGCTCCCGCGCGCGCGGAGGATGGCGCCGGCCTGCGCGCCCTGCGGACCATCGCGGGCTTCGAGGCGTTCAAGGGCGCCGTGGCCGTGCTGGCCGGAGCGGGGCTGCTGGGCCTCGTGCACCACGACCTGCACCGCGCCGCGGTGTCGCTGATCGGGCACGTGGGCCTGGCGCCGGGGGAGCGTTATCCGGCGATGCTGCTGTCCCGCATCGACCTGTGGGCCCATGAGGACCTGCGGTGGCTGCTGCTGGCGATCACCGCGTACGCCGCCCTGCGCTTCGTCGAGGCCTACGGGCTCTGGACCGGCCGCGCCTGGGGAGAGGCCCTGGGTGCGCTCTCGGGCGGGCTCTACATCCCGTTCGAGGCATGGCACTGGCTGCACCGGCCGTCGCTCGCCGCGACCGCGGTGATCGTGGTGAACGCCGGGGTCGTCGCCTACCTGGCCTGGCGGCTGTGGAAGCGGCCGTCACCGGCCTGACACCGAACGCCGGCATCGTCGGGGGTTTCCATCCGCCCCGGTGCTCCCGCATGCCTGCTGCCTTCCGCTTCGTCCCGCTCGCCGCCACCCTGCTGTCGTGCGCGGCCCTCTCCTGCGCCCACGCGCAGACGACGGCCTTCCCCGCCACGCTCGCCGGCCACGCCGTGCTGCCCGCGCAGTCCTTCATTCCCGCCCCGGCGGATGCGCCCGCCGACCTGCGCACCAGCGGCAAGTTCACCACCGCGCGGCGCGTGGATGCCGTGGGCACCGTCGAGGGCACGTCCGCCGGCCGGCCCACGGGGGTCTCGCTGCCGTTCCAGGGCCAGCCGCTGCAGGGCCACTCGGGCATCAAGCGCATGGCCGACGGCAGCTTCTGGATCCTCACCGACAACGGCGCCGGCGCGAAGGCCAATTCGCCGGACTTCATGCTCTACCTGAACCACTACACGGTGGACTTCAAGACCGGGCAGTTCCAGCGCCTGAAGACCGTGTTCCTGCATGATCCGGATAAGAAGGTGCCCTTCCGCATCGCCGAAGAAGGCACGAAGGAGCGCTACCTGACCGGCGCCGACTTCGATCCCGAGAGCTTCCAGTTCGCGGGCGGCGCGCTCTGGATCGGCGACGAGTTCGGCCCCTTCCTCATCAAGGCCGACCTGGAGGGCAAGGTGCTGGCGGTGTTCGACACCCAGGTGGACGGCCGCGTCGTGCGCTCGCCCGACCATCCCGCCCTCACCACCGCCGCCGCGCCCGACGCCAGGGCGCCGGCCTTCGACATCAAGCGCTCCAAGGGCTTCGAGGGCATGGCGTCCAGCCCCGACGGCAGCCGGCTGTACGCGCTGCTCGAAGGCCCGGTGTGGGACGAATCCTCCAAGGCCTATGAATCCGTGGACGGCGGCCGGCAGTATCTGCGCGTGCTGGAATTCGACGTGCAGGCGGAACAATGGACCGGCCGCCACTGGAAGTACGTCCTCGAAGCCAACCAGAACGCCATCGGCGACTTCAACATGATCGACCCCACCATGGGGCTCGTCATCGAGCGCGACAACGGCGAGGGCACGCCCGACCAGGCCTGCCCCGAGGGGCAGAAGCGCGCGGACTGCTTCCACGACGTGGCGAAGTTCAAGCGCGTCTACAAGGTCGAGCTGACCGACGCCAACGCCGGCGGCCCGCTGCGCAAGGTGGGCTACATCGACCTGCTGGACATCCAGGACCCGAAACGCCTCGCCAGGAAGCCGCTCACCGGGGGCGCGCTCGCCTTCCCGTTCTTCACCATCGAGAACGTGGACGTGGTGGACGCCACCCACATCGTGGTGGGCAACGACAACAACCTGCCCTTCAGTTCCAGTCGCGACCCGCGCCGTGCCGACGACAACGAGCTGGTGCTCATCGAGGCGGGCGGGCTGCTGCGGGCGCGCTGAGGGCCGGGGCGCCGCCGGTCTTTGCGGCCGGGCCACGGCATGCCGCTGCGGTTGGGTCACAATCCCGGTAGTCCACCCGCCAACGGGCTGCCCGGCGCAGCCCGTGCCGGGTCCGTCCGGGGAGTCTCCGTCCATTGACCCAACCGCCCGCCCTGCCTTCCCGCACCGGTCCCGATGACGGTGCGGCCCTCGCCTTTCCGGCGGGCCCTCCCGCGGCGCCCCCCGATGCGCCGCCGCGCCCGCGCACGCTCGAGGAGCTGGAGGCGCACCTGCGCTTCGCCGCGGCCGCGGGCGGGCTCGGGCTCTGGGAGCTGGACGTCGAGACGATGGAGCTCACGAGTTCCGAGGTGTGCCGGGAGCACTTCGGGCTGAGCGCCGAGCAGCCGCTCTCCTCGCGGGCCGTGGCGGCCGCCGTCCATCCGGACGACATGCCGCGCGTGCGCGCCGCGTTCGAGCAGAGCATCGCGCAGCGCCAGGAATACGCGATGGACCACCGCATCCGGCGCCTGGACGGGCAGGTGCGCTGGATCAAGGTGCGGGCGCGCGTGCACGGCGGCACGGCGGGGCACAGCCTGCGCATCGCCGGCACGGTGCAGGACGTCACCGACCAGACGCTCGCCGAGCGCCGCACGCAGGCGCTGCTGCAGCTCGACGACAGCTTCCGCTCGCTCGACGATCCGGCCGACATGGCCTACGCGGCGGCGCGCCTGCTGGGCGAGATGCTCGCCGTGGGGCGCGCGGGATACGGCGACATCGACGAGACGAACACGGTCACGATCTACCGCGACTGGACCGACCTGGGCATGTCCACGGCCGCCGGCCGGCACCACCTGCCGCACTACGGCCATTTCTACCAGGACCTGCTGCGCGGCGACATCGTCGTGGTGAACGACATCTCCACCGACCCGCGCACGTCCGGGCACACGTCCGCCCTGAAGGCGGTGCAGGCGGGTGCGCTGGTGAACCTGCCCCTCATCGAGGACGGCCGCCTGGTCGCGATGCTGTTCCTGAACCATCCGGGGCCGCGAACCTGGTCCGCCGACGAACTGGCGCTGATCCGCAGCGTGGCCCACCGCACGCGCATGGCCGTGCAGCGGCGCACCGCGGAGCGGCAGCTGCGCGCGCTGGCCGACACGCTGGAGTCGAAGGTGGAGCAGCGCACGCGCGAGCTCATGGCCGCCGAGGAGGCACTGCGCCAGGCGCAGAAGATGGAGGCCGTGGGCCAGCTCACCGGCGGCATAGCGCACGATTTCAACAACCTGCTGGGCGGCATCATGGCGAGCCTGGACCTGATGCGCCTGCGCATGTCCCAGGGCCGCCAGGGCGACCTCGGACGCTGCATCGAAACGGCCCATCGCTCCGCCAAGCGCGCGGCCGCGCTCACCCACCGGCTGCTCGCCTTCTCGCGGCGGCAGACGCTCGCCCCCAGCGTGGTGGACCTGAACCTGCTGGTCGCCGGCCTGCTGGATCTGGTGGAGCGCACCGTGGGGCCTTCCATCGCGGTGCGTTTCGAGTCCATGGCGGGGCTGTGGAAGGTCCGCGCCGATGCGGGCCAGATCGAGAACTCGCTGCTGAACCTGTGCATCAACGCGCGCGACGCCATGCCCGGCGGCGGCACGCTGCGCATCTCCACCGCCCAGCACACGGTCGCGCCCCCCGGGCCCGGAGAACCGGAACCGGCCGGTGCGGCCGGCCTGCCGCCCGGCGACTACGTGACGCTGGCCGTGGCCGATACCGGTGCGGGCATGCCGCCCGAGGTGGTCGAGCGGGCCTTCGAGCCGTTCTTCACCACCAAGCCCATCGGGCAGGGCACGGGGCTGGGCCTGTCGATGGTCTATGGCTTCGCCCAGCAGTCGGGCGGATCGGCGCGGATCGTGTCGGCGCCGGGGCAGGGCACCGAGATCACGCTCTGTCTGCCGCGCCACGTGGCGGCGGACGGCGCCGAGCCGCAGGAGGACGTCGTGGGGGCCCAGGCTTCGCCTCCGGCCACGGCGCCCGGCACGGACCGGCCGGCGCCGGTGCTGCTGCTGGTGGAGGACGAGCCGGCCATGCGCTGCACGGTGGCGGAGTTCCTGCGTGACCGGGGCTGGCGCGTGCTGGAGGCGGAAGACGGCGCTTCGGCGCTGGAGGCGCTGCAGGGCGGGCTCGTGCCGGACCTGCTGCTCACCGACGTGGGCCTGCCCGGAGGCATGAACGGCCGCCAGGTGGCCGATGCCGGCCGCGCGCTGCACCCCCGGCTGCCCGTGCTGTTCATCACCGGCTATGCCGAGCAGGCGGTGATCGGCGAGCGCGAACTCGACCCGGGCATGGGCGTGCTCACCAAGCCGTTCGACCTCGAGGTGCTGGCGGCGCGCGTGGCCGCGGCCCTCGGCGCATAGCCGCGGCGCAGGGCGGGTCGGCCGCTTCGCGGGCGGCGAAGGCGGCGGGCCGGGTGGCACAATGCCCGGGCGGTTTCCGCTTCCATCCACCCACCCCTTCCCCCGATCTCCGCGCCATGTTCACAGGCATCGTCCAAGCCACCGCCACCCTCGCCGACCTGCAGGACCGCGAGGGCCTGCGCACCTTCGTGATCGAATTCCCGCCGGGTTTCTGCGAAGGGCTGGCCATCGGCGCGAGCGTGGCGGTGGACGGCGTCTGCCTCACGGTGACGCGGCTCGTCTCGCCCACCTCGGCCGCGTTCGACGTGATGCTCCAGAGCCTGAACGTCACCACGCTGGGTGGCTATGCCGCGGGGCGGCGCGTGAACGTGGAGCGCGCCGCGCGCGACGGCGCCGAGATCGGTGGTCATCCGCTGTCGGGGCACATCGATTTCTCGGCCACGCTGGAGAGCGTGCGCGATTCCGAGAACAACCGCGTCTGGCGTGTGGCCGTGCCGCCGGCCTTCCGCCGCTACGTCTTCGCCAAGGGCTACATCGCGCTGCACGGCGCGAGCCTCACCGTGGCCGAGGTGAACCGCGCCGAGGGCTGGTTCGAGGTCTGGCTCATCCCGGAAACGCGCCGTGCCACGGTGTTCGAGGACCTGCGCGCGGGCGACGCGCTCAACGTGGAGATCGAGCGCAGCACCCAGGTGGTGGTGGACACGGTGCGCGAGGCCGTCGAGGAGAGCCTGGGCGAGCTGCGCCCGGTGCTGGAGGCGCTGCTTCGCGAGAAGGGCCTGTCGCTCGACGACCTGGTGCGGCCGCCCACGGTGCTGCCGCGCTGACTCAGGGCGCCTCTTCGACGCGGTTGCGTCCCCGGTCCTTCGCCCGGTAGAGGGCGGCATCGGCCTCGGACAGCAGGTGGTCCAGCACCAGGCCGTGGCGCTGCGACATGGCGACCCCGATGCTCACCGTGAGGTGTGCGCGCTCGCCCGAGGGCAGCGGAACCGGGGCCGCTTCGATCGCCTGGCGCAGCTCCTCCGCGCGCGCGGCGCCCCCGGTGCCCGGGCAGGGGCCCAGCAGCACCACGAATTCCTCTCCGCCGTAGCGCGCCGCGAGGTCGTCCGGCTGCAGGGCCGCCCGCACCGCGCGTGCCACGGCGCGCAGCGCCTCGTCGCCGGCGACGTGGCCTTCGCGGTCGTTGAAGGATTTGAACAGGTCCACGTCCAGCAGCAGCAGGGCGACGTCGAAATGCTGCTGCCGGGCCCGCGTGACGCGCTCGCGCGCCGCCGCGAAGAAGGCGCGGCGGTTCGGCAGGCCGGTGAGGAAATCGGTGAGCGACTGCTCCCGCAACTGCGCGATGAGACCGTCGCGCTCGCGCTCCAGCGCCTGCCGGGTGCGCGTGTGGTCCTGCAGGGCGCGCACGGCGCCGACCACCGCGGCGATCTCGTCGTCGGCGGCGGGCTGCGGCAGCGGACTGTCGAGCCGGTTGTCCGCCAGCTCCTGCAGGGCCCGCGTGGTCTGGGCCAGCGGGCGCAGCACGCGGGCGTGCAGCACGTACAGCATGGCGGCGACGGCCGCCCAGAGTGCGGCAGAGGCGCCGGCCACCGCCACGAGGCTGTGGAGGGCCCGCTCCTGCGCCGCGGCCGCGTCGCGCTGCATCTGCTCCATCACGCTGTCGCGCAGCGCCACCACCTTCTGCAGTTCGGGCACGTAGCGCGCCGCGAACTGGGCGGCGGTGATGCCGTAGCGGCCGTCGCCCTCGCCGGCGGCCAGCACGGGCGCCACGATGGCCCGCGCCGCATGGCCGAAGTAGCCGTCTTCCACGGCCGCCCATGCCTGGGTGACGGCGGGCGGGGCCTCCTGCTGCGCGAACCGCTGCTCCAGCAGGAAACGCAGAGCCTGGATGCGGCCGCGCGTGCGCTCGATGGCGTGCCGCTCTTCGGTCGTGAACGGCCGCTGCGCCGTCAGCGCGGCCGTGAAATGCGAGCCCAGCAGGCCGGCATGTTCGCGCAGTTCCGCCGTGATCTGCAGCGCCTGCGCTTCGCTGCCCAGCGCAGGCTGGGCCGTGCGCACGGCCTCGATCAGCGCGCTGGTGGCGGGGGCCAGCCGGGGCACCACGTCGACGAGGCCGTAGACGCTGGCGCGGATGGCGTCGGGCGTGCGCAGCCCGTGCGGCCGGGCGATGACCCCGTCGGCCACCGTGCGCGCCCGGGCCAGCGCCTGAGCGGCCTCGTCCACCGCGTGCGGGAGCGCCGCGGCACGCGGCGACGGCGCAAGCCCCGCCACCGCCGTCCGCAGTTGCGCCAGCGCCAGATCGGTGGCCTCGCGCGCCTGGGCGAGGGCGGTGACGGCCGCCGGATCGGCGGGGCCCTCGGGCGCGCCGAGCCGTGCGTTGGTGGGCCCGCGCTCGCGCGACACCCGCTCCGCCGCCACCAGCCCCAGGCGCAGGTCCGCGAGCGCACGCGAGCCGGCGTCGGCCGCCCGCCAGCTCCTCCATTCGGTCCAGTTCGCATGCACCGCCAGAATGGCCGTCACGGCTGCGAGCACGGTACCGACGAGGCGCAGGAGATGGTGGAGGGACATGGAGGGCGCAGGGCCGTTACCGGGACGGGCCTGCCGCCGGGGCGTTGATCACGGGAAGAACTACGATATCGCCACTCTATCGCATCACCGCACCATGGTCGCGTTGCCCCACCAACGCTGCCGGCGCTCCTGCTCCCGCTCCCATGTCCCTGCCCACCGAAACCGGCCATCCACCGCCACCCGCTGCCCACATCCGCCCGCTCGCGGCGGCGGACCTTGCAGGCCTGATGGCGGTGCAGCAGGCCTGCTATGGCGACGGCTTCCTCGAAAGCACCGACGTGTTCGCGCAGCGGCTGGCCAGCCCCGTGAACTGTTCGCGGGTCGCCGTCGAAGGCCGCGCCGTGCTGGCCTACCTGGCCGCCTACCGCTCCGTGCGCGGCAAGGTGACCGCGCTGCACGGCGGTTTCGAGGCCCCGGCCGGCACGCCCGACACGCTGTACCTGCACGACATGGCGGTGCGGCCCGACAGTGCGGGGCGCGGCCTGGCCGGCGCGTTGCTGGAAGCGCTGTGGCGCGAGGCCCGCATGGCCGGGCTGCGGTACAGCAGCCTGGTGTCGGTGCAGGGCTCGCGCGCCTACTGGGAGCGCCGGGGCTATGCGGTGCGCGGGCCTGCGTCGCCCGAGGCGCGCGAACGGCTGGCCGCCTACGGCGCGGAGGCGGTCTACATGGAACGGCGGCTGTAGCGGCCCCGGCGGCGCCCCTGGCACCGCCGTGGCCGCCGCGTCAGCGCGCCGGAGGGGGCGAGGGCGGCGCGCCGGCATCCGGAAGCTCTTCGAACTGTACGGTGGAGGGCGCCGGTGCCATGCCCTGTGCGCGGCCGCGGAACATCTCCAGCGCGTTGTGCCCGACGCCGCGCAGCGTCTCCCACAGGTCGGCGGGCCGCAGCGACTGCAGCGTCGCGTACAGCTTCTCCAGGCCCGCACCCGCCAGATGCCCCACCGGCCCGGGAATGGTCACGTTGAGCAGCGCCATGGCCGCCGCCCCCGCCAGCATGCCGGTGGTGCTCTTCTCGATGAAGTCGTCCCCGGCATGGTTGGCCGTGAGCACCGCGATCATCACGAGGCTCAGCCCCGCGAACGACTTGAACTCGTCCAGCGCATCGCGGCGCGTGACGTTGGGGTTGCGGGCATTGGCCACCATCAGCGCCACGGTGAAGGCCGCGTCGGAGGACAGGTCCACCATGCCGATGCGGTCGGGGTACATCAGCCCGGTCGTGGCCGCGCAGACGGCGCCGGTGAAGGCCGCCAGGGCGTATTTCGCGGTGCGCTCGGCCGCCTGGGCCTGCCGCTGCGCACCGCCGGCGGCCGTTGCCGCCTGCTCCGGCATGCCCGCGGGATGCAGCACGCGCTCCAGGTCGGTGGCAATGGACAGGAACGCGTCCGCGACCATCGTCACCTGCTTGCTGGTGACGGGGCTGAGCTCCTTGCCCTGGGCCAGGAAGCCGGCCTTGCCGTCGGTGACGGCCTTCTGGTCGCTGCGTGCCTGCTCCAGCGCCTGCGCCAGGGTGGCACGCGCGCTCGTGGCCGCCTCGCGCCCGGCGGGCAGGGCCTGCGCTCCGCCCCCGCTGTCGGGCCCGGCCGGCACGCCCGGAGCGGCGGGGGGCGCTGCCGGGAAGCGCGCCGCCTCCTGCAGCCGGGTGCCGATCGCGGCGAGCGCCGGGTCCGGCACGCCGTGGCGCATGCGGTGGACGACCTCCCGCGTCTCCTTGCCCAGGAAGCCGAGGAACAGCGCCGCGGTCGATACCATGCCCGCGCCCACGTTGAAGGCCGGGTGGCCGTTGAGCTGGTGCAGCTGCGGCACGAACGTGGGCAGCGCGAAGATCGCCGCCTGCACCACGTTGATGTAGTGGCGCGACATGAAATGGTCGAGGACGCTGTGCCGGTTCGCGCCCGTGGGGGAGCGCGCCGAGCCGATCGCCATCAGCGCGGTCTTGGCATAGAGACCGGCCAGCTCGGCCTCGAACTGGTTCTGGTGGCCGTGGAACGCGATGGCCACGGGCACGACGGGCAGCAGCGCATTCATGCCCAGATAGACCGCGGCACGGCGCGCCAGCGGCTGCTCGGTCTGCAGGGACTCCAGCGTGGAGTCCAGATGCGCCAGCCGGCCTTCGAAATGCGCCTGGAGTTCGCCGGGCACGTCCGGGGCCAGCAGCCGCCCGCGCAGGCCCTGCGCGGCGGCCCGCAGTTCCGGCAGCGTGCCGCCGGCCGGGATGGCGCCGCGCTCCGTATCGCCACGGCCCCGCAGCGCCTGCACGAACTCCGCGTCGTCGCCGCGCATCACCGCCGTGCGGGCGTCGGCCAGCCGCCCGATCGCCCTGGCGGCCTGGCCCATGCGCGCCCATGCGCCGGGAGCGGACGAGGCGTCCGCTGGGTCCGGCCCGTCTTCCTGCAGGCGGGCGGGGCTGACGGCCGCGGTGGCCGGCGCGGACGCCGGCGGGGCGGGCTGCGGCACAGGTGAACGCGGAGGCGTGGCGCCACCGTCGCTGCGCACGGACCGCCGGGCGGGGGAGGGCAGTCCCTCGGGCGCAGCGGCACGCGCGGATGCCCGCGGCGGGCTGGCGGCGGGCGCTGCCGCATCCGCGGAGGGCCCGGGTTGCTGCGGGGGCGCAGGCGCGTTGGAAGGGGGGGTGATCGCAGGCATTGGATGGAATGGTCGAAACAACCCTGAGCCTGACGGGTGGGAGGCCCTGCGCATGCATGCGCGCGAATGCCTGCCCGCCGGTGCGAAGCGCGCAGGCGGCACGCTGACCACGCTGGCGCTCCGATGGGTGCTGCGGCCGGCGCCCGCGCGGCCGCGACGGCATGGAACGGGGCGATGTCCGACGGGACCGCGGTGGTGCCGCATCGTCATAATGCGCGCCATGCCCCACCGCTGGAAACCCAACGTCACCGTGGCCGCCATTGTCGAGCAGGAGGGTCGCTTCCTCCTCGTGGAAGAGGACACGTCCGACGGGCTGCGGCTCAACAATCCCGCCGGCCACCTCGATCCCGGCGAGTCGCCCGAACAGGCCTGCGTGCGCGAGGTGCTGGAGGAGACGGCCTACGACTTCACCGCCACGGCGCTGGTGGGGATCTACCTCAACCGTTTCACGCGCAGCCGCACGGGCGACGACATCACTTACCTGCGCTTCGCCTTCGCCGGCACGCTGGGCGCGCACCATGCCTGGCGCACGCTGGACGACGGCATCGTGCGCACCGTCTGGATGACGCCCGACGAACTGCGCTCCTGCGCCGACCGCCACCGCAGCCCGCTCGTGATGCGCTGCATCGAGGACTACCTCGCCGGGCAGCGGCATCCGGTGGGCATGATCCACACCGATCCGAGCGTGCTGCGCGGCGATTGACACGGCTGCGGCCCGGCAGGCGGCCTGCGGGTCGCAGGTCTTTGGCGGGCGCCGCGAGCGGCACCGCTGCGCGAAAAATACAATCCCGGGGATGACAGCCTCCCCCAAGCAGCGCATCGTCGTCGGTCTCTCCGGCGGCGTGGATTCCGCGGTGACCGCCCATCTCCTGAAGCAGCAGGGCCACGAAGTCGTGGGCATCTTCATGAAGAACTGGGAGGACGACGACAACAGCGAGTACTGCTCCTCCAACGTCGACTTCGTCGATGCCGCGGCCGTGGCCGACGTGATCGGCATCGAGATCGAGCACGTCAACTTCGCCGCCGAGTACAAGGACCGCGTGTTCGCCGAGTTCCTGCGCGAATACGAGGCCGGCCGCACGCCCAACCCCGACGTGCTCTGCAATGCCGAGATCAAGTTCAAGGCCTTCCTCGACCACGCCATGCGCGTGGGTGCCGAGAAGATCGCCACCGGCCACTACGCGCGCGTGCGCCACAACCCCGCCACCGGCCTGCACGAGCTGCTCAAGGGGCTGGACCCGGCCAAGGACCAGAGCTACTTCCTGCACCGCCTGAACCAGGCGCAGCTCTCGCGCACGCTGTTCCCGGTGGGCGAGCTGCGCAAGACCGAGGTGCGCCGCATCGCGGAGGAGATCGGCCTTCCCAACGCGAAGAAGAAGGACTCCACCGGCATCTGCTTCATCGGCGAGCGGCCGTTCCGCGAGTTCCTGAACCGCTACATCCAGCATGCGCCCGGCCCGATCCTGGACGAGCGCGGCCGGCGGCTGGGGCAGCACGTGGGCCTGTCGTTCTACACGCTCGGCCAGCGCCAGGGCCTGGGCATCGGCGGCGTGAAGGAAAAAGGCGCGCAGCGCGGCGGCGGCGAGCATGCGCCGTGGTTCGTCGCGCGCAAGGAGGTGGAGCGCAACGTGCTGCGCGTGGTGCAGGGGCACGACCATCCGTGGCTGCTCTCGCACACGCTGCAGGCCACCGACGCGAGCTGGGTGGCGGGCCATCCTCCGGCCGCGGGCGCCTGCGCGGCCAAGACGCGCTACCGCCAGCAGGACGCGGCCTGCACCGTCGCGCAGGCCGAGGGGCGGGATTTCGCCCTCGCGTTCCCCGAGGCGCAGTGGGCCGTCACGCCGGGGCAGAGCGCGGTGCTGTACGACGGCGACGTCTGCCTGGGTGGCGGCGTGATCACGGCCGCGGGCACGGACGCCGGCCCGGTCTAGCGCAAGACCGCCGGCCCCGGCCAGAGGGTTTGTCCCTGTGGCTGCCCGCGGGAAAGATCGCTTTCCCGGGTGCTGCCGCGCTTTGAAAAATGCTCCGCTGCGGTGATCATCATTCATCCAACGGAGACAAGCGCATGGCCTGGCAGCAAATCTACGACCCGTTCGGCAGCATGATCCTCTCGACCGCCCTCGCGGCGATCCCGGTGGTGGTCATGCTCGCAGCCCTTGGCTTCTTCCACATCAAGGCGCACATCGCGGCGGGCATGGGCCTCGTCGCGGCGCTGCTCGTGGCCGTGTTCGCCTACGGCATGCCGGCGGACATGGCGGGCCGCGCCGCGCTGCTGGGGGGCTTCACGGGCCTGCTGCCGATCGGCTGGATCGTGCTCAACATCATCTTCCTGCACCAGCTCACGGAGCAGAACGGCAGCTTCAAGGTGCTGCAGGATTCGCTCTCGGGCATCACGGAGGACCGGCGCATCCAGCTGCTGCTGATCGCGTTCTGCTTCGGCGCGTTCTTCGAAGGGGCGGCGGGCTTCGGAACGCCGGTCGCGGTGACGGCCGCCATCCTCATCGGGCTGGGCTTCTCGCCGCTCGCGGCCTCGGGGCTCTCGCTCATCGCCAACACGGCGCCGGTGGCCTTCGGCGCGCTCGGCACGCCCATCCTCACGCTCGCCAAGGTGCACGGCTACGACGTGATGGAAGTGACGGCCATGGTCGGCCGCCAGCTGCCGTTCTTCTCGCTGCTGGTGCCGTTCTGGCTGATCTGGGCCTTCGCGGGCCGCAAGGGCATGGTGGAGATCTGGCCGGCCATCCTGGTCACGGGCGTGTCGTTCGCGGTGCCGCAGTTCCTGGTCTCCAACTTCATCGGTCCGGAGCTGGTGGACATCATCGCGGCGATCGTCTCCATGGTCTGCCTGATCGCCTTCCTGCGCGTCTGGAAGCCGAAATCGGTATGGACCTCGCCCTCGCTGCGCGGCAACGACGTGAGCGCAGCCGAGGCCAAGCCGCCGCAGCCGGTGGCGCGCCACACGCGCGCCGAGCTGGTGGCTGCCTGGATGCCGTGGGCCATCCTCTCGGTGTTCGTGTTCATCTGGGGGCTGCCGCCCGTCAAGGCCTGGCTCAACGGCCTGTTCGCGCCGTCCTTCCCTATGGCAGGCCTGCACAACCTGATCGAGAAGGTGCCGCCCGTCGTGCCCGTGCCCACCAAGGAGGGCGCGGTCTACACGCTGAACCTGCTGTCGGCCACCGGCACGGCGATCCTGCTCTCGGCGGTGGTGAGCGCCATCCTCATGAAATACAACCCGGTCGCCATCGTGCGCACCTTCCTGAAGACGATCTGGCTGGTGAAGTACTCCCTGCTCACGATCGTGCTCATGCTGGCGCTGGGCACGCTCACGCGCTACTCGGGCACCGACACCACGCTGGGCCTGGCGTTCGCCAACACGGGCGTGCTCTATCCGTTCTTCGGCACGCTGATGGGCTGGCTGGGCGTGGCGCTCACGGGGTCTGACACGGCCTCGAACGTGCTGTTCGGCGGCATGCAGAAGGTGGCGGCCGAGCAGCTGGGGCTCTCGGCCAACCTGATGGGCGCGGCCAACAGCTCGGGCGGGGTGATGGGCAAGATGATCGACGCGCAGTCGATCGTGGTCGCCTCCACGGCCACGCGCTGGTTCGACCACGAGGGCGACATCCTGCGCTACGTGTTCTTCCACTCCATCGCGCTGGCCTGCCTGGTGGGGCTGTACGTGACGATGCAGGCGTATGTCTGGCCATTCACGCTGATGGTGGTGCACTGAGCGGGAGCGGCTGGCACGGCCCTTCCGGCGTCGTTGCCGCATCTTGTCGTACCGTCCGTACTGCCTGCGATGCAGCGCCTCGCCGGAACCGCTTCGCTGGGCCGTGCCAGCCGCTCGCTGACCTGGGCTGGCACGGCCCGTAGAAAGATTCACATGGAGCCCGGGGGCAGTTCCTTCAGCGCATCGCGGATGGTGCGCGCGACCAACTGCTGGCGCTCGCGCGGCAGGCGGGCCAGCGTGGTGGCCACGCTGACGGCCGCCACCGGCCGGCCGCGCGCGTCCCGCACCGCCATGCCCACGGCCAGCACGCCGCGCGTGGCATGGTTGCCGATGACCGACCAGCCGCGCTCGCGCGTGGCGCGCACCAGCAGGCGCATGCGCTCCGGCGTCATGCCGCCGTAGGTGGGCAGGCGCGGTGCGTTGGCGGCGATGATGGCCTCCACCTCCGCATCCGGCAGGGCGGCGAGCAGGGCGAGGCCGGCGGCGCCCACGCCCAGCGGCTGGCGCGTGCCCACCTCGATCACCAGGATCTGCACCGGGTGCGTGCCCACCTGCCGCGCGATGCAGTGCGACAGCGGCCCTTCCCGCACGATGGCGAACGCCGCGTCGCCGCACGCGGCGCTGATGCGCGCGAGCAGCGGCTGCAGGTGCACCGCGCGGTTGGGCTGCGCACCGGCCGGTGCGAGCGCCGCCATGCGCGGCCCGGGCACGTAGCGGAAGCGCCCCTGCCGCGCCACGTGGCCGCCTTCGAGCAGCGTGGCCAGCAGCCGGTACACCGTGGGCCGCTCCAGCCCCGCGGCACGGCACAGGTCCACCACGCGCACGCCTTCCGGCCCGCCCGAGAGCACCGCGTCGAGCACCTGCAGGCCGCGCCGCAGCGTGCGGCTGCCGGCATCGTCGTCCTGCGCCTGCACTGGCGCGCGGGCCGGATCGTCCACTGGCCGGACGTTTCGATTCGTGGTGCGAGAGGGCATTGCGAAGAATCCGGGGGTCGATGAAGTCCGTGCGCAGTGTGCCCCAAGGCCGCGCGACGCGGGCCGCGACGGCACCGTGTCGCATCCAGGAGACAAGACCATGACCGTGATCCACCCGACCCTTCGCCCCTTCACGCGCCGAAGCCTGCCGGCTTTCGCCGCCGCCCTGGGCGCCATCGCCTGCGCGGCCGCCACGGCCCTTGCCGCGCCGCCCGCGCAGGCACAGCCGCAGCCGCAGGCCGCGGGGGCCTGGCCCACCCGGCCCGTGCGCCTCGTCGTCGGCTACGCGGCGGGCGGCGCGACCGACGTCATCGCGCGCATCGTGGCCGTGAAGCTCGGCGAGCGCCTGGGCCAGCCGGTGGTGGTGGACAACCGCGCCGGCGCCAACAGCAACGTCGGCGCCGAGGTGGTGGCCAAGTCGCCGGCGGACGGCTACACGCTCTACGTCTTCACCATCGCCAACACCATCAACGCCTCGCTGTACGGCCGGCTGGGCTACGACCCGCAGAAGGACTTCGAGCCGATCGGCCTGATCGCCAAGATCCCCAACATCCTGGTGGTGAACAACCAGCTGCCCGTCAAGAGCGTGGCCGATTACATCCGCTTCGCCAGGGAGTCGAAGGACGGCATCACCTTCGCGTCCTCGGGCAGCGGCTCGTCCATCCACCTGTCGGGCGAGATGTTCAAGATGCAGACGAAGCTCAACATGCTGCACGTGCCCTACAAAGGCAGCGCGCCGGCCGTCACGGACCTGCTGGGCGGACAGGTGCAGTCGATGTTCGACAACACGCCCTCGGCACTGCCGCACGTGCAGGGCGGGCGGCTGCGGGCCATCGCGATCACCAGCGCCCAGCGCTCGCCGCTGCTGCCCGACGTGCCCACGGTGGCCGAATCGGGTTTCCCGGGCTTCGACGTGCAGTCGTGGTTCGGCCTGGCCGCACCCGCGGGCACGCCCCGGGCCGTGATCGACCGCGTGAACGCCGAACTGGTCAAGGTACTGAACGCGCCCGACGTGCGCCAGCGCTTCCAGGACCTCGCCGCCACGCCGGAGCCCGGTACGCCCGAGCAGATGCGCACGTTCACCGCCGCCGAGATCCAGCGCTGGCGCGAGGTGGTCAAGGCTTCCGGCGCCAAGGCCGAGTGAGCCGCTCTCTTCGCCGTCTTTCTTGCCGCCTTTCCAGAAGCCCTTTTCGCAGGAGTTCTCCGACCCATGTTCCCGATCGATTTCTTCTGGCGGGCCGCCACGCGCTGGCCCGACCGCATCGCCATCGACGCGCCGGAGGGCGCCATCCGCTACGACGCGCTGGCCGCGCGCGTGGCGGCCCTGGCGGCGGCGCTGCTGGCGCGCGACCCGGCGCCGCAGAGCCGCGTCGGCATCTGCGCGCACAACAGCGCCGACCACATCGTGGCGCTGCTGGCGGTGCTGGCCTGCGGCAAGGTCTGGGTGCCGCTCAATCCCAAGAGCACGCAGTCCGAGATCCGCCGCATCGTCGATGCGACCGAACCTTCGCTGCTGGTGCTCGACCCGGAATGCGCCCCGCTGCTGGACGGCGCGCCGGGCGAACGCATCCACACCCACGATGGCGCGGAACACGGCGCCCGTGCCACTCCCACCGTCCAGGCCCTGGCCGAGCGCCATGCCGGCGCGCCGCGCCCGGTGTTCGACCTGCCGGACAGCGCCACGCAGGCCATCAAGTTCACGGGCGGCACCACGGGCGCGCCCAAGGGCGTGATGCAGCCCTACCGCGCCTGGATGGCCAACATCGCCAACCAGATCCATGCCTGGGGCTTCGATGAGCACGAGCGCTACATCGTCGCCGCGCCCATCACGCACGGCACGTCCACCTACCTGCTGCCCATCCTGGCGCAGGGCGGCTGCCACGTGGTGCTGCAGGGCGCGGGCGCCGAGGCGGTGCGCACGGCGTTCCGCGAGCGCGGCGGCACCGTGTGCTTCATGCCGCCCACACTGGTGTACATGCTGATGGCGCTGCCGGGTGCGAGCCGCGCGGACTTCCCGCGCCTGCGCCGGCTGATCTACGGCGGCGCCCCCATGCCGCCCGAGAAGATCCGCGAGGTGCGGGCCTTCTTCGGCCCCGTGCTGGGCACCACCTACGGCCAGACCGAGGCGCCGCAGATCCTCACCGTGATGCGTCCGGAGGACTTCGAGGACGAGCGCAACTGGGCCGCCGTGGGCCGCACCACCTGGTTCAGCGACGTGGCCGTCATGGCGCCCGACGGCCGCCTGCTGCCTTCGGGCGAAGTGGGCGAGGTGGTGGCGCGCGGCGACCTGCTCATGACCGGCTACTGGCGCCTGCCGGAGAAAACCGCCGAAACGCTGGTGGACGGCTGGCTGCACACCGGCGACCGCGGCCTGATCGACGAGCGGGGCTACCTCTACCTCAAGGACCGCCTCAAGGACCTGGTCATCACCGGCGGCTTCAATGTCTATCCGGTGGACGTGGAGAACGCCCTGGGCCAGCACCCGGCGGTCCACGAATGCGCCGTCTTCGGCATCCCCGACGACAAGTGGGGCGAGGCGGTGCAGGCCGCCGTGCAGCTGCGCGCGGGCCATGCCGCCACCGAGGCCGAGCTGATCGCCTTCGTGCGCGAGCGCCTGGGCCCGGTGCAGACGCCCAAGCGCATCCGCTTCCTCGACAGCCTGCCGCGCTCGCCCGTCGGCAAGGTGCTCAAGAACGCCGTGCGCGAACAGGCGCTCGCCACCCCCTGAACCGGAGAACCCATTCCATGACATCCGTCCGCAACGACGCCCCCGTCACCCGCCTGTGCACGCACACCCTCACCAGCCTGCACTACCGCGACGCCGACCTGGTCGAGGACCTGATGGGCCAGAAGACCTTCACCGAGGTGATGCTGATGCAGATCCTGGGCCGCACGCCGCGCCCGGTGGACCTGCGCATCGCCGACGTGGTGCTCATCGTGCTCATGGAGCACGGCCTCACGCCCAGCGCCATCGCCACGCGGCTCATCTACATGAGCGCGCCGGAGAACTTGCAGGGTGCGGTCAGTGCCGGCCTGCTGGCCGTGGGCAGCTCCTTCGTGGGAACCATGGAGAACTGCGCGCGCCTGCTCGACCGCATCATGGCCGCGGAAGATCCCGATGCCGAGGCGCAGGCCATCGCGCGCGACTGCAAGGCGAGCAGGAGCGCGGTGCCCGGCTTCGGCCACCACCTGCACAAGCCGGTCGATCCGCGCGCCTACAAGCTGCTGGAGCTGGCGCGCGCCGAGCCCGACCTCGCCGGCCGATACGTCCGGGCCCTGGAGACGCTGTCGAAGGCCGTGGACGCGGTCGCCGGCCGGCCCATCACCATCAACGCCACGGGCGCCGTCGCCGCGCTGCTGGGCGAGATCGGCGTGCCCACGGGCGTGATGCGCGGCTTCGCCGTCATCTCCCGCGCGGCGGGGCTGGTGGCGCACATCGTGGAGGAACAGCAAAGCCCCTCGGGCCGCTTCATCTGGGATACGGTCGAGCACGCCATCCCCTACGTGGGCGAGGGCGGCAGGCCTTCGGACGGCGGGGCGCCGGCATGAGCGGGGAAGACAGCGACCCCGGTGCCGCCCGCCCGCCCGCGCTGCCGCTGGACCTGTCCGGCCGCGTGGTCTTCGTCGCCGGCGGAGGCTCGGCCGGCCCCGGCTGGAGCATCGGCCGCGCCGCCTGCCTGACCTATGCCCGCCTGGGCGCCGCCGTCTGCGTGGCCGACCGCGATGCGGCATCGGCGGAGGAGACCACCGCGCTCATCCGGGCCGAGGGCGGCACGGCCGCCACCTTCGTGGGCGACGTGGCGTCGGAGGCCGACGTGAAGCGCCTTTTCGCCGAGGCCCGCGCGCGCTTCGGCGCCATCGACGTGCTGCACCACAACGTGGGCATCGGCAAGACCGGGGGCCCGCTGGAGACGACGGCGGACGACCTCGACCGCATCCATGCCGTGAACGTGCGCAGCCTGCTGCTGTGCGCGCAGCAGGTGCTGCCGGACATGGTGGAGCGCGGGCGCGGATCGGTCATCGCCATCTCGTCGGTGGCCGGCATGCGCTACGTGGGCTATCCGCACCTGGCCTACAGCGTCACCAAGGCCGCGGTGACCCAGTTCACGCGCATGATCGCGCAGCAGTACGCGCCCCACGGCATCCGCGCCAACACCGTGGTGCCCGGCCTGATCGACACGCCGCGCATCGCCGGCACGGTGGCGAAGATGTTCTCCGGCACCAGCCTGGACGAGGCCCGCGCCGCCCGCGCGCGGCAGGTGCCCATGGGCCGCATGGGCACGGCCTGGGAAGTGGCGCATGCCTGCGCCTTCCTCGCTTCGGACGCCGCCGCCTACGTCACCGGCACGGAGCTGGTGGTGGATGGCGGGCTAACGGGGAAGTACGCGTAGAGACCGCATCGTCCATACTGTCGGTCAGCTCGACAGGAGGGACGACGATGCTGGGGTCACACGCGTTGCGGGCGCAGCTGCCCGCGATGGAGGCAAAGGAGCATGGCGTTTTGCCGATGCAGCAGCTCATGGCGCTCATCGAGGTATCCCGCCAGGGCTATGCCCTGTTCGACGCCGACGACCGCCTGCACTATGCCAATCCGGCCTTCCGCGCATCGCTGGGCCTGGAGCCGGGCACGTTTCCCTCGTGGGAAGAACTCATGCGCCAGGGCTACCACTCCTCCACCGGCACGGTGGTCGAGACGGACGATTTCGACGTCTGGCTGCGGTCCGCCAGGGGCCGGCGCGGCAAGCTGCCGTACCGGACCATCGAGACGAACCTGAACGATGGGAGATGGGTGCTGACCACGGAAACCACGCTGCCCGGCGGGTGGATGCTGTGTGTCGTGACGGACGTATCGGAACTGGGCACCGGGCTGCGCGATCTGCGGCAGGAGCGGGATCGGGCCCTGAAATCCGCCCTCAGCGACGAGCTGACAGGCCTGGGCAACCGCCGCTACGCCATGGACGCCCTGAACCGGAAGCTGGGGCCCAACAAGGCACAGCAGATGGTCGTCGCCATCCTCGACATCGATCACTTCAAGGCTGTGAACGACCGGTTCGGGCATCCGGGCGGCGACCTGGTGCTCAGGGACTTCGCGGCCCAGCTCGCCCTGGCGGCCGGCCGGGACGATCTGGCGGGGCGCATCGGCGGAGAGGAATTCCTGCTGGTGCTGCAGGGCATGGACATGGCGCGGGCCGAGAGCGTGCTGCGCAGGCTGCTGGTGTCGGTGTCCAGCCGTGCACCATTGCCCAGTGCGCCGGATTTCCACTACACCTGTTCAGCCGGAGCCGCGCTCGTGCGCCCGGGCGAGATGGCGAGCGAGGTGCTGCGCCGGGCGGACCAGGCGCTCTATCAGGCCAAGCAAGAGGGCCGCAACCGCGTCGTCCTCTTCCCCGAACCCGCCGGGATGCAGGCCTCAGCAGGGGGCCCGGCACAGGCCGGCGCGGGGTGAGACGGAACGCGGCCGCGCCGTTCAGCCGCGCCGGCTCTCCGGGTCGCTCGGGCCGTTGCGGTCCGACATCACTTCCGCCGGGGGCTCCAGGTCGCCGCTGTCGCCGCCTTCGGCGTCCCAGGTGCCGCCCTCGCGGCCGGTCTTGCCGCGCGGATAGCCCATCGTGGTGCCGTCATCGAAGTTCAGCGGCCCGCCTTCGCGCGGATCGTCGAAGGGCACCGCGGAGATGTCGTTGATGCCGTCGGAGACGTCACGCTCCGCGTTCAGGTGGTCATTGATGTCGTCTCCCTCCGGCAGTTCGGCCGTGGGGTCGTCGGTGGGGTCGATGCCGGGTTCGTCGTCGAGGGAGGGAGGTGTGCGCATGGAAGGCTCCTTGGATGGGTGCCGGCGGAACGCCAGCCGATGCGTGCAGCTTCCTCCAGCCGGCATCGCGGGGCAGTGGGCACGCGGCGTGAACGCGGGTAGGAGAGCTGCCATGCCATGGCGTTCCCCTGCGCATCGGCTGCGTGCCGACGCGATAAGGCATACCAACATTTATCCAGTGATTAACGGAATTTGATATTGAGATTGGAGCCCTGATGTAATCGAATTCATAAAATTGCCAGCCTATACATAAAATGCATGGCGTAAGCCATGACATACGATGTGGCACTGCCGCAGGATGGCCGAAATTACTGGATGCTTCCGCAGAATCCGGAAGAGGGTGGTTATTGCAGCTATGGCACACCCGGCAATGGCGCCGGCCAATATTGCCATCCCAGCCTGCTGAATTTTCTGTTGGGTGCCGGCCGTCGATGGGCCATGCTGGACCACCGCAGGTTTGGTGTCGGAAACATCAGCTTGGCGGATGGCGGCGTGTTCAGCCCGCACCGGAGCCACCGCAACGGCTTGCAAGTGGACATACGCCCGCTTCGCAAGGATGGCCAGCAGGTGCCGGTGGGGTACGGCAGCCCCGACTATGGGTCGCGAAGGAACCGCCAGGTTGATCGAATGTTTCCGCGCCACCGGCATGGTCGCGCAAGTGTTCTTCAACGACGGACGCATACCCCGAGTGCATCCCATGGCAGGACACGACGATCATCTTCACATCGAGGTGCATGCATGAAACGACCCGCTCAAGAATCACTGCCGTTTGTTTTTCTGATGCTCGTTTTTTCGCACGCACACGCACACGCGCGCTCCGATGAATGGAGGTTCCAGTACAAGCCCCTTGCAGGCGCATATGAAATGTATTCCGGAGAACTGAGCGAGCCCCGCGCGGCGGGATCATCCGGCGCCAGCCTGTCGATACGGATCGACAAGGAAGCAGCCCGGCAGATCTTCGCGCAGATGGGGCGCGATGTTCCCAACCTGTGCCCCTCCGAGCCCGGTGAGCGGATGCGCCAGAAGAACGACCTGACCTGCTACCGCAGCCGGTCCGGCAAGCACAGCTGCTACGTCGGCTTCGATCTGGGCAGCGGCAAAAGCAAGGCCGGGAACATCTGCTGATCGGTTCGGGAGGGCTGCCATGGCGGGCACCTCGCCTGCCGATGGACGACCGCGTCAGGCCGGGCTGGGCATGGGCCTGCGCGGCGCCGCCGTCTTCGTGGCGGCCATGCTGGCCGGCATGGCGCTGTTCGAGGTGCTGGAACGCCTGCGCCCGCGCCGCTGATACCGGCGCAGTCACGGAGAGGCCGCGACGCATATGCGGTTGCCCCCGCCTTTCTTCGACTGGTACATCGCCCCGTCGGCATGCACCAGCAGTCCGTGCGCCTCATCGCTGTGGTCGGGATAGACGGACACGCCGATGCTGGGCAGGATGTGCCGGCGGTGGCCCCCCAGGTCGAACGCGTCGCCGAAGGCGGCCAGGATCTTCTCTGCCGTGCCGCCGGCCTGTTCGGCGGAGTGGACGCCTTCGATCAGCACCACGAATTCGTCTCCGCCCAGCCGGGCCACCGTGTCGGAGGCGCGCACGCATTCCAGCAGGCGCTGCGCCACCCGCTGCAGCAGCAGATCGCCCGCGGCATGGCCCAGCGTGTCGTTGACCTCCTTGAAGCGGTCCAGGTCGATGAACAGCAGCGACAGCCGCCTGCCGTCGCGCCGGGCCCGCGCCAGCGCGGTCTGCAGGCGGTCCAGGAACAGCTGCCGGTTGGGCAGGCCGGTGAGCTGGTCGTACTGGGCCATCTGCCGCAGGCGTTCCAGCGTCTGCTTGCGTTCCACGGCCGCCGCCACCTGGGTGGAGACGAACTGCAGCAGCTCCTTGTCCTTGTCGGTGTACTGCGACTGTTCCGAGTACGCCTGCAGCACCAGCACGCCCAGGACCCCCTGGGGCGTCTGCAGCGGCACGCCCAGCCACGAATGGGGCCGTGGCGCGCGCGCCCCGTGCTCCGGCCACGGCGATCCGTGCGCCTCTGCGGCGCCGGGCGTGAGCAGCAGCGTGCGGCCGGTGCGGATCACCTCGGCGTGCAGCGGTGCTTCGGCCAGCGGCAGGGCGGGCGGGGCGGGATGGTGGTGTTCGCTGGCGTGGTACGGAAAGCCCAGGGTCTGCGCCGGGGCGTCGTACAGCGCCACGGAGAAATTGGCGGCCGGCAGCAGCCTGCCGATGATCTGGTGGATGCGGCTGCACAGCGACTCCAGCGTCTGCTCGGTGTGCGCCGCCTCCGAGATACCGTAGACCGCCGCCTGCAGTGCCTCGGTGGACTTGCGTTCGGTGATGTCGTGCGCCACGGCCAGGCGCACGTTGTGCTCCTCCAGCCGGCGCGCCGTCCAGCGGATGTGGGCGATGCGCCCGTCCTTGCGGATGTAGCGGTTCTCGAAGTGCAGCTGGAGCTGGCCGCTCGTGATGCGCTGCGCCTGGTCCTGGGTGGCGGGCAGGTCTTCGGGATGCACCATGTCGAGCATGCGCTTGCCCGTCACTTCGTGCGGCGCGTAGCCGAAGATGCGCTCGAAGGCGGGGCTGACGAAGATGATGGTGCTGTCCGCCTCGACGATGCACACCGCATCGAGCAGCAGGTCCACGATGTTCAGGGACGAAATGCGTTGCATGGGGCAGGCGGGGTGCTCTGGGCGGGTGGCCCATTGTGCCGCGATGCCGTGGTGCTGCGCGCCCACGGCCGGGCCGGTCAGCCCCCGCCCGTGGGCCTGCGCGTCACCCACCACGCGGAAACTACGATCAGCAGTCCGCCGACCCACCCCTGCACCGCCATCCGCTCGCCCATCCACAGCACCGCGATCAGCGCCCCCCACAGCGGTTCGCTGCCCATGAGCAGCGCCACGCGCGAGGGGCTGGTGCGCGATGCCGCATGGTTCTGCACGAAGAACGCGAACAGCGTGCACAGCAGCACCAGGAAGGCCATCGCCCCCCAGAACGGCAGGCTGCGCGGCAGCGGCGGCCAGGCGGGGCCGTGCACGGCCAGCATCAGCAGCCCCGAGCCCAGCGCCATCACGCCCATCTGCACCGCCGTCACCGTGAGCGCGGGAAGGCCGTGCCGCTGCCCTTGGCGCCGCGTGAGGCACACCATCACGCCCCGCAGGAAGGCCGCCGCCACCATGAGGCCGTCGCCCCAGGCCAGGCCGGACCGGCCGCCGTGCTGGAACGCCAGCAGCCCGGCCCCCAGCAGCGACAGGCCCGCCGCCGCGAGCACCGCGCGGCCGGGCCGTTCTCCGAGCAGCCACCATTCGCACAAGGGGGTGAAGGCCACGCACAGGCTGATCAGGAAAGCCGCGTTCGAGGCGGAGGTCAGCGAGACGCCGAAGGTCTCGCACACGAAGATCGCCAGCAGGTTGATGCCCAGCAGCGCGGCGCCCGTGAGCGCCGCCGGCCATGCGGCCCCCGCCAGCCCGCGCAGCGCCGGCAGCAGCAGCAGGAAGGTGAGGCCGAAGCGCAGCACCAGGAACTGCAGCACCGGCACCTCGCCGGTGGCGATCTTGGCGGCGCTGTAGCTGCCGCCCCAGATCACGGCCACCAGGAGCAGCAGCCCTTCGACCGCGCCGAATGCCGGCCGGCGCCAGGCGCGCGCGCCCCCGAGATCCTGAATTCCGCCTGCCTGCATCGTTGTTCCCCTGGTCTTGCTGTGGACGGGCATTGTTCGCCCCGCGTGGCGGCGTTGACTAGACTGCGCGGCAGAACAGGAGCTGTGCACGGTGAGAACAGATGATTTCCTGGAGGTGGTGCATGAACTCGTGGCCTTCGTGCGCGTGGCGGAGGCGGGCAGCTTCTCCGCGGCCGCGCGGCGCCACGGGCTGACGCCCTCCGCCGTGAGCCGGCAGGTCGCCCGGCTGGAGAAGGCCCTGGGCGTCGCGCTGCTGCGGCGCACCACCCGGCAGCTGCACCTGACGGAGGCCGGGCGCGAGGTGCTGGAGCGCGGCCGCGCGCTGGTGGCGGCTGCCCAGGCCACGCTGCGCGTCGCCGAGGGCCACGTGGGCGGGCCCCGCGGACTGGTCCGCCTGAGCGCGCCGAAGGCCTTCGCGCGCCATGTGCTGCACGAACCGCTGCTGGCCTTCCTGCGCGCCTGCCCCGAGGTGGATCTGCACCTGCTGGTGGACGACCGCCCCGTGGATGCCCTGCGGGAGGGTGTCGACCTCGTCGTGCGCATGACCGATGATCCGCCGCCGGGCATGGCCGCGCGCGCGCTGATGTCCGTGCGGCAGTGGGTGCTCGCGAGCCCGGCGTACCTGGCGTCGTCCGGGCGCCCCATCCTCCGCCCGGAAGACCTGGCGGCCCACCGCTGCCTGCCGCTCGGCGAGCAGGCGGGCGACAGCCTCTGGCGCTTCACCCGCGGCGCAGGCGGGCCCTCCCCCGGCGCCGATGTTGATGGCGAAGACGAAGACGACGCCACGGTGGACGTGACGGTGCACGGCCGCTATGCCGTCAACCACAGCGAGATGCGCCTCGCGGCGATCGAGGCGGGGCTGGGGGTGGGCTGCGTGCCGGACTTCGTCGCGCGCGATGCGCTGCAGGCCGGGCGCGTGGTGCGCCTGCTGCCCGGATGGACCATCGCCAGCCATTACCAGGGCACGGCCTACCTGCTGTTTCCCGCGTCCCGGCACCTGCCGCCCAAGCTGCGGGTGCTGATCGACCACCTCGTCGAGCGGTTGGCGCCCGCCGGAACGTGACGCGAAAGCGGGCTCGCCCGGGCCGGGGCTGGCCGCGCGGGAGGGTTCGACCGTAAACTACGTGGCAGGAGAGAGGGCTGCATCGGTGGGCGCGAGCGTGCGCCCCCGGAACGGTGTCCCGGAGGGCGGGGCGCCGCCTTGGGCTGCCCAGGCAGAAAAGGATGCACATGGCGACGGCGATCTATTCCGATCCGTTGGCTCCGTTTTTCGCGCATTCCGTCAGCGCCGCGGGGCTCGAGCGTGTCCTCCAGGTGGTGCGTCGGCACCTGTCCATGGACGTCGCCTTCATCTCCCGGTTCCGGGAGAACGACCGGGTGCTCGATTACGTCGACAGCGACGACGGCTGCGTGCTCCAGCCCGGGCAGGTGATACCGTTCGAGAGCGGCTATTGCCAGAAGGTGATGCGCGGCGAGTTGCCGGAATACATCCCCGACACGTCCTGCGTGCCTGCGGCGCGGGACATCCCCGAGACCGCGGCCATCCCCATCGGCTCGCACCTCAGCACGCCCATCGTGCTCGAAGACGGCCGGCTGTTCGGCACGCTGTGCTGCTTCAGCTACCGGCCGGTCGCGGCGCTCACGGAACGCGACATGGACGTGCTGCGCGCCTTCGCCGAGTTCCTCGGCTTCTACTTCGACGCGGCGGCGCGGCGCGAAAAGGAACGGGAAACCGTCGCGCGCGGTGTCCGCGCCGCGATGCAGGAGGGCCGCCTGCGCATCGTCTTCCAGCCCGTCTACGACATCGCGCGGCGCAGCCTCCATGGCTTCGAGTGCCTCTCCCGGTTCGACATGGAACCCGCGCGCCCGCCGGACCAGTGGTTCACCGCGGCCCACGGCGTGGGGCTGGGCATGGAGCTGGAACTGCACGCCATCCGCACGGCGCTGTCGTCGCTGCACTGCTTTCCCGCCGGCCTTCTGTTCAACGTGAACTGCTCGCCGGACTTCATCCTGTCGGGCAGGCTGCAGACTCTCCTGGAAGAAGGGACCGACGTGTCCCGCATCGTGCTGGAAGTGACCGAGCACGCCGCCGTCAGCGATTACGCGGCGCTGGCCCGGGCCCTGCAGCCGCTGCGTGAGCGGGGCACCCGCCTGGCCGTGGACGATGCGGGCGCAGGCTATTCCAGCATGCGCCACATCCTCCAGCTGCAGCCGGAAGTCATCAAGCTCGACATGAGCATCACGCAATCCATCGACCGCGACCGCCACCGCCGGGCGCTGGCCAAGGGCCTGATCAGCTTCGCGCACGAAATCGGCAGCCTGATCGTCGCCGAAGGCGTGGAGGAGGCCTCCGAGCTGGACGCCCTCGGCCAGCTCGGCGTGGACTTCGCCCAGGGCTACTACCTCGCCCGGCCGCTGGCGCTGCAGGACGCTATCCTGGCCGCGCGCGGCGGCTGAGGCCGGCCGCCGGCTTCGCGGCCTACATCCGCTCGATGCCGGCCATCTCCACCCACTGGGCCCAACGGCGGATGTCTTCCTGGATGAAGCGCTGCAGGTCCGGGCCGGAGCGCCACTGGTTCTCGAAACCGCGTGCGGCATATGCCTGCTGCACGGCGGGGTCCGCCATGGCCTGCTGCAGCGCGCGGCCCATGCCCTCGACGGCCACGGCCGGCGTGCCGGCCGGCGCGGCCAGACCGAACCAGCCCTGCACTTCCAGGCCGGGCACGACGGAGCCGGCGGGCGGCACCTGGGGCAGCGACGGCAGCGGCCGGGGGCTGGTGACGGCGATCGGGCGCAGCCGGTCGTTCTGCAGCGCGGGCGCGGCCGAGAGCGTGTCGATGAACACGAAATCCAGCTGCCCGCCCATCAGGTCCGTGAGGATCTGCGTGACCGACTTGTACGACACTCCCTGGTAGCGCAGCTGGGCGAGCACGCGCAGCAGCTCGGCCGGCACCTGGGACGACGAGCTGTAGTAGCCGTAGTTCAGCGAGCCCGGCTTTGCGCGCGCGGCAGCCACCAGTTCCTGGAGGCTGCGGTAGGGCGCGTCGGCGCGCACCAGCAGCACCGAACTGAAACGGCCGAACATGCCGACCTGCACGAAATCCTTGAGCGGGTCGTAGCGCAGGTTGCGGTACAGGCTGACGTTGGCGGCATGCGTGGAATTGCTGGTGAGCAGGAAGGTGTAGCCGTCCGGCGCCGCGCCTTTCGCGGCCAGCGCGCCCAGGATGCCCGCGGCGCCGGGGCGGTTGTCCACCACCACGGTGGCCTGCGGCAGCGTGCGGGGCACGTGGCTGGCGAAGGTGCGCGCCACGAAATCCGCGGCACCGCCCGCGGCGGACGGCACGATCAGGCTGATGGGCCGCGCGCCCGGCCAGGGTGCGTCCGCCGCGCGCGCGGCGGGCAGGGCCAGCGTGGCGAGCGGGAGGCTGGCGAGGCCGCGCAGCAGGGTGCGGCGCTGGGGCTGCGGTGGGGTGGATGGGGCGGTGCGGCGCATGGACGTGTCTCCTGGGGTGCTTTGTGTCTGGTCTTTGACGGGGGACTGCGGGCGGGGGCTATCGGGGCTTCACGCCGGTGCCGGCGGGCCGCCGAGCGTGGCGAGAAAGGGGTGAAGCGCCTGCAGGTAGTGCGGCAGGCAGTCCACCATGGGCGTGTGGCCGCCGGGCAGCAGACGCAATTGCGCCGACGGCAGGCATGCCGCCAGTTCCTCGGCATCGGCCACGCTGCGGCGCGTGTCCTGCTCCCCGTGCGGCACCAGCACCGGGCACCGCAGCGCGGGCAGCAGCGGGCGCAGGTCCACGGCGCGCAGGCCCTCGATGCTCTGCAGCAGCGCGTGGGGCGGGAGATGCTCCAGATAGGAGCACAACTGCGCGAACAGCGGTGCCGCCGGCGTGCGGGCGAAGCAGCTGCGCAGGAAATCCTCCCGGGCCTGCGCGGACCAGCCCGCGCGCACGCGCTGGGCGAAACCCGGATCGCCATGGCGGCTGCTGTGCGCGCCGGTATTGCCCGCCACCACGCCGGCCACCGGCATCCCGGGCTGCAGCGCGGTCAGCAGCGCCAGCACCCCGCCCACGGAATAGCCCAGCAGCACCACCGGGCCGGCATCGCCCTCCTGCACGCGCGGGCGCAGGGCATCGGCCAGCCGCCGCGCCACTTCGCGCGGGTCGCAGGAATGGGGGCTGTGCGGCGGCTCCGCCCAGTCCACGGGCTGCACCGTCCACCCCGGGACGTGCAGGCCGCAGAACACGGCCGGCGAGCAGCCCGCGCCGGCCAGGGCCACCAGCAGCGGCCCGCGCAGCGCGCGCCAGTCGATCGCATCCATCGGCGCTGCCGGCAGGGGCGGTGCGCCGCAGGCGTCGGGGGCGGAGGGGCGGACAACGGGCAGCGGGAACATGGCGGCCATCGTAGGCAGCCGCTACCGATGTGGATAGGGAATAATTTTCATCCGCTGATAAGCAAAAGGAATCGAATCCCATGGCCCCCAACTTCCCGTCGCTGCCCGACCTGCCGGTGGCCCAGGTGCGCCATTTCCTGCTCGTGGCCGAGCATGGCGGCTTCCAGGCGGCGGCGGACAAGGCCTTCCGCACGCAGCCGGCGATCAGCAAGTCGATCCAGGCGCTGGAAGAGCGCCTGGGCGGCGCGCTGCTGGAGCCCGGGCGGCGCTCCGTGCTCACGCCCCTGGGCCGGCAGTGCCTGCCGTTCCTGCGCGAACTGGTGCTCCACCACGACCGCACGGCCGCGGCAGTCTCGGCCTTCGTGCGCAAGGACCGCGGCACGCTCACCGTGGCGGCCATCGCCGCGCTGGCCGGCAACTGGCTGCCGGAACTGGTCAGCGGTTATCTGCGGGACCATCCCGGCGTGGCCGTGCGCCTGCTGGACGACAACTCGCGCAACGTGGAACGCATGGTGCGGGACGGCGAGGTGGACTTCGGCGTGGGCAGCCTCGTATCGGAGGCGCCGGAGATCGTGTTCGAGCCCCTGGCGGACGACGCCTTCGGCCTCGTGTGCAGCCGCCGCCACCCGCTCGCGCGGCGCCGCCAGCTGCGCTGGGACGAACTGCAGGGGCTGCCCCTGCTGGGCACCACCGCCCACCACCAGCTGGCCGCCTGGCCGGAAGAGGCCCGCTGGCTGCAGGCGCCGGTGCTGCAGGTCAGCACCATGCTGACCATGCTGGCGCTGCTGGAGGCCAACGTGGGCGTGACCGTGCTGGCCCGCCTGGGCGTACCAGCCATGCTGGCCGACCGGCTGGCTTTCGTGCCGCTCGTGGCGCCCCGGCGGGAACGCCGGCTGGGCATTCTGCGCCTGGCGGGCCAATCGCTCAGCCCGGCGGCGCAGGCGATGCGGGAGCGGCTGCTGGGGCATGCGGAGAGGTTGCGGGCGGGCTGACATCCAGCTATTGCTGACGAAGCGGATCCTGCCCCAGGGTTGCCAACTGAGATCAGGAGGTTGGGCAAATCCTCTTTGCCATCTTGCAGTCACCTTCACCCCAATGAGCACCTGATCCCGTGTGGGGCAGGGCCGGCACCAATGAACGAGCCCGCACGAAGCGGGCTCATGGTCAGTCTGTCCGTGATGCCGTCACTTGCCTTTTGGTTTGCCTCCAGGCCGTTGAGTCAGTGCTGACGCGGCCACTGACTTCACAGCGGCCGAGGTCTTGGGATTGCTCAACAGCTTGGAGGCCGTGCTGGCGACGCGGGCAGAGGTTTGCTCGTTGGATGTCTTCTTGGTAGCCAAGATGATTCCTTTCAAAGTTCGAGTGCGATGAATGGGCAGGTGTGCCTTGATCACAAGGCACACCTGCCACCAGGGGGTCAGACGAACAGTTCCATCTGACCGGGATGTGAGCGCCAATGCTGGCAGACGTGCTCCCGGCGTCCACGCCGGAAGCGGACGTATGCCCGTACAAAAACGCTCCTCCAACGGACGTAGGCCATGCCAACTCCTTCGTGAAGAATGGAGGGGTTTTCATGGACGCCCTTGCACTGCGAACTGGTAGCATTCGCTGTCTTTCCCAAGACGTGTCGTGCACGGGTGGTTTGGTAGACCCCTGTTCACCTCACCCAAGGCCCTTGCGTGCGTCAACACCCAAGGGCCTTTTTCTTTGCTGATCAATCGCTCTGTGAGTGCCTCTGAAGCTGATCTTGGAAGTGGCGACGCACGTCACCCTTGATGCTGCTGAGCAAACGCCAGTTGCCGGTTTCAAAACGCACACGCCCCGCCACGATGGTGGGGTGAATGCGCAGTTGGTCTGCCAAGGCCAGTGCGGCCTCCATCGTAGGCGAACCGAGTAAATCAGCCTCCGCCCATGCGGTTGCAGGAATCAAGGCTTCGCGCGCGCCTTCGTCGGCTTCTCGTTCTTCTTGGGTTTGCGAATGGAGCTTGTCTTCCAGGTTGTCGGGGATGAAGTCATGGCCCTGCTTCAGGTGCCTCTTGACGTGAACCAGCTCGTGCAGCAAAGCGAACCAGAAGTTATCCAGCCGGTCATGCCTCAGCGTCAAGGCCACCACAGGGCGCTCGCCATCCAGCATGGCCGCGCCATCCAGGTAGGTCTTGCTGAAGTGGTCCTCAAACACCAAGGCGATGCCCAGGTCAGCCAGAAATTCTTGCGCCAGGCGCGGGCCTTGCTCAAAGCGGGAGAGGCGCGTTAGCTCCTTGAGGCGGTCGTCAGTCAGGCTGTTCTGTGCGTATGCTGATTTCAGCTTGATCTGCCTGGCCTTCTTGAGTGCGGCCACCCGCCAAGTCAACAGGGCGTATTCGTCCATCAAGCGGCTACCGCTTTGATGCATCGGCGCGCGCAGGCGAGCATGCTGCGTGGGCTGCAAATGCATGCCACGCATGAATCCCCGGATCAGTTCCTCTGCGTGGTCTTTGGCTTCCCGGAGCGTGCCTCGGAAGCCTTCAAAGTAGCCACGGCTGAGCATCTCCTTGATGGGGAACTGACTCGAGTCGTAGGAGGGCTGCTCGGATAGATCGATTGCATCGTCGGTCTGCACGAGCAAGACATCGGCCGGAATGCCCAAACCTTGGTGCAGTTTGCGGATCATGGCCAGATTGAGCGGGCGCTTACGAGCCAGTACCTCAGACACCTTGGGCAGCGAGCCCATGTAGGGCACCAGATCCACCTTCTTGAGTCCCAGCTGATCCATTCGAAACAAGATGGCCTCCACAGGGTCTACCACCACGGGCTCCACCTTGCTGCGCTCGTAAGACTCAATGACCAGCGCCAACAGTTCCAGCTCGGACTCTTTGCTGGAGCCAGGGACGATTTCCTCATCCATCAAAGCCGACAGACGAGCGACAGCCGCATCGTACTCACGCTGCGTCTTGATCACTTTCACCTGTTGCTTCATACCCGTTCCTTCCTTTGCCCAATACAGCTCACAACTTCAGCTTGTCGTACTCGGAATGCGTGCCGACCCACTCGACCAAGACGATGCCGTTTTGGTACTTGGCCTTGATGACCAGCCTGTAGGTGTTGCCCTTGATGTTGAAAATCACCTTGTTGTCCGCCAGAAAGCTGGCGCTGGAGTATTGGATCTTGATGTCGTGCGGACCCGTCCATTGGGCTCGCTCGGTCAAGATGCGCCAGGCATCCAGTGGGCCGCGGGCATCTGCGTGCTTGCGTTTGAACTCGTCGAGCTTGATGACACCAAGTATTTGCATGGTTGGATCATGTTGGTTCCCCGGTCCCTTGTCGAAGGATACTTTCTTCTGCTATTGAGTGTCAATAGTTTCCTGTTTGAGGAAGTGTAGTGTATGGGGCATTGGCCGAGATTGCCCAGCGCCAGGGCCTCACAGACCATCGACCAGATGATCTGCTCGAGCTTGGCGGGGTTTGGAAGTTTTCTCCACGGCCTCGTGCGGATGGCAGGTCATTGCGCCAGGAAGAAAAAAAGCTCCAAGTGACAAGCACTTGGAGCTTCCTATTTGCCGTTTTGGCAATCGCAGTCTTAGAACGGAATATCGTCGTCCATGTCATCGAACCCCGAAGCCGCACGCGGCGCCTGGGCCGCAGGGGCCGGTGCAGGCCGAGGCGCCGGTGCCGGGCGCGGCGCGGCCGCCTGGGGGGCGGGGCGGCGCGCGGGCGCCGGTGCGCTGCCACCACCACCGTAGCCGTCGTCGCCACCGCCGTAGCCGCCGTCGTCATAGCCACCGCCGGCGCCGCCACCCTGGCCGCCGCCCATGCCCTGGCGGCTGCCGAGCATCTGCATGGTGTCGGCGCGGATTTCCGTCGTGAATTTTTCCTGGCCCGACTGGTCGGTCCACTTGCGGGTGCGCAGGCTGCCTTCGACGTAGACCTGGGAGCCCTTGCGCAGGTACTGGCCCACGATCTCGGCCAGGCGGCCGTTGAAGACGACGCGGTGCCACTCGGTGGCTTCCTTGTTTTCGCCGGTGTTCTTGTCGCGCCAGCGGTCGGTGGTGGCGATGGTGACGTTGGCGACCTGGTCGCCGCTCGGGAAGGTGCGCATTTCGGGATCGCGCCCGAGGTTGCCGACGATGATGACTTTGTTGACGGATGCCATGGTGTGAAGGGGCCTGTAGAGAATGGTGGAGGAAAGGCACTACGGCCTGCGCGGCGGCCACGGGGGGCGCCGCGAAGAGGGAGCGGGGATTGTGCCCCAAGCGGCCGGACCGTGCGTGACTGCTTTCGCCTGCCCGTACGTCCCGCCGGGGGTGCCACAATGGACTCCTGCCGCGCACCCCGCGAACCCTTGCGGCGATGTCCGCGCCCGCACCGGGCCTCTACGGCGCGGCATCCCTCCATCCCCGCCATGCAACGAGAACCCGACTTCCTGGACAACCTGCGCTCGGAACTGCGCGACGGCCGGCGCTGGCTGGAGCGCAGCATCGTGCTGGCCTATGCGGTGGTGGCCGGCCTCAGCGTGGTGGCGTTCACCATGCTGGCGGAATGGGCCTTCGGCATCTTCGAGCGCGTCCACCACTGGGGCGGCGGCTGGGCCGTGCTGCTCTGGACACCCGCGATCACCGCGGCGGTGGTCTGGGCCACGCGGCGCTGGGTGCCGGGCGCGGCCGGCTCGGGCATCCCGCAGGTGATCGCGGCGCTGGAGCCGGGGCTCACGGTGCCGCAGCGGGGCCGTTTCGTCTCCCTGCGGCTGTCGGTGGCCAAGATCCTGCTGTCCAGCGCGGGCTTCATGGCGGGCCTGTCGATCGGGCGCGAGGGGCCGTCGGTGCAGGTGGCGGCCGGGATCATGCACCACGCGCGACGCTGGTTCGGCCCGCGCTCGGGCATCACCGCGCACGGGCTGCTGGTGGCTGGCGGCGCGGCGGGCATCGCCGCTGCCTTCAACGCGCCGCTGGCGGGCGTGGTGTTCGCCATCGAGGAGCTCTCGCGCAAGCTCGAGTCGCGCAGCAGTGGGCTGATCATCGCGGCCATCGTGCTGGCGGGCCTGATGGGGGTGTCGGCGTTCGGCAACCTGAGCTACTTCGGGCGCATCCAGGTGCCGCGGCTGGGCTGGGAGGCGCTGCTGCCGGGCCTGGCCGTGTCGCTGGCCTGCGGTGTGCTGGGCGGGCTGTTCGCCAAACTGATGGCCGCGTCGCTCACCGGCGCGCCGGACCGCTTCAACCGCTGGCGCGCACGCTGGCCGGTCCGCTTCGCGGCAGGCGGCGGGCTGGCGATCGCGGTGATCGGCCTCGCCACGGGCGGAGCGACCTTCGGGGCCGGCTCCGAGGCCGTGAAGCACATGCTGGCCGGCGAGGCGGACGTGCCGGCCTTCTACGTCACGCTCAAGTTCATCGCCACTTGGCTCTCGGCCTGGGTGGGCGTGCCGGGCGGCATCTTCGCGCCGTCGCTCTCGATCGGGGCGGGCGTGGGCCACAACGTGGCGCTGCTGGCCGGCAGCGACATCGCTCCCTCCATCGCGCCGGCCCTGATCGCCATGGGCATGGCCGCCTTCCTGGCAGCGGTGACGCAGGCGCCGCTCACGGCCTTCATCATCGTCATGGAGATGGTGGACGGGCACGCGCTGGTGCTGAGCCTGATGTCGTCCGCGATGCTGGCCAGCCTCGTGTCGCGCATGCTGGCGCGGCCGCTCTACGAGACCCTGGCCGCGTCGATGCTGAGCGCCGCGCATCTGCCCGAGGCGCCGCCGCCGGACACTGCCGCGGAAGCGGGGCCGGGAACGGTGACGGGAGCATCCGCAGGGACGGAGACCTCGGACGCACCTGAGGCGCCCGTGACGGATCGCCCGCAAACGGACCGTTGACGGGGCCTTGAGGCCATCGGGCTTCCTGTCGGGCCCCCGCGCGCGGCTGGGGCCGCTGCCGCCTAATGCCGACCGCGTCCGCGTCCGGCCTGCGGCGGTACCGGCCGCATGCCCCAGGCCGCCGCCAGCCAGGCCAGGCAGAGCAGGCCCGTCACCAGGAACAGGTTCGGCGCGCCGCCCCAGCGCAGCAGCGCGCCGCCCAGGGCACCGCCCGCGAACAGCCCGAGCGACTGCAGCGTGTTGTAGGTGCCCAGCGCCGCGCCGCGCAGGGCCGGCGGCGCGGTGCGCGACACCAGGCTGGGCTGGCTGGCCTCCAGCGCGTTGAAGCCGCAGAAGAACAGGAACAGCAGCCCGCCCAGTGCCCACAGGCCCGGCGGCGTGCCTGCGGTGGCGGCCCAGCCCAGACCGGCCTGCACGGCCAGCACCAGGCCGATGGCGCCCAGCAGCGCGGCGCGCAGCCGCCCCCCGCGCTCCAGCGCGAACAGCCCGCCCATGGCGGCGAACGAGAGCATCACGGCGGGCAGGTAGAGGTGCCAGTGCGCGCTCTTGGGCAGGCCGGCCTGCACCAGCAGCGCGGGCACGGCCACCCACATCGCCAATTGCACGGTGTGCAGGGCGAACACCCCGAAATTCAGGCGCAGCAGGTCCGGGTGGCGCAGCACGTCGGCCAGCCGGCCGCGCGGCGCGTCGGCATGGCGCGCGGGCTCGGGCGGCACCACCCAGAGCACCACGGCGATGCCGGCCAGCGCGAGCGCGCAGGTCAGCCCGAAGATGCCCGGCAGGCCGAAGCGTGCCGCGAGCGGTGGGGCGGCCACGAGCGCCACCGCGAACATCAGCCCGATGCTGCCACCCACGAGCGCCATGGCCTTGGTGCGCACGCCGTCGCGCGTCTGGTCGGCCAGCAGGGCCGTGACGGCGGCGGAGACGGCGCCCGCGCCCTGCAGCGCGCGGCCCAGCAGCAGCCCACCGAGGGAATCGGCCAGCGCCGCCAGCAGGCTGCCGGCCGCGAACACCAGCAGCCCGAGCACGATCACCCGCTTGCGCCCGAAGCGGTCGGAGGCCATGCCCAGCGGCAGCTGCAGCACGGCCTGGGTGAGCCCGTAGATGCCCATGGCGAGGCCCACCAGGGCGGGATCGTCGCCGCCCGGGTATTTGCGCGCCTCGAGGGCGAACACCGGCAGCACCAGGAACAGCCCGAGCATGCGCAGCGCGAAGATGAGCGCCAGCGACAGGCTGGAGCGCCGCTCCAGCGGCGTCATCGTGGTGGCGGAAGCGGCGGGGGCGCCGGATGCGGGCTGGGGCGGCAGGGAGTCCGGCACGGCAGTGGTCAGCGGTTGCGGGCGGTGGGAAGACGGCGATTCTCGCCCATCGCGCGTGCTGGTGCCGGGAGAACGTGCGGGCGGCCCCCCTGCAGGACCGTCCCGACGTTCCCGGGAGCGGTCAGCGCCGCCGCTGGCGCCAGCCGAGCACGGCCGCCATGGCGGCCAGCAACGCCAGCGCGGCGGGCGACAGCGCCGGCACCGGCGTGGGCTCCACAGGAATCGGAGTGGGAGTCGGGGTCGGGGTCGGGGTCGGGGTCGGGGTCGGGGTCGGATCCGGGGCGGGAGTCGGCGTCGGCGTCGGCGTCGGGGCCGCCAGCAGCGCCGGGCCGCCCGGATCGGCGATCACGCCCACGGTGGGGTCGGTGTCGCCCGCGCCGTTGTCGGTGATCGTGAAGCTGATCGTGTCGCCCGCGATCTGCGCGTCCTTCCACTCGAACCAGGTGTAGCGGTCCGCGCCGGGGCCGGACGGGCCGAACTTGATGAAGCGGGTGCCGTCGGGCAGTGCCTGGGGGTACTTCATCGTCACCGTCACGCTGCCGGTGCAACTGGTGGCGACGAAGCGGAACACGCCGTGGGGGAACTGCGCGCCGGCCGGGCCGCCGGAAGGCGTCTCGAAGGCGGTCCGGGTCGCGTCGAACTGGCAGCCGCCCGCCACGGCAGGGCCCGACAGCGTGGCCGTGATCGTGCCCGTGCCCGTGGCCGAGGTGCCCGTGAACACGGCGGGGTTCGCGCGCAGCACGAGGTGGATCGTCGAGTCCTTCTGGATGTTGTAGTCGGAGAGCGTGCGGCCGTCCTCCAGCTGCTTGCCCGCGAAGATGAGCCGCTGCTGCTCGGGATCTATACCTTCCTGGTCCTGGATCTTGGCCTTCACGTTCTCGATGGAATCGCTGGGTTCGACGTCCAGCGTGATCGTCTTGCCCGACAGCATCTTCACGAAGATCTGCATCGCCCAGGCGCCCTGGGCCGAGAAGGCAAGCAGGCAGAGCAGCGCCAGCTGCGCGAAGGCACGGCGCAGCGACGGGAAAGCACAGGGCGGGAATGCGAGGGAAGGGCCGGAAAGCATGGGAGAAAACGGTGACGCGGCCACGAGGCCCGCATGCAGGAGAAAGCGGAAACGCAGAGCGCGCGACCGGCGAGTAAGGAAACGTAACCCTCGATGATGAGGGAAGGTTCGTGTTCTGGGAAGGGTGTGTTACGAAGTTTCCGGGCCGCCGCCAGGTGTCGCCACCTGCATGCAGCGCTCGCGGCGAGGGCTGAGGCTACGGCTCCAGACCCAGCTGCGCCCGCAGGCGCTTCACGCATTCAGCCACCGAAAGCGCGTCGGTGCGCAATTCCACCACGGGTGCCTCGGGCGGCTCATAAGGCGAGTCGATCCCTGTGAAGCGCGGCAGCGCGCCGCTGCGTGCACGCCGGTACAGGCCCTTGGGATCGCGCTCCTCCGCCACGGCCAGCGGCACGTTCACGTACACCTCGATGAAATCCCCGGGCGCGAACAGCGCCCGCGCCGCCGCGCGCTCGGCCCGGAACGGCGAGATCAGCGCCACGATGGCGACCATGCCCGCATCCACGAACAGCCGCGCCACGTGCGCGGCCCGGCGGATGCTCTCTGCCCGGTCCGCATCGGTAAAGCCCAGGTCGCTGCTGAGCCCGGCCCGCAGGCGGTCGCCGTCGAGCACGCAGGCGCGCAGGCCGTCGCGCTGCAGCGAGGCTTCCAGCGCGTGCGCGAGGGTGGTCTTGCCCGCACCCGACAGGCCGGTGAGCCAGACGGCCCGGGCGGGAGAGTGCTGCAGGCGTTCGGCCTCGTGGAGGCGGGGAAGCGCCGCGGGAAGAGGGAGCGGGTGGTTCATGGCGAAGCGCAGCGGTGCCGCCGGTGCCCGCGGGGGCGGGCTTACGGCGGTATGGGCTTCGATTATCGGCATGGGTGCCGCCGCCCGGCCTCCCCTATCATGGTGGGTTTCCCCAAGCCGACGCCCCGAAGTGACCGAGCCCACCGCCTCCGATGAACCGCGCCCCGTCGCCGAAGGGGCCTACCTGGCGCATGCCCTGCGCGAGGCGCGCATCAGCATCCGCGGCGCGCGCACGCACAACCTGAAGAACATCGACCTCGACATCCCGCGCAACCGGCTGGTGGTGATCACCGGGCTGTCGGGCTCGGGCAAGTCGAGCCTGGCGTTCGACACGCTCTACGCCGAGGGCCAGCGGCGCTACGTCGAAAGCCTCTCGGCCTATGCGCGGCAGTTCCTGGGCCGGCTCGACAAGCCCGACGTCGACCTGATCGAGGGCCTGTCGCCCGCCATCAGCATCGAGCAGAAGGCCACCAGCCACAACCCGCGCTCCACCGTCGGCACGGTGACGGAGATCCACGATTACCTGCGCCTGCTCTACGCGCGCGCCGGCACGCCCTACTGCCCGGAGCACGGCCTGCCGCTGACGGCGCAGACGGTGAGCCAGATGGTGGACGCGGTGCTGGCCCTGCCCGAGGACACGCGCCTCATGGTGCTCGCGCCGGTGGCGCGCGACAAGAAGGGCGAGTTCACCGAACTCTTCGCGCAGATGCAGGGCCTGGGCTACGTGCGCTTCCGCGTGGACGGCGCCATCCTGGAGCACGAGATGCTGCCGCCGCTCAAGAAGACGGAGAAGCACGACATCGACGTGGTGATCGACCGCCTGAAAGTGCGGCCCGACGCGCAGCAGCGCCTGGCGGAAAGCATCGAGGCCGCCCTGCGCATCGGCCAGCAGGCCGGCGACGCCAACGGCCGCGTGGTCGCGCTGGAGATGGATTCGGGCCAGGAGCACCTGTTCTCTTCCAAATTCGCCTGCCCCGTGTGCAGCTATTCGCTGCCCGAGCTGGAGCCGCGCCTGTTCTCGTTCAACTCGCCGATCGGCGCCTGCCCGACCTGCGACGGCCTGGGCCAGCACGAGGTGTTCGATCCGGCGCGCGTGGTGGCCTTCCCGTCCCTGAGCCTCGCGAGCGGCGCGATCAAGGGCTGGGACCGGCGCAACGGCTACTACTTCGCCATGCTGGAGAGCCTGGCGAAGCACTACCAGTTCGACGTGGAGGCGCCCTTCGAATCGCTGCCGCAGCGCGTGCAGCAGGCGGTGCTCTACGGCTCGGGCACGGAAGAGGTCGCGTTCAGCTACATCCTCGACAGCGGCGCCCGCAAGGGCAAGACGGTGGTGCGCCACCATCCCTTCGAGGGCGTGCTGCCCAACATGGCGCGGCGCTACCGCGAGACCGATTCGACCGTGGTGCGCGAGGATCTGGCCCGCTACCGCAGCACCCAGCCCTGCCCGGATTGCCACGGCACCCGCCTGCGCCGCGAGGCGCGCCACGTGCGCGTGGGCGAGGGCGAACAGTCGCGCGCGATCTACGAGGTGAGCCACGCCACGCTGGCCGAAGCGCTGGCCTGGTTCGAATCGCTCGCGCTCGCGGGCTCCAAGGCCGAGATCGCCGGAAAGGTGGTGCGCGAGATCGCCACGCGCCTCACCTTCCTGAACGACGTGGGCCTGAACTACCTGAGCCTGGACCGCAGCGCCGAGACACTTTCGGGAGGCGAGGCGCAGCGCATCCGCCTGGCCAGCCAGATCGGCTCGGGGCTCACGGGCGTGATGTACGTGCTCGACGAGCCCAGCATCGGCCTGCACCAGCGCGACAACGACCGCCTCATCGCCACGCTGCAGCACCTGCGCGACATCGGCAACAGCGTGATCGTGGTCGAGCACGACGAGGACATGATCCGCGCCGCCGACCACTGCGTGGACATGGGCCCCGGCGCGGGCGTGCACGGCGGCCGCGTGATGGCCCAGGGCACGAGCGCCGAGCTGTGCGCCCATCCGGATTCGCTCACCGGCCAGTACCTCTCCGGTGCGCGCAGCATTCCCGTGCCCGCCCGCCGCACGCCCTGGCTGCCGGTGCTCGAGGTGGTGGAGCCCGAGCCCGTGAAGAAGGGCAAATCGCGCTTTCCTGAAACCGACGCGAGCCGCCGCCGCGCCGAGCGCATGGCCGAGCACCGCGCGAAGCAGGGGCGCCTGCAGGCGCTGCGCGTGGTCGGCGCTTCGGGCCACAGCCTCAAGAACGTGAGCGTGGAATTCCCCGTGGGCCTGCTCACCTGCGTGACGGGCGTCTCGGGCTCGGGCAAGAGCACGCTGGTCAACGACACGCTCTACGCCGCCGTGGCGCGCCAGCTCTACCGCGCGCACGAAGAGCCCGCGCCGCATGAGGCGATCGAGGGCATCGAGTACTTCGACAAGGTCATCAACGTCGACCAGTCGCCCATCGGCCGCACGCCGCGCAGCAACCCGGCCACCTACACGGGCCTGTTCACTCCCATCCGCGAACTCATGGCCGAGACGAATACGGCCAAGGAGCGCGGCTACGGCCCCGGGCGCTTCTCCTTCAACGTGGCCGGCGGCCGCTGCGAAGCCTGCCAGGGCGATGGCGTGGTGAAGGTGGAAATGCACTTTTTGCCCGACGTCTACGTGCCCTGCGACGTCTGCCACGGCCAGCGCTACAACCGCGAAACCCTGGAAGTGCAGTGGAAGGGCCTGAACATCGCGCAGGTGCTGGAGCTCACCGTGGAAGACGCGTACGCCTTCTTCAAGGACGTGCCGGCGATCGCGCGCAAGCTGCAGACGCTGCTCGACGTGGGCCTGTCGTACATCCGCATGGGGCAGGCCGCCACCACGCTCTCGGGCGGCGAGGCGCAGCGCGTCAAGCTCGCGCAGGAGCTGTCGAAGCGCGACACCGGCCGCACGCTCTACATCCTCGACGAGCCCACCACCGGCCTGCATTTCGCCGACATCGACCTGCTGCTGAAGGTGCTGCACCAGCTGCGCGACGCGGGCAACACCATCGTCGTGATCGAGCACAACCTGGACGTCATCAAGACCGCCGACTGGATCATCGACATGGGGCCCGAGGGCGGGGCGGGCGGCGGCACCGTGGTGGCCGAGGGCACGCCCGAAGACGTGGCGGCGAACCCGGCGAGCCACACGGGGCGGTACCTGCAGCGTTACCTGGGATAGCGCCCCGCGGGTCCGAACCAATGCTGTGGCACGGCGGGTGTTCCGGTGCCGTGGGGACGATCGCTGCGGTGCTGCCGTCAGCCACCGACAGGCAGGCGCACCACGCACGAGACATCGGGCTCGCGCTGCGTGGCGATGAAGCGTTCGAACGCCAGGCTGTCCATGTCGAAGAGGCCGACCCGGTCGTCGTCCTGCGAGACGAAGGCGATGGGCCGCTCGGGGTGGTAGCTCAGGGCGATCGCGCGCGCCGGCATCGGCACGTGCGCCAGCTCTTCGAGGGTGTGCGGATCGACGACCGAGAGGCTGCGGTCGCCGTAGTTGGTCACCACCAGCCGGCCATCGCGGTACAGGTAGAGCCGGGTGGCATCGTCGCGCGAGGGCGCACGGCGCACGACCTGCATGCGCTCCGTATCGATGGCGCACAGCGTATTGCTCCAGCGGCAGGTCACGTAGAGTGTCTTCTCGTCCGCGCTGAGCGCGTAGCCTTCCGGTTTCTCGCCCGGCCTGCAGGCCAACGGCGCTGCGGTGGCGTCGTGCGGCCGCACTCGGGTGACGGTGTGCGAGAGCAGATTCATCGCGAACGCGGTCTGCCCGTCGCGCGTGAGCGCGAAGAGATGGCTCTTGATACCGCCCACGGGTACGGCGCGGCGCGGCGCCGTGTCGGTGGCCGGATGGTCCAGCACCACCAGCTGGGCGCGGTCTTCGCTCAGCACGTACAGGCGCCCGTCGCGGTCCATCTGCATGCCGTGCAGCCGGTTGAAGGGCGCCAGTTCGATGGTGCGGACCAGCCGTTTCGCGGCGATGTCGATCTGGAAGATCGCCGTGCCGCCCGCGCCGGCGTGGCCCGAGGTTTCCACGCCGTAATGCCCGACGTAGGCGAACCGGCCCTCGGGATCGACGACGAATTCGTGCGGGAACTCGCCCAGCGCGATGCTGTGCAGGCGCTCCCCGCTCTCGATGTCGTAGTAGCTGAAGCAATGGCTGCATTTCTCGACCAGCAGCAGGGTGTCGCGGAACGGGGTCATGGCGTCTGGATTCCTTGGGTGTGCAGGGTGATGCGGTAGAGCGAGGTGCTGGCCGCGATGTAGAGCTCGTTGCGCAGCGGGCCGCCGAAGGTGAGGTTGCCGACCTTCTCGGGCACCGGGATGCGCCCGAGCAGCGTGCCGTCCGGTGCCAGCACCTGCACGGCGTCCTCGCTGCTGGTGTAGATCCAGCCGTGCCGGTCGATGCGGAAGCCGTCGGGCACGCCCGGCGCGACATCGGCGACCACCCGCATGGCGCCGAGCCGCGCGCCCTGCACGTCGAACGCCACGATCCGGTGGTGGCCACCCCGGGGCCGCAGGGCGGCCGAGGTATCGCTCACGTAGAGCGTCTTCTCGTCGGGCGAGAAGGCCAGGCCGTTCGGCTCCTCGACTTCCGCGGTTACGGCGGTCAGCAGGCCGGTGCGCGGGTCGAAGCAGAACACGTGGTTGGCCTCCTGCTCGGAAGGCGCCTTGTGGCCTTCGCGGTCGCTCAGGATGCCGTAGGGCGGGTCGGTGAACCAGAGGGTGCCGTCGCTGCGCACCACCACGTCGTTGGGCGAGTTGAGCCGCCGGCCCCGGTAGTGGCCTACCACTACCTCGTCGGGCGCGGCCGCATCCACGCCGCCCGGGCCGCAGCGGGTCCGGAGGATGGCACGCCGGCCGTGCGAGCAGTGCAGCAGATCGCCGTTGCGCTCGCGCGTGTGCCCGTTGGTGAAATCGACGCCGTTGCGCCAGACGGTCATGCCGTCCCGCGGCGACCAGCGCAGCATGCGGTTGGCGGGAATGTCGCTCCAGAGCACCGAGGCGTCCTCGTGCATCCAGACGGGGCCTTCGCTCCAGGTGGCGCCGGTGCACAGGCGCTCGAGCACGGCGCCGCGCAGGACGGGCGCCAGGCGGTCGTCGAGGATTTCCGGCGCGGGAAAGGGGGAATGCGGCGTAGCGGTCATGGCGTTCAGGCAGGCAGGAAGGCAGAGCAGGGAAGACGCGGCCGATCGGCGGCTGACGGGACGGTGGAGCATGTGGGCATCCCCCCCGCTCATCCCTTGACCGCGCCGGCCGTCAGGCCGGTGATGATCTGGCGCGCCGCGAGGAACGTGAAGATCAGCGGCGGAATGGCGATCAGGCTGCCGAGCGCCATCACCTTGCCCCAGTCCACGCCGATGTCGGTGACGTAGAGCGAGGCGGCCACGGGCAGCGTGCGGGTGGCGCGGTCGGTCAGCACCAGCGCCAGGATGAATTCGTTCCATGCGATGCGGAAGGTGAAGATGGCGGCGGCCGCCAGGCCCGGCCGGATCAGCGGCAGCACGACCCGCCAGAAGACCTCCACCGGTCCGCAGCCGTCGATGGCGGCAGCCTCTTCCAGCTCCACCGGCACCTGCTGGATGAAGCCGTACAGCAGCCAGATGGTGAACGGCAGGTTGACCGCCACGTAGAGCAGCACCAGCCCCGCGAGCGAATTGGCCAGGCCCGCCTGCGACCAGATCATGAACACCGGCACCGCGAGCACCGCCAGCGGCACGGTGCGCAGCAGCAGCGTGGCGTAGCCGATCGCCCGCCGGCCGCGGAAACGCAGCCGCACCAGGCCATAGGCGGCCATGCAGCCCAGCACCAGCGTGATGGCGGTGGCACTGACGCCCACGATCAGGCTGTTGACCAGGTAGCGGTCGAAGTTGTCGCCGAACAGCACCTCGCGGTAGTTCTCCAGCGTGGGCACGAACAGGAAGTTCAGTCCCGTCGAGAACAGCTGGCTCTGCAGCTTGAACGAGGTGGTGAACATCACCGCGATCGGCAGCACGCAGAAGAGCGCCAGCAGCAACAGCACCGCGTAATGCAGCAGGTCCGCCGGCTGGAAGGTGCGGTAGCGGCCGGGGCGCCGCAGGGCGGACGGGGGCAGGGCGGGGGAGTTCATGAATGCTCCTCGGCGAGCGGGTTGGACAGGCGCAGCGCGAGGCAGGACAGCCCCGCCACGACGGCGAGCAGCAGCACGGAGATCGCGGCGGCCGAGCCCAGCTGCTGGCCGACGAACGCCGTCTTGTAGATGTGCAGCGAGAGGATCTCGGTCGAGTCGCCCGGCCCCCCGAAGGTGAGGATGTAAATCACTTCCAGCACGCGGAAGGCGTCGATGAGCCGCATCAGCAGGGTCACCACGATGACGTTCATCACCATCGGCAGCTTCACCCTGAAGGTGGTCTGCCACCCGTTGGCGCCGTCCATGCGCGCCGCCTCCAGCACCGATCCGTCCACATTGGCCAGCGCGGCGATCATCATGATGAACACGAAGGGCGTCCACTGCCAGATGTCGGCGATGACGATGGCGGCGAAGGCGAGGTGCTCATCGGCCAGCCAGGCCTGGGGCGCCGCGCCGACCACGCCGAGGAGTGCGTTGAGCAGCCCGAACTGCGCATCGAAGATATAGCGCCAGATGAGGCCGACGGCGATCGGCGCGATCATCATCGGCAGGATGAAGAGCGTGCGGAAGAACGCGGTGCCGCGCAGCGGCCGGCCGGGCCGGTCTTCCAGCGCGAGCGCCAGGGCGATGCCCAGCACCATCTCCGCCGTCACGCAGACGAAGGAGAACAGCAGCGTGATCCAGAGCGAGTGCCAGACGGCCGGCTCCTGCAGCGCGCGTGTGAAGGTGTCCAGGCCGACCCAGCGCGCGTCCGACCAGGGCGTGCCGATGCTCCAGTCGTAGAAGCCCAGCCGCAGCGCGGACAGCACGGGATAGAGACAGGCCGCGGCCATGACGAGGGCCGCCGGCCCGACATAGATCCACGGCACCCAACGGGGAGTCTTCATGGTGCGTCACCCCTTGAGATAGCCGCCGCGCCGCATGATGTCGGTCACCTTGAGCACCACGCCGTCGAGGGCCGCGCGGGGGTGCTTCTTGCCGATCAGGACGTCGGAGATCGCGATGCCCAGCGCCTGGATGTTGATTTCGTCCCACTCGGGGATGATCGGGCGCCAGTCCGGATCGGCATACTTCAATTGCTCGCGCATGACGGTGTATTCGGGGTACTGCCGCACCAGATCGGAGTTCGACAGGGTGCTGTTGCGGCTGGGGATGCCGCCCGCCTTCGCGACCGCGATGTCCTGCGGCCTGGAGGTGAGCCACTGCATCAGCAGGAAGCCGGCGTCCGCGTTGCGGGCGTTGCGCGGAATCGCCAGGCCCAGCCCGCCCGACTGCGAGGCCTGCCGCACGCCCTTGGGATGCAGCGCGTAGCCCACCTTGCCGCCCACCTTCGAGCGGGCCGGGTCGTTAACCTGCCCGAAGAGGATGGTCGAGTCCAGGTACATCGCGGCCTGGCCTTGCAGGAACGCGGTCATCATCTCGCCCTGGCCGTAGCCCGGGATGCCGGTCGGTCCGGTGTCCGATATCTCCTTGAGCAGTTCCAGCGCCTTGACGCCGGCTTCGTCGTTGAAGCGCGGCTTCCAGTCGTCGGTGAACACCTTGCCGCCCAGCGGATCGAGGTGCAGCAGCCAGGCATGCACGCACTGGTGGCCCGCCTGCCCGCGCGAGGTCAGTGCGCCGATGCCGTCCTTGGCCTTGATGATGGGCAGCAGCGTCTGCAGCTCGGCATAGGTTTCCGGGGGCTTCAGCCCGTGCTTGGCGAAGATGTCGGTGCGGTAGGCGAGGACCGAGGTTTCCGCGCCGTACGGCAGGCCATAGAGCTTGGCGCCCGGACCGGCCAGGTAGCCGCGCGGCCCGCCGACCAGGCCGATGTTCTCGCGGTAGATCGGAACGATGTCCTGCAGGTCGAAGGCCGGGTCCGCGAGCGCCGGGTTCTGCAGGAAGGGGTCGAGATCGCGGATCAGGTTCTTCTTGGCGTACTCGCCCTTCCACATCACGACATAGCTCACCATGTCGTAGTCGCCCTGGGGCTTGGCCATCTCCAGCAGCTGCTTGTCCTTCATGCGCAGGATCTGCAGCTTGTCCACCTCCACCTTGATGCCGGTCTCCCTGGTGAAGGCGGGCAACAGCTTGTGCATCGCGTCGTAGTGCGGGTGCGACGGCACGCTGATGACGATGGTCTGCCCGCGGTACTTGGCATAGCGGTCCTGCGCTTGGCTGCTGGCGATGGGAAAGGCGGCTCCGAAGACGCTGAGGCCGGCGGCCTTGACGATGTCGCGACGTTGCATGGTTGTCTCCATGGGATGGTGGTGGTGGACGGTGCCCGGGGATGGCTGCAGGGAAACCGGGGTCAGGCCTGCAGGCGGTGTCCGGAGGCGGTGTCGAACAGGTGCAGGTCCGAGGCCTGCACGGCCAGGTCGGCGCCCTGGCGCGCGAGGTCGCTGCGGTGCCCCGGCACGACCGCGGTCAGCCGCGTCTGGGGATGCCCTTCCAGATGGCCCACGAGCACGCTCTCCGAGCCGAGGTACTCGACCATGCGGACCTGCATGCGCAGCGACGGCTCGCCGCCCTGCGCGAGCCGCAGGGCCTGGGGGCGTATGCCCACGGTGCAGTCCCTGCCCGCCGATCCCCTGTCCGCCGCAGCCGCGAGCGCGAAGCCCGGCCCCTGGATGAAGCCATCGTCCGTCAGGCGGCCGGGCAGCAGGTTCATGGTCGGCGAGCCGATGAAGCTCGCCACGAACAGGTTCGCCGGGTGGTTGAATACTTCGGCAGGCGTACCGACCTGCTGGATCACGCCCTTATCGAAGATCACGATGCGCGAGGCCAGCGTCATCGCCTCCACCTGGTCGTGGGTCACGTAGACGGTCGTCTTGCCCAGGCGCTCATGCAGCACGGCCAGTTCGGCCCGCATGTGGCCGCGCAGCTTGGCATCGAGGTTGGACAGCGGTTCGTCGAACAGGAACACGTCGGGCTCGCGCACGATGCAGCGGCCGATGGCCACGCGCTGGCGCTGCCCGCCGGACAGCTCCTTGGGCTTGCGCTGGAGGAGATGTTCGATATTAAGGATGCGGGCGGCGTTGCCCACGCGCCGCGCGATCTCATCGGGCGGCGTGCCGGCCAGGCGCAGGGCGAAGCTCATGTTCTCGGCCACGTCCATGTGCGGGTACAGCGCGTAGCTCTGGAACACCATGGCGATGTTGCGGGCCTTCGGCGGCGCCTCGGTCACGTCCCGGCCGTCGATCAGGATCTGCCCCGCGGAAACCGATTCGAGGCCGGCGATCATGCGCAGCGTGGTGGACTTGCCGCAGCCCGACTCGCCCAGCAGCACCACGAATTCGCCGCGCTCGATGCGCAGCGACAGCTCCTGCACCACGGTCGTGTCGCCGAAGCGCTTGATCACGCCGCGCAGTTCCAGGCCGGCGTCCTGCGCCGGCGCGGGTTCGGGTTTCTGGTGTTGTCTCATGGGTGTTGTCGGTATGTTGGGAAGGTGAATGAAGGGAGCGGAGGTGCGTCAGGCCCCGTGTCAGGAGGGCGGGCGGCCGAAGCGCCGTGCGAAGCTGCCGCGGTCGTAGCGGCGGATGCCGGGCCCGATGGGAGGCAGGTGCAGCCCCGGATGCGCCGGGTCGTCGCCCCATATCGCCTGGTAGGTGTCGATGCAGCGGCCCTGCCGCTGGAGCGCCGCGAAGGCAATGCCCCAGGCGCACCACCAAGCGCCGATCGCGAGCCACATCCAGCGCGGCGCATCGGCCACCCGCAGCCCCAGCACCACCACGACGACCGCCAGCAGCAGTGCGGCGTACCCCACGGCCTTGTGCAGCCGCTCGAAGACTCTGCGGTGGCGCGTCATGTCGTAGTGGTCCCCGCGCAGCCCTTCGCGGGCCGTCGGGCCTCCCTTGCTGCCGCGTGCCAGGCCGCCGAGGGTCTGCAACAGGCCCAGCGCCACCACGGCCAGGCCCAGAACGTGATGCCACTGCGCCAGCGCGCCGGCGCCGGTGCCCCGGCCCCAGGCCAGCCACAGACCCGCCAGCATCGCCGCCATGCCCGCCGACTGCAGCAGCCGGTGGGCATGCCACCAGGCCTTGTGGTCGAGCTCGTCCGGCCAGCGCTGGCCGGGCAGCACCTTGAAAAAGCGGGCTGCCAGCACGCCCAGCGGGAGCAGGAAGGCCCAGGCGAGCACCATCAGCCGGCCGTGCCAGGAGGCCCAGGCAGGCACGTAGTGCTCTACCGCGCCGCTGGCGGGCCCGAGCAGCCAGGTCCACCAGGAGGAGAGCGTTGCCGTATCCATGGGGAATGCCCGCCTCACGACGGCAACATTGCCAGCACAGGCGCAGTGCAAGCGGTTGCAAAAAGGGTTGAAGAATGGTCCACGGGCGTATGATAGGTCTTGACGCAAGCGATTTGCAAGCGCTTGCAATTCGGTATTTCAACCTATAGCCAAACGGAGATCCGACATGCAAGGCGATAAACCCCGCAAGGGGGCGCAGGCGCGCGTGCCGACGCTCGACGAGGTCGCGCGGCTGGCCGGGGTTTCCACCTCCGCCGTGTCGCGCGCCTACACCCCCGGGGCCAGCGTGTCTGAAAAAACGCGCGAGAAAGTGATGGCCGCGGCCAGCGCCCTGGGCTACCGGCCCAATCTGCTCGCGCGTTCGCTCAGCACGGGCCGCACGCGCACGGTCGGCATCGCCGTCACCCGGCTGGAAAACAGCTTCCACGCGGAACTGCTGGCCCATCTGTCGCGCGGATTGCGCGAGGCCGGCTTCGGGGTGCGGCTTTTCGTATCGGCCGGCGATGAGGATGCGGACCCGGGCATCGGCGAGGTGCTGCGCTACCGGGTCGATGCGCTCGTGCTGTGCGCTATCGGCCTGTCCTCGCGCATGGAGAACGAATGCGCGGCGGCCGGTGTGCCGGTGGTGCTGGTCAACCGCACCACCGCGGCGCCGATGACGGCCTGCGTCACCGGCGCGAATCGCCAGGGCGGCGAAACCGTCGCGGCCTTCCTGCTGGCCGCGGGGCACCGCCGGTTCGGATTCATCGCGGGCACCGAGGGGGCATCGACCAGCGGCGAACGCTTCGAAGGCTACCGCCAGGTGCTCGCCGAGGCCGGTGTGCCCCCGCCGGTGGTGGGCGGCGGCGCTTTCGATGCCGACCGCGCCGCCGACGCGGCGCGCCGGATGCTGTCGGCACCGAACGCACCGGATGCGATCTTCTGCGCCAACGACCACATGGCGATCGCCGTACAGATGGCCGCCCTGCGTGAGCTCGGTCGCGTGCCCGGCCAGGATCTGTCGGTGGTGGGCTTCGACGATACGCTGGCGGCGCGCATGGTCGGCCTCACCACCTTTTCCCAGTCCGCCGCCGGACTCGCCGCCGCGGCCATCGCCCTGGTGTCCGATCCGATCGAGGGCGGCCTCTCCGGCGCCCGGCGGGTGGTGGAGGGCGAACTGGTGGTGCGCGGGTCGGCGCGGCTGCCGGCAGAGGGCCTGCGGACCACCGGCGGCAGGACGGTCTGGACGCCGGCGCAGCGGCCTTAGCGCCGGGCCGGTGGCGGCAAAAAACAAGCTCAATCGAGCCCGTACAGCCGGGCGGCGTTGTCGCAGAACAGCGCCAGCCGCTGCCGCGCAGGACGCGCGGCGGTGAGCTGCTTGAAGCCCTGGAAAATCTGGTCGAGCGGGGCGACCAGCGCATCGACCGGGTGGTTGCTGGCGAACATGCAGCGCTCCCAGCCGAAGATGCTGATCGCATCGTGCACCACGGGCGCCTGCAGCTGCGGCGTCCAGCGCCGGCCGGGCACGCCCAGGCCCGAGATCTTGAGGAAGACCTGCGGCTCGCGCGCCAGCACGTCGAGCGCGGCGCGCCAGGCGGCGAGCGACCCGGCATCGCGCTCGGCGGGCAGGCCGGTGTGGTTGACCACGATACGGGTGCGCGGGAAGTCGCGCGCCAGTTCGGCCGCCTCACCGAAATGCCACCACGGCGCCTGCAGCTCGAACATCAGCCCGGCGCCTTCCAGCCGCGCATAGCCGGCGCGCCAGCGCGGGCAGCGCATGGAGCCCTGCGCCGCGTAGCCCGGATGGTGTTCGCCGCGCGGCACGCTGCGCGGCTTGTGGCGCACGCTGCGCACCAGCGGCAGGCGGGCATAGGCGTCCAGCTGCGCGTCCAGTTCCGGGCCGTCCAGCCAGGCCTGGGCCGCCAGGGCATGGGGCTTGCCGGTCCGGCGGGCCAGCTCGTCCACCCACAGCGCCTCGCCGGTGGGGTCGCGCGGGTCCCATTCGCCTTCCATGAGCACATGGCGCAGCACGCGGTGCGTGCCCTGCGCGGCCTGGTAGTGCTCCGGCAGGAAGTCGCGGCGGATGGCGCGGTAGTCGCCGTAGCGGAAGGCGATGGGCGGCTCCTGCTGCAGCCAGGGATGCGGGTTGCGGCCCAGGTCCCAGAAGTGATGGTGGGCATCGACGATGGGCAGCAGCCGGTCGTCCTGCGCGGCGAGGAACTCCTCGCGCGCGGTCTGCAGGTCGGCGTTCATCGGTCGATGCGGTAGAAGCGCAGCGCATTGCCGCACATCACGGCGCGCTGCCGTTCGGGGCCCAGGTGGGCGGTCATGCGGCGCATGGCAGCCACCAGCTCGCGGTAGCCGATGCGCAGGCCCGCCACGGGGAAGTTGCTGGCGAACATGCAGCGCTGCCAGCCGAAGATGTCCAGCGTCTCGTGCACGATGCGGGCGTTGTCGGCCTCGATCCAGGGGCTGTCCCGCAGGCCGAACTCCGAGAGCTTGACGTGGACGTTGGGCTCGCGCGCCAGCCGCTCCATGCCCCGGCGCCAGCGCTGCAGGCCCGCCTCGCTGCGGTCCCAGGCGAAGCCGTGGTGGTTGAGCACGATGGCCAGCTGCGGGAACATCGCGGCCACTTCGGCCGCTTCGGCCAGGTGCCAGCTAGGCACGCGCAGGTCCCAGCTCAGGCCCAGGCCCGGCAGCAGGGCCAGGCCGCGCAGCCAGTTCTCGTCCTGCATGGTGCCCGGCCAGCCCCGTACGCTGGCGTCGGGCGTGGGCGCCGTGACGGGCTTGCTGCGGATGCCGCGCACCAGGGGGTAGCGCAGGTGCTCGCGCAGGCGCTCCTCGGTGTCGGGCCGGTCCAGCCAGGCATGGGCCACGACGGCATTGGGAAAACCGTGCTCGGCATGCAGGGCGTGCAGCCAGGCGGTTTCGGCCACCTGCTCGCCGCGGTCGCGTTCGGCCTCGACGTGCACCGTCGCCACCACGTTGCAGCCCGCGCTGGCGGCACGGTAGTGCGCGGGTAGGAAGTCCTGGCACAGCGCGCGGTAGTCGCCCAGGAAGAAGCGCCCGGCGTCGTACTCGTTCTGCAGCCAGGGGTAGCGGCCGTGGGCGAAGCTCCACAGATGGTGGTGGGCATCGGCCACGGGACATTCCGCGGCCGCCGGGTCCTCGGTGGCGGCGTCCATGTCAGCGCGCCTGCAGCACGGCGTCGATCAACTGCCGGCCGTACTTGTCGGCGAACATCTGCTGCGTGGGCTCGGCCACCAGCTTGCGGAACGGCTCGGGATCGACGTTCTCCTCCACCTGCATGCCCTGCGAGCGCAGGAAGGCGATGTCGCCGGCCTCGCTCTTTTTGATCAGGTCGCGCTGGAACGTGGCCGCCGCGCGGGCCGCGTCGATCAGCGCCTGCTGCTGCTCGGGCTTGAGCGCCGCGAACTTCGCCTTGTTCATCACCACCGGCATGGCGGTGTAGGCGTGGCGCGTGAGGGACATGTGCTTCTGCACCTCGTAGAGCTTGTTGTTGCGCACGATGTTGACGGGGTTCTCCTGCCCGTCCACGGCCTTGTTCTCCAGCGCGGTGAACACCTCCGCCAGCGGCATGGGCGTGGGCGTGGCGCCCAGGATCTGGAAGGCCTTGATGTGCGCCGGGTTCGGCGTGGTGCGGATCTTCAGGCCCTTCACGTCGTCGGGCACGCGCACCGCGCGGCGCGAGTTGGTGAGGCTGCGGAATCCCACCTCCCAGTACGCCAGGCCCTTCATGCCATGGCCTTCCAGCTCGTCGAGCAGGCCGCGGCCGATGGGGCCGTCCAGCACCTTGTAGGCGTGCTCGGTGCTGGTGAAGAGGTAGGGCAGATCCAGCACGTTCATGCGGCCGACCATGCCGGTGTAGTAGGGCGTTCCCGAGGTCGCCAGATCGATCGTGCCGCCGCGCACCGCGCCGATCACGGTGTTGTCGTTGCCCAGCGCGCTGGAGCCGTAGACCTGCACTTCGATCTGGCCGTTGGTGCGTGCCTTGACCTGCCGGGCGAACTCCAGCGCCGCCAGGTGCTGGGTTTCGGTCTCGGCGCCCGAATGCGCCATGCGCAGTTTCGTGGCCTGCGCCTGCGCCGGGGCGGCGGCGGCCAGCAGCGCCGCGGCGGCGCAGCCTGCCAGCGTGCGGAGGAAATGGTGTCGTTGCATGCGTGTCTCCTGGTCTTGTGGTGGGGGGCCTGTGCGGCGGGTCAGGCGATCCAGAGGTAGGACGAATCGGGTTCGCGCAGCGTGGCGATTTCCTGCTCGAAGGCGAAGGTGTCCAGGTTCAGGCGGCGCACCTTCTCGTCCTGGAACGAGATGTAGGCGGCGCGCTCCTTCGGGTGGAACGACAGCGCCAGCGGGTTGGCCGGCAGCTCGACGCAGCGCTGCTCCTGCAGGTCGGTGCCGAACACCGACAGGCTCTGCTCGCCCGAATTGGTGGTGAGCAGCCGGTCCTGCCCGTCGCTGCCCACATAGCGGTAGACGCGGTTGGGATCGCGCCGGGTCTTGCCCGAGGCCACCACCGCCATGCGCGCCGTGTCGATGGCCACCAGCGTGTCGTCGCCCCGGTTGGCCACGTAGAGCAGCGATTCGTCGGCCGACAGCACGTTGCCCTCCGGCACCGGGCCGGGCACCACGGCCACGGGCGGGAAGGTCGGGTCGTTGGGCCGGATCTTGGTGACGGTGTTCGACAGCAGGTTCAGCGCATAGGCCGTCTCGGCGTCGCGCGTCAGCGCGAACAGGTGCGTCTTGTAGCCGCCCGAAGGCACGGCCAGGTCCGGCACCTGCCGCGCCAGCGGGTCGGAGAAGCGCAGCAGCACGTTGTGCGCCTCGGACATGGCGAAGAGCCGGCCCTGGCCGTCCACCGCCAGTCCGTGGGGGCGGTAGTAGGGCCAGAGGTTCAGCGTCTTCACGTGCTCGCGGCGCTGCAGGTCGATCACGAACACCGAGTGCCCGCCCTCGTCGCCGAGGTGGCTGGCAGTCTCGATGCCATAGTGCCCGACGTAGGCGAGCTGCCGCACCGGATCGACGACGAACTCGTGCGGGAAGTTGGGGACCACGATGTGCTTCTCGGCGCGGCCGCTGGCCGCGTCGTAGAAGCTGAACGTGTGGGCGCATTTCTGCACCAGCAGGAGGGTTTCGCGGGTCATGGGGAAAAGCCTTTTTTCGGATCAGCGGAACCAGCTCGCCGGCACCGTGATGAGCTGCGGGAACAGCACGAAGAGGAACATCAGGATGGTCTGCGCCAGCAGGAAGGGCCAGACGCCCTTGATGACGTCGTCCAGCCGCGCCTTGGCCACGCCGGCCACCACGTTCAGGACCGTGCCGACGGGCGGCGTGAGCAGACCGATGGCGTTGTTCATGATGAACATCACGCCGAAATAGATCGGGTCGATGCCCGCCTGCTTGATCACCGGCATCAGGATGGGCGTGAGGATCAGCACCGTCGGCATCAGGTCCAGCGCCGTGCCCACCACGATCACCAGGATCATGATGACGAACATCAGCAGCACCTTGTTGTCCATGAAGGGCTGCAGCAGCGCCGTGGCCTGCGAGGGGATGTCCGCGATGGTGATGAGCCAGGCCGACACCAGGGCGGCGGCCACCAGGAACATCACGGTGCTGGAGGTCTTGGCCGCCACCAGCATCAGGTGCGGGATCTGCCGTGGCTTGAGCTCGCGATAGACGAAGAGGCCCGCCAGCAGCGCATAGACCACGGCCACCACGGCGGCCTCGGTCGGCGTGAAGATGCCGAACTTCATGCCGCCGATGATCACCCCCGGGAGGATCAGCGCCCAGACGCCGTCGTAGAGCGCCCGCGCCAGCACGCGCGCGTCGAAGGGCCGGCCCGGCGCCACGTTCTCCTTCTTCGCGCACAGCCACCAGGTGAAGGCCAGGGCCAGCGCCATCATGATCCCGGGGAAGATGCCCGCCAGGAACAGCTTGGTGATGGACAGCTGCGCCGCCACCCCGAACACCACGATCGGGATCGAGGGCGGCACCACGGGCGCGATGATGCCCCCGGCGGCGATGAGGCCGGAGGCGCGCGGCACGTTGTAGCCGGCGTTGCGCATCATCGGGATCAGCAGGGCCGCCACGGCGGCGGTGTCGGCCACGGCCGAGCCCGAGATGCTGGCCACGATCAGGCAGGCCAGGATGGCCACGTAGCCCAGGCCGCCGCGCACGTGGCCCACCAGGGCCTCGGCCACCGAGACGATGCGGCGCGACAGGCCGCCGGCGTTCATCAGCTCGCCGGCCAGCATGAAGAAGGGCACGGCCATCAGCGGATAGTTGTTCACGCCCTCGAGCAGGTTCTGCGCGAGGATCTGCGTGTCGAAATTGCCCAGGTGGACCATCAGCGCCACGCCGCAGGCCAGCAGCGAGAACGCGATGGGCATGCCCAGGGCCATGCTGCCCAGCAGCGCGATGAGGAAGACGGCGATCGTCATGGGATGTTCCTTCCGTGTGCTTCCGTCATTCGCCGGCGCTCACGGAGCGGGGCACCAGCTCCTCGCGCGGCATGCGGCCCGTCGCCTGGCGCCACAGCGAATGCGCCAGCAGCAGGGCCATGCCCACGCTGCTGATGAGCAGGCAGAGGAACACCAGCCCGAGCGGCACGCCGGTGACGGGCGCGGCGTTGTCCATGCCGATCACCACCTGCGCCCAGGTGCCGTGCGCCAGCAGCACGCAGCAGGCCAGCGTGAGCGCGTCCGAAAGAAAGCGGCAGATGCGCTGGCCCCGCTCGCCCAGCCGGTCGATCAGGCTGGACATGCCCAGGTGGGCGTTGTCCTTCATCACCACCAGCGCGCCGATCAGCGTGAGCCACATGAAGACGAAGCGCGACACCTCTTCGGAGAAGACGATGCCGGAGTTGAAGAAGTAGCGCAGTACGACGTTGCCGAACACCAGCACCACCATGACGGCGAGCAGCACGATCAACAGCCCTTCGGCCGCGCTCGTGACGAGGTTCTTTTTCATGTCGGAATCCCCCGTGCGGTCACTTGACCGCATCCACGGCGCTCAGCAGCTCGGGGCCGTTCTTGGCCACGAAGGACTGGCGCACCGCATCGCCCACGATGGCGCGGAAGGGCGCCGGATCGAAGGTCTCGATCACGTTCATGCCGTGCTTGCGCAGTTCCGCGACGATGCCCGGTTCGTTCTTCTGGTTGAGCCGGCGCTGGAACAGCTTGGCATCGTTGGCCGACGCCAGCAGCGCCTGCTGCAGCGCCGGGGCCAGGGCGTCGAACTTCTTCTTGTTCATGACCACCGGCATCGCCGTGAATGCATGGCGGCTCAGCGTGAGCTGCTTCTGCACCTCGTAGAACTTGGCCGCGTAGGTGATGTCCACCGGATGCTCCTGCGCATCCACCGCGCCCGACTCCAGCGCCTGGTACAGCTCGCCCAGCGGCATGGGAATGGGGTTGGCGCCCAGCAGCCGCCAGGCCTGGATGTGCGTGGGGTTGGGCGTGACGCGGATCTTCAGGCCCTTGACGTCCTCGGGCTTGGTCACGGCACGGTTCTTGGTGGTGATGGAGCGGAAGCCCACTTCCCAGAACGCCAGCTGCTGCAGGTTGTGGGGTTCCAGCTCGCGCGCCAGGCGCTGGCCGACCTCGCCGTCCACCGTCGCGTAGGCGTGCGCGGGATCGCGGAACAGGAAGGGAATGTCCAGCACGTCGAACTTGGACGACATGCCCGAGAAGTTGCCGCTGCCGGCCATCATCATGTCGATGGTGCCGCCGCGCACCGCGCCGATCACGGTGGAGTCGTTGCCGAGCTGGCTGCCGGGGAAGACCTGCACCTCCAGCTTGCCGCCGCTGCGTTCCTTGACGAGGCGCGCGAACTCCAGTGCCGCGAGGTGCTGCGATGCCGTCTCCGGCCCGGCATGGGCGAAGCGGATCTTGGTGGGCGGCGTCTGCGCCAGGGCCGGGGCGGCCACCGTGGCGCCCAGCGCCAGCGCGGCGAGCGCCGTCTTGAGAAAAGCGAGTCGTTTCATGGTTGTCTCCGTTGTTGTCGTGGTTGTCATCGCCAGGAAAACGGGACCCGCGCGCGAGGCAGCTGCCGCATGCAGGCAGCTCCTTGCGGGCGTCGCGGGGCCGGGGGGCGGCGGGCGCTCAGCGTGCCCAGCGCAGCACCAGCGGATCGAGCCGGCGTGCGATGCCGATCAGCTCGCGGCGGGTTTCCGGGTGCATGGGCGGCCAGGGCGCGCGCGGCGCGTCGCAGGCGATCACTCCGCCTTCCTTCATGAGGGCCTTGGCCGCGAGGAAGCCCGCCTGCCGGTTCTCGTGGTTGATGAGCGGCAGCCAGCGCTGGTACTGGGCGAAGGCCGCGTCCCGGTCGCCTGCGCGGTGCGCTTCGAGGATGGGCCGGATGCCGTCGGCGAAGCCGCCGCCCGTCATCGCGCCGGTGGCGCCGGCCTCCAGGTCGGCCAGCAGGGTGATGGCCTCTTCGCCGTCCCAGGGGCCTTCGATGGCCTCGCCGCCCAGGGCGATGAGTTCGCGCAGCTTGTTCGCGGCGCCGGCCGTCTCCATCTTGAAGTAGCTGACCTGCTCGATCTCGCGGGCCATCTTCGCCAGCAGGGCCGGCGGCAGCGGCGTGCCGGCGGCGGGCGCGTCCTGGACCATGATGGGGATGCCGATCGCGTCGGACACGCCCTGGTAGAACGACTGGACGGCCGCCTCGCCGAAGCGGAAGGTGGCGCCGTGGTAGGGCGGCATCACCATCACCATGGCCGCGCCCATGTCCTGCGCGCGGCGGCTGCGCTCGGCGCACACCTTCGTGCTGGTGTGGGTGGTGGTCACGATCACCGGCACGCGGCCGGCGACGTGCTCCAGCGCCGTGCGCGTGAGCAGCTCGCGCTCGTCATCGGCGATCAGGAACTGCTCGGAGAAGTTGGCCAGGATGCACAGGCCATCGACGCCGGAGTCGATCATGAAGTCCAGGCAGCGCTTCTGGCTGGCCAGGTCCAGCGTGCCGTCTTCGTGGAAGGTGGTGGGCACGACCGGGAAGATGCCGCGGAAGCGCGGCTGGGAAAGACCGGGCATGGCGCGCCTCACTCCGTGATCTGGAACTGGTCCAGGTACTCGGTCTTGAGCGCGAGGCCCAGGCCGGGCACGTCGTCCCGCAACTGCAGGAAGCCGTTCTCCGCGATCGGCTCGCCGTCGAAGATGTACCAGAACAGCTCGTTGCCCACTTCCACGTCGTGGATGGGGAAGTACTCCGCCATCGGCGAAGCCAGCGTGCTCATGGTCAGGTGGTAGTTGTGCATCTGGCCGGCGTGCGGGATCACCGGCACGCTGTAGGCCTCGCACAGCGCATTGATCTTGTGCGCCGCGGTGATGCCGCCCACGCGGTTGGTGTCGTACTGCACGACCGAGACGGCCTTCTTGTCCAGCAGCTGCTTGAAGCCGTAGAGGCTGAATTCATGCTCGCCGCCCGAGATCGGAATGCTGGTGAGCTGGTTCAGCTCGGCATAGCCGTCGATGTCGTCGGCGATCACCGGCTCCTCCAGCCAGCGGGGCTCGAACTTCTCCAGCTTCGGCAGGATGCGCTTGGCGTATTCCAGGTTCCAGCCCATGTAGCACTCGAGCATCAGGTCGGTGTCGTAGCCGATCACTTCGCGGACCGCCTCGACCGATTTGAGGTTCTCCTTCACGCCTTCCTGCAGGTGCGCCGGGCCGTAGCCGAAGCGCATCTTGAAGGCCTTGAAGCCCTGGTCCAGGAACTTCTGCGCCTCGTCCTGCATTTCCTTCAGGTCGGTGCGGTAGAGCTTGCTGTAGTAGCAGGGGATCTTTTCCTTGGTGCGGCCGCCCAGCAGCTTGAACACGGGCTTGCCCACGCTCTTGCCCAGGATGTCCCAGATCGCCAGATCGACGGCCGAGATCGCCGCCATGGTCACGCCCTTGCGGCCCCAGGCATGGGTGGCGCGGTACATGCGCTGCCACAGGTATTCGTAGTCCCACGGGTCCTGGCCGATGACCAGGGGGGCGAGGTACTCGTCGATGATGGCCTTGGCGATGCGCGGCGCCAGCGCCACGTTGCCCAGGCCGATGATGCCGTCGTCGGTCTCGATCTCCACCACCGTCCACGAATGGAAGCGGAAGGTGGCCATGGTCTCCTTCTTCGAGTAGAGCAGGTCCATGGCGTTGGAGCAGAAGTTGCCCTGCGGCGGAACGGTCTTGCCCTTCCAGTCATAGACGCGGGCGCGGACGGATTTGATCTTCATGGTTGTGGTCTCCTGGGTGATTCGGTGGGGGATGGCGGCGGTGCAGGCACGGCCTCTCCCCGCGCCGCGCATGCGCGGACGTTGTCGTCGGTGGGGGAGGGGCTGCCTGCCGGCAGCGGTGGTCAGGCGGGGGCGGCGGCGTGGCCCTGCCGCTGCGCGGCGCCCATGCGGCAGGCGATCAGGAAGGCCTGCCACGTCGCCTCCACGCTGGCCTTGCCCTGGCCCGCGATGTCGTAGGCCGTGCCGTGGGCCGGCGTGGTGATGGGGATGGGCAGGCCGCCCTGCACGGTCACGCCGCGCGAGAAGCCGAGCAGCTTGATGGCGATCTGGCCCTGGTCGTGGTACATGGTCACGATGGCCTGGTACTCGCCGGCCTGGGCCTTCAGGAAGATGGTGTCGGCCGGGAACGGGCCGTGGAACGGCGCGGGCGTCGGCCACTCGCGGGCCTGCAGCGCCTGCACCGCCGGGGCGATGATGTCCACCTCCTCGCGGCCGCAGGTGCCGCCGTCGCCGCCGTGCGGGTTGAGCGCGGCGATGGCCACCTTGGGTTCGGCGACGCCGCTGGCGCGCAGCGAGCGGTAGATCAGCTCGGCCGCCTGTTCGATGCGCTCCACGCTCAGGTACTGCGTCACGTCCTTGAGGGGTACATGCGAGGAGATGCGCGAGGTCCACAGCCCGCCCAGCGTGTTGAACTCGCAGAAGTAGTTCTGCACGCCGAGGTACTCGGCGAAGTGGTGCAGCTCGTCCTCGTGGCGCATGCCGCCCAGCTTCATGGCCTGCTTGTTGAGCGGCGCGAAGCAGATCGCATCGATTTCGCCGGCCTGGGCCGCGTCCATGCAGAGGTCGAGCACCTGGAGCACCGAGCGGCCCCCCGCCGCTTCGGCGCGGCTGCGGTGCACGTCGGCCTGCGCCACCGTGTCCATGCGCAGGAAGGCCGGCCGCGAAGTGCCGGAGCGCTCGCGCACTTCGGCCAGCGATGCGACGGCCTCGGTGCCGACCTGCACACCGGCGATGCGCTGGCCTTCTTCCCACAGCCAGGGGTCGCCCGCCAGCACGATGTTGGCGTGCGCGGTGGCCTCGGGCCGGGCCAGCAGGCGGGCGATGAGTTCGGGGCCGATGCCGGCGGGGTCGCCGAGCGTGAGGGCCACCACGGGCAGGGGAAGGTTCGAAGTTGTCATGTCAGTCGATGCGGATGTCGTTCTTGCGGATGAGTTGGCCGTAGCGCTGGTATTCGGCGGTGTGGAAGGCGATGAAGTCGGCCTGGGTCATCGGCTTCAGTTCCGCGCCCACGGCGCCCAGCCGGGTCTGGGTCTCGGGCATGGCCAGGACCTGGTTCACCGCCTCGTTGACGCGCTGCTGCACCGCCTTGGGCGTCGCCGCGGGCATGTAGATGCCGTACCAGGCGTTGATGTCCACCTGCGGCAGGCCGACTTCGGCCATGGTGGGCACCTGCGGCAGCTGCGCGTTGCGCAGCGGGGTGGTGACGGCCAGGGCGCGCATCTTGCCGTTCTTGATCTGGCCGATCACCGAGGGCATGGTGTCGAAGCTCATCTGCACCTGCCCGCCCACCAGGTCCACCAGGGCGGCGCTGCTGCCCTTGTAGGGCACATGGGTGAGCTGGATGCCCGCCGCGTCCTGGAAGGTGACGGCGGCGATGTGCTGCGTGCTGCCGGTGCCGCTGCTGGCGTAGTTGATGCGCCCGGGTTCCTTCTTCGCCAGCGCGACCAGCTCCTTCACCGACTGGGCGGGCAGGCCGTTGGTGACTACCAGCACGTTGGGCACGGCGCCCACGTAGGCCACCGGCACCAGGTCCTTGTTGCTGTCGTAGCCCAGCTTGAGCAGGTGCGGCGCGATGGCATGCGCGGTGACCACGCCCATCAGCAGCGTGTGGCCGTCGGTGGATTTGGCGGCGCTGTCGGCCGCCAGGGTGTTCGAGGCGCCGGGGCGGTTCTCGACCACCACGGGCTGCTTGAGCAGCGGCCCGAGCCGGTCGGCCACGGCGCGCGCCATGGCGTCGGTGCCGCCGCCGGCGGACGAACCCACCAGGATGCGGACGGGGCGCGAGGGCCACTCCTGGGCGTGGGCAGCCCATGGTGAGAGCAGGGCGGCCAGGGCCAGCCCGATCAGGGGGGTGCGTCGAAGCATGTCTTGTCTCCTTGGAATCACGATGCCTTTTTTCGTGCAAGCGGCATTCATGGATGAGCATCCTAGGCGCGGGGTTTGTTTCCGTAAAATGAAATGAAATGATGAATTGATTGCCCAGGGTTATCAAAGATGTCGCAACGCCGTGAGGAATCCCTGCCCATGCCCCTGCTCAATCGCGTGCGCATGCGGCAGGTGGCGCTGATGCTGGCCATCGAGGCGCGGGGCACGCTGCGCGCGGCGGCCGCCGATCTGGGCATGACCCAGCCGGCCGCCACCAAAATGCTGCATGAGCTGGAAGATGCCCTGGGCCATCCGCTGTTCGACCGGGTGGGCCGGGGGCTGCGGGTGAATGCGGCGGGCAGCTGCGTGACGCAGTATTTCCGGGGCCTGCGCGGCGGGATCGAGGCCATGCGCCGCGAGCTGGACGCACTGCACCTGGGCAGTGCCGGCAAGCTGTTCGTGGGATGCATCATGGCGGCGGCGCCCGATGTCCTGAGCGATGCCCTGGTGCGGCTGAAGACGGCCTATCCGCTGCTCACGGTGGAAATCGCGGTGGACACCAGCAACCGTCTCATGGAACTGCTGCGGGAAGGCCGGCTCGACGTGGTGATCGGGCGCATGCCGGGGCGCAGCGGCGGCGACTGCCGCTTCAGCCCGCTGGCCGAGGAGGTGCTCTCGGTGGTGGTGGCCACCGGCCATCCGCTGTCACGCCGCAGGTCGCTGCGCTTTGCCGAGCTGCTGGCCTACCCCTGGATCCTGCAGCCCGCGGGCAGCCCCATGCGCGACGTGCTGGAGCAGGAGTTCGCGCTTCACCACCAGCCGCTGCCCGGAGGGCTGATCGAAACCGCCTCCATCCTCACCACCACCAACCTGATCGCGCACAGCGACATGGTGGCCGTCATCCCCGCTTCCATCGCGCTGCGCTACCAGCGCCACGGGCTGCTGCGGGTACTGCCCTACACCGTGCGCAACCGGCTGGCGTCGTATGGCAGCGTGGTGCGCGTGGACAGGCCCGCGCCGGCCGCGCTGCAGCATTTCCTGGCGCTGCTGCACGCGGCGGCGGCGCCGGATGCATGCGGTGAAGGGGATGTACCCGCCACGGGCGGCGCCGTCACCCCATGAAGCCGAGATTCACGGGATAGGCCGAGCCTCCGAAATTCCCGATGCGCGGCAGCACGCCCGCCAGCTCGGTGTTCGCCACGCCGAACCAGCGCGCGAGGGTGGCGGCGTACTGGTCCACGGCGGTGCTGGGCAGCAGGCGCCCCTGGCCCACGTGCCACTGGTCTTCGCTGCCGCTGCCGTTGCCCACGCTCACCGGCGGCGGCGCGCCGTAGAAAGCCGCGCCGCGCACCGCGCCGCCGACCACGAAATGGTGGCTGCCCCAGCCGTGGTCGGAGCCGTCGCCGTTCGAGGTGAGGGTGCGGCCGAAATCCGACGCCGTGAAGGCGGTGACCTTGTCGGCCACGCCCAGTTCCGCCGTGGCGCTGTAGAAGGCGGTCATGGCGCTGCTCACCTTGTCCAGCAGCGCGGGCTGGGTGGCGATGAGGTTGTCGTGCAGGTCGAACCCGCCCAGCGAGACGAAGAACACCTGGCGCTTCGTGCCGAGCGCACCGCGCGCCGCGATCAGCCGCGCCACCACCTTGAGCTGGTCGGCCAGCGTATTGTTCGCGGGGAAGGCGGTGGAGAGGTTGGCGCTCGCCAGCGCGGCGGAGATCTGCCCTTCCGCGCCGATGGAGCGCTGCGTGACGCGCGCGTACTCCGCCTCCAGCACGTGGCTCCCGGCGGCCTGCACCAGCTCGCTGAAAACGCCGCGCACCGCGGCGGAGCCGTAGATGTTGCCCTTCACGCCGTTGATGGGCACGGCGCCGCTCGGGCTGATCTGGTATTGCAGCGCCTGGTCGCCCGCCAGGAACACGGCATTGCCGCTCGCCGAGATGCAGGTGAAGAGCGAGGTGGCGTTGGACGACAGCGCGAGGTCGCCCAGGTTGCCGCCCCAGCCCACGGTGGAGCCTTCGGCGCCCTGCGACTGCCAGACCGATTGCTGGTCGTTGTGCGAGAACAGCTTGGGCGGCAGCGGATAGTTGCGCCGGTCGCCGCTCGCGTACTGCGCGCGCGTGAGCGGCACCAGCAGCGGCCCGACGTTGAGCTGCACGGCCGCGCGGCCGGCGTTGAAGAGGCCGGCCATGCCGGTCATCGCCGGGTGCAGCGCGTACTGCAGGCCGCCGGCCAGCGGCGACGCGGGCCGCAGCACCGTGGCTTCCAGCGCCGCGCGCCCGAGCGCGATGCCGCCCGCCGTGCCGTCGCTGTGGCCGCCGCGGATGGCGGAATACTGCGCGTAGCGCGTGCCGTCGTAGGGCACGACGGTGTTGGCGTAGTCGCAGCCGCCGAACAGGAAGACGCAGACCAGCGCCTTGTAGTCCTGCGCTTCGAAGGCGGCCGCCTCGCCCATCGCGGCGAGGTTCAGGGCCATGGGCAATGCGGCGCCCGTGGCGGCGAGCTGGGCCGAGCGGCGCAGGAAGGCGCGGCGCGTGTGGCGTGCGGGATCGATGAACGGCATGGAATGGGCTCCGGTGGGGGGACGGCGCGGGCCGTTCATTTCATTTCTGCACGAGGTAGGCCGGGCAGGCCATGACCAGAAGGACGGCGGCTGCGACGCGGTTGAGCCGCACCGCGGCGCTGCTCGCGGCCGTGACCGGAGTGGCCGCCAGCGCCTGGGCGATGCGCGCCTGCGTGGCGTCCGGCACCTGGCCCGCCGACAGCAGCAGCGCCGCCTTGCGCACGAGTGCCGCGGGGTCGGTCACCAGGGGCAGCAGGGCGGCGTAGTCGCAGGTGATGTCAAAGCCGTTGCTGGCGTTGCTGGCGCTGTTCTGCGGCAGGTCCGGCGCGTTCACGTACAGCCCGTTGCGGATCGCGTTCTGCATGAAGTTCAGGTAGCCGCCCACGCTGGATTCGGTGACGATCTGGAACTCCGGCGCTACCTGCCCGGCGGACGCGAGGGCCGTGGAGGGCGGCACATAGCCGGGCCGGAAGAAATTGAACACCGAGGGCGAGCGCAGCGGGCTCTGTCCCAGCCGCGTGGCGGGGTCGCTCAGGTCGCCGAGCTTCCAGCTGCCGCGGGCCGACCGCAGGCCGAAAGTGCGGCCCCACTGCACGAAGCGCACCATGGGCTCGCGCAGCCGGCCGAACGCGGGGCTGGAGAGCCCCGCGGCGCCGCGGGCTTCCGTGTCCAGCAGGATGGCCGCGACCACGGCGCGCAGGTCGCCGCGCACGCCGCTGCCGTTGTCCGCGAAGGCGGCGGCCACCCGCGCCACGTAGGCGGGGCTGGGATTGCTCGTCACCAGGCGCTGGATGAGCTGGCGGCCGATGAAGGGCGCCACGTTGGGGTGGTTGAAGAGCGTATCGAGCGCGGTCTTCAGGGCCGCGTCGCCGGCGGCGCCGGCCGCGACGGTGGTGCCCAGGAAGGTCGCGGCCAGCGTGGAATGCCGGCTGGCCGTGAGCACCATCGGCAGCCGGGCCTGCTGCGGGCCCGGCACGGTGCTGGTGCCCACGGTGAAGGACTGGTTCTGGCCGCGGTCGTAGTCGTAGCCGGTGAACACCCGCGCGAGGTTGCTCACGTCGGAGGGGCCGTAGGTCTCGATGCGGTTGCCGTTCGCGTCGCGCTGCTCGGTGCCGTCGGCGTTCAACCGGTACAGGCCCAGGGTGAAGAGCTGCATCACCTCGCGCGCATAGTTCTCGTCGGGCTGCCGGCCGGTGCGCGCATCCTCCTTCTGGCTGCCCAGGACGTTGAGGTACACGCCCATGCCGGGGTTGAGCGTCACGGCCTCCAGCAGCGCACGGAAATTGCCGAGCGCATGCTGGTTCAGCACGTCCCAATAGCCGGCGGCGAGGAACGCGGGCCAGGTCTGGTTCAGCCCGGTGGTGGAGACGACCATGATCTCCGAGAGCGCCAGCGCCACGCGTTTGCGCACGGCGTCGCGCTCGGTGAAGAGCTGGCTCCACAGCATGTAGTCGGCCGGGTACGAGGCGTTGTGGTAGCGCGTGTCCGCGTTCGCCACGCCATAGCCGCGCTGCGTGAGCCATTCGGTGCCCGTGGTGCCGACGGGCTGGGCGAACTGCCGGGCCAGCCAGGTGGCATAGCCCTGGGCACGCACTGCGGCGATCTCTTCGTCGGAGGCGGAGAACTGCGCCTGCAGCAGGAAGCGTGCGGCCTCTTCGGCGGTGGGGGCGGACGCCGCGGGACTGCTGCCTCCGGCCTCGGTGGTCGCGCCGCCCGGTGCGCCGGCCGGATCGCCGCTGCTTCCGCCGCCGCAGGCCGCGAGGACGCCCGCCGCCGCCAGGCTGGCCAGGGCCGGGGCGGCCGGAGACGACACCGGCGCGGCCGCCATGGCAGGAGGAAGGACCGTTTCTGGCGGGCGAGCGGCCACCTCGGCGGGGGCCGTGGGAGTGGGGTGCATGGATCAGCTTCCGTAGGGGCGGGAGACTCGGACACGGATGGCAGCGCACCTGCGTCGGAAAACGCCTAACGCAGGAAAGTGCTGCAGGTTGTCAGCATGCAGGCGGATGTGCGGAAAAATGGTGACGAAGTGTTACCGGAATGCCCGGTGTTGCACGGCGGAGCCAACTTCTGCGCAAAACGCTTCGGACAGCGGCACCCCCGCGAAAAGTCAGGTGCCGGTCAGCCTCGCACCAGGCTGAATGCACGGCCCTCGCCGCCGCCGAGCCGGAAGGCCCCCGCCGCCTGTACCAGCTCGTCGGCCTGCGCGCGCAGGCTGTTGGCGGCCGCGGCCATTTCCTCGACGAGGGCCGCGTTCTGCTGCGTGGCCTGGTCCATCTGCGTCACGGCCTCGCCCACCTGCGCCACACCCTGGCTCTGCTCCTGGCTCGCCTCGCTGATCTCGGCCATGATGCCGGTCACGCGCTGGATCGCCTGCACCACCTCGGCCATGGTCGCTCCTGCCTGGTCCGCGAGCTCGCCGCCCTGCTGCACGCGCTGCACGCTGTCGGTGATGAGCGCCTTGATTTCGCGGGCGGCCTCGGCACTGCGGCCCGCCAGTGCGCGCACCTCGCCCGCCACCACGGCGAAGCCCCGGCCCTGCTCGCCCGCGCGGGCGGCTTCCACGGCCGCGTTCAGCGCCAGGATGTTGGTCTGGAAGGCGATCGAGTCGATCACGCCGGTGATGTCGGCGATCCGGCCGGACGACGCGCGGATGCCCTGCATCGTCTGCACCACCTGCATCACCACCTCGCCGCCCTGCGCGGCCACGAGGCTGGCGTTCATGGCGAGCTGGTTGGCCTGGCGCGCGTTGTCGGCGTTCTGCCGCACCGTGGCCGTCATCTCCTCCATGGACGCGGCGGTCTGCTCCAGTGCGCTGGCCTGGCTCTCGGTGCGGGCCGAGAGGTCCATGTTGCCCTGCGCGATCTGCGCACTGGCCGTGGCCACGCCCTCGGCGCCGCCGCGCACCTGCGCCACCATGGGCTTGAGGCGCGCGCGCATCTGCTGCTGGGCCGCGATGAGGCGCCCCACCTCGTTCGTGCCGTGCGGCACGTCGCTGCCGCCCAGGTCGCCATCCGCCACGGCGCGCGCCAGCTGCACGGCCTGCGCGAGCGGCTGCGTGATCGAGCGCATGAACACCACGCCCAGGCCCGTGCCCACGGCCAAGGCGAGCAGCAGCGCGACCAGGGCGGCGGCCAGCGTGCGCTGGTCGGCCGCCACGCGCTCGCGCAGGGCCGCGTCCAGACTGGCCATGGCCGTGGTGTTGAGCCGGTTCAGCGCCTCCAGGGTACCGGTCAGCTGGTCGAAGTAATCCTTGGCGGGCGTGGTGATCTCCGTGGCCGACAGCAGACTGCGGTCCACCAGCTGGCGCGATGCCGCCACGCGCTGGCGCACGTCCTGCACCGGGCCGGCCAGGGCCTGGCGCAGCGCTCCGTCGGCCAGTGCGCGCTCGAAATTGCGGAACGTGTCGGCTTCCAGTTCGCCCACCCGCTGCTGCAGGGCCTGCAGTGCGCCCTTGCCCTCCGGCGGCAGGGCCTGGCGCGCGAGGTAGCCCGCGCCCTGTCCGCGCAGCAGGCCGAGCTTCTCGCCGAGCAGGGGGGCGTTGACGGCGGCGGCCTGGATCAGATCCTGGGTGGTGGTGTCCGGATCGGTCTGGAATCCATAGTGGTGCAGCAGCTCTTCGCCGATCTGCATCAGCACCGCCACGAGCTGCGTGTGCTGCGCGAGGCTCTGCGGCGGCTGCAGCGTGCGTGCGCCGACGGTCTGCTCCAGCGCGCGCCAGGTCTGCTCGGCCTGCGCCCAGGCGCGTACCTGGGTTTCCGGCACGCCGGCTTCCGCGAACGCCTTGCCCGCTTCCGTGAATGCCTGGTTGAGCGCGTCGCGCGTGGCTGGGCGCCGCGCGGCCAGGGCCTCGTCACCGCCCAGCATGGCCGCCGACAGGCCGCGGTGCACCTGCAGCTGCTGCACCGCCCGGTTCACCGCGATGAGCGGCGCGGCGCCCCGGCTCTCGCGCTGGGCGGCCCCGATGTCCTGCACCGCCCCCCGGACATACAGGACCGTGGGCAGGGCGCCCATGAGCAGAGCGATCACCCCCAGGATGAGGAACTTGTGAAGCAGGCTCAGGCGGTGCAGCGGGGACATGGTGGGGACCGGTGGGGATGGGGGAAAGGGCGTGCGGGGGCCCTGCTAAAACGATTGTGGGTCAGCGTGGGCGCAAGCGGTGTGCCCACACGTGGAAGCCTTGACCAACATCAAGTGCGGTCCATCTTCATAATCGGCCTGCGGCCCGCCGCACGAATTCCCCTCCACCCGCCGGCAGCGCGTGCCGTCATGGATGCCTGCCGCCCCCGGCCGGCCCCACGGCCGCGTTGCAGCGCCGCACTGCGCCCCGTTCCATGTACCTTCCCTCCACGCTCCCCTCCGTCCCGCAGGGCCCCGCCTGCTCTTTCGCAAGCCCGTCGGCGGCCATCGCCCTGCGCGGGAGCGTGCGATGAGCGCCGGCGCGCAGGGGCCGGCCGCCGTGCCGCTGGCCCCGCGCGACCTCCTGGCCGCGCTCGCCGTGGTCGTGCTGTGGGGCGTGAATTTCGTGGCGATGAAGTGGGGGCTGCGTTTCTTCACGCCCTTCCAGCTCGGCGCGATGCGGTACGTCTTCGCCGCGCTGCCGCTCGTCTTCTTCCTGCGGCCGCCCGCCGTGCGCTGGCGCTGGGTGGTGCTCTACGGGCTCTTCCAGGGCGTGGGGCAGTTCGGCATGGTGTTCCTGGCGCTGCGGGTGGGTCTCACCGCGGCCCTCGCGAGTGTGCTGCTGCAGACGCAGGTATTCTTCACCGCGCTCTGGGCCTATCTGCTGCTGCACGAGCGCCCGGGCCGCCCGCTGGTGGTCGGCCTGGGGCTGGCAGCCTTGGGCCTGGTCTGCTTCGGCCTGCATTTCGTCGCGCCCGGGAGCGCGTCGGATGAGGTGACGCTGGCCGGCGTGGGCCTTGCGCTCTGCGGTGCGGCATCCTGGGCCGCGTCCAACATCGTCGCGCGCATGGCCCAGCAGGAGTCCCCCGGCTACCGGCCGCTGTCCTTCGTGGCCTGGAGCAGCCTGGTGCCGGTGCTGCCCTTCGTCGCGCTCTCCATCGCCTTCGACGACGATGCCGCGCGCTGGCTGCAGGCCGGCACGTGGACGGCACTGCCCGGGCTGGCCTGGGGATCGGTGGCGTACCTCGGCTGGGCGGCCACCATCCTGGGCTATGGGCTCTGGACGGGGCTGCTCACGCGCTATCCCGCCAACCGCGTGGCGCCCTTCAGCCTGGCCGTGCCGGTGGTGGGCCTGTCGGCCGGCATGCTGGTGCTCGGCGAGCGCGTGTCGGCCTGGCAGTGGGCGGGCATCGCCGCGGTGGTGGCGGCGCTGGCCTGCGTGGTGCTGGGGCCGCGCTGGGCCGCGGCCCGCCGGCGCTGAACGGTGCGCCCGGTGGTCCAATCGGGCCATGGGCATCCACCACCTCTACCTCGCGATCGCGATCGGCGCCGAAGTCCTCGCCACATCGTTCCTCAAAGCCTCCGAAGGCTTCACCCGGCCCGTGCCGAGCCTGGTCACCCTGGCCGGGTACGGCGTGTCGTTCTACTTCCTCTCGCTCACCCTTCAGGCGATCCCCACGGGCATCGCCTATGCGATCTGGTCCGGGATCGGCATCGTGCTGGTGTCGACCATCGGCTGGCTCGTCTACGGCCAGCGGCTCGACGGCCCGGCACTGGCGGGCATGGGGTTGATCCTCGCGGGCGTGCTCGTGATCAACCTGTTCTCGAAGACGGCGGGCCACTGAGGCCCGCCCCTGCCGCTACAGCGGGCGCCGCCGCGCGAACCGCACGACCGTGACGCCCGTGCGCGCCTGGCGCGTGGAAGGCATCACCAGCACGCAATCGTCGTAGGGCGTGGCGACGGGTTCGCCGTCGTTGTCGCCGATCACGGTGCCCGCCTGGGGAATCACTTCCAGCGCCGTCACCGGGCGCACGAAGCGGAAGCCGCTGCTGCGCGCGACGACCGGGCCCGTCACCTCCAGCACCCATTGCCGCGGCGCATCGGGCTGGCGCCAGCCGGGCAGGGCCTGCGCGAGCGCGGCGGCATCCAGCGTGCCGGCGGCTTCGAGAAAGCGCGCGCACTGGTCGCGGGCCACGGTGCGGCTCGCCGGATCGCCGTGGAAGCCGCATTCGATCAGCAGCGATCGCGTGCCGTTCTCGCCCGCCTCGCCGGCATCCGCATGGCCGAAGCGGCCGTAGTCGCGCATGCGCACGCCGTCCTGGTGGCCCGCGTCCGCCACCACGTGTTCGGGCGCGCCCATGCGCCGTGCCAGGGCCTGGTTGCGCGCATGCGTGCCGGTGAGCAGCAGCGGCGCGCCGGGCTCGTGCATCGAGTGCAGGTCGAGCAGCCAGTCGGCTTCGCGCACGAAGGGGCGCAGCGCGGCCGCGCGGCGGCGTTCCTGCGTGTCCGCGGCATCCAGCCGGTCGTCGCTCCATTGGCGGTTCATGTCCTGGTCCACGAAGCGCGAGGCGTCGTGGTTCTGCGGATCGAAGCGGTCGAACGCGGCCAGGTTGCAGAAGGCCAGGGTGAGACTGCCCGCCTGCGGCCGGAGGCCGGCGTCCAGCAGATCGCACAGCGCCCAGGCGCCGCACAGCTCGTTGCCGTGCACCAGGGCGGTGATCAGCACGTGGCGGCCCGGCCGGCCCGAGTCGAAGCGCCACACGCCCTCGGTGCCGGTGTTGCCGGCGCGCCATGCGCCGAGGTCGGGTTTCGGCAGCTCGAAGCGCAGGGAGGAATCAGCGGTATCGGAAGCCATGGGCATCACTCCTCGATCTTGGCGAACTGGACGATCTTGCGGTACTTGGCCACTTCGGAGGCCAGGTAGGCGTCGAGATCCACGGAGGGAGAGGCCACGACCGATCCGCTGGCTTCCATCTTCTTGCGGAACTCCGGCGCCTGCAGGGCTTCGCGCGTCACCTTGCGCAGCTTGTCGGCCACCGGGCGCGGCAGGTTGGCGGGGCCCATCAGCGCGAACCACACGTTGATGTCCACGTTCTTGAACTGCGGCAGCTCGGCCAGGGCCGGGATGTCGGGCGTGATCGCCGAGCGGCGGGCTTCCGTAGTGCCCAGCGCCACCACCTTGCCGCTGCGGATGTGCGGCAGGCCGCTGGAGAGCACGAACACGCCGAACTCGATGTTGTTGCCCAGCAGGTCGTTGGTGAGCGGCGCCACGCCGCGGTAGGGGATGTGCGTCATGAAGAGCTGGCCCTGCTCCTTGACCATCTCGCCGGCCAGGTGGAGCGACGTGCCCACGCCCGAACTGCCGTAGCTGGTCTTGCCCGGCTGCGAGCGCACGCGCTGCACGAACTCGGCCGCGGTCTTCACGCCCGAGCCGGTGGACGCCACCAGCACCAGCGGCTGCGAGGCGATGAGCGACAGCGCCGTGAAATCCTTCACGTCGTACTTGACCTTCTTCGTGACGAGCCGGTTGATCGCGATCTCGTTGCTCGCGCCCAGCAGCAGCGTGTAGCCGTCCGGCGCGCTGCTGGCCACCTTCTGCGCGCCGATCGCGCCGCCTGCGCCGCCCAGGTTCTCGATCACCACCGGCACGCCCAGGCGCGTGGAGAGCTCCGGTGCCAGGGTGCGGGCCGTCAGGTCGGTGCTGCCGCCGGGCGGATAGCCCACGACCAGCGTGATCGGCTTGGTGGGCCAGGCATCCTGCGCGAGGGCGGCCTGCGGGCCGGCGAAGGCAGCGGCCAGGGCGAGCGGCGCAAGCAGGGCGAGCGCGCCGCGGCGGGTCGAACCCGCGCGCGCGGGCGCACGGTGGTGGCGGAACAAGGGCATGAAAGGTCTCCGTGGGCGGTGGAATGGGGTGGGCCCGATTGTGGGATTCCCCTGCCGGCAGTCCGTGCCAAAACGGCACGCAGTGGTGCTGTTTTGGCACACGAAGATTGCGGGCGTTCAGCTGCGCGAAAGCGCTTGCCACACGGCCTCGGCGGCCTCCGTGAGCCGGCGCTTGGGCCGCACCAGGCGCACGTCGAACCGCAGTTCCAGCCGCCGGTCGCCCGCGGGGGCCAGCCGGCCGCTCTGGCAATCCGGGCGCACCATCGACCACGGCAGCCACGCCACGCCCAGGCCGCGGTGCACGTACTCGTACTGCGCATCGGCCGAGTCGCATTCGATGATGCGGCGCAGCCGCGGCGCCAGCGGATGCCGCGCGAGCAGGTCCTCCACCAGCCGCCCCAGCGCCAGCGTGTCCGCGTACGCGAGGTAGGGGACGGCCGGGCCGGTGGGCGACAGCGCGTGCTGCGGCGCACCCTGCGCGTTCGCCCGCGATACCGGCACCAGCCGGTCGGACGCGAGCGTGGCGTGCGCATAGGCGCGGCCGTCCAGGCGCACTTCCAGCGCCGCATGGTGGTAGCCGAGCCAGAGGTCGGCCTCGCCGCGCTCCAGCATCGCCACGGTCTGCGCCAGCCCGTTGGTGACCACGTGCAGCTCCGCGGTCCGCAGCGTCGCGCGCATGCGCGGCAGCGCATCCGCCAGCACCGTGCGCGCCAGCGTGCGGCCCGTGGCGAGGGTCACCGACCGCGCCTGCCGCCCGGCGATGGCGCGCAACTCGTCCTGCGACTGCGCCAGCTCCCGCGCCAACTGCTCCGCCGTCGCGAGAAACGCCGTGCCCGCCGCGGTCAGCCGCACCGGGCCGCCCGCGCCAGAGCGGCTGCGGGCATCGGTATCGGGGGCCGGTTCACCCTCCGTGCCGCCGCGCTCCACCAGCGCCGTGCCCGCCCAGGCTTCGAGCGCCCGGATGCGCCGGCCGAATGCCGGATGCGTGACATGCCGCGACTCGGCCGCGCGCGTGAAGCTGCGCTCGCGTGCCAGGGCGATGAAGTCTTCCACCCATTTGAGCTGCATGGCGCGGTCTGGTGCGGGGGGGCGGCAGCGGTGGATCGTCCGGCCGCTGCGGCCTGCGGTTCGTGAGCTGGCCGGTTGTCAGCCCCGCGCCGCGTTCAGCGCAGCGCGCGTGGCCAGCGCCGCCTGCCGGGCCGCTGCGGCAAAGCCGTCGTCCGCGCTCGCGTACAGGATGGCGCGCGAGGAGTTCACCACGATCGGGCCGTCCGGCCGCAGCCCGGCGCGCACCGTGGCCGCCGCATCGCCGCCCTGGGCGCCCACGCCCGGAATGAGCAGCGGCAGCGTGGGGGCGAGGGCGCGCACGCGCTCGATCTCGGCGGGGTAGGTGGCGCCCACCACCAGGCCGAGCTGGCCGTTGCGGTTCCAGGGACCCTGGGCCTGGCGCGCGACGTGCTCGAACAGCAGCGGCTGTCCGTCCACGCTCGCCAGGCGCTGGCTCTGCAGGTCGTCGCCGCCCGGGTTGGAGGTGCGGCACAGCAGGAAGGCGCCCTTGCCGTGGTAGGCCAGGTAGGGCTCGATCGAATCGAAGCCCATGAACGGCGAGAGCGTCACCGCGTCGGCGCCGTAGCGCTCGAAGGCCTCGATCGCGTACTGCTGGGCGGTGGAGCCGATGTCGCCGCGCTTGGCGTCGAGGATCACCGGCACGTGCGGCGCGGTGGCGCGCATGTGCCGCACCAGGCGTTCCAGCTGCTCTTCCGCGCGGTGCGCCGCGAAATACGCGATCTGCGGCTTGAAAGCGCAGGCGAGGTCGGCCGTGGCATCGACGATCGCCGCGCAGAAGTCGTAGATCCGGCCGGCGTCGCCGCGCAGGCCGGCGGGAAAGCGCGCGGGCTCGGGGTCCAGGCCCACGCAGAGCAGGGAGTCGTTGCGCGCGGTCGCGTCCCGCAACTGTTCGAGAAAGGTCATGGCCGGCAATCGTCGGGTCGGAGGGATCGGTCCGCTCACGCGGCGCGGGCGCGTTTCTGCAGGATCTCGAAGGCCGGCAGTTCCTTGCCCTCCAGCACTTCCAGGAAGGCTCCGCCGCCGGTGGAGATGTAGCCCACGTCCTTCTCGATGCCGTACTTGGCGATGGCGGCCAGCGTGTCGCCGCCGCCCGCGATGCTGAACGCAGCGCTCTGCGCGATCGCGCGCGCGATGGTTTCCGTGCCGTGCGAGAAGGCGTCGAACTCGAACACGCCCACCGGGCCGTTCCAGACGATGGTGCCGGCGGACTGCAGCTGCGCGGCCAGGCGCTTCGCCGTCTCCGGGCCGATGTCCAGGATCAGGTCGTCCTCGGCCACGTCGGCCGCGGCCTTCACCGTGGCGGGGGCGTCCGCAGCGAAGGTCTTGGCCACCACCACGTCGGTGGGAATCGGCACCTCGGCGCCGCGCGCCTTCATGGCCTCGATCACGGCTTTCGCCTCGCCCACGAGGTCGGCTTCGGCCAGGCTCTTGCCGATCGGCAGGCCGGCGGCCAGCATGAAGGTGTTGGCGATGCCGCCGCCCACGATGAGCTGGTCCACCTTGTCGGCCAGGCTCTTGAGGATGGTCAGCTTGGTGGACACCTTGCTGCCCGCCACGATCGCGGCCAGCGGGCGGGCCGGCTGGGCCAGCGCCTTGCTGATGGCATCGATCTCGGCCGACAGCAGCGGGCCGGCGCAGGCCACCTTCGCGTACTCGGCGATGCCGTAGGTCGTGCCCTCGGCACGGTGCGCGGTGCCGAAGGCGTCGTTCACGTAGATGTCGCAGAGCTTGGCCATCTTCTGCGCCAGCTCCGGCTTGTTCTTCTTCTCGCCCACGTTCACGCGGCAGTTCTCGAGCAGCACCACCTGGCCCGGCTGCACCTGCACGCCGTCGACCCAGTCGGCCACCAGCGGCACGTCGCAGCCGAGCAGTTCCGCCAGCCGCGCGGCCACGGGCGCGAGCGAGTCGGCGGGCGTGAGCGTGCCCTCCGTGGGGCGGCCCAGGTGGCTCGTCACCATGACCGCGGCGCCCGCGTCCAGCGCCATCCGGATGCACGGCACCGAGGCGCGGATGCGCGTGTCTTCGGTGATGCGGCCGTCGTCGTCCTGGGGCACGTTCAGATCGGCGCGGATGAACACGCGCTGGCCACGGGCCTGGCCCTGGGCGCAGAGGTCGGAGAAGCGGAGGATTTGCATGGAGAAGACAGGAGGATGTGGAAAAGCCCGGCGGCCGCGACAAGGCGGCGCACGCGGACGGTCGCGGAAAAAAACTGCGGGCGATTGTAGGCGCCGCACCGCCGGCACCGCCGTAGGCGGCAGGCTACAGGCGGCTGGGCCGCGGTGGCGCTGCGCTACCAGCCCAGTCCGATGTGCAGCGGCAGGTAGACCGCCATGCCCACGCAGATCGTGCCCAGGATGCCCCGGCGCCAGAAGTAATACGCCGAAGCGCAGACCAGCGCCGGCAGGCGCGCATCCTTCAGCGTGTCGATGAATTCGCCGCCCGCCATGAAGAGCTCCGGCGCGAGCACGGCCGCCAGCGCCGCGAGCGGGGCGTATTTCAGGCCGCGCTTGAGCCACGAGGGCATCGGCACTTCGTTCTCGGGAATCATGAAGAACGCGCGCGTGACCAGCGTGATCACTCCCAGCCCGACGATCGCGATCACGGTTTCGGTCACCGACGCGCCCATGCCGCCTCCCCGCCGCTGCAACGGCTGTCCGTCATGGATGTTCCTCCTCACGCAGCGGCACCACGTCGCCGTCCTCCACGTGCTTCTTCTCGTCGGGCCGCAGCTTGCCGTGCGCGGGCACCAGGCGCACCTCCGGCTTGCGGCGCAGGTGGCGGTCCACCGCCTCGATCAGCAGCCCCGCGGCCACGGCGGCCGCGATCGCCACCAGGATGTTGAGCTTGAGCGGCAGCGCGAATGCCGCGATCGCCGCGGTCATCGCCACGCCCGTGGCGATCCAGGTGGCGCGGTCGAACAGCATTGACAGCAGCACGCCCAGCAGCGCGAGCACACCCGCGAAACCCAGTCCCCACGACAGCGGCACCACGTTCGCGAGCAGGATGCCGGCGATCGACGGAATCTGCCAGGAGCACCAGTTGAGCACCGCCGCCCCCCAGAAATACGGTACCTGCTCGGCCTGCGGCGCGGGCCGGGGGAAGCGCTTCATGAACGCGACGAAGATGACGTCGCCGCTGAAGTACCCCACCGCGAGCCGCTGGCGGCGCGGCAGCCACGCGAAATAGCTGCGCCACATGCTGCTGAAGATCACGAAGCGCAGGTTCACGCAGCAGGCGGCGAGCCACATCACCCAGAGCGGCGCGCCGGCCGCGAGCAGCGGCAGCACGGTGAGCTGCGCGCTGCCGGCATACACCGCGAGCGACATGAAGATCGCCAGGCCCGCGGGCATGCCGCTCTTGACCATCGCCACGCCGGTCACGAGCCCCCAGGCGCCGATGCCCACGCTGGTGCCGATCATGTCGGTCATGCCGGTGCGGAAGTACGGATGCCGCACCATCTCGCCCACCGACTGCGGCACGGGCCCCTCCGGCGCCCGGGCGGGCAGGTCGCCGGGCACGCTCATGCAGCTGCTCCACCGCCGAGCACCATACCCGGCGCGAGCGGATGGCCGCGCAGGAAATCGGCCACGGCCAGGCGCTTGCCGCCGGCGCGCTGCAGCACCGTGAGGCGCAACACGCCGGCCGCTCCGTCCGCGGCACCGCAGGCCACGTCCACGCCGCCGCCATCGACCTGCAGGATCTCGCCGGGCTTCGCGCCTGCAGCAGGCGGCTCCCGCAGGGGCTCGCAGGCCCAGACTTTGATGGTCTCGGCGCCGCACGACGTCGAGGCGCCCGGGAACGGATCGAAGGCGCGCACGCGCCGTCCGATGGCCTCGGCCGGCAGCCGCCAGTCGATCGCGCTCTCGGCCTTGTCGATCTTGTGCGCGTAGGTCACGCCTTCGGCGGGCTGCGGCGTGGCGGTGAGGCCGCCGCAGCCCGCCAGCTCCAGCGCCTCGACGATCATCCGGCCGCCCAGGTCGGCCAGCCGGTCGTGCAGCGTGGCCGTGGTGTCCGCGGGTGCGATGGGCGTCTTCTCGGTGAGCAGCATCGCGCCGGTGTCCAGGCCCGCGTCCATCTGCATGATGGTCACGCCCGTCTCGGCATCGCCGGCCTCGATGGCGCGGTGGATGGGCGCGGCGCCGCGCCAGCGCGGCAGCAGGCTCGCGTGGATGTTCAGGCAGCCCAGGCGCGGCAGGTCCAGCACCCACTGCGGCAGGATGAGCCCGTAGGCCGCGACCACCATCGCATCGGCGCCGGCCGCTTCCAGCGCGGCGCGCGCGGCGGCGGCATCCTCGGCGTACTTGCCGTCCAGCCGCAGCCCGCGCGGCTGCGCCACCGCGATGCCGTGGGCGAGGGCGCACTGCTTGACGGGCGACGCCTGCAGCTTCATGCCCCGGCCGGCGGGGCGGTCGGGCTGGGTGAGGACGAGGGGGACGCGGATGCCTGCGGCGAGCAGGCGCTCCAGGGCCACCCGCGCGAAGTCGGGCGTGCCCGCGAAAATGATCTTCATGGCGGCGGAGGGGGGCGCTCCCGCAGGGGCGCCGAACGGTCAGAAATGGAACGGGTCGCGCGGATCGGGCTCGTCGGTGAACATCACCTTGCGGACCACGCCGTGGCGGTCGATGTGCACGTGCGCGAAGCGGCGCGTGTTCATGTCGTCGAGGAACCGGTAGGTCCAGATGTCGCCGTCGAAGCGCGCCACCTGCTCCACCCGCATCGGCGGGCCGAAGAAGCGCCGGACATCCTCCACCGGCGTGCCGGCCGGAATGCCCGCGAGGTTCTGGAAGTTGAGGACCTGGTCGCGCCGCACGAGGCGGCCCTGGGCATCGAAATCGAGGTGGTAGACCTGCCGCCCCATGGGCTGGGTGGTGTAGACCATGCGCTCGCCGCCGCCCGGCAGCGCCGAGGAGAAGTAGGGCGCGCCCAGCTCGCGCAGCACCGCGTCCCGCGGCGCACCCGGCCGCAGGAAATCGGGCGACGCGCAGGCCACCAGCAGCACGGCCAGGCACGCCACCGCGGCGCGGCGCCAGAGCGTGGCCGCGCGTCCGGTCATGCCCGCGCCCTTTGCTGCTGCTTGACCAGCTTGGTCTTGATGCGGTTGCGCTTCAGGGGCGAGAGGTATTCGACGAACACCTTGCCCAGCAGGTGGTCCATCTCGTGCTGGATGCAGATCGCCATCAGGCCCTCGGCCTCGATCTCGCGCGACTGGCCCTGGGCGTCCAGGGCGCGCACGCGCACGGCGGTGGAGCGCTCGACGCCGTCGTAGATGCCGGGCACCGACAGGCAGCCTTCCTCGCCGACCTGCTTCTCATCGCTGGCCCAGAGGATCTCGGGATTGATGAGCACCACCGGGGTGTCGCGGTCTTCGGACACGTCCATGGTGATGATCCGTTCGTGCACGTCCACCTGCGTGGCCGCCAGGCCGATGCCCTGCGCGTCATACATCGTCTCGAACATGTCGTCCAGCAGCGCACGCACGCGGTCGTCCACCGCCGCGACGGGCTGGGCCACCTTGTGCAGGCGGGGATCGGGATAGCAGAGGATGGGAAGGAGGGCCATGGGAGAGACGGGCGGAGATGTCGCTATTTTCGCCACTTTCGTGCGGCGGCGTCGCGGGCCGGGGCAATAATCATTGCCCGATCCAGGGCTTGGGGCCAGAATCCGCAGAGATTTGTAACGTATCGGCCGGCAAGTTTTGTCACCAGCAAGACGGCCCGCTGCCAGCGAGGGGCGCTTTGCGATGTGTGCTGACAAGAGCAACGACGGGATCGAGACCATGAAGCCATCTGCCCGCCCGGGCACTGCCCTGCCGGGCGTCCTGGCGCTGGCCGCGGCAGCAGCGCTGCTGGCCCCCGTGGCCGCGCAGGCGCAGAACTATCCCATCACGTCCGACCAGCGCGCCACGGCCCAGCAGGTGGCCTCCCGCGGCGTGCCGCTGGCCGAGCTGGCACCCAACGCGCCCGACACCTATGTCGTCAAGCGCGGCGACACGCTCTGGGCCATCTCCGGCATGTACCTGCTGCGGCCCTGGCGCTGGCCCGAGCTCTGGGGCATGAACCTGCAGTCCATCCCCAACCCGCACCTCATCTTCCCCGGCCAGACGCTCTACCTCGAGAAGATCGACGGCTACGCCCGGCTGCGCACGGCGCGCGGCGGCACCGGAGGCGATTCCGAGACGGTGCGCGTTTCCCCGCGCACGCGCACCGACAGCCTGGCCGGCACCGCGCTGCCCACGCTGCCGCCGCACCTCATCGAGCCGTTCCTGGTCGAGCCGCTGGTGGTGGACGAACTGACCTTCTCGCAGGCGCCGCGCATCGTGGCCACGGTGGACGAGCGCGTGCTCATGGCGAACGGTGACCGCGCCTATGCCCGCGGCCCGGCCGGCCAGCCGCTGCGCCTGGAACCCTCGACGCCCCGGCTCTACCGCGTGTTCCGCAACGCCGTCCCCATGAAGGATCCGGAGTCCGGCGAGATCCTGGGCTACGAAGCCCAGTACGTCGGCCGTGCCGAACTGTTGCGCGGCGAGACCACGGCGGAGACCCGCACGCCCGACGGCGTGACGACCGACGTGGTGCCCGCCACCATCGAGCTCTCCCGCGCCAAGGAAGAGATCCGCTTCGGCGACCGCCTGCTGCCCGCGCCCGAGCGCGGCTACGCCAGCTACACGCCCCAGGCGCCGCAGTTCGCCGTGGATGCGCGCGTAGTGTCCATCTACGGCAGCGCGGCCGTGGCGAACGCGGCGCAGAACCAGGTGGTGGCGATCAACCGCGGCACGCGCGACGGCATGCAGCCCGGCCTCGTGCTCACCGTGCTCACCAAGGGCGAGCGCATCGTCGACAAGACCGATCCGGACCGCGGCACCATCAAGCTGCCGAGCGAGGCCAACGGCACGGGCATGGTGTTCCGCACGTTCGACCGCGTCTCGTACGTGCTGCTGCTGCAGGTGCGGCAGGGCGTGCGCGTGGGCGACCGCCTCGTGAACCCGCAGTAGGCGCGGCCAAAGTAACGCGGCCGTGGCGCCGCGCCGCTATGCTCGCCGCATGCAACGCGACGAACTCTCCGCATGGCTGCGCCTCACGCTCACCTCCGGCGTGGGCCCGGGCACGGCGCGGCGGCTGCTGGTTGCCTTCGGCCTGCCGCAGCAGATCTTCCTGCAGCCGGAAGATGCCCTGGCGGCGCTCGCCACGCCATCGCAGGTGAAGGCGCTGTGCGCCGTCCCGCCCAGCCTCGCCGCGCTGGAAGAGGCCACGTGGCAATGGCTGCATGCCCCCGCGCCCGAAGAGGGCGACCCGGAAGGCGAGCCGCCCGTGCGGCGCATCGTGACGCTGGGCGACGCGGCCTATCCGCCCGCGCTGCTGACGATCGAAGACCCGCCGCTCCTGCTGCACCTGACGGGCGCGGCGCGGTGGCTGGACGGCGATGGCCCGCGCTTCTGGCCGATGGAGCGCTGCGTGGCGATCGTCGGCAGCCGCAATCCGACGGCCCAGGGCGCGGAGAATGCCCGGCAGTTCGGGCGCGCGCTGCGCGGTGCCGGCCTGTGCATCGTCTCCGGGCTGGCGCTCGGAATCGATGCCGCCGCCCACGAGGGCGCGCTGGAGGCCGGTCGCGGGCCGGGCGGCGGTGAGGCAGCCCATCCGAGCACGATCGCCGTCGTCGGCACGGGGCTGGACCGGGTCTATCCGGCCCGGCACCGCACGCTGGCGCACCGCATCGCGCGGCAGGGCGTGGTCGTCAGCGAATACCCGCAGGGCACGCCGCCGCTGGCCGGCAACTTCCCGCGGCGCAACCGCCTCATCGCCGCGCTGTCGCAGGGCACGCTCGTGGTCGAGGCGGCGCTCGCCTCCGGCTCGCTCGTCACGGCCCGGCTGGCCTCGGAGCAGGGGCGCGAGGTGTTCGCCATTCCCGGCTCCATCCACGCGCCGCAGTCGCGCGGCTGCCATGCGCTCATCCGGCAGGGCGCCAAGCTCGTCGAGTCCGCGCAGGACGTGCTGGAGGAGCTGCGCCTGCCCGCGTCCGCGGCGGCACGCGCCACGGAAGGCCAGGCCGCGCACGGCAACGAGGATGAGGGGAGCGGAAGCGGTGGCGATGCCGGGCGGGACTCCATCGACACGGGCCCGCATGCCGGGGTGCTGTCGGCCCTGGGTTTCGATCCCACGGGGCTGGATGCCCTGGGGGCCCGGACCGGCATGGACGCCTCCCGGCTGCAGGTGGCCCTGCTCGAACTCGAGCTGGATGGGCACGTGGCCCGGCTGCCCGGCGGGCTCTTCCAGCGCATGGCGCGGGGGTGAACCCGCCGGCCGCGTGGCCCCTGCCGGGTGCAGTGCGATGCCGGGGCGGCCTTCTTACACGTCCAGCATCAGCCGCAGGTTCTGCACGGCCGCGCCGCTCGCGCCCTTGCCGAGGTTGTCCAGGCGGGCGACGAGCACGGCATGCCGGTGGGTCTCGTTCGCGAACACGCGGATCTCCAGCATGTTGGTGTCGTTCAGCGCCAGCGGATCGAGCTTGCCGTCCTCGGTGGGCGGCAGCACGCGCACCCACTGCTCCGGCGTGTTGCTGCGCGCATAGTGCGCGGCCAGGGCATCGTGCAGGTCGGCGCCCTTGGGCGCGCCCGGCAGCAGGTCGAGGTGCAGGGGCAGCTGCACCAGCATGCCCTGCGCGAAATTGCCCACCGACGGCACGAAGATCGGCCGGCGCGTGAGGCCCGTGTACTTCATGATCTCGGGCAGGTGCTTGTGCGACAGGCCCAGCCCGTACATCTCGAACGGCGCGGCCTCGCCCTTCTCGTAGGCCTCGATCATCGTGCGGCCGCCGCCCGTGTAGCCGCTCACCGAAGGCAGCGCGATGGGATGGTCGGCCGGCACCAGGCCGGCATCCACCAGCGGGCGCAGCAGCGCGATGGCGCCGGTGGCGTAGCAGCCGGGGTTCGCCACGCGCGTGGCGCTCGCCACGTCGGCGCGCTGGCCCGGGGCCAGTTCGGGAAAGCCGAACACCCAGCCCGGCGCCGTGCGGTGCGCCGTGCTGGCGTCGATGATCTTGATCGTGCGGCCCGTGGCCGCCTCGATGCCGTCGACCAGCGCCACCGTCTCGCGCGCCGCGTCGTCGTGCAGGCAGAGCACCACCATGTCCACGCCGGCGATCAGGTCGCGCTTGGCGGACGCGTCCTTGCGCAGTTCCGGCGCGATGCTCACGAGTTCCACCTGCGGCATCGCCTGCAGGCGTTCGCGGATCTGCAGACCCGTGGTGCCGGCTTCGCCGTCGATGAAGATCTTGGCCATGGACATGGAGACTCCTGAAAGGGGGAGGGGCGCGGAAAGCCGGCGCAGGGCTACGTGACTCCCGCAGGGGATGGTGCGTCGCAGCATGATACAGTCGCCGGCTGCCATGTCACCCGCCCGCGGCCAGACATCCGGTCATGGCAAACGGGTAACCACCATCCTTCCCCTGAGAGAGACCTCATGAAGATTCACGAATACCAAGGCAAGGAAATCTTGCGCAGTTTCGGTGTGCCCGTTCCCCGCGGCATTCCCGCGTTCACGGTGCAGGAAGCCGTGGAAGCCGCCCAGAAGCTCGGCGGCCCCGTGTGGGTGGTCAAGGCCCAGATCCACGCCGGTGGCCGTGGCAAGGGCGGCGGCGTGAAGGTCGCCAAGAGCATCGACGACGTGAAGAAGCTCGCCGGCGACATCCTGGGCATGCAGCTCAAGACCCACCAGACCGGCCCCGAGGGCCAGAAGGTCCGCCGCCTCTACATCGAAGACGGCGCCGACATCAAGAACGAACTCTACGTCTCGCTGGTCACCGACCGCGCCACGCAGAAGGTCGCCCTGATCGCCTCCAGCGAAGGCGGCATGGACATCGAGGAAGTGGCCCACTCCACGCCCGAGAAGATCATCACCGAGATGATCGATCCCCAGACCGGCATCACGCCCGAGCAGAGCAAGAAGGTCGCCGCGGCCATCGGCCTGACCGGCGCCTCCGTCGACCAGGCCGTGGACATCTTCGCGAAGATCTACAAGTGCTACATGGAGACCGACGCGTCGCTGGTCGAGATCAACCCGCTGAACTGCGACTCCAAGGGTGACCTGATGGCCCTGGACGCGAAGTTCAACTTCGACGCCAACGCCCTGTTCCGCCATCCCGAGATCGTGGCCTACCGCGACCTGGACGAAGAAGATCCGGCCGAAGTGGAAGCCTCCAAGTTCGACCTGGCCTACATCAGCCTCGACGGCAACATCGGCTGCCTGGTGAACGGCGCAGGCCTCGCCATGGCCACCATGGACACCATCAAGCTGTTCGGCGGCGAGCCGGCCAACTTCCTGGACGTGGGCGGCGGCGCCACCCCCGAGAAGGTCACCGAAGCCTTCAAGATCATGCTGAAGAACCCCAAGGTCGAAGGCATCCTGGTGAACATCTTCGGCGGCATCATGAAGTGCGACACCATCGCCACCGGCGTGATCACCGCCTGCAAGGCCGTGAACCTGAACGTGCCGCTGGTCGTGCGCATGAAGGGCACCAACGAAGAGCTGGGCAAGAAGATGCTGGCCGAATCCGGCCTGCCCATCATCGCCGCAGACACCATGGCCGAAGCCGCGACGAAGATCGTTGCCGCCGTCAAGTAAGCCCGGAGAACACTCATGTCGATCTACATCAACAAAGACACCAAGGTCATCACCCAAGGCATCACGGGCAAGACGGGCCAGTTCCACACCGAGAAGTGCCAGGAATACGCGAACGGCAAGAACTGCTTCGTGGCCGGCGTGAACCCGAAGAAGGCCGGCGAGTCGATCTTCAACATCCCGATCTACGGCAGCGTCAAGGAAGCCGCCCAGCAGACCGGCGCCACCGTGTCGGTGATCTACGTGCCGCCCGCGGGCGCCGCCGCCGCGATCTGGGAAGCCGTCGAGGCCGACCTGGACATGGCGATCTGCATCACCGAAGGCATCCCCGTGCGCGACATGCTCGAAGTGCGCAACAAGATGAAGGCCAAGGAAGCCGCCGGCGGCAAGAAGACCCTGCTGCTGGGCCCCAACTGCCCCGGCCTGATCACGCCCGACGAGATCAAGATCGGCATCATGCCCGGCCACATCCATCGCAAGGGCCGCATCGGCGTGGTCTCGCGCTCCGGCACGCTGACCTATGAAGCCGTGGCCATGCTGACCGAAGTCGGCCTGGGCCAGTCGAGCGCCGTGGGCATCGGCGGCGACCCGATCAACGGCCTGAAGCACATCGACGTGATGAAGGCCTTCAACGACGATCCCGACACCGACGCCGTCATCATGATCGGCGAAATCGGCGGTCCGGACGAAGCCGAAGCCGCCCAATGGTGCAAGGCCAACATGAAGAAGCCGATCGTCGGCTTCATCGCCGGCGTCACCGCCCCTCCCGGCAAGCGCATGGGCCACGCCGGCGCGCTGATCTCCGGTGGCGCCGACACGGCCGATGCCAAGCTCGCCATCATGGAAGAGTCGGGCTTCGTCATCACGCGCAACCCGTCCGAACTCGGCAAGCTGCTCAAGGCCCAGCTGAAGTAAGGACCGCCGCGGTTCCGCTGCCCGGAAGGGCGGCGCACGGCATGCGCCACTAAGCAGAACTACGCACTCCGGTGCGTGGCCTGCCCGCTACACTGTGCGCTCCCAAAAAGAGAGGCGCCCGAAACGCAGGTTTCGGGCGCCTCTTGCATTCATAACAGTGGAGCAACCGCCATGGAATTCCTGCAGACCGCCGACTTCTGGATCGGCCTGGTGAAGATCGTCTGGATCAACATCATCCTCTCGGGCGACAACGCCGTCGTCATCGCCCTGGCAGCCCGTTCGCTGCCCCCGCACCAGCAGAAGAAGGCCATCGCCTGGGGTTCCGGCGCCGCCGTCTTCCTGCGCATCGTGCTCACCGTGGTGGCGGCCAAGCTGCTCGAGCTCTCCTTCCTGCAGATCATCGGCGGCTGTCTGCTGCTCTGGATCGGCTTCCAGCTGCTGACGGAAGGCGACGAGGAAGAGGGCGAATCCAAGGCCAATGGCGGGCTGATGGCCGCCGTGCGCACCATCCTCATCGCCGACCTGGTGATGAGCCTGGACAACGTGATCGCCGTCGCCGCCGCGGCCCACGGCAACATGGTGCTGCTCATCCTGGGCCTGGCCATCAGCATCCCGCTGGTCATCTTCGGCAGCACGCTCATGATCAAGCTGATGGAGCGCTTCCCCGTCATCGTCCTGCTGGGCGCCGGCCTGATCGGCTGGGTGGGCGGCGAGACCATCGTCAGCGACGTCGCTCTGCACGGCTACGTGATCGCCCATCCGTGGCTGCACTACGTGGCGGCTGCCCTGGGCGCCCTGCTGGTGGTGGGCGGCGGCAAGTGGATGCAGATGCGGTCGCAGCGCCGGGCCGCTGCCTGACGCCTCCCCCGGCGCCCGCAGTGGCGGGCCCCTGGTGGCCGGTCCGGGCCCGGGCCGGCCTGCCCGGCTCCCATCCGCTGCCGCGCCGATCGGCCGGACCGGCGGCGCAAGTACCGCGGGTCACGCTCCGACCGCCATGCCTCGTCTATGATGCCCTCCGAGACGCACAGGGAAAAGGTATGGGGAATTTCACATGGCCGCAGCAATGACACGCATGACCCTGGCGCTCGACCGCGCCGCCAGCCGCAACGCCCGGGGCCGCCTGCCGCGCATGCCTGGGGCCGGTGCGGCATGAGCGCGCCCGAGCCCCTGGCGTACGAATTCTGCGCCCTGACAGACCAGGGGCGCGTGCGCTCCAACAACGAAGATGCGGTGACCGTCGACGTGCAGGCCCAGGTCGCCGTGCTCGCGGACGGCATGGGCGGCTACAACGCCGGCGAGGTCGCCAGCCGCATGGCCACGGAACGCATCCGGGAGTGCCTCGTGCAGTGGCTGGACGGCGAAGGGCGCGACGCGCCCACGGGCGAACTGCGGCATGCGATGGAAGTCTGCGTGGACTCCGCCAACCGCGCCATCTACGAAGCCTCCCACTCCAATGCGCAATACGCCGGCATGGGAACGACCCTCGTCGTCGCCGCCTTCCGGCAGGACCGGCTCGTGCTCGGCCACATCGGCGATTCCCGCTGCTACCGCCTGCGGGACGGCGCCCTCCAGCAGATCACCCGCGACCACTCCTGGCTGCAGGAGCAGATCGATGCCGGCCTTCTCACGCCCCAGGAAGCAGCGGTCTCCGGCTTCCGCAACCTCGTCACCCGGGCCATGGGCGTGGAGCCCACCGCTGCGCTGGAAGTCAACGAATTCCAGGTGCAGCCCGACGACCTGTTCATCCTGTGCTCCGACGGGCTGACGGACATGGTGGACGACGGCGAACTGCAGTCCCTGGCCGCTTTGCCCGAGCCGCTCGCGGAGCGGGCCATGCGCATGGTGGCCGCGGCCAACCAGCACGGCGGGCGCGACAACATCAGCGTGCTGCTGGTCCGCGCCGGCGACGCCGGCAAGAAGCGCGGGCTGGTGTCACGATTGTTGCTAGGTTCCGCCTGAAAGCCCGGGCATGCAGACGGCAGACAGACGCATAGACGCATAGACAGATAGACAGACGAGGAACGGCTCATGCCCAAAATGATCGTGTCGATCGACGGAGTGGTCATCAAGGAAGTGGCGCTCAGCAAGGAGCGCACGACGCTGGGGCGCCGGCCCTACAACGACATCGTCATCGACAACCTCGCCGTCAGCGGCGAGCACGCGGTACTGCACATGGCGGGCGATGCCGTGGAGGTCGAGGACATCGGCAGCACCAACGGCACCTACGTGAACGGCCAGCCCATCAAGCGCCAGGCCCTGCGCAACGGCGACCTGCTCGAAGTGGGCAAATACAAGATCCGCTTCATCCACGAAGCGGCCGGCGAGAACTACGAGAAGACCATGGTCTTCACCCCGGGCATGCAGCCCCCCCGCCCGGCGCCGCTGTCCCGCCCGGCCCCACTGTCCCGCCCCGCGCCGCTCGGCACCCTGCCGGGTATGGGCGCCGCGCCTGCCGCCGTGCCGCTGAACGCGACCATCCGTGTCGCTTCCGGCGCCGCCGCCGGCCGCGAAGTGGCTTTGGTCAAAGTCGTCACCACCATCGGCAAGCCCGGCGTCGCGGTGGCCTCGATCACCAAGCGCCACCACGGCTTCGTCCTCTCCCATGTGGAAGGCGCGGACCGCCCCCGCCTCAACGGCCAGCCCATCGGCGCCGAGCCGATGCTGCTGCAGGACGGGGACCGCCTGGAGCTGGCGGGGACGGAAATGGAGTTCAGGCAGCGGTGACCCAACAGTCGAGTTACGTTGGGTAGTCACTGCAATGGTTGGTGACAGCCTTGGGTGACAAGAATGTCAGGTGCTTCCCACGGATGAGCGTGCGAGCGAGTACTTCGACCGGGTACTTCGTGGCACGCAACCTGCTAAGAAGGGGGTGAGCCTGCGAAATCCTTCTGCAGGTGGACATTCCAACTTGTTCCTTCGGGAGAGATTTATGAAGCGTGCTGTTCAACAAGGTTTCACCTTGATCGAACTGATGATCGTTGTGGCGATCATCGGTATTCTGGCTGCCGTGGCCCTGCCGGCTTATCAGGACTATACGGTCCGCGCCAAGGTGTCGGAACTGGTGCTGGCTGCTAGCTCGGCACGTACCTGCGTGACGGAGTCGTTCCAGGCCAATGGCGCCCTGCCCAGTTCCGTCTCTGCCGACTGCTCCATCGCACAGGTCGGCAAGGTGTCGTCCGCAACCGTGGCTACCGCGACCAGCGGTGCCGTCATCTCCGTCATCGGTGCATCGTCCGCGCTGGGCAGCCCCTCCGCTGTGACCGTGTCGCTCAGCGGTGTGACGACCGGCGGTACGATCACCTGGACCTGCAGCGGTACGCCCACCAAGTACCTGCCGTCTTCCTGCCGCGGCTGATACTGCCTGCGCGTGCGGGCCGCTTTTCGATGGGGCCTCCCCTGAGCGCACCGCACCGCAGCAATCGCCTGGCCGCTCAACCGGCCAGGCTTTTTTTTGCCTCTTCTCGACCCGTCAGTTCAGGGGGACACGACGATGATGATTACCGTCCAAAAAGGATTCACCCTCATCGAGTTGATGATCGTCGTCGCGATCATCGGTATCCTGGCCGCCGTTGCATTGCCGGTGTATCGTGACTACACCATCCGGGCGCGTGTGTCGGAACTGATCCTGGCCGGCAGCTTTACGAAAACTTGCGCTGCCGAGGCAACCTCGCAGGGCGGCACCTCCGTTCCTGACGATATCAGCGCGAATTGCAGCGTTCCAGCCATTGGCAAGGTATCGCAGATTTCGGTAGCTGGTGGCGCGGGTGCGGGGATCACCGTCGTTGGCAATCCGAGCCTGGTCGGAGCCCCCGTGACCGTGGTGCTGTCGGGAGTGCTCGAGCCGGGAGGCAAGGTGCTTTCCTGGACCTGCTCCGGAACGCCCGTGCGCTACCTTCCCGCAGCCTGCAAAGGCTGATACACAATAGGACGACAGCAACCGGGTCCCGTGAATGTCCATACTCCAGAGATTTTCTTTCCAGCGTGAGAAAAAGATGGCTGCTGGCTTGGCAGAGCATCTCGTGAAGAGCCTTCCCCCCAAGACCATCAGCGAGCGCATCCACACGCTGTCGGCGAACCGCATCACCCGGGTACTGGAGCAGGCGTTCGGCAAGCTGGGACAGGACGCCGAAACCGGGCGTGGCTTCTGGGGCAGATCCGTGCTGGCGAACAACTTTCGCTGGGCCCTGAAAGACGCCGGGTATCCCAAGGAATTCATCGATGTCGCCGTCGAAGGCCTCATCGTCGAGGCATCCCGCCGTAAATCCGGCCCACGCTGACGGCGTCGCTCTGCAAACAACATGCTGCTGGATTTCGCCAGGCGCTTGATGCGCCGTGCCTCCCATCCATTCGCCTCTCCTGCCCGGCCGACCGACGTGCAGGCGTTGCTCGACGAGGCCGTCAAGCTTTTCAGCAAGCGCAGGCTCCGGGAGTCGGTCGACGCCTGGAAGGCCTACCTGGAGCACCGGCCCCACGATGTGGACGCCCTGAACAATCTGGGCGCGGCCCTGGCGACGGTGGGGCAGGAGGGCGAATCGATCCGCTATTTCGATCTGGCCTATTCGCTGGACGACAGCCACCTGCCGTCGATTTCCAACTACGCCAACGTCCTCAAGAGCCGCAACCGGAGCGCGGAAGCGCTCGACCTGCTTGCCAAGGCACGCATCCAGTCCCCCGGGCTGGCTGGTATCCGCGCCAACTATGCGTCACTGCTGTTCTCTCTCGGCGAGGCGGAGTCGGCCATCGACCATACGCTGCATGCGTGGCTGGCTGATTTCGACGGTCCGCGTGCTGTGGACCAGTATCTGTTCACGGCCACCTACGTGGAGCAGGACGAGGTACGACTGGCCGCGGAGCACAAATTCTGGGCGAGCACGCTGCTGCCCGGAGCGCATGAGATCGGTCCACCGCTTCCAGAGGTGCCCTCCTCACCGGAGCCCATCCTGGACCGCAAGCTGCGCATCGGGTACTGGTCGCCCGATCTGCGGGAGCATTCCGTCCGCTACTTCTTCCGGCCATTGCTGGAAGGGCACGATCGCAGCCGCCATGAGATTTATCTCTACCACGATCACTATGCCCAGGACGCCCAAACGGCCCTGATCAAGGAGCACGCCGACCATTTCTTCGAAGTGGCGCCACTGAGCGACGATCAACTGGCCGAGTTGCTGCACAGCCACCAGCTGGATGTCTTGGTGGAACTGGCCGGCCACACGTCTTCCAACCGCCTGGACATGCTGCGCTACCGATTCGCGCCCCTGCAGGTCACCGGCCTGGGCTACCCTCCGACGACCGGACTGGCGAGCATCGATGCCAAATTGCTGGACCGGCATCTCCTAGATCCGGACATGCCGGCGCTGTACAGCGAAGCTCCCGCCATCCTTCCGCAATCGTTCTGGTGCTTCGATCCGAAGATGGAAATTCCTCTGCCTGTGGAGCCTCCCGTGCTGTCCAAGGGGTACATCACTTTCGGATGCTTCGGCAATATCGGCAAGGTGTCTTCGGAAACCATGCGCTGCTGGGCGCAGGTCCTGGCGCGGGTACCTGACAGCCGGCTGGTGATCCGCTCGGTGAATTTCGGTGATCCGCTGCGCCAGGCAACCTTCGCGCAAGCACTCCACCGCTCGGGAGTCCCGGAAGACCGCGTCGATTTGCTGCCGCCCACGTCGCCGCGCGATCTGTTTACGGCCTACGACGACATCGACATCGTGCTGGACACCTTCCCGTTCAACGGCGGGACGACGACCTGTTTCGCCACCTACTCCGGCGTGCCAGTGGTATCGCGCAAGGGGCGGGCCCTGGCATCGCGCATGGGCGAGTCGATCATGAAGAACCTGGGCGCCGACGCCTGGATCGTCGACAGTGCGCAAGCGTACGTCGAGCAGGCCGTGCGGGGCGCGCAGGACACCGCGGAGCTCTCACGATTCCGGCGCGAAGCCCGCCAGCGGTACGAGTCCACGTCGTTGGGCAACGGCCGGATGTTCGCCCGCGACGTAGAGGCGTTCTACCGCCACTGGCTGGAATCGTCGCCGGAGCCCGTGGTGGAGCAGCCCAGCTATGTCCTGCCCGCGGAAGAATTGGTGCGCCGTGCCCTGATCACACTGCGGTACGGCCAGTTCGCGGTGGCCCGGCGTATCGTGGATTACTGCCTTCAACTGCATCCGTACTGCGGCGCTGCGCATGTCCTGTGGACGGAGCGCCTCACCAGCCAGGGCCGCTTCGGCGAGGCCGCCCGCTACCTCCGGGAGCGCCGGGCCGGCTTTTCCGAAAAATCGGATCAGTTCAAATCACTCGTCAACGAGGCACGGTTTCTCATCGTCGATGGCCAGATTGAACTGGCGGACGAAGCGGTACGGGCCCTGTACGATCACCGCCATCTGAACCCGTCTCAGATTTCTCAACGGCATCTGCTGTGGTGTGCAATGGACGTGTTGTCCAGGAACAGCACGGCCGGCCGCAGGGACTGCGCCCTGCCGGGTGCTGGCCCGAAGCGGATCGCCGTGTGCATCGTGACGGAAGACGGCGCGGTTTTCGACAGGATTGCTGCGCGCCTGCGCCAGATGGAGCCGTTGCAGCATGCAGAGGTGCGGTTCGTGCGGTGCGCATCGAACGCCAAATCGAGCGTGTACCAGCAGATCGTGCAGGGCGCAGAAGCGGACTGGCTCGTGTGCGTGCACGCGAACGTCGATTTCTGGCGCGATGACCTCTGGTGGCAGTTGAATGCGGCCATGGCCCAATTCGACGTCGTGGGTTGCCACGGCTCCAGGCGCTGGAACCAGTTGGACTGGCGGACCTGTTCGCAGGAGGACAAAGCCGGCGGCTACCTGATCCCGTCGGGTGAAAAACCGGGCTTCTGGGAGGTGTCGGCCTTGAGCCGTGAGCGGGGCGGATTGAGCGGGGGGTTACAGGTCGTGGACGGCTGCTTCATCGCCATCAACCTCCGCGCGTTGGATGGCGGTGAAGGACTGGAATTTCTGGCGGAACTGGAAGAGGCAGGTCCTTTGTTGGAAGAATATTTCAGCCACCGCGCCGCCAAGGCTGGCATGCGGGTCGGTGCCAGTGCATGCCTCGGTCTATCGCTGGACTGGCGTGTAGCGCTCGACGACCGCTATCTGGGGCCCGCGCGGGTGTTCATCGCCGAGGCGCTGAAGCTGGATCCCTGGTTGTTTCCTGACGATGAGAATACTGTCTGGTCTGTTTCGCTCCCCTCCGCCGAGCAAGCTGCCGCAGTCCTGCATGCGTTCATGCTGGATGAGCCCATGGATTCTTGCGCTCCCCCATCGACGACCCCTGAATAATGCGTCCAGGCTTCTTTCTACACCGCACGGCGCAGCTGTTCCGTTCCACGTTGGACCGTTCGTTCGTCGGGCAGGTCATTAACCGTGTGTACTTTGATCACCTGGAAAAAAGCAGTTCCATTTGCTTCGTCTCGGCGACCCGCATGCGGGAAGAGGACTTCTGGAATAAATCATTGTTGGGGAAACGGCTCAAGGGATGGAAGAGTCTGCCGAATGTCCGGATGCGTATCGCATTTGAGAATCGGCGGGGCTTGCCGGTTGTGTACAACGAAGCCATCGCCGAGGCCGATGCTGCAGACATACTGGTGTTCATCCACGATGACGCGTGGCTGCTGCAGCAAGACTCTCTGCAGGAAATCCAGCGTGGCCTGCGGCGCTTCGACATCGTGGGAATCGCCGGAAATCAACGAAGAACGCCGAAACAATTCGCCTGGTACCTGAGGCAGCCCGCAGAAGGCAGCCCAGTGCTGGACACGCCTTATCTTTCCGGCGCAGTTCACTACGGACAGATCTTCAAGACGGAAATCCACCAATTCGGCCCATGGCCTGCTGCCTGTGAGCTGCTCGACGGGGTCCTGATGGCAGTGCGGGCGAAAACGCTGAAGCGGACCGGTTTAAGGTTCGACGAGCGCTTCGATTTTCATTTTTACGATCTGGATTTTTCCAGAACGGCACGGAAGAATGGATTGAGAGTAGGCACGTGGCCAATCCATTTGCTGCATGCGAGCCGCGGAGATCTGAATGACCCGAAGTGGCAGGATAATTGGGTGAAGTATCTGGGAAAGTGGAAGCAGTAGAGCTGTTTTTCCATCTGGCGAGCGCTCGGATCATCGATACAACCCCTGCGCAGCCTTTGCCTTACCTGCGCCTCGCCCGCGTTTCTTTTTGAAGAGAGGGAGCGGGGGTTTCGGTGTCCAAGCCATCTGTCGCGAGCTCGCGGCGTAATTTGATGGTGATTTTTCCGAAGGTGGCTACGGGCACGTAATGGGCTTCGATGTAGTTATCAAGGAGGAAGACACCACTGCTGATCGCGCTCATATTGGGTTCTCTGACTTCATCCCAGCTGGTTTCGCTCCATACGAACTTGGGCTTGTTGGTGTCGAGGTCGTGCACCATTTTTTCCTGGATGAACAGGCTGTTTTGCAAACCAGGATCGAATTGGTACCAGTGCGTGGCAGGCTGCCGTTGGGACAGGAAATACACGGAAATGTCGTTGGAGAAGATCTTGTCGTGTCTTCCCGCGCCGACGAAAAGAGTGTCGTCGTAGGTGGTATGGTCGCGCAAAAACTGCAGGGCTTCCGCCCGTTGCTCGTATAGAAGGAAAAAGCCTTCTGCTTGGCTGCTGCCTGCAAGGATTTTCGTCCAGACCGGAATATATGAGCGCAGTTTGACGGCTGCAAAAGAGGTCGTGGAAACCAGCAGGATCGAGGATAGGGAAATCGCGAGAAATCTATGTGTTTTCTTCCCGCCTGTAGAATTGCAGCAGAGAGCCAGGAGCAGTATGCTGGGTATGAGGGCGATCTGCATGTGTTCCACGCTTGCCCTGACCATGCCGCGCATGAAGAATACGATGGTCAAAAAGCACAGTGCGAGAGAGAGAAGATAATGCTCCCTGTACGGTTTGGTAGAGGCTTCTTCGAGTCGACTTCCCAAAAGGAAGAGTACGGACGCTGCTATGATCAGCAGGGGCATGTAAATCGATAGGCGAGGAAAATCTACCATCGAAACGATCTCCGTCAACGAAGGCATGGGCAGCCCGCGGGTCTGGCTGTAGTTCTTTGCGGAAAATTCAAAAATGTCGTGAATGAAGCCTTGCAAGGCGCCGTGGGCCTGCAGGTAGGCCAGCCAGAATCCGATGGGAATTGCCACCCCGGCGATATAATTTGCTGACGTCAATAGCGTGTGGCGGCTCAGTCTTTCCCGCTCTTTGCGGATGAAAATGGCAGTAAAAAATATGACCGCGATCTGCCCCAGAATTCCGTACATACCCACATCATATTTAAAAAGGAACGCGCAGCCCGTCAGGATTCCACACGCAAAACTAATGGGGCGGTAGCCGTCTTCGGACAGGGGGGCAACCAGCATGGCTGTACTACACAGTATCAGTAAAAGTGCGGGGTACAGGGGATATCCGCTGATTCCAGCAGCGCTCAGCCATGTGAGAAGTGTGGCGGTCGCTATCCAGGTGATCGCCCGGCCCGCATGATTTCTCAGGATGATGTACGCTGCCAGGGTCAGGCCGGCGCGGATAAGGGCGTCATAAGCTTTCTCGGTGAGAACGTCGGCCCCGAAAATATCGAAGAATTTTGATAGCAGCCAGAACTGGGCAGGCCCGTAATTCGCGTAGAAATCGCGATGGATGACCAGGCCGCGCCCCATCTGGCTGGCGCCGGTCAGTATGATGCCCTCATCGTAAGGGTTGACGAACCGGTTCGACGAAAGAAAAACCAAGACGAATGCGAAAATAAATAGAAGAATATATTCTGTCCATCTTGCCCATAGATATCGCATGGATGGGTTCGCGCGCCGCATTTCAATGTCAGGCGGGCAGGCCGCGGAAGTCATGTTTTCCTCCTTGTTTTTCCTGCACCCGGATGTCCGTCATCGACATCTGCCTGTCAGCGGCCTTGCACATGTCGTAGATGGTCAGCAAAGCCACCTGCACCGCTGCCAATGCCTCCATCTCCACACCCGTTGGCCCCACGGTTTCCACGGTTGCGACGCATCGCACGGATGAGGTCACCGATTCCAAATCGAACTCCACGGCAACCCTCGTCAGCGCCAAAGGGTGGCATAGCGGAATCAGGTCACTGGTTTTCTTGGCAGCCATGATGCCGGCAATGCGCGCGATACCCAGAACGTCGCCCTTCTTGGCCGTCCCGGATGCGATCAGTGCCAGGGTTTCAGGCTTCATCTCGATGCGGCCGCTCGCAACGGCGACGCGGCGGGTCGCGGGCTTGCCGCCCACGTCGACCATGTGCGCCTGGCCCTGAGCGTCGAAATGGGTCAATGGCGAGGAGGCGGATGTAGGTTTTGGGCTGTCGCTCATGGGTATGGGGGCGGCGGACAAGTCCACCTGCGCGAAACAATCGGAGGGGCAGGGCATCATACGGAACCGTGGGTGGCGTCCGCCGTTGGGGCGGAGTGCTGCGGCCATGGCTATGCGGGAGACATTGCGTGCCATCTCAACGAAAGGGGACCATGGCGTTTACGACAAAAGCGTTGGTTGTCACAGTCGTCTCGGCCATGGCGCTGGGTGGCGCTGTGCCCGCCCGCGCCCAGGGCTCCCTCCCCACCCTCGGCGACGGCTCCGACATGACCACCAGCGACGAGCGGCGCCTGGGCGACCGGATCATCCGGGAGCTGTACCGTGATCCGGACTACATCGACGATGCCGTGCTCAATGAGTACATCCTGGGCATCTTCCTGCCGCTGGTGAAGGCGGCGCGGGAGCGGGGCGAGCTTCCGCCCGAGCTGGACGAGCGCTTCGCGTGGGAGATCCTGCTGGGGCGGGACCGGACGGTGAACGCGTTCGCGCTGCCGGGCGGCTATTTCGGCGTGCATCTGGGGCTGATCGGGGTGGTGGCGACGCGGGACGAGCTGGCGTCCGTCATGGCGCACGAGCTGAGCCACGTCACGCAGCGGCACATTTCCCGGCTGATCACGCAGCAGAACCGCCAGGGGCCGCTGATGCTGGGGGCGATGGTGCTGGGCATGCTGGCGGCCGCGAAGAACCCGAATGCCGGGCAGGCGATGATGGTCGGGGGGCAGGCGCTGGCCGTGCAGAACCAGCTGAATTTCTCGCGCGACATGGAGCGGGAGGCCGACCGCGTGGGCTACGGCCTGATGGGCCCCGCGGGTTTCGCGCCGCAGGGGTTCGTGGCGATGTTCGACAAGCTGCAGCAGGCCAACCGGCTGAACGACAACGGCAGCTGGCCGTATCTGCGCAGCCATCCGCTCACCACGCAGCGGATCGCCGACATGCATGCGCGCCTGCCGCCCAGTGTGGCGAATGCGCCCCCGCCGGCGCCGACGCTGGAGCACGCGATGATGTCCGCGCGCGCGCGCGTGCTGGCCCGCCCGGGCGTGGACGTTTGGCGGCAGTGGGTGAACGAACCGCAGACCAGCGGATTCGCGGCGCAGCCGCTGGCCCGGCGGGTGGGCACGTTGTATGCCGCGTCGCTGAGCGCGTTGCAGCTGCAGGACACGGCGGCCGCGCGCACCGTGCAGCGCACGCTCCAGGAAGCCGTGCGGGGCGATGCCGCGGGCACGCGGCAGGCACACCTGCTGGGGGCGGAGATCGAGCTGGCGGCGGGGCAGGCGGGGGCGGCGCTGGATCAGCTGGCCGTGTTGCCGGGCGGTGGCGCCGGCGCGGCGACGGCATCGGCAACGGCAACGGCAACGGCAACGGCGGCGGGAGCAGGAGTGGGCGTTGGCGCGGGCGGCACCAGCCCGGGCGCCGCGCTGGCGGCGTCGGCATCCGCGGCACCAGGCTCCACGGCGCCCAAGGGCGCAGGAGGCGCGGGTACAGGCAGCGGCGAAGCGCTGACGCTGGAATCCACCCAGGTGGCCCGTCCGGCCACGGCCGCCGCGGGGCCGGGCGCAGGGCGCCCGGAGATGATCCTGCGCACCCAGGCGCTGCTGCGCGAGAACCGGGTGGCGCCGATGACCGGTACGCTGCAGACCTGGGTCACGAACCATCCGCGCGATGCGTCGGTCTGGTATCTGCTCGCGGCGGCATGGCAGCAGCAGGGGCAGCCGCTGCGGGCCGTGCGCGCGGAGGCCGAGGCTCACGTCGCCCGGTACGACTATGCCGCGGCGGTGGACCGTTTCAAGGCCGGACAGGACATGGCCCGCAAGACGGGCAGCCGCGGGGGCGACCCTGCCGAGTACATCGAGGCCTCGATCATCGAGACGCGCCTGCGCGCGACCGAATCACTTCTTAAGGAACAGGCCGCCGAGCGCTGATTCGATCAGCATGCCGAGCACGGTGTAGATGAGCGAGCCGATCAGCGCCGCGGCGAAGCCATGCACCTGGAAGCTGTTGCCCAGCACCGAGGCGGCGGCCCAGAACATCAGCGCGTTGATGACGAAGAGGAACAGGCCCAGCGTGAGGATCGTGACGGGCAGCGTGAGCACGACCAGGATGGGCCGCAGCACGACGTTGAAGAGCCCGATCACGAAGGCCGCGATCATGGCCGAGCCGAAGCTGCGCACTTCGACACCGCTGTACAGGTAGGTGACGCACAGCAGCGCGGCGGCGCTGAGCAGCCATTTGAGGAGGAGCTTCATGGCGCAGGAGGATAGCACCGGGTGCCGGCTGCGCTGAAGGCGGACGTGCGCTCGGTGGTCGCCGCAGCTGCCATTGCCGCCGCCCCCGGTCGCGGGAAGGCGGCGCCGGCAGCGGCGCCAGCGGGCGGATGCCCCGGGGGACTCAGGCCTGCTCTGCCACGACCAGGAAGAGCGCGGCGAGGCTGGCGAGCGTGCCGGGCAGGGACCAGCGGCGGGGCGCCGGCTTGCGGATGACCAGGGGCGCCGCCGCCGCTGGAGCTGCGGCCGGCTGGGCCACGGCGGCATCCTGCTTGGGGCGGCGGGCATCGACGATCTGCGCATTGCCGTGCTCGGCCTGCAGTTCGGTGGCGAGGTCCGGCAGCGGTCCCTTGGCCAGCACGGTGGTCACGGTGCTGCCGCCGGCGCGCAGCCAGGGCAGGACCTGCGCGAACAGCTTGTCGGCCCACTTGGCGCGCCAGTTCTCGCGCGCGCTGTGGCTCACCCACTTGCTGATGCGGTGGGTCATGCGGGGGGCGCAGGCCACCACCACCCAGTGGGTGCCGGGCGCCTCTGCGCGTGCGGCCAAGGGGGCGAGGATCTGCTGCGCGTAGGCGGCGTCGTCCACGTAGACGATGACTTTGTCCATGAAGGCTCTCCTGGCGGGTGGGGTGGTGGAAATGGTTGCTGGAACGAAGTCGAGTCGCTGCAGGGCGTGGAGTTCAACCGGAAGGTGCAGATCGTGATCCGTACCGCCCTGATCGCCGGGGCAGGCGCGCGGCGCCTGCCCCGGCGGATGCATCAGCCGTGGGAGACGGGCGCCGTGCGGCGCGAGGCGATCGCCTTGCCCACGATCAGCACGAGCAGGGCGCCGGCCACGCTGGCGCCGTACTTCACCAGGTCGGACTGCGGCAGCTTGAACATCCACTGCCAGCGGTCGGGGTTGGCGAAGGCCGGGTCGGTGACCAGCATGCCGCCGGCGATCCAGCCCAGCAGCATGCCGCCGGCCACGATGATGAACGGGAAACGCTCCATGAGCTTGATGACCAGCTGGCTGCCCCAGACGATGATCGGGATCGAGATCAGCAGGCCGAGCACCACGAGCAGGAGCGAGTGGTCGCCCGCGTTCTGCGCGGCGCCAGCGATGGCGATCACGTTGTCCACGCTCATCACCAGGTCGGCGACGATGATGGTCTTGATGGCGGCGAACAGCTTGTCGCTGCCGGCCACGTCGCCGTGGCCTTCCTCGTCGGGGGCCAGCAGCTTGATGCCGATCCAGACCAGCAGGATGGCGCCGACGAACTTGAGGAACGGCAGGTTCAGCAGCGTCATCGCGAAGGCGATGAGGATGACGCGCAGGATGATGGCACCGGCGGTGCCCCAGATGATGCCCTTGGTGCGCTGCGCGGGCGGCAGCTTGCGGCAGGCCAGGGCGATCACCACCGCGTTGTCGCCACCCAGCAGGATGTCGATGATGATGATCTGCCCCAGGGCGACCCAGAACTCGGGCGATGTCAAGAATTCCATAACTTCCTCGTTGTATTGGCTTTGGCATGCCGGCCCCGTGGCGAACGGGTCCGGCGATTCACGGGCATGAAGCCCGCCAGCGGCCGTCAAGGAATGTGCGGAGGCATGTGCGCGCAGGACGGCGCCCATGCGGGGAGTGCATGGCCTTGAACGACCCGCGGACGGGCCTTTCAAAGGTCTTGCTCGGCCGGCGGGCCGCACGGCTCCGCCAAGACCCGGAAATGCCGGAAGCGTTGCGGCTTCGTATTGACGACATGACCGAAGGTGCCGGCGGCTCGGGAAAAACCGTTGCGCCGGGACCGGGAGCTACTCCCCCTCGAAGCCCGCATTGGAACACAGGCATGGACGCCGCGGCAAGGCGGATCGCTGCGTGGCAACGGGGCGGCCATGAATGCAATGCGCGTGGAATCCTTTTGTGCAGGGGATTCATTGCTATGTTTATGGGAGCGTTGGTGCTAACCCGGATGGCGGGCGGGCCCTTGCGGCGCCGCCGCGCTGCCCGGCCGGATGCGCGGGTAAGATCGGCCGCCTTTTTCCTGCGCGTCCATGGCCGTCCTGCACATCACCGATATCGAAGCCGCGATCAACCACTGGCGCGCCCGTGCGCCGGCGCGCGAGGGGCTGGCGCTGGCGCCCGAGCTGCAGGCGCTGGCCGAGGTGTATGCGCGCATGGCCTACGCGCATGCGGACGAGGTGGACGAATCGCGACTGCCGCCGGAGGCCCTGGCCGCCTGGCTGGCCTGGTACGAGACGACGCCCGACACGCCCTGCATCGCCATCTGTTCCACCAGCCAGGGTGATGAGCAGTGCAAGGGCTGCGGCCGCAGCTTCGCCGAGGTGCAGCACTGGCTGGCGATGGGCCCTGCCGAGAAGCGCGCGGTGTGGCGGCGCATCACGATGGAGAACACGGCCTGGCGGTTCAACCGCTATGCCGAGCGGGCCGCAGAGGGCCGGCAGCCGGACGCGCCGGTCAGCGCACCGGGTGACAGGCGCACCGGAAGCGCCTAAGCTGGGCCCATGCTCCGCTTGACCCAGGCCCCCAACATCGCGATCGCCACGCTCTGGGCCGACCTGCTGAGCGAGGGCGGCATGCCCGCCTCGGTGCAGCGCCAGCACCTGCTGGCCGCGGCCGGGCAGTTGCCGCCGGACCAGTGCCTGCCGGAAATCTGGCTGGAGCACGCGGAGCATGCGCCCCAGGCGCGGTGCCTTTTGCAGGCGCTGGCGGATCTGCCCCAGCGCCGCTGGCAGTGCCCAGGCTGCGGGGAGGCGGTCGAGGGTGGCTTCGAACAGTGCTGGAACTGCGGGGCGTTCATGCCCGCGGCAGCCGCGGCCGGCGGCTGAGCGCCGGCGTCACCCAGGCGCACGGCCCCCGCGGCGGCGTTCCGCCGTCACTTCCAGCGGATCGGCTCCAGATGGACGCTGCCCAGGTTGCTGCTGAGCGTGAGTGCGCCTTCCTGCACGGTGGCCTGCAGTTGCATGCTGCGCTCGGCCAGGGCGGCGAGCTGCTGCGACGCCTCGGCGGGCAGGCGCCAGACCTCCAGCTTGTCCTGGCGGGTGAGCTTGTTCTCGATGCCCTTCCACCAGACCTCGGCGGCATGGTGGAAGCAGTAGACCCGCACCGCATCGGCCTTGGACGAGGCCTTGGCCAGCGGCTTGTCCTCCGGCTGGCCCACTTCGATCCACAGGCGCTTGCGGCCGGTGAAATCGGTGATGGAGACGTCCGGATCGTCCGGGTCGGAGAGGCCCGCGCCGAAGGCCAGCGTGCCGTCGCCCTGGCACATGGCCTGCAGCTGCCAGGCGTTGAGTGCCAGCGCGGCGAGGCGAACCATCATGCGCTCGTCGGTCTCGCTGGGGTGGCGGGCCAGGGTGAGCGCATGATCGGCGTAGTAGCCGTGGTCGATGTCGGCGATGGAGAGATGCGCCTTGAAAATGGTGGACTTGATGGCCATGGTCAGACCCGGCGCGCCAGCTCGGCGGCCTTGCCGATGTAGCTGCCCGGCGTCATGTCCCGCAGGCGGTCCTTGTCGGCCTGGGGGATCTCCAGGCCATCGATCAGCGCATGCAGCGCCTCGGCGGTCACGGTCTTGCCGCGCGTGACTTCCTTGAGCTTCTCGTAGGCGCCCTGCACGCCGTAGCGGCGCATGACGGTCTGGATGGGCTCGGCCAGCACTTCCCAGCTGGCGTCCAGGTCGGCGGCGAGGGCCTCTTCGTTCAGTTCCAGCTTGTTCAGGCCGGTCATGAGCGAGGTGTAGGCCAGCGCGGCGTAGCCCATCGCCACGCCGATGTTGCGCAGCACCGTGCTGTCGGTGAGGTCGCGCTGCCAGCGGCTGACGGGCAGCTTCTCGGAGAGGTGGCGCAGCAGTGCGTTGGCCAGGCCCAGGTTGCCTTCGGCGTTCTCGAAGTCGATCGGGTTGACCTTGTGCGGCATGGTGGACGAGCCGATCTCGCCGGCCTTCAGGCGCTGCTTGAAGTAGCCCAGCGACACATAGCCCCAGATGTCGCGCGACAGATCGACCAGGATGGTGTTCGCGCGGGCGATGGCGTCGAACAGTTCGGCCATGTAGTCGTGCGGCTCGATCTGGATCGAATAGGGCTGGAAGGTGAGGCCCAGGCCCAGCGGCTCGGGGGTTTCGACGACCTTCCGGCTGAAGGCCTCCCAGTCGAAGTCGGGCCAGGCGGACAGGTGGGCGTTGTAGTTGCCCACGGCGCCGTTCATCTTGCCGAGCATCTTCACGCTGGCGATGCGATCGACCGCGCCCTGCAGGCGCACGACGACGTTGGCCAGTTCCTTGCCCACGGTGGTGGGGCTGGCGGTCTGGCCGTGCGTGCGGCTCAGCATGGGCACGGCGGCGTAGCTGTGGGCCATTTCGCGCAGCTTGAGGACGATGCGGTCCAGGCCGGGCAGGATCACCTGGTCGCGGCCGGAGCGCAGCTGCAGGGCGTGGCTGGTGTTGTTGATGTCCTCGCTGGTGCAGGCGAAATGCACGAACTCGGCGGCCTTCTGCAGTTCGGGGCGGGCCTCGAACTTGGATTTGATCCAGTATTCGACCGCCTTCACGTCGTGGTTGGTGGTCTTCTCGATCTCCTTGATGGCGGCGGAGTCGGTTTCGGAGAAGTTCTTCACGAGGCCCAGCAGGTAGGCGCGGGCGCCGGTGGTGAGCGGCTTGAACTCGTCGAACCCGGCATCGGAGAGCGCGATGAACCAGGCCACCTCGACCTGCACGCGCCGGTGCATGTAGCCGTGCTCGCTCATGATCGGGCGCAGGGCGGAGAGTTTGGCGGCGTAGCGGCCGTCGAGCGGGGAGAGGGCGGTGATGGTGGGCAGGCTCATGGGCCGGGATTGTAGGTGCCGACCGTGGCGTGGGCGCAGCACCTTGCCATGGTTGAGACAGCGCAACGGCGGCAGGGCACCTAGAATCGGCGGCCGCCCGTTCTCTCTTCTCCTGCCCGTGCCCCTGCACGGAACCACACCATGAAACTCATCGGATCCTCTGCCAGCCCCTATGTGCGCAAGGTGCGCATCGTGATGGCCGAGAAGAAGCTGGACTACCGCTTCATCGAGGAAAACGTCTGGGCCGACGACACCACGATCGCCACGTCCAACCCGCTCGGCAAGGTGCCGTGCCTCGTCATGGAAGGCGGCGAGGCGGTGTTCGACTCGCGCGTCATCGTCGAATACCTGGATACGCTGTCGCCCGTGGGCCGTCTCATTCCCACGCAGGGCCGCGAGCGCGCCGAAGTGAAGACCTGGGAGGCGCTGGCCGACGGCGTGATGGACGCCGGGGTGCTGGCACGGCTGGAGGCCACTTGGAAGGGCCGGCAGGAAGGGGAGCGCAGCCAGGCCTGGATCGACCGCCAGCTCGGGAAAGTGGAGGCGGGCCTGAAGGCGATGGCGCAGGGCCTCGGGGAAAAGCCGTACTGCAGCGGCATCCACCTGAGCCTCTCCGACGTGGCCGTGGGCTGCGCGCTCGGCTGGATCGAGTTCCGCTTCCCGGAGATCGCGTGGCGCGCGGAGCATCCCCATCTGGGCCGGTTGCTGGACAAGCTGATGCAGCGTCCGAGCTTCGCGGAAACGCAGCCCCGCTGACCCGGGATGCGGGGGCGCAGGGCGCTCCAGAAAAGCCGAAAGCGCGCACCCTTGCGGTTGCGCGCTTTTCTTTTGCCCGGCCGGAGCGGAATAAAAAAAGTTGCGAAGCGTCCCGAAACGAATTAGAGAGGGAGGGAGGAGAAGCGCTTCAGGATTTCAGTCGGACAGGTCCGAAAGGCTTCGCAACGAGAAACTGGAACTCAACTATGAAGGCCAAGCAAAGTTGACTTTAACTTGCCCACGGGGCATAGAGTAGTGCCAAACCGGCGAAGTTCCACCCTTTCGGGGCCCGAAAACCTCAAAAAATGTAACGCTTTCCGCCCTGAGGAATATGAAACGTGAAAACGTTGCAAATTAGCGAGAAATGGCGAGCTGTTTTTCGATCGCCCGCGTGATCTGGGGATCGTCCGGCGCTACGGAACTGGCGAAACTGCCCACCACCCGGCCCTGCCGGTCCAGCAGGTACTTGTGGAAGTTCCACCGGGGCACCTCCCCTGCCTGGGCGGCCAGTTCCCGGTAGAACGTCGACGCCTCCGCCCCCTTCACGCTGCTCTTGGCGAACATGGGGAACCGCACGCCGAAGGTGTTGCTGCAGAAATCGGCAATTTGCGCATTGCTGCCGGTTTCCTGCGAGAAGTCGTTGGAGGGAAAGCCCAGCACCGAGAAGCCGCGTCCCTGGTAGCGGGCGTGGAGCGCCTCCAGCCCCTGGTACTGGTTCGTGAAACCGCAGTAACTTGCGGTGTTGACCACCAGCAGCACCTGCCCCGCGTACTGGCAGAGCGGCTGGGGCGCTTCGTCCTGCAGCCGCGCCATGGTGTGGCGCAGCACGGCGGGACAGGTGCCGGGCGCAGCGGCGGCGGTGGCGGGCGCAGACGCGCGCGGCGGGGCGGTCTGTGCCGCGGCCGGCAGGACGCCGGAAGCGGCCAGGGCCAGGATCAGCGACAGGGGAAGGCGGGTCATGGGAGGTCTCCGGGTCGGCAGGGCATGGCCGCCACGGTAGCGGAGGCGGCGCGCGGAGACAAGGGCCGCCGCGCAAGGCGTCCCGCCCGCAGGGCGGGCAAACGCCGGCTCAGACCAGTGCGAGCATGCGCGAGAGCGGCAGCTGCACGCGTACGTCGCGCAGGGCGACCGCACCGATGATCTTCCAGGCCGGCTGGGCGGTGTCGCGCGGGATCGGCTCGCCCGTCGGCATGCCGCTGCGGTTGAGCACCACGGCCACGCGCGGGGTGGTGGCGCTGGCGCCGCGGCGCAGCACCACGGCCACCTCCTGGGTGGCGAGCCGCACGAAGGCGCCGGGGGGGTAGACGCCCAGCGCCTTGACCAGTGCCGAGCCGGCCTCGTCCACCTGGTGGGCTTCGTCGTAGTAGGTGGCCTGCATGGCTGCCGTCACCGGCATGGGCGCCCGCGAGGCGCGCGGTGCGAGGCGTGCGGCGAAGATGTCGGCGCGCTGGATCAGGCGTGCCATCTGCTGCGCTTCGGTCTTGGCGGACATCGGGCCGGGGGCCCGCTGGTGGTGGCAGCGCACCGCCTCCAGCCAGACCGGGTCGCCCACGCCCAGTTGCCGCAGCAGGGCTTCGGAGCGCGCGGCATGGCTTTCGATCTCGGCCAGCTGCTGGGTGGTGAGCGGCTGGGTCTGCACGGCCAACTGGTCCTGCAGCGTGGTCATGGCGATGTTCATCGACAGCGCGGCACGGCCGATCTGGAGGACGCGGGATTCCGGCCAGCGCAGATGTTCGGCGGCCACGATCATGCAGGCGCAGGCCACGAGCATGGCGTGCGTGCCGCTGTACTGCTGGGTCTCCTGGCCGGAGAGGTAGATGAGCGCGAGCAGCGTGGCGTCCGGCGTGGCGCTGCAGTGCCGTGCCAGTTCGCCGTGCAGCGCGTCGAAGCGCTCGCCGAATTCGGCGGCCGGCGGCGGCGAGCGCAGCAGCTGGGTGGCGCGCAGTTGCAGCTCGGGCCAGTCGGGCGGGCCGTTCGCCGCCACGCGCTCGCGGCCGGAAGCGCCCCCGGCGGAGATCTTCATGGCGGCGATCTGGCCCAGCGAGGTGTCCGTGAGGAGCATCTTCTGCAACTGGGCCAGGTAGGCGCGGTGGCTGTCGCCCGATTCGGCGGTGTCCACGCAGAGGCTGAGGCCGCGCGCCACCATGAGATTGAGTTCGTCGCGGTTGCGGATCACGTAGCCCCGCTGCGCGAGCAGCACGCCGCTGGCGCCGCGCAGCACGAAGGGCAGCGGCTGCCCCAGCGGGATCGTGTCGATGTTCAGCGCAACAAGGTTCATGGCGGGTCGCCCATTATCGGGGCACGGGCGGGGCGTGAAAGCCGCGGCAACCCCGGGAATCCCCGGCTGTTGGCCGGTTCCGTCCGCCGCGCGTTACCGGGGCTGCGGGGTGCCGTCCGCCGGCCGCTGCCGCAGCACCCGCCGCCGGAACCATTGCGCGAAGTCGTCCACGTAGGTGAAGACGGCCGGCACCACCAGCAGGCTGAGCACGGTGGAGGTGAGCAGGCCGCCGATCACGGCCACGGCCATCGGCGAGCGGAAGCTCATGTCCGCCCCGCCCCAGGCCATGGCGATGGGCAGCATGCCCGCGCCCATCGCGAGCGTGGTCATGATGATGGGCCGGGCCCGCTTGTGGCAGGCATCCAGCAGGGCGTCCCAGCGGCTCATGCCCTGGTCGCGCCGCGCGACGATGGCGTATTCCACCAGCAGGATGGAGTTCTTCGTGGCGATGCCCATGAGCATGATGAGACCGATGAGCGAAGGCATCGAGAAGCTCTTGCCCGCGATCAGCAGCCCCACGAAGGCGCCGCCGAGCGACAGCGGCAGCGCCATCAGGATGGTGACCGGCTGCAGGAAGTCCTTGAACAGCAGCACCAGCACGAGGTAGATGCAGACCACGCCCGTGAGCATGGCGAGGCCGAAGCTCGCGAACAGCTCGCCCATCATCTCGGCGTCGCCCACGTCGATCAGGCGCACGCTGGCCGGCATCTGGCGCACCGAGGGCAGTTGCCGCACGGCCTCGGTCACCTCGCCCAGGCCGCGCGTGCCCAGTTCGACCTCGAAGTTGACGTTGCGTGCGCGGTCGTAGCGGTTGATGACGGCCGGGCCGCTGCCCACCTCCAGGCGGGCCACCTCGCCGAGTCGCACGGGGCCGCGCGCGCCGGGCACGGCGAGGCGTTCCAGCACCGAGAGGTCCTCGCGGGCGGCATCGTCCAGCCGCACCACGATCGGCACCTGGCGCTGCGGCAGGTTGAGCTTGGGCAGGTTCTGGTCGTAGTCGCCCACGGTGGCCACGCGCAGGGTTTCGGCGATGGCGCTGCTGGTGACGCCCAGGTCGGCGGCGCGCGCGAAGTCGGGGCGCACCACGATCTCGGGGCGCACGAGGCTGGCGCTGGAGCCGATGTTGCCCACGCCGGGGATGGTGCGCAGGTCGCGCTCCACGGCGCGCGCCGTGTCGGCCAGGGCCTGCGGGTCCTCGCTCGCCAGGGCCAGCACGTACTTGTCGTTGGAGCCGCCCAGGCCGATCTTCACGCGCACGCCGGGCAGGTCTTCCATCGCCACGCGCAGCTGCTGCTCGATCGCCTGCTTGAGCGGGCGTTCGCCGCGCGCCACGAAGCGCAGCGTGAGGGTGGCCTTGCGCGGGTCGCCCACGCTCGATCCGCCGGCCATCGGATCGGCGCCCGCCGAGCCGCCGCCGATGGCGGTGTAGATGCTGCGCACGTGGCCCACCTTCTGCACGCGCTCCGTGGCCTGCGCCACCACGGCGCGGGTTTCGGCGAGGCGGGTGCCGGGCGGCAGCTCCAGGTTGACCTGGGTCTGGGCGTTGTCGTCCGGCGGAATGAAGCCCGAGGGCAGCAGCGGGATGAGCGCGATCGAGGCCACGAAGAACAGCAGCGCGCCGATCACCGTGAGCACGCGGTGGCGCAGCGCCCAGGCCGAGGCGCGCATGTAGCTGGAGAGCCAGCGCGGCTCCTTTTCTTCGCCGGAGAGGGGCTTGAGGATGTAGGCCGCCATCATCGGCGTGAGCAGCCGCGCCACCACGAGCGAGGCGAACACGGCGAGCGCGGCCGTCCAGCCGAACTGCTTGAAGAAGCGTCCGGGAATGCCGCTCATGAAGGCCGTGGGCAGGAACACGGCGATCAGGGTGAAGGTGGTGGCGATCACCGCCAGGCCGATCTCGTCGGCGGCCTCCATCGCCGCCTGGTAGGGCGACTTGCCCATGCGCAGGTGGCGCACGATGTTCTCGACCTCGACGATCGCATCGTCCACCAGGATGCCGACGACGAGAGAGAGCGCCAGCAGCGTGATGATGTTGATGGAGAAGCCGAGGAAGTGCATGCCGATGAAGGCGGGCAGCACGGACAGCGGCAGCGCAACGGCCGAGACGATGGTGGCTCGCCAGTTGCGCAGGAAGAGCCACACCACCACCACGGCGAGGATGGCGCCCTCGTACAGCAGGTGCATGGAGCTGTCGTACTCGTCGCTGGCGATCTCCACGAAATCGACCGTGCGGGTGAGGTGCAGGTCCGGGTGCTCGGCCACCAGCTGGTCGAGCGCGCGCTGCACGCCCGCGCCCACCTCCACCTCGCTGGCGCCGCGGCTGCGCGAGACCTCGAAGCCGATCACCGGCTTGCCGTCCAGCAGGGCGCCGGTGCGCGGTTCGGCAACGGTGTCGGTGACGGTGGCGATGCGGTCCAGGCGCACGCGCCCGCCGCCCGACAGCGGGATCTCCAGTGCGGCGACTTCCTGCGCGGTGCGCACGGTGGCGATGGTGCGCACGGGCTGCTCGGCGCCGCCGAGTTCGGCGCGGCCGCCCGCGCTCTCGGTCTGCACCAGGCGCAGCTGGCGCGAGACATCGGCCGCGGTCGCGCCCAGCGCCTGCAGGCGCAGCGGGTCGATGGCCACGCGCACTTCGCGCTGCACGCCGCCCACGCGGCCCACCGCGCCCACGCCCGGCACGGCCAGCAGGCGGCGGGTGAGCGTGTCGTCGACGAACCAGGACAGCGCCTGGTCGTCCATGCGGTCGGACGCGATGGCGAAGGCGAGGATCGGCTGCGAGGAGAGTTCGAGCTTGGTGACGATCGGGTCGCGCAGGTCGGCCGGCATGTCGGCACGCACGCGCGAGACGGCCGAGCGCACGTCGTCCACGGCTTCCTGCACGGGCTTTTCCAGGCGGTATTCGGCCGCGATGGTGGCGGTGCCGTCCACGATGGTCGTCGTGATGTGCTTGAGGCCCTGCGTGGTGGCGATCGCGTTCTCGATCTTGCGCGCCACGTCGGTCTCGAGCTGCCCGGGCGCCGCGCCGGGCAGCGCTGCGGTGACCATCACGACCGGCAGGTCCATGTCGGGGAAGTTCTGCACCTTCATCGCGCGGAACGACAGCAGGCCCGCGAAGGTGAGCAGCACGAACAGCATCGCGGCCGGAATGGGGTTGCGGATGGACCAGGCGGAAAGGTTCATGGCGGCGGGGGGCGGGTCGCTGGCGGGGAACGGGGGTCGGCAGGAGGGCGGGTCGGCCCTTTACCGGGCGGCGCTGGCGCCGGAGGCGGCCGGGGTGGCGGCGGCGGGCCGGGAAGGGGCGGCTTCCACGCGCACCGTGTCGCCGTCGTTCAGGAAGGCGCCGCCGCGCTCGACGACCGTGGCGCGCTCGGGCAGCCCCGAGACGATCTCGACCCGGTCGCCCGTGCGCTGGCCGGTCTTCACCTGGCGCATCGCCACGCGGCCGCCCTCGCCGACCTCGAACACGGCGGTGAAGCCGTCGCGCACCACCACGGCCGACTGCGGCACGGTGAGGGTGTCGCGCTGCGCGAGCAGGAATTCGCCGCGCGCGAACATGCCGGCGCGGATGTCCGGATGCGCGGGCAGGTCCACGTAGACCAGGGCATTGCGCGTCTGCGCATCCACCGTGGGGGCGACCACGCGCACGGTGCCTTCCACCTCGGCACCGCTCGCGGCGGTGACGCGCGCGCGCATGCCGGGCCGCACGCGCGGCAGCTCGCTGGAAGTGACTTCCGCGCGCCATTCGAGCCGGCCCTTGCGCACCATGCGGAACAGCTCGGTGCCGGCGCCCAGGACCGCGCCCACGGTGGCCGTGCGCGAGGATATGACGCCGCTGTCGGGCGCCAGCACCTGGGTGTGCTTCAGGCGCAGCTGCTGCGCGGAGAGGGCGGCCTGCGCGGCCTCCACGCGCGCGGCGGCGGTCTCGCTGGCGGTGGAATATTGCTGGATCTGCTGCTGGCTCAGGGCGCCGGAGGCCTGCAGCGTGCGGGCGCGCTCGGCATTGGCCGCGGCCTCGGCGGCGCTCGCGCGCGCTTCCAGCAGGCTGGCGCGGCCCTGCGCCAGCTCGGCCTGCACCGAATCGGCGGAGAACACGGCGAGCACCTGGCCCGCGCGCACGGTATCGCCCACGTTCACGCGCACCTCGGTCAGCCGCAGGCCATTGCTCTCGGTGCCGATGCTCGCTTCCTGCCACGCGGCGACGTTGCCGTTGGCCGGCAGCCGCGCGGCGAGCGATTCGCGACGGGGCACGGTGGTCGTCACGGCGAGTGCCGGTCGGGGCGCCGCCGCCGCGGCATCCTTGCCCTTGGCGGCTTCGGCATGGGAGGCGCCGGGCGTGGCCAGCACGAGGGCGCCGCCGGTGACCGCGGCAAGGCAGGCGGCCGACAGGGCCAGTAGGGAGGGGCGTGAACGCAGTCGCAGCATGGAAAGGGTCCGGAAATTGCGGTCGGTGTGTCGTGGATTCGGGGTGCAGGCGGACCGTCAGGGCGCGGTGGCTGCGGGCGCCGGCGAAGAAGTGGGCACGGATGCCGTCGCCGTCGCCGGCGGCGGTGCCTCCCAGCCGCCGCCCGCGGCGCGGTAGAGGCCGATCCAGGCCGCCATGCGCTCCTGGCGCAGCGAGATCAGCGCGGTCTCGGAGTTGAGGGCGGTGCGCCGCGTTTCCTCCAGCTCCAGCAGGCTCGCCAGGCCACCGCGCCAGCGCGCTTCGGTCGCGACGAAGGAGGCACGGTAGCCCGCGGCGGCGCGCTCGGCATCGGCACTGCGCGCCGCGGTGCTCGCGAGCCGCACCAGGGCCTGTTCGACCTCGCTCACCGCGCGGCGCGCATTGGCGCGGTAGAGCTGCGCGGCTTCCTGGTAGCGGGCTTCTGCCGCATCCACCTGGGCGGCGCGGCGGCCCGCGTCGAAGATCGGCAGGCTGACCCCGACGGGCCCGATCGACCAGGTGTTCGTCGCCACGCTGGTGCCGCCCGTGCTGCCCCAGGCCCGGCCGACGGAGCCGGCCAGCGTCAGGCGCGGTAAGCGCTGGGCGCGCGCATTGCCCACGTCGGCGCTGGCCGCGGCGACCTCGCGCTCGGCGGCATATACGTCGGGCCGCTGGGCCAGCACGCGGGCCGGCAGGGCATCGATGGCGAACAGCGAATCCGGCAGCACCTGCGGGGCCGGTGCCGCCGCCGCGCGGGCGCGGAGTTCCGGCTCCGGCAGGCCCGTGAGCGCCACCAGGCCCTTCAGGTCGATGTCGCAGGCCATGCGCTGCTGCTCGGCGCGCACCCGGCCCTCGGCCCCGCTGGCCTGGGCGAGCGCCAGCGTGGCCGGCGCGGTGAAGCCCGCGCGCTCGCTGGCTTCCGTGAGGCGCGCGCTTTCGGAGCGCGAGCGGGCGTCGGATTGCGCCACCTCCGCCAGCCGCAGGCACTGCCGCCATGCGTCGTACTGCGTGGCCACCTCGGCGGCCACCGACACGCGGGCCTCGTGCCACCGGGCCTGCGCGCCGGCCAGGCGCTGCCGCGCGGCCTCGGCGGCCGCGGCGTTGCCGCCGAAGACATCCACCTCCCAACTGGCCTGCACGGCGCCCTGCACGGTCGTCGCCAGCCCCGCGGCCTGCTGGCTGGTGCCCCGGCTCGCGTTGCCCTGGGCATCCACCCCGGGCAGCAGCGCCGAGCGCGCGGCGACCTGCGTGGAGCGTGCCTGTTCCACGCGCGAGCGGGCCTGGGCCACGTCCGGGGACACGTCCTGCGCGGCGGCGATCAGGTCGGCGAGCAGCGGGTCGCCCAGGCGCTCCCACCAGCGCACGATGTCTTCCACGCGGCCCTGGTGCGGCAGGGGGGCCTGCCAGCCGGCGGGCGTGGGGGCGTCGACGCGCGGCGGCGGTGCGGTGGCCGCGCAGCCGGCCAGGGCGAGCAGGACGGCCGCGCCGAGAAGGCGGCGGGGCCCGTGGGGGAGGTGCAGCATCATGGTTTCGGCGCCTTCCGGCGGGCCGGTGAACGGGGGGCGGCAGAGGCCTTGGCCGCGGGGGGCGCGGCACGGCGCCAGGCTTTCTCGGCCGCGATCATGGCCAGCGCATAGTCCACCATGCGGTCGGCCCAGAGTTCCACGGCTTCGGCGGTGGCCAGCAGTTCGGGTTTGAGGGCGTCGATGTCGTCCCGGTGGCCCCAGAGCTGGAACGCCATGCTGGAGAGGGTCAGCGCCAGCCGGTGGACGGCGAGGTCGGGGGTGGCGATCCCCATGTGGCGGCAAAGCATGCGCACGAGCGCGTCGTGGGGCTGGCGCACGTCCTGGTCGAGCGCGCGTTCCCACTGCCCCGTGGGCTCGAGCATCTCGCGGATGTGCAGGCGCACGCTCTGGCGGGCCAGTTCGCCATGGGCGAGGGGGGCGAGCGCCGCGTGGAAGTAGCGCCGGAGCGCCTCTTCCATCGGGATGCCGGGCTGGGCGAAGGCGGAGCGCAGCGAGGTGTGGTCCCAGGTGGGCTCGGTGAAGACGGCACTGTAGAGCGACGCCTTGTCGCCGAAGTAGTAGCTCACGGCCGCCACGTTGGCCTGCGCGGCCGAGGCGATGGCGCGGATGGAGGTCTTGGCGTAGCCGTGCTCGGAGAACAGGCGCAGCGCCGCCAGCAGCAGGCGCTGCCGTGCGGAGGCGGCGGCAGCGGCGTCGGGCGCTGGAGGCGGAGAAGCGGCAGGGCGCGATGGTTTGGCGGACATCGGCGCCGATTACATCACACCCTTAATCAAACGTTTGTTTGAAATCGTAGGGCCGCGGAGATTCCGGCGGTGGCCGCCCGCTGCTGCGCCTGCATCTGCGACCCCGCCCGGCGGCGTCAGCGGCGGGCCGTGCCGAACACGGCGCGCCACAACGCCATCACCGCTTCGCGTTCCGCCTGCAGCGCGGAAGGTGCCACGCGCGTGGGCTCTTCGTTGAGGCGCGCGCGGTGCTGCACCTGGCGCAGCGTCCGGTAGGCCGACGCCGCGGCCGCGCCCACGCCCGCGGGCAGCAGCCCGGCGGCCTCCGCGCGATGCAGCAGCGCAATATTGCCCACGTTGTCGCACAGCTCCGGGTGCGCGCCCGCGTGCGCGAGCACGAGGTACTGCACGGCGAATTCCGCATCCACCATGCCGCCCACCCCGTGCTTCACGTCGAACTGCCCCGCGGGCACCGGATGCGCCTCGCGCACGCGCTCGCGCATGGCGACGATCTCCGCGTGCAGGCCGGCGGCATCGCGCGGGGCGGTGATGACGGCCGTGCGCACCTCGTCGAAGCGCTGGTGCAGCGCGTCGCTGCCGAGCACGAAGCGCGCGCGCGTCATGGCCTGGTGTTCCCAGGTCCAGGCGGTGTTGCTGCCGCGGCGCTGCTGGTAGTTGGCATACGCCTCGAAGCGCGTGACGAGCAGGCCCGAGCTGCCGTTGGGCCGCAGCGCGGTGTCGATCTCGTACAGATCGCCCTCGCCGGTCTTCACCGTGAGCCAGTTGATCAGCTTGCGCGCGAAGGCGGCGTACACCTCGGGAGCGCGGTCGTCGTCGTCGTCGAACACGAAGACGATGTCCAGGTCGCTGCCGTAGCCGAGCTCCTTGCCGCCGAGCTTGCCGTAGCCGATGATGCCGAACTGCGGCACGTCGCGGTGCCGGTTGCGCAGCCGGTCCCAGCACCAGGCGGCGGTCACGCGCAGCACGCAGTCGGCCAGGGCCGAGAGGTCGTCGGCCACCTGCTCGACGGTGATGCGCCGCTCCACGTCGCGCGCCAGCGTGCGGAAGGTTTCCGCATGCTGGGCGCGGCGCAGCAGATTCAGCAGGGCCTCGTCGTCGTCCTCGCCGGTGGAACGCAGCGAACCGATGCGCAGCTCCAGCTCGTGCTCGAAATCCGCCGGCACGAAACGTTCGGCGAGCAGGGCGTCGCCGGCCAGCTCGTCGATCACGCCGGGGTGCTGCAGCATGTAGCGCGCGGGCCACTGGGCGGCGCCGAGCAGGTGCATGAGGTGCTCGTGCACGGAGGGGCGCTCCAGCAGCAGCGCGAGGTAGCTTTCGCGGCGCAGCAGCGGCTCCAGCCAGGCCACGAGCCGCACGGCGGCGTCCTCGTTCACGCGGCCTTCGGCCACCCAGCGCGCCGTGCGCTGCACCAGCCGCAGCAGTCGCACCCGGCCCTCGTCGCGCAGCGCGGCCACGCGCGGATGGTCGCGCCATTCGGCGACGCGCTCGCGCACCTTCGGGGGCAACTGCTCCAGCAGCGTGTCGAGTTCGGGCACGGGCGCCGACTGCGCACGAGGCCCGCCGCAGCCGCCGCTGCCGCACTGGCGCTTGCCGGGGCCGCCGAGCAGGGTGTCGAACTCCTGGGCCACCAGTTCGCGGTGCGCGTCGAGCTGGTGCAGGAAGGCGCAGCAGCCCAGTCCCAGCGTGCCGGCGATCCAGGCAAGGTCGTCGTCGTTCGTGGGCAGCACGTGGGTCTGCTGGTCGTCCAGGTACTGGATGCGGTGCTCCACGCGGCGCAGGAAGGTGTAGGCCTCGGCGAGCGCATCGGCCGTTTCCTGGGGCATGAGGCCGGCGCGCGCGAGGCGCTGCAGGGCTTCGAGCGTGGGACGGCAGCGCAGCTCGGGAAACTGCCCGCCGCGCACCACCTGCAGCAGCTGCACGGTGAATTCGATCTCCCGGATGCCGCCGCGCGAGAGCTTGACGTCGTTGGCGCGCTCCGGGTGGCCCGCGCTGCGCTTGGCGGCGTGGTCGCGGATCTGCCGGTGCAGCGAGCGCAGCGAATCGAACACGCTGTAGTCGAGGTAGCGGCGGAAGACGAAGGGCAGCACCACGGCGCGCAGGCCCTGCACGGCCGGATGGCCCAGGCCGTCGCGCGGCGCGACGACGCGGCTCTTGAGCCAGGCGAAGCGCTCCCATTCGCGCCCCTGCACCTGCAGGTATTCCTCCAGCGCTGCGAGCGAGACGGCCGGCGGTCCGGAGTTGCCGTTGGGGCGCAGGGCCAGGTCCACGCGGAAGACGAAGCCGTGCTCGGTGGTCTCGCCCACCAGGGCATGGATGGCCTTCACGACCCGGCCGAAATATTCCTGGTGCGAAATGCGCCCGCGCCCGCCCTCGATGCCGGCGGTTTCGCCATCGAGCTCGTAGACGTAGATCAGGTCGATGTCGCTGGACACGTTGAGTTCGCGCGCGCCCAGCTTGCCCATGCCCACGATCCAGAGCGCCACCGGCGCGCCGTCCGGGCCCAACGGGGCGCCGTGGCGGGCGTCCAGCTCCTGGCGGGCATGGCGCAGGGCCTCGTCCAGCGCCAGTTCCGCGAGTTCGGTGGTGGCGCGGGTGATGTCGGAGAGCGGCGCGCCCTCTTCGCAGTCGAGGCGGATCAGCCGCTCCATCACCAGTTGCCGCAGCACGCGCAGGGCGGCACCCGTGTCGTGGCCGCGGGCGCGCAGGGCTTCCAGGGCCTCGGCCATGGCCGGGCGGGTCGGGGCGCCGGCCGGCAGCAGCGGCATCTCGCCGGCATAGCGGCGCTGCAGCCGCTGGTGGAAGCGGGAATGGTCGGCGCCGGGGGCGGGCCCCGCGGGAGCGCGCGTGTCAGCGAACGGTGTGGACATAAGGCAAGGAAGAGGCTGTGAAAGCGTACATACCGACACCCTTTCGGGCTGAACCCGCACAGCGGGCGCGGGTCATAATTCCTGCCACATCCGAACCCACCATGATTGAGACGACACCGCACCCATCCCGCCTGCTGAAGTGCATGGCGGGCCTTGCGCGGTGGTCACTGGGACTGTTGATCGCCCTCTGGTTGCTGGTGACCGTGGCCTGGGGGGTGCTCCACGGCTGGATTGTGCCGCGAATCGGCGAGTGGCGTCCGCAGCTGGAAGCCCAGGCCACGCGGGCCCTGGGGGTACCCGTGCGCATCGGCGCGCTGTCGGCGCGCTCCGAAGGCCTGGTGCCGACCGTGGAGCTTCTCGACGTCGCCCTGCTCGATGCGCAGGGGCGCGAGGCGCTGCGCCTGCCCCGGGTGGTCGCCTCGCTGTCGCCGCGCTCGGCGCTGCGCCTGGGCTTCGAGCAGCTCTATATCGAACGCCCCGAACTGGACGTGCGCCGCGAGGCCGACGGGCGCCTGGTGGTGGGCGGCATCCCGGTGCGCAGCCAGGCCGGCCCCGGCGAGGGCGGCGGCGCCGCCGACTGGCTGTTCTCGCAGGGCGAGGTGGCATTGCGCGGCGGCACCGTGCGCTGGACGGACGCGATGCGGGGAGCTCCCCCGCTGGCGCTCTCCGACGTGGACATCGTGCTGCGCAACCGCGGGTGGCGCCACGCGATGCGGCTGGACGCCACGCCGCCGCCGGAATGGGGCGACCGTTTCTCCGTCATGGGCCGGTTCCGCCAGCCGCTGCTGACCACCCACGGCGGGGCCTGGAAGCAATGGAGCGGCCAGCTGTTCGCGCAGTTCGGGCGCGTGGACGTCTCCCGGCTGCGCCAGCACGCGGACATCGACGGCATCGACGTGGTCCGGGGCCGCGGCGCGCTGCGCGCCTGGCTGGACGTGCGGCGCGGCGAGGTGGCCGGCGGCACCGCCGACGTCGCGCTCGCCGACGTCGAGGCCGCCCTGGGCGCGGGCCTGGAGCCGCTGGCGCTGGCGGCGGTGGCCGGCCGCGTGGGTGGCCGGTGGCTGGATGGCGGCTTCGAGGCCTCCACCCAGGGGCTGCAGTTCCTCACCCGCGACGGGCTTCGCTGGCCCGGCGGCAATGCCTCGGTGCGCGTCACGGGCCGGGACCCCGTCGCGCCGGAGCGCGAGCAGGGCGAATTGCGCGCCGACCGGCTCGATCTGGCGGCGCTGTCGCAGATCGCCAGCCGCCTGCCCCTGGGCGCCCCGCTGCATGCGGCGCTGGGCCGCTACGGGCCGCGCGGCATCGTGCAGGAGGTGCAGGCCGGCTGGCGCGGGCCCGTGGACGCGCCCCGCCAGTACCAGGCCCGCGGTCGCGTGGTCGGCCTGGCGGTGGCCGACGCCGCGCCCGGGGATGGCGCGGGTGCCGGCGCGCGCCCGTCCGGCGTGCCGGGGGTGCGCGGGGCCGCGCTGGATTTCGAGCTGACCCAGGCGGGCGGCAAGGCGTCGCTCGCGATCGAGGACGGCGCCCTCGTGCTGCCCGGCGTCTTCGAGGAGCCCACGGTGCCGGTGGACCGCCTCACGGCCAGCGTGCGCTGGCAGCTGGAAGGCGAGCGCATCGCCGTGCAGGTGCCGGACCTGCAGTTCGCCAACGCCGACGCGCAGGGCGATGCCCGCATCGCCTGGTCCACATCCGATGCGGCGCGTGCCGCCGGCCGCTCGCGGTTTCCCGGCGTGCTGGACCTGAGCGGGGCGCTGCACCGCGCCGACGGCACGCGCGTGCACCGCTACCTGCCGCTCTCCATTCCCGCGGAAACCCGGCACTACGTGCGCGACGCCGTGACGGCAGGCACCGCCTCGGGCGTGCAGTTCCGGGTCAAGGGCGATCTGCACGACATGCCCTTCAGCCACGGCGGGCCGGGCGAATTCCGCATCGCCGCCCAGCTCAAGGGCGTGACCTACGCCTACGTGCCGCCCGGCCTGCAGCATGCGGGCGACCCGGCCTGGCCGGCGCTCACGCAACTGGCCGGAGAGCTGGTGTTCGACCGCTCCAGCATGGCGGTGCGCGGCGCGAGCGGCAGCTTCGCCGGCACGCCGCGCCTGCGCGTGGAACGCGTGGAGGCGCGCATTCCCGATCTGGCGCACAGCGTGGTGGGTGTGCAGGCCCAGGCGCAGGGGCCGCTGTCCGACATGCTGGCCTTCATGGCCGCGTCGCCGCTCTCGCGTCTTACCTCGCATGCGCTCGACGGCGCCACCGGCACGGGCCCGGCCGGCCTGCAGCTCAGCCTGAGCCTGCCGATCAGCCACATCGACCAGTCCAAGGTGCAGGGCAGCGTCACGCTCGCGGGCAACGACGTCCGCATCACCCCCGACGTGCCCCTCATCTCGCGTGCGCGCGGCGCCGTGCAGTTCAGCGACACCGGCTTCACGCTGGCGGGCGTGCAGGGCCGGGCGCTGGGCGGCGACCTGCGGCTCGAGGGCGGGATGCGTGCGCCGGCGCCGGGCAGCACGGGGCATGAATCCTCGGTGCAGGTGCGCGGCCAGGGCGTCGCCACCGCCGAAGGCCTGCGGCAGGCCACGCAGTGGCCCGGGGTGCCCGAACTGGCGCGCCGCGCCTCCGGCAGCGCCGCCTACGCATTGACGCTCGGCGTGCGGCGCGGCCTGCCCGAGGTGCTGGTGACGACCAACCTGCAGGGCATGGCCCTGGACCTGCCCGCGCCGCTCGGCAAGTCGGCCGATGTGGTGGTGCCCCTGCGCTACGAGTCGCAGCTGGCGCGCGAGTCCACCGTGCCCGCCGCCGCGGGCGCCGCGGCCCCGCCGCTGCGCGAGCAGATGGCCGTCGAGATCGGCGGCATCGGATCGGCCAGCTACCTGCTGGACCACTCAGGCCCGGTCCCGCGCGTGCTGCGGGGCGCCATCGCCATCGGCCTGCCGCCCGGCGAGACGGCGGCCATGCCGGAGCAGGGCGTGTCCGCCAACGTGCGCACCGAACACCTGGATCTGGATGCGTGGCAGCAGGCGCTGGCCGCTGCCGCTCCATCGGCGGGGGCGTCCGCGTTGGACGCCCGGCCCCCGGCTGAGGCCGGAGCGCCGCGCGCGTCCGCGGCATCGGCCTCTGCATCGACCCCGGCTCCGGGCACGACCGGTGCTCCGGAGGCTGCTGCACCCACGGGCAAGGGCGCCGGCCGGATGCCCGCCGGCGGCGCGCAGGAATTCCTGCCGACGGTGCTCGCGGCCCGCGCCAGGACCCTGACGCTGCAGGGTCGCACGCTGCACGACGTGGTGGCCGGCGGATCGCGCGACGGCGCCACGTGGCGCGCGAACCTGGATGCGCGCGAGCTGAACGGCTACGTCGAATACCAGCCGGGCGGCGCACCGGGCGGCGAGGAATCCGGCGGCCGGGTGTTCGCCCGCCTGTCGCGCCTGTCGGTACCGCAGTCGGAAGCGCAGCAGGTGGAGGAGTCGCTGCTCGACACCCGCGAGGCCAGCACCACGCTGCCGGCGCTGGACATCGTCGTGCAGGATTTCGAACTGCGCGGCCGGCGCCTGGGGCGCATCGAGGTCGAAGCGCAGAACCGTGGCGGCACCGGCGGCGCGCCGCGCGAATGGCGGCTGTCCAAGCTCAACCTGTCGGTGCCCGAGGCCACGTTCGCATCGAGCGGCAACTGGGTGCTGCTGGGGGGCGGGGGCGCCGCGGGCGCCCGCCGCCGCACGTCCATGGATTTCCGGCTCGACATCCGCGACTCGGGCGAGCTCCTTGCGCGCTTCGGCATGGAAGGCGTCATCCGCCGCGGCAAGGGCCGCATGGAAGGGCAGGTGGCCTGGATGGGGGCGCCGCTCAGCCCGGACTACCGCTCGATGACCGGGCACGTGAACCTCAACGTGGAGTCCGGCCAGTTCCTGAAGGCCGATCCGGGCCTCGCCAAGCTCCTCAGCGTCCTGAGCCTGCAGTCGCTGCCGCGCCGCCTCACGCTCGACTTCCGCGACGTGTTCAGCGAGGGCTTCGCCTTCGACTTCGTGCGTGGCGACGTGCGCATCGACCAGGGCATCGCCACCACCAACAACCTCCAGATGAAGGGCGTGAACGCCGCCGTGCTGATGGAGGGCAGCGCCGACCTCGACCACGAGACGCAGAACCTGCACGTCGTGGTGGTACCCGAGATCAACGCCATGACCGCATCGCTCGTCGCCACCGCGATCAACCCGGTGGTGGGCCTGGGCAGCTTCCTCGCGCAGGTCTTCCTGCGCGGGCCGCTCATCCAGGCCGCGACCCAGGAGTTCCGCATCGACGGCACCTGGGCCGATCCGCGCATCGTGCGCGTGCCGCGCCGCCGCGCGGGCGCGCAGCCTTCCGGCGCCACGGCGCCGGATTCCCCCGCAGCCGACCAGGCCCCCGCGCCGGGGACCGCACCGGCCGCTTCCCACCGCCAGGCGCCCGCTGCCCGGGGCGCAGAGGACGACGCACCATGATGAAAGCCGCCGCACTGCAGATGGTTTCCGGAACGCAGGTCCGGGACAACCTCGCCCAGGCCCGCCGCCTGCTGGAAGAGGCCGCCGCCGAAGGCGTGGAACTGGCCGCGCTGCCGGAATACTTCTGCGCCATGGGCGCGCGCGACACCGACAAGCTGGCGCTGCGCGAAACCTTCGGCGACGGCGAGATCCAGGGCTTCCTCGCCCAGGCTGCGCGCGAGCTCGGGCTCTGGATCGTGGGCGGCACGCTGCCGCTGCGCTGCGACAGCGACCGGCACGTGCGCAACACCACGCTCGTCTTCTCGCCCGCGGGCGACTGCGTGGCGCGCTACGACAAGATCCACCTGTTCCGCTTCGACAACGGCCGCGAGCGCTTCGACGAGGCCGCCGTGATCGAGGCCGGCAGCGAGCCGGCGCGCTTCGCCATGACCGCGCGCGACGGTTCGGCCTGGCGCGTGGGCCTGTCGGTCTGCTACGACCTGCGCTTCCCGGAGCTGTACCGCGCGCACGCCCGCGCCGGCGCCGACGTGCTGCTCGTGCCCAGTGCCTTCACCCACACGACGGGCCAGGCCCACTGGGAGGTGCTGCTGCGCGCCCGCGCGGTGGAGAACCTCGCCTACGTCGTCGCGCCGGCCCAGGGCGGCCTGCACGAGAACGGCCGGCGCACCTGGGGCCACAGCATGGTGGTGGACCCGTGGGGAGAGGTGCTGGCGCAATGCGCCGAGGGCACTGCGGTGGTGGCCGGCACGCTCGACGCTGGACGGCTGCGGCAGGTGCGCACGCAGCTGCCGGCGCTGGACCACCGCGTGCTGTGAACCCGCCGTGAGCGCCGTGCCGTCCTCCTCCGATACCGCGCCGTCCGCAGCCGCAGCCGCAGCCACAGCCACAGCCGCGCCCGTGCCGCCGCCCGGGCCCGGGGTGGCCACGCGGGGGCGCTGGTCCTGGCGCCGCTGGCGCAGCGCATGGCGGCGCTGGTCGCTCTGGACGGCGCTGGTGCTGCTCGTGGCGGGCATGCTGGTCACGCAGGTGTGGCTGGCGGGCCGCTACGAGGCCACCGAGGTGCAGAACCGCCTGGAGCGCGACGCGGCCGATGCCGTCGCCGACCTGCGCACCGGCTTCACCCACAACCTGCAGAACCTGCAGGCGCTGCAGGCGGGCGATCCGGACATCGCCAGCTGGGAAGAGCGCTCCGCCCGGCTGCTCGGCATCCGCCGCGAACTGGTGCGCGTCGAATGGCGCGACCCGTCGCTGCGCGTGCGCGCCCACGCCGAGACGCCCTACCGGCCGGTGCAGTGGGACGCCGACGCACGCGGCAGTGCCCACTCCAACACCGCCCTGGCCTGCGGCAACGCGCGGCGCGTGGGCGGGCCCTCGTACTCCGGCAGCTACTACCAGCCCCTGGGCGAGGGACGCGGCACCGAGATGATGGAGCTGTGCATTCCGCTCACGCACGAGGGCGTGAGCACCGGCTACCTCGTCGCCACCTATTCGCTGCAGAACGTGCTGGTGGAAATGGTGGTGCCGGGCCTCAAGCGCGGCCAGGAGGTGTCGTTCACCGAAGCCGACGGCACCCGCCTCGCGATGGTGGGGGCCAACCGGCGCGGCATGCGCATGTTCAGCACGCAGCAGCTCTTCGACCTGCCCGGCACGGCCCTGGTGCTGCGCATGGACAGCTGGCACAGCGCCCCCAGCGTCTTTCCCAACGTGCTCACCGCGCTGGTGACGGCGATGTCGATCGCTCTGGTCACCGTGCTCGTGGTGCTGGTGCGCGACAACCGCCGCCGGCTGCGCGCCGAGCGCGACCTGGGCGACGCGCTCGCCTTCCGCAAGGCCATGGAGGATTCGCTGGTGACCGGGCTGCGCGCGCGCGACCTGCAGGGCCGCATCACGTATGTGAACCCGGCCTTCTGCGAGATGGTGGGCTTCCCCGCGCAGGAACTGCTCGGCCAGGCCGACCGGCCGCCCTACTGGCCGCCCGAGTTCGCCGACGAATACTGGCAGCGGCAGCAGAGCCGGCTCGCGGGCCAGCATCCGCCCCCGCGCGAGGGCTATGAATCCACCTTCATGCGCAAGGACGGCACGCGCTTTCCGGTCATGATCTTCGAGGCGCCGCTGATCAACGCGCAGGGCCTGCACACGGGCTGGATGAGCGCCTTCCTGGACGTGAGCGAGCAGCGCCGCGTCGAGGAGCTCTCCCGGGCCTCGCAGGAGCGCCTGCAGGCTACCGCGCGGCTCGCCACCGTGGGCGAGATGGCCTCGCTGCTGAGCCACGAACTGAACCAGCCGCTGGCGGCGATCGCGAGCTACGCCTCCGGGTCGATCAACCTGCTCGAGAGCGCGCCGCCCGGGCAGGACGGCGGGGCCGCCACGGCCTCGTACCTGCCGGACGTGCGCGTGGCCCTGCAGCGCATCGCCCAGCAGGCCGAGCGCGCGGGCCGCGTCATCAAGAGCGTGCACGACTTCGTGCGACGCCGCGACCAGACGCGCGAGCCGGTCGCCCCGGAAGACCTGCTGGACGCGGTGCTGCCGCTGATCCGCCTGCAGGCCCACAAGCTGCGCGTGCAGATCCGCATCGCCGTGGAGCCCCAACTGCCCCGCGTGCTGTGCGACCGCACGATGGTGGAGCAGGTGCTGCTCAACCTCGCGCGTAACTCCATGCAGGCCATGGACGAGCCCGGCACGCCGCAGCGGCTGCTCGAGCTGCGCGTGCGCCGCGCCGCCTCCAACGCCCAGAACGCGTGGATCGAATTCCAGGTGATCGACGGCGGCCCCGGCATCGCGCCCGAGGTCGGCGCCAAGCTGTTCACGCCGTTCTTCACCACCCGCGCCGAGGGCATGGGGCTGGGCCTGAGCCTGTGCCGCACCGTGGTCGAACAGCACGGCGGCTTCCTGGGCCACGCGCCGCACGCGCCGCGTGGTACGGTATTCACCTTCACCCTGCCGGCCTGCCCCGCCGCAGGAACCGACACCGACCCTGCCCACCCTTCTGCCTGATGGAACCCGTCTCCAACGCCACCGTGTACATCGTGGACGACGACGCCGGCGTGCGCGAAGCGCTCGCCTGGCTGCTGCGCTCGCGCCGCGTTCCCAGCGAATCCTTCGACAGCGCTGAGGCCTTCGAGGCCGCGCTGGGCGAGCGCCCCATGCCGCGCCATCCCTGCTGCCTGCTGCTGGACGTGCGCATGCCCGGCATGAGCGGCCTGGCGCTCTTCGACCGGCTGGCCGAGCGCGGCCTCATCGCGGCCATGCCGGTGATCTTCCTCACGGGCCATGCCGACGTGCCCACGGCGGTGGCCACCGTCAAGCGCGGCGCCTTCGATTTCTGCGAGAAGCCGTTTTCCGACAACCTGCTGGTGGACCGCATCGAGCAGGCGATCGCGCAGTCGGCCCGCCATCTCGAGTCCGTGCACCAGCGCGACGACCTGCAGCAGCGGCTCTCCGAGCTGACCGACCGCGAGCGCGACGTCATGCGGCTGGTGGTGGAAGGATTGCCGAACAAACTGATCGCCGACCAGCTGGACATCAGCGTGCGCACGGTGGAAGTCCACCGCGCGCGCGTGTTCGACAAGATGCAGGTGAAATCGGCCGTCGAGCTGGCGAACCTGCTCCGATCGGCCGATTGAGGATCAAGCGTTCGAACGGTCCCGCGGGGTCGCGCGGGACCGGGCCGGTGCGTCAGCCCTGGCGCTGGCGCTCGCCCACGTAGATCTCGACGCGGCGGTTGCGGGCGCGGCCGTCGGCCGTGTCGTTGCTGGCGATCGGCTCGCGCGCGCCGCGGCCTTCCACCTGGATGCGCCCGCCGTTCACGCCGTGCGAGGTGAGGTAGTTGCGCGTGCTGGTGGCGCGGTCGAGCGACAGCGGGTTGTTGATCGCGTCCGTGCCGGTGGAGTCGGTGTAGCCGACGATGCGCACTTCGGCGTTGGGGTTGTTGCGCAGGCCTTCGGCGAAGCGGTCCAGCACCGGGGCGAAGTTCGACTGGATGTCGGAACGGTTGGTGGCGAACGAGATGTCGCTCGGGATGTCGAGCTTCAGCTGGTTGTCGGCCGTCTGCGTGACCACCACGCCCGTGCCGCGCGTTACCTGCTGCATTTCCTGCTTCTGGCGCTCCATGTGCTGCGACCAGATGTACGAGCCCAGGGCGCCCACGCCCGCGCCGATCACCGCGCCGGTGCCGGCGTTGCCGCCCGTCACGGCGCCCAGCACGGCGCCGCCGGCGGCACCGATGCCCGCCCCGGTGGCCGTGCGGCGCTGGGTGTCGGTCATGTTGGCGCAGCCGCTGGCGAGCAGGACGGCGGCGGTGGCGGCGATGAGGGTGCGGGATACGCGCATGGAAGGCTCCTTCTGTTTCTGTCGTGTGAGGGCGGTGCCGGCCGGCCGTGATGGCTGGCATGGAAGCGGGGGGCAGCGCGTCGAGCCGCGTTCCCGTCCAGTGGGCGCCTGGGGGAATTCTTGGCGCCGCCCGGGCCCGCCGTGACCGGCGGAAGCCGCCAGCGCATGCAGGCGGCGTCCTACTTTCCCTCGTCCGGCGGCTCGCCGTCCCGGGGCGGCAGCTCGCCCCGGGGGCGTCCCGAGAACATGGTCCACCACACGATGGCGACGAGCACGGCCAGCGCCAGCAATGCTTCAAGCAAAATCAGCCCCATGAATCTCCGTCTCCTGCGCCTGGTGACAATGGCGCTGATTGTAGGAACGCTGGCCGCCTGCTCCACGCGGCCGCCCGCACCGTCCCCGGTCCCCGTTCCGTCGTCGCCCACCGGTCCCCTCGTCACGCTGCCTCCGGGGCCTGGCGTGCCGCTGCCACCCGAACCCGGCGGGCCGCTTCCCCCGCCCATGGCCCAGCCCAAGAGCCGCTGGATCCCGGTGCACTGGAACGAGCTGCCGGGCTTCTCCACCGACGCGCTGTACGAGGCCTGGAACGCCTGGCTGCGCAGCTGCGAACGCCCGCTGCCGGCCTTCGCGCCGCTGTGCCCCGAGATCCGCCGCCTCTCCATCGCCACGCCGGAGGAGCAGCGCGAATGGATGGTGGCGCGCCTGCAGCCCTACCGGATCGAGGCGCTGGACGGCAATGCGGACGGCATGCTCACCAGCTACTACGAGCCGTACCTCGACGCCGCCCGCAACCCGGGCAACGGCTTCACCGTGCCGCTCTACGCCCTGCCCAACGGCTTCGGCCAGCGCAAGCCCTGGTACACGCGCCAGCAGATCGACACCCTGCCCGAAGCGCAGGCCGCGCTCGCGGGCCGGGTCATCGCCTGGGTGCGCGACCCGGTCGAGGCCCTGGTGGTGCACATTCAGGGATCCGGACGGCTGCGCATCCAGGAGCCCGACGGCTCCGTGCGCCTCGTGCGCGTGGCGTTCGCCGGCACCAACGACCAGCCCTACCAGAGCGTCGGCCGCTGGCTGCTCGACCAGGGCCTGGTGCGCGACGCCACCTGGCCCGGCATCCGCGCCTGGACGCTGCAGAACCCGCAGCGCGTGCAGGAAATGCTCTGGGCCAATCCGCGCTACGTGTTCTTCCGCGAGGAAGCGCTGTCGCCCATGGACGCGGCCTTCGGACCGCGCGGCGCACAGGGCGTGCCGCTCACCCCGGGCCGCTCCATCGCCGTCGACCGTCAGAGCATTCCCTACGGCACGCCCGTCTGGCTGGCCTCCGGCGGGCCCACGGCGCAGCTGCAGCGGCTGGTGCTGGCGCAGGACACCGGCTCCGCCATCCTGGGCGCCGTGCGGGCGGACTATTTCGCTGGCTGGGGCGCCGAGGCGGGCGAGCTGGCCGGCCGGCTCAAGCAGGGGCTGCGGCTCTGGGCGCTGTGGCCGAGGTGAGCCGAAGCCTCTTCGTGCCGGCAACGCAGCTCCGGCCGGTGGCGACGCGGCGTGCATGTGACGTCCGCCGCCCCAGAACGTTCTGCGGATCGTGTAGTCTGGGCTCTCCATAACCACAGCAGGGAGAGAGAACCATGACACCGATCCGCACCGCGATCGTCCACCTGACCGCGCTGCTCGCCTGCGGCGCCGCGGGCGCCCAGACGCCGCCCGGCGCCGCGACCGATTCCACGGCACCCGCCGCCGCCGCGGGCACCGGCCCCGTTTTGCGCCCCGGCACCAACGCGCACTTCATCCCGTTCGTATCCCCGCCCGGCGACCAGTCCCTGCCCATGACGAACGCGCCCCGGCTGGCCTTCGAGGTGCGCATGCCCGCCGGGGGCCCGGTGAGCGCATCCGCCCGGACCTTCACCGTCACCATGGACACGGGCTCCACCGGCGTGGTGATCTCCGCCGTCGATCTGCCCGGCTATCCGCGCGCCGGGGAAGCGCGCGACGCCCCTCTGGGCTGGGAATTCCTCTCCAGCAGCAAGCGGCTGTGGATCGGCCACTGGGTGGGGCGCGACCTCGCCTTCCGCTCCGGTGACGGCGAAGTGATCGCACGGGTTCCGGTGCTGGCCGTCGAGAAGGAAATGATCTGCCCGGGCTGGAGCGAAAAGGCCAACCGGCCCGACTGCGACCAGCCCACGGACACCACCGACAATCCCGCTGGCATCGCCTACATGGGCGTCGGCTTCGGGCGCGAGCACGACGGCCAGCCGCAGGGCACGCCCGACAAGAACCCGCTGCTCAACCTCTCCATGATCGGCGGCCGGCCCGTGCGGCCGGGCGAGGTGCATGCCGGCTACATCGTCACCCAGCACGGCGTGCACGCCGGCCTCACACCGGCCAACGCCACGGGCTTTCGCGCCGTGAAGCTGCAGCCCGGCAGCCTGCTCGCGAACGGCGCGCCCGCCTCCTCGGATCCGCGCGACTGGCGGCAGGCCACCATGGCCGTTTCGGTGAACGGCGGCGCGCCGGAGGCCGGCCCCGTGCTGGTGGACACCGGCATCGCGCAGATGTACCTCACCGTCTCCAACCCGTCGGCGCTGCCGACGGCCCAGATACCCAACCCCAGCCGCCGTGGCCATACCGTCACCGGCCTGCAGCCGGACACGCCCGTGCAGGTGATGTTCCCCGGCGCACAGGCGCCCGTCGCGCAATACGACTTCCGCGTGGGCGATGCCGCCGCGCCCCAGGCCGTGCTGGTCAACTCGCCCGGCCGCCCGGCCTTCGTCAACACCGGCCGCCACATGCTGCGGCAGTTCGACGTGCTGTACGACGCCGAGGGCGGCTGGTTCGGGCTGCGGCCGGTGCGGCGCTGAGGGCAGGCAGCGGCGCGCGCGGGTATCTCCGCCAGCGCTGCCGCTACCGCTAGCGCTCCAGTTCCACCAGATAGCGCGTCACCGCGGGCGGCGCGTCCCCCACGTGGAATGCCAGCTTGCGGTCGCGCAGCGCCACGTCCGATGCGGTGACGCGGTCGAAGCGGCGCAGGTGCTCCGTCCAGGATTCGTCCACGATGCGCTCCACGTAGCGGCTCGGGTCGGCGATGTCGTGCTGCAGCTGCCAGTCGAGAGCGCCCTGGCGCAGCCGGCTGCGGCGGCTCTCCTGCATCGTCGCCCGGAATTCGGTGGCGCGCTCGGGATCGATCACGTATTCGATGGTCACCACCACGTGGCCGCGCTCGGGCGTGGTGGGCGCGGTGGGCACCTTGAAGGCGCGCGAGGGGCTCAGGTCCTCTTCCATGGTGCGGTCCGCCACCAGGCGCTGCACCAGCGCCATCGCGATGGTGCCGGTGAGCGCGGCGATCGCCAGGCTCATGTGCACGCTGGTCACCGAGGCCACCTGCCCCCAGAAGGCCGCGCCCGCCGCCGTGGCGCCCATGATCGCCATCTGGTAGATCGACATGCCGCGCGCGCGCACCCAGTTGGGCAGCGCCAGCTGCGCCGACACGCTCAGCGAATTCGCCGTGGTGATCCAGGCCATGCCGCCCACCACCATCGCCGGCACGGCGACATACACGTTCGGCGCGATCGCGACCACCGACGTGGCCAGCGCCTGCAGCAGCGCCCCGCGGCCCACCAGCGTGTCGCGCGGCATCGCCTGGCGCAGCCGCGGCAGGAACATCGCCGCCGCGATGGCGCCGGCGCCCATCGAGGCCAGCAGCAGCGTGAAGGTGCCCGCGCCGCCGCCCTCCAGGTCGCGCGCCACCAGCGGCAGCAGCGCGAGCAGGGCGGTGGCGTGCAGGAAGAAGATCGAGATGCGCCAGAGCACGGCGCGCATGCGCGGCGATTCGCGCACGAACTGCACGCCCACGCGCATCGCGCTGCCGAGCCGCTCGCGGCCCAGCGGATTGGGCACGTGCGTGCGCTTCCAGCGCATGATCGTGAAGCCCGCGATCACCGACAGCACGGCATTGAGCACGAACACCCAGGCGCTGCCCGCGCTGGCGATGATCGCGCCGGCCAGCAGCGGGCCGACGATGCGCGAGGCGTTCATCGCCACGCCGTTGAGCGCGAGTGCCGCGGGCAGCTGCGCACGGTTGACCAGCTCCGGCACGATGGCCGCGAACACCGGCCAGCGCATCGCCAGCCCGATGCCGTTGGCGAACGTGAGCGCCAGCAGCAGCGGCGCCGTCATCCCCCCGGCCAGGATGGCCAGGCACAGCACCAGCGCCACCGCGGCCACCCAGAACTGCGTGGCGATGAAATAGCGCCGCCGGTCCAGAATGTCCGCCAGCGCGCCGCTGGGCAGGCCCAGCAGGAACACCGGCAGCGTGGAGGCCGTCTGCACCAGCGCCACCAGCACGGGCGAGGTGGTGAGCGTCGTCATCAGCCAGGCGGCCGCGACGTCGTTCATCCACATGCAGGTATTGGCCGCGAGCCAGGTGAGCCACAGCATGCGGAACACCGGCACTCCGAGTGGGGCGAGGGGGGAAAGCTCGGCACGCCGCGCGGCGTCCTGCCCGAGCTGCGCGGCCGCCGCGGCCTCGGCGGAGGCGGCCGCCTGCGCGGCGGGCGTGGCGGCCGGGTCTTCGATCAGGCGGCCGGGGGGCACGGACTCAGCGTCGCCGCGCGCAGGCGGTGTGGAACCGTTCGGTGGGGGAGGATGGGGTGACGTGTCCGGGGAAGGGGGAGGCTGCTGCGGCATAGGCATCCCATTGTCCCCAGTGCGGCGCGGCCGTGCAGCGACTTTCTTCCTGAACGTTGCCGGATGGCGGAATACGCGACCTTCGTTCAGAACCCGGTCGGGCCCCTTGCGTCAGCGTCCCCGGCCCAGATGGCTCAGCGGCAGCGCCCCACCCGCCTTCACCTCCCCCAGCGAAAAGCTCGTGTGCATGTCCTTCACGTTGGGCAGGTTCAGCAGCACGCCGCGCGCGAACTGCGAGAAGCTCTCCAGATCGCGCGCCACCACCTGCAGCTCGAAGGTGCCGGTGCCGCTGATGTAGTGGCAGGCGACCACTTCCGGGATCTTCGCGATGGCTTCCTCCATCTCGCGCGTGAGGCCGCCGGTGCTGCGGTCGGCGTCCAGCCGCACGAACGCCAGCACGCCCAGGCCGATGCGGTGGCGGTCGATCTCGGCGTGGTAGCCCTTGATGAATCCCGCACCCTCCAGCGCCCGCACGCGCCGCCAGCACGGCGCCGCCGAGAGGCCCACCCGCTGCGCCAGCTCGGCGTTGGTGAGGCGCGCATCGGCCTGCAGTTCCGCCAGGATGGCGATGTCGAATTTGTCGAGTTCTTCCATTCATCGATTGTTCCGAGAAAGGATCTTTCTGAAACGAGGGTAAACACGGCATGGAAACGAAAGGACATATCCGCCCGTCCTGCCTACACTGGCATGCAGACAAGCCCGCCCCACCGGGCGCGCAGCCCTGCCCGCGCCCACGAGGCCGCGGCACCCCCGACGATGATGGAGAGACAACCATGAACGCACCGCTGCCGGAGCACATCCGCCGCGCCCTGGAGACAGTGTCCCTGGATGACAAATACACCCTGCCGGAGGGACGGGCCTTCATGAGCGGCGTGCAGGCCCTCGTGCGCCTGCCGATGCTGCAGCGCCAGCGTGACGCGCGTGCGGGGCTCAACACCGCGGGCTTCATCAGCGGCTACCGGGGCTCGCCGCTCGGCGGCTACGACCAGGCCCTGTGGGCCGCCCGCAAGCACCTGGCGCAGAACCAGGTCGTGTTCCAGCCCGGCGTGAACGAGGAGCTGGGCGCCACCGCCGTGTGGGGCACGCAGCAGCTCGACCTGTATCCCGACAAGAAGAAGTTCGACGGCGTCTTCGGCATCTGGTACGGCAAGGGCCCGGGCGTGGACCGCTGCTCCGACGTGTTCAAGCATGCCAACATGGCCGGCACGGCGAAGCACGGCGGCGTGATCGCCATCGCGGGCGACGACCACATCAGCAAGAGCAGCACCGCGCCGCACCAGAGCGACCACATCTTCAAGGCCTGCGGGCTGCCGGTGTTCTTCCCCAGCAGCGTGCAGGACATCCTCGACATGGGGCTGCACGCCTTCGCCATGAGCCGCTTCTCGGGCGTGTGGTCGGGCATGAAGACGATCCAGGAAGTGGTGGAGTCATCGAGCAGCATCTCGATCGATCCGGACCGCGTGCAGATCGTGCTGCCCGAGGATTTCGCGATGCCGCCCGGCGGCCTGCACATCCGCTGGCCGGACGCGCCGCTGGAGCAGGAAGCGCGCCTCATGGACTACAAGTGGTACGCCGCCCTCGCGTACGTGCGCGCCAACAAGCTCAACTACAACGTGATCGAAGGCCCGAATGACCGCTTCGGCATCATCGCGAGCGGCAAGGCCTACAACGACACCCGCCAGGCCCTGATCGACCTGGGGCTGGATGACGATACCTGCCGCCGGCTCGGCATCCGCCTGCACAAGGTGAACGTGGTCTGGCCGCTGGAGGCGACGATCACGCGCGATTTCGCGCAGGGCCTGCAGGAAATCCTGGTGGTGGAGGAGAAGCGCCAGGTCATCGAATACCAGCTCAAGGAAGAGCTCTACAACTGGCGCGCCGACGTGCGCCCGAACGTGCTGGGCAAGTTCGACGAAGGCGAGGGCGACAACTCCGGCGGCGAGTGGAGCATGGCGAACCCGAGCCAGAACTGGCTGCTGCGCCCCAAGGCCGACCTGACGCCCGCGATCATCGCGCGCGCCATCGCCAAGCGGCTGAAGAAGCTCGGCATGCCGGACGACGTGGTGGCACGCATGGACGCCCGCCTGACGGTGATCGACGCGCGCGAGCGGTCGCTGGCCGAGACCACCGCCGACACGGGCGACCGCACGCCGTGGTTCTGCAGCGGCTGCCCGCACAACACCAGCACCCGCGTGCCCGAAGGCTCGCGCGCCGTGGCCGGCATCGGCTGCCACTACATGGTCAACTGGATGCCGGGCCGCAACACCTCCACCTTCACGCAGATGGGCGGCGAGGGCGTGACCTGGGTGGGGCAGCAGCCGTTCTCGCTGGACAAGCACGTCTTCGCCAACCTGGGCGACGGCACGTACTTCCACAGCGGCCTGCTCGCGATCCGCCAGAGCATCGCGGCCGGCACCAACATCACCTACAAGGTGCTCTACAACGACGCGGTCGCGATGACCGGCGGCCAGCAGGTGGGCGAGCGGCCCGAGGGCCACTCGGTGCTGCAGATCATGAACAGCCTGAAGTCCGAGGGCGTGGCGAAACTGGTGATCGTGACCGACGAGCCCGCCAAGTACGACGGCGTGCAGCTCGCCGAAGGCGTGACGGTGCACCACCGCGACGAGCTGGACCGCATCCAGCGCGAATTCCGCGATATCCCCGGCTGCACGGCCATCATCTACGACCAGACCTGCGCCACCGAGAAGCGCCGCCGCAGGAAGCGCGGCACGCTCGCCACGCCCGACAAGACCGTGGTCATCAACGAGCTGGTCTGCGAGGGCTGCGGCGATTGCTCCGTGCAGTCCAACTGCATGTCGGTGGAGCCGCTGGAGACCGAGTTCGGCCGCAAGCGCCGCATCAACCAGAGCACCTGCAACAAGGACTATTCCTGCGTGAAGGGCTTCTGCCCGAGCTTCGTGACCGTCGAAGGCGGCACGCTCAGGAAGCCGAAGAAGGAAAAGAAGGGCGACCTGTCGGCGCTGGCCCCCATTCCCGAGCCGGTGCTGCCGGTGGCCGAGTCCGCCTGGGGCATCGTCGTGGCCGGCGTGGGCGGCACGGGCGTGATCACCATCGGCTCGCTGCTGGGCATGGCCGCGCACCTGGAAGGCAAGGGCGTGGTCACGCAGGACGCGGCCGGCCTCGCGCAGAAGGGCGGCGCCACCTGGAGCCACGTGCAGATCGCCAACCGGCCCGAAGCCATCTACACCACCAAGGTCGATACCGCCAAGGCCGACCTGATCATCGGCTGCGATTCGATCGTCGCCTCGCTCAAGACCACCATGGCCGCGATGCAGCCGGGCCGCACCTTCGTGGCCCTGAACAACCACGGCTCGCCCACCGCCTCGTTCGTGAACAACCCCGACTGGCAATTCCCCGGCCAGCACTGCGACACGGCCATCGCCTCGGCCGTCGGGAGCGAGCTGCTGGGCAGCTTCGATGCTGAAGAAGTGGCGCTGCAGCTGCTGGGCGACAGCATCTACACCAACCCGCTCATGCTCGGCTACGCCTGGCAGAAGGGCCGCGTGCCGCTCTCGCATGCCGCGCTGATGCGGGCGATGGAACTCAACGGCGTGCAGGTGGACAACAACAAGGCCGCTTTCGAGTGGGGCCGCCGCTGCGCCCATGACCTGGCCGCCGTGCGCGCGCTGTTCCAGACCGCGCAGGTCATCCAGTTCGCCAAGAAGCCGGCGCTGGCCGAGGTCATCGCGCGCCGCGAGGAATTCCTGACCGGCTACCAGAACGCCGCCTATGCCGCCGACTACCGCGCCTTCGTGCAGAAGGTGCAGGACGCCGAGGCGCGGCTGGGCACCACCACGCGCCTTTCCGAGGCCGTGGCGCGCTACCTCTTCAAGCTCATGGCGTACAAGGACGAGTACGAGGTGGCCCGCCTGCACACCGACGGCGCCTTCGCCGGGAAGATCGCCGGCATGTTCGAGGGCGACTACCGCGTGGTGCACCACCTAGCGCCGCCGCTCACGGCGAAGAAGAACGAGCGCGGCGAACTGGTGAAGAAGGCCTACGGCCCCTGGATGCACAAGGCCTTCGGCGTGCTCGCGAAGATGAAGGGCCTGCGCGGCACCGCGTTCGACCCCTTCGGCCGCACCGAGGAGCGCCGCACCGAGCGCGCGCTGATCCGCGAGTACCGCGCGTGCATCGACGAGCTGCTGGCCGGGCTCACGGCGGAGAACCTGCCGCTGGCCGTGGAGATCGCCCGCATTCCCGAGCAGATCCGCGGCTACGGCCACGTGAAGGCGCGGCACCTGGAGACGGCCCGCACCCAGTGGGACGGCCTGATGGCGCGCTGGCGCCAGGGGCCGGCCGAGACGGCGCTGCGGCAGAGCGCCTGAGGAAGAGGCCGGGTTGCCGGTTCAGAAATCCCACTCGAAGCGATCGGCATCGCCGATCAGCATCACCTTGCTCCGGGTCGCCTTGCAGATCCATCGCTGGCGCGTTGCGTCGATTCCCTGAGGGGGTTCGAACAATGCGTCCGGGACCAACGCCACGGCGCAGGCTTCATGGGAGGCGCGCACCGACTCGTACTGGATCCACAGCACGCCCCTGTGCCGGGCCTCTGCGGCCAAGGCCTGGGTGGCGGTGTAGTCGCTGCCATGGGTCCACTGCGCTCTGCGGCGGTTCCAGGGCTCCTGCATGAGGTCGATGGAAGGGCCCCGCAGCTGCGCCTGGAACAGCGTGTGTTCCGTCAGCAGGTCTTCGCCCAGCAGGCCCATGCTGTCCAGGATGAACCGGTGGCGCCAGTAGGCGATTTCGGCGCAGACGGCCACCTGATTCCTTGCGCCGTACCACTGCCCGTGCTCATGGGCCGGGCGAAACCGGTGAGGATGCGGCGGCGTGTACCGGAAGGGCGTGAACAGCAGGTAATGCCGTCCTTTCGCTATGGGGGGCTTGCTGGCCTCCAGCATCTGCTCCAGCAAATCCTGTTCCTGCAGGGAGTCGACCAGCCTGACCGTGGCCGCTGCGTATTGCGACTCCACCCCGCGCCATACCAGCAACTGGCGCACACGGAGGGTTTCGTCGAACCACCGCGGGTCCCATGCGCTCATGTGGGTGCACGCATGGCGTCGAGATACGACAGGGTGGCCACCAGACCGTCCACACGCTGGACCATCTGCAATGGCACACCGCCCAGGGCCTTGTTGAATCCCGTCATCCACGCCTGCCGCTTGCCGTCGTCCGTGCCCACGAGGGCATCCAGCGAGCGGTAGACGCGCACCAGCAGCAATGCCAGCTCGCCCTCCTTGCTTGCCGGATCGATCGGCTTTTCCGCTTTGAGGATCCGCGACACCGTGGGCTCGCTCAGGCCCAGCGTTCTGGCCAGCATGACGCCGTTCATTCCAAGAAATAGGCTCGCACGGGCCGTGGCTTTGGCAAGCACCTGGCCGGGGTCGGGTCGGGCGATGGCTTGCTCCATGGCGTGCTCCTTGGGATTTCTGTGGAAATATTATGCATAAAAGACGCAATATTTAATACCGCTGCCCATGGAGCACTCCCTCTGCATAACCCAACGGCCCACGGGTTATGCCTCCAGGTCACGGAAAGGCGCCGCATACAATCGCCTGTTGCCCTGCGGCAGGCGCTCCTGCGCCGCCGCGTGCACGATCGCCCGGCGGCTGCGCCGGACGACCCTTCTTTCAACGGAGCCTGTTGCCGTGTTTATCTCTTCCGCTTTCGCCCAGACCGCCCCGGCCGCCGCACCCGCTGGCGGCATGATGTCCTCGCTCACGGGCATGCTGCCGCTGGTGCTGATGTTCGTGGTGCTGTACTTCATCATGATCCGCCCCCAGATGAAGCGCCAGAAGGAGCACCGCGCCATGATCGACGCGATCGCCAAGGGCGACGAAGTGGCCACGGCCGGCGGCATCGTGGGCCGGGTCACGCGCCTGTCCGAAGGCTTCCTGCACATCGAGATCGCCTCGGGCGTCGAAGTGCAGATCCAGCGCAGCGCCGTCTCCCAGGTCCTGCCCAAGGGAACCGTGAAATGAGTGGCAACCCCCTGAGCGGCGGCGCCGCTTCCCCCTTCTCTCGCGCTGCGCGCGGGAAGGGGGACGACGCCAGCGCGGCGGGGCGGCCCTTGCGCGGCGTCTGCTGGTCTGCGCCGTGCCAACTCCAGGCGCCGCCGGTGGTGCGGCACGCCGTGGTCAATTGAGATAAGAGCGCGATCATGAACCGTTACCCGGTCTGGAAGTACGCGATCCTCGTGGTCGTGCTGCTCGTGGGCATCCTCTATTCCCTGCCCAATGTGTTCGGCGAGGCGCCCGCGGTGCAGGTGTCCTCGGCCAAGGCGTCGCTGAAGATCGAGCCGTCGCTGCAGGGCCGCGTCGAAGAGGCCCTGAAGGCGGCGGGCATCACGCCCGACGCGGTGGGCTTCGACGGCAATTCGGTGCGCGCGCGCTTCGACACGCCCGACACGCAGCTCAAGGCCAAGGACGTGATCCAGAAGGCCCTGGTGCCCGATCCGGCCGATCCGCAGTACATCGTCGCGCTGAACCTGGTCTCGCGCTCGCCCGCGTGGCTCACCGCGCTGCACGCGCAGCCCGTCTATCTGGGCCTGGACCTGCGCGGCGGCGTGCATTTCATGCTGCAGGTGGACATGCAGGCCGCGATCACCAAGAAGGCCGAGTCCTTCGCGGGCGATCTGCGCACCCTCATGCGCGACCGCAACATCCGCCACGGCGGCATCAACCGCGACGGCCAGACCATCGACGTGCGCCTGCGCGACGAGGCGGCCGCCACGGCCACGCGCAACCTGATCTCCGACCAGTTCCCCGACCTCGTGGCCACCGCCACGCCGGACGGCAACGGCGTGCTGGTGCGGGCGACCATCAAGCCCGAGGCCCTGCGCAAGGTGCAGGACCAGGCACTCAAGCAGAACATGACCACGCTGCACAACCGGATCAACGAACTCGGCGTGGCCGAGCCGGTGATCCAGCAGCAGGGTACCGACCGCATCGTGGTGCAGCTGCCCGGCGTGCAGGACACGGCCAAGGCCAAGGACATCCTGGGCCGCACCGCCACCCTCGAAGTGCGCATGGTGGACGAGAGCACCGAGGCGCGCGGCGCCGAGCGCGGCTCCGGCCCCGTGCCCTTCGGCAGCGAGCGCTACCCCGACCGCAACGGCCAGGCCATCATCGTCAAGAAGCAGGTCATCCTGACGGGCGAGAACCTCACCGACGCGCAGCCCGGCTTCGACGGCCAGACGCAGGAGCCCACCGTCAACCTGACGCTCGACGCCAAGGGCGCGCGCATCTTCAAGGACATCACGCGCGAGAACATCGGCAAGCGCATGGCCATCGTGCTCTTCGAGAAGGGCAAGGGCGAGGTCGTGACGGCCCCGGTGATCCGCTCCGAAATCGGCGGCGGCCGCGTGCAGATCTCCGGCCGGATGACCACCGCCGAGGCCAACGACACCTCGCTGCTGCTGCGCGCCGGCTCGCTGGCCGCGCCGATGGAGATCATCGAGGAATTCACCATCGGCCCGAGCCTCGGCGCCGACAACATCAGCCGCGGCATCCACAGCGTGGTCTGGGGCATGGTGGCCATCGCCGTGTTCATGTGCGTGTACTACGCGCTCTTCGGCGTGTTCTCCACCATCGCGCTGTCGGTGAACGTGCTCATGCTGATCGCCGTGCTGTCCATGCTGCAGGCCACGCTGACGCTGCCCGGCATCGCCGCCATGGCGCTCGCGCTGGGCGTCGCCATCGATTCGAACGTGCTGATCAACGAGCGCATCCGCGAGGAACTGCGCGCGGGCGTCGCGCCGCAGGCGGCCATCCATGCGGGCTACGAGCGCGCCTGGGCGACGATCCTCGACTCCAACGTCACCACGCTCATCGCCGGCCTTGCGCTGCTGGCCTTCGGCTCGGGGCCCGTGCGCGGCTTCGCCGTGGTGCATTGCCTGGGCATCCTGACGAGCATGTTCTCGGCCGTGTTCTTCTCGCGCGGTCTGGTGAACCTCTGGTATGGCCGCAAGAAGAAGCTCAAGAGCGTGTCCATCGGCCAGGTGTGGAAGCCCGGTACCGACACCCCGGCGGTGCCTTCCACACCCGCCAAGACGAACTGACCGAAGGAAGACACGCCATGGAATTCTTGGTTCCGGCATCACATGCGCGCCGCGCATATGAGCCTTCTCCGAAAACTCCACACAAGGAATAAAAATCATGGAGTTTTTCCGCATCAAAAAAGACATCCCGTTCATGAAGCACGCGTTGGTCTTCAACGCGATCTCCTTCATCACCTTCGCGCTGGCCGTGTTCTTCCTGGTCACGCGCGGGCTGCACCTGTCGGTGGAGTTCACGGGCGGCACCGTGATGGAGGTGGCCTACACGCAGGCGGCCGACACCGGCAAGGTGCGCGAGGCCGTCTCGAGCCTGGGCTACTCCGACGTGATCGTGCAGAACTTCGGCACCTCGCGGGACGTGATGATCCGCCTGCCCGTGCAGAAGGGCGCGACCTCGGCGCAGCAGAGCGAGCAGGTGATGGGCGCCCTCAAGGCGCAGGACCCGGGCGTCACGCTGCGCCGCACCGAGTTCGTCGGTCCGCAGGTGGGCGAGGAACTGGTGCATGGCGGCCTCATGGCGCTGGCCATGGTGGTGGTCGGCATCGTGGTGTACCTGGCGTTCCGCTTCGAGTGGAAGTTCGGCGTCGCGGCCATCATCGCCAACCTGCACGACGTGGTCATCATCCTGGGCTTCTTCGCGTTCTTCCAGTGGGAGTTCTCGCTCGCCGTGCTGGCCGGCGTGCTCGCGGTGCTGGGCTACTCGGTGAACGAATCCGTGGTGATCTTCGACCGGATCCGCGAGGCCTTCCGCAAGTACCGCAAGATGACCACGCACGAGGTCATCGACCACGCCATCACGAGCACGATGAGCCGCACGATCATCACCCACGCCTCCACCGAGGCGATGGTGCTGTCGATGTTCTTCTTCGGCGGCCCGAGCCTGCACTACTTCGCGCTCGCGCTGACCATCGGCATCCTGTTCGGCATTTATTCCTCCGTGTTCGTCGCCGCCGCCATCGCGATGTGGCTGGGCATCAAGCGCGAAGACCTGATCAAGGCGCCTGCGCGCAAGGAAGGCGACCCCAACGATCCGAACGCTGGAGCGGCCGTCTAGGCGCCCTCCACAAGGCCGGCTCCCCGCCGGAGCACGGTGCAGGGCCGCGGCAGGCGGCCGGGCCCGTGCGCCGTTCCGCGGTGCGGATCGGCCTTCCGATATAAGCAGATTCCCACACGCCGGCCCCAGGGTTGCACACGCATAATCCGCGGCGTATGGAGACATCCACCCCCCCTCAATCGAACGCGCGGCGCCTGGCGCGCCTGGGCCGCCAGCGTTTCGTGGAGGGGCTGAGCGCGGACCTGCCCGGCCTGGACGCCGAGCTCCAGGAATTCACCGCGCACCTCATGGGCCTCACGGCCACCCAGCGCGTGATGCAGGAGCGGCGCGACCTGTGGATGCGCTACCAGCAATTCCATGCGGTCTGGGCCGCGGGCGCCGCGCGCGCCCTGGGCGATGCGCTGTCGTCCCTCGCCAGCACGCGCAGCGCGGCCTTGTCCGCAGGGCTGGCCGCCGGCGGCCTCGAACTGCTGAGCGACGACGTGGTGGAGAACCGGATCCTCGCCTCGCGCATCGGCCTGTCGGTGGGCGAGCAGGCGGGCACCGCGTTCGATGCGGTCCGGCAGCACATCCAGCACCTGGAGGGCGAAGAGCCCGGCGAGCGCGACATCCTCCGCCCCGAGGTGCTCGCGCTGCGGCTGGTGGACCCGTGGGTCGCCAGCGGCCTGCTGCGCTCCGACCTGCAGGCCCTGCTGGAGCCGCTGCAGCGCGGCCTCGGCGCCCTGGTGCTCTCGCGCTACCAGGATCTCGTCGCATTCTTCGAGCAGCACGGCGTGCGCCCGGACGGCGACCTGCGATCGCGCGTGCGCCGCACCGGCGGATCGACCGTGCAGGCCCCGCTGGGCAGCCCATTGCCCGGCGCGGACGGTGCCCGGGGCATTGCTTCCGGGGCAGGGAGCCTGTCCCGCGAAGGATTGCGCGGCGGATCGCAGCCAGCGGGCCAGGGAGGCCCTCCTGGCGCGGCGGCGGGTTTCGCCGGCACGCAGGCCGCCGCCTACGGCACGCCGATGGCCCGCGCGCGCCAGCGTGCGCAGGGCGTGATGGGCCGGCTGCACCGGATGCTCGTGCAGCCCGCCGTCGCCGCCTTCTCGGCGTCCGGCGCCGGGCGGATGCCCGGTGCGCCCGCCACGGCGGTGGCGCCGGCCTCCGCGGCGCTGCAGCGGGCCCTGGCCGAGCAGCGGCTGGAGGCCGACAGCTTCTACCGCGGCAGCGGAGTCGCCACGCTGGTGATGGATTACCACAGCCCCGCGGCCGTCGTGCAGGTCGTCGGCGCGGTGCGCGAGCGCGCCGCGGAGTTCAAGGCCAAGGCCTCGACGCCGGGCGAAAAGGCCATCATCGAGGTGGTCGCCCTGATGTTCCAGAGCATCCTGAGCGAGGACCGCATTCCCCCGGCGATGCGCGTGTGGTTCGCGCGGCTGCAGGTGCCGGTGCTGCGCGTGGCGCTGGCCGAACCGGAGTTCTTCAGCGACGTGGCGCATCCGGCCCGCCAGCTCATCGACCGCATGGGCGGGGTGGTGCTCGGGTTCGACACGGCCGCCATCCAGGGCAGTGCGCTGGAAGCCGAGGTCCGCCGCGTGGTGCAGGTGATCGAGCAGTATCCCGAGACCGGGCAGCGCGTGTTCCAGCTGGTGCTGGCCGAGTTCGAAACCTTCCTCTCCCGGTTCCTCACGGCGCCGCAGGCCACGTCGCGCATCGTCACGGTGGCCCAGCAGGTCGAGCAGAAGGAGACGATGGCGATCCAGTACACGATCGAATTGCGCAACCTGCTCAAGGACATGCCGGTGCGCGAGGAGATCCGCAATTTCCTCTTCAAGACCTGGGCCGAGGTGCTGGCCCTGTCGGCCGTGCGCAGCGGTGCGCAGCATGCCGACACGGCGGCCTTCAAGCGCGCGGCGACCGACCTGGTGTGGGCCGCGAGCGCCAAGCCCCAGCGCTCCGAGCGCGCCCAGGTCATCCAGAGCCTGCCCGCCCTGCTGCAGCGGCTGCGCCAGGGCCTGGCCTTGCTGGGGGTGACGGGCGCGCCGCAGGACGCGCACATCAAGGTCCTGACCGACACGCTCGCGGACGCCTTCCTCTCCAGGACGGCCTCGATTCCCCAGGCGCACATCGATGCCATGGCGCGCAGGCTGGCCCACCTCGAGGATTACATGAGCGACGCCACGCTGGGCGAGATGCCGCTCGACGCCGACTACCTGGAGATGATGCTCGGCATCGATGCCTCGTCCATCCACGTGGCGGCCGACAATGGCACCGCCGTGGACGAGGCGGTGCTGGCGTGGGCCGGGGAGCTGCAGATCGGGGACTGGTTCACGCTCGACCACAACGGCGCATCGGCCCAGGTGCAGTACGCATGGCACAGCGAGCGCCGGCAACTGCACTTCTTCGCGGCGCCGGACGGCAGCAGCTACCTGCTGCAGCTGCGGCGCATGGCTGCCTACCTGCAGGCAGGGCTGCTGGTGCCGCAGGAAGAAGAAGCCCTCACGCTGCGCGCCACGCGCGACGCGCTCGCCAAGATCGACGCCAATCCGGAACGGCTGTTGGGGTAGGGCCGCCGCGCGGTTCGCTGGCTCTGGGGGAGGGCGTACCGGTGCCTGGGCGCGATGCCCCGGACCACGCCGTTTCCGTTCGACGTCATTAATTTTGAAAATCCATTGCATCATTTTCTTTTGAGATGCATGGGTTCAAATAGTTGGCGCTTGTCATCCGTGAAATTTATCCTGTGGCTGCTCATCCATTGGGCCGGCCCATTCGTCGATCCCCTCGTCTATTCGGGGCCGACGATGCGCTGTGTCACCACGATAAATTCTTCACGGGGGTTTCGTGCATAAGGAATACTCTTCTTCGGACTGCCCCGACGTCATCGTTGTCGGCGCCGGAATCGTCGGCCTGACCAATGCGCTGCAATTCGCCAAACGCGGCTTGAAGGTCACGCTGATCGACAGGATCTCCATCCGCAAGGACAGCTTCAAGGTGGGTGAATCCTTTCTTGTCTTCACCAGCGCATTCCTGAGGACCGTGGGTGAGCTGGATCGCTTCATCTCGGAAGAATCCTTCATCAAACTCGGCGTATGGTTCACGGTGGGAGCCGAAAGAAAATCCGACTTCTCCGGCACCACCGAATGGGCGGTCAATGCCGATCCGCATCCACCCCATTATCTTTTCGACCTCGCGCCCGACCAGAAGTGGTTCCGCTGCATGTTTCTCGACATGCAGATCGCGCGGCCGGACGCCGAGGCCGCCATGCGCGAGGCGGTGCGCGCGCATGAGAACATCCGGTTCCTCGACGACGTGCGCGCCAGGGAGATCGAGCTCTCGGAAGACGACGGCCCGCACCGGGTGCATCTGGACAGCCCCGACCATCCGGAGCCGCTGCGGGCTTCCTGGATCATGGACTGCTCGGGCCGCAACCGCGTGCTGGCCCGCAAGCTGGACCACCGCGCCGAGCACCGCGAACTCGACGACGGCTTCCAGACGACGGCTGCCTGGGGGCAGTTCTCCCATGTGGACGATGCCAAGTTCGGCGGGCAGTGGACCGCGCTGCTGCGTTCGGGCCAGTGCACCCCGCGCGACCTCTACACCGTGCACCTCTGGGGCGTGGGCTACTGGATCTGGGTCATCCGGCTGTCGCAGAACCGGATCAGCGTCGGCGTCACCTTCGACCAGCGCCTGGCGCCCCCCGAGCGCACGCCGCGCGAGCAGTTCTGGTCGCTGATACGCCGCCATCCGCTGCTGGAAGGCATCATCGGCGAAGAGACGCTGCTGGAGTTCCAGTCCTTCCGCAACGTGCAGCACTGGACGGACCGCTTCGTCAGCGAGCGCCGCTACGCCATGGCCGGCGATGCGGGCAGCATCATCGACGCCTACTACAGCCAGGGCATCGCGCTGGCGCTGGTGTCGAGCTGGCACATCGCCAACATCGTCGAGCGGCACGTGAAGACGCGCCGCATCGACCAGGCCTACATCGACCGCGTCAACGAGGCCACGCGGCAGGACTGGCACATGCTGCGCAACATGGTGCGGGAGAAATACACGCCGGCGATCGAAGACCCGCGGTTCTTCCTGCTCTCGCACATCCTCGACATGGCGATCTTCTGGTGCATGGGCAGCACCCGGGCCAAGCTGACCCGCTGGCTGGTGCGGACGGAAGGGTATGCCGACCGGGAAACCCCCGAACTCGCCCGGTTGCGTGCCGGGGTGGAGAAGCGGCTCTTCTATTCCCGCTCGCCTTACTGGCTGGGCCTGTCGCCGGCACGCATCGAGTCGATCCAGCGCCACCTGCAGGCGAAGATCGCCGAGCGGGCCCGCTGGCGGCTGGAACACGGCATCACCCTCTCGCCGATCACGAGCGTGCTCAGCGTCACGGCCCCGCTGCCGCAGATCTGGAAGCTCCCGTTCGCCCGGAAGGACCGCCCCGTGGACCTCAGCGGACGCGATCTGGTGCAGCCGGCTTCGCAGCGGCCGCCGGGCACCGCCAGCTGGTTCGACGCCCTGCCGATCTCCGTCAACACGAAGCTCGACTGGGTGATCCGTTGGCGGCCCCTGGGGCTGCTGGGGAGCTTCCTGTTCGGCTACCTCTACGATGCTGCGGACACGGGATGGCGCAAGCTGATGCTGCGGCTTCGGCCCGGGCGCCGCGGCGCCGGCGTGCTGGCGCACGGCGCCGCAGGCAAGAACGGGAGCGGCTCCGATGCATAAGGCTATCTACCTCAGCCTCGGTGCGCCGCACCTCGAGTACCCGGGCGTGGAGGCCGCCCTGCGTGCCGAAGGCGTGGAAGCCCGCATGGTCCACATCGACGCGTTCGAGGCGCTCGACCTGGAAGACGTGGACCTCGTCAACCTGCGCATGTGCCGCTGGTACCACAAGGATCCGGCCTTCCAGCAGCGGGTGGAGAGCGTCCACCGCCGGCTGCAGCAGGTGCGTCGCGGCCCGGTGCCGATGGCCAATCCGCTGCCGCTGGTGATCGACGCACTCGACAAGGGCCGCTACCTGCGCAGGCTCGGCCAGGACGGCATCGAACTCATCCCCACCCTCTGGATCGACAAGGGCACCGCCTTCAACCTGTCCCATCTCATGGAAGAGCAGGGGTGGACCGACGTGGTCGTGAAGCCGACGATTTCCTCGGGTTCGTGGAACACGATCCGCGTGTCGCGCCGCGGCCCGTCCCTCGACGAGCACCATCTCGTGCTGGAGGGCGATGCGTTCGCGCGCGAGAGCGACCTTGCCGCCCTCGCGCGGAGCCACGATCTGATCGTGCAGCCCTTCCTGCCGTCGGTGCTGGAGTTCGGCGAGCTGTCGTTCGTCTTCCTGGGCGGGCGGCTCAGCCACACCGTGCGCAAGACCGTGGGCGCTGGCGGTTGGTGGGCGCATGAACGCCTCGGAGGGTGCAACTTCCGCTGGACACCGAGCCCGCAGGACGAGGCCTGGGCCGTCCGCGTGAACGACGCGCTCGAACGGCGCTACGGGCCGCTGTGGTTCGCGCGGGTGGATGGCATCCATGCCGGAGACGGCCGCATACAGCTGCTGGAGTGCGAGCTCGCCATCCCGCGGCTGCTGCTGCAGGAAGGGCAGGCGTTCGGGACGTATGCGCGGGTCATCGCGGAAGGCATCCGGCGGGGGAAGGCGACGGGCGGAACACGCGCTGTACCCGAAGCTCCGGCGGCCGCCGTGCCTGCCGTTGCGGGGGTCGCGGCAGCGTGACGCCTGACGCCTGACGCCTGACGCCTGACGCCTGCAGCTTGTGGTGGCCGCTCGGCTTCAGCCGTCTTCTGGCATGTCTTCGTCCGTGTCCACCCGTCCGCTCACGACACGCCGCACCACGTCGCCCGGAAAGCCGCGCGCGGCGAGGAACCGCATCTGGCGCGCCCGCTCCTGCGGCGTTGCCGGCGGGCTGCCGAAGCGCTGCCGCCAGACGGCCAGGGCGCGTGCCGCCTCGGTGCCGCGCAGGCGCTCGGCCGTCTCGCGCACGAGCGCGTCGTCCAGGCCCTTGGCGCGCAGCTCCTGCACCACGCGCTGCGTGCCCAGCCGCGCCGCGCGGCGGTGCACCACGGATTCGGCCACGCGGCCGGCATTGATGAAGTCCTTGGCCTGGAGTTCGTCCAGCACCGCGCGCAGGTCGTCGCCTTCCTGCACGTGGCGCGCGAGCTTGGCCTCGAGTTCGGGGCGTGAATGCTCGCGCTGCGCCAGCAGGCGCAGCGCACGGCCCTTGAGCGAGAGCGTGGGGTTGTTTCGCATGGATGGGTGCAAGCGGAAGCGAAAGCACAAGCGCCGGCCGGCCGCATGCACGGCCGGCCGGCGCTTGTACGGCCCAACGTCAGGCGTCGTCGCCGCCAGCAGCGGCCGCCGCGGCCGGGGCGCTGGCCGGCGGCAGCAGCGAAACCCCCAGGCCTTCGCGCACGCGGTTCTCGATCTCGCGGGCGAGGTCTGCGTTCTCGCGCAGGAACTCGCGCGCGTTGTCGCGGCCCTGGCCGATCTTCTCGCCGTTGTAGGCGTACCAGGCACCGCTCTTGTCGATGATGCGCGCGTTCACGCCCATGTCGATGATCTCGCCCTCGCGGCTGATGCCCTCGCCGAAGAGGATGTCGAACTCGGCCGTCTTGAAGGGCGGGCTCACTTTGTTCTTCACCACCTTCACCTTGGTCTCGTTGCCGATGGCCTCGTCGCCCTTCTTGATGGTGCCGGTGCGGCGGATGTCCAGGCGCACGGAGGCGTAGAACTTCAGCGCATTGCCGCCGGTGGTGGTTTCGGGGCTGCCGAACATCACGCCGATCTTCATGCGGATCTGGTTGATGAAGATGACCATGCAGTTGGTCTTCTTGATCGTGGCGGTGAGCTTGCGCAGCGCCTGGCTCATGAGGCGGGCCTGCAGGCCGGGCAGTGCGTCGCCCATTTCGCCTTCGATTTCGGCCTTCGGGGTCAGGGCGGCGACCGAGTCGATGACGATGAGGTCCACGGCGCCGGAACGCACGAGGCTGTCCACGATTTCCAGGGCCTGCTCGCCGGTGTCGGGCTGGCTGATGAGCAGGTCGGGCACGTGCACGCCGAGCTTCTGGGCGTACTGGATGTCGAGCGCGTGCTCGGCATCGACGAAGGCGCAGGTGCCGTTCTGCTTCTGCATCTCGGCGATGACCTGCAGCGTGAGCGTGGTCTTGCCGGAGGATTCCGGGCCGTAGATCTCGATCACGCGGCCGCGCGGCAGGCCGCCGACGCCGAGTGCGACGTCCAGGCCCAGCGAGCCGGTGGACACCACCTGGATGTCCTCGATGGCTTCGCCTTCGCCCAGGCGCATGATGGTGCCCTTGCCGAACTGCTTTTCGATCTGGGCGAGGGCCGCCTGCAGGGCCTTGGCCTTTTCGCTGTTGGCGGCGTTGTTCTTGACGGGTGCGTCCATGGAGAGCTCCTGAAAAAGGAAAAACGAAGGAAGAAAGCCGGGATGGAGGAACCGCCGTCGGTGGCTGTTTTCAATCACAGGCTGGATGCTTGATCAGTAGTGTATGGGCGGCATACTTCGCAAACAATGCCTCTTTTGATCAGTTTGCCTGACAATCGGCGGATGCCTTCCACGTCCTTTCCGCAGCCCCCGTCGGCCAGTCTCGCCACCCGCGACGACGCCTGGCGGCTCACCCACCTGGGCCGGCTGCTCGGCCATGCGATGCGGCGTTTCGATGCCCGCGTGCTGGAGCTGATGGCGCACGACGTGCACGTGCCGCTGGCGCTGTCGCACCTGGCCGCGCGCGACCAGGTGAGCGCGGCGCACATCCACATCACCCGCCACCTGTCCCTGCAGGGCGATCGCCTCACCGACCTGGCCGCGCGCGCCGGCATGGCCAAGCAGTCGATGGCCGCGCTGGTCGAGCAGTGCGAGGCCTGGGGACTTGTGGTGCGCGAGCCGGACCCGCACGATGCCCGTTCGCGGCGGGTGCGCTTCACGGAGACCGGCCTCGCCTGGCTGCAGGCGTTCCGTGATGCGGTCGCGCAGGCCGAGTCGGAGTTCCGCGCCGAGGTGGGCGACGAGGTGGCCGCGGTCGTCGCGCTGGGGCTGGAGGCCTATGCGGGCGGCGACGGAGGGCGGGACTAGAGCGGCTCACACGACGCTTCTGGCGTCGTTGCCGCATCTTGTCGTACTGCTCGTGCTGCCTGCGATGCGGCGCCTCGCCAGAATCGCTTCGCTGGGTCGTGGGAGCCGCTCTGAACGGCGGCGCCCCGCGGTCCTAGAATCGACGCCGTGCCGCGGAGAGCGCCTGCGGTACCTCGCTCTGCAGAAATACCGAAAACGCCAGGAGACACCCCCATGCGCATCCTCATTGCCGAAGACGATCAGGTGCTGGCGGACGGCCTGCTGCGCACGCTGCGGGGCTCCGGCGCCGTGGTGGACCACGTGGCGAGTGGCAGCGAGGTGGACACGGTGCTCGCCACCACGCAGGAATTCGATCTGCTGATCCTCGACCTCGGGCTGCCGCGCATGCACGGGCTGGAGGTGCTCAAGCGCCTGCGCGGCCGGGGCTCGGCCCTGCCGGTATTGATCCTCACGGCGGCCGACAGCGTCGAGGAGCGCGTCAAGGGCCTGGACTACGGCGCGGACGATTACATGGCCAAGCCGTTTTCGCTGCAGGAGCTGGAGGCGCGCGTGCGCGCCCTCACGCGCCGCGGCATGGGCGCCACCAGCAGCACCATCCGCCACGGCCCGCTCGTCTACGACCAGGCGGGCCGCATGGCCACGATCGACGGCAGGCTGGTGGAGCTCTCGGCGCGCGAACTCGGGCTGCTGGAAGTGCTGCTGCAGCGCGCCGGCCGCCTGGTGAGCAAGGAGCAGCTGGTCGAGCGCCTGTGCGAGTGGGGCGAGGAAGTGAGCAACAACGCCATCGAGGTGTACATCCACCGCCTGCGCAAGAAGATCGAGCGCGGCCCGATCCGCATCGCCACCGTGCGCGGCCTGGGGTACTGCCTGGAGAAGGTGGCGGCGCAGGGCGCGTGATGCACGGACGGCGGCCGTGAAGATCTTCCAGCGCGAGCAGCGCTCGCTCTTCGGGGAAATCCTCGACTGGATGCTCACGCCGCTGCTGCTGCTGTGGCCCGTGAGCCTGGCGCTCACCTGGCTGGTCGCTCAGGGGCTGGCCAACAAGCCGTTCGACCGGGCGCTGGAATACAACGCCCACGCGCTGGCGCAGCTGGTGACGGTGCAGGACGGCCGGGCACAGTTCAATCTGCCCCAGCCCGCGGGCGAGATTCTGCGCGCCGACGAGTCCGACATCGTCTACTACCAGGTGCTCGGGCCCCAGGGCGAGTACCTGTCGGGCGAGCGCGATCTGCCGCGGCCGCAGTCGCCGGAAGACGATCGGCCGCTGTCGGGGCTGGTGCGCCTGCGCGACGCCGAGCTGCGGGGGATCGAGATCCGCGTGGCGGCGATCTGGGTGCGGCTGCCGATGCCGGGAGCACCCGCGGCGCTGGTGCAGGTGGCCGAAACACGAGAAAAGCGCAGCGTGCTGGCCACCGAAATCATCAAGGGCGTGATGCTCCCGCAGTTCGTGATCCTGCCGCTGGCGGTGTTGCTGGTGTGGCTGGCGCTGGCGCGCGGCATCCAGCCGCTGCACCGGCTGGAGGAACGCATCCGCGCGCGCGATCCGGACGATCTCTCGCCGCTGGACCACCGCGCGGTGCCGCTGGAAGTGGCTCCGCTCGTCGATTCGGTGAACGATCTGCTGCGCCGGCTGCAGGATTCGCTCGCCACGCAGAAGCGCTTCCTCGCCGACGCCGCGCACCAGCTCAAGACGCCGCTCGCGGGGCTGCGGATGCAGGCCGATCTGGCGCAGCGCGAGAACACCAGCACCGAGGAACTCAAGCGTTCGCTGCAGCAGATCGGCCGCGCGAGCGTGCGTGCCACGCATACCGTGAACCAGCTGCTGGCGCTGGCGCGCGCCGAGGCGGGCGGCGCCGTGCTGGCGCGGCAGCCGGTGGACCTGGCCCGGCTGGTGCGCGAGGCGGTGCGCGACAGCGTGCCGCGGGCGCTGGAGAAATCCATCGACCTCGGCTACGAGGGGGCGCAGCCGGCCGACGCCGGTGTCTGGGTGGACGGCAATCCGACGCTGCTCAAGGAGCTGGCGCGCAACCTGCTGGACAACGCGATCGCCTACACGCCGTCCAGCAGCGAACGGCCGGGCGTGGTGACGGCGCGCGTGCTGGCCGATCCGTTCGGCCACGTCGTGCTGCTGCAGGTGGAGGACTCCGGGCCCGGCGTGCCGGAGGCGGAGCGCGAGCTGGTGTTCCGGCCGTTCTACCGCGCGCTCGGCACCGATGCCGACGGCTCCGGCCTGGGCCTGCCGATTGTGCTGGAGATCGCGCGCCAGCACGCAGCCGAAGTGCGGCTGGACGACGCGCACCCGGGCCAGAACCCGCCCGGGGCATGTTTCTCCGTGCGGTTCGCTGCGCGGGCCACCGCGGGGGCGGACGGCGGCGCGGGCTGACTCGCAACGCGCAACACGCCCCCAGGCGCGAAAAAGCCCGCGCAGCAGGGCTGTGCGGGCCGGGTCTGCAGCCTCCGTCGCGGGGAGCCTGCGGGGATGCGCGGCGGCATCAGTTGGTCATCGGGACCGTGCCGTGTTCGTACACGTAGGCGACGTCGCTCACGTCACCGCCCTGGCGGCGGACTTCGGCCACGTATTCGGGACCGCTGCGCAGGCGCTGGTATTCAGCGAAGCGCTGCTGGTACATCGGGTCGCTGGCCAGCGAGCGCTCGCCCAGCTGGAAACGGTCCAGGCCGGCGCGCTTCCACAGAGCCATGTCGGCGTTCACTTCGGCGCGCGACAGGGGCTGCTGGTTGGCGACCACGGGGGCCGGACCTGCCCAGACTTCCTGGGAGACGTTGCCGTTGGCCATGGTGCCGGCGGTGGCAGCGGTGGCGCCTGCGAAGGCGATGGTGGCGATGGCGATCAGGTGCTTGCGATTCATGGCGAGGGATCCTTTCTTCGACAAGGGGGAAGAGGGTTTGCAGCGCGCCGGATTGCGTTCTGCATGGAGGGAAGTTTGCGCCTCTCCTCGTTTTCCCGCATGTGCGAAAACGCACGGATTCGTGTAGGTCTGCGGCCGACTGGACTGTGCTCCCCGCGGCCCGGCCGCGTGGGAGAACAGGCAGTTTTCGAGGCAGCCTGCCAGGGAATCAGTTGCCGCCGGCGGCCGTCGGCTGGCCCGCGACGGCCGAGACGTTGCCGCCCTGGCGGCGCACTTCGGCCACGTATTCCGGGCCGCTGCGCAGGCGGCGGTACTCGGCCAGGCGGGTGGCGTAGGCGGGGTCGGCGATGGCGTTGCGCTCGCCCTCCATGCTGTGGCCCAGGCCCGCGCGGTTCCACAGCGCGAGGTCTGCCGCCACTTCGGCGCGCGACAGCGGCGCACCCTGCACGGCGGGTTCGCTGCCGAACCATTCTTCCTGCGAGGTGGGCGCGGCGGAGGCGGCACCGGCGGAAGCGAAGGCGGCGAATGCCAGGGCGATGGCGAGGGATTGGCGGGTGTTCATGGTGTGATTCCTTTCGGTCAGGTCGTCACCGCGTTGCGTTGGTGCGTTGCGGCATGGAGGCAAGTGTGCGCCGCCGACCCCCGCGCTGTCTGTGCGAAAGCGCACAGGTTTTTACATGTCGTCCGTCAAGACGACACGGTCGGCGCAACCTCGGGCGCCGACGGGCGGGCGACGTGCAGCACGGCCAGAGGGGCCGTGCGCCCCCGCACCGGGATCTCCACCGGCGTGCCGAGCCGGTCCAGCACGCCGGCGAGCCGCGCCGCGTCCCGCGACAGCACGAGGCGCGCGCCAGCCACCTTGGAGTGCTCCTGCAGGCGGCTCGCCGTGTTCACCACCTCGCCGACGGCGGTGAACGTGGTCGTCTCCTCGAAACCCACCCGCCCGACGGCGACCCGGCCCGCGTGCAGGCCCATGCCGAAGTCCAGCGCATGGCCGAACTGGGTTTGAAAGGGGGCGGCCCAGGCTTCCATGCGTTCTTCGATGAGGGCCGCGGCCCGCAGCGCCTGCCGACAGGCGGTGGGCAGGTCGGTGTCCAGCCCGAAAAGGGCCATCACGCTGTCGCCGATGAACTGGTTCGGCAGCCCGCCCGCGTCGCGCACCGCGCTGCCGACCCGCTCGAAGTACTGGTCCAGCACCCAGGCCAGATCGAACGGCCACTGCCGCTCGGAGAGGCCCGACCAGCGGCGCAGGTCCACGAACAGGACGGCCACCGGGCGTTCCTCGGCAGCGGCTCCGGCAGCCGCGGGGCCTGCACCGGGGTGGAAGAGCGGCGTGACGCGCAGATCCCCGCTCGGCCGCAACTGGCAGGCCAGCCGCACGCCCGGGGGCGCGCCCACGCGCTGCAGTGTCTGCCGTTCGTCGCGCTGCGGGGGTGGCAGGTGGCCGGGCGGCCCCTCCACCCGTACGCGGCAGGTCGAGCAGCGCGCGCGCCCGCCGCAGCGCGACAGGTGCGGGATGCCATGGCTGCGGCTCGCCTCCAGCACGCTGTAGCCGCGGGGCACCTGCACGGAACGGCCGGGATAGTGCAGGGTGAGCCGGCCCTGGCCGCGCCATGGGCGCCACCGGTCCCAGGCAGGGCGCAGCAGCAGCACGGCGGCCAGCGCCAGCAGCCATCCCGTGCGCAGGCCGTCGGTCAGGCCGCGCAGCGCCCGGCCTGCCTCGGGCCCCGCACCGGGCGGCGCGGGCATGCCGGCGGCCGCCATTTCGCGGGCCATCGACAGCAGCCCCAGCGCGGCCAGCACGGGCAGCAGCACCGCGGCCGTCAGCAGCAGCGGTTGCGCGCGGCGCCAGGGCGCACGCACGCGCAGGGCCATGTGCAGGCCGAGGCAGCCATGCGCCCAGGCCACGGTGAGCAAAAGCAACTGCAGCGCGATGCCTTCCGGCGTCCAGATCGCCTGCACGATGCGTGCATAGGAGGGGGCCACGCCCCACGCTTCCTGCGCCCAGCGCGTGCCGATGGCGTGGGCCGCGAGCAGCAGCGGCAGGCACAGCCCGAGCGCCAGCCGCACGGCCTCCAGCGCGGGCATGCGCAGGGTGCGCCGCTGCCAGACGGCGGCGAGTGCCATCGCCCCGTGCACGGCCAGCGCGCCGTAGAGCACCACCGTGCCCGGCAGCGTGCGCCACAGGCCGTGCAGGGCCCGGCGCAGTCCCTCCGCCGCATCGAGCGACACCAGCCCGGCGGCATGGTTCATCAGGTGCAGGGCCACGTAGGTCCAGAGCGTCAGGCCGCTGGCCCAGCGCAGATTGCGCAGGGTGGGCAGGACAAGCCGGGGACCGGGAAGGGGCATGGGAGGGCGGGGCGAAGCGGAACGGGGCGGCTGAGCATAATGCGCGACGCTTCCGTGCCCCCTTCCGAGCCCCGTTTTTCCATGGCCTCTGCCCCCGTCGCCCGATCCAGTCTGGCCCTGCGCCGCATCGCCCTGTTCGAGGGACTCGGCGACGACTGCCTCGGCCGCCTCGCCGCCGGGTGCGACTGGCGCAACATCGACGCGCGCAAGCCGGTCTTCACGCGGGCTTCGGCGGCGGGCGAGGTGTTCTTCCTCGTGTCGGGCCGGGTGCGCATCACCACCTACTCGGCCCACGGCCGCGAGGTCACGTTCCGCGATTACGAGGCGGGCGAGCATTTCGGCGACCTGTCCGCCATCGACGGACAGCCGCGCTCGGCCGACGTGGTGACGCTGGAGCCCACGCTGCTCGCGTGCCTGCCGGGCCCCGCCTTCCTGGAGCTGCTGCGCAACGAACCTGTGGTGGCCCTGCGCACGGTGGCCAACCTGACCTTGCTGGTGCGGCGGCTCACCGAGCGGGTGATCGAACTCAGCACGCTCGGGGTGCAGACGCGCCTGCATGCGGAGCTGCTGCGGCTGGCGCATGCCGCGGGCGTGCAGGACAACACGGCCCGCCTCGACCCGGCCCCGGCCCACGCCGTGCTGGCGGGCAAGATCAGCACCAACCGCGAGCAGGTGACGCGCGAACTCGGCGTCCTGACCCGGCGCGGCATCCTGCGCAAGGAAAGTGCGCGGGTGCTGGTGGTGGCCGACGTGCGCGAACTGCAGGCGCTGGTGGCGGAAGTGCGCGGCGATTAGCCCAGGCAACGCTCAGGGGGCTGCCGTGGGCGCGCCGGGAGGCGCGTCCTGCAGCGGCACGGGCCGGCGCGCGGCGAGCAGCCAGTCGCGGAACCGCACCAGCGTCGAGAGCTGCGCCCGCGCTTCCGGGTAGCACAGCCAGTAGCCGAGGTCGCTCGTGTAGCCGCCGCCGGGCAGCGGTTCCGCCACCGTGCCGGCGGTGATCTCGTCCTGCACCAGGCAGCGCGGCACCAGCGCCACGCCCATGCCCACCGAGACGGCGCGGATCATGGTCTGGAACTGGTCGAACTGCGGCCCGGCCAGGGCGTCGACCCCGGCGATGCCGTGCGCCTCGCTCCAGTGCTGCCAGGCCTCGGGCACCGTCACGTGGCGCAGCAGCGTGCAGCGCGCCACGTCCTGCGGGCTGCGCAGATCGAAGCCCGGCGTGCCCGGGCGGGGCGCGATCAGCGCGACGTCGTTGCCGGCCAGGTAGTGCGAGCGCGCGCCGGGCCAGTGGCCGTCGCCGAAGAGGATGGAGCAGTCGAGTTCCGGATCGGAGAAGTCGTAGCCGTGCACGAATGGCACGAAATGCAGCGTGATCTGCGGATGCTGCTCGCGCAGTTGCGGCAGCAGCGGGATGAGCCACTTGGCCGCGAACGTGGGCAGCACCGACAGGTGCAGGGCGCCGCCGCCGTCGCCGCTGGTGATCAGCTCCAGCGTGGCCGCCTCCAGCCGCGCGAGCAGGACGCTCACCGCCTTTTCGTAGCGCTCCCCTGCGGGCGTGAGGGAGAGGCGCTTGCGGCTGCGCTCGAACAGGTCGATGCCCACCCAGCGCTCCAGCTCCTGTATCTGTTTGCTGACCGCGCTCTGCGTGAGATGCAGGGCCTCGGCCGCGCGCGAAACGCCGCCGAACCGTGCCACGGTGCAGAAAGCCCGCAGAAGGTGCAGGGGAGGGTTGAGGCGGCGCAGCGACATGGTCCCAGGATGGCAATGACAATATTCCGACTGGGAATATTAACAGGCATACGAATTGCTTTTTGAAACACGGAGCTTACGTTAGTCTTACTTTCTCTATAAGGACCACCCCCATGCAACGTCGTCATCTTCTCGGTGCAGTGGCTGTCGCAACTGTCGTTCCTGGAATGTCTTTCGCGCAGGACAAGCCCCTGCGCATCGTCGTCCCCTTCCCGCCGGGCGGCGCGACCGACATCGCCGGGCGCTCGCTGCAGGAGCCGCTGCAGCGGCTGCTGGGCCAGCCCGTCGTGATCGAAAACCGCGCGGGCGCGGGCGGGTCCATCGGTATGGCGGAAATCGCCCGTGCCGCGGGCGACGGCCTGACCTTCGGGGTGGCCACGCTGTCCACGCACGGCGTGAACCCGGCCGTGTACGCCAAGCTGCCGTATGACCCGGTCAAGGATTTCGCGGGCGTGACCGAGATCGTCAAGGCGCCCGGCATCATCGTGGTCAATCCGCAGGTTCTGCCGGTGAAGGACTTCGCCGACCTGGTGAAGTACCTCAAGGCCAACCCCGGCAAGATCTCCTACGCCACGCCCGGCAACGGCACCATCGGCCACATGTGGGGCGAGCTCTTCAAGAGCGTCACCGGCACGGCGATGGTGCACATTCCCTATCGCGGTGCGGGCCCGGCCGTCAACGACGTGCTCGGCGGCCAGGTGCCTGTGTACTTCGACCAAGTCGCCTCGTCGCTGCCGCACGTGAAGGCCGGCAAGCTGAAGGCCCTCGCCGTGTCGTGGCCCGAGCGCCTGGATGTCCTGCCGGAGATCCCCACCTATGGCGAACTGGGCTATCCGCAGGCCAACGAGCCGTCGTGGTTCGGCCTGGTGGCGCCGGCCTCCACGCCGGCCAGCCAGGTGCTGCGCGTGCAGCAGGCCGTGGCCACGGCCCTGAAGGAGCCCGCCGTGCGCGACCGCCTCGCCGGCCAGGGCCTCTATGCCTCCGGCACGACGCCGGCGGACTTCTCGCGCCAGATCGTGCGCGAGATCGACAAGATGAAGAAGGTTGCCGCCTATGCCAAGATCAAGATCGAATAATTTCCGAGGAGTGCGCCTATGCAAGCCGTGCTGAAACTGATCCACAGCCGGTACCTGCACGCGGAGCCCGGCGCCGCGGGTGCGCCCTGCGCGCCGCCGCAGGCGCGCATGGTGTCCACCGTGCCGGGCCGCACGCCCGTGGTGCTCGATTCGCCCCACAGCGGCACCGTCTACCCCGAGGACTTCCGGGCCGCGCTGGCCCTGCCGGTGCTGCGCCGCGCCGAAGACACGCACGTGGAGAAGCTCTACGACTTCGCCCCCGCGCTGGGCGTGGGCTGGGTCGAGGCGCATTTCCCGCGCATCTACCTGGACGCGAACCGCGACGTCACCGAAGTGGACGCGACGCTGTTCGAGGGCGGCCACTGGCCGCACGAAGTGACGGCCGACCCGGTGGTGCTGCAGAAGGTGCGCCTGGGCAAGGGCCTGGTCTGGAAGTTCACCGACGAGGGCGCGCCCATCTACGACCGGCCGCTCACGGTGGCCGAGATCGAGCAGCGCATCGAGCGCTGCTGGCGCCCCTACCACGCGGCCGTGGCGCGCGAGATCGATGCCGCGCATGCGCGGCACGGCTACAGCATCCACATCGACTGCCACTCCATGCCCGCCGTGGCTGCCAGCCACGCGACGCTGCACCCTGGCCTGCACCATGCGGACTTCGTGGTGGGCGACCGCGACGGCACCACCGCCAGCCCCGCCCTGTCGGAGGCGATCTGCGCCTTCCTGCGCGAGCGCGGCTACAGCGTGGACTACAACCACCCCTACAAGGGCGTGGAACTGGTGCGCCGCTACGGCAACCCCGCGCAGAATCGGCACAGCATCCAGGTCGAGATCAACCGCAAGCTCTACATGGACGAGCAGACGCTGGCGCTCGACCCCGCAGGCTTCGCGCGCCTGCACGGCGATCTGCGGGCCCTGGTGGAGATGCTGCTGGCGACCGATCCGCGGTAGCGTTCCACGGAACCCTTCCGGCATCGTTGCCGCATCCGGGCGTGCTGCCTGCGATGCGGCGCCCCGCCAGAACCGCCGCGCCGGGCCCGTGGGCCGCTCTTGGCCGGCAGGGGCTCAGCCGCAGGAGCGCAGCGGCTTGCCGCCCAGCGCCGGCCGCAGTGCGTCCAGCGGCGGGCGCAGCGGGTCGGTGGCCTGGGGCAGGCGCAGCACGTAGCCGGTGGCATCGCCGCGCTCCTGCACCACGCGCGCCGTGCGTACGCCCTGCGTGCCGAGCGCCGCCAGCGCGCGCTCGGCCGCCTCTTCGGTAGAGAACCGCCCGAGCGAGAGGCCCGGCTCCAGCGCCGCGCCCGGCCGGTCGTAGGCCACCTTGCGCGCGCGCAGCTCCGCCCGCTTCTTGTCGAGTGCGTCCTCGTCCGCGAAGCGCCCCATGTAGACCATCCAGCGGGCCGTGGCCGAGACCGCCTCCAGCCGCCATGCCGCATCGGGCAGGCCGGCCGAGGCCGCCGCCGCGCGCAGTGCATCGGCCTGGCGCGCATCGAACGGGCCGGCCTGCAGGCAGGTGCCTCCCGCCGCGGCGACGGGGGCCGAGGGGCCATTGCCGGCCGGGGCCGATGCGGGAGGGATTGCGGATACGGACGCGGATGCCGCCGGCGCGGTGGGCGCCGCCGCGGGCGCGGGGCTGCGCGCAGCGGGCCCGCCGATGCGCAGGCTGTCCGGCTGGATCTGCTGGTCCAGCCGCCGCGGCTCGGCCTGCTCCGCCGGGGCCAGGCCCCAGCTGCGCAGCAGGCCGTGCGCCCAGGCGTAGTAGCCCGCATTGGCGAGCAGAAGGACCAGGACGGCGGCGCGCAGCATGGGGGTGGTGCTCCTCGGGGCGGCCCTGGCGGTCAGGCCGGCGGCAGCGGCTGCCCGGCGGGCCGCACGCTGATCTCGGAACTGGTCACGGCCTGCACGCCCTGCGCGGTGCGCACGCGCAGCGCGCCGTCGGCTTCCACGCCGTCCGCGGTGCCGGCGCCGCCGTCGCTCAGGACCACCTCCCGGCCCCGCAGCACGTCGCGCTGGTGGAAGCGTTCACGCAGCGGCGCGAAACCCTGCGCCTCGAACGACTGCAGCATCGCCACCAGCGGCGGCACCAGCCGCAGCAGCGCGGCCGGCGCATCCAGCCGAGTATCCACGTCCTGCAGGCTGCCGGGCGGCGTCGTCAGGCCCTGCGCGCTCGGCGGCCGCACGTTGATGCCCACGCCTGCGACCACGTAGCGCGCGGCCCGGCCCACGCCCGGGGCCTGGGCCGGCGCGGAGGCGGCGCCGACGAGGCTCGCCGTCTCGACCAGGATGCCGCCCAGCTTGCGGCCGTCGTCCAGCCACAGGTCGTTGGGCCACTTCAGGCCGATCCGCGGGGCGCCCGGGCGCGGCACCGGCTGCAGGTTCTCCGCGATGGACACGCCCACGGCCAGCGACAGGCCGGACCACTCAGCCGGCGCCAGCGGCAGGCCGAGCGAGAACATGAGCGAATCACCCGCGGCGTTGTTCCAGGCGCGGCCCAGGCGTCCGCGCCCGGCGGTCTGCACCTCGGCCACGAGCAGCGTGGGCTCACAGGCGCCCGCGCGTGCGCGGCGCATGAGTTCGGTGTTGGTGGAGGCTATGCTCGGCAGCACCTCGACGGTGAAGCCCGGCAGCAGGGGTGCCACGGCCTCCCAGACCGCCTCGGCGGGCCAGCGCAGGGGGGGGCGGGCGGGGGACTGCACCGTGCTCACCGGCGGGGGCTCCGGGGGTTGCGTGCGGGCGCTGCGGGGGGTGGGGGCGTGGAAGGACCTGGCGGCGACCAGCCGCGCTTGGGCGCCAGCAGCGTGCCCCGGCATTGGGCGCTGCCGCACCAGCACGGGTACTCGGCCTTGAGTTTCGGCGTGTAACGCTCGTCGACGATCAGGCCGTAGTCGTAGTTGAGTTCCTCGCCCGCGTGGATGTTGCGCAGCGCGGTGATGAAGACGCGGCCTCCGCGCTCGTCGGCGTAACAGTTGGGCGCGCAGCTGTGGTTGATCCAGCGGGATGCATTTCCGCCATGGTTCGCATCAATGACACGGTCTTCATCGACGTGGAAATAGAAGGTATGGTTCGGCTGCAGCGGATCGTGCGGGTGCCGGTCCTGGGCTTCCTGCCAGCCGATGATCTCGCCCGTGTATTCGATCAGCACCTCGCCCTCGGCGATGTCCTGCACCGCGAACACGCCCTTGCCGTGCACGCCCGAACGCCGCACCTGGATGCGGCGGCCGCCCCTGTCGGCGGAAGGGTCGGCGGCGGGTCGGGCGGTGCGGGGCATGTCGAAACTCTGTTAATTTGGATGGGCACACCTGCGCAGGCACGTGTGCGTGTGCGCGTGTATGCGCGAGAGACCGGAATTGTAGAAGCGCCCTCCGGGGCCGACCCCACAGAAAATGACCAAGACCCTGGTAATCGCAGAAAAACCCTCGGTGGCACAGGACATCGTGCGTGCGCTCACCCCCGTGGCGGGCAAGTTCGACAAGCACGAAGACCATTTCGAGAACGACCGCTACGTGGTCACCAGCGCCGTGGGCCACCTGGTGGAGATCCAGGCGCCCGAGGAATTCGACGTCAAGCGCGGCAAGTGGAGCTTCGCCCACCTGCCCGTGATCCCGCCCTACTTCGACCTGAAGCCGGTGGACAAGACCAAGAGCCGCCTCAATGCGGTCGTCAAGCTCGCCCGCCGCAAGGACGTCACCGACCTCGTCAACGCCTGCGACGCGGGGCGCGAGGGCGAACTCATCTTCCGCCTCATCGAGCAGTACGCGGGCGGCGCCAAGGGCGGCCTGAACAAGCCCGTGCAGCGCCTCTGGCTGCAATCGATGACGCCGCAGGCCATCCGCGACGGCTTCGGCAACCTGCGCTCGGACCAGCAGATGCAGGGCCTGGCCAGCGCCGCGCGCAGCCGCTCCGAGGCCGACTGGCTCGTGGGCATCAACGGCACGCGCGCCATGACGGCGTTCAACTCGCGCGATGGCGGCTTCTTCCTCACCACCGTGGGCCGCGTGCAGACGCCGACGCTCTCGCTCGTCGTCGAGCGCGAGGAAAAGATCCGCCAGTTCGTCAGCCGCGACTACTGGGAAGTGCACGCCGGCTTCCACGCCGAGGCCGGCGAGTACCTCGGCAAGTGGTTCGATCCGCAGTGGAAGAAGGTCGCCGACGATCCCGAGGCGCGCGCGGACCGCGTCTGGAATTTCGAACGCGCCCGCGAGATCGCCGACGCGGTGCGCGGCAAGGCCGCCACCGTCACCGAAGAGAGCAAGCCCACCACCCAGGCCTCGCCGCTGCTGTTCGACCTGACCAGCCTGCAGCGCGAGGCCAACGGCAAGTTCGGCTTCTCGGCCAAGACCACGCTGGCGCTGGCGCAGAGCCTGTACGAGCGCCACAAGGCCCTGACCTACCCGCGGACCGACTCCCGCGCGCTGCCGGAAGACTACCTGCCCGTGGCGAAGGACACCTTCGGCATGCTCGCCACGAGCGGCATGCGCCACCTGGCGCCCTATGCGCGGCAGGCGCTCGACGAGAACTACGTGCGGCCCAGCAAGCGCATCTTCGACAACGCCAAGGTCAGCGATCACTTCGCCATCATCCCGACCACGCAGGCACCCAGCGGCCTCTCCGAGGCCGAGCAGAAGCTCTACGACCTGGTGGTGCGCCGCTTCATGGCCGTGTTCTTCCCGAGCGCCGAATACCTCGTCACCACCCGCATCAGCCAGGTGGTGGGCCATTCCTTCAAGACCGAAGGCAAGGTGCTGGTCAAGCCCGGCTGGCTGGCCATCTACGGCAAGGAAGCGGCCAACGAGGTCGAGGACGGCAAGGCCGGCGACAAGGGCCAGCCGCTCGTGCCCGTGAAGCCCGGCGAGATGACGCACACCGAATTCGCCGAAGCCAAGGCGCTGAAGACCAAGCCGCCGGCCCGCTACTCCGAAGCCACGCTGCTGGGCGCGATGGAAAGCGCCGGCAAGCAGGTGGAAGACGAAGAGCTGCGCTCGGCCATGCAGGAAAAAGGCCTGGGCACCCCGGCCACGCGCGCGGCCATCATCGAAGGCCTGCTCACCGAGAAATACATGCTGCGCGAGGGCCGCGAGCTCATCCCCACGGCCAAGGCGTTCCAGCTCATGACGCTGCTGCGCGGCCTGGGAGTGGAAGAGCTTTCCCGCGCCGAACTCACCGGCGAGTGGGAATACAAGCTCGCCCAGATGGAGAAGGGCCAGCTCAGCCGCGAGGCCTTCATGCAGCAGATCGCCGCCATGACCGAGCGCATGGTGAAGAAAGCCAAGGAATACGACCGCGACACCATCCCCGGCAACTACGCGACGCTCTCCACCCCGTGCCCGAACTGCGGCGGCGTGGTCAAGGAGAACTACCGGCGCTACGCCTGCACGGGCGCCGACGGGCGCGGCGACGGCTGCGGCTTCTCGTTCACCAAGTCGCCCGCGGGCCGCACCTTCGAGCCCGCCGAGGCCGAAGCCCTGCTGCGCGATCGCCGCATCGGCCCGCTGGAGGGCTTCCGCTCCAAGGCTGGCTGGCCGTTCACGGCCGAAGTCGCGATCGTCCGCGACGAGGAGGCCGGCAACTTCAAGCTGGAATTCGATTTCGGCGACGACCGCGCGGGCGAAGCATCCGGCGAGCTGGTCGAGTTCACCGACGAGCCGCTGGGCCCGTGCCCCATCTGCGGTGCGCCCGTACACGAGCACGGCAGCAACTACGTGTGCAGCAAGGCCGTGCCCACCGCCGCCCAGCCCACGCCCAGCTGCACCTTCAAGAGCGGCAAGATCATCCTGCAGCAGCCCGTGGAGCGCGATCAGATGGCCAAGCTGCTCGCCACCGGCAAGACCGACCTGCTCGACAAGTTCGTGAGCATGCGCACGCGCCGCGCGTTCAAGGCCTTCCTGGCCTGGGACAAGGAGGCCGGCAAGGTGAACTTCGAATTCGAGCCGCGTGAGAGCAAGTTCCCGCCGCGCAAGTTCGCCGGCAAGGCCGGTGCGGCTGCCGGGGCTGCGAAGGCCGGTACCACGGCCGCCGCCAAGAAGGCAGCCAGGCCCGCCGCCAAGGCCGCGGCGAAGAAGAGCCCGGCCGCCACCGCTGCCAAGGCCCCGCGCAAGACCGCCGCCGGCAAACCCCCGAGCCCGGCCCTCGCCGCCGTGATCGGCCCGGAACCCGTCGGCCGGCCCGAAGCGGTGAAGAAGATGTGGGAATACATCAAGGCCCACAACCTGCAGGACCCGAAGGACAAGCGCACCATCGTCGCCGACGCCAAGCTGCGGGAGGTGTTCGGCAAGGAATCGGCCGGCATGTTCGAGCTGGCGGGGATTTTAGGCAAGCACCTCGGAGGTGAATGACATGGCCATCGCCCATCGACCGATGAAGGCCACCGTGGCGAGCGGTGCCGCACGCGGGCACCGCGGTGCCCTTCTGGCGGCCACTCTGGTGGCCTGCGCCGCGCTGCTGGCGGGCTGCGAAACCACCGCCGCCCGGCCATCCACCGCGGAAGGCAGTCAGGCGGGGGAGAGCGGCGTTACCGTGTTCGGCACCATCGATACGGGTGTGGGGGCGGTGCGGTCTTCGCGCTGAAGTGCGGCCGGGTGCTCGTGCCTCTGCACAGGGGGCTATTTATGTGACCAATGCATAGGCGGTGTTACGCCCGCCGCCTTCCAGTTGCACCAGCACACCCCGCGCCAAGAGGTCGTTGATGTCTCTCAGCGCAGTGTCTGGGGAGCATTTGGCAATAGCCGCCCACCGGGCGTTGTTCAGCTTCCCCTCCATCCCATCCAGCACCCGGTTCAGCACCAGCGTCTGCCGCGCGTTCATGGGCACATCCGCCCAGCGCTGCCAGAACTGCGCCTTGGCCAGCACGTCGGCCACCAGGCCGTCGGCGCCCTGCACGGCGCGCAGCAGGCAGCCCAGGAACCAGGCCAGCCAGGGCGTGACGTCGAGCGTGCCGCGCTGCGTGGCTTCCAGTTGTTCGTAGTAGCGCTTGCGTTCGCGCTGGATCTGCGCGCTCAGGCTGTAGAAGCGCTGGGCGCTGCCTTCGGCGCGGGCCAGAGCCATGTCGCCCACGGCGCGGCTGATGCGGCCGTTGCCGTCGTCGAAGGGGTGCAGCGTCACCAGCCACAGGTGGGCCAGGCCGGCATGCACGATGGAGTCGCCTGCCGGCGGCGCATCGAACCACTGCAGGAAGGCGGCGGTTTCTGCGTCCAGCGCCGTGGCGGGCGGCGCTTCGTAATGCACCTTCTCGCGGCCGATGGGCCCCGAGACCACCTGCATGGGCCCTGCCGCATCGTCGCGCCAGGTGCCGGTGCGAATGCGCAGCCGGCCGCTGTAACCCGTGGGGAACAGCGCGGCATGCCAGCCGAAGAGGCGTTCCGCGGTCAGCGGCCCGGCAAAGCGCTGGGTGGCGTCCAGCACCATGTCCACCACGCCGTCCACATGCCGGTCGGACGGGGCCAGCGCGCCGATATCCACCCCCAGGCGGCGCGCGATGGACGAGCGCACGGCGTCCAGATCCAGGGATTCGCCTTCGATGGCGCTGGTGGTGACGACTTCCTGGGTCAGGGCGCGCAACGTGGCCTGGTCGCGTTGGGCCAGTCCCACCCCGGCCATGCGCCCGGCCAGATGGCCCTGGGCGCGGTGCACCTCCGCCAGGGGCGCTGCCAGGGCCAATGCATCGAAGCGCCACTGTGGCCAGTCGGGGCGCTGCCAGACGCAGGTACGGCGGCGATGGGCGTTGTCGGACCACATGCGGTGATTATGGGGTTTATTCGCCGCAGAATCTGCGGTGAATAAGGCGGCTCCACGCACTGCAGCCAAGCCGCTACCGTCATACCTCACGCACGGAAGCGGTTCTGGTGGCAGGCTCGGCGAACCAGAAGCCGGGCTGGCGAATCGCCCTCCGCCGGCGAGCAGCGGTCCTGGGCCAGAATCCCGCAGCGAACTCGGCCCGACAATGCGCAAGAAAGCGAGCGAGACCATGAGCCAGCTTCCCGACCCGGCCGATCCTGCCGACGCCACCTCCGATCTTGAATACGTCGGCTTCTGGGCCCGCGTGGGCGCGACGCTGCTCGACACGGTGCTGCTGCTGGTCGTGACCGTGCCGCTGCTGGCGGCGTTCTATGGCCGGGAGTATTTCGAGCAGACCGACAGGCTGGTCGCCGGGCCGGCGGATTTCCTCATCTCGTGGGTGCTGCCCGCGGTGGCGGTGCTGCTGTTCTGGTTCTGGCGGCAGGCCACGCCCGGCAAGATGGGCATCGGTGCCCGCGTGGTGGATGCGGAAACCGGCGGGCCGATGACGACCGGGCAGGCGGTGGGGCGGTATCTGGCGTATTTCGTGTCGGCGATTCCGCTGTGCCTGGGCTTCGTCTGGGTGGCGTTCGACCGCCGCAAGCAGGGCTGGCACGACAAGCTGGCGGGCACGGTGGTGGTGCGGCCGAAGCAGCGCAAATCCGAGGCGGTGCGGTTCAGCAAGGGCCGGGACTAGGAGCGCGGACCAGCGAAGCCTCGCGTTCTGACTTCCCGTGGACCACATTCGCTTCGCGCAGTGGCCGCAACGACGGCGGCGAGCCTCGAACAATCGGCGGGCTTTCTCTTGAACTCAGGAGCGCTCATGGCGATTGCACGCATTTTCCCTTGGGTGACCACCCCCTCCCCGGCTCGCTCGGAAACCCGGGCACCGGCGACGCCGGCCCCGCGGCACCAGGCGCCACCGTCCCGAAATGCCGGATCGTCTGGTGCGCCGGCGGGGCTGGCGCGACGGCAGTCGCCCGTCCACGGCGGCACTGCGTCGTCGCTGCCTGCTCCGCGTGCCGGACTGGACCGGCTTTCACGCGCAGCGCTAACCGTTCCACCCGCGAAGGCCGCCGGAACTTCGATGGACTGCGCCGATATGTTCGGGCGCGCTTCTCCTGATGAAAGCCTTTTCGAGAACAGTCTTCAATGCGGACTTGTGCAAACGGAGCGCCTCAAGACGGTGTTCGGAGACGATCCAATAGGGGTGGAGGGAGTGTGCGCCGGACTCTCCGCCATATGGATGAACGTCCACCGTGCCGCTCCCGATGGCAACGTCAGTACGAGACTGATGGCGGTGGGATCATTCGAGGGAATCCAGCACGCTCTCGTTTTTCAAAGATCGTTTATGGTGGACCATGATTTTTTGACGCGCGACTCCGACCCGGACACATCGCTGCAATCGATGGCGCGCGAAGCCATGGATGAACTCTACGGAATCGACAGGGACAGTCGGCCGACCAACATCACGGGTTCTGAGGCAGAAATGGCCGCCACGATGGCGGGCGTCGATGGCTACGCCAGCCTGGTGTTCTATCGCACCGATGAGTTCAAGAATAAGGGCGGGCATGAAATGGGCATGCACCGAACCCCCGAAAACGGCATGACCACGTTTTTCGATCCCAACTACGGGGAGTTTCGATTCAAAACCGAGGACATCGCCCAGTTCCTGAGTACGTTGCGGGAAAAATACAGCCTGAAAAGCGATATCTCCTTCTACTGGGCATTGACCAAGGTCCGGCCGAACAGTACCGATACGAGTACGCCCATTGATCTTTTAGTGGACTACGTCAAAGCGAATCAGGAGAGCCCGCCTCGTTCCTAGTGCAGCGGTTCGGCATCCGGTGCCGACCACCTGCCCGCGCGCATCGGCGACGCCTGGCCGCCACGGCGGCCGCTACGATCCGTGTCCCGGCCCGCAAGCCCGGCCCGGCCGGCGGGGCCTTCACAGGAGACACACTGCATGTTCAGCCACGTCATCGTCGGCGTCACCGACCTCGAACGTTCCAAGCGCTTCTACGACGCCCTGCTCGGCACCCTGGGCGTCGGTCCCGGCGTTGCCAACAAGGGCACCCGTTATTTCTACCGCAGCCCCACGGGCCTGTTCGGCATCACGCTCCCGATCAACGGCGAGCCGGCCACGCACGGCAACGGCAGCACCATCGGGTTCGCGATGCAGTCGCCGGAGCAGGCCGATGCCTTCCACGCGGCCGGCGTGGCGAACGGCGGCACGACCTGCGAAGACCCGCCCGGCTACCGCGAAGGCCCGGCCGGCCCGCTGTACCTGGCCTACCTGCGCGATCCGGACGGCAACAAGCTCTGCGCCATGTTCCGGCCGCCCAAGGCCTGATCGCCCGGCTCCTGATCTGATCCTGCTGCTGCGGCCATGCGCCGCGGCGGTTCACTGCAGATCCGCCAGGAAGCGCGCGACGCGCTGCGCGAGATCCTGCGGCCGCTCACGGTGCGGGACGTGCGCCGCGCCGGGAAGGATCTCCACGCGCGCGGGGCCGGCCGCCCAGCGGGCGATGCGCGCGGGCTGTCCGGTGGAGCCGTATTCATCCTGATCACCGTGCAGGGCGAGCACGGGGCACTGCACGCGCGCCAGCACGCCGGCCTGCGACCAGTGGGCGAAATCCGGATGCAGCCAGGTGTCGATCCACGCGCCGAGCACCCACCGTGCACGGGCCTCGTCGCCACCGTGGTAGCGGGCGAGCCGCCGCAATGCTTCGGGGCTGCGGTGGAACTGGTCGCGCGCCGCGCGGATGCCTTCCAGGGTGCGCTCCTCCACGCAGGCCTGGGCCGCCACGGTGATAAGGGCTTCGCAACCGGCACCGCCGGCGGAGCCTGTGCGCGTTCCCCTCCCTGTGCCGCCATCCGCCGCGCAGTGCGCCGCCATGGCGCCGCCCACGCTGTGGCCCAGCGCGGCGAAGCGATCGAACCAGAGCTGCGCGCGCAGTGCCGGCAGGCTGGTGAGCGCCTCTTCGCCGATGAAGTCCAGCGGCATGGGCGCGGTTCGGGCATCGGAGCGGCCGAAGCCCAGGCGGTCGTAGGCGATCACGTCGCGGCCGGTGGCGGCGCACAGCGCCGCGGGGAAGTCCCGCCACAGCTCCACGCAGCCGAGCGAGTCGTGGAAGAGCAGGATCGGGGGCAGGGCCGTGCCGGAAGACGAAGCACCGCAGGCTGTCGGGCCGGGAGTCCAGCGGCGCGTGAACAGGCGGCCGTGGGGCGTGTGCACCCAGGTGTCGTGCGGCGCGGGCAGGGTGGGAAAGTCGTGCACGGGTTGCCTTGAATGCCTCGCAGATAAACCTCGTCCCCCTTTCGCGAAAAACCGCACGGGCGGCGGGTCCGGGCCAGCATAACCGACCCCGCCCGTGAAACATCGTTTCATTTCATTCCCGCGCAGGGCCACGCAGCCGATGCCACCCCGCAGGGCCGCGGCCCTACAACTGCAGCCGGGGCGGCTCCTCCGCACTCTGCTGCGCGAGCCGTGCCGTCACCCGGGTGATCAGCTTGCGCATGCCGCGCTCGCTCATGCGGTATTCCATCGCCAGCGCCGCGTGGTTGTGGCCGGTGAATTTGCGGTAGATCTCCATGTCCTGCTCATAGAGCTTGCGTCGGTGGTCTTTGGGGAAGCTGATCATCTGCCCGCCCCAGCGTTCGGCCAGGTGGTCGGCCAGTGCGCCGGCGAGCAGGTTGGCCACGGCCACGGGAATGTCGTGGTCGCACAGGAAACGTTCTGCGGTGTGGCTCATGTCGTCGAGCAGTTCGTGGCGGCGGGCCGCCATGCGGGGGGAGGGGGGCATGGGTTTTTCTTTCCGGAATGAGTGGTGGATTGATCGGTTGACCGGGTGGATGGGTAAGCGATCGGCTGATGGACTGGGGAACGGATCGGTGAGCGACAGAAAGACAGACAAACAGACAGACAGACAGATAGCAAGGCAGACGGATCGATGGATAGATAGAAAGACAGGTCGTCAGGCCGTCAGCGGATGGCATCCGGGGCATCCGACGCGTCCGATGCATGCAGCTGCACCAGCTGGGGCGGGCGCTGGCTTTCGGGCACGAAGCCCCTGCACAGCGCCTCGCCCGCCGCCATGCCCTGCCCGTGGACGCGGTCGAGGCGGGCCTCCAGCGCCACGCGCTCGGCGGCGACCGTGGCCAGCGCAGCGGAGACGGTCGCGGCCAGCAGCAGCGGCACTACCACCAGCACCGACACGGCCGCGGTGCAGGCCAGGGCGAGGGCGAGGCCGCGGGCGTGCCCGCGCCTCATGCCCAGCCCCCCCGGTCCACCTGCGCGATCAGCGGGCCGGTGACGCGGTCCTCGCCACCCTGGTGGGCGAGGTTGATGGCGCCGGACACCAGGTTGTTGATCGCGAGCGGATGACACAGCGATCGGGGCCTGAGCGCGCGCTGTCCGCGCAGGCGGGTTTCCGTGGGCACGCGCAGCCGCGCCACGACCGCCGCGGCCACGTCCGGCGCGAGCACCTGATCGCAATCGGCGCCGACACGCGCGAACTTGTGCCGCAGGTAGGCGTCGACGTCCTGGTCGATCGGCTCCAGGTAGCGCTTCTCCAGCCGCTGCACGACCTCGCGCACGTCGAAGTCCGATTCGCCGAGCTTCCAGTCCAGTTCCGTCTGGCCGACCACCAGGATCGACAGCAGCGGGGTGAAGCCGTCGTCCAATTCGTAGAAGCCCTTGAAGTGCCGCAGGGTGGAGCGCGCCAGCCGGTGGCCCTCCTCGATCACCAGCACGTGCCGGTTGCCCGCCTCGGCGCTGGCGCGCAGCGCGTCGTGCATCTGGGCTTTGCGCGCCTGGTCGGACTGCCGCACGGCGGCGCCCGGCAGCAGGCGGCGGATCACCGCGGTGGTGATGTCCTCCGCGCGCAGCGGCCGGCCCCGGCTCTCGTGGTCCTCCATGCCCAGGATGTACGGCTCGATCACCACCACGGGCTGCTCCTGCGCGCGGATCCAGTGCGCGAGGTCCCGGCGCAGCGTGGACTTGCCCGCGCCCGATTCCGCGATCACGGCCAGCATGCCGCCGTGCTGCGCGACGTTGCGCACGGCGGCGCGCACGCGGCGGATGTTGTCGTTCATGAAGACGTCGGCCATGCCCCGCATCTCGTGGTTGAAGGGATCGCGGTCGAGCGCGAAGTGCTCCCGCGCGTCGGGAGTGATGGTGTGTTTCCTGGGCAGCATGTCGTGTTGCTTGTTTCTGGATGGGTGGCGGCGGGTGGCCCGGGCATGGGGGGGCGTTGCCGTGTCCGGGGGGTGGGGCGGGGAGGACGGCGATGGGCGCGGCATCAGGCCTCCCCCACCGCGCGCAGCGGCAGCCGGCGGTCCGTGCCATCGGCGCCATCCGCGGCGGCAGCCGGGCCGCCGCGCAGGAACTGCGCCGCCAGCGCCTCGACCTGCGCCTCGGGCATCGCGTCGGGCCAGCGCGCCTTGACGAAGCGGTTCTCCTCGCGCGTGATGCTGCGGCCGATGCGCCGCGCGATGCGCTGCAGCGCCTCCACCGTGTCCGTCCCGGCGGGCGCGGCGGCGTGCTGCGCCATCGGGTGGCCCACGTCCAGTGCCGTGCCCTGGCGCGGCAGGTAGGCGGGGATCACCGCGTCCCGCATGCGCTTGAGCGGATCGATCGCGCCGCCCAGCACCTGCGGGCCCCGGCCCTTCGCCATGGCCTTGCGCACCTCCCGGGCCTCGGCCGCGGTGGATGCGCCCGTTGCCAGCATTTCGATGCGGGCGAGGTGGCGCTGCGCGGGCGTGTCGGCATGGCGCTGGTACGACGTGCCCACGATGGCCGAGCCGGCGTGGAACCCGAAGTCGCCGCGCACCTTGGGCTCCAGCAGGTGGTAGGCGGTGCGCCCGTCCGCGTCCACGGTCACCGCCTGCGCGGAGTCCGGCCGCCACGCGTTGCGCACGATCTGCAGCTTCTGCCCGACGATGACGCCGGGAACGCCGGAGACGTCCCAGGACGTGCCGCGGAAGCCGACTTCCAGGAAATCGTTCACGGTGCGCGTCTCGGGTGCCGAGACGGCCAGCTCGCGGCACAGGCCGATGCCGGGCGCGATCACCAGCTGGTCCGGCGCGATGCGCATCCAGGCCTCGTAGCGCGTCATGTGGTGGCGCGTGTGCACCTGCGTGGCGTTGAACCACCTCGCCCACTGCAGCGCCACCGCGTTGACCTGCTCCAGCGTCGTGAGCCGCAGCAGCTTGAAGGCCGACTCCAGGCTGCGTTCCACGATGTCCTGCGCCTTCTCCACCTGGCCCTTGGCGCGCGGGTTCTTCGGCCTGTTGATCTGCACCTGCACGCGCAGCGCGCCGCACAGGTTCATGAAGGGCGGGCTGGTGTTGGCGCCGCCCGGGTCGAGCATGCACAGGCGCGGCACGCCGTGGAACGGGTCGCTGCCCCGCTGGTGGATCGCCTGCACGAACACCTCGGCGAGGTTGCCGCCGGTCTCGCCGCCCACCACGTACCAGACGAACACGGCGCCCGAGGTGTGGTCGGTGACCACGTAGCGCCACAGGCTGTCCAGCACCTGCCGCGCCACGTTCTTCGGCTTGTTGCCGTAGTAGTCGGTCCAGTCGGCCACGCGCAGGCCGGTGTCGCGCCCCTGCGCGGGCAGGTAGTACATCACGCAGCGGCTGGCGTCGATCTGCCAGCAGTGGTTCGGGTGCAGGCTGGCCATGCGGATCGCCGGCGCGGGCGCCAGCAGTTGATCGGGGTGCAGCCGGTACCGGCGCAGCGCCGCGGTGATGGCACTCACCGACAGCGGCACCACCTCGCCGTCGCCCGTCACGCGTTCGGCGCGGATCAGCCCGTTGGCGCGCAGCTCCTCGACGGCATCCTCGATGCCCATGAGGCGCTTGCCGTTCTTGCGCATGTGCTCCAGCACATCGAGCGCGATCACCGACGCCTCGCCCGCGGTGAGGGCGGAGCGGCCGGCGTCGCTGCGGCGCTTGCGCGGCGCGGCCGTCCGCACCGTCACCTCGCCGATCCTGCGCACCACGGTCTGTACCGACAGGCCCAGCTCCCGTGCCGCCTCCTGGTAGATGGCCGTCTTGCGGCCCCACGGAGCGTTCGCGACGGCCTGGCCGTAGTGCACGAGCCGCTGCGTCACCGCCGGGTTGGGTGCGGCCCTCATGCGAGCGCCGCCTGCAGCAGGCCGTGTGCGGTGTGCATGCCGGGCGTGCCCTGAAGGCCGTGCGTTCCGGCCCGAGGGGGCACGACGGCCACGCGGGCAGCTTCGGACGCATCGGGCGCGATCGATGCACCCGGTGCGTCCGATGCATCCCGTGCACCGGGAATCGCGGCCTCGTCCAGCCAGGCCGGCGCCGCCGCCGTCCGCGCCTGCAGCTCCAGGCCGATGCGGCCGGCCACCGTCACCAGCCGGCCGAGCACCGTCTCCAGCTGGCCCTGCACCCAGGCGCGCTGGCACTGGCCGGCCCCGTCGCCGTGCGACACGATCGCCTCCAGCCCGTCGCGCAGCGGGCCCAGGATGGCGGCCTCGATACCCTGCGCGGCCTCCTGCGCCTGCCGGCGCAACCGCGCCGCCACTTCGTCGGGCGTAGCCCGGGCGAGCTGCCGTGCCTGCCGGCGCAGGTCGGCGACCGTCGCCTCCACGGCCTTCTTGCTCTCGGCGAGGTCCTCGGCCTGGTCCTGGGCGTCCCGCAGTGCGCGGGCCTGCGCCTCCTTCTCGCGGGCATGGCGGGCGATCAGTTCTTCGGCCAGTTCCACGAAACCCTCCTTGTCGCCGGCCTTCGCGACCTCGATCAGCGCCTGCTTCTGGTCTTCCGGCAGCCGGCGGTACTGGCGCAGCTCGCGGTAGCCGATGCCCATGCGGGACATCGAATCGAGCGCCTCCTCGCCGAAGGCGCGCAGGTTGGCGATGTCGAGATCGACCTTGTCGACCGACAGACCGAGCACGCCGCAGAACTCCTCCCAGGTGCCCCGGAACTCCGAACCGTTCGGAGCGCGCTGGCCCCGCAGTTGCTGGTACAGCTTGCGCTCCTTCACGAACGCCAGCTTGGAAACACCGAACGTTCGGAGCAGGTTGCCGGCCGCGTGGAAGGCCTGCGCCTGCCCCAGCAGCTGGTTGAGCAGGTCGCGGTCCTGCCCGTAGCCGGCCTGCATGGCCGCGAGATGCGCGGGCGCGCCCTCCAGTGCGGCCAGCGCCGCTTCGTTGAGCTTCGGCGCCGCTGCGGGCGCCGTGGGGGTCTTGGGTGTGCGGGACATGTCGTGCGGCTCAGTGGCTCATGAGGTAATTGCGCTGGAGCTGCTCCAGCGCGTTCTTGGCGCGGTCGAAATCCGCCATCACGCGGAAGGCGAGGCGGCCGAAGCGGGGCGTCAGGCGAAAGCGCTCGGTGGAGGGGTCCTTCTCCACCCAGCCCCGGGCGATCAGCACCGCGGCGGTGCGCGTCACGTAGGGCGGCGGGCAGCGCATGGCGGCGGCGAGGTCCTTGTTGGGCAGGCCGTCGATCACATGGCCCGCCAGGCACTCCAGCATGTCCAGCGCGCGCAGCACCTGGGCACCGGCCGGTTGCGGGTCGCCGGCACCATCGGCCGGCGCGGGGGGCATCACGCGGCGCTCCGGGCGGCGGCGACGGCGGCGCGGGGCCGGCGCAGCACCATCCGCGAACCCTGCGGCGGCCAGAGCTCCGACACCGCAATGCCGGTGACCTCCGCGATGCGCGCCTTGATCCGCGCCGATTCCGAGCGGCCGCTGATGACCTGGCTCACGGTGGCGTTCGCCACCCGCATTTCGTCGGCCAGTGCCGTGGGCGTCACCCCTTTCATGCGCATGGCCGCCTTGATCTCTTCCGGATGCATGTCTGATACCCTTTCGCCTAACTCGTGAGGTGAAAGCGCTGCGCGAGCGCTGTAGGCGAATTATGGGAAAGAAATCTTTCCCTTGCAACAGATTTTGGGAAAGATTTAATGACCATAGGAGACCGGCTGCGCGAAGAACGCGACCGCCTGGGGCTCAGCCAGCCCAAGCTCGCGGCAGTCGCGGGCACCACGAAGCAGACCCTTTTCTCCTGGGAAACCGGCAAGACCGCACCGGACGGGTTCCAGTTGTCGGCGCTCGGCGGGGCAGGGGTCGACCTGCTCTACGTTCTCACGGGGCAGCGCTCGGGCAGCGCGCTCTCACCCGAAGAGCAAACCGTGCTGTCCTTCTACCGCAGCGCTTCCAAGGAAGTGCAACGCGCCGCGCTGGGCGCACTGATCGGCGCGAACGCCCCGGCCCAGGCCCCTTCCCAGCTCAACCAGATGGGCGATCTCACGATGAATAACCACGCCGTGGGGGCCGTGCAAATCGGTTTTGCGGCGGAAGGATCGGCCAAACGTGCGAAGACACGTAACTAAATAGATGGCTCCAGACCGGCCATTTCGACGGAACGGCTGAGCCCCCGGCGACGACAATATCGCCGAAGGGAAGAGTCAGTAAATGTCGAATTTGATGTCGTGGATCGTGAAGAAAATCAAGCCCGTGCAGATGAACAACCATGCACGGGGGGGAATCCAGGTGGGGGCAATACACGGGAAAGTCACCATCATCAACGTGACTCTGGGCAATGGCGGCGACTGCTCCTTCATCCTGAAGGGGCAAACGGTTCTCCAGCGCACGGGCAATCCCAAGGTCGGGGCAAACTGCCCCCGGGCCCTCGAATGAATGCGTGAATAACGCGTCCGGCCGCACGCGTGCAGGGCCGATTCCCATCGCCTGAAATACCGATGTCCCAAAGGTGACATGCGGCATGAGTATTCCGTGGTGTCGCCCGGTTATCGGGGCACCGAGTGGCCGAACGCGCTCCGGTATATCACCTCGGAAAATGCCGTGCGGTTCGGATATTGGGCAGCAGAAACTGCATAAAAGCGCACCGGCCAGTAACGTAACCGGCGTTCCCGGCGGCACGGCCGTGGCGGGCGCGCAGAGGTACCCGCGTCTGCCGGCGGCCTGCACCGAATAGTGCCCTCGTTCCAGCGACGGCTCCCGGCACGGTCCGGACACTGGTGACTTCCCACCTTTGTCCGCCCGCTGGAGGGGCCATGCAACTTAGAGAATCCATTCCGGTCTGGCTGCGCGCACCGCGCAATTCGCTGTGGCTCGCCATCGCCGCGGCCTTGTTGGCCGCTATCGCCGTGGTCGCGCCCGCGCAATGGCCCGTGGTGCTGTACAAGGCCTCCCTGGTGTCGCTGGCCGCGGTGCTCGGCTACTGGTTCGACCGCGCGCTGTTCCCCTATGCACGCCCCGACGGCTACCTGGTGCGCGACTGGCGTTACGGAACGGCCGCGCCCGAAGGCGACGTGGACCATCCCGTCGTCACGGCCTACGCGCGCATCTACTCCGCCGCCATGGTGCGGCGCGCCATCGTCGTCGCCGCGGTGGTCTTCGGCATGGCCGCGGGCCTGTGATGGACGCGCGCCGCCGTTCCTGCCGGGCCGCCGTCGCGGGCAGGGCCCTGATCCTGCGGGCGCTCGCGATGGCATGCGCGCTGGCGTTCACCGCCGGCAGCGCCGGGGCGCAGCCGCAGCCGCAGCCACAGCCACAGCCGCATGCCCCGGTGCCGCCGGAGGCGCTGCGCCACCGCGCGCTGCTGGTGCGCACCGCGCACGCCACCTGGGGCCTGGATGCGCCCGTGGCGGTGTTCGCGGCCCAGGTCCACCAGGAAAGCGCTTGGCGCCCGGACGCCGTCTCGCACGTCGGCGCGCAGGGCCTCGCCCAGTTCATGCCCGGCACCACGCGGTGGATCGCCTCCATCGATCCCGACCTGGCCGCGCAGCAGCCCCACAGCCCCGCCTGGGCGCTGCGCGCGCTGGTCCGCTACGACCTGTGGCTGTACGAGCGCACGCCCGGCCATTACACGCCGCGCGATCGCATGTGGGTCGCCCTGCGCGCCTACAACGGCGGGCTCGGGCACTGGCAGGCCGAGGCGCGCGCCACCGGCCTGCGCCTGCCTGATCGCCTGCAGGTCGATGCCGCCTGCGGGCGTGCCCGCCGCGCCCCGCTGCACTGCGCCGAAAACCTCGGCTACCCGCACCGCATCCTGGTCCTCCTCCAGCCGCGCTACGCGGCATGGGGGCCCGGCCTGTGACCCCGCCTCCGTACCGCCTCATCGCGCTGGCCGTGCTGGTCTGCGCCGCGATCTACGGTGTGAAGCGCTGGGAGGGCCGTCTGATCGCCCGCGGCGACGCGCAGGGTGCATCCCGCGTGCAGGCCGCCTGGGACCGCCAGGAGGCCGGGCGCAGCGAGGCCACCGCCCGCGACAACGCCACCCGGTTCCGCAATGCCGAAAGGATCGCCCATGAAGACGCCGAACGCACGGCCGCGCGCGCTGCCCATGACGCTGCTGCCGCTGCTGCTGTGCGCAGCCTGCGCGCCGAGATCGCCCGCCTCGGCGCCCGCCCCGATCCCTACCCGGCAGGAGATGCCGGCCTTGCCGCCTGCGCTCGCGAAGCCGCCACCGCGCGCGAGCTTCTCGGAGAAGGCAGCGGCCGATATCTGGCGGTGGCGGCAGCGGCTGACGGACTCCGCGACCAGGTCGTAGGCCTGCAGGCCTTCGTGCACGGCGTATGCCACGCACCGGCCGGCTCCGGGTCGGCGGGACCCGCCGAAGCTGAAGCCGATGTCGGAGCCGATGCCGCCCGTGCCGGAGTCCCGCTGGACAGCGCCGCGGCTCCGCAGCCCGCAGGCCCGGCCCTGCCCATGGGGGTGCGCCTTGAGTGACGACATCGACCGCGCCAGCGAGCGCGAGGCCCAGCTGCTGGAAGATGCGCTGAGCGCCCAGGCCCGGCGCGCCGGCCTGCACGGCAAGACCGTCCACGACTCGGCCCGCCACTGCCGGGACACCGACTGCGGCGAGCCCATCCCGCAGGCCCGGCGCGAGGCGCTGCCCGGCTGCCGGTACTGCGTGCGCTGCCAGGCGCGCCGAGACGGCAGCCCCGCGGGAAGGCGCCCATGAGCGTCGAGATCGAGTTCTGGCAGCTGGTGCTGCTGCTGGTCACCCTCCTGGGCGCCTGCGGCACCGGGGCCTCGCTGCTGCTGGCGCAAGTGCAGAAGCACCTAGACGAGCGCTTCGCGACCCAGGAGCACACGCGCGCCGAGCGTGCCGACGCCGACGAGAAGGCCCGCGGCGAGCAGCACCGCCAGCTCACCGCCCGCCTGGACGGCCTGGAGCAGATCAACCGCGAGGAAACGCTGCAATGGCAGCGCGTCGAACGCGAGATGCTGCGGCACATGGCGGAGCTGCCCGTGAAGTACGTCATGCGCGACGACTACATCCGCGGCCAGTCGATCCTCGAGGCCAAGCTCGACAACCTCGCCGGCAAGCTGGAGAACGCCCAGCTGCGTGCCGCCCTCCACCAACCCCCGGCAGCCCTGCGGCCCTGACGGCGGCACGGGCGGCAAATAGTGCCCCGGTTCCAGAGACGCCCGAGGCGCCCCGCCCGACCATCGGCACCATGACATTCCCGCATCCCTTCCGTGCCGGCGCCCGCGCGGTGCCGTCCCGCCGCAGCGGCTGCGCCGCGGCCGCCGCCCGGGCCTGCCCCATGCCCGGAGGCCCGGCATGAGCGGCACGCTGGACATGCTGGACGCGGTGGTCGCGCGGCTCGCGGCCCGCATCCCGCGCGTGGCCGTGGTGTTCTTTCCCGAAGCCCCCGCGCAGTACCGGCTGGAGCATCCCGTGGGCGCGCTGCTGGTGCGCTACGGCGGCAGCCAGTACGCCGGCGCCTCCGCGGCGCGCAGCGCCATGGTGCAGGGGCGCGACGTCGCCGTCTCCGTGGCGGCGGTCATGCGCCGGGCGGACGGCGCCGACGGCGCCTTCGCGCTGATCGACGAAGCGCGGGCGGCCCTGCTGGGCCTGCGGATGCCGGGCACCACGGACGGCCTGCGCGCCGTCCAGGACCAATTCCTGGGACAGGCCGGGGGCCTCTGGCTGTGCGCGATCGACTTCGCGGCACCGGCGCCCGTGGTCGAGGACCGGGATGACGACGACGGCCCGCTGCTGCGGCGCGTCACGCGGCTCGGGCCGCTCGAGCGGACCGAGACCTCCCTCCACCCTGACGGGACCATCACCGAAGAGGACCACCCCCTATGACCGATGCCTCGGAGCCCAGCGCTCCCTACCTCTATTGCGGACCGCTCTCGGGCGTGACGCTGGCCAGCGGCCAGGAAACGCTGCTCGTGCCCGGCGCCACCGTGCACCTGCCGCCCGCGCACGAGTACACGCGGACGCTGGTCGCCCGCGGCCACCTCTCGGCCGTGCCGGGCGCCCCGGCGTCCACCGACGGCAAAACCCTTCCTTCCACCACCACCAGGAACTGAAAGACCATGGCTGCAAACTTCCTCCACGGCCTGGAGACCATCGAAATCGACAAAGGGCCGCGCCCCGTGCGCGTCGTCAAGACGGCCGTCATCGGCCTCATCGGCACCGCGCCCTCCGGCCCCGTCAACACGCCCACGCTGGTGCTCTCGGACAAGCAGGGCGCCCAGTTCGGCAACCTGGCGCAGTCCGCCGGCTTCAGCATCCCGCAGGCGCTGGACGGCATCTTCGACCAGGGCGCCGGCACGGTGATCGTCATCAACGTGCTCGACCCGGCCGTCCACAAGACCGCCGTGACGGCGGAGGCCGTGGTGCTGCAGGGCGATGCGGGCAAGACGGCCAAACCCGCCTGGGTCGGCGCCGCCACGGTGAAGAACCAGGCCGGCAACGTCACGCACGTGGCCGGCACCGACTACACCGCCGACCCCGCCACCGGCCGCATCGCCCGCGTGGCCGGCGGCGCCATCGCCCCGGGCGCGACGCTCAGCGTGTCCTACACCTACGCCGACCCCACCAAGGTGACGCCCGCCGACGTGATCGGCGCCGTGAACGCCGCGGGCCGCCGCACCGGCATGCAGGCGCTGCAGGACACTTACAACCTGCTGGGCTACTTCGCGAAGATCCTGATCGCCCCCGGCTACTGCACAGGCAACGCCGTGGCCACCGAGATGATCGCCCTCTCGCACAAGCTGCGCGCGGTGCCGCTGATCGACGCGCCCGTGGGCACCACCTTCGCGCAGGCGCTGGCCGGCCGCGGTCCCTCGGGCTCGATCAACTTCGCCACGAGCAGCGACCGCGCCGTGCTCTGCTACCCGCACCTGCAGGTGTTCGATCAGGCCACGGGCGCCAACCGCCTGGAGCCGATGTCGCCGCGCCTGGCCGGCGTCATCGCCGCGCAGGACAACGAGCGCGGCTACTGGTGGAGCCCCTCGAACACCGAGATCAAGGGCGTGGTGGGCGTGGAAATGCCGCTCACTGCCATGATCAACGACCCGCAGAGCGAGGTGAACCAGCTCAACGAAGCGGGCATCGTGACGGTGTTCAGCAGCTACGGCACGGGCCTGCGCGCCTGGGGCAACCGCTCCGCCGCCTGGCCGAGCGTGACGCACCCGCGCAACTTCATCAACGTGCGCCGCACCGCCGACGTGCTGCACGAGTCGCTCGAACAGTCGATGCTGCAGTTCATCGACATGCCGATCAACAACGCGCTGATCGACTCCATCAGCGAATCGGTGAACGCCTTCATCCGCACGCTCATCGCGCGCGGCGCGCTGGTGGACGGCCGCTGCCTCTTCGATCCCGCGAAGAACCCGGCCACCGAGCTGGCCCTGGGCCACCTCACCTTCGACATCGAATTCATGCCCCCGACCCCCAACGAGCGCATGACCTTCGAATCCTTCATCAACATCGAGCTGCTCAAGCAGCTGGCGTCCTGATCGCGGCCCCGAGGCCCGCAACGGAGTCCATTCCATGGCGAAAATCGAAATCAACCGCGTCACCAACGCGAACATCTACATCAACGGCAACAACCTGCTCGGCCGCGCCGACGAGGTCAAGCTGCCCGACGTGACGGCCGTCATGTCCGAGCACAAGGCCCTGGGCATGGTCGGCAAGATCGAGCTGCCCAGCGGCTTCGACAAGCTCGAAGGCGAGATCAAGTGGAACTCGATCTACCGCGACGTGGCCCGCCTGGTCGCCAACCCGTTCCGCTCGCTGCAGCTGCAGTGCCGCTCCAACATCGAGGTCTACGGCTCGGGCGGCCGCGTCACCCAGCAGCCGCTGGTGACCTTCCTCACGGTGACGTTCAAGAAGAACCCCATGGGCACCTTCAAGCAGAACGACAACGTGGAACTGGCCGCGACGTTCTCGGCCACCTACATCAAGCAGGTGATCGGCAGCGAGGATGTGCTGGAACTGGACTACATGGCCAACATCTTCCGCGTCGGCGGCGAGGACCTGCTGGCCGACTACCGCGCCAACATCGGCGGCTGAACGCGCGCCGCGCGGCGCTCCGGCAAGGGCCCGCTTCGGCGGGCCCTTTTTTTTGTGCCCGCGTTCCATGGACCGGCCGCCGCCCGGCCGCAATGATGGCGGCTCCCCCAACACAGGAGCAGACAGACATGACATCCACAGCAGCATCGGCCACGGCAGCAACGGCGGCACCGGCAACGGCCCTGGCCACCGCAGCCGCGGCAGGCAAGGCCGCCGGCTCCGCCGAGATCACGCTCAAGTTCCCCATCGAATCGGGCGGCCGCCGCATCGAGACGCTGACCCTGCGGCGCGGCACGCGCGCCGACATGAAGGCCGCGGCCAAATTCAGCAAGGAAGACGCCGAGCAGGAGGACTTCCTGTTCGCCCGCCTGACCGGCCTCACGCTGGAAGACGTCGACGCCCTGGACCTCGCCGATTCGCGCGCGCTCCAGGAGGCCTTTCGCGGCATGGTCAGCTAAGGACGAACATCTCCGCCCACTGGACGAAGTCCTCCTGCTGGTGCTCCGCATCCAGCCGTCGGAGATCGACGCGCTGGAGATGGACGACTACTGGTGGTGGGTCGGCGTCGCCGAACGCGAGATCCAGCGCCGTGCCGACGCGGCCGGTGCCGGATGAGCGCATGGCTGCCGCGCGCGGGGCGGCGCTCCGGACGGACAGGCAAACCCCAAGCAGGTGCATCTATGGCGAATGAATTGAACGTCAACGTCAGGCTGGGCGTCGCCCTGACCGTCGCGGTCCAGGGCGCCTCCTCGGCGGCCGTCGGGGCGCTGATCCGGCTCGGCGCGACGGTGGACGTGCTGCGCGCGCGCCAGCAGAGCGCGGGCCAGGCGGCGGCGCAGTCGATGGCGCCCACCCTCGGCATCCTGGTCGCGATGACCGCGCGCTACCAGAGCCTCGGCGCGGCCATCGGCCAGGCCACCGCCCAGCAGACGGCGCTGGCGGCCGCGCAGGCGCGCGGCAATGCGCTCAAGTCGCAGCGCGAGGATCTGCTCAAACAGATCAAGGACACCAAGGGCAGCGCGATGGCGTGGGCCAAGCCCGTCGTGCAGTCCGTGAAGATCGCGGGCGACCACCAGCAGCGCATGCGCAACATCGCCATAGAGGGCAACCTCTCGCCGGCCGGCGAGGCCCAGGTGGGCGCGTCCGTGCGCGCGGCGTCGGCGCAGTGGAACCAGTCGCTCGAGGACGTGTCGGCGGGCGTTTCCCGGCTGGCCGCCGGCGGCGTGCGCAGCGCCGCGGAGCTGTCGCAGTACGCGCCGCTGATGGCCAAATTCGCCACGGCCATCGGCACCGGCATGCAGGACATCGGCGGCGCGGCGCTCGCGATGCGCGATAGCCTGGGCATCTCGGCCAGCGGCATCGACGGCGCCATGAACGTGATGGCCGAGGCCGGCCGGCGCGGGAGCTTCGGCACCGCGGACATGGTCAAGGCGGTGCCGTCGTTCGCGCCCATCTACCAGCAGATGGGCACCACCGGAAAGGAAGCGGTCGCGGAGATCGGCGCGGCGCTGCAGGTGGCCCGCAAGGGCGCGGGCAGCAACGAGGACGCGTCGAAGAATTTCCAGAGCTTCATGGAGAGCATGAACTCCGCCGACACGATGAAGAACTTCGAGTCGATCGGCATCGACATGAAGGCCAGCATGGTGCAGCTGCGCTCGCAGGGCCTCACGCCCGTGCAGGCCGTGATGGGCACGCTCACCGCCTACATGGGCACCAAGGGGCCGGCCGCCGCGGCCGATCTGCAGAAGGCGCTGGCCATCAAGGACGACAAGGAGCGCGAGGCGGCGGTGCGGCAGCTGGCCGACACGCACGCGATCGGCGATCTGTTCAAGGACAAGCGCGCGATGGACTTCGTCATTCCGGCGATCGCGCACGGCAAGGAGATGAAGGACATCCAGCGCGGGGCTTCCGGCGCGGCCGGCTCGAAGCAGCTCGACGACGACGCCGCCAGGCGCCTGGACACCTTCAAAGGCCAGGTCGGCCTGCTGGACAAGGCGTTGACGGACGTGGGCCTCTCCATCGGCAGCGCGCTGCTGCCGCCGCTGACCGACATGGTCCGGGCCGTGGTGCCCGTGGTGCGGGCGTTCGCCGACTGGGCCCGGGAGAACCCCGGAATCATCAAGGGCGTGGTGGGCCTGGTCGCCACGCTCTACGCGGGCCGGATGGCCATCCTGGGCGTGCGGCTGGCGGTGAACCTGCTGCTCACGCCGTTCGCGGCCCTGCGCACCGCGGCGGCGGCGATGTCGCTGCGCTGGTCCGCGCTGCGGGCGCTGTGGCAGTCCGGCGGAGGCCTCTCCTCGGCGACCGGAGGGTTGCGGTCGCTGGGCGGCGCACTGGCGAACGCGGGCCGCCAGGCGCTGGGGTTCGCGCGCGGCGCCGCCACGGCCGCCATGGGCGCGATCGCGAGGCTGGGCGGCGTGCTGGGGACGGGCCTGCGCCTGATGGGCTCGGGCGCGGCGTGGCTGGGCCGGGTGATGGGCGGAGCGCTGGTGTCGGGGCTGCGCATGGCGGCGCAGGCCGTGATGTTCCTGGGCCGCATGCTGGTGATGAACCCCATCGGCATGGCCGTCGCCGGCGTGGCGGGAGCCGCCTACCTGGTCTGGGATCACTGGGACACGGTCAAGTCCGCGTTCACCGCGGCCTGGGCCTGGCTGAAGGACATGGGATCGCAGTTCATGGCCGTGGGCGGCGAACTGATCGACTCCCTCGTGAGCGGCATCACCTCCAGGGTGGGGGCGGTGCGCGACACCATCGTGAACCTGGCCGGCAGCGTGACGGACTGGTTCAAGTCCGCGCTCGGCGGCAACGCGGCCGCGGGTGTGACGCTGGCGGTCTCCGCGGTGGGCGCGGCGGCAGGGCAGGGGCCGGCCGCGCCGGTCCCGGGCCAGTCGGCCGCGCTGGTGCAGGCAGCGGCCGGGCAGCCCGGCAAGGGCGCGGCGCCGGCGGGCCTGCAGGCCGCCAGGGCGCCGGGTGCCGCGGTGGCGGGCGCACAGGGTGCGGCCGGCGCGATGCCGGAGGCACCCGGCGCCCCGGGAGCGCAGCCGTCCGCCGCCCTGGCCCGGTCCCGGCAGCTGCAGGCCGCGCAGGCCGCGGGCGCGAAAGGCGCGCCTGCCAACGCTCCCGCCCGCGCGGGCGGCGGGGGCATCGTGGTCCATTACGCACCGACCATCAACGTGCCCGCCGGCGATTCCGCACGGGCTTCCGTGACCGATGCGCTGAAGATGACGCTCCCGGAACTCGAGCGGATGATCCAGCGCGTGGCCGCACAACAGCAACGCAGGAGCATCTGACATGTGGGCCGTCCTGGGAGAAGTCCAATTCGAGCTGCTCACCTCCATGGAGGGCATGGAGCAGCACACGGCGGCGGAGTACGCCGAGCATGCGCTCATCGGCTCCAAGCCGCGGCTGCAGCACACCGGCGACAAGCTGGACGAATACCGCCTGCAGATGCAGTTCCACGCCGCCTATTGCGATCCGGAGGCCGAGCTGCGCAAGCTGCTGGACCTGGTGCGCTCGCGCAAGGCGCGCCAGCTGGTGCTGGGCAACGGGCTCAACAAAGGCTGGATGGTGGCGGTGGAAACGCAGGCGACCAGCCGCCAGACGGACGCCGAAGGCACCCTGATCGCACTGGAGGCGAGCATGACGCTGCGCGAATACGTGGTGCCGCTGCTGCCCCGCATGCGCGCGTCGCAGGAGCGGCGCGAGGCCCGCGAGCGCACCGCGGCCGAGCCACGGCACAAGGCCGCGGTGCCGCCCGCCCGGCCTGCCGGCGCGGGGCGCGGGTGGATCCACCCGGACGGCGTCCGGGCACCAAGGGAGTGAGCGATGGAGTACATGGAATACATCACGAGGAACGGCGACCGGTGGGACACCATCGCCCACCGCTACTACGGCGACGCCGCGCTCATCAGCCCGCTCGCCGAGGCCAACGGCCACCTGCAGCTCTCGCCCGTGCTGCCGGCCGGCCTGCCGGTGCGCGTGCCCGTGATCGCCGACACCGAGACCCTGGACCTGCAGGACCTGCCGCCATGGATGCGCTGACCGTCGCCGAGCCGCACCTGATCGTGTCGTACAACCGGCACGACATCACCGCGGACATGAGTCCCTTCCTGCTCTCGGTCGGCTGGACGGCCGACCTCGAAGGCAACGAGGCGGACAGCCTGGAGATCACCCTGGAGGATACCGACGGCCTGTGGCTGAACGGCCTGTATCCGCGCAAGGGCGATACCCTGGAGCTGCAGATCGGCTACCGGGGCGAGGGCCTGGTGCCGTGCGGCGCCTTCGAGATCGACGAGATCGAGATCGAGGGGCCGCCGTCGCAGGTGAAGGTGAAGGCGCTCGCCGCGGCGGTGATGAAGACGCTGCGCACCCACAAGGGACATGCCTACGAAGACACCACGCTGGCCGGCATTGTGCGGGCCGTGGCCGAACGCCACCGATTGCAGGTGGTGGGCGAGATCGAGGACATCCCCGTGCGGCGCGTGACGCAGGCGCACGAGCAGGACCTGAAATTCCTGCGCCGCCTGGCCACCGAGTACGGCTACGCCTTCAACGTGCGCGGCGACAAGCTGACGTTCGTGCCGCTGGACGGGCTGCGCGCGAAGAAGGCGGTGCGGGTGCTGGGCCCGGCCGACGTGGCGCGCTACAACTTCCGCGACAAGATCAAGGGCACCCCCGCGCAGGCGTCGGTGGCCTACCACGACCCCTCGTCCAAGGAGACGGTCTCGTACGCCATGAACAGCGAAGGCGAGGTGGTGCCGAGCACCTCGGCCGACACGCTCAAGCACGCCATGCGCGCGGAGTCGCCGCGGCAGGCCCAGGCGAAGGCGCAGGCGGCGCTGCGTGGCGCGCAGGACCAGGCGACGGTCTGCTCCTGCACGCTGTGGGGCGATCCGACGCTGGTCGCGGGGGTCAACGTGCAACTGGAAGGATGGGGGCAGCTCTCGGGCCGCTACCAGATCGCCCGCTCCTCGCACCGCATCGCCCGCGGCAGCGGCTACGCCACCGAGCTCGAACTGCGCCGCGTGCAGGCCGGCGCGGCGGCGACGGCAGCGGCCAAGGCCGGCAAGCAGCGGCTGCGTGTGGCCACGCTGGACGAGCGCGAAGAGGTGGTGCTGCGATGAACGAATTCCAGGAACAGCAGGCGACCTACAAAACCGGCGTGGTGACGGCGGTGGACGCCGCCGGCGGCCGGGCGCGCGTGCGCTTCGACGACCTCGACGGGCTGGAGACCGCGCTGCTGCCCGTGGGCCAGCGCAAGACCCACGAGGACAAGGACTACTGGATGCCCGACGTCGGCGAGCACGTCGCCTGCCTGATGGACCAGTACCTCGAGGACGGCGTGATCCTCTGCGCCATCTACTCCGGCGCCGACCGCCCGCCCACCGCCGACCCCCAAGTTCGCATGGTGCGGTTCCGCGACGGCGCGGAGATGGCCTACGACCGCAGCTCCGGCACGCTCTCGGTGCGCGGCGTGGCGCAGGTGGTGGTCGAGGCCGCCAGCGAGATCGTGCTGCGTGCGCCGCGGCTGGTGGTGGACGCGCCGTCCGTCTCGTTCACCGGCGACGTCGACGTGGCCGGAAAGCTGATGGACGTGGGCGGCAACTCGAACCACCACCGCCACTAGGCGTAGAACGCCGCGGGCGCCGCTACCGGAAACGGTGCCCGCGGCGGCGGCGATTGTGTCCGCGTTCCATAGACCGCGCGGGCGCCTCCGGGAATCATCGGAATTCCCATGGACGCCATCAACACCATCACCGCACGCGATTGGCAACTGGCCATCGGCCAGCCCGGCACGACCCTGACCGGCGACGACGACATCGGGCAGTGCCTGCGCGTCATCCTCGGCACTCCCAAGGGGAGCGATCCCCTGCGCCCCGCGTTCGGGTCGGGCCTGCGCCACTACCTGGACTGGCCCATCGACCGCGCCCGGCCGCACATCGTGCGCGAGTGCTGGGACGCGATCGGCCTGTGGGAGCCCCGCATCACGCTGGAGCGCGTCACCGTCCACCCGGGCAGTGAACCGCAGCAGCTCGTGGTGACGGTTTTCTGGAGCCTCGCGGGCCAGCCCCGCACGCAATCCACGGAGGTGACGCTGTGACCGCCCCCCGATTCATCGACCGCGACCCCCAGCAGGTGGTCGAGGACCTCGTCGCCCAGTACGAGGCCATGACCGGCCGCACGCTGTACCCGGCGCAGGTCGAACGCCTGCTGATCGACCTGGTCGCCTACCGCGAGAGCCTGACGCGCGAGCTGATCCAGGACACAGCGCTGCAGAACCTCGTCGCCTTCGCTCGGGCGCCGTTCCTGGACCACCTCGGCACGCTGCTGGGCGTGGCCCGGCTCGCGGCCGGCAAGGCCCACGCCACCGTGCGCATGGAGTTCAAGTCGGCCACCACCCGGGCGCTGTCGCTGCCGGCGGGCTGGCGCGTGGAGCTGCCGTCCGGCCAGGTGTTCGCGGCCGATGCAGCCGGCGAGATCCCGGCGGGCGCGCAGGCCTTCGAATTCACCGTGAGCGCGCAGGAGGCCGGCACGCAGACCAACGGCTGGCCGCCTTCGCTGCTGCGCGCGCTGGACACGCCTCCCGCCACGCTCGCGGCGCTGCGCACCACCAGCACGACCCGCGGCGGCACCGAGGCGGAGGCCGACGATCGCTACCGCCAGCGCGTCAAGCTCGCGCCCGAGGCGTTCTCGTACGGCTCCGAGCACCGCTACCGCCTGCTGGCGCTGACGGCGGCCCCCTCGCTGCAGGACGTGCGCGTCTGGAGCCCGCGGCCGGACGGCTCGGTCAGCGTGGTGCTGCTGGGCTCGGACGGCGTGCCCTCGGCGGAAACGGTCGCCCGGGTGCAGGCCGCGCTCGATGCGCCCCAGGCCCGCATGCTGGGCGACCGTATCACCGTGTCGGCCGCCGAGCCGGTGGACTACGCCATCTCCGTGCGGGTGGACGTGGCGGCGGGCAACGTCTCCGACATCGTGCTCGCCGGCGTGGAGCAGCGCCTGCGGGCCTGGGCCGCGCAGCAGGCAGGCCGCCTGGGAGGCGACCTGGTGCCCTCGCAGATCGTGGCCGCCGCGGCCGGCGTGGCCGGCGTCTACGACCTGCAGGTGCTGGCCCCCGCGCAGCGCGTGCTGCAGGCCCATGAATGGCCGCGCCTCACGGGCGTGTCCGTCACGGCCGGAAAGCAGCTCACCGATGGCTGACGTCCTGATCCAGCCGTCGCTCGCGCACGACCCGAGCCTGGTCGCCCTGGCGCGGCTGCCCGAGCGCATCACCGACCTGGACGTGCGGCCGCTGCTGGTCTACGACGTGGACCGCGTCGACGCTGCCGCCTTGCCCTACCTCGCCGAACAGTTCGGCATCGTGGGCCCGATGTGGCAGTACCTGCAGGGCGAGGCCGCGCAGCGCGCCGCGATCCGCGGGGCCGTCGCCTGGCACCGCGCCAAGGGCACGCCCTGGGCCGTGACCGATGCGCTCAGCTGGATCGGCGTGTCCGCCGTGCCGGACGACACGCGCGGCACGCCGCGGCGCTGGGCCTCGTACGAACTGGTGCTCGGGCAGGTTCCCGACACCACGCAGGCGGAATCGATCGTGGCCCTGGCGCGCTTCGCCGCGCCCGCCCGCGCCCACCTGGTGCGCCTCTACAACCCGCAGCACGACCTGCGGCCGCTGGTGCTGGACCGCGGGCCCGCGCTCGACGCCGGCATGCTGGACAACTACTCCGGGGTGATGGGCGCCGACGGCGTGGTCCGATCGTTCGGAGAACGCCGCGGCGGCACCGCGCCCGCCGCGGCCGCGCTGGCGCCCCGCGGCGCGCGCACCGACGTGCGCGCCTCGGTGTCCCGCTACGACGACATGCCGGTGCTCGACGCCTGGCGGCTCGACGCCCGGGTTCTGTCCGGCGTGTCGGGCGGGACCATGGACCTGTCCATCGGCACCTGCGGCCTGCCGCTCCTGGAGGGCGGAACGCTCATCCATCGGCGCGTCGCCGCCACCCACGTCCCCTGGGACGCCCCCGTGCCGGCAGGCGGCCGCACGGACTTCGCCGCGGACCTGGCCCTGGTGCCGGTGCATCCGCCGCGCCGCTGGACCGGCCCGTGGGGCGGTCCGTGGCGCCCCCACTTCCCTTTGATCTCAACCGAGGAAACGTAAATGGCAGTCTTGCAAGAGTCCGGCCGCATCTTTCTGGCGACGGCGGTCGCCACTCCGCCGCTGTACCTGGCCTGGGGCCGGGGCCTGGCCGCATGGGACACCACGCCCGAGCCCGAGCCCACCAAGGCCACCCGCCTGGTGGACGAGATCGGCCGCCGGCTCATCACCAGCGTCGGCTTCGTGGTGCCCGACGACAACGGCGCCATCGAGCTGCCAGACAAGAAGCGCTATGCGGCCAGCGCCGTGCCCACCAAGTGGCTGCACGCGAGCTGGACCTTCAACTACGACGATGCGGCCGGCGAGACCGTCCGCGAACTCGGCGTGTTCATCGGCGGCAGCGTGGCCCAAGGCCTGCCGGCCGGCCAGCGCTACTTCACCGCCGCGCAGGTGGTGGAGCCCGGCTACCTCTACTGCCTGGAGCGCGTGCAGCCCTTCAAGCGCGGCACCGGCGTGCGCCCGGTGCAGCAATACGTCCTGCCGTTCTGAGGAAGGTTCCCATGAAAGACATCCAAGACACCTTCGACCCGGCGAAGAACTACCACCGCGTGCTGTTCCGCCAGGACGCGCTGCTGCAGTCGCGTGAACTCAACGAACTGCAGCGCATCGTCCAGCACGGGATCAAGGGCGTGGCCGACGCCATGCTGCGCGACGGCGACGTGATCCGGGGCGCGCGCATCGTCGTGAACCCCACCACCGGTGCCGTGCAGGCGGAGGCCGGCGCGGTCTACCTGCAGGGTTCCGTGCGCGGCGTGGTGCCCGCGACCTTCACCGTGCCCGTCCAGGGCATCGTCACGGTCGGCATCTACCTGCGCGAGAGCGTCGTCACCGAACTGCAAGACCCGGGCCTGCTGGGCATCGCCGGCGGCACGCCGTCGTACGGCGAGCCCGGCGCCTCGCGCCTGAAGATCGAGCCCGCCTGGGGTTATGCCGGCGACGGGCAGCAGGGCGAATTCTTCGCCGTCTGGACCGTGGAGGACGGCGTCCTGCGCGCCAAGGAAACGCCTCCGCACCTGTCCTCGATCACCCGCGCGATCGAAGACTACGACGTGGCCAGCACCGGCGGCGGCTCCTACATCGTGGAGGGCCTGCAGGTGGCCATGGCGCCCGACCTCGCCACCGGCGAGCAGGTCTACACCGTGGCCGAAGGCTCCGCCCGCGTCGCCGGCCGCAGCCGCGTCTTCCAGGCCAGCCGGCGCCTCGTCACCAAGGCCGAGCCCGAACTGTTCAGCGTGGACAGCGAGCCGCACATCTCCACCACCGAAGGCGCGCAGCGCATCAACATCGGCCGCCCCCCGTGCAAGGGCGTGCCGGAATTCCGCATCACCGCCCGCCGCACCGTCACGCTGGTGCACGGCGGTTTCGCCGGCATCGCCGACGTGCTGCCCGACGCGAGCGTGGTCTCCATCGACTCGGTCAAGCAAGGCAACACCACCTACGCCAAGGACGCCGACTACCGACTCACCGCCGGCCAGGTGGACTGGAGCCCCCAGGGCGCCGAGCCCGCGCCGGGCTCCTCCTACCAGGTCACCTACCTCTACATCCAGCGCGCGACGCCTACCGCGGCGGATTCGCGAGGCGCGACGGTCGAGGGCGCCATCGTCGGCTCGTCCATCCTCGTGAGCTACCAGCAGCAGCTGCGCCGCGTGGACCGCCTGTGCATCAACCGCGAAGGCCAGTTCGAGTGGCTGCGCGGAGTCTCCAGCGCCTGGACGCCGGCACCCCCGCAGATCCCCGACGACATGCTTGCGCTCGCCACCGTGTTCCAGACCTGGGACGGCGGCCGGCAGGCGGTGAGCGACGGCGTGAAGATCCAGTCGCCCCACCGCATCGCGCTGCAGGAGCAGCGCATGGACGCCGTCATGCTCGACCTGGCCGAACTGCGGCTCGCGACCAGTGCGCAGGGCATGGATTCGGGCGTGAAGAAGGGCCTGATCGCCGATGCCTTCCTTTCGGACCGCCAGCGCGACGCCGGCATCGCGCAGAATGCCGCGGCAGTGAACGGTGCGCTGCAGTTGCCCATCAAGACCACCGTCCACCAGCTCGGCACGGCGCTGCCCGAGCGCATCGCCATCGAGCACGGGCACCGCGTCGTGCTGGAGCAGACCTGGCGCACCGGTTCCCGGCTGGTGAACCCCTACATGGCCTTCGATCCGGTCCCGGCAGCTGTCTCGCTGGCGCCGAACGTGGACCGCTGGACCACGGTGGATGATGTGTGGCAATCGGCCATCACCGAACGTCTCTATACGGGCACCGGCAGCGAGACCCGGCTCACCGCCACTGCCAGCGCGGTGCGCGTGCTGTCCGAGGAGTCGCGGCCGATCGAGTACCTGCGCCCCATCACCGTGCGCTTCGACCTCACCGGCTGGGGGCCGAACGAGGCCCTGCAGTCGATCACGTTCGACGGCATCCCGATCAGCGCCCAGCCGATCGCGGGCGGCACACTCAAGGGCGACGCGGCAGGCAAGCTCTCGGGCACCTTCGTCGTGCCGGACAAGGTGACGGCCGGCGCCAAGGCCGTGGTGTTCCGCGGCCCCCTCGGCAGCCGCGGTTCGCAGACCTTCTACGGCCAGGGGACCAACGTGCTGCGCGCGCAGCAGAACGTCATCACGGAGACCTACGCCCGCTGGAACCAGCCCGTGTATTCGGGTGGCGGTGCGGTCTGGGGCCCGGGAAACAGCACGCCGGTCTACTCGCCTCCGGTCTACTCGCCCACCATCACGGGCGGCGGCGCGGTGTGGGGACCCTCGAGCCCCGCCACGGCCGCACCCCAGAACTCCTCGGCCTGTGCCAAGTGGCTCTACGACGGCTATTTCGACCCTTCGGCCCAGTCGTTCGTGCTCGACGAGGACACCCACTGCAGCGGCGTGCGCCTGATGTTCACCGCCGCGGGCGGCCCGGTCACGGTGCAGATCCGCGAAGCCTCCGCCGGAGTGCCCGCGACGGCCGTCGTCGCCGAGGCCCGCGTGCCGAAGGCGTCGATCCAGCTGAACGCGCCCACCTCCATCACGTGGACCCCCGCGCTGCTGCTGGCGGGCCGGGAATACTGCATCGTCACGCTGTGCGACGACGCGCAGACGGCGATCGCGGTGGCGGAACTGGGCAAGCAGGACCCGGAGCGCGGCTACGTCGTCGCCCAGCCCTACCAAGTGGGCGTGTTCTCGACCTCGTCGAACAACAGCGCCTGGACCATCCACCAGGACGTGGACCAGTGGTTCCAGTTGCTCGCGGCCAGCTACACCGCGAACGAGCGCGTGATCGACCTCGGCACGGCCGACGTGGTCGCCGCCACCGACCTGATGGTGCTGGGCTTCGCGGAGCGCCCCTCGGCCGCCTCAGGCGTGGTGTTCGAAGTGGAGTTTCCCGAGTCCATGAAGAGCGAGGTCGTGCGGCTGAACGATGGGCAGATCGTCTGGCTGGCGGCGCCCTTCACGGGCCGGCTCAAGGTGCGCGCGCGGATCACGGGCGATGCGAAGCTCGCGGCCGTCATGCAGAACGGCGTGCAACTGATCGCCGGGCACATCGAGGAGACGGCCACGTACGTCTCGCGCACCGTCAACGCCACCGGCGCCAGCCGCCTGCGCGTGGTGTACGAGGGCGACATCCCGGGCGGCGCTACGGTGCAGGTGCATGCCCAGACGACCGCCGAGGGCGCGCCCTGGGTGCTGGTGCCCTACCTCGGCGCGGCCAACAACACGCTGGGCGTGCGGGAGATCACGTGCGAACTCACCGGGCTGGCGGCCACCGCCGTGCGCGTGCGGCTCACGCTCACCGGCAGCACGACCGCGCGGCCGTACGTGCGCAATCTGCGCGGCGCGACGCTGTGAGGGGCCGGCGATGACGCAGCCGATCCTGGGGAAACCCGTCGATGAGCGGACGTCGTCGCTGGGCCTGCCGCTGCCCAGCCTCGACAACATGCAGGAGGACGACGTGCCGCGCCTGCGCGACGCGCTGGCGCGGCTGGATGCCTTGCTCGCTGCGCTGCAGACGGGCAAGGCCGGTGCGGCGGACCTCACAGCCCTGGCCGCGGAACTGCGCGGCGCGCTGGGCCTCAAGGCCGGCTCGGCAGACCTGACCGCCCTGGCCTCGGAGCTGCGCACCGCGCTGGGCCTCAAGGCCGCCGCGAAAGACCTGCAGGACCTCGCCGCGGAATTGCGCGCCGCGCTGGGCCTGAAGGCCGATGCCAGCGCGGTCGTCAAATCGTGGGCGGGGAAGAAGGGGGACGTCGCTCCGGTCTTCGCCGACCTGGGCGGCAGGCCCAACTCCCTGACGGGGTACGGAATCCAGAACTTCAGGGCGGACGAAGGACTGGCTGAAAACGTGAACCTCGCCAGTATCGTGACGTCCGGCATATACCGGTACAACACCGCGGCCGACAACCCACTGGGCGTCCTGTACTCGCCGCTGTTGGTGTTCCGGTCCGTGGACACCTGCGCGCAGATGGTGGTGGACTATTTATCAGGCTCGATGTTTGTCCGGAGCGGCGTTGTTCTCAACGGTGTTCTCGTGGACGCGACGACCCGGGCAGGGCCGGCGACCTGGAGGCGCGTGGCGTACCAGAACGATCGGGCCGTCGTGACCACCGGCGTGATGGACCTCTCGCTGAGCACGCGGTTTATTTTGGGCGTGAATGGTACGGTGGCGCTGTCGTTCGCCAATGTGCCGCCGGGCGCGGTATCCGTGGTACTGGAGATCCACTATGCCGCCGGCAGCTTCTCTCTGCCTGCCGGTTCCCTCTGGGCCAATGGCCGCGTGCCCGAGATCGCCGCGGGAAAGCGGCACCTGTTCTATTTCGAGAAGTGCATCGCGGGCAACACCGCAGGCTGGTACGTCTCGGCGATCACGGGATACGTCGCATGATCCGGCCGCAGATGTTCAGTGGCGAGCTCTGGACGGCGCCGCCCGGCGAGGTGGTCTTCGAGAGCGCGGGCAAGTCCGACTCGCAGACGGTGTTCGGCTGGCTGGTGCCCGTGGGCGTGTACGAGGTGTGCATGCTGGGAATCTCCAGCCATCGGGCCTATGCCACCCGCATCTCGCGCGCAGGCGCCGATTTGCTGAACACCACCTGGACGCTCGGATCTAACGGCACTTTCGGCGGCAACGGAGGGGACGCCGGGCCGGACACAGGGGGGCCTTACAGAGGCGGGGGCGGCGCGGGAGGCTACTCGGGTGATGGAGGCATCGGTTGGCGCTCCGAACGTGACGCGTATGGGTATGTCCAATATTTCGAGGGAACGCGCGGCAAGGGAGGCGGTGGCAACGGTGGCTATGTCGACGAGCGCGGCGGAAGCGTAGGCATCTACGGGCAGGGAGTCGACTCCGCGTTGCTTGCGGGCGCCGGGGGGCTCAGGTACGACCCTTCCCCCTCCGCGTCCGAATCCGGGGTGCCCAAGCCCGGCGGCAACCTGCGCTATCGCAACGCCGTCGCCGTCGCTCCTGGCGAAACCCTCACCGTCACCCTCGACCACTGGGTGCGCGACAACTCGGTCGGCCTGGGCGCCGTCGTGCGCATCCTGTGGGGCCCCGGACGCTCCTTCCCCAACAACGCAGCGAAAGCGACCTGATGCAGATCATCAACACCGAAACCCGACGCTGGCCCATGTCCGTGCAGGACGTGGTGGCCGAAGAGCATGCGGCCGGCGTCCTCACCGTGATCGGCGAGGGATACCAGGGACACGGCCCCTACCGCGTGGTGACCCTGCGCGCGCGGCCTGCACACGACCCGCTCGCCGAGGCCGTCGTCGAACTGCCGCCCGCGCCGGACGAGGACGGCCAATGGTTCCAGGACTTCGTGGTGCGGCCCCTGTCGGCGCAGGAAACCGCGGCCGCCCTGCAGGCCGACAAGGAGCGACTGAAGGACGCGGCCACGGCACACCGCTGGGCGGTGGAAACCGGCGGCGTGGCGCTGCCCGCGGGCACGCGGGTCGGCAGCGCGCTGGAAGACCAGAACCGGATCACCGCCGTGATCGCCAATGCGCAGCTCGCGGGCGTGACGACAGTGGATTTCAAGGCCGCGAGCGGATGGGTGACGCTGACGCTGGACGACCTGCGGGGCATCGCGGCGGCGGTCGCGCAGCACGTGCAGGCCTGTTTCTCCGCCGAGCGTGCGCACCACCAGGCGATCGCCGCGCTGGAGACGAGGGCGGCGGCTGCGGCGTACGACGTGCGCCGGGGCTGGCCTTCCGGCGTTTGAGGCCGCAACGCGAAGAGCGGACGAACCGAGGACATCGATGATGGCACTGACACTGCAATACCGGGAGCCCGGCAACCCCGTGGACGAATCCACGGAGGGGCTGCACCTGCCCCTGCCGCACTGGCTCAACGACACGCACGACGACGTGGTGCGGCTGCGGGCTGCGCTGGCGCAGATCGATGCGGCGCATGGACAGCTGGCCGGCCGTGCCGCGCTGCTCGAATACGCCGCCGCGCGGCCCAGCGCCGTGGCCTATGGCTACGACGCGCAGGGCCGCGTCGCCAGCATCACGCAGACCGTGGGCGGCGCCCAGCGCACCACCACGCTCGGCTACGACGCGCAGGGCCGCGTCGCCACCGCGGCCTATCCCGTCGCGGGCGGCGCCGTGCGCACCGACACCTACCAATACGACGCCGGCACGGGCCGCCTGGCCGGCGTCGCATCCACCGAGGCCACACCATGAACCTGGACCCCATCCTCCTCGCCGAGCTTCAGCGCGGCGGCCCGCCGCTGTGGGTCAGCAGCCGAACGTACCCCGTGGGCTTCGTGGTGCGCAGCCCGGGCAATCTGCAGAGCTATGTGCGTGTCACCGCGGGGGCTGGCAATGCCGACCCGAGCGGGGGCGATGCGAACTGGATGATCCTGTCCAAGCGAGTCGAGGATGCCGTCACGGCGGTGCGTGATTCGCTGTCGGCCGCTCGCACCGAAGCGGGGATGTGGCGGGACGATGTGAAGACCGCCGTTGTCAATGCCAGGGACCAAGTGAATGGCAATGTCAATGCCGCGCGCGATCAGGTGCAGGGGACCGTCAACGCCGCCCGCGATGCCGTCTGGGCTCAGGTGGTGGCTTGCCACGCGACGGTGGGCGACGTGAAAGACATCGTGAACTGGATCAGGACCTTGGTGGAAGGCTCAGGCATCAAGAGCGTGCAGCGCGGGGTGTTCATCGGCACCTGGGTAAGTCAGCAGGTGCCTACCTACGATATTCCCATTTCTCCGGTGGACCCCGCGCGCGCAACCCTGACGCTGCTTACCGCTGATATAGGCGGCAACGAAGGTGTCAACAAGTCGATCGCTCTGACGCCTGATGGCAGGGCGGTGCGTTCTTACGCGAGCAACATGGCATCTAGCAGCTATTTCCCGTCGTTCTCATGGGAAGTTATTGAGTGGAAGAGGTGAGTTCGATGCGCAATTACGCACAAATTTCGGCGGAAGGAATCGTCGTGGGCCTGACGGTAGCCGCCAGAGACATCGACCACGAAGCGGTGATCGAGGTGCCCGAATACGACCTGTCATTGCTCGGCAAGCGCTATACGCCCGCCACTGGCGAGTTCGTCGCTCCTCCCGAGGGCAGCGGCGGCGCCGTCCCTCCGCATGCCGGCAAGGTGTCCCGCCTCGCGTTCCTCTCGCGCTTCACCGACGACGAAGCCATCGACATCGACCTCGCATCCATCGGTGCCACGCGCGAGGCGGCCACCGTGCGCCGGTACCTCTCCAAGGTCCAAGCCGCGCAGTTCATCGACCTGCAGGACGCGGACACCCGCGCCGGCGTGCAGGCGCTGGAGGCGGCCGGTCTGATCGCCGCCGGCCGCGCCACGGCGATCCTCGATGCGCCCGTCCAGGTTCTGGAGCTGCCTGATGGGCTCGCCGCAGGCCGTCCGATGGGCATCGCATCCGTCCTGGCCACACCATCCGCCTGACCCCGACCTGCTGGCAGCGCTGCAGCGCGGTGGACCGCCACAGTGGGCCAGCAGCCGCAGTTGGAGCGGCCAACACGACCCTTCTGACGTCGTTGCCGCGTCTTGTCGCACTGCCTGCGATGCGGCGTCTGGCCAGAACCGTTTCGCTGGGTCGTGTTGGCCGCTCTTAGCCCGCAGGCTGGGTGGTGTGCAGCCCGGGCCCTCTGGAAAAATTAGGCGCGCGCGGGCACCAGGGGGAGACTAGCGGGGATGGCATCGGGTGAATGCTGCCGTCGAAGCGCGTCGGAGGCGCCCCCGTTCCTCCGCAGCCCGCCAGGGCGGCGGCGGGTTCCTTCCGCGATTCACCGACGCCGAGGCCACCGACACCGACACCGACACCGACACCGACACCGACACCGCCATTGCGCACATCGGCGCGGCGCGCGAGCGGCCGTGGTGCACCGGTGCCCGGCCCGCCCGTCCGGGCACGCGATTGGCCGGATGGTGCCGGCGCGGAATGCGTGCTACGAAGTCCTCATGCGTGTGCGGTGTGCTGCGCTGACTGACTGACTAACGGTCGGCGGGCTGCGCTGCGAGACGCAGTGGCCCGGCCGTATCGAGCGGATGCGGCGGTGTCGGACTTTCAGAAGATCTCCTGCGCGCGCCAGAGCAGGGAGCGAAATTCCATTGCAACCGTTGCAACGGAACGGGCGAAGGGTTTATCGCGCGGCCGGTGCGACGGTTTTCGCGCGGCGCATCAGACAGCGTCCGGTTACCGGATACTCCCCGCTTCCGGAGATCCGCTTTCTTTCTCCGAGTCGTGTCCCCCCCGCGCAAGGATCCCGCATTGAAATCCGCCAGCCCCTCCCTCTTCGACGAGGCCTACTACCAGCGCTTCTATTTCGACAAGAAGACCAGCGTGGTGGACCCGAAGCACATGGAGCGGCTGGGCACCTTCGTCTGCAGCTACCTGAAGTACCTGCGTGTGCCGGTGGAGCGCGTGGTGGACGTGGGCTGCGGCATCGGGCTGTGGAAGGACGTCGTGGCGCGGCATTTCCCGGGGGCGCGCTACCAGGGCGTCGAGTTCAGCGCGTACCTGTGCGAGCGCTACGGGTGGCAGCAGGGCTCGGTGGTGGACTACGCGGCCGACGAAGGGCCGTTCGATTTCGTCGTCTGCCAGGGCGTGCTGCCGTACCTGAGCCCGCCGGACTTGAAGGCCGCGCTCGACAACCTGGGGCGGCTGTGCCGCGGCGCGCTGTATCTCGAGGCCGTGTCGCGCGAGGACTACGAGCGCGACATCATCGATGAGGACCTGACCGATCCCGCGCTGTTCCGCCACCGCGCCGAGGTGTACCGGCGCGGGCTGTCGCGCCATTTCCGCGAACTGGGCGGCGGGCTCTGGCTGAGCCGGGCGGCCGAGGTGCCGCTGTTCGAGTTGGAATGCGCTGGCGGCTAGCCGCGCGCGCCGTGCCACCGCGTATGCATCTGCCGGGCGGCTGACAGGCAGACGGTGGCCCGGGCGAGGAGAGGAACCGTTGTTTTTTACCCGCATCGGCACGGTAGGCCGATATGGGCATGGCTCCTTGCCTGGTGCCGGATGCGGGCTCATCCGTATTCCCGCAGTGGCACTTGAGGGCTGGGATATTGCCTTTCCATCTGGCAGAAAGAAAAAGGGTCTCGCGTAAGATCACAAATAGATACAGATAAACGGCATGGAGAGAGGAGGCGCCAGTGGCGACGTTGATTCCGAGCATCGGGACCTGTGCCCACCGCATGACGTCGGGGGAGCGGAGGCTCGCGGAGCGGCTGGAGCGCAAGCTCGATGGCGATTACCGGCTGTGGTACGACGTGCCCGTGGGGCCGAGGCAGACCTACCCGGATTTCGTGGTGATGCATCCGCAGCGCGGCGTGCTGATCCTGGAGACCAAGGACTGGCGCCTGGAGACGGTGCGCAAGGCCACGCGGCAGTACTGGGAGATCGCCCCGGACGGCGGTGCCCCGAAGGTGGTGAAGAACCCGCTGGAGCAGGCGCGCCATTGCGCTCTGGAAGTGGTGCGCGCGCTGGAGCGCGACCCGCAGCTCGTGCAGGCCGCGGGACCGCACCAGGGCAAGCTCGCGTTCCCATGGGGCCACGGCGTGGTGTTCACGCGCATCACGCGGCGGCAGTTCGAGGCGGCCGGCCTGGGCGAGGCGATCGCGCCGCATTACGTGGTCTGCCAGGACGAGATGCTGGAGGACGTGGATCCGGAGGCCTTCCAGGCGCGGCTCTGGGGCATGTTCCCGCATGCCTTCGGTGGAGCGATGTCGCTGCCGCAGATTGACCGCGTGCGCTGGCACCTGTTCCCCGAGGTGCGCGTGCCGGTGCAGGGCCGTTTGTTCACGCCCGCGGAAGGCGACGGGGAAGGCGAAGTGCCCAGCCTGCTGCGTGTGATGGATCTGCAGCAGGAGCAGCTCGCGCGCTCGCTCGGCGAGGGGCATCGCGTGATCCACGGCGTGGCAGGGTCGGGCAAGACCATGATCCTGGGCTATCGCGCCGAGTACCTCGCGAAGCTGCAGGACGCCGTGGCGTCGCCGGGCGCCAAGCCGGTGCTGGTGCTCTGCTACAACGAACCGCTGGCCGTGAAGCTGGCGGCCACGATGGAGGCCAAGGGCCTCGGCGAGCGCGTGCACTGCCTGCATTTCCACAAATGGGCGCGCGCGCAGCTGGTGGCGTTCGGCCAGGGCCTGCCGGCGCCTTCGCTGCCGCGCGAGGCCTTCTTCGCGGACATGGTGGACCGCGTGGTGCGCGGCGTCGACAAAGGCCACATTCCCGGCGGGCAGTACGCGGCGGTGCTGATCGACGAGGCCCACGATTTCGCGCCGGAATGGCTGCAGCTGGTGGCGCGCATGGTGGACCCGGCCACGAACCACCTGCTCGTGCTCTACGACGATGCGCAGAGCATCTATGCCCGCGCACGGCGGAAAAAGCAGTTCAGCTTCCGCAGCCTGGGCATCCAGGCGCAGGGGCGCACCTCGGTCCTGAAGATCAATTACCGCAACACGCGCCAGATCCTGCAGACCGCCCATCTGATCGCGGGGGAGCTGCTCGCACCCGAGGACAGCGGCGACGACGGCGTGCCGCTGCTGCAGCCCGTGAGCTGCGGCCGCGACGGGGAGGCGCCGGTGGTCGTGCGCCTGCCCTCGTTCCGTGCCGAGGCCGCCCAGGTGGCCGAGCGCCTGGCCGCCGCCCACCAAGAAGGGCACGCCTGGGGCGACATGGCCGTGCTGTGCCGGCACTATGCCCAGATGGAGGAGTGCGCCACTGCGCTGCGCCACAAGGGCCTGCCGCACCAGGTGCGCAAAGCCACGGGCAGCTTCCATCCCGCCGACGACACCGTGAAGGTGATGACGATGCATGCGAGCAAGGGGCTGGAGTTCCCGGTGGTGGCGCTGGTGGGCGCGGGCCACATGCCGTCCGAGGGCGAGGACGAGCGGGACGAGGCACGGCTTTTCTACGTGGCGGCGACGCGGGCCACGCACCGGCTGGTGATCACCGCGAGCGGGGAGGGGGCGTTCGCGCAGCGGCTGGATGGGGCGGTGGTGGCTTGATGGAGCTCGACTTCGATCCTGCGTGAGTGGCGGGGCAGGGGCCGACAACCAAGTGTTACCTTCTGCACCGGCCCATCCACGGCCGAGCCGTTGAGAATCCATCCCATGCCGACCCCTCCGCGCCTCTCCGCCTCCATTTCCCGGTCCCCGCCACCGTCCCGCCGTGCCTTCTGCCGCACCTTGGGGATCCTGTCCGGTGCCGTCGGGCTGGGCGCCCTGCTCGTCGCGCCGCCCGCGCAGGCCCAGCCGGCCTACACCATTACCACGCCCCAGATCGAGGAAGCCCTGGCCGAGAAGCTGCCGCGCCGCTACCGGCTCGGTGGCCTGCTGAACCTGGAGGTGCAGGTGCCCGCGCTGCGGCTGCTGCCCGCGCAGAACCGCATCAACGCCGTGCTGCCGGTCTTGGCGTCGGGGCTGGCGGTGTCGGAGGGCGCGCGCGATGCGGCGGGCTCGCTGGACGTGGATTTCGCGCTGCGCTACGAGCCGTCTGACCGCACGCTGCGCGCGCAGCAGATCCACGTCAACGCGCTGCGCATCGACGGGCTGCGGTCTGCCGCGGCGGAAATGCTCAACGGCTACGCGCAGCAGCTGGCCACGCAATCGCTCGGCGAAGTGGTGCTGCACACGCTGCGCCCGCAGGACCTGGCCCTGGCGGATGGGCTGGGCATGCAGCCCGGCCCCATCACCGTGACGGAGCGCGGACTGCGGGTGGAGTTCGTGCGCAAGCCGGTGCCTTGAGGCGACCTGGCGGAGGAAGCCGGCGCGGTCCGTACGCACGGCATGTGAGCACCTTCGCGCCGCCGCGCACGGTTTCGGGCGAAAGACTCCGCACAGCGCGGCCGGCCGCATGCTGGGAGCATCTTCACTGCGAACGCTGGCAAGGGGCCGTGAGCCGCTGCAGCCGTGCGTCGCGCTTCGGAGTGCAACCATGTTCTCGACCACCCGTTTTCTCTCCCAGAGCGCCAGGAAACTGCAGAGCGGCTTCAGCCAGCTGACCGGATTGGCGAAACCCCATGGCGCCTCCCGTCCGTCCGTGCCTTCCAGGCCAGCCGCGCCCGAGGGGCTGGGCGCGCGGCAGGCACGGCAGGAGGCAGCGATGGCGCCGCGCAACCCTTCCCGGCCCGAGGCGGCCAGGCATTCGCCGGCCCCGGGGAGCCACCGCGCGCCAACGGCCCGGCCCGCCCCTGGCCGGCCCGCCGTGCAGACTTTCACCGGATGGCAGGGCCCTGTCATGGCGCAGCACATCCCGCATGCGCCGTCCCGGCCGATCGCATCTTCTTCGTCCACCGGCCGAGCGGCCGCGCCGGAGCCCGTGGGGCTGCAGCAGGTCCATGCCATGGCGCAGCCGGCGGCCCATGCCGTGCACAGAACGGGGCGCTACGCGCCTGCCGCGTCCGCGGAAGCTCCGCGGAGCGCGCAGGCATCCACGTCCGCCGCTCCGGCTTCGCGGCGGGCGGCTTCCCTGCCCACGCCGTCGGTGGCGTCCCAGCGCACGCACGCGCAGCAGATCGCGGAAGCCACGGCCCACCTGACGGCGCAGCTCACGGCGTCGAGCCGGATGCACCGCAGGCTGATCGACGTGCGCGACGATGCGCAGACGGACGAGGATTACGACAAGGCCGACAGCGCGATCCGCGCGCTCAGGCAGCAGCGCGAGCCCCTCATCCTGATGAACAACCTCCTGAGCGGCGCGGACCGCAACGGGTCCGGCCAGATGCGCAAGCTCCAGGACTTCGCTCCGGTGTCCATCCCGATCGATCCGGGGGCGTTGCGCCATCCCGGCCATTTGCGCACACATGCGGACGCGCTGCAGCGCAACGCCGCCGCCCTGCGCAGCGCGCATGCGCAGTTCGGCCCGGTCCGGGAACTGGCCGGGCGCGCCGAGATGCTGCGGGCGGCGCTGGCGCAGCACGATCTCCCGCCCGCCGCGCGCCAGGAACTGCAGGCCGTGCTGCGCGGCTTCGACCGCTATGTGGAACTCGACGCCGTGGTGCGCAGCAGCGACCGGGCCATCCGGCGCATGGGTGGCGCCGGGCTTCTGGACGGCATGCCGACCACGGCCGCCGGGCGCCGGGAGGCCGAGGCCGCGGCCCGCCAGGCCCACCAGGCCGCGCTCGACAACGGCTACTGAGGCGGCCCGTGTCCGCGCGGTGCGGGCCCGGCATCGTCCTACGCGGCCGTGCCGCCGCATGGCCTACAACCGGGGCAAGAGCCCGGCCACAAGGGCCGGGTGCCGCTTTCGCAGGACATCCTTCCATGCCCCTTTCCGACGATTCCGATCGCGCAGAGCGCGACGTTCCACAGCCCTCCGACGCCACCGAGACCGCCGGAGAGTCCCCCGCTTCCACCCGGGCCGCCAGCCATGTTCCGGAACATCCGGTGGTGGTCATCACCGGCGCGTCGAGCGGCATCGGCCACGCCACGGCGCTCGCGTTCGCGCGGCGCGGCGCCTGCCTGGTGCTGGCCTCGCGCAATCCCGACACCCTCGCGCCCGTGGCGCTGGCCTGCCGCAAGGCCGGGGGCCACGCGATCGGCGTGCCCACGGACGTGACCGATGCCGCCGCCGTGAAGCGGCTGGCGGAGAAGGCCCTCAGGCATTTCGGGCGCATCGACGTCTGGGTGAACGGCGTGGGGGTGGGCGCGATCGGCCGCTTCGACGAGGTGCCCGTGGAGGCGCACCGCCGGGTGCTGGAAGCGAACCTGCTGGGCCACCTGCACGGCGCGCACGCGGTGCTGCCGCATTTCCGCGAGCGCGGTGCCGGCCGGCTCATCAACCTCATTTCCTTCGGGGGCTGGGTGGCCGCGCCGTACGCCGCGGCGTACACCGCCAGCAAGTTCGGCCTGCGGGGCCTCTCGGAGAGCCTGCGCGCCGAGGTGTCCGATCTGCCGCACGTGCACATCTGCGACGTGGCCCCCACCTTCGTCGATTCGCCGGGCCTCTCGCACGGCGCCAACTACACCGGCCGGCGCATCCGCCCGCCGCTGCCGATGGTCGATCCGAACCGCGTGGCGAATGCCGTGGTGGGCCTGTCGCGCGCACTGCGTCCGCGCACGGTGACGTGGCTGGGGCTGGGGGCCCTGCCCGGCCGGATGGCGCACGCGGTGGCGCCGGACACCCTGGGGCGCTGGATGCGCTGCCTCTCCGACTGGGGGCTGTCGCGCGCGCAGCCGGTGCAGGAGAGCGAGGGCAACCTGTTCGAGCCGTCGCTCGGCACGGCCGTGGCGGGCGGGCACCGCAAGCGGCGCGCCGGCCAGATCGGCCTGGTGGCGGCGCTCGGCGTCGTGGGCATCGCCTACGGCTGGTGGGCCGGCCACCGGCCGCGCTGACGGTGCAGGGCGGCAGCGCCCCGGCGGCGGCCGCGCAGGGGGGCTTGCGGCCCCGGCGTGCAGGGCGCGGGCCGCGTGGGGCATCCTCCTACAGCCCGCCGCGCAGGGCGTGCCTACGATGGGCCTCAGCCGCTTCCACGCGACTCCGCCTCGCCGCCTGCCGGCTCCCTCTGCAATGCGCCACGCTGCCGTGGCACCACCAGCACAGGACACACGCCATGACGTCTCCCATTCCCTCCGCCGGTGTCCGCGCGGCCGCCGCCGCGCCCACCGCCGTTCCCTTCACGTTCTATGCGGCCAACGGCCGCGTGTATGCGAGCAATGTGAAGGACAAGCTCATCGACCTGGGGCGCCTGGATAGCGAAGGCAAGGGCTACGCCTACCAGCTCGACGCCGACGACAAGATCGCCTCGCGCGGCTTCGAGACGCCGGAACACGCACTGGCGGACATCGTGGGCGCGATCACCTTCCTGTTCCTCGACGGACAGTTCACCGCGCTCGCGGATGTGGGCGGCGAGCGACCCGACCTCGCCGATGCACCGCAGATCCACGTGACGCTGGATGCGCTGGGCAAGGGCGAGCCGGCCATCGCTGCCGACATCTAGACCGGAGTGGCCCCTCCGGGGCGGCCGAAGGTCCGGCGCCCGGAGTTCCGGCCCCGGCACCGGTGCACGTGCCGTCCGCGGCGGGTGCCCTGCATCGCGCGGCCCGCCGCTGCCTCGCTGCTCAGGCGCCTGTGCCGCCGGGCCCGGGTTTTTCTTTTCCATTCCTTTTTTTTCCACACCCTGTCCGCGGCCGGCATCCGGCGCTCCTCTGGGGGGCGCGTGCCATACGGCCGCGGCGCCGAGACAAGGAGCCGCATGCCCACCCCCGATCCCTCCACCCCTTCCCTGCTGGCCTGGTTCCACGACGAAACGGTCTGGGGCCTGTCGCTGTCGAGCATCACCCTGGCGCTGGCCGCCACGCTGGGCGTCTACCTGGGCATCACGCTGCTGCTGGGCCTGGCGCAGCGGCGCAGCCGGCGCATCGCGGAGGCCCGCGCCGCCTCGGGCAGGCACGGCGCCGGCCGGGTGGCGGTGGTGGTTTCCGAGGTGCTGGGCGGCACCAGCCATCTGCTGATCCTGCTGGCGGCGCTGCTGGTCGGGGTGGGCATGCTCGATCTGGCGCCGCGCTGGCAGGCGCGCGTGGGGCAGTTGTGGTTCATCGCGCTCGCGCTGCAGGTGGCGCTCTGGGGCACGCGCGCGATCGGCATCGCCATCCGCCGCTACGAAGAGCGGCACCTGGGCACGCCGTCGCTGCAGGTGAGCGCCTCGGGCACGCTGATGTCCTGGGGCCTGCGCACGCTGCTGTGGGCCACCATCGTGCTGGCGATGCTCGCCAACCTGGGAGTGAACATCACGGCCTTCGTGGCGAGCCTGGGCGTGGGCGGCATTGCCATCGCCCTGGCCGTGCAGAACGTGCTGGGCGACCTGTTCGCCTCGCTCGCCATCGCCGTGGACAAGCCGTTCGAGGTGGGCGATTTCATCGTGGTGGGCAGTGTGGCGGGCACGGTGCAGCAGATCGGCGTGAAGACCACGCGCATCCGCAGCCTGGGCGGCGAGCAGATCGTGATGTCCAACACCGACCTGCTCAAGCAGACGATCAACAACTACCGCTATCTGCAGGAGCGCCGCATCGTCTTCAACTTCACGCTGAGCTACGCCACGACCGCGCCGCAGGCCGAGGCGGTGTCGCAGGCGGTGCGCCGCATCATCGAATCGCACGACAAGGTGCGCTTCGACCGTGCCCACCTCAAGGGCTTCGGCGCGAACGCGCTCGAGTACGAAGTGGTCTACATCGTGCTCGACCCGGGCTATAACGCCTACATGGATGTGCAGCAGTCCATCAACCTCGCGATCATGCGCGAGCTGGAGTCGATGGGCGTGCAGTTCGGCGTGCCCGTGCGTACGGTGCACATGGTTCCCCCCACGCGCGGTGAAGGCCCGGCGGCCGGCGCGACCTTGCAGGAGGCATCCCCATGATCGAAACCCCCCGCATCGAACGGCTGGCTGCGCGGCCCGTGGCGCTGCTGCCCGTGGCCTGCACGCGCGAGGAGATCCAGCAGGCCATGGGGCGCAGCGTGCGCGCGCTGATGGATGCGCTGGCCGCGCAGGGCGTCGCTCCGGGCGGGCCGCTGTTCACGCACCACCTGCGCCGCCCCACGGACACCTTCGAATTCCACGTCGGCGTACCGGTCGACGCGCCCGTCGGGCCGGGGCCGGAGGGCGGCATGCGGCCGGGCGAGTGGCCTGCCATGCAGGTGGCCCGCACCGAGTACCGCGGCCGCTACGAAGACCTCCCGCGGGCGTGGGAGACCTTCCGGCAGTGGATCGGCGCGCAGGCACTGCAGCCGACGGAGGACGTGTGGGAGCGCTACCTCACCGGGCCGGAGACGGGCGGCGACCCCAGCGCCTGGCGCACGGAACTGATCCAGCCGCTGCGGTCGGCATGACGGGCCGCCCGGCCGCCGGCTGAGTGCGCCGCTTCGGGCTGCGCACGGTGCCTTCGGGCCGTGCGCCGGACCCCGCCGCAGGGAAATCGACAGTGACTGCCATCCGCGGCGCGGCATGCGGCGCGCCTGTCCGTTCTGCCCCTGTCTTCCCGGAGTGCCCACCCATGGATTTCCCTGCGCGCGTCCGTGCGCCTTCGACCGCCCCGTCTTCTCCCTGTTCCTCACCGGAGGAGCCATGTTCTCCGTTGGCCCAGGATTGCGGCCCCTTGCCGGCCGTTCCGCGCCGGAGTTCTCCGCCGCTCGCCGCGGACGGGCTCCGCCCTCGCTCCGCCGCGTGGCCGGGCATTGCGGGAACCGAGGGCGCGGCGGTCGCCACGGCAGGCACGTCTGACACGACCGCCACGGGCTTGGCCACCGCGCACGGAAAGCAGCCGGGATTGTCCGACGCCGCCTGGGAGCGCATCGCCCAGCTCCCCGCCGCGCAGCGCCTGCGCCTGAATGCCTCCGAGCGCGCGACGGTGGCCGGGGTGGTGCGCGAGCTGCGCCGCCATGTCGAGGCCGCGGGCATCGACTTCGTGCCGGTGTTCGGCCACTGGTCGCTGCGCACCGACAACTACCGCGAACTGGGCCGCGCCAGCCAGGCGGACGTGCAGGAGGGGCGCGACACGCTGCCCGCGCGCATTTCCGGCTACGGCCTGGACTTCGTCGCCAGCACCGAGTACAGGGGGCGCCCGCAGCATCCGGGGGCGGTGGCCTCCATCGCGCCGCTTGCCGGCGGGCAGGTGGCCGGCACGGTGCTCAAGCTGCCCTTCGACCGCGCGGAGGAGTTGCTTTCCGTGCTGCTGGTGCGCGAAATCTGCGCGGAAGCGGACCTGCGCAGTCCTCCGGACGCCGACGGCCGCCCGCGCTCCAGCCTGATGTACCGGCCCGCGGTGCGCCCGGTCACGCTGGGCGACGGCAGCACGCTGCACGCACTGCTCTTCGAGACGCATCCCGAGGGGCCGAAGTCGCTGCGGCGCGTGTTCGGCGACGCGGCCGGGCTCACGGCCGAGCGCCTGGCGTTCTTCATCGCGGCCGAGGGCGGCTTCGTGCGCGACGGCAAGGCCTTCGGCGGGGCCAGCGCCGACTACTGGAAGGCCGGCATGCAGCGCCTCGTGGATTCGGGCGACACGCCCGACCCGCTGCTGGCCGAGGCCTTCCGCCTCGCTGCGGAGAGCCGCGGCGCCGACGGCACGCTGTCGCTCGACGCCCTGGCGGGCGCGGCCGTGCCGCGCGGGACATGGCATGGTCATGGGGACTGGCTCGCATCGGCGGAGGCGCGGCTGCCTCACGTCTATGCGCGGCCCGCCGGTGCGGACGCGCTGGCGGGGCACCGGCGGCTTCAGGGCGCGATGGACGCGGCCCTGGCGGACTGGCAGGCGGGCGAGGCCGCGCAGACGGCGCGTGCCGGAGGCGCAGACCTGCGCGCGGCGCTCGCCGGAGACCTGCCCGCGCTGTTGCGCGAGGCCGGCTTCGATCCTTCCGTCTATGCAGCTTCCGCGCGGGGGGCGGACGGCTACGGTCGGCACCTGCTCTTCAGTGAATCCAACGCGCGGGCCGGCATGCAGGGCCTCTACAGTGTGCAGGTGGCGGCCTTCGATGCCCGGCGGCATCCGGCCGCGCTGGCGCATCCCGCGCTGTGCGCCGTGTTCGAGGTGCCGCAGGCCACCGGCGGGGAAACGCAGCGCGGAGGGACACCGGACGGCGACACCACCGTGGCGGTCTATCTGCACCGCGATATCGACGGCGTCTCGGGAGGGCTGGAGCGGCCGGCGGACGATCCGTTCGCATCCGCAGCCCGCGTGCTGCACTGACTGGCGGCCGCCGGCCAGCCGGCACCATCGTTCCATCCGCGGGCCGGTGTGTTGCGCGCATGCGCCGTTGGCTGCGGCCGAAGCGGCCCCATCTGCAGGGTAGACCGGCCGCCGCCCATTCCCGGCTTCCCGCGGCCGCTTCCAGGAGAATCCCGCCATGCCTTCCACTTCGCCCCTGCTCGCCGTCCAACCGCTGGGACCGCTCTGGCCCACGCTGGACCCGTTCCTGTTCTGCGCCCACCACGACGACGCCTATCCGCGCGGCAACGCCCGGCTGGGGCCGGACGCGCCGCTCGCCGGCCGGCAGATCGGCCAGGATTTCTCGCGCAAGGACGGCTGGAGCATGTACCACGGCGACGTGGTGCCGGGCTTCCCGCCGCATCCGCACCGCGGCTTCGAGACCGTGACCATCGTGCGCACCGGCCTGATCGACCATGCCGATTCGCTGGGCGCGGCCGCGCGCTTCGGGCAGGGCGACGTGCAGTGGCTCACCGCCGGCAAGGGCGTGGTGCATTCGGAGATGTTCCCGCTGCTCGACCCGGCGCAGCCGAATCCGCTGGAACTGTTCCAGATCTGGCTCAACCTGCCCGCGGCGGACAAGATGGCGCCGCCGCACTTCACCATGTTCTGGGCCGGCGACGTGCCCCGGGTGGTGCACGACGACGAGGCCGGCCGCCGCACGGAGGTGACGGTGATCGCGGGCCGCGTGCCCGGCGAGGCGGCCGAACCGCTCGCGCCGCCGCCGCACTCCTGGGCCGCGCGTCCGGAGTCCGACGTGGCGATCTGGACGCTGCGGCTCGCGCCGGGCGCGCGCTACCGCCTGCCGGCCGCCACTGGCGAGGGCACGCGGCGCATGCTCTACCACTTCGCCGGCGAGGGCGTGCGCGTGGCGGCCGAGGCCGTGGGCCATGCGGCGATCGAGCTGCGCGCGGGCGAGGCGGTGGAGATCGTCAACGGCAGCGACGCTCAGGCGGCCGAATTCCTGCTGCTGCAGGGCCGCCCGCTGGGCGAGCCCGTGGTGCAGTACGGCCCGTTCGTGATGAACACCGAGGCGGAGATCCACGCCGCGCTGGCCGATTACCGGCGCACGGAGTTCGGCGGCTGGCCCTGGGGCGATGGGGCGCCGGTGCACGGGCCCGAGCCGCGCCGTTTCGCGCGCCGGCCGGGCACGGCGGCCGACGAAGTGCCCGCGCCGCTGCCCGCGTGACGGCCGCCTTGGCAAAGCCCTGGGGCCGTGCCACGGCCGCGCCCGCCGGGTCCGGGGATGCCTGACAATGGGCCCATGGCGCGGCCCCGCGGGGCGCGCCTTCGTTTTTCCCGTGCCACCGCACCGCATCGTTTTTTTGCCGCAATGAACATCACCAAGGACTCCGCCGTCACCCTCAGCTACAAGATCACCAGCCCCCAGGGCAAGCCCCTGGATTCGGGTGACGTGGCGTATCTGCACGGCGGCTACGACAACCTCTTCCCGAAGGTCGAGGCCGCGCTGGAAGGGCAGGCGCCCGGCTTTTCCACCACCATCGAGCTGGACGTGGCCGATGCCTTCGGCGAGCGCGACGAGAGCCTGGTGCGCACCATCCCGAAGAGCGAATTCCCGCCCGGCGTGAAGGTGGGCGGCCAGCTGCGCGGCGTCGGCGACGACGGCCAGCCCCAGCTCTTCAACGTGGTGAAGATCAAGGGCCCCGAGGTACACCTGGACGGCAACCATCCGCTCGCCGGCCAGGCGCTGCGCTTCACCTGCAAGGTGACGGAAGTGCGTCCGGCCACCGCCGACGAGATCGCCCACCGCCACGTGCACGGCGGGCACGGCCACCACCACTGAAACCTGGAGCGCGGGCAGCGACGCCTGAAGGGTTCCGTGTGCTGCTCTCAGTACTCCACGTCCACCACCACGTTGTCCTGGTACACACCGGGCGGCGAGGGGCTCTGGTCGGCGTAGATGCGCGCCGTGTAGGGCAGGACGATGGGCGTGAGCCCGTCGGTGAGGGCCGAGCCCGCCACGCGCGTGCCCGCCGCCGTGCCCCACACGCTGCCGTCGCCGCGGAACAGGTCGTAGGCGAGGCGGTTGGCGCCGCTCGCCATCTGCCGCCGGCCGCCCGCCGGATAGGTGCCGGGCCCGAGCCCCACGGTGACGGACAGCCCGCGCGTGCACACCACCGACACGTTGCCCGTCACCGCCGCGAAGGCCGCCGGCAGCGGCGCGGCGCCGAACTGCACGTTCGGGGCCGAGAAAGTGCAGTCGTTCGTCACCACGAGCTGCACCGTGAGCACCCGGTTCAGGTTGCCGTTGCGCGGCGTGCCCACGCAGAGTCCACCCACGCCGAGCAGGCCTTCGCAGATGTTCGCGTAGGCCCAGTTCACCGTGATCGTGTCCGTGTACGTGCCTGCGGGAACGTTCGCACCGACGGCGGTCGTGATGCGCAGCGGCACCGAGGCCGTGTTGTTGCTGAGCAGTGCGACCAGGTTCGCTCCGCTGGCGTTGATCACCAGCAGCCCCTGCGTGTAGCCCGCGCCGCCCAGATCGGTGATCTGGTAGGGAATGGGCGGCTTGCTGCCGTCCTTCAGCGTGAGGCCCGTGGTGGTGCTCACGAACTTGGCCTGCACCGTGGGCGTGCCGAGCGTGGAGAGCACGATGCCACCGCAGCCGAGCGTGAACTGCGCGGTGGTGGAGATGGCCGGGCCCGAGAGCACGCGCTGCGAAGGCACGGTGCCCAGGGTGCCGCCGGTTTCGCTGTTCACGCAGTCGGCCGCTGCCGGCCGGCACAGGGCGGCGAGCAGCGCGGCGACGGAGAGCAGGGCGCGGCACCGCCATCGGCTGCGCGCCCTGCGCGGCATGCCACTCACAGCGCGGCCCTCCCGGCCGGGCCGGCGGCGGGTGCGGCGGTGGAGGGGCCTTCGCCCGCGCGGCACACCACCCGCAGATCGCGCAGCGCCGCATGCTCTGCCGCATCGAAGGCGGCGCGGCATTCGCGCCCGTCGGGCATGCGGGCGGTGAGCGTGTTGCGCGGGTGCAGGGTGGTCAGGTAGACCACGCCGTCCCATCCGACCACCGTGGGCACCTGGCCCTGCTCGTGCACCACCGCGCTGCCCGGCGGCAGGGCCGTGCCGCCCTCGTCCACCAGCGTGAGGGTGGCCGTGCGCATGCGCAGCACCGGCATGCGCACCAGCGTACCCGTGCCCCGCGCGACGGCCGCGCGGCGTTCCAGCGTGGGCGTGTGCACGTCGGCGGGCAGCGAGAGCGGATCGATCGCGTAGCGTGCCGGATAGTAGGCCGGCACGTTGGGCACCAGCAGGTAGCCCTGCGCATCGGTGCTGCCCACCGGCTGGTGGTTGAAGGTGATCGGCACACCGGGCGTGCCATCGGTGGAGACCAGCGCGAAGCCGTCGGTGACGCGGTTGGCGGCGAACACGTAGCCGCCCATCGCGCCCAGCGACCCGGAAGCGCCGGCCCAGTGCGTGGTGTCGGCGGACGCGCCGAAGATCCCGCCCTGCACGAGGCCGTTGCGGCCCTGGTACTGCGCGCTAGCGAGGCGGTAATCGGTGCCCGCGCCGCCGCTCCGGCCGCCGTTGCCGCGCGCCTGGGCGACGCGCCAGCCGAAGCCGCCATCGCTCGGCAGGCTGCGCTGCAATCCCACCTCGCCCTGCGTGCCCGCGCCGGTGCGCGCGACGGCGGCCTGCGCCGTGAGCAGGGCGTCGAGCAGGTAGGTCAGCTGGGCACGCACCTGGGTCTCGCCGGTCTCCACCGTGCGGCCCGCCGTGAGCGAGAAGAAGGCGTCGCGGCCCACGGGCATGCTGTAGCTCGCGTAGGCGACGCGGCTGCGCTCGGCACCGGTGCCGCGCAGGTCGATCCAGCCCGCGCCGACCGAGGCGCTGCCCAGCACCCAGCTCGCGTTGACCTGCCGCGTGGAGCGCGCGGACCGCAGCGGGCCGCCGCCGTAGTCGCCCGCATCGCCGAATCCGGAGGCGCGCCGCGTCTCCTGCACCGAGATGCCGCCGCGGGGCGTCTGGTACTGGTAGCCGGCGCTCCACTGCCAGCCGCCGCGGCGGTCGGCCGACGCCACGTCGCCTGGAGTGGCGCGCCCGCGCGTGAGCGAGGCATTGAAGATGCCCAGCGTGCCCCAGCGCGCGAGCCCGCCGGCACCCAGCACGGACAGCCCGCGGCCGGCCTGGGCCTGGGCTTCCACCGTCACCGCGTCGCTCAGGCCCCGCCGCAGCACGCCCGCCGCGACGGGACGGCCGTAGGCGAAGCTGCGCAGGCCGTAGCCGCGCCGCACCGCACCCAGCGACAGCGAGTAGTCGGACCATCCGGGGCGCAGCAACTGGCTGCTCACGTAGAACGGCACGGTGGCCACCACCTGCCGGCCCAGCGCGTCGGTGGTGACCACCGAAGCCGTGCCCGCGCCGTTCACGGCGGGCAGCTCGCCCAGCGTGAAAGGGCCGGGCTGCACGGTGTGCCGGGCCGCGCGGAAGCCGTTGACGAACACGTCCACGGCGGAAGGCACGGCGGCCTGGCCTGCGAATTCGGGCATCGGGTAGGTGACCAGATCGGGCCGCGCGGCGAAATTGCGGGCCCACTGCACGCCGCCCAGCCGCACGGGCGTGGTCCAGGGCAGCGCGCCGGTGATGAGGTCGCCCGCCGTCCACGACGTGGCGCTGCCGGCGTCGGTGTCCGTCCAGGCGGTGTCGTAGCGCAGGTAGCCGTTGCCGGTACCGCCGCTGGCGTGCCGCAGCACGCCCGTGTGCGAGACCACGCCGTACGCGCCGAAGAGGCGCTGCTCCGACCAGACCGACGCCGCCGTGAAGCCGCGCGTGCGCGTGGCGTAGAGGTCGTAGTTCATCAGGAAGCCGGTGCCGCGGGAGAGCGCCACGTCGTCCGCCGGTTCCGCCGACAGCGTCTGCAGCGGCAGCCAGTCGGGCGGCACGTCGATGCGCAGGCGCTGCGCGAGGCTGTCGTACGCGACCGAGACGCCTGGCAGTGCGTCCACGGCCACGGCGGTGCCGTCGGGCTGGTCGGTGCGCACCCGCAGCCGCCGCAGCAGGGCCGCGTCGATGTCGTAGTGGGGCCCGCGCTGGCGCACCGCGACGAGTTCGCCGCTGGGCTGGCCGTTCACCTCCACCTCCAGGTAGAGCAGGGTGGATGAACCCACGGCCTCCGCGCCCGCCCTGGGCCCTGGCGGTGGGGGCAGGTCGCCCGCGGACGGCCCGGCGGGCAGGCAGGCCAGCAGCGCCATCCACCGGCCGGCGCGCAGGCGGGCACGGGCTGCGGCTCGGCGTGCGGGATCATGGCGCGGCACGGGGCAGCGGCGCTTCGCGCCCGTTCACGGTGGCCTGCAGCACCGCCCGCGGCGGCGGGGGCTGGTCCAGCGCCCAGCGGCGCTCGCTGTTCGGCAGCACGTAGCCGAGCAGGCCCGGAGACACCACCGGCCCCTCGCGCCCATCGGGCCCCTGCCAGCGCACGGCGGTGAGCCGGGCGTGGCCCGGCCCCGCGTTCTGCACGGCCAATCGCTGCGTGCCGTCGGGAGACCGCTCCACCGTCCACCGCAGCGAGGGCGCCAGCGCGTCGCCCGCGGACAGGCGCGACAGCAGGTCCGCATGGGTGGCGGGCATGCGCGGCCCCAGCGTGCCGGGGGCGTAGACGAAGAGCGGGATCGCATAGCGGATCTGCAGCCGCACGCCGAACTGGGCGGGCGGCTGCGAGGGGGCGGACGCCCCTTCGGCCTGCGCCATGGCGGCGGTGGGCGGTGGCAGTTCGTCGAGCAGCACGCGGAAGGCCTGCTCCTGCCCGGCCGGCACGGGCTGCGTGGCGATGAGCCGCACCATCTGCCGCGCGCCCGCGGGAATCTGGCTGATCGGCGGGCTCGCCACCACCGCCTGCTGCGGCGCGAACCGGTCTTCGCCGTCCTCCTGCCGCCAGGCGAAGACACGGGCCTGCATCGCCACCGGCTCGCTGCCGCGGTTCTCGATCCAGAGCGCGACCGCGCGCTGCTCGCCCGCGATGACGGGGTCCACCGGCCAGATCATCAAGGGGGCTGCGGCGTGCAGGACCGTGGGGGCGAGCAGCAGCAGGGCGGCGAGGGCCAGCGCCCGGAGGCGGCCACCGGGGCCTGGCCCTTGCTGGTGCGGGTACGGGTGCCGGCCCGGGAGTGGAAGGACAGGATCGCCACTCACCATGACAGCGTCACCTGCACGGTGTCGGTGTAGACGCCCGAAGGCAGCCCGAAGCCGGGAAACGTGACCGTGCCCTGCAGCGGCAGGGCCGCTGCTACCGCGCCGAGCGTGAGACTGGCCGGCACGTTGGGCGCCAGGGCCGTGGGCGTGCCCGCGGCCAGGGCCAGCGCATAGGGCACGAAGGCGCCGGCGTTGTTGGAGAGCCGGCGCTGGCCGCCCTGCGCATGCTGGCCCGCGTCGGCCGCCACCTGCACCGCCGTGCCCGGCGTGCACTGGATCAGGGCCTGCCCGCCCGTGCCCGAGCCCGCCAGCCGGGTTTCGGTGCCCGTGCGCACGGCGGAGTGGGTGCCGAAGTCGATGCGACCGAAGTCCAGGCCCGTGACCTGCCCGGCCGCGCCGGCCACCATGCAGCCGCGCACGATGGCCGCGTTCACCGCGATGGTCGCCTGGGTGGGAATGGCCGCGGGCGTGGCGGGCGCGGTGTGCAGCAGCGCCCACAGGGGCAGCAGCGGGGTCAGGAAACGGTGCGGCGCGGGCAGCGCGGCCGGCCATGCGGCAGCGTGCCCACGCCGCACCCGGGGGCGGGCGGCGTGTCGCATGGCTGGAATCTCCCTCGCCACCGGCGTGCCGGCGGCCCTCGTCGTCGGTTCAGAAGGTGAGCGTGACCTGCAGCTGGTCGGTATAGAGCCCCGCGGGCAGGGCTACCGCACTGGTCTTGTTGACGAGCCCGTAGATCGGCAGGGTGAACGGGTTGCCCGCCGACGGCACGGCGATGCCGGTGACCGCCGTGGCCGCCGTGTAGGGCACCGTATGGCCCGGGTCGCGGTACACGTCGTAGGGCAGGAAGGCGCTGCCGTTGGACATCGCGCGCGAGCCCGTGCCGATGCCCGCGCCCTGGCCGGGATGGGTGCCGCCGTCGATGGTCACGCTGAACGCGGTGATTTCCGGCGAGCAGACGATCTGGGTGGCGCCGGCTCCGCCTTCGCCCCCGCTCGCGGTGGCACTGGCCGTGCCCACGAACGTGGCGGGGCGCGATCCGAAATCGAGCGTGCCGAAGTCGGCGCCGGAAACGGTGCCCGGACCGCCGTTGATCACGCAGCCCGAGGTGAGCATCATGCGCGCGCCGAGCACGCCGGACAGGGTGGCCGCCTCCAGCGGCGCGGTGACCGCGGCCAGCGCCAGTGCGCAGGCGGCTGCGGCCATCGCCGCGCGGGCCGGCCGGCCCGGCCGGACGGCAGGGCCCGGGCCCCGGGCGGGACGGGGGGATGGTGACTGGATTTCCATCGCGTTCTCCTCCACGGACAAAACCGGTACGGCGATGGCCCTGGCCAACCCCGGACGTCGTTCAATGCGTTCTGCGCCCTGTGTCATCCTCCTTCCGCTGCCGGGAAGGCCGGGTGGCTTCATCCCACCTCTGATCGTGTTTGTACCCCATCTCACGGAGCAGTGGAATCCCTGAAAACCAGATGTAACTCCATGGAAGAGCAGTGAAAATGCGCTCTTCTGTATTTATTGTCGAGCTCAGCGCCTCAGCAGGGCCTGCCGCAGCAGGCGCGCGGCCCGGTCGCGGATGCGGAACGGGCTGTGGCCGGGTGCGGGGCGGTGCTTGGCCCGGATGCAGGCCGCGAGGAAGTCGTCGAGGATGGGCGCGTCGTCCATCGTCTGCGATGCGCCGGGCTTGAAGAATTCCGGGTGCCACTGCGTGGCCGCGATGTAGCCCCGCCCGGAATGGGCATGCCGGCGGATCGCCTCGGGCACGCCGTCCGGGTGGCTCCACGCCTCGATCTCGAAGCCCGGGGCGAGGTTCTTAATTCCCTGGTGGTGGATGCTGTTGACCACCACGCGCGACTGCTGCGGGTACATCTGCGCCAGACGCGTTCCCGGCACGATCTCCACTTCATGGAAGTGCTGGTCGTAGGTGACGGCATTGCGGTGCTGCTGCGCGCCCGGATGCTGGGTCTCGATGTCCTGGTAGAGCGAGCCGCCGAACGCCACGTTGATGAGCTGCAGCCCCCGGCAGACGCCGAAGATCGGCTTGCCGGCCTGCTCGAACGCCTCCACCACGGCCAGATCGTAGAGGTCGCGGATGCGGTCGCCGAGCCACGCGTCCTTGAGGGGCACTTCGCCGTAGCTGCCCGGCCACACGTCGGCGCCGCCGTGCATCACCACCCCGTCGAGCCATTCGGCATAGTGCGCGAGCGTCACGTCGCCGCGCGCCGTCTCGCCCGTGGGGCAGGGCACCATCACCACCATCGCCCCGGCCGACATGATCCAGTGCGCGATCGACTGCTCGACGTACTGCAGCGTCTTGTTGGTGAACAGCGAGCGGGCGGGGTCGGCGTGCGAGAAGCAGGCCGACAGGCCTATCTTGAGGCGTTGGGCGGAGGGCAACGCCGAGGCACGGCGCGTCGGCGGCGCGCCGGAAAAGAGGGGAAGATCAGGCATGCGGAATTTTTAGCACCATCCGCCGCGGCTCTTCTGTAGGAGCCTGCCGCCGGTGTACTTGGCCGCATGTCCGATCGCCCTGTGCGCGGATCGCGGGTTCCGTCACCCCGGACGCACGATCTGCGGCAAGGGGCTTGTTTTTCTCCGGAGTGCCGCGATCCTCCCAGTAACGGGCCGTTTTTCCTCACTGCCTTCCATCCCGCTACCACTTTCGCATACCCAACCAGGAGACTTTCATGCAAGTACAGGTCCGGCACGACGAATACATCCAGGGCGGCGAATCGCTCGCCCAGTGGATCCAGAGCGAAACCGTGGAGCGCCTGTCGCGGTTCCGCGAGCACCTGACCCGCGTGGAAGTCCATCTGTCGGACGTCGACGCCGGCAAGTCCGGCAGCGCCGACAAGCGCTGCGTGGTCGAGGCGCGCCTCGCCGGCCGCCAGCCGATCGCCGTGAACGCCGAAGCGGACAAGCTGGCCGATGCCTTCACGGCGGCGGTGGACAAGCTCGCCCGCGCCATCGACACCGACCTGGGCCGCCTGAAGGACAAGCACGGCCGCGAGACGATACGCACCGCCACGGAATGATCGCTGCCGGTGTCTGCCTGCCCTGCGCAGGGCGGCCGGCACCGCGATCGTCCATCACCTGTCATCCGAAGTCGGGGGCTGTTCCCCGTGGCGCTCCGCCAGCCGGCGGCGCGGCACGGTGCCCGGTGCCTCGACCATGCGGCCGCTGCGCTCCGCGGCGCCCTGCGCGAGTTCGCCGATCAGCGCGGCCTCGGGCAGGTTCTTCCAGTAGCGCGTGGGCATTTCGCGGCGCATCATGTCCAGCTTCAGGCGGGCGGGATTGAAGGTGTGGCGGTAATAGGTGAGCCACAGCGCCTCGCCCGCGTCCGGGCCGGGCGCATCGGCGCGCCGGGCACCCGGCCCTACCTGCAGCGTGCCGCCGTCCCAGCGCAGGCTGCATTCCGGCGTGAGCACGGCCCAGCGCATCTGCGTGAAGCGCTGCACGAAGAACGCCGCGTTGGCCTGTACGATGAAATGGTCCGGCTCGAACCAGGCCACATGAAGAGGTTCGGCACCGCCATCCTGCACGGGGCGGAAGCGCACGAACGCCCGCATCTTGTGGATGTCGCGCCGCACGGCCGCCGCCATGCGGTGCAGGCGCGCGATGTCCGGATCGAGCGGATCGTGCCGCAGCGCCGGTTCGTGCGCCATGCGCCAGAGCGCGCGGTACAGCAGGGCGAAACGGTCGCCCTCGCGGTGCAGGGCGGCGTGCGCGCACAGGGTGACGAAGGCACGGGGCATGGGCAGGGCCGCGGCCGTGGCCGCCGGTGGGGGCGCCTCCCCGTGCGCGCCATGGTCAGGATCCTCCTCGGTCGCGCCGAACAGATCGGCCTCCGCCGCCCCCGCCACCTGCCAGTGCACCTGGGCGGGCGCAAGCCCCGCCTGCAGGCAGTCGCGGGCCGAGGCGCGGAACCCGTGCCAATCGGCCGGATGGGCGAGCGTGATGGTCCGTGCCATGTCAGGCGAACAGAGAGGCCTGCACCGATGACGTGAGGCGGGCGCGCAGCCGTACTGGGTCGCGCAGCCGGTCCGCGGGACGGTGGTCGGCCACGGCCACGAAGGGCAGCACCCGGCCCAGGGGCACGTGCAGGCGGCCCAGATCGGCATGGCAGAGGCGGCGCACCCGGCGCGCGGCCAGCAGCCGTTCGACCGTGCGCACGCCCAGGCCGGGCACGCGCAGCAGCCGCTCGCGCGCGGCGGTGTTCAGGTCCACCGGGAACTGCTCCGGATGGGCGATCGCCCAGGCCAGCTTCGGGTCCATGTCGAGCGAGAGCATGCCGCTGCCGCCGCCATCCCCCGCCACCGGCTCCGGCGGCACGATCTCGTCGTGCGTGAAGCCGTAGAAGCGCATCAGCCAGTCGGCCTGGTAGAGGCGGTGTTCACGCACCAGCGGCGGCGCGGCCAGGGGCAGGGCGCGCGAGGCGTCGGGGATGGGGCTGAAGGCGGAGTAGTACACGCGCCGCAGGCCGTAGCCGCCATAGAGCCGTGCGCTCGCGGCGAGGATGGTGCGGTCGTCCGCGCCGTCCGCGCCGACGATCATCTGCGTGCTCTGGCCGCCGGGCGCGAAGCGCGGAGCCTCGGCGCGGCGCACGCGGCCGGGCAGGGAGATGATCTGCGCATCGCCCGGGCGCTTGCCCTGCTGCTGCACGCGGGCCTGCCGGGCCTCGTCGATGTGCAGCGCCAGCCGGCCCATGGAGCGCTGGATGGCCGCGCCGTCCTTCTCGGGCGCGAGGGTGGCGAGGCCTTCCGACGTGGGCAGCTCGATGTTGATGCTCAGCCGGTCGGCATAGCGCCCCGCGCGCTCCAGCAGCTCGGGAGCGGCGTCTGGAATGGTCTTGAGGTGGATGTAGCCGCGGAAGTCGTGGTCCTCGCGCAGCGAACGGGCCACCTCCACCACGCGCTCCATGGTGTAGTCGGGGCTCTGGATGATGCCGCTGGAGAGGAACAGCCCCTCGATGCAGTTGCGCCGGTAGAAGTCGAGCGTGAGGTCGACCACCTCGCGCACCGCGAAGCGTGCGCGCGGCACGTTGCTGCTCACGCGGTTCACGCAGTAGAGGCAGTCGTAGCGGCAGTAGTTGGTGAGCAGGATCTTCAGCAGCGATATGCAGCGGCCGTCCGGTGCATAGCTGTGGCAGATGCCCATGCCCTCGGTGGAGCCGATGCCCCGGCCGCCCACCGAATTGCGTGCGGACGTGCCGCTGGATGCGCAGGACGCATCGTATTTGGCGGCGTCCGCCAGGATCGCGAGCTTGGAAGTGGTGTTCACTGTATTAATTTACAGTGTTTGCCGCCTTCGGGGGCTAAAACCTTGCTCTTGCCGCGCCTTTGCGCTCCCCGTCAGAAGGAGCTGCCCGGTTGCTTCAAAAACTCCGCTTCTTCCGGCGTGCTCTCGCGCCCCAGCACCGCATTGCGGTGAGGAAAGCGCCCGAAGCGGTCCACGATCACCTGGTGCTGCCGCGCATAGTCCAGGTTGTGGGCCTGCCCGAGCCCCGTGAACAGCCGCACCGATTCCGCCTGGATGGCCGCGGATTCACTGTGCATGAACGGCATGTAGAGGAACGCGCGCTGCTCGGGTGGCAGTTCCGCATCCAGCCCCTGGGCGATGGCTTCCTGGGCGAGCACGAGGGCCATGCCGTCCTGAGCGAACGATTGCGGGCTGCCGCGCAGCAGGTTGCGGGAGAACTGGTCGAGCACGATCACTTCGGCCAGCCGTCCCGCGGCATCCGTGCGCCAGGCCCACAGCTCGCCCCGGGCGGCCCGCGCATGCCACGCGTCGAAGCGCTTGCGGATGGCTTCGTCGAACGCATCGTCCTTCCGGAACCACTGTTCGGAGGTGGATTGGCGGAACCAGAAATCGAGCACGTCGTGGGCAGTCATGGCAGGCAGTATCCGGCAGGCGGGCGGGGGGCGCAAAAAAGGCCCTGGCCGCGCGGGCGCGGTGCAGGGCCACCAGAGAGACATGAGGACGGATGCAGGGAGGGCTGGCGGTCAGCGGCCGCGCAGGTTGCCCTTGTCGTCGGCGATCACGATTTCCACCCGGCGGTTCATCGCGCGGCCTTCGGGCGATGCGTTGTCGGCCACCGGGTAGGTCTTGCCGTAGCCGCGTGCGGTGATGCGGTCGGGCGCCACGCCGCGCTGCACCAGCGCGTTCTGCACGGCTTGTGCGCGGCGTTCCGACAGCTCCTGGTTGTAGGCGTCGCCGCCGACGCTGTCGGTGTGGCCTTCGATGATCAGCTTGCGGTCGGGGAACTGGCGCAGGAAGTTGGCCAGCTTGTCCAGGCGCGGAGCGGCCTGTGCCGAGAGTTCGGCCTTGTTGAAGGCGAACAGCACGTCGCCCAGCGTCACCAGCAGGCCGCGTTCGGTCTGCTGGGCTTCGATGTCGCGCAGCTGGGCTTCCAGCGCACGCACGCGGGCGGCGTTGTCGGCGGCGCGCTGCTCGGCGCTCGCAGCCTGCAGCTGCGCCTGCTGGGCGCTGCGGGCGTTGGCTTCGGCCTGCATGCGGGCGCGGTCGGCTTCGCTCATCAGGCGGATGCGCTCGGCCTCGGTGCCGGCCTTCTTGATGTCGGCGTCCAGAACGCGGGCTCGGGCCGTGTTGGCGGCGATGTCGGCGCGCTGCGTGGCCAGATAGGCCAGGTGGTTGGCCTCGGCGGCGTCGTGGTCCTCGCTCCAGGCGCGGTCGGCGCGGGCCAGGGTGTCGGTGGCGGCCTTCAGCTCCAGCGGGGCGTTCTGCACCACGGCCGGATCGCGGGCGGTGCGGTCCACGGCGGAGCGGGCGGTTTCGACGGCGTCGAGCGGTGCGCGCGTGGCGCAGGCGGCCAGCAGGCCGGCTGCGACGAGGGCGGTGGCGAGGGTGGTGGTGCGGCGGAGGATGTGGCGCATGGTGTGTTTCTCCCTGTCGGGTGGTCGTTCGTTCGGTCGGTCGTTCCGGGGCTCAGCGGGCGGGCGCCGGGTTGGACGGGACCGGCATGCCGGGGACGGCGCCCGGGGCCACGGCGGCGGGGCGGGGCGCCATCGCCGGAGCGGGCATCGGCGCAGCCATCGGGGCGGGCACGGCGGCGGCGCCCGGTGCCACGGCGGGCGCGGGGTCGCGGCGGGTGATTTCGGTCTGCAGCGACTGGATGCTGGTGCGCACCTGCTGCAGCGTGGCGGCGTTGTTCGCGGCTTCGGCCTTGGTCTCGGCGACACGGGCGTCGGCTTCGGCCTCGGCGGCGTAGCGGCGGGCCAGTTCGTAGTCCTTGTCGGTCATCGCCTTCTCGGCGGCCACCAGTTTCTCGCGGGCGCGCTGCAGTTCCACGGGCGCATTCGCGGCCACCTGCGGCTCCCCGGCCACGCGGTTGACGGTGGTGCGCGTCACCGCCATCTGATCGACCGGGGGCGGGGTGGACGAGCACGCCGCGAGCGCTCCCAGAGCCAGAACGGCCGTGGCGGTGCGGAGAAGGGTGGCAGTCTGCATGGCGGGAACTCCTGTGTATGGGGGAACGGTAACCGCGCGCTGTGAGCGCGGCGGTTGGGGTAAGCAAGGTCTCCGATTGTTCGCAACGCTCCCTGCCTGTCGCGTAGGCCCAGCGCAGCAGGCGCCGTGGGCGGTTTCTTACGGTTACGTCCATGGCGCGGTGCGGAAAACGCGTTTGCTTATGCGGTTTCCGCAGTTGGCCGCGGGCGCCGGTCTTCCCAGAATCGACGGTTTTTGCCCGACGACATGGCGGCCTCGCCAAGGGGCGCCGCCGCTGCGCTCTGCTGCCGGGCGCCATGTCCCGGATGGAGATGCCCGCCTTGCCGACCGACCTCGATGAAAGCTTTGCCGACATGGCCCCGTTCGTGGCCCTGCGGCGCGATCTGCATGCCCACCCGGAACTGGGCTTCGAAGAACACCGCACCGCGGGCATCGTGGCTGCACGGCTGCGCGAGTGGGGCGTGGACGCCGTGCACGAAGGCATCGCAGGCACCGGCGTGGTGGGCGTGCTGCGCGGGCGCCATGCGGGCCGCGGCACCATCGGTTTGCGCGCCGACATGGACGCCCTGCCGCTCGACGAGGAAAACCGCTTCGCCCACCGTTCGCTCCATGCCGGGCGCATGCATGCCTGCGGTCACGACGGCCACACGGCCATGCTCCTGGCGGCCGCCTGGCATCTGGCCCGCACGCGCGACTTCGCGGGCACCGTCCACCTGATCTTCCAGCCCGCCGAAGAGATGGGCAAGGCCGGCGCGCGCCGCATGATCGAAGAGGGCCTTTTCGAGCGGTTTCCGTGCGATGCGGTCTTCGCGCTGCACAACTTCGCGCTCGAGCAAGTGGGCGCTTTCGCCCTCAATCCCGGCGCGCTCATGGCGTCGAGCAATACCTGGCGCGTCACCATGACCGGGCGCGGCGCCCATGCCTCGCAGCCGCACACCGGCATCGATCCGGTGGCCGCCACCATCGATCTCGCGCAGCAACTGCAGACGCTGGTGGCGCGGCATGTGGACGGACGCGACCGGGCGCTGCTCGCGGTCACGCAGATCCAGGGTTCCGACGCTCCCAACGTCATTCCCGACACGGCCTGGATGGGCGGCACGGTGCGCACGTTTTCCCTGGACGCGCTCGACCGCATCGAGGCCGCGCTGCGCCGCCAGGCGGAACACACCGCGCTGGCGCACGGCTGCACGGCCGACGTGCGCTTCACGCGCGCCTCGCCACCGCTCGTCAACCACCCGGCCGAGGCCGCCTTCGCGGCGGAGGCGATGCGCGAGATCGCCGGGCCGGATGCCGTGGACGACGCCTTCCCTGCCGTGCTCGCCGCGGAGGATTTCGCCCACATGCTGCGCGTGCGCCCCGGCTGCTACGCCTTCATCGGCAATGGCCCGGGCGACCACCGGCTGCCGGGCCACGGCGACGGGCCGTGCCTGATCCACAACCGCTCGTTCGATTTCAACGACGGCATCCTCGCCACCGGCGCCCGCTACTTCGTGCGGCTGGCCGAACGGTGGCTCCACCCCGACCGGACCTGAACGCCATGGCTTCTTCCTTCCCTTTCCCTTCGCAACGCCGGCGCCTGCTGGCCGCGGCAACCGCCACCGCCGTGCTGGCAGCGTTCTCCGGCACCGTGCACGCCGAGCGCGTGATCCGCATCGTCGTGCCGTTCGGCGCTGGCGCCACGCAGGACACCGTGGCCCGCACCTTCAGCAACGAACTGGGCCAGGCGCTCGGCGCCACTGTGATCGTGGACAACCGCGCGGGCGCGGGCGGCACCGTGGGTACGGCCCAGGTCGCCCGGGCCGCACCCGACGGCAACACCCTGGTGCTCGCCGCAGCGAGCCACCACCTGGCCAGCCATCTGTACGCGCGGCTGCCCTACGATCCGGTGAAAGACTTCACGGGCGTGTCGTTCCTGGGCCGCACGGGCTACGTGGTGGGCGTGCCGGCGGCCTCGGGCATCACCTCCGTCGCGGACCTGATCGCGAAGGCCCGGGCGCAGCCGGGGGTGCTGAACTACGCATCGGCCGGCAACGGCAGCGCGTCGCACCTCGCCACCGCGTCACTGGCCGCGCAGGCGGGCGTGCAACTGCAGCACATCCCGTTCAAGTCCACGGGCGACGCCACCACCGAACTGCTGGCCGGCCGAGTGCAGGTGGTGACGGGCGCGACCATCGGCATGCTGCCCCTGCGCAGCGATCCGCGCGTGAAGCTGCTGGCCTATTCCGGCACGGCCCGCTCGCGTTTCCTGCCCGACCTGCCCACCGTGGCCGAGTCCGGCTTGCCGGGCTATGCGTTCGATTCCTGGCTCGGGTTGCTGGCGCCGGCCGGCACGCCGCCCGCCGAGGTGGACCGCATCAACGCCGCCGTGCGCAAGGTGCTGGCCGACCCGGTCGTGCAGGAGCGCCTGGCACGCGTGGGCGTGGAGGCCGGCGCCCTGCCCGTGGCCGAGTTCCAGCAGTTGCTGCGGGAAGATGCCGAAGCGGCCGGACGGACCGTGCGGGCTGCGGGGGGGCGGATCGAGTGACGCGCGGAGTAATGCGACGAGCGGCGTTCCCATGAAAAAGCCCGGCGGCCGCAAGGCCCCGGGCTTCGATGGTGCCCGGCCCCCCTCGCGGCGGCCGGGCATGTGGCTGGCGGATTACTTGCCTGCGACCACGCGCACCATTTCCAGGCACTTGTTGGAGTAGCCCCACTCGTTGTCGTACCAGGAGACGACCTTCACGAAGGTGCCGTCCAGCGCGATGCCGGCATCGGCGTCGAAGATCGAGGTGCGTGCGTCACCGCGGAAGTCGGTGGCCACCACCTTGTCTTCCGTGTAGCCCAGCACGCCCTTCAGGGCGCCTTCGGACTGGGCCTTCATCTCGGCCTTGATCTCGTCGTACGTGGCGGCCTTCTCCAGCTCCACCGTCAGGTCCACCACCGACACGTCGGAGGTGGGCACGCGGAACGACATGCCGGTCAGCTTCTTGTTCAGCGCGGGAATCACCACGCCCACGGCCTTGGCGGCGCCGGTGGAGGAGGGGATGATGTTCTCCAGGATGCCGCGGCCGCCGCGCCAGTCCTTGTTGGAGGGGCCGTCCACCGTCTTCTGCGTGGCCGTGGCGGCGTGCACCGTGGTCATCAGGCCGCGCTTGATGCCCCACTTGTCGTTCAGCACCTTGGCGACGGGGGCCAGGCAGTTGGTGGTGCACGAAGCGTTGGAGACGATCGCCTGGCCGGCGTACGTGTCGTGGTTCACGCCGTAGACGAACATCGGCGTGTCGTCCTTCGACGGCGCCGACAGCACGACCTTCTTCGCGCCCGCGTCCAGGTGCTTCTGGGCCGTCGTCTTGTCGAGGAACAGGCCCGTGGATTCGATCACCACCTCGGCGCCGATCTCGCCCCACTTCAGGGCGGCCGGGTCGCGTTCCTGCGTCAGGCGGATCTTCTTGCCGTTCACCACCAGCGTGTTGCCCTCGACGGACACGGTGCCCTCGAAGCGGCCGTGCACCGAGTCGTACTGCAGCATGTAGGCCAGGTAGTCGGGCTCCAGCAGGTCGTTGATGCCCACGACTTCGATGTCGCTGAAGTTCTGCACGGCCGAGCGCAGCACGTTGCGGCCGATGCGGCCGAAGCCGTTGATGCCGATTTTGATGGTCATGGTTTGTCTCTCCAAGGTTGCAAAGTCGAAAACGGGGTCTGCCACGCCGCGCCCGCTGCGTGCAGGCGCGGCGGGCGGGAGGGGGTCAGCGGGCCGTCTTGGCGGCGGGCTGCTTCTTCAGCCGCGCAGCGCCGATCGCCACCATCACGGAATCGGCCACGTTCTCCGGCGTGAAGCCGAAGTGCTTGAACAGCACCGGGGCCGGGGCCGATTCGCCGAAGGTGTCGATGCCGACCACGGCGGCGCAGCCGTACTTCCACCAGCCGTCGGTCACGCCCATTTCCACGGCGATGCGCGGCACGCCGGCCGGCAGCACGCTGGCCTTGTACTTCGTGTCTTCGCGGTCGAAGGTGGTGGTGCTGGGCATGGAGACCACGCGCACGGCGATCTTCTTCTCGGCCAGCAGCTTCTGCGCGGCCAGGGCCAGCTGCACTTCGGAGCCGGTGGCGATGATGACCGCTTGGGGCTTCTTCTTGATGCCCGCGTCGGCCGGCTCGGAGAGCACGTAGGCGCCGCGCGAGATGTCGCCCAGGTCGCGCTTGGGGGCATAGGCGAGGTTCTGGCGCGACAGCAGCAGGGCGGTGGGCCGGTTGCGGTTGGACAGGGCCACGCTCCAGGCCACGGCGGTCTCGGCCGTGTCGGCGGGGCGCCAGACGTCCAGGCCCGGGATCAGGCGCAGGCTGGCGGCATGCTCGATCGACTGGTGGGTGGGGCCGTCCTCGCCCAGGCCGATGGAGTCGTGCGTGAACACGTGCACCACGCGCAGCTTCATGAGCGCGGCCATGCGGATGGCGTTGCGGCTGTAGTCGCTGAACGTCAGGAAGGTGCCGCCGTAGGGGATGAAGCCGCCGTGCAGCGCGATGCCGTTCATGATCGCGGCCATGCCGAACTCGCGCACGCCGTAGTTGATGTGGCGGCCGCCCAGCTTGGCTGTTTCCGCGCCGCCGGTGTTGACTTCCACCTGCACCACGTCGCCGTGCTCGTCGAAGCGCAGCGCGGGCGTGCTCTTGGTGTTGGTGAGGTTGGAGCCGGTCAGGTCGGCGCTGCCGCCGAGCAGTTCGGGCAGCGCGGCCGTGAAGGCTTCCAGCGCGAGCTGGCTGGCCTTGCGGCTGGCCACGGTCTCGGCCTTGGTGTGGGCGTTCACCACCGTGTCCACCGCGGTCTGGGCGAAGTGCTTGGGCAGGTCGCCCGCCATGCGGCGCAGGAACTCGGCGGCCAGCTCGGGGTATGCGGCGGCATAGGCGTCGAAGCGCTGCTGCCAGTCGGACTCGGCCTGTGCGCCGGCGTCCTTGGCGTTCCAGTCGGCATACACCTCGGCCGGGATCTCGAAGGGCACGTGGCTCCAGCCGATCGCGTTGCGCGTCAGCGTGATCTCGTCGGCGCCCAGCGGTTCGCCGTGGGCCTTGGAGGTGCCCGCGCGGTTGGGCGAGCCCTTGCCGATGGCGGTCTTGCAGACGATCAGGGTGGGCTTGTCGGTGCTGGTCTTGGCGCTCTGCACCGCGGCGGCCACGGCCTCCACGTCATGGCCGTCGACCGGGCCGATCACGTTCCAGCCGCTCGCGCGGAAGCGGCCCGGCGTGTCGTCCAGGAACCAGGGCGCGACCTGGCCGTCGATCGAGATGCCGTTGTCGTCGTAGAGCGCGATCAGCTTGCCCAGCTTCCAGGCGCCGGCCAGCGAGATCGCCTCCTGGCTGATGCCTTCCATCAGGCAGCCGTCGCCGAGGAACACGTAGGTGTGGTGGTCCACGATGGTGTGGTCCACGTCGCCGTTCTTGCGGTTGAACTCGCGGGCCAGCAGCTTCTCGGCCAGCGCGAAGCCCACGGCGTTGGTGATGCCCTGGCCCAGCGGGCCGGTGGTCGTCTCCACGCCGGGGGTGATGCCGTATTCCGGGTGGCCGGCCGTCTTGCTGTGCAGCTGGCGGAAGTTCTTCAGCTCCTCGATCGGCAGATCGTAGCCCGTGAGGTGCAGCAGCGCGTACAGCAGCATGGAGCCGTGGCCGTTGGAGAGCACGAAGCGGTCGCGGTCGGCCCACTGCGGGTTGGCCGGGTTGTGGCGCAGGTGGCGGCTCCACAGCGCGACGGCCATGTCGGCCATGCCCATCGGGGCGCCGGGATGGCCGGAATTGGCCTGTTGAACTGCATCCATTGCGAGTGCGCGGATCGCATTCGCCATCTGTTGAGAATTGGCCATCAGGGGCGGCTCCGGAAGGGGCTGGGGGAGGGAAAACCGCGCATTTTACCGGGCCACCCCCTGGTTTGCCCACGGCATGCCCGAGCCCTGCACTACAGTGCGGGCGATGCAAGGCCTGCACCTCACCGCCGATCTCCACGGTTGCCGCTGCGCGCCGCACTGGCTGCTTGATGCCGACGCGCTGGGGCAAGCCTGCCTGGACGCCGTGCGGGCGGCCGGCCTGCAGGCCGTCGGCCGGCTGTTCCACGCCTTTCCGGCCACGCGGCACGGGCCCGGCGGCGTCACCGCCACGGTGCTGCTGGCCGAATCGCACCTGTGCCTGCACACCTGGCCGGAGCGCCAGGCGGTCACGCTCGACGTGTACGTGTGCAACTTCGGCGGCGACCATTCCGCGCGGGCCCATGCGCTGATGGATGCGCTGCTGGCGCTCTTCGAGCCGGCCGGCGTGCAGCGGCACGCGCTGCGGCGCGGAGAGCCCGCGACGCCCGGCGATGGCGGCCCTGGGGCCCCGTCGCTGCCTGACGAACCGGTTTCCGCATGACATGACGACTCCACCTACGACACCCTCCGCACCGTCCCGTGCCGCCGCCGGCGCGCAGCCCCCCGCCATGCTGCTGGCCGCGGGCCGGGGCGAGCGCATGCGCCCCCTGACCGATGCCACTCCCAAACCGCTGCTCACCGTGCAGGGACGTCCGCTGCTGCAGTGGCACCTGCAGGCCCTGGCCGCGGCCGGCGTGCGCACGGCCGTGGTCAACACCGCCTGGCTCGGCGAGCAGATCGGCGAGCGGTTCGGCGACCGCTTCACCGGGGCCGATGGGGCCGCGGACGGTACCGATGCCCTGTCGATCGCGTATTCCCATGAAGGCCGCGACTTCGGCGGCGCGCTGGAGACGGCGGGCGGCATCGCGCGTGCGCTGCCGCAGCTGGGGGGCTTGTTCTGGCTCGCGGCCGGCGACGTGTTCGCGCCCGACTTCAACTTCGCGGCGGAAGACGCCGCGGCCTTCGCGGCCGGCGATGCGCTGGCCCACCTCTGGCTCGTGCCCAACCCGCCGCACCACCCGCGCGGCGATTTCGGTCTCTCGCCCGAGGGCCTCGCGCTCGACCTGCCGGCGCACGACCCTGGCCCACGCTACACCTACAGCACGCTCGCGCTGCTGCGGGCGGAACTGTTCTCGGCCCCCTGGTGCGACATCCCCGCCGGCAACCCCGGCGGCGTGGCGGCACCGCTCGCGCCGCTGCTGCGCCGGGCGATGGCCGAGGGGCGCGTCACGGCGTCGCTCTATACCCGGCGGTGGACCGACGTGGGGACGCCCGAGCGGCTGGCGGCGTTGAACCGCTGAAATGCCGCGTGCCGCGCGGCATGCCGACCAGGGCGGCTGGCATGCGCCGTGCAAGGCCCCGCCTGAGCCGGGGCGGCCGCGTCGGTGGTAGAACCTGGCTTTGTGCGAAGGCCATGCGGGGCGTCACCCCCGATCCGCCGGCATTTCCCGATCCGCATCCAAGCACCAGGCAGACCGAACGATGACCGCCCTTATCCTCCCCTACGCCCGCCGCCGCGCCCACCTCGCCTCCCTGCTGGGCGAGGGCGGCATCGCCATCGTGCCCACGGCACCCGAGCGCCTGCGCAACCGGGACACCGACTACCTCTACCGCCACGACAGCTACTTCCATTACCTCACCGGCTTCACCGAGCCGCAGGCCTGGCTGGTGCTGACGTCCGAGGGGCAGGCCACGCTGTTCTGCCAGCCCAAGGACCTGGAGCGCGAAATCTGGGACGGCTACCGCCTGGGGCCCGATGCGGCCGTGGAGGCGCTGGGCGTGGATGCGGCCCATCCGGTCACGCAGCTGGAGGTGCTGCTGCCGCGGCTGCTGGAGAACCGCGAGCGGGTGTGGTTCCCGTTCGCCACGCACGAGGGCCTGGCCGCGCGCGTGGAGGGCTGGCTGCAGAAGGTGCGGGCCCGCGTGCGCTTCGGCGCGCTGTGTCCGGCGCAGCAGGGGGATCTCTGCACGCTGCTCGACGAGATGCGGCTCGTGAAGGACGCGCACGAGCAGGACGTGATGCGCCGCGCCGCCCGCATCAGCGCCGGCGCCCACATCCGCGCCATGCAGTGCAGCGCGCGCATGCTGCGGGCCGGCGAGGACGTGCGCGAATACCATCTCGACGCCGAACTGCTGCACGAATTCCGCCGCCACGGCTCGCAGGCGGTGGCGTACAACTCCATCGTCGCGGCCGGCGCCAATGCCTGCGTGCTGCACTACCGCGCCGACGCCGCGCCCGTGCGCGCGGGCGAGCTGGTGCTGATCGACGCGGGCTGCGAACTTCATGGCTACGCCAGCGACATCACCCGCACCTTCCCGGCCGACGGCCGCTTCACGGGGCCGCAGCGCGACCTGTACGACCTGGTGCTCGCGAGCCAGCACGCGGCCGTGGCCGCCACGAAGGCGGGAGCACGCTTCAACGACCCGCACGACGCCACCGTGGCCGTGCTTTCGCAGGGCCTGCTGGACCTGGGGCTGCTCGACACATCGAAGTACGGCTCCGCGCAGGACGTGATCGAGCAGCGCGCGTATTTCCCGTTCTACATGCACCGCACCGGCCACTGGCTGGGCATGGACGTGCACGACTGCGGCAGCTACGTGGAGCCGTCGGAAGTGGGCGGGGAGAGCGAGCGCCGCGACCCGCTCTCGGGCGAAACCATCACCCACCGCCCCAGCCGCATCCTGCGCCCCGGCATGGTGCTCACCATCGAGCCGGGCCTCTACATCCGTCCGGCGCCCGGCGTGCCGCAGGCGTTCCACCACATCGGCATCCGCATCGAAGACGACGCGATCGTCACCGAAGGCGGCTGCGAGCTGATCACGCGCGACGTGCCGGTCGAGGCGGACGAGATCGAGGCGCTGATGCGCGGCTGAGCGGTGCCCGGGACCGGAGCGGAGCGGCCGACGGGGTCAGGCCCGCATGAAACCGCCATGTAACCGCATCCATGCCAGAATTGAAACCGGATTACATCGAACGCATTCAACAAGGAGACCCACCCATGCGCATCCGCCGAGCCACCAAGATCGTCGCCACCCTGGGGCCCGCGTCGAGCGATCCGGTCCTGCTGGAGCGGATGATCGCCATGGGCGTGAACGTGGTGCGGCTCAACTTCAGCCACGGCACGGCGCAGGACCACATCGACCGCGCCGAGAAGGTGCGCGCCGCGGCCCAGCGCGCGGGCCGCGAGGTGGCGATCATGGCGGACCTGCAGGGCCCCAAGATCCGCGTGGGCAAGTTCGCCGAGGGCAAGGTCTGGCTGGAGCCCGGCGCGGCCTTCGTGCTCGATGCCTCGCGCACCGAGCTGGGCGACGGGGCCGGCGTGGGCCTGGACTACAAGGAGCTGCCCCGCGACGTGCGGCCCGGCGACGTGCTGCTGCTCAATGACGGCCTCATCGTGCTCACGGTGAATGCGGTGCGTGGCGAACAGGTGCTCACCACCGTGCGCGTGGGCGGCGAGCTGTCGAACAACAAGGGCATCAACAAGCAGGGCGGCGGCCTCACGGCGCCCGCGCTCACGGCCAAGGACATGGAGGACATCAAGACCGCCATGGGCTTCCAGGCCGACTACGTGGCCGTGAGCTTCCCCAAGAACGCCACCGACATGGAGATGGCGCGCCAGCTCTGCAACGTCGCCGCGGCCGAGTTCCGCCACAAGCCGGGCCTGATCGCGAAGATCGAGCGCGCCGAGGCCGTGCCGCGCCTGGAGGAGATCCTGCGCGTGTCCGACGGCATCATGGTCGCGCGCGGCGACCTTGCCGTCGAAGTGGGCAACGCCGCCGTGCCCGCGCTGCAGAAGAAGATGATCCGCATGGCGCGCGACATGGACAAGGTCGTCATCACCGCCACGCAGATGATGGAGAGCATGATCACCAACCCGGTGCCCACGCGGGCCGAGGTGAGCGATGTGGCCAACGCGGTGCTCGACGGAACCGACGCCGTGATGCTCAGCGCCGAGACCGCCGCCGGCCGCTATCCGCTGGAGACAGTGGAGGAAATGGCCAAGATCTGCGCCGCCGCCGAGGCCGCCGAAGACCCCGAGCGCGATTCGGACTTCACGGGGCAGACGCTGGGCCGCATCGACCAGTCCATCGCCATGGGCGCGCTGTTCACGGCGCACCACCTGGGCGCCAAGGCGCTGGTGGCCCTGACGGACAGTGGCTCCACCGCGCTCTGGATGAGCCGCCACCGCATCCACATCCCGATCTACGCGCTCACCCCCAAGGTGGCGACGCAGCGCAAGATGGCGATGTACCGCAACGTGCGCCCGCTGCTCATGGACACGAGCGTGGACCGCGACACGGCTCTGGAGCAGGCCGAGGGCCACCTCAAGAGCCGCAACATCGTGCAGCAGGGCGACCTCTACGTGATCACCTGCGGAGAGCCGATGGGCGCGCCCGGCGGAACCAATATGCTGAAGATCTGCCGCGCCGGCTGATCCACGCCCGCACCATCCGCTGGGCGGGCCAGGCGCAGGCCACGCCCACCAGCGCACCGGCCACCACGTCCGACGGCATGTGCACGCCCAGGCACAGGCGGCTCCAGGCGATGGACGCCGCCACCCCGTAGGCCAGCCACCGCCAGACGGGCGGCGTGCCGCGTCCCAGGCCCCGCACGAAGCCGCGCGCCAGCGCGAAGGCCGCGGCCGCATGCATGCTCGGGAAGCCCGGGCGGGCCCCGTGCTCGATCCACTGCATCCCCAGGCCGAGCGCGGCCGGCCGTGGAATGTGCACCAGCTCGCGGAAGCCCCGCACGGCGCACCACGCCAGCAGCATCGACAGCAGCCCGCAGGCGGCGGCGCGGCGCGTGGCCGGCACCCCGCGCGCGAGTTCCAGCAGCAGCAACAGGCCGGCGAACACGGGCAGGTCCTCCGACAGCCAGCGCGCGGCGGCGATGACGCCCGCCGGCGTGGCGGCCGTGGCGTTCAGCGCCAGGAAGAGGGTGGTGTCGAGGCCGTCCATCACCGGCCCGCGTCGATGCCGTCGGGCAGCGGAGCGCCCGGCTGCGCGCGCAGGCGCCGCAGCGCGGCCATCGCCAGATCGCAGGCCCAGCCCGTGGTCCAGCACAGCCAGGCCGTCCACAGCGTGTGGCTCATGAAGTGCGCACCGCGCGCCTGCTGCGCCAGGCCGAGCGTGAAGCCCGCGGCGAGCGAGGCGGCCAGCCACCAGCGGGCCACGCGCGGCAGGCGGCGGCGCAGCGGAAAGTAGCCGCCGAGGAATGCGAAGCCGGCCGCGGCATGGCCCGCCGGGAAGCAATGGCCGCCGCCGCCGTCGAACACGCCGTGCGACCAGTGCGAGACGTACCGGGCCACGCCGCCGAACTCGGCCAGGTCCCACGGGCAGCTGGTGGCGCTGGCCCGCTTGAAGACCGCGATCACGGCGAGCGCGAGCAGGGCGCTGGCCGCCATCTGCATGCGGTCCGCGGTGGCGAGCCGGCGCATCCAGCCCACCGGCCACCACACCGAGGCGGCCAGCAGCACCATCAGCACCCAGCCCGCGCGCCGCGCGTCCTCGTGCATCACGGCCACGAAGAACCAGTCGTCGCGCAGCGGGAACCCGCCGGCGTTGCCGAAGATGCGCGCGAGCGCGGTATCGAACGCGGTGGCGTCCCAGGCGGCTATGAGGCCCAGGCAGGCCAGGGTCCAGAACAGGGTGCCCGCGGACCCCCGGAGGGTGGTGGGGGGCAGCGGGGCGGTGGAGGGGTGCGCGGAAAGCATGGAGCGCGACCTTAGGGAGCGCGCATTAACGCCGTCTTAATGACCCCACGGCACGCTCCGCTTCGGCTGCCGGGGCGATCGCAGCACCACGACCTGCGGACGGGTGGCGCCGCGCCTCGGGCACCGCCACAATCACGCCATGAGAATCCTCGTAGTCGAAGACGATGACGGCATCGCCGCGGGCCTGCGGGCCAACCTGCAGCAGCGCGGCTATGCGGTGGACGTGTGCGGCGGCATCGCCCCGGCCTGGAGCGCGCTGCGGACCGAGCGGTTCGACGCCGTCCTGCTGGACCTGGGCCTGCCCGACGGCGACGGCGGCGAACTGCTCACGCGCCTGCGCGCGGCGCCGCCCGCCGCGCCGGGCCAGCCCGGCAAGCTGCCGGACCCGGCCACGCCCGTGCTCATCCTGACCGCGCGCGACCAGGTGCGCCAGCGCATCGCGGGACTGGACCAGGGCGCGGACGACTACCTGGCCAAGCCGTTCGACGTGGACGAACTGGAAGCGCGCCTGCGCGCCCTGCTGCGCCGCGCCGCGGGGCGCGCCTCGCCCGTCATCCGCGTGCACGACATCGAACTCGACCCGGCGGCCCGCACCGTGCGGCGTGCCGGGCAGCCGGTGGAGATGTCGCCGCGCGAATTCTCCGTGCTGCTGGTGCTGCTCGACGCCCGCGGGCGCGTGCTCTCGCGCCAGCAGATCGAGGAGCGCCTCTACAACTGGCAGAGCGGGGTGGAGAGCAACGCCATCGAGGTGCACATCCACCACCTGCGCAAGAAGCTCGGCAGCGAGCGCATCCAGACCATGCGCGGCGTGGGCTACTTCGTTCCGTGGGAGTGACCGGCGCCATGGCCCCCGCACCGCCGCGCGCTGCCGCGCGCATCCCCTCCCTCACGCGCCGGCTGGTGCTCTGGACGCTCGGCGCGCTGCTGGTCGTGTGGGCCACCTTCGTCGGCATGGCCTACCTCACCGGCATCGAGGAAGCCGACGAGCTCACCGACGGCCATCTCGCCAGCGTCGCGGCCCTGCTGCTCAACCTGCGCCCCGGCGAGACGGTGGACCCGGCCGATGCCATCCAGCGCGCCCCCACGCCCTGGCTGCGGGCGCACGACTACCAGCAGTCGCTGAAAGTCGTGCAGTGGGATGCCGACGGCCGCATGCTCTCGCACAGCGGCGAGGCCCCGCTGCCGCCGTTCGACGTGCCCGAGGGCTTCGCCACCCTGCACCTGGGGCAGAAGTCCACGCCCTGGCGCAGCTTCTCGCAATGGGACGGCCCGCGCTCCCGCAAGGTGGCCGTGCTGCTCGACATGGAGGAGCGCGACGACCTCGCCGAGGACATCGCCGCGCAGATGGTGCAGCCCGGCCTGTGGCTGCTGCCCGTGGTGATGCTGGTGCTGGGCTTCGCGGTGCGGCGCGGCCTGCGGCCGCTCTACACCCTGTCGCACGACGTGGCCGCGCTGGACGTGGCCGGCGCCGGGCGCCTGTCCACCGGCGAGACGCCGCGCGAGTTCGAATCGGTCGTCGCATCGATCAATACGCTGCTCGACCGCCAGCAGGAGGCACTGGTGCGCGAGCGCCGCCTGGCCAACGAGGTGGCGCACGAATTGCGCACGCCGCTGTCGTCCATCGTGCTGCAGGCCCGGGCGCTGGGCGGCGGCCTGGACGGCCCGGCCCAGGCGGAGGCGCTCGCGCGCATCGGCCAGGACGCCCTGCGCGCCGGCCACGTGCTCAACCAGCTGCTGGCGCTGGCGCGGGCCAGCCGCACGCGGCTGCACGAGCTGGAGGCGGAGGTCGACCTCGCCGAGCTCGCGCGCGCCGTCGCCGCCGATTTCGCGCAGGCCGCCTGGCAGCACGGCGCCGCGCTGGGCGTGGCGGCCGACGTGCCCGTGCCCGTGCGCGGCAACGCCGTGCTGCTCGACATGGCGCTGCGCAACCTGGTGGAGAACGCGCTGCGCCACACGCCCGCCGGCACGCGCGTGGAGATCCAGGCCGGCCCCCTGGGCGCGGGCGGCGGCTGGCTGCAGGTCTGCGACGACGGCCGGCGTGCCCCGGACGCCGTGCCCGCCTCCCGCCCGCCGGATGCGTCGGACGACAAGGCCCGCGGCGCCGGCCACGCCCGCGCGCCGGTGGACAGCCTGCACCTGGGCCACGAGATCATTGCGCGCGTGGCCGAGGCGCACGGCGGCCGCTTCGCGGAAGCGTCGGCGCCCCCGCCTTTCACGACGTGTTACCGGGTGGATCTGCGCACCGCCGCGGGGGCGGGTGCCCCCGGCTAAAATGTTGCGGTTACGAAGCGGTTACCACCGCCGGCCCGCCGAGAATGCCCCGGCCCGCCGTGCGCTCTGCACGGGCCGGGCGCTCCATCCCCACCCTTGAATGGAACCACCCCCATGCCTCTCGTCTCGATGCGCGAAATGCTCGACCATGCCGCGGAAAACCGCTATGGCATCCCCGCCTTCAACGTCAACAACCTGGAGCAGGTACAGGCGGTGATGGCGGCGGCCGACGAAGTCGGCGCCCCGGTGATCCTGCAGGCCAGCGCGGGCGCACGCAAGTACGCCGGCGAACCCTTCATCAAGCATCTGATCCTGGCCGCCACCGAGATGTACCCCCACATCCCCCTGGTGATGCACCAGGACCACGGCACCAGCCCCGAGGTCTGCCAGGGCGCGCTGAACCTGGGCTTCGGCTCGGTGATGATGGACGGCTCCCTGATGTCCGACGGCAAGACGCCGTCCTCGTTCGACTACAACGTCGACGTCACGCAGAAGGTCGTGGCCATGGCCCACAAGGTCGGCGCGACGGTGGAAGGCGAACTCGGCTGCCTGGGCAACCTGGAAACCGGCGATGCCGGCGAGGAAGACGGCATCGGCGCCGAGGGCAAGCTGGACCACAGCCAGATGCTGACCGACCCCGAGGAGGCCGCGCAGTTCGTGCAGGCCACGCAGCTCGACGCGCTGGCGATCGCCATCGGCACCAGCCACGGCGCCTACAAGTTCAGCCGCCCGCCCACGGGCGACATCCTGGCGATCAGCCGCGTGAAGGAAATCCACGCCCGCATCCCCAACACCCACCTGGTGATGCACGGCTCGTCCTCGGTGCCGCAGGAACTGCTGGCCATCATCAACCAGTACGGCGGCAAGATCAAGGAAACCTACGGCGTGCCGGTGCAGGAGATCCAGGAAGCCATCAAGTACGGCGTGCGCAAGATCAACATCGACACCGACATCCGCCTCGCGATGACCGGCGCGGTGCGCAAGTTCCTGGCCGAGAACCCCGACAAGTTCGACGCGCGCGAGTGGCTCAAGCCCGCCCGCGAGGCCGCCAAGCAGATCTGCAAGCAGCGCTACGTCGAGTTCGGCTGCGAAGGCCAGGGCGCGAAGATCAAGGGCCGCAGCCTGCAGGACATGGCCGGCCTCTACGCCTCGGGCGCGCTGGCCCAGGTCGTGAACTGACCCGCGCCGGCTCGGCATCCGGCCGGGCGGGGCCGGTGCGGCGGGTTCGGGTTAAGCTTCCGTTTCTGCCGCCGGGCCCGGGCCGCGACAACGCCGCCCCGGTGCCCGGGCCGGTCCGCGGTCCTTCCGCTTTCCTTTCTTTTCCGAGCCGCCCGTCCCCGTGAAAAAGCCGTCCTTCCCGTCCCTGCCCGCGCGCGCGGGCCGGTGCCTTCCGATCGCCGCCGCTGCCGCCGTGCTGCTGACCCTCGCGGCCTGCGCCCCGGTGCAGCCTTCGCTTCCGCAGGTGGGCCGTGCCCAGGTCGACATGCCGGCCGGCGACTGGGAAGTGCTGCAGCGCGGCCACTTCGTCGTCGACGTGCTGCCGGACGACGTCGCCGACGACCTGCCCATGGACAGCACCGTGCTGGGCCTGCGCGGCCCCGGCAAGGACCGGCCGCTGCTGGCCCTGGTCTTCGTGCAGACCAATGCCACCAACTACCCGCGCGACACCACGCTCTGGACGCTGCCCTGCCGGCCGCAGGACGGGGTGTTCGTCGAGGACTTCACCCGCGGCAGCCCGGCCCGCGCCGACTGCCTGCGCTACCGGCGCCGCGCCGACACGGACGACTACCTCGCGCGCAACCGCCCCGCCGTGTCGCAATGGATGGTGCAGCAGAAGTTCTCGCCGGGCGTGCCGTATTCGCACGTCCTGTACCGCTACGCCAACGACGGCGGCGCCTTCATCTCGGTGGACGTGGTGGCCTCCCAGAGCCTGCTGCGCCCCGAGACGCGCAACAACGACGAATTCCTCGTGGCCGGACGCCCGGCCTTCCAATGGAGCCGCCAGCTGGCGGACGCCGCGCGCCTGAGCGTATCGATGATGGACGGCCGCTTCGTGTTCCCGGCGTTCCCCGTGCCCATCAAGAACCCTGCAGCGCCTGCCACGGGCAAGGCCACCGCCGCTGCCGCCACCCCTGCGATGCCCGTGGTGCCGCCCGTCCCTGCGGTCCCGGTGGTCCCGGCTGCTCCGGCGGCTGCTCCCGCGACCCCCGCGGCGCAGTGAGGGCCCACTGAGGCGGCGCCGTGCGGAGCGGCGCATGCGCAGCGCGCCGCCCGGTGCCCCGAAGGCCCCGTACGCGATGGTCCCGTACAGGAATTCCCTAGGGGTAAGCCCAGTCACGCGCCGGCGGCCCGGGCGACGAGAATGCGAATTCTTTTTTTCCGTGTAACAGCAGGTTCTGGAGACATACAGCATGAACGACCGTCCGTGGCTTGCCGCGTACCCCGAGGGTGTGCCGGCCGACATCGATCCGGCGCAGTACCCGTCGCTCGTCGCCCTGATGGAAGAAGCCTTCCAGAAGCATGCGGACCGCACCGCCTACAGCTTCATGGGCAAGGACATCAGCTTCGCCCAGACCGAGGTGCAGAGCCGCCAGCTGGCCGCCTACCTGCAGGGGCTCGGGCTCGCCCGCGGCGACCGCGTGGCGGTCATGATGCCCAACGTGCCGCAGTACCCGGTCGCCATCGCGGCCATCCTGCGCGCCGGTTTCGTGGCCGTGAACGTGAACCCGCTCTACACGCCGCGTGAGCTCGAGCACCAGCTCAAGGACTCGGGCGCGAAGGCGATCATCATCGTCGAGAACTTCGCCGCCACGCTGCAGGCCTGCATCGGCGCGACGCAGGTGCAGCACGTGGTGCTCTGCGCCATGGGCGACCAGCTGGGCCTGCTCAAGGGCCTGGTCGTGAACTACGTGGTGCGCAAGGTGAAGAAACTGGTGCCGGCGTTCTCCCTGCCGGGCGCCGTGCGCTTCAACGACGCGGTCGCCAAGGGCGCGCGCGGCACCCTGCAGAAGCCCGACCTGCGGCCCGACGACGTCGCGCTGCTGCAGTACACGGGCGGCACCACGGGGGTGTCCAAGGGCGCCGTGCTGCTGCACCGCAACCTGATCGCCAACGTGCTGCAGTCGGAGGCCTGGAACGAGCCCGCGATGCGCAAGATCCCCGAGGGCGTGCAGCCCGCGAGCGTCTGCGCCCTGCCGCTCTACCATATCTTCGCGTTCACCGCGAACATGATGCTGGCGATGCGCACCGGCGCCAAGACCATCCTGATCCCGAATCCGCGCGACCTCGCCGCGGTGCTCAAAGAGCTCTCGAACCACACCTTCCACAGTTTCCCGGCCGTGAACACGCTCTTCAACGGGCTGGCCAACCACCCGGACTTCAACACGGTGGACTGGAAGAACCTGAAGGTGTCCGTCGGCGGCGGCATGGCCGTGCAGAGCGCGGTGGCGCGGCTGTGGCTCGACAAGACCGGCTGCCCCATCTGCGAGGGCTACGGCCTGTCGGAGACCAGCCCCTCGGCGAGCTGCAATCCCGTCACCACGAAGGAGTACACCGGCACCATCGGCGTGCCCCTCCCGAGCACGCGCATGAAGCTCATCGACGACGAAGGCCGCACGGTGACCGAGCCCGGCCGCGCCGGCGAGATCGTCATCCACGGCCCGCAGGTCATGGCCGGCTACTGGCAGCGCCCCGACGAGACGGCCAAGGTCATGACAGAGGACGGCTATTTCAAGACCGGCGACATCGGCACCATGGACGAGCGCGGCTTCTTCAAGATCGTGGACCGCAAGAAGGACATGGTGCTGGTCAGCGGCTTCAACGTCTACCCGAACGAAGTGGAGGACGTGGTGGCCGCGCTGCCCGGCGTGATGGAATGCGCGGTGGTGGGCGTGCCCGACGAGAAGACCGGCGAGGCCGTGAAGCTCGTGATCGTCAAGAAGGACCCGGAGCTGACCGAGGCCCAGGTGCGCGAGTTCTGCAAGTCCAACCTCACCGGCTACAAGCAGCCGCGCCTGATCGAGTTCCGCGAATCGCTGCCCAAGACGCCCGTGGGCAAGATCCTGCGCCGCGAACTGCGCGACAGCAGGAAGGCCTGACCGGGCCATTCGCCCAGCGGCCGGCGGCGCATGGCTGCCGGCTTTTTTTCGTCTTTCGTTGTCTCCGCCAGCCACGGCGTCGCTCTCCATGCTCCGAACCGCCATCCTCAGCGCCCTGCCCGAAGAGCAGGCCGGCCTCTCCTCCGCCCTGCAGGCGCCTGAGCGCATCGTGCTCGCCGGCAGGACGTTCCACTGCGGCATGCTGGAAGGGCAGGAGGTGGTGCTGGCCCTGTCCGGCATCGGCAAGGTGGCGGCGGCCACCACCGCCACGGCGCTGATCGAGCGCTTCGGCGCGGCGCGCATCGTGTTCACGGGCGTGGCGGGCGGCCTCGGGGACGGCGTGCAGGTGGGCGACGTGGTGGTCGCGCACGACTACCTGCAGCACGACATGGACGCCTCGCCGCTCTTCCCGCGCTGGGAGCTGCCCGGCTATGGCCGCGCCCGGCTGGCGTGCGATCCGCACCTCACCGGCCTGCTTTCGGTGGCGGTGGACACTTGCCTTCAGGCGTTGGACCTGGACACGGGCCTGGGCACGCCGGCCGGCAGCACGCAAAGCGCCCCGCGTGCGCCCCGGCGCCACACCGGCCTCGTCGCCAGCGGCGACCTGTTCGTTTCCACCGCCACGGGCGCCAGGGCCTTGTGCGATGCCCTGCGCGCGGCGAGCCACGACGTGCTGGCCGTGGAGATGGAAGGCGCCGCGGTCGCCCAGGTCTGCGCGGATTACCGTGTTCCCTTCGCCGCCGTGCGCACCATCTCCGACCGCGCCGACGACACCGCCCACGTGGACTTCGCCCGCTTCGTCGAGACCGTGGCCGCGCGCTACGCCGACCGCATCGTCCGCCGCTTCCTGCGGATGCTTTAAACAAGAGGACTGCCACCCCACAGCGTGATGCGACAGCCTTCGATGCTTCCCCGCATCATGCAGAAGGCGCGGCCCAGGCCAGCAGACGCCGTGGAACCGGCTCCGCCGGGCCACCGGCGTCGTCCCCCCTGGGGGGAAGGCGCGAAGCGGCTCAGGGGGGATTCATTTCAACCAGCCGCGCTTGCGGAAGTACCACATCGGCCCCACGGCGCTCGCCACCATCAGCGCGATGCCGTAGGCATAGCCGTAGGTCCACTGCAGCTCCGGCATGAACTGGAAGTTCATCCCGTACACGCTCGCGATCAGCGTGGGCGGCAGCAGCGCGACGCTCGCCACCGAGAAGATCTTGATGATCTTGTTCTGGTTGATGTTGATGAAGCCGACCGTGGCGTCCATCAGGAAGTTGATCTTGTCGAAGAGGAAGGCCGTGTGGTTGTCCAGCGACTCGATGTCGCGCAGGATCTGGCGCGCGTCCTCGAACTGCTCGGCGTTGAGCATCTTGCTGCGCATCATGAAGCTCACGGCGCGGCGCGTGTCCATCACGTTGCGGCGGATGCGGCCGTTCAGGTCCTCCTGGCGCGCGATGGCCGCCAGCACCTCGCCGGCGCGCGCGTCGGTCACATCGCCCGAGAGCACCTGGGTGCTCACTTCCTTCAACTCGTCGTAGATGCCTTCGAGCGTGTCGGCGGAGTATTCCGCGTCCAGGTCGAACAGCTTGAGCAGCACTTCCTTCGCATCCTCGATCAGGCCCGGGGCGCGGCGCGCGCGCATGCGCAGCAGGCGGAAGACGGGCAGGTCTTCGTCGTGGATGGAGAACAGCACGCCCTTGCTCTTGAGCGTGTCGTTGACGAGGTTGAGGATGAAGGCCACGCGCACCGAGCGCGGGTTGTCCTCGTCGTCGATCAGGAAGTCGCTGCGGATGTGCAGCTCGCCGTTGTCTTCCTCGTAGAAGCGGGCGGATTCCTCGATGTCCTCGTCCATCGCGTCCGCGGGGATCTGCAGGCCGTAGTGCTGCTTGATCCAGCGCTTTTCTTCAAGCGTGGGCGATTCGAGGTCCACCCAGATCGGCTGGAAGCGGGCCAGCTCCTCCAGGGATTCGATCTCTTCCTGGACGAGGCGGCCGTTGGCGAGCGTGAAGATGTTGAGCATGGGCTCGTTCCCGGTGGGGTGGCGCGGGTGCGCCGTGGGCGAAGGGAGGACGGAAGGGTGCTTTCAACCCCCCGAAGGCCCTGGGCATGCCGGGAGTTGAAAGCTACCGACTGGGGTAGGTTTCCACGGAGCTTTCTCCAAAAAAGCAAGCCTCGAATTATCGCACCGCAGCAGAGCCGCCGTGTGACTGCGGCATGTCAGACACGGACGCGGGACGGCGTGGCGCGGCGGGCCTGAAGCCTCGGCCAGGCCCGGTCCGCAGCCTTCGGATCAGTCGTCGCCGGCGGCTTCCGGCGCGGAGGGCGGCACCGTGCCCGCAGCGGCGTTGCGCACCTGCGCGAGCGCCCGGCACAGGTCGGCCCAGGCGGCGGCCTTGGCGTCGGGCGCGCGCAGCAGGTAGGCCGGGTCGTAGGTGACCACCGCGGGCGTGCCGTCCGGCAACCGGTGCACGGTGGCGCGCAGCCGCCCGAGCGGCTCGCGGCTGCCCAGCACCGCGCGCGCGGCGGACAGGCCCAGCACCAGCACCATCGCGGGCCGCAGCGTGGCGATGGCGTCCTGCAGCGCCTCGGCAGCCTCCTGCGCATCTGGCGAGGCACCGGGTGCCGCGCGCTCGACGGCGGCGAAATGCGTGCGCGGATGCCGGTGCAGCCGCATCGCGCGCAGCATGTTGTCCAGCAGCTTGCCGGCATCGCCCGTGAGCGGCGCCTCGGGTGCCGCGCTCTCGGCCACCACGAGCCACCCGGAACCCAGTTCGACCGGCGTGGCGCCAGGATCGGCCTGCGGATAGAGCGGCAGCGGCGCATGCAGCCGCAGGGCGGGGGCCGCCGTGGCGTCCGACGGCCTGTGCCCCGGCACGGGCGGGGCCGGGTTGGTGGCAGCCGTGGCAGGCACCGAGGGAGACGGGCCGCGCGTCGGGGCTGCCCCGGCCGGGGCGGGCGGAACGGCCACGGGCGCCGCCACCGCGCCGGCCTGCGGACGGGCAGGGGCCGCCGGGACCGCAGGCGCCGCGGAAGGCGCGGTCGCGGGCGCATGCGAGGGCTCCGCGGCCGGTGCGGCCGGCTGCCACACGGTGATGCCCATTTCGGCCAGCATGGCACGCTGGCGGGCGTCGAGGTCGAGGCTCATAGGGGGCGGCTCATCACGATGGCGTCTTCGCGGCCGCCGTCCGCGGCGGGGTAGTAGCGCTTGCGTTCACCCACGACGCGGAAGCCGTGGGCCAGGTACACGTCGCGGGCGCGCTGGTTGCTCACGCGCACTTCCAGCCAGAGCCACTGGGCCCGCTGGCCGCGCGCCCAGAGCGCCAGCGCGTCGAGCAGCAAGCGTGCCCAGCCCTGGCGCTGATGGACGGGCGCGACGGTCAGGTTGAGCAGGTGCACCTCGTCCACGCCGCGCATGGCCACGAAGTAGCCGATCAGCTCGCCGTCGCCCGCCACCAGCAGCGGCGCCTCGTAGCCCGCGGCGAGCGCGTCGGTGAAATTGCCGCGCGTCCAGGGGTGGGAATAGGCCTGCTGCTCCACGTCCAGCAGCGCATCGAGCCGCCCGAGCGTGAGCGGCTCGAAACGGACCTCGTCCGGGGCATGCAAGGGAGCGCTCATGCCTGCGAGGATACGGAAGACGGCCCGCCGGCGGAAGGGGGCGCGGTCGCCGCCGCGGCTTCGCGCGCGGCGGCCCGCTCGGCCGTGGTCTGGGCCACCTTGTCGCGCACGTAGCGCGGCAGCGCGCCGGCGGCCGGCACCGCGCCGCCCGCCGCGAGCAGTGCCGGTGCGAGGCGCAGCAGGGCCGCCGCGGTGGGCAGCGCGGCCACGTGGGCGGCCGCAGGCACGCCGGGCGCCAGGCGCTCGCCATAGGCGGCGCGGGCATTGCCGGCCACGGCGTAGCCTTCCGGCACCACCAGGGCCTCGGGCGCGTACAGGCCGAACGCGTCGCCGTCCTGCGCCGCCTGCCATCCCGTGCCGGCCTGCCATGCATAGCGCGCCGCGTAGACCTCGTCCATGCGGGCGTCGAGCACCGCCACCACGCGCGTGCAGCCGTGCGCGGCGCGCGCCTCCTCGGCCACCGCGAGCAGCGTGTCCACCGGCAGCACGGGCACGCCCTGGCCGCCGCGCGCGCCGAACGCGAGCCCCTGGGCCACCGAGCAGGCGGTGCGCAGCCCGGTGAACGAACCGGGGCCCCGGCCGAACACGATCGCATCCAGGGTGTCGAACGACAGCCCGGCCTCCGCCAGCAGGCCCCGGATCGCCGGCAGCAGCCCGGCGGATGCCTGGGCGCCGCCGGGCGCGCTGCGCTCCCAGGTCTGCGCGGCGCCGTCCGCCGCCGGCCGCTGGACGGCGATGGACAGGGTATCGGTGCTGGTATCGAAGGCGAGCAGGTGCATGGCGTGGGGGCGGGGGAAATCTCCGAACGGCCTGCGCGGGCGGTCATGGCGGATGCGCCGCCCGTGTCATCGACGACACGGCCGTCAGCGCCATCGGCAGGAGGCGCGGCGGAAGCCTGGGCAGGACGCGCGGGCAGGAGGACCGGCATTATCCGCCCAGCGCCATGGCCAGGCGCGTGCCGGGACATGTCTTCGGGTGCCGCCGCTCTAGACTTCCTCCCATGCCATCGCCGAACTCCCTCGTTCCCCGCCCCGACTGCCTCCTTCCATCTCCCTCCCGCGGCCTGCCTGCACCTGACGCTTTCCACGGACCGCAGCGCGCGAGCGCCGGCCTGCTGCGGCGGCTCGCCTGCGCGGCCGGCTGGGCGCTGTGCCTGGCGCCGGCCCTCGTGCACGCGCAAGCCGCGGAGCCCGCCCGAAAAGCCGCGCCCGCCGCGCGCCCGGCCCTCGTGGTGCGCGCGGCGGACAATGCACTGCCGCCCGCTGTGGCCGCCGCCCTGCAGCGTGCCAAGGTTCCGCCGGAAGCCGTGTCCTTCGTGGTGGCGGATGCCGATGCGCGCCAGCCCGCCCGCCTCGCCTGGCGCGCGCAGGAGCCCATGAACCCCGCCTCGGTGATGAAGCTCGTCACCACCTATGCGGCCCTGGAACTGCTGGGCCCGGCCTACACCTGGGACACGCCCGTCTACCTCGACGCGCGCCCGCAGGCCGGCGCGCTGCGCGGCAACGTCTACCTCCGCGGCGTGGGCGATCCGCAACTGGTGGTGGAGCGCCTCTGGCTGCTGCTGCGTCGCCTGCAGGCCCAGGGCGTGCAGGTCATCCTGGGCGACATCGTGCTCGACCGCAGCGCTTTCGAACTGCCCGCGCACGATGCCGCGCAGTTCGACGGCGAGCCCCTGCGGCCCTACAACGCATCGCCCGACGCGCTGCTCGTCAACTTCAAATCGGTCGCGCTGACCTTCGTGCCCGACGCGGCGGCCGGTGTGGCGCGTATGCACGCCGAGCCGCCGCTCGCTGGATCGCCGTGGCCGGAGACGGTGCCCCTGGCAGCCCCCGGCACCGAGTGCGGCGACTGGCGCGCGGCGCTCCGGCCCGAGACCCCCGCGGGCGCCGAAGCCGGGCGCGTGGTGTTCCAGGGCGTCTATCCCGCGTCCTGCGGGGAGCGCACCTGGTCGGTGGCACCGCCCGATCCGCAGGGCTTCGCCGCCCGGGCGATCGAAGGCCTCTGGCGCGACCTGGGGGGCAAGATCACGGGCAGCGTGCGCGACGGCCGCGTGCCGCCGGGGCTCGCGCCCGCGTTCACCGTGCCGTCTCCGCCGCTCGCGGAGGCGGTGCGCGCGATCAACAAATACAGCAACAACGTGATGACGCAGCAGGTCTTCCTGACCATCGCCCTGCAGAAGAACGGCACCGGCACGTTCGACGGCGCGCGCAATGCGGTGGACCAGTGGTGGCGCCAGCGCGTGCCCGGCACCGAGCCCCCGGTGCTGGACAACGGCGCCGGCCTGAGCCGCGAGGCGCGCGTGAGCGCGGCGTCGCTGGCGCGCATGCTGCAGGCGGCCTGGGCGTCGCCGGTCATGCCGGAGCTGCTGTCGTCCCTGCCGATCGCCGGCGCGGACGGCACGCTGCGCCGCTCCGCCATGGGCCGCGCCACCCGGGCGGCGCACCTCAAGACCGGCACGCTGCGCGATGCCTCGGCGCTCGCCGGATTCGTGCATGCAGCGGGCGGCCGGCGCTACGTGGTCGTGGCCATCGCCAACCACCCGAATGCCGCGGCGGCCCGCCCGGCGATGGAGGCGCTGGTGGAATGGGCCGCGTCGGAGCGCTGAGGCGGCGGGACGAGGCGGGCAGGCGCCAGCGGGATACCATCTGCACGGCCGAGTTTCGTGAGCGGGTTTCCGACGCGGCCGTTCCCCGGAAACCGGGGATGCGGTATCGGTGATTCCCCTGCCCTGTGCGCAATGGTCACGGGATTACCATGAGTCTCCATAAAGCGCACGACCGTGCTTTTTTCCCAACTACCTTGACGGAGCGAACGTGATCTCTAGAACCATTTACAACAGAGCGTCCTGGTCCGTGGTGGCCGCGGCCTGCATGCTCGCGGCCTGCGGCGGCGGCGGTTCCGACACCACGCCGGCGGCTCGCGTGACCTCTGTGAAGGTCATGGGCGACAGCCTCGCCGACAGCGGTACCTTCGGCTACAAGTTCACCGTGCAGGGCTCTGCGGCCACCGGCACCGGCTCCTCGCAGATCTGGCCCGAGCGCGTCGCCACGAACTACGACCAGTCGCTGTGCGCGCATTACCGGTTCAACGGCGCCTCGTTCGCTGTCAATGCCGCCTGCACCAACTACGCGGTCGGCGGCGGCCGCATCAACAACCCCACGGCGGCCACCGCGCCCACCTCGATCACGCAGCAGATCAAGGATGCCGGCACCGCCGGCTACTCCGACGGCGATCTGGTCCTGATCGACGGCGGCGGCAACGACGCCGCCGATCTGGTCGGCGCCTACCTGCGCATCTCCTCCGACCGCGGTGCCTCCTACCGCGCGCTGCTGCTCACGCTGCTCGATGCCACCACCGTCACGAACGCCTTCGCGGGCGGCTCGGCGGGGCTGGCGCAGGCGGGCGGCCTCTACATGCAGGCCCTGGCCACGCAGTTCGCGGGCACCATCCGCGCCAACACCCTCGACAAGGGCGCCAAGCGCGTGGCCGTGCTCAACGCCCCCGGCATCACGCTCACGCCGCGCTTCCGCTTCGTGCTGGCCAGCATCTCCGCTGCCAACGGCGCCGCCGCCGCCACGCAGGCCGAAGCCGTGTTCGACGGCTGGGTGCAGGCCTTCAACGCCCGCCTCGGCGCTTCGCTGAGCGGCGACGCCCGCGTCACGGTGGTGGACTTCTACAGCTCCTTCAAGGACCAGGCCGTCAACCCGGCGGGCTACCAGCTCACCAACGTGACCACGCCGGCCTGCCCGGTCACCGGCCGCGGCAGCGATGGCCTGCCCACCTACGACTTCCCGACCTGCACCGCCGCCGCGCTCTCGGCCGCCACGCCGCCCGCCGGTGCCACCGGCGGCGCCGACTGGTGGAAGAGCTACGGCTTCGCCGACAGCTTCCATCCCACCCCCTACGGGCACCAGCTGATCGCCCAGCTGGTGGCACGTTCGCTCGCCCAGGCGGGCTGGCTGTGAAGCAGGCAGGAGCACATTCCATGGCACGGTTCATTCCTTCCGCACCCTCCGCCGCCGCGCTCGCCGCAGGCGCCCTCGCACTGCTCGCCTGCGGCAGCGCCTCCGCGCAGGTCGCCGGCACCTGGAGCGTGCGCCTCGGCGCCACGCACATCGCGCCGCAGGTCAAGAGCGGCAACCTCTCGGCGCCGAGCTTCCCCGGCACCACGGTGGATGTCCACTCCGCTTCCGCGCTCACGGGCGGCATCAACTACATGGTGACCGACAACTGGGCGATCGACGTGCCGGTCGGCCTGCCGTTCAAGCACAAGTTCTACGGCGACGGCGCCATCTCGGGCGTGGGCCAGGTCGGCGAGACCAAGGTCATTCCCGCCACCGTGTTCGCGCAGTACCGCTTCGGCGAGGCGAACGCCACCTTCCGCCCCTACGTGGGCCTGGGCGTCACCTATGCCAAGTTCTTCAAGGAGCGCACCACCGCGCCGCTGAACGGCCTGACCGGCGGCACGCCCGCCAATCCCACCACCGCGTCCATCGACGACAAGTGGGGCATCACGCCGCAGATCGGCTTCGTGTGGAACATCAACGAGAAGTGGTTCGTCGATGCGGCCTACTACAAGAGCTTCCTGAAGACCAAGACCCATCTCTCGAGCGGGCAGAGCATCGACATCCGCCTGAATCCCAACGTCTTCGCCGTGGGCGTGGGCTACCGGTTCTGAGCGCGGACTCCGGCGGTCGGACAGGGCCCCGAGGGCATCCGATCGAAAGGGCATCAAAAGAAAAGGCGGCGTGTGCGACACGCCGCCTTTTTGCTTTGTTGGCGTCTGTATCCGCAGTCGCTAGACCGCCGGATCGGGATGTGCGGTCCGCTGCCGCCTCAGGTTCGGAAATCAGCCGGCAGGGACAACCGTCCCCTGGGCCAGGGCACAGAGCTTGCGGGTCTCTCCGTCCTCCGCATGGATCTCGCACTGGCAAATCGCCATCCGTTTGCCGGTGCTGCGGGCCTGGGCGCTGGCGACGAGCCGTGTGCCCATGCCGGGGCGGAGGTAGTTGATCTTGAATTCGACCGTCAGCGCGTTGCCTCCCAACGCAATCCCACCCGCGAAGGTAATGGCGTTGTCCGCGAGGTAGCTGATGACGCCGCCATGCACGAAACCGTGCTGCTGCAAATGGTGCTCCTGGATGGCGAGGGAAAGCTCTGCGCTGTCTCCCGTGGTCGCCGTCAGCTCCGCGCCGACGAAACGGCTGAAGGGCTGGCTGGCGAATAGCTGCTGTGCGAATTCCTGAATGTCGGTCATGGCCTGTTTCCTGAAGGGGGCTGGGGGGCTCCACGGGTCCCTGGCCGGATCCGCGCAGCAAGTGATCCCTGCCGTAGATTCTCTAGGGGAGTCTCCATGTCTTCGCATGTCCGGATTCGGACACAGTATGCATCCATGCACCCGACAAAAAAAAGCCAGTCAGCGGCGCACTGACTGGCATCGGACCCGAAGGTCGGCCTTCCATGGGGCCCTGCCCGAGGCAAGGCGGCACCGGCTCCGGCCGGTGCGCCTTTGCATCACCAACGGGCGCGCAGGCGGTCGTAGGCGTAGGTGCCGAACTGGCGGTGGGCCGAGGGCGCCATGTAGATGCTGTCGGCGAACACGTAGCGGTTCTGGTCCGCGCCGCTCACCAGCGTGGACGTGTTGCAACGCAGGGAGCTGACCTGGCCCGTGCCGATGCCGATGTCGTTGCCGGAGGAGACCGACGTGCAGACCGGGTTGTCCTTGTTGGTGAAGTTGTAGCCGCCCGGCGAGCCGATGAACAGGTTGGAGTAGTACTCCAGGTCGACGTACAGCACGGTCTTGCCCAGGTCTTCGATGCTCACGAGCAGCGCCTGGTTGAAGCGAGTGCTCGCGGAGCTCAGCAGGCTCTGCTGGCCGAGCGCCACGGCCCAGGGGCTCTTGCCCAGGTCGTACGTGCCGATGACCACCACGTGCTTGGCGCCCGCGTCCGAGAGGCGGCGCACCTGGGCGGCCATTTCCTTGCCGGCGGTGGTGGCGGAGGCGAGGAAGTCGTCGGTCGACAGCGTACCGGCCGTGACGGCGTTCATGCCGGCCACGATGTCGCTGATGCCGCCGTTCATGAGCACCAGGTTGCTGTCGCCCAGCGTGTTCGAGGCGAGGAATTTCGTGACCTGCTGCGTGATGGAAGGCGCCGAGCCGCCGGCGGCGTCGGTCGTGGCCGTCACGCGCGCATTGCCCTGGGCATAGGCCGTGCCGCCCGAGGCCGACGGCGTGATCGTGCTGCCGTAGTTGCTGGCGATCTGCAGCGTCCAGTTGTTGATGGAGCCGTCATTGACCGTGTAGCGCGCACCGTTCTGGCCGATGTCGGTGAAACCGTCGCCGAACGTGACGATGCGGTCCGGCGTCAGCGCAGATTCCGTGGTGCTGGATCCGCAGGCGGCCACGAGGGCGGCCGATGCGCAGGCGGCGATCAGGAACGAGCGGCGCATCCAATTTGCTGCCATAGGGAAATTCTCCAGAAAAATTGAGCAAGAGTGTAACGACTGGCGTTGTAAGGCTTTGCAACCGGCGGGGCGGTCCGTGGACGGCGGAAAACGGCGTCACGCCGCAGCGGCACGCTGCAGCCGGTCCCGCACGCCTTCCCACTCCGGGGTGCCGGGCGGGGTTTCGATCCAGATGAGTTTCACACCCGCGTCATCGAAGTCCCGCAAAGCGGCGAAAAGTTCCTGCGCCGCCGCCGCCGCATCCCGGGGCATGGCGCGCTGCAGCACCCGCGGCGACGGCGAGCGCAGCGCCGTGCGCGCATACACCGCCAGATGCGCGGCGTCGGCGCCCAGCAGGTCCAGTCCCGTCTGCAGTGCCTTCGCGTCCATGAGCCGCACCTTGGCGCTGGGCGCGTAGTGCGCCTCCAGCGTGCCGGAGGCCCGCGGCGTATGGGAGGGCAGGTCTTCCTTCGACAGCGGGGCGAGCCCGCAGGCATCGGCGATCTGCGCGCGCGTGATCGCGCCGGGGCGCAGCAGCACCGGCACGCCGCGCGTGCAGTCGATGATGGTCGATTCGATGCCCACCTCGCAGGCCCCGCCGTCGAGCACCAGCAGGTCATCGCCGAATTCGCCGCGCACGTGCTGCGCGGTGGTGGGGCTCACGCGGCCGAAGCGGTTGGCGCTGGGTGCGGCCACGCCGTGCACCGGCCTGCCTTCCAGCTCCGGACCGTCCGATGCGCAGGCCCGCAGCACCGCCTGCGCCACCGGGTGGGCGGGGCAGCGCAGGCCGACGCTGTCCTGGCCGCCGGCAGCGGCCGCCGCAACGTCGGGGCGGCGCGGCAGGATCAGGGTCAGCGGCCCGGGCCAGAACGCGCGCACCAGGGCGTCCGCGAACGGCGGCACCGAGGCCGCGAAATGCGTGATGCCCTCCGGCCCGGCCACATGCACGATCAGCGGGTGGTCGCTCGGCCGGCCCTTGGCCTGGAAGATCCGCGCCACGGCGGCATCGCTCGCGGCGTCCGCCGCGAGGCCGTACACCGTCTCGGTGGGCAGGCCCAGCAGGTGCCCGGTGCGCAGGGCCGTGGCCGCCGCGGCGATGGAGGAGGGCTGCCGGCCGTCGAGGATCATGGCGGCGGCCTCAGAACGGCGCGATGCCGAGCAGCGCGGCGGCCTGCAGCGCCGTGGCGCGCGCGGCCTCCGCGGTGGGCGCGGTGACGTTGAGGTGGCCCATCTTGCGCCCGGGCTTGGCCTGCGCCTTGCCGTACAGATGCAGGTGCGTGCCGGGCAGCGCCAGTACGGCCTCCCAGGCCGGCGTGCGCTCCTGCGGTCCCTGCGCGAACCACAGGTCGCCCAGCAGGTTCAGCATCACGGCGGCACTGTGCTGGCGCGGCTGCACGAGCGGCAGCCGCGCCATCGTGCGCACCTGCAGCTCGAACTGCGACACGTCGCAGGCGTTCTGGCTGTAATGGCCGCTGTTGTGGGGGCGCGGGGCGATCTCGTTCACCACCAGCGAGCCGTCTTCCAGCACGAAGAACTCCACGCACAGCACGCCCATATAGGCCACACCGTCCGCGATCGATTTCGCCGCCGCTACCGCCTGCTGCGCGACGTCAGCTGGCACGTTCCCCGCATGCACCTCGGTCACCGCGAGGATGCCGTCCCGGTGCAGGTTGCGCTGCACCGGCAGGTGCACGCAGGCGCCGTCGTGGCCGCGCGCCACGATCACCGAGCACTCGAAGGCGAGCGGCAGGCGCTTTTCCAGCACGCAGGGCACGCGGCCCATCGCCTCCCAGGCGGCGGCGAGTTCCGCGGGCGTGGCCACGCGCGCCTGCCCCTTGCCGTCGTAGCCCATCCGCGACGTCTTCAGGATGCCCGGCAGCAGCGCGGGCGGCACGGCCTCCATCTGGCCGGGCGTCTCGATCACCGCGTAGGGCGCGCAGGGCACGCCGCAGGCTCCGAAATGCGCCTTCTCGCGGGCGCGGTCCTGGGCGATCGCCACGGCGTCCGCCGCGGGCGCCACGGGCCGTTCGGCGCCGAGCGTGCGCAGCGCCTGCGCCGGCACGTTCTCGAACTCGGTGGTGACGGCGTCCGACAGCGCGGCGAGGCGCGCCAGGCCGTCCGGGTCCTCGTAGGCCGTGCGGACGTGGTGGTGGCTGATGCGGCCGGCCGGGCTGTCCCCGTCGGGATCGAGCACCGCCGTGAAGTAGCCCATGGCCTGCGCGGCATGCGCGAACATGCGGCCCAGTTGCCCGCCGCCCAGCACGCCCAGGGTGGCGCCCGGCAGGATCGGGCGCTGCGTGGCGTCCGGCGCGCTCATGGCGCGGCGGGCGGCAGCGCCATCGCGCGGGCCGCCTCGGTCTGTTCCTGGCGGAAGGCCTCCAGCCGCTCGCGCAGGGCCGGGTCGTCGCCGGCCAGCAGGGCGACCGCGAAGAGCGCCGCATTGGCCGCGCCCGCCGTGCCGATCGCGAAGGTGGCCACCGGGATGCCCTTGGGCATCTGCACGATGCTGTGCAGCGAATCCACGCCCTGCAGGTGGCGGCTCGCCACCGGCACGCCGAGCACGGGGACCGTGGTCTTGGCCGCGATCATGCCGGGCAGGTGGGCGGCGCCGCCCGCGCCGGCGATGATGGCGCGCAGCCCGCGCGGCACGGCGGATTCCGCGTACGCGAACATGTCGTCGGGCATGCGGTGGGCCGAGACCACGCGTGCTTCGTGGGCGATGCCGAATTGCTGGAGAATCTGCACTGCGTGCTGCATGGTCTCCCAGTCGCTGCTGGAGCCCATGACAACGCCGATCTGGATGGGTTTCATGTGGAGTGGGGCCGCGCGCCGTGCGTGCCCGCCGAAGTGGAACCCGTGATTTTACTTTTGGTGCGCCGCGTGTTGCGGGGCGCGCCACCGCTGCCTGCACACAATGATCGACGTCACCGTAGAGAATTTCGAAACCGAGGTCATCGCCGCCTCGATGGAAGTGCCCGTCCTGGTGGATTTCTGGGCCCCCTGGTGCGGGCCCTGCAAATCCCTCGGCCCCATCCTCGAGAAGCTGGAAACCGAGTACGCGGGCCGCTTCAAGCTCGTCAAGATCGATTCCGACCAGGAGCAGCAGATCGCCGCGATGTTCGGCATCCGCAGCATTCCCACCTGCGTGCTGCTGATCAACGGCCAGCCCGTGGACGGCTTCATGGGCGCGCAGCCCGAGGGCCAGGTCCGCGCCTTCCTCGACAAGCATGTGCCCAGCGCCGACGAACTGCTCGCCGAGGAAGAGGAAGAGGCCGCCCAGGAAGCCCTGGAAGACGGCGACACCGACACCGCGCTGGAAAAGCTCCAGCACGCCGTGGCCACCGATCCGGCCAACGACGACGCGCGCTTCGACTACGTGAAGCTGCTGCTGCAGCTCGGGCGCGTGGACGACGCCAAGGTCGCTTTCGCGCCCGTCATCGCCAAGGCGGCCGGCTCGCGCCGCCTGGGCGCCCTGCAGGTCTGGATGGATGCGATCGACGCCGCCGATGCCGCCCCGGACGACGCTGCCGCCGAGGCCGAATTCGCCGCGAAGATCGCCGCCAGCAAGCGCGATTTCGATGCGCGCTTTGCCCGCGCCCGGCGGCTCATCGCCCGCCAGCGCTGGACGGACGCCATGGACGAACTGCTGGAGATCCTCATGCGCGACAAGGCCTGGAACGACGAGGCCGCCCGCAAAACCTACGTGGCCGTGCTGGAGATCATCGAGCCGCCGCGCGCCAAAGTCGCCGAGGGGCAGATCCCGCCCGAAGACCCCGTCGTGGCCACCTACCGGCGCCGCCTCTCCAGCGTGGTGCTGAGCTGATGTGACCCGCGCGGCGCGCACCGCGCGCGCACCCTGGGCGTCCGCACGCCGGGCAGGGCGCTCCGCCCGTGCGGCGGCCTGGATCGGGGCGGCCCTGCTGGCGCTCTGCGCCGCCGGCTGTTCGATCCTGCCCGCGCCGGCCGATGCCGAGGTCACGGGCGTGGCCTATTCCCGGCAGCGGTTCTTCATTCCTTCCGGCGGCACTTTCGAGGCGTTGCTGCTCGACGTGACGGACGAGGGCGCCCCGCCCCTGATTGTGGGTCGGCAGGGCTTCGAGACGTTCGAGCGGCTGCCCGTGGCGCTGCACATTCCCTACCGCACCGCGCTGGTCGCGCCCGACGGCAAGTACGTGGTGCGCGCCGTGGTGTCGGTGAACGGCATCGCCTGGATGGCGAGCGAGGGCACGCATCCGCTGCAGCGCGACCCGGCCTACCGCCACGTCGACGTGCCGCTGCTCCCCCTGCCGCGCGGCGCGGCCACCGCGGAGGCCGCGGTGCCGCTGGCGCAGACCTACTGGCGGCTCGTCGAGATCGACGGCATGCCCATGCCGCCCACGCCGGCAGGCCGCCCCGAAGCGCACCTGGTGGTGCTGCCGGACGAGGGCCGGCTCGCGGGGACGGGCGGCTGCAACCGCTTCATCGGCGCCTACGAGATCGCGGGCAACGACCTGCGCGTCGGCCCGATCGATACCGGCCTGCAGCTGTGCTTCGACACCGGGCTCGCCGAGGGGCTCTACCTCGAGGCGCTGCGCGCCGTGGAGCACTACCGCATCGAGGGCCGGCAGCTGCTGCTCACCCGGCCCGGCGAGCGGGGCCGGGAGCGGGTGCTGCTGCGCTTCGAGGCGCCCGAGCTGCGCTTCGCCCGCTGACCGCTCCCGCCACGGCTCAGTCGACGAGCCGTTCCAGGGCCTCGCGGTACTTGGCCGCCGTCTTCTCGACCACCTCGCGCGGCAGGCGCGGCGCGGGTGCGGACTTGTTCCAGGGGGCGCCGTTCACCTGCGCCTGCTCCAGCCAGTCGCGCACGAACTGCTTGTCGTAGCTGGGCGGGTTCTCGCCGGCCGCCAGGGCCGCCTCGTAGCCCTCGACGGGCCAGTAGCGGGAACTGTCCGGCGTGAGCACTTCGTCCATCAGCACCAGCGTGCCGTCGGGCGCGAGGCCGAACTCGAACTTGGTGTCGGCGATGATCATGCCCTTCTCGAGCGCGATCGCCGCGGCGGCCTCGTAGAGCGCGATGCTGGTGTCGCGGATCTTCTTGGCCAGCTCGATGCCGATCATCTCCACCGTGCGCTCGAAGGTGATGTTCTCGTCGTGCTCGCCCATGGCGGCCTTGGCGGCCGGCGTGTAGATCGGCTGCGGCAGGCGCGCCGCGTTCGTCAGGCCCTCGGGCAGCTGCACGCCGCAGACCGAGCGCGTGGCCTGGTATTCCTTCCAGCCGCTGCCGGCCAGGTAGCCGCGCACCACCGCCTCCACGGGGATGGGGCGCAGGCGCTGCACGAGCATCGAGCGCCCGCGCACCTGCGGGGCTTCCTCGGGGGAGACCACGCTCTCCGGTGATTCGCCCGTCAGGTGGTTGGGGCACAGGTGGCCGAGCTTGTCGAACCAGAACAGCGCCATCTTCGTCAGCAGCTCGCCCTTGCCGGGAATCGGCTCGCCCATGATGACGTCGAATGCCGAGATGCGGTCGCTCGCCACCATCAGGATGCGGTCGTCGCCCACGGCGTAGTTGTCGCGAACCTTGCCGCGCGCGAGCAGCGGCAGCGAGGCCAGGGACGAGGTGTGCAGGGCGGTGGGGCTGGGCAGGGTCATGGTGTGGAAGGGTTGCAAACGTAAATCCGGAGCCGCCGCGCAAGGACACGGGGCGATGGCCGGATTCTAGGGCGCACCCTGCCGCAAAGCCGGCCCATTTTGCGCCGCTCCGGCGGCCCGGTCATCTGTAACGGCAGTATCCCCGGCCCGGCCGCGGTCGGGATTGCATTTCCCGGCAGCGGGGCGCATAGTGGATTCGACAGCGCATGCATGAGCTCCCATCCGTAGGGCCGGTGCCTCGAACCCCGAGGCGACGGCGTTTGTGTCAACGTGCCATGGAGACTTGTTTATGAACCTGACGATCAGCGGCCATCACCTCGAAGTCACCCCTGCCCTGCGCAGCTATGTGACGGGCAAGCTGGACCGGATCAGCCGGCATTTCGACCAGGTGGTCGATGTCAAGGTGCTGCTCACCGTTGAAAAGCAAAAGGAAAAGGAAAAGCGCCAGCGGGCCGAGTGCAACGTGCACGTGAAGGGCAACGACCTGTTCGCCGAAAGCTCCCATTCCGACCTGTATGCCGCCGTCGATGAACTCGTGGACAAGCTCGATCGCCAGGTCGTGCGCCACAAGGACCGCCTGCAGGACCACCACTGCCCCCTCAAGCGCGACCAGCCGGCCATGGAGGCCTGAAGTTTCCGCCTTGCGGGAATGATCGGACGCCATCCTGGTGTTTCCCCGTAAAGCCGCCATGAAAGGCGGCTTTTTCATGCACCCACGGAGGGGCTCAGGGTTTATGCTAGGGGGTGCATAATTGCGACCCTTCACCATGAACCGTCTAGCTTCCATATTGCCGGCCGCTCAAGTGCTCGTGAGCGTCGATGCCACCAGCAAAAAGCGTGCTTTCGAGGAGGCGGGGCTGTTGTTCGAGAGCCAGCACGGCCTCTCTCGCGCGCTCATCACCGACAGCCTGTTCGCCCGCGAGCGCCTGGGGTCCACCGGCCTCGGGCACGGCGTGGCGATTCCCCACGGCCGCATCAAGGGCCTGAAGGCGCCGATGGCGGCCGTGTTCCAGCTCGCGCACCCCATCGGTTTCGACGCGCCCGACGAACAGCCCGTCGGCCTGCTGATCTTCCTGCTCGTGCCGGAAGCCGCCACGCAGAAGCACCTGGAGATCCTCTCCGAGATCGCCGAGCTGCTGAGCGACGGCCCGCTGCGCGAACGCATCAAGTCCTCCGGCGACGCCGCCGAACTCCACGGCCTCATCGCCGGCTGGCAGTCGGCCCAGGCTCCCGCCTGAACGCCGCCCCGCTCCCCTCCGCCCGAGACCGAGACCGCACCGCGTGAAACCCAACGTCATCAGCGCCGACGTCGTCTTCGAGGAATTCCGCGCCGCCCTCAAATGGGAATGGGTGGCCGGCCTGGGGGCTTCCGAGCGCCGCTTCGACGAGGTCGCCGTGCGCTCCGCGCGCTCCGGCGCCGACCTGGTCGGCTACCTGAACTACATCCATCCCTACCGGGTGCAGATCCTGGGCGAGCGCGAAATCGCCTACCTCACCAACGCCACGCCGGAAGACTGCAAGCGCCGCATCGCGCGCATCGTGACACTGGAGCCCCCGGTGCTCGTGCTGGCCGACAGCCAGGTGGCGCCCGATGCGCTGCTCTCCATGTGCGAGCGTGCGCAGATCCCGATGTTCGCCACGCACGAATCGTCGGCCTTCGTCATCGATGTGCTGCGCGCCTACCTGTCCAAGCACTTCGCCGACCGCACCACCATGCACGGCGTCTTCATGGACATCCTGGGCCTGGGCGTGCTGATCACCGGCGAATCGGGCCTGGGCAAGAGCGAGCTGGGGCTGGAGCTCATCTCGCGCGGCAACGGCCTGGTGGCCGATGACGCGGTGGACTTCTTCCGCATCAACCAGACCACCATCGAGGGCAAGTGCCCCGACCTGCTGCAGAACCTGCTGGAGGTGCGCGGCATCGGCCTGCTGGACATCCGCGCGATCTTCGGAGAGACGGCGGTGCGCCGCAAGATGCGCCTGCGCCTCATCGTGCACCTCGTGCGCAAGGAGACGTTGGAGCGCGAATACGAACGCCTGCCCTACGAGCCCCTCACCCAGGACGTGCTGGGCGTGCCCGTGCTGAAGGTGGTGATCCAGGTGGTGGCGGGCCGCAACATCGCCGTGCTGGTGGAGGCGGCGGTGCGCAACACCATCCTCAACCTGCGCGGCATCGACACCTACCAGGAATTCGTCGAGCGCCACCGCCGTGCGATGGAGCGCGACGGCGGTTGAGGCGGCAACGGAGGCAACGGCGCCGGCAGGGCCGTGCCAGCCGCCTTCAGCGCCCGGTGGTGGCCTTGGCGGCGCAGACGGCGCACTGGCCGTAGAGCGCCATGGCGTGGTCCTGCACCACCCAGCCCTTGGCCTTGGCCACGATCTGCTGGCGCTTCTCGATCTCGGGGTCGAAGAACTCCTCGACCTTGCCGCAGACCGTGCAGATGAAGTGGTCGTGGTGCTGGCCTTCGTTCAGCTCGTACACCGCCTTGCCGCTCTCGAAGTTGCTGCGGATCAGGATGCCGGCCTGCTCGAACTGGGTGAGCACGCGGTAGACGGTGGCCAGCCCGATGTCGGAGCGTTCCTCCAGCAGCACGCGGAACACGTCTTCGGCCGTCATGTGGCGCTGCGCACCCTTCTGGAAGATCTCGAGGATCTTCAGGCGGGGCAGGGTGGCCTTGAGCCCGGTGCTCTTGAGTTCGTCGATGTTCGTCATGACAGGGTCTTTCGTGTGCCAGGGGGCGCGCGCCAAGGCCTGGGAGACCAGCCGCTACAATGGTCCGATCATATCGTTTATGCCAATTTCCATGTCCGTCCACGCCCATCGCAGCGCCCGCATCGGCCTGATCCTGTTGCTCGGCGCGGGCCTCTCGGCCTGCGGCAGCTTCGACAGCGCCAGCAACCGCATCGCGGGCATGGTCACGCCCTACAAGGTCGAAGTGGTGCAGGGCAACGTCGTCACCCGCGAACAGGTCGAGGCGCTGCAGCCCGGCATGTCGCGCCAGCAGGTCAAGGAGGTCCTGGGCACGCCGCTCATGACCAGCCTGTTCCACGCAGACCGCTGGGATTACGTCTTCACGCTCAAGCGCCCCGGCATCGAGGCCCAGTCGCGCAAGCTCACCGTGTTCTTCAAGGGCGACACCTTCGACCGGGTCGAGGGCGACGAGATGCCCTCCGAAGCCGAGTTCGTCGCCACGCTCGGCCTCTCGCGCAGGAGCAAGGTCACGTCCAAGGTGCCTCCGCTCGAAGCCACGCCCGAGCAGCTCGCCAAATACCCCAAGGCCTCCACGGCGACGCTGCCCCAGCCGGCCGATTCCGCGGTGCCGCCCCCGCCGTCGAGCTACCCGCCGCTGGAATCCACCACCCGCTGACGGTGCCGCGGCGCGCAGGTCCGGCCGCCGGGCCGCGCCGCCGCCCGCCGCCACGCCGGCCCGAGCACTTCCGTCCGATCCTTCTGCCCTTCGCGCCATGACCGTGCCTGCCTCCCCGTCTTCGCTCCCGCCCTCCGCTGGTGCCGCCGCTCCGTGCCGCGTCGCCGTCGCGGGTGCTTCCGGCCGCATGGGCCGCATGCTCATCGAAGCCATCCGCGCCAGCGACGACCTGGTCCTCGCGGGTGCGCTCGACGTCGAGGGCAGCACCTGCCTCGGCAATGACGCCACCGCATTCCTCGGCCATGCCAGCGGGGTGGCCATCACCGCCGACGTGCAGGAGGGACTGGCCGGCGCCGACGTCCTGATCGACTTCACCCGCCCGGAGGGCACGCTCGCGCACCTCGCCGTGTGCGCCGACCGCGGCGTGAAGGCCGTGATCGGCACGACCGGCTTCACCGGCGTGCAGAAGGCCGAGATCGCGTCCTTCGCGCAGCGCACCGCCGTCGTCATGGCGCCCAATATGAGCGTGGGCGTGAACGTCACCTTCAAGCTGCTGGAGATGGCCGCGAAGGCGCTGTCCACCGGCTACGACATCGAGATCATCGAGGCCCACCACCGCCACAAGGTGGATGCGCCCTCGGGCACCGCGCTCAAGATGGGCGAGGTCATCGCCGACGCGCTCGGCCGCGACCTCAAGGACTGCGCCGTGTACGGCCGCGAAGGCGTGACCGGCGAGCGCGATCCCTCCACCATCGGCTTCGCCACCGTGCGCGGCGGCGACATCGTGGGCGACCACACCGTGCTGTTCGCCGGCACGGGCGAGCGCATCGAGATCTCGCACCGCTCCTCGAGCCGCGCCGGCTACGCACAGGGCAGCCTGCGCGCCGCGCGCTTCCTGGCGGCGCACCGCACGGGCCTGTTCGACATGTTCGACGTGCTGGGGCTGCACGGCTGAGGGCTTCCTGCCCGAGGCACGGCACCCGCGTCCGGCACCCCTTTCCTTTCCGTCATATTCCCCGCGGCGGCGCATCCATGAACGCTTGGCACTGGTGGCATCAGGGCGACATGGTCACCCGCGTCTCGGCCGTGCTGCTGCTGGCCATGTCCGTGGCGAGCTGGGTGGTCATCCTCTGGAAGGCCTGGCTGCTGCGGCGTGCCGTGGCCGGGGTGGGGCGGGGCACCGCCGCGTTCTGGCAGTCGCCGTCGGTGGCGGCCGCGGCCCGTGATCTCGCCGCATCCGACCGCGACCGGCTCGTGCTGCCCCTGGTCGAGGCCGCTGCCGGCATCGCGCAGGGCGCGCCGCCCGGCACCCTCGCCGCAGGCGGGCAGCGCGGCCAGCAGCTCACGCGCGTGCTGCGGGATGCCCTGCACCGCGTGCTCGGCCGGCTGCAGTTCGGGCAGGTGCTGCTCGCCACCGTCGGCTCCACCGCGCCCTTCGTCGGCCTGCTGGGCACCGTGTGGGGCATCTACCATGCGCTCACCGCCCTGGCCGGCGGCGGCCCGGTGTCGATCGACCGCGTGGCCGGCCCCGTCGGCGAGGCGCTCGTGATGACGGCCGCCGGCCTGGCCGTGGCCATCCCGGCCGTCCTGGCCTACAACCTCTTCGGGCGCTGGATCGGGCGCGTGGAAGCCGATCTCGAAGGCTTCGCGCTGGACCTGCGCGAACTCCTGCTGGACGCGCCTGCGTCCCCCGGCGGCTGATCCGGCAGCGTCGGTCGCTCCGCCCGCGCACGGCCCGCACCCGTCCCCAGCCCACTCCACCGCGCCATGGCATTCGGCCGCCTCGAACGCACCTCCGCTCCCAAGCCCATGAGCGACATCAACATGACGCCGCTGGTGGACGTCATGCTGGTGCTGGTGGTGATCTTCATCCTCACCGCTCCGCTGCTCGCGGGCTCCATCCGGCTCGATCTGCCCCGGGCGGAAGGCACGGCGCCCGGGTCGCCCGGCGAATCCATCGCCGTGGCCATCGATGCCGCGGGCCGGGTCTTCGTCGGCGGCGAGCCGGTGGACGGCGCCGCGCTGGCCGAGCGGCTGCGCGGCGTGGCGGCGCGGCGGCCCGACACGGAGGTGCAGCTGCGCGCCGACGCGGGCGTGCCCTACGGGCGCGTGGTGGAGGTCATGGGCGCGGCGCACGCGGCCGGCCTGCACCGCATCGGATTCGTCGCGGAGCCCCAGGCCGCCGCGCCGCCCGGCTCCGCCGCCTCCCGCCCCTGAGAGCGTCCGGAACGCCCGGGCCGGAGCGCGGCCGCGGGATGCCGCCCCATCGCGCCTAAAATCCACGGCCAATCCCTGTTCCTCTTCTTCCTCCTGCGAACCGCCGGCGCCCGCGCGCGGCCCGGTCCGATTTTTTCCATGCAAGACAAATACACCCCTGCCGAGGTCGAGCGCGCCGCGCACAGCCACTGGACCGCCCGCGATGCCTACCGCGTGACCGAAGACGCGGGCAAGAAGAAGTTCTATGCCTGCTCCATGCTGCCGTACCCCAGCGGCAAGCTGCACATGGGCCACGTGCGCAACTACACGATCAACGACATGCTCACGCGCTACCTGCGCATGAACGGCCAGAACGTGCTGATGCCCATGGGCTGGGATGCCTTCGGCCTGCCGGCCGAGAACGCGGCGCTGAAGAACGGCGTGCCGCCCGCGCAGTGGACCTACGACAACATCGCCTACATGAAGAAGCAGATGCAGGCGATGGGGCTGGCCATCGACTGGTCGCGCGAGGTCGCCACCTGCGACCCGGACTACTACCGCTGGAACCAGTGGCTGTTCCTCAAGATGCTCGAGAAGGGCATCGCCTACCGCAAGACCCAGGTCGTGAACTGGGACCCGGTGGACCAGACCGTGCTCGCCAACGAGCAGGTCATCGACGGCCGCGGCTGGCGCACCGGCGCGCCCGTGGAAAAGCGCGAGATCCCCGGCTACTACCTGAAGATCACCGACTACGCGCAGGAGTTGCTCGACCACGTGCAGGTGGGCAACCCGAACGCCACGCTCACCGGCTGGCCCGACAAGGTGCGGCTGATGCAGGAGAACTGGATCGGCAAGAGCGAGGGCGTGCGCTTCGCCTTCACGCACGGCATCCGCGGCGACGACGGCCTGCTGATCGGCGACGGCCGCATGTACGTCTTCACGACGCGCGCCGACACCATCATGGGCGTCACCTTCTGCGCCGTGGCGCCCGAGCATCCGCTGGCCGTCCATGCCGCGCGCTCCAACCCCGAGCTGGCCGCCTTCATCGAAGAGTGCAAGACCGGCGGCACCACCGAGGCCGAACTGGCCACGCAGGAGAAGAAGGGCGTGCGCACGGGCCTGACCGTCACGCACCCGATCACCGAAGAGCCCGTCGAAGTCTGGGTGGGCAACTACGTGCTCATGGGCTACGGCGACGGCGCCGTCATGGGCGTGCCCGCGCACGACGAGCGCGATTTCGCCTTCGCGCTCAAGTACGGCATCGAGATCAAGCAGGTCGTGCTCGTCGACGGCGAGACCTTCGACTACCACCGCTGGCAGGACTGGTACGGCGACAAGCAGAACGGCGTCACCATCAACTCCGACAGCTTCAGCGGCCTGTCCCACCTGGAGGCCGTCTCGGCCGTGGCGCATGCGCTGCAGGAAAAGGGCCTGGGCGAGAAGAAGACCACCTGGCGCCTGCGCGACTGGGGCGTCTCGCGCCAGCGCTACTGGGGCACGCCGATCCCGATCATCCACTGCGACGAGCACGGCGCGGTGCCGGTCCCCGAAAAGGACCTGCCCGTGGTGCTGCCGCAGGACTGCATCCCGGACGGCTCCGGCAACCCGCTGCACAAGCACGAGGGCTTCCATGCCGGCGTGAAGTGCCCCATCTGCGGCAAGGCCGCTCGGCGCGAGACCGACACCATGGACACGTTCGTGGATTCGTCGTGGTACTTCATGCGCTACTGCGACCCGAAGAACCCCGACGCCATGGTGGCCGGCGGCGCCGACTACTGGATGCCGATGGACCAGTACATCGGCGGCATCGAGCACGCGATCCTGCACCTGCTGTATGCGCGCTTCTGGACCAAGGTCATGCGCGACCTGGGCCTGGTGAAGGTGGACGAGCCCTTCACCAAGCTGCTCACGCAAGGCATGGTGCTCAACCACATCTATTCGCGGCGCACCGAGAAGGGCGGCAAGGAATACTTCTGGCCGCACGACGTCGAGCACGTCGTCGACGAGACCGGCAAGATCACCGGCGCGCGCCTCAAGAACGCCGTCGGGGACCTGCCCGTGGGCACGCCGATCGACTACGAGGGCGTGGGCACCATGTCCAAGTCCAAGAACAACGGCGTCGATCCCCAGGAGCTGATCGAGAAGTACGGCGCCGACACGGCCCGCCTCTACACCATGTTCACCGCGCCGCCCGAGGCCACGCTGGAGTGGAACGACGCCGCCGTGGAAGGCAGCTACCGCTTCCTGCGCCGCGTCTGGAACTTCGGCGTGAAGCTCACGGGCATCGATGCCGCGGCCACCGAGGCCGCCATCCAGGGCGCCCAGAGCCTGCAGGACGTGCAGTTCGGCAAGGAGGCCAAGGCGCTGCGGCTGGAGATCCACACCGTGCTCAAGCAGGTGGACTACGACTACCAGCGCATGCAGTACAACACCGTGGTCTCCGGCGCGATGAAGATGCTCAACGCGCTGGAGGACTTCAAGGCGGTGGATGCGCCCGGCGGCCTCGTCGCGCTGATCGAGGGCTTCGGCATCCTGCTGCGCGCGATCTACCCGGCCACGCCCCACATCGCCCACGGCCTCTGGAATTCGCTGGGCTATGCCGGCGCGCTCGGCGACCTGCTGGACGCGCCGTGGCCCCGGGTCGATGCCGCCGCGCTGGTGCAGGACGAGATCGAACTGATGCTGCAGATCAACGGCAAGCTGCGCGGCGCGATCCGCGTGCCGGCCGGCGCCGACAAGGCGGAGATCGAGCGCATCGCCCTCGCGAGCGAGGACTTCCACAAGCACGCCGCCGGCGCCGCGCCCAAGAAGGTCGTGGTCGTGCCGGGCCGGCTGGTGAACGTGGTCGTCTGACCGCCCCGCCCGCCGCCACGCCGCCCGTTCCGTACCCACCGCACCCGAGAGCCCGCACCATGCTGCAGCGCAAACGCTCGTTCCTGACCCTGCTGGCGGCAGCGCCGCTGGCCGCCGGCCTCACCGCCTGCGGCTTCCGCCTGCGCGGCGCGCCGGAGTTCCAGTTCCGCACCCTCTACATCCAGGCCGCGGGCGGCTCGCAGCTCGGGCGCGAACTCGAGCGCACGCTCAAGGGCGCGGGCGGCAACCTCACGGTGCTGCGCGATCCCGCCGACCTGCCCAAGGCCGAGGCGGTGTTCGAACTGCTGTCCGAGCAGCGCGAGCGCGTGGTGGTGGGCTACAACGCCTCCGGCCAGGTGCGCGAGCTGCAGCTGCGCCTGCGCATCCGCTTCCGGCTGCGCAACCAGCAGGGCGTGGAACTGATCCCGCCGACCGAGCTCCTGCAGCAGCGCGACGTGAGCTACAACGAAAGCATCGCCCTCGCCAAGGAGGCCGAAGAGGCGCTGCTCTACCGCAACATGCAGACCGACCTCGTGCAGCAACTGCTGCGCCGCCTGGCCGCGGCGCGCCCGCAGTGACGCTGCGCCACGGGGCCCGGGCGGACCAGGCGGTGCCATGCAGGTCGCGCTGAACCAGTTGGCCGCGCACCTCCAGAAGGGGGTGCGCCCGCTCTACGTCCTGCACGGCGACGAGCCGCTGCTGCAGCAGGAGGCCGCCGACGCGGTGCGGGCCGCCGCGCGCGCCGAGGGCTACACCGAGCGCAGCAGCCACACCGTCGCCGGCGCGCACTTCGACTGGAGCGCGGTGCTCGCCGCTGGCGGGTCGCTCTCGCTCTTCGCCGACAAGCAGATCGTGGAGATCCGCATCCCCTCCGGCAAGCCCGGCAAGGACGGCGGCGCCGCGCTGCAGCAGATCGCCGCCGCGGCGGCCGGCAACGACAGCACGCTGACGCTCGTCCTGCTGCCGCGCCTGGACAAGGCCACCCGGACCGGCGCCTGGTTCTCGGCGCTCGACCGCGACGGCGTGAGCGTGCAGATCGACCCCGTCGAGCGCGGCGCACTGCCGCAATGGATCGCCCAGCGCCTCGCGGCCCAGGGCCAGCGCGTGGCCTCGGGCGAGGAGGGGCAGCGCACGCTGCAGTTCTTCGCCGACCGCGTGGAAGGCAACCTGCTGGCCGCCCACCAGGAAATCCAGAAACTCGCGCTGCTGCACCCGCCCGGAGAACTCTCCTGGAGCCAGGTCGAGGCCGCCGTGCTCAACGTGGCGCGCTACGACGTGTTCAAGCTCTCCGAGGCGGTGCTCTCCGGCCAGGTGGCGCGCATGCAGCGCATGCTCGACGGCCTGCAGGCCGAGGGCGAGGCCGAGGTGCTCGTGCACTGGACGCTGGCCGAAGACATCCGCTCCCTCAAGCGCGTGAAGGACGCCGTCAACGCCGGCAAGCCGCTGCCCATGGCCCTGCGCGAGAACCGCGTCTGGGGTCCGAAGGAGCGCCTGTTCGAGCGCATCGTCCCGCGGTTCTCCGATGCCGCCGCCTCCCGGCTGCTGCAGTCCGCGCATGCCGTGGACGGCATCGTCAAGGGCCTCAAGGTGCCGGACTGGCCCTCGAACGGCTGGCAGGCGCTGCACCGGCTCGCATTGCAGCTCTGCAAAGCCTGTGCTGGGACGTGAACACCCCCTGAGTCGCCTGCGGCGCCTTCCCCCTGGAAGGGGGACGACGCCAGCAGCCCGGCAAAGCCGGTTCTGCGGCGTCCGCTGGTGTGGCCTGCTCCGCGGCCATCGGACGGGTGGCGCCGTCGGCGGCTTGCAGGCCTTGGTTTTTGCTCTACGACCGGCGCAGGTCAGCCTGCCATGGCGCCGATCTGGCCCCGTGCCTTGTCCACCCAGGTCTGCAGGCTGTCGATCAGCCCCCCCTGGCTGAACGAGCAGCTTTCCTCCGAGAACAGCGCCGAGGATTCGAGCCGGTCCAGCACGTCCGCCAGCACCTGGGCATAGCGCGGCGGCAGCGCCTGCAGCAGGGCCGCCTGTGCGCGCGCCAGTTCGCTGAAGGCGTGCGGCGCCAGGCGCGCGGCGCGCAGATCGGCCAGGGCCGTGGCGAGCGCCGTCAACTGGTCTGCAGGCGATGAGGGAGTCGGTGTCGTCGTCATGGCGCGCGAGGGTAGCAAAACCGGCGCGCAGGACCCGGCGGGGAAACCCGCCCCGGGCGGGTGCCGCGGCGATGCGTCAAAATCACGCCCATGAACGCGCAGCACATCGCCGAAACCCTCCATGCCCTCGGTTCCCAGGCCAAGGCCGCCTCCGCACTGATGGCCCGGGCGCCGGCCGCCGTCAAGAACCGCGCGCTGCTCGCGCTGGCCCGCCGCCTGCGCGAAAGCACCGAGGCGCTGCAGGCCGACAACGCCCGCGATCTCGACCGTGCCCGCGCCGCCGGCCTCGCCGAGCCCATGGTGGACCGGCTCAAGCTCACCCCCAAGGTGCTGGACACCTGCGCGCTCGGCTGCGAGCAGCTCGCCGCCATGGGCGACGTGATCGGCGAGATCTCCGGCATGCGACAGCAGCCCAGCGGCATCCGCGTGGGCCAGATGCGCGTGCCGATCGGCGTCTTCGGCATGATCTACGAGAGCCGCCCGAACGTGACCATCGAAGCCGCCAGCCTCAGCATCAAGAGCGGCAACGCCTGCATCCTGCGCGGCGGCTCCGAGGCGATCGACTCCAACCGCGCGCTGGCCCGCATCGTCCAGGAGGCGCTCGAGGAAGCCGGCCTGCCGGCCGACGCCGTGCAGCTCGTGCAGACCACCGACCGCGAGGCCGTGGGCCACCTCATCGCCATGCCGCAGTACGTGGACGTCGTCATCCCGCGCGGCGGCAAGGGCCTCATCGAGCGCATCAGCCGCGAGGCCAAGGTGCCCGTCATCAAGCACCTGGACGGCAACTGCCACACCTACGTCGACGATCCCTGCGACGTCGCCATGGCCGTGAAGGTGGCCGACAACGCCAAAACCCAGAAATACAGCCCCTGCAACGCGAGCGAGGGCCTGCTCGTCGCGCGCGGCGTGGCCGCCGAATTCCTGCCGCAGATCGGTGTCGTATATGCCGCCAAGGGCGTCGAGATGCGCGGCTGCCCCGAGGCGCTGGCCCTGCTGGCCGACGTGCCCGGCGCGCTGCTGGTGCCCGCCACCGAGCAGGACTGGTCCGAGGAATACCTCGCGCCGGTCATCAGCATCAAGGTGGTGGACGGCCTCGATGAAGCCATCGCCCACATCAACCGCTACGGCAGCCACCACACCGACGCGATCCTCACGCGCGACCACATGCACGCCCAGCGCTTCCTGCGCGAGGTGGATTCGGCCAGCGTGATGGTGAATGCCAGCACGCGCTTCGCCGACGGCTTCGAATACGGCCTCGGCGCCGAAATCGGCATCAGCACCGACAAGTTCCACGCCCGCGGTCCCGTGGGCATCGAAGGCCTCACCTCGCTCAAGTGGGTGGTGCTCGGCGACGGCGACATCCGCGGCTGAGCCCCTGCCGGCCGCGCAGTCGCCCGGTCGGCGTCCCGATCCCTCCATCGTTCCCTCCGCATGAAGATCATCATCCTGGGCGCGGGCCGCGTGGGCGAGAGCGTGGCCGACAGCCTCGTCTCCGAGAAGAACGACATCACCGTCATCGACACCGATGCGCGCCGGCTGCGCGATCTGGAGTCGCGCTTCGACCTGCGCGGCGTCGTGGGCAGCGGCATCGATCCCGAAGTGCTGGCCGAGGCCGGCGCCGCCGACACCGACCTGCTCATCGCCTGCGCCGCGCTCGACGAGACGAACCTCGTCTGCTGCAAGATCGCGCAGCTGCTCTTCAACATCCCCACGCGCATCGCCCGCGTGCGCTCCTCCGGCTTCGATACCGGCGATGGCCGCGGCCGCTCGCTGCTCGGCAAGGAAGGCTTCGCGGTCGACCGCGTCATCTGCCCCGAGGAATCGCTCACGCGCTACATCGGCAAGCTCGTGCAATACCCCGAGGCCCTGCAGGTGCGCGAATTCGCGGGCGGCCGTGCCTGCCTCGCCTCGGTCCGCGCGCGCGGCGGCGCCCCGGTGGTGGGCATGCGCATCGCCGACATGCGCGCCAGCGCGCCCCAGGTCGCCATGCGCGTGGTGGCCATCTACCGGCGCTTCCCCGAAGAGCCCGACCGCTTCATCGCCTGCGACGGCGCCACGCGCATCGAGGCGGGCGACGAAGTCTTCGTGCTCGCCGCCCGCGACCAGATCCCGGGGGTGCTCGCGGCGCTGCACCAGCGCGGCGGCCTTCCGCAGCACCCCGTGCGCCGCATCATGATCGCGGGCGGCGGCCGCGTGGGCCTGCGGCTCGCGCGCCAACTGGCGGAGCAGGGCGGCTTCCACATCAAGATCCTCGAATCGGACGCCGACCGCTGCACGGAGCTGGCCTCGGTGCTGCCCGCGGACGTGCTCGTGCTGCACGGCGACGCCACCGACGAAGACCTGCTCGGCGACGAATGCATCGAGGAGGTGGACCTGTTCCTCGCCATCACCGACGACGACGAGGACAACATCATGGCCTGCCTGCTCGCCAAGCGCATGGGCGCGAGCCGTGTGCTCTCGCTCATCAACCGCCGCTCCTATGCCGACCTGATGCACGGCACCCAGATCGACATCGCGCTCTCGCCCGCGCAGGCCATGCTGGGCGAACTGCTCGCCTACGTGCGCCGCGGCGACGTGCAGGCCGTCCACAGCCTGCGCCGGGGCGTGGCCGAAGCGCTGGAGATCGTCGCGCGCGGCGACCGCAAGAGCTCGCGCGTGGTCGGCCGCCGCGTGAGCGAGATCCACCTGCCGCACGACGTGCACATGGGCCTGATCGTGCGCGGCCTCGCCGACCGCGCCATGGCCGATGCGGGCGAGGGCGCCTCGGTGCCCGCCGGCGAGCCCGAGGTCATCATCCCGCAGAGCCATACGGTGATCGAGAGCGGCGACCACGTCGTCTTCTTCCTGCCGCACAAGCGGCTGGTGCGCGAGGTCGAGAAGGCCTTCCGCGTGAGCGCCACCTTCTTCTGACCCGGGCCGCGCATGTCCGTGTCCTCCGCCATCTCCGAAGCCGTGCCCGACCTGCTGCCGGTGCTGCGCGTGTTCGGGGCGCTGCTGGCCATGTTCTCGTTCGCCCTCGGCGTGCCGCTCGCCGCCTCCATCTGGGCCGCCGAGGGCCTGTGGCCGGTCTATGCGGGCAGCCTCGTGCTCACGCTCGCGTGCGGTGCCGGCCTGTGGTCCGGCCTCCGGCACCATGCCCGCGAACTGCAGCCCCGCCACGGCGTCATGCTGGTGTCGCTCGTCTGGCTGGTGATGCCCTTTTTCGCCTCGCTGCCGCTCATGCTGGCACTGCACGCGGTGGGGCGGCCGACCGGGTTCACGCACGCCTACTTCGAGGCGGTCTCCGGGCTCACCACCACCGGTGCCACGGTGCTCGCCGGGCTCGACACGCTCCCGCTGTCGGTCAACCTCTGGCGCACCTTCATGCAGTGGATCGGCGGCATGGGCATCCTGATCCTGGCCGTCGCCGTGCTGCCGCTGCTCGGCGTGGGCGGCAGCCAGCTCTTCAAGGCCGAGGCCGCCGGCCCCGTCAAGGACACCAAGCTCACTCCGCGCATGACGCAGACGGCCAAGGGCCTCTGGGGCGTCTACGCCGTCTTCTCCCTCGCCTGCGCGCTCGCGTTCTGGGCCGGCGGCATGTCGGTGCCCGACGCGCTCATGCACATGTTCACCACGGTGAGCCTGGGCGGCCTCTCCTCCTACGACGCGAGCTTCGGCCACTTCCGGTCCCCGCTGCTGGAGGCGATCGCCATCGTCTTCATGGTGCTTGCCAGCTGCAATTTCGCCCTCTACTTCGTCGCGCTGCGCAAGGGCCACTGGCGCACCTGCTGGCGCGACCCGGAACTGCGCGCCACCGTCTGCACCCTGCTCGGCAGCGGCCTCTTCGTGTCGCTGCTGCTCTGGGCCAAGGGCGTCTACGGCCCGCTGGACGCGCTGCGCCACGGCCTCTTCCACACCGTCTCCGTCGCCACCACCACGGGCTTCGCCACCACCGACTACCTCGGCTGGCCGGTGTTCGCTCCCGTCTTCCTGCTGATGCTCTCGGGCGTCGCCACCAGCGCGGGCTCCACGGGCGGCGGCATCAAGATGGTGCGCGTGCTCATCCTGCTGCAGCAGGCGCGCCGCGAGATGACGCGGCTCGTGCATCCCCGCGCGGTGCAGCCCGTGCGCCTGGGCGCGGCTGTGGTCGAGAACCGGATGATCTTCGCCGTGCTCGCCTACATGCTGGTCTACGGCGCCACCGTCACCGTGCTCAGCATGGTGCTGCTGCTCACCGACCTCGATGTCGTCACCGCCTTCAGCGCCGTGATCGCCAGCGTCCACTGCACCGGCCCGGGGCTCGGCCTGATCGGTCCGGCCGCCAACTACGCGGTGCTCACCGATTTCCAGCTCTGGGTCTGCACGCTCGCCATGCTGCTCGGCCGCCTGGAAATCCTCAGCTTCATGGCGCTGCTCACGCCCGCCTTCTGGCGCCGCTGACGGTCGGGCAGGGGGCCTGCCGTCCGGCCTTGCGAACCCGGCCCGCGCCCCCAAATCCCTACAATCGACTCCACTTATCGGCGCGCCGCCGCCGCCTCTCCCTGCTTTCCGAGGGTCTCCATGGTTCCGCATCTCATCACCGCCCTCACGGGGCCGATCAACGAGCTCGAACAACGCATCCTCGACGCCATGCCCGCGATCGAGCGCTGGTTCCGGCTCGAGTGGATGGAGCACACCCCGCCGTTCTACACGTCGGTGGACATCCGCAATGCCGGGTTCAAGCTCGCGCCCGTGGACACGAACCTCTTCCCGGGCGGCTGGAACAACCTCACGGCCGAGATGCTGCCGCTGGCCGTGCAGGCCGCCATGGCCGCGATCGAGAAGATCTGCCCCGAGGCGCGCAACCTGCTCATCGTTCCCGAGAACCACAGCCGCAACACGTTCTACCTCTCGAACGTGATCCAGCTGCAGCGCATCTTCAACATGGCCGGGCTCAACGTGCGCGTGGGCTCCATCAGCCCCGAGATCAAGAAACCCACCACCGTCACGCTGCCCAACGGCGACTCCGTCACGCTCGAACCGGTGGTGCGCGACAAGGGGCGGCTCGGCCTCAAGAACTTCGATCCGTGCACCATCCTGCTCAACAATGACCTCTCCGCCGGCCCGCCCGGCATCCTCGAGGACCTGCACGAGCAATACCTGCTGCCGCCCCTGCACGCGGGCTGGACGGTGCGCCGCAAGAGCCGGCACTTCCAGAGCTACGAAGAAGTCTCCAAGCGCTTCGGCAAGCTGCTGGGCATCGACCCGTGGCTCATCCATCCGCTCTTCAGCCATGCCGAGGGCATCGACTTCTCCGAAGGCTCCGGCCTCGAGGCCCTGCGCACCGCGGTGGATGCGCAACTGGCCAAGGTGCGCCGCAAGTACAAGGAATACGGCATCAACGAAAAGCCGTTCGTCATCGTCAAGGCCGACAACGGCACCTACGGCATGGGCGTCATGACCGTGCGCGATGCCAAGGATCTGGACGCGCTCAACCGCAAGAGCCGCAACAAGATGGCCGTCATCAAGGACGGCCAGACGGTGAGCGACGTCATCATCCAGGAAGGCGTGCTCACCCAGGAGCGCGTGCACGAGGCCGTGGCCGAGCCCGTCGTCTACATGATGGACCGCTACGTGGTCGGCGGCTTCTACCGCATGCATGCCGAGCGCGGCGTGGACGAGAACCTCAATGCCCCCGGCGCGAGCTTCGTGCCCCTGGCGTTCGAGCACAGCACGCACCTGCCGCAGCCCGGCGCCCGACCCGGCGCGAGCGCACCCAACCGCTTCTATATGTACGGCGTCATCGCGCGCCTGGCCATGCTCGCCGCCAGCTACGAGCTCGAAGCCACCAACCCGGAAGCCGAAGTCTACGAGTGAGCCGCGGGCGCAGGGGCGTCCCGCCGGGCCCCTGCCATGCCGCGCCGTGCAGCGCCAGGGGCAGTGGTGGCCCCGCAACACGCTTCGGCTGGACAGTGGGCCGCAGCCACACCTTGTCACAATAGCGGTCCCCCAACACCGGAACCCCGAACGGCGCTGCGCTGCCGGGGCCCAGCAGTGCAAAGCTCCAAATCCTCGCTAGCGGCGCTCACGCTCGGCGCCATCGGCGTCGTGTATGGCGACATCGGCACCAGCGTGCTGTATGCGGTCAAGGAAGTCTTCGGCTCCGGCCACGTGGCCTTCACGCCCCAGAACGTCTACGGCGTTCTCTCGATCCTCTTCTGGACCCTCACCACCATCGTCTCCGTGAAGTACGTCGTGCTCGTGCTGCGGGCCGACAACAACGGGGAGGGCGGCCTCATCGCGATGCTCGCGCTCGCCTCCCAGGCCGTGAAGGACAAACCCCGGCTGCGCGCCGCCCTGCTGGGCGTCGGCATCTTCGGCACCTCGCTCTTCTATGGCGACGGCGTCATCACACCCGCGATCTCGGTGCTCTCCGCCGTAGAAGGGCTGGAAGTGGTCTCGCCCCACTTCGGCAAGGCGGTCATTCCCCTCACGCTCGTGGTGCTTTTCTGCCTGTTTGCCGTGCAGAAGCGGGGCACCGGCGGCATCGGCCGCTACTTCGGCCCCGTCACGCTCGTCTGGTTCGCCTCGATCGCCGCCCTCGGCGTGCCGCACATCGTCGGCCATCCCGAAATCCTCGGGGCCCTGAGTCCCCACCATGCCCTGGGATTCATCTGGAACAACCCGGGCACCAGCTTCATCATCCTCGGCGCCGTCGTGCTCTGCGTCACCGGGGCGGAGGCGCTCTACGCCGACCTCGGGCATTTCGGCAAGAAGCCGATCCGCCTCGCCTGGTTCAGCGTCGCCATGCCCGCGCTCACCGTCAACTACTTCGGCCAGGGGGCGCTGCTGCTCGCCGAGCCCGAAGCGGTCAAGAACCCCTTCTACATGATGGCCCCCGACTGGGCGCTCATCCCGCTCGTCGTCCTCGCCACCATGGCCACCGTGATCGCCTCCCAGGCGCTCATCACCGGCGCGTTCAGCGTCACCAAGCAGGTGATCCAGCTCGGCTACCTGCCGCGCCTCAACATCCAGCACACCAGCGTGCGCGACACCGGCCAGATCTACATCCCGTTCGTCAACTGGGTGCTGTTCATCGCCATCGTCCTGGCCGTGGTCATGTTCCGTTCCAGCAGCAACCTCGCGGCCGCCTACGGCATCGCCGTGACGCTGGACATGCTCATCACCACCGTGCTCACCTTCTTCGTCATCCGCTACGGATGGCGCTACCCGCTGGCGCTGTGCATCGGCGCCACCGGCTTCTTCTTCGTCGTGGACCTGGCCTTCTTCGCCTCCAACCTGCTCAAGCTCCTGCAGGGCGGCTGGTTCCCGCTCATGATCGGCTCCATCGTCTTCACCCTCATGATGACCTGGAAGCGCGGGCGCGAGCTGCTCAACGAGAAGCTGCGCGCCGACGCCATCGACCTGCGCGACTTCCTCACGGCGGTGTTCGTCAGCCCCCCCACGCGCGTGGAAGGCACGGCCGTCTTCCTCACCGCGGAGCCCGGGGCCGTGCCCAACGCCATGCTCCACAACCTGAAGCACAACAAGGTGCTGCACCAGCAGAACCTGTTCGTCACGGTGCGCAGCCACGAAGTGCCATGGATCGGCCTCGACAAGCGCCTGCAGGTCGAACCGCTGGGCGGCGACTGCTGGCAGGTCACGGTGCACTACGGCTTCAAGAACGATCCGGACCTGCCCGGCGCCCTGGCGCTGATGCGTGGCCGCGGCTGCGAGCTCCAATCCATGACCACGAGCTACTTCCTGTCGCGCGACGTCGTCATCCCCACCATCGGCAGCGGCATGGCGCCCTGGCGCGAAAAACTCTTCGCGCAGATGCACCACAACGCGAGCGGCGCGGCCAGCTTCCTCAACCTGCCGAGCAACTCCGTGGTCGAGCTGGGCTCCAAGATCGAGATCTGAGCGCCCGGTCCCCACTGCGGGCAGGGCAGGCCGGCCGCTTCCGGACGCTGCCGCGCGAGGGGTGACAGAATCCGCCCCCTCATGCGCTCCTTTTTCAAAGACATCAGCCTGTCCGCCGCCACCGCAGGGTTCGTGGCGGTCCTGGTGGGATTCACCAGCTCGGTCACCCTCGTCTTCCAGGCCGCCCAGGCCTTCGGCGCCACGCCCGCGCAGACCACTTCCTGGATGTGGGCGCTCGGCCTCGGCATGGGGCTGTGCTCCCTGGTGCCGTCGCTCATCCTTCGCCAGCCCGTGATGGTGGCGTGGTCCACGCCCGGCGCCGCGGTGCTCGCCTCCGCCGGCCTGGCGGGCGGCTATTCCATGGGCGAGGCCGTGGGTGCCTTCATGGCCTGCGCCTGTCTGATCGCGCTGGTGGGCGCCACCGGCTGGTTCGAGCGGGCCATGCACCGCATTCCCGCGGCGATCGCATCGGCCCTGCTCGCCGGCGTGCTCGCACGGTTCGGCATCCAGGCCTTCACCGCCGCACAGACCGCGCTGCCCCTGGTGCTGCTCATGCTGCTGAGCTACCTGCTCGCGCGCCGATTCCTTCCGCGCTACGCAGTCGTCCTCACCCTGGCCGTGGCCATCGCCTACGCGGCCTGCCGCGGGCAGATCGCCGTTTCGGAGATGCGCTTCGAATGGGCCGTCCCCGTCTTCACGGCGCCGCAGTTCAGCCTCTCCGCGTTCATCGGCCTGGCGCTGCCCCTCTTCGTCGTCACCATGGCATCGCAGAACCTGCCGGGCGTCGCGGTCATCCGCGCCTCGGGCTACCCCCTGCCGGTCTCCCGCCTCATCACCATGACCGGGCTCGCCACCCTGGTGCTGGCCCCTTTCGGTGCCTACGCCCTGAACCTCAGTGCCATCACGGCGGCCATGTGCATGGGCCCCGAAGCCCATGAAGACCGGTCACGCCGCTATACCGCGGCAGTGGCCTGCGGCGCGCTCTACGTCGTCGTCGGCCTGTTCGGCGCGGTCGTCACGGGGCTGCTCACGGCGTTCCCCCAGGAACTGGTGATCGCCGTCGCCGGACTGGCATTGCTCGGAACCATCGGCGGGGGCCTCGCCACCGCGCTGAAGGAGGACGCCCACCGGGAGGCCGCCCTCATCACCTTCCTCGTGACCCTCAGCGGCGTCGTGATCGGCGGCGTGGGCTCCGCGTTCTGGGGCGCCATGGCCGGCGTGTTCACGCTATTTGTGCAACAGTACGGACGCCGCACCCGCGGTGCCTGACGCCATCCACTCGCCAGACGACGACACCATGAACCTTCTTTTCGTTGCAGATCCCGTAGAACACTTCAAGATCTACAAAGACACAACCTTCTCCATGATGCGGGAGGCCCAGCGCCGCGGCCACACGGTGAGCGTCTGCGAGCCGCGCCACATCCGCTGGCAGCAGGGCAGCCAGGTGCTCGCACGTGTGCGCGACCTCCATCTGACGGGCGACCCGCAGGACTGGTACTCCGTCACCGGGGACCGCCAGGTGGCGCTGTCCTCCTTCGGCGCGGTGCTGATGCGCAAGGACCCCCCCTTCGACAGCGAGTACTTCTATGCCACCCACCTGCTCGAACAGGCGGAGCGGGACGGCGCGCGCGTCTTCAACAAGCCGCGTGCCCTGCGGGACCATCCCGAGAAGCTGGCGATCATGGAGTTTCCGGACCTCATCGGCCCGACGCTCGTCACGCGGGACGCACAGGACATCCGCGCCTTCCACCAGGAACACCAGGACATCATCCTCAAACCGCTCGACGGCATGGGCGGCATGGGCATCTTCCGCGTGAAGGCCGACGGCCTCAACCTGGGCAGCATCATCGAGACCCTCAATAAGGAGGGCACCGAAACCGTCATGGTCCAGAAGTTCCTCCCCGAGATCTCCGAGGGCGACAAGCGCGTCCTCATCATCGGAGGCGAACCCGTACCGTATTGCCTGGCCCGCATCCCCCAGGGATCGGAGGTCCGCGGCAACTTGGCGGCAGGCGGCAAGGGCGTGGCCCGTGCCCTGACGGAGCGGGACATGGAGATCGGCCGCAAGCTGGGCGCCGTGCTGCTGGAGCGCGGCATGCTGCTGGCCGGCGTGGATGTCATCGGCGACTGCGTTACCGAAATCAATGTGACGAGCCCAACCTGCTTCCAGGAGATCCATGACCAGACCGGGTGCGACGTGCCGGCTCTGTTCATCGATGCGCTCGAAAAACAATTGAATTTGCGCTGACGGCAATTTTTGTTGCTATACTAGCGGGCTTCGCTACTGAAGATTGCAACTGCCGGAAGGTGGTTGCGAAGATTGCAGATAGCGAGGGTGGTTGAAGAAAAGTTTTGAAAAACTTGCGCTGGTGTTGAAAACTGGTGTAGAATTCAAGGCTTCGCTGATCGGAGGTGCTGCAAGAAATTGCGGCGATGATGAAAGAAGCGAATAACCACAGAGTTTGACAGGTTTTTAAAAAGC